>CAVWRJ010000013.1:0-177500 GCA_963757335.1 uncultured Acidobacteriota bacterium | reverse complement strand
CCGCGCGGACCGCCGGGCCGGCGTCCGAGGGCTCCGGGGTGGCCGCGGGCGGCATGAATCCGAGGGGGACACTGGTGTCACCGCTCCCCTGCCCCCGCTCTTTCGCCACAGTGAAGGTCCAGGCAGTCTCCTCCCGGGTGCAGTTGTGATGGAAGTCGCAGATCCCGGCGGCCAGGCGCGCTGTGTAGGTCCTGCCGCCAGCGAGGAAAACCCGATGGGGGAAGAGGGCCCAGGTTCCGTCGCCGATCTGGTCGACGAAGGCGGGAACGCGGGCGCCGGTCTCGTCGGCGAGGGTGAAGCTCTCCACGTCGACTCCCGCCACCGGCTCGGAGAAGAAGGCCTTGACCACGGCGTCCTGGTAGACGTCGGCGGCCCCGGGTGCGGGATAGGTGTGGACCGCGGGCGGGGTGCGATCGAGGGCCCCGCCCTGGATGTCGATCACCCAGTTGCGCACCTCCATGGGAACCGGGGGCGCGCCCTCGACGACCGCCGGCTCGACGGTGGGAGTCCGCCCATCGCAGGCGCCGCCCAGGACGCAGGGCTCGAGAAGGGAGTCGGTGTCGAGGTCCGCCAGGTTACCGAGGAACTTCTTGGCGACGATGGCCTCGAACGACTGATAGTAGACCGCGGCGGTCACCGCGACCGGCCCGCGGGTTCCGGCAGGGATCACCACCGCATAGCGGTCGAGGCGGACGGTGGCCCCGGGGTGGGGTAGCGGGCGGAGCCGGGTGTCCGAGAGGTAGGAGTCGTCGAAGAGGTCGCCGTCGCCGTCCAGGTCGCGGTACTGCGGCAGGCCGCGAGGATTCTCGCGGTCGATCACCTTGCCGTGCTCGTCGACGGGGAGGCCGTCGGTGTTGACGACGAGGTTGAGCGGCGTGGCATAGGCGAGCTCCAGGGTCGGGCAGCCGTCGCCGAGAGAGGCCACCGCCTTGAACTGGACGGCATACGGATCCGGTGAGCCGGCGGGGAGGACCTCCGCGCAACGTGGGAAGCTCGGGTCCTTCTGGTCGGCGCGGGTCAGGTATCCCACTCCGTGTGAGGACCGCTTCCAGAAGGAGTCGTAGATCGGGAGCTCGGCGCCGGTCGCGAGGTCGAAGGCGCGGACCGCCACCCAGGCCGTGCGGCCCTCCGGGAAGCCGGAGGGGAAGTCATGGCCGCTACCGCTGTTGGTGACGGTGACGTGGAGGGGCGCCCGGGTCCCCGCCGCCGCCGCCGCCGGCCCCTGAACCTCCAAGTCGACGACGTTCCGCAGGCGGTCCCAGGCCAACCGGCTGTGCTGGGTCATCGGCCCGCGGGCCGAGACGTTCGTGAAGTAGGCGTTGTTGTAGACGCTCTTGGGGTCGGCCGAGGTGTAGCTGAAGATGGAGAGCTGCGGGTAGCTCTCAGGACTGCCGTACTCGTCGACATCGGCGCCGATCATCCGGTCGACATAGGCGTTGCCGCCCACGAAGTGATGGCTGAAGTACTGCGGCCGGACGGGGCCGTTGTCCCGCGGGCTACCGGAGAGGGGAGCGAGCGGCTTGCCATCCTGGTAGAGGGTCTGGGCGGTTCCCGGCTGACCGAAGTCCTGCTGCATGTGGCAGGTCTGGCAGTCACGCTTGAAGCGCGGGTCGAAGTTCCGGTTCCCCGGGCGGTCGGCGTAGCGGCTCGCCGACCATTCCGTGTAGGTCCTCTCGATGGGGAAACCGCCCACCCACTTGCCCAGTTTGTTCTTGATTGTCAACGGGTTGGTGACATCGTGACAGGCGCTGCAGAGCTCGGCGCGCTCGTGCAGAACCTGGTAGGCGCCTTTATGGCCCGCAAAAGCACCTTGTTGGTAGGGGACTTCCTTAGAGAAGACGCCGCTCAAGTAAGGATCGACCCGCTGCCCCCGCGGCGCTGCCGAGAGTGGACCGAGAAACAGGGAGGCGCCGATCGCGCGGGGCGACAGCCGATAGGAGCCGGCGCCGACGGCGTATCCCAGGTTCGGCGACTCCGGCACCGGCGGGCGGGTCCGATCGGTTCCGTCGACCGGTCGATAGGGCTGGTCGGACTTTCGATAGTTGCCGAACGGCATCTCCCGGGTGTCCGCCATGGTGTGGCAGGCGGCGCAGAAGATCCCCCGCTTGCCGGTATCGGTGTTGCGGATCTGCGACTCCAGGGTGGCGAACGCCAGACCCGTACCGTTGTCGGACGTGGGATTGAATTTCGGATCGAGGCGCCCATGCTCGAGGCCCGATCCCGGATCGGTGCTCACGCCGGAGAGCATGACGTTGTCGACGTAGTTGGTCGGCATGTGGCATTGAGCGCAAAAGCCGTCTAACAGAGACCCCGAGCGGGAGGTGAGATGCTGGGCTGTACCGATGTCGAAGGTCGCCGAGCAGTCCGCATTGGCAAACGGGTTGAGCCGCGCCCGTTCGCTCCCGTCCGGAGGGCTGGGCAGGTCGCAGTTGCCCGCCGTCGAGGTCTGCCGCGCGACGAGCAGGAAGGCGCCGCGCCAACCGGGATCGCGCCAGGCGCTCGACATCATGGAGCCGTTCCATTCGGAGAAGATCCGGCCATGGCAGGTCGCGCACTTGCCGGGATTGTGGCCCTCTTTCCAGTAGTGCTCGAAGGGCGGTGGCACGTTCTCGGCCTCGGCAGTGACATAGGGTGCCGCCCGGGGAATGCGGTTGGGAAGCTCGTCCTCCGGCCGCGCGGCACCATAGGCCAATGTGATCAATCCACCGACGGACGCGAGTGCGATCAGCGTGTTCAACAACCGATTCGGCGCGGATGGCCACATATCATTCCCCAGTGTGTCTGCCAACCAAGGTTAACGTTACAGATAATGCTTGACACTACTATAGCAGGTAGCTAGCATATGCAAACTATTCTGGCCCACTCGATTTCAATTCCAATCCAGAAGGGGAGGCGAAAACAGAGAGGCTCGCGCTGAGGGCGAGCCGGGCTACGTCCAGCCGGCGTTTCGCGCCAGTCCGAGGGTAAGTGGGAAACTGAGTAATCGGCCGTAGAGGCCAAGACAGAAGGGTTTTATCCAGCTACGATCGTGTGAAAATCGGGGCAGGGGAAAGTCTCGTTAAAAATGCGAGAGATACTCGCGAGAGCGGGGAGATGCGGGGTGGTGACCACTTTACGTTCGAGGTTCGAAATGGGGCTAGGCATTATGATCGCGAAACGGTTGCGCCTGGTTTCTATTGCAGCACTACGGATCTTCTTACTCGGTTGGATCGGTTTTTCCTGCGCACAGATTGCGCAGGCGGCGACCGACCCCGCGGTGATCTTCGCCAGCCGCTGCAGCGGCTGCCACAGCGTCGGCAGGGGAGAGGTCGTGGGACCGGATTTGAAGGGCGTCACCGCGCGCCACGATCGCGACTGGCTCTACCGGTTCATCGCCTCCTCGCAGACCGTCATCCGGTCGCGGGACGCCAAGGCGGTGGCCCTCTTCGAGCGCTACCGCCGGCAGGTGATGCCGGACCACCCGCTCTCCAAGGCGGAGATCGACGCCGTCCTCGCCTTTGTCGAGGCGGGAGGGCCGGGTGCAGGGGGCGGCGAAATCCGGCTGGCGAGCGCGGCGAGCGAGGCTGAAATCCGCCGGGGGCGCGATCTCTTCCTCGGCCGTCAGACGCTCGCAAACGGTGGGGCGGCCTGTATCCACTGCCACGCTGCCGGTGCCGCCGATCCCGCCGATCCGGTCGCCGCGGGTACCTTCGCGCCAGACCTCACCAAGGTTTATTTCAAGTACCAGGACTGGGGGCTCCGGAGGGTGCTCGAAGAGCCGCAGCTGCAGCTCCCCCTGATGTCGGACCTCTATGGCCGGCGGCCGTTGACCCGGGACGAGGCCTATGCCCTGACGGCGTTTCTCTGCCGCGCCGCGCACCGCAAGGCGGTGCCGATCGATCGCGCCGCGCCGTCGCGCACCGCCGCTCTCTTCGGGTTCGGCGGCTCGGCGCTGGTCTTCTGGTGGACCGGCCGCCGGCGGGGGCGCTGAACCGTGAGGAGCTCTCTCCTGTTCGGGATCTTCCCCTATGTCGCGGTGGCCCTGCTGGCCCTGGTGCCCGTCCTCCGCCTGGCCTCGCCCGCGGCACGGCTCAAGGTCCTGCCCGCCGCTCTCCGTGACACGGCGAACCTCTACTTCGGTTCGCTCGCCTGGCGGCTCGGGGTCGGCTTCGTCTTCCTCGGGCACCTCCTCGGCCTCACCCTGCCGAATCAGAAGCTTCTCTGGCGCCTGCTGCGGGGTGGTCCCACGACCCTCCAGGCAGCGGCCTTCGGCCTCGGTCTTCTGGCTCTCGCCGGCTGGGGCTCCCTGGTCTTCGAGCGCGTCCGCCCGCCGGCCCGCGGCCTCCCCCAGTCGACCCTCCTCGGCTCGGCGGCCGACACCCTCTTCCTCACCGTTCTCGCCCTCGCCATTGGCTCAGGGCTGGTGATGACCTTCGCCTACCACCTGGGCTCGGCCTGGTACGCCGTCACTCTGGCGCCCTATCTGCGCTCGCTGCTCCGGCTGGCGCCCGACGTCGAGCTCGTCGCCGATCTGCCGCCGGTCGTCAAGCTCCACCTGCTGTCGGCCATCGCCAGTGTGGCGGTGCTGCCGTTCACCGCTCTTGGCCCCGTTCTGGTCTGGCCGTGGATCGCCCTCAAGCGTTCCATCTTCGCTCTCGCCCGCCTGCGGACGAATACGGTGAGCTAGGCCGTGCAGAAGATCCTCATCCTCCTGGGCGTTGCTGCCGCGGGCTTGGCGGGCCTCCTCCTGGTGGGGGCCGCGCGGCGCGTGGGGGTAAGTCAGGGCTACTCGCCGGTCCAACCCATCGCCTTCTCGCACAAGCTGCACGCCGGCGATAACCACATTCCCTGCCTCTACTGCCATTTCGCGGCGGAGAAGGGGCGCCACGCCGGCATCCCGCCCGAGAACGTCTGCATGAACTGTCACTCCAAGCTGCGGGTCGAGTCGGTCGAGGTCGAGAAACTCAAGGAGGCGGTCGTACAGGGGCGGGCGATCCGCTGGACCAAGATCCACAACCTGCCCGACTTCGTCTACTTCAACCACAGCCAGCACGTGCTCGCCGGGCTCGCCTGCCAGAAGTGCCACGGCCCGATAGAGCGGATGGAGCGGGTGCGCCAGGACGCGCCTCTGACCATGGGCTGGTGCATCGGCTGCCACCGCGCCCGCGGCATCACCCCGCCGTCCTGGCGCCACGTCACCCTAAGGGTCCCCACCCCGGCTCCCATCGGCGGCACGGACTGCTCGAAGTGTCACTACTGAAATGGACGACATGACCGCGGACAAGCGCTACTGGCAGAGCCTGGAGGACCTGAGGCACGATCCGGAGCTCCTCGACCGGCGCCGGCAGGAGCTGCCGGATGGCCGGACGCTCTGGCAGGCGACCCAGGAGACGGCGGAGGCTGGAGAAAGCCGCCGCGACTTCCTGAAGCTCATGGGCTTCTCACTCGGGGCCGCGACGCTCGCGAGCTGTACTCCGATCCCCGAGCGCCAGGCGGTGCCGCTGGCCGACGAGCCGGAGGGGCTCATCCCGGGTGTCGCGAGCTGGTACGCGACGACCTGCGCCGGTTGCGCCGCCGGCTGCGGTCTCCTGATCAAGGTCCGCGACGGCCGGCCGATCAAGGTCGAGGGCAACGCCCTCTCCTTCTCGGGCGGCGGCACCTGCGCGGTGGGGCAGGCCACGGTCCTCTCGCTCTACGACGACCAGCGTCTCCGGGGGCCGCTCCTGGCCGGTCGTAAGACCGCCTGGCCGGAGGTCGACGCCTTTGTCGCCGGGCGGCTCGCGGCCGTCACCGCCCGGCAGGGAAAGATCGTTCTCCTCACCGGGCCGGTCCTCGGGCCCGCCACCTGCCAGCTGATCGGGGAGTGGCTCGCCCGCCACCCCGGCGCCCGGCAGGTGATCTACGAGCCGGTGTCGCAGGCCGCTCTCCGCGCTGCCGCGGGGCAGAGCTTCGGACGACCCGTCGTGCCACGCTATCGGCTCGATCGGGCGCGCCTGGTGGTCGCTCTCGAAGCCGACTTCTTGGGGACCTGGCTGTCGCCGGTCGAGCATTCCCGGCAGTACGCGGCCGCCCGCCGGGTGGGCGGGGCGGGAGAGCCGCTACGCCACGTCCAGATCGAGGCCGGGATGTCGCTCTCCGGCAGCAACGCGGACGAGCGCATCGCCGTTCTCCCTGCGCAGCTTGGCGGGGCGGCGCTCGCCCTCCTGGACGGCGTTTCCCGCCTGGCCGGCCAGGCAGGTGTTGCCATACCGGACGACCTCCCAGCCAGAGACAGGCTCGCTGGGGTGGCGGCGGAGCTCTGGCGTCAACGCGGGAAGTCGCTGGTCCTCTGCGGGGTGAACGACGTCGCTACCCAGCGGGTGGTCCTCAAGATCAACTCCCTTCTGGGCAACGTGGGGACGACCGTCGACCTCGACCGACCGTCCTTCCAGTCGCAGGGGGACGACGAGGCGGTAGCCGCTCTGGTCGGCGAGATGGAGCGCGGCGAGGTGCAGGCCCTCCTCCTCCATGGGGTCAACCCGGTCTACGACTACCCCGAGGCCGGCCGTTTCCGCACCGGCCTCGCCCGGGTCGCCCTGAAGATCTCCTTGGCCGACCGGCTCGACGAGACCGCGGCGCTCGCCGACGTCGTCGCTCCGGACCACCACTTCCTGGAGTCCTGGAACGACGCCGAGCCGGTCGCCGGCTGGCGCGGGCTGACCCAGCCGACCATCGCGCCGCTCTTCGCCACCCGCGCCTTCGAGGAGAGCCTCCTCGCCTGGGCCGGCGAGACTGGCCGAGAACGCCGAGAACGCCGAGAAGGCCGACTGGCACAACTATCTCCGCGAGCACTGGCGCAGTGCAGTTTTCCCGCGGCAGGACGAGCGCCGGGACTTCGACGACTTCTGGGACCGCTCGCTCGAAGCCGGGGGGTTCGCCCTGCCGTCCATCGGCCCGAGCCCGGGTCTCAGCGCCGAGACAGGTACCGACCTCACCCCG
This sequence comes from uncultured Acidobacteriota bacterium, assembly GCA_963757335.1. GTDB lineage: Bacteria > Acidobacteriota > Thermoanaerobaculia > Multivoradales > UBA5704 > DASQPA01. The sequence continues at coordinate 170,543 of CAVWRJ010000013.1, read as the reverse complement.
GCCGTCACCGCGATCCTCGCCTCCCACCAGCAGGCCCTCACCGCTCGGCGGGCGGGGGGGATCGAGGTTCGGCTCTACGAGAAGGTAGCGCTCCGTGATGGGCGCCCCGCCAACAACCCCTGGCTCCAGGAGCTGCCCGACCCGGTGAGCAAGGTCACCTGGGGAAACTACGTCTCGGTCGCCCCGCGGACGGCCACCGAGCTGGGGCTGGCCGAGGGGGACGTCGTCGCCCTGCGCACCGCTGACGGCGCCGCCGCCCTGGAGCTGCCGGTGCAGCTCCAGCCCGGCCAGCCGGCCGGCGCCGTCTCGGTGGCCCTGGGGTACGGCCGCATCGCCGCCGGCCGGGTGGGCAACGGGGTGGGTGCCAACGCCTTCCCCCTGATGCCCTTGGTGGGCGGTTTCGCCCGCGGTTTCGCCACCGGCTACCGGCTGGAGAAGACCGGCCGGCAGGAGCCGCTCGCCGCCACCCAGACCCACCACTCGATGGAGGGCCGGGCGATCGTCCGCGAGGCGACCCTCGCCGAGTACCGGAAGAACCCGGCCGCCGGCAACGAGGAGCACCCGGAGCGCGCTTCGCTCTGGGAAGAGTACAAGAAGGAGGGGCACTTCTGGGGGATGGCGGTCGACCTCTCGGCCTGCACCGGCTGCGCCGCCTGCGTCGTCGCCTGCCAGGCGGAGAACAACGTCGCCGTGGTCGGGAAGGACGAGGTGCGGCGCGGCCGTGAGATGCACTGGATCCGGATCGACCGCTACTACAACGGTTCCGAGGAGGCCCCGGCCACCGTCTACCAGCCGATGATGTGCCAGCACTGCGACCACGCTCCCTGCGAGACCGTCTGCCCGGTGCTCGCCACCGTGCACAGCTCGGACGGCTTGAACCAGCAGGTCTACAACCGCTGCGTCGGCACCCGCTACTGCGCCAACAACTGCCCCTACAAGGTGCGCCGCTTCAACTGGTTCAACTACGCCGGCAACGAGCGTTTCGACAACCCCATGGGGAACGACCTGGGGCGGATGGTCTTGAACCCCGACGTCGTCGTCCGCTCGCGTGGGGTGATGGAGAAGTGCTCGCTCTGCATCCAGCGCATCCAGGAGGGGAAGCTCAAGGGGCGCCACAGCGCCGCCGGTCTTAGAGACGGTGACATCCAGACCGCCTGCCAGCAGGCCTGCCCCGCCGACGCCATCGTCTTCGGCGACATGAACGACCGCGGGAGCGCCGTCTCCCACCGGCAGACCGATCCGCGCTTCTACCACGTGCTGGAGGATTTAGGCACCCGCCCCGGGGTGGGCTACCTGACCAAGCTGCGGGTCGAGGCCTAGGGGAGAGAAAACGATGGCCGAGATCCTCAAAGCCGACGTTCTCGCACTCAACCTGCCGCTCGAACGCCAGAGAGCGCCGCACGGCGGTCCGCCGCCCGCCGGGCTCCGGCCGCCGCTCGTTGCCGGCAATCCCTCGCTCCACGACATCACCGAAGAGGTGGCGCGGCCGCTCGACTCCCGTCCGACCCTCGGCTGGTTCGCCTGCTTGGGAGTAGCCGGCCTGGCTCTCCTCGCGGGGGCGGTGGCGGTGACCTACGAGATCGCCACCGGCATCGGCACCTGGGGCCTGAACCGCACGGTGGGCTGGGCGTTCGACATCACCAACTTCGTCTTCTGGGTGGGCATCGGCCACGCCGGCACCCTGATCTCGGCCATCCTCCTTCTCTTTCGCCAGAAGTGGCGCACCTCGATCGCCCGGTCGGCCGAGGCGATGACGATCTTCGCCGTCATGTGCGCCGGGCTCTTTCCGCTCATTCATATGGGCCGGCCCTGGTTCTCCTTCTGGGTCTTCCCTTATCCCAACTCGCGCGGCCCCCTGTGGGTGAACTTCCGGTCGCCCCTTCTCTGGGATGTCTTCGCCATCAGCACCTACTTCACGATCTCGCTCGTCTTCTGGTATGTGGGGATGATCCCTGACCTCGCACTCCTCAGAGACCGCGCCACCGGCCGCATCAAGCGCTTCCTCTACGGCCTCTTCGCCCTCGGCTGGGACGGCTCGCACCGCACCTGGTCGCGCTACGAGACCCTGTCGCTCCTCCTGGCCGGCCTCGCCGCCCCGCTCGTCATCTCGGTCCACTCGATCGTCAGCATGGACTTCGCGACCTCGGTCATCCCGGGCTGGCACACGACCCTCTTCCCGCCCTACTTTGTGGCCGGCGCGGTCTTCTCCGGCTTCGGTATGGTGATGACGCTCCTGATCATCACCCGCAAGGTGATGAATTTAAAGCGCTACATCACGATGCTCCACCTGGAGGCGATGGCGAAGGTCCTCCTCTTGACCGGCACGATGGTCGGGTTCTGTTACCTGACCGAGTTCTTCGTCGCCTGGTACAGCGGCAACCTTTTCGAGCGTTACGCCTTCGTCAACCGCGCGACCGGCCCCTACGCCTGGGCCTACTGGACGATGATGAGCTGCAACCTTTTCGTGCCGCAGCTCCTCTGGTCAAAGCGCCTGCGTACGAGCCTGCCGGTGCTCTTCGTCCTCTCGCTCCTGGTCAACGTCGGTATGTGGTTCGAGCGCTTCGTCATCATTGTCATCTCGCTCCACCGTGACTTTCTCCCCTCGAGCTGGTCGATGTACCGGCCGACGATCGTCGAGGTGGGGACGCTCGTCGGCAGCTTCGGCCTCTTCTTCACCCTCTTTCTCCTCTTCATCCGCTTCCTGCCGGTGATCGCCATGTGGGAGATCAAGGGGGTGGTCGGGGAACGGCAGTCGGAAGGGGAACATGCCTGAGGTGCCCGGGATGGCGGAGGGAAGGGTGCTCGGCTGCTTCGGCGACGAGGCGAGTCTGCTCCGGGCGGTGCGGCTCGCCCGGGTGAGGGGCTTAGACATCGAGGACGTCTTCGCGCCCTATCCCATCCATACCCTGGATGAGGCGATGGGCCTCCCCAGGACACGCCTCCCCTGGGTCACTTTAGCCGGCGGCCTCTTCGGCATGGCCGCGGCGATCGGGCTCCAGGTGTGGACGGCGGTCGTCGACTGGCCGATCGACGTCGGCGGCAAGCCGGCCAACTCAGGCCTCGCCTTTCTGCCGATCACCTTCGAGCTCACGGTCCTCTGCGCCGGCCTCGCCTCGGCCGGGGCCTTCTTCTGGCGCAGCCGGCTCTACCCCGCGGCCCCCGTCCGCTCCCTGGCGCCGGGGGTGACCGACGACACCTTCGTGCTCGTGCTCGCCGCCCCCAGCTTGCATGCCGAAGGGGCGCGTCAGCTCCTCGCCGATACCGGCGCCCGGCAGATCCGGGTGGAAGGCAGGCAGCCGCTGAGGCGCCTGTTTCTTATCTCGCTCCGCCTTCCTGGTGGCCCTGGGCTGTGGCAAGACCCACCCCGGCTACGAGTTCATGCCGGACATGGCGCGCTCGGTGCCCTATGACGCCTTCGATCCCAATCAGGTGACGAGGAACGGGCAGACCCTGCAGCGCCCGGTAGCGGGAACGGTGGCGCGCGGCGCCCTCCCCTTCCGTTTCGGCACCGGCCCGGAGGAGGCGGAGCGCGCCGGGCGGGAGCTCGTCAATCCCTTCCCGCCGACCCCGGAGGTCCTGGCGCGTGGCGAGGCCGTCTACCGCACCTTCTGCTGGGTTTGCCATGGCGAGACCGGCCAGGGGGACGGCCCCATCATCCCCAAGTTCCCCAATCCGCCCTCCTACACGAGCGACCGGGTGCGCGCTCTCCCCGAGGGGCGGATCTTCCACGTCATCAGCCGCGGCTCGGGGCTCATGCCCTCCTACGCAACCCAGATCTCGCCGGAGGATCGCTGGAAGGCCGTGCGCTACGTGCAAAGGCTCCAGGCGGGTGCCACGAGGGAGGCCAAGAAGTGAGAGCGGATCCGAGTTTCGCGCCCTTTTCCCGCACTGCGCAGAGCGTGGCGGTCGCCCTCACGGCTCTGGGCGCCGCCGTCCTTGCCGGCCTCTTTTTGACTGGCGGCAGCGCTGGCAGAGGCCGCCTCTGGACCCTCCTCCTGGTCGACGATTTCTTCTTCCTCTCGCTCGCCCTCGCCGGCATCCTCTTCCTCGCCCTCCACTACCTGTCGAGCGCCGGCTGGTGGGCGGTGATTCGCCGGGTCCCCGAGGCGATGATGGGCTTCGTGCCAGTGGCGGGCCTCCTCACCCTGCCGCTCTATTTCGGCCGCCAGGTGCTCTACCCCTGGACCCGCCCCGAGGTCCTCCGGCACGATCCGGTCGTCGCCGCCAAGAGCGCCTATCTCAACACGCCGTTCTTTTTCGGCCGGATGCTGGCCTTCCTCCTCCTCTGGAGCCTTTTCGCCCTCCTCCTGCGGCGGACCTCGCTCGCCCAGGACCGCTCTGGATCGAAGGGTGGTGTCGGGGAGGAGCACCGGCGGATGGTCCGCATCTCGGCGTTCTTTATCGTCACTTTCGCGGTCTCGTTCTCGCTCGCCAGCTTCGACTGGCTGATGTCGCTCGATCCGCGCTGGTTCAGCACCATCTTCGCCGTCTACACCTTCGCCGGGCTCCTCCTCTCCGGGATCGCCGCCATCACCCTGGCGGTCGTCCTCCTCCGCGAGCGGGGAGCTCTCGCCGGGATCGTCCAGGAGAGCCATCTCCACGACTTGGGGAAGCTCCTCTTCGCCTTCAGCACCTTCTGGGCCTACATCTGGGTCAGTCAGTATCTGCTGATCTGGTACAGCAACATCCCGGAGGAGGTCACTTTCTACGTCCTCCGTACCCGGGATGGCTGGGCCCCCCTGTTCTTTCTCACCCCGGTGCTCACCTGGCTCCTGCCCTTCTGCATCCTCCTACCGCGGGCCGCCAAGCGCAATCCCAGGGTTCTCCAGGGGGTTTCCGTCCTCGTCCTCCTTGGGCACTGGCTCGACCTCTATATGCTGGTGGCGCCACCGGTCCTGCCGCGGGTCGCGATCGGCCTCCCCGAGATCCTCGTCACCGCCGGTTACGCGAGCCTCTTCTTCCTCCTCATGGCTCGCTCCCTCGCCGGGGCTCCCCTCCTGGCGAGGAACGACCCCTACCTCGGAGAGAGCCTGCACCACCACGCCTGATGGGCGAGGACTGTACAACTGGAGCGGGGAGAAAGTCGGCCCTCCCAAGTGCGCAAGAACCCGGGAGGGCCAGGTACAACAGGAGGGTGCTACGGGTGCTGCTTCTCGAGTTGGTGCTCGAGGTCTTTGATCCGCTTTTCCAATTCCTTCATGTGCTTTTCGAGGTCCGCATCCCGTCCCTGTAACCGGCGCTGGAGGATGACCTGGTGCCCCGGCTCCGTCTGGAGCGGCAGGGGGTCCTCGCCTTTTCGCTGGAGGAAGAGCTGGTCGCCGTCCTTCTTGAAGATCAGGGGAGTGAGGTCGAGCTCCGGCCGGCTGCGCTTTTCCAGAGTGGCGGTCAGGGTCTGCACCTTGCCGCTCCGCCAGACCTCGACCGTCGACTGCGCGCCGTCCTCCGCCGTCCGGACCCGGTGGCGGACATCGAAGCTCGACGCGACGGGCTTGCCGTCGAGCCCGGTCAGGATGTCGCCCACCTTGATCCCGGCCTTCTCGGCCGGGCTCCCCGGCGCGACCTTGGAGACCAGGACCCCCACGTCCTCCGGCACCCCATAGTGGGTGCGGAGCTCCGGGGTGAGATCGAGCAGACCGACCCCGAGATAGCCGCAGGGCACCTTCTTGGTGCTCGTGTCGAGAGTCGTGGTCTTGCCCTGATCGTCGATCATGACGACGCGCTCGTGGACCACCTTCTCCTCGACCGCTCCGCCGGGCTTGTCACTGTCCGTGACCAGCCCGGCCCGCGCGGCGCCGGGCAGGAGCAGGAGCCCGGTGGTCAGGCCGAGCAGCGCGTTGGTCTTCCATCCTTGCATCGTGTTCCTCCTTAAACCTCACTCACTTCAAATCTCAATCATATTGATAGGGCGGCGGGTCGGCCTGCCGGTCCGGCAACTCGCGGACCCGGTCGAGATGGACCACCAGGTCCATGTCCTCATCGCCCCCCAGGTAGACCGTAGAGCTCTGCGCCTCGCGCTGGCGCATCTCGTCGTGCACCTGGTGGTGCTCGCTCTGGATCTCCTCCAGGAGCGCCCTCGCCTGCCGCGCCGAGAGTCCGTTGGGTGTCCGGCGAGCGTTCGGCATTGTCGACAACGATGCCAACGATGTCCCCATCATTCTCCGTGGTCCCAGCGTGGGTAGCGGCGCTGGAGCGCTGGGCCGCGCCGCCTGACGGGCGGCCGGTGGCGGCACCACCGGCGCCGGCAGCATCCCGCCGCCCTGGAGGGACAAACTGGCGGCGACCGCCAGGGTCGCCGCCAGTACCGCCGCGGGGAGAGTGAGCCGCGGCAGTCCAAAGATCCGCGCCGCTCTCCCGCTCCTGGTGCCAGCGCCGGCTGCTTCGAGCCGATCGAGCCGGGCCAGGACGCGCGTGGTGAAGCCCGGGCTCGCCATTTCGCGCGGCAGGGCGCGGAGCCAACTGTCTACTCGCTCGTCGTCCATCTCAGACCTCCATGCCAGTAGGGCTCGAGACTCCGTCGCAATCGCTCCCGACCGCGAAAGATCCGGGACTTGACCGTCCCCTCGCGGCAGGAGAGCTCGGCGGCGATGTCGGCGTACGACCAGCCCTCGAGCTCGTGGAGGACGAGCGGTACCCGGTAGCTCATCGGCAGCGCGGCGATCGCCCCGGCGACCTCGCGCTGGACCTCGGCCCTGAGCAGCCCCGACGGTGCCGACGGGGCCTCCTCGCGGTCGAGAGCGAGGAAGGGGGCGAGGAGGCGTAACCGCCGCTCGCGCCGCTCCTCCGAGCGGAGCAGGTTGGTCGCGATGCGGAAGAGGAAGGCGCGGAGATAGCCGCGCTCCACATATCCCGGGGCGGAGCGGTAGAGGCGCAGAAACGTCTCCTGCGCCAGATCCTCGGCCCGGTCCCGGTGGCCGGTCAGCCGGGCGAGGTAAGAGACCACCGCATCCTTGTGGCGATCGATCAGCTGGGAGAACGCCTCGCGGTCACCCGACCGCAGGCGCTCCATCAGATCGGCATCGCTCGGCCCCTCCGGGCTCGCATCGCTCATGCTCGTCTCTCCAATGACATAACGCCTTAGGGGCCTCCGGGTTCCCGGAGATTTCCACCGCCCCTGCTCCGGCATCTCTTCTTACGGGTGAGCGGGCATTCCGTTGCACCCCTTCTATCGCCCCCTTCTCCAGGGGCGCGCACTCTGCGAGGATACGCTCCTCTCGCCCACGAGGAGACTCCCGATGCCGCCGATGCCGCCGATGCCGCCAATGCCGTCCACCGACAAGATCGTTACGCTCGAACCCCGTTTCGTCGACCTGATCGCCGCCGAGGTCGGCTGCCGGCCGCAGCAGGTGCGAGCCGCCGCCGAGCTCTTCGCCGAGGGGGCGACCGTCCCCTTCGTCGCCCGGTACCGGAAGGAGGTGACCGGCGGCCTTCTGGACGAGCAGCTCGAAAACCTCGCCAAGCGCCGCGACTACTTCCTGGAGCTCGCCTCCCGCCGCGACGCGATCCTCGCGAGCATCGCCGAGCAGGGCAAGCTCACCCCGGAGCTCGAGCAGGCGATCCGCGCCACGGCGAACAAGCAGGAGCTGGAGGACCTCTACCTCCCCTACAAGCCGAAGCGCCGCACCCGGGCGCAGATCGCCCGCGAGAAGGGGCTGGAACCGCTGGCCGACGCCCTTCTCAAAGGCGCCCACGGCACCGCTCGGCCCGACGACCTGGCAACTCCGTTCGTCGACCCCGAAAAGGGGGTGGAGGACGCCGCTGCCGCCCTCGCCGGGGCGCGCGACATTCTGGCCGAGCGCCTGGCCGAGAGCGCGCCTGTCCGCGCCGAGCTCCGCAAGTCGATGGCCGGGCAGGGGGTGCTGCGGGTCCAGGTCCTCCCCGGCAAAGAGAGCGAGGGGGCGGTCTACCGCGACTACTTCGACCATCGAGAGCCGCTCCGCGACATCCCCTCCCACCGCCTCCTCGCCATCCTGCGCGGCGAGCGCGAAGGCTTCCTCGTCTCCGATCTCCAGATCGACGACGAGCAGGAGGTCGCCCGGTCGGGCGCATCCTGGAGCGTGCCGCTCGCCAGCTCCAAGCGGCCGCGAGGTCGCCGCCGCCACCGCCGACGGCTACAAGCGTCTGCTCCGCCCCTCGATCGCCAACGAGGTTCGGGGCGAGATCCGCGACCGCGCCGAGGCCGAGGCGATCGCGGTCTTCCGCGCCAACTTGGAAGCCCTCCTCCTCCAGGCGCCCTTGGGACAGATCCCCGTCATGGGGCTCGACCCCGGTCTCCGCACCGGCTGCAAGCTGGCGGTGGTCGACGGCACCGGCCGGGTGGTAGCGACGGACGTCGTCCATGCCATCCCGCCCCATGCCCAGCCCGAGCGCGCCGCGGCGACGATCGTCGGCCTGCTCCAGAAGCACGGGGTACGGGCGGTCGCGGTCGGCAACGGCACCGGCAGCCGGGAGACCGAGATCTTCACCCGGAAGGCGGTCGCTGACGCAGGACTTAGCCAAGTCATCGTCGCCATCGTCCCCGAGACCGGCGCCTCGATCTACTCGGCCTCCGGGGTGGCCCGCGAGGAGCTGCCCGATCTGGACGTCTCGCTCCGCGGCGCGGTCTCGATCGCCCGCCGGCTCCAGGATCCGCTCGCCGAGCTGGTGAAGATCGAGCCGCGCTCCCTGGGCGTCGGGCAGTACCAGCACGACGTCGACCAGAAGTCGCTGGAGCGCGAGCTCGACACCGCCGTCGAGGGTGCCGTCAACCGGGTGGGGGTCGAGCTCAACACCGCCTCGGCCGCACTGCTGCGCCGGGTCTCCGGCCTCTCCGAGCGCATCGCCCGCTCGATCGTCGCCCACCGCGACCAGAACGGCCCCTTCCCGTCGCGCAAGTCGCTCCTCAAGGTTGCCGGCTTCGGCCCCAAGACCTTCGAGCTCTCTGCCGGCTTCCTCCGCATCCGCGGCGCCGAGCACCCGCTCGACCCGACCGGGGTCCACCCCGAGCGTTACCCTGTCGTCGAGCAGATGGCGAAGGAGCTCTCTGTGCCCTTGAAGGACCTGGTGGGGAACCCCGCTCTCGTCGCGAAGCTCGACTTCAACCGCTTCGCCAATGCCGCCGCCGGCCTCGGCAAGTTCACCTTGGGCGACATCCGAGCCGAGCTCGAACGCCCCGGCCGCGACCCGCGCCCGGAGTTCCGCACCCCCGAGTGGCGTTCGGACGTAATGTCGATCGAGGATCTCCAAGTCGGCATGGTGCTCGAAGGCCGGGTGTCGAACGTCGCCAACTTCGGAGCTTTCGTCGACCTCGGGGTGAAGCGGGACGGCCTGGTCCACGTCTCCGAGCTCTCCCAGAAGTATGTCGCCGATCCCCGAGAGGCCGTCCAGGTGGGGCAGATCGTCAAGGTCAAAGTGATCGAGGTCGACCGCGACCGCGGTCGCATCAGCCTCTCGATCAAGGCTCTCCAGACCCCGGAAGCACGGCAAGGCCGCCAGGCGAGCGGGAGTGCCGGGGAGACCCGGCCGGGGCCGAAGCCGCAGCCTCCGCGGCCGGAACCGAAGACAGGGGCCTTCGATGGATGATCTGATGCGGAAGTTCAATCGGAGGTAAGTACCTTAGAGGAGGGCGGGTGACCGACTGGCATCGCTTCATCCCTGCGGATTTCGAGTATGACTTCGAAAGAGACAAGCTCGCGGCACATGGAGTCGACTTCAACGAAGCCGTCGAGTGTTTCTTTTCGGACTTCAGGATTCGGACGAACAAAGACTACCAGGATCGCTATGCGCTCTATGGCCGCGCCATCGGAGGCCGGCCGCTCAAGATCATTTTCCAACTCAAGCCCGGTAGGATCGTCCGTATCATCACGGGTTGGCCGCTATGAGTAAGAAAACCAGAGCTTCGAAAGTGGATTTGTCTCAGGACGAGATCGACGAGAGAGTGATCGCTCAGGTCGACGATCCCTCCGCCTGGGAGGAGCCGATCGAGGTGCGCAGGGACGTATCGGCCAGATTGTCGATTTCTGCCGAGCTCGCCGCCCGCGCGGAGTTCCTGGCCAAGCTTCACCACGAGGCGAATGTCGAGCAGTGGCTCACTCGGATTATTCGTGAGCGGGTGGAACTCGAAGAGCTGGCGTTCGGAGAGGCCAAACGCGATCTTATGGTTAAGAGTGAGGCCTGAGCACTTCCCGATAGACTCCCCCAAGGCGACGATGAGCAAGGGGCGACTGGAGGCGTTCAGCGACGGCGTGATCGCCATCCTCATCACCATCATGGTCCTGGAGCTCAAGGTGCCGCACGGCACCGATCTTCTGGCGCTCTCCGCCCTCCTCTCTGTGATCTCGAGCTACGTGCTGAGCTTCGTCTTCCTGGGGATCTACTGGAACAACCACCATCACCTCTTTCAGGCGGTCCAGCGGGTCGACGGGCGGGTCCTCTGGGCGAACCTGCACCTGCTGTTCTGGCTGTCGCTCGTCCCCTTCGTCACCGCCTGGATGGGGGAGAACCCCAGGTCCGCCGCGCCGGTCGCGATCTATGGCGCCGTCCTCCTCTTTTCCGGCTGCGCCTACTTCCTTCTGGCCCGGGTGCTCGTCGGGCTCCATGGCAGGGAATCGATCCTGGGGCGGGCGATCGGCGCGGATCGCAAGGGGATCGTCTCGGTCGTCGTCTACGCCGCCGCCATCGGGTTCGCCTTCGTCCAGCCCCCGATTGCGCTCGCCCTCTACGTGACGGTCGCCGTGATCTGGCTCGTCCCCGACCGGCGGATCGAGAGATTCACTCCACCGGCGAGTAGGCGCGCGAGCTTCCTCGTCCCAGCCCTCAAAACAGTGAAGCCGGCAGCGTAACGCTGCCGGCTCCACCTTCTACGCTCGCTCTCCGATCCGCGGACCGGGAGCTCTATCTGCTACCGGCCGGGCGGGGGAGGCGGGGGCTGCTGCCTGCGCTGCTCCTCTTTCTGGTTCCGCCGGTTCGGGTGGTCCTGCTGGCCCTGACCCTGATTTTGGCCCTGACCCTGATTCGGGCGCGGCTGCTGGGCCCGCGGCTGAGCCTGGGGCGCCGGACGCTCGCGCTGCTGGCGGCTCTGCAGCTGCTGTTGCTCGCGCTGGTGCTGCTGCTGCTGGGCCTGCATCTCAGCCTGGTGCTGGGCCTGGACCTGCTGGGCCCGCGCCTGGTTGCGCTGGGTCTGCTGGTCCTGCTGCTCCTGCTGGTGCAACTGCTGGAGGCGGTTGCGCTCGTCGGTCTGCTGGGCCTGCAGCCGCTGCTGCTCGTCCTGATGCTTGCGGTCGAGCTCCGCCTGGGAGGCCGCCCGCTGCTGCTGCCGCTGCCAACGGGGCTGCGGCTGACCCTGGGCCGGTACGGGCTGGGGCTGGCCCGGCTGCGCCTGCGGCGGTGTCGGACGCCGTCCGGGCCGGTTCTGCTGGCCCTGTACCGCCTGCACCGGCGGCTGCCCCTGCTGCTGACGCTGCACCCGCTGCACGTGCTGCTGGATGACCGCCTGCGGGGTGACGTTCGGGCGGGTCTGGGCGAGGGTCGGGGCGGGCCGGAAGACACGGATCTGGTCGCCCTGGACCTGGCGGCCGGCGGGGGCCTGGCCCGGGTTGCGGACCTCGGTCACCCGGAAGTGCTGCACCCGCTGGCCGGTGACCTGCTCGATGCGCTGCACCGGCACGCTGTTGTTCACGATCCGGTTGTTCACCACCCGGATGTTGGTGATGTCCCTCGTGTTACGGACGAAGGTCACGTTCCGGGCCGGTGGCAGGATCACCCGATCCACCCGGGCCTCCAGGAAGGAGCGCTCGGGAACGAAGGAGTAGGCATACGGGGTGAGCGAGGCGGAGAGCCTCAAGCCCCCGAGCTGGATGCCGATGCCCGCCTGGAAACCGACCTGTGGAGGCAGCGGTGCCCAGCCGATGTAGCCGTCCCCCTGCTGGAAGGTGCACCAGGCCGGACCCCACTCCCTGCCGGGGACCCACAGCCAGCCATACTCGGAATCCTCCAGCCAGCGGCCGTAGTGATAGGTCGCCCAGCCCCAGGGCTCGTCGGAGGCCCAGGTCCAACCGTAGTCGGTGTTGACCCAGCGGCCGACGGTGTAGGGCCGCCAACCGACGCGGACTTGGGTCGGCTCCCAGACCCAACCGTAGCTGGCGCGCTGGATCCAGCGGCCGTACGGGTGGAGGTTCGAGTAGAAGACGCTGACGTCGGGCTGGCTCTGGCCCTGGCCCTGGCCCTGGTCATACCCCGGGTCGTAGTTGGGGTCCTGGTAGCTGGGATCCTGGTTATTGGGATCCTGGTTGTTGTACGAGGTGTCCGGCCCCTGCGGCCCCTGGTCGTTGTAGTAGGGGTTCTGGTCGTCGTAGTTGGGATCCTGGTTGTAGTTGGGATCCTGGTTGTCGTAGGGCTGGTTGTCGTAGGGCTGGTTGCCGTAGCCCTGGTCGGGCGGTGGCGGGGGCGGATAGGATTGAGCGTGGACAGCGCCGCTCCAACCACCGGCTGCCAGAACTGCGATCAGTGCAAGGTTGCGAGTTTTCATGGCTCTCCTCCTTGGGCCCTCCGCTGCGGTGTGCAGCCGAGCGGTCCAGGGTTTCGCCGAGGGGGTTGGTCGGTCCTTGGCGTTACAGAGGGATATTGCCAGAGCCGTGCCAAGGGGCTTTCCCGAGGGGAAACGGCTTTCGGCGAAGCCTGAACGTCCTCCCGAGAGGACGCCCGCGGAGGACCCAGACGGCACTGCTATCCGGGCGGCCGGTTCCTCTTGGGATAGACTTTCCTCGCGATGCTCCCGGAAGAAAAGCACGTCCTGTCCGTCCTCAAGACCACCATGCGGGTCCTCGGCTTCAGCAATCGGGATCTCGAAGCGCGAGCTGAAGCTGAGCGGGAGCTACCTGAGCCGCCTCTTCTCGGGCGACATCGACCTGCGCTTCTCGCACATCCTCGACCTTTCCCGGGCGATGGGGCTCGCACCGGAGGAGGTCCTTCTCCTCGCCTATCCGCCGATCGAAGGGCCGAAGAGCCCGGCCGCCCAACGGCTGGCGGCCTTCATGGAGCGCCGGCAGGTGCCGCCGGAGGGGATGGCACCCGCGGCCGAGCCGGCCCGGGAGGAGATCGAGATGGAGGCGGCGATCGAGGGGGTGCTCGCGGGGATTTTAGAGCAGCTCACCCCGGCGTTTCTCCTCGCCGGCGGTATTCCCGAAGGGCCCGAAGCGCCCGAAGCGCCCGAAGCGTCTGAGGCGCGCGATGCACCCGCGGCAGCCCGGGCGATGCCGGCTCCCGAACCGCCCGCCCTCGCTCCCGAGCGCCCGCGCCGGAAGCCGCGGGTTCCGAAAACCGGAGCCTAGAAGCCCTTCCGGCAGCTTATGTGGAAACCCCCCGAGCGCATCCGCCACCCGCTCCCGCCTGGCGGCTGGCCGAGCCGGGAGGAGGCGGCGGCAGCGCTCCTCTTTCAACCCCTCCAGTTTGGGCGGATCGAGCTCGCCGAGCGGACCTGGGTGCCGGCGATGGTGCCCTGGCGGGCTTCGGACGACGGGTTCGTCACCCCGGAGGTGCTCGCCTGGTACGAGCGTTTCGCGGCCGGACAGCCGGGGGCGATCGTCGTCGAGGCGACCGGGATCCGCGACGTGCCGAGCGGACCGCTCCTGCGGATCGGGCACGACCGCTTCCTCCCCGGGCTTCGGCAACTGGTCGAGACCGTGCGCCGGGCGAGCGGCGGGCGGACCCGTCTTCTCATCCAGATCATCGACTTCCTGACCATCCGCAGACGGCCGGAGCGGGAGGTCTACTTCCGGCGCTACCTCAAGGTGACCGGGCGGCACCGGGAAAACCTGGAGATGCCGGCGGACCGGCCGGATGCGGCGGTGCGGGAAGCCCTGCTCGCCCTTCCCGAAGACCGCCTCCCCGCGGTGCTGACCGCCCGCGAGCTGGAGGATTACGAGCGCGGCTACCGGGAGCGGGTGACCGATCTCGACCTGCCGCAGATCCGCGACCTGCCGCTCGTCCTGCCCGATCTCTTCGCCGACGCCGCTCTGCGGGCGCGGCAGGCGGGGTTCGACGGGGTCGAGCTGCACTATGCCCATGCCTACACGATGGCCTCCTTCCTCTCGGCCCGAAACGACCGGCCGGACGGCTACGGCGGGCTCCGCGAGCACCGCATCCGGCTGCCGCTCGAGGTCCTGCGGCGGGTGCGCGAGAAGGTGGGGGAGGACTATACGGTCGGTTGCCGCTATCTCGCCGACGAGTGCCTCCCGGGCGGCAGCGACGTCGACGACGCGATCTGGTTCGGGGTCGAGCTGGCGCGGGGAGGGATGGATTTCCTCTCGCTCTCCCGCGGCGGCAAGTTCGAGGACGCCAAGAAGCCCCGGGTAGGCTGGGCGGCCTATCCGTACACCGGCCCGAGCGGCTACGAGTGCATGCCGACCGCGATCTCCGACGCTCAGGGGCCGTTCGGCCGCAACGCCGAGCCCGCGGCCCGCATCCGCACCGCCCTCCGGGCGGCGGGGCTCGACACCCCGATCGTCGTCGCCGGCGGGATCTGCGGCTTCGCCCAGGCGGAAGAGCTGCTCCAAACGGGAGTGGCGGACATCGTCGGCGCCGCCCGCCAGAGCCTCGCCGACCCCGACTGGTTCCAGAAGATGCGGCTCGGGCGGGGCGAGGAGGTCCGCCGCTGCACCTATACCAACTATTGTGAGGGGTTGGACCAGGTGCACAAGCAGGTGACCTGCCAGCTCTGGGATCGGGTCGATCTCGACGCTCCGGAGGTCGTACGATCGAACGACGGGAGGCGCCGGCTGACCGCGCCCGCCTGGCCGCCCCGGCGGCCGGAAGGTCCGGAAGATCCGGAAGGGAACGACGCATGAAGATCACGATCGTGGGTGGCGGCCCGGCGGGGCTCTATTTCGGGCTCCTGATGAAGAAGCGCGACCCGCGCCACGAGGTCACCCTCTTGGAACGCAATCCGCGCGACAACACTTTCGGCTGGGGGGTCGTCTTCTCCGACAAAACCCTTTCCTATCTCGAACGGCCGGACGAGGAGACCTACCGGGCCATCGACGCCCTCCTCGAACGCTGGGATAATGTCGACATCGTCCACCGCGGCGAAAAAGTGACCATCCGCGGCAACCGCTTTTCCGGCCTGGCCCGGATCGACCTCCTCCACGTCCTCCAGCGCCGCTGTCTCGATCTCGGGGTCGACCTGCGTTTCGGGGCGGAGGTCGACAGGATTGACGACCTCCCCCCGGCCGATCTCCTGGTGGGGGCGGACGGCATCCGGAGCGCGGTGCGCGAGCGCTTCGCGGCGGAATTCGAGCCGTCGTTTCTCACCCACCGCAACAAATATATCTGGTACGGCACCCCGCGGCTCTTCCACGGCCTCACCCTGACCTTCAGAGAGAACCGGGACGGCCTTTATATCGGCCACTCCTACAAATTCAGCCGGGAGATGAGCACCTTCATCGTCGAGTGCGACCCGGAGAGCTGGGAGCGGGCGGGCTTCGGCGAGAAGTCGGAGGACGAGTCGCGGCGCTATTTAGAAGAGGTCTTCGCCGACGATCTCTTAGGCCAACCGCTCCTTTCGAACGCCTCGCGATGGGCGAACTTCGTGACCGTGCGCAATCGCAACTGGTCCGCGCGGAATGTCGTCCTCCTGGGCGATGCCCTCCACTCCGCTCACTTTTCGATCGGCTCGGGAACCAAGCTCGCTCTGGAAGATGCGATCGCGCTCGCCGACGCCTTTGCCGAGCATGGAGAGGTGGCTCCCTCGCTCGCCGCCTTCGAGGCGGTGCGCCGGCCCTACATCGAGCGCTATCAGGACGCGGCGCTCCGCAGCCTCGCCTGGTTCGAGACCGCCAAGGAAGATCTCGGGCTCGATCCGCTCTCCTTCGCCTACAAGGCGATGACCCGGAGCGACAAGGTCGACCACGAGAATCTGAAGAAACGCGACCCGGAGTTCGTGGCGTCCTACGAGCGGCTCCACGAGGAGGTATAGATGCCAATTCTCCCAGGAATTATGACCGCGGCTCTCGAATCGGAAGATAGTCCCATAAGATTTGAACGTTTTTGTATAGATATTTATAGAGAGGTGGAAGGTGTGGAGCTTGTCCCAACGTCTAGGAACTGGGATCTCGGGCGAGATGGAAGGAGAATCTCACTCCAGGGTCGAGAAATTCCAGGAGTCCTATGCTGCACTTTGTCGGTTGCTCTAGACAGCAAGGTTGAGGGAGACATCGTAAGGCTCTCAGCGACCACTAAGACAAGGGCAATAGTTTATTGCAGCTCCCGTTCATTAACAGAGAAGGCGTGTGACGAGATTGAAGCAAAGATACGGAATCTTTACGCATCTGTGGAGTCTGTCAGGGTCTTAGGACAGATACAACTAGTTGCTCTGGTCGATAATTTCGATGGCATTGCGCGCAAGCATTACGCTGCCGAGATACAAAATATGGAGCAGGCTCTTCTTCAGCAGGAAACACCTCGCGACCCTGAGCACATAGGTTTAAGGCTAGCATTGCTTACACAGTCTGGCGATGACGCTCGAGAGCTGAGGAATCAGCTTGCCCAGCGTTTAATACTCGAGGCACTTCAAGCTAAAGGGCCGCAAACTGCAGCCGGGTTGGCTGTTTCTATCTCAGGTCAATTACATTTAGGTCGTTCAATTTCGTCCAACTATATGCGGAGTATGCTCTCTCAGTTGCGAGGACAAAGTTTGATTGGCATGGATGATGAGGTTGCGACTTTAGGAGAGATGGGAGAGCGATATGTGAGAGAGATACCTGCCCAAGCCGGAATCAAGCTTATGGAGGGTAGGATTCTCATTCGCAATGCGATAAAGCGATTGTCGGGCCATCATCTCTTTGATGAGCACTATGACAGAGTATGGAAGTCACTTCAAGACGGTCTCGCAGAGATGTTCTATTCGCATGGTGCCGCGGTGGTAAGAATGGTCGGATCTCTTATGTCGGGCAAGAGTATGCCCGCCGAACTAAGGGAGAGAGTTCTGATTGAGCAGTTGGGAGACCGAATGTTGCCGCTTTTTTCTGACCCTGTCCAGGGCTCAGAGGTGCGCCAAGCGATGATAGATGTGTTCCTTGAGAAAGAAAGCGAGGCTTTTCAGTGGCTTTCGCAAATGTGTAGTATGTATGTAATGATGTGTTCCCTTGGGTTCGAAGCCATAAGCAATAAAGAAATTCAGAGTGCTTTGCGCGGCATCCATCTAGTGGCAGACAGCGATATCTTGATCTCGCTTCTCTGTGTTGGGGAAGATAATCACGTCGATGTAGAGCGAATTATTGCCGGTTGGAAGGCAATGGGGGGTAAGTTGCAAATGGCGGTCCCTGCGCTCGAGGAGTCGGCTTACCACGCATGGATAAGCGAAGTCGACTACTCGCTGCTGAGTGACCAACTGCACTTGATCAATGCCCAGGACGCAAGAATTTTGATAGGTAATGCCTTTGTCCGAACTTTTCGAGAGATTGCTCAAGGGAGAACTGCCCCTTCTTATTGGTCTCATTACATCCGAGAGTATAGGGGTGAGTCGGAATGGGATTTCAGCAAAATTCTTACTATTCTTCAGGAAGATTATGGCTTTGACATGCTCCCTGCCGGTGATCACGACGAGGCTCTTGTCTCAAATATTGAGAATTTTTTGATTGCTCGTCAAGCAGGCGATCTAAGCATATCAGAGGAAGAATTAGATTATAAGAAAAAAGATAAATGCCGACGTGACGGCATTCTGTTCGGCGATGTTGCGGCGGCTAGGCATAGATCACGAATATTGGGCGCCAGTAGTACAACAATAATTTTGACTTCGGCTCGTCTGTTGAAGCAGGTGGACGAACTATTTCGGAAGGAGTTAGGGCAACCGGACGCAGTGGTTTCTGCGGCTGCATTGAGCTGCCTGCTTGCTTTGGCTCCGGGAGTTCAGATGGGATTGGGGACGCTTAGGGCCGTATTATTTGATTTGGGGTTGGGATTTAAACTGGGGGCCATCGACCGCTATGCCTATAGAGTTATCAAGGCGTCGGCAGATTACGATGTTCCTTTGTCACGGCGGGGCACATTAAGGAGAGAGCTTCTGCGAAAAATTCTTGCCGACGCCAGTGCTAGAGGTGAACCGGTTCAAGTGGCGAAGGAAAGATTTTCGATGTCTCTCAATCCAAAGCATTCAGCCAAGATCGTGGCGGAAGCCTTAGATGATATGGCTATATCAAGCAAACTCGAAAGACAAGTTCAAGAGCTTCAAGAGGAAAATAGCCGCCTAAGAAAACAGCTTGAGGATGTAAATGTCCAACCGCAGGGCCAAAGTATTGTAACCAAGAAGCGGAAGCGGAGAAAGAAAACACACTGAACGCGCCGGCCGTACATCGAGCGCTACCAGGACGCGGCGCTCCGCAGCCTCGCCTGGTTCGAGACCGCCAAGGAAGATCTCGGGCTCGACCCGCTCTCCTTCGCCTACAAGGCGATGACCCGGAGCGACAAGGTCGACCACGAGAATCTGAAGAAACGCGACCCGGAGTTCGTGGCGTCCTACGAGCGGCTCCGGGCGTAGAGGGAGGAAACGATCATGAGCACGATTCCCTATGGCAGGCCACCCCGCGGCTACCGGCTGCCGGACCCCACCCGCCTCGGGCGGGTGACGCTCCAGGTGGCGGACCTCGCGCGATCGATCGCCTACTACGAGCAGGTGATCGGTCTCCGCGTGCTCGACCGCTCGGACGGCACCGCCCTGCTCGGCGTCCCTGGAGGAGGCGTGCCGTTCCTGGAGCTGCGCGAACGCGCGGGCGTTCGGCCCGTGCATCACCTGGGCCGGCTCGGCCTCTACCATTTCGCGATCCTCCTCCCGGACCGGGCGGCGCTCGGCCGGTTCATCACCCATCTCGGCCGGATCGGTGCGCGGGCGGGGATGTCCGATCACCTGGTGAGCGAGTCCGTCTATCTCACCGACCCCGACGGCCTGGGGATCGAGGTCTACGCCGACCGGCCGCGCGAGACCTGGAACACCCGTGGCCGGGAGCTGGTGATGGCGACCGAGCCGCTGGATGTCGAGGATCTCGTGGCGGAGGCGGCGGGGGTGCCGTGGACCGGAGCGCCCGCGGGCACCGTCCTCGGCCACGTGCATCTCCACGTGGGAGGTCTCACCGAGGGCGCCGCTTTCTATCATCACGGCCTCGGCCTCGACGAGGTCGTCTGGAGCTATCCCGGCGCGCTCTTCCTCTCGGCGGGCGGCTACCATCACCACCTGGGAATGAACACCTGGGCCCGGGGCGCGGCACCGGCCGGCGCGGACGACGCGCGGCTCCTCGAATGGGAGATCCTCCTCCCCTCCCGGGCCGATGCGGAGGCGGCGCTCGCGAGCGTGGCCGAGACGGGAGCGCTGATCGAGTCGACTCCCATGGGGGGGCTCACGCACGATCCGTGGGGCGTCGGGTTGCGATTGGTTGGACTCACGTAAGGAGGGACGATGAGCGTACGAGATGTCGCTCTACTCCATACGAAAGGTGCTCCCCGCCTTTGTGACTTCTTTGCAATCGCGTTACATTTCTTCACGCCTCTTTCATGGGATCTCGGCTAAGGTCGTGAGATGCTGGACGAGCCCCTCGAGACGCTGGAGGACGCCCCGGCCGCCGCCTTCGGCTTAGGGGTGGCCGCCACCCTCCTGATCAGTGGGATCGCTCTCCGCGCGGCGCACGGAACCCTGGCGGTCTTCGCGCTCTCCGCCGCCATCGTCTGGCTCGCGGCCTCCCTGGACCATGGCGGCACCCGGTTGGAGGTGCTCGCCTTCGGGGTAGCGGTGGGGATCGGCGGCTGGCAGTCGCTCCCCACCCTCTTCTGCTCGACCCTCGCCTGCGCCTGGCTCCTCCTGCGCTGGCCGGCGGTCGAACGCCGCCGCTCCTTCCTCCTCCTGGCCGCCGTCGGCTTCCTCCTCGGCACTCTGCCGAGGACCGTCTTCCACTCCCCTTCCCCGACGGGTCTGCACGCCAAAGCCGGAGTCTCGCGCGGTCCAGACGCCGGCCAACGATGCCGACCGGGAGGACGAGGATGTCTCTGGAGGCTGGGAGGATGGGGATAGCGATTCAGGGTCCGACGGCTAGCGGCGGCGTTCCCTCCCCAGCGGATTGTCTTGACTTTCGGCCGTGTTTCAGTTTTCCCAGTGACTGGACCCAGCACCGGCTCGGCCTTGAAGCCATCCGTTAAATCCGGCGCACGTCGGGCGTAAGAGGCTCGCCCAGGCGGCCCGGAGGGCCGGTTCGTCGTTATCGTGTGCCGGCGCACCGTTACTGCCGCACCGCACACCGTCATGGATTGCCGGCGCACCGTTACTGCCGCACCGCGCACCGTTACGGATTCCCGGCGCACCATCACTGCCGCACCGCGCACCGTTACGGATTCCCGGCGCACCATCACTGCCGCACCGCGCACCGTTACGGATTGCCGGCGCACCGTCACTGCCGCACCGCGCACCGTTACGGATTCCCGGCGCACCGTTACTGCCGCACCGCACACCGTCATGGATTGCCGGCGCACCGTTACTGCCGCACCGCACACCGTCATGGATTGCCGGCGCACCGTTACTGCCGCACTGCACACCGTCATGGATTGCCGGCGCACCGTTACTGCCGCACCGCACACCGTCATGGATTGCCGGCGCACCGTTACTGCCGCACCGCTCACCGTCACGGATTGCCGGCGCACCGTTACTGCCGCACCGCTCACCGTCACGGATTGCCGGCGCACCGTGACGGTGGCACCGCTCGCCGTCACCGCAGTCTGGAACACGGCTCATTGTCCCGGGACAGCGAGCCAGCGGCCGGCAACGGAACCCGCCGCCGGCCGTACCTCTTACTTGCCTTCCCTCACTTCTAGCCGTTGGGGTCGATCGTCAGGCCGTGGTCGTCCAGCGTACCGGTCGCCGGCGGCTTGCCGTTGGGCTCGATCCTCAAGCCGCTGTTGCCCCACACAGCGGTGAAGACCCATCTAACCGAGGAGACGCCCACGGACGGCATTCCACCGTGGGGCGTCGGGGTGCGCTTTCGCGCCGGAACCGCTCGATCAGGCCGTATGGCAGGTGACGCAGCCGGTATGGCAGGAGGCGCAGGTAGTGTCAGCCTTCGAGCACAGAACGCCTCCCACCACGTGATCCGTAACCTTCTCCGGCAGCTCACTCAGGCGATGGAGCGTTTCACGGTGGACTTTCAGCTTGGAGCGCTTCGGGAGCTTCTTCATGTCTTCTCCTCAAGGTTGACCTCTATATAGGCTCCTCTACCTTCATTGTCAACCGGGCTTGTTCAGGAGAAGCTCTTGAGCTTCCCCCGGTCCACTTTCCCCAAATGCGTCCGCGGCAACTGTGCGGTACTATCGAGTCGAATCGTCATCGCGAACCCCCTCGGGAGCTTCGCCGTCCGCAGAACGAGGTAGAGCTGACAACAGACAGGGAAAAGGAATAGCGTATGGTGGTACATCTCTCGGGAGAACTCGAAAGGCTAGTCCAGGACAAGGTAGAAAGCGGGCTCTATCGCTCGGCAGATGAGGTGGTCAGCGAAGCTCTTCATATGCTCGAGGAGCGGGACCAGGAGCTGGATGCGCGGGCAACGGCCTTCAAGGCACAAATCGGGAGAAGATTGGCGAGCGGGCCGGCGACGCCGCTGGACTTCTCCGCTGTGAAGAGAAGGATTCAAGAAGAGGTGAAGGCGCGGAAGGCTGACCACCGCTAGGCGTCCGCCTCTATGGGTACGGTCAAGAAATACCCTGCTGCGGAGCAAGACCTCGTCGAAATTGGCGTCTACATCGCCCAGGACAGCCCGGTGAATGCCGACCGCTTTCTCGACGCGATTGAGGCCGAGTGCCAGAAGCTGGCGGACTCGCCTTTCGTCCTCGGCAGGAGTTGCGAAGGGCTTCACCCTGAGTTGCGGCGGCACAACTTCAAGCGGTACGCGATCATCTACAAGCCCGTTCCGAAGGGGATCGAGCTCGTCGGGGTATTTCAGGGCAGTCGTGAGTTGGAGGCGGTTTTCGAGCGGCTGAACGAGAGGGTCTCGACGACGAGAGACCCGGGCGAGCAGGGACGAGTCGGATAGAGTCCAGCACTTCAGGGTAGCGGTAACACTCGTCACCAGACCCTTACCCCCAGCTCTTGAGCTTCCCCCGATCCACCTTCCCCAGATGCGTCCGCGGCAGGTCGTCGACGAAGACGATCTCCCGCGGGTGCTTGTAGGGGGCGAGCTCCTGGAGGACGAAGGCTTTGAGCTCGGCTTCGAGCTCCGGGCCGCGTTTTTCGGGTTCGCGGGCGATGACGAAGGCGCGCGGCTTGACCAGGCCGTCCTCGTTCGTCACCCCTACCACCGCGCATTCGGCGACCGCCGGATGGCGGATGAGGCAGGCTTCGACCTCTCCGGGGACGAGCCAGCGGCCTCCCACCTTGAGCACGTCGTCGGTCCGGCCGCAGTAGGAGAAGTAGCCTTCCGCGTCCTTCACCAGGAGATCGCCGGTCACCACCCACTCGCCGCGGAAGGTCTCGGCGGTCTTCTCCATCTCCTGCCAGTAGCAGATGGCGCGGGAGCGCCCCTTCACCCAGAGCCGGCCGGGCTCGCCGGGGGGGAGCTCGCGGCCCTCCTCGTCGCAGACCTTGACCTCGAAGCCGGGCACCGCCTTGCCGAGGGTCCCCGGCCGCACGTCGTCGGGATGGTTGGAGAGGAAGATGTGCCACATCTCGGCCGTTCCCAGGCCGTCGAGCAACTCGACCCCGAAGGTCTCCTTGAAGCGGTGATAGAGCGAGGCGGGGAGGGCCTCGCCGGCGGAGAGCGAGAAGCGGAGCGACGAGAGATCCTGGGACTTCGCCTCGGGATGGCTCACCATCTGGTGGATCATCGTCGGCACGTTGATGAGGATCGTGGGGCGATGGGCGCGGATCTTGGCGAAGAGGATCTCCGGGGTGGGCTTTTCCGGGAAGAGGATGGCCGCGCCGCCGACGGAAAAGGGAAAGAAGAGGTTGGCTCCCGTCGCGTAGCCGAAGTAGAGCTTGGAGAACCGAGAGGGTGATCTCGTTCTCGTTGTAGCCGAGGAACGCCTTGCCGAAGCACTCGGTGGTGTTGGCGTAGGAGGTGTGGGTCTGCACCACCGCCTTCGGCCGGCCGGTGGTGCCGCCCGAGAAGAGCCAGATCGCCGGGTCGTCGCGGTGGGTGCGGGCGTTCGGGAAACTTGCCGTCTACCCTCGGCACTTCCTCCTCGAAGCTGGGATGAGGGGCGGTCGAACCGCCCACGGTGAGGAACAGGGGCGAAGTTTCCGCTGCCGCCTTTGCCTCGGCGAAGTTGGCGAGCACCGCGTGATCGATCACGGCGTAGCGGGCCCGGGTGTACTCGTACATGCGGACGATCTCGGGCACCGAGAGATCGCGGTTGATCATCACCACCACCGCGCCGAGCTTGAGGATGCCGAAGAGGGCGCCCACGTACTCGGGTCCGTCGGGGAGGGCCAGGAGGACCCGCTGCTCGGGGAGGGCGCCGAGCTTTGCGAGCACCCGCGCGAAGCGGTCGGCGAGCGCCTGGACGTTCCGGTAGGTCAGCTCGCGGTCGGCGAGACGGAGGGCGACCCGTT
Source organism: uncultured Acidobacteriota bacterium (assembly GCA_963757335.1). Taxonomy (GTDB): domain Bacteria; phylum Acidobacteriota; class Thermoanaerobaculia; order Multivoradales; family UBA5704; genus DASQPA01. The sequence goes on along the minus strand of CAVWRJ010000013.1, from coordinate 146,995 downwards.
CGCCCCGGCTTTCGCGGACCCGTTCGTCGAGGAGGTAGTCGGCGAGATTGAAGCGTTCGGGTGGGAGGAAGGTCATACGGGCATCATCCTTCCGGCAGCCTCCGGACGTTTCATCGCGGCCGCCACCTCGCGGAAGATCTCCAGCGCTTCGGTGAGTTGAGCGTCGGAGAGGTAGGGAGCGGGACCGAGCCTCAGGACGCCGTTTCGGTGATCGGTCATCACCCCGCGCTCCCGCAGGGCCTCCGAGAAGGCTGCCGCCTGCGGCGAGTGCAGGGCTAGAAAGCCGCCGGTCCCGGAGAGGGGAGCGCGCGGTCGCGATCGATCAGGGCCGGCGGCAGGTCGAGGGCGTCGAAGCCGCTCGCCAGGAGCCCTACCTGGTGCTGGGAGACCGCCCGGAGGAATGTGGGGGTCAATCCCTGCTCGGCGAAGAAGTCGAAGACCTCTGCGCCGCGGTAGTGGCTGGTGGGATCGTAGGTCGAACCGGCGAAGCGGGCGCCGCCCCGGCCGTAGGCGACCTCGCCCGGCCTCGACGTCGCCAGGGCGTCGAACTCGGCATACCAGCCGGTGAGGATTGGGCGGAGAGTGCAGCCGGCGGGCGAGCGGAGGAAGCAGTTGCCCTCGCCGAGCTGGCAGTACTTGTAGCCGCCGCCGACGACGAAGGCGCGTTCGAGACCCAGCTCCGCCAGGGGGAAGGGCAGGACCCCGAGCGCGTGATAGGCGTCGACCAGAAGCTCGGCTCCGGCGGCCTCGGCGGCCCGGGCGATCTCCCCGAGTCCGGGGAGGATGGCGCCGCTGCCGAAGAAGACCGCCGAGACGAGGACCGCCGCCGTCCGGTCGTCGACCGCCCGGGCGAGCCGCTCCGCGATATCGGCAGGGGGCGAACCGGGGGAGGCGGGCACCTTCACCACCTCGATCCCCAGCTCGCTCACCTCGGCCAGGCGGTCGAGCTGGCGGCGGATGGAGTGGAACTCGCCGTCGGTCGTCACCAGGCGCGGCCGTTTCCCGAGCGGCAGGGCGGAGAGGAAGCGGACGACCAGCTCGTGGGTGTTGGCGGCGAGCGCAATGTCGCCAACATCGCCGGCATCGTCTTCCAGGAGCCGCGCGAAGCCGCGGCGCACCCGGTCGGCCTGGGCGAAGGCGCGCTCCCATTTGCCGTCCACCCACTCCGCGGCGTCGGTAAAGGCGCGGATCTGGCCGTCCAGGGCGCGGTCCGGCCAGGCCTGGTGGGAGTGGCCGGTCAAGAGCAGCCGCTCCGCCACCCGGAACCGGGAGTAGGCGGGGGCCAGGGCGTTGGGGCTCCGGTAGAGCTCGGCTTCTCGCATGGCCTCTCGCGCGGCTTCTCTCTAGAGCTGCGGCCGGATCGACCAGAGGTCGGGGAAGAGGGCCTTGAAGAGGGTCGTCCGCAGGTAGTCGGCGCCCGAGGAGCCGCCGGTGCCGCGCTTGATCCCGATCGTCCGCTCGACCATCTTGACGTGCCGGTAGCGCCACTCCTGGACCCCCTCGTCGAGGTCGACCATGCGCTCGCAGATCTCCCGGGTGGCGGGGTCCCGGTGGTAGATGGCGATCAGGATGCGCTGCACCTCGGGGTTCTCCTGGGGCGGCTCGGCGCGCTCGCGCTCCAGCGCCTCCTGGGGGACGGGGTAGCCCTGGGCGACCAAATAGCGCAGGAAGGAGTCGTAGAGGCTGGGCTCGGCGAGCCGGCGGGTGAGCATCTCGCGGGACGGCGGGTAGTGCTCGGCCATCGCCCGGTTGCGGGCGCCGAGGACGAACTCGACCTCGCGGAACTGCACCGACTGGAAGCCGCTCGCGGTATCGAGCCGGTCGCGGAAGGAGAAGAAGGAGACCGGGGTCATGGTCTCCAGGATGTCCACCTGGCCGACGAGGGTCTTGAAGATGGTCAGGATGCGCTTGAAGGTTTCGAGCGCGCCCGGGGTGTCGCCCGACTCCAGCGACTTCTGGACGAGGGCGAGCTCGTGGAGGACGAGCTTGAACCACAGCTCGTAGGTCTGGTGGATGACGATGAAGAGCAGCTCGTCGTGCTCCGGACCCTCGGGGCCGTCCGACTGCGGGGTCTGGAGGGCGAGGAGCTCGTCGAGCTTCAGGTAGTTGCCATAGGTGACGGGCACCGGTATCTCCTTCCCGGCTAGGTTATGGGGTGGGAGGGCCGGGGTCAAACGGGGGAGAGGATCTTCAAGAACAGTGCCTTGCCGTCCCCCGGCGCGTAGAAATCGGCCAGCTCGGCGGCCAGGTGGTAGCCGCGGGCGGTGTAGAAGCCGCGGGTGGGCACGTACTGAGCGCGGGTCGAGGTCTCGACGTAGACCCGGGTCCGCCCCTCGGCCGCCATCCGCGCCTCGGCGGCGGTCAGGAGCGCGGCGCCCACCTTTCTGCCCTGGAAGCGGGGATCGACGACGATCCAGTAGAGGTCGGCCGCCGCCACGGTGCCGGCGATCGGCCCCCAGCAGGCGTAGCCCGCGACCTCTCCCTCCACTTCGCCGACGAGGAACCGGTAGTGGCTCCCCCTCCCCTCCCGCAGCCGGTCGTCGACCAGCTCCATCGCCACCTCCTCTTCCTCGGCATTGAAGAAGCCGGTGGCGCGGACGAGCGCCTCGATCGCCTCCCGGTCCGCCGGGAGGAGGTCGTCCCGCAGGTCGATTTCGGCTGGCACAGCGGTTGGCGAAGCGACGGCCTGTCCAGTCGCGAAGGCTGCCGGGCTCTCGGCCGGAGGGAGCGGGCGGATCGCGGCGGCCAAGATGCGCTCGACCACCTGCGCCGCGCCGAGGCCGGCCTCGCCGGCGGCGGCCATGAAGCCGGCGTCGGCGGCGATGCAGGGGCTGGCGTTGACCTCCAGGATGCGGGGCTCGCCGTCCGCGTCGAGCCGGAGGTCGACCCGGGCGTAGCCGGCGACCCCGCAGGCCCGGCAGGCCGCCCGCGCCAGCTCGGCCGCCCGCGCGATCAGCTCCCCGTCCTCCGCCGGGTCGAGAAAGCGGCGGACGGTGTGGGTGTAGGCGAAAGAGTCGGGGTGCCACTTGGCCTCGTAGCCTAAGACCCGCGGTCGATCGGCGGGGAAGTCGACGTAGACCATCTCGGCGATCGGCAGCACCTCCAGCTCCCCTTCCCGCGTGGGGAGGAGGGAGACGTTGAGCTCCCGGCCGGGGAGGAAAGCCTCGGCGAGCACCGGCTGGCCGGGGAAGCGCCGGGCGAGGAGGGCGGCGCGGGCGAGGGCCGACTCGCGGGTGGCGGCGACCGGTTCGCCGTCCAGGCCGAGCGAGGCGTCCTCCCAGGCGGGCTTCAAGATCCACGGCGGCGGCACCCGGTCGAGCACCTCGGGGCGCTCTGGATCGAGCCGGCCACCAGGGGCGATCGGCAGCCCCTCGGCGGCCAGGAGGGCGCGGGTGGCGAGCTTGTCGGTCGTCAGCTGGAAGGCGGCGGCGGAAGAGCCGGTGAAGGCGAGCCCCAGGGCTCCCAGGGCGGCGACGTTGGCGGTGTGGACCCAGGAGGCGCCGGGCGGCGACTCGACGAGATTGAAGACGACGAGCCCGGCATCCTGGACTCCAGGAGCCGCGGGCGCCAGCACCTCCCAGGAGCGGCCGCCGGCGACCGCCACCCGGGTGAAAGGGATTTTAAGCTCGGAAAGGCCGGCTTCGACCAGCTCGACCTGGGCGAGGACGTCCGAGGTCGAGGGATCGTCGCCGGGGCCGACCGGATTGTGGGCGATGACGACCCGGGAGACCTTCAGAGCCCCCATCGCTCGCCCGCGGCGGCCACGATCCGGCCTAAAAGCTCGGGGTGCGAGATTCCGGCCATCCGCGACATCATGGGGAGGTCGCCCGTCCGCGGGTTGAGTCCCGGCAGCGGGTTGGCCTCCATGAAGTGCGGCTCCCCGGCGGCGTCGCAGCGCAGGTCGATGCGCGCCGCGTCCCGGCAGGAGAGCGCGCCGTAGGCGGCGAGGGCGATCTGCCGCGCCCGCTCCGACACCGGCTCGCCGTTCAGCAATTGATAGGAGATCCGGGTCGCGAAGTCGTCCTTGTTGAGCGCGGTGTAGGCGTAGCGCTCGTCGCCGCCGACGAACGAGATCTCCATCACCCCCACGGCACTCGCCGCGCCGCCGTTGCCGACGATCCCTACCGTCAGCTCGCGGCCGGGGAGGAACGGCTCGATCAAAAGCGGCTGGCGGAAGGCGGTCAGAAGCTCGGCGCAGATTGTCCGCAGCTCCTCCCGGGTCTCGACCTTCGAGCGCCCGGTGATCCCCTTGGAGCTCCCCTCGGCGGCCGGTTTGACGAAGAGCGGGCCGTCGAGCGAAACCTTTTCGACGTCCTCCAGGCACTCGACGATGGCAAAGCAGGTCGTCGGCAGGCCGTGGTCGCGGACCAGCCGCTTGGCGAGCGGTTTGTCCAACGTCACGGCGCAGGTCAGGGGATCGGAGAACGTGTAAGGTTGATCGAACAGTTCGCAGACCGCCGGCACCTGCGCCTCGCGCGAGCGCCCGCGCACCCCCTCGGCGATGTTGAACACCAGGTCCCAGCGCTCGCCGGCGGCGAGCCGCCGCGCTAGATCGGTGCCGCGGCCCACCCGCTCCACCCGATGGCCGAGCGCCGCGAGCGAATGTTCGAGGGCGGCGATCGTCTCCTCGCCGTCGAACTCCATCACCGCCTCCGGCGTGAAGCCGGCGGCCAGATAATCTTCCTTGTGATCGTAGGTGAGGGCGATCGTCAGGTTTTTCATCGCCCGAGGGTTGCGGTGACGGCGGGGTCGATGTAAGTAAAGGTTTTTCCCTCCCAGTTGCGGAGCTTCCAGGCGCCGTCCTCGTGCGCGATGACGGTCTCCGCCTGGATGGGGATCTTGCCGCCGCCGCCGGGAGCGTCGACGACATAGGTGGGGACCGCGTAGCCGCTCGTGTAGCCGCGGAGCGCGGTCATGATCTCGATCCCCTCGGCCACCGAGGTGCGGAGGTGGCCGGTGCCGACGACCGGGTCGCACTGGTAGAGGTAGTAGGGCCGGATGCGGAGCTTCAAGAGCCCGTGGACGAGATCGCGGAGCACCTCGGCCGAGTCGTTGACCCCGCGGAGCAGCACCGTCTGGCAGCCGAGGGGGATGCCGCCGTCGGCCAGGAGGTCGCAGGCTGCCGCCACCTCGGGGGTGAGCTCCTTGGGATGGCAGAAGTGGACCGAGAGCCAGACCCGGTGCTTTCTTAAAACCGCCACCAGCTCGGGGGTGATCCGCTGCGGCAAAAAGGCCGGAATGCGGGTGCCGATGCGGAGGAACTCGATGTGCGGGATGGCGGCGAGCCGCCCGAGGAGCTGATCGAGGCTGGCGTCCGACATCAGGAGCGGATCGCCGCCCGAGAGCAGCACGTCGCGCACCTCGGTGTGCTCGCGGAGATAGGCGAGGGCCGCCTCGACCCGCCGGCCGAGCGGCTCGAGCTCGCCCTGGCTCACCAGGCGGCTCCGCGTGCAGTAGCGGCAGTAGGCGGCGCAGGTGTCGAGGGCCAAGAAGAGCACGCGGTCCGGATAGCGGTGGACGAGCCCCTCGACGACCATCGCGTGGTCCTCGCCGCAGGGATCGGCCATGTCGCCGGTCGCTACCAACATCTCGTCGTCGACCGGCACCACCTGCCGGCGGATCGGGCAATCCGCATCCAGGGGATCGATCAGAGTGGCGAATTGCGGCGTCACCGCGACGCTGAACTTCTCGCTCGCCAGCATGAGGCCGCGGCGCTCCGACTCGGTCATGTCGAGCAGGCGCTCGAACTGCTCGAGCCGGGTCAGGCGATGGCGCATCTGCCAACGCCAGTCGTCCCAAGTTGCAGCGTCATACGGCACTCCGAGGACGTTACAGACTTCCTCGCGGCGCGAAGTCGCGGACTCGATCGAGGCTACCCATGCCTCTTGTTTCATCTTCGATCTCCTTCGATCTCTTGATAGAAGTCCAGCACCCGAATAGCTGAAATACCCGACGACCGATCCGGCAGGAGCACCGGCGGAAGAGCCCCTCGGGGCCGCGTAATCATGATCGGTTAGAGCGCTAACCCAGGAGGGTCATGCCGCAGGAGGGGAGCTCGGGAAGAGTCTGCGGCGGAGGTGAGGGTTGCGGCAGGGGGAAGGGAGGCAGCGATATCCGACAGATCTGACAGCGAACGGCAGGCAACTGGGGCAGCCGCGCTGTCGGGAGTACTCGGAGGTTGGTCGGGGGCCACGTTCTCGTCCACGTCTTTAAAGATAGCGGAGTTCTGGGCCATGTCAAGAGGAAATTTTCGGTTGGGAACCGGGTCTGGCGAACCCGGCGGGACGAGAGCCCGGCCGCGGGTGGAGAGGAGCCATTTCCCCTCCTGCCGGTGGCGGTTTCGATGCCGCTCGGCGAGCGGCTGGGCGACCTTCGACACGCCCGTTCCGTTATGCAAACCAGGAACCAACTTGGGGCTATCCGGCCGACGGGCGCAAGTTTGATTCCGAGGACGGGCGACTGGCTGCGCGAAGCGCCCGAAGGAGCCCGCCCGCAGGATCAAACTTGAGCCCCCTACCCATTGAATCAGTTTTCGGGCGGTACCGGGAGCGGGGTGGCTTCGGCGGCGGCGCAGCTCTTCCCGGCGCAGCCCTGGAGCCGGGAGAGGACCGCCGCCAGCTTCGCCAGGTAGGTGCGGTCGGCCGTCGTCGCCAGGTTGTGGAGCTCGTGGGGGTCGGTTGCCAGGTCGTAGTACTCGCGCTCGCCGCTCGCGTACTCGACATATTTGGTCGTTTTCGTGCGCACCCCCCGGAAGGGCACGGGAGGGAAGGAGCCCAGCCCCACCTTGTCGCCGAGGTCCGGCGGCTCCAGCACGCCTTTCTCGGGCGAGGTCTTGTGCGGGAAGGGGCGCTGCTCGACGAGCACCACCTGGCGCCAGCCGGCGGGGGTGGGCGTCCCGGCGCCCAAGAGAGGCACGAGAGAGCGGCCGTCGGGCCGCACGGCGAGGGCGGCACCGGCCAGATCGGCGAAGGTGGGGGCCAGGTCGACGCTCGAGGTGAGGTCGTCGCGCACCCGGCCGGCGGCGATCCCCGGCCCGCGGACGACGAGCGGCACGTGGATGTCCTCTTCATAGGCGGTGTACTTGCCGGGCCGGAAGCGGTGCTCGCCCATGTGGAAGCCGTTGTCGGAGGTGAAGACGATGTAGGTGTTGGCGAGCTGGCCGCTTACCTCCAGGGCATGGAGCACCCGGGCGACGAGATCGTCGACCGCCTGGAGCGACTGGATGCGGCGGCGGTAGAGGGCGTCGATCGCCGCCACGTCCTTCGCCGCCAGCGGCGGCACGCTCCGGAACTGGGCCGGCTTGTTGCGGAGCGTTCCCGCCGACTCGTCGAACGAGGGGGGGCGGGGCGCCAGGAGGTCGGGGAAGAGATCCTGATGGCGGGGGGCCGGGGTGGCCGGCGCGTGCGGCGCGTAGGTCGCGAGATAGAGAAAGAACGGTTTGCCGCCCGCCGGCTGACGGCGGAGGAAGCCCACCGCTTTGGCCGCCAGGACGTCGGTCAGGTAATCCCCCGGGGCGCTGCCGTGATCCACCAGCTTGCCGTTTTCATTTAATTGATAGTTGAATTCGCCATAGGCATCGTTATCCGAAGGGACGTACCACTCGCTCCAGCCCGGCGGGACGTAGTTGGTGGCTGCCGAGTGGGGATATCCGTTCAGATATTTCCCCATCAGCACCGTGCGATAGCCCACACCTTGAAGAGCCGTGGCGATCGTCGCCCGGTCCAGCTTGTATTCCTGGAACATCTGAAAGCCGCCGTCGGGCGGAAAGTTGCTGTAAATATGATGATTGTGCGAATACTGACCGAGGAGGATCGTCGTCCGCGACGGGCAACAGAGCGAGACCGGGACGAAATGGTTGACGAAGGTCGTCCCTTGATCGCTCATCAGGGCCTTCAACTGCGGCATGTAGTCGAGGCTGTGGAGCTCGACGTCCAGGTCGTCGGCGAGGATGAAGACGAGGTTGGGCCGGGCGGGAGAGCCGGGGCGCGCCGGGGCGGCCTCCGCCGTCCGGCCGGGTCCGGGCCCGGGCCCAGGGACGAGCGCGGTGACCGCGGTGACCGCGGTGACCGCAGCCAGGAGGAGGACCGCGAGTCGGGCTAGAGCCCGCGGGCTCCTCACCGGTCCGCCGGCGCCTTGACGCCCCCGTAGATCGCGTGGCCGGCCTTCATCCAGAAGACGTCGACCGCGGAGAAGCCGGCGGCCGCGAGCCACTGGAGCTGCTCGAAGAGCGGCGAGGGCCGGTCCGCGGGGTCGGGCTCGGGGTCGGCATAGAAGTTCCAGCGCTCCCGGCGGAAGACTTCGTAGGCTTCGAGGTCGCCGCCGAGAGCGAGCGAGCGCCGGCGGACCGCCTCGTCCCAGCCCCTGGCGGCCACGGCCTGCCCCTGGGGGTGGACCGGGAGCACGAGGTCGGCCAAGAGGAGAACCCCGCCGGGGGCCAGGGCCGCATGGAGGTCGGCGAAGAGCGCCGCCTTCCCCGGGCCGTCCAGGTGGTGGACGGCGAGCGAGGAGAGGACGGCGTGGACCGGCCAGGGGAAGCGGCGCCAGGACGGATCGGCGAGGTCGAAGGGCTGGACGGAGAAGCGCTCGCCGTGGCTCGCATGCCGGGCCGCGGCGGCCGCGAGCATGGCGGTCGAGCCGTCGTAGGCGTGGACGAGGGCTGCCGGGAAGCGCTCCAGGAGGGCGCCCGAGAGCAGCCCCTCGCCGCAGCAGAGCTCGACCAGATGGACCGGCTCGGCGGTGTCGCCGGCGTGTGGCGGGCTCGGCGGGCCCGGCGGGCGCTGGGATGAGATCGCAGAGGATCTCGATCTGCTCCTCGCGGTCGGGGACGAAGAACCGCCCGTGGTCGAGGAAGTCCTGGCTGTCCTCTTCGTCCCAACTCGCCTTGGCGTCCAACGGCATCGTGCTCCCCCCGAGGCTTTTAGATCTCCCGGTCAGAGTATCACCGGCCCCTGCGGCTAGAATAGCGGCCATGAGCGAACCCGCACCCACCCTTTTCGACAAGATCCTCTCGGGCGAGATCCCGTCCTACAAAGTCTACGAGGACGAGCACGTCTTCGCTTTCCTCGACATCGGCCCCTTGAGCGAGGGGCACACCCTGGTCATCCCCAAGGAGCGCAAGGCGCAGCTCCACCAGCTCTCCGACGAGTCGGCCGCCGCCGTCGGCCGGGTCCTGCCGCGGCTCTGCCGGGCGGTGATGCGGGCCACCGGGGCCACCGACTACAACATCCTCCAGAACAACGGCTCGGCGGCGCACCAGGTGGTGATGCACGTCCACTTCCACATCATCCCCAAGGTCGGCAACGACGGCCTCGGCATCCGCTGGCTGGCCGGGAAGCTCGACTCCGGGGCCGCCCGCGAGCTGGTGGGGAAGATCACCGCGGCGCTCGATCCCCACCCGCCGGAGGGGAAGCCCTAGGGGGTGGCCATGCGGGTCGTCGAGATCGCCGGTGCCTTCGGCCTGGAGAACCTGCGGCTCGCCGAGCGGCCGGAGCCCTCCCCCGGCCCCGGCGAGGTGCTCCTCCGGATGCGCGCGGCGTCGCTCAACTTCAGAGACGTCTTAACCGTAGAGGGGACCTACAACCGCAAGCAGAAGCTGCCGCTCATCCCCTGCTCCGACGGCGTCGGGGAGGTGGAGGCGGTGGGGGACGGGGTGTCGCGGGTGGCCGTGGGCGACCGGGTCTGCCCGATCTTCGCCCAGCGCTGGATCGCCGGCGAGCCCACCCGGGAGCGCCTGCGCTCGACTCTCGGCGGCCCGCTCGATGGCACCCTCGCGGAGCGCCTGGTGCTCTCGGAGGAGGGGGTCGTCCGAGTCCCCGAGCATCTCTCGGACGAGGAGGCCGCCACCCTCCCCTGCGCCGCGGTCACCGCCTGGAACGCCCTGGTGACCGCGGGCGGGGTGACGGCGGGGGACGTCGTCCTCGTCCAGGGGACCGGCGGGGTCTCGATCTTCGCCCTCCAGCTCGCCCGGCTCCTCGGGGCGCGGGTGATCGTCACCTCGTCGAGCGACGAGAAGCTCGCCCGGGCGAAGGAGCTCGGGGCGGAGGCGGGGATCCACTACCGCCAGGTGCCGGAGTGGGGCGAGCGGGCGAAGGAGCTGACCGGTGGGGTGGGGGTCGACCATGTGATCGAGGTCGGCGGGGCGGGCACCCTGGTCCAGTCGCTCCGGGCGGTGCGGATGGGCGGCCGGATCAGCCTCATCGGCGTCCTCGCCGGGGGGAAGGTCGACCTCCCCCTCGCCCTCGTCTTCATGCAGCGCATCCGCCTCCAGGGCATCCTCGTCGGCCACCGGGAGAGCTTCGAGGCGATGAACCGCGCCCTCGCGGCCCATCGCCTCCGGCCGGTGATCGACCGCACCTTCCCGATGGAAGACGCCCGCGCCGCCTGCGAACATATGGCGGCGGGGCGGCATTTCGGGAAGATCTGCCTGCGGATGGGGTGAGAGCCTACTCCCCTCCTCCCGGTTTTCCCGTCGCGCCCGGCCTGCCTGCCGAGAACAACCCGATCCCGGCCTTCTCCACCTGACCGCGGAACTGCGCCACCTCTCCGTCGAAGAGCTGTTGGACCTCTGCCAGAACCTGGGCGGCGAGGGCCTCGGCGTGTTCCAGGCCGGCCTTCTGGGCCGGAGTGGGGGAATCCCAGCTGGAGGTCAGCGACTCGTCGACCCGCTCGAGGCGCGAGAGGAGGTCCTTGTCGCGCAGCAGGCCTTTGGTGCCGGGGGGAATCCAGAGCTTCTTCTCGGCGGTGGTCAAATCCCGCTTGAGCTTCTCGCCGGCCCGGACGAGCGGCCGGTCCGCCTCCCTCTCCTGGCTGTCGGTCCCGCCCTGCCGGAGCTTGGCGAGGACGACGTCGACGTCCCGGCGGGCCCCGATGACCCGCTCGACCGCCTCGGCGGTCTCGGCGTGGAGCTTCCGCGCCCGGTCGAGGGCGTTCTGGTGCTCGCTAGAGCGGCTCGCCGCGAGATTCTGAGCGCCGGGATCGGGGAGGACCACAACCGTCCCCTTCGCCTCGTGACCCTGGAACCGGACGGTCACGTTGTAGGTCCCCGGCGCCACCTGCGGCCCCGACTCCTCGTTGCGGAAGGGGGAGGGCCGGCGGTCGCGCGGCTGCTTGTAGATCTGGCTGCCGAAGTCCCAGGCGGCGCGGTTCACCCCGAGCTTCGCCGGGCCCTTGAAGCGGCGGACCTCTTTCCCCGCCGCGTCGGCGATGACGATGTCGACCTTGGGCTCCCGATCCCCCCGTCCCTCCCCCGGGCCCGCCGCCTCGGCGCTCTCCGGGGTCTCCGCGGATTCCGGGGTCTGGGCGTTCTGCGGCCGGGGCGCTCCGGCCGCTCCGGCCGCTCCGCTCGCTCCCGTCGTCCCGCCCGGCGTCAGGTCCTCCCCCCGCCGGGGGCCGGTGGTGACGGTGACGGGCGACGCCGCCTGCGCCGCCTGCGCTGTCTGCGATGCCTGCGCGGCCGGCGTCCCCGCGTCCTCTCTCCCCCGGCGCTCCTTGACCTCGTCCGGCAGGGCCAGGCCGGGGAGGTGGAGCGAGTAGGTGAGGAGGGCGCCGTAGGGCTCGTTCTCGCCGGTGAACTGGCCGGAGCCGCCGCGATAGCCGGTCGAGGGGCTGTAGTGCTCCTGGGCGTCCGACACCGGATAGAGATGGAGCGGCTCGGCGAGGGTCGCCGCCGAAGCGTGGCGGAGGGGACCGATGTCGTCGACGATGTAGAGCGACCGGCCGTGGGTGCCGATCACCAGGTCCGACTCGCGCGGCTGGATGGCGAGCGCCATCACCGAGGTCGTCGGCAGGCCGTGGCGGAAGGGCAGCCAGCGGCCGCCGCCGTCGAACGACACCCAGAGGCCGAACTCGGTGCCCAGGAAGAGGAGGTCGCGGTCGACCGGGTCGGGCTGGATCGTCAGGGCGTAGCCGCGGAGGCTCGCGGTCGCCAGGCTCTTCCAGCTCTTCCCGTAGTCGTCGGTCCGGTAGACGTAGGGGGTCCAGTCGGAGCGCCGGTGGTTGTCGAAGACGACGTAGGCAGTGCCGGCGTCGTGGGGCGAGGCCTTGATCTCGGGCACCCAGCTGTTCTTCGGCACCCCGGGGTTGCTGGCGATATTCGCCTCGACGCTCGTCCAGCTCTTGCCGCCGTCCCGGGTCACCTGCACCCGGCCGTCGTCGGTCCCCACCCAGATCACCCCGCGGGCGACCGGCGACGGGGCGATGGAGAGGATCGTCGTGTAGTTCTCCGCCCCCGAGACGTCGACGGTCAGGCCGCCGCTGGTGTCCTGGTGCTGCCAGTCCGGATTGTTGGTCGTCAGATCGGGGCTGATCGTCTCCCAGGAGTCGCCGTGGTCGGTCGAGCGGTGGAGGAACTGGCTGCCGTAGTAGATGGTGTCGGGGCTCAAGGGGTCGGTCGCGAAGCCGGCGTTCCAGTTGAAGCGGAGCTCCGGGCCGTTCGGCGGATCGGGCGGCCGGACGTCCCGCCGCTCGCCGCTTTTCAAATCCCAGTGGACGAGGTTCCCCGACTGCGACATGGCCCAGCCGCGGGAGGAATCCTTGGGATCGGGGCGGGTGTCGAAGCCGTCGCCCCCGGCGACCATCACCCAGTCCGAGTTGCGCGGACCGCTGCGCTCCCAGAGGGTGTTCGGGCCGCGCCAGGAGCCGTTGTCCTGGAGCCCGCCGTAGACGTGGTAGGGGCGCTCGTCGTCGACCGCCACGTGGTAGTACTGGCCGATCGGCAGATCGGCCACGAAGTCCCAGGTCTCGCCGCGGTCGTGGCTGATCCCCACCCCGCCGTCGTTGCCGGCGAGGAGGTGGTTGGGGTCGTGCGGATCGATCCACATGGCGTGGTAGTCGCCGTGGATGTCGCGCCGGGCGGCGACCTCGTAGGTCTTCCCCGAGTCGTTCGAGACCCGCAGGCGCGAGGTGAGGTCGTAGATCCGGTTCGGCCAGGCGGGATCGACCCGGATCTCGGCGTAGTAGAACGGCCGCTCGACGATCTCGGGGTCCTCGGTCGCCTTCTTCCAGCTCCGGCCGCCGTCGTCCGAGCGGATGACGGCGCTCTTGTCGGCCTCGACCGCGGCGTAGACGACGTTGGGGTTCGAGCGCGAGACGGCGAGGCCGATCCGGCCGAGGTCGCCCTTGGGGAGGCCGTCCTCCGCGGTGTAGCGCTTCCAGCTCTCGCCGCCGTCGTAGGTCACCCAGAGGCCGGAGCCCGGCCCGCCGGACTGGAGCGCCCAGGGATAGCGGCGGAGCTGCCAGGTGGCGGCATAGAGCTTGTTGGGGTTCGCCGGGTCCATCGCCAGCTCGCCGCCGCCGGTCTTCTCGTCGACATAGAGGACCTTCCGCCAGGTCTTGCCGCCGTCGACCGTCTTATAGATGCCGCGCTCCGGGTTCTCGCCCCAGAGCCGGCCCTGGGCGGCGACGTAGGCGACGTCGGGATTCCTGGGATCGAGGGCGATCCGGCGGATGTGCTCGGTGCCGTCCAGCCCCAGATGCTTCCAGGTGCGGCCGCCGTCGAGCGAGCGGTAGACGCCGTTGCCCACCGAGACGCTGTTGCGCATGTTGGCCTCGCCGGTCCCCACCCAGACGACGTCCGGGTTGGCCTGGAAGACCGAGATGGCGCCGATCGAGGCGACCGGCTGGTCGTCGAAGACCGGTTTCCAGGTGAGACCGCCGTTGGTCGACTTCCAGACCCCGCCCGAGGCGGCGCCCACATAGAGGATGTCGGGGTTCGACTCGACCCCCTCGATCGCGGTCACCCGGCCGCTCATGACGGCGGGACCGATCGAGCGCGCCTTCATGCCGGCGAGGAGGTCGGGATCGATCTGGGCGGTCTCGCCGTTCGCGGGCTTCGCCGGGGTGCGCCTGGCGGCATGGGCGGGGGCGGTCGCCAGGGTCGCCAGGGTGAGAGCGGCGAGGGCGGTCAGGGCGAAGGGACGAACGATACGGCGCGGGATTCGTTGCATGTCTCCTCCAAAGACTTCAGGGGATGGGCAGGGAAGACCCACCCATAGCGTACAACGCATCCGGAGGAGGAGGGTTCCGGAGAACGGCACCCCGAACGAGGGCCACCGCGGGGGATCGCCCCTGCGGTCCTGTAGGGGCAGGCCCCCGTGCCTGCCCGCGACATCAGGCCCCCGTGCCTGCCCGCGGCATCAGGCCCCCGCGTCAGGCCGCCGGCGCCGCCCGCGGGTGCCGGCCGGCGAGGTTGGCGACGACGGTCGCCAGCTCGACCGGCTCGACCGGCTTGGCGACATGGAGCTGGAAGCCGGCCTGGAGAGCGCGGCGGCGGTCCTGGCCGCGGGCGAAGGCGGTGAGCGCGGCGGCCGGGGTTGCCCCGCCCGCTTCGGGAGCGAGGGCGCGGACCTTGGCGATCAGCGAGTAGCCGTCCTCCCCCGGCATCTCGATGTCGGAGAGGAGGACGTGGGGCGGCTGGCGGATCAGCTCGGCGAGCCCCTCGACGGCCGAGCCGACGGCGACCACCTCCGCCGAGTAGCCGGCGAGCACCCGGGAGACCAGCTCGCGGGCGTCGGGGTCGTCCTCGACGACGAGGACCCGGATGCCGGCGAGATCGGGGACGGCAAGGCCGGGCTCGCCCGCCAGGTCGCCGGGGGCGTGGGCGGTGGGCTCGGCCGTGGGGTGGGTCCGCGCTTCCAGGGTCGCCGGCGGGAACGCCGCGAGCGGCAGGCAGACGGTGAAGACCGCCCCCTGCCCGGCCCCGGCGCTCGTCGCCTCGACCGTGCCGCCGTGCAGCTCGACCAGGTGGCGGACGATGGCGAGCCCCAGGCCGAGGCCGCCGTACTGCCGGCGGGACGAGGAGTCGGCCTGGCGGAAGCGCTCGAAGACATGGGGGAGGAACTCCGGCTCGATCCCCACCCCGGTGTCGGCGATGACGATCTCGACGTGCGAGTTGACCCGGGAGACGAGCACCTGGATTTTCCCCCCCTTGGGGGTGAACTTGACGGCGTTGGCGAGCAGGTTCCAGACCACCTGCTGGAGGCGGTCGGGGTCGCCGGCGACCGGCCCCAGCGGGTCGAAGACCCGTTGCAGGCGAATCCCCTTGGCCTCGGCGGCGGGGCGGATCGATTCGAGCGCCGCCTCGACCACCGGCACCAGCTCGACCGGCCGCACGTCGAGCCGCATCTTCCCCGAGGTGATGCGCGAGACGTCCAGGAGGTCCTCGATGAGCTGGGTCTGGGAGTGGACGCTCCGCGCGATGGTCGTCAGGCCGCGGTCGACGATCTCCGGCTCGTCCGGGCGGAGGCGGAGCATCTGCGCCCAGCCGAGGATGGCGTTCAAGGGGGTCCGCAGCTCGTGCGAGAGGGTGGCGAGGAACTCGTCCTTGGCCCGGTTCGCCCCCTCGGCCTCCCGGCGCGCCGCCTCCGCCCGGGCGAGGAGCCGCCGGTGCTCCTCCTCGGCCTCCTTGCGCTCGGTGATGTCGACGCAGGAGCCGATGTAGCCGGCGAAGGTCCCCTCCGGGGTATAGCGCGGCACGCCGTGGTCGAGGAGCCAGCGGTACTCGCCGTCGGCCCGCCGGAGGCGGTACTCCATGCGAAAGCTCTGGCGGTCGTCGAACGAGGTGGCATAGACGCCGTTCGCGCGGTCGAGGTCGTCCGGGTGGACCCGCGCGGCCCAGCCGTGGCCGATCTCCTCTTCCATCGAGCGGCCGGTGAACTCCAGCCAGGCGCGGTTGAACCAGTCGCAGCACCGGTCGCCCGCCGCCATCCAGATGAGGACGGGGGCGCTGTCGGCGGTGATCCTAAAGCGCTCCTCGCTCTCCCGCAGAGAGTCCGCCAGCTGCTCTCGCTCTCCCCGGTCGGCTTCGGCTCGCCGCCGGGCGGCGTGAAGGCCTTCCGAGAGCCCGCTGATCACCGATCCGACAACGAGGAAGAGGGCGACCTGGAGGAGGTCCAGGGGGGTAACGCTGAACGCCTCCGGGGGCGCGAAGTAGAGATAGTCGGCGAGGAGCGCGGAGCTGGCGGTCGCCAGGAGCCCGGGACCCAGGCCGCCGAACCCGGCGCTCGCCATGATGGCGGGAAAGAAGAAGAGGAAGGGGACCGAGTGCTGTAGCAGCCCATGGAAGGGTAGCCGGAGGGCGACGGCGAGGGCCACGGCCGCCAGGGCGAAACCGTAGCGCAGGGCGGCCGGGCGGTGGTCGGCGCCGGGGGCGGTGCCCAGCCACGCCCCCAGAGCGCGCTGCCCGGTGGTGCCGGAGGGCAGCGCCTCGACGCTACCCTGCGATAGATCGGTCTCCTTGGGTGCCACGGAGCGCGAGGATACAGCCAATGGACCGGGCGCCGCCAGCGCGAGGGCGGGGGCGCACAGGTCCCCGTCAAAGTCATCCTCAGAAAGCTGTGTCGGGATCGAGTTGCGCCGGAAAACCGCCCCGAAGGGGCGCAGGCGTGTAGCCTGGGGCGAGAGCCCCAGGTAGGGAGAGGAAAGGACCGTCAGAGCCCCGAAGGGGCGACGGCAGTCCGCGGCTCGAACGCCGTCGCCCCTTCGGGGCTCGTTGATTCTAAAGGAGATCTCAAACCTGGGGCTGGCGCCCCAGGCTACACGCCTGCGCCCCTTCGGGGCTTCAGTCGGAATCCCTCCCCCTAGAAGCTCCCGACTTTGACGGAGTCCGGTGCTCGCCCCCGTAGGCCACCGGGGCGATGCCAGCGTCTATGACTATCCCGCAGCCTTGCTTGAGTCGTTCACCAAACCCAACCCCCGGATAGCTTCGCCAGCGCCGGGATCGTTATCCCAACTCCCGGATAGCTTCACCGACCTCTGGGATCGTTATCCCAGCCCCGGGATAGCTTCGCCAACGCCTGGGATGGCTATCCCAGCACCCGGATAGCTTCGCCAAGCCCTAGGATCGCCAGCTCAGCACCGGGAATGCTAAGCCGAGGCCTGGGATGGCTATCCCAGTACCTGGATAATTTCGCGAAGCTCTGGGATCGCTATTTCAGTGCCGAATTCGCCATCCCGGTCCTGGGAGGAGCTCCCCTGGGGGTGGCGGGGCTGTGGGAGCAGGAAGAAAGAATCTTTCGGGGGCCTGTCACGCTTTCCCCCTGAATCGACCCTTACTCTGTAGAGGGCGGTCGCGTCTCCCCCGGCTTGATCTCTTGGGCCAGGGCTTTCTCTCTCGCCCGGCGCAGCTTCTCCAGGCCGGCTCGGAGGGCGGTCTCGGTGCTCACGGTCACTCCTGCCGCCGCGTGCTTGAGGAATCGGCTCACCTCGGGCGCCACCCGCCCGCCCTCCGCCACGGTGAGCAGCCAGCCGAGCTCCCCCTGCGCGCCGCCCGGCCAGTCGCCCACTCCGAGCGCCTCCTCGATCCGGGCCCGGACGTCGTCGGGCGGGTCCACCTTCTCCCTCTCGTAGTCGGAGAGGGAAGTATTGGAGATCCCCGCCGCCTCGGCGAGCTCCGACTGCTTCCACTGCCGCAACGTCCTCATCACCTCGACCATCCGCCCCCAGGAGAGGGAACCCTCTCGCTCTTCCTTGTCCTCGTCGTCCTCGGCCATGGCCAGCGCCTCCCGTCGTTCCTCATACTCGATCTTGCCGTGCCGCTACGCTTTGACCCTCTCCGGCGGAATCATTCCGGCCAAACCGTACATTCCATTGTAGGCTTGTGGCATCTACCCGGCAGGAGGCCGCTGGCGCGCCATGAAGGCGTCCTGGCCGAGCCTCTGCGAAGGAGCCCGAATGCCCCGCGCCCCCCGGTTGTTGAGCGCTATCCTCGTGGTCGCCGCCCTCTCGACTTCTACAGTCTTTTCGCTGGAGGCGCGGCGCAGTACGACGACGCCACGGCCCACGGCCTCCTCTGTGAAAGCCCCTCAAAGTGTTCTGCCGGATTTTTGGAAGACATTGACTCGACTGTTGAGAGAGGTAGGCAAGCCTCCGCTGCCAACGCCTGACAATGGCTGCGGACTTGATCCGTACGGAACCACCTGCTCCCACTAAGCTCAGGTCAGTCCCTCGCCGGGTCGCAGGCTGATTGGAGCTGCGGCCCGTCTCAATTCAGTGGCGAATATTCCAATTCTGGCCGTCCCCACGCCCGCCGCAGATATTCACCGATACTCCGAACAAGCCGCACGGTGACTGCTTCCGTCTCGGCAGCTCTACGAAACAAGAGAAGCGCTTGAAGAGCCTTCTCGGGAATTTTCTGGCTCACAAAGATTGGCGCCATCTGCCGCACGAGCATCTTGACTTGAGCAATTCTCTTAAGCTGTAACAATACCTCAGCGAGTTCCATCGATACGAGGGCTGCGTCGTACAGCATGCCAAGCGTAGTAAACTCCTCCCTCACCATCGAGAGGATCGCTACTGCCTGCTCAGCGCTTCCAATTCCAGCGCTCACCTTCCCCTCCAGCCATTTCATTCTCAGACAAAAGATTTGTTGACCCTTCTGGAGGGAGAGTCTTTGGAGTTCCGGGAGTAGCCGAGCCGCTTCTGTAAACCGTCCCAGATTACAAAGGCTGACGGCTAGTTCAAATCGAAGATTGGATGCGAGGTGAGGTTTATTCTTTTCAATGCATTGCGATGCGGTCCGAAGCTCGGCGAGGGCTTCTTCATAGTTCCGAGCTGCGGCAAGTGCCTTCGCCTTACTGATTAGCAGGTAGCTCCTTTCCTTTGCATTGCTAACTTCCAGCCCTTCCTCCAGTAATACGAGCGCCTCCTGCGGCCGATCTTGTTCTCTGCGGAGTGAGGCCTCTAGCCCGAACACTCGCCCCTCGTTCAGCAGACGCGCTTGGTCCCCCGCTTCTCCAGCCCTCCACTTGGCTTTGGAGTGCCTAAAGGCTTCATCAGCCAGTAGCATTTCTCCGATGACTCTCCAAGCATTTCCAAGATGAGCCTGCGCGTAGCCCAGAACCCGCAGTCGCCACCTCTCCTCGCCCGGAGCCAGCTCAGCCGCCAGCACGGCCGCCTCGGCCAGTTCCAACGCCCGGTCGGGCCGGCTCGGGGCAGCCTGGATGCTCTCCTCGCAGAGAAGCTCCGAGATCGCCCAGGTCTGGTACTCCGGCTTTTCCTGGATCGCCTTGCGCAGCCGGCGTTCCGCGCGGAGATTGACCCACAGTTCCCGCGCCACCTTGCGGTCCTGGTGGGTCGCTTCCTGGACTCTCGCCTGGCGGAGCAGCTTACGAAGGGTGAAGCCCGTCCGGCGGCTCTCCTGGTCGCCGAAGTCCCGGAGGGCGCGTTCCTCGGCCGCGGTGAAGCGCACCGGCCCCACCCAGCGCTCGCTCGCGACGGCAGGGGAGCCGAACAGCCGGAGCACGTCGCGGACTTTCTCCTTCGAGTGGCCCATCACCCTCGCGAGCTCCCAGAGCTTGCGGGGGGTGAGGGCATGGGTGCCCTGCTCGTAGCCGCCGATGGTCGCCCGGGTGAGACCGGCGGCCTCGGCCAGCTCCTGCTGGCTCCAGGCGCGGAGACCCCTCAGAATTGCCAAAGCCTGGCCTCGCGCCGGCCGCTCGTCGACCATCGCTTCTCCTCGCTCCTTGTCCCTGGAGGGCGCTCCGCCCGACGGCGTGCGCTCCGGCAAAAGTAGTGTCTGCGCCGGAATGGTATCGCTTTTGTCTCGCATACGCTACGCAGAGCCGTCCACGATCTACTCTCCCGCTCGACAGGAGGGAGAGAGAATGAAGAAGCCCACGGAAGAGGAAGTCGCGGCCCAGGAAGAGACCGCGGAGGTGGCCCGGCAGCTGGCGGGCCTGCGGTACCGGTTGAAGAAGATCGCCACCACGCTGCCGGCAGCGCGAGAGACCGCCCGTTCCGCCGCGGACCTCGACGACGCCCCGGACATCGCGGCCGAGCTGCGCTCGACCATCGACTGCGTGGTGACCGACTGCCTGGGGCCGGCGATCGGCGACCTCGAAACCGCATCGCTCTACCGCCCGGCCAGCGCGCTCGACCCGGTCGACCCGGGAAAGCCGGCGTGAAGCGCCCTCCCGGCCTGGACCTCAATTGGGTCCTCCTGGGGATTCCCGCCGACGAAGACGAGGGGAGCGAGCCCGAGCCGGCGGTACGCTTCGACGCTTGGGGGACCGGCGAGGGGAAGCTGTCGCTTCCCCCGAGGTTCTCCTCGCCTTCCGCCTCGCGCCCGGCGACCTCCTCGCTCTCGAAGGCGACGCGGCCGAGGCCTGGCTCGAGACCTACCACGGAGCCCTCGCAGAGGGCGGGCCGGCCGTCTCGCCAGCGGTTCGCTGGAGCTTCCTCGCGCGGTTCCTCTCCCGTCCACTGACCGCGGTCGAGCCCGACGGCACGATCGCGCTCCCCGCCGCGCTCTTTCCCCTCCGCCGCGGCGAGAGGGTCGAGTTGAAGATCGAGTGGTGGGGCTACCCGCGGCTCTATCTCCGGCGGGCGCGGTGACCGGGCCGGAAGCGGCCCGCGTTCACCGTCCGCGCCACGCCTCGACCTTCCGTCAGCTCAGCAGCCGAATTTGATCGAGCCGCAGTAACAATGGATGCCGTCCCCCTTGTCGCAGCAAATCCTGGAGCTGCATACGCATTGGTTACAAAGAATCAAAGGATTCTGCGTGCCCTGGCCCGGTTGCGCCGTGAGCCAGAGGGTAAAGTCCGCATCGGGCTGCGATGGGGAGACCGCCGGGGAGGCGAGGTTGGGAGCCGTGTGAGATGCCGCGAGAGCGGGACCTGCGGCCGGAGCCTCCGCGGCAAAGGTGTTGGGAACCAGGGCGGCGAGAGCGAGGAGCAGAGTGAGAGCGAGCAGGGCTTTTCGCATGCGGGAATTCTCCTTCTTTTCTCATTCATGGGTGCCGGCTTCTACCTTCAAAGGTGCGAAAAGTCCGCGCGAGCGCTCCACCCCGGCTTTCTAGCGGAGTCGACCCGCCTGCCAGGCAGGCAAGAAAAAAGCCCCGGCGGGTGCCGGGGCTTCCCTTCTGCAAGCAACCTTTACTACTGGTACTACTGGACGTTCAAGGTGAAGTCGTCGACGACGAAGGAGGTCTGGAGCGAAGTGTCCTCCGTGCCGACCAGGAAGACCTGGACGGTCTGCCCCTTGAAGGACGACACGTCGAAGGTCTTTTGTGCGTAGCCCGTGTTCTTGTTCAAGTTGGAGTAGGTGGCGAGAGTCGAGAGCACGGTGCCCGAGGTGTTGCGGATCTGCACCTTCAGGGTGTCGAAGGCGGTCGTCGTGGTGGTCTCGGCGGTGTCGATGTGGAGCCAGAAGGCGAGGGTCGCGGTGGTGACGGTCGACGGGATCGTCACCGTCTGGAGGATGCTGTCGGTGTGGGTCGTGCCGTAACCGTTCATCCACGCCTTCCAGGTTCCGGAATGCGCCGCCTCTCCCGTCGAGCTGTCGATGACGCCGGAGGTGACCGTCCAGGGCGCCGGAGAGCTCGAGCCGTTCTCGAAGCCGGGGTTGCCGAGGAGCTGCGTCACCGTGCCGCCGGTGACCGTGAGGGTGACCGTGGCGGTGTGGGTGATGCCGCCGCCGGTGCCGGTGACGGTGATCGTCGAGGTCCCCGCGGTGGCGGTCGAGGCCACGTTGATCGTCATCGTCGAGCTGCCGGAGCCCGGCGCGGCGATCGAGGTGGGGCTCAAAGAGACCGTCACGCCGGACGGCTGGCCGGAGGCCGAGAGCGCGATCGCGGAGTTGAAGCCGCCGGAGATCGTCGTCGAGATCGTCGAGCTGCCCGCGGCCCCCTTGGCGATCGAAACCGCGCTGGGCGAGGCCGAGATCGTGAAGGCGGGGGTTCCGGTGGCGGTGACGGTCAGGGTGACCGTGGCGGTGTGGGTGATGCCGCCGCCGGTGCCGGTGACGGTGATCGTCGAGGTCCCCGCGGTGGTGCCAGAGGCGACGTTGATCGTCATCGTCGAGCTGCCGGAGCCGGGCGCGGCGATCGAGGTGGGGCTGAAGGAGACGGTGACGCCGGCGGGCTGGCCGGCGGCCGAGAGCGCGATCGCGGAGTTGAAGCCGCCGGAGACGGTGGTCGAGATCGTCGAGCTGCCGGAAGAACCCTGCGCGACCGAGACCGCGGTCGGCGAGGCCGCGAGCGTGAAGGCGGGGGTGCCGCCGGTGCTGTCGAGGATCGCCGCGGTCCAGATCTCCTCGCTGGCGCCGGCCCGGCGGTCGGTCCAGGTGGGGAAGAAGGTGCCGGCGATGCCCGAGAGGGCGTTGTAGTCGCCGTACTGGTTGCCGGAGTCGGCCCCGGCGGAGGTCTCGTCGGTCTGCGCCGTCGTCACCTGGAACGGCGCGCTCCAGGTCGTGCCGTCGTCGGTCGAGGACTGGTAGAAGACGTTGGTCTTCAAGCGGGCGGGATCGTTCACCGTGTCGTAATAGATGATCGCCAGCTTGCCGCTGTTGGGATCGACGGCCAGCCACTGGGCGAACTGATCGTTTTTGGACGCCTGGTTGTTGATCATCACCGGCGTTCCCCAGGTGGTCCCGCCGTCGGTCGAGCGCGCGAACCAGATGCGCGTCTTGCAGGTGGAGGCGGTGTTGGTGCCGGGGGCGTTCGCCGTCGTCGTGCAGCCGGAAGCCCCGGTCAGATCCATCCAGGTGACATAGACGTTGTTCTTGGTCCCGCTCTTGTTGGTGCCGGCCGAGACGTAGATCAGGGGAATCCGGCTCGCCATCGAGGGAGTGGAGAGGTTGAAGGAGCCGAAAGTGGTGGCGATGCGGGTCGGCGTTCCGTAGGAAACGCCGCCGTTGGTCGACTTGACGACGTAGATTCCCAGGCTGCCGGTGTCGGGCCAGACGCCGAAGACATCGCCCGCGCTGTTGGTCTTGACGTCGGCGCCGATGCCGGTGCCGGTCGTCTCCGCGCCGCTCACCTGGATCGGCGACTGCCAGGCGCCGCCGGGCCCGGTCCGCCGGTTCATGTAGACCGGGTTGTTGTTGTGCCAGATGGCGTAGAGGTTGTCCTTGAAGGTCGAGGTCGTGCTGTGGTCGACCCAGATCATCTGCTTATCGGTCGCCGTCTGGGTGCCCGAGAAGGTGTTGTCGAAGGTCCAGGTGGCGCCGTTGTTGGTCGACTTGTAGGAGCGCATCTTAAGGACGGTGCCGGCGGAGTTGATGCCGATCGTCGTCGACCAGGCGGTGCCGTCCGACGTCCACTCGACGGTCGGGTCCGAGTGGAAGGAGTCGCCGAGGCCGGTCTGCACCGCCAGGCTCGTCTGTCCCCAGGTGGCGCCGCTGTTGGTCGAGAAGAACATCGACTGGCCGCCGCTGCCGCTGATGTTGTTCGAGGCGGAGATGATCTTCGTCGGGTCGAAGAAGTTGACCCGGATGTCGGACTCGCTGCGCGGGCTGCTCTGGGCCCCCGAGATCCGCTCTTCGCCGCTCTCGCTGGCCGCCCGGGTCTGGACCGCAGCGGGCCCAGGAGTACCGGACTCCAGGTTCTGGTGCGACAGCATCCACTCGTGGACCTCGTTCAAGACCAGCGGATAGCCGCCGGTCGGGTCCTTGGGGGAGTAGTTCCCCTCGGGATGGGCCTTGCGCCAGATGACGCGGAGCCAGAGGGGGATGCGGAGCTGGTCCTTCGCCTCTTCCGGCCGGAGCAGGCTGAAGTCCTGGTTCGCCGCGATCAGCCTTTCGAGCGCGCTGCCGGGGAGGACGTGGTCGTGAGAGAGCTGGGCGGTCAGGTTGGGCCAACCGACGAGTTGATTGGCCTGGAGCGTGCGGGCGGGGAGCCACGCCGTCGACACCAACAGCAGAAGAACGAGAAACGACCTGCGCATGGAAGTCCTCCGTGAGACGAGAAGACCGGGCGCATGCATTGCGGCCGGCAGGTACCGCTTGAGGAACTCTCGATGGCGGGCCTTGGGGGGTCTCCCGCGGATCTCCAGATCTCCGGATCTCCGCGCGGTACGTCCCACGCCAGGAACTCCCTGAAGGAAAGGGTGCTCCCCGGGACGCAATCTGAGCCAAGCCTCGTGCCCTCCTCAGGCGAGCACCGAACGACGGCGGATCTGCTATCCTAAAATAGTGAGCTCGATCCTCAGCCTGCGGGCACTGCGGCGGGCGCGGCCTTTCTCCAGGGTCGCCGCTCTCGTGCTGCTCTTCGCCCTGCTGAGCGGGACGATCGAGATCCACAGCCATGGCGTCGGCGGGAATGACGGAGACCTGGGAGGGTCGTCCCGCTTCACTCCCGCGGCGTCCCATCCCAACCTGCCGCATCACGTCGAAGCCGGTAGCGAGGCCGAGCGCCCATCGTGCGCCGCCTGCCTCCATAGCGTCGCCTCGCGCGGCTTCCACCTCCGGCTCGCCGCCGTCCTGCCCATGGAGAGCGGCGGCGCTCGCCTCCCTCTCCAGCCGGAAAGCCTCCCCTCCGACCCCGGCGCGCTCTGGGTCGGCGGTCGTTCTCCGCCCGTCGTCTGACGTCCCCCTGTCGGTTTTGAGCCTCGCCGCCCTCTAAAAGGGTCGGCGGTCCCGGGCCTGGGCTGTTCACGGGCCCGCAAACAGGGAGCTCCGCGTTTCGTCGCGGAGCTCGGACGTCTGACTTTTTACGGAGAAACAGATGGCCGCACAGAACGGCTCTATCCGGGCGATCCCGCAATGCCCGCGATGCATATCCCTCGCCCTCTCGTCCTGCCTCGTCTGCTTTCTAACCGCAACCGCCTGGGCCGGCCAGGTCCGCGGCAAGGTAGCCGGTCCCGACCACCTGCCGCTCCCGGGGGTGACCCTCACCCTCTCCAACGCTCTCCTCGGCTACTCGCAGTCGACCACCTCGGCCGCCGACGGCAGCTTCCGTTTCGCCAACGTCCCCGACAACCCCTATCACCTGCTGGCGAACCTCGATGGCTTCCGGGAGCTGCGCATCGACCTGGACGTCCGCGGCAATCTCCCGGTCGAGCGCAACCTGGAGCTCGCGGCCGGCTTCAGCGAGACCACCACCGTCACCGCAGAGAAGGAGGCGGTGGCGCTCGAGCGGGACAACTCTTCGACTCACACCGACATCGACAAGTCGCTCGTCCGCCGCTTCCCCGCCGCGGTCGCCTCGCGCGCCTTCGAGTCGATCGTCCTCTCCGCTCCCGGTTTCAGCCAGGACGAGAACGGGCGCTACCACTTCCAGGGCGGGCACTCGCAGCAGCTTCTGGTGATCGACGGCCAGCCGATCGGCGACCAGGTCGGTATCTCGTTCTCGAACTCGCTCAACCCTGAGGTCGCCGAGGGGATCGAGATCCTCACCGGCGGCACCCCGGCCGAGTACGGGGAAAAGGCGTTCGGGGTGATCAACCTGACCACCCGCTCCGCCCTCGGCCACCCCGGTCTGCACGGCGACGTCACCGCTGGCGGCTCGCGCTTCTCGACTCTGGAGGGCGGGGTCGCGGCCGGCTGGGGGGGCTCGCGCTCGGGTCTCTTCGTCGATCTCGACGGCTCGCGCTCCGATCGTTTCCTCGACCCGGTGTCCTTCGACAATTTCCACAACCAGGGCACCACCCGGCGCGGCTTCCTGCGCTACGACCTGGCGCCGCAGGCCGCGGACTCGCTCCGCTTCACCGCCTCCGGTGGCCGGACCGACCGCGACGTCACCAACCTGCCCTCCCAGGAGGCCGCCGGCCAGCGCCAGCAGGTGGTCTCCAAGGACTGGAACCTGAACCTCGACTGGCAGCACGTCACCGCCGGCCAGTCCGTCGTCGAGGGCCAGGTCTATGGGCGCGACAATCGCCTGCAGCTCCTCCCCTCGGCGGGCGACACCCCGGTCACCGCCGAGCAGAACCGCTCGCTCGCCAATCAGGGGGTGAACGTAAACGCCTCCCACGCCTTCGGCGACCAGGAGCTGAAGGTCGGGGTGCAGTGGAAGCGCTTCCCCATCGCCGAGTCCTTCCGCTTCGGGATCACCGATCCGGGACTGAACGACCCCGCGGTGGACGGCTTCAACCCCAACCTCCTGCCCTACGACTTAACCCGGGGCGGCGCGCCGTTCGAGTTCCAGGCCTCGCGCACCGGCACCTACGGCGCTCTCTACGCCCAGGACACCTCCCATCTCGGCAACCTGACGATCAACGCCGGCCTGCGCTACGACCACAACCGGCTGTTCACGACCGAGAGCCAGATCCAGCCGCGCCTCGGTCTCGCCTACTTCATCCCTTCCACCAAGACCGTCCTCCGGGCCTCCTACGACCGGATGTTCATCACCCCGGAGTACGAGAACATCCTCTTTTCGTCCTCCGCTGCGGCGGCGGCCCTGGCGCCGCCCGAGGTCCAGGCGTCGCGGGAGCTCGGGGGTGGGCAGCTGTTCAACCGCTCGGAGCGCCATGACGCCTACACCGTGGGCCTCCAGCAAGGGGTGGGCTCGGGGCTAAGGCTCGACCTCTCCTACTGGAAGCGCAAGGTCACCAACGCCGCCGACCAGGACCAGTTCCAGAACACCGGCATCGTCTTCCCCCTGAATTTCAAGGGGGGTGACCTCTCCGGCTGGAACCTGCGGCTCGACGCCGGTCCCTACCAGGGCCTTCGCGGCTATCTCTCCCTGGGGCACGTGAGGGCGGTCTACGATCCGCCGTTCGTCGGCGGCCTCTTCCTCGATGCCGGGGCGCTCGACACTCTGACCGCGGGACCCTTCCTGATCGATCACGACCAGGACCTCCAGGAGCAGCTCGGCCTCTTCTGGGACCTTCCGAAGAGCGGCTTCTGGGTGGGGGTGACGGAGCGCTACGACTCCGGCTTGGTGACCGACGCCGGAACCCTCTCGGACGTCCTCGGCAGTCCGGACACCGCCTACGCGGCCCCCTACATCCGCTTCGACGCCAGCCCCCAGCGGGTGAAGCCGCGGACGGTCTGGAGCCTGTCGCTCGGCGCCCGGCTCCAACCGTACGGGTTGCCCTTCGAGGTCCAGCTCGACCTGTTGAACGCGACCGACGAGCCGGGGCTCTACAACTTCCAGTCGGTCTTCGGCGGCACCCACGTCATCCCGCCGCGGACCCTGGCGGGCCGGATTCGCTATGTCTTTTGAGCCCGGGAGGTGCCGGACGCGGGAAATGGCTTGAAGTCGGAGCCCGGCCGATGGCCTCGGCCGGGCTCTTGCCGGACGGGGGTTTAGGTACCAACTCCTCTCCCGTGCTCTGCACGGGTGGGTGCCCACACCTTCCGTCCGGCACTTTTTATCAGATCGGAGTGAAGCCGGCGCGGACGAAGACCTGCCGCGCCCGGGGGCCTTTCAAGAAGGCGAGGAAGGCCGCCGCGGCCGGCGAGCCGGGGGCGACGGGCGCCGCATAGTAGCGGAGGTCGGGAGTGGCGTCGGCCGGGACCCGGTAGATCACCTTCACCTTGTCGGAGCTGGCGGCATCGGTCGCGTAGACGATCCCGGCCGGGAGGTTCCCCGCCGCCACCGCGGCCAGGGCGGCGCGGACGTCGAGGGCGGGAACGACCTTGGGGGCGAACTGCGGCCAGAGACCCTCCTTCTCCAGCCAGGTTTTGGCGTACACCCCAGCCGGTACCGCCGCGGGGTCGGCGAGCGAGAGCCGTTCGAAGCGGAGGAGGTCGCGGGCGCCGGTGACGGGAGGGGTTGCGCTCTCGCGCGGGGCGATGACCACGAGGATGTTGCCGAGGAGGGGGAACGACGCCCCCGGCTTCACCTTCCCCGCCTTCTCCAGGCGCTCGGCCTGGGCGCGGTTGGCGGAGAGGAAGACGGCGGCCGGGGCGCCGGCCTCGATCTGCCGGGCGAGATCGTTCGAGCCGGCGAAGTTGAAGGACACCTTGCTGCCCCCGGAGGCCTCGTAGCCGCGGCCGATCTCGGTCAGGACATCGGACAGCGAGGCCGCGGCGAAGACGAGGATCTCCGGCCGCGCCGATGCCGCCGATACCGGAGGCGCGGCCGGAGCGGCCGGAGCGAGCAGGAGGAGCGCGAGAGCGGGGAGGAGCAGAGTGCGCATCGGGATCTCCTTCTAAAACATCGCCTGGAAGCGGAGCAGGATCTTGTTCTGCTTCGAAGCCGTGGAGTTGTTGCCCAGGTCGGTCCGCAGATAGTCGAGCAGGAGCTTCAGGTCGTTCCCCCGAATGTAGTAGTTGAGCCCGGCGGTCACCGTGCTCACGTCGTCGCCGGAGAAACCGCGCCGCGGGTCGAAGGTCTCGTACTTCAAGACGACCTGGAAGCGCTGGGGGATGAGAAACAGAGCGGCCTGGACGTAGCCGCCGTCGGAGTCGAACTGGGCGGCCGGCCGGGCGTCCGTGGGCTCGAAGCGGACCTTCAGGTACTCGACCCAGAGCGAGAAGGGGCCGGTCTCGATCTGGCTGTCGACCCCATAGCCGTGGCGCTTGCCGGTGAAGAGGCTGTCCTTGTCCGCGGTGGTGGGGGTCGAATCGAGGTTCAGATCGGGGAGCGAGAGCGCGGTGTCCTCCGAGGTGAAGGCGTTGCCGCCGAGGCTCCAGCTTCCACCCTCCGGGCTCTTCCAGGGGACGACCGTGACCCGGCCCGCGTAGAGGAACTTGCTGTTGTCGTTGCTGTTGTTGTTGACCCCGTTGCCGTTGAAGGTCCCCACCGCGTAGGTGAGCCGCTTGTCGAGGAGGTTGCCCCAGACCTGCACCCCGAGCTGGCGGTTCAAGGTCAGCCGGTCGTTCACCAGGCTGCGCTCGGCGGTGATCAGCCGCGGGTCGGCGTAGAGCTGCTCGAAGCCGAACGGGGTTTTGAACTGGCCGGCGCGGATATTGGCGAAGGCGTAGCGGTTCCAATTGACGTAGCCGTCCGTCAGCTGGGCGCGGAGGCCGGTGGTGGCCGAGAGGGAGCCCGCGAGGTCGAATTCCAGGCGGTAGTCGAAGCCCTCGGGGAAGGTGCCGGTGGCGTTCAGGCGGGCGCGGCGGAGGAGGAAGCGGTCGGTGCCGGTGGCGGGGAAGCGCGCGTCCCCCCGGTCCCCATCCTCGAACTGGCCCTGGATCAGACCGCCGAGGATCAGGGTCGGCTTGGCGCCGTCGGCGACATTGGCGCCGTTGGAGACATTGGCGATATTGGCGATATTGGCGTCACCCGTGGTGGCACCGGCAGTGCCTGCCGGAGGTTGAGCGAAGACGGCAGGGGCCGCGAGCACCAGGACGCACGCCGCGAGCGCCAGGCTAGGGAGCGGGAACCGCATGGGGTCTCCTCTGAAAACCCTCTGAAAACAGGGGAATGGCGCCCCCATTTGCGGGAGCGCGGGGAGACTAGCAACGGCCGATATGTTTCGTCAAGGATATCGGAGGTCAGTCGGCGAGATGCCGGCAGAGCTCCTGCCAGGCGGGCTCGGCGGCGCGGCGGCCCTCCCGCTCCATCTCGCGGTAGAGGGCGAGAACCGCGCGGCCGGTTTCGGTGAGCGTCGCGTGGCCGCGCCCGGTGCCGCCCCGCTCCGACTCGACGAGCGGCTCCTTGAAGCAGGCGTTCATGGTGCGAAGGAGGTTCCAGGCGCGGGTGTAGGACATGTCGAGGAGCCGGGCGGCCTCGGCCAGGGTCCCGGTCTGCTCGATGCCTTCGAGGAGGGCCACCTTGCCGGGACCGAGCGCGATCTCTTCACCCTGGAGGACCCGGAGGCGCAATTTGAGGGTGCTCATGGCTCTCATGGCTGCCTGTCATCGTACTCCAGGCCAAAAAGAAGCGGCTGCCCGGGAGGGATCCGGGCAGCCGCGAAGAGGATGGAGGTGGTGGTGGAGGTCTTAGACGGTGGCCTTCGTGCCGTCGAACTTGGTGAAGGTCTGGCCCTTGTAGAAGCCCTCGCGGCTCTCGTTGAAGCCGGCCCGCTGGTCGCGCATGATGCTGATCGCGAGCTTCTCGCCGAGCAGCATGGACTGGTACGAGTCCGAGCGCCAGTGCACGCCCGCCAGGTTCCGTCCGGTGGCGATGTTCGAGGCCAGCTTGTTGAGCTCGCCGCCGATGGTCAGCTCGGGACCGCTGTAGGGGACGATCGCGAGACCGTCCGGGGTGACCTTGACGGGGTTCTTGATGACGGCGTTCTCGTCGAACAGGGCTTTCAAGATCGTCACCGAGGCGCCCGCCACCGTGGCATGGCCGGCGGTGAAGGACCCATGGGTGGGCGACCCCTCGGGGAAGGCCTGGGGCTGCAGGTAGCTGCCGTACTTGCTGTACACCCGGTCGAGAACCGGCGCGTTCAGGATGTTCGCATGGAGGACGCCCGGCCAGCGGTTCTTCGTCCGCTGCACGTGCACGAGGCCGCCGAAGGCCTCCGGCCGCAGGCGGCGATGGACGAACCACTTCTGGTACCACGTGGCCTTGAGCGCCCGCGACGCCATCTCGCACATCAGGCCGAGGATGCCCGGCGCCCCGTAGGTGCCGAAGCCGGCCTGGGTGCGGGAGTTGGCGTAGGGGTTGCCCGGATTGAGCGGCGCGCCGAATCCGCCGGTCTGGCCGTCGGACGCGTTCGGCGGGGTGATGAGGATCAGGGCGGCGTTGAAGTAGGCCTGGAACAGCACGTCGTTCTGCACCCAGGCGGAGACGTCGCGGCCGGTCCGGAGGTAGCGGCGCGTCGTGTCATAGATATTGCTGCCGAGGACACCGCCGTTCTGCACGGTCAGCCACTCGTTGTAGCTGGTCATGTGGTCGGTGCCGGGAAGGAAGGTGCGGTTGTGGTTGTCGACGAACTGGGCACCGAAGGGCGTCGGCAGGAGCATGAACTGGGAGATGTAGGGGCCCACCGCCTGCCCCGGGAAGTTGTCGCGGAAGAGGGTCTGCGCCGTCACCTTGCCGTTCTCCCGCGGGCCCTTGAAGTCTGCCGCCGCGAGCTTGTTCAGGTCGTCGACCGCGGCGGCCGCCAGGGGGCTGTTCTCGTAGTCGTCGAAGTTGGTGTCGCGCAGGAGAGCCATCCAGTAGTGCTCGACCATCTCGGCCGCCGCCTCGGAGCTGCTGATGGTCGGGGGCGGCGCGAGGGTCGCGAGAGCGTGGCTGTCCGTACCCTCCATGTCGAAGGCGAGGCCCGACTGGGGGTTGACCAGGGGCCGGCCGCCGCCGAGCACGATGTTCTCGAAGGCCGCCGGGGAGCCGGAGGTCAGGGCGGCCATGAAGGTCGACCAGGCATAGGAGTCGACCTCGCCATAGCGGTTGTGGGGCAGACCCTTGGAGTAGCTCCCGATGCGGCTCGGGTAGAGCGCCTCGTCGCCGTTGGTCACGTGATCGGGGAGCGGCTGGTCCCGGTTGAAGGTCGCCGCGTCGACGCGGAACTTGAAGCAGGCGTCGCGGCGCAAGGTCGCGGCGGTGGCGCTGCTGGCGTCGCCGATCGGCGCCAGATCGTCTTCCACCCCGGCCTGGCCGACCTTGGTGCCGATGGCGATACCGCCGGCGGCGCCGATCGCGGCCACCGCAGCGGCGCCGCCGATGCTGCCGAGGAACCGGCGACGGCTGACGCCGGATACATCCGACTTCGCCGGCCGCTCCGTAGAAGTGGTGGAAGGGGACGAAGTATTTAGGTCCTTGTCACTCATGGAAAGCCCTTTCTCCCTGAAGGTTGAGCTTCGCTCGGTTTGCAAAACCACGCTCGGCCGCAGAAGGGGCTGCCCTGTGGGCGTGGGGTTCCTCACAACTCCGCGCCCGCAGACCCTCCCGCTCGGATTCGTCTAATTCTGGAAGTGTATCTGAGAAGCAGAAGCGGGACAACCCAGGCTCCGCTCGCTCCTGCGGGCGGGCTCCTTCGGGCGCTTCGCGCAGCCAGTCGCCCGTCCTCGGAATCGAGCGGAGCCCGTACCTCGGCCGCCGGATCTCAGGGGTGGTCCGCCGGCTCCGGCTTCCACACGCAGCGCTCGAAACGGGCCTTGACCGTACCCTTCCCTGCCTCTCCCGTGTAGGTCGTAGCGAAAGCGCCGGATACCGCCTTCCCGGTCGCCACGTCGTCGACAGTCACCTCGGCGCTCGCCTTGCCGCCGGACTGCCGGAAGGCCGACTCCCCCACGTCTCTGACCAGAACCGTGACCGGGCCCTTGTAGGTGCCCGAGGTCGCCTTGACGGCGAGGTCGTCGAGGAGGATGAGCACCCGTGGCTTGCCGGGTGCGACGAAGGTCAGCTGGAGAGCGGTGTCCGCCGGGGCGCAGGTCACTTCCGCGTCGGAGTCCGCCTGGTAGTCGCCGGTGAGCACGATGTGGCCCCTGGCGATGGCGGTCGAGCGGACCCCGGCGAGCGAGACCGGCGGGGCGGCGGCCGGAGATCCGGGGGCTCCGGAAGCCGCGGAAGCCGCGGAAGCTGTCGGCGCGCTGCCGGGCGGCAGAGCCGGTTGGCCGGCCGCGGGCGCTGCCGTGGCGGGCGAGGCCGGCGCGTTCGATTCCGCCGGCTGCCGGGTGCAGGCGCCGGCGAGCGGCAAGAGGGCGAGCAGGAAGCACAGGGCGAGGAGTAGGCGGAATCGGTTCGGGCGCATGGAGTCCTCCGCGAGTAGCGAGCTTGGGGGCAAGTAAAAGAGGATGCCACAGCACCTTGGCAAACCACCAGCCCGATGGCATCATCATATCCATATAGATGAACTCGTTCTCGTCCCTGCAATCCTGAAGGAGTAAGCATGGCATCCGACTCTTCGTCGCGCCGCATCCTACTTTTGAGCATCCTATTCTTGAGTACGGCCATGCTAGGTGTGCTCTTTGGGCGTGCCTGCAATCGGCGGTCCTCACACCAGGAGACGAAGTCGATCGGTCAGGACGGCCAGCCCATCCATGCTCAAGCGAGAGGCAAGAGCGCGTCCTCCCGTGTCATCGTCAAGGGGGACTACCAGGTGGACACCGAGCCCCCCACCTTCTGCACCCTCAATGCCGACAAGGCGTTCCAGATCACCTGGAGAACCACCCCGGAGGTCGTCCTCCGGATCGAGAACTTCCGGGGTGCCGGCGAATACGAGGGGGAGGCCCGGGTGCGCTCCACCTACACGGGCGAGGCCTACCGCACCTCTAAAGGCCAGGCCAAGGTCTCGATCCAGAGTGACCGCTGCGCCCTCCGGTTCCCTCGTCTCCGGATCGTTCAGCAGCGCCTACACGGGCGAGTCCGGCAAGGGGACCGTCTCGGGGAGCTTCGAGCGCTGCCCCTACGATCTCGCCGACACGACGCTCTGATCCAAGCCGGACAAAAAAAGGCCGCCCGGGTTTCGGGCGGCCGTCCTGCGGTAGTGGCTCCCTTGGGTCTGCGGCCTGCTCCTTCGGGCGCTCCGCGCAGCCAGTCGCAGGTCCTCGGACGGATCTCCTAGATGGTGATCGTCTCGTTGTCGAAGCCGGTGAAGGTGTAGCCGTGGAAGTTCTCGTTGTAGGTGCCGCGCTGGTCGCGGAGAATGCTGATCGCCACCTGCTGGCCGAGGCGGAGCGACCAGTAGGCGTCGGAGCGCCAGTGGACGCCGGAATGATGGCGGCCGGTGGCGACGTTCGAGGCCAGCTTGTTGAGCTCGCCGCCTACGGTGAGCGGGGTGGAGCCCGTGTAGGGCTGGACCGAGAGGCCGTCCGCGCTCGCCACCACCGGGTTGGGGATGACGAAGTGCTCGTCGTAGACCGCCTTCAAGATCGTGACGCAGGCGCCGGCGACCGTCGCATGGCCGGCGGTGTAGGAGGGGTGGGTCGGCGACCCCTCGGGGAAAGCCTGCGGGTGGAGATAGGTGCCGTACTTGTTGAACACCTTGGCGACCGCCGGCGAGTTGAGGATGTCCGGATGGAGGACATTGGGATAGCGGTTCTGGGTGAGCTGCAAGTGGACCAGGCCGCCGTACTCCTCCGGCCGCAGCCGGCGATGGACGAACCACTTCTGGTACCAGGTGGCCTTGAGCGCCCGGTTCGCCACCTCGCACATCAGGGTCTTGATGGCGGGGGGGCCGAAGGTCGCGAAGCCGTCCTGGGTGGGGTTGCCGATGTAGGGGTTCCCCGGGTTGAAGGGGGCGCCGATGCCGCCGTAGTTGGGGTCGCTCGAATCGGGGGGGGTGAGGAGGATGAGGCAGGCGTTGAAGTAGGCCTGGAAGAGGACGTCGACGTGCACGAAGGCCGCGATGTCGCGGCCGTTGCTCAGGTAGCGCCGGGTGTCGAAGGTGTTCGAGAGGCCGGTCGAGCCGCCGTTCTGGACGGTGAGCCAGTCCGTAAAGTTGGTCAAGTAGTTGACCCCCGGGACGTAGGTGCGGATCCGGTTGTCGACGTACTGCGAGCCGAACGGGGTCGGCAGGAGGAAGAACTGGGAGGCGTAGGGGCCCGTCGTCGCCCCGGGGAGATCGTCGCGAAAGAGGGTCTGGGCGGTCACCTGGCCACCCTGCTTGGGGCCCTTGAACTTCGCGAGGGTGTTCAAATTGGCGATCGCCTGGGCGGCGAGCCCGTTGGTCGCGTAGTCGTTGAAGTTGACGTCCCTTAAGAGCGCCATCCAGTAGAGCTCGACCGCCTCGCCCGCCTCTTCGGCGCTCGCCAGGGCTGGCGCCGGCGGCAGGGCGACCGGAGGGTCGGTGGCCTGGTTCGGCGGCACGAAGAGCTGGTGGCTGTCGGTGCCCTCGAGATCGAAGGCGAGGCCGGACTGGGGGTTGACGAGGTGGCGGCCGAGACCGAGCTGGATGGCGTTGAAGTCCGCCGGCCGGCCGGTGTCGAGAGCGTGGAGGAGGGTCCCGTAGGCGGTGAGGTCGACCTCGCCGAAGCTGTTGTGAGGCAGGGCCTTGGTGTAGTTGCCGATCTTCGTCGGATAGCGATCCTCGTCGCCGTTGGTCGGATGGGTGGGGACGGGCAGCTCGCGGTTGTACTCGGCGGCGTCGACCCGGACCTCGTAGGACTGCTCGCGGCGCCCGGTGCCCGGGCCGGAGGTGTCCGGGAAGGGGGTGAAGTCGGCGGCTGCGGTGCTGCCGCCCTTGACCAGCGGTTCGAGGCCGACGAGCCCCGCCGTGCCGGCCGCTACCGTGGCGGCGGCGAGGCCGCTGGCGCCGAGGAACTTGCGCCGGGAGAGGCCCGCTAGCGATGCCGGAAGTTCCGGCGTGGGGGTCGAGTCGGTAGCGGGATCGTTGGGTGGATCGTTCGTTGCCATGTGCCGTGGTCTCCGCGAGTTCGAAGCATTGGGGGTGGTCACAGGACCCCACACTCGCGGTCGAAGCGGCCGATGGAAGCGTTCCCCCGAGCTCCGGCTGGGGCCTCCTCGGTACTGCCAGTCGTCGAGGGCTGAAACCTCGCGATCTGGATGCCCTGATACGGCGAGCGGGCGTCTACCGTTGACAGTGTGCCCGTGGTTGCGAATCGGGACAGGTACAAAAACAATCTCGACCGCGGATCGGCAGAAAGGAGTCCGCGGCCATCCGGTAGCGCTCGCCTGCCGTACAAGCTAGATGAAGACGGTCAAGCCTGTGGTTTCGCGCTGGCTCCTCCTACCTGACCCGATTCGCCAGCTCAAGTCCGCTTGAGCTACCCCCGCCGCGGGCCGTGCCGGGCCCGGACGGGGGTTTTCTTTTGCTCTTCCATGTTCTCTAGGGCCGCGCCGCTCCCTTCGTCTGGAGCGGCGGCAGATCGGGCAGGAGCTCGATCTTCTCCCCTGCCGCCTGCTTACGGAACGCCGGCACGTCCTCGGCGTAGAAGCGGTTGAAGTCGGCGAGGAAGGCGTCGAGCGCCGCGCCGGCCTGGCGCAGGTAGTCGAGCTGGGAGGCGGTCGGGGGCGCCATCGACGAGCCGAGCGCACCCTCGACGTAGCCGATCTTGCCGAGCACCGACTGGTCGTCGATCAGCCCCTTGGTCTCGGGGGAGACCCAGAGCCGCTTCTCCAACCCGTCGAGCCCCTTCTTCAGCTTGTCGGCGGCCATGACGATCGGCGGATCGGCCGGCTTGCCCGTCGTCCCCGGCGTCCCCGTTGTCCCCGTCGTCCCCTTCGCCTTCTGCTCGGCTTCCGCCGCCGCCTGCCGCGCCTTGGCGGTCACGGCGTCGACGTCGGCCCGGGTCCGGGTGAGGCGTTCGAGAGCGGTGATCGCCACCTCCTGCATCTCGCCGGCCCGGACGACCGTGTCCCAGCGCCGCTGCCAGTCCCCCTCGGTATTCTTGGAGCGCGGGTCGGGGAGCACCCGGACCGTCCCCTTCGCCTCGTGGCCGCCGTAGGACACGGTGACGGCGTAGGTGCCGGGGGAGACCGGGGGACCGCCGGGGCTGTCGTCTCGGTGCTCGCCGGGAACCGGGGGGGGCAGCTTCCAGGAATCCCGCTCATAGCCCCAGACGACCCGGTTGATCCCCAGCTTGATCGGCGCCTTGAAGGTGCGGATCACCTTGCCCGAGGCGTCGGCGATGCGGATCTCCGCCTTGGGCTCGGACTTCTCCTTCTCCTTCTCTTTGTCCTTCTCCTCCGACCTGGCGGCCGTCTCCGGAGCGGTCTTCTCCGGAGCGGCCCCGGTCTTTCCCTTCGGACCGGGGGTCTCGGCCGGGCCCTTGGCCTCCTGGGCCTCGGGGGAGGCCGCCTTGCGCTCGGCGGCCTGGCGGGCCTGGATGCGGTCGCGCTCCTTTCTCTCGCGCTCCTTCTCGGGATCGGGGAGGGGGAGGCCGGGGGCGTTGACCGAGAAGGTGAGGAGAGCGCCGTTGGGGCGGTTCTCGCCGTCGTACTCGCCGGAGCCGGGGCCGAAGCCGCCCGGCGGGATGGCGGCCCAATGCTCGACGGTGTCTCCCGAGTCGTACCAGTGGATCGGCTCGCCGAGCGCCGCCGCGGTCAGATGGCGGAAGGGGCGGATGTCGTCGATCACATAGAGGCCGCGGCCGTGGGTGGCGATCACCAGGTCGTGCTCGCGGGGGTGGATGGCGAGGGCCATGACCGACACCGTGGGCACCCCGTGCTTGAAGCGCAGCCAGTGCCCGCCGCCGTCCTGGGAGATCCAGAGCCCGAACTCGGTGCCGAGGAAGAGGAGGTTGGGGTCGACCAGGTCCTCCTCAATGGCGAGGCAGTAGCCGCGGAGCTCCGGGGTCGCCAGGCTCTTCCAGGTCTTGCCGAAGTCGTCGGTCCGGTAGACGTAGGGGGTCCAGTCCGAGCGCCGGTGGTTGTCGAACACCGCGTAGACCGTGCCGGCATTGCGCCGCGAGGCTCGGAGGCTCGGCACCCAGGTGTTTTTCGGCATACCCCCGCCCCGGTCCCAGGGATGTTGCCCTCGACGCTCGTCCAGCTCTTGCCGCCATCCCGGGTGAGCTGCACTCGGCCGTCGTCGGTCCCCACCCAGATCACCCCGCGCTCGACGGGCGAGGGGGCGATGGCGATGATCGTCGTGAAGCCCTCGGCCCCGGAGTCGTCGGGGGTGAGGCCGCCGCTCTCCGAGCGCTTCTGCCAGGCCGGGTTGTTGGTGGTCAGATCGGGGCTCACGATCGTCCAGCTGTCGCCGCGGTCGGTCGACTTGTGGAGGAACTGGCTGCCGTAGTAGATCGTCCCCTTGTCGAAGGGGTCCTGGGCGAGGCCGGTGTTCCAGTTGAAGCGCAGCCGCACCCCGTCGGGCGCCGGCGGGCGGATGTCCTTGAGCTCGCCGGTGTGGAGGTTGAAGCGGTTGAGAAAGCCGCTCTGCGACTCGGCGTAGCCCAAGAGCGAGTCGTCGGGATCGGGGAGGGTCTCGAAGCCGTCGCCGCCCCCCACCGCCTGCCAGTTGTAGTTGCGGATACCGCCGAGCTCCCAGGCCGAGCTCGGGCCGCGCCAGGAGCCGTTGTCCTGGAGCCCGCCGTAGACGTGGTAGGGGAGGTCCATGTCGACCGCCACGTGGTAGAACTGGGCGAGGGGGAGGTCGGCCACGAAGTCGGCGGTCTGGCCGCGGTCGCGGCTGATGGCGACCCCGCCGTCCTCGCCGAACATCAGGTGGCGGGGGTCCCTGGGATCGATCCAGATGGCGTGGTAGTCGCCGTGGATGGCGTTGCCGAAGGGCAGCGGGGTCCAGCTCTTGCCGGCGTCGACCGAGACCCGGGGGAGAAGTCGAAGCTGTAGATGCGGTTCGGCCACTCGGGGTCGACCGCCAGCTCGGCGAAGTAGAACGGCCGGGGGTCGATGGTCCCCGAGGTGTTGACCGACTGGAAGGTCCGGCCGCCGTCGTCCGAGCGCAAAAAGGCGCTGGTCTCCGCCTCGGCCATGGCGTAGACCACCTCGGGGGTGGACGGCGAGACGGCGATCTTGATCCGCCCGAGGTCGCCCTTGGGCAGGCCGTCGTCCTCGGTCCGCCGCTTCCAGCTCCGCCCGCCGTCGAGGCTGACGTAGAGGCCGGAGGCGGCACCGCCCGATTTGAACACCCAGGGCCAGCGCCGGGCCTGCCAGAGGGCGGCGAAGAGCTTCTGGGGATTGGTCGGATCGATCACGAGATCGGCGGCGCCGGTCTTCTCGTCGGCGTAGAGCACCTTCTGCCAGGTCCTGCCGCCGTCCTCGGTCTTGAAGATGCCGCGCTCCGGGTTCTCCCCCCAGAGCTTGCCCAGGGCGGCGACCCAGGCGACGTCCGGGTTGGTCGGGTGGAGGACGATTCTAGAGATGTGCTCGGTGGCGTCGAGCCCCAGGTGGCTCCAGGTCTTCCCCCCGTCGAGCGAGCGGTAGACTCCGTTCCCCACCGAGACGCTGTTGCGCGTATTGGCCTCGCCGGTCCCCACCCAGACGATGTCCGGGTTGTTGCGCGCCACGGCGATCGCCCCGATCGAGGCGACCGGCTGGTCGTCGAAGACCGGCTCCCAGGTGAGCCCCGCGTTGACCGACTTCCAGACGCCGCCCGAGGCGGCCCCCACGTAGACGATGTCGGTGTGGGTGGCGGCAGAGGCGATCGAGGTGACCCGGCCGCTCATCCCGGCCGGGCCGATCGAGCGTGCCCGCATCCCGGAGAGGAGGTCGGGGTCCAGGGTGGCGCCGCTCTTCGCCTCCGCCCGCGCCGCGCGGCCGGGTCTGGCGGCGTGGACGGCGGTAGCGCCGAGGAGCAGGGCGAGAAGAGGCAGGACGAGAAGGGGCAGGGCGGACAGCCGGGCGAGGCTTCGACGCATTCGGGTTTCTCCAGTCGGCAGAAGGCGAGAGACGAGGCGCACAAGACAAAAAGCCACCCTCCGGCAGGCAAGCCGGGCCGGGAGCGGACGGTGATTCCAATCGTATACGGGAAACGGAAGTCTGAGTTGCAGAACCCCTCACCTCCTGCACCCCTCTCCCGATGCTACCCTTACCGCCGTGCCGGCCCCATCCTTTCTCTCCAGCACCGCTCTGGCCGGTCTCCTCGCCGTCGCCTGCGCCGCGCCGCACCCGGCGGGCTCGGGTGGAGGGGAGCGGGATGCAATTCCGGTCGCGGTCAGCGTGCCGCCCCAGGCCTACCTGGTCGAGCG
Organism: uncultured Acidobacteriota bacterium; assembly: GCA_963757335.1. Taxonomy (GTDB): domain Bacteria; phylum Acidobacteriota; class Thermoanaerobaculia; order Multivoradales; family UBA5704; genus DASQPA01. The sequence goes on along the minus strand of CAVWRJ010000013.1, from coordinate 107,893 downwards.
GATCGGGGGGTCCCGGGTGCGGGTCGAGGTGATGATCCCCCCCGGAGCGTCGGAGGCGACCTACTCGCCCACCCCGCGCCAGATGATCGCCCTCTCCCGGGCCCGGCTCTACGTCGAGGTGGGGCATCCGGCCTTCCTCTTCGAGCCGCAGAGCATCGCCCCCTTCCTCGCCGCCCATAAGGCGATCCGGGTGGTCGACATGTCGCAGGGGATGGACCTCATCCTGACCGGGGAGGCCGAGGGGGGGCCCGCACCGCGCGGCTTCTTCGGCGGCGGTGGGGAGGAGGGGGAGGAGAAGGGCGAGCCCCACGCGGCGGGGGACCCCCACGTCTGGGTGGCCCCGGCGACGGTCGTCGTGGCGGCCCGGAACATCGAAAGGGCGCTCGAAGAGCTCGATCCCCCCCATGCCGCCCTCTACCGGGCGAACCTCGGCCGGCTCCTCGCCGACATCGACACCCTCGACCGGGAGATCCAGGCCGAGCTCGCCCCCCGCCCCAACGCCAGGATCTCCGGGCGGAGCTTCATGGTCTACCACCCCGCCTGGGGCTACTTCGCTCGCCAGTACGGCCTCCGGCAGATCGCCGTCGAGGCCGGCGGCCGGGAGCCCTCGGCCCGGCAGCTCATCGCCCTCGTCGACGAGGCTCGCCGGGAGGGGGTGCGGGCGATCTTCGTCCAGCGCGGTTTCGCCAGGAAGAGCGCCGAGGTGATCGCCGGGGAGATCGGCGGCCGGGTGATCGAGGTCGATCCCATGGACCGCGACTGGCTGGCCGGCCTGCGCAAGGCCGCCCGCGCCTTCCGCGGAGAGCTCGCCCATGGCTAATATCGCTGATATCGCTGAAGTGGCTGAAATGGCTGAAGAGACCCCGATCCTCGAAATCCGCGACCTGACTTTCGGCTACGGCGGCGAGGTGATCCTCGACCGGGTGAGCTTGAACGTCTATCCGCGCGACTACCTGGCGATCCTCGGTCCCAACGGCGGCGGCAAGACGACCCTCTTGAAGCTCGTCCTCGGCCTCTTGACCCCCTGGTCGGGGCAGATCGTCGACCACCTGCCCCCCCGGCGGGGGAAGTTCGGCTATGTGCCGCAGTTCTCGACTTTCGACCGCAGCTTCCCCCTCCGGGTGGCCGAGGCGGTGCTCATGGGCCGGCTCGGCCGGCGCGGCCTGATCCGCCCCTACACGAGGGAGGACCGGGAGGCGGTCGCCCGCGCCTTGGAGCGCCTGCAGCTCACCCCCCTCGCCCGGGCGCACATCAGCGAGCTCTCCGGCGGCCAGCTCCAGCGGGTGCTGATCGCCCGGGCCCTGGTCTCCGACCCCGACATCCTCTTTTTGGACGAGCCCACGGCCTCGATCGACGCCGAGTCCCGGGAGGTGCTCAAGAGCGTTTTAGCCGAGCAGAACGAGCGCATCCCCATCGTCGTCGTCACCCACGACGTGACCTCGATCGCCGGGGTGATCCGGCACGTCGCCTGCGTCAACCGCACCCTCCACTACCACGGCGCCGCCGAGCTCACCCCGGAGATCCTCGAGGAGGCCTACGGCTCGCCGGTCGAGCTCCTCGCCCACGGCGTGCCGCACCGGGTGCTCCGGGAGCATCCGTGATGGCGATACCGTCCTCGGGAAAGGGAGCGTTGCCGGTTTTGAGCCCCGAAGGGGCGGCGGTCTGTAGCCTGGGGCGTCAGCCCCAGGAAGGAGTCCAATTCAAAGTTCTGAGCCCCGAAGGGGCGGCGGTCCCGGGGCTGGCCCGCGGGTCCAGGCCCTCTTCAGTCGTTGAGCCGCCAGCCGTAGATGCCGGTCGGCGCCTCGTTGTGACAGGCGGAAGAGTTGCAGTTGAAGCTCTCGAAGGTGACGAGGAAACCACCGGAGTCCGCCGCGATTCCGGGGAAGGCGAAGATCTCACCGCTGGGGGGCGAGGCGACCCGCTTCGCCCGGACGTTCTGGGCGTCGTAGAGGAGAACCGAGATCGTGCTCGGCTCCTGCTGCGTCTTCCAGGCGACGGCGAAATTGCCCCGCGAGTCGGCGGCGATCGCGGGCTCGGGGGTGAAGTCGACCGCGCTCCTGCTCACCGCGAGCTCCGCCGTCACCGGCCGGCCCCGATCGTCGTAGCGGCGGGCCTCCACCTGACAGTGATCGATATCGCTGGAACAGCCGTTCCAGGCGAGGACGAACCCCCCGTCGGCCGTAGCCGCTCCCACGATGGGGCTCAGGGCGAATCCCTCTCGATGGACGACGATCGGCCGGCCCGCCGGCTTGCCGGAGCGATCGTAGCGCTGGGCGATCACCCCGAGCTTCTTTTCCCCCGTCCGGGCCACCGTGTGCCAGGCGAGCAGGAAGCTGCCGTCGGGCTGGACGACGACGATCGATTCGGAGACCTCGGGCTCCGGACTTTTGGCCAGCCCCGATCCCAGCGGCTTCCCGGCGCGGTTGAAGCGCGCGAAGGACACCCCGGTATCCTGCACCCAGGTGACGACGAAATCGCCCGCGGCATCGATCCCGATCGACGGGATATTCCCGTCCCCCATCTGGGCGACTTCGGTCGGACCGCTGAGCAGGGTTCCCTTGAGGCCGAAGACCGCCACCTTGTAGGAGAGCCTTCCCGCCGCCTGCGTGTTGTACAGCACGGCAAACTCGCCATGCCGGTTCATCGCCGTCCCCACCCTCTGCGAGGCGTTGAAGGAGCTCGTGCTCACCGTGAGGTTGTGGCGCTTCCCGTCGTTGCCGAGCACCGCGGCCACGGCGTCGCTCTCGAAGCTGTCGTGATCCTGCCGCCAGGCGACGACGAAGTTGCCCCGCCCGTCGGAGGCCACCTTGGGCAGCAGCCCCAACTCCAGGGAGGTGTCCAGATTGATCGGGAACGCAGCCCCGGATCTCACCAGCTCGAGCGCCGGCAAGGCGGACGCGAGCCCCAGAAGAATCCCCATCCACAGCCCGATCCGATATCGACGCATCGACGGCTCCTTTCTCTCTCGTGGCCGCGGGTACGGGCTCAGTTGGATCCTGCGGGCCGGCTTCTTCGGGCGCTTCGCGCAGCCAAGACCCCGCTTCCCTATTGTAGAATCTACGAGCCTGCCGCCCCAGTCGTCACGCTTCAGCGGTCCTCATCGAGAAACCGGACCAGAAGGTCGGCCACCTCCACTCTCCGGGCGGAGGTCCGGTCGAGATAATGCCCTCGCTCGCTGCCGCCCTCTCCTACGACTTCATCCGCAACGCCATCCTGGCCGGGGTGCTGGCCGCCATCCTCTGCGGGGTGGTCGGCACCTTCGTCGTCGTCAAGCGGGTGTCGTTTCTGGCCGGCGGGCTCTCCCATGCCGCCTTCGGCGGCCTCGGGATCTGTTTCTACCTCGGCATCAATCCACTCTGGGGGGCGATCGTCGTCTCCCTCGCCTGCGCCGTCGTCCTCGGGCTCATGGACACCGAGAAGGTCAAGTCGCACGACTCGATCATCGGGGTCCTCTGGGCGGCGGGGGTGGCGGTGGGGATCGCCTTCGTCTACCGGACGCCGGGCTACGCCCCCAACCTCATGACCTACCTCTTCGGCAACATCCTCCTCGTGCCGCGGACCGACATCTGGATCACTTTAGCCCTCACCGTCGTCGTCCTCGCCGTCCTCCTCCTCTTCGGCAAGGGCTTCGTGGCGGTCGCCTTCGACGAGGTCTTCGCCCGGGTCCAGGGGGCGCCGGTGCGCCTCCTCCTCACCCTCCTCCTCGTTCTCGTGGCGCTCACCGTCGTCGTCCTCATCCAGGTGGTGGGCATCCTCCTGGTGATCGCCCTTTTGACCATCCCGCCGGTCGTCAGCCTCATGCTCTTCAAGGACCTGCGCTCGGTCCTCCTCTCGTCGGTCGCGACCGGCATCGTCATGACCCTCTCCGGCCTCGCCATCTCTTTCTATGAGGATCTCCCCTCCGGCCCGGCGATCGTCCTCCTCGGCACCGCCCTCCTCCTCGTCGTCTACGCCGTCCAGAAGCTCCGCGGCCGCTCCTTCCGGCTCCTCGCTCCGGCGAAGCCCCAAGGGTAGTAGGATTCCATCATGAAGAGCCGAGGCCAGAGGTGGAGGAAAGGGCCGGTCCGCCGGGTCAGCCGGCGGCGCCGCCGCTCGGGGCTCCTGCCCCTCCTGGGGATCATCGCCGCCGGGGCGGTCGGTGCCGCCGCGGTGGTGATGCTCAGCCGCCAGCGGACGATCGATCTCCTGGCCGCCGCGGAGGAGGGGGATGAGGCTCCGCCGGAGACTGCGGAGGAGCGCCGCCGGGAGCCCGCGCCGGACTCCGACGTGGCGGTCTGGATCGCCGGCCCGGCCGGCAACCTCTTCGTGCGCGACGGGGGAGATGCCACCTCCGCCGCCGGCGACGCCGCCGGGGGGGTGCCGGTCCTCTTCGTCCACAGCCTGGGGGGCAACGGCGGCCAGTGGGCGCTCCAGCTCGATCATCTCCGCCGGCACCGCCGGGCGGCGGCTCTAGACCTCCGCGGCCACGGCGACTCCGATCCGGCGGAGGGCTCCGACTACTCGATCGCGGGGCTGGCGGCCGACATCGCCGCGGCCGCCGACGAGCTCGACCTCCGGCACTTCGTCCTCGCCGGGCACAGCCTGGGGGCTTCGGTCGCGATCGAATATGCCAGCCGTCACCCCGAGCGGGTCGCCGGGCTCCTCCTGGTCGATCCCAACGGCGACCAGACCCGCATCCCGGCCGCGCAGCTCGCCCCCTTCCTCCAGGCGGTAGAGGCCGAGCCGCTCCGCGAGATGGAGTCCTACTTCCGCCAGATCCTCGCCGGCGGCGACCCCGCCGTGGCCTCCTGGGTACTCGAAGACCTCCGGCTGACCGACGAGACGGCCCTGGCCTCCGCCCTGGAAGCGGGGACCCACTACTCCCCGCTCGCCCCCCTCGCCCGCTACCCCGGCCCCCGGCTCGCGGTCATCAGCGACATGAACCGCCTCCCCTTCAGCCTCCACAACCTGATCCCGGATCTCCCCACCCGAGTCCTCTCCGGCACCGGCCACTGGCTGATGATGGACAGCCCCGAGCCGTTCAACCGCCTCCTGGACACCTTCCTGGAGGGGGTCGACGAGCAGGGCTGAACCCCCGGCGCCGCGCGCGGAGTCGACAAAAATAACCGCTCAGGTCCTGCTTTCGCCCTCGGCCCGATCCAGGTCGATGACCACGCGGATGTGGCCCGAGGAGTCTTCGATGATCTCCATGACGTCCTTCTTGGGGACGATGTCGACCTTCCCATCCTGGCCGGCGATGACCCCGAGGAGGCCGCCGATCACCGTACCGGCGCCCGGGATCAGGAACCAGCCCAGAATGCTCCCGGCGACGGCGCTGACGCCTTTGGTGGACTTCCTCTCGATCTTGTAGAAGTCACCTTCATCCGACACGAAGTCTGCCTGGATCTCTCGTTTCCTCATTTTGCCTCCGGGCGTCGACCTGAAATTGTTCTTAAACTAAGCGTACCGGCAGGGCAGAGGGCTGTCAACGAAATGCGTCTATCCCTATAGCGCTCCTCTCCCCGACCCCCCTTCCGGGTCTGAGCTCGCCGTCCCCTGCTCTTCCGGAAGCTCCCGGCGACGACCGCCACCCTGCCCTGCGGTGTTCGCGGGCACAGTGGCGGTGACCGCCGACCTGCCTGGAGGTACTCACAGGTAGGGTGGCGACGACCGCCACCCTACCTGGCAGTGTCCGCGGGCAGAGTGGCGATGACTGCCGACCTGCCTGGCAGTGCTCGCGGGAAAGGTGGCGACGACTGCCGGCCTGGGTGGCAGTGCTCGCGGGCAGGGTGGCGAGGACTGCCGACCTGGGTGGCGGTCTCGCCGACCAGGCTCGCGACGACTGCCCGCCCGCTGGCGACGACCGCCACCTCGATGCGGAGCCCTGCCGCGCCGATCTGGCGCTCTCCGCCCTCGTCGCGAGGTTTCCGGATCTCCTCAACGGCTGCTCGAGCGTCGAGGGGAGGTCCTCGCGGACCGATAAAGTCCGCTCACAGGTCGATAAACTCGCCTTCGGGCCGAGTTTCGGTGCAGTGCCGGAATTTAGGCAAGTACGGACACGTCGCCTTCGCCTGAGAGCTTGTGAAGAAAATAGGCTTGCCGGAGCTATTTGCGCCGGGGGCTCTAAGAATGCGATGGGAAACTCGCCCCGGAGGGGCGGCGGCATGTAGCCAGGGGCGTAAGCCCCTGGTTTCGTCAAACCCATTGAATCCAAAGCCCCGGAGGGGCGACGGCAATCAGCGACCTGGAACTGCCGTCGCCCCTCCGGGGCTTCAATTTTGGAAAACTACCTGACCAGGGACTTGCGTCCCTGGCTACATGCCGCCGCCCCTCCGGGGCTGGGAACGAGGGCCAGATTTTTTCACAGCCTCTGAGGAGACCGCTCAAGTAGCCGCCGAACAGACGCTTCACCGGGGAGCCCCGCATCTCAAGGTTGGAGACCCCCATCTCAAGCCCGGAGCCCCTCATCTCAAGTTTGAAGACCCGCATTCCAAACTTGGAGACCCCTATCTCTAGCTTAGAGATCCCATATCTCTGACCTAGAGCCCCGTACCTCTGGCCTGGAGTCCCGTATCTCTGACTTAGAGACCCGTATCTCTAGCCTGAGAGTCCCATATCTCTGGATTGGAGACCCGTATCTCTGCTTTGGATCTTGGTATCTCCGGCTTGGAGCGCCGTGGCCGGGAGTCAGACCAGGGTGGCGGTGACTGCCGGCATGCCGGTAGTCTCGCCAGGGCGGAAGTCACCGCGCTTCATTCGCCACGTCTACGAGCGTGGCCTCGGCCCACTCGTGAGCTTCCGCTTCGCGGGCTTCGTCAGCTGCCATCTCTCGGTAGGCGGCGCCCACAGGTCCTGCTCGACGACGTGGGGCCGGACGAGAGTCTCGACCTGCTCGTCGACCGTGATGGTGAGTTTCTTCTGCATACGTGTACCCTAGGTATTCTGGGTTCCCTCTTCCGCGCCGCCGCTACCGCTTCAAGCGCTTCCCGTAACGGGAGATGTCATCGTGATGGGCGACATCGACGAAGAAGATCGTTCCCTGTTCGATGCGGAAGACGATCCGATCGCCGCTGTTGATCCGAGCCTCCAGATAGTGCTTCTCGGGCTGGATGGGTTTGATCCGCAGGCTGGAGGAGGCGATCTGCTTGATGAGCGCGATGGCTGCCTGGTCGCAGGCGAGCTGTCGGTCCGCGCTGAGCTTCGCGTAGCTCTCCTTCCAGGTCTCTGACCAATCCGCAGCGAGAAAGGACTGCTTGCGAGCCATCTAGCGGCGGACAGCCGACTCTTTTTTCAATCCATCGAGGAGGGCTTGCGCCTGTTCGGGCGTCTCGGTGCGTGTCGAGCGCCCCCGGTCGAAGTCTTCCTCGGCTCGGGTGAGCCGAGCTTGCATTTCCGGATGATGGAACCAGAGCTGGTCGTTCGGTACCAAGGTCGCCGGTACGAGCTCGAACGTCCCTTTCTCCGTACGCTCAAGGAGGATGAAGTCGCCGGCCCCGACCCCGAGCGCCTCCCGGACCTCCTCGGGAAGCGTGGTACGACCCTTTCGGTCGAGCGTGAGAAAAGTCAACCCAAGGCTCATGGAGGGAAAGTACCACTTTCCCCCTACTGAAACAAGGTGGGTGGTATTCTCTTGGGTACAACACCACGAGGAGCACCCGAGCCCCTTGCCCATCGACCTCGCCGTCAAGCTCTCCTCGCCCTGCCCTAGCCCCTCCGCCACCTCCCCGTAACATTCTCCCCAAATCTACGTTCCATGGGTGGAGACGAAAGGAAGGAGGAGGCCGTGCAAGCAGCCGCCGAACAGACGCTTCACCGGTCGCCGGGCGCCCCTGGGGTGCCGGGGACGCTGGAAGCGCTCTTTAAGGAACACTACGGTGCCGTGTACCGGGCCGCGTACCGCATCACCGGGGACCCGATGGACGCGGAGGACGTTTTGCAGACCGTGTTCACCCGCATCCTTCGGCGCGAGGAGGATTTGGACCTTTCGCAGGGGGCCGGGAGCTACCTCCACCGCGCCGCCGTCAACGCCGCTCTCGATCTGCTGCGGCAGAGGAAGCGCCGCCCGTCGATGACCCTGGAGGAGGCCGAGCCGGAGCTGGTCGACGAGGTGTCGACCAACCCCGAGCAGCACTCGGAGGGCCGCGAGCTGCGCGGCCGTCTGCGGGCCGCCCTCGGCCGCCTCTCTCCTCGCACTGCCGAGATCTTCTCCCTACGCTACTTCGAGGGGGTCGGGAACCTGGAGATCGCCCGCCAGATGGGCGCCTCCCAGACCTCGATCGCCGTGATTCTGCACCGCGCCCGGCACCGGCTCCAGAAAGAGCTCCTGCCACGGGAAGGAGGACTGTCATGAGCCTGTTTTCGAAGCACTTCCGACGATCTCGACCAGGCGGTCGAGAACGTCCTTGCCGATACCCCCGATCCCGCCGTCGTCGACGCGGCCGCCGCCCGCGTCTGGCAACGGCTCTCCCGTGACGGAGCGGCCCACCGCCTCGAAACGGCCCCCGCCGCTCCCCATTCGTTCACCGGCGCCGTGAAGAGCTGCGAGGACTTCCAGAGCCTCATCCCGGCGTACCTCGCCGGCACCCTGCCGCCGGCCCGCGCCCTCCTGGTCGAGGACCACACCCGGAGCTGCATCGCCTGCCGCCGCGCTCTCCGCGATGCGCGGAGCGGGGAGACCACGTCCACGGTCGCCCCGGCGCGCCTCGCCAACCGCATGTCGCCCGGCCTCCGCCGCGGCCTTCTCACCAGCCTCGCCGCCGTCCTCGTCTTCGGGCTCGGCCTCGGCATGGTCTACCTCTTCCAGCAGATGCCCTGGAGCGGCGCGCCGCAGGCCCGGGTCGAGTCGATCGAGGGCAGCCTCTACGAGGTCTCGGGGGCCGACATCCGCCCCGTGGCCGCCGGCGAGCGCTTCGGCGCCGGGGTCGAGGTGCGGACCGCCAAGGGCTCGCACGCCTTCGTCCGCCTGGGGGACGGCTCGCTCGTCGAGATGAACGAGCGCTCCGGCCTCTCCTACGCGGCACGGCGGAGCGGCACCACCATCCAGCTCGGCCAGGGGCGGATCCTCGTCCAGGCCGCCAAGCAGCACGGCACCCATCTCTATGTCTCGACCTCCGACTGCCTGGTCTCGGTGACCGGCACCATCTTCGCCGTCAACCACGGCACCAAGGGCTCGCGGGTCTCGGTCGTCGAGGGCGAGGTGCGGGTCAAGCAGGCGAGCCGCGACAGCATCCTCCACCCGGGCGACCAGGTGGCGACCCACGCCAGCATGACCGCCGTTCCGGTGCGCCAGGAAATCGCCTGGAGCAAGGACGCGGCCACCTACGACGCCCTCCTGACCAAGCTTACCCAGCTCGGCAAGGACCTGGACCAGGCCGTGGCACGGCCGGGTCTCCGCACCTCGACCCGGCTCCTCGACCTCGCTCCCCAGGAGACCCTGGTCTACATCGGTCTTCCGAACCTGACCCAGAACCTCGCCGAGACGCAGGCCAAGCTCGAAGAGCGGCTGGCGAGCGATGCCACTCTCCAGCAGTGGTGGGGGCAGGCCCTGGGCTCCGGCCAGGACAGCCAGAAGTTCCACGACCTGATCGCGAAGATCGGCGACCTCGGCCGCAACCTGGGCGAAGAGGTGTCGGTGGCGGTGACCGCCGACGGGCCGGTGGTGCTCGCCGAGGTGACCAACCCGGCCGCCTTCCGGGCGGCGCTCGAACAGGAGGCCGCGGAGGACAACGCCAAGGCCGGCAAGACCGTGCTCCAGATCGTCGACAGCCCGAACGGTGTGGTCAAGCTTCCGGCGACAGCCACACGCTCCTCCTCTGGGTGAAGGACGATGTCTTCGTCGCCACCCCGAACGCCGCCCTCCTCTCCCGGATGGGCTCGATCCTCGAACATCCGGAGGCCAACCCCTTCCGGCAGGCGGGCTTCCACAACCGGGTGGCCGAGAGCTATCAGGAGGGTGCCGGCTGGCTCTTCGCCGGTGACTTCAAGCAGCTCTTCGCCGCTCACCCGCAGAGCCCCGGCAGCCATGCCGAGGCCCTCGGCATCCTCGACTTCCAGGACATCGTCGTCAACCGGCGCGAGGGGAGCGGCCGTACCGCGACCGTCGCGGCGGTGAACTTCGACCGGCCGCGGCGCGGCATCCCCTCCTGGCTCGCCGCTCCGGCGCCCATGCGGGCCCTGGACTTCATCTCCCCCGACGCCAGCTTTGCCGCGGTCTTCGTCGTCAAGAACCCCGTGAACCTCCTGGACGACCTGCTGACCGCCGTCCCCGAGCTCGCGGCCGATCTCGACAAGCTTGAGGCCGAGCACGGCATCAACCTGCGCGATCTCGCGACCCCCCTGGGCGGCGAGGTCGCCCTGGCGATCGACGGACCGCTTCTCCCCAAGCCCTCCTGGAAGCTGGTGATGGAGGTCTACGATCCGCGGTCCCTCGAAAGCTCCTTGGAGCAGCTCGCGGCGCGGCTCGACAGTCAGCTCAAGGCCGAGGGCAAGTCGGGGATCACTCTCACCCATGAGACCTCCGGCGGGGAGACCTACTACACCCTCCTCTCGACCGCCCCGGCGTTCGAGGTCGACTACCTGTTCGTCGACGGCTACCTCCTGGTGGCGCCCAGCCGGGCCCTCCTGGACAGCGCCGTGGCCCAGCGCGCCTCGGGCTTCACCCTGGCGAGCGCCGCCAAGTTCCGTTCGCTCCTGCCGTCCGACCAGCAGGTCAACTTCTCGGCCCTGGTCTACCAGAACCTCGGTCCGGCGATCGCTCCCCTGGCCGGGGCGCTCGACAAGGCCCAGCAGGGCACCAACCCCGCCACCCAGCAGCCGGGCGGCCGGCCGTCGATCGCCCGCATGCTGGCCGGCGCCGGTCCGAGCCTCACCTACGCCTATGCCCAGGAAGACCGCATCCTGTTCGCTAGCAACAGCGAGAACGGTCCCCTGGGGCTCAACCTCGGTACCCTGGCGAGCCTGCGCGGCCTGGTGGGGATCGTAGGTTCGCACCAGGGGGCGGCGGCGGCGGGGGAGACCCACTAGCGCTCGGCAGGACCGGAGGGGGGTGCCCAGCTGAACCGGCCGGGCACCCCCCTCTTCGCTTTTGCGACCGGACCGTTGGAACCTGGCCAGGTTTTTCGCGTAGTGGTTCAAGAGAGCAGGACGAGCGAAAGGAAGAGCGATGTCGCCCAACGAATCCACTACGCCCACCCCACCCCCGGGGCCCGTTATCGAGCTTCAGGGGCTGGCCGTCGATTTCGGACGGCCGATCCTGAAAGGGCTCGACGCCACTTTGAAGGGCCGGGCGATCGGCCTCCTGGGCCCCAACGGCGCCGGCAAGACGACGCTCCTCCATACCCTCCTCGGGTTCCACCCGCCGTCCGCGGGGACGGCGCGCATCTTCGGCTGGGACATCAAAACGCAGGCGCGGGAGATCCGGTCGCTCATGGGCTACATGCCGGAGAACGACTCTTTCGTCGCCGGTATGAGCGGGGTCCGCTTCGTGCGGATGATGGCCGAGCTCTCCGGCCTGCCGCCCAAGCAGGCCCTGGAGCGGGCCCACGAATCGCTCTTCTACGTCGGCCTGGGGGAGGCCCGCTACCGGCCGGTCGGCACCTACTCGCTCGGCATGAAGCAGCTCGCCAAGCTCGCCCAGGCGCTCGCCCACGGCCCGCGGGTGCTCTTTTTAGACGAGCCCACGAACGGCCTCGATCCCCCCGCCCGCGAGCGGATGCTGGAGCTCATCCGGGACATCCGGGATACCGGGGAGGTCCACGTCGTCCTCTCCTCGCACCTCCTGCGCGACGTCGAGGAGTGCTGTGAGGAGGTGCTGGTTTTAAAGGACGGCAAGGTCGCGGTCTACGCCGACCTCGCCCAGGAACGGCGGGCCAACCGCCGCTTCCTCGAAGTCGAGACCCAGGCCGCGGGGGCGGGAGACGACGCCTGGTTCGCCGAGGCGGTCGAGCGGCTGGGCTGCGAGCTCGCCTTCTCGGGCCGCCAGCGGCTGAAGCTCGTCCTCCCCGAGGGGGTCGAGGTGCGCGACCTCTACCGGCTCGCCGCCGAGCGGCAGGTGCAGATCCGCCGGCTCGACTTCAAGCGCGACTCGCTCGAAGACATCTTCTTGAAAGCGATGGAGGCTTAAAGCATGGCGGTCTACGAACAGACCTACCGGCGCTACACCGGGGAGCTGACCCAGCAGCGGTCGCGCTTCCTGGTGCCTCTGCGCTACGCCTTGAAAGACGTTTTCGCGAGCCGGCTGGTGCTCCTCCTCCTCGTCTTAGGAGGGCTCGTGGCGCTGGGGGCGGCGGTGATCGTCTATCTGCACCACAACTTCTCGGCCCTCTCGGCCCTCAAGCTCCCGCTCGACCGGGTGATCCCGATCGACAACGTCTTTTTCGAGAAGATCCTCCAGATCGAGAGCTCGATCGGCTTCTTCCTCGCCCTCGTCATCGGCCCCGGCCTCATCGCGCCGGACGTGCGGAACAACGCCCTGCCGCTCTACTTCTCGCGCCCCTTCTCCCCCGCCGAGTACGTGCTGGGGAAGCTCTCGGTGCTCCTCGCTCTCCTCTCCGCCCTGACCTGGGTGCCGTGCCTCCTGCTCTTCCTCTTCCAGGCATCGCTCGAGGACGGCTGGACCGGCAGCCATCTCGGGATCGCCTGGGCGATCCTCGCCGCCTCCTGGGAGTGGATCCTCGTCCTCTCGCTTTTGACCCTCGCCATCTCGGCCTGGGTGAAGTGGAAGCCGGTCGCGAGGGTCGCCCTCCTCGCCGTCTTTTTCGTCCTCAGCGGCTTCGCGCTCGTCATCAACCACATCCTCGACACCCGCTGGGGGAGCCTGGTGAGCATCGGGGAGTTGAACGACATCGTGCGCCAGAACCTCTTCACCGGCCGCGAGCCCGACGTCATCCCCCCCTGGGCCGCCTGGCTCGCCCTGGGCGCCGCCTGCGTTCTCTTCCTCTCCATGCTGCGGCGCAAGGTGCGCGCCTACGAGGTGGTGCGATGAGCACCTCGGTCGCCACCGCCGTCTCCGGATCGCCCGCGCCGGCCGCTCCCGCCCCCTCCGCCGCGGCTCCCGAGCGTCACATCACCTTCGACGGCGTCTCGAAGTTCTACGGCGAGGTCCTGGGAGTCAACCGGGTCCATCTCACGATCCCGCCGGGGATCACCAGCCTCGTCGGCCCCAACGGCTCGGGGAAGACCACCTTGATGAACCTGATGGTGGGGCTCTTGAACCCCACCGAGGGGGAGATCCGGGTCCTCGGTATCCCGCCGGACCGGCCGGAGGAGCTTTTCCGGCTCCTCGGCTACTCGACCCAGTACGATGCCTTCCCCCGCGGTCTCTCGGGCTGGCAGTTCGTCTACTCCTACCTGCGGGTCCACGGTCGGACCCACGCCGAGGCCGAGGAGCTGGCGGCGAAGGCGATCGCCCGGGTCGGTTTGACCGAGGCCGCCCCGCGCAAGGTCGCCGGCTACAGCAAGGGGATGCGCCAGCGGATCAAGCTCGCCCAGGCCATGGCCCACGAGCCCCGGGTGCTCATCCTCGACGAGCCGTTGAACGGTCTCGACCCCATGGCGCGGGCCGACGTCATCGCGCTCTTCCGCGAGCTGGCCGAGGCCGGGCTCCACGTCCTCGTCTCCTCCCACATCCTGCACGAGGTCGACCGCATCTCGGATCAGGTGATCCTCATCAACGGCGGCTACATCGTGGCCGAGGGGAAGATCCAGGGGGTGCGCGAAGAGATGGAGGAGCACCCGATGCAGATCGCGGTGCGCTGCGACCGCCCCGCGCTCCTCGCCGCCCGGGCCTTCGAGGCGGACCACGTGGTCGAGGCCAAGATCGCCGACGACCGCAAGGGCCTCCTCGTCAGCACCCGCGACGCCGACGGCTTCTACCTGCTCTTAAACCAGATCGTGCTCGAGACCGGCCTCCTGGTCGAAGCTGTGGCGCCGGCCGACGCCGACGTCTCCTCCGTCTACCAGTACCTGATCGGATCGAATGGAGGCAAGGCATGAGCGCCGAGCCCTTGAGCCCCCCGAGAACGGCCGCCCCGCGGTCTTCCGCCTCCGCCCCCGCTCCCCTCCCCTGGGGCCTCTTTCGGCGCCAGTTGGCGGCGATCCTCCGGCTCGAAGTGAAGAAGAGCTTCCTCGGCAAGCGCGCCCTGGGCCTCTACGTCCTGGCCACGATGCCGGTCGCGATCTTCGCGCTCCATGCGATCGTCGCCCGTTTCGTGAGTCACTCCGACGAGCTCCCCGAGGCGACGAAAGCCTTCGCCCTCCTCTATCAGACCTTCCTCCTGCGGCTGGTGATCTTCTTCGGCTGCGTCGAGATCTTCGGCAACCTGGTCCGGCGGGAGATGCTGGAGCGGACTCTCCACTACTACTTCCTGTCGCCGGTCCGCCGCGAGGTGCTGGCGACGGCGAAATACCTGACCGGTCTCCTCGTCGCCTTCACCCTCTTCGGGAGCGCGACGGCCGCCTCGTTCCTCCTCTCCTACTCCCCGTACGCCGGCCTCGACCTCTTCTTCTTCCACGGCCCGGGCTTCGCGCATCTCCTCGCCTATGTCGGCGTGACTTTCCTCGCCTGTCTGGGCTACGGCGCGGTCTTCCTCGCCTTCGGCTTTTTCTGGAAAAGCCCGGCCATTCCGGCGGTGATCGTCTTCGGCTGGGAGGGGATCAACTTCCTCCTGCCGCCGCTGCTCAAGAAGATTTCGATGATCCACTACCTGGAGTCGCTCTGCCCGGTGCCCGTCTCGCTAGGACCCTTCGCGCTCCCCGCCGATGCCCCCTCCCCCTGGCTCGCCGTGCCGGGGATCTTCCTGCTGACCGCGGTGCTCCTCGCGATTTCGGGTTGGAAGATTCGGCGGATGGAGATCAGCTACGAGGAGGATTAGGGGGGGCGTCAGCGGGCGTCGAGGACGACCTCATTCATCGCGAGCTTCTCGTCGCCGGTCCGCGATGAGCTCATCGGACAGGCTCTCGGCTCCGGGGATGTAGGAGCGAACGAGGGCTTGAGCGCGCCGGATCGCCTCCTTGGGTGTCGAGATCCGGACGGCTCCCTCCTCCAGAATGAGCAGGACCTCATCTCCGGTGTGGAGCCCCAGGGCCTTCCGGTACTCGGCTGGGATCACGAGCCTGCCACCTTCGCCTAGTCTTGCCAGAGTTCTCGCCATGTGTCACCCCCAGTTGAGCCTACTATCTCCCTGGCAGGCTGTCGCGGGTTCCGTATTGGGCCTCCTCTTGGTTCTCAGATCGCAGCTTTACCTGCCGACTCCTCCGGTGAGGAGCTTGGTACACTAGGGTGTATGACAGAGAGAGAGGAGTAGATCAAGACGTGCCGGTGATTTCCGTCTTCTTCGGCATCGTAGTCCGCATGTTCTATCGCGAACACGGAATTCCTCACTTCCACGCGGAGTATCAAGGTCAGCAGGCGACCTTCACCTTCGACGGCGAGCTACTGGCCGGCGCACTCCGATCCCGAACAGCCGTGCGTCTGATCAAGGACTGGGCAGTCGCGCATCGCGTGGAGTTGGAAGCTAACTGGGATCGAATGAAGGCGGGTGAGGCGCTCGAACGCGTCGCACCCTTGGACTAAGGAGGCCTTGATGTTTCTTCCAATCGTTATTCGAGCTGAGCACCATGGCAGATTCCGGATCCACGTGGTATTCAACGACGGGACTGAAAACACGATCGATTTTTCGGACTGGCTCGCGGGTCCGATCTTCGAGCCGCTCAAGGACCCCGGATATTTCGAGCGCTTCTTCATCGAGGGTGGGACGATTGCATGGCCGAACGGTGCGGATATTGCGCCCGAGACGCTCTACGAGCGAGCCAAATCTATTGAGGCCGCGTAACTCCTCTTCTAGGAGCGGCCGACAAGAAGGTCTGAGTACGCTGGGTGGATCTCGTCACTACCTTCATTCCGCGCTCATCCCGCGCAGAACCGGAAGTGCCCCGCGAACTCCGCCAGCGCCTTGGGGTCGGCCGGGCTCCCGGTGACGTCGTCGGCCGCCGCCGGCTCTCCGGGATGGGGGTCGGGGCCGAACCAGAGGCCGAGGCGGGTGCGCTCGTGGTTGGGACAGTCGACCAGGAAGAGGGTGCCGATCCCGTGGACCGGCTGCCCCTGGACGTTCATCTCGCTCCGGCTGGCGGAATAGAGGAGGGGGATGCCCCGGACCTCGATCCGGCCGCGGCGGAGGATCTCGCCCTGGCGCATGTCGACGTTGGCGCGCTCCATCCAGTCGGGGCGCCCGCCCTCGCCTGTAAGGTAGCGACGGACGTCGCGGTCGCGCTCGCCCAGCCGGCGGGAGCTCATGTAGAGGAAGCCGCGCCGGCTGAAGGGGTGCTCCCGAGTGACGCCGCCCTGGGCGGGGTCCAAGTCGGTGAGCATGGCCATCTTCAGGAAGAAAGAGACGGAGTAGGCCCCCATCGGGTAGTAGCCGGGCGGCAGCTCCTGATAGTGGAGGACGGCGCGGGTGCGGGCGTCTCTGTAGGCGGGGTCTTTGAGGCCACGCTTGAAGTCCTCCCCCTGAAGGTAGGCGAACCAGGTCATCCCCACGAAGCCGGCAAGGACGAGCGCCACGAGGAGGCCGCAGCCGCAGCCGAGCCAGGACGGCTGCCGGCCCGCGGCCGCTCCTCTTACCTCTCCGGTGGGGGTGCCGGGAGGCATGGCGCTACATCTTGTCGGGCGTGGGGATGGCGAGGAGCCCGCAGAGGATTTCGAGCCCCTTGCGGAAAGCCTGGACGGCGGCGAGCCGCGCGGCGCGCACAGCGGCGTCCTTCTCCTGGAGGATGGGGTGCTTGTGGTAGACGGCGTTGAAGCGCTGGGCGAGCTCCAGGGCGTGGCGGGCGACGAGCGACAGCTCGAGCCCGTCGGCCCCCCGCTCCACCGCCTCGCCGGTCTGCGCCACGGCGAGCACGAGATCCCAGAGGTCCTCGGGGAAAAACTCGGGCGCGAGGCGGGCGACCTCCTCGACCGTCACGGCGTCGGGGAGCCCCTCCTCGGCGAGCCGGCGGCGGATGTTCTTCGCCCGGACGAGCGAGTACTGGAGGTAGGGGCCCGACTCGCCCTCGAAGGAGAGCGCCTCGTCGAAGTCGAAGGCGATCACCCGGTTGGTCGTCGCCTTGACCATGAAGAAGCGCAGTGCGGCGATGGCGATCTGGTGGGCCAGGGTGTCCAGGGCCTCCGGGGTGAGCCCCTCCATGGCGCGCTCGCGGGACGAGATCTCCTCCCGGCTCTTCGCCTCCAGCCGGTCGATCAGGTCGTCCGCCTTGACCCCGACCCCCTTCCGTCCCGACATCTCCAGGGTCTTGTCCTCCGCCCCCTCGGCGAGGTAGCCGAGGAGCCGGGCGGTCGACGGCGAGAGCGCCACCATCTCGTAGGCGAAGTGGATCGAGCGCTCCGCCTCCTCCGGGTGCCCGAGGGCTTCGAGACCGGCCCGTACGATCTTCTGGAGATAGCTCTGGCGGGCGTCGATGACGTTGATCGCCCGGAAGGCGCGGCCGAAGTCGGGGTGGCCAGGCTCGCCCGAGCTCGCTGGAGAGGTCGTCTCCCACACCCCCTCCTCCGGCCAGTAGCGATAGGCGAAGTCCATCCCCAGGAGGCCGAGCTTCCAGAGCTGGTAGGCGATGTCCTTGCCGACGTAGGTCACCGTGCCGTCGGAGCGGACGATCACCTTGTCGGGGTCGGCGAGGCCGGCGAACTCCTCGCTCTGGGAGAGCGGCATCACCCAGCAGCCCTGGTTCTTCCCCTCTTTTTCGAGCAGCACGGCGCCGCTCTCCTTGAGGAGGCCGAAGGCGTGCTCGAAGAAGCGGAGCCCCAGGATGCTGCTCTCCCGGGTGAGGAGGTCGTAGCCGACGTCCAGCCGGCGCATGGTGGCGAGATGGCAGTGGACGACCCGGCGGGCCACCAGGCGCGCCATCTCCGCCCGCTCCCCCTCGCCGGTCTCCATCTCGTGGAGGGTCTGGCGGCGGAGCTTCGGCCCCTCGGTCTTCCCGGTTTCGCTCTCGTACCACTGGCCGACCTCGCTGTAGAGGTCCCAACAGTAGTAGTCGAAGGGGTCGGGGAGGGCGAGGACGTCGGCCGCGGTGAGCTGCCGAAGGTCCAGGAAGCCGACGACGACGTCGGCGAGCTGGACCCCGGTGTCGTCGATGTAGTTCTCGACCTCGACGGTCGCGCCCAGGCCCTTCAGGCAGCGGGCGAGGACGTCCCCGAGGACGGCGTTTCGCAGGTGGCCGATGTGGGCCGCCTTGTTGGGGTTGATGTTGGTGTGCTCGATGATGACCTTGCCGGGGCGCGGCGCCCCGGCGAGGAGGTCTGAGGAGAGCACCTGGGCGGTGAAGGCGCCGCGGTCGAGCCGGAAGTTGAGATAGCCCGCCCCCTCGACGGTCACGGCGTGGACGAGGGCCGGCCGGGGGAAGGCGTCGGCCAGCTCCTGGGCGATCTCCCGCGGCTTGCGCTTCAAAATCCGGGCGAGCTGGAGGGCGGCGGGGCTCGCCAGATCGCCCAGCTCGCGCCGCGGCGGCACTTCGAGCACCGGCGCGTGATCCACCCCGAAACGCTCGCGAATGGTCTTCGCGAGCCCGTCTGAAAGCTCCTTTTTGAGGTCTCCCCACATCGCCGGCCGAGTGTATACCAACGTCTGACGAGAGGCCCTGATATCATCTCTCTGTGGGAAACGAGGAGATCACCGAAAATCGGCTGGTGGTGACGATGGACCGGACCCAGCTCGAGCTGGTCCAGGGCGACATCACCGACATGGAGGTGGACGCCATCGTCAACGCCGCCAACGAGCAGCTCCAGCTCGGGGCGGGGGTGGCGGGGGCGATCCGGGAGAAGGGGGGAGCGTCGATCCAGGAGGAGTGCAACCGGATCGGCAGCACCCCGGTGGGGACGGCGGTGATGACCGGGGCCGGGCACCTGAAAGCCCGCCAGGTGATTCACGCCGTGGGCCCGCGGATGGGGGAGGGGGACGAGGACCGGAAGCTCGCCTCCGCCGTGCGCTCGGCCCTCGCCCTCTCCGACCGCCGCGGCTTGAAGTCGATCGCCATCCCGGCGCTCTCGACCGGGGTCTTCGGCTTCCCCCGGGAGCGCGCCGCCCGCATCATGCTGACCGAGATCCACCGCTACCTGCAGGGCGGCACCAAGCTCGAACGGGTCGTCGTCGTCCTCTGGGACGAGGAGAACTTCGAGCTCTGGAAGCGCGAGCTGCGGCGCGGTTTCCGCTAGGGCTCGGCGAAGAAATCGGTACTGGGTCCGTTTGAAATCGAGGACGGACGACTGGCTGCGCGGAGCGCCCGAAGGAGACCGCCCGCAGGTTCAAACGGACCCAGTACCAAGAAATCAGGCGACGAAGTAGGCGCTCGCCCGAATCTGCAGGCGGGCCCGGGGCTCGAAGCCGCTGCCGACGACGGCGAAAGCGGAGGAGGCGCCCAAGACCGGCAGCACGATCCAGCCGTCGAAGCTCTCCCCTCCCGCGTAGGGCGGCACCACCGGCTCGATCTCGGCAATTTTCGTCCAGTGCTCCTCTTCGGGGTCGAAGGAGGAGCGCAGCTCGACGTAGGCACGGTCGAGGTCGATTGTCCGCTGTCCCGAGGGGTGCCAGATCGAGAAGACGAAACGCACCTCGTCGTAGAGGTGGGTCTCGAGGAAGGGGACGCCCGCCACCAGGAGCGGGTAGTTGAAGGAGCCCGCCGAGTCGGTGGCGAAGATCTCCGGGGTGGAGTCGAAGGTGACGTGGTGGGGCGGGGTCGCCGAGCTCATCTCACCTCCCATTCCTAAGCGGATCCACCGCGGGCCAGGGTGAGGGCGCGCGCGATCCGCTGCAAGCTCTCCTCCAGCGTCGCGCCGAGGAGCGGTGCACCGATGCCGAAAGCGATAGCCCCGGCGGCGCGGTAGGCCGGGATCTCCTCGATCGAGAAGCCGCCCCCGGCGAGCATGGGGATGTCGCCCAGCGGTTGGCGGAGGACCGAAAGGTAGGCCGGGCCCCCGACGGGCGGCAGCGGCCAGACCTTGACCAGGTCCGCCCCCAGCTCGTGAGCGGCCACCACCTCGGTCGCCGAGAGGGCGCCGAGCATCAGATACTTGCCGTGCTCGGCGGCGACCGCGGCCATGGCCGGGTTGGTGTTGGGGCTGACCAGGAACTCCGCCCCCGCCTCCACGGCCTCCTGAGCCCGGGCGGCGGTGGTCACCGTCCCCATGCCGATCCAGGGCGGGCCGGCGGCGCCGCGGGCGGCCAGCAGCTCGCGCACGAGGCCGCTCGCCCCGGGCACCGAGAAGGTGATCTCGACCAGCTCCAGGCCGGACTGGAGGAACAGGCGCGCCACCCGCGCCGCTTCCTCCCGGGTCGCGGTGCGGACGACGCCGACGATCGGCGCCCGCGCGAGGCTCCGGGCGACCTCCTGACGGGTGTCGACAAGGGTGTGCGTCTCCATGGCGGCGGAGTCTATCATTCCCCTCGCCCGCCCGGATTTCAACGCCCGGGGACCCTGCCCTTGTGTAAACGGTTCCGCAAAAGCAATTGACGACAAGATTGGTAAAGATGGCTGGCAAGCCCTGCCCGGTAGGAGTATCATTGCCGGGCGAGCAGGGTTAAACGTATCTGGAAGCAGTTGATTAAGGATCAAATGGCTATCTCCGACCGCCCCGTCCGAGAGTCCCTGGATCAGCTCCTGCGGCGTCTACGTCCACGCCTCAAGCAGATCCTCGGTCGCTACCGTGTCCCGGCTCACGACGCGGAAGACCTGGTGCAGGAGGCCCTCGTCTCGACCATCCAGAAGTGGGACGAGATCCAGGACCCCGAGGCCTGGCTGCTGGTCACCCTGCGCAACCGCTGCGTCGTCTACTGGCGCAAGCGCCGCACCAATCTCTACAGCTCGGTCGACGCGGCGATCCTGGAGCTCCTCTCGGAGCCGGTGACGGCGCCGCAGGAGAAGGCCGAGCTGCGGTGGGACTTGAAGAACCTCATCGACGAGCTGCCGCCGCGCTGCCGTACGCTGCTGCGCCTGCGCTACGGCCTTGGCTACGACTCGGCCGAGGTGGCGGCCCAGATGGGCTACCACCCGTCGAGCGTCCGCAAGGTGGCGCGCCGCTGCATGGCCGCCCTCACCTACCAGATGGTGACCCGCGGCTTCTCCCGGGAAGACATCGCAGGCAGCCAGGCCGACGAGGAGTAGGCTCCCCTACTCCTCCGGCGGCTCCGGCGCCATCCGTTCCAGAGTCCGCTCGACCCGCCGGCAGATGCCGCGCAGAATGGCGACCTCGTGCGCCGAGAGGGCGGCCCGCGACGCCACCGCCCGCAGGTCCCGGACCACCCCGTGAAAGCTGCTGTCGCGAGCGAACCCCACCCGGGCGAGGACGGAGGTGAGGTGGGCGAAAAGCCCGTCGACCTCTCCCCCCGCGGCGGGCGCCTCCCGGAACTCCGGGAGGGAGGGGGCCGCCCCGCCCGCCAGGTGGAGCTCGTAGGCGAGGAGGAGGACCGCCTGGGCGAGGTTCAAAGTGGGCTGGACGAGCGCGCAGGGGACGATCACCACCGCCGAGGCCAGGGCCAGCTCCTCGTTGTTGAGCCCCCCCACCTCGGGACCGAAGACGAGCGCGGTGGGGGTGCCCGGCGGGTCCTGGGCGAGGAAGCCGGGGAGCTCGCGGGCGGAGAGGAGCGGCACCCCGAGCCGCCGGTCGCGGGCCGAGGTCGTCCCGATCACCCGGGCGAAGGGGGCGAGGGCCGCGGCCACCGAGTCCACCCGTAAGGCGCCGTCGAGGACGTGCCGGGCCCCCACGGCGAAGGCCTTGGCGATGTCGCCGAAGGCCGGCGCCGGCTCGACCAGGATCATCCGGCCGAGCCCCATGTTGGCCATGGCCCGCGCCGCCGACCCCACGTTCCCCTCCTCGCGCGGCCGGACGAGCACCACCGCTGTCGACTCTGTACTCATGAGCCGGACTCTATCTCAGGGCTCCGTTGTTCCTGCGGGCGGGCTTCTTCGGGCGCTTCGCGCAGCCAGTCGCCCGTCCTCGGAACAACGGAGCTGGGCACCCTCAGAGGGTCCGCCTAGAGCCATAGAGATTTCTCCGCCCCACATTGACAGCCCCCGGGCGGGGAGATAGTTTGACTGGAGAGTCCCTCAAGAGGCCGAGAGGAGAAAGAGGAGAGATGCCGAAGTCTGCCACGCGGGCGTACCTGATCTTCACCGGGAGCGGCCCGATCCTGGTGCTGTCCACCTACCCCAAGCTGACCGACGAGCGCCTGGTGAGCAAGCTGCGCTACAAGGGGATCGACAAGTTCATCGCCTACGAGGTGGACTTGGCGGCGGTCCAGGCGCGCTACGAGCACTCCTACGAGAACGTCTCCAAGGACCTGGAAAAAGAGCAGGACATGCGGGTGCTCGACTTCAACGGCCACCAGATCATGACCAACTTCGCTTTGGACGAGTTGGGCGACCCGATCAAGTTCGGCAGCTAGGACTCCCCCGACTAAACGCCGCGGAAGTCCCGCAGGTCGTACCCCAGCGCGGCGAACAGGCGGAGGGTGGCGGGGAGGGGGAGCCCCACCACGTTGGTGTAGTTGCCGAAGACCTCCTCCACGAAGAGCGCCCCCAGCCCCTGCACGGCGTAGGAGCCGGCCTTGTCGAGCGGCTCGCCGGTCGCGGCGTACCAGGCGATCTCCGCCGCGCTCATCGCTGCCATCCGTACCCGCGAGCTCTCGACCGTCGCGGCCCGGCGGTCCTCCCCGTCCCCTTTCCCCTTCTCGTGCAGGGCCACCCCGGTGAGCACCGTGTGCTCGCGGCCGGCGATCGTCCCCAGCATGCGCCGGGCGTCGGCCTCGTCCCGGGGCTTACCCAGGAGCTGGCCGTCGACGACGACGATGGTGTCGGCGGCGAGCACCAGCTCTCCGTTCTCGACCCGGGCGGCCGCCTTCTCCCGGGCCAGGCGCAGCACGTAGGCCGGCGGCAGCTCGCCCGGCCGCGGGCTCTCGTCGAGATCGACCGGGCGGACCGTGAAGGCGACTCCCAGGCCGGACAGCAGCTCGCGCCGCCGCGGCGAGGCGGAGGCGAGGACGAGGGCGGGGAGAGCCGAGGGAGCGGTCAAGCGGAGGCTAGGGGTAGTAGCCGCGGACGGTCTTGGCGGTGAGGCCGGGCTTCGCGATCTTGACCTCGATGGTGCGGAACTTGTCCTTGCCGGGCCCCGTCCCCGCTCCCTGGGTGGATTCGTAGGCGAGGAGGTACTGGCTCCGGAGGTCGCTCTCGATCTCCTCGTAGATCGGGTCGAGCTCTTTCGCCTTCTCGATGAAGAAGTGCTTTCCCCCCGTCTCCTCGGCCAGCTTCTGGAGCTTCAGGCGGACGTCGGCGTCCTGGGTGGTCAGCCCGAGGCCGATCGTGTAGATCGACACCCCGGTGCGGCGGGCGAACTCCAGGGCCTCGGAGAACTTGTAGTGGCTCTTGTCGTCCTTGCCGTCGGAGAGCAGGACGACCGCCCGCTTCCCCTTGATGCCGCCGAAGAGATAGAGGGTGTAGATGAGGCTGTCGTAGAGCGCGGTGTTGCCGTCGGCGGTCAGGTTGGCGAGCCCGCCGGCCAGGACCTCGCGGTTGTTGGTGAACTTGACCACCAGGCTCGGCTTGTCGGCGAAGGTCACCACCACCGCCCGGTCCTTGGGGGTGATCACCTTGTTGAAGAAACGGAGCGCCCCGTCGATGGCCTCGGGCAGCGAGGTGTCCATGGAGCCCGAGGTGTCGAGGAGGATGCCGGCGTAGATCGGCACGTCCTTCACCAGCTCGAAGCGCTTGACCTGCTGCTCGGCGCCGTCCTCCAGGACTTTGAAGTCGGCCGCCCCCAGCCCCTGGACGGGCCGGCCGCGGCGGTCGACCGCCGAGGCGAAGAGCTCGACTAAATCGACCTGGACCTTCTCCCCGGCGATCGGCGAGTTGACGAGCACGGTGTCCTCGGTCGAGTTGCCGCCGTCGGCCAGATAGGCGACGGCGCGCACATAGGTGACCTTGCCGCCCGGCGGCAGGACGATCGGCTGGGCGAAGGGGGGCTGGTAGAGGGTCGCGACCCGGGTCTCGTTCAGGTAGAACTCGACCCGATCGAGGGTCTCCCCCTCCGGCACCTTGACCTCGGCGTTGGCGCGCAGGCTCTGCTGGTAGGTCTTCCCCGGCTGTGGCTCGAGGAGGCGGAGCGAGAAGCGGTGGGGACCGGCGTTTAAAAACACCTCGTCCTGGGCCAGCTCCTCGCCGCCCGGCCCCTGGGCCACCACCTTGAGCGAATGGATCTTCGGCTGGTCGCCGAGGGCCAGCTCGACGCTATAGGGGGGGCGGGACTTCGAGAGGATGACCTTGCCGTTCAGGAGGAAGGTGACGCGGGCGACCTCGCCGGTCGTCACCGCCTCGACCCGCGCCTTGCCGGTCACCAGCCCCTCCGGCGGCGGCAGGAGGCGGATCGTCTGATCGCCGGCATGGAGGGAGGCGTTGGCCTCGCGGAGCGAATCGGCTGCCGGGGCGCCGGCTGGCGAGCCGGCCGGCGCTCCACCGGGCGCCCCACCCGACGTTCCACCCGAGATACCGGGGGCGCTCGCGACCGGAGCCGAGGGCGGCGGTGGAACGGGGGCGAGACCGGCCGGCACGTCGAGCTCGCGCTCGTCGCGGAAGTAGCGCTTCCCGCCGACATCCTCGATCTTGACGATCAGGGTGTAGAGACCCGGCCGCAGGTAGCGCTGGAAGACCAGGGGGATACGCCCCCCCTGGAGCTGCGCCGCGGCCTCCTTGACGGGGAGGGTGAAGCGGTAGCGGAAGTGCTCGAAGAGCTCCTCCTTGTAGATCACCTCGCCGTCGACGACGAAGTCGTAGGACTCGAAGTCGCCGGTCTTCGCGAGCTTGATCTCGTCCTTGGGGACCGAGAGGAGCCCCTGGACGACCGTGCGGCTGCCGTAGCGGCCGGGGAAGGTGACGGCGAGCTCCGCCGGGAAGGCGGCGGCGCCCTGGGGGACGTCGGTCGAGTAGGCGGAGAAGGTGGAGAGCCACTCCTCGTTCGGCTTGGGGGCGAGCTGGACCGCCTTCTCTACCCGGGTCCAGTCGACGGCGCTGCCGAGCGCGCTCAGGATGTCGGCGCCCTGCGCGCAGGACTCCTCGATGACCTCCGGCCGGGGCCCGTCGGGGTAGCGGGCGCGCACCTCGAAGGCGAGGAGCGAGGCCACCCCCTGGCTCGGATACCAGAGCCGCCAGGTGTTGCCGGCGGCGGCCACGAAGACCAGGCTGTAGCCGGTCCGCGCGAACTCGTTTTTCTCGAAGCTCCAGACCTCTAAAGGCAGGAACATCTCCGGGCAGTGGGACTTGAGGACGTGGGCGGGCTCGCCGTTCCACAGCATCATGCGCGCCCGGTCCTCGGTCAAGTTGCCGAACTTCTCTTTCGCCGCCCGCGCCCGCCCCTCCCACCGCTCCTGGAACTCGTTG
The DNA here is from genome assembly GCA_963757335.1 of uncultured Acidobacteriota bacterium. Lineage (GTDB taxonomy): Bacteria > Acidobacteriota > Thermoanaerobaculia > Multivoradales > UBA5704 > DASQPA01. The sequence continues at coordinate 82,501 of CAVWRJ010000013.1, read as the reverse complement.
ACCACCGTCTGCGGGAAGGGGTCGCGCACCTGCCAGAACTTGCGCACGAAGGCGTCCCGCTGGTAGTCCTGCTTGAGAGCGAGGAACGCGGCGCGCTCCTTGACGCTCATCAGCGGGGCGGTCAGGTCGAGAAATTCGCGGTGCCGAGGCGAGAGATCGGCGGGGAGGGGCGAGGAGTCCGCCGGGACGGTCGCTACCGGAGCAGGCGCCGGCTTCGCAGCGGCCCCGGCCGGCAACGCACCGGTGGTCGCAAGGGCCAGGAGGAGGAACAGCATCAGCCAGCGGCTGGGGACCGACATCGTCTGGCGATCCTACGCCTGGGGCGGGGGGAGGGGCAACTGTCTCACTCGCGAGAGAGGATGGCTAGTGGACTGTCAAGGTAGATTGCCTAGGTCCTCTCCCTTCTTTGGGAGGGTGGTGAGGAGGGGGGCGCCTCGCTGGGGTACAATCTTCCTCTGGGCTTCCCGCTGCCGCAAAGCCCCGGAACGTCTCCCGACACCGTTCGGAACCTCCCGGACGCGGTCGGGAAGCTCCCGGACGCCGCGGAAAGTCCTCTGGACGGTGTTTGAGACCTCCCAAGACGGCGTGTGGGATGGCTGGATGCCGTTCGAGACCTCCCGGACACCGTTTGAGACCTCCCGGACAGCTCCTGGAAGCTTCCGGACAAGTTTTTGAAGCTTCCGGAGCTCGTGGAAAGTCCTCGGGAACCCGTGGAAAGTCTTCAGGAACCCGTGGAAAGTCCTCAGGAACTCGTGGAAAGTCCTCAGGAACCCGTGGAAAGTCTTCAGGAACTCGTGGAAAGTCCTCGGGAACTCGTGGAAAGTCCTCGGGAACTCATGAAAAGTCTTCAGAAATGCGCGTAGGAGTGTAGAAAGTCTCTGGAACCAGACGACCGCCAATGCCCTCGCTCCGGTCGCGCCGTGCTGGCGCGAAGCCACCGGGATAAGACACATCTGTTGGCCGCACTACACTAGAGCGCCCTGCTACAATGACCCGCTCGCCGCCCGGGGCCGAAAGCTCCTGACGCGTGCGAAACCCCAAATCTATGAGCCGATTCCCCGACGTCCCCGGCGGTTATCCGTTCCCCCGTCTAGAGCAGGAGGTCCTCGCCTTCTGGCGGGAGGAGGGCATCTTCGCCGAGAGCCTCGAACGCCCGGCCCCGGCCGGGACCTTCGTCTTCTACGAGGGCCCCCCCACGGCCAACAACGTCCCCCACGTGGGGCACGTCGTCACCCGGGTGATCAAAGACCTCTTTCCGCGCTTCAAGACCATGCGCGGCTTCAAGGTGCCGCGGAAAGCCGGCTGGGACACCCACGGCCTGGCGGTCGAGATCGAGGTCGAAAAGCGGCTCGGCTTTTCCGGCAAGCAGCAGATCGAGGAGTACGGGATCGCCGCCTTCAACCGCGCCTGCCTCGACAGCGTCCACACCTACGAGGCGCAGTGGCGGGCGATGACCGAGCGGATCGGCTACTGGATCGACTTGGACCACGCCTACCGGACCTACTCGAACGAGTACATCGAGTCGGTCTGGTGGGCGCTCTCCCAGCTTTCGAAGCGCGAGCTTTTAGTCGAGGGCTACAAGATCCAGCCCTACTGCGCCCGCTGCGGCACGACCCTCTCCTCGCACGAGGTGGCGCAGAACTACAAGGAGGCCGACGACCCCTCGATCTGGACCCTGTTCAAAGCCCGCGCCGGCCAGAGCGTAGCGACGCTCGATGGTGGGGATGGGGGGGACGGCGGGAGCTGGGAGGTGGGGCCGGACCTCTCCTTCGTCGCCTGGACGACGACCCCCTGGACGACGATCGCGAACGTCGGTCTCGCGGTCCATCCCGATCTCACCTACGAGGTGATCGACTTCCCCGGCCGGCCGGGCGAGCACCTGCTCCTGGGTGCCGACCTCGGGACGCCGGTGCCCTTGGCGGTCGAGGAGGACGGCAAGCGCCGGCAGGTCGACCTGCGGGACCGCAAGGAGTGGCCGGCGCTCGCTCGCATCTCGGGGAGTGCGCTCGAAGGGCTCCTCTACGACCGGCTCTACACCTACTTCTTCCCCGAGGAGCCGGGGCGGCTGGTGCTCGGCGACTATGTGACCCGGACCGAGGGCACCGGGCTCGTCCACACCGCGCCGCCGTTCGGCGAGGACGACTACCAGACCGGCCGGCGCTACGGGCTGCCGCTCATCCGCTCGGTCGACGCCGAGGGGAAGATGGTCCCCGGCGCTCTCCCCTTCGCCGGCCTCTGGTTCAAGGACGCCGACGCCAAGATCATCCAGGAGTTAAAGTCGCGCGGCCTCATGCTCCACTCGGACCGCTACAAGCACAACTACCCCTTCTGCTGGCGCTGCGACCGGCCGCTCCTCTACTACGCGACCGAGAGCTGGTTCGTCAAAACGACCGCCGAGAAGGGCGAGCTGGTCGCGAAGAACCGCGAGATCCACTGGCACCCCGAGCACATCGGGGAGGGGCGGTTCGGCAACTGGCTGGAGAACGTCGTCGATTGGGCCCTGTCGCGGAAGCGCTACTGGGGGACCCCGCTCCCGATCTGGATCTGCTCCGGCTGCGGCGACAAGAAGGTCGTCGGCTCCTACCGAGAGCTGTTCGCCGCCGCGGGCCGGCCGCTCCCCGCCGATCCTTACGACGCGGCGCAGTTCGATCCCCACCGGCCGGGGATCGACGAGATCACCTGGCCCTGCCCGGAGTGCGGCGGCCTGATGAAGCGGGTTCAGGAGGTGATCGACGCCTGGTTCGACTCGGGCTCGATGCCCTTCGCCCAGCACCACTACCTGGGCGAGCCGCTCGCCGATTTCGATCCCCAGACGCACCACGCCTTTCCGGCCGACCTCATCGCCGAGGCGGTCGACCAGACCCGGGGCTGGTTCTACACCCTCCATGTCTTAGGCGTCCTCCTCTTCGACTCGGTCGCCTATCGCAACTGCATCGTCCTCGGCCATGTTCTGGACGAGAAGGGGCGCAAGCAGTCGAAGCGGCTGGGCAACGTCGTCGAGCCCATGGCGGTGATCGAGAAGACCGGCGCCGATGCTCTGCGCTGGTACTTCTGCGTCAACGACCCGGAGGTCCCCTCGCGCTTCTCGGAAAACCTGGTGCGCGAGGCGGCGCAGCGCTTCCTCCTGCCGCTCTGGAACGCCCTCTCGTTTTTCACCATCTACGCCAATCTGGATGGCTGGCATCCGGGCTCCGCCGCCGGCGAAATCGGCCGGCCGGCTCCGGCCTTCGCCACCCGGCCGCCCCTCGACCGCTGGATCCTGCTGCGTCTCGACCGTCTGGCCGCCGGCATCACCGCCGCGCTCGACGGCTACGACGTGGTGGGCGCCGCGCGTCCGATCGAAGAGTTCCTGGACGATCTGACCAACTGGTACATCCGCCGGAGCCGCGGCCGCTTCTGGGCCGGCGAGGCGCCGGCCTCTGCCGATACCGCGACGGCGGCCGGAGACGCGGCAGGGAAGGCGAGCGCCTACGAGACCCTCTACGAGGTGCTCACCACCCTCTCCCGGCTCCTCGCCCCCTTCGCGCCCTTCGTCGCCGAGGTGCTCCACCGCCAACTCGTGCGGAGCCAGGATGCGTCCGCACCGTTGAGCGTCCATCTCGCGGACTGGCCAATCCCGACGGAATCGACCCACCATCGCGACGAGCCGGCCCTCCTCGCCAGCATGGCGGCCCTCCAGCGCATCGTCCGGCTGGGCCATGCGGCGCGCAACGAGCACGGTTTGAAGACCCGGCAGCCGCTCGCCGCGGTCACCCTGGTCACCGCCGATCCGGCCCTCCCCGGCCTCGTCATGCCCTACGCCGGGCTCCTCGAAGAAGAGCTCAACGTCAAGGAGATCCGCTGGGCGGCCGACCGGGCGCAGTACGTCCACCACGAGGTGCGGCCGCTCTACAAGAAGCTCGGGCCGAAGCTCGGCAAGCGGATGGGGGAGGTCAAGAAGGCTTTGGAAGGGGCCGACGGCGACGCCCTGGCGGCCGAGGTCGAGGCGAGCGGCCGGATCACGGTCGAGCTCCCCGGGGGACCGATCGAGCTGGCCGCGGACGACGTCGAGATCCGCCTCGTCGAACGCCCCGGGGCGGCGACCCAGGGGGACCGCGAGCTGCTGGTCGCCCTGGAGACCGCGCTCACCCCGGAGCTGGTGGCGGAGCTCTGGGCCCGCGAGGTCGTCCATCGCATCCAGACCGCGAGGAAAGACAAGGATTTAGACTACGCCGACCGCATCCGGGTCCTCTACCGCGCCGCCCCCGATCTCGACGCCGCGATCGCCACCCACCGCGCCTGGATCGCCGGCGAGACCCTGGCGACCGAGCTGGCCGCGGCGGAGCCCGGCGCCAGCTCTCTCGACCGAGGCGCCGGTCGAGGGCCTCGACTTCGCCTTCTCGATCGAGAAGGCCTAACCCCGAACCGAACGGAATCACGGAACCCCTATGTCCGGAATCTTCAAAGCCTACGACGTCCGCGGCCTCTACCCCAGTCAGCTCGACGAGACGCGGGCGAGGGAGATCGGCCTCGCCTTCCAGTTCGTCCTGGACGCCGAGGACCGCGCGAACGGCAACACCGTCGTCGTCAGCCGCGACATGCGGGAGCACAGCCCGAGCCTCATGCAGGCGCTCACCGGCGGCCTCACCGCGGGCGGCCTCGACGTCCTCGACATCGGCCTCGCCACGACCCCGATGAACTACTTCGCGGTCGGCCACGAGAAGGCGGCGGGCGGAGTGCAGACGACCGCCTCCCACAACCCGGCCGAGTACAACGGCTTCAAGTTCAGCCGCCACGAGGCCCGGCCGGTCTCCGGCGACCACGGCATCGCGCTCATGGGGGAGAAGGTGAAGACCGGCGACCTGCCGAAGGCGGCCCAGCCGGGGAACGTGCGGACGGGGGAGATCTTCGACGCCTACAGCGAGCACGTCCTCTCCTTCTTGAAGCCGGCCCCGGAGAGCCGCCGGCTCAAGGTGGCGGTCGACGCCGCGAACGGCATGGGGACGATCTACCGGCCCATTCTCGAAGCGGCGGGGATCGAGCTCGTCCCGCTCTACTTCGAGCTCGACGGCCGCTTCCCGAACCACGAGGCGAACCCGCTCAAGGAGGAGAACCTGAAGGACCTGGAGCGGCTGGTCAGGGAGAGCGGCGCCGACCTCGGGGTCGCCTTCGACGGCGACGCCGACCGCGCCGCCTTCGTCGACGAGCAGGCGGTGCCGGTGGGGAGCGACCTGATGACGGCGCTCATCGGCGGCGAGCTCCTCGCCCGCGAGCCGGGGAAGGCGGTGCTCTTCGATCTGCGCTCCTCGCGCGCGGTCGCCGAGTACATCGCTGAGCGCGGCGGCATCCCGGTGCGCGAGCGGGTGGGGCACTCCTTCATGAAGGCGACGCTCAGGAAGCGCCACGGCATCTTCGGCGGCGAGCTTGCCGGGCACTACTACTTCCGTGACCATTTCTATGCCGACTGCGCGATTTTGGCCGTCATCGAGGTGCTGAATCTCCTGCGCACCCAGGGCGAGCCCCTGTCGCGCCTCGTCGCGCCGCTCAAGCGCTACGCCAAGAGCCCGGAGATCAACTTCGTCGTCGAGGACAAGCAGGGGATGATCGAGCGCCTGGCCGAGCGCTACCAGGATGCCGAGATCGACTACCTCGACGGCGTCACCTTCCAGTACCCCACCTGGTGGGCGAACGTCCGGCCGTCGAACACCGAGCCCTACCTCCGGCTCGTCCTCGAAGCGCGCGATCCGGCCGAGCTGGCGAGCCGCCGTTCCGAGCTCGAAAGCCTCCTCGGGACTCCGGCGGAGTAGAGGTCTCGGCGTCTCGACTCCCGGCTTGCCGCCGGGCTAGAATGCGCTGCATCCATCCATGGAATTCTCTGGCAGACTTGCCGCCTTCCCGCCGGGCGACCTCCTGCAGTGGGCGAAGAACGACCGCCGCACGGGGGCTCTCGTCGTCCGCCGGAGCGACCGTGAAAAGCGGGTCTACTTCGCCTCCGGGGAGATCGTCGGCTGCCTCTCGACCGACCCGGCGGAGTTCTACGGCCAATATCTGCTGCTCAACGGTTACGTCGACCAGGACCGGCTCTTCCAGGCTCTCTCCCACTGCACGGTGAACGGCGGCCGGCTGGGGACGGCCCTCGCCGATCTCGGCATCCTCTCCCCCGAGGCGATCCAGGAGACGCTCCGCCAGCAGATCGAGGACCTGGTCTGCGACCTTTTCCTCTGGGAGCGCGGGGTCTTCTACTTCCAGTCGGAGCTGCCGCCCGAGGAGGAGATCCTCCCCGAGCCGATCCACACCGTGGGGCTCGCCATGGAGGGCTCGCGCTGGCTCGACGAGTACCACCGCATCCGCCGGGTCCTCGTCCACGACAACGTCGTCCTGGCGCGCGGCAAGGCCTGGCCGGGGCACGACCTCGCCCCTCTCTCGCAACGGATCGCCCAGGCGGTCGACGGCAAGAAGTCGCTCGCCGACCTCTACAAGGAGCTCCGCGGCTCCTACTTCCGCTTCCTGGAGGCGGCCTTCCACCTCTGCGTGGGGAACGTCTTAGACATCGAGGAGCTGGGCGAGGAGTGGGGGAGCGGCACGCACGAGATGTCGGTCTACGACCTCATGCTGGAGCAGGCGACCGAGGAGCAGGTGCTGGTCGCCCGCCGGCACATGGCGGTGCCGCTCGACCTCCTGGAGCGCATCTACCCGATCTGGGTGGGCGAGCCGACGGAAGCGGAGCAGAAGCGGATGCCCGCCAAGGCCCGCGACTTCTACGCCCGTTTCGACGGCCGCACCACCTTGGGAGAAGCCTTCTCCGGCGACGCGCGCCTCCGCGGCCGCGAGATGGACCTCCTCCTCCTCCAGCTCCAAAAAGGCCGCCTAGCCCTCCTCCCCCGCCCCATCGACAGCCTGGAAACCGAGGCCGACACCCGCGGCGAGCCGGCGATCAAGCGTTGGTGGCGGCGGGTGTTCGACGTGGGGGGGTGATACCATTAGATCGTATGTTGAAGACAATCGAAGGCATCTACAGGAAAGGCAAGGTCGAGCTGGCGGAGCGACCGGAAGGGGCCGGTGAGGAGATTGCGGTCCTGGTGATGTTCCTGGAGCCGCCCCGGTCGACCTCAGGGTTCACGGGATCGACGAGGCGCACGGCGTCGAGCTTCCGGAAAGAGATCCTCGCCGCGAAGCCGGGCTCTCACCTCTTCACGCCCCATCCCTATCCCCACACCGACCAAGAGGTCTTTGAGGACTTCGTCGCCACCTACAGCGCGATCTGGCAGAACACGCCAGAGCCGGCCATGCCTGCCGAGGTGCGCCAGCTTTTCGTAGCTCTCAAGAGCGGCAGTGTGATCCATAAGATTTCCACTATAGAAGACTGGGGTTACCAACGGTGCCTGCTGCTGTCGCCCGCCCGGTTCCACTACCTGGTGCAGCTTTATGACCGCAAAACCGGCGCCGAGTTCGCTCGTGCCACGGTCAAGGAGACCGGTCTCTGGTCGTCCTTCCAGGCTCCACCTCCGAACACTCCAGCCGATGCCGTCAAGTTGTTCCAGACGGAGGTTGAGGCCCTCGATCATGCTGTGGCGACGGCCGCCGCATACGGACTCCGGGGCGCCGAGGCTCCGCAATACGTTGAGACGGCCGGGACTCTCCGATGTCCGCAGATCGCTCCTTGCGTCGCCTTTCGTGTCGGTAAGAGCATTTTGATCTCGAAACGAGGCCAGCTCTTCGAAGTCGCTCCCGATTGTCGCCAGTTACCGAGGCGGAATTTTCCAGCACCTCTCCGAGTCGGGACTCGATACTCGTTGGGCTCGACCCGGCGAGCGAGCGAGTGGTGTCACTAGGCTTCAACCAGTTTGCCGTGGCGCACCTCGTCAGCCCAGCAAAGGCGAAGCACTGACTCTGTGAATCCTACCCCCCCGCCACCGGCTGCCTTCTCCACCGCCGATGCATCCACACCCACTGCTCCGGGTGTCGCCGCACCTGCTCCTCGATCGCCAATGTCATCACCGCCGTCGCCTCCTGGGGATCTTTCGGTAGGTCGAGCGGCGGGTGGATGCGGATCAGGTGGGAGCCGTCGGGTCGCCTTTCCGCGAAGGTGGGGATCACGTCGGTCCCCTGGCGCAGCGCGATTTTCGCCGCCCCCACGGGGGTGAAGGCCGGGTGACCGAAGAAGGGAACCCAGACGCCGTCGACCTTGGTGTCCTGGTCGATCAGCATGCCCAGGGCGCCGCCGCGACGGAGGAGGCCCAGGATCTGGCGGGCGGCGCCGTCGCTGCCGCGCTCGATGGTGGCGGTGCCGAAGCGCTGGCGGAGGCCGGCGAGGAGGCCCTGGAGGCGCGGCTCGTCGAGCGAGCGGGCGACGACCGCCATGCCGAGGCCCCGGCAGTTGAGCGCCGCTCCGAGGATCTCCCAGTTGCCGCAGTGGCCGGTGATGAGGACCAGCGGCCGGCCGCTCGCCCGCGCCCGCTCGACCTCCTCCCAGCCCTCGACCTCGACGTGGCGGGCGAGGTCCGCGCAGTCTCTGTGCAGGAGATGGAGGCACTCGGCGAGGTTCATCCCCTGGTGCCGGAAGCAGTCGCGCCCGAGGGCCCGGCGGGCGGCGGCGGGGAGACCGGGGAGGGCCAGGGCGAGGTGGTCGAGAGTCCGCTGGCGGTCGCGCCCGCCGACGACCCAGGCGAGCCGGCCGAGACCGCGGCCGAAGCTCTGCACGGCGGACCACGGGAGCCGGCCGAGGACGGCGGCGACGGCGGCGACGAGGGGCGGGACGAGCGGTTCGAGCCTGGCCGTCCAACGCCGGGGCCGGGTGCGGCTCTTGCGGCCACCGCGGCCACCCTGACTCTCGGAGACGCTATGGACGCCGTGGCGCCCGCCGGGAGGGCCCGGGGGTCTCACGCGAGGAAGGGGGCCACGACCCGGTCCCAGTCGCCGCGCGCCCGGAGCACCAGCTCGATCATCTCGCGCGCCGCCCCGCGGCCGCCGTTCGTGGTGAGCACCCGGTCGACCCGCTCGCGCACCTCGGCCACCGCGTCGGCCGGGGCGAAGGAGAGGCCGCAGCGGAGGATCACCGGCAGATCGACGAGGTCGTCCCCCATGTAGCCGACCTCGTCCGCCGCGACGCCGTGCTGGTCTAAGAACTGCTCGAAGGCCGGTCCCTTGTCGGTGCGGTGGGTGAGGAGGGCGTCGAGCTCGAGCTCCCGGGAGCGCGAGGTGAGGGCGTCGGAGGCGCGGCCGGAGAGGATGCCGACCTTGAGCCCGGCCTTCTGGGCGAACTTCATCCCCAGGCCGTCCCGCACCTCGAAGGTCTTCCACTGCTCGCCGTCGGGACCGTAGACGAGGGTGCCGTCGGTGAGCACCCCGTCGACGTCGAAGAGGAGCCAGCTGAGCTTCGCCGCGCGCTCTACGAGCTGGTCTTCGGGGAGGACGGGCATCTAGAAGAGCTCCAATCCCCAGAGGTCGTGGAGGTGGACGACCCCCACCAGCCGGTCTTCTCCGCAGACGAAAAGGGAGGTGATGCGGTTCTCCTCCATCGTCTTCAAGGCGGCAGCGGCGAGCTCACCCGAGGCGATCGTCCGCGGGCCGGGCCGCATGCATTGGCCGGCGGTCTTCTTCAAGATCTCCTCGTCCGCGGCGAGGAGGCGTCGCAGGTCGCCGTCCGAGATGCAGCCGAGGAGCCGGCCCGCCTCGTCGGTCACCGCCGTGATCCCCAGCCCCTTCTTGGACATCTCGTAGATCGCCTCCCGCATCGACGCCCCGGCCGTCACCCGGGGGAGGGCGTCCCCCTCGTGCATCAGCTGCTCGACTTTCAGCAGCCGCTTGCCGAGCTGGCCGGCGGGGTGGAGGAGGGCGAAGTCCTCGCGGGTGAAGCCGCGCGCTTCGAGGAGCGCCATGGCGAGGGCGTCGCCCATGGCGAGGGTGGCGGTCGTCGAGGCGGTGGGGGCGAGGTTCAAGGGGCAGGCCTCGCGGTCGATCGCCACCGGCAGGTGGAGGTCGGCGTGGCGGGCGAGCGGGCTCCCCGGATTGGCGGTCATCACGACTAAGGGGACGCCCAGTCGCTTGAGAGTCTCGACCAGCCGGAGCAGCTCCTCGGTCGAGCCCGAGTAGGAGGCGGCGAGCACCACGTCCCCCGGCACGATCATCCCGAGGTCGCCGTGCACCGCCTCGGCGGGGTGGAGGAAGAGGGCCGGGGTGCCGGTCGAGGAGAGGGTGGCGGCGACCTTCTTCAGGATCAAACCGCTCTTCCCCATCCCGGTGCAGACCACCCGGCCGGTGCAGCCCCGGAGGAGAGCGACCGCGCGGTCGAAGCGCTCGTCGAGCTGCGGCAGAAGCCCGCGGATCGCCGCCGCCTCGGTTTCCAGGACCTCCGCCGCGACCTCCCGGGGCGAGCGGGCGGGATGGACCGGCGCCGGACGGGCGCTCAAGCGAGGGCCCGCCGCAGGGCCAGAAGCTCCGCCAGCAGCCGTTCCGCCCGCTCCGGATCGAGCTGCACCGCGGCGTCCGAGCGGGCATGCTCGGGGTCGGGGTGGACTTCTAAGAAAACTCCGTCCGCCCCGGCGGCCACGGCGGCCCTGGCGAGCGGCTCGGCATAGCGCCGCACCCCGCCGCTCTCCTCCGACCCGGCCCCCGGCAGCTGGAGAGAGTGGGTGACGTCGAAGATCACCGCGATCCCGTCCTCGTGCATGCGGGCGAAGCCGCGCATGTCGACCACCAGGTCGTGGTAGCCGAAGGAGCAGCCGCGCTCGGTGACCGTCACCCGGACGTTCCCCGTGCTCCGTGCCTTCTCGACCACCCGGCGCATGTCGTCGGGGGCCATGAACTGCCCCTTCTTGATGTTGACCGCCCGGCCGGTGGCGGCGGCGGCGAGCACGAGGTCGGTCTGGCGGCAGAGGAAGGCGGGGATCTGGAGGACGTCGCAGACCTCGGCCGCCGGCCCGCACTGGGCCGGCTCGTGGACGTCGGTCAGGACCGGCAACCCGACCTCCTCGCGGACCCGCCGGAGCGCTGCCAAGCCGGCGTCGAGGCCGGGGCCGCGGTAGCTCTTGATCGAGCTGCGGTTCGCCTTGTCGAAGGAAGATTTGAAGATCAGGGGGACGCCGAGCCGGGCGGCCATGGCGGCGAGGGTCCGAGCGGTGGCGAGGACCAGCTCCTCGCTCTCGACGACGCAGGGGCCGGCGATCACCGGGAAGCTCCCGCCGCCGCCGATCGTGATCCCCGGCGCCAGCTCGACCGGCGTGATCGGCGGGACCGGCGGGACCGACGCGGTCGACGCGGTCGGCATTGGCGGCGAGGGCGCCATCAGCCCTCCGCCTGGATCTCGGCGGGCGCCAGCTCGGCCACCTCCGCCACTTCGTTCGCCATCCGGGCGATCTCCGGGCTGGGCTCGCCGGCCGGGATCGCGACCGTCGTGGCGGCGGGCTCCTGGTGCCGGTCCTGCCGGTCGCGCTCGTGCTTGTGCGCCAGGGCGGCCGCGATGTAGGAGACGAAGAGGGGGTGCGGCTCGGTGGGCTTCGACTTGTACTCGGGGTGGAACTGGCAGCCGAGATACCAGGGGTGGTCGGGAAGCTCGATCATCTCGACGAACTTGCCGTCTGGAGAGAGCCCGGAGATCACCAGGCCGTGCTCGACTAAAGTCGGCAGATACTTCTGGTTGACCTCGTAGCGGTGGCGGTGGCGCTCGCTGATCTCGGCCGTCCCGTAGATCCGGCGGGCGAGGGTCCCCTCCTTCAGGCGGCAGGGGTAGGCCCCGAGGCGCATGGTGCCGCCCAGCTCCTCGACCCCTAAGAGGTCGCGGAGCTTGTAGATCACCGCGTGGTCGGTGTCGGCGTCGAACTCCGACGAGGTGGCGTCCTTGATCCCGCAGACGTTTCTGGCGAACTCGATCACCATGCACTGCATCCCCAGGCAGATGCCGAAGAAGGGGATCTTGTGCTCGCGGGCGTAGCGGATGGCGCGGACCTTCCCCTCCGTCCCCCGGGGGCCGAAGCCGATGGGCACGAGAAGCGCGTCGACCTCGAAGATCTCCCGCGGCCAGCTCCCCCCCTCGACCCCCTCGGACGGCACGTAGACCAGCTCGACCGCGCAGTCGTTGGCGATGCCGCCGTGGAGGAGGGCTTCGTTCAAGCTCTTGTAGGCGTCGGGGAACTCGACGTACTTGCCGACGATCCCCACCCGCACCTTGTGGTGGGGGTTCTTGACCCGGGCGACGAGGCTCTCCCAACGGGTGAGGTCGCGGTCGTAGTGCGGCAGGTTCAAGAGCTCCAGGAGGATGTCGTCCAGCCCCTCCCGGCAGAACATCAGGGGGACCTCGTAGATCGTCGAGACGTCGCGCGCCGCGATCACCTGCCGGGGCTCCAGGTTGCAGAAGAGGGCGATCTTCCGCTTCATGTCGTCCGGGAGGGCGCGGTCGCAGCGGCAGAGGAGGAGGTCGGCCGAGATGCCGATCTCGCGCAGCTCTCTAACCGAGTGCTGGGTGGGCTTGGTCTTCAGCTCGTCGGCGGCGGCGATGTAGGGGACGAGGGTCAAGTGGATGTTGACCGCGTTGCCGCGCCCGAGCTCCTGGCGGAACTGACGGATGGCTTCTAAGAACGGGAGCGACTCGATGTCGCCCACCGTGCCGCCGATCTCGACGATGACGACGTCGTAGTCGTCGCCCACCCGGCGCATGGCCTCCTTGATCTCGTCGGTGATGTGGGGGATGACCTGGACGGTCTTCCCCAGGTAGTCGCCGCGGCGCTCCTTGTTGATCACCGACTCGTAGATCTTCCCCGTCGTGTAGTTGTGGCGCTTGCTGGTCACCGTGTGGGTGAAGCGCTCGTAGTGACCGAGGTCCAAGTCGGTCTCGGCGCCGTCGTCGGTGACGAAGACCTCGCCGTGCTGGTAGGGCGACATGGTGCCGGGATCGACGTTGACGTAGGGATCGAACTTCATCAGGGTGACCGAGAAGCCGCGCGCCTCGAGGATCGCGCCGACGGAGGAGGCGGCCACCCCCTTGCCGAGGGAGGACACCACTCCGCCGGTGATGAAGATGAACTTGGTCGCCATGTCGCTCTCCTTCGTTCGGTTACTTTGGTCCCAAAGTCGCGAGCAGCCGCTCTACCCGTTCCAGGTCCTCCCGGGTGTCGACCCCGGGCGAAGCCTGGCGGGTGAGGAGGACGCGGATCCGGATGCCGTTTTCGAGCGCTCGCAGCTGTTCGAGCGACTCGCTGATCTCTAACGGGGTGGGGGGGAGGCCGGCCAGCCGCAGGAGGGCCTGCCGCTGGTAGCCGTAGATTCCGAGATGTTTGAGCGGCGTCGCGCCCCCCGGCTGCCGGGCATAGGGTATCGCAGATCGGCTGAAGTAGAGGGCATAGCCGGCGCCGTCCACGACGACCTTGACCGAGTTGGGGTTGTCGATCTCCTCGGGAAGAGCGGGAGCGGCTAAGGTGACGACGGGGTCGTCCGGATGAGCGGCGAGATGCCGGGCGACGGCCGACACCGCCTCGGGGTCGACGAGCGGCTCATCCCCCTGGATGTTGACGACCGCCCGCGCCCCCCACGCCCGGGCGGCATGGGCGATGCGGTCCGTCCCGCTCGCGCACTCGGGAGGAGTCATCTCGAACTCGCCCCCGAAACGCGCGACCGCCGCGGCGATCCGCTCGTCGTCGGTCACCACCACCACCCGGTCGAGCCCTTTCGCCAGCGCCGCCCGCCGGTAGACGTGCTCGATCATCGGCCGCCCGGCGATCGAGAGCAGCGGCTTGCCCGGCAAGCGGGTGGAGGCGTAGCGCGCCGGGATGGCTCCGACGATGCCGCCAGTGCCGCCAATGCCGCCGATTTCTGAGGGGTGCACGGCCTAATCTACGGCGGGGGGTGCGGGGGTGTCAACCGGAGCTCTGCGATCCCGCGACCTTCCGAGATGCTAGATTTCCCCCGTGCGCCCCCTCCTCCGCTCCACACCGCGGCTCGCCCTCCTGGTGCTCGCGACCTTCGCGCTCGCCCTGGCGACCCATGCCGTGCGGGGGGCGCGGGCCCGGTCGTCTCTCGCCACCGGAGCGGCGGAGTGGATTTGGAAGCCTCTGGGGCGGAGCGAGAGCTCGCCTCTCGCTTTCTGCCTGGTGCGCGACTTCTATCTCGATCCCCTCCCGGCGCGTGTCCGGCTGCTGGTCTCGGCGGACGAGGAGTACGTGCTCTCTCTCAACGGCCGGCGGATCGGCTCGGGGCGGTATGCCGGAGCGCCAGGAAAGCCGGGGAGGCGGGGGACCCGGCTCGACAGCTATGAGGTCGGGGGGGAGCTCACCCCCGGGGTCAACCGGCTGGAAGCGGAGGTGCGGAGCGGGCGGGGCGCCGGCGGCTTCCTCCTCGCCCTCCTCGACGGGGCGGACGGCCGGGCCCTCCTCGGCACCGACGAGCGCTGGCGGGTCTACCAGCGCTACCACCCGTTCCTCCTCCGCGGGCTCGTGCCGCTCTCCCCCAAGCTCCAGCTGGGGACCGGCGAGGACGTCTACTCCTGGGGCCTGCCGCCGCTCGGCCGCTGGGGCGTTCCCCAGCCGGGCCCGGAGCGGCCCCTGTTCCCGGACCTGACGGCCGGCCGCCCGCCGCTCCCGGCTTCCCGGCTCGTCCTTGCCGATCCCCCGGCCCCCGGCCTGCCTCCGGTGGCGCGGACGGTCTTCGACTTCGGCCGCGAGGTCACCGGGTACCTGTCTCTGGAGCTGACGCCCGACCCGGTCCAGCGGGCGGGGCTCCTCTACACGGGAGTCTCGGGGGTGCCGGAGCTTCCGGGCGTCCGGCCGGACGGGGCGATCATCACGATTCCCGGCCGGCACGGCTGGGAGGCCGCCTGTCCGCGGCGGTTCCGCTATGCGCTGGTGGTGGGGCTCGCGCCGCTCGCCGCTCGCGTCCAGCCGGTGGAGGACGCCGCCGACCCCGGGGCGCTCCTCGCCCGCGGGCTGGGTCCGGGGGGATCGGCGGGACCGGTGGGGGTTCTGGGGATTACACCGCCGGCTCTACGAACGCCGGTTGAGGACGAAGTCTGGCGCAAATTCCAGCGCGTCCCGGGCGTCGCTCGGCGGGAAGATCTCTAGCTCCTGCCTGGCCTGGGCGGCGTAGCCCCGGGCGAGCTCGGAAACCTCCTCGATCGTCCCCTCGACCCGCACCAGGTCGAGGATCTCCGCCGAGGAGACGCGGCCGAAGCTCCGGTCCTCCAGAACCGTCTCGATCAGCCGCCGCTTGGAGTCGTCGATCCGCGGCAGGAGGAGGATCAGGGGGAGGGTGAGCTTCCCCTCCTTCAAGTCGGAGAGCACGGGTTTCCCCAGCTCGGCCTCGCGGGCGGTGAAGTCGAGGAGGTCGTCGACCAGCTGGAAGCAGACCCCGAGGGCGCGGCCGTAGCGGTGGAGCACCTGGCCGGCGTCCTGGCGGAGCGGCGGGATCAGGCTGGGGATCGAGCAGGCGGCGGCAAAGAGGTGGGCGGTCTTGCGCTCGACGATCTCGAAGTACTCCTCGACCGAGAGATCGATCGCCCCCAGCCGCTCGAAGGCGAGGAGCTCCCCCTCGGTCATCCGGAGGGTCGCGGCGCAGAGGCGCTGCACCACCTCCAGGCGGCCGTGGGAGAGCGCCATCTGCATCGCCGTCGTATAGATCCAGTCGCCGAGGAGCACGGTCAGGTTGTTGCCCCAGAGCCGGTTGAGCGTCGCCTGGCCGCGGCGCAGAGCGGCGTGGTCGATGATGTCGTCGTGGATCAGGGTCGCGGTGTGGATGAACTCGACCACCGCGGCGTAGGTGACCTCCTCGTCGCTGTCCTGGCCGAGCAGGCGGGCGGTCAGGAGGAGGAGGGCGGGGCGGACCCGCTTGCCGCCGCCCTGCGAGATGTAGGCGCCGGCCTTGTGGATGAACGGCACGTCCGAGTCGAGATGCCGTTTGAAGACGACCTCGGCGGCCGCGAGCTTGTCGGCGACCAGCTCCAGGAAGCGGCTGGGCGCCAAGGAGCGGGTCGGGTCGATCAGGTGAGGGTTCTGGGCCAAAGTGGGGCCTCGCGAGTGGCGCTTCCTGGGGTTAGAACGGCTTGACCGGGGCGAAGTGTACGACTTCTGCGAGCTTCCCGCTCTCGAAGCGGTACATCGCACCGCTCTCGAAGTACCACCAGGAGACCTCCTCGTGATCCGGGTAGTGGACCTGCTTGACCTGGTCGGGGTTCCCCTGCTCCTGGTACACCCGGCGCAGGTCGTCGCTCGTCAACCCGGCGAGGAACTTCCGCACCTTGTCGATCAGGGCGGCGTTCGGGACGACGAGGGCCGGCACCACCGGGGTGCCCTTCAGCAACGGCTGGGTGATGTCCTGCTGCGCCAGCACCTCGGTGTGCTCCTCGCGCCCCTCGCGCACCGGCAGGCCGACCTCGACGACGAAGCGGTTGTAGTAGTTGTCCCACGCCCACTCGATGGCGTACTCGCCCTTGGCGCCGGTCGTCGCCGTCACCCGGCGGGAGTCCTTGTCGCTGCTCTTCAACTGCCGCAGGTTGAAGGAGCTCCGCGAGGCGACGAGCGCCACCTGGATGTTGGCGAGCGGGGTGCCCTTGGAGTCGGTGGCGATGCCGGTGATCCGCACCCGCTCGCCCTGGTCGTAGGGGGCGGACGCCGCTCCAGCCGACCCGGCACCGAGGAGACCGAGCGCCAGGAGGACGAGGCCGGCGAGGGGTAGGCGCGCGCGGCGTGGAGGCTGTTGGGTCGGCATCGCGTCTCTCACGACGAGCGGTAGTTGGTGAAGGTGAGGGGAACGTCGAGGTCGAGCTCCTTGAGCATCGCGATGACCACCTGCAGGTCGTCTCGGTTCTTCCCCGAGACGCGGACGGTGTCCCCCTGGATCGCCGCCTGGACCTTGAGCTTCCGGGTCTTGATCTCGGCGACGAGCTTCTTCGCGGTCTCGATCGGGATGCCCTGCTGGAGAGTGATCTTCTGCCGCACCCGGGCGCCGCTCGCCGGCTCGATCTTGCCGAAGCGCAGCGACTTCAGGTGAATCCCCCGGCGGACGAGCTTGGTCTTCAAGACGTCGAGCGCCTGGTCCAGGGTGTACTCGTCGGAGGCGCCGGCGAGGATCTCCTCGCCTTCGAGCTTGATCTCGGCCGCCGCCTTCTTGAGGTCGTAGCGGTTCCCGACCTCCTTCTCCGCCTGGGAGACGGCGTTCCGGACCTCCTGGAGGTCGACGATGGAGACGATGTCGAAGGAGTTGTTGTCTTGTGCCATGGGAATCGACCGCCATTATACGAAAGGGGGCGCGGGCGTCCAAAAAGATGGACAGGAGAGGGGCGTCCGGGTTGGCGCCGGCGGTCTGCTCCTTCGGCGCTCCGCAGAGCCGCGGGCCCCTACTGCTCCTCCCACTTGATGCCGCCGGGGGGCGAGAACTGGCCCTGGCGGGGGAGGCCGCGGTAGCTCTTGATCTCGAAGCGGGTGAGGTTGCCCTCGCGGTCGTGGTAGGACACCCCGACCAGGTGCTCCTTCGCCGGGTCGACGACTAAGTTGGCGTCGGCCAGCTCGGCGAGCTTCTCCTTGGGGGTGAGCGCCACCTCGATCCGCCCGTCCGGATCGGTCTTGGCGGTCGCCCGGTAGCGGTTCTTCAGATCGTCCACCCCGAGGAGCAGGAGGTCGAGCCCGGGCTCCTTCTGGCGGTCGACGGCGTAGCGCCGGCCGGTCTTGTCCTCGGCGTTCCAGGCGTGGGCGGTGCCGCCGCAGAGGAGGAAGCTCTTCGGATAGGGGTCCTGGTAGTCCCAGCGCAGGCAGTCGGGGAGCGCCAGGGCGAGCCGCCCCTTCTCGCTCTCCCCCGAGGTGAACCCGGCCGGGATGTAGACCTGAACGAACTCCGCCCCCGTCGGCCCGCCCGCGACGAGGCTCTGGCGGACCTCCTGGAGCACTCTCCAGGGGTCCGGCGCGGCCGGAGCGGTCTGCGCCGTCCCGAGAGCGGGAAGGGCCAGAGCGGCGATGGCGGCGATGGCGGCGATAGCGGCGAACGAGACGAGCGCTGCGACCTTCTGCTTTATCGATGCACCCATGGCGCTACCTCCATGGAAAGAATTCGCGGACCGCCCCGAACGGGTCTCCGCGGTGCCCTTTTGGCAGCACGAAGCCCTCGCGACCGGCAGGCCCTGAGGATCAGAGCCCTAGGCTGCAAGGGGGATGCCGCCCCAGGTCAATGCCGGAAGTGCCGGGTGCCGGTCATCAGCATGGCCATCCCGTGCTCGTCGGCGGCCGCCACGACCTCGCCGTCGCGCTTGCTGCCGCCCGGCTGGACGACCGCGGTCACCCCGGCCGCGGCGAGGACGTCTAAACCGTCGCGGAAGGGGAAGAAGGCGTCCGAGGCGGCGGCGCTGCCGGCGGTGGGGAGGACCGCCTTCTCGACCGCCAGGCGGCAGGAGTCGACCCGGCTCATCTGGCCGGCGCCGATCCCCACCGTCTGGTCGGGGTTGGCGAGCACGATGGCGTTCGACTTGACGTAGCGCACCACCTTCCAGGCGAGCTCCAGCGCCCGCCGCTCCTCCGGTGTCGGCTGCCGCTTGGTCGGGGAGGTCCAGGCGGCGGGATCGTCCGGCAGGGCGTCGGCCGCCTGGGCGAGGAAGCCGCCGTCGACCGAGCGCAGCTCGATTTCGGAGGTACCCGGATCTCTCCGGGGGCGTAGACCGGGCATTCGAGCAGCCGAAGGGCCTTTTTGGCGGCCGAGCCGGGCGAGGGCGTCGTCGTCGAACCCCGGGGCGAGGAGCACCTCGACGAAGAGGTCGGCCATCGCCTCGGCTAGGCGCAGTCGGCCGGCCGGTTGAGGGCGACGATCCCGCCGAAGGCCGAGGTCGGATCGGTGGCCACCGCCCGGCGGTAGGCTGCCGCCAGGTCGGCGCCGCGCCCCACCCCGCAGGGGTTGTTGTGCTTGACGATCACCACCGCCGGTTCGGCGAAGAGCCCCGGCCATCTTCCGGGCCGCGTCGGCGTCCAGGAGGTTGTTCCAGGAGAGCTCCTTGCCCCCGAGCTGGCTGAAGCCGCCGAAGACGCCGTCGCCCGCGGCGGTCCGGTAGACCGCCGCCGCCTGGTGCGGGTTCTCGCCGTAGCGCGGGGTGAGCTCGCGCTCCAGGCGCAGCCCGAGATGGGCGGGGAAGGGCTCCAATGTCCCCGAGCGCCCCCGATGTCCCCGACATCCCCGGAGCCGCCGTGTCCGTCAGGGTGAGCCACTCGGCGATGGCGGCGTCGTAGGTCTGGGTGTGGTGGAAGGCCTTGGCGGCGAGCCGGCGCCTCAGGGGCTCCGGGAGGACCCCGCGCCCGGCCTCCAAAGCGGCGAGGATCTCCGGGTAGTCGGCGGGGTCGACGACCACCCCCACCCCCTCGAAGTTCTTGGCCGCCGCCCGCAGCATGGCCGGTCCGCCGACGTCGATCTGCTCGATCACCTGCTCCGCGGAGGCCCCGGAAGCGGCGGTCTCGCGGAAGGGGTAGAGGTTGACGACGACCAGGTCGATCGGGGTCGATCCCGTGCTCGGCGATCTCGGCGGCATGGCCGGCGAGCGAGCGGCGGGCGAGGATGCCGGCGTGGATGCGTGGGTGGAGGGTCTTCACCCGGCCCTCCAGGATCTCGGGGAAGCCGGTGACGGCGGAGACCGCGACCACCGGGATCCCCTCCTCGTGGAGGAACTTGAGCGTGCCGCCGGTCGAGACCAGCTCGACCCCCAGCCGGGTGAGGCCGCGGGCCAGGTGGGTCAGGCCCCGCTTGTCGAAGACGGAGATCAGCGCACGGCGTGCCGGCAGCATGGGTCGAGCCTCCTTAGAGGGAGCGGCAAGGGCAGGGTCAGTGCCGCGAACGGGGGATCAGCATCAGGCGGCCGCCGGTCGAGCTAAGCCCGAGCGGTCGTCGGCGCCGCCCGCCGCGGAGCCAAATATAGCGCAGCACCAGGGCGGCGTCGGTCACCGCATGGCTCCAGGCGACCGAGGCCACCCCGAAGGCGCGTCGAGCGGTCGTCGAAGACCCCGAGCCCCGAGGCGAAGCCGATCCGCCGGTACTCGCGCCCTACCGCGGGGTAGAGCTCGCGGCCGCGGCGGAAGGTCTCGGCCAGGAGGGCGTCTAAGTCCCGGGGGGTGTTGAGGGACGGCCAGGCGCCGTAGAAGATGAGGGGGAAGCGCGGCTCGGCGCTCTGGGCGTAGCGCAGGAAGTCGACGAAGTAGCGCCCCTCCTCGGGGTCGTCGCCGGAGGTGGCGAGGGGGTTGTTGGCGTCGGCCATGAAGTGCGCCACCGTCCCCATCCGGCGGACGACCTCGGCGAACGGCTTGTGGCCGCGGATGGCGGCGATGGTCGCCTCGGCCTCGGCGGCGATCACCCGGTCCAGGCTCCCCTGCCCGTCCGGGTTCCGCATGTGCCGAGAGGCGTCGGTGTCGCCGAACGGCGCCTGCACCCCGGCCTGGTAGTCGGCCTTGTGGCGGGCGATCTGCCGGGCGAGGTCCGGCGGGGCCAGCCGCGCCGCCTCGCGAGCGATCGTCTCCTGGGTTGCCGGGGTCCAGGCAGCGGCCGGAGCGGTCGGAACGATCGCAACGGCGGCGAGGAGCGCCGAGGCGAAGAGGAGGGCTCGTTTCGACAGCATGGACGCTCATTCTACAGGGGAACGCGCGCCGCGACGGGAGTGGCGATACACTTTCGCCCCATGATCGCCCAGGACCTGCAGCCCCTACCCTCGACCTCCAGCCCCGCCCCTGCCCGCGAGCGCCTCCTGCGCTACGCGTTGATGAAGCTCGCGCGCGACTTCGATTCGCGCTTCGAGTCGCTCCTCCTGACCGGCCGGATCTCCAAGTGGTACAGCGAGGTGGGAAACGAGGCGACGACCGTGCCGGCGGGTCTCGCCCTCGGCCCGGGCGATGCGCTCTGCACCCTCCACCGCGACCTCGGGGCGATCCTCGCCGTCTACTTAGATCCGGCGCGCGCCTTTCCCGGCTTCGGCTTCGGAGAACCGGACGCCAAAGACCGCCGGCCCGACCCGATCGCCATCCTGAACCGGCTCTCCTGCCAGCTCCTGGGCAAGGGCCCCGGCTTCTCGCAGGGGGTCGAGCGCTCGTTCCACTACGGCTACCTGGCGCCCGAGGAGGGCATCCTCCACCTCGGCATGATCAGCCACCTGGGCTCGATGATCCCGGTGGCGGCGGGCTGCGCCTTCGCCTTCCAGCAGGACGGCAGCGACCGGGTGGCGATCAATTTCATCGGCGAGGGCGGCACCTCGACCGGCGACTTCCACGAGGGGCTCAACATGGCCGCCGTCTGGAAGCTGCCGCTCATCCTGGTGATCGAGAACAACCACTACGCCTTCTCGACCCCGGCCCACCTCCAGTACGCGGCCGAGCGTCTCTCCGACCGCGGCCTGGGCTACGGCATCGCGGCGGAGACCGTCGACGGCAACGATCCCGAGGCGATGGCCCAGTGCTACGCCCGCGCCGTGGCCCGCGCCCGCGCCGGCGAGGGCCCGACCCTCATCGAGGCCATGCTCGGCCGCATGCGCGGCCACGCCGAGGGGGACGATTCGCTGAAGGTCGTGCCGCCCGAAGAGCTCGCCGCCTACCGCGCCGCCGATCCGCTCCCCGCCTACGCCCGGCAGCTCGCGAACGAGGGGCTCCTCCCCCCCGAGCTCGCGGCCCGGCTCGACGCGCGCATCCACGAGCTGGTCGAGACCTCGATCGGCCAGGCGATCGCCACCCCCTACCCCGACGACGCGGTCGCCTGGCGGCCGGTCTTCGCACCCGTTCCGGAGGACCTGCTCCGGGCCGCCGCCGCTGGGGGCGGCCAGCCCCGACCCGGCGGGAAAGGAGACGACCTACGTCGACGCCATCAACCAGGCGCTCGGGGAGGAGCTGGAGCGCGACCCCAACCTCGTCGTCATGGGGCAGGACATCGGGGTCTTCGAGGGCGCCTTCCGCACCACCCGTGGCTTGAAGACCCGCTGGCCGAAGCGGGTGCTCGACACCCCGATCGCCGAGAGTGGCACGATCGGCATCGCCATCGGCGCCGCCGTTTTAGGCCACCCCACGGTGGTCGAGATGCAGTTCGGCGACTTCATCTCCTGCGGCTTCAACCAGCTGGTGAACGTGGCGGCCAAGCTCTACTACCGCTGGCAGGAGCCCTGCCCCATCGTCGTCCGCCTCCCCTCCGGAGGCGGCGTGGGCGCCGGCCCCTTCCACTCCCAGAACCCCGAAGGCTGGTTCGCCCACACTGCCGGGATCAAAGTCGTCTGCCCGTCGACCGCGCTCGACGCCAAGGCGCTCTTGAAGGCCGCGATCCGCGACCCCAACCCGGTCCTCTTCTTCGAGCACAAATACCTCTACCGCCGGATCAAAGAGGTCCTCCCCGCTGGAGACGTGGTGGGCACCCTCGGCGAGGCGCGCGTCGTCCGTCAGGGGAAGCATCTGACCCTGGTCGGCTACGGCGCCAGCACCTGGGTCTGCCTGGATGCGGCCGACGAGCTGGCGAAAGAAGGGATCGAAGCCGAAGTGGTCGATCTCAGGACCCTCGTTCCCTACGACGAGGAGACGGTCCTCGCCTCGGTCAAGAAGACCTCCCGGGCGCTGGTCGTCCATGAAGCCCAGATGACTCTCGGCTTCGGAGCGGAAGTGGCCGCGCGCTTGGCGGACGCGGCCTTCCCCTGGCTCGACGCGCCGATCCGACGGGTGGCCTGGCCGGATCGGCCGGTGCCTTTCGCGAAGAATTTGGAGAAGGTGTTGATGCCGGATAGGGAGAAGGTGCTGGCGGCGGCGCGGGAGTTGGTGGCGTACTAAAACCGTGCTGACCTCCTTCCAGGGGGTGGAGGACCTCGGAGAGATCGGCTGGGAGGGTCGCGGGGATTGCCGGCGCATAGGCTCTAGCCCCGGAGGGGCGGCGGCCTCTAGCCAAGGGCGTAAGCCCCTGGGAACCAAACAACAAATTTACCAGCCCCGAAGGGGCGACGGAACCTATCGGGCCTTACGCCCAGAACGCGAGGTCGACCATCGCCACCACGTTTACCAACCTCCTCTATCATATCGTGTTCAGTACTCGCGATCGGGTCCCGGTAATTAACGAGAACGTGCAGGAACGGCTCTACGAGTACGTGGGCGGAATCGTTCGCGGGGAAGGTGGTTGTCTGCTTGAGATCGGCGGGGTCTCCGACCACGTTCACCTCCTGGCACGATTCAAGTCGGATAATTCCGTCGCCGAAATGGTCCGATTGATCAAAGCCAATTCCTCGAAATGGATGAATGAGGAGAATCGCGGCGCTGGCCGGTTTTCCTGGCAGGCCGGATACGGCGCCTTCTCGGTGAGTGAGTCCCAGGTCCCGACCGTGCAACAGTACATCCGGGGCCAGCACAAGCACCACGCCAAGGCGACCTTTCAAGAAGAGCTGGTTGCGCTCCTCAAGAAGCATCAGGTCGACTACGATCCGCGATATCTGCTCGGCTGATCGCCGTTCGTGCCGTCGCCCCTTCGGGGCTTTTGGGGACAGGGAACGCCAACCTGGGGCTGACGCCCCAGTCTACATGCCTTCGCCCCTCCGGGGCTTCTCAGCAGGTCCCAACACCGAGGCGTAATTGAAGCTGTCCTTGCGGTGGCCTTGAAAGCGGTGATCTTGGATAGGCTCTAGCCCCGGAGGGGCGGCGGCATCTAGCCAGGGGCGTAAGCCCCTGGGAACTAAACAACAAATTTACCAGCCCCGAAGGGGCGACGGAACCTATCGGGCTTTGCGCCCAGAACGCGAGGTCGACCATCGGAGTAGGGGGCGTACTCCAGCAGACGCACGGCCGCCCAATCCCGATCGAGGCGCCCCAACGTCTTCTGCCCGCTGAGGAGTGCCTGAAAGTCCGTCTCGTCGAGATCGTAGTCCCAGAGATAGGCGAGTCGTGCCATAGCGAGAGCTTAGCGCAAGAGCCTCGGCGGACGGAGATCCTCCTCGATTCTTGAAGAGCCGCATCTTGCCCTGAGGAGAGGCTTTCTATCTTCGAGAGAGGTCGCTTCATTCTGCAGGAGCGCTGCCCGGTTCTGAACGAGCGTAGCTCGAGCCTCCAGCAAGGCTGTTTGGTCTTGGAGGAGGAGAACTCTGTCCTGGAGGAGGGGTGCTCTGTCCTGGGGCAGGGGATCTCGGTCCTGGAGGAGGGGAGTCTCGTCCTGAGAGAGGGATACTCTGTCCTGGAGGAGGGACGCTTGGTCCTGGAGGAGTGGCGTCCGGTCCTGGACGAGGGGCATCCGGCCCTGGAGGACCGGATTCCTGTCTCGCACGGCCCTAGATTGGCTTCAGGTTCGCCACGATCTCCGCCCGCCGCGGCTCCAGGAACGGCGGCAGCACGACCTTCTCGCCGAGGGTCGCCTCCTCCTCGTCCACTGTGAAGCCCGGGCCGTCCGAGGCGATCTCGAAGAGGATGCCGTTCGGCTCGCGGAAATAAAGACTGCGGAAGTAGTAGCGATCGACCAGGCCGCTGTTCGGAATCCGCATCTCGGCGAGGCGCTCGATCCAGGCGTCGTGCTCGGCGAAAGTCGGAGTGCGGAAGGCCACGTGGTGCACCCCGCCGGCTCCCGGCGAGGTCGGCGGCAGATCCGGCTGGACCGCGACGTGGATCTCGGCGCTCGCTCCCCCCGGTCCCATCTCGTA
This sequence comes from uncultured Acidobacteriota bacterium, assembly GCA_963757335.1. GTDB lineage: Bacteria > Acidobacteriota > Thermoanaerobaculia > Multivoradales > UBA5704 > DASQPA01. The sequence goes on along the minus strand of CAVWRJ010000013.1, from coordinate 57,942 downwards.
GACGTGCACCGTGTGTTGGGGGTTCTCCGGGTGCGGATACTCGCGCACCGGCCGCATCTGGAGCACCTTCTCGAGGATGCGCTCGGTGGGTTTGAGGTGGGGGACGGAGAGCCGGATGGGGCCCAAGCCGCGCACCTGGTAGGCGGCCGGAACGGGGCTCCGCTCCCAGGGGTGCGCCTCGCCGGCTCCACGATCGTCGACGAGCGCTAGCCGCTGCCCTTCGAGATCCTCGAAATCGAGCGTCAGGCGTCCGTCGCGCTCGGCGATTTCGCCGCTGGCGACCCCTTCCGTGCGCAGGTGCTCGGCCCACCAGTTGAGCGCGTCGAGTCCCGCGACCCGCAGATGAGTGCGGGTGATCGAGCGCGTGCCGCGCCGCTCGGGCGGCACCGGCCAGTCGAAGAAGGTGACGTCGGTGCCCGGGCTCGCCAGGGCGTCGGCATAGAAGAGATGGTAGGCGCTCACGTCGTCCTGGTTGACGCTGCGCTTGACCAGTCGCATGCCGAGCGTCTCGGTATAGAAGCGGTGATTGAGCGAGATGTTCGCCGAAACCGCCGTCAGGTGGTGGATGCCAGTCAGGTCCATAAATACCCTCCGTGGGGCGCTCTTCGCCCTCGCCCAGCGTAACGCCCGTCGATCGAAATGTATTCTGGGCGGGCGGTCTCCTGCGGGCGCTCCGCGCAGCCAGGCGACCGTCCTCGGATTCGAACGGACCGGGACCGGCGCTCCAGGGCCCCCCGGAACGGATTCCGGGGGGCCGGCGGGCGGCAGGAGGGAGGGGAGGGGGAGGGAGAGCCGGGGATCAGGCGCCGGCGAGGGGATCTTCGAGGCGGGACTGGATTCGGGAGAAGAACCGGTCGCCGAAAGAGCGGGCCTTGGCGAGCATCTCCTTGAGCTTCGCCTGCTGGTCGGGGGTGAGCACCTGGCGCACCTCGCCGAGGATCTTGGCCCGGGTCACCGCGAGATTGCCCTCGGCCTGGCCAACGGCGGCGGCGGCGTTATGGATCGCGGTCTCGTCCAGGGTGTCGGCGTGAATGGCGTCGAAGAGCTGGCCGCGACTGGTTTTCAAGGCGGTGAGCTCGGTCGTCAAATCGGCCTTGTGGTTGGTGAAGATGGTCTTGACCTGCTGGATCTGGTCCGGGGTCAAGTCGAGCTGCCTCACGATGTGGCGGATCAGGCCGCCGCCGTGCCGCAGGTGCTTCTCGGCCGCCTGGGCGAGGAGCAGGGCGGGGACCAGCAGGGCGACACCGGAAAACATCAGGATCTTGGATCGGGTCTGCATGGGAATCACTCCTTGTTCTCGTTGTAGGAGGAGCACCGCGGCGCCCCTCACAACCGGATAGAGGGGCCTTGGGGCCTTCCGGTTACACCCGCGGCGTGCTTTTGAAAAACGTCGCCGAACGTAACCGGAGAGGGGGGTACCCCCGTCTCTTACAATGAACGAGGAACAGAGGGGTTCCCGGAATCTGCCATGGCACCGTCTTTCGTCAGCCCGCTCGCGATGACCGCCCCAGCGGCCCCGGCCGCCCCGGCGGAGGACCGCGAAGCCCGCCTGGTGCGGCAGAGCCTCGCCGGGGACACCGACGCCTTTGCGGCGCTCGTCCGCGCCCACGAGCGCCGGGTCTTCCGCCTGCTCGGCCGTTTCTTTAGGCGGCCGGAGGAGGTCGAGGACGCCGCCCAGGAGACCTTCCTCGCCGCCTGGCGGAAGCTGAAGACCTACCGTGCCGAGGCGCCGTTCGAGCACTGGATCACCCGGATCGCGCTGCGCTCGGCCTACGATCGGCTCCGTCGCCACGGCTTCCCGACCGAGCCGCTCGACGAGGAGCTCGATCCGGCGGCCCCGGCCTCCGACCCCACCGCCCGGCTGGAGGTCGAGCGGCTGCTGGCGCGCCTCGCCCCGGCCGACCGCTTCCTCCTCACCCTGCTCGAAGGAGAGGGCTGGTCGGTCGCCGAGATCGCGGAGAAGCTGGGCTGGACGGCGGTCAACGTCAAGGTCCGGGCCCATCGGGCGCGCAAGCGGCTGCGGAAGATCCTGGAAGAGGGGGGAGCATGACCTGCCAGCGAAGGCGCGACCTGCTGCTCGCGAAAGCCGATCCCGCGGATCTCGCGGCGCATTTCGACTCCTGCCCGGAGTGCGCCCGGTTCGCCGCCCGCTGGGAAGGGACGCGGCGGGCCTTGGGGGAGCGCGCCAATCCGGTCGATGTCGATCCCCCTCCCGCCTTCGCCCGCCGGATTGTCGCCCACCTGTCGGCCCCTGCGGCTCCAGAGGACGTTCTCGGCCGACTTGCCCTCCGCATGCTGCCGGCCGCAGTGGTGCTCGCCCTCGCCCTCGTCTGGGTGGGGCTCGACCAGGCGCCGCTCCCGGCCACCAGCCTGCTCGCGGAGGAGCCGAGCCCGGAGGCGCTCCTCACCTACTCCGTGCTGGCGCCCGAGAGCGCCGCGGTCTATCCCGTGCGCGCCGTCCGTGCCGCCCGGGCGGTGAAGACCGTGGGGGCGCCGCGGTGAGACGGGCGCCGGCCGCCGGGGCGATCGTCGCCCTCTTCGTCGTCGGGGTGCTCGTGGGGGTCCTCGGCACCCACGCCTTCTATCTCCACGAGCTGCGCCAGCCCGGCGGCCTCGCCGCCTTCGGCACCCGCCTGCTCGCCCGGGAGCTGAAGCACCGGCTCGACCTCGATCCCCACCAGCAGGCCCAGGTCGAGCAGATCCTCGCCGAGACCCGCGCCGAGAGCGCGGCTTTAAGGCGCGAGATGATGCCGCGCGTCCTCGCCATTCTCGACCGCGCCCACAGCCGGATCGACGCCGTGCTGACACCTCCGCAGCGGGCGGAGTTCGAGCGCTACCGAGAGCGCAACCGTTACCGCTTGCATCGCTACTTCGCCGGCGGCTGAAACCCGTTCAATTCTTCCAGATCGACTTCCACCAGGGATCGAGCTCCTCTTTTGTCCGGCGGCGCTCGTCTTCAAGCTCATCTTGCCGCGGATCTTGCTGATGTCCCAGCCGGTCAGAGCCGCCAGCGATTGCGCCTCCTGATCGAGCCGTTTCGGCAGCTCCCGCCGGTAGGCCACCGCCGCCTCGCACGCCTCCTCGCCCTTCCAGGGATGGCGCAGGACGTAGCGGCCCTGGAAGTTCTCGGTGTCGGCGGTCTCCTGGAAGACCAGGTCCTCGGGGAAGTGGGCGGCGTCGTAGCGCAGGTGGAGCCGGGAGAGGAAGACTTCTTGAGCCCCGGAACCGCCAAAACCGCCCGGCATGGGCCTGCGAAAACGGTTGGGGAGAGGGGTGGGGCTATTGCCGCCACCACCAGTATCGCCGAGCCAGAAGACGCCGAGCTGCTGGAGCTCGTCATGGGACAGCGGATCGGCGGCGCAGGGATCGCACCAGCCCATGTTCCAGGCGTACTCCAGGAAAACCGTGCGCATCTCTTCTTTCTTCACCTGCTGGGCGAAAACCGACTTGTAGAACTCGCCGAACTGGTCCTTGACGAAGAGCGGTACGTCCTGGCCCGAGGGGAGCTTGACGGTGCGGTAGTTGGTGGTCTCGACCCGGCCCTTCTTGGTCAGGGCGTAGACAAAGAGCTCCTGCGGACCGGCGGCGTTCACCATCCCGAGCCGGATGGGGAGCATGAACTTCGGCGATTCGTAGGCGACCTGGATGGGGCGCAGGTAGGTGAAGCCGAGCTTCCCCTGCTCTTTCAAGTTGACCTTGGCGACGAAGAAGTGCATCCCCTGTTTCAAGTAACCGCCGAGCACCCGCGAGGCCCCGGCCGGAATACGGTAGCCGCTCTCGCGAAGCCAGGTCTCCAGGCCGTCGCTCTCCTGGGCGGAAAGGATCACGATGTCGTACTCGCCCACCGTGTAGGTCGCTTCGACCTTCACCCCCAGGCTCTTCGCCCGGGCGCTCTTCTGCAACATGGGGGCCGCTGGAGCAGCGGCCTGCATCTCCATGCGCTCGAATCGCTGACAGGGGTTGCTGTCGAAATACTCGACCAGCCGGGGGGACGAATAGGCGTCGAGATGATCGAGGAGGGCCCGCTCGGCGACGTGGATCTGGCCGCGTTCGAGAAAAGTGGGGACGGGGATGACGATGGCAAACTCTTTCAATTCGCCCTTGAAGTCGTTCGCCATAGTGAGGACGGTGCGGTCGCCGTCGCGCACCAGGACCACCTGCGAGGCCTGGTTCCACAGCTTGGTGTCGGCCTTGGCGACGTAGAAGCCGCAGAAGGCCGAAGCGGTCGCCGCGACGAGCAGAAGGGCGGCGCCGAGCGGCAGGATGGATTTGAGCCTGAGTCTTCTTTTCATGACGCTTCCTTTCTCGCAGAAAAACCCCCGACCGTCGGGGGGTTTACGTTTCGCGATTCCTTTCGATTCGCCCTAGTTCTTCCAGATCTCTTTCCACCACGGCTCGTCCTTCTCGGCGGTCTTGATCTTGAGATGCATCTTGCCGTGGATCTTGTCGAGATCCCAACCGGTCAGCGCGGCCAGATTTTGCGCCTCCTTGGACTGCCGCCTCCCGACTTCCTTAAAGTAGCTCCGCGCCGCCTTGCACTCGTTCGGTTTTCCGGGCCAGGGGTGGTGGAGGGCGTAGAGGCCCTGGAAAGACTCGTTGTCGGCGGTCTCCTGGAAGACCAGGTCCTCGGGGAAGTGCGGCTTGTCATAGCGCAGGTGGAGCCGGGAGAGGAAGGTCTCGCCGCTCTCCCAGGTCACCCCCAGCTCGTGCAGCTCGTCCGTCACCCAGCGGGTCGCCGGAGCAGGGATCGCAGGAGCCCATGTTCCAGGCGTATTCGAGAAACACCGCGCGCATCTCCTCTTTCTTCACCTGCTGGGCGAAAAGCGACTTGTAGAACTGCCCGAACTCGTCTTTGATGAAGAGCGGCACCTCCTGCTCGCGACGGCAGCTTGACCATCCGGTAGTTGGTGGTCTCGACCCGGCCCTTCTTGGTGATCGCATAGATGAAGAGCTCCTGCGGTCCGTCGGCGTTCACCATGCCGAGCCTTATGGGGAGCATGAACTTGGGCGACGTGTAGGCGACCTGGAGCGGGCGGAGCGCCGAGTAGCCGAGCTTCCCCTGCTCTTTCAAGTTGACCTTGGCGACGAAGAAGTGCATCCCCTGCTTGATATATCCGCCGAGGACACGCTCGGCGCCCGCCGGAATGCGATAGCCGTTCTCCCGCAGCCAGGAGGTCAGGCCGTGGCTCTCCTCGGCCGAGAGGATGAGGATGTCGTACTCGCCGACGGTGTAGGTCGCCTCGATCCGTACCCTGCGTTCGGCCTTGGCGCTCGGGGCGCTGGCTATTCCACCGGCCACCCCGCCGTACGCCCGGTCCTCCAGCGCCATCGGCTGCACCGGCTCGGCGCAGGGGTTGGGGTCGAAGTACTCGGTGAGGCGCGGTGCCGAGTAGGCGTCCAGGTGGTCGATCAGGGCCTTGTCGGCGACGTGGATCTGCCCGCGGGCGAGAAAGGTGGGGACGGGGACGACGATGGCAAACTCTTTCAAATCGCCCTTGAAGTCGTTCGCCATGGTGAGGACGGTGTGATCTTCGTCGCGCACCAGAACGACCTGGGAGGCCTGATTGAACAGCTTGGTGTCCGCCTTGGCAACATAGAAGCCGCAAAAGGCGTGGGCGGTGGCGGCCGGGAGCAGGAGGCCGCAGACGACGGCGGCGGGAACGGCGAGGCGTTTCACGGTGACACCTCCAGAAAGGTTGACGATCGGCTCCTTGCGCCAGGCGTGGCGTTTTCCGGGCAGCAGGAGATCGATCAGCGGCACGAGAGGAGAACAGAGGGCGAGGGCGAAGAGCATTCCGTTGGTGCGGTAGAGCGCGAACGTGATCGTTCCAGAGACCAGGGCGACTAAGCCGGCGAAGAGAATGCGGCCGGCCCGGGAGTCGGGGGTGGTGCGGGGGTCCGAGATCATGAAAAAGGTGAAGAGGAGAAAGGCGCCGTTGGCGAGCTGATGGAGGGGGATCGCGAACGGCGCCCCGAGCCAGAGGGCGCGGCCGAAGAGGAGCGCGAGATAGAAACCGAGAAAAGCGTAGGTGACGTCCGAGCGCTCGGCGCGGTTGACGACGAGCCCGCCCAGGCAGGCGAAGAGAAAGGCGAGAAACGCGGCGTTCCCCCACTGGCCGGGGGAGACCCAGATCTTGCCGGTCGCGACGATCATCGCCACGAGCCCGAAGTTCGTGGGGTTGAAGATGTGCTTGCCGCGAAACCGGAGGATGAACTTGCTGCCGATCGTCACCGCCGCGGCGAGGATCGCGAGCGCCAGCGAGTTGCTCCGCAGGAGGAGGCAGAGCGAGAGCCCGGAGATGAGCGCGCTCTTGGGATCGAACGCCGGGAGATGAAAGAAACGGGTAGCGGCGTACTGCGTCAAGAGGGCCGTGCCCAAGAGGGCGCAGGCCGTCAGGGGGCGCACTTCGAGGTCCAGGCGGAGGACGCCGTAGACCAGGAGCGCGGCCAGCATGGAGATCTGATAGATCCGGGGATCGAGCCTACGTCTACGCCGTGGCAGCTCTTCGCGAGTCATGGTGCGGTCTCCTCTCTTCCCTCTTAGACACACCGAACGGGAAAAATGCAACCGCGCCGATTTTGGGGGGCGTTCGCGGTGGGTCCGTTCGAGCCTGCGGCCGCTCCTTCGGGCGCTCCGCGCGGCCCGTCGCGGTCCTCGGCTCGGCACGGCCCCATCAACATTTTCTTTACCGCAGCCGTAGAAATAGCTGCAGGACAGAGAATAGAAAGCCGCTGGCGCCACCCGAGCGCTGGCGAACGATCCTTACCAACAAAGGGGGTTTCTGATGTTGAGGCGAGTCTACCTCTCCCTTGCCCTGGCCGTGCTGTGCCCGGGCGCGGCCGTCTGGGCCGGGCCGCAACCGCTCGGCTCTCCGTTCCGACTCGGTACCTGCACCGACTGCCTCCAGCAGTCGCCGCAGGCCGCCGGCACACCCTCGGGCGCCTTCCTGGCGGTCTGGCAGGGGGAGACCGGGGCCGGCTCGCTCCTCTCGAGCGTGCCCGGCCGGCTGTTCACCGCTGCCGGCGCTCCGCGCGGCGACGAGTTTCCGATCGACCCGGCCGATCTCGGCCGGGAGACCGGCGGCGCGGTGGCCGCCGACCTCCAGGGGAGCTATGTGGTGGTCTGGTCGGCGGAGGTCGAGGGCCAGAGCGATGTCTTCGCTCAGCGCTACACCCCACGCGGCCGGGCGGTCGGCCCGGTGATCCAGGTCAACGTCGACGATCCCGGGGCGCCGGTGCCGCCGGACGACACCCGCCCGGCGGTCGCCAAGTCGGCCGACGGCGGTTTCGCGGTCGCCTGGGTGAGCACGCTGCCGGCCGGCAACTCCCAGAACGGCGAGCCGCCGAAGATCCTCGCGCGGCGCTTCTCTCCGGCCGGCCTCCCCCTGGCCCCCCAGGTCCAGGTCGACGGCGGCCGCGCCTCCGGCGACCGGCCGGACCTCTGCATCGACACCGCCGGCCGGGCGGTCGTCGCCTGGACGACGGTCGACGGCTTCTTTCCGTTCGAGCCCAGCAAGGAGGGGGTCGCCCTCCGCCGGCTGACCCCGGCGGGGGCCCCGAGCGGGGCGGAGCTCGCCGTCGCGGCGCCGGACAATAGCGACCGTGGCGACTCCGCGACGAGCGTCTCCTGCGGTCCAGGGAGCACCTTCGTCGTCGTCTGGCAGGGCGACCAGGGGCCGCTCGCCGCCGACCAGGGGGAGATCTTCGCCCAGCGCTTCACCCGCCTGGCCCGCCGTGCCGGTCCGGCCTTCCGGGTCAACGCCGCGACCGCCGGCGACCAGGCCCAGCCGCGGGTGGCCTTCGACCCCACCGGCGCCTTCGTGGTGGTCTGGCAGAGCCGCACCCCGAGCGGCAGGACCGGCGTCTTCGCCCGCCGTTTCCTCGCTGGAGGTACCCCCACGGGGACCGACCTCGCGGTCGACTTCCCCTTGAAGGACGGCCTCGATCCCCAGCCGGCGGTCACCCCGCTCGGCGTCGCCGGAAACTTCCTCGTCGTCTGGCGGGACGGGCAGACGACCCTCTTCGGCCGGCGGTTCTCGCCGTAGGTGCCTGACGGGGGGGCGCGCCGGGGTAGACTCTCTCCCATGCGCGCCCCCCTTCCGCTCCTTCTGCTTCTGCTCCTGATCCCCCTCCTCGGCACCGGCTGTGCGGGCGGCAACGCCGGCCGGGCTTCTTCCGAGCTCTCCGTCGACGACACCACGGGAATCTTGGAAGCGGTCTACCGCCACCAGCTGGCGCACGACGCCCGGTCCGAGGCGGGCGTCTTCTGCCTCTGCGCCCCGGCCGACCGGCGCGAGGGCGCCGATCCGTCCGCCGATCTCCTCAAGCGATTCGCCACCGAGCCGAAGCCGGTCCTCGCCTGCTCCGCCTGCTCGGTCGAGGAGGGGCGGGTGATCGAGAAGACGAGCGGCAAAACGGCCCTGGTTTTCTACATCAACAGCTTCCGGCCGCTCCTCTCGGGGGACGTCGAGGTCGAGGGTGGCACCCGGGCAGGGCGGTTCTCCTCCACTCGCCTGCGCTTCCGGGTGGTCCGCCAGGGAACGGGCTGGACGGTCACCGACGCTCTCGGCTCCCAGGTCCCATAAGCGCGACCCGCATGCCGGCGCCCGCCTCCTTCTGGTGGGGGATTTGGCATTGCCACTACCTCCTCTGTGGGCTACTATAGCTATAGAGATGTTGGAGAGGCCGATATGAAGACTGTGCAGATGACGCTCGACGAGGCGCTGGTCATGGAGGTCGACCGCGCGGCCCAGGCCCTCGGGACGACCCGTTCCGCCTTCACTCGTGAGGCCCTGCGGGAGGCGCTGGTGCGCCGGCGAGAGCTCGAGCTGGAGCGTCGGCATCGCGCGGGCTATGCGGCGAAGCCAATCGGGCCGGGCGAGCTCGACGCCTGGGAAGCCGAGCAGGTCTGGCCGGACTGATGCAACGCGGCGAGATCCGCTGGTATCGCTTCGGCGCGCCGGACAAACGGCGCCCGGTCCTCGTCCTCACCCGGGACTCCGCGCTGGATTTCCTCGGCGAGGCCACCGTGGCTCCTATCACATCCACCATCCGCGACATCCCGTCGGAGGTCCTGCTGACCGAGGCCGACGGCATGCCCAGGTCGTCCGCCATCAACCTTGACCATCTGCAAACCGTATCCCGGGACCGCTTGGGAGGAGTGATCACCACTCTCGCGTCCGATCGGATGGTCGAGGTTCGAACCGCTCTGCTGTTCGCCCTGGGGTTTCCCGCCGACCGGTGAGGGCTCAGCTGAAGGTCCATCGGAGAAGCAACCAAGGGCTTACTCCAACTCTTAAAACTGGAGGAGAAGTCTTGCTGCTTCGTTGAGGTTCATCCTGAACGCCTCGTTTTAGTGTCTCTATTTAAAATCAGCAGCGTGCACGGTGCGGCGAGGTCCGCGCGGATGGCCTTGATCGCCACCTCCCGCTCCAGCATGACGTCGACCGCCCTCCAGACGGTCCCCATGCCACCTTCGCCCAGCCGCTCGACGATCTCGTAGGTGCCGACGACCCGGCCGATCATGGCCCTCCCCCTGTACTCTGGTTGGATCTCTATCTACAGATAAGGATAGCGCGGGAAGCCTTCCTGCGTCCCCTGGGGGCCGATCACAAGCACCTGGAAGCTTCGCCGGGGGTAGTGGGGACGCACCCCACTAGCTGGCGCGCGCGAAAGCTCTCTCGACCGCCGCGGGCACGTCGATCGCAGCAAAAAACCGCGACGGATAGAGATAGTCCTCTCCGGATTCGTCCACAACCCGGAGAAAGCCATCCTCTTCCGCCCTCGGATCGTGAATCCGCAGGTAAATCTTCCGTGGCTCCAGCGAGGCAGGGTAGCCCGAATTCTCCAGGCAGACGACGTACGAGTTCTCTGGCTCAGCCATGATCTTGGTCCAGGTAGAGTTTGATCTTCAGCTCCGTTCTGCCGATGCCATGCGCTTCATACCAATGAAGCTCGACCCTTCTAACTCGGCCGCCGGCGAGTTCGACGGTCGCCATGCCCTTCCGCTTCCTCCAGTGCGCCACACCGTAGGTCTTGACCAGACGCGACAAGTCCCGAATCGTCTTCCCTTCGGCTATTGTCTCAATGCCAGTGACTTCGCCGAGGATCTGGAAGTCAGGCACTTGAGCATTCTACGCCTGGGCGCTGTTCCCTGGGAGCGGAGCCGTCGCGCCGGTCACCAGCCGGAGGGGAGATGGAGCACGACCTCACGGTCGCCGTCGAGCTCCACCTCCTGCTGGAGGGCAATGTACCCCATCGCGGCTTCCTCGATTTCCAGGAGGTAGCTGCCGGTAGGGAGCCCGGTGAAGCGGAAGGGCTCGTCCGGCGTGGGTTCGGCGCCCCAGCTATCGGATCTCGCTCCCGTCGATCACCCGGCCGCGCACCTCGAGCTTCGGCCGGACGTCAAGATCGAGGTAGGCCTCGGTTCCGGGCTGGAGCTTCACCTGGCTCTGGAGGAGCGGGCCGCCGGCCATGACCGTGAGCGTCCACTCCCCAGGCCAGAGGCCGGCGAAGCGATAGCGTCCGTCCGGCTCGATCGGAAGGTCGAACCTGCACGGCTGCTGAGACTCCTGTTTCCGTTCGAGCTCGATCATCCCTCCTGCGTGCAGGTCCCCTGGCGCCGTTCCCAGAATGCGGCCGGAGAGACCATGGTCGGCGGCGAGATGGATCACGGCCCCCGCGACCGGCCCGTCTCCCGGGAGGTCGACGGCACCGGGGGAGTAGCCCTCCAGGGTCGCCACCAGCCGGCCGGTCCCCGCCGGCAGGTGGATGACGAACGAGCCGTCGGCGGCGGTGTGGGGCCTGGGCACGGAGCGCTCCGGGCAGGCGCTCTCGGGGTGCAACAGCGCCCCGGCCACGGGAGTGCCGTCCGGCGCCAGGACGCGGCCGCGGACCTCGCGCCCTTCTGGCGGGAGGGTGAAGTCCAGCCGGTTCTCCCCCGGCGCGACCGCGAGGGACTGCCAGGTAGAGCGGGAGACGATCCCATCCTCATGGACCTCGGCACCGATCCCGCGCCGGCCCGGCGACACCCCCGTCAGCCGGTAGGCGCCTTGGGCATCGGTCCGGGTGCTGGCGTGGTCGTCGGGAGAGGAGACCTGGGCTCCGGCGATGGGAGCGCCGGTCGGGGTGGCGACCCGGCCGCGGACCATCGCTCCCGGCACGAGCCGGACCTCGACGCCCGCGAGCTCCTCGCCCGTCTTGAGATCGAGATGGCGACCGGAGCCGGACTTGCGATAGCCGGGCGCCGTGGCCGAGACGTCATACCGGCCCGGTCGCAGGGGCACCAGGGTGAAGCGGCCCTCGGCGTCGGTCGAGGTCTCCAGGGAAGGTTCGGATCGCGGACAGGGGCGCGGGGCCGGCAGATCGTCGAGAACGACATCGCTCGGCACCCAGCGGGGGTCCTGCGCCGAGACCGCCGCCCCCCGCACCGGGGAGCCGTCCGGCGCCAGGACTCGGCCCGAGATACGGGAGGCGGGATGGAGCACGACCTCGGCCGGCCGCGCGCCGAGGGGTCGCGGGAGAGTCTCGACGAGGAAGCCGTCCCGGCAGATCTCGACGGTCGAGTCGGGATCGGCGGTCCGGATCAAGAAGCGGCCCTCCGCGCCGCTCACCGCCAGAGGGCGGGGAGGGAGGGGAACGCGAGGCTGGTAGGTGTCGGCAACGGACTCGGGCGGCTCGGGCAACTCCCAGACGGTCGCTCCCACGATCGGCCGGCCGGCGTCGTCGACCACCCTCCCGGCGAGGGCCAGGGTGTCTGCGGCCTGGACCGCGAAAGGGAGGGCGAGCGTGACGGCGAGGACGAGAGTGAGGAACGGAAGGGGGTACCTCGCGGTCATGGCCAAGCTCCCTGGTCAGGTCTCGACAGCCTCTGTCTCGACAGTAGGGCAAGAAGGATGCCGCCCAGTGCCCGAGGCGGCCCCCCCTGGAATTGCGGGTTTGGCGGAGCCGCGGTTCAAAGAGTTGAATCCACTTCCATGAACCGGGCAGCATTCCCGATCCCATCCATCGCGGGAGCCCCACAACTCTCCGGCACTCGGCACCCGGCGCGGGACGCCGGGTGCTGGAGTGGTCCTCTCGTCCTCTCGTTTCCTAGTAGCAGCTCAAGGGGCTGATGCTCGCGAAGGTCGAATTGCCGGCCGCGTCGGTGGCGGTCGCCACGAAGGAGTTGAAGGTCGAGCCGGTGCCGGCGCCGCAGCCCGGCGAGTTGTAGTTGGCATAGGCGGTCTGGAGGTACTGGTACCAGGAGCTCGCGGTGCCCGAGTACGACCAGGTGAGGTTGTACGGCGGCGTGCCGCCGGAGACCGAGGTATTGCAGACGATCTGCGTGCTGCCGCGGTAGTTGCCGCTGCAGCTGATGGGAGCGACGGCGAGCGGCGCCGCCGGGAGGGTCTTGATGCACCCGCTGACCGCGTTCGACCACTCGTACTGGTAGCCGTAGCCGCCGGTGCCGAAGAACGGGGTGGGCGTCCAGGCGCACTTGTCGTCGGCCTCGTTGCCGCTGCTGTCGTACCAGGCGTTCAACTGCGGATCGGTGACCGCCTCGCGCGTCTCGTGCGAGATGAAGTGCTCCTGGTTCTGGACGTCCGACCAGCCCGCGACCTGGCAGCCACCGCAGCTCGGATAGGGCTGGATCGAGTACTTCTTGATTGTGGAGCCGCTCCCCGTCCAGCTGTGATAGGCGCAGTACGCGAGGCTCGGTCCGCCGCACGAGGTGCTCGTGCCGCTCGAAGAGTAGGAGGTGCGCGGAATGAAGACCTCGTAGATCGTGCTGGAGTTGAAGGTGTGTGTCGTGAGATACAGATTGACCTCGCCCTGTACGAGGGCGTCGGTGACGTTGGGCGGCGGCGGCGTGGTGTCGAACCAGTCGGCCGTCCCCGAGGCGAGATTCGCCACCTGGATCCCGGAGTACTGTGTGATGGTCCGGTACTCGTCGGTGGTGCCGAACTGGTTGCGGTAATTGATGATCGTCCGCGCGTAGTTGTAGTCGGGGGAGGCGGCGTTGTTGAAGGTCGGTCCCCAGAAGATGAGGACCACCTTGGCCGAGGTAAGCGTGGGGCCGCCGTGGTTGGTCAGATTCACGGTCTTGGCCACCAGGTGATGCTCGACATCGACCCCGCGGTCGGCGCCGCGGACGGGGAAATAGACGATTCGGGGCTTTTCAGGAGCGCCGTTTCCCGCGGCACTCTTGGCCACGGCAGTTCCGGCGACGGCCAACAGTCCGCACGACAGCGCCAGCACGCACTTCAAACCGCTGATCTTCATCTTCCACGCCTCCAATTGGATCGTTAGATCCTTGAGTAAGGTATAGAAGAGGAAAGTGCGAGAGGGGGTGGAAAGCGAGCCCGGGCCCTACCCGAGCGGCAGCTCCAGCGTGAACACCGACCCCTTGGGGGCGTTGTCCTCCACCCGCACCGAGCCGTGGTGATCGGCGACGATGCGGTGGACGATGGCGAGCCCGAGGCCGGTGCCGCGGCCCTTGGTCGAGAAGTAGGGGAGGAAGAGCTTCTCTTTGGACTCCGGCGGGATGCCCCGGCCGGTGTCTTTCACCTGGATCTCCAGGTGGCCGTCGTTCAAGGCGGCGGAGATCGTGACCCGACCGGGAGGATCGGTCGCCTCGACGGCGTTGTCCAGGAGGTTGATCAAGACGCGTTTGATCTGCTCGGCGTCAAGCTTGATCTCCGGCAGGGGGAGCCGCCCGCCGAGGCCGCCCTCGATCGTCACCCCCGGTTTGAGGTTCTGGTAGAGGTGGAGGGTCTCTTCCAACAGCCGGCCGAGGTCGACCGCGGTCGGCCGCGGCCGGGGCATGCGGGCGAAGCGGGAGAACTCGTCGACCATCTGCTGGATCGTCCCCACCTCGCGGACGATGATCTCGACCGCATCGAGAACGGCGCGCGGCAGGCCGGGGTCCCCCTGCTCGGCCTTCCTCTGCAACCGCTCGGCCCCCAGGCGGATGGGGGTGAGCGGGTTTTTGATCTCGTGGGCGATCCGCCGCGCCGCCTCGCTCCAGGCGGCGAGCTGCTGCGCCTTGATGAGCTCGGTCAGATCCTCGATGACGAGCACCCGGCCGAGGAGGGCGCCGCCGGGGCCGCGCATGGGGGTGACCTTGGCCTCGAAGGTCTTCCACTCGCCGCCCAGAATGAGATGGACCTCGCGGCTCCCCTGTCCAGCCGGCGGATCGTGGTCGAGGAGAGCGGCGAGCTTCCCCCGCTCGCGGTCCGGCCAGGCCTCCTCCACCCGGCGCCCGAGGACCTCCTCCTCGCGCTGGCGGAGGATGGCCAGGGCCGCGCCGTTGCAGGTGAAGATCCGCCCGTCGGCATCGGTCGAGACGACGCCGGCCGCCACGTTCTCGAGCACCGCCGCGAGGAGCGCCCGTTCTTCTCCCAGCCGCTCGGCGGTGGCGGAGAGCTCGCGGTTGCTGTGCTCCAAGAGCTCCTTGTTGCTCTGCAGGTCCTCGGTCATCTGGTTGAACGAGCGGACGAGCACCCCGAGCTCGTCGTCGGCGTCGACCTCCACCCGGTGATCGAGGTCGCCTAAGCCGATCCGCCGGGTCCCCTCGGCCAGGGCCTGGATCGGCACCGTCACCCGCCGCGCCAGGTAGAGCCCCGCCCAGGAGGAGGCGAGGAGGATGAGGAGGGTGACCATGAGGAAGATGAGCAGGTGGCTCGCTTTGAGGTCGTCCTTCTGCACTTCCAGCTGGCGGAAGCTCTGGAAGTTCTGGATGAGCGCCTCGCTCGCCTCGGCGAGGGCCGGGGGGAGGAGCGAGCCGGCGACCACCACGAGCGGTGCCTGGGCGAGCGGTGGGCGGACTGCCGGCGGGGGTCCGGCGATCCCGGCCATGAGGAGCCGCCCGCGGCCGGCCGGCCGCTCCTCCCGGCGGAGAGCCTGGCCGCGGCGAGCGGCCTCCTCCAGGAAGTCGTGGCCGGGCTCGGGGAGATTCGAGATCCCCGCCTGCGGGTTGACCACCGCCTGCACGAACTCGTCACCCTCGTAGACCGCCAGGTAGTCGAGCCCGAGCTCCCCCTGGAGCTCCTGCAGGCGCCGGGTGAGCCGCGCCCGCGCCGCGGCGTTCTTCAGGTCGAAGCCGCGGACCTCGGCGAGCGCCCGGCCGGCGAAGCGGAGATCGGTGCGCTCGATCTGCTCGTAGAGCGCCTGGGCGACGGTGTTCCCCTGCGCGAGGACGGGCTTCAAGGGGGTGTTGAACCAGCGTTCGACCGAGCCCTGGAGGAGCTCGGAGGCGATGGCGAAGAGGAGGAGGACGGGGATGAGCGAGAGGCCGATGAAGGTCGCGACGAGCTTGAACTTGAACTTCGAGCCGAGGATGCGGTGCCGGCGCTCGATGAGCAGCTTGAAGAGGTTGCGGAGGAGAACGAAGAGGACCGCCAGGATGAGGACGACGTTGATGTACCAGAGGACGAAGAGGAGCACCCGGTTGGTGACCAGGAAGCTCGGCAGGTCGCGGTTGCGCTGGACGAGATAGAAGCCGGCGGTAAAGAGGAGGAGGAGGAGGCCGAGCCCGCCGACGATCAGCCGCGGGTCCTTCCGGTGGCGCAGGAGCCGCTCGCGAAGATCGCTCCGCCGCCGGCTCATCGCTCGCCGCCCGGGCCGCGGAACTTGCGCGACTCGATCCACTCGGTCGTGATCGAGACCGGGACCATGGCGAGGACGGTCTTCGCTCCCAGCTCGGCGCGCGCCTTGATGAGGAGCCGCCACTCTCTGGGCAGCCGGTCGAGGGTGAAGAGGGGGAGGGCGTCGATCCGGGTCATGGCGGTCGCCAGCGCCTTGGGATCGTGGACCGTGCGGCTCTCGACCAGCTTGCCGTCCAGCTTGTAGTTGATGGCGTACTGATGTCCGACCGCGTCGTAGGTCGTGAGGACCTCGAAGGTGCTCTCCTGGAGCTGGCTGTCGTACCAGCGCTTGCGGTCCTTCTCCAAGAGGAAGCGGTAGACGATGCTTGTGGGTAGACCGCTCTCCACCCTCTCCCACAGGCGCGAGGTGAAGGCGCGCTCGAGCTTCAGACTGACCATCGCCCGGCCGCCGTCGACCGTGACCTGGAAGTCCGAGATCTCTGCCGCGGCCTGGGCGTCGGAGGCGAGAAGAAGCAGAAAAAAGAGGCAGAGAAGCGGAACCGTCGCTCTCATCGGATGCCTCAGTCTAGCACTTTGCGCGCTACACTCTCCCCCATGAGCGGCAAACCCATCCCCGTCCGCGCCCTGGCCACCAACAAGCGGGTCCGCCACGACTACGAGGTCCTCGACACCTTCGAGGCCGGCATGGAGCTCTCCGGCACCGAGGTCAAGGCGGCGCGGAGCGGCAAGGTGCAGCTGAAGGACAGCTACGTCGAGTTCCGCGGCGGTCAGGCCTTCCTGGTGGGAGCTCACATCAGCCACTACAGCCACGGCAACCGGGAGAACCACGAGCCCGAGCGGCCCCGCCGGCTGCTGCTCAAGAAGCGGGAGATCGAGAAGCTCTTCGGGCGCACCCTGCTCAAGGGGTTTACGGTCGTCCCCCTCTCGATGTACCTCAAGGGCAACTGGCTCAAGGTGGAGCTCGCCTTGGCGCAGGGCAAGAAGCTCTACGACAAACGGCAGACCGAGCGGACGAAGACCCTGGATCGAGAGGCGGAGGAGGCGATCAAGGAGCGCAAGTGGTAGGGGGGCCTCACCTCGACCCCTACAGGCACCGCTCGGAACCTCCCGAACGCGGTTAGGAAGCTCCCGGATGCCGCGGAAAGTCCTCCGGACGGTGTTTGAGACCTTCCAGACGGCGTTTGGGATGGCTGGATGCCGTTTGAGACCTCCCGGATACCTTTTGGGCCCTTCCGGACAGCTCCTGGAAGTCTCCGGACGGCTTCTGGACGCTGCCGGAACCGGTGGAAAGTCCTCGGGAACCCGTGGAAAGTCCTCCGGAACCCGTGGAAAGTCCTCGGGAACTCGTGGAAAGTCTTCGGGAACTCGTGGAAAGTCTTCAGGAACTCGTGGAAGTCCTCAGAATGGAAAGTCTTCAGAAACGCGCCTAGAGGTTCGTCAGCCTTGGAATGATAGTCAGGGTCTTTCGCGTCGCTTGGTCCCGCAGGGCTTCGGCAGAAAGACTCGTACAGAAAGGCCTCGGCTTGAGAAGAATCCTCGCCGAAGGGTCCCTCCCCCTTGGGCGGGCGGGTGGAAGGGGATGGGGGGAGGACAGGAGGGGGGTGGCATTGCGCCAGACGGACCAAGCGACGCGAAGCCTCTACTATCATCCCAAGACTGACGAAGCCCTAGCGTGAGGTCTTCTCCTTCTTGCCCTTCGGAGCGGGCTTGGCCGGCGCGGCAGGCGCGGAAACCGGCATGGGGAACCCGGCCCCGGCCTGGACTTCCCCCTTGAGATACGAGGCGGCTCCGGCGAGGTCGTCCTTGAGACCGATGCCCAGGACGTACTCTCCGCGCTTGAGCTTCATCCGCACCTCGTGCACGTAGTCGTGGCCGAGGGCGGCGGCGGCCTTGGCGTCGGGGATGCGGATGTCGGCCTCGGAGCTTCGCACCGGGGTGATCGTGCCGTTGCCGCTCGCGACGACGAAGAAGCGGATGTGGCCGACCCGGGCGCCGTCGCGGGGGAGGAGGGTGAGCTTGGCGAAGGGGACGTGGAGGCGGACCGGCACCACGAAGAGGTCCCCTTGCGCCACCTGGTGACCGATCTCGACGCTCGCTCCCAGCGGGTTGTCCTCGAAGCCGTAAAGCATGGCGGCGGCGGTGCGCTCGGCGACTACCTCGCCCTGCGGCTTGTCGCGGTACCAGGGGCGGTAGCGGGCGTGGGCCCCCGAGCGCTTCACCTTGACCTCGATCTTGTGGTCGACGCCGTCGGCGGCCCGGGTCGGCCGGTAGCCCAGCGAGTAGTAGTTCCCGAGGTCGTCGGCGAGGAGAGAGAGGGCGAGGCGGGGGTCTGAAACTTCGAGGATCGCCCGGCCGCCGGTCCCCTCGGCCAGCCGGTGCAGCGACTCCTGGTTGTCCACGTCGTCGCGCGCCTCGAGGCCGGTCGCGTCATGGGCTGAGGTTTCCATCGTATAGAAAGCCACCCGGTTGCGGCTGGCGTGGCCGGTCACCTCGTCGAATCGGGCGCGCGAGTCGTAGGTGCGCGCCGAGACGAAACCGCTGATCGTCGTCCCCGTCAAGCAGGAAGCCAATTTCTGGAACCCGGTGGAGCCGGGATTCGCGGAGAAGCCGTCGCCAACGTAGAGGACGGCTTTCCTTCCGGGCACCGGGGCGATGGCGGAGACCACCGAGTCGAGAGCGCGGAGCGCGGAGTCCAGGAGATGGTTCTGGGAATCGGCGTAGGTCTTGACCGTCTGCTCCAGAGCCTGATCGCAGCCGGTGCCGAAGGAGATCGCCGAGGCCTCCCGGATCTCCTCGTTGGCCTGCCGGAAGATCTCCTCGTCGTGGCCGTGGGCGCTCAGCTTCTCGAGCGCGGCGATGTCCCGCTCGATCTGGCCGAGATCGGTGGTGAACGACCGCCGCACGTCGACCGAGGTCTGGTAGCGGACGAGCATCACCCGGTCGCCCGGGGCGAGCTCGCGCTGCAGAAACCCGGTGAGCGATTCGAGGATCCGGTTGCGGAACTGCCCCTCGGTGTTCACGTCGTCGACGAAGACCACCAGGCTGAGCCGCTGCTCCTCGGGCCGGCTCTTTCCGGCGGCGGCGACGGCGGCCGGCGAGGCATTGGCGTTCGTGCTGCCGCCGGCGATGGTGTAGAAGTTGGTGACTTCGACCGGCTTGCCGTCCTCCAGCACTTGGAAGTCTTCGCGCTTGAGGTCGGTGATCGGGTGCCCCTTGGAATCGGCGACGTAGACGTCGAGATTGACGACGTTCACCAGGACCTGCTCGGAGAAGACCTGCGGTGCCGGAGCGGGCGCGGCGGGCTGAGGAGCGGCATTGGCGGGGGTGGCGGGGGTCGGGGCGGGGGGAGCGGCGTGGGCGCGGGGAGGGAGGGCGAAAAGGAGCGTGGAGACGAGGAGAGCGGAGCGCGAGGAGCGAGCGTTCATCGGCGACCTCCTGGTGTGGGGTTGGTGATGGGCACGGGGAACCCGGCGCCAGCCTCTACACCCCCTTTGAGGTAGGAGGCGGCCCCGGCGAGGTCGTCCTTGAGGCCGATACCCAGGACGTACTCTCCGCGCTTGAGCTTCATCCGCACCTCGTGCACGTAGTCGTGGCCGAGGGCGGCGGCGGCCTTGGCGTCGGGGATGCGGATGTCGGCCTCCGAGCTTCGCACCGGGGTGATCGTGCCGTTGCCGCTCGCGACGACGAAGAAGCGGACGTGGCCGACCCGGGCGCCGTCGCGGGGGAGGAGGGTGAGCTTGGCGAAGGGGACGTGGAGGCGGACCGGCACCACGAAGAGGTCCCCCTGCGCCACCTGGTGGCCGATCTCGATGCTCGCCCCCAGCGGGTTGTCCTCGAAGCCGTAGAGCATGGCGGCGGCGGTGCGTTCGGCGACCACCTCGCCCTGGGGCTTGTCGTGGTACCAGGGGCGGTAGCGGGCGTGGGCCCCCGAGCGCTTCACCTTGACCTCGATCTTGTGATCGACGCCGTCGGCGGCCCGGGTCGGCCGGTAGCCCAGCGAATAGTAGTTCCCGAGGTCGTCGGCGAGGAGGGAGAGGGCGAGGCGGGGATCTGAAACTTCGAGGATCGCCCGGCCGCCGGTCCCCTCGGCCAGCCGGCGCAGGGTCTCCTGGTTTTCCACGTCGTCGCGCACCAGATTACCGGCCGCGGTATGGGCGGAGGTCTCCATCGTGTAGAAGGCCACCCGGTTGCGGCTGGCGTGGCCGGTCACCTCGTCGAACTTGTGGCGCGAGTCGTAGGTGCGCGCCGAGAGGTAGCCGCTCGTCGTCGTCCCCTTGAAGCAGGCCCCCATGCGCTGGAACCCCGCGGCGCCGGGGTTCGCGGACACGCCGTCGCCGACGTAGAGGACGGCCTTCCTTCCGGGCACCGGGGCGATGGCGGAGACCACCGAGTCGAGGGCGCGGAGCGTAGAGTCCAGGAGGTGGTTCTGGGAATCGGCGTAGGCCTTGACCGTCTGCTCCAGGGCCTGATCGCAGCCGCCGCCGAAGGCCTCCGCGGCATCCGCCTTGAGCTCCGCCAGGTCGTTCCGGACGGTATCCTGCTCCGCGCCGTGGGCGCTCAGCGTCTCGAGCGCGGTGATGTCCTTTTCGATCTGGCCGAGGTCGGTGGTGAACGGCCGCCGCACGTCGACCGAGCTCTGGTACCGAACGAGCATCACCCGGTCGCCCGGGGCGAGCTCGCGGCGCAGAAACCCGGTGAGCGATTCGAGGACGCGGTTGCGCCCCTGCGCGTCGGTGTTCACGTCGTCGACGAAGACCACCAGGCTGAGCCGCTGCTCCTCGGGCCGGGGGTTGGCGGCGGCGACCGGCGATGCAGGCGCGGCTTTTGCACCAGCGCTGTCGCCGGAGGCGAGGGTGTAGAAGTTGGTGACTTCGACCGGCTTGCCGTCCTCCAATACCTGGAAGTCTTCGCGCTTGAGGTCGGTGATCGGGTGTCCCTTGGCGTCGGCCACATAGACGTCGAGGTTGACGACGTTCACCTCGACCTGCTCGGAGAACACCTGCGGCTGGGCCGGAGGGGCTGGCGGCGGGGTCTGGGCAGCGAGCCGGGGAGCGGTCCAGCCGAAGAGCAGGAGCGCGGAGAGAGCGGAGGTCGCACGGGGGGAACGCGAGGAACGCCGGGAACGCAGAGGCATGAGCGACCTCCTTTGAGTGAGCCGAGCCATCAGTGTAGAGCAGATTGCCTAGACACGTGAGATGCCGTACGAACCGCAACGTCCGGACCGACCACGAGGTCGCAACCTGAGGAGGCAGAGATGGAGAGGGACGGGAAGCTCAGAGACATCGCCGCGATCGAAGAGAGCTGGAACCGCGGCAGCCGTTTCCGCGGCATCACCCGGCCGTACTCGGCCGCCGACGTCCACCGCCTGCGCGGCTCGATCACCGTCGAGCACAGTCTGGCGCGGATGGGCGCCGAGCGGCTCTGGAAGCTGCTCGCGAGCGAGGAGTATGTCGCCGCGCTGGGAGCGCTCACCGGCAACCAGGCCATCCAGCAGGTGCAGGCGGGGCTCCTCGCGATCTACGTCAGCGGCTGGCAGTGCGCGGGGGACGCCAACGGGGCCGGCCAGATGTACCCCGACCAGAGTCTCTACCCCTCCGACAGCGTGCCGCTCCTCGTCCGCCGGATCAACCATGCCCTCCAGAGGGCCGACCAGATCCAGCACGCCGAGGGAGACGCCAAGGGTCCCTACTGGTTCGCCCCCATCGTCGCCGACGCCGAGGCCGGCTTCGGCGGTAACTTGAACGCCTTCGAGCTGATGAAGGCGATGATCGAGGCCGGGGCGGCCGGGGTCCACTTCGAGGACCAGCTCTCCTCGGCCAAGAAGTGCGGCCACATGGGCGGCAAGGTCTTAGTCCCCACCTCGGAGTTCGAGCAGAAGCTGGCCGCCGCCCGGCTCGCCGCCGACGTCTGCGGCGTCCCCTCGCTCGTCGTGGCGCGGACCGACGCCAACAGCGCCAAGCTGATCACGAGCGACGTCGACCCGCGGGACGCCGAGTTCATCGACCGCGGTAAGGGGCGGACCCCCGAGGGCTTCTACGTCCTGCAGGGCGGGCTCGACTGCGCCATCGCCCGCGGCCTCGCCTTTGCCCCGCTCGCCGATCTCGTCTGGTGCGAGACCTCGAAACCCGACCTCGAAGAGGCGCGGCGCTTCGCCGAGGCCCTCCACGCGAAATACCCGGGCAAGTTCCTCGCCTACAACTGCTCGCCCTCCTTTAACTGGAAGCAGAAGCTCGATCCGGCGACGATCGCCCGCTTCCAGCGCGAGCTCGGGGCCATGGGCTACAAGTTCCAGTTCGTCACCCTCGCCGGATTCCATTCGTTGAACCTCTCGATGTTCGAGCTCGCCGCGGCCTACCGCGAGAGCGGGATGACCGCCTACTCCCGGCTCCAGGAGCGCGAGTTCGAGAACGAGCGCCTCGCCGGCTACCGGGCCGTCAAGCACCAGAAGTTCGTCGGCGCCGGCTACTTCGACGAGATCGCCCAGGTCTTGGGTCAGGGGCACGCCTCGACCGCCGCCCTCGCCGGCTCGACCGAGGAGGAGCAGTTCGCCGCGCAGTTCGCCGAGGCTCGAGAGGGGGCGGCGTGAGCCCGAAGGTCCAGGTCGTGGGGCGGGCCTCGGCTCACCAGGGGAGGGTCCTGACCCCGCAGGCGATGGACTTCGTGGCCGGCCTGGAGCAGCGCTTCAACTCGGTGCGGCGGGAGCTCCTCGCCCGCCGTCAGCTGCGCCAGGCCGATTTCGACCACGGGGCCCTCCCCGACTTCGGTCCCTCGACCCACGAGGTGCGGGAGGGCGCGTGGCAGGTCGTTCCCGCTCCCGCCGACCTGGCCGACCGGCGGGTCGAGATCACCGGTCCGGTCGAGCGGAAGATGATGATCAACGCCCTCAACTCCGGCGCCAACGTCTTCATGGCCGATTTCGAGGACGCCCTCTCGCCCACCTGGGAGAACGTCGTCGAGGGCCAGGCGAATCTGCTGGACGCGGTCCGCCGGACCCTCGACTTTAGGAGCGAGGACGGCAAGGAGTACCGGCTGAACGAGAAGACGGCGACCCTCGTCGTCCGCCCGCGCGGCTGGCACCTCCACGAGAAGCACTTTTTAGTCGACGGCGAGCCGGTCTCGGCGAGCCTCTTCGACTTCGGCCTCTACTTCTTCCACAACGCCAAGGAGCTCCTCGACCGCGGGAGCGGTCCCTACTTCTACCTGCCGAAGATGGAGAGCCACGTCGAGGCCGAGCTGTGGAACGAGGTCTTCTACGCCGCCCAGGACGCTCTCGGGCTGCCGCGCGGCTCGATCCGCGCCACCGTCCTGATCGAGAACGTCCTCGCCGCCTTCGAGATGGAGGAGATCCTCTTTGCGCTCCGCGATCACGCGGCGGGCCTGAACGCCGGGCGCTGGGACTACATCTTCAGCATCATCCGAAAGTTCCGGGCGACCGACCTGCTCTTGCCCGACCGCGGCCGGATCACCATGGCGGTCCCCTTCATGCGCGCCTACACCGACCTCCTGGTCAAGACCTGTCACCGCCGCGGCGCCCACGCCATCGGCGGCATGGCGGCCTTCATCCCCAGCCGGCGCGACCCGGAGGTCAACGAGCGCGCCCTGGCCAGGGTGCGGGAGGACAAGGAGCGCGAGGCGGCGGCGGGCTTCGATGGCACCTGGGTGGCCCACCCCGACCTCGTGCCGGTGGCGAAGGAGATCTTCGACCGGACCTTAGGTGAGCAGGCGCATCAGAAAGAGGTGCTGCGCGAGGAGGTCGAGGCCTCGGCGGCGGGGCTCCTCGACTTTCGCATCGACGCTTTGGGGGTCACCGAGGAGGGGGTACGCGACAACATCCGGATCGCCCTCCAGTACCTGGACGCCTGGCTTCAGGGCTTCGGAGCGGTGGCCTTGAACAACCTGATGGAGGACACCGCGACCGCCGAGATCTCCCGCGCCCAGCTCTGGGAGTGGATCTGGCACGGCGCCACCCTCCCCGACGGCCGGAAGATCGACGCCGCGCTCTACCGCGATCTGCGCGACGAGGAGCTCGCCAGGCTCGGGGGGCTCCACCAGGGGCGTCTCGCCGAGGCCTCGACGGTGCTCGACGAGCTGGTCCTCTCGGAGGGGTTCGTCGACTTCCTGACGATCCCGGCCTACGACCTCTTGGGGACCACCTAAGCTCGGGCCAGGCCGCTACCAGCCCATCTGGTCGACGGCGTAGGGCAGCATCTTGCGCCAGGACGGCCAGTCGTGCGGGATGTCGTGCCCCCAGAGGTCGAGGGTGTGGGGGATGCCCTTCTGTTCGAGGATGGCCGCGAAGCGGCGCGAGGCGTCCGGCGCCTCGTAGTCCCCCTGGCCGGTGAGGATCTGGATCTTGCAGGCGGTCTGCAAGAGGTGGAGGTAGGACCCCTCCAGGTTCGACACGTAGGCGGCCGGGTTGTCGAAGTAGGAATTGTCGTCCGAGTAGCCCTTCAAGTAGTCCGGTCCGAGGTCGTAGAAACCGCTCATGGCGATGGTGGCGTCGAAGAGGTCCGGCCGCCGGAAGAGGGTGTTGGCGGCATGGAAGGCGCCGAAGCTCGCCCCGGTGGTGGCGATCCTCAGGTCCGGCGTCTGGCAGACGTTCCGGATGTAGGGGACGACCTCCTGCTCGACATAGAGGGCGTAGAGGTTCTGCCGCCGCGCCTGCTCGGCGACCGGCAGCTTGCTGTCCATCCAGGCCTGGTTGTTGATGCTGTTGATCGAGAAGACCCGCACCCGGCCGGCCGCGATCTGGCCGGCGACCGCCTCGACCAGGCCGAAGCGCTCGTTCTCCAGGAAGTCCGCGGCGGCGGTGGGGAAGAGCAGCAGCGGATGCCCCCAGTGCCCGTAGGACACGATGGGCATGGGCTGTCCGAGAATGGGGCTGTGCCAGCCGTCGACGTTTTTCTGTAGATCCATTTAAAAGTCCCTCCCCTCTGCCAGCCGGGGAGGATATCCGCCCCTGGCGGCTCCTTCAAGTCTCCAACCCTGATCCCCCCCTGGGGTCTGCTAGGATTTCGCGGACCCTGGAGGAGACCCCGTGAAGATCCGCCATCTTGCTGTCACCCTGACGCTCCTGTTCCTCGCCCGTCCCGCCTTCCCCTGGGGGGCGAACGGCCACCGCGTCGTCGGGCGGATCGCCGAGCACCACCTCTCGGAGGCCGCGGCCAGGGGGATTGCCTGCATCCTGGGGGCCGAGAGTCTCGCCCAGGCCGCCACCTGGCCGGACGAGATCCGCTCCGACCCCTCCTGGGACCGCGCCAAGCCCTGGCACTTCGTCGATTTGGACGACGGCGAGACCTACGATCCCGCCAAACACCCGGACGGGGACGTGGTGATGGCGATCGACCGTTTCTCGAAGGTCCTCCGCGATTCCCAGGCCGACCGCATGGCGAAGACCGAGGCGCTCCGCTTCCTCGTCCACTTCGTAGGCGACGTCCACCAGCCGCTCCACGTCGGGCGGCGGGCGGATCACGGCGGCAACACCCTCCACGTCCGCTGGTTCGGCGAGGCCACCGACACCAACCTGCATTCGGTTTGGGACGAAAAGATCCTCGAAGCCGAGAAGCTCTCCTTCTCGGAGCTCGCCGAGTTCGTCGATCATCCGACTCCGGACGAGGTCAGGACCTGGCAGAGCGCCGCCGTCCTCGATTGGGTGAAGGAGTCGGCCGACGTCCGGGCGCGGGTCTACGACATCGGCGACGGCAAGCTGAGCTATGCCTACCAGTATCAGAACATCCCGCTCGTCAAGCGCCGGCTCCTCCAGGCGGGCGTCCGCCTGGCCGGGCTGCTCAACTCGATCTTCGCCGAGCCCGGGCCCTACCTCCCGGACCGGCCGCCGGTCGCGAATCCGCCGCACTAGAAGAGGAGTACAACATGGCCGTCATCCACTTCATCTGGTCCATCCTCATCGGTCTGATCGTCGGTCTCCTCGCCCGCGCCCTGATGCCGGGCACCCAGCACCTCGGCTTCCTCGCCACGGTGCTGCTCGGCATCGTGGGCTCTCTGGTGGGCGGGATCCTCGGGGCCCTCCTCTCGCGGCCCCGGCAGGGCGCCTGGTTTCATCCGGCGGGGTTCCTCCTGTCGATCGTCGGGGCGGTCCTCGTGCTCTATCTCTGGCGTTTCGTCGGCTGATCCGGCGCTCTTGCGCTGGTACTGGCTTCGTTGGACCCGCGGCACGGGGTTCTCTGAGATATAATGGGGGTATCAAACGACGGCTGCGATAGACGATGACTGACCTGCGCTATGCATCGGCGGTTCGGCCGCGGGGGAACCGGAGAGAGACCGGGTGGGCCGTCGTGAACGCCCTCCAGGCGGCCTACATCCTGCTGTGGAGCGCCCTCTGGATCTCGGTCGCCCTCGTAGTCACCGCCCTCACCTGGCGCCGCGGCCCGGCGCTCGCCCTCGCCCGCCGGGTCTGGGCCCCCGGCCTCCTCGCCATCGCCGTCGACCTGGAGGTCGTGGGGGGCGAGCGGCTCGACCCCCGCCGCCCGCACCTCTTCGTCGCCAATCACCAGTCCTGGGCCGACATCCCGGCGCTCTTCGTCGCCCTTCCGGTGCCGCTCCTCTTCATGGCCAAGCGCGAGCTCGCCCGGGTCCCCTTCCTCGGCTGGTACATCCAGGCGATGGGGATGGTCTTCGTCGAGCGCAGCGCCCGGGCCGCCGGAGCGGCGAGCGTCGGCCTGGCGGCGGAGCGCCTGAGCCACGGCTGGTCGGTGCTCTCCTTCCCCGAGGGCACCCGCAGCCGGGACGGCCGCGTTCACACCTTCAAGAGCGCCGGCTTCGCCGCCGCGATCGAGGCCGGCGTCCCGGTCGTCCCGGTCGCCCTCGAAGGCGCCGGCCGCATCATCCCCCCGGACGGCGGTTTCCGCATCCGCCCCGGCCGGGTCCGGGTCTTAGTCGGCGAGCCGATCCCCACGACGGGGCTCGCCCGCGACGACCGCGCCGCCCTCGCCCGCCAGGCCGAGCGGGCGGTGGCGGAGCTGTTGGAGCGGCAGGAGTAGCGGGAGCAAAATCTCGCGCCGGAGATTTTTATCCGAGCCCCATCTCCGCGAGCGACCCGGCGACGAGGACGCGGCCGGCCAACGCTTCGAGCTCCTGGGCGGACTGGATCGCCTCCACCCGGCGGCGGACCTGGAGCGGTACCGTCTCGAAGCGCTGTTCCAACTGTCGGAGAAGGACTCGCCGAATGCCTTCCACCTGTCCTCTCTCCGTCGCACCGTTCATCCACTCGGTCAGGGTCTCTTCCAACATGGCGATCTCCTCCAGCTTACCGACCTCCGGAATTGTAACCCCGGGCCGCATCCGGCGGAGAAGGTGGATCAACCAGGAGGTGAAATCCCGTCGCAGCTCCGGCTCCTCCCCTGGCGGGAGGAGGGCGGCCAACTCGGCGGTCAGGGCGGGCAGATCCTCGGGTGTGCTGGCCTCCAGCCGGAAGAGTGTCGCCACTCGATTGCCCGGTAGAGAGACCGCCTCCGGCAGGAGGCGATTCTCGTCCACCAACAGATAGGTGAGCTGGGGCAGGTACCGCCCGCAGCCCGGCGGGACCGCCCGGAACAGGCTGGAGAGGTCGGCGGGCGCCTTCCAGGAGCGCTTGCCGTTGTAGAGGACGAGCGGCAGGACCGCCGGCAATCCCAGCCTCGGGGTGGCCACTCCCGTCCGCACCAGCCCCGCCAGGAGGAGAGCGACGTAGCCGAGGAGGCGGACGGCCATGAACGGATCGGGCGTCGACTGGAACTCCAAAAGGAGATAGACGTAGAACCAGCCGCGCTCGCCGCCCTGCCAGCGCAACCGCCAGACCATGTCGCTGTGCCGCTCGCGCAGGTCGTCGCTCGTGAAGCTGGCACCCGTCCGCTCCAGGGTGCCGAAGTCGAGGTCCGCAACCCAGGGCTCGTGGACGAACCCGCGGAGGAGCTCCTCGACCATTCTGGGATGAGAGAAAAGAAGCTTGTACCCGCTGTCGTGCTCCGCCATGGCACCCTCCCTTGGGACGGCCTGGATGGCCGTCCTCAAGGGGAGTGACGGAAAACGCCCCGCAGATCGCTCAGCGCCTGGTAAGAAGCTTTAGATACCAGCAGTTGTACGGAGCTCAAGGGCAGAAGACGCGCGTCCGGAGATTCCTTATCCGAGCCCCATCTCCACGAGCGACCTGGCGACCAGGACGCGGCCGGCCAACGCTTCGAGCTCCTGGGCGGACTGGATCGCCTCCACCCGTCGGCGGACCTGGAGCGGTACCGTCTCGAAGCGCTGTTCCAACTGTCCGAGGAGGAGCCTCCGCATTCCTTCCACCTGGCCCGCTTGGCGCCCTTCGCGCCGCCCTCTCTCCGTCGCACCGTTCATCCACTCGGTCAGGGTCTCTTCCAACATGGCGATCTCCTCCAGCTTACCGACCTCCGGAATTGTAACCCCGGGCCGCATCCGGCGGAGAAGGTGGATCAACCAGGAGGTGAAATCCCGTCGCAGCTCCGGCTCCTCCCCTGGCGGGAGGAGGGCGGCCAACTCGGCGGTCAGGGCGGGCAGATCCTCGGGTGTGCTGGCCTCCAGCCGGAAGAGTGTCGCCACTCGATTGCCCGGTAGAGAGACCGCCTCCGGCAGGAGGCGGTTCTCGTCCACCAACAGATAGGTGAGCTGGGGCAGGTACCGCCCGCAGCCCGGCGGGACCGCCCGGAACAGGCTGGAGAGGTCGGCGGGCGCCTTCCAGGAGCGCTTGCCGTTGTAGAGGACGAGCGGCAGGACCGCCGGCAGTCCCAGCCTCGGGGTGGCCACTCCCGTCCGCACCAGCCCCGCGAGGAGGAGGGCGACGTAGCCGAGGAGGCGGACGGCCATGAACGGATCGGGCGTCGACTGGAACTCCAAGAGGAGATAGACGTAGAACCAGCCGCGCTCGCCGCCCTGCCAGCGCAACCGCCAGACCATGTCGCTGTGCCGCTCGCGCAGATCGTCGCTCGTAAAGCTGGCACCCGTCCGCTCCAGGGTGCCGAAGTCGAGTTCCGCAACCCAGGGCTCGTGGACGAACCCGCGGAGGAGCTCCTCGACCATTCTGGGATGAGAGAAAAGAAGCTTGTACCCGCTGTCGTGCTCCGCCATTGCACCCTCCCTTGGAGACGGCCTGGATGGCCGTCCTCAAGGGGAGTGACGGAAAACGGCCCGCAGATCGCTCAGCGGTCCGTTAGGACTTTCGTTGCCAGCAGTTACGCGGCTATCACCACTTCATCTGATAAAGCATCCAGTACACCACCACCCCGGTCACCGAGACGTAGAGCCAGATCGGCAGAGTCCAGCGCGCGATCCGGCGGTGGTCGGCGAAGCGGCGGCGGAAGGCGCGGTAGACGGTGATCCCGGCGAGGAAAGGCACGGTCGCTGCAAGGACGGTGTGGGTGAGGAGGATGGCGAGGTAGAGCGTCCGCGCCGCCCCGGTGCCGGGGAAGTGCTTGGAGCCGATATGAGCGTGGTAGATCAGGTAGGAGGTGAGGAAGAGGGTCGAGGAGACGAGCGCCGCGACCATGACGTTCCGGTGCGCCTGCCAGCGCCGGGCGCGGATCAGGAGATAGCCGATGACCAAGAGAACCGCCGGACAGGGCGTTCAGGCTCGCGTTGATCGCGGGGAGTTGCTGAAGGGTGGGCATGGGGCGGGAATTCTATCCCGTTCCTCCCGTTTTGCTGGGTCGAGGGCCCGGATCCTCACCCTACCTACGAAGGAAGAGGCGGGCTTGACAGCGAACGCTCGGGGCTATACATTTCATACATGAACGAACTGCCCTCCGGACCCCGAGCCGCCGTTCTCGCGGCCCCGTCCGGGTGAGGCTCTCGACCGTCAAGCCAGCTCGCTCCAAGCCAGAAGCCCGCTGACCCACGCCCCCGAGGCGAATGCGCGCTTAGCGTCGATGCCAGGCGGTCCGCCGGAGCGTAAGGAGACGTCAGGATGAAGCGCCATCTCTATCTGGGCCCGGGTGCCCTCGCTCTCGCGCTGGCCGCCTTCGGCTGCCAGACGAAGAGCAGCGCGCCCCCGCCTCCCCCCCCGCCGCCGGCGGTGATCGTCACTCCCGTCGTCCAGAGGGACGTTCCGGTCTATAAGGAATGGATCGGCACGACCGAGGGCAACGTCAACGCCGAGATCCGGCCGAAGGTCGACGGGTACCTCCTGCGCCGGGTGTACAACGAGGGGAGCCTCGTCCGCCAGGGCGACCTGCTGTTCGAGATCGACCCCCGGCAGCTCCAGGCCCAGCTCGAACAGGCCCAGGCCGACCTCGGGCAGTTCCAGGCCCAGCTCGCCAAGGCACAGCAGGACGTGGCCCGTTTCCGGCCCCTGGTGAGCGACAAGGCGATCAGCCAGCAGGAGCTCGACAACGCGCTCTCCGCGGAGCGGGCGGCGAAGGCGGCGGCCGACTCGCGGGCGGCGGCCGTCCACCAGGCGCGCCTCAATCTCTGCTGGACCCGGGTGGTCTCGCCGATCTCCGGGATCGCCGGCGCCGCCCAGCAGCAGGTGGGGAACCTGGTGAGCCCGACGACCGTGCTCACCACCGTCTCCCAGTGCGACCCCATCCGCGTCCAGTACCCGCTCTCCGAGCAGGAGTACCTGAAGCTCCAGGAGGAGACTCAGAAGAGCCCCGGAGCGGCGCACGCCAACAATCTGGAGCTGGTGCTGACCGACGGCACGATCTTCCCCCAGAAAGGGCGCATCCTCTTCGAGGGGCGCCAGGTCGACGTCAAGACCGGCACCATCACGAGCGTCGCCGCCTTCCCCAATCCGGGGAACCTCCTGCGTCCAGGCCAGTATGCCAAGATCCGCGCCGTCACCGAGCTCAAGAAGGGGGCGCTCCTCGTCCCGCAGCGCGCCGTCAACGAGCTGCAGGGGGCCTTCCAGGTGGCGGTGGTAGGGAGCGACGACAAGGCCGAGATCCGCACCGTCAAGCCGTCGGACCGGATCGGCAAGCTCTGGGTCATCGACTCCGGCCTCTCCCCCGGCGACCGGGTGGTCGTCGAGGGCTTCTCCAAGGTCAAGTCGGGCGCCACGGTGAAACCGACCGAAGCGCCGCCCGAGCCTGCCGCGGTGGCGGCGGACGGCACGTCCGGCGCCGCGCCCGCGGCCGCAGGGGGGAAGTGACGCCATGGCTCGTTTTTTCATCGACCGGCCGATCGTCGCGATCGTCATCTCGATCCTGACCGTCCTCCTGGGCGTCGTGGCGATGCTGGGGCTGCCCATCGCCCAGTACCCGGACATCGTTCCGCCGCTCATCCAGATCCAGACCACCTTCCCGGGCGCCGACGCGATCACCGTCGAGCAGGCGGTGGCGACGCCGCTCGAGCAGCAGATGAACGGCGTCGAGGACGAGCTCTACATGCAGTCGGTCAACGCCAGCGACGGCTCGATCACTCTGCGCGTCACCTTCGACGTCGGCACCGACAGAAACGCCGACCAGGTCAACGCCCAGAACCGGGTCTCTCAGGCCCAGCCGAGCCTCCCGGCCGACGTCAACACCTTCGGTCTCACCTATAGGAAGACCCAGGGCACGCCGTTGATGCTCATCTCCCTCTACTCGCCCAAGGGGACCTACGACGGCCTGTTCCTCGGCAACTATGCCCTGATCAACGTCAACGACGCCCTCTACCGGGTGCCGGGCGTCGGCCAGGTGCTGAACTTCGGCGCCTCCGAGTACGCGATGCGGATCTGGGTGAAGCCCGATCAGCTCGCCAAGCTCTCGCTCACGGTCTCCGACCTCCTCCGCGCCGTCCAGTCGCAGAACACGGTCAACCCCTCGGGGCAGATCGGCGCCGAGCCGGCGCCGGAGGGCCAGGAGTTCACCTACTCCGTCCGCGCCCAGGGGCGCCTCGTCACCCCGGAGGAGTTCGGCAACATCGTCGTCCGCCTGAACCCCGACGGCTCGGCGGTGCGCTTGAGGGACGTCTCGCGGATCGAGCTCGGCGCCCTCTCCTACAAGCAGATCGGCCGCTTCAACGGCAAGCCGTCCTCGATCATCGGCATCTATCAGGCCCCGGGCTCGAACGCCCTGGCCGTCGCCGAGGGCGTCAAGAAGCAGATGGCCGATCCTCAAGGCCCGCTTCCCCGAGGGTCTCGACTACGCGGTCTCCGTCGACACCACCCGGCCGGTGACCGAGGGGATCAAGGAGATCCTGATCACCCTCGCCGAGGCGATGGTGCTCGTCATCCTCGTCGTCTTCCTCTTCCTCCAGAACTGGCGGGCGACGCTCATCCCCCTGATCGCGGTCCCGGTGTCGCTCATCGGCACCTTCGCGGCTTTCCCGCTCCTCGGCTTCTCGATCAACTCGCTCTCCCTCTTCGGCCTCGTCCTCGCGATCGGCCTCGTGGTCGACGACGCCATCGTCGTCGTCGAGGCGGTCGAGCACCATATCGAGGAGGGGAAGACGCCGCGCGAGGCGACCCTCCAGGCGATGCGGGAGGTGTCGGGGCCGGTCGTCGCCATCGCCCTCATCCTCTCCTCGGTGTTCCTCCCTGTCGCCTTCCTGGGCGGCATCCAGGGGCGGCTCAACAAGCAGTTCGCGATCACCATCGCCATCTCGGTCCTGATCTCGGCCTTCAACGCCCTGTCGCTCTCGCCGGCCCTCTCCGCTCTGCTGCTCACGGCCGCGGAAGGAGTCGCGGGGCCTCCTCGCCCGCTTCTTCGGCGTCTTCAACCGCGGCTTCGAGA
Source organism: uncultured Acidobacteriota bacterium (assembly GCA_963757335.1). Taxonomy (GTDB): domain Bacteria; phylum Acidobacteriota; class Thermoanaerobaculia; order Multivoradales; family UBA5704; genus DASQPA01. Next base: position 25,691 of record CAVWRJ010000013.1, on the reverse strand, counting down.
AGGCGACCCGGGGCTACATCGGGGCCTCCGGGTTCCTCATCCGCAAGGTGGCGATCGCCCTTTTGATCCTCCTCGGCTTCAGCCTCCTCGCCGGGGGGCTCGGCAAGAAGGTTCCCGGCAGCTTCCTGCCCGACGAGGACCAGGGCTACTTCTACTTGAACGTCCAGCTCCCGGACGCCTCCTCGCTCCAGCGGACGGACCTCGTCTGCCGGAAGGTCGAGGCGATCTTGAAGAAGACCAAGGGGGTCCGCTACTACAACACGGTCGCCGGCTTCAGCCTGCTGTCCTACGTCTCGGCCTCCTACAACGCTTTCTTCTTCGTCTCGCTCGATCCGTGGGCCGATCGCGAGGGCAACGGGCGGACGGCGAAGGAGCTGACGACGCAGCTGAACGACGCCTTCCGCTCGCAGATCGCGGAGGCGACCGTCTTCGCCTTCCTGCCCCCCGCCATCCCCGGCCTCGGCACGGCGGGCGGTTTCTCGCTCTGGGTGCAGGACCGGAGCGGCGGCGATGTCCAATATCTGAACCAGAACCTCCAGAAGTTCCTCGAAGCGGCGAGGAAGCGGCCCGAGCTTCAGAACGTCAACAGCGCCTTCCGCCCCGCGGTGCCGCAGGTGCTGGTCGACGTCGATCGCGACAAGGCGTTGAAGCAGGGGATTCCGATCGGCGACGTCTACCAGTCGCTCCAGTCGTTCCTCGGCGGCAGCTTCGTCAACCAGTTCAACCGCTTCGGCCGGCAGTGGCGGGTCTATCTCCAGGGCGAGGGGCAGGAGCGGGTGAAACCGGAGGACATCGGGCAGTATTACGTCCGCAACAACGACGGCAACATGGTGCCGCTCTCCGCCATCACGACGATCCGCACCACCGCCGGCCCGGAGTACACCCAGCGCTTCAACCTCTTCCGCGCCGCCCAGGTGACCGGCGCCGCCGCTCCCGGCTACAGCTCGGGCCAGGCCCTGGACGCTCTAGAGCAGGTGGCGGCCCAGACCCTGCCGCGGGAGATGGGCTTCGACTGGTCGGACCTCTCCTATCAGGAGAAGAAGGCGGCGGGGACGACGGGGCAGGTCTTCCTGCTCTCGATCATCTTCGTCTTTCTCATCCTCGCCGCCCTCTACGAGAGCTGGACCCTGCCGTTCAGCGTCCTCCTCTCGGTCCCGGTGGCGGTCTTCGGCGCCTTTCTGGGGCTGCTCCTAAGGCATTACAACTTCGACGTCTTCGGGCAGATCGGGCTCGTCGTGCTGATCGGCCTGGCGGCCAAGAACGCCATTCTGATCGTCGAGTTCGCCAAGGCCGAGTTCGAGAAGGGGCGAAGCCTCGCCGACGCCGCGCTCGTCGGGGCGCAGCTCCGCCTGCGGCCGATCCTCATGACCTCTTTCGCCTTCATCCTCGGCTGCGTCCCGCTGTGGATCGCTCAGGGCGCCGGCGCCGCCTCGCGCCAGATCCTCGGCACGGTGGTGGTTGCAGGCATGCTCGCGGCCACTCTCATCGCCATCTTCCTCATCCCGGTCCTCTTCGTGGTGGTCGAGCGGATCGGCGGGGCGGAGAAGAAGCACGCCGAACGCGGCGCCCTCTTGCCGGTGCCCGAGGAGACTCCTTCATGAGACGGCTCCTGCCCTTCCTCCTCGGCCTCTCGACCGTGGCGCTCTCCGGCTGCGTCTCCGGTCCGCGCTACCAGCGGCCGGCCGTCGCCATCCCGGACGTGATCCGAGGACAGGCTGCGCGGTCAGCCCCCGCGACTCCAGCAGACGCCGCCTCCTTCGCCGATCAGGCCTGGTGGGGCGTCTTCCACGACGACGCCCTGAACGGTCTCATCGCGGAGGCGCTCAAGAACGGCTACGACGTCCGCCTCGCCGCCGCTCGGGTGGAAGAGGTGCGGGCCAACGCCGGCGTCGTCCGCTCGGAGTACTACCCGGCGCTCACCCCGCAGGTGGAGCTGGGGCGCGGCCAGACCTCGCTTTTCTCGCCGTCGGCCGGGGCGGTGGGGACGGTCGGCCAGGTGAATCTCGGGCTCTCCTGGGAGCTCGACCTCTGGGGGCGCATCCGGCATTTGAACGAGGCGGCGCTCGCCCAGGTCCTCGCCTCCGAGGAGGCGCGGCGCGGGGTCTTCCTCTCGCTCGTCTCCGAGGTCGCCACGACCTACTTCCAGCTCCGCCAGCTCGACCTCCAGCTGGAGATCGCCCGGCGGTCGACCGAGGCCTTCCAGGGGACCTTCGACCTCTTCAACCGCCGCCTCCAGGGGGGAGCCGCCTCGGCGATCGAAACCTCCAGCGCCGAGGCCTCGCTCGCCGCCACCGCCGCCAACATTCCGGACCTCGAACGGCAGATCGTGGCCCAGGAGAACCAGCTCTCCTTTCTCCTCGGCCGCAATCCCGGGCCCATCCCCCGCGGCGCGGTTTTAAACGATCAGTTCCTGCCGCCGGCGATCCCGCCGGGCCTCCCTTCCGACCTCCTCAAGCGCCGGCCCGACATCCGGGAGTCCGAGCAGCTCCTGATCGCGGCGAACGCGGAGGTCGGAGCCGCCAAGGCCGACTTCTTCCCCCAGATCAGCCTGACCGCCGCTCTGGGCGGTGTGGCGCCGCAGCTCTCCGAGCTCTTCCGCCAGGGCAAGACCTGGTCGATCGGCGCCGGCCTCTTCGGCCCCGTCCTCCAGCCGGGGCGGCTGCGCAACCAGTACCGCGCGGCGGTGGCCCGCTGGGAGCAGGCGCGGGTGCGCTACGAGCAGAGCGTGAACAACTCGTTCAACGAGGTCTCGACGGCCCTCGTGGCCTACCAGAAGTACGCCGAGGTGGAGACCGCCCGGGCCCGGCAGGCGAGGGCCTTCCAGGACGCCTTTCGGATCGCCAACGAGCGCTACGTGGCCGGCCTGTCGTCCTACCTGGAGGTATTGCAGGCGCAGCAGCAGCTCTTCCCGGCCGAGATTCTGTTAGCCCAGGCGCGCTACAACCGGCTGGCGACTCTGGTGCAGCTCTACCGGGCGCTGGGAGGCGGGTGGAATTTGAGCGATCCGCAGTGGGTGGGCGGGGCGGGGACGGGGACGCCGGCAGGAGCGAAGCAGGGCGGGTAGTTTCGGGTGCTTGCGGGTGCTTGCGGGGTGCTCAGGGCTCTGCAGTGACCTCTTCGGTGGAGGACGCCAGGGCTGCCCGAGCCAACCAGCGGTCCAGTCGAGCGAGATCCTGGCAGGTCAGGATCTCCTGGCGCTCTGCCCCACTCACCGGGATACCGCGCGCTTCCAAGACCTTGACGATCGCCTCCGCGCGGCCTTCCTCATTCCCTTTGGCTCTCGCCGCATCTTCCCGCTTCCGGAGCGCCGGGTTGCCCTTGGCGACCAAGGCTTCCGCTACGGCGTTATCGGCTGCCGCGGCATCGAGCAGGGAGGCTACGGCGAGCGGCGTCACCAGGCAGGGATCCGCGATCTGAGCGCCGGTCGCCATCGGGCTCCAGCTCTGACTCTCGGGGTGCCATTCGCCGACCCGCTGACCCTTGACGAAGACCGCGAAGATCCGCCGGACGCCGCGGCGATGCATCCGCACGGCTTTCTCCGTCACGTTCCGCTCGTTCTGTTCCGCGACGATCTCGAAGGCGACCTCCTCCAGGTAGCGCGTACCGGTCGTCGGGTCGACGCCCTCTTTGAACACACAGGCGTCGCTGGCGAAATCCGACTCCTCGTCGTGCCGGGTCAGGAGGTGCGTCGCCGTACGGTAGCCCGAAGCCACGTGCGCCCGGAGGACGTAGTCGAGATCGCTCTGCTGGGTGGCATGGGGCGGCTGGGCCGGGGAGGCGATCACCCGGCGGCCGCCGATGATCTCGTCGCGCGTGACCTCCGGCTGGACCAGATGGTCGTCGACCCCGGGGAAGGAGCCGCGGCCCGGCAGCCGCATGGAGGAACCCGAGCCCGGGTGACCCGGAGCTTTGAGGCTGTAGACTCTGCGGGGGTTCTCCATTTGCGACATTATAACAGGTACGAAGCGGCCAGCCCTGGCGACGACCGCGGGACTGCTGGCGACGACCGCCACCCTACCTGGCGGTGACCGCGGGACTGCTGGCGACGACCGCCACCCTACCTGGCGATGACCGCGGGACTGCTGGCGACGACCGCCACCCTACCTGGCGATGATCGCGGGACTGCTGGCGACGACCGCCACCCTACCTGGCGACGACCGCGGGACTGCTGGCGACGACCGCCACACTACCTGGCGGTGACCGCGGGACTGCTGGCGACGACCGCCACCCTACCTGGCGACGACGGCGGGACTACTGGCGACGACCGCCACCCTACCTGGCGATGACCGCGGGACTGCCGGCGACGACCGCCAGACTGCCGGCGACGACCGCCAGGAGGGTGGAAAAGGCTTCGGCGGCTCCGGTGGCACGATCCGTGCGGGAGGATGGGAGCTATGGAAACTCGCCGGATTGGATCGCTCACCGTCTCCTTGGTCGGCCTCGGCTGCAACAACTTCGGCGGACGCCTGGACGCCGATGCTACGGCGCGGGTCGTCCATGCGGCGCTCGACGCCGGGATCAACTTTCTGGACACCGCCGACATCTATGGCGCCACCAAGAGCGAGGAGTTCCTCGGCAGGGCCCTCGCCGGCCACCGCGACCGGGTGGTCCTCGCCACCAAGTTCGGGATGAAGGTCGACGACGCGCGCCAGGGCGCCAAGCCGGCGTACGTGCGCCAGGCCGCGGAGGACAGCCTCCGCCGGCTGGCGACCGACCACATCGACCTCTACCAGCTCCATCAGCCCGATCCCGAGACCCCCATCGCCGACACCCTCGCCGCCATGGACGAGCTGGTCAAGAGCGGCAAGGTGCGGGAGATCGGCTGCTCCAACTTCTCGGCCGAGCAGATCCGCGAAGGCCGAGGCGGCGGTCCAGAGCGGCGCGGCGCGGTTCGTGAGCGTTCAAAACGAGTACAGCCTGCTCAAACGCGACCCCGAGCCCGAGGTCCTCCCCGAGTGCGAGCGCCTGGGGCTCGCCTTCCTCCCCTTCTTCCCCCTGGCGAGCGGTCTCTTGACCGGCAAGTACCGCAAAGGCGAGTCGGGTCCCGAGGGGGCGCGGCTCTCGGGGAGCTCCGGAATGGCGGGCCGCTTCCGGAGCGAGCGCAACCAGGAGATCGCGGAACAGCTCGCCGAGCTCGCGACCCGGCGCGGCCATACCCTCCTGGAGCTCGCCTTTTCCTGGCTCGCGAGCCATAAAGCCGTGGCGTCGGTCATCGCCGGGGCGACCTCGGCCGAGCAGGTCCAGGCGAACGTCAACGCGGTGGGCTGGAAGCTGACCGCGGACGATCTGGCGGAGATCGACCGGATCGCGCCGCGGGAGTGAGATGGCGTTGCTTCGCTACCGGGACGCCTGGTAGCTTCCGTTCGCCATGCCCATCGCCCTGATCGCCGACGCGCACCTGGGAGGGCCCGGGGGCGGTGCCGGACCGCTCGTCGAGCAGCTCTTGGCTTTGCCGGGGGAGGGAGCGGACCGCCTGATCCTCATGGGCGACCTCTTTCAGGCGTGGATCGGCGACCCCCGTTTCGAGACGCCGGAGATCGCCGCCGTGGTCCCCGCTCTCCGCGATCTCCGGCGGCAGGGGCTCCGGGTCGACTACATCGAGGGTAACCGCGACTTCTTCCTCACCAGAAGCCCCTATGCCGAGGCTTTCGACTCGGTCGTCCTCGAAACCGCCTTCACGCTCGGCGGCACCCGCTACCTGGCCGTCCATGGGGATGGCCTCAACGATCACGACTGGCAGTACCGCTTCTGGCGTCGGCTGTCGAAGAGCCGCCCGGTCGAGCTGGCGGTCCGCCATACCCCGCGGCGCCTCGCCCACCGGATGGTCCACTCGACCGAGGAGCGGCTGTCGAAAACCAACTTCAAGCACAAGTGGGAGCTCCCCGAGCGGGCCATCCGCGCCTACGCCGAGCGCCGGCTGGCCGAGGGGCACGACGTTCTTCTCCTCGGCCACTTCCACGAGCCGCGGGTGTTCGCGGTCCCCGGCGGCGAGGTGCGGCTCCTGGACGCCTGGTTCCGCAGCCGCCACGTCGAGTGGCTACGCGCCTGAGGCGCCGATGTCGAGTGGCTACCGCCTGAGGCGCTACGCGGGCTCGAACGCCAGGCCCGGATCATCCTGTGCCCGCTTCAGATAGGCGCCGACCCGGGCGATCGCCCCGGCGATCTCCGCGTCCGTCTCCACCGCCTGGCGGAAGAACGCCAGGGCGACTAAAGCCTCGCGGTGGATCTGGCGGGAGAGGAAGACCGGCGCCGTCTCGGCGGCGAGGCGCCGGAGCTCGGCGGTCCGCCCGGCCTCGGCGTAGAGGGCGGCGAGCTCCAGGGTAACGAGGGCGGTGTCGTAGGGGATGCCGTCGGCGAGGAAGCCGTCGCGGGCGGCCGCAAAGGCGGCCTCGGCCTCCGGCAGCTGGCCGAGCCCGCGGGCGATCTTCCCTTGAAGCCAGGAGCAGCGGTTCGCCGCCCAGGGCTCGGGAAAGCGGCGGTAGAGGTCGCGCGACTCGGCGAAGAGCCGCCGCGCCTCCAGGGCCCGGCCGGCGTCGGCGAGGGCGGTCATCAGGTTGTGGCGGATCGAGAGGTCGAGGCGCGGCTCGCGGCCGGCCTCGATCAGCGGCAGGGCCGCGTAGAGGAGCGGGATGGCGCGCTCCGGCTCGCCCGCTTTGCCGTGGACGGTCGCCATCTTCACCCGGCTGCGGCCGGCGCGGTGGACCTCCCCGTACTCCTCGTAGACCGCGGCGGCCCGCCCGAGGAGACGGAGAGCGTCGGCGAAGCGGCGCTGGTCGATGGCGAGCGAGGCTTCGAGGTCGATCAGGTGGGCGCGCTCCAGGGCGTCCCGGGTCCCCTGGCGCAGACAGGCATGGGCGGCGGCAAAGGCGCGCCCGGCGCCTGCCAGGTCGGAGCGGAGCCGGCGGGCGTTGCCGAGGCTCGCCCAGGTGCGGGCGAGGAGGTCGCCGCGCCGGCCACGGTAGGGAGGGTCGGGCAGGCGTCCGCCGAGGCCGGCGAGCCCGAGGACGAGGCCGGCCAGGCGCTCGGCCCCGGTGGGGTCGCGGAAACTGGTGTCGCGGACCGCCTCGACCAGGAGCTCGGCCAGGGGCCAGGTCCAGAAGCGGGATTCGTTTTCGAGCAGCCGGGCGCGCCGGCCGGGGGGCTGGGCGAGGAGCTCCGCCACCAGGGGAACGGCCGCGGTTTCGGCCCGGGCGAGGGCGGAACGCCGGTTCAGGAGCTCGCCGGTGAAGCCGTCGAGCAGGCGGTCGATGGGATCGCGAGGGGGCTTCTGCCACGGCCAGCGGAGCACCGCCGGGCGCTCCCGCGTATCGCCGGTATCGCCGAGCGCCTCGACGAGCCGCTCTCGGCAGGTGGGGCAGCGGGCGGCATGGGCGAGGTAGGTGCGCAATTCCGCCGGGAGGCCCGTGGCGAGTTGGGCGAGCTGGGGAACCTCGGGATGGATTTTCATCCTGAAAGAAGAGTACGGAGCCGAAGGGGAAGCGGGACAGGGGAGCGCCGGATTTCTCGCCGGCGCCCCCGTCGTCCGGGACTCGGGACTGGCTCCGTTGGGTTCCGAGGACGGGCGACTGGCCGCGCGAAGCGCCCGAGGGAGCCCGCCCGCAGGATCGAACGGAGTCAGTCCCCGCCATCCTCTGCCATCCTCTAGGGTCGGCTCAACTCGGAGTGGTTGTGGACCCGGCCGTCAGGGTCCATCTCGCAGCCGGCGTGGCCCGAGATCGCGATCAGGTGCCGGCCGCGTCCTTCGCGGGCGCTGGCGACGGGAAGGGACAGGGCGAGGAGGGCGATCACGGCGATTAGAGCGGGGAAAAATTTTACGAACATGACGAGATCTCCTGTAGAGGCGGGCCCGGCAGCGGCCGTCGTGGCCGTGGTGGGAACGCCCATTTGAAAGGGTGCTTCGAGGCGTATAGAAGGATGCTCGGGCGGTGGAAGGGGAGGTTGCGGGGAATCCGGGTTAGACTCCGCATCCGCCATGGCCCTCCGTGTCACCATGATGGGCAGCGGTACCTCTACGGGGGTGCCGGTCATCGGTTGCACCTGCCCGGTGTGCACCTCGGAAGACCCGCGCAACCGGCGTCTCCGGCCGGGCCTGAAGCTCGAGATGGAGAGCGGGGTGGCGCTCGTCGACACCCCCACCGATCTGCGGCTGCAGGCCCTGCGCTTCGGCCTGCCGCGGTTGGACGCGGTGCTCTTCACCCACCCCCATGCCGACCACATCTTCGGCCTCGACGACATCCGGATCTTCAACTTCCGCCAGAAGCGGGCCATCCCCTGCTACGGCTCGGCCGAGACTCTCCGCGCCGTCCGCCGGACGTTCGCCTACGTCTTCGAGGCGGGCCAGGAGGGGGGAGGCAAGCCTCAGCTCGACTTGATCGAGGTGCGCTCCCCGTTCCCGCTGCTCGGCCGCGAGGTGGTGCCGGTGCCGGTCTGGCATGGCGAGATGGAGGTCTTCGGCTACCGGATCGGGAGCTTCGCCTACGTCACCGACTGCAACCGCATCCCGGAGACGAGCTTTACGGCGCTCGACGGGGTCGAGGTGCTGATCCTCGACGCCCTGCGCTACCGCCCTCACCCCACCCACTTTTCGATCGACGAGGCCCTGGCGGCCGCGGCGCGGATCGCCGCCCGGCGCACCATCCTCACTCACCTGACCCACGAGGTGGACCATGGCGCGCCGCAGGCGCCGCTCCCTCCGGGCGTGGAGTTCGGCTATGACGGGCTCACCTTCGACCTCCCCTGAAGCCTCGTCCCCCCGCCCGATCCCGGCCGGCGGCCGCGTTCACGGCAGCCTCACGGTGCCGTCCTCGAAGAGCGTCACCCACCGGTTCTTGAATCTCGTCCTCCTCTCGCGGCAGGACACCCCGACGCTCGTCGAGCGGCCGCTCTACGCCGAGGACACCCGGCTCTTCCTCGCCGCCCTCGGCCGCGCCGGCTTCGCGGTCGAAGAGGGGCCGGAGGCGGTGCGGCTCACCCCCGGGCCGCGGCCGCCGGCCGACCATGAGGTGGAGATCTTCTGCGGCAACGCGGGGACCATGCTGCGCTTCCTGGTCGCCACCCTCGCCGTCGTCCCCGGCACCTGGCGGCTCGACGGCACCCCGCGTCTGCGCGAGCGGCCGGTGGGACCGCTGGTCACCGCTCTCCGCCGGCTGGGCGCGCGGATCGAGTACCTGGGGCGCGAGGGGTGCGTCCCCCTGCGCATCGCGGGGGGGAGCCTGGGCGGTGGGGTCACCGCGATCGACGCCGGAGAGTCGAGCCAGTACCTCTCGGCGCTCTTGATGGCCGGCCTCGCCGCGCCGGCCGAGGTGGTGGTCGAGGTCGGCGCCCTCACCTCCCATCCTTATATAGAGGTCACCCTGGCGGCGGCGGCGGCCTTCGGTGGCCGGATCGAGCGGGTGGGGGAGCAGGCCTTCCGGATCCTGCCCTCGCCGCTCGCCGCCAGCCGGGTCCGGGTCGAGGGGGACTGGTCGGCCGCCTGCTATCCGGCCGCCGCGGCGGCGCTCACCGGTGGCGATGTCCGGCTCGCCGGGGTCTTCGCCGACTCCCGGCAGGGGGACCGCCGCTTTCTCGACCTGCTCGCCGCCATGGGGGCGGAGATCGGCTGGGAGGGGGACCTCCTCAGCGTCCGCGGCCCCGGAGCGGGTGGGCTCCGCGGGATCGACGCCGACCTCTCGGGGGTCCCCGATCAGGTGCCGACCCTGGCCGCCGTGGCTCCCTTCGCCCGCGGCACGACCCGGATCACCAACGTCCCCCACCTGCGGATCAAGGAGAGCGACCGCCTGGGCGCCATGGCGAGCGAGCTCGGCCGGGTGGGGGCGGCGGTTGAGGAGGGGCCCGACAGCCTGACGATCCACGGGGTCTGGCACGACCGGACACCCCCTGCCGAGCGGGTGGTGATCGACTCCCACAACGATCACCGGATCGCCATGAGCATGGCCCTGGTCGGCCTCTGCCGGCCGGGGATCGAGATCGCTTCGCCGGAGGTGGTGGGCAAGTCCTATCCGGAATTCTGGACGGATTTAGCGCGCCTGCTGGGCTGAGCCTTTTTCCGCGCCGCGCGGCTTCAAAGCTGGTCCATTCGCTTAGAACGTAAAAATCGTTTTTCCGGGTAGCCGCAAAGCAGGCAGGTTTGCGGCCGGACGGTTCTTCGTGCCATAAAACGGCCTCCATCCATGACCGCGCTCGCGCTCATCGAGGCCGGAGCTCTGCTCCATCCGGCGTTAGAGGACTGCCCGGGCGCCGTCCCGCTCGCCGCGGCGCGCTGGACCGATCGCCAGAAAATGGCGGCGCTCCTCCAGGCGAGCGCCCTACTCGCCCACCTGGAGCACGCCGGCCTGCATCTCGCCGCCGGCTGGAGCGGCGCCCGGGCGGGGCCGGCCGGCCAGCTGCTGGTCGCCGGGGTCGCCTCCGGGCGGTCGCCGCGGCCGGCCCAGGAGCTGCTGCGGGATCTGCTCGGAGTGCTCTTCGGCAGCGCCGTCGCCATCCCCGGCCGCGGCGAGGCCCGGCGAGCGGCCCGGGCGCTCCTCGACGCCTGGCGCCAGCCGCTCGCCCTCCTCTCGCCGGACGCCGCGGTGGGCCAGGTTCTGGCGGCCGCCCCGTTTCTCTGGGAGCCCGACTTCGGCGCCGCCCGTTCCACTCTGGCCGCCAGCCTGGCAGTCAGCTTGGCGGCCAGCCTGACGGGCGAGCCCTCCAGGGGGAGCCGGGCGGAGCTCTGGGTGGCGGGGCCCGGCCCCGGCCGGGCGCGGCTCCTCGCTCGCTCGCGGAGCTTCGAGGAGCTGCGGTCGCTCCTCGCCTCGCCCGCCGCCCGTGCCCTCTGGGAGGACGAGGGGCCGGCACCGTCGAATCCGGAGGAGCGGCTGGCGGCGGCCGCGCTCCTCCACGCCCGGGGGCGGTTCGCCCGCGCCAAGGCCGCCCTCGCCGGCCTGCGCTCGCCGGCCGCGGCGGTGCTCCGCCTGCGCTGCCTGTACCAGCTGGGCGAGCTGGGGGCCGTGCGGACCGGCCTGCGCCGGCTGGCCGCGGCGGCGCTCTCTCCGGCCGAGGTCCTGGAAACGGCGGAGGTCGCGGTCCGCCTCTTCGGCAACAGCCGCGGTCCGGCCGGCGCGGAGCGGGCCGGCGACTGGGTGGAGCGGGCTCTGGCCGCAACCGGCGGAGTTCCGGAAGGCCCCCTCCACCTGCGGGCCCACATCCTCGCCGCCGGAGCGGCCTGGGATCGGCAGGATGCGGCGAGCCTCGCCAGCCTGGCGGCCCACCTGGAGGCGGCAGGCCCCGCTCGCCTCGACCCTGCCCTCGCCTGGCGCTGGCACCAGGTGCGCGGCCTGGAGGCGCTCGCGGCGGGGGATAGCGACGTTGTTCTCGCCAGCCTCGGCCGCGCCCTCGGGGGCAGCCGGCGCCACCTCTCCCGCCATGAGGCGGCGGGGCTGTGGAGCGACCTGGGGATCGGCCGTTCCGGGGTGGGCGACCTGCGCGGGGCCGAGCGCGCCTTCCGCCACGCGGCGCGGCTCTTAGGCGGCTGCGACGGTCCGCGCCGGACCACCCTCGCCCTCTTCAATCTGGCCGAGATTCGGCTGCGGCGGGGCGAGCTTTCCGGGGTGCGCGAGATCCTGGAGCAGTCGACGGCGGAGAACCGGCTCGCCGGCAATCTGCGCGGTCTGACCCAGGACAGCGAGCTGTGGGTCCGTCTGGAGCTGGTCCTCGGCCACCCGGGAGCCGCCCTCACCCTCTGCCGCGAGGCTCTCCGCCAGCTCGATGCCGCCGGTAGCGACTGGCGGCGGGCCGAGCTCCACACCCTGGCCGCGCGCGCCCTGGGCTGGCTGGGGCGGAGCGCGGAGGCCGCCCTGGAGCTGGCGGCGACCACCCCGGCCGCCCGCGCCGAGCTCGAACCGGAGGAGCGCCCCGCCCTCTGGGCCCATGCCGGCGACCGCGAGGCGGCCCTCCGTGAGGCGGCCGGCACCCCGCTCGGTACCCTCTGGCGAGCCGCCCTCGCCGGCGAGCGCCTGGAGCCGCCGGCCTGGGAGGCGCTGGCGGGGATCGACCCCTACCGCGCTGCCCGGCTCGTCTTCGACCTCGAGAGCGTCGCTCCGGGCACCGTGCCCGCCGAACACCGGCGCGCCGCCGTCGCCGCCCTCCGCCGGACCGGCTCCGGGCTCCTCGCCGAGCGCCTGGAGGCCGGGGAGGAGGGGCCCTGGCGGGCCCTCGCCGCCTATCTCGACCCGCCTGCCGACCCAGAAGACCCGGCAGCTCCAGGCGCCCCGGCGGCCCTCGCCGCTCTCTTCCGGGCCGCCGGCTACCCCGAGGCCTCGATCAGCCTGGAGACCGGCGTTGGGGAACGGGTCCTCCTCACCGGGAGCGGCGGGGACGCGGAGCTCCGGGCGGAGGTGGAGAACGGCCGGTTGGTCCTCAGGGCGCCGGCCGTCGACGCCGCTCTCGCCGCTCTCTTCGCCCTCTTTCGCCGGGAGTGGCGCGAGCAACAGAACGAGCCCCCCCGCCGGCCGCCGCCGCCGCGGCGGTCTCCCCCCCGCGGGCCGGCGGCCTGGTAGGGGAGAGCCCCGCCCTCAAGAGCGCTCTGGAGCGGCTGGCCCGCCTCGCGCCGCGCGACCTGACCGTCCTCGTCCTCGGCGAGACCGGCACCGGCAAGGAGCTGGCGGCGCGCCTGGTCCACCGTACGAGCCCCCGGGCCGCGGGGCCGTTCGTGGCGGTCAACTGCGCCGCCCTGGGGGAGAGCCTGCTCCTCTCCGACCTCTTCGGCCACGTGCGCGGGGCGTTCACCGGCGCCGACAAGGACCGCGCCGGGGTCTTCGAGACCGCTCAGCGAGGGACGGTCTTCCTGGACGAGCTCGGCGACCTGCCGGTGGCGGCCCAGGGGATGCTCCTCCGGGTCCTCCAGGAGCGGGAGGTGCGGCGGGTGGGGGAGAGCCTGCCGCGGCGGGTCGACGTGCGGGTGGTCGCGGCCACCCACCGGGACCTGGCGGCGGCGGTGGCGGCCGGCACCTTCCGGGAGGACCTCTTCTATCGCCTCAAGGTGGGGAGCGTCGAGCTGCCGCCGCTCCGCGAGCGGGGCGACGATATTCTCCTCCTCGCCGAGCACTGCCTGGCCCGGCAGCGCGGACCGGGCTTCGTCCCCACCCTTTCGCGGCGGGCCCGGGAGCTCCTCCTCGCCCATCCCTTTCCCGGCAACGTTCGCGAGCTCGAGAACGTCCTCGCCGTGGCGGCCGCCCTGGCCGGCGGCGGCATCATCGAGCCCGAGCACCTCGGCCTGCCGGAGCCGCCGGACAGCGCCGTAAGCGCGGGAGAGGAAGGCAGCTATCACCGGAAGATCGAAGACTACCGTCGCCAGCTGTTGATCGAAGAGCTCGCCGCCTGCCGCGGCAATCAGGCCGAAGCCGCCCGCCGGCTGGGGCTCTCCCGCCAGGGGCTCTCCTATTTGGCGCGCCAGCTCCGGCTGTCGTGATCGCTCGAGCGATCACACGCTCCAGGCGGCGGTGTTGGTTCCCAGGCAGGGGCGGAGCTCGAGAGCGACCCTTTCCAGGAACTCGCGCTCGATCTCGCCGAACGCCGCCGGCTCGTGGGAGTCGACGTCCAGAACCGCGACCAGGTCGCCCGCCGGCCCGTAGATCGGCACCACGATCTCCGAGCGTGCCGCGGAGTCGCAGGCGATGTGGCCGGGAAATGCGTTGACGTCTTCTACCACCTGCGTCTGTCGCAGCCGCGCGGCGGCGCCGCAGACGCCGCGATCGAACGGGATCTCCAGGCAACCGATCCCGCCCTGGTAGGGGCCGACGCGGAGGAGCCGCGGCGCCACCACGCGATAGAAACCGGCCCAACTCGCATGGGGAATTTTGCCGAAGAGGACGGCGGCGGCGGTCGCCATCACGGTGATCGAGTCATCGATCCCAAGGAGGACGCTTTTGAGCTCCAGAAGGGTTTGAGCGTAGAGATGCCTCTTCTGATCCGCGTTCATGGCGTGGATTGTATGCCAGGAACGAGTCTTCCGTAAGCATCGACGAGTCCGACCGCCATTAGTCTTTTTGTCATCTACGAACGAGAACTATTGACTTTTCGCATCCCTTTTTTGATAATGGTCCCGTCTCAGAAAGACGTCTAATCCATTTGGATCAAACATACAGGAGGCTAAGGAAATCAATGGCTGAAGCCGATACTCAGCGCGAGGCGGGCGAGGACAAGCTCTTCACCCTGTCCGACATATCGTCGAAGACCGGGATCTCGATGCCCACGCTGCAGCGCTACAAGAAGCTCTATCAGGGGCGCATCCCCTCTGTCGGCAGCGGCCGTAAACAGCGCTATCCCGAGAGCGCGCTGCCGGTGTTCGACGAGATTCGTAACGAGAACATCGGTCGTCGTGGCCGGCCGCGCAAGGACGCTTCCGCCGCGGCTGCCAGCGGGACGCCCGCTCGCCGGGGCCGGGCGACCGGCAGTGGCCGGAAGGCCGCGGCCGCCGCGGATAGCCAGGGCACCCGTGGCCGTGGTCCGGGAAGGCCCGCGCGTCGTCCCGGCCGTCCGGCCGGTAAGCGCGCCACGGTCCCTGCCGCCCCGACTGCCGTGGAGAAGCCGGCGGCGCGCCGGGGTCGCCCGCCCGGGAGCAAGAGCAAGAACAAGGGAACGGCCGGAACGGGAACTTCGGGAGCGTCGGGAAAATCCGGCAATCTCATGACTCTCACCCAGATCAGCGAGCAGACCGGGATTTCCTATCCGACCCTGGTGCGCTACGTGCGGCTGCACTCCGATCGCCTGCCGCACGAGGGCAAGGGCCGGGCGCGGCGTTTCTATCCCCAGGCGGTCGACGTTTTCCGCGAGTTACGTCTGGAGAGCGGTCGCGGCGGACGCAAGCCCGGCCGTCCCGCGGGCAGCGGCCGCGCCGCCGCTGGCCGTGGTGCCGCTGGCGCCGGTGGACGTGCTGTCGCCTCGGGTGACACGAGCGGTCTCGCGCAGCGGATCAAGGCGATCGAAAAATCGCAGCAGGAGATCGAGAAGCGTTTCCGCGGTCTCGCCCAGACCTTGCAGAAGCTCTTCCGTTAGAGAGCGAACGATCGCCGTTCGAAGGCCCCGCCTCTCCGGAGGCGGGGCCTTTTTTTATTCTGTCTTGCTCTTTTCTGGAGTAGCGAGGTGATCCCAGCCGAGGACCGGCAGATCCTCGCTCCGATCGCGGCGGACGAGGCAGAGCCGGCGGTCGCAATTGATCGTGCCGATCCGCTTGCAGAGAGAATCTCCGGGCGGGCGCCGGCCGGGAGGGAGGGTAAACAGAAGGACGTAATCCTCTCCGCCGCCCAGGGCGAGCTTCTCCGGATCGCGATCGATCGCCCGGCAGAGCTCCTCAAAACGAGGGGAAAGCGGCAACTCCGCGGCGTTCACCTCGGCCCCCACCCCGCTTTCCCTGCAGAGCCTTGAGAGATCGAGGGCGAGGCCGTCCGAGAGATCGATCGCCGCAGCGCGCGGCTGCCGGCCGAGCCAGCGGCCGATCGCCAAGTGCGGCTCCGGCAGGAGATGGCGGCGGACAGCCCGCCGCGCCGCCGCCTGGAGGCCGGGAACGTTCAGGGCTTCGGGAAGCAGAACCTTTCTGCCGTCGAATCGCGTGCCGCCAGCGATCACATAGCGCCCGGCGGCCGATTCGCCGACGGTGCCCGAGAGCCATAGCCCGTCCCCGGCGCGGGCGTCCGCGCGACGCAGGAAGCGGCCGCCGCGCGGGCGCGTGCCGAGGAGGGTGAGAGTGGCGGTCGTCGCGCTTGGCTGGCGGGCCAGATCACCCCCCGCGAGCCGTACCCCGAACTTGCGGCAGGCGACCAGAAAGGCTTTGAAGAAACTCCGGTGATCGAAACCTTCCGTGGCGGAGAGGGCGAGGAAGCCATAGGCCGGCTGGGCGCCGGTGGCGGCCAGGTCGGAGAGGTTGACGGCGAGGAGCCGTTTAGCGAGCATGGGCGCGGGGAGGTCTTCCGGGAAGTGAACACCGGCGACCTGGCTGTCGACGGTAATCGCGAAAGAGCGTGCGGGGAGGACGGCGGCGTCGTCGCCCAAAAGCGTCTCTCCCGACTGGTGCGCGATCTGGCGGCGGAGCCAGGAGAGCAGCCGGTCCTCGGAGCTCGTCTGCAAGAGCCGATCTTAGACCGTGGTGGTCTGGCGTTCGGTCTCTACGGCGGTGGCGGCGGCGTGGAGATCGACTTCGAGGAGGGCGATCTTCAGGACCTCGTCCATGTGATCGACGAAATGGAAGGCCAGATCCTTCTTGATCGTCTCCGGAATCTCGACCAGATCGCGCCGGTTGAGCTTGGGGACGATCACCGTGTGAATGCCCGCGAGCTTGGCGGCCAGGACCTTCTCCTTGAGGCCGCCGATGGGCAGGATGTCACCGCGGAGAGTGATCTCGCCGGTCATCGCGACCCGCCGGTTGATTGGCCGGTTGGTGATCACCGAGAGAATGGCGGTGCCGATCGTGATCCCCGCCGAGGGGCCGTCCTTGGGGATCGAGCCGGCCGGCACGTGGACGTGGATGTCGTGCTTCGCGAAGTAGTCCTCGGCGAGGCCCGGGCCGTTGCTGCTGCCGGCAAAGGCGCGGGCGTAGGAGAGCGCCGCCTGGGCAGACTCCTTCATCACGTCACCCAGTTGCCCGGTCAAGAGGAGCTGCCCCTTGCCGGGCACCGCCACGACCTCGATGAAGAGGAGGTCGCCGCCCACCGCGGTCCAGGCGAGGCCGGTCGCCACCCCCACGCGGTCGCGGTCGAGCAGCTCTTCGCTGAAGTGCTTTCTGGGTCCCAGGAGCTCCTCGACCTTGGCGGGATCGATCACCGTCTGGCCTTCGCCCCCCCGCGCCACCGAGACGGCGACCTTGCGGCAGATGGCGGCGAGCTCACGCTCAAGATTGCGGAGGCCCGCCTCCTTGGTATAGCCGGAGATGATGCTCTTGATCCCGTCGTCGGTGAAATCGATGCGGGTGTCGTCGATTCCGTTCTCTTTTACCTGCTTGGGGATCAGGTGCGTCCGGGCAATGCGGAGCTTCTCCTCCTCGGTGTAGCCGGAGAGCCGGATCACCTCCATGCGATCGAGGAAGGCTGGCTGGACAGGTTCCAAGAGGTTCGCCGTGGCGATGAACATCACTTTCGAGAGATCGTAGGCGAGTCCGAGGTAGTGATCGACGAAACTGAAATTCTGCTCCGGGTCGAGCACTTCCAAAAGCGCCGAGGAGGGGTCGCCCCGGTAGTCGGCGCCGATCTTGTCGATCTCGTCCAAGACGAACACCGGATTGCTCATTCCGGCCTGGCGGATCCCCTGGACGATCCGTCCGGGGAGCGCACCGACGTAGGTACGGCGGTGGCCGCGGACCTCGGCCTCGTCGCGCACGCCGCCCAGCGAGATGCGGACGAACTGGCGGCCGAGCGAGCGCGCGATCGAGCGCCCGAGCGAGGTCTTGCCGACGCCCGGCGGCCCGACGAAGCAGAGGATGGGCCCGCGGGTGTCCTTTTTCAGCTTGCGGACGGCCAGATATTCGAGGATGCGCTCCTTGACCTTCTCCAAGTCATAGTGGTCCTCGTCGAGGACCTGCTGGGCGTGATCGAGGTCCAGGTTGTCGTCGGAATAGGTCTGCCAGGGGAGCGCCGTCAACCAGTCCAGATAGGTGCGGATGATCTGCGTCTCGGCGCTCTCCGGGTGGCTCCGCTCGAGCCTTTTCACCTGCCGCTCGAGCTCCTCTTTCGCCTCGTCCGAAAGCTTTTTATCCTCGGCGAGCTTGCGGTAATTGGCGATCTCCTCCGACAGCTCCTCGCCTTCTCCCAGCTCCTGCTGGATGGCTTTCAACTGCTGACGGAGGAAATACTCGCGCTGGCTCCGGTCCATCTCGCCGCGCGCCTGGGACGAGATCTCCTGCTGCATGGTGAGCACCTGGATCTCGCGCGCCAGGAGATCGCTCACCTTCTTCAGGCGGTCGATCGGATGGATCGTCTCCAGGATCCCCTGCGCCTCCTCGGGCTTCAAATCGAGATTGGAGGCCGCGAGGTCGGCCAGGCGGCCGGCGTCCTCCAGGTTGGCGGCGATCACCATCACCTCGGGCGAGATCCCCTTGCCGAGCGTCACCGCGCGGTCGAGGCTCTCCTTGACGCTCCGCACCAGGGCTTCGATCTCCAGGCTGCGCTCGCCCGCTGGCGGCTCCTCGATGCGTTCGATCTTCGCCTGCAGGTAGGGATCGATCTGGCTGATGTGCTCGACTTTGGCGCGCGCCAAGCCCTGGACGAGGATGCGGATACGGCCGTCGGGGAGCTTCAACATCCGCATGATGACGGCCGCGGTGCCGACGCTGTAGAGATCGGCCTCGCCCGGGTTGTCGTTGGCGCCGTCCTTCTGCGCCACGAGCATGATGACGCGGCTCTCGGCGAGCGCTCTGTCGACCGCCAGGACGCTTTTGTCGCGCCCCACCGAGAGCGGCAGGATGATGTAAGGAAAAATCACCGTGTCCTTGAGTGGCAACACGGGCAGTACGTCGGGGATCTTGATCGCCTCTTCGGGCTGCTCCCCCGGCGGCTTGCTCATCCTTCGGTTCCCCCATCTTCCTCAATATGCAAGCGACGAGCCGCGTGCCGCTTCTCCTCCACCTTGGGAAATTCGATCTCCAGGAGCCCATCTTTCAAGCGCGCCGTGCCGCCGTGGCTGTTGACCGGCCAGAAGAGGGGGATCTCGCGCACGAAGCGGCCGTGGCCGCGTTCGACACACTGGAATTTAATCCGTTGGGCGGAGGGGAGCGGGGTCGACTTGGTGCCGGAGAGGGTGACGAGCGTCCCCTTGACCTCGACCTTCAGGTCCTCCAGAGCGAGGCCGGGGACCTCGGCTAAGATCAGGATCGCGTCGTGGGTCTCGACGATGTCGACCGCGGGCTGCCACTCGCTCCCCGGCCGGCTGGTGTCGCCCACCGCTAAAGCCTCCTGGAACAGCCGGTCGAGCTCGGACTGGAAACGCGAGACGAAGAACGGGGAGGCGTACTTGCCAGCCATCGCTCAGATTGCCTCTTTGGTGGGGTGAATCAGAGTTTTGAGCACGTCCATGAAGGCGTCGATGTCCTCGAAGCGCCGGTAGACCGAGGCGAAGCGGACATAGGCCACCTGGTCCAACCCGCGCAGATGTTCCATGACGAAGCTGCCGATCTCCTGGGTCGAGATCTCCCGGTCCTCGCGCTCGTGGAGCATGTTCTCGGTCTGCTCGACGATCCCCTCGAGCTTCTTTAACGCCACCGGCCGCTTCTCGCAGGCCTTGAGCAGGCCGCCCAGGAGCTTCTTGCGGCTGAACTCTTCCCGCGAGCCGTCGTGCTTGACGACCATGTAGGGGATGTCCTCGATCTGCTCGTAGGAGGTGAAGCGGCGGCCGCAGGAGAGGCATTCGCGGCGGCGGCGGATGGTATCGCCGTCACGGCTCTCCCGGGAATCGACCACACGGTCCCGGTTGGCGGAGCAGAAGGGGCATTTCACGGGGCGGTGGTTATTCTTTGGCGTTGAGCGCGATGTTCAGGCGCAGGAGGAGTTTTTCGAGACTGGCGGCGTCCTTGATCTCGACCGGCAGATCGCGCACCGAGTCCATGACCCGGTTCTGGTCGTCCTCGACCTGGAAGCTGACGAGGATACGGCGGGCGCGCTCGAAATCGACCCGTTTGAGGGTCAGCTCGATGTTCCGCGACAGCTCGCCGCGGCCATTCTTCCCTGGTACCGCGGGCTTGGCTGCCGCGGCGGCCGTTGCCGCCGGAGTCGGGACCGGCGTCTGCTTCGGCTGGGCCGGGAGCGCTACGGGCGGCGCCGGAGCGGCAGCGCTGCCGCCGGACGGCTGCATGGCCTCGCGGCGCAGCTTTTCGAGCTCGCCCAAGACGTCGACCGAGGAGCGGCCACGGAGCGGCGGGGTTCGCGCCGGCGCCGGTGCCGGGTTGGCGATCGGGTTGGCGATATTGACCGCTGGGGCCGCCGGTGAAAGCCGGGGCGCGGCAGGGGGCGCCGGCACCGATGCCGCCGATGTCGCCGATGTCGCCGTTTACCGATGCCGCTTCGCCGACGCCGCTGGAGTCGCCTGGACCGGTGGCGCCACGGGGACGGCCACGGGTGGCGCCGGCGTCACGGCCGCCGGCTGAGCTCCGGCTCCCGGCGCCGAGGCGGGCGTCGCCGGGAGGGGTGGAACCGGCCGGGGAGGCGCCATGCGGGTGGTGGGCGTCGAGCCCTCCCCGCCGCGGGTCAGGCGCTTTTTGAGCGACAGGAGGGTCAGCTTGGAGACCCCCTTGAGCGTCTCGAACACCCCTTGGCCAGTCAGCGCCGAGGCCTCGAAGTGGGGCCAGCCATGGGGGTTCAAGATACGGTTGATCTCGTCGACGCTGCAGATGTCGGCCAAGTCCCGCTTGTTGTACTGGAGGACGAGCGGCAGGCTCTCGGAGGAGAGCCCCATCTCCGTCAGGTTCTCTTCCAGATTTTTGAACGAGTCGAGGTTGGCCTGCTGCATGGCGCGCTGCGAGTCGGCGACGAAGACCACCCCGTCGACCCCCTTGAGCACCAGCTTCCGCGTCGTGTTGTAGAAGACCTGCCCGGGGACCGTATAGAGCTGGATCCGGGTGTTGAAACCGGCGATCTGGCCGACGTCGATGGGGAGGAGATCGAAGAAGAGGGTCCGGTCGGTCTCGGTCTCCAGGGACACCATCTCGCCCCGGGAATCGCCCGAGGTATGGCCGTAGATGTAGTGCAGATTGGTCGTCTTGCCGCAGAGACCGGGGCCGTAGTAGACGACCTTGGCCGCCATCTGCATCGTGCTGTAGTTGAAAAAAACCATACCTTGCTGGACCTTGGACGGGGACGGGCAGCATAGCATCGCCCCCTGGGAGAATCAATTACCGCCCTTTAGATTCGGCTTCAAGAAACCCACAACGGAAGCGCCGTGGGCAGAAGCTTACACCGTGCTAACCTATCCGCGCCTATGAAAACGATCCGGATCGGCAACGGCCAGGGGTTCTGGGGGGACAGCGTCGACGCCCCCGTCGAGCTGCTCAAGGGGGGGCCGATCGACTACATCGGCATGGACTACCTCGCCGAGGTGACCCTGTCGATCATGATGCGGCAGAAGCTCAAGAACCCGAAGCTCGGCTATGCCACCGACTTCATCGGCTTCATCCGCCGCACCCTGCCGGAGATCCAGGAGCGAAACGTCCGCATCCTCACCAATGCGGGGGGCTTGAACCCGCGCGCCTGCCGGGCCCGCATCCTGGAGGTGGCGAAGGAGCTCGGCCTCTCCGGCCTCCGGGTCGGGGTGGTCGAAGGGGACGACCTCCACCCGCGCTTGAAAGAGCTGGTCGCCGCGGGTCATCCGCTCGCCAACATGGATACCGGCCAGCCGCTCGCGCCGCACGTCGACCAGGTGATGAGCGCCAACGCCTACCTGGGCGCCCGGCCGGTGGTCCGGGCCCTGGAGCTGGGGGCCCAGATCGTCCTCTGCGGGCGGATCACCGACACCGCGCTCGCCCTGGCGCCCATGATCCACGAGTTCGGCTGGGGCGAGGAGGACTGGGACCGCCTGGCCGCCGGCACCATCGCCGGCCACATTCTGGAGTGCGGCGCCCAGTGCACCGGGGGCAACTTCAGCCGCTTCTGGGAGGTGCCCGACCTCTGGAACGTCGGCTACCCCATCGTCGAGGCGCGGCCGGACGGCACCTTCACGGTCACCAAGCATGCCGGGACGGGGGGCATGGTGACGGTCGACACGGTCGCCGAGCAGCTGGTCTACGAGATGGGGAAGCCCTCCGAGTACATCACCCCGGACGTCACCGCCGACTTCAGCTCCATTCGCCTGCGCCAGGAGGGGCCGGACCGGGTGGAGGTCTCCGGCATCCGGGGCGGCCCCAAGACGCCGTTCCTGAAGATCTCGGGCTCCTACCTGGCCGGCTACAAGGCGGTGGGGCAGATCACCATCTCGGGCCCGCGGGCGATCGAGAAGGCCGAGCTCGCTTCCGAGATCGTCTGGAAGCGACTGGAGCGCGCCGGGGTCACCTTCGAGCCGGAGCACCGGATCGTCGAGATGGTGGGGCAGGGTGCCTGCCTGCCCGGAATTCTGCCCGCGCCGTCCGATCCGCCGGAGGTGGTGCTGCGGCTCGGCGTCCGCGACCCGGATGCGAAGCGGGTCGAGCGCTTCGGCCAGGAGATCGCGCCGCTCGTCACCGCCGGGCCGCCGGGGGTGACCGGCTTCGCCGGCGGGCGCCCCAAGCCGCAGGAGGTGGTCGCCTACTGGCCGGCCCTCCTCGCCCGCGAGGAGGTCGAGAGCCGGATCCAGGTCACCGTCGAGACGACGGAAACCCTGGGGGAGCCTTAAGAGATGGATCGACCGCTCGCCCGCCGCTGGTACGGCGGCCTCCTGGCCGGCCTCCTGCCGGTGCTCCTCCTGGGCTTCGGCTACAGCGCCATCGCCGACCGCCTGGCCTTCGTCTACTGGGCGTTCGCCGTCGGCACCGCCTACACCCTCCTCCTCCGCCACGGCCTCTCCTCCGGCTGGGGGGACGCGCGGCTCGCCGGGACCCTCGCCCTCCTTCTGGCCGCCAGCTCCGCCGCTTTCGCGGCGCTCGAGCGGGCCCACGGGGAGATCCTGGACCTCGGCTTCCGGGCCCTCCTGCCGGCCGTCTACCGGCCGGCGACGACGGCGCCCGGCACCGCCTTCGCCCTCGCCGCGGTCTTAGCCCTCGGCGGCGGGCTCTCTCTCATCGCAGGAAGGAGGCGGGCATGAAGCTGCCGCTCCACCAGATCGCCCACGCCCGCTCGGGGGACAAGGGGGATGCTTCGAACGTCGGCCTGATCGCCGACTCGGCCGAGATCTACGAGGTGCTCCGCCGGGAGGTGACCGCCGAGCGGGTGAAGGCGCACTTCGCCCAGGTCTGCCGCGGCCCGGTCGAGCGCTTCGAGCTCCCCAACCTCTCGGCGCTCAACTTCATCCTCCACGATTCGCTGGGCGGTGGCGGCACCGAGAGCCTGAAGACCGACGCCCAGGGGAAGACCCACGCCCAGGGGATGCTGCTGCTGGAGATCGAGGTGCCGGACGAGATCCTGGCCAAATTGTCTCGCCGGGCCCAGCGCGAGAGCCAGCTCCGTGCCTGAGGGCGGTCTCCTCGAAACCCGCCGCGATGGCGATCTGCTCTGGGTGACCCTCCAAGACCCGGCGCGGGCCAACGCCCTCTCGCCGCCCCTGATCGCCGAGCTCACCGCCCTCTACCGCCGCGACCTGCGCGGGGAGGGGGTGCGGGCGGTGCTCCTCTCGGGAGCGGGGAAGAACTTCTCCGCCGGCGCCGATCTGGAGCACCTGCGCTCGCTCCGCGACGCCGGGCCGGAGGAGAACCTCGCCGACTCGCTCCGCCTGCGCGATCTCTTCCATGCCGTGCTCCGCCAGGAGGCCCTGACGATCGCCCTGGTGCACGGCGCCTGCGTGGCGGGCGGCTGCGGCCTCGCCACGGCGCACGACTTCGTGGTCGCCGCTGCCGACTCGCGCTTCCTCTACAGCGAGGTGCGGATCGGCTTCGTGGCGGCGCTCGTCGCCACCTACCTGCCGCTCCGGCTGCGCGGTTCCGACCTCCGCGAGCTGCTGCTCTTCCCCCAGTTCGTGGAAGCGCAGCGGGCCCTGGACATCGGCCTCGTCAACCGGATGGTCGCCGAGGCCTCCGAGCTCCCCGCGGCGGGCGAGGCGCTCGCCGGGGAGATCTTGGCGAACGGCAGCTCCGAGTCGATCGCCCGCACCAAGCGTCTGCTCCTGGACGTCCTCGGCCGCCCTCTGGACGACGCCATGCAGCACGCCGCCGAGGTCAACGCCGAGGCGCGGGCGACCGCGGACTGCAAGCATGGGATCGCGACCTTCCTGGAGACGAAGAAGCCGCCCACCTGGCGGTAGGCGTTCAGCCCCGAAGGGGCGGCGGCCGGTAGCCTGGGGCGTGAGCCCCAGGTAGGGAACAAAAAAGAATTCAGCCCCGAAGGGGCGACGGTACGTGACCCTCACCCTCGCCCCTTCTGGGCTTAGTTCCGCCGTCCGCCGCCCAGCAACCCCGCCCGCATCAGGTAATAGAGGAGCGTCATCAGGGTCGAGACGACCGCCGCCACGTAGGTGAGGGCGGCGGCGTTCAGCACCCGGTCCATGCCCTCGCGCTCCTGGGGCTGCACGATCCCCTGCTCGACGGCGAGGCGCTTGGCCCGGGCGGTGGCGTCGAACTCGACCGGCAGGGTGACGATCTGGAAGGCGAGGACGCAGGAGAAGAGCATCGCCCCGAAGAGCACGACCCGCGGCTGGTGAAGGAGGAACAGTCCCAGCATCATGGTGATGTAGCCCAGGGAGGAGCCGATGTTCGCGGTCGGCACCAGGGCCGAGCGCAGCCCGAGCGCCTTGTAGCCCGCGGCGTGCTGGAGGGCGTGCCCCGCTTCGTGGCAGGCGACGCCCACCGCGGCGACCGAATTCGAGGCGTAGACCCCCTCCGACAGGTTGAGGGTCCGGTTGGCCGGGTTGTAGTGGTCGGTCAGCATGCCGCCCGTGGCGACCACCTGGACGTCGTGGATGCCCGCTCCCCGGAGCATCTCCTGGGCCGCCTGGGCCCCGGTCAGGCCGCGGATCGTCCGCACCCGGGAGTACTTGTTGAACGCCGACTTGGTGCGGAAACTCGCCCAGAGCGAGAGCAGGATCGCCGGCAGCATGAAGAGAAGATATTCGGGGTGGAAGAACATCATGGGGGTGAAGCCTCCTTGTCGAGAGATAAAACAGCATCCGGGGTGCGGCGCATTTCCGCCGTCCTCAAGCGGTAGAGTGAGCACGAAGGGAGGGCAGATATGGCGGCAAACAAGAAGTAGCGATCATCACCGGGGGGAGCCGCGGCATCGGCCGCGCCGTCGTCCTTGCTCTGCTCGGCGAGGGCTGGCGGGTCCACTTCTGCAGCCGGAGCCCCGAGTCCGTGGACCAGGCCTTAACCGAGATGACCGCTGTTGCCGGGCGCTCCGGCGGCACGGTCTCCGGCCAGCCCGTCGACGTCCGTCACGAGGGGGAGGTGGGCGACTTCGTCCGCTCGGTGGCGGCGGCGGAGGGGGGGCGGCTCGACCTCCTCGTCAACAACGCCGGACTGGGGGTCTTCGGGCCGGTCGACGAATTCTCGGGCGACGCCTTCCGGGAGGTGATCGAGACCAACCTCCTCGGCGCCTTTTACTTCCTGGGCGCCGCGGCCCGGGTGATGAAGCCGCGCGGGGAGGGGTGGATCGTCAACATCGCGTCCCTCGCCGCCAAGAACGCCATGCTTGGGGGCGCCGCCTACAACGCCAGCAAGTTCGGCCTGCTCGGCCTCTCCGAGGCGGCCATGCTCGACCTCCGCCCGCACGGGGTGCGGGTGGCCGCGATCCTGCCGGGGAGCGTCGATACGGAGTTCGGTCATCCGGCGGGGAAGGGTGGGAAGGGGGGAGCGGAGACCTCCTGGCGGCTCCAGCCCGAGGACATCGCGGCGATGGTCCTCCATCTCCTCACCTACCCGCCCAACGCCCTCCCCAGCCTGGTCGAGATGCGGCCCACCCGGCCGCCGAAGAAGTAGCGGGAGGTCCTAGAGGACCTTGACCGGAGCCGCGGCGCGGAGGACCTCGGGGCCGCTCGGGGTCTGGGTGCGGCCTCGGGCTCGAGGGTGATGATCACCGCCCGGGTCCCGGCGGGCATGTGCTCCGAGCTCAGGTTGACCGGGG
>CAVWRJ010000012.1:0-15906 GCA_963757335.1 uncultured Acidobacteriota bacterium | reverse complement strand
AAAGAACTTCCTGCCTCCTGTTCAGGCCCAGAGGATCTCGACCTCATAAGGTTCGAGGAGCCGGTCGTGGGTGACGAGGGTCAAGCCCTCGGCTTGCGCCTGGGCGACCAGCATGCGATCGAACGGGTCTCGGTGATGGGGGAGGGAGTCCGGCGGCCCGCTCGCCATGCGAGAACGTGATGAGGAGCTTCTCGAAGCCGCTGGCGACCACGCCGGCTTCCAGCGTGTCCGGCAGGTCCAGGCGGCCCAGAGAGGCTTTGATCCCCGCCTCCCAGGCCGAGGCCGCGCTCACGAACACGAGGTCCGCCGTCGCGATGCGGTCCCGCACCGCGGACGCCAGTCGGGAGGGGTTTCCGCGCCACCAGAGAAAGACATGGGTATCGAGCAGAAGACGGCTCGCCGGAGTCACCCGCGACCCTCGAAAGCAGCTTCGATCTCCGGCGGCAGGGGAGCATCGAAGTCCTCCGAGATCCGGACTTGCCCTTCCCATCCTCCCGGCTGGCGCGGCTCGGGAGAACGGTGGAACGGCACGAGCTTCGCGAGCGGCTTACCGGCCTTGGAGAGGATGATCTCCTCCCCGTTCGCGGCACGGTCGACGAGCCGTGAAAGGGACGTTTTCGCTTCGTACAGGTTGTAGATGATGTCAGACATGGCAGTAGAGCCCCCAGGTTGACCAACCTTGACCAAGGCTACGCCAGCCGGCGTGCGGGGTCAAGCTGAGCCGTATCTGTTTACCGCTCTGAGACCGCTTAGCCGTCGTCGCCTCCCACCTCCCCAAGCGGCGGCCGGTCCGCGCGAGCCGGCTGCCGCCGGTGAGCTTGAACGGCGTAGGCGGCGCATGTTGGAATAGCGCGCGTCCGCATTCGAGCTGCGGCGAGGTTCCAACCCAAGTCAGGTAGAGGAGGTTTCCATGAGCCCAAAGAAAGCCACGCAGAAGTCCGCCGAGAGCACTACCGCGAGCAACGAGAAGTCCGAGGGATTCACGGACGAGGAACGAGCGGCGATGAAGGAGCGCGCCCAGGAGCTGAAGGCGCAAGCGCGCCGCGGCCCGCGCGCGGACCAGGAGGACGGGGAAAGCGCCGTGCTCGCGAAGATCGCCGAGATGCCGGAACCGGATCGCGCCATGGCCGAGCGGCTCCATGCTCTCATCAAAGCCAGCGCGCCGGCCCTCTCGCCGAAAACCTGGTACGGGATGCCCGCCTATGCCAAGGACGGCAAGGTCGTCTGCTTCTTCCAAAGCGCGCAGAAGTTCAAATCGATGTATGCGACGTTCGGCTTCAGCGCCGAGGCGAACCTCGACGAAGGCGCCATGTGGCCGACCGCCTTCGCTCTCAAGGAGCTCACCGCCGCCGAAGAGGCAAAGATCGGCGCGCTCGTGAGGAAAGCGGTGAGCTGAGGACCTTCAGGCCGGCACCGCCGGCACCGCCGACATGGGCGCCCCTGGGCGGGACTTCCGGCGCAGGATCCCGGCGGAGACCAGGGTCACGATGAGGCCGACCGGGAAGACCTCCAGGAAGGTGATCGCGGAGTTGAAGAGCGGGTTCTGGTAGCGCTTGGCGCAGCTCGGCCAGCTGCACCGCCTTCGCCTGGATGGCCGCCTCGCTCGCGCCTCCCGCCCGCAGGTTCGCGAGGACGTGCGCGTTGTACCCGTCGAGGAAGTGGGGGAAGAAGTTGAAGTAGGTGATCTCCCAGCCGACCACGTACATCGCGCAGGTGACCAGGCTGATGAGCAGGCCGACCTGGAACGCCTTGCCGAAGCCGATCGCCCCGCCGCCCACGGTGTCGCGGTATTTCCGGACGCCGAAGAAGACCAGCAGAAACGAAAGGACCATGGTGGTATAGCCGAGGATCTCGCTGTGGGCGAAGTTGAGGGGGAGCACCGCCGCCATCAGAGTCATTAGAACGACGCCCGATAGGATCCCGTAGCGCAGCACGATTTTCTTCATAACGTTTCCTCCTTAGGTTGCCTGCATCTTGCCGGCATCGGCCCCCGGCCGTCGTCCTCCGTTCGTGTGATTTTCGGGCGGGAAGCCGGAAATCACCCTTTCGTTGACCCCCTCCAGCGTCCCGATCAGGGGAGGAGGCGGAGCTCCCGTCCCTTCTGAACCGCCTGGACCCGGCGGTTGACCCCCAGCTTGGCGAACAGGCGGGACGAGTGGGTCTTGACCGTGTTCTCGGAGACGAAGAGCCGTAGGCCGATCTCCCGGTTGCTCAAGCCTTCCGCGATGAGCCCCAGAATCTCGTGCTCGCGCGGAGTGATCCCTACCTCCTTCAGTTTCTCCATGTCGACCGAAAAGGGGACCGGCCCGCTCTCCGGAACGCCGACCTCCCGGCTCTCCACACCCTTGGGCCGCGCCCACTGCATCCCGAAGTAGAGGCCCAGGGCGGAGAAGAGCACCGCCACCAGCCCTCCATAGACCTCACCCGGATAGGCGCGGACGAAGTACTGGTATTCGAGAATTTTGAGCAGCGCAAGGATAACTCCGCCAGCCAGACTGAAGAAGAGGATGCGCTTCACCGGAAGAGCATAGCGCGGACGAGGGAGCGCAAGCCGCCATGTGGCCGACCGCTTTCGCGCTTTCTGGACGCCATCCGAGAATCGCCCCTGGATCGAGAATTGGGAGCAGCGCAGGAAAAGCCCCGCTGGTGGGTTCATAGAAGAGATGCGCCTCACCGGCAGAACATAGCGCGGACGAGGGGGGCGGTTCGGCGAGGCGAAAACCCGCCGTGGAGACGCCAGCATCAGGTCTTGCGACAGGGGCGGGCAGGGATAGTTATTCGCATTTGTGAATATCCCTGCTACACTGAAGCTGAGCTCAACCCATCGATCGAGGAGGTGCCGAGGTGTCGTACAAGCCCAGAGGTGTACGGAGAATTCGGCGTGCCCGAAAGGATCGTTCCCGCTTCGTCGTAGCGGCCCTGGCGACATTGGCGTCGTTGGCTTGGCTCGGCTCGGCCACCCCCGCCTTCGCCCAGGCCGGTACGTCCTACTTTACGGTCGCCCCCTGCCGGGTGCTCGACACCCGGAACGCCATCGATCCCAACGGCTTCGGCGGCCCGGCCCTCATCGCGTCGAGCACCCGGACGTTCAACCTCGCCGGCCAGTGCGGCATCTCGACCGGCGCCCAGGCGATCGCCGCCAACATCACCGTCGTCGGCCCCGCCGCCCCCGGCTACCTCACCTTCTACCCTGCGGGCGGCAGCCAACCCCTGGCCTCGACGATCAACTACTCGACCAACCAGGTGCGCGCCAACAACGCCGTGCTCGCCCTGGGGGCGAATGGCGGTGTCGCCTGCGCCGCGGGCTTGAGTACCGGCACGGTCGACCTCGTCATCGACGTCACCGGCTACTTCGCCGATCCGGGCGTGGATACGACGAAGGTGGCGCCTCCCGTCCTCTCGCCGCCCCCGGGGAGCTACAACGGCACCCAGACGGTGTCGCTCAGGACGAGCACCCCCGGCGCCCAGATCCGCTACACGACCGACGGCTCGGTGCCCACCGCTGGCCCCGCAGGCACCGGCACGCTCTACGCCGGCGCCTTCGCCCTCGCCAACACGGCGACCGTCCAGGCGATCGCCTTCGCCACGGGGAAGACCGACAGCCCGGTCGACTCCGGCACCTACACGATCACCCACCTGCCGACCCTCTACATCGCGACCCTCACCCCGCAGGGTGCGTCGCTCTCGACCGGCTCCGGCCAGGCCACCCTCCTGGTCGCTGGCGACGAGGCCTCGGCGGTCCTCCGCTACACCTACTCGAACCTGACGACGCCGGTCATCTCCCAACACATCCACGGCCCCGGCGGTCCGGGAGTCTCCGCCGGCATCCTCTTCGACATCGACGCCTCCCCCAAGCAGGCGGACGGCTCCTCCGTCTGGACCTTCGTCCCGGTGGGCACCAACACCGTCCCGCAGATCGTCAGCTATATCAAGACCGGCCTCACCTACATCAACATCCATACCTCGACCTACCCCTCGGGAGAGATCCGCGGCCAGTTCGTGCTGGCGAACGGCACCTCGACGTTCACGCCGCCGCCGCCGCCGCCGCTCCTCCCGCCCGGTCCGCCCACCGCCCGGGACGCCTCGCGGTTCCTGGAGCAGGCGACCTTCGGGCCGACGCTCTCCGAGATCACCAGTCTCCAGACGACCGGCTTCGACAGCTGGTTGAATCAGCAGTTCGCAGAGCCTCTCGTCTCGCACGCCGCCTACCTGGACGCCGCCGTCGCCGGCGGGGAGACCCTCACCAACTCGAACCAGATGATGGAGTCGTTCTGGAAGCAGGCGGCGACCGGTCCAGACGCCCTGCGCCAGCGGGTGGCCCTGGCGCTCTCCGAGATCTTCGTCCTCTCGGACGTCGACGGCACCCTGCGGAACAATCCCTACAGCCTGGCCGCCTACTACGACGTCCTCGAAAAGGACGCCTTCGCCAACTTCCGCACCCTCTTGGAAGACGTCACCTTGAGCCCGGCCATGGGGAACTACTTGAACCTGATGGGCAACGACAAGGAGAACCTGGCGACGGGGCAGAACCCCAACGAGAACTATGCCAGAGAGGTCCTCCAGCTGTTCTCGATCGGCCTGCTCAAGTTGAATCCCGACGGCACTCTTCTCCTGGACGCCAAGACCGGTCTGCCCATCGCCACCTACGACCAGGACGTGGTGATCGGCTTCGCCCACGTCTTCACCGGCTGGAGCTTCGGCGGCGACGACACCACCAACTCATCACGCTTCTACCACCCGACGGTCAACTACCGCATCCCCATGGCGAACTGGCCGAGCCACCACTCGACCGGCAGCAAGCTCCTCCTGGACGGCTTCACCCAGCCCGCCAACCAGACCGCGCAGGCCGACTTGAAGGTGGCCCTGGACGCCATCTTCAACCATCCCAACACCGGGCCGTTCCTCGCCAGGGGCTTGATCCAACACCTGGTGACGAGCAACCCCAGCCCTGCCTACGTCTACCGCGTGGCGCAGGTGTTTGCCAATAATGGACTGGGGATGCGCGGCGACCTGAAGGCGGTGATCAAGGCCATCCTCACCGACTACGAGGCGCGGGCCGAGCTGGTGACCAGCTACGAGGGGTACGGCCACCTGCGGGAGCCCCTTTTGCGGCTGGGGACGATGCTGCGTACTTTTCACGGCCAGGCGCCCTCCGGCAAGTTCCGGCTCTGGCACCTGGAGGACCCCGCCTTCCGCATGGCGGAGAACCCGTTGCGGGCGCCCACCGTCTTCAACTTCTTCAGCCCCGACTACTCGCTCTCCGGCCCGGTCGCCGCGGCGGGGCTCACCTCGCCGGAAGTAGAGATCTTCAACGAGACCTCGGCGATCGGCGGCTTCAACTTCCTGCGCACCCTGCTCTATTCGGGCTACACCAACGGCGGCGAGACCCTCCTTTTAGACCTCTCGCAGCAGATCCCCATCGCCACCGACCCCGCGGCGCTCGTCGACCAGCTGAACCTCCTCCTCCTGGCAAACAGCATGTCGCCCGCCCTGCGGACGACCCTCTTAAGCACCCTGTCGAGCCCGACGCTCAACGACCCCACCCTGCGGACCAAGGCGGCGATCCGCCTGATCGTTACGGCGCCGGAATTTCTCGTGGAACGGTAACGGCCTAGAGGCTTAAGGAGATACGGAAATGGCAATCACGCGCCGCGAGCTCATCTGCCGTTCGGTCTGTGCCGCCGTCGGGACGACCTCGATCGTCCGCACGCTCTTCGACCTCGGCAACGTGGCCGCCGCCGCCACCCTGCCGCGCTGGTCAGGGGCGAAGACGGCGAGCGACTACAAGGCCCTCGTCTGCGTCTTCCTCTATGGCGGCAACGACGGCAACAACTTCCTGGTCCCGCGGACCGGCACCGACTACACCCAGTACGCCGCCGCCCGCGGCATCTTAGCCCTGCCCGCGGCATCGCTCCTGCCGATCACGCCGCTCACCCCGGACGGCCGCACCTACGGCCTCCACGGCAGCACCCCGGGCCTCCAGACTCTCTTCGGGAGCGGCAAGCTCGCCCTTTTGGCCAACGTCGGGCCGCTCGTCGCGCCGCTCAATCGCACCCAGTTTTTGAACCACTCGGTGGCCGCGCCGCCGCAGCTCTTCTCGCACAGCGACCAGCAGACGCAGTGGCAGACCTCGATTCCGGACCAGCCCCAGAAGACCGGGTGGGGGGGCCGCACCGCCGACCTCTTGAACAGCCTGAACAACAACAACCAGGTGTCGATGAGCATCTCGCTCGCCGGCGCCAACGTCCTCCAGGTCGGCAACGTCGTCACCCAGTTCCAGGTCTCGTCGAGCGGCGTGATCGCCCTCTCCGGGTTCACCGACGGCCCCAACGGCGACCCGGTGTCGAAGGCCATCCGCAGCATCCTCGGCCAGCCGCAGCCGAACCTCCTGGTGAGCGCCACCTCTGGGATCGTCACCCGCGCCCTGGACAACAACCAGCTCCTCCAGGGCGCCCTGGCGCAAGCGCCGGTCCTGACCACGGTCTTCCCCACCTCCAGCCTCGGCAAGCAGCTCGCCATGGTGGCGAAGCTGATGTCCGTGCACACTCAACTGGGTCTCCAGCGCCAGGTCTTCTTCTGCTCGGCGGACGGTTTCGACACCCACGGCGACCAGATCAACGCCCAGGCGAACCTCCTGGCCGACGTCTCCGCCTCGCTCTCCGCCTTCTACAACTCCACGGTCGAGCTCGGCCTGGAGAGCGACGTCACCACTTTCACCGCCTCGGACTTCGGCCGCACCTTGATGAGCAACGGCAGCGGCTCGGACCACGGCTGGGGAAACCACCAGATGATCCTCGGCGGCGCCGTCCGCGGCGGCGACATCTACGGCAAGGTTCCCACCTTGAGCGAGAGCGGACCCGACGACTCCGGCAGCCAGGGTCGCTGGATCCCCACCACCTCGGTCGACGAGTACAGCGCCACTCTCGCCCGCTGGTTCGGGGTCACCTCGACGGACATGGCCACGGTGTTTCCCAACCTGAGCCGGTTCAATAATCCGGATTTAGGGTTCATGGCGCCGTAGGGAGGAGTCGCCTCAACCCGTCTTGCCAGAACGACTCTTCCTGCGCGGCCCCTTCCCAGGCTTAAGGGGAGGAGACTCGCTCGGCCGGCGCGTCATCTCGCCAAGCAAGCGGCGGGCGCCGTTGCGGACTTCCGGGTTGACGTCCATGAGCCGGTCCTCGCCGTGAAGATAGGCGTCGAAGGCAACATAGAGCGGCCAGTAGCGGTCACTGAAGCCGCTGCTCTTGAACCATGCCAGGAGTTTGTCACCGTTTCCGCGCTCTGCGGCAAATTGCAGGACCCTCAGAAGGCTGATTCGAAACGCAGTGAACAGCCCAGGATGACCTTCCTCGAGCACAGACCCGAGCTTCTGCGATGGCAGTACCGAAGTTGTCCGCGGCTAACGCCTGGAACGCTCGGAGAAGCCCGGCTCCATGTGGTGGTACTGCCGCAATCGCCTTTTGGTAAAGCGTTTCTGCTTCAGGCCCACTCCCATCCCGGCGTAGCAGGAGGCTGGCGAGATTGTAGAGAGGAGCGGGGTGCTGCGGTTCGAGCTTCTGCGCCGTGCGATACGCCTGTTCCGCTTCCTCGAAGCGGAACAGGTGATCGGCCAGCAGATTGCCGAGATGGTCCCATAGCCACGCGAGCCTCGGAGCGATCTCGATAGCCTTGCGATAGGCGGACTCGGCTTCTTCGTAACGCCCAGGCGACTCTGCCAGGAGCAAGCCAAGGTTGTTCCATGCCGGCGCGTGATTCGGATCGATTTCGATGGCTTTGCGATAGACGGCTTCTGCCTCGCCGTGGCGCGCCAGCGGATCCGCGAACAAGTTGCCGAGGTTGTTCCATGCCCCCACGTTTTTCGGATCGATTTCGATCGCTTTGCGATAGACGGCTTCGGCCTCTGCGTGGCGCGCCAGTGGACCTGCCAGTAGGAGGCCGAGATTATGCCAAAGCGACCCGTATTTCGGATCGAACTCGATGGCTTTGCGATAGGCGGCCTCAGCCTCGGCGTGGCGCCCTAGCGGCCCTGCCAGCAGGATTCCGAGTTGGTTCCATGCCAACGCGAGCTTCGGATCTATCTCGATGGCTTTGCGATAAGCGGCTTCTGCCTCGCCGTGGCGCGCCAGCGGTCCCGCGAACAAGTTGCCGAGGTTGCCCCATGGCTGCGCGAGTTTCGGATCGATCTCGATGGCTTTGCGATAGGCGGCCTCGGCTTCGGCGTGGCGCCCCAGCGGACCTACCAGCAGGTTGCCAAGGCTATTCCATGGCCGCGCGTCTTTCGGGTCGATTTCGATGGCTTTGCGATAGGCGGCTTCTGCCTCGCCGTAGCGCGACAGCGGTCCCGCGAACAAGTTGCCGAGGTTGTCCCATGGCTGCGCGAGTTTCGGATCGATTTCGAGAGCTTCGCGATAGGCGGCCTCGGCCTCTGCGTAACGCCCAAGCGACTTCGCTAGGAGCCAGCCAAGGTTGTTCCGTGGCGCCGCATTTTTCGGATCGATCTCGATGGCCTTGAGATAGGCGGCTTCTGCCTCGGCATGGCGACCTAGCCGATGCAGCAGCAGGCCAAGGTTGTACCATGGCCACGCGAGCCTCGGGTCAATCTCGGCGGCCTTGCAATAGGCTGCTTCTGCCTCGGCGTCGCGCCCCGCCGAATTCGCTAGCAGATTGCCGAGGCCGTTCCATGGCAGAGCGTATTTCGGATCGATCTCGATGGCTCTACGATAGGCGGCCTCCGCCTCGGCGCGAGAGTCCGGCGAATCCCGGAGCAGGCGGGCAAGTCCGTACCAAAGGCCTGGATCATCAGGTTTGCGCTCAATCGCTCTGCGATACGTTGCGGCGGCCTCGGCAGCGGGGACGGGTTTTGGCACGACGTCCCCCAAGTAGAGATCGTCCTCGGGCGGTACGTCACCTTCACCTGCGAACGCTAGATGCCGGCGTGCCGAGCTTCGGAGGGCAGTGCGCAGGTCGCGGTCTTCCAGCGCGTCGCTCAAGGCGAGGCGGTAGGCAGGGCTGCTGAGCCCCTGGCCTTCCGCTCCGGCGAGCAGGCCGGTTGCGCGCTCGCGCAGTTCGCGGGAGGTATAGATGCGCCGGAGTATCTCGGTCAGCCAGCGCAGGCGCAGCCGTTGCCGGCGTGAGCTGTGGCGCATCAGGTACCAGATGTTGAAGAAGCGTTCCGCGACCTGAAAGGCGGTGCGGTTGGACGACGACAGGCTGGTCTTCTCGACGATCCCTTCCTTGAACAGGCGGTCGAGCTGCGTGGAGACGACGCCGACGTCAAGACCGGTCACGCCCGCCAGGCCGGCGGCCGTCGCAGGATCCCAGGCCAGCGCCAGGGCATCGAAGACCACCCGCGTCTGGGGCGCCAGCTCTTCGACGCGCGCCTTGTAGAGCGGCGTCGCCTGGTCGAGAAGACGTTCGAGGTCGCCCATCACGTCGTCGTCCCCGCCCGTTTCGAGAACCAGGTAGAGAAAGGCGAGCGTGCGAGGATTGCCGCCGGTCAGGTCATAAAGGACGTGGATGCGCGCCGGGTCGCTGTCGAGGATCTGTAAGACCCGGCGGCCGGCCTCGTCGCGTTGCAGAGCCATATGGCGCAGGCAGAGCAGGATTTCATGGTGCTCGAGCTTGGCGAGGACGTCCACCTCGAAGAAGTCATAGAAGGCGCCTTCGCGGTCGGCGGCGGCTTCGAGCGCCGCCGCCGAGGCGCCGATCACGACGATCCCTCCCGCTTGTTGCAGCACGCGCCGCAGGCTCCACTCCTTAGTCTTGAGGCCGGTGAAGATGATGTCGAGGTTGTCGAGCAGGAGGAGGGGCCTTCTCTGCTCCTCCTTCATCCAGGCTTTGAACAACGCCAGGGCCCGACTGCCTTCGTCGTCGTCGTCCTGTACGTTGAGCGCCGCCACGTCGCGGTCGAGACGCTTGGCGTCGTCTCCCCGTCCTGCCCCTCGAGCCAGTCTCCGAGGGCATCGAGGCAGTTGGACCAGAAAACGTGGAGGTTGTGAACGTTGTATTGCTCCTCGCGGAAGCGGAGCGGCAAGAGCACCGCCGCGAGCGCTGGCTCGGCGCGGACGCCCAGCGCGATACGGCGCAACAGGCTGGTCTTTCCCATCCCGCGCTGGCCGACGATGAGGCGGTGTTGCGCGAGGCCGCGGGGCTTGATCTCTCCCAGGCGGGCGAGAATCTTGGCGGCTAAGTCCTGCCGGACGACGAAACCCGTCAGAAAGGCTGGATCCTCCAACCGGTCCGGATTGTAGAACGTGAAGTCGAACGGCCTACCCATGCGCCGGGCTCTCCACAGGCGGCGGCGCGACGTAGCGCAGCCACCAGTCGCGTAGCAGGTTCATGCGGAACCGGAAGCGGGAACGATCCGGAGCCGCGGTCAGGTAACCGTCGGCCTCCAAGGTGTCCAAGAGGTCTCGCAGGCCGCCTTCCGCCAGCGGCTCACCCCCTGCCTGGCTCAGCGTCAGGAGTAGCGTCGAGAAGCTTGCTCCGTCCGAGCCGCGGCACGCCTCGGCGAGGATCGTGAAAAGGCGGGTCCGTTCCGGCTCCGAGTAGTTCTTGTTCAGGTGCTCGCGCCAAGTCGACCAGTACGTTCGGTGGGCCAGGGCGAGCAGGGAGTCGGCCGCGCGATGCGCCGCCTGGGCATCGACCTCCCTGGCGGGAGAGGCATGCTCACACGCCGCTTCGCCCATCTTCTTCAGGTAGTAGGGCGACAGCCACCCGAGCCGCTCGCAGAGGGCTGCGACCCCCTCCTCGGTGAGGGTTGCGCCGTTCTTCTTGGCGATCTCCTGCAGAAAGTCCCGGGCCGTTTCCAGGCTGAAGGGCTCGAGGGAGAAGATCTCCAAGTCGACCAGAGAGCCCTCGAAGCCATGGCGCCGCGCGATCGTGTCGAGGCCGATGGAACCGGTGAAGAGCCACCGCACCTTGCGATGCTCTCGACAGAGCTGGCGCAGGGTGTAGAGAAAGTCGCTCGCCACCGTCACGCTCTGGCTGTCCAACAGGGCTTTGGTGAAGATCGTAATTTCGTCGACGAGGAACAACCAGGTCTTGTCGTCCTTTTCCTTCTCCAACTGCGCGACGAGATGATCGGCGAAGAGCCGCCAGTCCATCTGGAGCAGGAGGTTGCGCCAGTCCCCTTGGAGGTTGTCGGCGCCCTGGACGACACGCCGGAGTCGCTCGGTGAGCGCGCCCAGGATGGCCTGACCGGCGCCGAGCTCCTCCTGGATTGAGGCACACATCTCCTGAAAGAAGTCCTTCTCCTGGCGGTACCCTTCGACATCGAGGACGATGGCGCGGAAGCCATGGCTCGCGCCCTCTTCCTTCAGCCGTTCCAGGAGGACCGTTTTGCCCATGCGCCGAGGCGCCAGCATGAGCACGTTGCGCCCGTTCTCGAAGTGGCGCCAGAGCTTCTCCGCCTCCCGGTCCCGATCGAAGCAATCCATAGCCTCTCCTCCCGCTCGTTGTACAACAATACCGTAGCACAACAAATCTGTTGTGGGAAGATGTCTACCTACCGGACACTCAGCCGGGCCGCCGAGACGAGGGTACGGAAGCACGAGAGCGGACCCGACGACTCCGGCAGCCAGGGTCGCTGGATCCCCACCACCTCGGTCGACGAGTACAGCGCCACTCTCGCCCGCTGGTTCGGGGTCACCTCGACGGATATGGCGACGGTGTTTCCCAATTTGAGCCGTTTCAACAACCCGGACTTAGGGTTCATGGCGCCGTAGGCAGGAGTCACAGCGAGACGGAAAGAAGCGGCGCGGGCCTTTGCGCCCGCGCCGGTCGAAGGTTCCCCTACGGCTCGACCTTGATGTCGCTCGGGAAGCGCGGGTCGATCTCGTAGTCGATGAACTGGCCGCTGAACCCCGTGACGGTCACCCGCTGCCCCGCCGCGAGACCGCTGACATCGATGCCGGTGCCGAGGTTGACGTAGACCCGGATCTCGCCCGAGCCGTCGTTGACGAAGACCTTGTAGCCGAAGGGCAGGTCGTTGACGACCGGCTGATCGATGGTGCCGGTGACCTGGACGAGCCGCCCCTCGGTGGCCTCGCCGATGCTCCCGGTCCGGCCCCGGAGGGGCTCCACCTTGGGGCCCTTGCCGTGAATCTTGACGTCGTTCCCGTCGACCGGCACGAGGATGAGCAGGCCGCCGCTGTCGGCGAGCGTCCCGGTAACCCGCGCCTGCTCGCGGACGGTGAGCCCGAGATTATCGGCGATGCTGACGTAGATACCGCCCGTCCGGTCCTGGACGGCGAACCCCTCGTCGAAGAAGCTGGAGGCGAAGACGCCCGAAGGGGTGGTCACCGAGCCGTCGACCGTGACGACCGTGCCCAGCGGCAGAATCCGCGCGAGAGCGATGGGAATGGAATGGGCGGATGCCGCCCGGCCCGGAGCTGGAACGAGGAGCAGGGCGGTGGCGAGGAGTCCCGCCGCGAGGCGGGCGGGGGTGGGGAACGTTCGTAGATATGAGCGCATGAGAATCTCCTTTATCTTCCTACGATAGCGCTTCCGGTAGGGGCGTGGCTATCCTCTCCAGGGAGGATGCGAGGGCAAGGACCGTGTTCGTTACTTAGAGTGGCAGACGCTGGTAAGGATGCCCGGTGAGGTAGCTGCAATCGAACGTAACGACGGGGACGGAGCTCGGGTTGAACGGGTCCACCCCAGGCGGGAAGATCTTCCCCTGGCAGCTCGCGGCGATGGTGCGGAAGTTCGCCCCGAACAGGTACACGTAGTCGACCACCGCATTGCCCGAGAAATCCGTTCCGGCGAAGTTTAAATTCAGGAAGCGGGCCGTGAGCTTGCGCGGTCCGGCGATCTTCCAGGAACCCAGGCTGTCGCTGAAGGTGAGCCCCCCGGCGCCCGCGGTGACCTGATCCGAAAGGGTGATCTCCGCCGTGCCGTCGGCATGCAGCTGGAGGATCTCCGCCCGCGTCGGGAGCGATGCTAAGTAGGTGCCGGCGAAATCGTTGCTGTCGCCCGTCTCGGCCGACGCGACGGTCGCGCCGAGGGCGAGCAGGGCAAGGATCATGAGCGGTAGAAATCGTTTCATCTTCATGCGGAGCTCTCCTTTTCTGTACCTACTGATACATCACCACGAGCTGCGGCCGATTGGCCGCGGTCCCGTTGTCGCCGGAGTAGTAGCCGATGTAGTTGGCGCCCCCGTCGTTGTTGTCGTCGAGGTTGAAGTAGACGCGGAGCTGGGTCGTTCCCGTCTTGTTGATGGCGGCGAGACCCGCGGCGTTCAAGCTGCCTTCCGACCAGTCCAGGTTGTTGGCGGCGTTCGTCAGGCTCGCGGCCTGGAGGGCGGTCGCCGCGGCCTGGAAGTCGCCCGTCTGGAGCGTCGTCGACCCGGAGAAGCCGCTCCCCGACTGGACGTCGACCCAGCAGGTGCCGTGGGTGGTGAAAGGGTTGGTGCCGGCGACCGCCCTCCGAATTGTTGGCGTCATTGGCGGCGCTCTCCGAGATGGTGTCGTAGTGGACGAGGAAGATGACCTGCTGGTTCTGCGCGTAGTCGACCTGGGTCTTTTAGTTCTTGGGCGGGGGGAGGCCTCATGAGACTCCCAGGATACCCGCCGCCAAGC
The DNA here is from genome assembly GCA_963757335.1 of uncultured Acidobacteriota bacterium. GTDB lineage: Bacteria > Acidobacteriota > Thermoanaerobaculia > Multivoradales > UBA5704 > DASQPA01. The sequence continues at coordinate 2,326 of CAVWRJ010000012.1, read as the reverse complement.
CGTCCTGTCGATTCTCGCTGAAACGCTACCTGGGCTGCACGCGCCGGTAGGGATGTCCGTTCAGGTTGCTGCAATCAAACGCGATGAAGGGTATCGAGCTGGGATCGAGGGGATCGACGTCCGGCGCAAAGATCTTGCCCTGGCAGGTCACGGTGATGGTGTTGAAGTTCGCCGCGAACTGATAGATGTAATCCACCACCGCCGTGCCGGCGAAGGTCGCCGCCGGTATCACCCCGGCGAAGTTGAGGTTCAAGAAGCGCGCCGAGAGCTTCCGCGGCCCGATGGCCCTCCAGGCGCCGATGCTGTCGCTGAACGTGAGCCCTCCGGCGCCCTACGAATCGTGGTCCCGGGACTTCGCTTCTCGGTCCCGGGACAAAGCTCCGTGGTCCCGGGACTTGCTTCCGGGGCGCGGGACCACGATCTCCGATCCCGGGACGCAGCTCGGTGATCCCGGGACGAATCTCAGTGACCCCGGGACTTTGCTACGTTGCCCCGGGACCCCGGTCCGCGTTCCCGGGACTTTCGCACGTGGTCCCGGGACCGAGGCTTCCATCCCTGGAAAACGGATCAAATCGAGGGATCGGGACTCGTGGTCCCGGGACCCCGGAGGGAAGTCCCGGGACCAGGACTCTGAATCCCCGGACCGAGACTCAAAGTCCAGGGACCTGGACTCGCGGTCCCGGGACATGGAGACGTGGTCTTGGGACCCTGAACGAAAGTCCCGGGACTTTGCTCCGTGATCTCGGGACCGAGACTCCCGTCACCGGAAAACCGTCAGAACCCCGGGACTTTCGACCGCCCTTGAAGGCACCGGGAGTCAAGATCCCGGGACCCTGCAACAAAGTCCCGGGACAATTTCTCAAAGTCCCGGGACTTGGCTGCGTGGTCCCGGGACCATATCGACCCGTGAGGTTAGTTTATCGACCCGTGAGCGGACGGTATCGGCTCGTGGAGCGGCCCTCACGGAGATGGGGCTCCCATCGACGCCTTGCGGAGATCTTCCCACGGGGGTGCAGGTCGTCCCCTCGGAGTCGTCCCGCCCCCCAGCTGACAGACCTCGTCGCCAGCGACCTTGAAACCTTTCCGCCGGTTCCCTCGTCAGGTGGGGGGAAGTACGGGTCGATGCGTCTCGAGACCCGCCACCTGCTCAAAGGGGAATGCCATGACCAGACCCGCCAAAGTCCTCACGATCGTCGCCCTCGCGCTCCTCGCGCTCCCCGTCGGCGCCGCGCTTCTTCTCGCGGGAAGCCTGGTGACCCACGGTGTCGTCACGGTGAACGTGAACGAGACGAAAGCGGGCGGCTCGCACCTCTATCTGCCGGTCCCCGCGGGCCTCCTCTACCTCGGGATGGACCTCCTGCCGCTCCTCGACCACGACGGCGATCTCAGTAGAGCCCGCCGGGAGATCGGCCCCTGGGCGCCGGTCGCCGTGGCCGCCCTCCAGTCGCTCGAGGACTGTCCCGACGCGGTGCTCGTCGACATCGAGGAGAAGGGACAGACGGTGAAGATCGTTAAAAAGGGACGCTCGATCGAGATCCAGGTCCACGATCCGGACGGCGACGTCCAGGTCTCGCTCCCCGCCCATCTCTTCACCCGCGTCGCCCGCCAGCTCGCCTGAGCGCTCTGCCGCAGCCCTCCGGGCGCTCCCCTCGGGGAGCGCCCTCGCGACCGAAAGCCTCGGCTGCCGGCCGCCGGTACGACCGCCCAGACCACCCTCTCTACTTCGCCAGCGGTACGATCTTCGACTTTCGAATCTTGCCATCCCGGGTTACGAGAGGCACCCGATGGACGATGCTGGTGGAGGCGATGATCTCGTCGGCAGGGTCGCTGCTGAAATCGAGGTCGTGGATACCCAGGCAAATCTCGAAGCGTGAGAGGCCAGGTGTGAACCTTCGACAGGGCGCGAACCACGTCTGGATCCGCCAGATCCATCTCGACCCGACCGAGTTGGACCAGCTTCGAGATCTCCCAGAGGACGATTCCCGAGATGCTCCAAGTGTCCGCAGAGAGGATCTTGCGTTCTTTCCCCGTCAAAGAGCCCTGGAGGGCATGGATCAGGATATGGGTGTCAAGATTCAGCATCCCACCGCAGGCCCGTGGAAAGGAGGTCGCCATGCACTGAATCTTGCCTGCAAGGCTCCCGATGAGGGAGGCCGATTCGGTCTCGATGGGCACTAGTCTTGCTACCGGCTTGCCGTGCTTTGTGATGACGATGCCCTCGGGTCCCAACCGGTCGAGGATCGCGAGACACTCCTGCTTGAACTTGCGGCTCCGATCGTGCTCATGGCCGTGGTAGTCTAGCACTGGACAAAAATTCCGTCCACTT
>CAVWRJ010000011.1:0-299178 GCA_963757335.1 uncultured Acidobacteriota bacterium | reverse complement strand
TTGACCCGCGGGTGGCCGTATACTACTCTTAGACAGATTGGATGAAAGAGAATTGTAGAAATGCCTAAGAACTCGGTTGAGCTGAATGAAGTGGTCGGCTACATCGGCGAGTATCTCGAAACCGATGTCTCGCACCTCACTCCAACCTCCCGGTTGGCGACTGCACTGCCGGCCCTCGACTCCCTCAAGCTGTTCGAACTCGTCCTCTATCTGGAAGATCGCCTGGGCGTCGAGTTCGACGACTCGGTGATGGAGAACTTCGACTCGATGAGCGACCTGCTGGCCTACGTCAACGGGCAGCTCGCGAAGCAGCGGGCGACAGCATGAGGAACGCTCGCCGCAGGATAGGACTTCCAAGGAGTCAGCGATGAAAAGAGTGCTTCTGACCACGGCGCCGATGGAAGCCCTGATCGACTTCGACGGGGTCGGGGGGAACTGGTACGACAAGACCGACACCTACATGGCCTGGACCTGCTCGGTGGATGTGGCCGACCGGCTCTCGGTGACCTGCCCTCCGACCGGGCTCAACTTCATCAAGGCCAACGTCCCGGACGTCGAGGTCCTCGAGTACCCGAGCTGGCACCAGTACTTAGAGGCCCTCAAGTCCGAGAAGTGGGACATGGTCGGCATCAGCTTCTACACCTGGTCCACCCCGGTCGCCATCGAGATGGCCAAGATGGCCCGGCTCCATGGCGTCCCGGAGATCTGGGGCGGCAACTACGGCGTGCTGAGCCCGGGGTTGGCACCGCACTTCACCCGGCTGGTCAAGGGGGCGGGGGAGTCGGTCCTCCACCAGTACGTCTACGGCAAGCCGCTCGAGAAGATCCACCATCCGCCGATGCTCGGGGTGTCGAGCTTCCGCGGGATCACGGCGGGGGTCGGCTACCTCTACTCCAAGCGCGGCTGCAACATCGGCTGCACCTTCTGCTCGACACCGGTGTTCAACCCGCATGAGGACGCCATGGCGGCGCAGGAGCTCAACGAGGCCCTCGACTGCTATCGCGACAACAAGGTCGCCCACGTCATCATCTACGACGAGACCTTCTTTCTCGACAACACCGTCGCCGAGTACGTGGTGGACGCTTTGGCGCAGCGCGATCTCAAGTGGATCTGCCTCACCCGGGCCGACCGCATCCGCGGCCGGATCAGCGAGCTGACCGACCGCTGCATGGACGGCGCGATCATCGGCGTCGAGTCGTTCCGCGACGCCAACCTGGCCGACGTCCACAAGCGCGACGACGTCTACAACGTGCGGGAGACGATCCGCGAGCTGCACGACAACGGTCGGCGGGCCCTGGGGACCTTCATCCTCGGCTTCGACCGCGACAGCGCCGAGACGATCGAGTACGACATCCGGCAGCTCGCCGACGAGGGGCTCTTCGCCTGCCAGCTGACGCTCCTCACGCCGTTCCACGCCACCAAGCTCTACCGGGACATGGAGCCGCTGATCGACGAGACCGACCTGTCGAAGTTCGACCTCTATCACCAGGTCTGGCAGCACCCGCGGATCGGCCGCGACGAGATGCGAGACCTCCTCGCCTGGGCGCAGAAGACGGTCAACGACCCCGCCCGCATCGCCAGAAAGATCAAGGAGGACATGCGGGCCAAGATGCGCCAGAGCCTCGCCGAGCGCGACGGCGCGCAGCAGGCCGGTTTGGGCCAACCCGGTACGGCGGCGCTCCCTCTCCAGTGACCCCAGTGGCTCCAGTGACGCCAGTAACGGGCAGACCGATGCAGCAGGTGCGAGCGCTCAAGGTCCTTTTCGTGCAGCTGGGGTTCCACCGGGAATACCCCGACGTCTCGACCCTCGCGACGACCTACAACGACGGGATCTACTACGTCGCCTCGTTCCTGAAGCGCGAGCTCCCCGGCTGCGACATCGAGATCTGCCAGATGTTCTGGGGCGAGGACCCGGCGAGCTTCCCGCTCGAGACCTACGACTACATCCTGATCTCGGCCCTGGCGACGCATTTCTGGTCGAATCTCCCGACCCTCGAATGGATCCGCGCCCACAAACAGCCGAGCTGCAAGGTCATCATGGGGGGCCCCCACGCGACCTTCGCCCCGCACGAGGCGTTGCAGTACGCCGACTACGCGATCCTCGGCGAAGGGGAGATCCCGACCCTGCAGCTCCTCCTCGCCCTGGAGACCGGAGGGGATCTCTCCGCGGTCGAGAATCTCTGCTTCGTCGAGGCGGACGGCGCGCTCGTCATGAACCGGTTCGCCCGCTACGGCGACCTCGACAACGCGATCCATCCGGATCTTCTCCGCCGGGCGCCGCGCCTCCACTGGGCGACGGTATCGATGTCGCGCGGCTGCCCCTTCGACTGCTCGTTCTGCTATGCGATCCGGGTGCTCGGGCGCCGCTTTCGGCCCAAGGGGATCGACACGATTCGCGAGGAGATCGAGGGCATCCACCGGCAGACGGGGTGCACGCGGTTCTACGTCACCGATCTCAACTTCACGACCCGGGCCGACTTCTGCTCCCAGGTGGCCGAGACCTTCTCCGGCCGCGAGTACCGGTTCATCGCCATGAGCCGGATCGAGCTGGCGGACGACCTCGACCTCCTGCTGCGCCTGAAGCAGGCCGGCTTCGGGGAGTACTGCCTGGGGGTCGAGTCCGAGGACCCGGGGGTCCTCCGCGCCTTCAACAAGAAGGTCGAGGCCATGGAGCAGACCGCCCGGCTCCACCGCTTCGCCGAGAACGACATCTACATCCATTCGGCGATCATCTTCGGCCTCGAAGCGCAGGACCGCGCGGCCATCCTGCACACCGCCCGCTGGTGCGCCGACGCCCGCATCGTCCACCCGACCTTCGTCTGCCTGGCGGAGTACCCCTTCCAGACGCTCCTCTTCGGCTCGCGGCAGGACATCGAGGACCACCGCATCATCCAGGGGGTGGCAACCTACCAGCACTACTCCTTCGTCGGCATCTTCCCTCGCCACATGCGGCCGAGCGAGCTGCAGCGCGGGATTTTGGACAGTTACGACGTCTTCTTCGAGCGCGCCTTCGAGGTCGAAAAGCGGCCGCAGAGGAGGATGCGGCTCAAGTCCTATGCCCGGAGCGTCGAGTTTGGCCGGGCGGGGATGGAAAAGCACATCCATTTCTTAGAAGAGCTGGAGAAGCCCTACTACACGGCCGCCGGAACGCTCAAGGAAGAGCTGCTCAAGGCCGATTTCGACTCCCGGTACGGGCTCGTCCGGGAGCGGCTCGGCCGGACCCGGCGGCGCGACGAGAAGCTCTTCAAGACCTTCGCGACGTAGATGTTCGACACCGTCGTCGAGACCTTCGCCGACAGCCTCGAACGGTGGCCGGAAGCGACGGCGGCGCACGTCGTCGACCGCTCCGGCGAGGCCGTCGCCCTCTCGAACGCCGAGCTCTATCGCGGCGCCTGCCGCGCCGCCCAGGCCCTCTCTAGGGCGGGCCTGCGGCGGGGAGACCTCGCCCTCCTCGCCCTGCCGACCTCGCGCGAGCTCCTGGAGATCTACCTCGCGAGCCTCTACACCGGGATCGTCCCCATGATCGTGCCGGCGCCCAAGCCCGGGCGGACCGGCGAGCTGGCGGCGGCGAACCTCGGTGAGCTGGCGGACGCGGCCGGCGCGGCCAGGGTCCTCCTGCCGGACGAGGCGAGCGCCGAGCTCGGCTCCCGGCTGGGCCGGCGGGCGCTCGGAGTGCGGCAGCTGCTCGACTTTCCCCGCGACCGATCAGAAGCCGAGGCGCCGGGGCTCCGGCCTGTCGCCGGGGCCGGCGACCCCGCCCACCTCCAGGCGACCTCCGGTTCTACCGGCAGGGCGAAGCTCGCGGTGATCCGCCATCGCAACCTGGCGGCCAACGTGCGGGCCATCGGCCGGGCGAGCGGACAGCGGGAGGGGGACGTCGTCGTCACCTGGCTGCCGCTCTACCACGACATGGGGCTCATCGGGATCTGCTGCTGCCTCGACTGGCGCTGCCGGCTGGTGGCGACCGACTCGGCGAATTTCGTCCGCAATCCGATCCACTTCTGGCTCCGGCTGATCGGGCGCTTCGGGGCCACGATCTCTCCCGCTCCGACCTCCGCCTACCAGGTCTGCGCCCGCCTCGCCGGCCGGCGGCGCTTCGACGGGCTCGACCTTTCGACCTGGCGGGTGGCCTACTGCGGGGCCGAGCCCATCCGCGAGCAGACGCTCCTCGACTTCCAGGCGGCGTTCGGCCCCTACGGCCTCCCTCCGACCACCCTCCTGCCGGTCTACGGGCTGGCGGAGGCGACCCTGGCGGTGACCATCCCGCGGGTCGACGAGGTGCCGCGGGTCGACCGGATCGACGCCGATATCCTGGCCGCCGAGGGGAGGGCGGAGCCGGCGGGCGCGGGGAGCGGGACGGCGAGCCGGCGGGTCCTCCCTGTGGTCGCCCTGGGCGGCGCTCTCCCCGGCCACGAGCTCCGCATCGTCGACCGCGACGGCCGGCCCCTCGGCGAGCGCGAGGTGGGGGAGGTCGAGTGCGCCGGGCCGAGCGTCATCTCCGACTTCTGGGGAGCAGCGGGGGAGCCGGAGGGGTGGAAGACGGCGGACGGCTTTCTCCGCACCGGCGATCTCGGCTACCTGGCCGGTGGGGAGCTCCACGTGACGGGGCGGCAGAAGGACATCCTCATCCTCGGCGGCCGCAACTTCCTCCCCGGCCAGATCGAATCGCTGGTCGAATCGGTGAGCGGCAGCCCGGCCACCAACGGCGTTGCGGCGGTCGGCATGCCGGAGGAGAGCACCGGCACCGAGGCGCTCCACCTGATCGTCGAGTCCCGCCCGGCTCCGCCCCCGGATCGAGTGGAGTTGGAGGACCGCATCCGGACGGCGCTCCTGGAAGCCTTCGGGCTCAGCGGGGTGACGGTCCACTGGGTGGAGAAGGGGGAGATCCCGAAGACCACGAGCGGCAAGATCCAGCGATTCCGCTGCCGGGAGATGCTCCTGCCCCCTGCGGCCTGAAGGGACCGAGTCCGTTGAATCCTGCGGGCCGGCTCCTTTGGGCGCTCCGCGCAGCCAGTCGCCGGTCCTCGGATCAAAACGGACCCGGTTTCGGCCTCAAACCGGTTATCTCTACCGCGGGCCGTCCGACTTGCCGGCGAGGCCGACCAGGGTCTGCTGTGAGATGGCGCAGAGCTTTTCGACCCCGCCCTTGTAAACGAACACGTCGCTCCTGCAGATGGTGAGCGTCCGCCCCGACTTGACGACCTGGCCGCGCGCCAGCAGGCGTTCGCCGTCGCCAGGGACGAGCAGGTTCAGCTTGTACTCGACGGTGAGGATGCTCCAGTCCGCGGGCATCAGGCTGTAGGCGGCGTAGCCGCAGGAGTTGTCCGCCAGGGTGCCGACCACCCCGGCATGGAAGTAGCCGTGCTGCTGGCCGAGCTCCGGGCGGTAGGCGAGCTGGATCTCGCAGAGGCCGGGCTGGAGCCCGGTCAGCTCGGCTCCCAGGTAGCCCATGAACTGCTGGCGGTCGAAGCTGGCGCGGACCCGTGCCGCGAAGTCCGGATCGCGCGGGGATAGAGCGGTCATTGCCGGGTGGTGGCGGCGGCCGCCGGTTGGAGCTGCAGCAGCCGCCGGCAGGCCTCCTCGAGGACGGAGTCCTCCTTGGCGAAGCAGAAGCGGAGGAGCCCCTCCCCCTTGGCGCCGCGGTAGAACGCCGTCCCGGGAACGGCGGCGACCCCGGTCTGGCGGAGGAGATCGAGCGCCGCGTCGTGGGCGCTCGCGAAGCCGAGCTGCCGGATGTCGGCGAGGACGTAGTAGGCGCCCTGGGGGACGATGGGGTTCAGGCCGGCTTCCGCCAGGGCGCCGCAGATCAGGTCGCGCTTCTTCTGGTAGAGGCCCTGGAGCGAATCGAAGTAGCTCTTCGGCGCCGCAACCCCCGGCACGACCCCGTGCTGGAGGGGGGTGGGAGCGCAGACGTAATAGAGGTCGTTCACCAGGGTGATGGCCTGGGCCAGGGCCTCCGGGGCGACGGCGTAGCCGAGCCGCCAGCCGGTGACGCTGAAGGTTTTGGAGAGACCCATGATGGTCACCGTCCGCTCCCAGAGGCCGTCGACGCTCGCCGGCGAAATGTGGGGACGGCCGTCGTAGCGGATGTACTCGTAGATCTCGTCGGTGATCACCAGGAGGTCCTTCTCGTGGGCGACCCGGGCGATCGCCTGGAGCTCCTCCCGGTCGAACATCTTGCCCGAGGGGTTGGACGGGGTGCAGACGAGGATGGCCCGGGTGTTGGGGCGGATCGCCTGGCGCAGCGCCTCCTCGCGGAGCTCGAAGGCGGGGGCGTCGAGCGACAGATAGTGGGGCTCCAGGCCGGCGGTGAGGAGGATGTTCAGGTGATAGCCGTAGTAGGGCTCCATCACGACGATGCCGTCGCCGGGATCGAGCAGCGCCTGGAGGGTGGCGGCGTAGGCGCCGGTGGCGCCCACCGTGACGACGACCTCGGAGGCCGGGTCGGCCTCGATGTCGTTGTCCCGCTTGAGCTTGGCCGCAATGGCCTCGCGGAGCGGCGCCACCCCTTCGGGGAAGGTGTACCAGTTCTTCTGCGTCTCGATGGCGGCGATGGCGGGATCGCGCACCAGGGCCGGGGTCGGTAGATCGCAGTTGCCCTGCGCCAGGTTGATGCCGCCCAGGCGTTCGCACTCGCGGCTCATCCGGCGGATGTCGGACTGGACCAGACCCGCCAGGCGGCGCGAAAGAAATCGTCTCATCGTGGGCTCTCCCCTCTGTGGGCTCGCCACTTTTCAGGCGCCCCAGGAAATCGGCAGGTACTTGATCCGGCGAAACGTCGCGTTGCGCTGCCGTTCCACCTCCGCGGTCTCGATCCGCAGGTCGGGCAGGGTCCGCAGGAGCACGGCGAACGCCTCCTGCCCTTCGAGACGGGCGAGGAAGCCGCCGAGGCAGTGATGGATGCCGGAGCCGAAGGCGAGGTGATGGTTGTCCTGGCGGCCGACGAGCAGGCGGTCGGGCTCGGGAAACCGCTCGGGGTCACGGTTGGCCGCGCCGAGGATGGCGATGACCCGCTCCCCGGGCTGGATCGTCCGGCCGCCGATGTCGACCGGCTCGGTCGCCACCCGCCCGGCCATCTGCACCGGGCTGTCGAAGCGGAGGAACTCCTCGACGGCGTCGTCGCGCAGCTTCTCGGGATCGTCCAGGTACTGCTGGAGCTGGTCGGGCTCGTGCATCAGGGCCCAGAAGCCGTTGCCGATCAGGTCGCGGGTGGTCTGGTGCCCGGCGGTGAGCAGGAGGAGGCACTGCGACCAGACCTCGTCGTCGGTCAGCCGTTCCCCGTCCTGGGTGCTGGCGAGGAGCCGGCTGATCAGGTCGTCCCCGGGCTCCTCGTGGCGGCGCGCGATCCAGAAGCGGAAGTACTCGGCCATGTCGAGCATGCTCTGCTGGCCGGCCGCCGCCATCTCGAGCGGGTTCATGGCGCCCCCCACGAAGAGGGCCAGGTTGTCGGCCCACTCCTTCAGCCGGTCGCGGTCCTCCCAGGGGAGACCCATCATCTCGGCGATGACGATCGCCGGCAGCGGATAGGCGAAGTCGTAGATCAGGTCCATCCGCCGCTCCTGGCGGAACGGCTCGATCAGGTCGAGGACCACTTTGTGCACGAGCGGCCGCAGCTCCTCCAGCGACTTGGGGGTGAACGCCTTCTGCACCAGCCCGCGGATCCGCGTGTGCTTGGGGGGGTCCTGGGTCAGCATCGAGGTGGTGTAGAACGACTCGAAGGGCGCGAACTTCGCCTTGACCTCGTCGGACATGCCGACTAAGGAGGCGACGCCACGGCGGGCGGACAGCCGCCGGTCGCGGAGAGCGGGGACGATGTCGGCGTAGCGGGTGAGCAGCCAGGAGCCGCCGAAGAGCGCGCTCCAGTAGACCGGCTCTCTCGAACGGATCTCATGGTAGGTGGGGTAGGGATCGTCTAAGACTGCCGCCGACAGCAGGTCGTACGCCGTCGCTGCGAGTGGTTCTGCCATGGGATCGCTCTCCTAGAGTGCGGCTTGCCGCAAAAGGATACTGGCGTTCACCCCGCCCAAGCCGAACGAGTTGACGAGGCAGCTCTCCAGACGGAGATCGCGCGGCTCGTCGACGATGTCCAGGTCCGCGAACTCCGGCTCGGTCTCGGCGAAGTGGAGGGTCGGCGCGAGCCTCTGCTCGCGGAGAGACATCAAGGCGGCGGCGAGGTCGAGGGGTCCGGCGCCGGCGAAGCTGTAGCCGATATGCCCCTTGATCGAGGTGATCGCCGGCCGGGAATCGGGGTCGGAGAAGACCGCCCGCAGCGCTTTCATCTCGCTGGCATCGCCGGCCAGGCCGCCGGCGTGCGCGTAGACGGCGCCGAGCTCCCCGGGCTCCATACCGGCATCGGCCAGCGTGAGCTCCATGCAGCGGGCGGTCTCGTCGCTGCACTGGAAGAAGGCCTGGCTGACGACGGTCGAGGTGGCGTAGCCCGCGAGCTCGGCGAGGATCGGCGCGCCGCGCCTTAGGGCCGCCTCACGTTCCTCGAGGACGAGCATGCCGGCCGCCTCGCCGACGATCATGCCGTCCCGCGCGCGATCGAACGGGCGCGGGGTGGCCTTCTGCCGGGTGGCCGGGCTGAGCGCTCCCATGGCCTGGAAACCTGAGAAGGTGATCGGCGTGATCACCGCCTCGGAGCCGCCGGCGAGAGCCCAGATCGAGCGGCCGTCGCGGATCTTCTCCATCGCCAGGCCGATCGCCTGGATGCTGCTCGAGCAGCCCCCGACGATCGTGTACTGCGGCCCTTTGAACCCGTAGACCAGCGCGATCATGCCGGCGGCCATGTTGGGGATCAGGGAGGGGATGAGGTAGGGGGTGGTCTTGCGCGGACCCTTGGCCTCCTGGAGGAGGACGCCGCTCTCGATCGTCCCCAATCCCCCCATCGCGACCCCGAGGAAGAGCCCGCCGTCGTCCGGGCTCGCCAGGCGCTCCATGGGGAACCGGCTCGCCTTGAGGGCGGCGCTGGTAGAGGCCAGGGCGTACTGGACGAAGGGGTCCATGCGCTTGATCTCGTGGAGGTACGGCCCGGGCAGCTCGGGGAGCTGGAAGTCCGGGATCTCGGCGGCGAGCCGGCAGGCGAAGCGCTCGGGCGCGAACCGGGTCACTCGCCTGATCCCGGAACGGCCCGCGAGCAACCCCTGCCAGAGCTCCTCGACGGTGTTGCCGAGCGGGGTGACGACGCCGATACCCGTCACCACCACGCGGTGCCGGGCGTGGCGAGGAGCAGGCACGGGTTTCTCCCCGTCCGGCGCCGTTTCCTGTCCTTGAGCTGAACGGCGAGAGCTACTGCGGCCGGTGCTGTTGCTCTTCTTAACGATGACCGGTTTCCTTATAGGCGGCGGCAGTCTAACATTGCCGCTCGACTATGGACAAGAGACTGCTGCTGAGACCTTCATGACCTCGATTCCCCTTCCGCTGGCGGTCGACCCTCAGGTTGCCGGCGGCCTTATTTCTGAGGCGGCCGTCACCGGCTCAGGGCCCTCCCCCGGCCAGCGGGCGCTCTGGTTTCTGGAGCGCCTGGCACCTAAGGGTGCGGCCTACAACATCGTCGTCGCGGGTTGGGTGCGCGGCGAGCCCGACCCCCCTCAGGAGGACGCTTTAAGGCGGGCCCTGGCGGCCCTCGTCCGCCGTCATCCGCTCCTCCGCGCGCGTTTCCCCGAACGGGCGGGCGAGCCGGTGCTCGTCATCGACGAAGACGAAGAGGTCGCTCTCGATTTTCGCCGGGTGGAGGTCGCGGACGAGGGCGACCCGGCGTTTCGCCAGCGCCTCCTCGCCGAGGCGTACCGCCCTTTCGACCTCGCCCACGGGCCGCTCCTCCGAGTGCGGCTCTTCTCGCGCGCTCCGGCCACCGGCTCTCGCTCCGTCGCCTTCCTCCTCGCGATCCACCACATCGTGGCGGACTTCTGGTCCCTCGCCGTCATCGCCCGCGAGCTTGCGGCGCTCTACCGGCAGGAGTCGCGCGGTGGAGCGCTCGATCTCGGCCCTCCCCCGGCGGACTACCGGGAGTACGTCCGCCACCAGGCCGAGGTGCTGGCCGGGCCCCGGGGGGAGGCGCTCTGGGACTACTGGCGCCAGGCGCTCGCCCCCCCCTTGCCGGTCCTCGACCTGCCGACGGATCGCCGGCGGCCTCCCGTCCAGACCTACGCCGGCGGCTCACGGAGCGCGCGGTTGGAGGCTCGCGACAGCGGGGGCCTGCGGTCGCTGGGGCGCCGCCATGGTGCCAGCCTGTTCACCACCCTGATCGCGGTCTTCCAGGCCGTCCTCCACCGCCATAGCGGGCAACGGGACCTGCTCGTCGGCTCCCCGACCGCCGGCCGGGGTTCGTCCCGCTGGGCCGGTGTCGTGGGGTACTTCGTCAATCCGGTGGTCCTCCGCGGGGAGGTGGGCGGGGAGATGTCCTTCGCCCAGCTGCTGGCGGCGACCGGCCCGCGGGTGAGCGCCGCCCTGGCCCACCAGGAGCTGCCCTTCCCCTGGCTCGCCGAGCGGCTGCAGCCGGTGCGCGACCCCGCCCGCTCGCCGGTCTTCCAGGCCGCCTTCGCCCTGCAGAAGGCCGGGCGGCGAGAAGACCGGGCGCTCGCCGAATTCGCCCTCGGCTGGCCGGAAGCGCGGGTGGATTTGGGCGGCTTCGAGCTCTCCCCGCTGCCTCTCGGGGAGGAGCGCGCGCCCTTCGAGCTGGCGCTGGTGGCGGCGGAACCCGCGGCGGCCGGCGAGGGCCTCACCCTTTCTCTCCAGTACAACGCCGATCTCTTCGACGGCACCACCGCGGCCCGGATGATCGGCCACCTCACCGCCCTCGTCCGGGCGGCGGTGCGGTACCCCGACCGCCCCCTGGCCGACCTCGGGCTGCTCTCCGCGGGAGAGAGCCAGCAGCTCCTCCGGGAGTGGAACGACACGGGTCCGGGCGCGGCCGAGGGTCGTTGGGTCCACGAGCGGTTCGCGGAGCAGGCCCGGCGCGCCCCGGCTGCGGTGGCGGTGGTGCAGGGCGGGGAGTGGCTGAGCTACGGCGAGCTCGACGCCCGGGCCAACCGGCTCGCCTGGCGGCTGCGCCGGCTGGGGGTGGGGCCCGAGGAGCGGGTGGGGGTGTGCCTGGAGCGTTCGCTTTCGAGCGTGATCGGCCTGTTGGCGGTGCTCAAGTCGGGCGGGGCCTCTGTGCCGCTCGATCCGGCCTATCCCACCGAACGGTTGGCCTTCACTCTCGAAGATGCCGGCGTCCGGGTGCTCCTGACGGTCGAACGGCTGGCCCGCCGACTGCCGGAGCTCGCGAGGGGAGCCACGGTGCTCTGCCTGGACGATCCGGGGCTGCTGGGCCGGGGCCGTGCGGCGGCCCCCGCTCTGGAGCTGGCGGCGAGCGATCGGGCCTACGTCATCTATACCTCGGGCTCGACGGGGAGACCGAAGGGCTCGATGCTGCATCACGGCGGCCTGGCCAACCTGATCACCTGGCTGACCGCGGTGCTCGCACCGACGGCAGCGGACCGCGGGTCGCACCTCTCCGGTCCGGCGTTCGACGCCACCCTGGTGGAGCTGTGGCCGGTGTTGACCTCGGGGGCGAGCGTCCGCATTCCGGAGCCGGAGGTGGTGCTCTCGCCGTCGCGGCTGTCGAGTTGGCTGGCGGAAGAGGCGATCGCTCTCGCCTTCCTGCCGACGCCGGTTCTGGAGGGGTTGCTGGCGACACCGCTTCCGGCGGAGCTTTCGCTGCGCTGGGTGTTCACCGGCGGAGACAAGCTGCGGCGGCGGCCGGAGCCTAGGGCGGGTTTCCGGCTGATCAACCTCTACGGTCCGACCGAGAACACGGCGGTGATCACCTGGGGTGTGGTGGAGGGCGCCGGGGTGGGTGCGCCGTCGATCGGTCGTCCGATCGCCGGGGTAGAGGTCTACCTGCTGGACCGCTGGGCCCAGCCGGTGCCGGCGGGGACGGTGGGCGAGCTCTACGCCGGGGGGGCGAGCGTGTCGCGGGGCTACCTCGGTCGTCCGGAGCTGACGGCGGAGCGCTTCGTGCCCGATCCGTTCGGCGGCGCTCCCGGCGGCCGGCTGTACCGGACCGGAGACCTGGCGCGGACGCAGCCGGACGGCGACCTGGAGTTCCTGGGTCGGGTGGACTATCAGGTCAAGGTGCGGGGTCAGCGGCTGGAGCTGGGGGAGATCGAGACCCTGCTTGCCGGGCATCCGGAGATCCGGGAGGGGGTGGTGCTGGCCCTGGCCGACGCCGCCGGAGGCAAACGGCTGGCCGCCTTCCTGGTGGCCCGGCGGGAGGCGTGCACGGAGGAGGTGCGGTCCTATCTCAAGGAGAAGCTGCCCCTCTTCATGGTGCCGTCGGCGTTCGTCTGGCTGCCGGCGCTCCCCCTGACCCCGAACGGGAAGGTGGATCGGAGAGCTCTGGAGCGGCTGGCGGCCGAAGGGGGCGATGGCGGGGAAGCGGCGGTTTTGGCGACATCGGCCATATCGGCCAAATCGGCGATATCGGCGATGGGGCGGAGCCCGTTGGAGGAGCTTCTGGCGGGAGTCTGGGCGGAGCTTCTCGGGGTCACGGCGGTGGGCACCGACCAGAGCTTCTTCGACCTCGGGGGGCACTCGCTGCTGGCGGCGCAGCTGACCTCCCGTCTCCGCGAGTCGCTGGGGCTCGAAATTTCGCTCCGCACCCTGTTCGAGCACCCGACGGTCGCTGGGCTCGCCGCTGCCCTCGGGACGGGTGCGGCAGCCGCTGCCTCGACCCTGCCGCCGATCGTGCCGGTGCCCCGGCGCGGCCCGCTGCCGCTCTCCTTCTCTCAGGAGCGGCTGTGGTTCATCGACCGCTGGGAGCCCGGGGGGACGCTCTACAACCTGCCGGGTGCGTTGCGCCTGAAGGGGCGCCTCCAGGCGGATCTTCTCGCGGCGGCGGTGGGGGAGATCGTCCGCCGTCACGAGATCCTGCGCACGACCTTCGAGGGGGTGGACGGAGCGCCGGCGCAGCGCGTCCATTCTCCTGGCTGGCCTCCTGGCCGGGTGACCTTACCGGTGGTGGATCTCGATGGCCTTCCCGCGGCGCGCCGGGAGGCGGAGGCACGGCGCCAGACCGGAGCGGAGGCGCGGCGACCCTTCGACCTGGAGCGCGGGCCGCTGCTGCGGCTCACCCTGCTGCGCCTGGAGCCGGAGGAGCAGGTCCTCCTGGTGACCCTGCATCACATCGTCGCCGACGGCTGGTCGACGGGAGTCCTGGTCCGCGAGTTGAGCGCGCTTTACGGTGCGCTGAGCTCCGGCCTGGGCTCACCGCTCCCCGAGTTGGCGATCCAGTACGCCGACTACGCTTTCTGGCAACGCCGCTACTTGACGGGGGATGTGCTCGAACCTCAGCTCCAGTACTGGCGGCGCCAGCTGGCGGGGATGCCGGGGAGGCTGGAGCTGCCGACCGACCGGCCACGGCCGGCGGTGCTCCGCGACCGTAGCGCGGTGTGCCCGGTGGGCCTGTCGCCGGACCTCCTGGGCGAGCTTCAGCAGAGGGGCCGCCGCAGAGGGGTGACCCTGTTCATGACCCTGCTCGCGGCCTTCGCGGCGCTCCTGGCGAGGATCGCCGGGCAGGAGGACTTCGGCATCGGCACGGCCGTCGCCGGTCGCGGCCGCCGCGAAACCGAAAGCCTGATCGGATTTTTCGCCAATACCCTGGTCCTGCGGGCCCGGGTGGCGGGGGACCTCCGCCTCTCCGAGCTGCTCCACCAGGTTCGGGAGACGGTGCTCGAAGGGCACGCCCACCAGGACCTGCCGTTCGAGCGGCTGGTGGCGGAGGTCGAGCCGGAGCGCAGTTTCAGCCACACGCCGTTGTTCCAGGTGACCATGACCCTGGAAGACGATGTGTTCGTCGATCTGCGGCTGCCGGGGATCGAGCTGCGGCCCCTGGCGCCGGAGCGGTGGACGGCGCCGTACGAGGGGATGCTGGAGATCGCGGCGACCGCCGCTGGGCTCGCCGGCCGCTGGGTCTACAACGTCGATCTCTTCGAGCCCACGACGGCGGAGCGCCTGGTCCGTGGCTTCGAGCGGCTGCTCGCCGCCATGGCGGAGCGCGGGGAGACCTCGGAGCGCCGGTTGTCCGAATTGCCGTGGCTCTCGGCGGTGGAGGGCCAGCAGCTCCTCCGGGAGTGGAACGACACCGGTCTGGGGGCGGCCCACGGCGGCTGGGTCCACGAGCGGTTCGCGGAGCAGGCCCGGCGCGCCCCGGCTGCGGTGGCGGCGGTGCAGGGCGGGGAGTGGCTGAGCTACGGCGAGCTCGACGCCCGGGCCAACCGGCTCGCCTGGCGGCTGCGCGGGCTGGGGGTGGGGCCCGAGGAGCGGGTGGGGGTGTGCCTGGAGCGTTCGCTTTCGAGCGTGATCTGCCTGTTGGCGGTGCTCAAGTCGGGCGGGGCGTTCGTGCCGCTCGATCCGGCCTATCCGACCGATCGCCTCACCTTCACTCTCGAAGATGCCGGGGTCCGGGTCCTCCTGACGGTCGAACGGCTGGCCCGCCGGCTGCCGGAGCTCGCGGGAGGAGCCACGGTGCTCTGCCTGGACGATCCGGGGCTGCTGGGCCGGGGCCCTGCTAAGTCTCCCGCTCTGGATCTGGCGGCGAGCGATCGGGCCTACGTCATCTATACCTCGGGCTCGACGGGGAGGCCGAAGGGCTCGATGCTGCATCACGGCGGCCTGGCCAACCTGATCACCTGGCTGACCGCGGTGCTCGCGCCGACGGCAGCGGACCGCGGGTCGCACCTCTCCGGTCCGGCGTTCGACGCCACCCTGGTGGAGCTGTGGCCGGTGTTGACCTCGGGGGCGAGCGTCCGCATCCCGGAGCCGGAGGTGGTGCTCTCGCCGTCGCGGCTGTCGCGTTGGCTGGCGGAGGAGGCGATCGCTCTCGCCTTCCTGCCGACGCCGGTCCTGGAGGGGTTGCTGGCGGTGCTGTCGGCCGCGTCCTCGGAGTTGTCGGCGCGGCTTTCGCTGCGCTGGGTGTTCACCGGCGGGGACAAGCTGCGGCGGCGGCCAGAGCCCGGGGCGGGTTTCCGGCTGATCAACCTCTACGGTCCGACGGAGAACACGGCGGTGATCACCTGGGGGGTGGTGGAGGGCAGCGGGGTGGGTGTGCCGTCGATCGGTCGTCCGATCGCCGGGGTAGAGGTCTACCTGCTGGACCGCTGGGCCCGGCCGGTGCCGTTGGGGACGGTGGGCGAGCTCTACGCAGGGGGGGCGAGCGTGTCGCGGGGCTACCTCGGTCGTCCGGAGCTGACGGCGGATCGTTTCGTTCCCGACCCGTTCGGCGGCGCTCCCGGCGGCCGGCTGTACCGGACCGGGGACCTGGTGCGAGCGCAGCCAGACGGCAGCCTGGAGTTCCTGGGCCGGGTGGACTATCAGGTCAAGGTGCGGGGCCAGCGGCTGGAGCTGGGGGAGATCGAGACCCTGCTTGCCGGGCATCCGGAGATCCGGGAGGGGGTGGTGCTGGCGCTGTCGGATGCCGCCGGGGGCAAACGGCTGGCGGCGTTCCTAGTGGCCCGGCGGGAGGCTTGCACGGCGGAGGTGCGGTCCTACCTCAAGGAGAAGCTGCCGCTCTTCATGGTGCCGTCGGCGTTCGTCTGGCTGCCGGCGCTCCCCCTGACCCCGAACGGGAAGGTGGATCGGAGAGCCCTGGAGCGGCTGGCTGCCGAGGGGGGCGATGGCGGGGAAGCGACGGCGGTTTCGGCGATATCGGCGATATCGGCGATATCGGCAATATCGGCGATATCGGCGATAGCGATGCCGCCGCGGACTCCGCTGGAGGAGCTTCTGGGGGGAGTCTGGGCGGAGCTTCTCGGGGTTGCGGCGGTGGGGATCGACCAGAGCTTCTTCGACCTCGGGGGGCACTCGCTGCTGGCGGCGCAGCTGACCTCCCGGCTCCGCGACTCGCTGGGGCTCGAGATTCCGCTGCGAACCCTCTTCGAGCACCCGACGGTCGCGGGGCTGGCCGCCGCCCTCGGGACGGGTGCGGCAGCCGCTGCCTCGACCCTGCCGCCGATCGTGCCGGTGCCGCGGCATGGCCCGCTGCCGCTCTCCTTCGCTCAGGAGCGGCTGTGGTTCCTCAACCAGCTCGAACCGGGCAACGCCGCCTACCACCTGCCGGGAGCGCTGCGGCTGACCGGCCGGCTCGATCGGGCGGCTCTGGCCGCCAGCCTGGAGATCCTCGTCGATCGCCATGAGGCGCTCCGCACGACCTTCGCTGCGGTGGATGGCGGCGGGGCGGTCCAGGTCGTCGGTCCGGGGCCCGAGATGGCGCTGCCGCGGGTCGATCTGGACTCGCTGCCCGCGCCGGAGCGGGCCGGGGAGGTGCGGCGCCTGGCTGCTGCCGAGGCCCGGCGGCCGTTCGACCTTGCTGCCGGGCCGGTCCTCCGCGCCGCGCTCCTCGCTCTCGCCGCCGACGAGCACCTGCTGCTTCTCTCCATGCACCACATCGCCTCCGACGGCTGGTCGATCGGGGTCTTCGTGCGCGAGCTGTCGGAGTGCTACCGGGCGCTCTCGGCCGGCACGGCGCCGGTCCTTCCCACCCTCGCCGTGCAGTACGCCGACTTCGCCGTCTGGCAGCGGCGGTGGCTCGCCGGGGAGGTCCTGGAGGAGGCGATCGCCTGGGGACGAGAGCTGCTGGCCGGAGCGCCCACCTTTCTCGACCTGCCCACCGATCGACCGCGGCCGGCGGTGCAGCGCTTCCGCGGCGGCCAGCTCGATTTTCGGCTCCCCGCGGATCTCGTGGCGGCCGGCCTGAAGCTCGGCCGGCAGCGCGGGGCGACCCTGTTCATGCTCCTCCTCGCCGTTTTGGCGGCGCTCCTGGCGCGCCTGTCGAGCGAGGAGGACCTGGTCCTCGGTGCCCCCATCGCCAACCGTACCCACCGAGAGCTCGAAGGGTTGATCGGCTTTTTCGTCAACACCCTGGCTTTGCGGGTGGATCTTTCGGGCGACCCATCCTTCGCCGCTCTGCTCGCCCAGGTGCGGCGGACGACCCTCGCCGCCTATGCCCATCAGGACCTGCCGTTCGAGAAGCTCGTCGAGGCGCTCCAGCCGGAGCGGAGCCTGGCCCATGCGCCCCTGTTCCAGGTCCTGCTGGTCCTGGAGAACACGCCGGCCGAGCCGTTCCGGCTGCCGGGGTTGACCGTCGAACAGCTCGATCTCCCGGTCGGCGCGGCCCGGCTCGACCTCACTCTCCTCCTCACCCCCACGCCGTCCGGCCTGGCCGGCTGCTGGGAGTACGACCGCGACCTCTTCGACCGCTCGACGATCGCCCGCATGGCGGCCGGGTTCGAGCGGCTGCTGGCCAGTGCGGTGGCAGATCCGGCGGCACCCCTCTCGGCCCTCGCCTCGCTCGGCGAGGCGGAGCTCCAACAGCTCCGCGAGTGGGGCGCGGGAGATCCCCTGGCCGGCTGGGGCACCGGGGAAAACACCGGGACCTGCCTGCATCATCTCTTCTCGGCGCAGGCCGCGCGAACCCCCCTGGCCGAGGCCCTGGTCGTCGGGACGGAGCGCCTGACCTATGGGGATCTCGACCGCCGGGCGAGGCGGCTGGCGGCTCACCTTGCCGGTCTCGGGGTGGGGCCGGAAGTGCGGGTGGGGGTCGGCCTCGGCCGCTCCGTCGGGCTGGTCGTGGCCCTCCTCGCGGTGCTCGATGCCGGCGGGGCTTACGTGCCCCTGGACCCCGCCTATCCCGCCGCGCGGCTGGCCCATATGCTCGCCGACTCGGGGGCCTCCGTTCTGCTGACCGAAGAAGGCCTGGGCGAGCGTTTCCCCCTCCCCGGCGGCAGCGGCGTCCGGCAGGTCTGCCTCGATCCGGCGACGGGAGAGGTGATCGGGGAGAATCTAGTTGCGAATTGGGCCATAGACGGGGCCGTGGACCGGCCGCCGATCGCTACCAGCGGCGTCCGGCCCGGCAACCTGGCGTACCTGATCTACACCTCGGGATCGACCGGTATGCCGAAAGCGGTCGCCGTCGAGCATCGGAGCGCGGTCAGCCGGATGCGTTGGGCGCGCCAGACTTTCACCGACGAGGAGCTCTCGGGAGTCCTCTTCGCGACCTCGGTCTGCTTCGACCTCTCGGTCTTCGAGCTCTTCGTGCCGCTCTCCTGGGGAGGGCGGGTCCTTTTGGCGGAGAACGTCCTCGCCCTGCCCGCTCTGCCGGCGGCCGGCGAGGTACAGCTGCTCAACACGGTGCCCTCGGCGATGGCCGAGCTGGTGCGCGAGGGGCTGCCTCCGGGGATCCGGACGGTGAACCTGGCCGGCGAGGCTCTCCCCCGGCCGCTCGCCGAAGCGATTCACCGCACCGGGACCGTCGGGCGCCTGCTCAACCTCTATGGCCCGTCGGAGGACACCACCTACTCGACCTGGGCGCGGGTGGCACCGGCCACGCCGGCCGCGCCGGGAGAAGGGCGGCCGCCGGCGATCGGCCGGCCTCTCGCGGCGACCCGGGCGCAGGTGCTGGATCGCCGGGGCCGCCCGGTGCCGATCGGGGCGGCGGGGGAGCTCCATCTCGGCGGGGCCGGCCTGGCGCGCGGCTACTTCGGCCGGCCGGAGCTGACCGCCGGGCGCTTCGTGCCGGACCTCTTCGCGGAAGCGGGGGGGAGCGGCTCTACCGGACGGGGGACCTGGTCCGCTATGGGGCGACAGGCGAGCTCGAATTCCTCGGCCGGATCGATCATCAGGTCAAGGTGCGGGGGTTCCGCGTCGAGCTGGGGGAGATCGAGGCGGCGCTCGGCGAGCACAAGGCGGTGCGCCGCGCCGTCGTCGTGCTCCAGGACAGCCGCCTGGTCGCCTATCTCGAGTGTGACGCGGCGGTGGCGGCCGGCCTCGGCGAATGGCTCCGCGCCCGGCTCCCCGAGCCGCTGGTGCCCACCTGGTTCGTGGCCCTGCCGGCCCTCCCCCTCACCCCCACGGGCAAGATCGACCGCCACGCCCTGCCGGCGAGCGTTCAGGGGCGGCAGGGGCGGCCGGAGCGGCCGGAAGGGCCGGAGGGGTCCGACGGGGAGCTGGGCCCGCGCGGCCCGATCGAGGAGGTGCTGGCCGGCCTCTGGGCCGATCTTCTGGATCTCGATCCGGCGGTGCGGCTCTCCGGGGGGGACGATTTCTTCACCCTCGGCGGTCACTCGCTCCTCGCCACCCGGCTCGCCTCCCGGCTGCGGACGGCGTTCGGGGTCGAGCTGCCGCTCAAGCGCCTGTTCGCCGCCTCCACACTCAGCCGGATGGCGCTCGCCGTCGGCGCCGAGCGAGCGGCAGAGGGCGGGCCGGCGGCGCCCCCCCTCCTGCCGCTTCCGGGGGGCACCGAGTTTCCGCTCTCCTTCGCCCAGGAGCGCCTCTGGTTCCTCGACCAGCTGATGCCTGGGCCGCTCTACAACATGCCCGCCGCTCTGCTCCTCCGCGGCCGTCTGGAACCGGCCGTCCTCTGCCGCACCCTGGCCGGGCTCACGGCGCGGCACGAGACCCTGCGCACCACCTTCGCCCGGCGTGACCTCCAGACCGGCCAGCCGGTCCAGGTCATCGCCCCTCCCGGCACGGTCGAGCCGGACCTGCCGCTCGTCGACCTCCAGGCCTTAGACGAGGTGAGGAGAGACCGCGAGGTCCGCCGGCGGGCCCGGGAAGAGGCAGAGCGGCCGTTCGACCTCGCCGCCGGCCCGCTGCTGCGGGCGGTGCTGGTGCGGCTCGCGGCGGAGGAGCACGTCGTTCTCTTCACTCTCCACCACATCATTGCCGACGGCTGGTCGATGGGGGTGCTCGTCCGCGAGGTGGCGGCCCTCTACCGCGCTGCCCTCCTCGGCTCGCCCGCCGACCTGCCGCCGCTGGCGGTCCAGTTTCGGGATTTCGCCGTCTGGCAGCGCCAGTGGCTGACGGGGGACGTCCTCGCCGCCCAGCTCGCCTGGTGGCGAGAGCGGTTGGCCGGCGCGCCCGCCCTCCTCGACCTCCCGGCCGACCGGCCGCGCCCGAGTGTCCAGCGGTTCCGCGGCGACCGCCGCCCCTTGCATCTCCCTGGCGGGCTGGCCCTGGGGGTGCGGACTCTCGGCCGCCAGGCCGGGGCGACCCCGTTCATGACCCTCCTGGCCGCCTTTCAGCTCCTCCTCTCCCGCCTCTCGGGTCAGAAGGATGTGACGGTGGGCTCGCCGATCGCCGGGCGCGGCCGCTCCGAGGTCGAGGGGCTGATCGGTTTCTTCGTCAACACCCTGGCTCTCCGGCTGGATCGATCCGGCGGGTCGGCCGCCGCCGGGCCGGCCTTCGTCGACATCCTGAGCGAGGTGCGCGAGACGACCCTCGACGCCTATGCCCATCAGGATCTGCCCTTCGAGCGCCTGGTCGAGGAGCTGCAGCCGGGGCGGGATCTCGCCTATGCGCCGCTCTTCCAGGTAATGTTCGTGCTGCAGAACGCGCCGCTTTCGACCCTCCGTCTGCCGGGCCTCGACATCGCGCCGTTCGAGGTCGAGGTGGGGATCGCCAAGTTCGATCTCACCCTCTCCTTCGCCGAGTCCGCGGCGGGCCTCTCCGGCGGGCTCGCCTACAACCGGGACCTCTTCGACCCGACCACCGCCGAGCGCCTCGCCGGTCATTTCCGGCACCTCCTCGCCGCGGCGCTCGCCGAACCCGGCAGGGCCGTCGAGGAGCTGCCGCTCCTCGCCGCCTGCGAGCGCCACCAGCTGCTCTCCGAGTGGAGCGGCAGGGAGCGCGAGTACCCGGGGAGCGAGCTCCTGCACGAGCTCTTCGCCGAGCAGGCGGCGAGCTGCCCGGAGGAGCCGGCGGTCTGGTGCGCTGGAAGGTGGATGACCTACGGCGAGCTCGACTCGCGCTCCGCTCGTCTGGCGGCCCGCCTCCGTGCCCTCGGGGTGGGGCCGGAGAGCATCGTGGGGCTCTGCCTGCCGCGATCGTTCGCCCTGATCGCCGGCGTGCTGGGGATCTTGAAGGCTGGCGGTGCCTATCTGGCCCTCGATCCGGGGCTGCCAGCGGAGCGTCTGGCCTTCCTGATCGAGGACGCCGACGTCGGTGCCCTCCTGATCGCCGAAACGACCGCTGGGCTTCTGCCCGACGGCGGGGTCCCGCGGCTGTGGCTGGCGGAGGACGGTACCGCGGAGGACGGGGTCCCCACGGCGGCGATATCGCCAATATCTCCAATATCGCCGGACCATCCCGCCTACGTGATCTACACCTCTGGATCGACCGGCAAACCCAAGGGGGTCGTCATCCCGCACCGGGCCATCACGGCGCGGATGCTCTTTTCCCGCGCCGAAGATCTGGGTCCGGGCGAGCGGATGATCCAGAAGACGACCCTCTCCTTCGACGTGTCGGTGTTCGAGATCTTCGCTCCTCTCTTGACCGGCGGACTGCTCGTGCTGCCCCGGCCCGGCGGGGAGGGGGACCCGGCCTACCTCCTCGCTCTCGCCGCCGAGCACGGGGTGACCCGTCTCTCCTTCCCGCCCGCCCTCCTCTCTCTCCTCCTCGAGCAGGAGACCCTCCCCGCCTTAGGCGCTCTCCGCGCGGTGACGACCGGGGGCGAGACGGTGCCCCCCGATCTGCCGGCCCGCTTCCATTCCCGGATGCACGCCGAGCTCGAGAACCGCTATGGCCCCACGGAGGCGACGATCTCGGTGACTGTCTGGCATTGCCGGCCGGGCGAGACGGTGGCACGGTTGCCGATCGGCCGACCGCTCCCGGTAGCGGAGATTTTGCTCCTCGACCCCGCTTTCGAGCCGGTGCCCCTCGGCGCGACCGGGGAGCTGTGCATCGGCGGGGTCTGCCTGGCGCGTGGCTATCTCGGCCGGCCGGAGCTGACCGCAGAGCGGTTCGTGCCCCACCCCTTCGCCGGCTCTGGCCGGCCGGGGGCGCGCCTCTATCGGTCCGGGGACTTCGCCCGCCAGCGGACCGATGGGGCGATCGAGTTCCTGGGCCGGATCGACGGCCAGGTCAAGGTCCGTGGTTTCCGGGTGGAGCTGGGAGAGATCGAAGCAGCCCTCCTCGAACATCCGGCCTTGCAGGAGGCGGTGGTGGTCGATCGCGCCGATCCCGCGACCGGCAGCCGGCGTCTGGTCGCCTGGCTGGTGCCGCGGCCGGGAGCGGCACGGTCGCAGCAGGAAGTCGCGGCGGAGGTCCAGGCGTTTCTCCGCACCAGGCTCCCCGGCTACATGGTGCCCACCTCCTTTGTGCCGCTCGCCGCGCTCCCGCTCACCCCTTCTGGCAAGGTGGACCGCCAGGCCCTGCCCGAGCCGGAGACGGTCCGGCCGGAGGGGCCGGAGGGGGACCACGAGGGACCGCGCGGCCCGTTCGAAGAGCTGCTGGCGGAGATCTGGTCGGGCCTCCTCGGGGTGCGGCGGGTGAGTCGGAGGGACAGCTTCTTCGATCTCGGGGGTCACTCGCTCCTCGCCACCCAGCTGGTGTCCCGGGTGCGCGAGGCGTTGGGAGTCGAGCTTCCCCTGCGCCGGATCTTCGAGGCGCCGACCCTCGCCGGCTTCGCTCTCCTGGTCGAAGCGGCGCGGTCGCGGGGAGAGCTGCCGGCCGTCCCGCCGGTCCGGCCGGTGCCGCGGGGGACGGCCGCGCTGCCGCTCTCCTTCGCCCAGGAGCGGCTGTGGTTCCTCGATCAGCTCGAACCGGGGAGCCCCGCCTACGTCATGCCGGCGGCGATCCGCTTTTCCGGCCGGCTCGATCTCCCGGCCCTGGCGGCGAGCCTGGCCGAGATCGTCCGCCGTCACGAGTCGTTGCGGACGACCTTCGGCACGGTTTCAGGGCAACTGCGGCAGGTCGTCGCCCGCTCCGCGCCCCTCGCCCTGCCGGCGATCGACCTCGCAGACCTCCCGGCCGCTCGTCGCTCGCCGGAGGTGGAGCGCCTGGCCCGGGCCGAGGCCCGCCGTCCCTTCGACCTCGGCCGGGGCCCGCTCCTCCGGGTCGCCCTGCTCCGGCTCGCCGAGGAGGAGCAGGTCGTCCTCTTTACCCTGCATCACATCGTTTCCGACGGCTGGTCGATGGGCGTCCTCGTCCGCGAGCTGGGGGCGCTCTACCCGGCCTTCGCGGCCGGGCAGCCGCCCCCCCTGCCGGAGCTGCCGGTGCAGTATGCGGATTACGCCCTCTGGCAGCGCGGGTGGCTGTCCGGCGAGATCCTCGCCGGAGAGCTCGCCTGGTGGCGCCGGACGCTCTCCGGCGTCCCGATTCTGGAGCTGCCGGTCGACCGGCCGCGGCCGGCCCTCCCCAGCGCGGCCGGCGGGGTGGTCGGGGCGGCTCTACCGCCGGAGCTCGCCGCCGCCCTAGGCCAGCTCGGCCGGGCGCACGGGGTGACGCCGTTCATGCTCCTCGCCGCCGGCTTCGCCGCTCTCCTCTCGCGCTACGCGGGGCAGGACGACGTGGCGGTGGGCTCGCCGATCGCCAACCGCACTCGGCTCGAAACCGAGGGGCTGATCGGCTTCTTCGTCAACACCCTGGTGCTGCGGACCGACCTCTCCGGTAACCCGCTCTTCGCCGACCTGCTGGTCCAGGTCCGGGAGTCGACGCTCGCCGCCCACGCCCACCAGGATCTCCCTTTCGAGCGGCTGGTCGAAGAGATGGCCCCGGAACGCAGCCTGGCCCACTCTCCCCTCTTCCAGGTGATGTTCGTTTTCCAGGAGGGGGTGCTCGGCGATCTGCGGCTCCCCGGGCTCACTCTGCGCTCGCTGCCGATCCACTCCTCGGTGGCGCGGTTCGACCTCCTCCTCCAGGCGACCCCAGGGGACGGGGAGCTGCGGCTCGCGCTGGAATACCGCCGGGAGCTTTTCGAGACGACGACCGCCCTCCGCCTCCTGGCCCACCTCGGGAACCTCCTGGCGGGAGCGGCGGCCGACCCTGGCTTGCGGCTCGCGGCCCTGCCGCTCCTCTCGACCGCCGAGCGGGAGCAGGTGTTCCGGCAGTGGAACGACACCGGGATGGCGGTTCTCCCGACCCGGGTACAGGCGATCTTCGAGGCCCAGGCGGAGCGGCAGCCGGGGGCGCCGGCGGTCGAGATGGACGGCGAGGTGCTGCCCTACGCCGAGGTCGAGCGGCGGGCCAACCGCCTGGCGCGCCACCTTCAGGCCCTGGGAGTGGGGGCCGAGTCGGCGGTGGGGATCTGCCTCGAACGGTCGCTGGCGCTCCCAGTGGCGGTCCTCGCGGTCCTCAAGGCGGGCGGCGCCTATGTGGCGCTCGACCCGACCTATCCGGCCGAACGCCTGGAGGGGATGGCCGGCGACGCGGGTCTCGCGGCGCTGGTGACCGCGACCCCCCTCCTCGACCGGCTGCCGCCGTCGCTCCTTAGGGCGGGCACCCCGCTGGTGCTCCTCGATCGGTTGGCCGCGAATGTCGCCGGTATCGCCGGTATCGCCGGCATCGCGGGGGAGGACGCCGCGCGGCCCGCCTGCCCGGCCCACCTGGACAACCTGGCCTACATCCTCTACACCTCGGGCTCGACGGGGCGGCCGAAGGGGGTGGCGATGCCGCACCGGCCGCTCGCCAACATGGTGGCCTGGCAGCTCCGGGCGGCGGCTCCCGGGCTGCGGACGCTCCAGTTCGCCTCGCTCGCTTTCGACGTCTCGTTCCAGGAGATGTTCACCGCCTGGGGCTCGGGCGGCTGCCTGGTCCTCCTCGCCGACGAGGTGCGCCGGGACGCCTTCGCCCTCTTCCGCTTCCTCGCAAGCGAACGGATCGAGCGGCTGTTCCTCCCCTTCGTGGTCCTGCAGGGGCTGGCGGAAGCGGCGGCGGGGACGGCGGAGACGGCGGAGACGGCGGAAAACACCGCGCTGCCGCCGCTCAAAGAGGTGATGGCGGCGGGCGAGCAGCTCCAGGTGACCGGCCCGGTGCGGCAGCTCTTCGCCCGGCTCCCGGGGAGCCGGCTCGAAAACCACTACGGGCCGTCCGAGGCGCACGCGGTGACCGCGTTCACCCTCTCCGCTCCCGCCGCCGGCTGGCCGGACCTGCCGCCCATCGGCCGGCCGATCCCCAACCACCGCGTCCTCCTCCTCGACCGGCTGTCGCCCCTGCCGGGAGAGCCGGTGCCGCCGGGGGTTTTGGGCGAGCTCTATGTCGGCGGCGCGGGCCTGGCCCGCGGCTACCTGGGCCGGCCGGACCTGACGGCGGAGCGCTTCCTGCCCGATCCCTGGGGCGGCGAGGCCGGGGCGCGGCTCTACAGGACGGGCGACCTCGCGCGCTGGCGGACGACCGGCATTCTCGACTACCTAGGCCGTGTCGACCAGCAGGTCAAGGTGCGCGGCTTCCGGGTGGAGCCCGGCGAGGTCGAGGCGGTCCTCGCCGCCTATCCCGGCGTCCGCGCGGCGGCGGTCCTCGCCAGCCGGGGCAAGGGGGCGGCCGGGGTCCGGCTGGTGGCCTACGTGGTGGCCGACGGGGTGAGCGGGGGAGAGCTCCGCGCCTTCCTCGCCGAGCGGCTGCCGGACTACATGGTGCCGTCGGCCTTCGTCGCGCTCGCCGAGCTGCCGCTGACCCCGAGCGGCAAGCTCGACCGCCGGTCGCTCGCCCAGATCGAGCCGGCGGCGGAGCGCCTGCCGGGAGGAGCGCTGGTGGGAACGCTGTAGGAGCAGGAGAGCCGCCGCGGAGCCCGGTCGAGGTCCTCCTGGCCGGCATCTGGTCGGAGGTCCTGGGGGCGGAAGGGATCTCTGCGGCGGACAATTTCTTCGACCTGGGCGGCCACTCGCTCCTCGCGACCCAGGTGTTGGCCCGGGTGCGCCAGGTTTTCGAAGTCGAGATCGCCGTCAAGCGGCTCTTCGAGACCCCCACTCTCGGTGGCCTCGCCGAGGCGATCGAAGCGGCCCTGGCCGCCGGTCCGGCCCAGCGGGTCCGGGCGGCGCCGATCCTCGCCCTGGCGCGGCCGGAGACCGAGCTGCCCCTCTCGTTCGCCCAGGAAAGGCTCTGGTTCCTCGATCAGCTCGAACCCGGGAGCGCGGCCTACAACCTCGGGTCGGCGCTGCGCCTCGCCGGGCAGCTCGACCTGCCGGCCTTAGCTTCGACTTTGAGCGAGATCGTGCGCCGCCATGCCGTTCTGCGGACGACCTTCCGGGCGGTCGACGGCAGGCCGGTGCAGGTGATCTCGCCGGCCGCCGTCCTGATCCTGCCGCGGGTCGATCTCTCCGCCCTACCTGAGGAGGAGCGTGGGGGAGAGCTTCGGCAGCTGGTTCAAGGGGAGGTTCGCCGCGCTTTCGACCTGCTCTCCGGACCTGTCTTCCGGGCCACCCTCGTCCGGCTGGGGGAGGGCGAGCACGCGCTCCTTTTCTTCCTCCACCACATCGTCTCCGACGGCTGGTCGACGGGGGTGTTGGTGGGCGAGCTCTGCGCCCTCTACGGCAGCTACCTCGAAGGGCGGCCCTCCCCGCTTCGCGAGCTGCCGTTCCAGTATCAGGACTTCGCGGTCTGGCAGCGCGGCCATCTGACCGGTGCGGTCCTCGAAGCGGAGCTCGCCTACTGGCGAGAGGCGCTCGCCGGCCTGCCATCCCTCGAGCTGCCGACCGACCGCCCGCGGCCGGCCGTCCGGCGGGGCCGCGGCGGGCGCTGCCGGCTCCATCTTTCCCCCGAGTCGAGCGGTGCGCTCGTGCGGCTTTCCCGCCGGACCTCGGGCACCCTCTTCATGACCCTCCTCTCCGGCCTCGCGGCCCTCCTCTGCCGGATGACGGGGCAGGACGACTTCGCGCTGGGCACGCCGGTCGCCAACCGGAGCCGGGCCGAGATCGAGGGGCTCATCGGCTTTTTCGTCAACACCCTGGTGCTCCGCATGCGCTGTCCGGGAGACCCCGCCTGGAGCGACCTCCTGGCGGCGGTAAGGCGGACCGCCCTCGCGGCCTACGCGCACCAGGACCTGCCGTTCGAGCGGGTCGTCGAAGAGCTCGCGCCGGAGCGCGATCCCGGCCGCACGCCGCTCTTCCAGGTCATGCTGGTCCTCCAGAACCTGGACAGCGGCACCCTTGCGCTCCCCGGTCTCACCCTGGAGCCGATCCCGATGACCGCCGAGACGGCGAAATTCGACCTCCTGCTCACTCTCGCCGAAGATCCGTCCGGAATCCTCGGGCTCTGGGAGTACGACCGGGACCTCTTCGATGCGCCGACGATCGAGCGCCTCTCCCGCCATTTCGCGATCCTCCTGGACGGCGCCGCCGAGAGCTCCACCGCGCGGCTCTCCGAGCTGCCGCTCCTCGACGCCGCCGAACGGCAGCAGCTCGTCGGAGAGTGGAGCGGCGAGCGCTCGGAGTACCCCCGGGAGAGCCCCCTCCACACGCTCTTCGCCGCCCAGGCGGCGGCGACGCCCGACTCGGTGGCGGTCGACGACGGTGCCAGGGCGCTCTCCTACGGCGAGCTCGGCCGGCGCGCCCACCGGCTCGCCCACCGGCTCGCCGCCTTCGGGGTGGGGCCGGAAGTCCGCGTCGGGCTCTGCCTCGAACGCTCGCTCGACTGGCTGGTGGCGGCCCTCGGCATCCTCGGCGCGGGGGGCGCCTACGTCCCCCTCGATCCCTCCTACCCGCGCGAACGCCTGGCGCTCCTCGCCTCGGGAGCCGCGGTGCTGGTGACCGCCGAGCGCTGGCTCTCCCGGCTCCGTTGGATTCCGAGGACGGGCGACTGGCTGCGCGAAGCGCCCAAAGGAGCCCGCCCGCAGGAGCCAATGGAGCCGGGAGAGCCGGGCCCGAGAATCTATTGCCTGGACCCCGAGACCGCGATTTCGAACCCGCTACCGTGGCGGCGCCGGAGAGCGGCGCGACGGCGGACAGCCCGTGCTACGTCCTCTACACCTCGGGCTCGACCGGACTGCCCAAGGGAGTGGTGGTGCCGCATCGCGGGGTGGTGCGGCTGGTCCGCGGGACCGACTACGTCCATTTCGGCCCCGGCGAAGTCTTCCTGCAGCTTTCGCCCCTCTCTTTCGACGTCTCGACGTTCGAGATCTGGGGGGCGCTCCTCCACGGCGGCCGGCTGGTCCTCGCTCCCCCCCATGAGATCTCGCTGGCCGATCTCGGCGCGCTCCTCGCCCGGCACGAGGTGACGACGCTCTGGCTGACCGCGGGCCTCTTCCATCCGATGGTCGACTTGAACCTGGCGGGCCTCCGGCCGGTACGCCAGCTGCTCGCCGGGGGCGACGTCCTCTCGGTGTCCCACGCCCGGCGGGTCCTGGCCGAGCTGCCCGCCACCACCCTCGTCAACGGCTATGGGCCGACCGAGAGCACCACCTTCGCCAGCACCTTCCCGGTGCGGAGCCGCGAGGACCTCGAGCGGTCGGTGCCGCTCGGCCGGCCGATCGCCAACAGCGAGATCCTCCTGGTGGACCGGGCGCTGGGGCCGGTGCCGATCGGGGTGGTGGGCGAGCTCGCGATCGGCGGCGACGGTCTCGCCCGCGGCTACCTCGACCGTCCCGACCTGACGGCGGAGCGGTTCGTCCCCAACCCGTTCGGCGAGGGGGGCTCGCGGCTCTACCGGACGGGGGACCTGGCGCGCTTCTCGACGGCGGGCCGGATCGAATTCCTCGGCCGTCTCGACGCCCAGGTGAAGATACGGGGCTTCCGCGTCGAGCCGGGGGAGATCGAGACGGTGCTCGGCCGGCACCCCGCGGTCCAGGAGGTGGTCGTGACGGTGCGCGAGGAGCGGCCGGGCGACCGGCGGCTGGTGGCCTATGTGGTGCCGCTTCAGGAGGTCGCCGGTCTCCCCGGCGGTCTCCCCACCGAGCTTCGCGCCTACGCGGCGGAGAGGCTCCCGGCCTACCTCGTCCCGGCGGCCTTCGTCGTCCTCTCGGCCCTCCCTCTCTCGGTCCACGGCAAGGTCGACCGCGGCGCGCTCCCGGCGCCCGAGTGGGTGGGCGCTGGGGAGTACGTGGCGCCGCGGACGGCGCTCGAAGAGGTGCTGGCGGGGCTCTGGCAGCAGGTCCTCGGGCGCGAGAAGGTGGGAGTCACCGACGACTTCTTCCTCCTCGGCGGCCATTCGCTCTTAGCGACGCAGCTGATCTCGCGGGTGCGGGCCACCTTCCAGGTAGAGTTGCCGCTGCGCCGGCTCTTCGAGGCCCCCACGGTCGAGACTCTCGCCGCCGCCATCCTCACCGCCGAGGCCAAGCCGGGCCAGAGCGAGAAGATCGCCCGGGCGCTCCGCCGACTGGGCTCGCGCGCCGCCGCGGACGGCTAGAATGCTCTGCCGACTTTCCCCGGGAGCCCCATGACCTCGACCGCCCCGACCGCCCCGACCGTCGCGTTGACCCCGGCGGAGCGCGCCAACCAGCGAAACGCCGTGCTCGCCGGCTTTCTCGGCTGGACCCTCGACGCTTTCGACTTCTTCGTCCTCACCCTGGTCCTCGACGACGTCGCCCGCTCCTTCGGCACCACCCGGCCGAACATCGCCCTCACCATCACGCTCGCCCTCGCCATGCGGCCGTTGGGAGCGCTCCTCTTCGGGATCATGGCGGACCGCATGGGGCGGCGCCTGCCGCTGATGTTGAACGTCCTCTTCTACGCCGTGATCTCCGTCCTCTCCGGCCTCGCTCCGAGCTATGGGAGCTTCCTTGCTCTGCGCATGCTGTTCGGGGTCGCCATGGGCGGCGAGTGGGGAGTGGGCGCCTCGCTGGCGCTCGAATCGGTTCCGGCCAAGTGGCGCGGGGTGTTCTCGGGGCTCCTCCAGGAAGGCTACGCGATGGGGAACCTCCTCGCCGCCCTGGCCTTTCGCGCCGTCTACGTGCCGCTCCACGTGAGCCATCCCGACTCCGCCTGGCGGGTCCTCTTCTTTCTCGGCGGCCTGCCGGCGCTCCTCACCCTCTTCATTCGCGCCAAGGTGAAGGAACCGGAGGCCTGGCGGGAGCACCGCACCGACTGGACCACCTACCGGCGCTCGCTCTTTACGCACTGGCCGCGCTTCCTCTACCTCGTGCTCCTCCTCGCCTTCATGAACTTCCTCTCGCACGGCACCCAGGACATGTACCCGACGTTCCTCGCCCGGCAGCGGGGATTGGCACCGGCAGAGATCGCCAATATCACGATGCTCTCGATGGTGGGCGCCATTCTGGGGGGGCTGGTCTTCGGCTACTACTCCGACCGCGCCGGCCGGCGGCGGGCGATGATCACCGCGGCACTCTTGGCGCTCGCCGTCGTGCCGCTCTGGATCGCGGCGCCGGGCACCGCCTGGATCGTCCTCGGGGTCTTCCTCATGCAGTTCTTCGTCCAGGGCGCCTGGGGCGTCGTGCCGGCGCACATGAACGAGCTCTCGCCCGGAGCTCTCCGCGGCTTCTTCCCCGGCTTCGCCTACCAGCTGGGCGTGCTCTGCGCCTCGAGCATCACCTTTTTCGAGTCGCTCCTGGGCGAGCGCTTCACCTACGCCCAAGCCATGGGGCTCCTCGCCGCGGCGGCCATGCTCGGCGGGGCGATCGTCATCTTCTGCGGGCCGGAAGCGCACGGGGTGACCTTCCGCCGGACGGAGGGACGGCCCGCGGTGACGGGCCCGTCTTGACGATCTTGACTTGACGATCTTGACGTCCTAGACTTCTCTCGTGTCCACCGCCACTGCCACCGCCGTCGCCATTGCCGCCCGCGCTTTCGAACGGACTCTGGAGGAGATGGAGCGGCAGGAGAACGCCCTGGATCTCGGCGACCCCGCTGCGCTCGGCCGTCGGGCGGCTCTCCTCGCCACCGCCGAGGCGGTTTGGGGCCGCCATCTCGGCCCGCTGTTCGACCTCGAACAGGCCAAGGCCCTTCCAGTTCGGACCCGATGGGCGACCCTATCCCGAGCTCGCGCCTGTCCTCGCCGCCTTTTCCGGCGCGATCGAAACTCCCTACACCCTGGCCTCCTGGCTCGTCAGCCCCCAGGACCTCCTGGAGGGAGAGACCCCGGCAGCCTGGATGCGCTCCCGGCGCGACCCGGAGCTCCTCCAGGAGGCGGCCCGCCGCGCCGCCGCGGCGCTCGCCCATTAGCCACGGTATATCCTAAGCGCGGACCGCCCGGGAAGCTCTGGCAGGCGGGGATCTACGGGCAGGCGCCGAGGCGTCGGCCTTTGACTCGGGTGGTAGTGTCCTTCCCTCCCCGCTTGGTGGTCATCGTGCCTTCGAAGCTGTCCCCGTGGTACGTCGCGGTGCTCTTGATGGCGGCGGTGTCGCAGGCCAAAGCGTAGGACACCGTCTCGCCGACAATTTTGTACTCCTTGAGAGCACAGTGCTGCCCCGCGCTCTTCTCCGCCGCCGCGCGGCCGGTCTTCTCATCGCCGTTGACGCTCTTGGCATCCTCGGCGGTCATGCATTTTTTGAAGGTGCGCGTCCCCTGACCGTCGGTCGTCGTAGTGAATTCCCAATTTCCGGCCTTCATCCGCTCCGCCGCGAGCAGCGGGGAGGTTGAAGTGAGGCCCAGGGCCAGGAGAGAAAGCAGCGGTACGACCCGAATTTTCATCATGGCGCGAAGCTACTGGCCTTCGGGAGAGGTGTCAAGGCGAGACTCCGAAGCCGCTTCAGGTGTCACCCTGGTTCTAGAGACTTTCTACGCGTTCCGGAAGACTTTCCACGAGTTCCTGGGGACTTTCCACGAGTGCCTGAAGACTTTCCACGGGTCCCGGAAGACTTTTCATGAGTTCCTGAGGACTTTCCACGAGTTTCTGGGACTTTCCACGGGTTTCTGGGCGAAGACTTTCCACGGGTTCCTGAAGACTTTCCACGAGTTCCAGAAGACTTTCACGGGCTCCGGAACCTTCCAAAAGCCGTCCGGAAGCTGCCAAGAGCCGTCCGGAGGCTTCGAAGAGCTGTCCGGCAGGGCCCCAAACGTGTCCGGGAGGTCTCAAACGGCATCCAGCCATCCCAAACGCCGTCTGGAAGGTATCGAACACCGTCCAGCGGACTCTCCGCGGCGTCCGGGAGCTTACCAAAGGTTTGAAGCAGCCAGCGCTGGCGATAGACTAGCTTCACAACTTTTCCCGGAGCCGAAATCATGCCCACGGCCGGCGCCTTCCCCAAGCTCCTCGTCCAGCTTCTCGTTCCGGCGCTCGGCCTGCTCCTTGCCGGCACCGCTGCCGCTTCGGCAGCGCCGGAGCGGGACGACCCCTTCGAGAGGCCGGCCATGGCTCACCAGGTCTTCCGCTCCAAGAGCGTGAAGCCGCCGGCGCAGCAGCGCGAGCGCCTACTGGCCGCGATCTGCGGCCAGGAGAACGTCACCGGCCCGGCGAACGACCGCCACTGCGCCAACGTCCCGGACTATCCGAGCGGGGACTGCTCGGGGCTCCGCATCGCCGCGGTTAACCACGGCAAATTCTCCCGGCCCGGGGTCCAAGAGATCTTCTTGAGCTACGACGGCTGCGAGGCCCACGCCAACAACTTCGGCGGTGGCATCCTCCTGCGCTGGGAGGACGGGATCTGGCATCGAATCCTCATTCTGCCCGGCGAGCGCGGCGACTCCTGCTTCAGCCTCTACCGCGCCGAGAACCAGTCCGCCCTCGTCTGCCTCAACCTCTCTGTCGGACAGGGAGAGGAGGACGCCTCGCTCACCCTCCTCACCTTCGACGGCGACGCTCCTCCTCACCGGGAGCACCTCAAGGAGACGTTCAACAATCACTTCCTGGAACGCGATCTCTGCCAGGGGTCGCGGGTGGGAGAGCCCTTTTCGTTCCAGATCCTCGAAGGCTGGGAGAGGCTCGCCGCCACCGGCGACGCCCCACTTCGCCTCCGGCTCCAGGTCCGCCACGAGGACTTCGCCGTCCCGCCCCTCTGCTCCCTCAGAGCGAACGACCCCAACGAGACCGCCATGCTTCAGGGTTTCGTGGCCTGGCGCAAGCAGCATGCCCGCCACGAGGAGCTCACCCTGGAATGGTGCGGCGACCGCTTCACCGCCCCCGGAAAGCATTGTCCCCCGGAACGGTAAGAAGCGGGGGATTCGCGAAAGGAGACTTCATGCGATCGACCCTGGCTGGTTTCTGCCTTATCGCCACCCTCGCCTCGCCGCACGCCGGCACTGCCGCCACTGCCGCCACTGGCGCCCCCACCGCCAAAGAGCGCAGGTATCGCGGGCCGAAGAGGCCGAGCATGGGCTACACGGGCAGGAGAGCCTGAAGAAGATCGACGGCCAGCTCCAACGGGGAGAGTGGGCGGCGGCCGAGGCGGAGTCCCGCTCCCTCCTCTCCGATGCTCTGCTCCGGAAGGCCTCCGGGACTTTCGACGCCATGGCTCGGCTCGCCCTGGCGGAGGCCGGGCAGGGCCGCACGGACGATGCCCTCTGGCATTGGTCGGTCGCCCAGATCCTCGAGGTGGACTTCGATCCGAAGCCGTTCGGCGCTCCCGGCGAGCTCCTGGCGAGCCATGCCCTCCGCCACCTGGACGAGGTGCCGAACAGCCTCACCCTCCGGCGGCAGGGCGACGGCGGCGGCCCTTTCTCCCCACCGCGCGCGGTGGAGACCCAGAAGATCGAGCTTCCTCGCACCTGGGGGGCGATCCCCAAGGGGATACGGCTGCAAGTTGTAGTCGATGCCCAGGGCCACGTCGAGCAGCCGGTAGTGGCCCAAAGCACCTCGGTGGGGATCACCTACGTCGTCTTGAAGTCCCTGCGGGACTGGCGTTTCGAGCCAGCCCGGGCCGGAGAGACGCCGGTCGCGGCCTTCTACGAGATCAAGGTCCCGATGGAGCGCAGGCCCTTGGAAAAAGTCGTGGAGTTCACCGGCAGTCCGTTGGCGGAGTCCGAGGCGACGCTCCGCGCCGGCCGCTACCCGGACGCCGGCAATCAGGTGGGGAAGCTCTGGACGGGGGCGAACCAGGGGAAGACCAGCCCGTCGCGGAGTTTCCTGGGGGTCGCCCTCGCCCTCAAAGCCCTGGCGCAGGCCG
Organism: uncultured Acidobacteriota bacterium; assembly: GCA_963757335.1. Classification (GTDB taxonomy): domain Bacteria; phylum Acidobacteriota; class Thermoanaerobaculia; order Multivoradales; family UBA5704; genus DASQPA01. The sequence goes on along the minus strand of CAVWRJ010000011.1, from coordinate 265,435 downwards.
GCCAGGGAGAGGCGGACGGGGCGATCTGCCGCTGGCAGGCGGCGCAGACCCTGGAGCCGCGCCTCTATGGCGCCGACCTCTCGGCCTACGGCGCGGCCGGGAAGCTCCTCGAAGATCACCCCTGGGGAGAGCGCTTCCCTTTTCTGAAAGCGGCGAAGGGGGAGTCCCCGCAGCAGGTCCAGAGACCCGAGATCCTGGATCACCGCCAGCCCCGCTATCCCGGAGTCCTTGCGCGCCGAGAGGCTGCAAGGAAAAGTGGTGATGGAGTCCATCATCACGCCGACCGGAGTGCCGCGCAACCTGGTCCTCCTCACCCCCGATGCCCCGCCGGGCATGGAGGCGAATGCTCTCGACGCCATCTGCGACTGGCGTTTTAAGCCGGCGACCTACCAGAGCAAACCGGTGCCAGTGCACTACTCGTTGACGGTCAACTTCGAGCTCCGTCATTAGGGAGGGGAGAGGAGGAGCGCCGGCCGATCTTCGCCGGTCAACTGCTGGACTCGAACACCCGCTTGTAGATAGCAGCAAGAGAAAGCTCGCACCCGATCGCAGGCAGGGGAAGACGGTCTTCCAACCGGTTGGCTTCGAGCAGCAGCCACCCTCCCTCCGGCTGCCGGGAGTAGCGCTCGACCTCTCCGAGAGTAGGTAGAGAGATTCGGAGCTTCGTCCTTCCTCGCTTCCCTTACTCTTTGATCTATCGCCCCCTCGGCTCGGGGCAAATCCGGATCTTGGCGGTCGCACACCAGAAGCGCCGACCGCGGTATTGGATCAGGCGAGACTGAGCCCGCTCACACTGTCCCGACACCAAGCGGCGATTCAAGGCTGCCAAATCTCGGCACCGCGAATCGCCTGGCACCCTTGGGCACCAGGGCCGCGGCGCCTGCTGGCGGCTCTCCCCGGTACGGCGCCCCGCCTGGCGCTCGCGGACTTCCTCGTCGAGAGGCCCTCGAGCGGGGGGAGCGCCCGGAGGGCGCCCGTCCCACTCCAGTCTCCCGATTACGCCGTTTGCCTGCGCGCGCGGATACGCCCGACCTGCTCCTCCGCTCCCGGCCCCGCAGCTTCGAGCAGAGTGGCCAGCGCCGAAGGCGACCGCACGATTGCCTCCAGCAGGTGGAGCCCCTCGGCCCAGCGCGGCTCGTACCGGTCGAGCCACCCGGCGACCTGGGGTCCCTGCTCCCCGTACACGGCCACCAGCGGGAAGCCCTCGGAAGTCGGCTCTTCCTTTAGGTAGAAGAGCAGCTCGCGGTCGATCGCCGGCAGGAGCACGGAGAGGAGCTGCGCGGTTTCGAGATGCCACAGCACCCCGACCGGCGGATCGCCGACGGCGAGATCCTCCCAGATCCGGAGGATGGCGACCGCACCCGGCCGGCCCGGCACCGGCTCGATCTTCCAAGGTCCGGCGAGCTCCGCCTCGGCGGCGGTCAGGCTGTCGTCGCGTTCGCGGAGACGGGCCAGGTAGGTGGGGGAGAAAGCGTTGTCGAGGGGAGAGACCTGCGGCCTGCTACCATGTCGGGAGCTTTGCATGAGCTATTTCCTCGTGCAGAGTCAGGGGCCGGTCTGAGCGCCAACTCGGGCCGGTCCCGCTTGTTTGGGCGGGAGGACGTTCCTCCCGATGTAGAGACCGTAGCATAAGTAGGGCGGTAGGGCAAGGGGGAATTCGCGAATTCTTCTTGCCGCGATGGACCGCTCCCCCGGTATCCTCCCGCCAACCGTTCCTGTCGCTATGCACGCCTTCGAGAGGCACAGTTGGGAGGCTTATACGTCCGCGCTCATGTCGTTGACGCGACTCGTGACCGGAGTTAAGATCTCCTCTAAATGTTGTAGGTAGGTAGCTTATGCTTCGCTTTCTGGAGCAGGATTGGCTGCCTTAGCGACAAGGGGGCTGTCGGATAATCCGGGAAGTACGTCGGATAATAGGGTGAGGTAGAGGTTAGCTGCCAAAGTAGGGGGGAAGTAGGTTGAAGAAACGCCTTGAGACTGAACTGCTGGAAACCTACGATGCCTGCATTGCCAATGCCTGCGATCTGATCGGCGAAGCAGAAGAGCTGGCTCAGCGAGGTAGCTTCCCAAGATCTTACGTTCTAGCTTTTACGGCAATCGAGGAAATCTCAAAGTTTCAGCTAGTCGCAGACCTCTTCACGGGCTACATAACCAGGGAAGAGTTTGATGCTGCCTTTCGAGATCACAGGTCGAAGATCGCGCGCGCTGAATGGGCTGTCCTGTGGGCGCATGGCGTTTTTGGCGATATTCCCGAGGGAGCCATACGTCCGGCTGCTTCCAAGCGAATGGCCGCCCTATATGTGGATGTCGATAATAGGTTACTGCCTGTAACTCCGAAACAGAGTATATCGGAGCAAGAAGCACGTGAAATGATTAAAGTTGCCGAAGCTGGCCTTGACAAGATCCGGCGTTGGGAAGCCATGGGAGTTCAGATCGGTACCAAGGGGTTCATGAAGTGAGGTGTATCGCCATGCTCGGCCAGCTATTTGGCGCCCTCATTGCGGAGAAGTGATGCCCAAAGACACGCCATCAACAGCCAAGAACAAGATAAAGCGTTGCCTGAGCTCCATTCTTGACCCGCATCCTGGGCCAGAGGATGTAGCCCGTCTTTGGGAGCACTTCAAATCATCTTGCGCCTATTGTGGCGCCGCCCTTGAGCAAAATTCACGGCAGGGCCATTTAGACCATGCTGTCCCCGCAGCCTTGGGTGGCACTAATTCAATTTACAGTCATGTTCTAGCCTGTGGTCGGTGCAATGGCGATGAGAAGCGGGAAGAGTCCTGGGAGACGTTCTTGGCCAAGAAGTGTTCCTCGCCCGACATCTTAAACAGCCGTCGCGGCCGCATTGTCGAATGGATGATGATGAGGGACGTTAACCGACGAGTGGTGGATCCCAACACGCAACGCCGCGCTCAGGCAGTCATTGATGAGGCACTCGCGTCATTTGACAAAGCCGTGTCCGAAATGAGGCGGTTGAAAAACAGCTAACCCGCCGATCGAGCGGACGGCAAGCCGCCGCTCATCGGCCATAGCGTTATGCGCCTATAGTAGGGGGTCTTGATTGGCGGGAAGGCTCTATATACCAGGTGAAGTCATGGAAGCCATTTCGAGGCACGTGAACCGTGCGGTAGCAAGGGCCAAGCGTGGATATTGGTCGGCCTTTGCTGAAGAGGACACGCTTACAGGTGCTCTCTTATCCAAGTTGCAGGCGGCGGGCCGTAAAGTAGTTGTGGCCGAGGAGGAACAGAGTCGCGGCGGAGTATGGACATGGGAGATCGATTACCATAAGTTTCGGAGTAAGCCTAAAGGCGCACCAGAGGGGACCTTGGGCGCGGATGCCATCTTCACAATTAAGCTCAGAAGAGGGCAAGAGGTTCGCGAGAAGTCTCTTCTCCTACAGGCCAAGATCGAGGGAGCAGTTAACCCGGAACTCCTCTTGCAGTGCGCCAAGCTATCTACCTGGCGAGAGGCAGCTTTTGTGCTTAACTTCTCGCCAGAGGAATTTGAGGCAGTGGCCCTGGATGAAGTTTTTAGATCGGCTGGAACAAACGATAAGGAACTTCGTGGTAAGCCACTTGATAAGTTCATCGGCGACGACTTTTTGCCCTGCAAAGTGGGAGACACCGAGCTTCGCTTTGATGCTCGGCGCCAAATACTCCGTTGGCGAGATATGCGCGGGGAGCTTGTTAGTACCCGCTTTTCGATCGGCAAAAGGGTAACGTTCAGGATTAAGGCTCCGAATGTTGACGACGGGAAGAAAATCGGAAATGAGGACGTTTATAATCACAGAATGTCCGCCTCGCCGCAGGAAATTTTGTCGATTCCCGCGGGTCATTCACAGGCAGAAGCGAAGAAGGCGCGATCCGCGCTTGCCAAGGCTTACCATACTGATCTACAGATGAGCCTCGGTGACCTTGAGTTGCAGTTGTTGAATCGACGTATGCAGGAGATAAACCATGCCTACGACCAAGTCAAGACTTCGGAGCATCAAACAAGAAGGCGGCGCGCATAACACTGACCTCAAGCGGACGGAGACCGCGCTATCGCACGGCTCCGCCGCTTAGGCCTGCAGCGTTAGGCAGAGCAAGGATGCTCCGCCGCGTTTCAATGCAGAACAGAAATCTCTCATGACACTAGTTGCTGCCTGGACAAGAACCACTCAAACGGGACGTGAGTTGTGGGTTATGTCCGATAGCAGACTTAGCGGCGGAAAATTTTGGGACTATGGGCCGAAGATCTTTGGCATCGGTCGTAGCGATGCGGTAATAGCCTTTGCGGGCGACACTGCATGGACATATCCGCTGATCGCACAGATCTCGTCTTATGTCGAATCATTTGTGAACCTCCGCGATCGGGCCATAGATCTAACCGAGGCGTACGATCTGATCCTTCGGATGCTTAATGAATCCCTCACCTTTGTCTCCAAGCCTGCAGATCCGTCGCTGGGAATTCCTGATTGTTCATTTATCTTTGCAGGTTACTCCGCCCGTCGAAAGGGCTACTTCATTCGACGCATCGTCTTTCACACGAAGCGCGGCCGATTTGAGGACAGGCCCCCGCGAGATGTAGGAGGAGAGTCCCTCACCCTCATCGGAGACAAGGGCCCTGTTGGTGCAGTTACTCGTCTACTGTATGAACTTCGAAAGGAAGGCAAGGGCGCTCGCTCTAGACTCGGTATGGCACCAGCAGAGGCGTTCTTCGCAGTGATCACCTCGAAGCGCTTCACGGAAATTGGGGGAGCACCACAAGTCGCAAAGGTGTACCAACACATGGATCAAAGGCACTTTGGTGTTTACTGGCCGCCCGATCTGCCGACAAGCGAGCAGCACATTTACCTTCGAGGTCGCCGCCTTGGAAAATTCGATGTGCTTGACCATCCTTGGGTATATGACCCTTCGTCTGCTCGATTGTTTTGGCATGACTTCTCCCCTGACGAACGGCGAGCACTGGGAGAAGCAGAGCGTGCTGGAGTGGCGGGTTTAGCCGAATGATCCCTCAAGTAGCAACAACTCCAGGCATAACTTGTTGGTCAAGCGGTCGCCAACGGCTTTCAGCCGTTGGTACCCTCCGTGCTTCGCACTACGGCGCCGCTTACCTCGGGCGTTGGGCGCGGGAAATATTGTTTGAAGAACCACGGATTAGATGCCATGCGTTTTAACGAGATCTCTCTTACCCGGCGCCGACAGGCTCAGGTCTCTCACCCAGGCTTCGGCCGATCCTTCGAGCGAGTCCCGACTTGAGGGCGAGGCGGTCACGAAAGGCAGCCCAGGTGGAAAGCACCCCACGGGAAAAGGAGCGGTCAGGTCACCGGCTTTCAGGCTCTCCGCCGCTTCCCGGAAGGCGACCAGGAATCGAGAATAGGCTTCTTGGAAGAGCTTGCGGGCGCTCTTGGTGAAAGCGTGAAAGAAGGGGGTCGGGGACTTCTTGGAACGCTTCGGGCGGTCGTGGGGATGCTGGTCCTGAATCGCGGTCGGGCCAAGCACCGGAGCTCCCGTCGCCGCGCGGACTGCTGCAGCTCGGGCCTCGATCTGTTCGACCAGCCCGGCGACGAGAGCCCGGTAGGGTTCGGGAGCGAGATGACGCCAGCAGGGCAGGGGAGAGAGGAAGGCCTTCTCGGTCGAGGCGAGCTTCCGTGGCTCAAAGAGGACCCCGCGCTGGCCCTCAGATCCCGCGTACCTTGTCCGCCACCAGGAGGAGACCGAAACCGAGGATCCGGAACCCCGAGAGTGCCAGCCTCTTGCCCTGTACTCCGGTTACGCCTCTCCGGCCTGGCGCCAAGGGGCTCGGCTTGCCGACCCCGTATCTCAGACTCTGCGCCCCCGTACTCTGAGTCTGCGCCCCTGTGTCTCTGACTCTGAGCCCCTGTGTCTCTGAGTCTGAGCCCCCGTGTCTTGGACTCTGCGCCCCGTATCCCTGGCTTGGAGATCCGTATCTCGGACCTTGCGCCCCCGTATCTCCGAGTCGGAGTCCCCGTATCTCGGGTCTGGAGACCCGTATCTCTGACTTTGAGACGTCTCGCTCCCGCTTGGAGAGCCGTCTCTCGGATCTGGATCTACCTGCACATGGCTGGGAGCGCTAGCATGAGAAGCCCATGAGAAGCGGCTGGCACCTCTACGGCGAAGGAACGCTCCGGCCGCTTCGTCGCCACTGCCGGGGTGCCGGGCGCGAGGAGCAGAAGCAGGCGAGGCCGGTGCGGGGCAGCAAGGGCGGCAGGCAGATCTCGGCATCGCAACGCCCTGGAATCAGCGGATAAAGTGTATCGGGCAGACCTCGGCTATGGCGATGGGGTCGAGCTCGTGGTGGTCACTGGTGACCAGAGTACCCTCTTCCCGGATCGCCAAAGCGAGAGCGAAACAGTCGGCGAGCGAAACTCGACGCCATTCAGCCTTGAGGTTGCCGGCGAGCCGCCACAACTGCGCGGGCAGGGCTTCGAGGAGCTCAAGGTCGTACTCGGCAAAGATCGCCTCGATGCTATCCGCATCCGCGGTGTTCCCTCGCCGGCGGAGATCGTAGTAGACCTCGCAGGCGCTGATGGCATGGATAACGCACCGGTTTGTAGGGTCTTGCAGAAGTTCCTCAACCCGCTCGGCACCGGGCTCGTCTTCCAGAAGGGCGATGAAGGCACAGGCATCCAGGACGAAGACCTGCCTAGCGAGCAAGCTTCCGCTCCTCGATCTCGATCTCGTCCTGCTTTCGCCTTGCCAGCTCTTCGCTCCCAGAAGTGAGACCGCGGCCGGCCCCCCGGAGACGCCCTAAACGTGCCCGGCGCTCCTCCGGAGGCAGTTCCCTGAACGGTTTCGGATCCTGCGCCAGCTCTGCGGCCAGCGCCGCCAAGCGCCCGCGGCCCGGAGGAGTCGCTGTCGGCCGCTCTCCTTCGTTCTCTGGCAGCTCGAGCACGATCAGCTCCACCGGGCCAGAACGGACGGTTTCGGGAAACTCGATCGTCGTACGGTGATTTTCCGGGACCACAACCCGAATCCTGTGTGCCTGCATCGCTAGGTTCGCTCCTTGGTAGAATGTACCATGGCCGCCTGCCCCAGACTGATGCCCCCATCGTTCACAGGGACCTCGCGGTTGGTCCACACGCCAAGCGACTCGCCGAGCAGCCGCTCGGCGACCCCTTCGAGCAACATCCGGTTCTGGAAGACCCCGCCTGAGAGAACTACGGTGTCCAACCCCTCCCTGCGTGCGATCTCGACCGCCGCCTCTGCTACGGCCGCAGCCAGGCCGAGATGGAAAGCGCGCGCAATCTTACCCACAGGCCGCCCGGCCAACCGATCCTCGATCATCGCGTGGAGGAGCGGCCGGAAGTCGATCTCCCGTCCATCGAAGCTCGCCGGGTAGGGTTCTGTCTCTGAAGGAGCCTCCCAAGCCCGCTGCTCCAGCCAGATGGCGGCCTGCCCCTCGAAGCCGATCTCGCGCGTGAAGCCCAGGAGGGCGGCGGCGGTGTCGAAGAGTCTCCCGGCAGAGGTCGTCTTGAACGTGCGGAGGCCCTTGTCGACCAACTGTTGCGCCTGGATGTAGCGGCTGGGGAAATGAAAGGGCGCCGCGGTGAGGTCGGGGAGGCCCTTTATTTCGGCGAGAAACCCCGCCGCGGCCTGGATCGGGTGACGCGCCGCGGCATCGCCTCCCGGCAGGAGCGCGGGGCGGAGATGAGCGACGCGCTCGAAACCCGATCGTACGCTGCCGGTGAAGATCTCCCCTCCCCAGATCGTGCCGTCGTCACCGTAGCCGGTGCCGTCCAAGGCGATGCCGACGACGCGCCGGTCGAGAGCGCCGCGCTCGGCGAGGACGCTCGCCACGTGGGCGCGATGGTGCTGGACCGCCACTGTGCCGGCGGGGGAGAGGGTCTCGGCGAAGCGCGTGGAGACATACTCGGGGTGGAGGTCGTGCACGACCAGGAGATCGCCCAGATCGACCTCGTACATGGCGAGGAAGTCGCGCACCGTCTCCTCGAAGGCGCGGAAGGCGTCGTAGTGATCGAGGTCTCCCAGGTGCTGGCTGACGAAGGCCTCGCCGCCGACGACCAGGGTGATGGTGTTCTTCAAATCCGCGCCCAGCGCCAGGATGGGCCGGCTCGTCGACAGCCGGGCCACGGCGCTCGGCGCGTAGCCGCGGGCGCGGCGGAGGACCGTGGGTCCTAGCGCCGTCACCCGGCAGATCGAGTCGTCCACCCGCCTTGCGATGGGCCGCTCGCCAATCAGGAAAGCGTCGGCCAGCCCCGAGAGCCGCGCCTGTGCGTCGTCGTCCTCGTAGGCGATCGGCTCGTTCGAGCGGTTGGCGCTGGTCATCACCAGGATCTCCGGCGCACCATGGGCGAAGAGCAGATGGTGGAGCGGGGTATAGGGGAGCATGACGCCGAGATCACGATTGTCGGGGGCGACACCGGGTAGCTCGACCCGGGCCGGCGCGAGGACGATCGGGCGCTCCGCCCCGGTGAGGAGCGCCTCGGCTTCCGGCGAGAGATCGATCAGGGCGCGCGCCACGGCGAGGTCCCGGGCCATCAGCGCGAACGGCTTCTCCTGGCGGAACTTGCGCTCGCGGAGCGCGGTGACGGCGGCCGGGTCGCGCGCGTCGCAGCCCAGGTGATAGCCCCCGATCCCCTTGATCGCCAGGATCTTTCCGGCGCTGAGGAGCCGCGCGGCTTCGGCGAAGGCCGCCTCGTCGCCCTGGCCCCGATCTCCCCTGTGATCACTCTGCTGGAGAAAGAAGTGCGGCCCGCAGACCGGGCAGGCCACGGGCTGGGCGTGGAAGCGCCGGTCCAGGGGGTCTGCGTACTCGGCGGCGCAGTCCGGGCACATCGGCCAGGCGTGCATGGTCGTGCGCGGCCGGTCGTAGGGGAGGGAGAGGACGATCGAGAAGCGCGGGCCGCAGTCGGTGCAGTTGATGTAGGGATAACCCTGCCGCCGGTCGGGACGGTCGGTGGGGGAGAAGAGCTCGGCCAGGCAACTCGCGCAGACCGGCAGGTCGGGGGTAATGCGGACCGTGGGGGCTTCCCGGCGCTCGCTCTCCCGGATGCTGAAATCCGAAAAGCCCCGGGGCGCGGCCGGTGCCGACTCGACCGTTGCGATGCGGGCGGCCGGCGGTGGCTGGGAGGTGAGATCGGCGGCGAAGCGGTCGAGTGCCTGCTCCTCTCCCTCGACGTGGATCTCGACGCCGTCGGCTCCATTCAGCACCCAGCCGTTGAGGCCGTGGGCCTGGGCCAGGCGGAAGACGAAGGGCCGGAACCCCACTCCCTGCACCACCCCGCGCACGCGGAGGAACCGGGCTTCGGCCACCTAGAGCGGCGCGGCCATGCAGGTTCGGCCCTGCCAGCCGATCTGGCGGACCTTGCCGTCTTCGACCAGGACGGGGACTGCCCGCTGGCCGTGGGTCAGGGCGGCGAGACGCTGGAAGGCCGCCGGGTCGGCCTCGACGTCGTATTCGACGAACTCGCGGCCGTCCCACTCCAGCTCCTGGCGGAGCTCGGCCGTCCACGGGCAGCCCGCGGTGCCATAGAGCTCGAACCGGGTGCTCATGGGAAAGCCTCCATCAGCTCCAGCATAACGTGATAGGTCGAGGCCTGGATCTCCTGGATGCGCGGCACGTAGTCGCAGGGGACGACCAGGGGGTGATCGGCCAAGCCCCGCCGCACGGTCTCGCCGCCGTCGTAACCCAGGAGAGCGACGGTGAGGAGGCCCCGCTTTCGCGCTTCGACGAGTGCCGCCAGGATATTGGCCGAGCCGCCGCTGGTCGAGATCGCGATGGCGACATCCTGCGGCTGCGCATGGGCGATCAGCTGGCGGAGGAAGATCGCCTCCGGGCCAATGTCGTTGGCGAGCGCCAGGAGAGTGGCCGGCTCCATGGAGAGCGACAGCGCCGGGATCGGTCGGAACCGTTTGAGCGGCACCATGCAGTCGAGCGCCCAGTCGTTGGCGTCGGTCGCCGAGCCGCCGTTGCCGAAGAGGAGGAGCTTGCCCCCGGCGGCGACGCGCTGGCGGATCGCGGCCACGGCGCGGGCGATTCCTTCCGACTGGCCTGCCGCAACAGATGAGCGGAGCCGCTCGTCCTCGGCCGCCTTGGCCGCGATGGACGCCGCCACCGAGGCGAGGAGCCCCTCGGTGTCCTGCTTCGCCTTGCCGAGAAAAGGGTAGAGGAAGCTCGAGGCCCCCGCGTCGTGCCCCATCTCCCGGTGCTCGAAGAAGACGTGCACGGTCTCCCAGAGGGTGTGGTAGACGATCTCGATCAGCTCCTGGTGGAGGTAGGGATCGGACGAAGGCGGAGAGAACGCATAATCGGCCGGCCCGCCCGCCTCGCCGGCACTGCCGGGAAACGCGAAGGTCTGGGCGCCGCGCTCTCGCGCCTCGCGGAGCACCGCCTCGACCTCGGGGTCGCCCGCAGGCGGTCCAAAGCCCATCACCATGTCGTCGGGACGGAGAAGAGTGGCGATCCCCTCGCGGCCGGCGAGCGAGAGGTCCAGGGCCGGGAGCGCGCGCTTGCCGACGATCACCGGATGGACGAACTCGACCGAGACGTGCTGGGCGTCGGTCGCGTAGTGTCCACGTCCTAAGGCGAGGAGCCGGCCGCCGCGGAGGAAGCGCTCCGCCATTGCCTGGCAGGACTTCGCCAGCCGCTCGCCCTCGGCGGGAAAAAACGCCGCCGAGATCTGGTTGCGTTCGCTGGAATCGCTCGACCACGAACGCGGCTTCGGAGGAAAGGCCGCTCGGTTCCATGGCTTCAGCAGATCCGCGGCAGGGGATCGCCGGAGAGCATGTCGACGACCCGGATGCCGCCGTAGGAGGCGACCCCCAGGACCGTGCGGGCCGGCTCGGCGCGCACCTCGCCGACGATCACCGCCCCCTCGCCGCCCGGCACCGAGCGCACGGCGGCGAGCGCCGCATCGGCGTGCTCCGGCGCTAGCACGGCCAAAAACTGACCTTCGTTCGCGATGTGGAGCGGATCGAGCCCCAGAAGCTCGCAGGCACCGCGCACCGCGTCGCGCACCGGGATCTCCTCCTCGAAGAGGGCGATCCCGAGGCCGCTGTCGCGGGCCAGCTCGTTGAGCGCGGTCGCCACCCCGCCCCGCGTCGGGTCGCGCATCCAGCGGACACCGGAAGCGGCGACGTCCAGGAGACGCTCGACCATGGGATAGACCGAGCGGGTGTCCGAACAGAGATCCGCTTCGAGATCGATGTCGCCGCGGGCCAAGAGAATGGTGATGCCGTGGTCGCCGATCGGGCCGGAGAGGAGCACCTTGTCCCCCGGCTGGACTGCCTTCGCCGAGCAGCGGGCCCGCGGATCGACCCGGCCGATCCCAGCGGTCGTCACGTACATGCCGTCCGCCTTGCCGCGCTCGACGACCTTGGTGTCGCCACCCACCACCTCGACCCCCGCCCGCTGGGCGGCTAAGGCGATGGCCCGGACCTCGGCTTCTAAGACCGCCGACGGCAGGCCCTCTTCGAGGACGAAGGTGACCAGGAGGGCGACCGGCCGGGCCGCCGAGACCGCGAGGTCGTTCACCGTGCCGTTGACCGCCAGGTCGCCGATCGAGCCGCCAGCGAAACGGAGCGGACGGACGACGAAGCTGTCGGCGGTGAAGGCGAGGCGGGCGCCGTCGATCTCCAGATGGGCGGCATCGGCGAGCGGTCCACGGAGCTGGCCGGCCTGACCGCCGAAGAGCGGCACGAGGAGCCCCTCGACCAGCCGCCGGCTGGCCTTCCCTCCGGCGCCGTGGGCCATCTCGATCTGCGGATCGCGGAAGCGGACGGCCGGAGTGGCTGCCGGCGTGATCGCCGGGGTCGCCGCGTCCGTCGACGGAGAAGGCGCGGTCTTCATGACTCGAAGCCGGCCAGGCTCTCGGCGGGGACGGTCATCCGGTGCACGTAGTTGAAGTAGGCGGCGCAGGCCCCCTCGGAGGAGACCATGAGCGCTCCCACCGGCCGCTCGGGCGTGCACTCGCGGCCGAAGAGCTTGCACTGGTTCGGCTTGAGCACGCCTTTCAGCACCTCGCCGCACTGCGCGGCTTTCGGATCGGTCACCCGGATGCCGGGCACCGTGAAGCGCCGCTCGGAGTCCCAGCCAGCGAACTCGTCGCGCAGTTTCAAGGCCGACTGCGAGATGAAGCCGAGCCCGCGCCACTCGAAGTAGGGGCGGAGCTCGAAGACCTCGCCGAGCGCCCGGAGCGCCGGCAGGTTGCCCTCCCAGGGGACGACCCGGGCGTACTGGTTCTCGACCTCCGCCCGCCCCTCGGCCAGCTGGCGAAGGATCATCACCAGCGACTGCAGGATGTCGAGCGGCTCGAAGCCGGAGACGACGATCGGCTTGCCGAAGTCCTGGGTGATGAACTCGTAGGGCCGGCAGCCGATGACGGTCGAGACGTGGCCCGGCCCGATGAAGGCGTCGAGCCGCATGTCCGGCGAGTCGAGGATCGCCCGGATGGCGGGGATGATCGTCACGTGATTGCAGAAGACCGAGAAGTTGGGGATGCCGAGCTGCCGCGCCCGCAGCACGGTCAAGGCGGTCGACGGCGCCGTCGTTTCGAAGCCGATGGCGAAGAAGACGACATGCTTTTCCGGGTTGGCCTGGGCGAGCTTCAGGGCGTCGAGCGGCGAGTAGACCATGCGGATCTCGGTCCCCCGCGCCTTGTGCTCCAGCGGGCTGCCGTTCGTCCCTGGCACCCGCATGACGTCGCCGAAGGCGGCGAAGATCACCCCCGGCTCGGCGGCGAGGGCGAGGCCGTCGTCGGTCCGGCCCATGGGGAGGACGCAGACCGGGCAGCCGGGGCCGTGGATGAGCTCGACGTTCTACGGCAGGAGCCCCTCGAGGCCGAAGCGGTAGATCGCATGGGTGTGGCCGCCGCAGACCTCCATGATCCGGTAGTGGCGATCGGGGTTCGCCAGGCGCCGGATCTCGTCGGCCGCCGCCCGGATGAGGTGCGGGTCGCGGAACTCGTCGACATACTTCATGAGGCCGGGTCTCCTTCAGGTTGGCCGAACTGGTAGCCCACGAGCTCGTCCATGGCCTCCAGGTCCTCGCCGAGCATCTGCAGCATGCGCATCTGCTCCTCCGCCGCGTCGGAGCTGATCTTGCTCATGGCGAAGCCGACATGGATCAGCACCCAGTCGCCGGCGGAGAGCCCCTCTTCGCGCAGCAGGTCGACGTTGACCTGGCGCTTGACCCCCGACACCTCGACCAGCGCCAGCGCGCCGGAGCTCTCCGGCATGAATTCGACCACTCTTCCAGGAATCGCCAGGCACATGCGGATCTCCTTCAGACTGCGGTAATCACCTCAACTACGATCTCCGGCTTGACCTTGAGCGCACCCAGAAGCGCGCGGTAGGGCTTGATCCGGAAGTCGGGCTGCTGCAACGGGAAGCGGACGACGGCCCGGCTCCCCTGGCGCTCAACCGCGAACGACAGATCCCGAACGACGCCATGGAGCTCGAGCTGTCCGGAGATCCGGTACCCCTCTCCCGACGCCTCGACTTTCGTCGAGTGGAAGCTCGCGACGGGAAAGCGGTTCGCTTCGAGGACGTCGCGGACGATGTTCCGCTCGATCTCCTTCCGGTCGCGCGCCCCAGGCTCGCGCTCGTCGACCGCATCAGGGTCCCCGCCGCGGAGCACCCCGGCCACCCGTAAGGATCCGGTCCGGGCGCTCGCCCGGACCGCCAGGTCCTCGCCGATCTCCAGAGTAAAGTCGGTGACGAGGAGCTTCAGGTCGTGCCCCAGGCCGGAGAGGGCACCCTCCCGGTAGACGTAGACGGCGCAGGTGCTTGCCACGGCTCGGGGCAGGCTCACATCTTCTTGATCTTCATGTAGCGGGCGAGGTCCGGTCCGCTCGAGATGGCGAGCGCCCCGAACGCGACCACGACGACTCCGAGCACAACCCAGGTCCAGGTGTTCATTCCGCACCTCTCTTTCATGCGCTTTCCTCTCGTCGCAAAGTGCCTTGCAAAGTGCCGGCCGTGTGGCCGGCTGTCTCCTGCTCCTCTCTCTCGATCAGGTCCAGGATCAGCGTCACCGCTTCGTCGACTGCCCCCTCGACCGGTGGGGAGAGGCCCATCTCCTCCTCGGTCGTGAGCGGCTCGCAGCCGACGATCCAGACCCGGCCGGGAGTCCCGCCCATCGAGCGGAGGAGCGCGAAGACCGCGTCGGGCGTCATCCCGTGGGCGTCCGCCGGGCCAGTCGCATGGCCGGCGAGCGCTTCGAGGTCGGGCTCGATCAGGTAGACCGTGCCCGGCTCCCCGCCGCGGGGCGTGAGGTCGACCAAGACCGTCGTCTCGTCCGGGTGCTCGAGCAACTCGAAGGCCAGGTGGACACCGCGGATCCCGAAGTCGGCCACCCGCACCCCTTTTGGCAGCGGCCGGGAGGCGAGGCGGCGCACGACCTCGACTCCCCAGCCGTCGTCGCCGAGGAAGATGTTGCCGATGCCCGCTACGAGAATGCTCATCCCTACATCGAACGCATTTTCAAGTAGCGCTGGAGGTCCGGCACGGACGCGAACACCACGAGCGCAACGCAGATCGCCAAAGCGCCCAATACGATACGGCGCAACATGTCATCCTCTCCTCTCTTGAGCTTCCTCTCGGACCAGCTCCGGCAGGGGCTCGATCTCGTCGGGATAGAAATAGAAGAACCGCCCCGTCGCGGCACCGAGATCGGCGGTCGGGTCGTCGGCGAGCGTCACCGCGATGTAGGACTCGTTCTCGACGTCGCTGTAGACCCCCTCGACCCGCGCCTCCCGGCCGGCGAGGAAGAAGTCCATCGAGTCGGCCCGCCGGGACGGCCGGAGCCGCACGCGGGTGCCCTTGCCAACTTCGATTCCGGCGACGGCGATCGAGGCCTCCTCGGGCGGGGTCTCGCCCGGCGGGTTCAGGAACGTCTCCCAGCTCGACAGCTCCCTCGGCTCCGGGACGGCCAATGCCTCCGATGCCTCCGGAACGGAGCGGAGCGAGCGCACGGCCCCGTGCAGCCGTTCGAAGATCTCGTCCGGGATGCTGTCGGCGCGCTCGACGATCCGGCGCGCCCGGGGGTCGGTGCCGCGGGCCTCGCGCTTCTCCTCGTCGGTCAGGGTCATGATCCTTAGGGTCAGGATCTCGTCGATCTCGGTCGCGTCGCAGAGGTCGCCCTGGCTCTCCGGGGCGATCGCCGGATGGTCGTAAAGGATGATGGGGGAGGACAGGACGAGGTCACGGCTCTCTTCCGGGCCGATGAGGACGGGCCAGGTGCGGAGGTTGGCGCAGCCGGCCGCCGCCTGCGCCGCTTCGGGCGGCGGATCGAGGAGCGAGACGAAGCTGCCGTCCCGCACCGCGAGGAGGGTATGGGCGGAGAGGAGCGAGCGCCGGAGCGCCTCTTCCCTCCCGGGCGGGGTGCCCTCCGGCCAGGGCGTCCGGTTCTCGATGCGGACCCGGAGGCGGAGCAGCCCCTCCGGTTCCACTTTCTCGGCCGAGAGGAGGACGACCGCCGCGATCGGCCAGCGGGTCCGGGTGAGCCGGCCGTGGAGCTCGCCCGCCGAGCGGATCTCTTCTACGTCACAGCCCTCGGGGAGCGCGAAATCGATCCGGCGCTCCCCGTCGCTCGCCAGTTTCAGGAGGTCGATGTCCGCGATCTCCAACTCGCTTTCGACCCCTTCGTCCCAGGCGACGAGGAGCTCGCCGTCCCCGGCGCCACTATCCATGAACTCCACCGACCGGAAGGTTTCGGGGTCGGTGCCGGCCGCCTCCTCCAGGGTGCGGGCCTGGAGCTGAAGGCAGCGGACCTTGAGATCGATTCTGGGGTTGGCGTTCGGGTCGGAGCGTGGTTCGACCAAACACTCCGTCTGCATCTCGTGCGACTCGGAGCCCCTTCCCTCGCCCCGGCAGTACTCCTCCGGGGCGACGACCCCGAACTGGAAGCGCACCTGGTTCTTCCCGGAAGAGGCGCGGTAGGGGTAGAGCACGTAGCCCTCGTAGAGGACGGCGTCGGCCACCTTCTGCGCCAGCTCGAAGCTCACGACGGCACCTCCAGGGTGGGGACGTTGGCGAGGAGCGCCGCCAGCGCGTCGTCCCAGGTCGGGAGCGCATGCTCGGCCTTGAAGCGCTGGAGGGCATCGAGGCTCTCCCGTTGCACCCGAATCCAGGCGCTGCCGGGGAAGTAGCGGTCCATGACCTCCCGCCACAGGCGGACCGGGAGCCGGAAGGTCGCCTCCTTTTCCCAGGGCACCCGCTCGACCATGAAACCGGCTCCGCTTGAGGCAGTGAAGATCGTGCCGCTGAAAAGCACGAGGAGCGGGATCTCGCCGTCGTCCAGGGCCTCGAAGTATTTGGCGGCGGCGACCTCGAAGTCGTAGGTGCAGGTCATCGGGAGGTCGACCGTCTTGGCGCCCTCAAAGCCGGTGACCATGAGCGAGGCGTGAGTCCAGAGGAACGGCTTTACCGTGTCGGCCCAGCGCCCGGGCTTGCCGAACATTTCGAGCAGCTTCGCCTGTTCTGCACTCGAATGGGAGCGCCGGTTGGGCTCGATCTGGATCTGGCAGCGCAGAGCAATGGCGTGGATCGCCTGACCCGTCGTCTCTGTCATCCGCAGGGCGAAGACGAGGGTCGGCACCGCCGCGTAGGGTTCGGCGCGGGCGCCGACGATCTCGAAGCTCAGATCGGCCATCGATCCGCCCCGGCTGCTCCGGCTGCCAGGCCGCTCTTCTCCCGCACCCCGGCGAAGAAGGCGTCGATCTCATTCCAAGCCTCTTCGCCCCCTTCGAACCCCTTCCAGCGCTTGCGGATGCGGCCCACCAGCTCGTAACAGGCGTCGATCGGCACGACATAACACTCAAAGCGGCATTCAAAGCTACCCTCGTCCCCTTTGGAGCGCTTGACGAGGAGCGCCTCGACGTCCGGTTCGAGCCCGGAGAGAATGGGGTTCGTCCGTGCCAGCTCCTCCCAGGTGGCGAGCGGCAGGAGCGACTCGGTGGCGCCGGCCGGGCTGGGGTAGAAGGCCGCGGTGGCCTTGAGGGTGCTGTTGTAAAAGAAGAAGGCGATGTTGACCGGGATCTGCAGGTTCTCCCACTGCGCCTCGCTGAGCACGAGCCCGCGGGCCAGGAGGTAGCGCTCGGGCACCGCCTTGAACTTGCCGCCCGCCGCTCCGGAGTGGGTGAAGAGCAGGCCGCAGGGCCGGCAGGCGCAGAGCAGGCTCCGGGTCTCCAGGTTGACCAGGTGACGGTGCTCGGGCGGGATGGGCACGCCGCAGAGCTCGCAGCGTTCCTCTTCCGTCGCGGCAAGGCGCGCTGGACGGGGGCGGGATTGGAGCAGGCCTTTCAGCTTGCCGATGACCGCGGCGGGATCGTTGTCGCTTCCGGGATTACCCGGTCACGCGGTCCCCCTCGGTACGCTCTCCTTGCCGAACTCGCAGTCTCTCCCTATCTGCACCAGCTCGGGAGGAGCGGCCTCCACCCCTTCGACTTCGATCCGGGTGATCTCCGGGGCGGCCTCCTCGATCGCCTTTTCGACCGCGAGCTTCATCGTGATCGTCGAGGACGGACAGCTCTTGCAGCTCCCTTCCAAGCGCAGCCGCACCACGCCGTCCTCGACGCCCAAGAGCTTGACGTTGCCGCCATGCGATTCGAGGTAGGGACGGACGTGGTCCAACGCCCGCTCGACCCGGAACGGCAGGTCGAGCGGGTGGAGGTCGTGGAGCACGAGGAGGGTCGAGACCAGATCGTCGGCCGCCAGGCGGGCGAAGACCGGCCCGCCCGCCGCACCCCCCGTCTCGTCGACGATCGAGAGGATGCGGTCGAGGCCGGCCCCGTAGAGCTGCATGAGCAGCCGGACCAGCTCCTCGGACCTGGCCTGAACGGCCGGGCTGGCGGCGGCGAGCTCCCCCATCAGGACCTCGATGCGGTCGCCCGCCGCCCGTAATTCGTTCTCCCTGCCTTTTTCTGGCGCCATCCTCTACTTACCCGGTTCCAGCAGGTTGAGCGAGGCCGGCGAATGCCGGTGCTCGACGACCCTGCCATTGGGGAGGGTCATGTGCACCCCGCAGGGGAGGCAGGGGTCGAAGCTCCGCACCGTCCGCATGACGTCGATGCCCTTGAACTTGTCGCCTCGGTTCTCCTCGAAGATCGGCAGCCCCTGGACGGCATCCTCGTAGGGCCCCGGCGTCCCGTAGACGTCCCGCGGGTTGGCGTTCCAGGGGGTCGGCGGGTAGGGGTGGTAGTTGGCGATCTTGCCGTCCCTTATCACCATGTGGTGCGACAGCACCCCGCGCACCGCTTCGGTGAAGCCGCAGCCGATCCCGTCCTTGGGCACCTTGAAGGTCTCCCAGGTCTTGGTGTGGCCCGCCCGCACCTCTTTGAGCGCCTGGTCCATGAAGTGGAGAGCCGCGGCGGCGGCGTAGGCCTGGAAGTAGGTGCGCGCGCGGTTGCGCTCGATCGTGTTGCTCCACTGCGGCACCTTCCACTCGAAGGTGACCGGTCCCTTGGTCGCCGTCTTCGGCAGGTTGAAGACGACGCTCGAACCGGTCGCCTTGACGTAGCCGATGTCGACCAGGCCGGCGAGCGCCGTGGCCCAGAGGCGCGCCAGCGGGCCGCCGCCGGTGTCGAGCGCGAGATGATCTTTGCCGTCATACCAGCGCGGCGACATCACCCAGCTGTAGTTACCATTGAAATCGCGCTTCTGCGGCTTGGGGAGGGTGTGCTGGTTCCACGGATGGCGCTCGTCCACCGGATTGCCCAGCGGGTCGTTCTTGACGAAGATCTCCTGTCCCTGCCAGTCCTCGTAGTAGGAGCTGCCGAGGAGGATGCGGATGCCGAGATTGATCTTCACGAGGTCGGTCGTCACGAGCTTGCCGTCGACGACGATGCCGGGGGTGACGAACATCTTCCTGCCCCAGTCCGTCATGTCCTTGTACTCGAAGTTGCAGACCTCGGGGTCCTGGAAGCTCCCCCAGCAGCCGAGGAGGATGCGCCGCCGCCCCACCGCCTCGTAGCCCGGGAGCGCCTCGTAGAAAAAGTCGAAGAGGTCGTCGTGCATCGGCACGACCCGCTTCATGAACTCGACATAGCGCATGAGGCGGGAGAGGTAGTCGGTGAAGACCTGGATCGTCGCTACCGTGCCGACCCCACCGGGATAGAGGGTCGACGGGTGGACGTGCCGGCCTTCCATGAGGCAGAACATCTCCCGCGTCATCCGGCTCATCTGCAGCGCCTCGCGGTAGAACTCGCCCTCGAACGGATTGAGCGACTTCATGATGTCGCCGATCGTCCGGTAGCCGTGGGCGGAAGCGTGCGGGGCCTCGGTGTGCTCGGCCTTGTCCCATACCCCGGGGTTCGTCTCGCGGACCATCTTCTCGCAGAAGTCGACCCCGACTAAGTTCTCCTGGAAGATGTTGTGGTCGAACATGTACTCGGCGGCCTCGCCCAGGTTGATCATCCACTCGGCGATATGCGGCGGTTTCACCCCGTAGGCCATGTTCTGGGCGTAGACCGAGCAGGTGCAGTGGTTGTCGCCGCAGATGCCGCAGATCCGGCTGGTGATGAAGTGCGCGTCCCGCGGATCCTTGCCCTTCATGAAGATGCTGTAGCCGCGGAAGATCGAGGAGGTGCTGTGGCACTCGGCGACCCGCTTCTGGTCGAAATCGATCTTGGTATAAATACCGAGGCTGCCGACGATGCGGGTGATCGGGTCCCAGTGCATCTCGACCAGGTTGGACTTCGTTCCGGTTTG
Source organism: uncultured Acidobacteriota bacterium (assembly GCA_963757335.1). GTDB lineage: Bacteria > Acidobacteriota > Thermoanaerobaculia > Multivoradales > UBA5704 > DASQPA01. The sequence continues at coordinate 245,762 of CAVWRJ010000011.1, read as the reverse complement.
CGCTCTCGCTGTCTCGACCGTGGTCGCCATCGCCGGCTCCCCTTTCGTAGGTTTAAGTCTTGGTTTTCTTGGGATCGACGCCGGTCACGTCCCGGAGCGTCGATTTGCCGGCGGGGCGGCCGGTCGACCCCTTCTCCTCGACCTCGTAGCGCCCCGGCTCCTTGCCGTCCTTGGTGAGGACGTCCTGGCCTGCCCGCTGTCCGCTCCGGCCGACGTTCTTGGGATCGCCCGGCTCCTCTTTGGTGACGCTGTCGCGTGGATCCTTTTTCATGGCCTGCTCCTTCCGGTTCACCAGATCTTGTCGTATCCCGTCGTCAGGTCCTTGCCGCGGTGGCGCCACTTGGGCTCCTTGTCGAGGGTCTTCGCGGTGATCCCCCGGAGCGCCCGGATGACCCCGCCGTAGAGCCCGGAGGCCTTGGTCGATATCGTGGCTCCCGGCGGCTCGTCCATGAACGGCATGAACTTGTCGGGAAAGCCCGGCATCGTGCAGCCGATACAGATCCCGCCGACGTTCGGGCAACCGCCGACACCGTTGATCCAGCCGCGCTTGGGTACGTTGCACTTGACGACCGGCCCCCAGCAGCCGAGCTTGACGATGCATTTGGGCGAGCCGTACTCGTGAGCGAAGTCGCCCTGCTCGTAGTAGCCGGCGCGGTCGCACCCCTCGTGCACCGTACGGCCGAAGAGCCAGGTGGGGCGCAGGCACTCGTCGAGCGGGATCATCGGCGCCTGGCCGGTCGCCTGGTAGAGGAGGTAGAGGATGGTCTCTGAAAGGTTGTCGGGCTGGATCGGGCAGCCGGGGACGCAGACGATGGGGATGCCGGCCTTCGACTTCCAGTTCCAGCCCAGGTAGTCGGGGACCCCCATGGCGCCGGTCGGGTTGCCGGCCATGGCATGGATGCCGCCGTAAGTCGCGCAGGTGCCGACCGCGAGGACGACTAAAGCCTTGGGCGCCAGGCGGTCGAGCCACTCGGAGGTCGTCATCGGCTGGCCGGTCGCCGGGTTGTTGCCGAAGCCCGACCAGTAGCCTTCCTTCTTGATCGACTCGTTGGGGATCGACCCCTCGATTACGAGCACGAACGGTTCGAGCTCGCCCCGGTCCGCCTTGTGGAACCACTCGATGAAGTTGTCGGCCCCGCCCACCGGACCGCATTCGAAGTCGATCAGAGGCCAGTGCACCGCGACCTTGGGGAGCCCGGGGAGCGCCCCCATGGCGATCTCCTCGATGCTCGGCTGGGTCGCCGCCGTCAGGGCGACCGAATCGCCATCACAGGAGAGGCCCGCGTTGATCCAGAGGATGTGGACGACCGGTTCCTCCGCCGGTTTCGCTGCGGCCTTCGGGTTCGCCGTCGACGCCATGCGCTACCCCCTTTCAAGCTGATCTATCTCGCGACTCCTACGGAGACGTCCGCACGCTGGAGGATGCTCCGCGCCACGGCTCTCGCCGCGTGCTGCTCGTCGACCTTCGGGTTGTGCTCTCGGTGATTCTTCGTGGAGGGCCCGCGGAAATCGCCGCGGGTCAAATGGAAGTACAGGATTCGCCGCCCAGTACATCGCTCTGGCGCTAGCCCCTTTTCGAGGTGGCGAGAGGCTTAAAACCTCCTCTCGTGAAATCCCACCGTAGTTCAGGCTCCGCGCCGTGTCAAGGGTGTATTTCCTCCATATGCGTTTGTCGATTTTTCTCTAGATACCATTGTCGATTCGGGGTGTATCCTCTTCCCATGCACGAGCTTTCGATTGCGATGAGCCTCATCGACGCGGCGTGCGAGGAGGCCGAGCGTCTGGGTAATATCCGGGTGGAAGCGCTCCATTTGCGCCTCGGCGCGCTCTCCGGAGTCGTCCGGGAGGCGCTCGAGTTCTCCTTCGAGCTCGCCGCCGAGGGCACCACAATCGCCGGAGCGCGGCTCGACATCGAAGAGGTTCCGGTGGTCGTCTTCTGTCCCGCCTGCCGAGTCGAGCGCGAGCTCCCGGGCCTCCAGAGCTTCCGCTGTCCGGTCTGCGGCACCGAGACGCCCGATGTGGTGCGCGGCCGCGAGCTCGAACTGGTCTCCATGGAAGTGACGGACGAAGCGGAGGTCGCCGAAGATGCAGCCGCGTATCGTTGAGGTCCGCCAGGGCCTCTTGAAGAAGAACGACCTCCTGGCCCGCGACCTCCGCCAGCGCTTCGAAGAAGCAGGGGTGTTCGTCGTCAGCCTGGTCTCCAGCCCCGGCACCGGGAAGACCGCCTTCTTAGAAGCGACCTTAGCCGCCCTCCATCCCCACACCCGAGTCGCCGCCCTGGTCGGGGACCTCGCCACCGACAACGACGCCCAGCGCCTCGGCCGCTCCGGAGCCCCCGTCCGCCAGATCGTCACCGGTACCGTCTGCCATCTGGAAGCCGAGATGGTGGGCAAGGCGCTCGACGGCTGGGACCTTTCCGCTCTCGACTTCCTCTTCATCGAGAACGTCGGCAACCTCGTCTGCCCGGCGAGCTATGACCTGGGGGAGAACCTGCGAGTGGTGCTCCTCTCGGTGACCGAAGGCGAGGACAAGCCGCTCAAGTACCCGACTATCTTCAACGCCGCCGACCTGGCGGTGATCACCAAGATGGACTTGGCCGAAGCCGTGGGCTTCGACCGCGAGGAGGCCCACCGGAACATCCGGGAGATCTGTCCGCGAATCGAGATCGTCGAGACCTCGGCGCGGACGGGAGCGGGGATGGCGGGGTGGGTGGAGCGGCTCGCCGCTCTCGCCGGAGCCGGGCGGAGCCCGGCGGCCGGCGGCGGTCTAGTCCCCTAGCGCCCGCCCGGCCCGGCCTGGCTGCCGGACAGGCTGGCGGCACGGATGCGGAGCAGGGTCCTCGTCCCGTCTGCCGCCTCGATCTCCAGGTCTTCCTCTCCGCCCTCCCCCCTACGCACGAAGAGGTGCTCGGGGGCGGCGACGCTGTGGGTCAGGTGCGCGTCAGGGCGCTTCCCCAACAGGATCTCGAGGCTCCCCGCCTCGCTCCCTTTTTCCTCGAGCGACAGCCCCACCAGGGGGAGCTCACGCGCCTCCGTCTGGTCCCCCAACTCGACCCCGAGGACCTCGACGGTGGCGAGCGCCTCCGGATGCTCGCGGCTGTACCCTTCGAGGAATTCCTTCCACTCCTGGCGCGGAATCTCACGTGTCGGCATGCTCGAACCCTCCTTTGAGGACCGTGCGGTCTGCTCACGGCCACGCAAGAAAGCATGCAAGGCGCTGTCCATGGGAGAGGCGCCTACTCAAGGCCACAGGACCGCACTCCAGGCCGCTAGACTCCGGCAATGCGCGGGTAGCGCCTCGGAAGGAGCAGGTAGTGCCTCGGAAGAGCAGGTAGAGTCTCGGAAAGAGCCGGTAGCGCTCCGGAAAGAACAGGTAAAGCTCTGCCGGCGACCTGCCCGTAGCTCCGAGGCGAGGAGCGATCGACGGCGTGCAGGGGCGCCTGCAAGCTTGCAATCGCTTGTGCGGGGCAATGGCGTCTGCAAGCTTGCAATCGCGTCCGGTCTGGTGCAGGGGTAAAGTCGACGTAGACGGCCGGAACTACTGAACTCGGTGGAATCCCTCCGGACAGGGATTCTTCGGCCCCCGCGTGTCGCAGACGGAAGTCGAGGAGAGTTGCTCGCGCCAGAAAGCCATCTCTTTCTCGGGCACCTCACCGCGCCAGATCTTCTGGACATGGTAGAAGCTGTCGTGCCCCTGGATCGCAACCTGAAGGATAGAGGCGGTGAATCCGCTCTTACCTCCGCACCGGGTGCGCCACATCAGCCGCGAATAGCCGTTGGTCTCCGAGTCGTCCAAAACCTCGGAATCAAAGGTCTCGCAATTCTTTTTGCCGGGGTTGTCCTGTTCGTCTCGGATTCAGGTAATTTCTTGTTGAACCCGCTGATGGTCGAGACGATGTAGCTGTCCTTGATCCCCTCCCCTTTCTTCTGCCATAGCCTGGAGCGAAAGGCTCCCTCCTTTTTCTCCGAAACCTCCCAATCCTTGGAGGGAGGTACGGGAGTCAGAAGGTTCTCGCCTGGAATCCAGGCCGCCCGCACGGGCGAGAGGGCGAAGAGAGGTAAGAAGAGGAGGAGGGCAGCTCTTTTCATTTTTTCCCCGCAATCTTGGACTTCAGACAAGTAAATGGGTTCACCGTTTTCGCAGACGCCGGAGACAGGAGTTAATCAGGGTGGGTGCCAGGCGCTTCACGAGCTATGACGGCGACGATCGCCCTTCCTCAGTCTTTTGGAGGTTGCTAAGGCGGCGCCCGGCCGCCTCACGAGCCTGGTGACTGACCCCATTGACCAGTGGCGAGGAGGCCCGTTTCATTTCAGAAGGTCGACGCTGACTCCTTCCCGCGAGGAAGCAATTCTCGAATCTCGGTAGCGGCAAGCCTCTGGGTACCCGAATCATAGACTCCTCGCTCTAGCGAGCATACATCCCTGGGATGCGCAGCCTCATCTCGAGCGCAATGTCCTGGGACAACTTCAGGCAGACTTGGCCCGTCGCCTCCGCCTCGACCTTGTGGGCGAGCTTGTTCTGCTTGGCGGCAGGGGCTGCTCTCGGCGGGTGCCAGGTGATCGCGGTGACGCGAGAGGGCGGGAAGACACTCGACGGTGGGAACCTCTTCACCCACCGCCTTCGCCGCCTTCATGCATCTTGCATGTAGTGACCCGCGCTGCTACCCTTTCCCTCATGGCCGTTCACCTGCAAATCCGCGATCTGCCTGACGAGCTTCATCAGACTCTGCGCCAACGGGCGGCGGCGCGCGGCTTGAGCCTGCGTCAATATGCTCTCGAGGTCTTGCGGGAGCATTGTCAGCAGCCGACCTTGGACGAGTGGCTCGATGGCCTCCACCGATTGACGCCGGTTTCGCTCTCTACCCCGGCGGTCGAGGCCGTTCACCAGGTTCGCGAGGCTGAAGAAGCCGCACTGGTCGATGCCCTCGATCGTTCTTGACGCCTCCGCCGCCGTCGAGCTGCTGCTGCGGACCCCGGCCGGGGAGCGAGCGGAAGCGGCTTTACGGGGAGTCCGAGTCGCGGTCCCGGCTCACTTCGATGCCGAGGTGCTCTCGGCGCTCGGCCGTCTCGTGCGCGCCGGGGAGCTGGCGGACGGGTTGGTGGAACCGCTCCTCCACGAGCTGGCCCGCGCTCCTTTCGTCCGCTACACCCTAGAGCCTCTTCTCGCTGCCGCTTGGAGACTCCGGCACAACCTGGCATTGCGGGATGCCCTCTATGTCACTCTGGCCCGCGAGCTGGGAGCCCTGTTGGTGACCGCGGATGCTCGCCTTGCCCGGGTTCCTGCTCTCGGGGTCGCGGTGACTCTTGTCGTGAGCCGAGGCTGATGGCTTCAGTGGCTGGCGCCTGGCGTGAGCCAGCGCGCGGCTTTCTAGCGGATGCCCACTCGGATCCGAGCGCTCCAGAGCCATCGTGAGGACGAGAGACCAAAGGCGCGCTCTGCCGCGTCGCGCAGGTGAGGGATCAGCAAGTCGTCCTCGGCTACACCCAGCTTGAGCAGGGATTGTACCGAGCCTTGGCTGAGAAGAACTCCCACGATACGCTCCGCGTAGCCCTCCTCTTCGTGGTGGAGGAGACACTCTCTCACATAGCGAAAAGAGCCGCTCGCCTCCATCCGGGTGAGATGGCCGGACTTGTCCCACTGCTTGAGACTCTCGGTGATGCCGTGCTCTCGTTCGAGGCGACGCACCCGCGTCATGCATTGGGTGTACGCCTGATCGACTTCCCAGAACGAGGTTGCAGGCGGCCAATCGTAATCATAGGCGGCGAACACACCGCCGTCTCTCAAAATCCGGGCACTCTCGGCAAAGGTGGAGCCGGGCTCCATCCAATGCAAGGCTTGACCGCAGATCACGAGATCGGCGCAGCGGTCGGCAAGGCCCGTGGCATGAGAAAAACCCTTGCGATAGGCGACCGCATCGCCCCCGATCTTCTCCGCCTGCTCGCGCATGGAATCGGTGGGCTCGATGCCGAGGACGGTTTGCGCATAGGGCGACCAGTAGCGGGTGGAAAGACCGGTGCCGCTGCCGAGATCCACCACGAGCGCGGGGTGGGTGCAGCGTGCCATTCCAAGCAGGAGGCCGGCCAACGCCGCCGGCGGGGAGGGTCGCACACGATCATACTGCTTGCCAAATCCCGTAAATCGTTCGACGTTGGCGGAGAAATCGAGATCGCTCATGGCGTAGGGTAGCATGGGCGCTGTCGAGAGGGGGAAGGCGGTTGACGCCCGTTTCGCTCTCCAGAGTCGCACAGGTCCAATGCCCACAAAGAAAAGGAGGGCACCATGCCCGAGAAACTCTCCATCGATCGTAAGCGCTCAGCCGTCCTCATCATGGACTACATGGTGGCCATCGTCGCCGGATACGTGAGCGAACCGGACCCGTTCCTGGCGCGGGCGGCGGAGATCCTCGCCGGGGCACGCCAGGCGAAGGTGCCGGTGATCCATGTCAAGGTGGGCTTCCGCGCCGGGTACCCGGAGATCAGCCCGAAAAACGCCGCGTTCAGCGCCTTTGAGCCGAAGGGTAGATTTCTTCCCGGCGATCCGGGATCGGAGATCCACCCGGCGGTCGCGCCGCAGCCGGACGAAGTCGTGATCGTGAAGCACCGGACGGGCGCCTTTACCGGCACCGACCTTGCGATGATCCTGGGCGCCAAAGAGGTCGACACCCTGATCCTCCTCGGCATCGCCACCAGCGGAGTCGTCCTCTCCACCGTTCGCCATGCCGCCGACGCGGACTACCGGATTTTTGTGGTCGAGGACTGCTGCGCGGATCGCGACCCCGACGTGCACCGCTGCCTGGTGGATAAGGTGTTCCCCCGCCAGGCGACGGTCGTCTCCGCGGCCGATCTCCTCGCGGCCCTGCACGGCGACTGAACGTCTAATGGACCGCAGCGAGCAGAGTGGCGGCGTCGCCACCGGCAACCGGTGACCGAGGACCTCGCGTACCTCGGCGCGCGCGGGGAAGTCCTCGGCCGACCCGCGGCCCGGCGTCGGCCGGCGTCGGATAGAATAGGCGCTTCTCTCCAGACCTGGAGAGAAGAAGAGAGGACGCGGTAGCCCCTATGACGATTCCCACCGAGCCCATCGGCAGCATCCCCAGACCCTTGAAGCTGATCGAGGCGCTCGCGTCACGAGACGGCGCGGATCCGGCCCTGGACCCGTTCTACGAGGAGGCGATCCAGGACACCATCCGATGCTTCGAGGCCACCGGCTCGCCGGTGATCACCGATGGTGAACAGCGGAAGTACCACAACTTCTGGACCTACTCTGTGCACGGCCTCGCCAACACGGCCCCGGACGGGTTCAAGATCCCGTTCTCGGCCGGTCACATCCGCCGGATGCCGCGGCTGACGGGCGGCCCCTTCCGCTACCAGCGGCATGCGGACGCCTATCTTGACGTGGCCCTGCGCTATGCCCATGTGCCGGTCAAGCAGGCGGTCATCTCACCTTCGGCGTTGAGCCTGATGTATCCGGCCGAGGAGATTCCCGGCTACTCCAGAGAGGCGTTCATCGAGGACCTGCTCCACGAGCACGAGACCGAGATCCGGAGCTGTCTCCAAAAGGGCGCGCACAAGGTTCAGATCGACTTCACGGAAGGCCGGCTGGCGGTCAAGATCGATCCCACCGGCCATCTCCTCCACAGCTTCATCGATCTGAACAATCTCGCGCTGTCGAGGTTCTCCGCCGAGGAACGCCAGCGCATCGGGGTGCATACCTGTCCCGGCAGCGATCGCGATTCGACCCACAGCGCGGATGTCGATTACGCCGAGCTTTTGCCCAGTCTCTTCGAGCTGCGGGTCGGGAACTTCTACATCGCGCTCGCGGGCGAAAAGGATCGGGTCCGGACCTTGAAGATCATCCGGGAGCAGATGAAACCGGATCAACGCATTTTCGTCGGCGTCGTGGCGCCGATCGATCCGCGGGTCGAGACGCCGGAGGAAGTTAGAGACCGCGTCCTCGAAGCGGCGCGATACATTCCGGTCGAGCAGTTGGGGACGACCGACGACTGCGGCTTCTCGCCTTTCTGCGACGACACGACGACCAGCCGTGACACGGCGTTCGCGAAGATTCGGGCCCGCGTGCTCGGCACGGCTCTCGCGGCGGACATCCTGGGAGGGGGCTGATGGAGGAAGGCGACGACGAGGAACAGCTGCTGCACTCCGTCGCTTTACAGAACGCCAAGAGCATTCTCGCCGCGCGACAGCGCGCCGAAGAGGCGCTCCTCGAGGCGAAAGAAGCGTTGGAGCGGAAGACCGAAGAGCTGGCGCACTCCCTGGCGGTCATGCGCGCCGCCGAACAGGCCTTGCAAAAGCAATCGGAGTGGTTGCGGGTCACGCTCGCGAGCATTGGCGACGCCGTGATCACCACCGACACCGAAGGGTACGTCACCTCGTTGAATCCGGTCGCCGAGCTCCTGACCGGCTGGGCGGAGCGGGACGCCCGGGGAGAGCCGCTCGAACGGGTGTTCCAGATCGTCAGCGAAGACAGCCGCCAGACGGTCGAGAACCCGGCCTTGCGGTCGCTGCGGGAGGGCGAGATCGTCGGTCTGGCGAATCACACGATCCTCATCGCCAAGGACCGGACAGAGCGGGCGATCGACGACAGCGCGGCACCGATCAAGGACGAGCAGGGAACGATCCTCGGCGTCGTTCTGATCTTCCGGGACGTCAGCGAAAAGCGTAAGGACGAGGATCGGTTGCGGCAGAGCGAGGCGCAGTTCCGGCAGCTTGCCGATGCCCTGCCGCAGCTCGTCTGGACGGCGCGACCGGACGGCTTCCTCGACTACTACAACGAGCGGTGGTATGAGTTCACGGGTTTTCCCCGTGATGAGTACGGCGACTTAAGCTGGAAACCGATCCTCCATCCCGACGATGTTACGGCCTGCGTCGAGGCCTACTACGGCTTCATCCGCGCGGGGGCTCTCTACCGGACCGAATACCGTTTCAAGGACCGGCGGACGGGCGGCTATCGCTGGTTCCTGGGCCAGGCGTATCCCGTGCGAGACGAGTTGGGGCGCATCGTTCGCTGGTTCGGCACCTATACCGACATCGACGAGACCAAGCAGGCCGAACAGACCTCACGCTTCCTGGCCGACGCCAGCACGACCCTGGCGGAATTGACCGACTACCAGAGCACCCTCCAACGGGTCACCAGCCTGGCGGTGCCCAGCTTTGCCGACTGGTGCGCGGTCGACATGTGGGAGGCCGACGGCTCGGCGCGCCGGCTGGCGGTCACCCACGCCGACCCCGCCCGGGTAAAACTGGCAGAGGAGCTGTTCCGCCGGTATCCGCCCCAGGCTGCCAACCGGCACGGCGTCATGAGGGTGCTCCAGACTGGCGAGACGGAGTGGGTGGCCACCATCCCCGACGCGCTTCTGGTGGAGTTGGCCAAGGAAGAGGAGCATCTGCGGATCCTTCGCGAGCTGGGCTTGAAATCCTTTATTTGCGTGCCGCTCCGCTCCGGGGACGACGACCTACGGCGCCCTGACGTTCGCCACGGCGGAATCGGGTCGGGTGTACGGCGCCACCCACCTGGTGGCGGCGGAAGACCTCGCCCGCCGTGCCGCCATCGCGGTCGAGAACGCGACCCTCCTCGGGGCGCTCAAGGAGTCCGACCAGCGCAAGGACGAGTTCCTGGCGATGCTGGCCCATGAGCTCCGCAATCCTTTAGCCCCGATCCGTCATGGCGTGCAGATCTTTCGTACCCAAGGTCCACCCATCCCGGAATTGCAGTGGGCCGTCGAGGTGATCGATAGGCAGGTCCACCAGATGACCCGGCTGGTCGACGATCTGCTCGACGTGTCGCGCATCACCCGCGGCAGGATCGAGCTCCGTCAGGAACGCGTTGAGCTGCTGGCGATCGTCGACAGCGCCGTCGAGGCCAGCCGACCGCTGATCGACAAGCTGGGCCATGAGCTCACCGTGACCCTTCCGCCAGAGCCGATCCCGCTCGAGGCCGACCTGACCCGGCTGTCGCAGGTGCTCTTGAACCTCATCAACAACGCCGCCAAGTTCATGGCCGGGCCGGGCCGGATCTGGGTGACCGCCGAGCGCGAGAGCCATTGGGTGCGGATCCGGGTCAGGGATACGGGGATCGGCATTCCGCGAGAGATGCTGCCCCGCATCTTCGATCTGTTCACGCAGGTGGACCGTTCCCTGGAGCGCTCGAAGGGCGGGCTCGGCATCGGCCTGACCCTGGTGAAACGGCTGGTCGAGATGCACGGCGGCTCGGTCGAGGCCCACAGTGAAGGCCTGGGCCAAGGCAGTGAGTTCGTCGTGCGGCTCCCGGTCGCCGTAGCGGTCGCGGGCGAAGGCCCGCGAGGAGGGGCGGCTGAGGAGGCGGGCGTTGCGTCCGTGAAGCGCCGCATCCTGGTCGTGGATGACAACCGGGATTCTGCCGACAGCCTGACCCTGCTCCTCAGCATGCTGGGCAACGAGGTCCACACGGCGTACGACGGCCAGGAAGCGGTGGAAGCGGCGGCCGCGTTCCAGCCGGAAGTGGTCCTCCTCGACATCGGTCTACCGAAGCTGAACGGCTACGAGGCGGCGCGCCGGATCCGAGAACAGGCGGGCGGTCCCCACCGGGTGCTGATCGCCCTCACCGGCTGGGGTCAAGAAGAAGACCGTCGCCGTTCCAAGGAAGCGGGGTTCGACCACCACCTGACGAAGCCGGTCGACTTCGACGACCTCAAAAAGCTGCTGACCTAAGCTCCGCCCGACTCCCCCGGAGCGACGCGCGCTCTGACAGTTGGAAATCGCTGGATGCCAGGCGCTTTCCTGGTCATTTCTCCTCTCGAAGACCTCTGGTGAGGGCGGGCGCTGAAGTTAGGCAGTTCGTTCCGATTGAACCGATTGAAAGAGATGGAACCCCTCCACGGAAGCGCCTGAACACGACGCGCGAGCTCCACGCCTGTGAACGGTATATAATAAAAATTTGAAGACAGACCGCGCCGGGGTGGACGGGGATTTTAGCCTGCTTCCGAAGGAGACCACCATGAAGACTCTAGCCACCAGCCTCGTCCTGCTCGTCTCGCTGTCCTTTCCGGCCCTCGCCACCCGATCGGAGGTCGAATCGGGGGTGATCTCCACTGTGGTCGACCCCGGTACCGCGTACAACCCCACCGGGATCCAGATCGGCAGCTATCTCTATCTCTATGTCCAGACCATCGATCCGGTCTGCACGACGGGCGATAGCAACGGGCCGCGCCAGGGCGACCTCATCCAGGCCTACCGGGCGCCGATCGACGCCGGCGGCACCCCCGGCGCCTTCTCCTTCATCGGCCGCATCAGCCCCTGCCTCCCCTCGACCACCGACGCCACGGCGTACGCCTCGTTCGGGCCGGGGCAGATCTTCCCGGCGAAGATCGGCGGCGTCGCCGGCTATCACCTGCTGGCCGACGAGTCGGATCAGACCCACTTCAACGAGATCTGGCACGCCTCTACGACGGACGGCGTCAACTGGACCTGGGAGGTCGACAGCCAGCCGTCCTGTACCTTCGACCCCTTCAACCGTAACAAGACTTGCGCCGACCCCAAGCCGACCGAGGGCATCACCACCGTCCGCTGGAAGCCGGTCTACAGCCCGTTCCTCTCGATCGATCCGCGCCTGGGCATCGGCATCGTCAATCCGGTGATGCTCTCCACCAGCCCGACGGTCGACAATGCAGCCTGGTGGGGTTACCTCAAGTACGTCGCCGGCTCGATCACGACGACCGGGATGCAGGTGGCTTTCGATTCCGGACCGCCCCAGGTCAAGCTCTTGACCGCCATCAGCCCGAGCTTCACCTACACGGCGATCTCCGGGAATCAGATCACCAGCACCTCCCAGCTCTACCCTCTCATCCCGAGCGCCAATGCCAAGTCGCTCCTCTACGACGCGGCCTCGGGCGGCTACCAGCTCTGGGGGGACTACCCCGCCACTTACAACGACGACGCGAGCGACGAGAGCTCCTCGGTCGTCAACTGCCGGAGCGGCTACACGGTCGATTCGGTGGTGACCTGCGGTGGATCGCCGACCTGCTCGGGAGGCTGCAAGTCCGAGATCCAATGTGTTCCCTTCGGCACGTCGAAGGTCGCCTTCGACCTCAATACGGCGGCCAACCACGTCGGCTCCGCCTTCTTCTGGTGGCCGGTCACCTCGACCAGCCTGGGCTCCGCGGGCTTCGTCGGCAGCTTGAGCCGTTTCCTGCCCAGCGGCTATCTCACCGCCCGCACCTTCCCCTTCCGCTGGAACTCTTCGAACGGCACTCGTTACCTGTTCTCGGCGACCAACGACAACCACATCTGCTCAGAGTTTCTGTTCAGCGAATTCGCCAAGATGTACATCGTCCGCAGCCAGGTCTCTCCAGGATCGTAGAGAAGCCGAACGCAGGGTGCCGGCGTAGAGTCCCGCCGCCTGCTAGGAGTCGACCTCAGCGGGACTTACAGGATTTTTCTGGGCCGCGGTGGGCGGGAGGCGAGGCATCCGTCGTTGGTGTTGATTACGAGGACTGCGGCTTGAGGCGCAGCAGGGCCGGCGCTGGTAGGTCGACGAGGTCCAGGCCCGGCGGTCCGGCGGCGAGCCCCTCGGTGAGGCTGAGGGCGAGGCAGGGGAGGGCGGCCTCGCCGCCGAAAAGGCCGGCGTTCGGCCACTCCTCGCGCTCGCGGAGGAGGGTCGAGAGCGCGAGGTCGGTGGCCATCCGCTTCCAGGGTCCTTCGGGGTCCGTCCGCGCGAGGGCGAGAGCGGTGAAGGCGGCCCCGGCTCGGCCGCAGCAGAGGTCGGCCTCTTCGGGGGTCCTCGCGAGCGCCAGGCGGCCGGCGCCCAGGGCGGCCTCACGGAGCGCCTCGCCGCCGAGCGTCTGGTACGCCCGGGCACCCAGGAAGGCGAGGCCGGTGAAGCCGTTGCAGAGCATCGGGTGGTAGAGGTCGCTCGGGCAGAGCCGCGACGGATCGCGGACGGCGAGGTCGAGCAGGTTCGTGAGCGAGGGGGCGAACCATGCCGGCAGGGGAGAGCCGGCGGCGATCGAGTGGAGAAGGAGAGCCAGGTAGGGGCCGGAGCTGCCGTGCGAGAGGCCGAGTCCGGTGAGCTCGGGCCAGAGGACCATCCCGTCGGCTTCGGGAGCCGCCCGGCCGAGCAGGTCGGAGGTGAGCTCGTCGCCCAGCTGCCGCAGCCGGGCATCGCCCGCGTACCGGTAGAGGATGGCCGTGGCGATGAGGCAACCGGTCGTCCCGTTGTAGAGCTCCGGGGGTTCGTCCTTCGACTGGCGGGCGAGCTCGAGGAATCGGGTGAGAGCGGCCTCGCGAGCCGGCGCGTCGTGGCGGGCGTGGGCGACCAGCACCCGTACGAAGACGAGACCCGCCTCGCCGTAGAGATAATGGCTGGCAGGTCTCTCCTGGAGCTCCGACAGGGGCACCAGGAAGGACAGCCGGTCGCGCTCGCGGCCCGCCGTCATCGCTACCCAGCGCTCCGCCTCGTCCAGGAGCTCGCCGTCGTCGAGCATCGACCCCGCGTACCAGCAGGCGTAGGCGATCCCCGCAGCGCCGAAGGCGAGGCTCGAATGAAAGCCATGCTGCCGGCTTTGGAGGTCGCTATAGGACAGAGCGGCCATCGCGTCGAAGTAGTCTTCGACGTACGCGAACAGGACCTCCTTGGCATCCATGTCCGAAGGATACCAGGGCGTCGAGCCGATTACCGAGCTCGACGCCCTGTTCTCTCGTCCTAGTACTGAATGGTCGAGCAGGCGCCGCAGGTACCGCTGGCGGTGGCGCTGCCGGAGCAGTCGCAGGCGGTCTCGATACCCCGGGAGGGTCCCTGCGTACAGAGACCGCCGGCCACGAAGCTGAGATCGGACGTGATCAGGTTACGGACGGTCTCTCTGGAGATCTGCAGTTTCTTGTCGATCGAACGCTTTTTCATGAAGGTTCCTTTCAGGAAGGCAGTCCATGAATTTGTTGGACTGCCGGACTGCTTTGGTTACCGGTCAAATAAAGCCGACGCCGTGGGTCTAGTACTGAATGGTCGAGCAGGCGGTGCAGGTACCGCTGGCGGTGGCGCTGCCGGAGCAGTCGCAGGCGGTATCGACACCCCGCGAATATCTCTGAGTGCAGAGGCCACCGGCGACGAAGTTCAGGTCGGTCGTGATCAGGTTACGGACGGTCTCTCTCGACAACAGCAGTTTCTTGTCAACGGAACGCTTTTTCATCGCGGCCCCCTAGAAAAAAGGCAGTCAACAAAGTTGTTGGACTGCCGTGCTGCTCGGTTCATAACCTGGCTGCTCTGCTGTTCATGACCTTTGAGGGTTGTACGGATCAAGTTGTAGGAGCGTCTAGGCTATTTTGAGAGAAAATTTTTTCGTGGCTGTCCGCAGCGCCGAGTATAAGTTTATTCACGACAGCCTATTTTAAGAAAGGCAATCTTGGAACCGTGGAACTGCCCGGTCCTTCCGGTGGCGGTCTACAGAAAACTACGGAGGCGGGGAGAAAAAGTTTCGATCAACTCGGCTTTTAAGTCCGCGGCGGAACCGCGGCGAGGAGCAGCCGGTCCCAGGCGGGCTCGACGGCCGACACGGCACCGAGGAGCGCCAGGGCGGTACCCGCCGCGCCGGTGAGGAAGCCACGGCGCGCCACCCGGCCTCTCCTCTCCGGTTCCATGGCGGTGAAGCCCGCGATCCCCTCGCCGGGAATTCGCATGTCGAGGGTGCGGCGGAACCAGAAGCGCGCCGTCGCCGCCAGATCCTCCTCCCCGGTCGCCTGGTAGAGCCGGTTGAAGAGGTGGGCGAGGCCGGCCGACCCATGGCAGAGGCCGACATCCCGGACGCCCGCGGTCTCGATCGGTCGCCGGGAGGTGCGGAGGGCGGTCTCCACGGCCTCCCGCGCCCAGTCCTCCCGGCCGCGCTGGCGCGCGGCGAGGAGCAGGATGGCGGCGATCCCGGGGTCGCCGTAACACCAGGCCACCCGCGAGGGGTGCGGCTCGACGCCGGCGAAAAGAAATTGCGGGTAGCAGCGCCCGAGCCCGGTTTCCCAGGGCTGGGCCAGGACCCACCCCACCGCCCGGTCGAGCAGGGTGCGGGTGCGCTCCGGGGCGATCCCGGCAGGACCGGCGGCATTAGCGGCATGGGCGGCACCGGCGACATGGGCGGCATGGGCGGCATTGGCGAGGCCGGAGGTGTTGGCGGCGTCGATCCCGGCGAGGAGACCGATCACTCCCGGGATGCCGTGCGCCACCCCCATGTTGTAGTAGCCGGCGGGCGCCATCACCTGGTGGTGCGGGGGCAGCCACTCCGGCCGGGTGAACCAGGCGACACCCTCCGGACGCTCCTCGGCCAGGCGCTCGAGGTGCCCGACGATCCGGAGGAGACACTGCCGGGCCGCTTCCGAGGGGAGGGCCTCCAGGGCATAGACGCCGAAGCCGACGAGGCCGCCGATCAGGTCGTACTCCCCCGGCCAGTCCTCCCGGTCGAGCAGGGTGAGGAGGGCGTCGAGCACGGGGCTGTCGCCCTCCTCCTCCTCCGATTCGAAGAGCCAGCCCCGGAGATGCTCGACGGTCCACGCCATCCCCGAAAAGCCGCTGTAGAGACCGGGTAACATGCCTAGGCTCGCCAGGGCGTCGAGCGATTGGCCGAGGTAGTCCATGGCGGTGTCGGCAGCGCTCTCGTCGTGCCGGGCCTCGGCCAGATAGGAGTAGAAGAGCGCCAGCCCAGCCACTCCGTTGGAAAGGCTGACCCCCCAGGACGGGTTGACGTCCTCTTCCTCGGCCGGCGGCGGGCGGAGAGCCGCGGCCACGTCGTCGATCGCCTCCCACGCCGCCTCCGCGGTCTCGCCTTCGAGCAACGGCCGCCAGGTTGCTGTCCCCCGCAAGGGTCACCTCCTTCAAGGTTTTCAAGGTAATGTCGGGTACGGAGAGCTTAGCGCAAACCCGCAGCGCGGCTGCGTCTCAAGTCGGGAAGCTTGCCGAGGCCCCGGATAGCTTCGCCGGGCCCTCGGATAGCTTGCCGAGGCCCCGGATAGCTTCGCCGGGCTCTCGGATAGCTTGCCGAGGCCCCGGATAGCTTCGCCGAGCCCTCGGAAAGCTTGCCGAGGCCCCGGATAGCTTCGCCAGGCCCTCGGGAAGCTTGCCGAGGCCCTGGATAGCTTCGCCAGGCACCTGGAAAGCTTGCCGACGCCCTGGATAGCCTCGCCGGACCTCTGGACCGGTTGCGGAGGCCAGGGCGAGCCGTTACAGTAGCCGGGATGCGGTGCATGGCCCAATCTCCCCGCGAGCCTCAGGGCGCCGAGATCCGGTGCCCGGCGGAGCGCCGGTGAGCGGCGGCGGAGTCTTCACCGCGCTCGCCACGGCCGCCGTCTCGGTCGCGGCTCTCCACTCGCTGGCTCCCGACCACTGGGCACCCTTTGCCGCCGTGGCGCGGGCGCGCGGCTGGTCGGCGGGGCGGACGGCGCGGGTGACCCTCCTCTGCGGCTTCGGCCATGTCACCGGCTCGGCGCTCCTCGGGCTCCTCGGGCTCTTCTTCGGCATGGAAGTCTTTCAGTCGGTCGGCCGGCGGATGGAGGCCTGGGCGGGCATCCTCCTCATCTTCTTCGGCCTCGCCTATGCCGCCTGGGGGCTGCGCCGCACCGCCGGCGCCCACCTCCACGGTCACGTGCACCACCACTACGACCACGTCCACGCCCCCGAGAAGAAGACGGTCTGGTCGCTCTTCCTCCTCTTTTCCGCCGACCCCTGCGTGGCGGTCATGCCCATCCTCTTCGCCGCCGCCCCCTTGGGCGCGGTGCGGACGACGGCCATCGTCCTCCTCTATGAGGCGGCGACCCTCCTCACCATGGTCGTCCTCGTTCTCCCCGCCCGGGCGGGAATCCAGAAGCTCCGCCTCCCCTTCCTCGACCGCTACGGCGACGCCGCCGCGGGCGGAGCGATCGCGGCGGTGGGGCTGGTCGTGACCCTGCTCGGCTGGTAACCGAGCCGCTCTCCCTTCGTACGTCGTCGGTACTGCCGAGCGGGCTCCGGCGCTTCGGCAGCCAGTCGCCTGCCGGATTGTCGTGCGTTGCGGGCTCGCTTCTTGCAAATTGGCCCGCGAGGTATGCAGACTCAACCTCGATCCGGCTACCGAACCGCCGCTGCGGTCGACCTGGGCACCGCTCACGGGCGGGGCCCGAAGCCGGCCACCCCGCTGTCCGTCCCCTCCTCCGTGCTGGTCGACGCCCACGTCCACTTCTATCCCTGCTACGACCGCGACCGCTTCCTCGACTCGGCGCTCCAGAACTTTCGGCGCGGGGCGCGCGAGCTGGGTCTCCCCGATTCGACCCCCGGCTGCCTGCTGCTCTCCGAGGGGCGCGGGGAGCGCTGGTTCGAGCGGCTCGTCGACGAGGCGGAGGGGGTCCCCCGGGGAGGCTGGTCGTTCACCGCCGGCCGTGAGCCCGAGGTGCTCGTCGCCCGCCGCCGGGCCGAGCCGCGGGACCGGCTCTTTCTCTTCGCCGGCCGGCAGATCGTCGCCCGCGAGGGGATCGAGGTGCTGGCGCTCGCCACCGACGAGCGCCTGGGGGACGGCCTGCCCCTCTTCGACACCCTCGGCTGGGCGCACGAGCGCGGTGCCCTCCCCGTCCTCCCCTGGGGCTTCGGCAAGTGGTCGCTCCGCCGGGGCGAGCTGGTCCGGCAGGCGCTCTCCCGGCTCGCCGGGGACCGGCTCTTCCTGGGCGACAGCGCCGCCCGCCCACAGCTCGCGCCACGGCCGCGGCTGTTCGGCGAGGCGGAGGAGAAGCGGATTCACATCCTGCCCGGGACCGACCCTCTGCCCTTCCCGGGGCACGCCACCCGGGCCGGCTCCTACGGTTTCGTGCTCGCCGGCCCTCTGGACGAAGGGGCGCCAGGGGACAGCCTGCGGCGCCGGGTCGCCGAACAGATCCGGCAGCCGCGGTTCTACGGCCGCCGGGAGGGGCTCCTCGGCTTTCTCTTCGATCAGGCCCGGATGCAGGCCAGGAAGGGCGAAGCCGGGAGGTTCCGGTGAAGGACGGCCCGCTCCCGCCGCTCCCCCGCGAAGCCGACGTCCGGCGCGCCGCGGCGGCCGAGCTCGACCTGCTGATCGTCGGCGGCGGTGTCCAGGGCATCGCCCTGGCCCTCGAAGCGGCGCGGCGCGGGATCTCCGCTCTGCTCCTGGAGCGCGGCGATTTCGCTTCTGCCACCAGCGCCAACAGCCTGCGGATCGTCCACGGCGGCCTGCGCTACCTGCAGAGCTTCGACCTCCCCCGCTTTCGGGTCTCGATCGCCGAGCGGCGCTGGTTCCTCCTCTCCTTTCCGGATCTCGTCGAGCCCCTGCCCTGCCTGATGCCGCTCTACTCCCCGCCGCGCGGCGGCCACCTGCGGCGGGCCTCGGCTCTCCGCCTGGCGCTCGCCGCCAACGACCTCCTCGGGCGGGGCAGAAACGAGGGGCTCCGCGGCGACCGGGCGCTCCCCGGCGGCCGGATCTTGAGCTCCCGGGAGACGACGGAGCTCGCCCCGGCGATCGACCGCGACGGTCTCGCCGGCGGCGCTCTCTGGTACGACGCCACGATGCCGGACTCCGCGCGCCTGTTCCGCGAGATGCTCCGCTGGGCCGTCTCGGCGGGCACCCAGGCGCTCCACCATGTGGCGGTCGAAGGTCTCCTTACCGCGGAAGGTAGCGGGGTGACTGGAGTGAGGGCCCGGGACGGGCTCACCGGCGAGAGCCTGACCTTCCGGGCGCGCCGGGTCGCCAACTGCGCCGGCCCCTGGGTGCGCGAGGTGGCGGGCGCTCTCGACCGCGACCTTCCCGAGCTGTTCTCTCCGGCGCTCGCCTTCAACCTCCTCCTCGATCGCGAGCCGCCCGCCGCCGGGGCGCTGGCGGTGGCCTCAAGGCGGCGCGGTGCCCGCACTCACTTCCTCGTCGCCTCGAACGGGCGGGTGATGGCCGGGACCTGCCACTGCCCCGGTCCCGCTCCCGAGGGGCCGAGCGAGGCGCAGATCGAGGCCTTCCTCGCCGACTTGAATGCCGCCCTCCCCGCTCTCGCCGTCTCCCGCCGGGAGGTGCTAGAGGTGCTCTGGGGGATTCTGCCGGCCGAGCGGCCGGGAGCGGCGGAGCCCGCCGACCGCCCGGTGGTCCTCGACCATGGCGCCCACGGCGGACCGCGGGGGCTCGTCAGCATCGCCGGAGTGAAGCTCACGACCGCCCGGGCGGTGGCGGAGCAGGCGCTCTCTGTCCTCTACGGCCGGGAGCTGCCCGGATACCTCCCGGGGACCGGCCGGCCAGCGGTTGGAGCGGTTGGACCGGTTGGAGTGGAAGCGCGAGAGCCCCAGCCGGCCGCCGTGGCGGGCTAGAGAGATCGCAGGATGAAATCGCGGGAAGAAATCTGCGGGAAGAAAATCTGCGGGAAGAAAATCTGACGATGGCGAGCGCACCCCCCTTGACCCTGGGCACCGAGACCGCCGACGTCGAGACCTCGTCGGACGGCTACGCCCAACGCTTCTCGGGGGCGGTGGGGGAGCACTTCCTCGCCGTCCAGGCGCGGGCGACCCTCGATCTTCTCGCCCCCTGGCCGGGGGGGAGCGTTTTAGACGTCGGCGGCGGCCACGCGCAGCTCGCGGCGCCGCTCGGCGAGAGCGGCTTCCGGGTCACCGTCGCCGGCAGCAGCGAGGTCTGCCGGGCGCGGCTCGACCGGCTGCTGCCCGCGGGCGGTTTCGACTTCCGTGCCGCCGACCTCCTGGCGCTGCCGTTCCCCGACCGCTCCTTCGACGCCGTCCTCGCCTTCCGGCTGCTGCCCCACGCCGAACGCTGGCGGGAGCTCCTCGCCGAGATGTGCCGGGTGGCGCGGCACGCGGTGATCGTCGACTACCCCGACTGGCGGAGCTTCAATCTCTTGACCGGCGCGCTCTTCGGCGCCAAGAAGAAGCTCGAGGGCAACACCCGCCCCTACCGCTGCTTCACCCGGAGCGAGGTGCTCGGCGCCCTCGCCCGGCAGGGCTTCGGCCGCCCGGTGCTCCGGCCACAGTTCTTCGTTCCCATGGTGGTCCACCGCGCGGTGGGGAAGGCAGGCTTCTCGCGGGCGGTCGAAGGGCTCTCCGGAGCGCTTGGCCTCACCCGGGCGTTCGGCTCGCCGATCATCCTCCGGGCCGAGCGGCTGGCGAACGATCCACCCCGTTGATTTCTAGGAGAGAGAGGGACATATGAAGGTTCTCGTCACCGGCGGTACCGGTTTCACCGGCAAGGCCCTCGTCAAGCGCCTGCTCGACGAAGGGCACGAGGTCACGGCGCTCGACTATAAAGAAGGTTTGAAGACCCGGGAGCTCAGCGACTGGGGCGCCAAGGTCGTCATCGGGAGCGTCACCGATAAAGAGGTGGTCCGCCGTGCCATGGAGGGGGCGGAGGTCGTCCACCACCTGGCGGCGGCCTTCCGCGAGACCGACGTCCCCCAGAAGTTCTACGACGACGTCAACGTCGGCGGCACCCAAAACGTCCTCGACGCCGCCTTCGAGCAGAAGGTCCGGAAGCTCGTCTACTGCAGCACCTGCGGCGTACACGGCAACATCGACCATCCGCCCGGCGGGGAGGACGCGCCGATCCAGCCGGCCGACTACTACCAGCGCACGAAGTACCAGGCCGAGCCCATCGTCCTCGACTTCTTTCGCCGGGGGATGAAAACGGTGATCCTGCGTCCGGCCGCGATCTACGGCCCCGGCGACCCCGAGCGCTTCATGATGATCTTCCGCCGGGTGGCCAAGGGAACCTTCCCGATGTTCGGCAACGGCAAGACCCTCTACCACCCGCTCTACATCGACAACCTGGTCGACGCCTTCCTGCTCGCCATGGAAGAGGGGAAGGGGGACGGCGAAGCCTACCTGATCGCCGATTCCGAATATCTGGAAATCGAGCAATTAGTAAAGAAGTCGGCGGCGGCACTGGGGGTACCGGTCAAGATCCCGCACTACCCGGTCTGGCCGGTGGTCGCCGCCGGCCACGTCGTCGAGAAAGCCTGCAAACCGTTCGGTATCAAGCCGCCGATCTTCCCCCGCCGGGTCGACTGGTACCGCCAGAACCGCGCCTTCAAGATCGACAAGGCGAAGCGGGAGCTCGGCTACGAGCCGCGGGTGGGCATCGAGGAGGGCCTGCGCCGCACGGCCGAGTGGTATCGGAAGGAAGGTTATATCTAGGCCGGCTCCGTTGATCGATTGGCCGCGCCGAATTGATATCTCGCTTTGTAAATATTTCCTTGCGCAACGCCTGCAAGGGATGGTAAGGTGCGCAATCTCAGATGTGAGCGGTAGTGCTTGCTTCGGGTTTCTTTTAACCGGCCAATGCGCCCTTTGTTGAGGATATGACGCTATGGCGAAGAGATTTCTCCCCCTTGCCCTGGGGATCCTGTTGGTGCTCGTCGCCATGCAGGCCTCGGCGGCCTCCGTTCCCCGCTTCGATACCGCCGAGATCGCCCTCCGCTCTACTGCAATTTATAATGCTGCGCAGGGTACTCCCAATCCTTTCGACTTCGTCGTGACGGCGAACGTCACCTCGCCCTCCGGCCGCCACTTCGTTGTGGACGGCTTCTTCGACGGCGACGGCCTCGGCGGCTCGGTGGGGAACGTCTTTAAAGTCCGCGTTTACGCCGACGAGATCGGCACCTGGACCTGGTCGACGGCCAGCACCGTCCCGGGGCTCGTCCAGAGCGGCAGCTTCACCTGTTCAGGCATCCTCTCGGGCGCCTTCGGCAAGGGGCCGATCGTCCCCAATCCGGCCTTCCCGCAGACCTTCATGTACCAGTTCGGGAGCCCGGTCTATCTCCTCGGCAAGTTCCTCGACAATGCCGCTCCGAGCAACATCCGCTATTCGCAGACGATGTTCTCCGAGGTGCGGACCGACGCCGACCGCCAGGCGCTCCTCGATCGTCACATTGCCATGAAGCTCAACCAGATCGACGTCTACCTCGCCGACAAAGGGGATTACAGCGCTACCGCGCCGACCACCCCGTGGGTGGGAAAGGCTTCGGCCAACGACAAGACGCGCTTCGACCTCGCCCGTTTTCACATGTTCGAGCAGTGGATCTTAAAGATGCGGAGCGCCGGCATCGTCGCTCATCTCTGGTTCTTCGCCGACGATTCGAGCTTCGGCACGCTCAGCGACGCCGATCGCCAACGGTTCCTCCGCTATGCCCTGGCGCGCACCTCGGGCTACGTCAACACGATGTACATCCTGATCCTCGAGTGGCAGGAGGCGTTCACCGTCCAGCAGGTCGACGCCAACGGCAACTTCCTCCAGCTGTGGAACCCCTGGGCCCGCCTGATGAGCGTCCACGGCTGGACCGGCAACTTCGCCTTCCCCGCCTCCCCCTGGGTCGACTACATGGACATCCAGTCCGGCAACTCGGCCAACCCCGCGACGATCCACAGCCTGGGCTTGAAGAACCGGGCTTTAGCCGTCAAGCCGCTCCTCCAGGAGGAATTCGCGCTGGGCGACGAGAACACCGTCAACCGGCAGAAGGCCTGGGCGGCCTTCACCGCCGGTGCAGCGGGCTCGGGGACGGGAGCCTACCTGGCCAACCTCTCCACCTTCGTCTCGAAGCTCCACTTCGAGCGCATGGTCCCGGCCGACGCGCTCGCCCTCTCCGCCAACGCCTACGTGCTCGCCCAGAGCGGCCAGACCTACGTCGCCTACCTCTACAACGGCGGCACGGTGCAACTCGACCTGCGGGGGACGACGGGGACCTTCAAGGTCCAGTGGTTCGATCCCCTGGCCGGCACCTTCGGGGCCGTGACGACGGTCGCGGGCGGTGGAACGCCGAGCTTCACCGCTCCGGCGACCGGCGACTGGACGCTGCTTCTCACCCGGTAGGTGAGTTCGGTACTGGGTCCGTTCGAACCTGCGGGCGGTCTCCTTCGGGCGCTCCGCGCAGCCAGTCGTCCGTCCTCGGATTCAAACGGACCCAGTACCGAGAGTTGAGAGGGCCCTCGAAAGGGGCCCTCCCCCTAGCCTTCACCAGTCGAGGTTCTTCTCGTACCCCAGCTGGATCAGCAGGTCCCCCGCCAGATCCTTGAAGATCCGCTTGTCCTCGTCGGTCAGGTGGTTCTTCCAGTCCCCGGCGATCCCCTTGCGGTAGAAACGCTTGCGGTTCTCCTGGCCGGGGTCGCGGCCGGTGTAGTAGCGGAAGGACGAGCGTTCGAGGAGCCGGGCGAGGAGCTCGTCGTCGCAGGGCAGGTGGAGGTAGTCGAGGAGGCCGCGGACCACCCCCGGGCCGTCTGAGAGGAGCGATTCGTAGGAGCAGGCGTAGACCCCGTGGCTCTCGGCATGCCGGAACTGGGCCTCCATGTCCTTCTTCCAGTCGCGGACCGCATGCTCGAAGGAGAACGGCTGGCCGCCATAGTCCTCGGTGAAGAAGCGGTCGGAGACGACGACGTCCCGGCCGTCTCTATAGATGACGATCAGCTTCGCGGTGGGGAAGACGGCACGGATGTGCTCGATCTCGTGCACCTGCCGTGGCGACTTTTCGAGCAGATAGCTGCTCGGCTCCAGCCGGTCGCGCAGGAAATCGAAGAAGACCCGGCAGTACTCCTCGGGATCGGGGCTCTCCTGGAGCCGGCGCTTCAATGCCATCTGATCGCGGAGCGAGAGATCCGGGAGGAGGGCGGGGCGGTCCTCCGGGGCGAGCTCCAGGGCCGGTTTCGCCGATCTGAAGAGCGGCGCCGCCCAGCCGGTGAGGCGGTGCGCGGCGCGGGCGCGGAGGCCGCCGCCCCGGCTCCACGGAGTCGTCGTGAACACCTTCTCGGTCCGCCGGCGGGGGTCCGGCTCGCGCCAGCCGATCTCGAAGAGCGAGGTCTCCATCACCCCCCGCACCTCGGGATGGAGCGAGAGGAGATTGAGCAGCCAGGTGCTGCCGCTCTTCCGGTGGCCGACGATGAAGGCGAAGTCGCAGCCGTTCTGCCTCATCGCGCCGGCACCTCAGCCGGCTTTGCGGCCGGGCTGCCGGCCAGATCGTAGATCCAGATCACCGGTCCTTTTCCTCCCCAGGCAGCGGGATCGAACGTCTTCACCAGGGGGGCCGTCGAGAGCTCCCGGTAGAAGCGGACGAACGACGGGAAGCCGCCCCGGGCGTTTTTCCCCTTGCCGAAGTAGAGATCCCGCGCCTCGCTGTTGCTGACAATATAGCGGATGCCCCTCGCCCGGTAGGCGGCGAGCGGTTGCGGCTGGCGGGAGACGAGCGGGCTTCCCATGTCGAGGTCGGACGGGGTGCTCCGCAGGAGGGCGTCGCTCTTCTCCTGTGGCAGCCACCAGGGGTGACCGAGCTCCTCGATGTTCATGGCGTCCCGCGGCGGGTAGCGTTCGAGGAGCTCCAGGCGGAGCGCCTGGTGCTGGGTGAACGGCGCTACCGGGAGGGCTCTGAGGAGCGCCTGCTGCCGGCGTACGGCCTCGCGGTTGGGCTGCAGAATGGGGCCGTAGTCGTCGACCAGGATGCGGGTGTCGTGCGGGACGTTGGCGACGAGCCAGCGGTAGGCCGCAAGCCGGCTGTCCTCCCGGCTGATCCGGGCGTCGCGCGCCCCGGCCCGGGCGGCGCTCGGCACCGCTGCCAGGGCGACCAGGCCGAGGGCCACCGCCGGCACCCAGCGCCGGGGCACGGGGAGGAGCTGGACGAGGAATTCCACCCCCGGCCAGACGAGGGTCGCGAGGAGCGGGAAGATGGCGTTCAGGTGCCGGGGCTGGGCGTGGTAGGCCGCGATGGTGACCGCGAAGAGGAAGAAGATCGCCGTCGGGACGAGGACGAGGAGGCCGTACCAGCGGGTCTCCCGGCGGGCGAGGACGACCGCGAAACCGAGCCCGGCCAGAAGGGCGAGGACGGTCCCCATGGAGTTGCCGGCGACGAGCACCGCCCCGAGCTTGACCGCGGCGCCGCCCCAGGCCCGGGTGCCGGGCTGGTAACGGGTGCCGCTGTCGGGCTCGTACCCCTCCTGCGTCTCCGGCTCCGCCTTGGTCTCCGCTCCGGCGCCGCCGCCCGCGCCGTGACCGAAAGTCTTCTCGACGGAGTGGAGGTTCTCCCGCCTCCAGGTGGGGTCGAGGAAGTTGTAGGGCGAGGTGACGAAGAAGCCGGCCAGGAAGAGGCCGACGACGAGCCCGCCGCGGCCGAGAAACTGGCGCCAGCGGCCGGCCGCCGGGCGCTCCAGGGCGCGGAGGAGCTCCATCGCGAGATAGGTCGGGACGAGGACGACCGCGTAGTAGTGGGTGCCCATGGCGGCCCCGGCGGCGAGCGCGGCGAAGACCAGGGGCCGGCGGCTCTCGGTCTCCCGCACCCCGAGATAGAGGTAGACCGAGAGCGCGATCAGAAAAGCGCAGGGGATGTCGCTCTTGATGTCCTGCGAGGAGAACACCATCGGTGCCATCACCGCCGTCACCAGGCCGGCAGCGAGCCCGGCCTCGACCGAGTCGAAGGCGCGGCGGGCGAGCCGGTAGACGACATAGACCGTCGCCACCCCGAAGGCGCAGACCACCAGCCGGCCGAGGAGGAGGAAGGGACCCGGATCGGTGAGGAAGCGGGCCCCGAAGGCGGCGGTCGAGTCGAAGTGCCCGAGCGCCCGCCCCCAGCCGAAGTAGAGCCCGTAGCAGAAGGCGAGCACGTACATGAGGAAGGCCGGCTTGTGGAACCAGTGGGGGTTCAAGTCCCCCGTCCCCATGCCGATCGACAGCTTCATGAAGTGGAGCTCGTCGCCGAAGTAGGAGAAGGGGAGATCGTGGGTCAGCCCCCAGAAGCGCAGGGCAATAGCGAGCGCCAGGATGGCGAGCAGACCGAGCCGGACGGCCGACGGCGTCCAGAACGTCGGCGCCGTCCGCGGGGCGAGGCGAGGCTCCGCCAAGGTCATGTCCCTCCTTCGCTCCTGCTGCTTTGCAAGGGGCGAGCCGGGGCGGGGGGCGCTCCGTGGATGCTGAAGACGGCCCCCATCCCGGCCGGTTCGAGGTCGATCTCTTCGACGAGGGCCGGCCGGTCGGGACTGTCGAGACCGGCGAAGTCGTAGAGGGCGATCCGGGTCGGCCGCTGGCGGTGGTCCTGGCTCTCCTTGAACCCGTGGCGGATAAACGACAGGTTCTTTCTGAGCGTGGTGAAGCGGATGCGGGTGAACCCCACCCAGGCCCTGCCGCCGAGCGGCAGGAGACCCCGGCACCAGCCGAGGGGCGCCGGGTCTTCGGTGGCGGGGGCGGTGGCGGCAGGCGCGGGATGGAGGTCGAAGATCTCGGCCTCCCGCACGGCGTTCTCCGCAGCCGCCGGAGCCGCCCCCGGCAGGGTGAAGCGCGCGAGATGCCCGTCGACGGTCGTGAAGTGGAGCTGGTCGCCGAGGAGGTGGCCGTCGTGCACCCCCTCGATGCGGATCGCGAACGGCTCCGCCCCGCCGTCCAGGGGCACCGCGTCGCGCTGGTGGAAGCGGGTCACCCAGGGCCGGCCGTCCAGGAAGAAGACGTAGTTCGGATGCGAGTGATGGGGCTTGGTGGTGGGGATCTTCCGGTAGTCCACGTCCGGGGAGAACCGCTCCCAGGGGTCCTGCCCGAGAGTGCCGACGAGGCGCAGCAGCTCGCCCTCGGCCGAGAGCTGGGCCACGGCGTCGAGCCCGGTCACCGCCAGATAGAGGGTGCCGTCCGGCGCCGGGGTCACATGGTGGAGATCGTTGAAGCAGGGGAGCGAGATCACCCGCCGGAGGGCGAACGAGGGGAAGTCGCAGATCAGCACCTCGGTCTGGGTGCAGAGAAAGGCGGTGTCGGCGGTGAAGGTCGCCGCCTTGAAGGTGTGGGACGGGCGGTCGTCCGGCCGGTTGCCGGCGGGCGAGCGGTATTCGAGGACCCGCTCGACCCGGCCGTCCGCGATCCGCAGAACGAGGGCGGTCTTGAAGAGATGCCACTCCGGCTGCTCGCGAAAGGAGACGTGCTGCTCGCCGCCCACCACCCAGAGCTCCCCCTTCATTTAAGCGTTCCCCTTGTGCCAGGGCAGGAGGAGCGCCAGAACCCGCCGCCACTCGGCGAGCCGGAAGTAGACGAAGGTCTTGACCCCCACCTTCCGCCGGGCCGCCGCCACCATGGCGACGTTCAGGCCGATGAGAGTGATGGCGGTCGCCGTCGCCACCCCGTAGCCGCCCCAGAGCCGGGCGAAGGCGAGGTTCAAGAGAGCGTTGAAGGTCGCCCCCCCGAGGCTGAGGAAGAGGAGGGTGAAGTGGTTGCCGGTCATCTGGAGGACATAGCCGGCCGAGCCCGAGGCGGCGTCCCAGAAGCTCCCCACGGCGAGGATCAGGAGGATCGCCCAGCCGGAGACGTAGGCGTCGCCGAAGGCGAAGCCGAGGAGCGCCCGGCCGAAGAGGGCGATGCCGGCGAGAGCGCAGAGCGAGAGGATGCCGACCGCGGTCGCCGCGGTGCGCGCCAGCCGTTCGAGCTCGGCCTTCCTGCCGTCGGCGTAGAGGATGGCGAACTCCTGGGGGATGAGGAAGTTGGCGACCAAGGGGAGGGCCCCCATCACCTGCACGATGCGGGTGACGACCCCATAGACCGCGACCTCCTCGTGGTTGCGGGCCCAGGAGAGGATCCAGAGGTCCGAGGAGATCATGAGGACCGAGGCGGCGCTCCGCAGGCCCATGGCGAAGGTGGTCGTGAGGATCTCCCGGGTGGCGGGCGGCGGGGCCGCGGTCCGCGGTTCCGAGGTCTCCCCGGCGGTGGTGGCGGTCAGCCGGCCGGCGTAGGCGAGGGCGGTCAGCAGCTGGGCGACGAGGAAGATCGCCACCAGGGTCTCCCAGGAGGAGCCGCGGGCGTGGGCGAGAAAGAGGGCGAGGAAGCCGGCGCAGATCAGGAGCCGCGGGAAGAGATGGGTGAGGAAGGCCGACGAGGTGTAGAAACGGAAGGCCCGCAAGTAGGAGTCGGCGATCCGGCCGAGGGCGCCGACCATGGCGGTGGCGAGGAGGAACGGGGCGGCCCCGGCGAGCTCCGGAGCCTCCAGGCGGCGGGCGATCGTCGGCCAGGCGAAGTAGAGGAGCGGCCCGACGATCACCCAGACCGCGACCTCCAGGCCGAGCAGGCGGCGGCGGAGGAGCCGGGTGGCGGCAGCGCCCCCCTCCCCGCGGCAGACCGGGGCGAAGCGGAGCGCCGCCTGGCCGAGGCCGAGCTCGAAGACCAGGGCGACGGCGACGGTCGCCTGGAGCAGCAGCAGGTAGGAGGCGACGTCCGACCGGCCGGCCACCCGCACCATGAGGATGCTCGACAGGAAGCCCAGGCCCATGCCGAGAAAATGGCTGGCGGCGTAGAGGGCACCGCCCCGCCGCAGGCTCCGGGCCGAGAGGGCCGGCGACTGGAGGCCCGCGGCGCCCGCGGGACCGGCGGCATTGCCGGCATTGGCCGCCCCGGCGGCACCGGCAGGAGTGGTTGCGGCCGGGGCGGTCAAGCGGTTCTCCGGGCGAGTACTGGCTCAGTTTGGTTCCGAGGACGGGCGACTGGCTGCGCGAAGCGCCCGAAGGAGCCCGCCCGCAGGATCAAACTGAGCCAGTACCTCCGGGCGATCACGGCTTTTTGGGGTGCGAACCGCGGTCGGTTTCCATCAGGCAGGCGACGGCGGGATGGAGACGGGAGAGATACTGGCCGTTGAGCTTGCCGAGCGGCAGGCGCTCCCCGGCGGCGGCGCGGATCGTGAAGTCGACGAGCCCGGCGCCGGCCTTCACCAGAACGCGGTCGCCGGTCGCTTCGCCGGCCTGGACGACGAGGGCGGCGAGGGTCGCCTTCTCCGGTCCGTAGAGGTCGCGGTCTTCCCCCGCCACGGCGGTCAGCTGGCCGCCGATCCGCTCTCCCGTCCAGGTGGCGACGAGCTTCAGCGGCCAGTGCCCGTCGAGGCTCCCGTCCCCCTTCACCTTCGGCTCGATCTCGGCGATCGTCCGCGCCAGGGCGGCGAGCACCCGGCTGGGCTTCAAGGCCGGGGTGCCGATCGCCTCGTCGCCGCTGTCGACTGAGAAGCGGTGGAGGTTGGTGGAGTCGAAGAGGCCGATCTGCCAGAGCTGGTTGGTGGTGAAGGTGCCGGGACCCTTGACGGTGTCCCCCATGAAGCCGTAGCTCCGGCCGTCGCGCACCACCTCGATGTACTGCTGGGTGACGGCGCGGGAGAGCCCGGAGCGGAAGTCGGCGAGGAAGCTCGGGTCGAGGCTGGCATGCCCCAGGAAGCGATAGACGGCGAGCCACTGGGCGGCGACCCGGCCGTTGAAGTTCGCCTTCGGATTCGGCCGGTCGTCGGGGCAGGCCGGGCCGGCGGGGCCGGAGGGCAGCAGCTTCACCGACTCCGGGCCGCGGAGGTCGCACATGTGCCGGCGCATGGTCTCGCCGCCCTTCCGCACCGTCTCGACGACGGTCGAGTCGCCGGTCAGCCAGTAGTAGAGGAAGAGGTTGTCGAAATAGGCGTGCGAGCTGTTGAAGTCGGTCCGGTAGGCGCCGTAGCCGGCCGGCGCCTGGCCGCAGTAGAACCAGGAGTCGTCGGGAGCGCACTGCATGATCTGGGTGTGAAGGGTGCGCAGAGCGCCCGGGAAGCCGACCTCGTCCAGCCAGCGGACCTCGCCCGAGCGCATGGCCCACATCGGCGCCGTGGCGAGGGTGTTGTGGTAGTCGGTCCAGGTGGCGCACCAGAAGGCGTCGTCCCACGGCTCGCCCGGGGTCGGATCGTGCTTGCAGACCAGCTCCGGCGACTTCCAGCGCCCCCAGTAGCGGGGGTAGACCCCGAACGTCATGAGCCCGGCGATCCCCTCCTGGTCGACCTGCTGGACGGTGGCCTCGAGCACCCCCTTGACCAGCTCGTCATAGCCGGAGAGCGCCCGCGGCAGAGGGCCGGCCGGCATCTCCTCGACCGCCCCCGAGCCGGCGAACCAGGCGGCCTCGGGCCAGGCGCGGAGCGGACGGTTGAGCGGCGCCCAGAGCTCGCGGTCGAGGGCGGCGCGGCTGGGCCGCGGGGGTAGAGCGGCGACCGCGAAGGTGGCGAACATCCCCTGGTGGTGGGCGAGCCAGATCTTGTCGTCGGCGAGATCGACGGCGAGAGCGCCGCTCGGCAAGAGCCGCAACGCCTGCGGCTCATAGCGGTGCATGTGGTTGAGCGCCACCGCGACCGCCCCCCGGACCCCGCTCGCCGAGAGCATCCCGCCGTCCGCCTTCTCGCCCATCGCCCGTGCCCCGCCCGCATGCACCTCGAAGCGCAAAGGAGCCCCGCGCTCGGCGCGGAGGAGCTGGCGGACCGCCGCCTCCTGGCCGGGGGCGACGGCATGCTCCACCGCCGGCGCCTTGAAGGCGCCCACAGCAGTGACCGTCGGCGCTCCCCCGAGGTCTAAGGCGAGCTCGTCGCGAACGTTGGTGAGGAGGAGGGCGTTGGGGGTCGTGTTGTCCTTCGCCGTCAGGCAGCCGTTGCAGCCCAGATTCCCCTCCCAGTCGACGGCCTGGCGGACGATGGCGGTGGGGGAGCCGGCGGCGAAGACATAGCGCCGGAGCGATCCCAGCCCCCCCTTGCCGACCGGCGCCATGTCGTAGGTCCCGCCGACCACCACCGCCGCGGTGAGCGGCCCCTGGCGCTCGATCCGCACCCCCCGAAGGCCGCTGTGGCCCGTCGTCGCCTCCCGCACCCGGGCGGTCATCTTGCCCCCGCCCGCGAGGCGAGCCCCGCCCCCGACCCCGGCCGCCAGGCGCACCTCGTCGAACAGCACCCCCCGATCCCCGCCCAGCCGGAAGACCGCAACCCCGGTGTCGACGGTGACCGTGTCGCCCTCCCGGCTGAGCCGAAGGGGGTGGGGAGGGGCCGGATTGGGACCCGCCGAGCCGTCCACCACCAGCCGATAGCGGGAGCTCTTCTTCGCCCCCACCGTGGCGGGAAAGGCGACGAGCAGCCACTCGACCGGGGCTTTTGGGTCGTCCCGGCCGGCGTTCCAGCGCGCCAGAACCGTGAACTCGGCCGGCACCGGCCGGCCCGCCGGATCGACGACCGCGAGCCGCCCGGTGTCGAGCAGGCCGAGCGACCGCGGCAGGGGAACCCCGTTCGTCACCACCTCCCCCTCCCGAGCCACTCCGGCAGTCTCCTCCACGGTGAGGGGGATGCTCCCGACCTTCGAGCTTCCGGGAGCCGGAGGGGCGGATTGCGCGGAGGGGGCTTGCGATGCCGGGGCTGTTGGCGATGTTGGCGCCGAGGGCGTTGGCGCTGAGGGCGCCGAGGGCGATGCTGGCGCGGGGCCGGGGGCGGCGCTGCAAGAGAAAGCCGCCACGAGCCAGAGCTGGGCGAGCAGGGCACCTTTCCAGGAGATCACGGGCGGCTTGCTTGCGAAATTCAAGCCAGGACCGGGCTCGGCGGCCCCGGGCAAGAGGAGCCCGCTGGCGCTCGCTGGTGCGGGCAAGGGCCCGGCGGGCACGGCTCGGCCTGGGGTCGGGACAAGCAGTGCGGGGGGAGATAAAGAGGGGGGAGTCAGAGGGGGTGCAGGGGGAGACGAGGGGGGAGAAGAAGAGGGGGGAGCGGCCGAGGGCCCTCCGAGGGCCTGCGAAGGGCCCGCCACGGGCCCTTCTTGCCATTCCGCTACATTAGAGATCACCGAAGTCGCCCGGAAGTAGAACACCATCGCCCGGCGCACGATCTCCTCGGCGGTGACGCCCTCCACCGCCACGGCCCGCTCGAGCTGTCGGGCGAGGAAGCCCCCCACCTGGAACCTCAGCACTTTCGTCCCCTGCATACCCACCCCTCCTCCATCACGAGACCTGGACGGCCTCGCCCTCCTTGCGACCCACGGGAAGAGCTCGCTCCAAGCGGAGCGGTGCTGGCACAGCGCTGCTTCCCTCTCCTACGTTCCAGCTTTGTGTTGCGTAGAAGTAAGCTCTGCGGTGATCTTATACAGCGACTCCCCGTCCCTCTGCAACTCCCTTTCCCCCGCGGGAGGCTGGCTCTCCATGGGCAAGGTGTTCTATCCTCAGGCGTGTACCTGAGAACCACGCGAACCGAGGGAGTCATCACTTTGCGCCAAGAAAATTTTCCTTCTGCGGTGGTCAGCGGTCGCGGAAAGAGTCACCCGGGCGATCGTCGCGGGACTCCTGGCAGTCGCCGCCAGGTAGGGTGGCGGTCGTCGCCAGCAGCCTGGCGGTCGTCGCGGGACTGCTGGCGGTCACCGCCAGGTAGGGTGGCGGTCATCGCCGGAAGCCTGGCGATCGTCGCGGGAGTGCTGGCGGTCACTGCCAGGTAGGGTGGCGGTCATCGCCAGCAGTCTGGCGGTCGTCGCGGGACTGCTGGCGGTCACCGCCAGGTAGGGTGGCAGTCATCGCCAGCAGTCTGGCGATCATGGCGGGAGTGCTGGCGGTCACTGCCAGGTAGGGTGGCGGTCATCGCCAGGTAGTGCGGCGGGCGAGCCCTCCTATTGGAAGTAGCCGCTGACGTCGATTACCAGTTGGACAGTGCCGCCACCAACCACCACCGGCTGCACCGCCAGCATTCCTAAGCCGTCCGAAGAGAGCGGCAGAATGGCATTGTTCGCCCTCGTCTGCCCGGCCGAGAAGTTGATGACACTGGTGATCGGTTTCGGCTGATCGGCAGGCCACGCCTGCAGATGGCCGTCGCCGGTCGCGCCGACTACGGTGACGTTGGCCATGACCATTTTCGCAGTGGTCGGAATGCCGCAAAGACTGGCGACTTGGAGCAGCCGTGGGCTTGCCGGCGAGAGGGCAGGCCCACTCCCCGGCGTCCGGGTATCGACGAGTCGGCAGGGAGGCACCGTATAGAAGTCGGCCACGCATGCGTTGAGGGGATCGTTCGGACATGGATCGCATGCGTCTCCAATACCGTCGTGGTCCGCGTCCGCCTGGTCCGGGTTGGGGACGGCCGGGCAGTTATCGCAGGCATCGGGAATGCCGTCGCCATCCGAGTCGACACTCAGATCTGGACCAATCGTCAGAAACCCGATGAGTACCCGAGGCTGTGAATTCGAACCGATGCCGGCTGCCCGCAGTGGCACCAAAAATTGCGGAAGGACGCCCGCGGGAAGAGTCACCATCGTTCCGAAGTGCCCCGCGCCATCGGCGCTAAGCGTCTTCAGCACCTGGGGCCCGGGCGCGTCGAGGTAAATCGTGACGGTGGAACCAGCTGTGAAGCCATCTCCGGAGAGTGAGATGGTCTGTCCCGGGACGGCGACTCCGCCGACTCCACCACAAATCGAGGCGATAGGAGCGACAGCAAGATCATCAAGAGTAGGGAGTGCCGACTCAGTGGCTTGGACCTGGCGCTTTAAGGCTGACAACTGCGCGGCAGTAGGCAGCGGCGTCAGCCGCGAAAGGCCGCTGCCGATCGGAACGGAAGCGATATCAGCTGCGAGAGCCTTTCGGTAGCCCAGAATGTGGCCGGTAACGGTCGGATGGAAGAGCTGTTGCCGGAATCTATCGGAGATCTTAGCATTAATGCATTCCTCTGCCCCGGAGGGCGGCGGCACGAACCAGGATCCCTGCGGGCCACAGATCTCGTGACCGGAGAAAGTCTGGGCGACGTCGATGAAGCTAACGCCGGCAAAGTCAGCCGCCTGCTTAATCGCGATGTTGAGCATCGGGACGAGGGTGCGGATCCAGGTTTGACTCGCGGAACTCCAGCCGCTGCCGCTACGGCAGGAGTACGCCAGCGGCGAGCAGGTCTGTCTGGCGGGGTCCGCCGGAAAAACGTCCGGGTAGCCGAACACGCGGATATCCGCGTGAGGCGCTTGCATGTGGATGGCAGAAAAGGTCTGCTTCAGGCGAGCTTGGACGAGAGCGATCCTCTGCGGCATGTAGTCACTGAGCTTTTCTCCGACGTCAATAGGTTCGAGCGGCGCGAGAGTACTGCAATCGCCGTTAAATCTGCACCAGTATAAAATTTTTGAGAAAAGTGCATCATTGCCACCGATCGTGATCGTGACCAAATCAGCGTTTGCCAGCTCAGGGTGGTCGAGTTGGGGAATGGAGTCCGCATAGCTGTAGGGTGTGCAAGGCGTTGAACCGAACGGGTCCGGGAAGCATATCGGCGTGCCTGCGTCGGCCTTAGGGAGCACGTTGATGCTCTCGGCTCCGCTACAAGCGAAGAAGGAGCTTGCGCGTAGAGTGAAGACCGCATCCGAGGCCACTTGAGAGTACGCGGTATCGGCACGATGACATAAGTTTTGCCCCGGCAGGTTCGTGCCTACGAGATAGGAGCCCGCCCCTTCGCCGGACGAGAAAGAGTCGCCGAGCGCAACCCACCGATATCCCGGCTCCGCGCAGTAGGCAAAGCCATCGTCATAGCCCCCACTTCTGGGGCCTCCGAATCCGCCCCATAGGATCATCTCGGTTCCTGTCCAAATGGCCGTGTGTTGGTACCGGGTCCCTGGAGCCATGGCCAGCGTTGTGAGTCGCCAGGAGTTCATCACGGGGTCGTAGCGGCCGCCGATGCTTGGGGGGCCGATGGGAGCGTTAATCCCACCCCAGACAATCATTTCCTTGCCTGTCCAGACCGCGGTGTGTAAGTCCCGTCCTTCCGGCGCTCCCGAGGGGTTTGTCGGCTTCCATGAATCGAGATTCGGGTTGTAGACGCCACCGCTGTTCAGGGCGCGGACGTTCGAATTGACTCCGCCCCATACGATCATCTGAGTACCCGTCCATACCGCCGTATGCTGACCACGCCCTTCGGGGGCCCCGACCAGGCTCACCGGCTTCCACTGTTTATCTGGGTCTTGCTCTTCCGGATCGTAGACACCACCATCGTTCATTCTTGGCGCACCGGTTGAGTCCCCGCCCCAAATGATCATCTTCTTTCCGGTCCAGACGGCAGTGTGATCCGCACGCGGGGCGGGAGCATTCACGGTGCTGGTGGGAGACCACACTCCCGTATTCGGATCGTAGAGGCCGCCGGTGTTCAAGGCGGCCGCGTCGCCGTTAAGACCGGTTCCGAGACCTCCCCAGACGATCATCTTGTATCCATTCCAAACGGCCGACATGGAGACGCGTGGACTGGGCGCACCCAGCGTGTCGATCGAGGACCACTCGTTCGTCAGCGGGTCGTAGATGCCGCCGGTGTTGAATGCCGTCGCGAATCCGTCGGAACCGATTCCGCTGCCGCCCCAAACGATCATGCTTTTACCCGTCCAGACTGCGACATGGTAATCACGGGCGGTCGGAGCCAAGGCGGTGTTCATCGCCGACCAGGTGTTGGTCGCGGGGGTATATTTCGCGCCACTGCCGAGAAAGCAAACATCCCTCGAGCAAAAGCTGGATCCTCCCCAGAGAAGCGCCTCGGCGCCGGTCCACACGAGTGGGACAGCGAGGCGCGTTGCCCCGGCTTGGCTATCCACTTGGGGAGGTGCCGGCGGTATGGGTGCTGGGCTGAGGGGCGACCAGGTGTCGTCCGTGCAGCCGGCGGTCGTGACGAGGGTAGGTAACTGATAGTTGCCGCCAGGTTGAGTGAACGCCTTCAGGGCACGCTCCGTCGGGCGTGCGTCGGGCCACCAGGCCTCGAACGAACGCTGCGTCGCGGAGTTTGAGCCAGCGTGAGCATAGGCGGTGCGCAGCCGCTGCTCGGCGAGCACGGGCCGCGCCAGGCATTCGGCCGCCTCAGCTGCATCGTTGCCAAGGGCCGAAAAGATCTCGCCAAGTACCTGCCGGTCCCGGCTCTCCCGGGCCATGCGATCGAGTTCGGCTTGCAGGTCGGCTGCCCCGATGGGCGAGCGGAATCGCTCGGTGAGAGCAACGCTCATCGCCAGTGCGTCTTCGACCTTGCGCGTGATCGCCGCTCTCGGCACGGCTGCGACGAACGTCGGCTTGGGGCCTGGATTGTCCTGGGGCCAGAGGCGGTGCCGAAAGTAGACCTCTTCGATCGCCGTCTGACAAGCGACCCGTTCCTCGAGAGAGAGGCTGCGTTCGGTTCCAAGCCCGGACGCCCACAGAGGGAGGGCGGCGAGCGCTCCAAAGACAATGAACATCAGTGAAAGGAAGCGCTCTGGACGAGGGTACGCTGGAGGCACCGAGCGATCGGTTTCAGTGGCCGCTGCAGCAAAGACATTCTTCATGACAATTTTCCTCACCGAAGGTGCGACCCGGCGCCAATTCATAAGCGCAGGTGCGCAAAGAGAAGGTGGTCCACGCCCGGCAAGAGCCGAGTCTGGCAACAACTCCAGTTGCCTTATAAGCTTGCGCATACAAGTTTAACACTTGCGCTGGGTTAACGAAATGCTAGGCAGAGGCGTCGAGGGCCT
Source organism: uncultured Acidobacteriota bacterium (assembly GCA_963757335.1). Taxonomy (GTDB): domain Bacteria; phylum Acidobacteriota; class Thermoanaerobaculia; order Multivoradales; family UBA5704; genus DASQPA01. Next base: position 209,600 of record CAVWRJ010000011.1, on the reverse strand, counting down.
CGGCCGCTCGGCTGTGCACCGGCACCCGCCGATGCTGTTCCCCTTCTCGTGGAGCGCGAGGTACGCCCGCCAGCACTGGTGCTCGTAGTCCCGGACCCGGGCCGACGACCAAGTAGTCGAAGCGCATGCGCAACGCCGCCAGGTGCTGCTTGACGGAGGCGACGGCGAGGGTCGCCGCGAGCTCCTCGATGCGACGAGGAAGGGGTAGAGGGTCTCGATGGTGAGACCGCGAACCTCGCACCAGGCGAGGAAGCGGCCTACGGCAGAGGCGTAGGCTCTTCGGGTAGTGACGGGGTTGCGCGGCGGCTTTAGCGCTTGCCGCCCGCCCCCGCCTTGGCGGTGGTCGCGGAGCAGGAGAGGGCCGGCGGATTCGGCTTGTAGCCCTTCTCCTTGCCGACCTTGAAGAAGTAGTCGTTGGCAAACTTGCTCTCCGACGACGTGGCGGCGGACCACACCTTGTTGCAAGCGGCGGTCTTGCACTCGTTCTCCGGCACCAGGATCACGGCCTCGCTCTGCACGACAGGGCAGGTGCAGATCGCCTTCTGGGGATTCTTGGGATCGGGCTTGCAGGGAGAGCCGTAGCACCAGGCCCAGAGGGTCGAAGCGTTCGTGCAGGCGACCGTCTTGTGCCCTGGGTTGAAGAGGTTCGAGTAGGTCGAGACCAGGTTCGTCTTCCGGTCGTCGCAGGTGTCGGGCCCCATCGACCAGCCGTTGGCGATGTCGCAAACACAGTCGATGGTACCGCCGGCCGCAGGCATGCCGTGGGGCGTCGGGCAGTAGGCCTTGATGCAGAGCGCGTACTGGCTGTCGCAAAAGACGGCGTGGCCGCCGAAGGTGGGCGGAGTGGCGGGCGGTGCGGCGAAGGCCGCTGTGGCGAAGGTGGCGAAGGCGGCGAAGCAGGCGAGGGCCAAACCGGACAGCAGCGGCTTTCTCATCGGGTCTCCTCCCAGAGGGTCGTCCATGAGCTTCCAGCGCCAGCGAGCCTCGCTTAAAGGCCGGCGGGAAGCGTGCGCGAGAATCGGTGGAATCAGCGTGATCCTAGCGAACCCTCGCCGGATTCTCAACCCGCGGGCGCCGGTCTGCCTCTCGCCCAGCTTGTCCTTGAGGATGAGGGCGAAGCGTGGAGAAGAGGGCGGCCGGGATCTCCGGCCGCTCTCTTGGCTCCGACACGGGCTAGGCTCCGGCCGCAGCCCTGAGTGCCACCATCTCCTCGCGGTTCGGTCCGTACTGGCCCGGGCTCACGCCGCCGGCCAGGCGGCAGAGCATGGCGAGCTGGCCGCGGTGATGGACCATGTGGAGAAGCAACCCGTTCCACAGGATGTCGCGGACGCTCATCTCGCTGCCGTCGAAGTACTTGATCTTACGCTCCAGGTCCTCGGGGCGGAGGTTCTGGAGGCGCGCCTTGGCGTCGGCGTGGATGCGCTCGTAGCCCGGGGCCAACTCGGCGACCGTGCGCGGCCGCGCAAGCCCGGGCGGTTTCATTTCGAATCCGAAGCCGTTGGCCTCAATGCCGGAGCTGTTGTAGGCGTCACCCTCGGCGAGATGCCAGGCCATCTCGCCGATCGACCGGCCCCCGGCGTCCGGCCGGAAGTCGTACTGGTCCGCCGGCAAGGCGCGCATCAGGCTTGCCGTCTTCTCGGCCTCCGTATCCCAAAGCGCCAGAAATCTTTCTAGCTCGGTCATCCCGTATCCTCCTTCTTGTCTTGTTCTCTGCTTGAGCCCAGGAGCATATCCTGGCACAGGCTCCGCGACACGCCTCCGCGGCGCTCCTGGTGCCTGGCATCGCCGCTGCCCAGACCGCCACGCAGCCTCCAGGGTGCCGACGACCGCTGAGCAAAAGAGAACCGGCGCCGGGATGCTCCCAGCGCCGGTTCGGGGGAAACGCAGGGTCTTCGCTCGGCCGCGGCTAGGGAGTGACCGTGTGGGTGACCTGCGCGGTCGCGCCGTTGGCATCGGTGATCGTCAGGGTGACCCCGAAGCTGCTGCTGTAGGCATAGACGTGCTGGGCCGTCGCCGACGCCGTGTCGGTGACGCTCTCGTCGCTCCAGTCCCAGTGGTAGTTCGTGATCGCGACGTTGCTCGTCGAACCCGAAGCGTCGAAGCTGCAGGTCAGGCCGGTACAGTGGAAGGTGAAGGCGGCCGTCGGGCCGCGGCTCACGGTGACGGGGTGGGAGGTGGTCGAGGTCTGGCCGGCGATGTCGCGGACGGTGAGAGTGATCGTATAGGTGCCGGCGGCGGCATAGGTGTGGCTGGGGGCCGAGACGGGGCTCCCGCCGGTCGTCGTCGCGCCGTCCCCCCAGGTCCAGGTGTAGTTGACGATGCCGTAGTCGTCGCCCGAGGCCTCGGAGTCTGCGGTGCAGGTGAGGTTGATGCAGCCGGCGTAGAAGCTCGCGGTCGGCGGGTAGTCGACGACCGTGACCGGGTGCGAGATGTCGGCGGTCTTCCCGGCGGCGTCGGTTACCACGAGGTGAACGGTGAAGGTGCCGTCGTAGAGGAAGACGTGGTGCGCCGTGGGCACCGTCGCGTCGGTGACGCTCTCGTCGCCCCAGTCCCAGTGATAGCCGGTGATCGCCACGTCGCTCGTCGAGCCGGAGCCGTCGAAGTCGCAGATCCGGCCGACGCAGCTGAAGGTGAAGGCGGGGCTCGGGCCGCGGCTCGCGGAGGCGGTGCGGGTGGTGGTGGAGGTCTGGCCGGCGATGTCGCGGACGGTCAGGGTGATGGTGTAGGTGCCGTAGGCGGTGTAGGTATGGCTGGGGGCCGAGACGGGGCTCCCGCCGGTCGTCGTCGTGCCGTCCCCCCAGGTCCAGGTGTAGTTGACGATGCCGTAGTCGTCGCCCGAGGCCTCGGAGTCGGCGGTGCAGGTGCGGTCGATGCAGCCGACGTAGAAGCTCGCGGTCGGTGGAATGTCGAGGACCGAGACCGCGTGGCTGGCCTGATTGGTTTGGCTGGCGGTGTCGGTGACCGTCAGGGTGACCGTGAAGGTGCCGTTCGCGGCATAGGTGTGGCTCGGCGTCACGCCGGTTCCAGTGCCGCCGTCGCCGAAGTTCCAGGCATAGGAGGAGATGCCGACATCGTCGGTCGAGGTGCTGCCGTCGAAGGAGCAGATGCGGCCGGTGCAGGTGAAGGTGAAGCGCGCCGTGGGCGGCTGGTCGGGAGTGGGGCTCGTCGACCGGCAGACGCTTGGGGGGCTCGCGCAGGGCTCGTTGCCGCTCGGCTGGGCGACCGCCAGGTAGTAGTAGGTGACGCCGTTGGCGACCGCAGTGTCGGCGTAGGAGGTGGCCGCGACGTCGTTGGCGATCTTGGTGAAGCCGGCGTTGCAGCCGGTCTCGTTGCGGTAGAGGTCGAACACCCCGGTGCCGCTCAGGTTGAGCGTCACGCGGTTGTCGCTCGGCGTCAGAGTGAGGCCGGGGGCGGCCGGCGGGGTGCAGGCGGCGAAGCAGGTATTGGCCGCCAGATCCGCCGCGCAGGCGAGGCCATGCCGGTTGAAGGCCGCGAACAGGTTGCACGAGTGGGGCGTGCCGTTGGCGAGGTTGCCGTCGTCGTCGTCGATCGCCCGCATGGTCCGTCACCAGGAGCCGGCGAAGCAGCCGTCCGACGTCCAGGGGGTGGTCGAGGTGGTGCAGTTGAACGCCTTGGTGGCGGTGGGGCGGGAGAGGTACCAGAGCCGGTCGGTGACCAGCCAGGCGGCGGCGGTCCCGGGGCTCGGCAGGTCGCGGTTGGCGAAGTCCCAGAGCGCTTCCGAGGCGACGTAGGACTCGCAGTGCCCCTCCCGGCCGCAGGCACCGGCGTAGCTCGAGACCGGGCAGCGCGTCTGGGTGAAGTTGCCGACCGTGGCCGGCGTCCCCGAGGCGTGCTGGGCGAAGTCCAGGTCACGGATGCCGGTGCACGCGGTGCAGGCGTCGCCGTAGCCGCCACAGGTGCCGCTCTGGAAGAAGCCAGGGCCCACGCAGGAGCTGTGGGTGGCGATGGCGGAGGTGATGTCGGCGTAAGCCTCGCCGGTGCCCTGCTCGGCGGAGAAGCCGCTCCCGTCGTTGGTATCCAAGCCGTGGCCGTACTCGTGGAGGGAGACGCCGGCGATCTCGCCGGTGTTGCCGCAGCCGCCGCCCGATTTGAAGAAATTCAAGCTGGAGCCGTTCCAGTAGGCGTTGCAGACCTGGTTCAGGTTGACATTGACCGTCAGTTGCTGGCCCAGCCACGTGTTCGACGGCAGCCAGCCCCGCCCCACCTCCTTGATCCGGTTGACCTGGTAGAACTGCATCCGCGAGGCGTGGGTATCACCGGCGCCGCCCACTCCGGGCGTCACGCAGTCGGTGCCCGAGGAGCTGCCGAAGAGCAGGTCCCCCGAGCCGTTGGCAGAGAGCGAGATCGGGCCGCAGGTGTCGAAGAGCTGCACGTACTGGCCAGCGAGGGTCGAGGTGACCGCGCCGCCCGGGTAGGTATAGATCCCTGCCGAGTTGGTGAAGCCGCCGCTCGAGAGATCGGCGAACGGCATGGGCCGCAGGGTCTCGTTGGCGAAGACGTAGGAGCTCGGGTAGATGCCGCCGGTCGCCTGCGCATATTTGTTGGCGTCCACGAGTTCGAGCACCTCGCCGCTCTGGGCGTCGACCCGCGCCTGCCAGGTGCCGACCACCCCGGGCCGCCGAAAGGAGAATTGCCAGACGGCGGCGAGCCCTCTCCCCTGGCCGAAGGCAAAGCCGTCGGCGAAGCGGCTGTCGGCGAGGGCGAGCGGGATCAGGTGGAGCGAGCCGGCGTCGAGCAGCGTGTCGTCGGCCCGTAACCCGCCCACGTAGACGCCGAGGGCGGCCAGGGCCTGGGCGCGGGTGAGCCGCGCGGCGGGGGCCGCGGTGCCGGGCGGCGGCAGGTTCTCACTGCCCATCTGGATCAGGTTCCCGTGGTTGACCCGGAACACCACCCGCGCGCCGTCGATCGGCAGTCCTTTTAAGACGACGTTGAAGTCGACGAACCAGACGTGCGTGGCCGGCTGGCCGGAGCGGCCGAGGTCGAGGACCAAGGTGGCCGGGTTGACGCCGAGCAGCTTGGCGACGCGCGGCAGGAAGGCGCGGGAGAGGCTCTCCAGGGTCGCGAGATCGGGCTTCGCCCGGCCCTTCAAATGCTGGGCGATGTCGGCCTGGCTGAGGCTGTTGCCGCGGCCCGGGATCCAGGGAATGCCGGCGCCCTCGGCATAGTCGATCCGGCCGCTGCGCCGGTCGACGAAGCTCTTCCACTCGCCGTTCAAGCCGAGCCGGAAGGCCACCCAGCCGTCGCGCACCTCGGGGGTGAGGAGGACTTGCACGTCGTCCAGCGGCTCGGCCACCGAGGCGGGCGCGAGCCGCTCGTCCACCTTCTCGAGGGCCGCCAGGGTATCGGATGTCGAATGGGCCACCTGCGCGCGGGCGGCACGGCCGGGCAGGGCCAGGATCAGGCAAAACAGCAGGCTGACGGACAGCAGAGCACAAGGCTTCGCTCTCGACATAGTCATCCTCCTCTCGGGTTGTGGAACGCGGGGCAAGGTACGTCAGAAGATTGGACCGACATACAGCAGACCTACTCGCGGGCGCAGTCGATATCCGAGCCGGGGTCAGCCTGTTCGGGTACTACTGGAGTGCATATCTTGAATAACTATAACATGGACAGGAAGAGAGGCCTGACGGCGAAGGTCGCTACCGCAGGACTGGTGGGGATCGCGCTCGACTTTCTCAACATCAACCCGGTGAAAGCCCTCTTCTGGAGCGCCGTCCTCAACGGTCTCCTGGCGCCGTTCCTCCTCGTGGGCATCCTGGTCGTCGCCTCGGATCGGCTGCTCATGCAGGGTCAGCCGTCCTCGCGCCTGAGCTACGCCCTGGTGGCGTTGACGACGGTGCTGATGTTTGGCGCCGCGATCGGGATGTTCGTGTTCTGAGCGATCTCAGGCCCGCAAAGCCTCTGCATAAAGCTCGCGGTAGGCGGTGCACATGGTGTCGAAGGCATAGCTCTCCGCCACCCGTCGGCGGTTGGCGAGGCCGAGCCGCTGGCGCAGCGCGCCGTCGGCGAGCGCCGTTTCGAGGTGAGCGGCGAGCTGCGCCGTGACCTCCGGCTCGCCGGCGGAGGAGAGGGGGAGAGGGGGGCGAGGAAAGCCGCCTGCTCCGGCGGCAACATCGTGCGGACGTCGCCGACATCGGTCGCCACTACCGGCAGGCAGGAGGCCATCGCCTCCAGCAGGCAGACCGGCATCTGCTCCGAGTCGGAGGTCAGGGCGAAGAGGTCCATGGCGCGGTAGAAGGGGGCCGGCTTCGCCTGGTAGCCGACGAGGTGGACCCGGCCGGCGAGGTCGGGGCGAGCGGCGCGGGCTTCCAGGGCGGCCCGCTCTTCGCCCTCTCCCACGAGGAGGACGTGGAGGTCAGGGCGGCTAGGACGGGGATCGACCGCCGCCACCGCTTCGAGCAGGCGCAGGTAGTTCTTGACCGGCCGCAGGTGGCCGCAGGAGCCGACGAGGGGAGCGTCCAGCGGAATGCCCAGCTGCTGGCGGAGCTCCGGGTGGCCGTCGGTGGGGAGGTAGGGGTCGAGATGAATCCCGTTCGGGATGAGCCGCACCTGCCGGGGCGCCAGTCGCCAGAGCTCGGTCGCGATTCGCTCCAGGCGCTCGGAGGGGACGACCACCCGGTGGGCGCGGGGGAGGAGGAGCCGGCGGGCGAGGACCCGGCGCTTCTTGAAGCTGTCTGCCTCGTCGGCGTTGAAACCCTCCTCGTGGTGGACGACCCGGCGGTAGCCGAGAGTGGCGGCGGCGAGGATGGCGTCGATCGCCCCCCAGCTGTAGGTGAGGACGAGGTCGGGCGCCTCGCGGCGCAGGAGAGTCCGCAGGCGACTGGCGGTCTGCAGCGAGCCGGCTTTGGGCGGGTTGTCGAGGAGGCGCACCGGGGCGTCCGCCGGCAGGCGCTCTGCGGCGCTGGTCCGGCCGTCCATGGAGACGATCGAGTGCCGGAACTCGCTGCCGAAGGCGGCGATGAGCTCGACCGTCCGCAGCTCCGGCCCGGAGGGGACGAAATTCGAGAAGACGTGGAGCAGGTGGGGCGGCGCGGCCACCTAGGTCCGCTCGCTCCGCTCGACCCGGATCGCGCGGTCGAGGAAGGCCTCGCGCTCCTCGACCGGCTGCCAGCCGAGGACCTCGCGCGCCGTCTCCGAGCCGAAGGGGGGGATCAAGGCCCGTGACTTCAGGTCCCGGTAGGAGGGGAAGCGGACGCCCGGCCGGCGCCCCGCCACCTTGACCAGCCACTTGCCGATCTCCAGGGTCTGCGACAGCCAGAGCGGCCGCGGATGGAAATAGAGGGAGCGGCCGGTCGCCCGGGCGAGCTCGCCGACGATCTGGCGCGCCGAGAGCGGGGTCCGGGTGCAGAGATTGAGTGCCCTGCCGTCGAGCCCCTTCCCCTCGTAGGTCACGGCGCGGGCGAGGGCATCCGCGACGTCGTCCGCGGTCACCACCGGCAGCGGGTTGTCGCCCCTTCCCCCAGCCGATGCAGTGATTGTCGCGCGCCCAGTAGCCGAGCCCGCCATGCTCGAGCGGCCCGCCCGGCCCCAGAACGACCCCGGGGCGGACGACGACGAGCGGCAGCCCGCGCTCTCGATGGAGGGCGAAGAGGGCGGCCTCGGCGGCGATCTTCCCCTGGCTGTAGAGGTCGCGGCCGGCGGGCTCCGGGTCGGTGCCCATAGTGTCGCCGATCACCTGGGCGCCGCAGTCCGCTCCGGCGTAGAGGGCGGCGATCGAGGAGACATAGATGAAGCGCTCCACCCCGCAGGCGAGGGCGGCCTCGGCCGCCGCCACCGAGCCGCGGACCATGGCGCGCTCGACCTCCTCCCAGGTCTCGCCGTTGCCGGTGGCGAGGTGGACGACGGTCTTCGCCCCGGCGAAGGCGGCGGCGAGCGCCGCCCCGTCCTCCAGCCGGCCGGGGAGGAGCCGCAGCCCGCCTCCGGTCTCCCGGGCGTCTCTGGCTTCGAGGGCCGCCGGCTGGGCGAGCTCGCGCGGCAGGGCGTGGAGGCGCCGCACGACGGCGGTCACCGGCAGGCCGCGATCCAGTAGCGCGGTCACCACCCGCCGGCCGATGAAGCCGGAGGCGCCGAGCACCACCACCTCGCCGGGCCGGGCCGGGCCGGGAGCCGGGAGGGGGGCCGGCACGGGGGTGGGGCCCGCCGAGCGATGCTGCCGCCGGGCCTCGCCCGCCGCCGCCTCGCACCAGTCGAGCACCTGGGCCGCCTGCTCGGCGTCGACCGGCGGCGGTGCCCCCGTCTGAAGAGCGTTGTAGAAGGCGCCGACCGACTCCCGCATGCCGGCGAAGTAGAGGTCGTCCCGCCGGCCCATCCCGAGGGTGAACCGGCCGTAGCGGACGAGCCGGTCGACCGCCCCCCGGCGGAGAGTGCCGCCCCGCCGCCAGCCGGCGAGGAAGCTGTTCCAGAACTCCAGCCAGTGAGTCTTCTCCTCCCAGGAGACGAGCCCATGGGTCAGGTCGGCCTCGATCGACCCGTCGCTCCCGAGGACCTCCAGGGTGGTCCGCTCGAAGCTCTGGCCGAAGGCGAGGTAGACCTCGGCGGTGCCGCGCTCGGCCCGGGCGGCGACCAGCCAGCGATCGTTGAAGATCTGTCCGGGGGCGAGCTCGCGGCTGCCGAGGAGGGTGGTGGTCGCCTGCCGCACCGGCCCCACCAGGGCGTGGAGCTGGGAGAAGGGGTGGGTCGCCTGCTCGAAGATGATGTTCTCCGGCGCCCGGAACATCCAGTGCGAGAAGTCGCCGGCCTTGAACTGGGCGAGCGGCACCGCCATCGAGATCCGCACGTGCTCGATCCGGCCGATCCGGCCGGCCCGCACCTCGGCGAGCAGGCGGGCGAAGGCGGGCTGATAGAGATTGTTGTGATTGACCCCCAGGGGGAGGCCGCGCTCCAGGGCGAGCTGACCCAGCTCGCGCGCCGCCTCCGGATCGAGGGCGACGGGCTTTTCGACCAGGGCTCCAATCCCCAGCTCGAGGAGCCGGCGGGTGACCGGAACGTGGAGGTCGGGAGGGGTCAGCACGTGGGCGACCTCGACTCCCAGGCCGGGGAGCTCCTCGATCGAGGTGACGGTCTGCGTCACCCCGAACTGGTGAGCGACCCGCTCGGCGCGGGCGCGATCGACGTCGGCCACCGCGACGATCTCTACTCCCTGGAGAGCGCGGAGGATTTCGAGGTGGAAGCGGGCGACATAGCCAGCGCCGACGACGGCGACGCGGATGGGTTGGCCGGCGGAGCGGAGGCGCGGTGCGCGCCGGTCGCGCGCCCCCTCCGTCGCGGGCTCGTGAAGCGGTTCGAGCATGGATCTCCTCCGGCCGGCCTGAACGGTCCGGCATAACGGGGGCTCGAGGCATGCCCCGCGGTGCGATGTCTACGACGTCTGCAAAAGTGGGGCCTGCAAAAGCGGGGCCCGCAAGAGCGGGGCCGGGCCTTACGCGATGGCAGCGTGGTAGAGCTGGCGGTAGGTCTCGACCGTGGTGGCGAAGGTGTAGCCCGCCTCGACCCGCCGCCGGTTCGCTCCCCCCAGCCGGCAGCGGAGCTCGGGGGCGCCGGCCATCTCCACGAAGCCGGTTGCCAGGGCACGGAGGATGCCTTCGAGGGACGGGCCGAGCGGTACGAGGAAGCGGACCTGCTCGGCGGGGAGCATGGAGCGCACGTCGCCGACCTCGGTCGCCACCACCGGCAGGCCGCAGGCCATGGCCTCCAGCAGGCAGAGCGGCATCTGCTCGGAGTCCGAGGTGAGGGCGAAGAGGTCCATGGCGCGGTAGTAGCGGGCGGGGTCGGCCTGGTAGCCCACGAGATGCACCCGGCCGGCGAGGTCGGGGCAGGCGGCGCGCGCGGCGAGGGCCGCCCGGTCGGCGCCGTCGCCGACCACGAGCAGGTGGAGGTCGAGCGCCGGGGCAGCGGCGATCGCCCCGGCGGTGGCGGCGAGGAGGCGGAGGAAGTTCTTGACCGGACGCAGGTGCGAGCAGGCGCCGACGACGAAGGCTCCGAGCGGGATGCCGATCGCCGCCCGGAGGCCGGGGTTGCCGTCGGCCGGGGGGTAGTCCTGGAGATGGACGCCGTTGGGGACCTGGACGACCCTGCCGACGGGGATCTTCCAGCCGCCGGTCGCGAGGTTCGCCAGCTGCAGCGAGGGCACCACCACGCGGTGGGCGAAGGGCAGGGCGAGGCGCCGCGCCCACACCCGGCGCCGCTTCGGCCGGTGGGCCTCGGAGTCGTCGAAGCCGTCCTCATGATGGAGGATATGGGTGAAGCCGAGGCTCAAGGCCGCGAGGAGGGTGTCGAACGATCCCCAGCCGTAGGTGAGAAGGAGGTCCGGGGCCTCCCGCTTGAGAATGCACCGCAGCCGCCTCACGGTGGCGAGAGAGCCGGCGCGGGGCGGGCTGGGCAGGAGCCGGACCGGCGCCCCCGGCGGCAGCCGGTCGGCAGCCTCCGTCCGGCCGTCGAGCGACAGGATCGAGTGCCGGAAGTCCTGGCCGAGAGCGGCGATGAGGTGGACCGTCCGCATCTCCTGCCCCCCCGGTACGAAGTTGGGGAAGACGTGCAGGAGATGAGGGGGTTGTCCCATGGGCATCCGGCGAAGCGGCGGCCTGCTTCCGGTACATTAGCACATTCTGCGCGAAGTTCGAGAGTCGGCGCTGCGAGGTCTTACCCTGGTCGAGACGCGGAGTGGCCTCTTGTCCGCCACTGGCGTACAATGAGCCGGTGTGGTTCATTGAAACTCCGATCTTCTCGAGCCAACTCCATGGATTGCTTTCTGACGATGAGTACCGAGCTCTGCAACTCGCTCTTGCCCTTCGGCCTGAGCAAGGGGTTTTGATCCAGGGCAGTGGAGGTCTTCGCAAGCTTCGCTGGATGCTTCGCGGGAAGGGAAAGCGTGGAGGGCTTCGAGTGATCTACTACTGGGAGTCTGCGGACGGCGGCATCTATCTGCTGTTCCTCTATGCCAAGAACCGTCAAGAGGATCTGACGCCGGATCAGCTCAAGCTGTTGAGGCGGATCGTACAGGAGGACTTAAAATGAAGGATGCTGATTTTCAGCTTCTCGTCACCAGCGTACGGCAGGCGGGTCGAATCAAGCGTGGTGAAATGGAACCAGCGCAGAAGATCGAAGTGCGTCCTGAGGACGTCAAGGAGATCCGCGCCAAGCTCAACAAATCCCAATCTGAATTCGCTCTCATGATTGGGGTCAGCGTTTCGACTCTGCAGAATTGGGAACAGGGAAGGCGGCAGCCGGAGGGCCCGGCGCGAGCCCTTCTGAAGGTCGCCGCCATGAATCCTTCCGCTGTGGCTGCCGCGTTGGACCCCAGCCAAGCGCCGCACCCCGGAGTTGCAGCGGGCGGCTTGCACCGGCGGGCGAGGCCGGCGGCAACCCCGTGAAGCTCCAGAAGACCGCCGCGGCCGGTTCGAGCTCGAAGTGAAACTTCCTGCCGTCGGGCAAGCGCCGGTCCGTCCGCTCGTCACGCGCCCCGCGCACTTCCCCGGCGAGCTCGACGTCGAGCGGCACCGGCCTCCCGGTCGTGGCCGGACCCCAAACGGCGGGAGGCGGCCGGTCGGTCAGGCGGTTTTGGAGGACGAGGACGTAGGTGCGGCCATTCTTCGACCAGGCCACGGTCTCCAGGTCGGCGGCAGGGCTGCCGTCCCGAACCGCGATCCAGGGGGTGACGCCGGCCTCCAGGATCGGTTGGAGGAAGGGGCGCCGCTCGGCTTCTCCGGCTTTCCCCTCCTGGCGGTAGGCGAGGTAGCGCTGGGGGGAGAGGTTTAAGTAGACCGCCCGGCCGCGACCCACCCGGCGGCTGGCTCCGGAGGCGCCGGGGGCTCCGGTGGGCAACCGCCGCTCGGCCACGGCGTAGCCGTCGCGGAGAGGGGGATCGAGGGTGGCGAAGAGCTCGCGGAACCGCTGGTAGCGGTAGCCCGCCTCCTGATCGGTCTCCACCCAGAGCCGGCCGGAGAAGAAGTCGCGGTGCGTCAGGGTGCCGTCGTGCTGCACCCCGAAGAGAGCGTCGAGCGCTCCTCGCGAGCGGCCTTTCCCGTGCGGGTCGAAGAGGCCGCAGGCGAAGTCGGCGATGACGGTCCCGCCGCGGTTCGCGAACTCTCCGATCCGCCGGGCCTCGACGTCCGACAGGGCATAGCAGGCGGGGAGGACGAGCACCCGGAGGTCGGCCGGCACGCCGTGGGCCACCACCTCGTCGTAGGCGAGGAAACGGTAGCCGAAGCCGGCATCGCCCAGGAGGGTCTCCCAGGCCTTGCGGTCCAGGTGCGAGGTGCCGAGCCGGTCGTCGTCGTTGCGCTTCGGCCAGGTGGCGCCGTGGGGTTGGGCGTCCAGGCACCAGGAGACCTGGATCGAGGGGTGGGAGTAGTAGATCCCGATCCCGTCGTCCACCCGGCGGGCGCTGGCGAGCTTCTTGCCCTGCATCTCCCCGAGCTCTTCCAGGGTCGGCTTGAAGCGGTCGAGCCAGGGCCGGGGTCTGCCGTTTTCGAACCAGCCCTCGACCCAGCCGATCAGGCCGCGAGCGCCGTGGGCGAAGCCGTGCCAGGCGAACCAGGAGTCCTGGTCCGGCCCTAGCTCGTCGTCGTGGAAGTGAGTCAGCACCCAGGGCAGACCGTTCGGGGGTCGGCGGCGCCAGGGAGCGGACGATCTCGGGTGCCGAGCCGCGGTCGTAGGGCTCGACGAACTGCACCTTCTTCATCAGCTTGGCATAGTCGTACCCCCCCCAGAGGCTCGGCGGCTGGGCGCCGACGATGCCGCAGGGGGTCGACGGATCGAGCCGGTTGGCGCTCGCCACCAGCGCGCCCAGGAAGTTGGCCCAGACCGAGTCGTTGTAGGTCATCCGGTCGAGGAGAGGCGAGAGGTCGATCTCGCGGAGCGGGCCGTCGAGCTGCCCGCGGACGTCGTCGTAAGTGACGAAGCGCGGTACCGGACGCGCGAGCGGCCATCCCTGCGGCCGTAATAGAGGTCGAGCCAGCGGGCGTAGGCCGCGTCGTCGGCGTTGACCCGCCAGGGGAGGGGGCGGACGAAGCTCCCCCAGGAGGTCTCGTCGTCCAGGGCATAGGCGAGCCGGAGCGGGCTCGCCCGGAGCGCCGGAATGGTCCGCGCCAGATTCCCCTGGAGAGTGGCGAGGAGGGGGCCGTCGAGCGGTCGCGGCCGCAGGGCCCGCGGGTCTCGGGCGAGGCGGGTGAAGTCGTTCCCGTCCAGGTGGAGGTCCCCCTTGCCCGCCGTGTGGTCGTTGTAGAAGCGGAGATGCCAGCGCGTCAACCAGGCGAGCGGTCCCTGCCCGTGATCGCTCACCCCGCCGTGGATGCCGTAGGTCTGGCAGAACCGGCCGCCGGCCTCCCCCGTGCCGATCGCCCAGCGGTAGCGCCAGGGCATGTAGAGCCAGGTGTCCCAGCGGCCCGACCCCGCCGCCGGGTCCAGGCGCACCGGTTGAAACTCCGGAGCCTGGATGATGTAGGCAGAGTAGGGATCGGGATCGGGCGGGGCGGCGAGGCCCGGGATAGAGGAGCCGAAGGCGAGCCCGGCGGCGAGCGCGAGGGCTGCCCGGGAGGGAGGGGGCATGGCCCGAGACATTGCCAGACTTGTGCCAGACTTGTGCCCGAGGCGAAAACTGGCTCCGTTTGATTTCGAGGACGGGCGACTGGCTGCGCGAAGTGCCCGAAGGAGCCCGCCCGCAGAATCAAACGGAGCCAGTGTCAAAACCCGAGGTGAAAAAGAAGGGCGGCCGGAGAACCGGCCGCCCGCTGCTTCTATATATAAGGAAGGGGGAGCCTGCCCCCCTCGCCTTAGGGGATCGTCGAAGCGGTGTTGCTGTAGGCCGAGTTGCCGGCCGCGTTGCTCGCCCGTACCCGGAGGACATGCGGGACCCCGGCCGCCCATCCGGTCACGCTCACGGTGGTGGTGTTGGCGTTAGCGGTGCGGAGCTCCTTCCAGGTGAGGCCCAGGAGGATCTCGACGTGGAACAGGGTCTCGTTGTTCGAGTTGTCCTTCCAGGCGAGCCGCACGATGTTGCCAGCCTGTTGCTGGGCGGTGAGCTGGCTCGGCGCCGCCGGCACGCCGGCCGGGGGCGGCGGCGGGTTGGGCGTCGGCGGGGGTGGGGGCGGCGGGTTGGTCGGCGGGGGCGGGTTCGGGGTTGGGGGGGGCGGGGGCGGCGGGTTGGTCGGCGGCGGGGTCGGGGGCGGGGGGGTGCCACCAGCACCGTCGGCCAGGCGCGCCACCGCGGCGTGGAGCCGGGTCAGGTCCTGGCCTTCGAGCTTGCCCAGAGGGGAGGCCTCTCCCGTCGCGGCGGTCAGGATGTAGTCGGCGAGGGTACGCCCGAACTGGAGGAGGGTGGCGTCCCCGGTCTGCTGGGCAGCCCGCACGACGAGCGCCGTCGCCGCCGCCTTCTCCGGGTGGTAGAGGTCGCGCTCGGTGGGATCGAGCGAGGCGACGGTCGAGAGCAGCGTGCCGCCCACCCGCGGGCCCGACCAGGCGAGGTCGATCTTGAGCGGCCAGGAGCCGGCGACCGAGCCGTCCCCGGTGATCCGCGGCTCGATGTCGCGGAGCGTGCGGGCGAAGCTCGCGATCACCCGGCTGGGCGCCACGGCGGGGATGCCGATCGGGGCGTCGGCGGTGTCGCGGGAGAGCCGGTTGAAGTTCTCCATGTCGTAGAAGCTGGTCATCCAGATCTGCTCGGTGGAGGTCTTGCTCGCCGGCGCGCCGAGGAGAGAGGTCGCGGACATGAAGCCGTAGCTCACCCCGTTTTTCTGCACCTCGACGTAGTGGTTGGTCACCGCCCGGGCGAGGCCCGACTTGTAGTCGTCGAGGAAGCTGCCGTCGTTGCTCGCCAGGCCCACGAAGCGGAAGGCCGCGATCCACTGCGAGCCCACCCGCCCGGTGACCCCGGTGCGGAGCGGATAGTCGGCGGCACAGGCCGGGCCGGAGGGCGGACCCGCCTGCGGATTGGACTGCCCGCCGCGCTGGTCGCACATGAAGCGCCGCATGTGGTCGGCACCGCGCTCTATGGTGTCGAGCACCGTGTGGTCGCCGGTCAGCCAGTAGTAGAGGAAGAGGTTCTCCCAGTAGGCATGGGAGCTGTTGAAGTCGGTCCGGTAGGCGCCGTAGCCGGAGGGCGCCTGGCCGCAGTAGAACCAGCGGTCGGTCGGGCTGCACTGCATGATCTGGGTGTGCAGCATGCGCTGGGCGGCCGGGGTGGCGATCTCGTCGAGCCAGTCGGTTTCGCCGGTCCGCATCGCCCGCACGACGGCGGTCTCGGCGGCCATGTGGTAGTCGGTCCAGGTGGTGCACCAGTAGGTGTTGTCCCAGCTCTCCCCCGGAGTGGGGTCGCCCGAGCCCTGGCAGTCGATCTCGCCCGGCGACCCGGTCTGGCCCCAGTAGCGGGGGAAGACGCCGTAGGTCTGGAGGCCGGAGAGGCCGAGGACGTCGGTCTGGTTCAAAGTCCGCGCGAGGACCGCGGAGAGGGTGCTGTCGTAGGCCGCGAGATCGGCGGAGAGACCTGCCGACGGGAGCTCGGCGACGGCGTCCGAGGCGGCGAACCAGGCCGCCGCCGGCCAGGCGTGGAGCGGGTGGTTGAGCGGCGCCCAGACCTCCTCGTTCAAGGTGGCGCGGCTGGCGGCGCCGGGGAGCGCCGCGACGGCGAAGTTGGCGAAGAGCCCCTGGTGATGGGCGAGCCAGGCCTTGTCGTCGGCCAGGTCGACCGCGAGCGAACCGTCGGCCAGCAGGCGGAGAGCCTGCGGCTCGTAGCGGTGCATGTGAGAGAGGGCGATGGCGACCGTGCCGCGCGGCCCGGAGGCGGCGAGCACCCCGCCGTCGGCCCGGCTGCCGGCCGCGGCCGCCCCGGCGACGTTGACGTCGAAGGCGAGCGGCGCGGTGCGGTTGGTGCGGAGCTGCTGGCGCACCCAGGCGCTCTGGCCGGCGGGCACGCTCTTGGCCACTGCGGCGGCCGAGTAGCTCCCCACCGCGGTGACCGTGGGGGCGCCGCCGAGCTCCGGCACCAGGCGGTCGCGGAGCCTCTCGACCTTGATGCCGTTGATCACCCCGCCCGTGATGACGCAGCTCGGGCAGCCGGTGTTGAGCGTCCCCTCCCAGGCGGCCGACTGGCGGACGAGGGCCGTCCCGGAGCCGGCGGTGAAGACGTAGCGCCGCCGCGAGCCGACGTTGCCGCCGCCCAGGGCGGGGGTGTCGTACTGGCCTTCGACGACGACGATCGCGGTGAGCGGCCCGGCGTGCTCGACCCACACCCGGCGGGTGGTCGAGTGGCCGGCGGCGCTGCCGTTGCTCTGGAGCGTGAGGCCGTTGCCGCCGGTCGCCAGGCGGGTGCCGTTGTCGAGCACCATCTCGTCGAAGAGGGCGGTGGCATCGGCGCCCAGCCGGAAGATCGCGGCGCCGGTGTCGACGGTCACCGCGTTGCCGTTCTGGGTGATCGAGAGCGGCCGCGCCGGCGCCGGATTGGGGCCGGCCGAGCCGTCGGTGACCACCCGGTAGCTGGCCGTGCCGCCCGCCGGGACGGCGGCCTGGAAGGAGACGAGAAGCCACTGGATGGGAGCCGTGACATCGGAGAGGCCGGCGTTCCAGCGCGCCGTGACCTCGAACTCCGCCGGCACCCGGGCGCCGCTGCCGTCGAGGAGAGTGAGAGAGGCGGCCGACCGCAGGTTGAGGCTCCGCGGCATCGGCACGCCGGAGCGGACGACCTCGCCGCTCCGGGCGACGCCGGCGGTCTCGCGGACCGTCAGGGTCAGCTGGCTGGGGAGGGCCGGTGCGTAGGCCGCAAGGGCGGCCTGGCCGCCGGCAAGACCGAGGACCAGAGCGATCGATGCGAAAGTCGAAGAGCGCAGCTTAGTTTTCCTCATATGTACAACCCTCTATTTGTCGCCCCGCACACACCACTCCCGGGTTGATGGATCCACAACCAAAAAAACTACCGGCTGCGGTCGACGTGGTTCCGCTGGGCTACTGCCATGGAACCCCGTCTCTGCTCTGAGTCCCAGCTAAGTCGATGGCGAGACATTAACAGGCAAGAACTACCGATGTCAACGGGTTATGAAGGCTTTTTTTGCAAAATCAATTCTGGCAAGGCGCTTCGAGAGTGGTGCCGTAAACTGCTCTATCTATGAGGCTTGCTTGCTACTGCCCATTTCGTTGTCGGTTCGCCCCCGTAGCTGTGCGCAATCCATTGTCAAAAATCCAGCATCTCAAACCGGTAGGAATTGCACGTCATAAAACCTGAGTTTTTCGGCTCTTTCGATAGCCATGAAAGACGGCGCTGCCTCCCCGCCGGCTCCCGACGGGACTGCGCGCGCGGTTCTCAAGCGTTCCAAGGGGTTGACACCACCTGCACCGGACCCTACACTGCTAGCAGTCAACGCCGAGGAGTGCTAACAACCCGGCGCTGAGACAAGCTGGTAAAGCCTTCCAACCGTCGCAGTTTCAAGGAGGTAGATAGCCGTGAATATTCGTCCACTACACGATCGGGTTCTGGTCAAGCGCATCGAGCAGGAAGAGCAGGTCCGTGGCGGGATCATCATCCCGGACACCGCCAAAGAGAAGCCGCAGGAGGCCGAGGTCATCGCGGTCGGCCCCGGCAAGATCGGCGACGACGGGAAGCGATTCCCGATGGACGTCAAGGCGGGCGACCGCATCCTCGTCGGCAAGTACTCGGGCAGCGAGATCAAGATCGACGCCGAGGACTTCGTGATCCTCCGCGAGGACGAGATCCTCGCCGTCGTCAATGGCTCCAACGGCTCCAAGTAGTAGCCCCTCGTAAAGACATCGACCGCCATCCGGTCTATCGATAGGAACTGAAGAGGAGACATAGAAGAAATGGCTAAACAGATCACCTACTCCGGGGACGCGCGTGCCGCCATCCTCCGGGGCGTCAACAAGCTCGCCGATGCGGTCAAGGTGACCCTCGGCCCCAAGGGCAGGAACGTCGTCATCGAGAAGAAGTTCGGCTCCCCGACGATCACCAAGGACGGCGTCACCGTCGCCAAGGAGATCGAGCTCGCCGATCCGCTCGAGAACATGGGCGCCCAGATGGTGCGCGAAGTGGCCTCGAAGACCTCGGACGTGGCCGGCGACGGCACCACGACCGCCACGGTCCTCGCTCAGGCGATCTACCGTGAGGGCTCCAAGAACGTCACCGCGGGCGCCAACCCGATGGAGATCAAGCGCGGCATCGAGCTCGCGGTGAAGGCGGCCGTCGAGGCGATCGACAAGCTGGCGAAGCCGGTCGAGGGCAAGGACATCGCCCACGTCGGCACCATCTCCGCCAACAACGACGAGGAGATCGGCCGCATCATCTCCGAGGCGATGGAGAAGGTCGGTAAGGACGGCGTCATCACGGTCGAGGAGGCGCGCGGCTTAGAGACCACCCTCGAAGTGGTCGAGGGCATGCAGTTCGACCGCGGCTACCTCTCCCCCTACTTCGTCACCGACGCCGAGCGCATGGAGACGGTGCTCGAGAACGCCAAGATCCTCCTCCACGAGAAGAAGATCAGCTCGATGAAGGACCTCCTCCCGGTGCTCGAGCAGACGGCCAAGCAGAACCGGCCGCTCCTCATCATCGCCGAGGACGTCGAGGGCGAGGCGCTCGCGACGCTCGTCGTCAACAAGCTCCGCGGCACCCTCCACGTCGCCGCTGTCAAGGCGCCGGGCTTCGGCGACCGCCGGAAGGCCATGCTCGACGACATCGCCGTCCTGACCGGCGGCCGGGTGATCACCGACGACCTCGGCATCAAGCTCGAGAACGTGCAGTGGCAGGACCTGGGCGATGCCAAGAAGATCGTCCTCACCAAGGACGAGACGACCATCGTCACCGACTCCGACGACTCCCACCGCCGAGAGGCGATCGCCGGGCGGGTCAAGCAGATCCGCAACCAGGTCGAGGAGACCACCTCCGACTACGACCGCGAGAAGCTCCAGGAGCGGCTCGCCAAGCTGGTCGGCGGCGTCGCCGTGATCAAGGTCGGCGCGGCCACCGAGACCGAGATGAAAGAGAAGAAGGCCAGAGTCGAGGATGCCATGCACGCCACCAAGGCGGCAGTCGAAGAGGGCATCGTGCCCGGCGGCGGTGTCGCTCTGCTGCGCGCCATCCCGGCGGTCGACAAGGTCGTCGGCGAGGGGGATGTCCGGGTGGGCATCAACATCGTCCGCCGCGCGCTCGAAGAGCCGGCCCGCCAGATCGCCAACAACGCCGGCGAGGAGGGCTCGGTCGTCGTCAAGGAGCTCCTGGCGGGGAGCGGCAACAACGGCTTCAACGCCGCGACCGGCAAGCACGAGGACCTGGTGGCCGCGGGCGTCATCGACCCGGCCAAGGTGACCAAGACCGCGCTCTTGAACGCGGCCTCGATCGCCGGCCTCATGCTCACCACCGAGGCCATGGTCTCCGAGATCAAGGAGAAGGACGAGAAGGGCGGCGGCGGCATGCCGGGCGGCGG
The DNA here is from genome assembly GCA_963757335.1 of uncultured Acidobacteriota bacterium. GTDB lineage: Bacteria > Acidobacteriota > Thermoanaerobaculia > Multivoradales > UBA5704 > DASQPA01. The sequence goes on along the minus strand of CAVWRJ010000011.1, from coordinate 190,161 downwards.
CATGGGCGGCGGCATGGGCGGCATGTACTAGGCCCGACGAGCGGCAACGCCGAACGGCAACACGAAGTAAAAACGGCCGGTCCGCGCGAGCGGGCCGGCCGTTTTCTCGTTGACGTCCCCGGGTCCCAGGCTGCTGCCAGAGCGCTATTTCGATGTTTCGCTAGCATTGACCTCGGCTGGCGGCGTTTGTAGCATCAAGGAGCTTCCATACGGCTCCAGCATGCTCCCAGCTTCACGGTTTCCGGTCAGGAGGTCGGCCCCATGCACTCAGCCCTCAGACGTTCCCGGGTGGCATTCCTCGTTCTCCAGCTCGGAATGGCCCTGGGCTGGATCGGGTTACCCTGCCGGGCGAGCGAGATTCCCATCACGATCGAAGGAAAGGTCACGGACAGGCAGGGCCATGTTCTGGCGGGAGTGGCCGTGGCCGTAGGCTCGCAGGAGGTCGTCACCGACGCTTGGGGGCGGTTCGAGATCCATCTGAGGGTATCGGCGGGGCAGCTCGAGGTCCACGCCTTCCTCAAGGACCGGACGGAAATCCAGAAAACGGAGCGGCTGGAGATCTCCGCTGCGCGATCGGGTTTCTGGCGGCTCAAGCTGGTGCTGCCTCTCCCCGCCGCCGCCGCGGAGGACAAGCGGACTCGTGCCAAAGCGGCACCTCCACCCCCGCCCCCTCCACCCCCGCCGGCTCCGGAACCGCCTCCTCCTCCACCCCCGGCCCCGGTACCAGCCCTACCGGGGCTCTCCGTCCAGTCGGGGAGTGGGGAAGGCGGGGGTGCGGGCGGCGGTTCTCTCCCGGAGCCCCCTACGTTGACCGCCGCCGACCGGGCGGTGGTCCGGGTCCTCTACGCGACGGATCGCAATCCGAGCGGGCAGCCTGACGTTCATTCGTTCTATACCGGCGCGCGCCTGGCGAGCGGTGAGCTGCAGTTTGGAGCCTGTGATGTGAGCCTCCCGAGGCTGCATGAGAGAGGGGTTCTCGAAACTCCCTCGATTCTGCGGTTCGAATTCCACCCGCAACGCGGCAAGCATGTCGTGGTCCTGAGCGTCACTCCTACCGACAGAGATCACTTCTTGACCGAGCTACGCCGCGAGGTGGCCGCAGATCCGGGAAAGCAGCTCCTTGTCTTCGTGCATGGCTTCAACGTCTCTTTTGACGACGCCGCGCGGAGGACCGCCCAGGTCTCGTTCGATCTCGATTTCAAGGGGGCGCCCGTCCTTTACAGCTGGCCCTCCCGGGCCAAGGTCGACGCCTACTCGGTGGACGAGGCCACCATCGACTGGACGAGGCCGCATTTCCAGCGATTTCTCGAAGATCTGGCCCGACAGTCGGGAGCCCGCCGGATCTTCGTGCTGGCTCATAGCATGGGCAGCCGGGTGGTGGCGCGAGCGGTGGACGGCTTGGTCCAGAGCAGGACCTTGACCGAGCTACCCGCGTTCAAGGAGGTCGTCCTGGCAGCCCCGGACATCGACAAGGGGGAGCTCGAGCAACTGGCCAAGGCGCTGACCTCGGCCTCGGGCCGGGTCACCGTCTATGCCAACTCGCACGACGAGGCGATCAAGATCTCGACCAAGCTCCATGGAGCTCCCCGGGCCGGCAGCTCCGGAGAGGATATCTTCCTCGCCGACGGCATCGACTCGATCGACGCGACCGATACCGACACGGGTTTCCTGCAGCATTCCTATTACGCGAATGCCATTCTGCTGAACGACCTCTTCGATCTCCTCGGCAGCGATTCAAAACCACCGCGCGCCGGGATGAGCCGGAAGGTACGCGGCAGCCAACCCTTCTGGGTGCTGGAGCGCCAGTCCGGTCGCCAGTGAAGGTCAGGCGACCCAGACTCGCTACGCCTCTAGACGGCAACACCGAACGAAAAAAACGGCCGGTCCGCGAAAGCAGGCCGGCCGTTTTCTCGTGCGCCCGGCAGGCGCGGGGGCTGTGATAGCCTCCGGGAAGCCACTGATCGCCGCTGATCGCCGCTGACGACCCCAAGCCGGGCCCTGGAGGGTAGACGCTTGAGCCCCCGCGCGCTCTTCCCGCTGCTCCTCGCTCTCCTCACCGCCACCGCGATCCCCGCCGCCACCGGGCCGATCCCGGCGGATCGCATCCCCGAGCCGCTCAAACCCTGGGTGGGCTGGGTGCTCCACGGGCACGAGGAGGAGCTCTGCCCGTTCCTCTCCGGCTCCGGGGAGACGCACTGCCTCTGGCCCGGGCGGCTCGCCCTCGATCTCGGCGAGCGCCAAGGGCGCTTTCTTGAGACCTTGACTCTCTACGCCGATTCGGAGGTGCCGCTCCCCGGCGAGGAGCGCCTCTGGCCCCAGGAGATCCAGGTCGACGGCCGGCCCGCGGCGGCGGTGGCGAGCGACGGCGCTCCGGTCCTCCGCCTCCCCGCCGGCACCCACACGGTCGCCGGCATCATCTACTGGGACGCCCTCCCCGAAGCGCTGCCGGTGCCCGCCGGGACCGCCCTCCTCGCCGTTACCGTGCGCGGTGCCGCCGTCCCCTTCCCCGAGCGCGACGCTGCCGGCGGGCTCTTCCTCCAGCCGGGGCGCGGTGGCCTGGCGGCGACGGTCGAGGAGGATCGCCTGGAGATCTCGGTCGCGCGGCGGATCGCCGACGAAGTGCCCCTCCGGGTCGACACTCGGATCGAGCTCTCGGTCTCCGGCCGGGCCCGGGAGGTGGTGCTCGCGAGCCCTCTCCTGCCCGGTTTCGTGCCGCTCGCCGTCTCCGGGCCGCTCGCCGCCCGCCTCGAACCGGACGGGCGACTCCGGGTCCAGGTGCGGCCGGGGGCCTGGACGGTGGAGGTCGCGGCGCGGAGCCCCGGGCCGCTCGCCCGGCTCACCCTGCCGGCGCCCCGGGGAACCTGGGCGACCGAGGAGGTCTGGGTCTTCGATGCCCGCCCGGCGCTGCGCCTCGTCGAGCTCTCGGGGGCGCCGGCGGTCGATCCCCAGCAGGCCCGGCTGCCGGAGGACTGGAAGCGGTTTCCGGCCTTTCGTCTCCGCCCGGGCGAGGCCCTGCGCCTGGCCGAGCGCCGGCGTGGCGACCGGCCGCCCGCTCCCGATCGTCTGCAGCTCGCACGGAGCCTCTGGCTCGACTTCGACGGCGGCGGCTATACCTTCGAGGACACCGTCACCGGCGCTCTCCATGGCAGCTGGCGGCTGGAGATGAACCCCCCGGCCCGGCTCGGGCGGGTGATCCTGGACGGCCGCGACCAGGTGATCACCCAACGGCCGGGCTCCCAGCGGACCGGCGTAGAGACCCGCCTGGGCGAGCTGCGCCTGGTTGCAGAGGGGCGGATCGAAGGGACCGGCGCGGGCACTGCCACCGTCCCGATGGGCTGGGACCACGGCTTCGAGTCCTTCTCCGGCACTCTCCACCTGCCGCCGGGCTGGACCCTCCTCGCCGCTTCCGGCGCCGACCGCACCGACGGCACCTGGGTCGGCCGCTTTACCCTTCTCGATCTCTTCCTCGTCCTCCTCGCCGCCCTCGCCGTGCGCCAGCTCTGGGGGCTGCGCTGGGGGCTCGTCGCCCTCGCCACCCTCGTCCTCACCTGGCAGGAGCCGGAGGCGCCGCGCTGGCTCTGGCTCGCCGCCCTCGCCACCGCCGCCCTCGTCCGTCTCCTGAAAGAGGGCCGGCTGCGGAGCCTGGCCCGACTGCTCGCCCTCGGCGCCGCGGCCGTCCTGGCCCTCGCCGTCGTCGCCCTCCTCGTCCGCGAGCTGCGGCAGGGGATCTACCCCGTCCTCGAGCATCCCGAGGTCGCGGTCGGCGAACCGGGTGCCGCTCCGGCCCCCGAGGAAGAAGGGGTGCATTTCCAGATGGGGCTGGCGAAAGGGAGACCGGCCGATAGGGCGGCGGCGCCGCAGGCCCCGACCGAGGAAGAGCCGGTGTCGCCTCCACCCCCTGCCGTCCCGGCGCCCGAGCCCGCGGCCAAGTCGCTGGGGTCGCTCGGCTACCTGAGCAGCGGGGCGCTGGCGGCTTCCCAGAAGACGCGGCCGCGGGCCGCCGCGCTGCAGGAGATCGACCCCGGCGCCGTCGCCACCACCGGCCCGGGGCTGCCGCGCTGGCGCTGGAATCCGGTCGCGCTCACCTGGAGCGGGCCGGTCGAGAGGAGCGAGCGGCTCCACCTCTTCCTCCTGCCGCCCGCCGCCAACCTCTTCCTGGCTCTCCTGCGAGCGGGGCTCCTATCTCTCCTCGTGCTGCGCCTCCTGCCGCTGCCCGGAGGCCTGCCGCTGCTCCGCCGGCTCGGCCTCGCGGCGTTCCTCCTCGCCGCCCTCCTCCCTGCCTCGGCGCGCGCCCAGGGGAAGGCGGAAACGCCGCCGCAGCCCGCGCAACCGATCCTCGACGAGCTACGGGACCGGCTCCTCGCTCGGCCCGAATGCCACCCCGATTGCGCCACCGCCTCGCGGCTCTTCCTGGACTTCACCCCGGGCACACTCACTGCCCGTCTAGAGGTCGGGGCGGCGGCGGTGACCGGCGTGGCTCTCCCGGGCGGCGCCCAGCACTGGGTGCCGGCCGCGGTGACGGTCGACGGCAGGGCGGCGGGGGTGGTGCAGGACTCAGATGGCCGGCTCTGGGTGGCAGTAGGGCCGGGCCGGCACGAGATCCTCCTCGCCGGTCCGCTCCCGGTGCGCGGGAGCGTGGCCCTGCCGCTCCCCTTGAAGCCCCACCGGGTGACGGCGAGCGGCGCCGGCTGGACGGTCGCCGGCCTGCACGAGGACGGCGTCCCCGACGACAGCCTGGAGCTCACCCGGCTAGCCCCGAGCGGGTCGGGCGAGCGGGCCGGAAAGGAGCCGGGCGGCACCCTCGCCCCGGCCGCCCTGCCGCCGTTCCTGGAGGTCCGCCGCACCCTCCACCTGGGGCTCCGCTGGCAGGTCGAGACCCGGGTCGCGAGGCGGAGCCCGCCGGGCATCCCGGCGGCGATCGCGGTCCCCCTCCTCCCCGGCGAGTCGGTCACCAGCTTCGGGACCCGGGTGGAGAAGGGGCGGGTGCTGATCAGCCTGGGGCCCGAGGGGGACGAGGCGGCCTGGACCTCGACCCTGCCGGCGAGCCCCCGGCTCGTCCTCGAAGCCCCCCGTACCCTCGCCTGGACGGAGGTCTGGCGGCTCGATGTCTCGCCGGTCTGGCATGTCGACTTCGCCGGTATCCCGGCGGTGGCGCCGCCGACCGGCACCGAAGGCGCGGCCGGGGACGCCTCAGGGCGGATTCCGGAGTGGCACCCCTGGCCGGGCGAACGGGTGGAGCTCGCGATCAGCCGTCCCGCCGGGGTGCCCGGCGCCGCGCTGACCGTCGACGCCAGCCGCCTCACGGTCTCCCCCGGAGCGCGGTCCACCTCGGCGACCCTGGAGATTGACTTCCGGAGCAGCCGGGGCGGCGAGCAGACGATCACCCTGCCTCCGAAAGCGGTCCTCGAATCGCTGACCTTGGGCGGCGCCGGGCAGCCGCTGCGGCAGGAGGGCGACCGGGTCACCCTCTCCTTTCCTCCCGGAGCCCAGAAAGCGGCGCTCGCCTGGCGCGAGCCGCGCGGTCTCGCCGGCAGTTCGCTCCTCTTCCGCACCCCGCGGGTCGACCTCGGGGTTTCGAGCGTCAACGCGCTGACCCTCCTCCAGCTCTCGCCGGACCGCTGGGTCCTCTTCGCTGGCGGTCCCCGCCTGGGGCCGGCAGTCCTCTTCTGGGGACAACTCCTCGCCCTCCTGCTGGTGGCGGCGGGCCTCGCCCGCTCGACCCTGGCGCCGCTCCGCTTCCGCCACTGGGTGCTCCTCGGCGTAGGCCTGTCGCAGATCCCCCTGGCCGCCGCCGGCGTCGTGGCCGCCTGGCTCCTCGCCCTCGGCTGGCGCCGTGCAAAGGGAGGGGAGGTGCGCCGGGCCGCGGTCTTCGACCTCCTGCAACTGCTGCTCGCCGCCTGGACGCTCGCCGCCCTCGGGCTCCTCTTCTGGGCGGTCCAGCAGGGGCTCCTGGGGACCCCCGAGATGCAGGTCGCCGGCAACGCTTCGAGCGCCTACCTTCTACGCTGGTTCGCCGACCGCTCCGAGCGGCTCCTCCCCGGCTCCTGGGTGCTCTCGGTGCCGATCTTCGTCTACCGCCTCGCCATGCTGGCCTGGGCCCTCTGGCTGGCCCTCGCTCTCCTGCGCTGGTTGCGCTGGGGCTGGGAGAGCCTGACCGCCGGCGGCGGCTGGCGTCCCCTCCCCCGGCGACGGCGGTCCGCCGCGCCGCTCGCCCCACCGGGGGAGGAAACCACGCCATGATCGACGATCCGGAGCTCTACCAAGTCTGCCCCGAGTGCGCCGGCGAGTACCGGATGGACGTCTTGCGCTGCGCCGACTGCGACGTTCCCCTGGTCTCCCCGGAGGAGATCGCCCGCCGGGACGCGCAAGAGCTCCTGCTCGTGTCCGGCCTTCTCGTCCTGCGCACCGCCCCCATCGCCTGGGTGCGGGCGCTCTGCGTCGACCTCGCGGCCAAGGGGATCCGCTACGGTGTCGATCGCAGTCAGGCGCGGAGCGACGGGCTCCTCACCCTCCTCGTGCGGCGTCAGGACCGGGAGGCCGCGAGGGCCGTGGACGCGGAGCGCGAGCGGATCGAGGCGCCCCTCTACGCGGAGGACCAGGCCGGGATCGACCGCGAGCCCGGCGAGCCCGAGAAGCCTGCCAACCTGGTGCCCTTTCCCAAGGCGGCGGCGACCCACAAGGTTTGCCCGCGCTGTGGCGGCGAGTACCGGCTGGACATCGAGGTGTGCGCCGACTGCGGGGTAGAGCTGGTCTTTCCCGACGAGGCTCCGGCCGAGGTCGCGCTCGCCAGCTCTCCGGAGGACGAGACCGACGACACCTTTTTCCTCTCCGACTATCCGGTCTTCGAGCTGCCGCCGAGCGACGAGCTCGTCTGCATCTGCTGCCGTTATCCGCGGTCGCTCCTGCACCTCTCCCGGCAGCTCGCCGCGGCCGGCATCTCCCACCGGGTCGATCCCACCCCTCAGGAGAGGGAGATCGAGATCGGCTGTCTCTACGTGCAGCCGGCCGACGGCGATGCCGCGGCCGCGGTCGACGCCGAGCTGTTCGGAGGGACCCCGATCGAGGAGGTCGACCCGGAGGAGCTCACGGTATGCCCGGCCTGCGGCACCGAGCATTCCCCGGAGACCCTGGAGTGCAGCGGTTGTGGATTGAGGCTGGGGCCCGAGCTCGTCTTCGTCGATCGTACCTGCGAGCGCTGCGGCGCCGTCGTGGCGATCGAATCCGCAGCCCGCTGCCCGAACTGCGGAGCGCGTCTGCCCGCTTCAGCGAGCAAGAGAGCGGACTGAGCCTCCCCTCTGCCCCACCCGTTAGCCGTTGCACGTGCCCTGAAAGAAAAAGGGCGGGGGCCCCGCTCGCGCGAAGCCCCCGCCCGGGGAGTGTTCGGTGGGGTCGGGATCAGTGCGCGGAGGAGACCACGCTCTTGATCACGACGTTGTCGACCAGCACGCCGCAGTTGTGTCCAGGCCGGACGTCGGAGCAGATCCCGCCGCTGTCCTGGGTGTACTCGAAGCGGAGCTGGAACGTGCTGCCGGCCATACCTGGCAGCTTCATGTGCACGTGCTGGACACCGTGCGAGTCGCCCGCCCAGGCCGACATGTCCTGGAAGTAGGCAGGGTCGCTGCTGCGCGGGAAGTGCTTGGGGTAGCCGAAGAGGCTACCGGTGGTGAACTCGTCCTGGAACGCCTCGGCGAGCACCGAGCGCAGGGTCCGGCCCGGGGTCAGGTCCGTGACCCGCACGAAGAAGCCGTCATAGGCCCAGATGTTGAAGTTCGGGTCGTCCTCGGTGTCGTAGCAGACGTCGAAGTCGAGAGTGACGTACTCGGCGTTGGCCGGAGCGGTCATCGCCGGGCTGAACAGCCGCTCCCACCGGACCGGCGAGGGCGCGTCGTTGGCGTTGACGTGGAAGGCACCGTTCGATCCCGTGCCGCAGAAGGTCGAGGAGGTCGTCCAGGGCACCACGTTGGAGCCGCCGCCGTGCGAGGTGGTCCAGCCGGCGGGCAGAGTTCCGGGGGCGACGCCGTCGAAATTCTCGGTCAGGAGGGTGGTCCGCACCGGGGTGCCGGTGGCGAGGGTGTAGAGGAGCGTCGCCGCGCCGTGGTCGCTGCTGCGCACGGTCAAGGTGAGCTCGATGGGGGTACCGGGCACGAAGCTCGGCGAGGTCTGGAGGACGAAGTCCTTCTTGTTGACCGAGGTGGCACCCGGGTCCATGTTCGGATAGGGCGACTGGTCCTGGGTCACAGTGACGCCCGGCGTCGTCGTCGACAGGCGCGCGGTGGCGCCGTTGATCCGGTCCGCCGAGAGGGGATTGGTGACGTAGTTCCTGAGCGTCAGCTTGAGGTTGACGGTCTCACCGGGATCGACGAAGCCGCTGTGGTTGCTGTCGGTGATCGCCACATTGGCGAGATTGACCGGCACCGTCGGAATGGGATGGCTCGCCGGGCTGAAGCTGAAGCCGAACTGCGGCACCCGGCGGAAGGCGATGTCGGGCACCGTCAGGGACGAGGACGGCTGGCCGTCGACGAAGCCCAGAGGCGGCCGGGAGGCGACCGCATAGCCGGCAAACAGCTCGCCCCACTGCGCCACGGCCTGGTTGTAGTCGCCGAGGTTGGGCTGGCCGGTGTCGTTGCCCCAGCCGGCCTGGAAGGGCCGGTTGGTCAGCGGCACGGGCGCGCTCCAGTGGACGCCGCCGTCATCCGAGTAGGTGACGGTCGTCTCGGTGGCCTCACCGCTATCGGCGACGCCCTGGTCGTAGTAATAGACCCAGACGCGGCCGGTGATCCAGTCGACGGTGACCCAGGGGAACCACTGCGAGCGGTCGTTGCCGGGCCGGCTGTTGAGCCTTACGGGCGCGGAGAAGGTCAGGCCCTTGTCCGTGCTGCGCTGGACGACCACGTCGGAACCGTCCTGCAGGTTGTTATTCGCATAGACGATATAGATGTTGCCGGAGTGGGGTCCGATGGAGTTGTCGACCGCCATCGAGGGAGAGGTGTTGTTACGGTCGTTGCCCAACTGCTGGTCGGCGGTGAAGAACTCGCTCCCCGGCTCGATCGGGGCTTGCCAGTGAGCGCCCTTGTCGGTCGAGCGCGCGAAAGCGATCGTATTGGTATAGAAGCTGGGGAAGCGCCGCCAGACGACGTAGGCGTTCGTCGAGAACGCACCGCCGAAGCGTGGGACCGAGGACTGGCCGTCGTCCGCGATCGCGGAGACGACCGCCCGCGGCGACCAGGTGGGCGGCGTAGCGGTGAAGACGTTATCGGAGTAGGTGGTCGCGATTTCCACCCCACCGGCCGCGGCGGGGGTGAAGTTCGTCCAGGAGAGGAGGACCCGCCCGGTGATCGGGTTGACGTCCATGAACTCCTTATCCGCGAAGTCCCGCGGGGCGCCGGAGGCGGAGAGCAGGCCGTTGGGGTTGGTGGCCGACGTCACCTCGTACGGACCGTTCCAGGTGTGGCCGCAGTCCGTCGAGCGATGGATGCCCATGGTCTGGGCGGTGCTCGTAGCGGAGAACTTCGTGATCAGGATCGAGGAATAGATGAAATTACAACCGCCGAGATACTTGACGTCGGCGTCGCCGAGGACGATGGGCAACCGGGTGCTGCCGATCGAGTCGGTGCCCGGCGAGGGGAGCTGGCCACCGTCGACGAAGGTCACGCCGCCGTCGTCCGAGTACATGTACCCCGAGACCGACGTGGGATTGAGCGCGAAGCCGCGGGTGTCGTTGTACCCGATGACGACGTGCTGGCCGGTGATGTCGACCGCGATCGAGACCTCGGCCTGGCCGCCGGCCGGCCCGCTCGTGTCGTCCGCCGCGCAATCCGCGTCGTTACCGCAGTTGCCGTCACTGGTAAGGCTCTTGGCGGTGAGATGGCCACCCGTCGCCTCGATGGCGGCGCGGGTCCGGACCGCCAGACGACCCATGGCGGACATCCGGTCCTGGGACTTCTTCGACTTCAAACCGGGTGAATTCTTGGCCCAGGCACCGACGGGGAGCCCCATCAGCACGAGCAGGCAGGCGAGAAACGCCAGTTGGAACAGACGGGTTCTACGGACGGGCATGCAGGTTCCTCCAGGTTGTTGCAGGACTAAGAAGCGGGAAGCTGTTCGATCGCAGGATCGACCGGGACATTATAAAGACATGTCGGTGCGATTACAAGAGTAAATCGATCTTCAATTGTGATTGAAGCTTTCACACAGTCACGGGAATAAAGCTTTCCTGCATTGGGTTTTACGGTGATCCCGATGCGCGGGAATGAGTAGGCAAAATCGAATAACTTGATTTACTGCATTTGCCTATCCCCAAGTTTTAATCACCCGCCTGGAGCGCTTGCACGAAGGCCGTCGCCGCGTCCCGCGTCCGCACTACTCCCGCGACCTGCGCCGCGCGGAGGGCCGCCAGGGCCCGGCCCACTTCCGGGCCCGGCGCAATCCCCAGGAGTGCCTGCACGTCGGCGCCGGTCAAGAGGCGTGGGGGATCGAAGAGGGCCTCCCCCTCTCGCCGGGCGAGCTCCGCCAGAGGCGAGAGGGCGGTCCTCCACCCCGCGTCCTCGCCGTGCGCCACCGCCCGGGAGCCGAGGAAGCAGGCGGCGGTCGCCCAGGCGGGTCCGGCGGCATGGAGGAAGCGGCGACGGGCGAGGGGGTCGGCCGGCATCGACTCCCAGGCGAGGAGCGCCGCCACCTGAGCGGCGGCGCGGTGGGGGAGATAGCCGGCGTCGCGGAAGCGCTCGAGGTACAAAGATCCGTCGGGCAGTTGGGCGAAGAGGAGGGCGAAGCGCGCCGTCCGGGCGTCGACCTCGGGGTCCTCCGGGGCCATCAGCGTGCGCAGGAGCTGGATGCAGCCGGGGAGGGCCTCGAGCGCGCGGACCGCGGCGGCCGCGGGAGAGGTGGCGGAGGTGGCGGCCGTCGGCCCCGGCTCCCCCGGACAGCCCAGCCAGAGCCCGGGGTAGAGGTCGAGGGCGGCCAAGAGGGCGAGGCCGCGGTGGGCCTCCGGGTGGGCGAAGATCTTCTCCAGCTCGTCGCGCACCCGCTCGGCGGCCACCTGGCCGACCCCCGGGGCGCTCGCCCGCGCCAGGGCCAGGGTGGCGGGGCCGGCGGCGAAGCCGGGGAGCTGGAGGGTGAGCCGGGGGAGCCGGAGGACGCGGAGCGGATCGCCGGTGAAGCTCTCCCGGCTGGTGGCGCGGAGCACCCGCCGGGCGAGATCGGCGAGACCGCCCCAGGGATCGGCGATCGTCCCCTCGCGCGGCGCGTAGGCGAAGGAGTTGACCGTGAAGTCCCGCCGCCCGAGGTCGTCCGCGAGGCTCATCTCCGCCCGGTCCCAGAGGTCGAGCACGAAATCCTCACCCACCAACCGGTAGGCGGCGAACTCCTTGCCCCCGAGGGCGACGAAGCGCGCCCCGGAAGCCGTCGCCACCGCCGCGGCGACCTCCTGCCCGCGCCCGGAGACGACGGCGTCCAGGTCGTGCGAGGAGAGCCCCAGGAGCCGGTCGCGGAGCGCTCCCCCTACCAGATGACAGGGCACGCCCCCCGCCGCCTCCACCGCGGCGAGCAGAGCCCGCACCACCGGATGATGGGCGAGGACCTGGAGGGCGCGCTGGGGCTGGCGGTGAGGCATGAGAGACCCATTCTAATGGCGCGGCGCAAGGGGCTGGACAATCTCTTCATGTCGCGATAGCATAATCATGTTCGAGCTCAGCCGTCCGAAGGGTAAGCATGCCGTCAGTGGCCAATGCAGGGCCGGTCTCGGCCGGCCATTTCCGCGGGAGGAAGCGATGGGCAAGACCTTGAAGCTGGGGACGATGGGGATGATCCTCGCCCTGACGCTGGGCATGGGCCGGGCCGTGGCGTTTCCGATCTTCATCATCGGCGTCGCGCCGCAGAACCCGAGCGACCGGGACGTCGTCAAGCTCTCCTTCACCCTGAGTCTTTCCCACTGCCTGCCGATCTTTGAGACGACGATCGTGGGAAACCGGATTACCTTGACCGGCAGGCCGAACCTCTTCCCGGTGGCCGCCTGCCTGCAAGCTGCCGCCTACGAGTTTCCCGTCGGCCCGCTGCCCGCCGGCGCCTACACCGTCGACCTCGTGGTCGAAGGCGCTCCGCTCGCGTCCACCTCGTTCCGGGTGCACGCGACGGACGTCCCCCAGGGGGATCTCCAGCCGAGCCTCCGACTGCCCACTCCCCGCGACCCGCTCCGCTTGACCGCGACCGTGTCGAGCGACTGCCGGGTCGCCTTCGCCCCTCCCACCGTCTCGGGGGACCGCGTCGGCATCGCGGCCTCCACCTCCCCCCCGTGCCAGAACAGCCCGTCCGCTTCCCGCGCCGTGGTGACCGTGGGGCCGCTGCCGGCCGGCGCGTACACGGCGGAGCTCACGATCGACGGGGTCCCTGCCGCCACCCGCGCCCTTCTCGTCACCGATCCCCAGCCGGGTCTCGCCCTTCTCGGCGGGCGCTTCCTGGTCACCGTCGACCGCACCGGGCCGGGGCCGGCCGCGCGCGCCGCCGCGGTCCCGCTCGGCGACGAGTCGGGCTACTTCTGGTTCTTCGACAGCGCGAACCTCGAGCTCACCGCCAAGATCCTCGACGGCCGGGCGGTCAACGGTCGTTTCTGGTTCTTCCTCGCCAGCATGACCGACGTCCCCTTCACGGCCAACGTCTACGACCTGGGAGACGGCGCCTGTGCCGCCGACCTCGCTTCCTGTCCGCGCCGGACCTACGTCAATCCGGCGGGGCGAAACGGCAACTTCGTCGACACCTCCGCCTTCGGCGCCGCCGCAGCGCCCTCGTCCGCCGCTGCTCTGGCGCTCCCGCGCCTGGTGGTCAGCCCGCGGCTGCCCACCTCGGACGACCTGGTCGAGGTGCGGATCGCCCTCGGCCCGCGCTGTCCGGCGGCCCCCCCGGCCGTGCAGGTCGACGGCCTGGCCATTCGCTTCCAGATCCTGACCCGCGCGACCTGCCCGGCGAACCCGCTCACCCCGGTCTTGGCCGCCAGCGTGGGGCCGCTCCCGGCCGGGATCTACGCGGTCGAGGCGGTGGTCGACGGCGTCCTCCTCCCCGTCCAGACCCTGGAGGTCCTCCCGGCCGCCTCGGCCCTCGCCCTCCTCGGCGGGATCGAGCTCTCCCTCGACTGGCAACTGCCGGGCGGCGGCGGGACGGCCCACGCCGTGGCGCTCTCGGAGGAGTCGGGCTACTTCTGGTTCTTCGATCCCAAGAACGCCGAGGTCACCGCCAAGCTCCTGGACGGTCGGGCGGTCAACGGCCACCTCTGGCTCTTCCTCGCCAGCATGACGGACGTCGGCTACACCCTGAAAGTCGTCGACCGCCGGATTCCCGGCTGCGCCCTCTCCGCCACGGGCTGCCCGACGAAGACCTACACCGGCGCGGCGGGGAAGAACGCGAACCGGATCGACATCAACCTTTTCTAGAGCCTGCGTCAAGAGCCCGCGCGCGGGACGCGGTGGACGCGAGAGACGCTATGGACGCGGTAGCTACCGCGATTTTCTCAGGATCCAGGTCGTCATGCACCGCTGATCCTGGACGACCGTCGTCTTCAACGGATCGAGGAGCGTACCGCCGAGCTCGGCGGTGAGTGCGAGGAGGTACGCTTCGTCGACGAGGAATCGCTCGCTGCCATCCAAGAGACCGAAGCGCCGCCCGCCCAGCGGCTGAAAACGGTTCTCCATACCGATCGACGACGCCAGGCGGCAGAAGAACAGACCCCGCGGCCTGACCAGGCGCCAGCAGCCGAGGAGCATGGCGCGGAAATGCGATTCGTCGCGGGCGAAATGGAGAACGGCGTTAGAGAGGACGACATCGGCCGCATGCTCTCCAAAGCTGCTCGCTTCGACCGCCTCGGCCCGGAAATTGGTGGCCGGGAGCGCCGGTGCGAGCTGGCCGGCGAGCGCCTGAACCGCCCGGATCGCCTCCGGGTCGGGGTCGAGGGCGAGGACGGGATAGCCCTGCCGCAACAGGAAGACGAGGTTCCGCCCGCCGCCGCACCCCGCGTCGAGCACCGTCATCCCCGGGCTGATCCGGCCGCGGAGGAGCTGATCGAAGAGATAGATGTCGATCGGGCCGAAGAGAGCGGGGAGATCGATCATGATAGGAGCCTACCAGGAGGAGAGCATCCTCCGGCATCCCCGACATCCCCGACTTTCCCGAGATCCCCGGCATCCCCGGCGCGACAATTGCTTTCCGTTCTGAGCGCTACTAAACTACCACTTGAAGAAGATGGCCCTAACTACCGACAACGTAAGGAAGATCGCCACCCTGGCCCGGCTCCGGCTCAGCCCGGAGGAGGAGACCCTGTTCGCCGGGCAGCTGGGAGCGATCGTGGACTATATCGACCAGCTCCAGCAGTACGCCCCGGGGGAAGAAACGGCAGCCCATGTCCCGCTGGGGCCGGCGGGGGAGCACGAGGCGCAGGAGGCGCAGGAGGCGCAGGAGGCTATAGACGAGATCCGGCCCTGCCTGCCGCGGGAGCAGTTCCTCGCCAACGCGCCGGCCTCCCTGGACGGGTTCCTTCTCGTGCCCGAGATCAAGGGGAACGGCGATGGCGAGTGAGTCGCCCGCCGCCGGTGCCCTCTGGGAGCGACCGGCCGAGGAGGTGGCGCGGCAGGTGCGGTCGGGCGCGGTGTCCGCCGTCGAGGTGACCGCGGCCGCCCTCGCTCGCACCGAGCGGATCGAGCCGCTCCTCGCCGCCTATCTCGACCTCTACTCGGAAGCGGCGCGCGAGCGGGCGGCCGAGATCGACGCCCGAGTGGCGGCGGGGGAGGATCCCGGGCCGCTCGCCGGGGTGCCGGTCGCTTTGAAGGACAACCTGAACGTCGCCGGCTTCCCCGTCACCTGCGGCTCGAAGATCCTGGAGGGCTATGTCGCCCCCTACACGGCGACCGCCGTCCGGAAGCTCCTCGCTGCCGGCGCCGTGCTCCTCGGCCGCTGCAACATGGACGAGTTCGCCATGGGCTCCTCCTGCGAGAACTCGGCCTTCCAGAAGACCCGGAACCCCTGGGACCTGCGGGCCGTCCCCGGCGGCTCCTCGGGCGGGCCGGCGGCGGCGGTGGCGGCGGGCAGCGTGCCGCTCGCCCTGGGCTCGGATACCGGCGGCTCCATCCGCCAGCCCGCCGCCCTCTGCGGGGTGGTGGGGGTGAAGCCCACCTGGAGCCGGGTGTCGCGCTACGGGCTCGTCGCCTTCGCCTCCTCGACCGACCAGATCGGCCCACTCGCCCGGAACGTCCGCGACGCCGCCCTCGCCCTCCGGGTCCTCGCCGGCGCCGACCCCGACGACGCGACCGCCTCGACGCTCCCGGTCGACGACTACCTGGCGGGAATCGAGGACGGGATCTCCGGGATGAAGATCGGGGTGATCCGGGAGATCGACGACTCCGGCCTGCCGGCGGCGATGCAGCGCTCCTTTAAGGAGTCGCTCGACCGTCTGGTGCGGGCCGGGGCCGAGATCGTCCCGGTGTCGGTGCCCACTCTGCCGGCGGCGGTCGCGGTCTACTACGTGATCGCCACCTGTGAGGCGAGCGCCAACCTGGCGCGTTTCGACGGCGTCCGCTACGGCCGGCGGGCGGCGGCGGCCGAGTCGCTCTCCGAGCTCTACCTGGCGAGCCGGAGCGAGGGCTTCGGCCCCGAGGTCAAACGCCGGATCATGCTCGGCACCTTCGCCCTCTCCTCCGGCTACTACGACGCCTACTACGGCCGCTCCAGGGCCGTCCTCGACCGGATGCGGCGGGAGTTCGCGACCGCCTTCACGAAGGTCGACGTGGTGGCGACCCCGACCACCCCTTCGGCCGCCTTCCGGCTCGGCGAGAAGAGCGGCGACCCGCTCGCCATGTACCTCTCGGACACCTACACCACCCCGGCGAGCCTGACCGGCCTCCCCGCCATCGCCGTCCCCTCGGGCGCCGACCCCGAGGGCCTGCCGCTGTCGCTCCAGCTCACCGCCCGCCCCTTCGCCGAGGCGACGATGTTCCGCGCCGCCCGCGCCTTCGAGCGGGAGGTGGGCTGGCAGGTGGCCCCCCGCTTCTTAGGGGCCGCGGCGAACGGTGCCGCGGCGGACGGCACCGAAAACCGCGCCGTGGAGGCTTTCTTCCTGAGCCGCGGCGGCCGGCCGCCGCGGTCCCGTCGTCCGGGGCTGGGGCTTACGCTCGCGGTCCTCCTGCTCGCCCTGTCGGCGCCGTCGATCGCCCGTACCCCCCGTACCCGGCACTCCGCGACGACCGCTGCGTCCACCGCGGCCGCCAAGCCCAAACCTGCTGCCAGGACCGCTCCGGAGGACGCGGCGACTCCCTCCGAGCTGTCTATTCCCGCCATCGCTCCCGCCGTCGCTCCCGCCGCCGCTCCAGATGCCGCGCTCGTCCGAGCGAACATCGGGGAGGGTCTCGTCGCCATCCTCTCCGCCGAGCCCGCCCTCTTTCTGGAGACCGAGGCGCGGCGGGGCGACAGCCTGACCGTCCTCGCCCACCGGCTGTGCGGCGACGCCCAGAAGGTGCAGCTCCTCGCCGAGGCCAACGGCAACAAGCCGGAGGTGAGGACGGGCGCCCACTACCGCGCCCCCTACGAGTGCCTGACCCCGGAGTACCAGTTGAAGGTGGCGAAGGCCCTCTTCCCCGACGATAAACCGCAGGCCGACGGCTGGCATCACCTGGTGCGGGGAGTGGGGGCGCTGCAGCGGGAGAGCCTTTGGCATATCGCCGTCTGGTTCACCGGCAACGGCGAGAACTTCCGCGCACTCCGCGAATACAACGAGGTGACCGACGACGACCTGGCGAAGGGCGCCGCCCTCACCATCCCCTCCGAGCTCCTCCTCCCCGCCTTCAAGACCGCCGTGCCGGCGGGGGAGAAGACCACCTTCCATCTGGAGTACGGCAAGGACGCCGAGGGCGAGTTCGCCACCTACCGCCTGCGGCCGGGGGAGGCGCTCTATTCGAGCGTCGTCGTCCGCTTCACCGGCCGCATCCACGCCAAGGACGTGAACGCCCTGGCCCAGGAGATCGCGCGGCGGAGCGGCATCGAGGACGTCACCCAGATCCCCGTCGGCTACCGGGTGAAGGTGCCGTTCAATCTCCTCGAGCCCGAGTTCCTGCCCGAGGGGCACCCGCAGCGGACCGAGTACGAGGCGAGCCTAAGGGCCGCCGCCCGCTTCAGCAACCACGTCCGCGCCCTCGGGCTCGAAAACATCACGGTGATCCTGGATGCCGGTCACGGCGGCAAGGACGGCGGGGCGGCCCAGAACGGGATCTGGGAGAGCCTCTACGTCTACGACATCGCCATGCGCGCCAAGCGGCTGCTCGAAAGCCGCACCAACGCCCGGGTGCTCTCGACGACCCGCGACGGCGGCGACTACCGGGTCCCGGACGTCGACGTCCTCCCCGCCTCGCGCGGGCACGCGGTGCTCACCAATCCCCCCTACCCGATCGAGAGCCCGGTGGTGGGGGTGCACCTGCGCTGGTATCTCGCCAACAGCATCTACAGAAAGGCGCTGCAGCAGGACGGCGGGGACCCCGAGAAGGTGATCTTCCTCTCGATCCACGCCGACTCCCTCCACCCCTCGCTCCGCGGCGCCATGGCCTACATCCCCGCCGCCCGGATGCGCGAGGAGACCTTCGCCAAGAGCGGCGAGGTCTACGCTCTGCGCAAGGAGGTCCAGGAGAGCCCGAAGGTGACCTTCCCCTTGGAGCAGCGGGTCAAAAGCGAGGGCCTGTCGCGCTCGCTCGCCAAGCAGATCGTCACCGCCTTCGAAGCCCAGGGGTTGGTCGTCCACCCCTTCCAGCCGGTGCGGGACAAGATCATCCGCGACCAGAAGGAGTGGGTGCCGGCGGTCCTGCGCTACAACACGGTCCCGGCCAAGATGCTCCTCGAAGTCTGCAACCTCAACAACTCCGAGGACCGCCGGCTCCTCCAGACCCGCAACTACCGCCAGCAGGTCGCCGAAGCCATCGTCAAGGGGATTCTCGGCTACTACGGCAAGCCGAGCGAGCTGCCCTCGGCGGTGGCGAAGGCGAGGTAGGGCCCGCATAGGCGTTAAACCGGGCAGCGGCTTATCCGGGGAACCGTGCAGTGAGGGTGAGGTGTTGGAAGCGCCGGCCCCGCCCGGAGATAAATCTCCGGGCTATGAGCTACGTCGGATAAATCCGACTTCGAAGCTCTTTTGGTCACGTTCAGCCGAGGTTTCTCAGCCTCGCTCTCTTCTGCTTCTGAGCTGGCTTTAGCCAGCGTAGCCCATAGCCCGGAGATTTATCTCCGGGCGGGGCTTTCCCTCCGCGCCCTGAAGGCGGTACATTCGTCAACGATGTCCTCGCACGGCTTCACCGTCCGCCCCCCCGCCGTCGCCGGCAGCTTCTACCCGGAATCCCGGGCGGACCTGGAGGAGACCGTCACCGGGCTCCTCGCCGCGGCGCGGGCGGCGGCCCCGGCTGGGGCACGGGCGCCCAAGGCGGTCATCGCCCCCCACGCCGGCTATGTCTACTCCGGCCCCATCGCCGCCAGCGCCTTTACCGCCTTCGCGCCGGTCGCCGGCACCCTCCGCAAGGTGGTCCTCCTCGGGCCCGCCCACCGGGTGCCGGTCCGCGGCCTCGCCCTCCCCGAGGCGCGGGGCTTCGCCACCCCCCTGGGGGTCGTCGAGATCGATCCCGAGATGGCGCGGGCGGCCGCGCGGCTCCCCCAGGTGCGCTTGCAGCCGGAGGCGCACGTCCCCGAGCACTCGCTGGAGGTGGAGCTCCCCTTCCTCCAGGTCCTCCTCGGCGAGTTCAAGCTCCTCCCCCTGGTAGTGGGGGAGGCGAGCGGCGAGGAGGTGGCCGAGGTCTTGGAGCAGGTCTGGGGGGACGAGGAGACCGCCCTCGTCATCAGCTCCGACCTCTCGCACTACCTCCCCTACGACACCGCCCGCCGGGTCGACCGGGAGACCGCGGACGCCATCCTCCGCCTGGAAGGCCCGATCGATCCGCGCCGGGCCTGCGGCGCCCACCCCATCGACGGCCTTCTCGTCGCGGCGAAACGGCGTGGCCTCGTCCCCACTCTTCTCGACCTGCGCAATTCGGGCGACACGGCCGGCGACCGCCGGCAGGTGGTCGGCTATGGAGCCTTCGCCTTCCATGCCTGAGAACCGCCTCCCGATCGAGGAGCGCGGCCGGGTGCTCCTGAAGATCGCCCGGGAGAGCCTCGCCGCGGCGCTCAAGGAGGGCCGGGAGAGCCCCCATGGCGAACCCTGGCTGGCCGAGCCCGGCGCCACCTTCGTCACCCTGATGAAGGACGGCGAGCTCCGCGGCTGTGTCGGCAGCCTGGAGGCCTACCGGCCGCTGGGGGAGGACGTGCGCGAGAACGCCCGGGCGGCGGCCTTTAGGGACAACCGCTTTCCGCCCCTCGTAAGCGCCGAGCTGCCGCGGATCGCGATCGAGGTCTCCCTCCTCGGCCCCGCGGTCCCCCTCCCGGTCCGGAGCGAGGCCGAGGCGCTCGCCCGGCTGCGCCCGGGCCGGGACGGGGTCATCCTCGACTACCTGGAGGGGCGGGGCGCCCGCGCCACCTTCCTGCCCCAGGTCTGGGAGCAGCTCCCCGATCCGGCGAGCTTCCTCGCTCATCTGAAGCACAAGGCGGGGCTCTCCCCGAACTTCTGGTCGCCGGAGATCCGGCTCTCGATCTACGAGGTGACGAAATGGGAAGAAGAGCCATCACACCCCTGACCGCCAGATTCCTCATCGCCCTTCTGCTGGCCCTGGCCCTCGGCCTCTCCCTGGCGCCAGGGAGAGCGGAAGCCCGCTCGCACCACCATCGCGCCAAGGCCTCCTCCGAGGGCGACACCCACGATTCCGGTATCACCGACCCCGCCGAGCGGGCCGAAATCAAGCAGATGCTCGACCGGATCGCCGCCAACGGCCCTTTCAAGCACCGCCAGGACGGGGTCGTCTTCGGCAACCGCGAGGGTCGCCTGCCCGCCAAGCCGCGCGGCTACTATCACGAGTACACGGTCGAGACCCCCGGCGCCTCCGACCGCGGCGCCCGCCGGATCATCCGCGGCCAGGGCGGCGAGACCTACTACACCCACGACCACTACCGAACCTTCCTGAGCCTCGACCCCGGGACCTTCAGATGACCGTCGAAGACTTGAAAACCCCCTCCTGGAACTGCGTCCACTTCGTCACTCATGAGGCGGCGACCCCGCTGCGCTCCGCCCTCCCCGGGATGGTCCACGCCTCGATCGACGGCACCCACGTCGAGGAGGACCGCCAGCTCTTCGCCGTCCTCGCCGAGGCGTTCGGCTTCCCCGAGCACTTCGGGAACAACTGGGACGCCCTCGACGACTCGCTCCGCGACCTCTCCTGGGTCCCCGGCACCGGCTACGTCCTCTTCGTCGACCACGCCACCCGCTTCTGGGACCGCGGCCACAAAGCGGCCGGAGGCCTCGTCGAATCCTGGCTCACCGCCGCCCAGGAATGGAGCCGGGACGGCATTCCCTTCCATCTCGTCTTCGTCTGGTAGTCTCCGCAGCTGTTTGGAGAGCGCCCGGAGACTCTTCGCGCTCGCCCGGAGCCGGAGAAAGTCCTGGCGAACGAGTTTTTGGCGACTTTCGACGGATGGAAGTCGACTTTCATCCCGTCCGGATCGACTTCTGAGGCGTCAAAAGTAACTTTCCACGGGTATGTGAAGACTTTTGAGGCTTGGTACTTTACTTTCTTCGCGTGCAGCTCGACTTTCGACGCGAAGAAAGTCTTCCGGATCTCGTCGAAAGTCCTCGGAAAGCCGTGGAAAGTCTTCCGAGAGCCGTCCGGGAGCTTTAAAAAGGGGTCCGGGAGCGTCCGCAAGGGGTCCGGGAGCTTCCGGAAGGGGTCCGACGCCTCCCGGAAGCGGTCCGCGAGCGCCCTAAATCCGTCCGGGAGGTTCCGAAATCCGTCCGGGAGGTTCCCGAGCCTGTCCGGGAGCGTCGAAATCCTGTCCGGGATCAGCCGATCCGCACCAGGCCAGCGGAGTACGGCTCGGGCGCCGGTTTCCTCAGTTCCGCCACTTCGGAATGTTCGAGGTCAGGGGCATGCGGCGGTGAGGACCACCTCCACGTAGCCAGACCCTGCTCCAGCCGGATTTTCATCACAGGTGCCAGGCGTTTGGCGGATCCGCCCGCCTGTGCCCAGCGGTCAAGCGACGGTGGCGAGCTCGTGCAGGTAGTCGACGAACGAGCGCACCGCGCCGTCCCAGCCCATCACTTTCGGGTTGGACGACTCGATGACGAAATACTCGTCGGGAGCGTGGGCGCCGCTGCCGTGGCCGAGGCCGAAGTGGCCGGCGGGCAGCTTGAGCGGTTCGCTGGTGAACACGTAGCCGGGATAGGAGCCGGCGTTGCGCGGCCAGAGGATCGGGTCGAGGTGCGCCTGGCGGTAGACCGAGACCGCGGCGCGGATGACCGGCGCTTCTGCGTCGGTGCTCGTCGGGTCGTAGCCGCCGCTCGGGTTGACCTCGATGTCGCCGAAGCCGCGCTTCTGAAGATGCGCCCTGAGGGCGGCCACGGCGCCGTCGTAGGTCATGTCGGGGACGAGGCGGAGGTCGAGCTTGGCGACCGCCTTGTGGGGGAGCACGGTCTTGCCGCCCGGCCCGGTGTAGCCGGCCACCAGACCCTCGATGTTGACGGTGGGGGTGAACAGGAAGCGGTCGAGCGAGGCGCGCCAGGGCAGGTCGTGGGCCCAGCGGTCCGCCGACACCAGGCGCTTGGCGGTGGCTTCGTCGAGGCGCTTCGCCGCGGCGTCGAGCATCGCCCGCTGGGCGGCCGAGGGCGGACGAACGGCGTTGGCGAAGCCGTCGATCGCCGGATCGCCGTCGGCGTTGACCAGGGTGGCGAGCGCCTGGACGAGGTGGAACGCCGGGCTGTCGAGCCGCGCCCGGTTGCTCGAATGGACGTCCTTCTTGGGGCCCCGCCCCCATTTTTCCCCGCTCGCCACCAGCTCCAGCTCGACGACCCCTTTGGCGCCCAGAGACACCGTCACCGTGCCGTCCGGGTCCTGCGACGCCGCGGGCATGAAGACGCCCGTGCAGCGCTTGAGCGCGGCAGCGACCTCGGGCCGCCTTACGACCTGCCGGAAGTGCGGTGAGCCGATCTCTTCCTCCCCTTCGGCGACGAGGACGAGGTTGACGGGACACTTCCGGCCGGCGCCGTGGATGGCGTGGAGAGCGGCCAGGAACGCCGCCTCCGGCCCCTTCTGGTTCACCGCGCCGCGGCCGACGAGGACCTTGCCGAAGCCGGGCTTGTCGACGAGCTT
This sequence comes from uncultured Acidobacteriota bacterium, assembly GCA_963757335.1. Taxonomy (GTDB): domain Bacteria; phylum Acidobacteriota; class Thermoanaerobaculia; order Multivoradales; family UBA5704; genus DASQPA01. The sequence goes on along the minus strand of CAVWRJ010000011.1, from coordinate 167,923 downwards.
CGCCTCCCACGGCGGCGAGGACCACTCGGCGGGATCGACCTGCTTGACGTCGTACATGAAGTAGAGGCCGACGGTCCGCGGCGCGCCGGCGTCCAGGGTGGCGAAGACGCCGGGCTGCCCGTCGGTGGGCACGCGGGCGACCTGCTGGAAGCCGGCCTCCCGGGCGAAGCGCATCAGGAGCTCGCACCCCTCCGCCATCCCGCGGTTCTCGGCGGCGATCGAAGGCTGGCGCGACCCATTCCTGGAGGCGCGCGACGCCCTCGGCATGGCGCTTCACGATCTCGGCCTGAACGGTGTCGAGGCTGTCGGCGGCCCAGAGGGCTCGGGGCAGGGCGAGCGCCGCCGCGGAGGTTACCGTGGCGCCCAGGAAGTCACGACGGGAGAGTGTAGGCATAGCGCGAAGTCTAGCGCGCCAAGCGACACCGGGGAAGTCACCTTCGTCAGCGCCAGGGGATCAGCCGGCAGCCTGGGCGAGCGAGCGGAGCGCATCGAGGATGCGGAGGATGCGCTCCAGCTTGCGCGGAATCTCGTCCGCGAACTGCGCCGGCTCCGGATCTTTTTGGCAGAGCTCGCGGCAGACATTCTCGAGCCAGGCGACGGTCGCCTCGTTGAGCCCCTTGTAGGGGACGATCGTTCTGAGCGCGGGGACGAGGCGGCTCTGGATGTCCTCCAGGAACGGGTGGACGGCGTGAAACATGGCGACCGGGAAGCGGGCATGCTTCTCGATCAGCCGCTGGGTCATCCGGAAGCTGTTCCAGTGCGGGTTGGTGGGCGCTTGCAGCTCGACGAGCACGGCGTGGATCCGCGGCAGGACCTGCCGCGGGTCGGCCGCCGGCTTGCGGTCGGGGGCTTGGGGAGCTTTTGGCGCCGTGGGGAGGATCGGGATCGTCGGAGCCGGTGGGGCCATCGGGGCGGTCGGGGCGAGGGCTGGCGGCTCTGGCGGCTCTGGCGGCTTTGGCGGCTTTGGCAGCTTTGGCGGCAGGGGCTTCCACCGGCTCCCGCACCGTCAAAGAGGCCCGCCGCTCGACGGCGGTCAGCAGCATCTCGAAAAAGATCCGCAGGTCGTCCTCGGCGAGGAGGGGCAGGAGGGCGTCCAGACCGGGGTCGAGGCCGGCGCTTGATTCCTGTCGTGGGGCGTTCTTGCCCGCGGTGCCCGCGGCGAGCGCCGACGCCGCCCGGCCGCGGAGGCCATTCACCTTCTTCTCCCCGATCATCCCCTTGAGGAGGTCCGCGTCGAGCACGGCCGCCATCTCCAGGGCGAGTTGCACTAGGCGGCCGAAAACCGGCGTCAGATCGGGCGTGACCTCCGTGCCGTGCCGGGACCAGGTCTGCTGGTGGAGCCGTTCGAGCTCGTTGATCCGCGCCGAGAGGAGCACCTCGCGGCGGCTGATCTGGTGGTAGTCGCCGGAGTAGAGGGCGCGGCGGCTGCGCTCTTTCAACAGCCGGCCGATTTTGCCGCGGAGGCTGGGGAGATCGGCGAGGGCGTACTGGTCGACCCGCCGCTCCTGGCGCCAGCGCTCGACGATCTCGCCGAGGGAGATCTGCTCCGGCAGCTGGCGGATGGCGGCGACCGCATCGCGGAGCGCCACCACGAGCTCGCGGGTACAGCGGAACTCCTCTGCCTTCTCAGGGAACAGCACGGGCTCGAGCTCGACCCCGTTCCACAGCTCTTCGCCGATGAGGTTGGCCGCCGCACCCATCAGGGAGCTGGCGTATTTCCCCTTGAGGTCGGCGGCGAGCTCGCAGAGGCGCTGCCCGTCGGCGGCGGTGGGCGGCGCCGCCGGAGCGCGATCCCGGACCTTCTCCAGGCTGCCTTCGAGACGTTTGATGTCGCGGGCGACCATCGGATGAATGCCGTGGAGGAGGAAGCCGATGTCCTCCCGGGTCGGCCCGTCGGCGCCGGTCTCCCCGTCGGGAGTGGCGCGGAGCAGCTGGTCGACCCTCGCGGGAATCCCGCGGATGGCGACGACGAGCCCGCCGATCATGGCGAGAAGCGCCTCGGGATCTTCGGGCGGATAGTAGAGCAGCTCCCAGGGCGCGGCCTGCTCGAGCTCGTCGACGCAGTCGCGCACCAGGGCGTAGACGGCCTTCCTGACGGCATCCAGGCGAGCGAGAACCTCCTCGCAACTGGCCGGCGGCGGAGCTTTCCGGGGAGGGGCCAAAGCGCGCGAAGTCTAGCGCGCCATGGGACGCTGGGGAAGCACCTTGGCGTCGAAGCAGAAAGCTGCAACCTTGAAAATCTAACGTCAGGTGTTAGAATTTCAAGGTGCAAAACCTTCGTATCGAGCGGTCGCGCCATTTGGAGGCCCTGCAAGGTCTTCTTGAGCGGTTTCCGGTCGTCGGCATCCTGGGGGCGCGTCAGGTCGGCAAGACGACCCTCGCCGCCGAGCTGGCGGCGTTCCGCCCGGAGCCTGCGAGCTTCTTTGACCTCGAGGATCCCGCCGACCTCGGGCGGCTTGCCGAGCCGATGCTGGCCCTGCGGGATCTGCGAGGTCTGGTCGTGATCGACGAGGTCCAACGTCGCCCGGACCTCTACCCGGTCCTGCGGGTCCTGGCCGACCGGCCGGAGGTGCCGGCCCGCTTTCTGGTCCTGGGGAGCGCCTCCCCGGACCTCCTTCGCCAGACCTCCGAATCGCTCGCCGGCCGGATCTTCTACCACGATTTGGGCGGCTTCGCCCTGGACGAGGTCGGAGTCGGAGCGCGCGACCGGCTCTGGCTGCGCGGTGGGTTCCCGCGTTCCTTCCTTGCCGGCTCGGAGGCGGATAGTGCCGAATGGCGGCGAGGCTTCGTACGAACCTTCCTGGAGCGCGATCTGCCGCAGCTCGGAGTCGCGATTCCGCCCGAAATGCTGCGGCGCTTCTGGACCATGGTGGCCCACTACCATGGGCAGGTGTGGAACGGCGCCGAGCTCGCGCGCTCCTTCGGAGTCTCGGAGCCCACGGTACGCCGCTACCTCGATCTCCTGACGGCGGCCCTCGTCCTACGCCAGCTCTCTCCCTGGTTCGAGAACCTGGGCAAGCGTCAGGTCAAATCTCCCAAAATCTACCTCGCCGACAGCGGCCTTCTCCACACGCTCCTCAACCTGGAGAGCCGGGAAGATCTCGAAAGACACCCCAAGCTCGGCGCCTCCTGGGAGGGCTTCGCCCTCGGTGAGGTGTTGGTCCGGCTCGGCGCCCGGCCGGAGGAGTCCTTCTTCTGGGCGACCCACGCCGGGGCGGAGTTGGACCTACTTGTAGTCCGCGGCAGTAAACGGATCGGGTTCGAGTTCAAGCGCACGGATGCGCCGCGGTTGACTCCCTCGATCCGGACGGCTCTGGCGGACCTGAAGCTCGACCGGGTGGACGTGGTGCATGCGGGAGAGCACACCTTTCCGCTGGGAGAGCGGGTGCGGGCGGTGGCGTTGGGGCGGTTATACCAGGATGTCGAGCCGCTCGGCTGACCGGTTGATCACAACCGCCCCGCCAAGCGCTCGATCGCGCGCCCCAGGTCCGGCTGGCAGGTCAGCACGTCGAGGAGCGGGTCGTCCGCCATCAAGGCGGCTTCGCCGGCGGTAGGCGGGCGCTGCCGATCCTGCCTGCCTGTCCCGGTGCCCCGACCCTGGCCCACTTCTCTATGTGAAGGACCGCTCTCTCGGACCTTCTAAGCAAGGAGGCTACTCTATGACCCGAGCTCCCCTCTTCCTGGCCCTGCTCCTCGCTGCCGCCCTCGTTGCCACCGCCCAAGCCCAGACCTCTTTCCACCTCGCCGTGGTCCCCAACCTGGACTCCGCCAACGTCAGTGTCCTCGATACGACGACGAACACCGAGGTGGCGCGGATCGCCGTCGGGCCGCGCCCCTTCTACGCCGCCATGTCCCCGGACGGCAAGTTCGCCTACGTCGGCGAGGACGGCTCCGGAAAGCCGCACATCGTCATCGACAAGATCAACCTGAACACCTTAAAGAAGGTCGCGAGCCTCACCCTCAACGAGAACTCCTACTTAGTCGAGCTCGAGATCTCGCCGGACGGCCACTGGCTGGTCGCGGGCGAGATCCAGAAGGGCAAGATCTACGTCATCGACACCACCACCTTCACCCTCGCCTACACCAAGATCCTCTGCTCGATCTGCGACGGCAGCAGCCAGCCGCTCTACTCGGCACCCGTCGTCACCTTCTCCGCCGACAGCGCGACCCTCTACGCGGCGACCGACGTCAACCAGGTGCTGCAGAGCATCGACCTCGCGAGCGGCACGGTCGTGGGCTCGCAGGCGGCCCAGCCGGGCGGCACCTTCACCGACATCCGGCGTGGCGCAGGCGAAGAGGTCTACCTCACGGTGCCCTTCGGCATGGGCACGGTCCGCGCCTTCGACATCCCCGCCAATACGGCGACCGACCTCTCGATCCCCCAGGACGAAATCGCGGGCACCGCCCTCGTGCCGATCAACGGCACGACCCTCCTGGCCGCCGGGAGCATCGAGTACGACCCCAACCCCGACCATCTCTCCGTCTACGACCTGACGACCGGGACGACGACCAACATCCCCTCCTCGGAGGCGCTCGACTTCCTGCGCTACAACCCGGTCACCAAGGAGCTGTGGGGGACCTGCGACGGCACCGTCGGCTTCTGCGTGGGCTTCAAGATCGACGTCTTCAACATGAATACCCTGGTCAAGAAGACGACCCTCAACGGGGTGAGCGCCAACGTCACCGGCCGGCTGCCCGCCTTCTCGTCGGACGGCAAGTTCTACTACCAGCCGCTCGACGTCAACACGGTCCTGGTGATCAACGCCACCACCCACGCCATCGTCAAGCAGATCACCGTCGGCTCGAACCCGCGCGGCGTCTACATACAGGGCGATACGTCGACGCACGAGACCAACTGAGCCACTCCTCTGACTTTCCATCGGGTCGCCCGCCCCTGCCGCCGAGGCGGGCGATCCGATCGCAGAATTAGAGCCTACGGGGAGCTGGAAGGGCGCTCGCCCCAACAGGCCCCCCTTACAACCGCCCCGCCAAGCGCTCGATCGCCCGCCCCAGATCCGGCTGGCAGGTCAGCACGTCGAGGAGAGGGTCTTCCGCCATCTTGGCAACCCTTTTCGGCAGGCTCTCGAGCGTGAACTTCTTCGGATCGAGATTCCCATTCACCTCCTCCCAGAGTAACGGCGTCGACACCGTGGCACCGGGCAGGGGGCGGACGGAGTAGGGGGCGGCGATCAGCTTGGCGTGACCGTTCTGGAGAAAATCGATATACACCCGGCCGCCGCGGGAGGCGATCGTCCGTTCGATTGTCGCGATCTGCGGCAGTTCGGAGACGATCACCCGCGCCAGGAGCTCGGCCAACTGTCGGCTCTGGTCGTGGGTGAGCTGCTGGCATAAGGGGAGGAGGACGTGGAGGCCGCTCCCGCCGCTCGTCTTGATGAAGCTCTTAATCTCGATCGCTTCGGTCAAGGCTCGGATGGCGAGCGCGATTTGAACGACGTTCGAAAACGGTGCTCCCTTGGGATCGAGATCGAGGATCGTCCAGTCCGGGCGGTCGAGGGTTTCGACCCGGGAGGACCAGATATGGAGCGGAATGGCTCCCAGGTTGACGACGGCCAAGAGCGATTCGAGATCGTCGACCAGCAGATATTCGATCTCTCGCGACGAGCCGCGGGCCCAGATCGGCGCCGTCCGCACCTTGTCGATCGCCGGCCCCGGGGCGTTTTTCTGATAGAAGGATTTTCCGCCGATGCCGTCGGGATAGCGATCGATCACCAGCGGCCGATCTTCTAAATAGGGGAGGAGAAGGGGGGCGATCGTGCGGTAATAATGGAGGAGATCGCCCTTGGTGTAGCCCTCCACCGGCCAGAAAACCTTGTCGAGATTGCTGAGCCCCGCGGTTTTGGCAGGCGCCTGCCGCCGCTTGCCGGCCGGCGGCGGTGTCTGCGACGCCGGCGATGCCGGCGATACCGGTGATACCGGCGGTGCCGGCGACGGTTCCGCCGCGGGCTCCTCTTCGCCCGGCCGCTGGCACTCGTCCGGCCGCTTGTCGCCCCGCAGGCGGGCGAAGACCGGCAGGCGGAGACTGCCGCCACTCGTCCACTCCTTGAAGCGGACCTCGCAGACGAGCTCGGGCTCGACCCAGACGTGGCGCGGCCCGGAGGGGGCGTTCAGGGCGGCGGGGGTGCTCCGGCGGGTGGTCCGGGTGCGGATCTCCTTCAGTTCCTGGGAGTCGAAGCCGGTCCCCACCCGGCCGGCGTAGACCTGGCGGCCTTCCTCGCAGAGGCCGAGATGGAGCTTGCCGATCCCGGCGCGCTGGCCGGAGACCGGGGTCCAGCCGAGGATGACGAAGTCGGCCACCCGGTCGGCGCGGATCTTCAGCCAGTCGGAGGAGCGCCCGGCGCGGTAGGGCGAGCCGATCTTCTTCGCCACCACCCCTTCGAGCCCCAGCCGGGTCACCTCGCGGAAGAGGTACTCCCCCTCCTGGGGGAGGTCGTCGGCGAAGCGGAGCGGGCCGGCGCGGGGGAGGATCTGCTGCAGGATCGCCTTGCGTTCGGCGAGCGGGAGCGCCCGCAGGTCGAAATCCTCCCAGCCGAGGAGGTCGAAGAGGTAGAGGGTGGCCGGGTCGGCGAGCGCGGCCTGCAAGGCATCGGCGCGGCGGGAGAGGAGCCCGCGGCGCTGGAGGCGGCCGAAGTCGGGTTTCCCCCGGGCGTCGAGCACCACCGCCTCGCCGTCCATGACGAGCGCGAAGGGGAGGGCGGCCACGGCTCGCGCGAGGTCGGGAAAGAGGTCGGTGGCGTCGTGGCCGCTCCGGTAGAGGAGGCGCGGCCGGCCGTCCTCGCGGGCGGCGAGCATCCGGAAGCCGTCGTACTTGAGCTCGAAGGTCCAGCCGGGGGCGGAGAAGGGGCCGGCCGCGGTCGCCGGCTTCATCACCTCGACCCCGTCCGCCGCGACCGGCCGGCGCTCCGCTCCCAGAGCTTCGAGCCGGCGCCTTATCTCGTCCCCCCGGGCAGGACCGTCCCGGAGCTCCTCGACGGTCAGCCCGGAGAGGATCGACTCCTCGCCCGGCGGCCCGGGGAGGGCGCCGTCGTGGGCGACCCGGTAGCCGTTGCGCTCTCCCCAGCCCGGTGGCTTTTTGATCAACAACCATTCTTTTGTATTCTTTTTCGTCCGCACCAGGGTCCACAGGCCGGCGAGTTTGTAGCCTTTGAGCTCGAAGAGGAGCTTGCCGGCGGCGAGACCCTCCTCGGGGTCCTCCAAAGGAAAGAAAAATCCGCGGTCCCAGACGATCACGGCGCCACCGCCGTAGTTGCCGGGCGGAATAATCCCTTCGAAGTCCGCATATTCGAGCGGATGGTCCTCGGTTTCGAAAGCAGCGCGTTTCTCCTCCGGATCGACGGTCAATCCCTTGGGGAGAGCCCAGGAATGGAGGGCTCCCGAGATCTCCAGGCGGAGGTCGTAATGGAGATGGCGCGCCGCGTGCTTTTGAATGACATAGAGGAGCGGCCGCCCGGCGGGCAACGGTGACGCCGCCGGATCGCCGAAGGGCTCGGGTGTTACATCCGGGGAACGCTTCTCGCGATAGGTCGAAAGTCCCGAAGATTGATCGTTTCTACCGTGCATTGATTTGATATGATATGCCGACTATGAGCGCTCGCCCCTTTGCTTCCGGCAACATCTCCTTCGGCCTGGTGTCGATCCCGATCAAGCTCTACTCGACGGGTGAAGCCAGCTCCGGCATTCACCTCAACATGTTGCACAAGAAGTGCGGTACCCGATTGAAGCAACAGTATGTCTGTCCGCTCGACGACGAGGTGGTGGGCAGAGACGACGTGGTGAAGGGTTACGAGTACGCGCGCGGTCAATATGTCCTCTTTACGGATGAGGAGTTGAAAGCGCTCAACCCGGAAGCCACCAACGCGATCGAGATCACCGAGTTCGTGCCGAGCGAGAAGGTCGACCCGGTCTATTTCGAAAAAGCCTACTACCTGGGTCCCGACAAGGGGGGCGACCGCCCCTACCGGCTGCTCGCCGAGGCGATGCGGGAGACCGGCCGGGCCGCCCTGGCGCGCTACGCGGCCCGCGGCAAGGACTACCTGGTGCTGCTCCGCCCCTACGAGCAGGGGCTCGTCATGCAGCAGCTGCGCTACCAGGACGAGATCAAGGACTTCTCCGAGGTGCCGATCGGCAACGCCGAGGTCAAGGAGCCGGAATTGAAGCTCGCGGTCCAGCTCGTCGACCAGATCGCCTCGGACGTCTTCACGCCCGACACCTATGAGGACGAGGTGCGCAAGAAAGTCCGCGCGCTCATCGAGCAGAAGATCGCCGGCCAGGAGATCACCGCCGCTCCGCCGGAGGCTCCCAAGGCGCAGATCATCGATCTCATGGAGGCTTTGAAGGCGAGCCTCGCGGCGGCGGGAACCGGCGGCAAATCCGCCGAGCCGGCGCGCAAGCCCGCCCGGCCCTCACCGCGGAAGCCCGCTGCCGTCGAGGAAGAGGTGGCCGACATCGCCACCGCTCCACGGAGAAAGAGCGCCAAGCGATAGGGCGGCTGTAGACTGGGTGCGATGGATCGCCCCACGCCCTTCTCCGGCTATTCCACCCGCGATGTGGCGACGATGCTCGGGCTTTCGCCCGAGCAGATCCGTTCCTATGTCCGCGCCGGTTTCCTCTCCCCGCCCCGGGGAGCCCGCGGCGAGCTGCGTTTCTCCTTCCAGGACCTCGTTCTCCTCCGTACCGCCAAGGGGCTCCTCGCGGCGCGCGTCCCCAGCCGCCGGGTCCGCCAGGCCCTGGTCCGGCTGAAGCACCAGCTCCCCAGCGGGCGGCCGCTCACCGCCGTCCGCATCCTCGCCGACGGCAAGCGGGTGATCGCCCGCGACGGCCGCGAGGTGTGGAACCCGGAGTCGGGCCAGGCGCTCCTCGACTTCGACGTCTCCGACCTGGCGCGGGAGGCCGCCCCCTTCGCCCGCCGCGCCGCCGAGGCCGCCCGGGTGCACGAGAAGGAGCTCGGGGCCGAGGACTGGTACGATCTCGGCTGCGAGCTCGAGGCGACCGCCCCCGAGGAGGCCATGGACGCCTACCGGCGCGCCCTGGCCCTCGACTCCGGGCACGCCGACGCTCACCTGAACCTCGGGCGGCTGCACCACGAGCGCGGCGAGCTCGTCCAGGCGGAGGAGCACTACCGGGAGGCCCTGACCGCCCGGCCGGGCGACGCCACCGCCGCCTTCGATCTCGGGGTGGCTTTGGAGGACCTCGGCCGGCTGCCGGAGGCGATCGGCGCCTACGAGGCGGCGGTCGCCGCCGATCCCGACTATGCCGATGCCTATTTCAACCTCGCCGGGGTCTACGAACAGCTCGACCGCCGCATCGAAGCCCTGGGCCACCTGAAGACCTACAAGCGGCTGATCGAGCGGCGCTGATCTCCAGCTTGACAGCTTATGCCGTAAGGGCATAGGCTGGTGGAGAAGATGTCGCTGTCCCATCCGGTTTCAGGAGGAGAAAATTTATGAGACGTAAGCACGTGATGTTGCTGGGTCTTCTGGCCCTGCTCCCCGGTCTCGCCGCGCCCGCCGCGGCGCTCCCGAAGGTTCAGGGCACCGAGCTTAGGGTCAGCTCGGCTTCGTCCCCCGGGGCGAGCGCGAGGCACCCCATCGCCGCCTTCACCACTGCCGGAAGCTCCCTCGTGGCGTGGGAGGACGACCGGGCCGGCATCGTCGGCCGCTTCTTCGGCGCCGACGGCTTCGCCCAGGGTCCCGCGGTCACCCTCGTCGCCAATCAGCTGCCGGCCTCCCTGCCCTACAAGACGCAGGTGCTGATCCAGAAGGAGCCGTCGATCGCCGTCCTCCCCTCGGGCCAGTTCTTCCTCTTCTGGACGGAGGAGACCAATTTCGAGGAGGCCGATCTCTTCTTCGTGCAGGACACGCTCATCGACCACAACGTCTTCGGCCGGCTGTTCAACGCCTCCGGCACCCCGGCCGGCGAGCGCTTCCGGATTCACGCCAATACCGCCGGCTTCCAGGGCGGCGCGCGCTCTCTGGTCCGCGGCAGCGATGTCGTCGTCGCCTGGTCGACCAGCCGCAACCCGGTATTCCCCACCAACGGCGTGGGGGACGGCGTCTTCGTCCGCACTTTCGATTTCTCCGGCAATGCCACCAGCGCGGAGCTCCGGGTCAGCCCGGCCGGCACCCGCTCGGGCGCGCCGGCGATCGCCGGCGCCAGGGGCAAGTTCCTGGTCGCCTTCGACGGCAGCGACGGCGACGGCCGGGGCGTCTTCGCCCAGCCCTACACCGCCGCCCTGGCGCCGATCGGCTCGGTCGTCCGGGTGAACACCGACACCGCCCGCGACCAGCGGCGGCCGGCGGTGGCCGCGGATGCGGCCGGCAACTACATGGTGGTCTGGCAGAGCCAGATCCCCGACATCAAGCATGCCCGCGTCTATGGCCAGGAGGTCGGGGCGGCCGGCAACCTGATCGGCGGCCAGATCGCGGTGAGCAAGGGCGACGACCAGTACGAGGTATCGCCGTCGGTGGCCGCCGGCCAGTCGTCCTTCCTGGTCGTCTGGCTCGGCTACGGGGACACCTTCCCCACCGGTATCCAGGCCACCTCGATCGACCGGGTGACCGGCGCGGTGGCCCCGAGGTTCCAGCTCAACCAGCTGTCGCTCGGCGCCAACACCCAGAGCTGGGTGGCGGGCAACGGAGCGGGCAACTTCCTCTCCCCCTGGGAGGGCTTCGTCGGCAACGACCTGGGGATCTCCGGGCGGCGGATCTCCGAGTAGCCACCTTTTTCCACGCACTCCCGAGCGCCCCGTCCGGAGCTTCCGGCGGGGCGCTTCGCCGTTTTGAAGGGCCCTCCACAGGGGACCCGGGTGGCACGGGAGGTGCTCTGCCTCCGGACATGGACCCTGAAGAGAGCGATCCACGGCCCATCGTCTGCGTCGATTGGAACGGCGTCCTCGACCGCTACACCGGCTGGCGGGGGCCGGACCACTTCGACCCTCCCGGGAGCGGGGCGGCGGAGTTCCTCCGCGCTTTGAACGAGCACGGGTTCCGGGTCGTCGTCTTCAGCACTCGCTATGGGCCCGACGTCGAGGCCTGGCTCGCGGAGCACGGCCTGACCGAGTGGGTGGCGGAGGTCACCGACAAGAAACCCGCCGCCTTCGCCTTCGTGGACGACCGGGCGGTCTGCTTCCGCGGCGACTTCGGGCAGACCTTAGACGAGGTGCTGCGCTTTCGCGCTCACTGGGAATGACGTTCGAGCCGAAGGCGAAGACGGTCCGTATAGCGCTCGGCCGCCCTCCGGTGGCGGACGGCCTCTGACGGAGCGCCGGGCTCCAGGGCGGCCGCGGCCAGAGTGTGGTGGCCGAGCTGGAAGGCGAGGTAGGCCGCCTCGTAGAAGGGGAGGTCCCGGGAGGGGACCCGGGTCGCTCCCCGTCGCTCCAGGCGCTCGTGGAGCTGCTCTCTCTCCTCGCCGGTCAGCTCCAGCTCGACGGCGGCACCGGCCAGGTCCCAGGCGGGGTCCTGGGCTCCCACGAGGTCGTTGCCCCGGTGGTGGTCGAGGGCATCGCACTTCAACATCCTGCCGTCCGGCAGGACCAGCCACTCCCAGGCGTGCATCCGGTTGTCGGTCGCGACCGTCCTCGCCCGGCTTTCCAGGCCGGGGAGGCGCTCCCGCCAGACGGCGAGCTCGGCGGCGAGGTCCGCTCCCAGGGCTTCCCCGGAGTTGAAAGTGGCCATCTCCAGGAGCCGGGTGGGGGAGGCTCCCGAGCCGGGTGGGGCCGGGAAGCGCTCGGCGAGGAAAGTCAGGTGGCGGGCGACCTGATCGAGGAGGGCCTCGCGGTCGACTGCGGCCGGTCGGGTCGATACCACTGGCAGAGGGCGGGCGCCGGCGAGCCAGGGGCCGACGAGAAAGCCGTGGCAGAGACCGGCGACCGGCGGGGAGAGCCCGGCCTGGGAGAGCGCCGCGGCCCGGGAGAGCGCCTCCTCTCCATAGCGCCCGAGCCCGGCGAACTTGAGGAGCCAGCGGTGGTCTCCGGCCCCTCCGGCCTCTCCGACCTCTCCAGCCGCGCCGGCCGGCAGCAGGAATTTTCGCCGCTCCTGGTGAAAGTGGACCGCCGGCCACCGGGTCTCCTCCTCGCCGAGGAGCAGCCCCCGCCAGCGGCCGCCGCTCAAGTCCTCCAGGGGGCCCGCCGCCGGCCCGGTCAGCTCCTCCACTCCAGAGAGGAGGGAGAGCGGGGCGTCCGGGGCGAGGAACAGGCGGTCGAAGTCGGCGGTGAGGCGCCGGGCGCGGGCCCAGCGCCGGCGGTGGCGGTCGCTGGCGTGCGGTCCGAGGTCGCCGGAATGGCTGGGGAAGAAGACGATCGATTCGGCTGGCACCCCGCGATCCTCCAGCCAGTCGGCCACCGAGCCGAAGGAGCTGCCGGAGAGGCCCGGCCCCTCGTCGACGACGGCGTAGCGCGTGCCGGCCGGGCCGAGGAGGCGCCGGCCGAGATCGTCGCCCAAATCGAGTTGACGGGAGAACGGGTGTCCTCCGGGACGGACCGAGACGATCTCGGTCCGGCTGGAGGTACCACCGGCCACCGCCGCCGCGACCGCCCCGGCGAGGCCGGTGCCGATGCTGCGGATGCCGATCACCTGGAGGGGCCCCGGCTCTCCGCGGAGGGCCCGGGCGGCCTCCAGGTAGGTCTCGGGGTAGAGGCCGTAGTGGACATAGCCCTCCGGTACACGAACGGCGATCGTCTCCGGGAGATCGAGCGCGGCGAGCGCGGCGAGGGCGTCGAGGACATTGAGGGCATCGAGCGCCGCCGGGACTCCCCCCGGGTCGGGGAGCGGCTCGCCGCCGAGCGAGCCCCGGAGGGCCTCCCCGCAGTTACGGGTGAGACGGGCGGAGAGCGCCGAGAGGGGAGTCCACCGCTCCTCGCCCAGGCGCGCCAGCTGCTCGTCTAAGAGCCCCTGAGCGAGCTCGCCCGCTTCGACGAGGAGTCCCGCGAGCCGTGCCTGGCGGACAAGCCGGGGCTCCGGCCCGGCGTTTTTCAGGCCGGCTCTGAGCCGCGCCATCTTCTCTGCCGTCGACTCCCGCCGCTCGCCGTCCCCATAGACCAGCATCGCCTCCCGATAATGCAAAAAAGCGGCCGTAGAAGAAAGCGGCCTCTGCTACTCTCCCTCCATGGAGGAAGCTTGGAAGCGATACAACCGATCGACCATACGGTAACCGCGGAACAGGCGGGCCAGACCGTGCCGGCGCTCCTCCGGGAGCTGCTGCCTGGGATGTCCTGGAGCCGGGCGAAGGAGCTGGTCCAGAGCGGCCGGGTGCAAGTCGACGGCTCGATGGTCCCCGACCCGGCGACCCGGGTGGCGGCGGGGAGCCGGATCGAGCTCCGCCCCGACGGGCCGTCCCTGCCGCGCGGGCCGCTGCCGCCGGACGCCGTCGTCTACGCCGATGCCGATCTGGTGGTGGTCGACAAGCCGGCCGGTCTCATGACCGTGCCTTTCGCCGGGGAGCGCGACACCTTGGTCACCCTGACCCGGACGATCCTCGCCCGCCGCGAGGGCGAAGGCCGGGGGCCGGCGCTCCGCGCCGTCCAGCGGCTCGACAAGGAGACCTCCGGGCTCATCGTCTTCGCCCGCTCGGTCGCCGCCGAGCGCCGGCTCCAGGAGCAGTTCAAGGAGCACAGCGTCCACCGCCGCTATCTCGGCCTGGTGCACGGCGCAGCCCAAGACGGCAGCCACGACACCCTCCTCCTCGCCGACCGCGGGGATGGCCTCCGCGGCTCCTGGGGAGTCTTCAGGCGGCCGAAGGGGGAGCCTCCCATCAACGCCCGGCAGGCGATCACCCACGTCCGGGTCGTCGAGCGCCTCGACGGGGCCACCCTGGTCGCCTGCGAGCTCGAAACCGGCCGCCAGCACCAGATCCGGATCCACCTCGCCGAGTCCGGCCACCCCCTCTTGGGCGAGCGGGTCTACATCCGGGACTACCGCGGCCCGATCCTCCCGGCGCCGCGGCCGATGCTCCACGCCGGCCGGCTCGGTTTCGCCCATCCGCGGGATGGCCGGCCGATGCGCTTCGAGGCGGCGGCCCCGGCCGACTTCCAAGCCATGCTGGCGCGTCTCCGCGGTTAGTCGAGAGCTCTAGCGAGCGACCCGCTCGGCAGGGCTGGCGCGAGGAGGGTGCCCTCGGCCGCCAGGATCTCCTCTAAGTCCTCGGCGGCGGCCGGCCGGCAGAAGAGGAAGCCCTGGCCGTAGTCGCAGCCGAGCTCCGCCAGCCGCGCCAGCTGCTTGGCGTCCTCCACCCCTTCGGCGATCACCTGCATTCCCAGGTTGTGGGCGAGGTGGACGACCGCGCGCACGATCTCGAGGTTTCGAGGATTGACGGCGATCCGGCTGACGAAGGTATGGTCGAGCTTCAGCCGGTCGAGCGGGAAGCTGTGCAGGTAGGAGAGGGACGAGTAGCCAGTCCCGAAGTCGTCGATGCAGAGCTTGATGCCGCGGGCGCGGAGCTCGTCGAGCATGGTCGCGGCCGAGACCGAGTTCTCCATCAGGACGCTCTCGGTGATCTCGATCGTCAGCCGCTCGCCCGGCAGGCCGCTCTCGGCGAGGATCTGGTCGATGCGGGCGATCAGGTCCGGCTGGGAGAACTGCTTGCTCGACAGATTGACGCTCACCGAGAGGTCCTCCCGCGCCGGGAAGCGCCGGTGCCAGTCGGCCATCCGGCGGCAGGCCTGGGCGAGGACCCAGTGGCCGAGGGGGACGATCAAGCCGGTCTCCTCGGCCACCGGGATGAACTCCGCCGGGGAGCCGCCGACCCCGTCGCGCCAGCGGGCCAGAGCTTCGAGCTCCGCCAGGCGGCCGGTCGCGAGGTCGACGATGGGCTGGAAGTGGAGGGAGAGCTCCTCGCGATCGATCGCCCGCCGGAGCGAGGTCTCGATCTTGAGCCGCGCCAGGACGTCGACGTGCATCCTGGCGTCGAAGACCACCGGCTGGCCGGAGCCCAGGGCCTTGGAGCGGAACATCGCGGTATCGGCGTCGCGCACCAGGTCCTCGGCCTTGCCGCCGCCGGGGGCCGAGAGGGCGATGCCGATCGCGCCGGAGGCGAAGACCTCCTGGCCCCCCAGGCTCACCGGTTTCCTGAGCTGCTGCTGGATGCGCTCGGCGATGTGCACGGCGTCTCCCGCGACGGCGATCCCTTCGAGGAGGAGGGCGAACTCGTCGCCCCCCAGCCGCGCCACCGTATCCTCCGGGCGCAGGCAGCGCTCCAGCCGGCGGGCGGTCTCGGCGAGCAGCCGGTCGCCCATCAGGTGCCCGAGGCTGTCGTTGATCAGCTTGAAGCGGTCGAGATCGAGGAAGAGCACGGCCACCCGGTGCTCGGGGTTGCGGGTCGCCCGGGCGAGCGAGCGGTCGAGCCGGTCCAGGTAGAGGGCCCGGTTGGGCAGGCCGGTCAGAGCGTCGTGAAAGGCGTCGTGGAGGAGCTGCTGCTCGGAGAGCTTGCGCTCGGTGATGTCGGTGAGCGAGCCGGCCATCCGCACCGCCCGGCCGTCCGGCTCGCGCATGGAGAGCCCGCGGCAGAGCATGAAGCGGTAGCGGCCGTCCTTGTGCAGCACCCGGTGCTCGCACTCCAGCTGCGGCGTGAGGCCCGCCAGGTGAGCGGCGAGGGCGGCGTCGAGCGCGCGGACGTCTTCGGGGTGCACTCGCTTCAGCCAGTCGGTCGGGCTGTTGCCGATCTCGTCCGCGGCATAGCCGAGGATCGAGCGGAAGCGGGCGGAGTAGTAGACCGACTCGGAGTCGAGGTCCCAGTCCCAGAGCCCGGCGTTGGCGCCGCTCATCGCCAGGGCGTAGCGCTCCTCGCTATCGCGCAGAGCCTCCTCCGTCCGCTGCCGCTGCTCCGCCTTCTCACGGGCGGCGCGGATGGCGGCGGCGAGCCCCTCCCCCTCGCCGGAGCAGGAGATCACCAGGTCGGGCTGGCCCCCCGCCGCCGCCGACGACAACAGCTCCAGCTCGGGAAAGTCGGCAGCGAGCCGGCTCGCCACGGCAGAGCGGTGGTCGGGGTCCTGGGCAATGAGCAGGACGCGCAGCGCACGTTCCATATTTCGGTTCGGCTCCGAGGGATCGGCCCGATCCTATCCCAGACTGCCGCAACTCGCGCCACTCCCCTGCGTACAAGGGCGGGAAAGGAGGGCCCATGCGCCCCATTCGCCCCATTCTCCCTATATTGATGCTCACCCTCGTCCTCACCGCCGCCGGCGCGATGGCCCCCGCGGCGATTTCAGCCAGCCCCGCCAGCGCCCCGGCCGCCAATACCGCCCCTACCACCCATAGCGCTAAAGCCGCCGCCCCGGCCGGGTCGCTCGCGGCCCGCCGCAAGGCGTTGAACGACCTCCTCGCCGAGCAGTGGGAGTACAACCTCGCGCATTCGCCGGAGTTCGCCTCGATCCTCGGCGACAAGCGCTTTAACGACCAGATCTCCGACCTCTCGCAGCAGGCGATCGACGCCGATCTTGTCGAGACCCGGAAATTCCTCCGCCGCTTCGAGGCCATCGACACCACCGGCTTTCCCGAGCAGGAGGTCCTCAATCAGACGCTCATGGTCCGCAACCTGCGCCGGCAGCTCGACAGCGCCCGCTTCAAGGAGTGGGAGATGCCGGTCACCCAGATCTCCGGCATCCACCTGGAGGTGGCGCAGTTTCCCGCCGCGCTCACCTTCAAGACTGCCAAGGACTACACGGACCTGACGACCCGCTACCGCAAGCTCCCGACCGCCTTCGAGCAGACGACCGCCCTCATGCGCCAGGGGATGGCCGATAGCCTGATGCCCCCTCGCTTCCTGCTCGAGAAGGTGGTGGCGCAGACCGAGGGGCTCGCCAAGCAGGACCCGGAGGCCTCGCCCTTCGCCCAGCCGGTTCAGAAGTTCCCGCCGGAAATCCCGGCGGCGGAGCAGAAGCGGCTCCACGACCAGATGATCGCCGCCATCCGCGAGTCGGTGCTGCCGGCCTACGCCCGCTTCGCCGCCTTCGTGCGCGACGAGTACGCCCCCAGGGGACGGACCGAGCCCGGCATGTGGTCCCTCCCCGACGGCGACCTCCGCTACGCTCTCGCCGTCCGCCGCTCGACGACGACCGATTTGACCCCCGAGGCGATCCACCAGCTTGGGTTGAAGCAAGTTTCTGAGATCGAGCAGCAGATGCTCGTCCTCGCCAAGCAGCTCGGCTTTGCCGACTTGAAGGCATTGAACGCCTCGATCGAAAAGAACCCCAAGCTCCACGCCCAGTCGCGGCAGCAGATCTTAGACCTCTACAAGGGGTACATCGACCAGATGTGGCCGAAGCTGCCGCAGCTCTTCGGCCGCCTGCCCAAGGCCAAGCTCGAAGTGCTGCCGGTCGAGACCTTCAGGGAGAAGGAGGCCTCCGACGCCGCCTACGACACCGGTTCTCCCGATGGCTCCCGGCCGGGGAGGGTCTGGGTCAACACCGGCGAGCCGCAGTCGCGGAAGATCATCACCGCCGAGGACACCGCTTACCACGAGGGGGTCCCCGGCCATCACCTGCAGCTGTCGATCGCCCAGGAGCTGCCGAGCCTGCCGCCCTTCCGCCAGCAGGGGGGCTACACCGCCTTCGTCGAGGGCTGGGCGCTCTACTCCGAGCGCCTCGGCAAGGAGGTCGGCTTCTATAAAGATCCCTACAGCGACTACGGCCGCCTCCAGGACGAGATGCTCCGCGCCATCCGCCTGGTGGTCGACACCGGCTTCCACTACAAGCGCTGGACCCGCGACCAGGTCGTGCAGTTCTTCCACGACCACTCGGCGCAGGACGAGGTCTCGGTGCAGAGCGAGACCGACCGCTACATCGTCTGGCCGGGGCAGGCCCTGGGCTACAAGATCGGGCAGCTCAAGATCCTCGAGCTGCGGGGGAGAGCGGAAAAGGCCCTGGGAGCGAAGTTCGACATCCGCAAGTTCCACGACGAAGTGCTGGGAGCCGGAGCGCTGCCGCTCGACGTCCTGGAGACGCGGATCGACAGCTGGATCGCGGCGCAGAAGAAGTCTGCGTAGGCTTCAGAAGAGAGCGCCCGTCCCAGGCGATGGGCGCTCTCGGGCTCTGCCTCCTCGGTCTAGACGGCATCGCCAGTCGCCAGTTGTCCCGCGCGAAGGCACCTAGCTCACCTTATTTATTGAGTTAGTACTGGCTTCCCGGCTAGTTGCGGAAGCGAGAATATCTCTCGGTCCCCTCCGCAACGGCATCGTGGAAAGGAGGAGCCTCATGCGACCGTCCACTTCGAATCCTCTGCCCCTCGCCCTTCTCTCCTGTCTCTCCCTGGTCGTGCTGCTGTTTCTGATCGCGCCGTCCCCTGCCGTGGCGTGCGGCGGCGGCGGCTGTTTTTGTTCCAGCGCGGGGTGTTCCGCGACCTTCCCTTGCGGTGATCCTTGCCCCTGTGGTGGCGCGAAGGCCTCCGCTCAGAAGCCTCAGGAAGTGCATCTCGGCGAGACCATCATCAGTCCGCTGAGTCCCAGCCGTGCCCAGCTCCGGATCTCGGGCATGATGAGCCTCGGCATGCTGGCTGCCGACTCCTGCCAGGCCGCCTTGGGGAATATCCCCGGGATCCAACAGGTCCGCTCGGTTCAGGCCTTCGACGGTCTCAGCGGAGCTCTCATGAAGCAGCTGCCCATGGAGTTCAACGCGGCGACGGGCCCGAGCTTCGCGAGCGAGGCGGCGGCGCTCTACGACACTCGCGACCTGGCTGATTGGCAGGGCTTCGAGGGTGACGTTCAGAGCGATGTCCCCAAGGGCAAGCTCCTGACGTTCGTGCTGGATGTCGACCTCAAGCCCGGTGTCAGCTTCGCGACGCTCGCGGAGCAACTGCGGCAGGGAGGCCTGCTCGGGACGGGCAAGGCCAACACCGATGGCACGGTCAACGATGAGCACGTGCACTTCCGGTTCCTCAACGATACCCCGGTCGTGATCGCGCCTCGCCTCACCCGGCCCGTCGACATCAGGCCGGAAGACCGGCTCCGTCAGTAGGACAGGCCGGACAGGATGGAGGCGGCGAGGGTCTCCTGGGACCTCGCCGCCTCCCTTTTCCAGGCGCGCCGGACAGGTTTCCGGAGCCTCCCGGAGGCGTTCTGGGCGTTCCCGGAGGGGATTCTGCGGCACCGGGAGAGGTTTCTTCGGCTCCCAGAGGCGTTTGGCGAGGGTTCCGGAGCTTCCGCGGCCGGCGGAAAGTCTTTAGGAGGCCTCGGAAAGTCGTTTTGGGGGGCTCGAAACAGGTTTCGGGGACCGCGGAAAGTCTTTCCGGCCCCCCGGAAACAGTTTTGAGATCCGCGGAAACTCTTTTGAGGCCCCCGTAAACTGTTTTGTGGGCCCCGGAAACTCTTTTGGCCCCTGCGTAAACTGTTTCGGGTCCCCCGTAAACGGTTTTGGGGCTCTCGGAAATTCTTTCGGGTGCCTCGGAAACTCTCCCGAACGCCGTCCGGGAGAGTTTTCGAGCGCTCGAACTGCCCGACACCGGAGCGCACCGGAGGGGGCGCAGCTTCGGATATACTTCTCGCCGGTCGCCAGGCAACCCGAGCTCTTGGAGCTGCCATGGAAGAACAACTCCAACCCGCGTCCGTCGCGAAGGCTGAGATCGATCGTCTCGTCGGCTCGTTTTTCGAGCTCTTCTCCAACCGAGATGGTATTCAGCCGAATCTTTCTGCCATCTTCGAGCTCTTCGTACCGCAAGGCATCATCACCAAGACCTCGGGGCAAGAGCCGGAAATATCATCCCTCCAGGACTTCATCTCCCCTCGCCAGGCCCTCTTGACGGACGGCACTCTGACGGATTTCAGCGAGACCGAAGTCTCCGATAGCACCTTCATCTTCGGAAACATCGCCCACCGGGCCAGCACCTACCGGAAATCGGGCCGTTTCAACGGAGAATGGTTTTCCGCTCAGGGTATGAAATCCTTCCAATTCATTCATACCGCTACGGGTTGGCGCATCAGCTCCATGGCTTGGGATGATGAGCGGCCAGGGCTGACGCTGAGCGCTGCTCAGGTTTTTGACACCCACGAAGAGCCCTCCCCCGCTCGCCAGGCGGAGGGCGTCGCCGTCGTCCCCTAGCCCGGTCGAGCACGGGCGCGACCATCTCCAAGAAGGTGATGCGTTTCAAGAGCAGCTCCACCAGCCGGGAATGGGTCGCGGTGAGCCCTTGCGCATGGATGCCGTTCCAGACTTCGAATTGAAGGAGCCCGATGACCCGGTCGTGCTCGGCCCCTTGCCTTCTCGCCGCCGATGTGTAGAATACAGGGCTCCACCACGGCGGGATGGCGGTATCGCCGCTTCCTGCCCTTCATCTCCTCTCTGTTCCGCTTCGAGCGGGACCGAACCAGGCCATAGGGAGGTCCTAAAAGCACCCATGCGTACGTATGAATTGATGTTCGTGGTCGATCCGCGCGTGGCCGACGAGGACGTCGTCGCCATGACGCAGGACTACCGGCACATGATCGAGACCGGTGGTTTAGAGATCACCAAAGAAGAGAACTGGGGCCGGCGCAAGCTCGCCTACACGATCGACAAGCTGACCGAGGGGAAGTACATCCTCTTCTACATCCAGAGCGAGGACGGCACGACCCGGCTGCACGACGTCGAGCACCGGATGCGCCAGAACGACAAGGTCCTGCGCTTTCTGACGGTGCGGACCGACGAGGACCTGAAGCGCGCCGGCTCGCGGGTGTCCGTCGTCGAGCCGCCCGCGCCCCCGACGCCCCAGGCACCCCCGGCATCCCCAACGTCTAGCCCGGCGGCTCCCGCCACCCCATCCACCCCAGCCAGCCCATCCGGCGCCGAGCCGGCAGCACCGGCCGCACCCGCCGGCTCCACCGCAGCTCCTGCTGGCTCCGCCCCTGCCCCCGAGGGCACCACGGAAAGGGAGGCGTAGACCATGGGCAGACCGAAGAAGGTCTTCTATCGCCGGCGCAAGGTCTGTAAATTCTGTGCCGACAAGATCGACTACGTGGATTTCAAGGACGTCAAGCTCCTGCAGCAGTTCATCCCCGAGCGCTCGAAGATCCTGCCCCGCCGGATCTCGGGCACCTGCGCCCGCCACCAGCGTCTCCTGCAGACGGCGATCAAGCGGGCGCGTCACTTGGCGCTCATCCCGTTCACCACGGACTAGGAGGGAGGCGACGTGCAAGTCATTCTGCTATCCGACCAGCGTCACCTCGGCAAGCGCGGCGAGGTGGTCGACGTCAAGGCCGGGCATGCCCGCAACTACCTGCTCCCGCAGGGGCTCGCCCTCGAGGCGACGCACGGCAACAACAGGCTCTTCGAGCAGCAGCGGGCGAAGATCGACGCCCGCCACAACCAGGAGCGGGACGCGGCGCAGGGCGTCGCCAACCAGCTGAACGGGCTCACCCTGACGATCAAGAAGCGGGTGGGCGAGACCGAGACCCTCTACGGCTCGGTCACCGCGGGCGACGTCGCCGAGGCCCTGGAGAAGAAGGGTTTCACCGTCGATCGCCGGCGGCTCGACCTCGAAGGCGGCATCAAGAAGCTCGGCGAGCACAAGGTGAAAGTCGAGCTCCACCCCGAGGTGATCGCCGAGATCACCGTCTCCGTGGTGCCCGAGTAGCGTAAGCGCGGTACGTAGCGGGTCGGCGAATCAATGGCGGATCGTCCGCAGGGGGAGGGAGAGCGTCGCACTCCCTCCCTAGACGACTTCCTCGGCGAGCCGACCCGCGACCTCGCGGATTGGACGTGGCTGTGGAGGGGGGACCGCGAGTTCCCCATCCGCAGCCATCGCGGCTTTCTGGGCCGCCTCTTGATCTCCGTCAAGCGCCTCTTCCGCCCCGTCGTCAAGGTCCCCTTGAACGACCTCTGGGAACGCCAGCGGGTCTTCAACCTCATTCTCCTCGAACACCTCCGCAAGCAGACCGAGATCGACTTCGACCGCGAGGAGCGCCGCGACGCCCAGCAGGCCCGGAACCACGACCGGCTCGTCTACTTGGAAGGGCTCGCCTTCGAGGGGATCACTGACCTCATGCACCACAACGACGCGGTCTTCGCCCGTGTCGACCAGAAGCTCGACCGCTACCGCCGCGAGGTCTACGACCTCTTGGGCGGGCTCGGCGCGGCCCTCGCCCGGGTCGAGCAGGAGGCGGCGGGCAGCGCGGCGGGTGCCGGGGGGACGGTCGAGAAACTCGGCCGCATCCGTGAGGAGCACGCCTACATCGCCCTCGAACGGCGCTACCGCGGGACCCCCGAGGAGATCGCCGAGCGCATCTCGTTCTACCTTCCCTTCCTTCAGGGGAAGGGCAAGATCCTCGACCTTGGCTGCGGCCGCGGCGAGGCGCTGGCGCTCCTCCGCGACCATGGGGTGACCGCCGAGGGGGTCGACGCCAGCGCCCGGATGGTCGAGCTCTGCCGCGAGAGGGGCCTCGCCGCGGAGGAGGGTGATCTTCTGGAGAAGCTCGCCGCGGTCCAGCCGGCGAGCCTCGGCGGGGTGGTCTCCTTCCACGTCATCGAGCATCTCCCGCCCGAAGTCGTCGACCGCCTCGTGCGTCTCGCCTCCCGCGCCCTCGCCCCCGGCGGCGTGCTCATCCTGGAGACCCCGAATCCGCTCTCGGTGATCGTCGCGGCGCGCAACTTCTGGCTCGATCCCACCCACCTGCGGCCCGTGCACCCGGAGTCTCTGCGCCTCAACTACGAGCTCGCGGGCTTCGATCCCGTCGAGCGGATCGATCTGCGCCCCTTTTCGGCCGAGGAGCGGCTGCCCGAGATCGACCTCGCCCTCCTGCCCCCGGAGCAGCGGCCGCTCGCCGACCGGATCAACCGGCTGCGCGACCAGCTGGACGAGCTGCTCTACGGCTTCCAGGACTACGGGATGGTAGGGACGAAGCCCCACCCGTAACGCACTTACGGCGGCGGGACGACCGTCCCCTCGTCGCCCTCGCCCACCACCTGCCCCTCCGCCCCCGGCTTCTCGGCATCGAGGCCCGGCGTCGGTGCTCCCGGTGTTCCCGGCGGCGTCGATCCCGGCGCCATGGCCTCGCCCTGCTTGGGGATGTAGAAGGCGCGCTGCTGGTACCAGGGGAGGCTGGTGATCGTCTGCCAGCGGTTGCTGTACTGCCGGTTGGGCTCGGTGCCGGCGACGAACGCCTCCTGGAGCGCGCGGTCGGTCCCCTGGCCGCCGGAGAGGAGGCCGGTGTAGTACTCGACGTCCTTCATCACCACCCCCGGCGGCACGGTGAACCGCTCCCCCTTGGTGAGCCACCCCTTGGCGAGGCCGTCCTCGGCGATCGCCTTCCACATCGGGAGGGCGGCGACGGCGCCGCTCATCCCCGGGCCGAGCGACTTCTTCACGTCGTAGCCGATCCAGGTGAGGATCGTGTAGCGCGGGGTGAAGCCGATGAACCAGGCGTCCGAGAAGTCGTCGGTGGTGCCGGTCTTGCCCGCGATGTCGATATCCAGGGTATGGAGCTCGTAGGCCGTGCCGTGGTCGATGACCCCCTCCATCATGTGGGTGAGGACGTAGGCCACGGGCGGGCTGGTGGCGGTGCGGGTGGCGGGGAAGTGCTGCTCCATGACCTGGCCGTCCGGGGTGACGATGCGGTCGATCAGGTAGGGCTGGATGTAGGTCCCCTGGTTGGCGATCGCGGCATAGGCCCCGGCCATCTCGATCGGCAGGAGGTCGGCGGCGCCCAGGGCGATCGAGGGGTAGGCCGGCATCGGCG
Organism: uncultured Acidobacteriota bacterium; assembly: GCA_963757335.1. Taxonomy (GTDB): domain Bacteria; phylum Acidobacteriota; class Thermoanaerobaculia; order Multivoradales; family UBA5704; genus DASQPA01. The sequence goes on along the minus strand of CAVWRJ010000011.1, from coordinate 144,274 downwards.
TCTGGACGCCGCAGCGGTGGGCGAAGTCGACCACCCGCTTCCCGCCGACCAGCTCGAAGAGCTTGACCGCGGGGACGTTGATCGACTGCTCCAGGGCGCGGCGGAGGGTCACGATGCCGTAGTTCTTGTGGTAGTAGTTCTGCGGGTGATAGCTGAGCTTGCCGTCGGCGCCGAGAAACGACGTGGGGGCGTCCAAGAGCGTGTCGGCCGGGGTCCACCCCTGCTCGATGGCCGAGCCGTAGACGAACGGCTTGAAGGCCGAGCCCACCTGCCGGCGCGCCTGGGTGATCCGGTTGAACCGGTTGCGCTCGAAGTCCCAGCCGCCGACCATGGCGCGGATGGCGCCGGTCTTCGACTCGACGACGACCGCCGCCGCCTCCATGCGCGGCACCTGCTCCAAGTAGAGGACGAGCGCGGCCGGGCTGGTGTCTTTCCCCGCCTCGGCGGTTTTGGCCTCCTGGCTCTCCTTCGGCTTCTTCTTGTCCTTCTCTTTGACCTCCGGGGGGCCGAACCGGAACCAGGCGACGGCGCCGGGCTTGAGCAGCTCGGCGGGGGAGGTCTTGTTGGTCCAGGCGATCCCCTCCCGGCCCAAGGTATAGACATGCTTGTCAATCTTCACCTGCGCCGTCGTCTTCCCGGAATCGAGGACGAGCCCCTGGTACCAGCGCTCGGGCACCGGCTTGCCGCTCCAGGTGGGGAGGGTCTGCTTTTCGAGATCGCCCTTCAAGGTTGCGATCGGCCCCCGCCAGCCGCGGCGGTGGTCGACCTTGAGCAGCCAGGACTGCACCGCGTGTTGGGCGGCGCTCTGGATCGGCGGGTCGAGGGTCGTTTGCACCTGGAGGCCGCCGTCGTAGAGCGAGGTGACGCCGTAGGTCGCCTCCAGGTACTTGCGGACATCCTCGGCGAAGTAGGGGGCGAAGTTGTCCTGCGGCTGCTGGGAGGCGACGAGCACCGGCTGGGCGGTGGCGGCCAGGTAGTCGGCGCGGCTGATGAACTTGTCGTCGAGCATCCGGCGCAGCACCCGGTCGCGCTGCTTCAAGACGATCTCGGGGGTGTTGTAGGGGCTGTAGCGGCTGGGGGCGGGGATGATCCCCACCAGGGTCGCCGCCTCGGCTAACGTGAGGGCCTTGGCCGGCTTGTTGAAGTAGAAGCGGGAGGCCGCCTCGACCCCGTAGTTGCCGTGCCCGAGGTTGACCAGGTTCAGATAGAGGGTGAGGATCTGCTGTTTGCTGTAGGTCTTCTCCAGCTCGACGGCCATCAGGGCTTCTTCGATCTTCCGGTGCCAGGTCTTGTCGCGGTTCAAAAAGACCGTCCGCGCGAGCTGCATGGTGATCGTCGAGGCGCCCTGCACGATCCGGCGCTGGCGCACGTCGGTCACGGCCGAGCGCAGGATGCCGAGAGCGTCGACCCCGCCGTGCTGGAAGAAGTTGCTGTCCTCCGAGGCGAGGACCGCCTGCTGCACGAGGGGCGGGATGTCCTCGGCCTTGAGCATCACCCGCCGCTCGCGGGCGAAGGAGCGGTAGGGGTGGCCGGCCTTGTCGTAGAGCTGGGTGCCGAGGCTGGGGGTGAAGCTCGCGAGCGAGTCAACCTTCGGCATGTGGATCGCCGCGGCGACCGCGACTCCCCCCACGACGCCGAGGATCACGGCGAGGAGGAGGGGCCAGGTCCAGCGCAGGAGGCGCCGGGAGCCCGATCGGCCGGTCGACCCGGTTGCGGAGGCTGCCGCGCGCCGGCGGGAGCGCCGTTCAGGGGAGTCCGAGGGTATGGGATCGTACTGCACGGTCGTCATTATAGACTCGGCGCAGACCCGCGACCTCCTCGGAGCTGCCATGACCGATCCCGGCGACCGTTTCAGCCCGTCCAACGCGTCCAGCCCGCCCAGCCCCTTCAACCCCCGTCCCACCGGTCCGCGGCCCGGGGGAGGGGGTTGCAGCAAACCGGCCCTGGTCGGCTGCGGCGCCGTCCTCCTCCTCGTGGGGGTGCTCGCGATCTTCTTCGTCCTCAAGGCGCCGGACTTCCTGCGCTGGTGGTTCGGCAAGCTGGAGGCGCAGGTCATGAACCAGCTCCCGCCGGAGCTCCCCGCCGCCGATCGCGAGCACCTCCGCGCCGCCTTCGCCGACGTCGACCACGGCATCGCGACCGGCAAGCTCGACGCCTCCGGGCTCCAGCTGATGCAGCAGAAGCTCGTCCAGCTCGGCAGCAAGCCGAACCGCCAGCTCACCCGGCAGGACGTGGTCGAGCTGACCGCCGCCCTCGAACGGCTGGTGGGGAAAACCCCCGCCCCGGCGGAGCCCGCGAGCCCGGCGAGCCCTCCGGTTCCGTCCACGAGCTGAAGCGCTCGTCGCGGGCTTGCGTTCCGTGTCATGTCGTAATAGCATAGAAGGCGTAACGAAGCCGTTCTCTCTGGAGCTCCATTGCGTTTCAATCCATTCGGGGGTCGCCCCCGGCATGGAGGAGGTGTGGGATGAATCCGCGTCGCCGTCTGGCCGTCTGCTTTTTTCTCCTGCTCGCGGCGGCCTCGGGGGCGAGCGCCGTCGAGGGCTACTTCACCTTCGTCGATCCGTTCCTTCCCCTGGCGCCCTCCGATCAGACCACTCTCTACGTCCAGGGCTACACCGACAGCCTCTGCCTGCCGCGGCTCCTGCCGCCGAGCCGGGGAGCGGACCGCTTCCTCTTGACCATCGAAAGGCTCCCCTTCTCCTCCTCCTGCGGCACCGGGCCGGTGGCAACGACGACGACGGTCTTTCAAGTGGGAGCCCTGCCTCCCGGTCTCTACACGCTCAAGATCGTCCCTTCGGAACAACCCGGCCAGCCCTTGGAGATCGAGACCTTCACGGTCGCCGACCCCGGCTCGACCCTGGAGCTCCGGGATAACCGCTTTCTCGTCGACATCCAGTGGACCGGTCCCAACGGCGCGGCGAGCGCCGGGCATCCGGTCCGGCTGACCGACGAGTCCGCCTACTTCTGGTTTTTCGACCACGCCAACGTCGAGCTCACCCTGAAGCTCCTGGACGGTCAGGCGGTCAACGGCCACTTCTGGGTCTTCCTCGCCAGCATGACCGACCTGCCCTTCACCCTGACGGTGACCGATACCCAGCTCGGCCGCTGCCGAGTCGGAGGAGGCGTTTCCCCGCTCCCCGCCTGTCCCGTCAAACGCTACGTCAGCAGCCCGCGCGGCAACCGCAACTTCATCGATCTGAACGCCTTCGGCCAATGAGCGGCCGGGGCCTTCTCTGCAGAAAGAGGTGTGAGATGCGATCGCTTCCCTGCCTGACCGCCGCCGTCCTCCTGCTCGCCCTGCTCGCCCTGCTCGCCGGAGCCGCCGCCGCGAAGGCCGATACCGAGATCTCGATCAACCCCTTCGGCCCCCATCCGGCGATCTCGCTCAATCCGGTCACCATCGATATCCGCGACGTCTCTCCGAGCCGCTGCTTCCCGGTCTATCTGCCGCCCCGGCAGCAGGGGACCACTCTCCTCATCGAAAGCGTGACGTCGACGGCGCTCTGCATCCCCAGCGCGCCGCAGACCTATCACTCTCTCCTCTCGGCCGGTCCCATGCCCCCGGGCACCTATACCGTCGAGGTGGTGGATGCGGGCCAGAACGTCCGCGCCACGCGGACCTTCGCCGTCGCCGGGTCGCCGCTCTCGACCCTGCTCGTGAGCGGTCCGCTGGGGGTGTTCGAGGTCCAGGTGAGCTGGATCGATCCGGTCACCGGGGCGGTCCGCTCCGGCTACCCCGTCGCGCTCACCGAGGAGTCCGGCTACTTCTGGTTCTTCGACGATCGTAACGTCGAGCTGACTTTCAAGCTCCTGGACGGCAGGGGCGTGAACGGGCATGCCTGGGTGTTCCTCGCCAGCATGACCGACCTGCCCTTTACGGTCTCGGTCGCCCAGGGCTACTGCCTGGACGTCGGAACCTTCTTCAGCCCGCCCTGCTTCGGCGTCAAGACCTATGTCAATCCCGGCGGCAACCGGAATTTCATCGACGTCGCCGCTTTCTAGCCGGGCGGTGGTAAACGCATTTGGCAGCTAAAGCGTAGACTGGAGTGAACAACCGAACAGCGGGCAAGGGAGGGAGATGTCATGGAGAGAGCGGTGTGGCGGCGAGGTCTCGCAACGGGCCTCCTCTTGGGGTTGGCCGCGGTCGGCGGCGGCTATTCCGGCAACTCCGGCATTGCCGGCAACTCCGGCGCTCGGGGCACTCCCACCCCTCCCCCCGCGCGCCGGCCGAACGTCGTCTTCATTCTGACCGACGACCTCGATCTCCAACTCCACAGCCTGGACTTCATGCCGCGGGTCCGCGCTCTCCTCGCCGATCGGGGGACGACCTTCTCGCACTTTTTCGTGCCGCTCTCCCTCTGCTGCCCGTCGCGGGCCACGATCCTCCTCGGCCAGTACCCCCACAACCACCAGATCTTCACCAACGATGCGCCGGACGGCGGCTTCGACCGCTTCCGCGCCCTCGGCCACGAGCAGGCGACCTTCGCCCCCGCCCTCCAGGCGGCCGGCTACAGAACGGCCTTAGCTGGCAAGTACCTGAACGGCTATCCGGATGTGGCCGACCGGACCTACATCCCGCCCGGCTGGGACGACTGGCACGTGCCCTCGAACGACGACGCCTACGGTCAGTTCCACTACGAGCTCAACGACCGCGGGACCCTGGAGCAGTTCGGCGGCAGGCCCACCGACTACCTGACCGACGTCCTCCGCGCCCGCGCCCATCAATTTCTTGAGGACAGCCGGGCCTCGGGCCAGCCCTTCTTCCTCTACGTGGCTCCCTACGCGCCGCACAAGCCGGCGACCCCCGCGCCCCGGCATGCCCACCTGTTCAAGAACGCCCGAGTGCCGCGGACCCCCTCTTTCAACGAGGCCGACGTGAGCGACAAGCCGGCCCAGATCCGCGACCTGCCGCCGCTCAACGCCGACGATATCCGCTATCTGGACGACCTCTATCGTCTGCGAGTGCAATCGCTCCAGGCGGTGGACGACCTCGTGGCCAAGCTGGTCGAGACCTTGACCGCCAACGGCCAGCTCGACAACACCTACATCTTCTTCACCTCCGACAACGGCTTCCACATGGGCCAGCATCGGCTCCTGGCCAGCAAGTACACGGCCTATGAAGAGGACATCCGGGTGCCGCTCATCGTCCGCGGACCGGGGGTGCCGGCCGGGCGGGTGATCGACGAGCTGGCCTCGACCGTCGACCTGGCGCCCACCTTCGCCCAGTTGACCGGAGCGGCTCTCCTGACCGAGCCCGACGGCCGTTCCCTCGTGCCCCTGTGGAAGAGCCCCGGTCCGCCAGCGCCCGGAACCTGGCGGGCGGCGATCCTCGTCGAGCAGCCGCAGGCGCCGGCGGAGACGTCCGGCGGCTCCACGGCAGGGCCCCATCGCGGACACGCGGGGGTTTTGGAACCACCGGAGGACGGCGTCTCGGCCCGTGCCGGCGTCTTCCAGTCGGGCCCCCTGGTGGCCTTCCGCACCCGCAACTTCAAATATGTCGAGTATGCGACCGGCGAGCGCGAGTACTACGACCTCGCGGCCGACCCCTACGAGCTCCAGAACCAGGCCGCGCACCTCGACTCCGTCCGGCTCGCCCGGCTCTCCCAGATGCTCCATCGGCTCGCCACCTGCGCCGGAGCCGGCTGCCGGACCGCCGATACCTTGCCGCCTTAGACTAGCCGTAAGCGAGGCGGGAAGAAACGCGGGCTCGCGCCGGTTTACAATCGAGCCATGTCAGGATTCGAGCTCGTCTCGCGCTTCACTCCGCAGGGGGATCAACCGGCCGCCATCGAGCAGCTCGTGGAGGGCATCCGCCGCGGCGACAAGGAGCAGGTGCTCCTCGGGGTCACCGGCTCGGGGAAGACCTTCACGATCGCCAAGATGATCGAGGAGGTCAACCGGCCGACCCTCATCCTGTCGCACAACAAGATCCTCGCCGCCCAGCTCTTCCAGGAGTTCCGCAGCTTCTTCCCCCATAACTCGGTCGAGTACTTCGTCTCCTACTACGACTACTACCAGCCCGAGGCGTACGTCCCGGCGTCCGACACCTATATCGAGAAAGAGACCTCGATCAACGAGGAGATCGACCGGCTGAGGCTCCGCGCCACCAAGTCGCTCTTCGAGCGGCGGGACTGCGTGATCGTCGCCTCGGTCTCCTGCATCTACGGCCTGGGCTCCCCCGAGGCGTTCTTCGGCATGCTGCAGTTTTTCGCCCGCGGCGACTCCGAGGGCCTCGACAAGGCTCTGCGCCGGCTGGTCGACATGCAGTACCAGCGCACCCAGCTCGATCTCTTCCACGGCAGCTTCAGGGTGCGCGGCGACACCCTGGAGATCCTCCCCGCTTATGAGGAGGTGGGGATCCGGGTCGAGTACTTCGGTGACGAGATCGAGCGGATCAGCCGCTTCGACGTCCTCCGCGGCGACGTCTACGAGGAGATCGAGAAGATCGCGGTCTATCCCAAGACCCACTACGTGACGCCCAAGGACAAGATGGAGCATGCGATCGACGGGATCAAGCTCGAATTGGTCGAGCGCCTCGACGTGCTGGAGGCCGAGGGCAAGCTCCTCGAGCGCCAGCGCCTGGAGCAGCGCACCCGCTTCGACCTCGAGATGCTCAAAGAGATCGGCTACTGCCACGGCATCGAGAACTACTCGCGCCATCTCTCCGGGCGGGCCCCGGGAGAGCCGCCGCCGACCCTATTCGACTACTTCCCCGACGACTTTCTCCTGGTCGTCGACGAGAGCCACCAGACGATCCCCCAGGTGCGCGGCATGTACCACGGCGACCGGTCGCGCAAGACGACTCTGGTCGACTTCGGCTTCCGGCTCCCCTCGGCGCTCGACAACCGGCCGCTCAACTTCGAGGAGTTCGACGCCCGGATGGGCCAGCGGGTCTACGTCTCCGCCACCCCGGCGCCCTGGGAGCTGCAGCGGACGGGCGGGGTGATCGTCGAGCAGGTGATCCGCCCGACCGGGTTGATCGACCCGGTGATCGAGGTCCGTCCGGCCAAGGGGCAGGTCGACGATCTGGTGGGGGAGATCCGCAAGGTCATCGCGAGGAAAGAGCGGGTGCTGGTGACGACGCTCACCAAGCGGATGGCCGAGGAGCTGACCCAGTACCTGGCCGAGCTGGGGATCAAGGTGCGCTATCTGCACAGCGACATCGAGACCCTGGAACGGGTGGAGATCGTCACCGCTCTACGCCGCGGCGAGTTCGACGTCCTGGTGGGGATCAACCTGCTCCGCGAGGGGCTCGACCTCCCCGAGGTCTCGCTCGTCGCCATTCTGGACGCCGACAAGGAGGGCTTCCTCCGGAGCGAGACCTCGCTCATCCAGACCTCCGGCCGCGCCGCCCGGCACTTGAACGGCCGCGCCCTCTTCTACGCCGACCGGGTGACCGACTCGATGAAGCGGGCGATGGGGGAGACCGAGCGTCGCCGGGTCCGGCAGACGACCTACAACCTGGAGAACGGGATCGAGCCGACGTCGATCTTGAAGGACATCCACAACCCTCTGGTCCAGATGGCGAACCTCGACTACTTCGTCTCCGGCTCGCCCCGCCTGCTGGAGGAGATGGACTCCGACACGCCGCTCGCCGAGCGCATCTCCCGGGTCGAAAAGGAGATGAAGGCCGCCGCCAAGCGCCTGGAGTTCGAGGAGGCCGCGGCGCTCCGGGACAAGCTGCGGGAGCTGCGGGAAGTGCAGATCTACGCCGGGTAGGGCGCTTCGCTGGAGCAGACCCGTTCGTAGACGTACCGGACTCGTAGACTCGCTTTAAGGCCATGGCGTCCTCCTCCATCGCCGCCGACGCCGCCGACGCCGCCGATGCGACGCGCCGCGACAAACGGCGCGAGATCGCCTGGCTCTCTGGGCTGGCCGTCGTCTTCACCCTCGCCTTTGCCGTAACGCCCTTGGACATCGTGGCGGCCCGGCCGTTCTACCGCTCCGGCGCCCTGGATCGCTGGCCGCTCGCTAGGGAGTTCCCGTGGTCCGTGCTCTATCGTCTGGCGCCCTGGATCACGGCGTCCCTGGTGATTGCCGGCCTCGCCGCGCTGGCTCTGGGGCTCGCGCCCGGCCGGGGTGCGTGGCGCCGGCACGGCACCTTCCTGCTGCTCTGCGTTGCGGTCGGCCCCGGCCTCCTCGTCAACCTGGTTTTCAAGGATCATTGGGATCGCCCGCGGCCGCGCGACATCGTGGAATTCGGTGGGCCGTTGCACTACCGGCCAGCCCCCCTGCCGGGCGGCGAAGGCGGCGCGTCGTTTCCGTGCGGCCACTGTTCGGTGGGATTTCTCTACGCCGCCGGCTGGTGGGTGTGGAAGCGGCGTCGCCCGGCCTGGGCCTGGGCATCGCTCGCGGTCGGCCTGGTCGCTGGCTTGGCGCTGGGGTTGGGCCGCATGGCCGCGGGTGGGCACTTCCTATCGGACGTGATCTGGTCGGCGCTCCTCGCGCTGGGAGTGGCGCACGTCCTTTATTATGACGTGCTGCGCCTTCCGGTCCACGAGCTCCGCGAGTCAGAAGCCGTGAGCGCTGGCACCCCGGCCGTGGCCCCGGCCGCGCGCTGGCACCCTCTGGCCGCGGCGGCTGCTGCGCTCGGCGGAGCGGTCGTGCTCCTCGCCCTGTTCGCGACTCCTCACGGCACCGAGCTCACGGCGAACATCCCGCTCTCCTCGTTGCCGCGCGCACCGCGAGCCTTTGAAATCACGGCGCGTACGGCGAACGTCGAGATCGTGGTCGTCGATGCGCCGGCAACCGAGCTTTCGGTCACCGGCGAGCTGCACGGGTTTGGCCTGCCGACGAGCCGGCTCGAGACGCACGTCGACTTCGACCTCGAGCCAGTCCCGACGCTGCGCTACCGCATCGAGCAACACGGCTGGTTCACGGACCTGGACGGCGCCGCCCTGGCTCGCGTGCCGGTGGGCGAGCTCGAGCGCATCGGCGTCCGTCTCGGGCGTGGCAACATCCGGGTGACCGACTCGACGCGCGAGCATGTGGTCGAGAGAGGGAGGCTGAAGCTCGACCTGAGAACCGCGGCAGGACACGTTCAGGCACCGGGAAGGTCTCCCAACCACCACCGCCGGCCGTTATCATCTGACCCATGCCGTACGCCGACCTCTTAGTCCAGCGCATCCGCGACCTTCCCGACCGCCCGGGCATCTACATCTTCAAGGATGCGGAGGGGAAGGTCCTCTACGTCGGCAAGTCGAAATCGCTCAAGAAGCGCGCCTCCTCCTACCTGGTGCGCGATCACGAGCCGCGGCTGGCGGCGATGGTCGCCGAGGCGGCGGATCTGGAGTTCGTGGCGACCGACACCGAGTCCGAGGCGCTCCTCCTAGAAAACAACTGGATCAAGAAAAAGAAGCCGCGCTACAACGTCCTCTTGAAGGACGATAAGACCTACCCGTATTTAAAGCTCACCCGCGAGGAGTTCCCGCGCATCGCCTTCACCCGCCGTATCCGGGAGGACCGCGCCGACTACTTCGGCCCCTTCCTCCCCGGCGGCCTGGCGCGCAAGGCGATCAAGCTGGTGCAGAAGCTCTTCGGGATCCGGGTCTGCCACATCGAGATCGACGGCAGTCTGCCGCGCCCCTGCCTCTACTACGACATGCACCGTTGCCTCGGCCCCTGCGTCGAGCGCCTGACGACGAAAGAGGCCTACGACCGGTCGGTGCACCAGGCCAAGCTCTTCCTGGCGGGGAAAAACGAGCCGCTGGTGAAAGATCTCAAGCGGCAAATGTGGGAAGCCGCCGAGGCGACCGACTATGAGAAGGCGGCGCAGCTGAGAGACACTCTGGCCGAGATCGAGTCGATCAGCCAGCGCCGCAAGCTCTCCTCCGTCGGCGGCGAGGACGTCGACGTTTTCGGCGCCTACGTCTCCGGCGGCAACGCCGCGGTGGCGGTGCTCGTCATGCGGGGCGGCCAGGTGCTCGACCGGCGCGAGCTCTTCTGGGAAGCGGTGGGGGAGATCACCCCCGAGCAGCTCCTCTCCGAGCTTCTGCCCCAGCTCTACGACCGCACGACCTTCATCCCCAAGGAGATCCACCTGCCGGTGCCGATCGAGGGGGAGGAGGCGCTCCTCGAATGGCTCTGCGAGAAGAAGGGGGAGCGGGTCTACGTCCGCATGCCGTCGCGCGGCGACAAGGCCGACCGGGTGGCCCTCGCCCACCACAACGCCCAACTCGCCCACCACCGCCGTTTCCGCGCCGACGCCGTCGAGTCGCCCGGCGCCATCGCCCTGGAACGCCATCTCGACCTCTCCGAGCCGCCGCGCCGGATCGAGGGCTTCGACATCTCCCACTTCCAGGGCGGCGAGACCGTGGCCTCGCTCGTCGTCTGGGAGGAGGGGAAGATGCGGAAGTCCGAGTATCGGAGCTTCAACATCAAGATCGCCGAGGGCATGCCGGACGACTTCGCCTCCATGCACGAAGCGGTCGCCCGCCGCTACAAGAGGCGCCTCGAAGAGCTGGGAGCCATGCCCGACCTGATCCTGATCGACGGCGGCCGCGGCCAGCTGAATGCCGCCATGGATGCACTGGCGAATCTGGGAGTGGAGGAGACGCCGATCATCTCGCTCGCCAAGCGGGAGGAGGAGGTCTACGTCCCCGGTCTCCCCGAGCCCCTGCGGCTCTCCAGGGAGGATGCGGGCTTGAGGCTCCTCCAGCAGATCCGCGACGAGTCCCACCGCTTCGCCGTCTCCAAACACCGGGCCCGGAGATCGGTACGGACCCTCCACAGCAAACTCGACGAGCTCGCCGGGATCGGCCCGCGGCGACGGAAGCTGTTGCTCCAGCGCTTCGGCAGCGTGACCGGAGTGAAGGAAGCGCCGCTCGAAGAGCTGCAGGCGGCGCTGGGTCCGGGGATGGGGAGGAAGGTGTTCGAGCAGTTGCGGGCGGGGGAGGAGGCCGAGATTCAGCCTCTGACCAACTCGGGGCCGATCCCGGAACCGGTAGAGGTGGAGAAGGTCGAATGAAGAAAGGCACCTTCCCAGGTCCGACCAACGGCACCGATTGAGCCGTGGTACCCTGACCCCATGTCAGAGCCTCAGCGCAAAATAACCGCCGAGGAGTACCTGGCCCTGGAGCGCCAGTCGGAAGAGAAGCACGAGTTTTTAGACGGTGAGATGTTCGCGATGTCTGGCGCCAGTGCCGAGCACAACGACATCGTCTGGAATATCGCGGCTATCCTGCATGCCCAGCTACGCGGTCGCCCCTGCCGGGCCTCGATCGCTGACATGCGGCTCCGGGTCACCGCGACGGGCCTTTATACCTACCCGGACATCGTCGTCGCCTGCGGGGAACGCCGGTTCGCCGAGCTCGACACGCTGCTCAACCCCATCCTGATCATCGAGGTCTTGTCCCCCTCGACCGAGGCCTACGACCGCGGCAAGAAGTTCGGGCATTACCGGACCATCGAGACACTCCAGGAGGTGGTCCTCGTTTCCCAAGATCGCATCGACGTCGAACGCTTCTCGCGCCAACCGAACGGCGACTGGCTGCTCTCCGAGGCAAAGCGGCTCGAAGACCACCTGCCCTTGCCCTCAATCGGCTGCGAGCTATCCTTGGCCGCCGTCTACGAGCGGGTCTTCGGCGACGGCTGATCGGAGATGTGCGACTAGCTCCCCAGCTTCGTCGTCTCGAGGCAGTTGGAGAAGTATCCATGAGAAAAGAGCTCTTAGGGTGGATAAGATCCCATTTGTTAGACGCGCTACACTAGCCCACGCTTACCGACTGAGATCTCAGGGGAAGATATTTTGGATGAACGAGACCGCAGAGACGTTGAACTGCGCATCGGAATCCCAGAAGTCTTCGGTGATCAAGAGCTTCATGTTCTTCCCCTTCCACGCCGGCCTGGAGACGGAGTAGGAATAGGTGGTGCTGCAGATATCGCCTCCAGAGCCGTCAATCGTGGCGAGGGTCTCCGAGGTATTGTCTGTGAGGTTGTAAACGATCACCCCCAGCCGGTTCGCAGAGGAGGAGTGAGAGTGGAGCAGGTCAATCGTCAGAGTGATGTCGAACGCCGACTTCGCGCCGCTGTCGGTCGTGAACGACTGAGAGATATCGGCGAAGCCGTAAGCGCCGGTCGACTTGGCGTAGCTGGTCCAACCGCTACCGCACATATGCTGCCCGCTATGGGTAGTGTCGACGTTGCCCGACGGAGACACGCTCCAGCTCGTCGTACCACTGGAGAAATCGCCATTGCTGATGCATTCGTACCAGGAGTAAATTCCGCTCGTACGAGAGATGCAGGTGGTGGTACCGAAGCTAGGAACAGCGGCGAGAAGAAGCACTGTCACGAGGAGGAAAAGGCGAGTCTGTCGCATGTTGATTCTCCTGTCGGTTACCTTGGATCGGCAACTCGGCAGCTACCGCCACAGCTGGTGAGGCAGCTGTCGGAGCCGGGCCGGTCTCAAGCCGGCGCTTAATCAAATCTAATGTACAACAAATTGAAAGAATATTCAACAACAAGCCTGATCGTAGGGACCGACGCGGCGGGGTCGGACTGAAAAAGCAGAAGAGCCGGCGGGGACGCCGGCGGTCCCAGGGAGAAAAGGCAGTTCTGGGGATCTTCGCCGGGCTACCGGCGGCCTTCGCCGGGAGCCTGGCGGTCGTCGCCGGCAGTCCGGCGGTGACCGCCAGCTCTCGGCAATCCCCCTCCTACCGTTCGCCGAACACCCGAAGCGCCCACTCGAAGATCGGCCGTTCCACGAAATCCCGGTGATGGGGCGTCATGAAGTGGTCGATGTGCCCGAAGTCGGGTTCCAGGAGGAAGGTCTTGTCCGTCGAGCCCAGGAGGGCCAGGTGATCGGACATGTAGGGGCCGAAACCGCGACTGCCGCCGATCGCGAGGACCGAGCCCTTGAAGGCTCCGGCGTGATTGAAGTAACGGTTCTCGCTCCCTGCGAGCGAGCAGCTCACGTCGCGTTCGATCACCGTCGGAACGTAGCTGTTGAAAGTGGCGAGGAAGCTCTCGAACGCCCGCCGCTCGGAGGCGAAGAAGAGCCGGTCTTGGGCGGGACTGCCGTTCATCAGGATGTAGTTGGGCACCGGCATGCTGATCGGCCCCGGCGCGGTCACCGAGAGCAGGGTGACGAAGAGCTGGTGGCTGGTCAACGTGGACGGGAAGAGGGGGATGATGTTGAGCCCGTCCGGCGCGGTCTTGGCGAACTTGGTGACGTCCTTGAAGACGTTCGACATCAGACCGTCGTAGACGACGCCGGCGGCGATCTGCGCCTCCTCGGCGGCGCAGTAGCCCTGGTTCAAGCTCCGCACCTGGGAGTCGTTGCTGAAGAGCATGCCCTCCCAGGGGATGATCCCGGCGTAGTCGGTGGGATGGGCGTTGGCCACGGCGAGAGCGAGAATGCCGCCCAGGGAGTTGCCGCCGGTGACGACTTTGCCGCCGGGGTGGAGGACCGCGATTCGCGAGCGGACGAAGGTGATGTCGTCCACCATCGAGGCGAGGTTCCAGCCGGCCATTACCGAGCAATCGAGAACGTGGGATTCACACGAGCCGGCGGGGATCGCCTCGTAGCGCGGCGAATAGCCGTAGACGTCGAAGTCGCGGAGCGCGAAGTATTCGGCGATCGAAGAGCCGGGAGCGCCGCTCGGGTCGCGCTGCTCGTAGAAGGCGAAGGTCGTCCCCAGCGGGGGGAGAAAGAGGATCGAGCCGCGCAAGTGGGACGCGGGGACGTCCCGGGTCAGCCGGACCATCTTGAAACGATCGAGCGGGCTCGGGCCGGCCTGTACGACGAAGTCGGTGCGGACGAGGCTGCCCTCCCGGCTCTGGTGGGAGCCGGTGATCTGGTAGGGGACGGCGGCAGCCGCCCCGGCGGTCAGGAGGGCGAGGAGGATCGCTGCGAGTACGATGCTTCGGGATCTGTTCGTCATTTTTCACTCCGTAGCAGGTGAGGAGGTGCGCGGGCCATGATACTCCCGAGATCTCCCGGCCGGCTTTCGAGGAATCTTCTCGGACTGTGGAGGGTTGGGAAGTAAGAAGGAGGTCGGACCATGGCGCGTGGTTGGGAGAGCAAATCGGTCGAATCCCAGATCGAGGATCGAGCCGCCGGGAGGGAGCAGAGCGGGCTGCTCACACCCGAGGAGCGCGAGGTCCGGCACAAACGGGAGAGTTTGGAGCTATCTCGGCGACGGGTCCTCCAGGACATCGAGGCGGCGCGGTCGCCGGTTCGCAGGACCTCCCTGGAGCTGGGTCTCGCCTTCTTGGACGAGGAGCTCGCCAAGCTTCCTCCGGCCTGACGAGTTTCCGCGGCTTTAGGTCCGTGTACGAACGGATCTTCGGCGCCGGCTGAGGGTTTATTCCCCAGCCGGCAGCGATCCATCTAGACTCCATTCTTCTCAGTTCTCTCCTTTCGCCGCCTTGGTGACGAACGGCACCGCCTGCGAGGTCTTGAGGCAGCCGACGTCCAGTCCCTGGATCGACCCCCGCTCGATGAAATCCGCGATCACCCGGTTCGCGCAATCGCCGCCGCCGCCATGAGATCCGTGCGGGATCTGGACCCAGAGGCCATGCGGAAAGCCCTTGGCGACCTCGGCGGCGTCTGCGGGCGGGGTGACCGGGTCGCGCTCGCCGGAGAGGAGGAGGACGGGGACGTTCGAGTGGACGAGATCGCCCGAGCCCGGCGGCAGCGGCGCGTGCGGCCAGATGCCGCAGACGGCGAGCTGATCGCGGACCCGGTCGTCGCCGTAGAAGGTCCCTTTCGTGGCGGCGGGGATCTCCTTGGGGTCGATCCGCGACAGGTCCTCGGCGCAGGTGACCGAGAAGAGGAGCCCGAGCGCGAGCCCCTCCTGGAGCCCGGCCCGGCTCTGGATCGCACCGCGGGCGAGCTCCCGATAGTCCCCCTCTGCCGCCTGGTGGATGAAGAGGGGTACCGCTCTCGCTTCTTGCGGATTGTAGAGGGCCCAGCGGAGGGCGTCCGCCGCGGCGGAGCGGGTGAGCTCGACTTCCACCGGCTTGCCAGTCTCGGGGTGAGTCAACTTCACCCGGACCGGTTTCCGGGCCAGCCGGCCGAGCGCGGCCGAGACCTCTTCCTCAAAGCGGGGGAAGGCGGCATGGCAGGCCGGCTCGGCCGTGCAGTCGCGGGCGAGAAGCGTGAGGGCGTGCTGAGCGTTGCGGGCGTGGTAGAGGGGGGACGGATCGCCCGGCTTCACCACTCCGGAGAGGACGACGCTCCGCACCGCCTGAGGATGCCGGACGAGGAAAATTTGCGCGGCGTAGGTGCCATAGGAGACGCCCACCAGGTTTACCGCCCCGTACCCCAGGTAGCGCCGCACCTCGTCGAGGTCGTCCATGGCGGCGGCGGTCGTGTAGCGCGTCAGGTCGGCCTTCTTCTCCAACTCATTCCGGCAGGCGGTGACGGCGTCGAGGGGAAAAAGGTGGTCGAGCCGGGTGCCGTCGCCCCAAAGACGGCAGGAGAGGGGATTCGAACCGCCCGTGCCGCGGGTGTCGACGAGGACGAGGTCGCGCCGCCCCCGGGGGAAGTGGGCGAGATCCGGCGCCTCCGGCGTCTCCCCCTGGCCGGGCCCTCCGGCGAGGAAGAAGACGGGGTCGGGTGCCCGGTCGGGACCCGGCGCCGGGAGGAGGACGATCCGCAGGGGGATCTTCCGCCCGGAACGGGCCTCCCGGTTCTCGAAGACCTCATACGTCCCGCAGAGCGCCTCTCCCGCTCCGCCCGGCAGGGGACAGGGAGAGAGCTTGCCCTGCCAGCGAGAAGCCGGCATCGGCACGGCGGGCGGCACCACGGGCGCTTGCGCCCGGACGGTGGCGGCCAGCAGGAGGAGGGCGACGAGGGCGAGCTTCGCGATCGGGGGGAGCGGGCGCTGGGCCATGGGGTCTCCTCGGTAACGTCTCCCTTGCCTACGCCGTAGAGGTGGCGATGTTACGGATCCCGAGCGAGGTCGATATCCTCGTCGCCCTCTAGGACGCGGCGGCACCCGACAGGCGAGGGCATTCGCGGAGCGCGGACTTCCGCCTGAATTACGATACAATAGAGTCGAAGGCTCCGGGCCTGATCGACGGCTGACGGAGCTTGGACGCTGCCGAGGCGGCCTCGGCCTGAGATGACTCAAGAGGGAGGATCACCATGATTACCTGTGCCCGATCGATCACTTTATTCGTCCGCGACCAGCAGCAGGCGGTCGACTTCTACGTCGGCAAGCTCGGCTTCGAGAAGCGTCGCGACGAGCCCATGGGACCGGAAGGCCGCTGGATCGAGCTCGCGCCGCCGGGCGCCGAGACGGTCCTCGTTCCTTTCACCCCGCGGGGCTCCGAGGACAAGATCGGAACCTTTTCCGGCCTCGTCTTCGACTGCGACGACATCGAGGGAACCTACCGCGACCTGACCGCCAAGGGCGTCGAGTTCACCCAGCCGCCCCAACTCCAGCCCTGGGGGATGAAGCTCGCGCAGTTCAAGGACCCCGACGGCAATGGTTTCGTGCTGATCCAGTCGCGGTAGGGGCAGGAAAGCGGTTCCAGTCAGAGCTGCTTCAAAGTCAGCACGAGGTCCCAGCAGATGTGAGAAAGAATCACCGGCGTGATGCGGCGGAACCGCGCGTAGAAACAGGCATAGACCAGGAACATCGCTCCCGCGGAGAGGGCGCTCGTGGTTCCCTGGTACAAATGGTAGGAGGTTTGGAGGGCGACGCTCGCCAGGATGGCAATGCCCGTGCTGCCGGTCAGAGCTTCGACCTCGGTCATGACGAAGGCGCGGGCAATCATCTCTTCGTAGATGGGATCGATCACGCTGTAGAGAAGATTGAGCGAGCCGAACATCAGCCCCGGGATCGGCTCGGCCCGGTGGCTGTGCGCGACCGCCGGATGACCGGTGAACACGATCGCGACCCAGTGCATCCCGCGAAAGGCGAGGAGTCGCGCGAGGAAAACCGCCACTGTCAGCAGGACCCCCGCCGGGATGTCGGCCGGGCGAAAGTCGAGGCCGAGGTCCCGGAAGCCGCGTTTGCGGCGCGAGAGAACGTAGGCCAGGAGGCCCAGGCAGACCAGCTGCTTCTGAATTCCATAGAGGGCACCGAGGACGGTCAGTTCCCCGGCCCCGGTCCTGCCGGTCCACCAATCCCGGGTCGAGGAAAAGAGGGAGGAGCTGAAGGCGACGAGGAGGACCAGCGCCAGCTCCCAGGCGCGCAGCCGATTTTCGGGGAGGTCCCGCGGAACGGGGTGCGGGTACGGCGCGGCAGCGACAGCGGCCTCTTCCAGCTCTTCTTCGTCGTCCCAATCCTCTTCTCCAGCCCCCTGCTCAAAAGGCGCCAGACCGGCTTCGACCGGCTCGGGTGGGAGCGGGCGCTCGGGGATGAGGTCGAGCTCGCAGTCGACGCAGCGCGAGAAGCCGGCGCGGTACTCGCCGCCGCAGCCCGGACAGAACATCACGCCTTCTTCGCTCTCCTCGGACATAGAGACCGGCGCGGTTCGGGTTCTATTATTCTTCTTCCAGGCCATCCGATTCCTGGTCCCCGTCGACCTCCGCGGGCTCGATCTCGGCCTCGCGCAGGAGGTCCGCGGCTTCCTGGGAGCGCCGGGCGCCGACCCGGATCTCCATGGGGCCGGCAAGGATGCTGAAGCCGGTGCCCAGGCGGCCCAGGCCCAGGAGGTCCTGGGTGCCCTCGCCGCGAGTGAAGTAGGGGATGCCGGCGGCGTCGAGGAGGGACGTCGCCGTCATGAGAAGGACCGGATCGCCGGTGGCGAAGACGGTCTCGACATCACCGGGATCCGGATGGGCCTCTGCCGGTGAGGGAAGAGTGTCGACCAAGGACACCTCGCAGTCGGCACAGCGCGAGAAACCCTCGCGGTACTCGGACCCGCAGCTGGGACAGAACATTCCGTCTCCTTTTTGAGGATAGGCGTCTGACGGCTTATTACGGCATCGATGTCACGGCAGACGTCAAGTATAGTCGAACGCCTACCCCAGCCGATCGATCCGTCCCACCTCGATCGCCCGCGCCGCCGTCCAGCCGAGGAGGCGGACGGCGCCGCCGAGGGCCGCGAAACGCTCGTCTTTCGTCAGGCCCTGCCGGTAGCGGTAGTAGATCTGCTGGGCGATGACCGCGATCTTGAAAACACCGTAGACATAATAGAAAAGGATTTGAGCGACGTCGCGGCCGGTCACCTGCGCGTAGCGCTCGACCAGCTCGGCGCGGGAGAGGTTCCCGGGCTGGGTGGTGGGGCCGGTGGGAAGGTGGCGAGCGGCGGGGGGATCGTCGGGGTCGATCCAGTAGCCGAGGCTGGTGCCGAGATCCATCAGGGGATCGCCGACGGTCGCCATCTCCCAGTCGAGGACGGCGACGATGCGGGTCAAGTCGTCGGGCGCCAAGACCAGGTTGTCGTACTTGTAGTCGTTGTGGAGGAGCGTCGCTCCGGCCTCTCCGCGGTCGCCCGAGTCTCCCGGGTCGCTGGGGAGGTGCTCGGTGAGCCAGGCCGCGGCGCGGTCGAGGTCGGGGACGTCGTCGGTCCTCGCCTTTCGCCAGCGCTCGCTCCAGCCGCCGACCTGGCGCTCCACGTACCCGGCCGGATGTCCGAAGTCGGCGAGCCCGGCGGCCCGGTAGTCGACGGCGTGGAGCGCGGCCAGGCCGTCGACCGCGGCCTCGCTCAAGCGCCGCATCCGCTCCGGCGGGAGGTCGAGGCCGGGCGGCAGGGCAGGGTGGCGGAGGATCACCCCGCGCACCCGCTCCATGACGTAGAACGGGGCCCCCAAAACCGCCGGGTCGTCGCAGGCGGCGAGCGCCCGTGGCGCCTGGGGGTAGTGAGGACCGAGGCGCGACAGCACCCGGTACTCCCGGCCCATGTCGTGGGCGGTCTTGACCGCCGAGCCGACCGGTGGCCGGCGGAGGACCAGCTCGCGGTCGCCCCAGCGGACCAGATAGGTGAGGTTCGAGTGCCCGCCGGGGAACTGCTCGATATCTAGCGGGGAGAGAGGGGCGAGCGGGGTGAGCGGGGTGCCGGCCGGCGGGGCGGCGTCCCACAGGTGGTCGGCGAGCCAGGCGGCGAGCCGTTCGGGGTCCACCTCCTCGCCCGGGCGCACCGGCCGCGCCCGATCCTGGAACGCCCCGGAAGCGCTCACCGCAGCTTCTCCATCCCGTAGCCCTGGAGGATGTGGCGGGCGACGCTCGTCTTGTGGACCTCGTCCGGCCCGTCGTAGATCCTCGCCCCGCGCTCGTGCCGCCACCAGAAGGCCAGGGGGGTGGCGTCGGTGATCCCGAGGGCGCCATGGGCCTGGATGGCGCGGTCGAGCACCTGCTGGAGCACCCCGGCGACGTGAAACTTGATCAGCGAGATGTCGTTCCTGGCCGCCCGCGCCCCCTCGTGGTCGATCCGCCAGGCGGTGTGAAGGACGAGGAGCCGGGCGGCGTCGATCTCGGCCCGGCTCTCGGCGATCCAGGCCTGGACGAGCTGGCGGCTCCCCAAAAGCTCGCCGGGGGCGAGGAGGCGCGAGGCGGCGCGCTGGCAGAGGAGGTCGAAAGCGCGCTCGCAGATGCCGATCCAGCGCATGCAGTGGTGGATACGCCCGGGGCCGAGGCGCTCCTGGGCGAGGGCGAAGCCCGCTCCCTCGGGGCCGATGCGGTTCGTCTTTGGCACCCGCACGCCTGCGAGGCGCACCTCGGCGTGGCTCGCCCAGCCGGAGCCGCGCTCGCCCATGACCGAGAGGTTCTGGACGACGGTGAAGCCCGGGGTGTCGGTGGGGACGAGGATCTGGCTCGCCCGAGCATGGAGGGCGGCGTGGGGGTCGGTGACCGCCATGACGATGGCGAAGGCGGCGCCGTCGGCCGCGGAGGTGAACCACTTGTGCCCGTCTAAGACATAGTCGTCGCCCTCGGCGCGGGCGGTGGTCGCCAGGAGTACCGGGTTCGAGCCGGGGAACTCGGGCTCGGTCATGGCGAAGCAGCTCCGCAGCTCGCCGCGGACGAGGGGGGCGAGCCAGCGCTCCCGCTGTTCGGCCGAGCCGTGGTGGAGGAGGAGCTCCATGTTGCCGGCGTCGGGCGCCTGGCAGTTGAAGACATAGTGTCCGAGGGGGCTCCGGCCGAGGACCTCGCCGACATGGGCGAACTCGGCGAGCGGCAGCCCGGCGCCCCCGAGGTCGCGCGGCATGTGGAGGGCGGCGAGCCCCTGGTCGCGCGCCCTCTGGCGCAGGCGATCCAAATCGCCAAGGACGGCAGCGAAGCCGTGCTCCAGGAAGGTGCGCTCGACCGGCAGAACGAAGGCATCGAGGAAGGCGCGGGCGGCGTCGGCGGCCTCTCGGGCCCTGGGGGGAATCGTGAAGTCCATCCCGGCAATAGACACCAGCGGGCCGCGGCCGTCAACCGCCCTCGGTGGGGCCGGTACCCGTTGCCTCTCGACGGCGGCTCCCGGCGGGTGTACAGTTAGCTATAGACTCTTGTCGATAGATTGAGATCGGAGGGGCCCATGGGCCAGGGGTACCGGAAGGATCGGCGGTTTCCTCGCATCCCGGCGGAGCATGCGGTGATGGTCCGGCTGCTCGGTGGGCCGCACTTCGAGGGGTTCGCCAAGACCCGGGTGATCGGGCTCGGCGGCTGCATGTTCGTCAACCGGGAGTCGCTCGGCTACGGCTCGCTGATGGAGCTCCTGATCTCCGTCGAGGGGCGGGTCATCCGGGCCGACGCCCGGGTCGCCTACGAGGTCCCCAAGAAGGAGCGGGAGCACCAGGTGCATCAGGTGGGGGTCGAGTTCCTCCGCCTCCACCCGTCGGACCGCGAGCTCCTCTCCTCGCTCATCGCCCGCAGCCAGGCCGAGGAGCGCTCCAGCCGGGCCCGCGCCAGCTGAAGGTCGGCGGTTCAGCGAGGCACCCCCCTTCCTAAATCTCCTAACCTCCCCCCTGCCCCAACCGCCTCCGCCCAGGGGGAGGGGGATCGGCTAAATCGATGCTAATCTACAGTCCGTTTTCGGATTCTAAGTTAGAGGTCTGGGTTGAGTGAAGACCGTTGGATCGCCGGGCAAGCCCGGCTGGATGGATTCTCCTAGAGGCACGCAAGAAGAGGAGATAAGGAATGGCGGGACGTCGTTGGGCGGTCGTCTTTGCGCTGGCTTTTCTGCACTGGATGGGGCTCGCTGACTGGGCGAAGGCGGATGGCGGTGTCTCCCTCTATACCGTTTCCCCCTGTCGGCTTCTCGACACCCGCTACGTGGACGGGCCTTTCGGTGGCCCTGCCCTGATCTCGGGTATCCCGCGCAATTTCACCGTCACCGGCCGATGCGGGGTCCCCGCCGACGCTACCGCCGTGGTGGCGAACCTCGCCGTGGTCTCTCCCAGCGGCGACGGCTTCATCACCCTTTTCCCGGGCGACGGGACCCGTCCGCTCGCCAGCTCCATCAACCTCAAGCGGGGCCTGACGCGCACCAACAACGCCATCCTGCCGCTCGCGGCCGATGGCTCCGGCACCGTGCAGGCCTACCCGGTCGTCACCGGGGCGGGGACGGTCCATCTCGTCTTCGACATCTACGGCTACTTCGCCCCCGAGCCCCTGGTCACCCTCGCCACCAGCAGCCCGACCGACTCCGAGGCCGACGTGGCGATGACGCGAGAGACGATCCTTCACTTCAACGGCACCCTCGATCCCACGAGCGTCACCACCGCCGCGATCCACGCCCGCTCGGGAGGGACCGACCTGCCGGCCCGGCTCTACATCTCGACCGACGCCAAGAGCGTCACCCTCTTCTACCACGACCTCCTCCCTACCGCGGCGGAGGTCGATGTCACGATCGATGGCAGCCAGTTGCGCGACCGCCGTGGCCGCCCGGTCGACGCCGACGCCGACGGCGCTCCGGGGGGCACTCGCGTCCTCTCCTTCCGCACCCTGGACTTGACCGTCGTCCCCGGCACCTCGGTCTGCGGCCGGGTGGTGGCCTCCGAGCTCGCGGTCGACGGCAGCGGCAACTCGGTCGACAACCCGCTTCAGGGCGCGACGATCACGGTCGACGGCGCCGAGGCGACCCTCCGGGCCACGACCGGTGCCGACGGCAACTTCTGCCTCGACCCGGCACCGGGCCAGCGGTTCTTCGTCCACGTCGACGGCCGGACGGCGACCAACGGGGTGCCTCCGGGGGCCTACTATCCCTACGTGGGCAAGGCCTGGGACCCGGTCCCCGGACAGTCGACGAACATCGGCACCTCCTACCTGCCGCTGATCGTCCCCGGCACCCTGCAGCCGGTGAGCAACACGGCGCCCACGGTGCTCCACTTCGCGCCCTCGATCCTCGCCCAGTATCCGCAGTTTGCGAGCGTGCAGCTGACCGTGCCGGCAGGCTCGCTCTTCGCCAACGACGGCACCCACGGCGGCCAGGCGGGGATCGCGCCGGTGCCGCCCGACCGTCTGCCCGGCAAGCTGCCGCCCGGCCTCACCTTCCCGCTCGTCATCACCGTCCAGACCGACGGGCCCTCGAACTTCGACGCCCCGGCCCCGGTATGCTTCCCCAATCTACCCGATCCCAAGACCGGCCAGACTCTGGCGGCCGGCGCCAAGAGCGCCCTCTGGAGCTTCAACCACGCGGCCGGCCGCTGGGAGGTCGTGGGCCCCATGACCATCTCTGCCGACGGCACTCTCGTCTGCTCGGACCCGGGCTACGGCATCCTGACCCCGGGCTGGCACGCCGCGCAGCCGGGCAGCAGCGCGAACGGCGGTGGGGCGGGCGACGGCAGCGGCCCTTGCCCGGGCTGTGTCCCGAAAGCGCTGGATATTTTCCGGGGCTTCGGGGATTGCTCCTCCTCGCTAGTCATCTCGCGTGTCGAGGACGCGGTGGGGAAGAGCCTCGCGAGGAGCATTCCAGGGATCGGCTGTGCGCTGAGCGTCGGCAACGGAATCGGCTCCATCGCGGCGCAGTGCCGGTCCGCGGAGGGTTGCGGCTGGGGCTCGATCGCTTGGAATGTCGGCAGTTCCGGCCTGGGATGCGTCCCCCTCTCCGGCCCGTTGGGGATCGCGATCACCAGCGTGATGGATGCCGTGGACTGCGCCATGGACGTCGCCGGACCCATCAATACCTTCCAGAGCTGCGTCGACCAGTCCTGCTCCGGCATCCACCGGGTCCGCGAGCGCCTCCAGCCACGGGTGCAGGCGACGGTCGCCGCCGATCCGTTCTCGGAGCAGGACGCTCTCAATGCCGCGCTCGCCACGCTGTTCGACACCGTCAACGGCTCGCCGAAGTGGCGGAAGGCCATGACCCCCGAGCTCGATCCGTTCGTCGCTGCCCTCGGGCAGGCTCTCGCACCCGCGAGCCCCGGGGGCCGCCAGATCACCACGGCCGAGCGGGCAACCCTCCTCGCCGTGCCCCTGCCGGCGACGCTCACGTCGGCCGACGTCTCCGCCCTGGTCGATCGGATGAACCAGATCGCCGCGAGCCAGCTGCCGCAGGCCGACTACGACGCCATCGTGACCGCCGGTCAGAACCTGTCCGACACCAGCGCCGAGCTGGCGCGCCGCGGTTGGCAGAGCGCCTGGGACGGCTATATCAAGGGGCCCCAGTTCATCGGCGACCTGACCGCTCTGATGCCCGCCCCCACCCGTTTCTACTACGCGCTCGCGCCGGTCAACGGCACCACCGTGCAGCGCGGCCGGCTGGGGGGGACCGGAGTTTTCGACACCATGGTCCTCCAGCCGACCACGTTCTACCGGGTTTCGTACCTCCAGACGCAGCCGCTCCAGGTCGCGACTACCTACTTCCTCGCCGGAGCGAACGGCACGAGCATGGAGCTGCCGAAGGCTCACCTGGGCGATCCCGATCCGCTCGACAGCGACGGCGACGGCCTGCCGGACGTGGCCGAGACGATCCTGGGTACCGACCCGCACAACCCCGACACCGACGGCGACGGGGTGAACGACGGCACCGAGGTCGCCCAGGGGACCGATCCCCTGGGCCGCAACATCGCGATCGGCCAGGAGATCGACGCCGCGATCGCCGTCGCCGGGGAAATCGATCGCTATTCGTTCACCGCCGCCGCGGGGCAGACGGTCTACTTCCAGTACCTGGCCGGCGGCACCTTCCGGATCGCCTGGACGTTGACCGACGACAGCGGGCAGCAGGTCTTCAGCGCTCCGTTCGAAGGCGACGTCGGCAACATCACCCTCAGGAAGGGCGGCACCTATACCCTGACCGTAGGGAGCTCCAGCAGCGGCTTCGTCGGCACCTACTCCTTCAAGCTCTGGGACGTGCCGCCGCCGCAGACCTTCGCGATCGCGATCGGCGACACCGTCGCGGACGGGGTGCCGGCCGCGGGGGCGGGGCGGATCGAGACTCCGGGGACGATGGACGCCTATACCTTCACCGCCGCCGCGGGGCAGACGGTCTACTTCCAGTACCTGGCCGGCGGCACCTTCCGGATCGCCTGGACATTGACCGACGATACCGGGCAGCAGGTCTTCAGCGCTCCGTTCGAAGGCGACGTCGGGAATTTCACCCTCGCCAAGGGCGGCACCTATACCCTGACCGTGGGGAGCCCCAACAACGCCTTCACGGGCACCTACTCCTTCAAGCTCTGGGACGTGCCGCCGCCGCGGACCTTCGCCATCTCGATCGGCGACACCGTCGCGGACGGGATGCCGGCTGCGGGGGCGGGGCGGATCGAGACTCCGGGGACGATGGACGCCTATACCTTCAGCGCCGCCGCGGGGCAGACGGTCTACTTCCAGTACCTGGCCGGCGGCACCTTCCGGATCGCCTGGACATTGACCGACGATACCGGGCAGCAGGTCTTCAGCGCTCCGTTCGAAGGCGACGTCGGGAATTTCACCCTCGCCAAGGGCGGCACCTATACCCTGACCGTGGGGAGCCCTAACAATGCCTTCACGGGCACCTACTCCTTCAAGCTCTGGGACGTGCCGCCGCCGCGGACCTTCGCCATCTCGATCGGCGACACGGTCGCGGACGGGATGCCGGCTGCGGGCGCGGGGCGGATCGAGACTCCGGGGACGATGGACGCCTATACCTTCAGCGCCGCCGCGGGGCAGACGGTCTATTTCGAGTACCTGGCCGGCGGCACCTTCCGGATCGCCTGGATATTGACCGACGATACCGGGCAGCAGGTCTTCAGCGCTCCGTTCGAAGGCGATGTCGGCAACATCACCCTCGCCAAGGGCGGCACCTATACCCTGATCGTGGGGAGCCCTAACAATGCCTTCACGGGCACCTACTCCTTCAAGCTCTGGAACGTGCCGCCGCCGCAGACCTTCGCGATCTCGATCGGCGACACGGTCGCGGACGGGGTGCCGGCCGCGGGGGCGGGGCGGATCGAGACTCCGGGGACGATGGACGTCTACACGTTCACCGCCGCCCCGGGGCAGACGGTCTACTTCGACTACCTGGCCGGCGGCACCTTCCGTATCAGCTGGATCTTGACCGACGACAGCGGACATCAGGTCTTCAGCGCTCCGTTCGAAGGCGACGTCGGGAACATCACCCTCACCAAGGGCGGCACCTATAGCCTGACCGTGGGGAGCCCCGGTAACGACTTCTCTGGCACCTACTCCTTCAAGCTCTGGGACGTGCCGCCGCCGCAGACCTTCGCGATCTCGATCGGCGACACGGTCGCGGACGGGGTGCCGGTCGCGGGGGCAGGGCGGATCGAGACTCCGGGGACGATGGACGTCTACACGTTCACCGCGGCTGCGGGGCAGACGGTCTACTTCGACTACCTGGCCGGCGGCACCTTCCGGATCAGCTGGACGTTGACCGACGACAGCGGTCAGCAGGTTTTCAGCGCTCCGTTCGAAGGGGACGTCGGGAACATCACCCTCACCAAGGGCGGCACCTATAGCCTGACCGTGGGGAGCCCCAGTAACGACTTCGTTGGCACCTACTCCTTCAAGCTCTAGGACGTGCCGCCTGAGCAGACCGGACCTTTCACGCTCGGGGCGACGGGCAACCCCTGCCCCAACCGCCCCCGCCTGGGGGAGGGAACCCACCCGCCGTGATAGTCTCGCGCGCGCTCGGCTGCCGCACCAGTTGCGGTATGCGGGCCTCTCCGATGCGCTACCCCGATCCCCTTCGTTCGGCCCAACCTCGATGAACGGGCGCGTCCTCATCACCGGCGCCTCGGGCGCCCTGGGGCAGAGCGTCGTCGCCCGATTCCTCGCCGCGGGCGAGCGGGTGCTGGCGGTGGGGACCGACGAGGCGGCGCTCGCCGAGCTGACGCCGCTCGCCCCGTCGGACGCCCTTTCGCTCCGCCGCGTCGACTTGACCGACAGCAGCGAGGTGGCGCGGCTCTTCGCCGACGCCGAGGCGGCCTCGGGGGTGTTTCCGGCCGTCGTCCATCTGGTGGGCGGCTTCCGCTACGCCCGGCTCGCCGAGATGAGCGACCGCGACTGGAGCTTCCTCGTCTCGGTCAACCTCGAAACCACCTTCCGGGTCTTCCGCGAGAGCGCCCGTGCCTTCGAGCGCGCCAGGGCCGGGGTCCTGGTTGCCGTGGCGGCGCCCGCCGGCCTCCTCGGCGAGGCCGGGGTGGGGGGCTACGCCGCCACCAAGGCCGGGATGCTCCGCCTGATCGAATCCTTCGCCCGCGAGCTCGCGCCCTTCGGTGCCCGCGCCAACGCCGTCCTCCCCGGCACCATGGACACCCCCGCGAACCGCGCCGGCATGCCTGAAGCCGACCCCGCGAAGTGGGTGTCGACCGCGGCCGTGGCGGAGATCATCCACTACTTGACGACCCCCGCCTCGGCCGCCGTCAACGGCGCTGCCGTCCGCGTGCCGGGTCCGGGTCTCTGACGAGGGCCATGTACCAGAATCTCGATTGCAAGGTCTATTTCAACTCGACGGAGCAGGAGGCGCCCCTCGTCCCCTGTGGCGAGCCGGTCGACGTCGCCGCCGATCCGGCGGCGGCCCATCAGCTGATCAAGCTCGGGATCTCCCCCCGTCACGACCTGCCGGCGGTGCTGCTCCGCGAGCCCGGCGGCAAGATCCGGGTGGTGGGCCTGCGCCTCTCCCCCGAGGAGGCGGCGCGGCTCGCCGGCGGCGCGGGATTCCCCACCTCGCGCCGGGTGGTCTACAGCGCCGCCTGGTGCCCCGACTGCCGGCGCGCCAAGCGGGTCCTCGACGAGGCCGACACCTCCTACGACGAGGTCGATATCGACCGCGATCCGCGGGCCGAGGCCACGGTCCTCGAACGGAGCGGCGGCCGGCGGGTGATCCCCACCCTGCTCTTCGACGACCGCTTGTGGGCCTTCAACCCCGACCCGCCGCTGCTCCGCCGTCTCCTCGACGGCCAGGCGCTGATATCCTGAGCTAGAGGCGGGCTTGCCGCCGTTCCCTTTCGTTCCGAGGAGAGGTTCCCATGAGGATCGCGGTCTGCATCAAACAGGTCCCCGACACCGAGGCGCGGCTCCGCGTCAGCCGCGACGGGCGGTGGCTGGAGGAGGAGGACCTGCCCTTCGTCATCAACGAGAGCGACGAGTATGCCCTGGAGGAGGGGCTCGCCCTGGCCGAGAAGACCGGCGGCGAGGTGGTCCTCGTGAGCCTCGGTCCGGAGCGGGTCCGGGAGGCGATCCGCAAGGGCCTCGCCGTCGGCGCGGCGCGGGCGATCCACCTCAAAGATCCGGCTTTCCTCGGTGGCGACGCCCTGGCGACCGGCCGGGCCCTGGCCGCCGCCATGAAGCGGGAGAGCTTCGACCTCGTCCTCACCGGCTCGCAGTCGGACGATGTCGGCTACGCCGGGACCGGCTCGGTTTTAGCCGGCGAGCTGGGCTGGCCCCATGTCTGGCTGGTCATGGGGGTCGAGCTCGAAGCGGACGGCAAGAGCGCCAGGGTGACCCGGGAGATGGAGAGCGGGATGAACGAGATCGTCCGTATCCAGCTCCCGGCGGTGCTCGAAATCCAGGCTGGCATCAACCATCCGCGCTACGCCTCGCTCAAGGGGATCATGGCGGCGAAGAAAAAGGAGATCGCCGAGGTGTCCCCCGGCGATCTCGGGCTCGACCCCGGTCAGCTGGGGGCGGCCGGCTCGCGGCTGGAGATCGTCTCCGTGGCCCTGCCCGACAGCGGCACCGGGGCCCAGATGCTCGAGGGCGACCCGAAGCAGCAGGCGGCGGCCCTCGTCCAGAAACTGCGCACCGAAGCGAGGATTTTCTAGATGGCGAAGATCTGGGTGGTCTTGCAGCAGCGCGAGGGCCAGATCGCGCGGATGTCCTGGGAGGCGATCGCCGCCGCTCAGAAGCTGGCGGCGGAGCTCGGCGGCGGGAAGGCCGAGGCGGTGCTCCTCGGAGCGGGTCTGGAGGGCGCCGCGGCGGAGGTGGCGAAGCGCGATCTCGCCGCCGTCCACCTGGCGGACGCCCCGGCGCTCGGCACCTACACCCCTGGCGCCTACGTGGCGGCCCTCGCCCCGGCGATCCGGGCGGCGGCGCCCGATTTCGTCGTCTTCCCCCACAGCTACCAGTCGGTCGACTACGTCCCCCGGCTGGCGCAGGAGGTGGGGGCGGGGCTCCTCCCCGAGGTGACCGGCTTCTCCGGAGGGGCGGATGATCTGCTCTGGAGTCGGCCCATCCTCGGCGGCAAGATGCAGGCGAAGGTGCGGGTCAAGGGTCCTGGCACGGTTCTCGTCTCGGTCCAGTCCGGCGCCTTCCAGGGGGGCGCGGCTTTAGGGGCGGCTCCAGCGCCGATTCAACCGCTCGCGGTCGACCTCTCGGCGGTCAAGCCCGATCGCGAGGTCCTCGGTGTCGAGCAGGTGGGGGGGGAGAAGATCGACCTCACCAAGGCGGAGATCATCGTCGCCGTGGGCCGCGGGGTGGGCGGGGCCGACAAGATGGGGGTGATCGAGGAGCTCGCCAAGGCCCTCGGGGCCGAGATCGGCGCCAGCCGGCCGGTGATCGACAACGGCTGGCTGCCGCGCGACCGCCAGATCGGCTCCTCCGGTCAGACCGTGGCCCCCAAGCTCTACTTGGCGGCGGGGATCTCCGGCGCCATCCAGCACCTGGTGGGGATGAAGGGCTCGACGACCATCGTCGCCATCAACAAGGACCCCGGCGCCCCGATCTTCACCGTCGCCGACTACGGCATCGTCGGCGACCTGCACGAGATCCTGCCGGCGCTCACCGCGGCGATCAAGGAAGCCAAGGGATAGTGCAGCGCGGCCTGGGCGCACCTTCTCCCCCGCCCAGGTCCTTCGGTCGCTAGGGCTCCTCTCAGGATGACGGTAGGAAGGGTTGTCGCGAGCGCGGCAGGTAAGACCCCTCGGTTGGACCGAGACACCAGATGCCTGCCGCGGGCCACCACGCGCCTGCCGCGGGCCACGACGCGCCTGCCGCGAGTCACGACGCGCCTGCCGCGAGTCACTACGTGCCTGCCGCGAGTCACTACGCGCCTGCTGCGAGTCACCACGCGCCTGCCGCGGGCCACGGCGTGCCGGCCGGCTGTGTCTCGCTGCCGGCCGGCTGTGTCTCGCTGCCGGCCGGCTGTGTCTCGCTGCCGGCCGGCTGTGTCTCGCGGCAGGACGCGCGTGTCCCACCGCCGAAGCTTCGTGTCCCACCGCCGACGCTTCGTGTCCCACCGTCGGAACTTCGCGTCCCACCGCCAACACATCGTGTCTCGCCGTCGACGCTTCGTGTCTCGTGGAGGGTCGCTAGTGTCTCGCTGGAGCCGTTCGTGTCTCGCGCCGTGGCAGCGGGACCGGCACCGCCGATCCCGCCCGGACGTCCATCGTTACTTCGTCTTCGTTTTCTTCGCCGGTTTCGCCGCCGCTACGGACGACGAGCAGTTCTGGATCCCACCGGGGCAGGCGAGCGCCAGCGACCAGACGAAGTCCCGCGCGATCCAGCCCTGGGGGACGACGTACTCCGGCCCGACCGGCGGCGTCGGCAAGCTCCCCAGAATGGTGATCCCGTCCGTGCCGTCGGTCTTGACGGTGGAGACCGAGTGGCAGGTGATGCAGGACGCCGTGCCGGTCGTCATGCCGACGTTCTCGCCCTCGATGATCGAGTTGCCGAGGAGGGTCGGGTTGGCGGCGGTGCCGAACTGGGTCTGGACGCCGTCCAGGCGGTAGTTGAGGAATTCCGGCGCGAGGTTGGCGCTCTTCATGAGGGCCTGGAGAGCGGGGGTCAGCTGAGTGAAGCCGCCGGCGCCGCCGCTGCTCGTCGGCGGGACCGAGCCCCAGGGGTCGTTGCACGCTCCGAACGTGATGCAGCGATTGGGGTTGGTTTCCATGCTCTGGGGCTCGAAGGTCGCCCAGATCCAGTTCGGCGCGATCTTCGAGATCAGGTGCATGCCGGCCATGGCGTAGCAGGCGCCGTCGATCGTCTCGACGTGCACGCCCTGGGGCGGGTTGGCGCAGGTGAAAGGCGTCGCGAAGTCGGTGGCGGGAATCCAGTCCACCTTGACCTCGATCCCGGCGGTCGGGAACTGGATGTTGGTGCCGGACTGGGCGGCCTTGATCTGGCCGGAGCGCACCTGGTAGCCCTTGGTCTGGACGAACGTCCGGGCCGAGGGGTTGAGCCGCACCTCCTCGCAGACCGTGGCGTTGGGGACGACGTTTGACGGCGGGCTCCCCATCTTGTTGCACTCCGTGGCCGGGGAGAGCTCGGCCGTCATGCCGTTCTTCCGGGCCATCAAAGCCTTGAACAGCGGGCTCCCGTGGAGGCGCTTGGCCTTGGCGCCCTTCTGCGCTGCCGATCCGCTCGCGGGATAGAGGGCGTCCTGCTCGATCCAGGTCTCCCAGACGAGCTGAGTGCCGCCAGCCGGGCAGTTCGTCGCGACGAAGAGCCGCCAGGCGGTCTCCGCCGGCGTACCCACCCAGCCGAGCGGAAACTGGCAGGCGGCCGGCGCGGCGACCCTCCCGGCGGTCGCGGCGAGCACCGGCTGCGAACCACCGCTCCCGGCGAGCCAGAGCGAGCTCGCCGCGACGGTCAATACCAACACAGCGAAACGAATCTTCATGGTGCACCCCTTCCTTTCGATTCTGAGAATGGTCTCTCAGTAACACTTACGACAGAGATGGAACAACGAATCGAAAAGCTGAAAAAGCAAGGGCCGTGCCCGGCTGGCTCCGCGGGGGGCGCCTGCCGGCGTCGGTGAAAAACCGGCAGTGACCGACATAATCGACATAAACCGACACCGTTCGACACCTCCCGACATCGTCCGACAGAGTCCGACATCGTCGACATCGGGGGGGGCGTGGAGCTGCTCTTGCATCGGATCTCGGCGGCCGTAGCGGTACGGCCTCTTTGAGGAAGGAGCTCTCCCGCCATGTCGAACGTCCAGGTACGTGGTTGCTGCTGTGGAATCCCGTTCGGCTGCGGGACTCTGATCCTGGCGTTGGTCGTGGCCGGGCTCTGGCACTTCGTGGTCCCGGGGCATGTCTCGCCCGCGGGCCTGCGGCCGCCCACCCAGCTGGTGAAGCTGGACGGAGCGCGGCCGAGGCCAGCGTCTGTGGAGGTGCCTGTCGAGGCGTCGCGGGGCGCCCTGTCTGTCGCGGCGTTCAGGCCTTAAATCAGGGGGTGACCTTCTGCGGCCAGCGGACGAAGAAGCCGTCGGCCCAGAGGATGTCCTGGTCGTAGTCGGTGGGATCGAAGGAGGTGACGTTGATCGCGGTCGTCAGCTGCTTTTTCTTGTCGCGGCCGTAGCTGTGGATGGCCATGACCTGCGGATCGAGCGGGGTGGCGGTCTTCATGTAGTAGTCGTAGTTGGTCTTCCAGCCGTCCACCTCGGGCACCGCCTGGAGATACTGCGGGACGAGGACCGAGAGCAGGTTGCTGCCGTCCGTCACCGTGCCGTAGCTCGTCAGGTCGACCGTGGTGGCGGCGGCGCCCGCGGCGGCGGCGCCGACCTGGTCGGTCAGCCAGGAGAACATGGCGGTACCGGCGTTTCGCATGTCGGCCACCGTCCGCTTCTGCTTCGCCTTCTGGAGCGCGTCCAGGAAGTTCGGAATGAGCAGGGCGGCGATGATCCCGATGATGGCGACGACGATCAGCAGCTCGATCAAGGTGAAACCCCGCTGGCGGTCCCTCACCCGGGTCCACATAGGTTCTCCCTCCAAAATCCCACGGGATCTCCCGCGGGCATCCTTAAGTACTACGGCGGATTGGCTGGAACCTACTGTAGCTCCGATCGGGTGCGTATTGATATAGAGCTATGCGAGTCTTTACGACATCTTTATGGCTTCCCGGGGAAGCTCCTCCCCCCCCAGAAGCGCCGGTCAGCGCTAGTCGACGAAGAAGTCGTTGAAGAGCGGGGTTCCCGGCTGGACGGCGTAGCGATCGAGATCTTTGACCCCCGCCGACGCCAGCACCTCGTCGTCGATGTAGAAGTTCCCCGTGCAGCAGCGGCTGTCCCGGGTGAGGACGACGTGCGCGGCGTCGGCGACGATCTCGGGCTTCCGGCAGTTCTCGGGCTTGACCATCCCCCCCAGCATGGCGAGGGCGGCGGTGGCGATGGCGGTGCGCGGCCAGAGGGCGTTGACGGCGATGCCGTCGTCCTTCCACTCCGCCGCCATTCCGAGGACGGCGAGGCTCATGCCGTACTTCGCCATGGTGTAGGCGCAGTGGTTGGCGAACCACTTGGGGTTCAGGTTGAGCGGCGGCGAGAGGCTGAGGATGTGGGGGTTGGCCGAGCGCTTCAAGTGGGGGATCGCGGCCTGCGAGCAGGCGAAGGTGCCGCGCCCGTTGACCGACCACATGAGGTCGAAGCGCTTCATGGGGGTTTCGAGCGTCCCGGCGAGGAAGATGGCGCTCGCGTTGTTGACCAGGATGTCGAGCCCGCCGAAGGTCTCGACCGTCTTCTCGATCCCGGCCCGCACCTGCTCCTCGTCGCGGATGTCGATCTGGAGTGGCAGGGCCCTGCCGCCCGCCGCCTCGACCTCCCGGGCGGCGGTGTGGATCGTCCCCGGGAGCTTCGGATTGGGCTCGGCGGTCTTGGCGGCGATGGCGACGTTGGCGCCGTCGGCAGCGGCGCGGAGCGCGATCGCGAGGCCGATGCCGCGGCTGCCGCCGGTGATGAACAGGGTCTTGCCTTTGAGGTCTGCCATGCGGGGTAGTCTAGCCGAAGGTGGGGGAAGGCCGGGACCCCGGCTCCCGGGGTCCCGGACAATCGAGCTACGACGCTACGCCGGGGGAGTGTAGGGCACGCAGTTCTTCGCGCAATCCGCGTCGGCGTAGCACTGGTTGGTGTACACCTTGCCGTTGCTGCAGATCACCGGCTTGTAGATCTGGTAGCAGATGGGGTTCGGGTTGGGGACGCACCTGGCGGCCGGGGTCGCGGCTGGGGCGGTAGCGGCGAACGCGAGACTGCCGGCCCCGAGGACTCCGGTCAAGGCGATGGCAAGGCGGAACTTCGAGGTGCGGTTTGAGGCGATATTGGCTCGCTCCATGGTGAACTCCTTTTCTCAGTCAGTGGGTAGCCCGCCGAGGCGGGCCGAGCGAAATCTGACCTTACCGCGAAGATAGAGGAATAGCAACCCATGGATATGCGTCTTGCAGGCCCTCAGTGGTGAAGCAGGAAGAACGCCACCGCCGCCACGAGGACGACGACCACCCCGATCCCCACCCAGAGGAGGGCGGGGTTCTTTTTCGTCGTTCCCCCCTCCTCCTGGCCGAGCAGGCGGGAGGTCGAGCGGGAGATCCCCTGGATCTGGGAGAGGAGGCGCAGGCGGAGGGTCTCCTCCAGCTGGAGGAGGTCGCCCAGGAGGTGGGGGACGTTCGAGTAGCGGTCCTCCGGCCGGCGGGCCAGACACTTCAGGACGAGGCTGTCGACCTCGGGCGGCAGCTCCGGGTTGAGCTGGCTCGGCAGGCCGAACTTGGCGCTCGGGGCGCGGCCGGTCAAGAGCTGATGGAAGAGGACCCCGGCCGAGTAGAGGTCCGAGCGGGCGTCGGAGGGCTTCCCCTCGGCCTGCTCCGGCGCCAGATAGTAGATGTTGGCGAGGCTCACCTCGCCGGTCGAGAGGGTCCCCGTCGTCCCACTCAAGGCGTCGGCCTTGCCGAGGCCGTAGCCGGCGAGCTTGACCTGGGAGAGGTCGTGGGAGACGAAGACGGTCGTGGGGTTCAAGTCGCGGTGCACGATCCCCCGTTGATGGAGCTGGCCCAAGCCTTTCAAGATCCCCTTGAACGCCGCGAGCGACTCCGGGACCGTGGGGCGCCGCTCGCGGAGGAGGTCGCCGAGCGCCGGGCAGTCCCAGGCCTCGCGCACCAGGTAGACCCGGCCGGCGTCCTCGCTGCTCGAAAAGACCCGGAGGAGGTTGGGGTGCTCGATGGCGGCGAGCTTCTCGACCTCGCGGTTGAAGCGCTCGACCGCCGCCGGGTCGGCGGCGAGCGCGCGCGACATCACCTCGACCACCACCGCCCGGCCGTCCGGGGCGGTCGCCTGATAGGCGGTCGCGGAGTGGCGGCGACCCTCGCGGCCGGCGAGGCCGCCGAGGCGGTAGGGACCGAGGGTGGCAGGGAAGGTCTCGTCAGGCATGGGTTTCACTTTCGAAGATGAGCAGGGTATCGCCGATGGCGATCCGGTCGAGGGGGTGGAGAACCACCCGGCTCGCCGCCTGGCCGTTGACCCGGGTCCCGAAGCTGCTGCCGAGGTCGGTCAGGACGTAGCCTTCCGGGGTCCATTCGATGCGCAGGTGCTCCTTGCTGGCATTGGCGTCGGCGAGGGCGAGGTGGGAGGAGCGGGAGCGGCCGACGATTATCGCTTGGCCGTCGAGCTCGACCGTACGGCCGCGCTCGGCCCCCTCGGCGACGTAGAGCCGGGCCGGCCGCGGCGCGCCGCTCGGGAGCTCCTGCTGGACCGGCCGCTCGCGGCGGGCGAGCTTCACGGTGCGGGTGGGGTAGGGGATGGCGATCCCCGCCCGGGTCAGCTCCTCCCAGATCCGCGCCCGGAGGTCGCTCGCGATCCGGTTGGACTGGGCGACGTCCTCGATCCAGACCCGCAGTTCGTAGAGGACGGCGCTGTCGTCGAAGCTCGCGACGTAGACCTCGGGGGTCGGCTTGTCGAGGACGCCGGCGATCCCCGGGGGACATTCGAGGAGGGCCCGCCGGGCGCGGTAGGGCGGCGTGTCGTAGGAGATCCCCACCCGCACCTTCTCCAGGTGCATGGGGTGCGGATAGTAGTAGTTGAGGACCCGGTCGTCGGCGATCCTGCCGTTGGGGATGACGATGTTGTCGTTGTCGCGCGTCCGCAGGTGGGTGGTCCGCCAGTTGATCGCCACCACCCGCCCCTCGTGGTCGCCGACCTTGATCCAGTCGTTCAAGCGGAACGGCTTTTCGAGGGTGATGACGATGCCGGCGAAGAAGTTGCCGAGGATCGGCTGGAGGGCGAGGCCGAGAACGAGCGAGGTGACCGCGCTGGTCGCCAGGAGCGGCGCGATGTCGAGCTGCGGGAAGCTCACCCGCAGGGTGATGAGGGCCGCCAGCAGGTAGACGACGAGCATCGACACCGCCGGCAGGAGCGGCGGCAGGCGCACCCCCTTGCGGCTCTGCAGGTGGACGTCGAAGACGAACAGACCGAGGAGGCGGAGGACGACCGCCGCGGCGAGGAAGAGGAGCATCCAGGCGAGGGCGCGCCCGGCCTCCGGGCTCCGCCCCGCTGGGAAGAGGGTGAAGACGTAGACGCCGGCCGCCGCCGCCGCGACGTAGAGCGGGAAGGTGAGCTGGCGGACGAGAAAGGCGGCGCGGCCGAGCGTCAGGACGAGGGCGATCAGCAGCCCAGCGGCGCCGAGGCTCGCCAGGAGGGCCAGGGTCAGATGCACCTCCTGATTCTAGTACAGGTGTGCGGCGGCGCTCAGGACGGCCGGGCGGTCCTGGGCCCGTTTGAACCTGCGGGCGGTCTCCTTCGGGCGCTCCGCGCAGCCAGTCGTCCGTCCTCGGATTTAAACGAACCCAGTACCGCCAGGGCTGCTAGAATCCGCAGCCGATCGCTACCCATTGGAGGAATCCGTCATGAGGATAAAGTCGCAGACCGCCCTCGCCACCGTCGCCGCCGCTCTCCTCTGCGCCGCCGCGGCTATCGCGCAGACGCCGCAACAGAAGAGCGTCACGCCGGTCCAGAAGCCGCAGGTGCAGACCGGCTTCCGCGCCGAGTTCCTCCACCAGCTGGACGACGTGCAGAAGAAGGTCCTGAGCCTGGCCGCGGCGGTGCCCGCCGACAAGTACTCCTGGCGCCCGGCCCCGGGCGTGCGCTCGGTGGGGGAGGTCTACATGCATCTCGCGAGCGCCAACTTCTTCCTGCCGACGCTCTGGGGCGTCAAGCCGCCGGCGGACATCGACGTGCCCAATCTGGAGAAGCAGGGGGGCGACAAGGCCAAAGTGGCCGAGGCCCTGCAGCAGTCGTTCGCCCACATCCGCCGGGTGGTCGACTCGACGCCCGACTCCGACCTCGACCGGACGATCAAGATCTTCGGCCACGAGGGGACGGTGCGGGAGGCGATGTTCGTCATCGCCAACCATATGCACGAGCACCTCGGGCAGTCGATCGCCTACGCCCGCTCGAACGGCGTCGTGCCGCCGTGGAGCCAGGGCCAGGCAGGCCGCTAGGCGTGGGGTCCCTGCCGGCCGTCGAGCTGCGCCCGCTCAGCTCGACGGCGGACTACGCCGCCTGCGTCGAGCTCCAGCGCGCCACCTGGGGGCAGGGCTTCGCCGAGGCGGTGCCGGGGAGCATCCTCAAGATCTGCCAGAAGGTGGGGGGGGTGGCGGCCGGGGCCTTCGATCCGGAAGGGCGGCTCCTCGGCTTCGTTTTCGGCCTCACCGGGGTGCGCGGCGGCCGTCTCGCCCACTGGTCGCACATGCTGGCGGTGGCGCCCGGCGCGCGGGACCTCGGCATCGGCGCCCGTCTCAAGCGCTTCCAGCGCGACCTGCTGCTCCCCCTGGGGATCGAGTCGGTGCTCTGGACCTACGACCCCCTGGAGGCGCGGAACGCTCATTTGAACCTCAACCGCCTCGGGGCGAAGGTCGCCGAGTACGTGGAGGACATGTACGCCGGAGAGATGGGGAGCGAGCTCGCGGAGGGGATCGGCACCGACCGCTTCATCGTCGACTGGCGGATCGGTGGCGAACGGGTGCGCCGGGCGCTCGCCGGGGAGCTCGGTGGGGGTGGGGAGGGCTTCGCGACGGCGCCGATCGTGGGGGGAGGGGGGTCGTGGGGCTCCAGAGCGTCGCCGACCCCCTCCCCGAGGCAGAGCGGGTACGGATCGAGGTGCCGGCGAGCATTCAAGAGGTGAAGGCGGAGCACCCCGACGAAGCGGCCGCCTGGCGCGCCCTCACCCGCCGGGCCTTCGAGCACTACCTGGGCGCCGGCTACAAAGTGACGGCGTTCTACCGCGACCGGGAGACCGGCCGGTGTTTCTACGGGGTCATGGCGGCGAAGACGCCGGATGAGTCTTGAGGAGACCATGCTGAGAATCGACCGCATCGAGCTTACCGAGATCTCCCTCCCCCTGGTCGAGCCGTTCCGCATCTCCTCGGGG
Source organism: uncultured Acidobacteriota bacterium (assembly GCA_963757335.1). GTDB lineage: Bacteria > Acidobacteriota > Thermoanaerobaculia > Multivoradales > UBA5704 > DASQPA01. The sequence goes on along the minus strand of CAVWRJ010000011.1, from coordinate 106,890 downwards.
GTGGTGACGACCCGGCGCATTCTGCTCCTTCATCTCTTCTCGGCCGAGGGGGCGGAGGGGTGGGGCGAATGCGTGGCCGGCGAGGGCCCCAACTACAGCTCGGAGACGACCGACACCGCCTGGCTCGCTCTCCGCGAGTGGGTCGCCCCGCGGGTCCTCGGCCGCCGCTTCGACGGCCCGGAAGAGATCCAGCCCCATCTGGACGTCAACTTCCGCGGTCACAACATGGCCAAGGCGGCGCTCGAGATGGGCGCCTGGGAGCTTGCGGCGCGTCTCCGCGGCGTCTCCCTGGCGTCTCTTTTGGGCGGCACCCAGCGGCGCATCCCGGTGGGGATCTCGATCGGCATCCAGGCGAGCCCGGAGGCGCTGGTCGAGAAGGCGCGGCGCTGCCTTGCCGAGGGCTATCGCAAGCTCAAGATGAAGATCGAGCCGGGGGCCGATCTCGACTACGTGCGGCCGGTGCGCGAGGCGCTGGGGGCGGCCGCGCCGCTCATGGCCGACGCCAACAACGCCTACACCCTGGCCGACCTGCCGCAGCTCCAGGCGTTGGACGAGCTCGGCTTCCTGATGATCGAGCAGCCGCTCGCCTGGGACGACCTCCTCCGCCATGCCACCCTCCAGAAGGCGCTCAAGACCCCGATCTGCCTCGACGAGTCGATCACCAGCGCCGACCGCGCCGAGGACGCCATCGCCCTCGGCAGCGGCCGGATCGTCAACATCAAGGCCGGCCGGGTGGGCGGCTTCCGCCAGGCGAAGGCCGTCCACGACGTCTGCGCCCGGCACGGCCTGCCGGTCTGGTGCGGGGGGATGCTCGAGAGCGGGGTCGGCCGGGCGCACAACGTGGCGCTCGCCTCACTCCCCAACTTCACCCTCCCCGGCGACCTCTCGCCCAGCCGGCGCTACTGGGAGCGGGACATCGTCGATCCCGAGTGGACGATGGATGCCGAGGGGTACGTGACCGTCCCCTTCGACCGCCCCGGGATGGGGGTGGCGGTCGACGTCGAGCGGGTGGCGGCCCTCGCCGTGCGCCGCGAGGTGCTGAAGGCGTAGCGGCGAGGCCGGCCCGGGCTCTTTTCTCCTACTGCTCGTCGGCGGAGGGGCCGTAGATCGACGGCACCGGCACGTCGTTGAGTCTCAGATAGACGGAAAGCTGCCCGCGGTGGTGGACGATGTGGCTGAACATCGTGCCGCGGAGCACGGCGGCGCGCGGCATGGTGAAGATCACGCGCTCCCCGAACTCGAGCGTCCAGGGCTTGGCGAAGGCGGCGTCGTCGGTCGCCTGTTCGAGGGCGGCGCGGGTCTTCTGGACGTTGGCGTCGAAGGTTTCCAGAATCTCCTGGCGCGACCGCGAATCGAAGGGCGTAAAGGGGGGGCCGCCCGGAGGAGAGAGGTTCAGGGAGTCGTTGGCCAGGGTGTACTCCCCCCAGCCCGCCAGCTCGGCCAGGTGGCTCGCCAGGCGGCCCAGGGTCATCGACTTGGTATGGGGCTGCCAGTCCAACTTATCCTCGGGAACCCGCTCCAGGACGCGGCGGGTGGTCTTCATCTCGTTGTCGAACTCGGGGAGCAACATCTGGGCGACGCTCATTCTCACCTCCGATACAGTTGAGCCCCCGATGCTAGAGAAACGCCGGCCCGGTGGCAACCCGGGGCGGCGACGGTCCAGGGGTTGTGCGGGTCGAGTGACCGAGGGTGTAGATGGGGAGGCTTTCGATGCCGGGAGACATGCTCCATCTACTATAGTCCTCCTAAAGCTCACCCCAGGAAGGAACGGAGATCGGCTCGAAGCGTGCGCATGCGAATCATCACCTACAACATTCACCGGGCGATCGGCGTCGATCGCCGCTTCCGCCCGGAGCGGATCGCCACCATCCTCGGCCACTACGGCGCTGACGTGGTCCTCCTCCAGGAGGTGGACGAGGGGGCTCCGCGCTCGCGCGAGCTCGACCTCGCCAGGGAGCTCGCCCGCACCCTCGGCTACCCCCACTTCGCGGTGGGCCACAACGTCACCCTGAGGAAGGGGCGCTACGGCAACGCCACCCTCTCGCGGTTCCCCATCCTCCGCGAGACCAACATCGATCTCACCATCGACTCCTCGGCGATCGGCAGTCTCATCCGGCGTGGCTGCCAGCACACCACCCTGGCACTCCCCGAGGGCGGCACCCTGGAGGCCTTCAACCTCCACCTCGGGCTCTCGGCGCGTGAGCGCGAGAAGCAGATCGGCCTGCTCGTCAACTCGGCGGAGTTCCGCCGCGTCGGGCCGGACGTCCCGCTCCTCGTAGGGGGCGATTTCAACGACTGGCGCTCGCTGCTGCGCCCCATCTTCACCGAGGTCTTCGGCTTCCGCTGCGCGACCGACCGCAAGAAGGGCTCGGCGGGGGCTCTGCGCACCTATCCCTCGTTCTCGCCCCAGGGCGGCCTCGACCGGATCTACTACCGCGGGCCGCTGGCGCTCGCGAGCGTCCGCTCCTGCCGCCTGCAGGTCTCACGGGTGGCGAGCGACCATCTGCCGGTGATCGCGGAATTTCAGTTGGGGTGACGACCCTCCCGGTGGCGCGCTGGGACGGCGCGCCACCGGGTGAGCCGCGGGCGGATCAGAAGCGGGCGCGGAGGCCCAGATAGGCCTTGGCCTGGACGCTTTTTCTGGCATCCTGCACGATGTCGAAGCGGCCGGTCCCAAAGAGGCTCACCGAGTGGGTGACGTAGACGTCGAGCCCGAACTGGGCGTTGACCCCGAGCTTGGTCTGCTTGCTGGTGCTGGTCGGGGCGCTCAGCAGGTCGGCGTCCAAGCGGTGGGCGCCGAGGCCGGCGCCGATGTAGGTGTCGACCGCGCCCACGGGCACGACCCCCACCAGATTGACCCCCAGGAGGAGGTCGCTGCCGTTGCCGTTGTTGCCGCTCGCCTTCCAGTAGCCGATCTCGGGCTCCAGATAGCCGCGCATCCCGCCCTCCGGCGCCCGGCCGCGCCAGTCGGGGGCCTCCTCTTCCTGGCGCCGCCCGCCGATGCGGATGCGGAGAGCCGCCGTCAGGTAGGGCTCGGCCACACTGTTGACGTCGGCCAAGCCGGCGCCGACCGCCAGGGCGAAGCTCTCCTTCCCCCGGTGTTCCTGGGCGTCGGACCGATCGTCGTCCGCGCGGTCCTGTGCGTGCACGGGGTTGCCGAGCAGCAGCAGGCATGCCGCCACCGTCAGGGTCGCCGTCACCTTTCCTCTCAAGGTTCGCCTCCTTTGCGCCACCCTTCCGGACCACCGGCCTCGGGCGTCGTGTTGATGTCTATGCTGAGTCTGACCGCCTCAAGAATAGCAGAAGCGCCCGCCTCGGGACTTTCGGCGGGGTTCGGTCTATGCTTGGCTGCCCGAAGTACAACGCGCGAGCTTCTTCGAGAGAGGCACGATGGCCCGTCCCGCCCTGCTGGTGGTCGACCCGGACAGCTCCCGCCGGCGGGAGCTCGCCCGCGGCCTGTCCGGCTTCGGCTACGAGGTGGTGCCGGCGGTCGACGCCGCCGAGGGGCGGCGCTTCGCCGCCAGCCTCGGCCCCGCCGTCGTGGTGGCGGCCGCCGACCTCCCCGGGATCACCGACTGGGCGGGTTTCGCCGCCGGCCCCGGGTCGGCGCGCACCCTCCTCCTCCTCGGCCGGAGCGAGGAGGAGGCTCGCGAGCTGCCAGCGGAGGTCCTCTTCCTCGTCGCCCGCGGGCTCGCCGGGGACGATCTCGTGCGGCGGGTGCGGCTGGTCCTCCTGGGGAGCGAGATCGGGGTCGAGCCCGACGCCCGCCTGGAGACCCTGGTCGGCGACCTGGCCCTCTTCCCCCTGCTCGAGCTGCTGCGGGCCTTGAACCGGGCCCAGGTCTCCGGGTCCGTCGTGCTGGAGGGGGGGAGGTCGCCCTCGCGGCGGGCGAGGTGGTCGCCGCGCGGGTGACGACGGCGGCGGGGGTGCGCGGCGAGAAGGCCTTCCTCCGCCTCGCCAGGAAGGAGGCCGGTCCGTTCCATCTCCTCCCCGCCGGCCCCGAGGTGAGCCAGGGGACTAAGGAGATGGGGAGAGAGATCGAGAGCGACCTCTCCGCGCTCCTCATCCTCGCCATCGAGGACGTCGTCCACGGCGCCCCGGGGCCGGCGGTCCGGGTCCACCTGTCGACCGGTCCCGGCTACTTCGCCACCCCGTTCTCCCTCTCCGAGCGGCGACTTCTGGGAGTCCTCGCCGACGGGCCGAGCGTCGGCCACCTCCTGGACACCCTCCCCGGCACCGACGGCGAGATCCTCCGCGACCTCCTGGCTTTCCACGACCGTGGGCTCGTCGTCTTCGAGGAGCCGCGGACGCCGGTCGGCGTCGTCACCGATTCGGCCGCCGACCTGCCGGCCGAGCTGGCCCGCGCCCACGGCATCGAGGTGGTGCCCATCCACGTCCTGTTCGGCGAGGAGGACCTCCGGGACGGGATCGACCTCACCCCCCGCGAGTTCTACCAACGCCTGGAGCACGGCCCCCTGCCGCCGAGCACCCGGCCCCCGTCGCCAGAGGAGCTCGCCGCCGCCTACCAGGGGCTCGCCGGCCGCGGCGAGCTGATCTCGGTTCACCTCTCGGAGAAGCTGTCGCAGACCGTCGTCCATGCCCGGGCCGCCGCGGACGGCCTGGGTGCCGGCTCTGAGCACGAGGGGTGCGCGGGGCACGAGGTGGGGCATACCTCGCCGCGGGTGGTCGACAGCGGTTCGGTGAGCCTCGGTCTCGGCCTTCTCGCCCTCTTCGCCGCCCGGCTCGCCCGGCGCGGGGTGCCGGCGGCGGAGATCGCCGACCGGCTCGCCACCATCCGCCCTCGGCTGCACGTCCTCTTCGTCGTCGACACCCTGGAGTACCTGGCGCGCGGCGGCCGCATCGGCCGGGCGCGGGCGGTGTTCGGCAACCTCCTGGGGATCAAACCGATCCTCGGCGTCGTGGGAGGGGAGGTGGTAGCGGTCGACCGGGTGCGGGGCGGCCGGGCGGCGCACCCGCGCCTCCTGGAGCTCTTCCGGGAGCGGGTCGCCGCGGACCGGCCGGTGCTCGCCGGGGTCGCCCACGCCAAGGCGCCGGTCTGGGCCGACCGCCTCCGCGAGCTCCTCGCCGGGGCCTTCGACATCCGCGAGCTGCTGGTCACCGAGATGGGGCCGGTGGTGGGGACCCACGCCGGGCCCGGCACCGTCGGCGCCGTCCTTTTCCAGCCGACTGACGAGGAGCTGCCGCTCCTGGCACCGCTCGGCGCAGAATGACCGCCATGGGACTCCGCCGTTGAGCCAGGGCAAGATCGTCGTTCTCACCGGGGCGACCCGCGGTCTCGGGCGCTCGCTCGCCCTTCGCCTGGCGGAGCTGGGGAACACCGTCCTCGCCTGCGGCCGCTCGCCCGAAGCGGTCGCCGAGCTTGCGGCGCTCTTGGGCGAGCCGCACGATGTCGCCGCGGTCGATGTCGCCGACCCCGCGGCCGTCCACGCCTGGGCGGTCCGGCTCCTCGCCGTCCACCTGCCGCCCGACCTCGTGATCAACAACGCCGGGCAGATCAACGCCAACGCCCCGCTCTGGGAGGTGCCGGTGGCGGAGTTTCAGGCGGTGCTCGACAGCTGCGTGGCGGGCACCTTCCACGTGTCGCGGGCCTTCCTCCCCCTGATGGTGGCGCGCGGCAGCGGGGTGGTGGTCAACGTCAGCTCCGCCTGGGGGCGTTCGGCGGCCCCCGAGGTCGCCCCCTACTGCGCCGCCAAGTGGGCGATCGAGGGGCTGACCCGATCCCTCGCCCAGGAGCTGCCGCTCGGCCTGGCGGCGGTCGCGGTCAACCCCGGCCTCATCAACACCGCCATGCTCGAGAGCTGCTTCGGCCGCGCCGCCCAGACCTACCCCGGCCCCGACCGCTGGGCGCTCCGCGCCGCGCCGTTCCTCCTTGGCCTGGGGGTGGCGGACAATGGCAAGAGCGTGACGGTGCCGGGGTTTTGAGGTATCGACTCGCCGAAACGCTTGTTGTCCCCGCACCGAGAGTCGCCGTCCGCAAACTCCGTTCCGATGTCCCCCGGTTTTACTACCGCTGCCAAAACTTAGTGGCAATGTCCCGGGACTCTGTTCCGCGTTCCCCGGACTCGATAGCCAGGTAAGGAGACGACGTCTTCGCTGCCTGGACTCCGTCTCCGGTGCCGCACCGTCGATGTCGAGTCCCGGGACCGAGACTCGAAGTCTCGGGACGGAGAGTCGTAGTCCGGGGACGACGAGTCGCCGTCCCGTCACCACGGTTGGCCTCCAGGGTTTAAGACCGCCGTCCCGGGGCTGCGCTCTCAAGTCCCGGTACCGCGACTCAACGTAGCGGGCCGGAGACTCCGAGTCCCGCGACCCCGACCGCCATCCCGGGACCGCGACCCTCGGCCGGGGGACGGCGATTCTTCGTCCCGGGATTGCGACGTCGAGTCCGGGGACCACGACCCAGAGTCGCGGGACGACGGTCTTTCTCCCTGGCGGAGGACCGAAGTCCCGGGACCCTGAACCCAAGTCCCGGCGCTCCGTCATCGAGTCCCGGTCCCGAGACCCGCAATAGCGGCAGCCAAGGCTTGGTCCAAGTCTCTGTCGTCAAGTTTCGGTACCGAGAGCCGAGAGAGCGGTCCCCGGAAGCATTGTCCGGGGACTCTGTCTTCGAGTCGCGGTACCGCGACCCGAGATGGCGGCGGTTGAAGGCAGTGTCCCGGTCTTTGTCTTCGAGTCTCGGTGCCGAGAGCCGAGGTAGCGGCACTCAGAGCATTGTCCACCTCCCCGGCCCTTCCAAGTGCCAGCCGTTTTTCATTCGCCAGCCGTCCAGTTTCATTTGCGTCGGCTCAGAGTCTATCTGCTTCATTCCAAGTAAGTTAAAGGAAGTTTGCAAGATGGGAGGACTTTTTACGTCTCTCCCTTCCATGAGCCGACCTCTCCGCTTCATCCCCGAATCCCAGACCCTGGTCGAAGTCTCGACCCGCACCGTCCAAAGCCGCCTTCTTCTTTGCCCCAGCCCGGCGCTTAACGAGATCGTCGTCGGTACTCTCGGCCGGGCTCAACGTCTCTTTGAGATGAAAATTTTGCCTTCGCCTTCCTGTCCAACCACTATCACCTGCTCCTGCGGGTCGACAGCGCCAAGCAACTCTCTCCCTGGGTGGCCCTTTTGCCATGATCTCCGAGAGAGGCGGGAGGGCCATGAGGTCGATCGTCACGGTGTCCTTCTCGATCGTGATCCGCTCGACGAGGCTCTCGACGACGGCCCGCTTCTCTGGGAGGTCCATCCGGAGCCACTCAAGGGCGAGGCCCCGGGTGCGGCCGACGATCTCGCCTTCCATGACCGTGCGGACTTTGAGGAAGTCGATCTCGCCCTGGAGGCGGGGGATCTCGGTGCCCAACCCCGCGAGGCGAGCTTCGAGGGGTCGGTGGCGGTTGCGGAACCCGTCGACCGTGAGGCCATCTTCCTGGTAGAGACGGTAGAGCTTGTCGGCTTCCTTGATGAGTCGATCCCGCTCGCGAAAAAGTGTGGCCAAGAGTTCCTCCTTCTGGGTCCTGACCTCGTTCCCTTGGGTCAGGTAGGCCGCGATGGCATCCGGGCTGAGAGTGCACTCCTCTAGTTGGTTCTGGAAGATCTGGTCGAGGTCTACGATTGGGATCTTCGTCCGGCAGGCCATGCAGACGTACTTCGGGGTGTTCGAGCGTACGTACATCTTCTCCCCGCAGGCGCAGTATACGAATCCCGCGAAGACATAGACCGCCCGCTTCGCGACGGGCTTGTGGGACGCCTTCCGCCGCAGAAGGAGCGCGTTGCACTCCTCCCAGAGTTCCTCGGAGACGATCGAGGGGCACGGCACGAAGACCCATTCCGATTCTGGCTTCAGGACTCTCTTCCCTTTGACGAGCTTCGTATAGTTCGCGCGGCGGAGGCCCTTGGCGGAGGGGTCGGTGAGGATCTGCTCCACGGTCATGTCCCGGAAGGGCTTGCCCTTACGGCCGCGATAGCCGGCGGCAGTCAGGAGTTCGGCGACGGTTTTGAGGCGTCCGTGCTCCTTGAAGAGTTCGTAGATGAGACGCCGGATCGGGGCCTCGTCTGGATTGATCTCCATCCGCTTCTCGTGCCAGCGGTACCCGAGGGGCGGGGCGCCGATCGGCTTCCCGAGCTTTGCCCGGATGGGGATCGATGCCGCCACCCGGGAGGCGATCTCCTCGCGCTCCCACTCGGCCATCGCAGCGATCATGGTGTAGAAGAGGCGACCGTGAGGGGTTGAGGTATCAATCGACTCCTGAAGGGAGACGAGATCCGCCCCGTGCTCGCGGAAGTACTCGGCGAACTCCAGGAGTTCCTTCGTGTTCCGCGCGAGCCGGGCGAGCTTCGAAAAGATGAGGCCCGCGATGCGCTCCTTGCGCACGTCGGCCATCATCCGCTTCGTCTCGGGGTGCTCCATAACCGACTTCCCCGACACGCCTTCGAGGTGATAGACCTCAATCACCTTCCATCTCCGGGACTCGGCGTAGCTCTCTGCGCGCATCTCGTGGTACTTGGGACTCTCGCCCCTGGCCTGGTCTTCGGTCGAAACCCGAATCCAGATGCCGACGGGCTTCGCCTCCGAGTCTTTGGCGCGGTCCATAGGGTTTCCTCCTTTGGGTGCTTGAGGGTGGAGTTCTAAAGGGACTTCGACCATGATGGACACTGCGGCCGCAGGAGGGAAGGCGGCAGAATCCGCACCCTTTGCCACTATGGCTTTTCCTTGCCCTCCAGGCGGCGCACGCTCTTTGCGATGACCTCGGTGAGGGCGCGGTAGCGGATGGCCTCTTCACTCGTCTCAACGGTCTTCCTGCGCACTTTCACCTTGTATCCACCGACCACGGTCTCCGTAGTCACGGGCCTCATGGAGAGCAGGGAGAAGAGTTCTTCCGAGGAGACCACATGCACGCGGGCGAGGTCGGCAGCTGTGAGCTTTGCCTTGAGAGCCGCCTCGATTTTTGCGAGGCGCGGACGCGCGAGGGCGAGGATCGCGACCTCATCAAAACCGGCTTCGAGGCACTTCTTTGCGTTCCCAACCTCCTGTGCCACGGTCGAGGTGACGGAGATCTCGCACGCGATCGAAAAATCGTCGCTCCGAAGAGACACATCGACGCTGCCCTTGCCGTCCGGGATCTCTTCTTCGATCACGGCGCGGTAGCCATGGGACTCTCCCCAGCGCTTCACGAGTTCCTGAAGGTACTGATGCTCCGGCCCGCCCCGACCGAGGGGTGGAGGGGGAACTGGGGACCGCGCTGCCCGCTTCGGCGGCAGCGGCGTCGTGGAGCGCTCTTCCGGCTCCCGGGCAGGCGCGGTGACTTCCGGCACGTCCTTTGTCTCCGGGCGAGGCGGTATCTCCTCTCTCCTCCGCGCTTCCACCGCCTCGACCCGGGTGGCGTAGCGCTCCCGCGAGTGCAGAGTGACCGCCTCCCGGCGATGGAGGGCGATGTCTGAGGGAACAGGAGACAGAAGCCGCGTTCGGAGGTTGCAATCGCCCCGTGCGTTTTCGATCCGGGCCACGGCCTCACCGACCCGCAGCCCCAGGAGATCGGCGGCGCCGAAGTAGGAGAGGCCCTCGGCGAGCGCCTTCGCGTCCCGCTCACCGACCCGGAAGACAACGCCTGTCCCCGCGTTCGCCATAAGCGCCGAGGCGACTTCGGGAGCTTTGGTATCGAGCTGGCGGAGATCCTGGTGCGCGAGGGTGAGGCCGAGGCCATACTTCCGGCCACCCGAAAGGAGGAGAGCCATGGAGGGGGTCGCGACCTCCTGGCACTCGTCGGCGTAGAGGAAGAAGGGCCGCCGCTCCTCCCGCCGGATCTCTTGGCGGCTCATGGCTACCTGGTGGAACTTCGAGACGAGGAGGCTCCCGAGGAGTGCGGCGTTCTCCTCCCCGATCGCCCCCTCTGAGAGCCGCGCGAGGAAGATCTGCCCCCGGTCCATGACTGCCCGAAGGTCGAGCCGGCTTTCGCGCGCGCCCACGATCGCGCGTACCGTCCGGCTCCGGAGGAAGCCGTCGAGCCTCGTGAGGATCGCCCCCACGCTCTTCCCGGCTGCAAGAGAGAACTCCTGCCGGAAGTATGAGAGCAGGTACGGGTCCTCTACGGCCTTGAGGAGCTTCTCCCGGGACGCGCGGTCTACGAGGAACTCGCGGAGGTCAAGGAGGGTGGAACCAGGGCAGTCGAGGAGGGCGAGGACGGCATTCCCGAGGACCGAGGTCATCTGATCGCCCCAGGAGGTCGAGAAGCGGCGGAAGAGCCCCACGAGATCCGAGGCGAGGAGGGTGCGTTCGAGTTCGGAGTGGGCTTCGAGGATGTTCCAGGCGAGGGGGTGCTCTGTATCCGCCGGGTCGAAGAGGATCACGTCCGCGAGTCGCTGTTCGGGGATGCGGCCGAGAACCTCGTCCACAAGATCGCCATGCGGATCGAGGACGGCGACGCCCCGGCCGGCTTCGATGTCCTGCGAGATAAGGTCGAGGAGGAGGGTGGACTTGCCGGTCCCGGAGCCCCCGACGACATGCAGGTGCCGGAGGCGAAGCTCCTCGGGCAGTCGGACAGGGACGGTCCTTCCGTGATGCAAGTTCTCCCCGAGGAGGATGCCTCCCGCGAGCATCGGCGCTGCTTTTGTCCGCCGCACCTCGCGGACGAGCTTCGGGATCTTTACCGAGGCGCTCGGGAGATGGACGAGCCCCGTGAGTTCGTCGAGCCCGAGGAGCATCCCCGGGCGGCGGCTCGTGCGGCGGAAGATCTCCGTAGCGGCTTCCTCGCCCTCCTCGGAGGCCAAGGGGAGAAGTTCGTTTCCCACGGGGTTCCCGAAGTGGGTCAAGCTCCCCGCGAGATCGCGAAGGATGCGCCAGGCCCCGGCGAGGGTTCTGCTCTTCGCCGCAAGTCGCAGGCAGACGGCATAGAGGGGGCTCGCAATCTTCTCCTTGGCGAGCTTTGTGAGTTCCGGGAAGTCGGCGAAGAAGGGCTCGCCCTTCCCGGTCACGACCGCCCGCATGACGCTCTCGGCCCACGGCTCCCTGACCCGCTCGAAGAGGACCTGGACGAGGCCCGCCTCCCCGGGATCGAGCTCGGAGAGTGCCCCAAGGAGCGGGAGAAGGGGATCGGGATCGAGGGAGCGGAAGGAGACGAGCGGCAGCATGAACTCGCGGGCCAGGCCGAAGTGGAGGCAGACGGTCTCGCCCTTACCCCTTGTCCACGCGCTCCGGAGCCCGCCGTCTTCTTCTCCGATCGAGACCTCGGGGAAGAAGGCGCGGAGTTCGTTCGCGAGAAGGGAGGTGTCCGGCGCCCGGGAAGCGATCCGTGCTTCAAGGCGCTCGGGGAGTCCCAGGATCTCGAAGGCGAGCGGCAGCTCCGCGCCCGCGACCGAAAGCAGGAAGCGCTCTGCGAGTTCCCGGGAGACCACCTTGTCCTCGGGGAGGGAGACCACGCACTCGGTGATCGGCTCCTCGACCTCGAAGGGCGTGGGCTCTGGCTCTTGGGTCTCGGGCGCTTCAACCCTCCGGCGGGAAGGCCTGAAGAGACGGCTGAGGATGGTCGGCCGGTGGCCGTCGTCCTCGACGCGGGGAAGCGAGTATCCGGGGAAGGGCCGGAAGGGCGGTTCGAGTTCTACCGGATAGGGGAACTCCTCGTAGCCCCGGCCCCGGAGTTCGAAGGCGTAGAACTGCTCAGTCAGGCGCTTGGGGAGGGTAGGTTGACCCATCTCCTACGAGCCCACAGTCACGTCCCTTTGCCCGGAGTGAAGGTGACCCTCCGCGCCTCCTCGGAGAGGCCGCGAACCCCCTGCGCCGAGGTCACCGTATCGATCGCCTCGACCACCGCCTTGTGGACCGCTTCCCGGAACATGAGGGCGGTATCCTCATTGAAGTACGTCGTCGGCCGGAAGACGAACCGGTAGAGGAAACCCGTGACGGGCATGGAGATGACCGTAGGTTCGAGCCCGAGGTTCGCATGGCGCACGATGAGGCCAATGCCGAAGAGCGTGCCGAAGAAGATGAGGGAGCCGAAGGCTGCGCCATGTCCCGTGCTATTCGGGCTTTCATTTACGATGACGTATCCGATGAAGCCTCCGCAGAGAAGGCCAAGGAGCAGGCAGAGGAAGTCAAGGAAGATCCGCCGAATTCGCGCGAGCCACCAGGAGAAGAAGAATCCGGTGCCGAAGGGCGCGGCGCAGATGTCGAAGTTCAAGTGCTCGCGGCTTATGCGGAGGTAGATGCGCTTCCCGGAGGCCACGCCGCTCTCTTTCCACTTCACTGAATAGATGAGGAGATCGGGGATCTCGCGGCGGGCGAGATTCGCCTGGACGAGGGTATAGAAGTCGAGGGAGGAGGTCGCGAAGCCCTCGATCAAAGAGTGCCAGTGGCCTTCGACTTCAGGAAGTTTGGGCATGAATATCTCCACATCGTCGTTCGGAGGTTTACATCCACCACGTATTTGACCGAATCAAGCGACGCGCCCGCCGACCGGCGTCACCTCGTCGAGCAGCTACTGGAAATAGCCATTGACATCGAGGATTAGGTGGACATTGCCTGAGTTCAGCACGCTTGCGAGTCCTGCCAAATCTCCGACTCCATCGGTAGCCAAGGGCAGGATCGCGTTATTCGTCCGGGTCTGGCCTCCGGAGAAGTTGATGATGCTCGTTCCCGGTGTTCCAAGATCGGATGGCCAGATCGTAAGGTATCCGCCACCCGTCGGACCTGTTATGGATACGTTCGCTGATATCGCTTTCGCGGTTGAAGGAACTCCACAGATCCCCGTGACCTGGACATATCGCTTTGCGCCCGAGACCAGCTGCGAAACCGGCCGCGTGTCGTACACGCGACAAGGAGTTATGGTAAAGAACTTCAGTGCTTCACCCGCCACCGCGGGACCGGCCTGATACACCGTAAACACCGATCCATTTACGCCTATTGTCGCGCTTCGAGGTCTGGAATCTGGATTACCCTGGAGGGTGAACGACATGGTACCGCTCCCTGTGCCCGAACTCTGAGTGACGACTATCCACTGAGCGTCTGTCGCCGCAGTCCAGGAGCATCCAGATTGAGTCGAAATCGAAAACGTACCCGTGCCGCCGGTGATACCGAACGACTGTGTCATTGGACTGAGGACTGCATTGCACGAAGCACCTGCCTGTTCTATCGAGAATTTCACCCCAGCCACATCGATAGTCCCATGCCGGGGGAGCCCACTATTCGGCGCTACGTGGTAGGTGACGCGGGCATTGCCTACTCCTGTAGTTCCGGAAGTGATCGTAATGAAATCAGGGTTCTCGCTCACTACACCCCAGCCACACCCGGCAGGCGTTGTGACATCGATGGTTCCATCGCCGCCGGAACTACCAAACTGGTTGTTTCTGAAGGCAAGCGAAGGACCAGGGGATATAGGCTTCATGTACTTGAGGATGACCCCACCCTGTCCGACTGCCCATCCTCCGCGACGGGTAAAGAATACGTCGTACAAGGATGAAGAGAGAATGCTCCCCGTCCAGTTCGTTCCCCCATCTAGCGTCTTCAGGATTGTGCCCCCACCGCCGACAGCCCAGCCGGTGCAGGCATCAAGAAAACTGCTGCTGCGGAGAATGTCCGTCGTCCCGCTTGACTGCTCTTGCCACTGCACACCGTCGAGCGTATCCACGATTTTTAAATTGGAAAGAGAGCCAACTCCCCACACCTTTGATCCGGCAAGTCCCAGATCGATAACGACTCCTCCATTCGGAGGGGTATAGGCAGTTTCCCACGTCGCCCCGCCGTCCCCTGACTTCAGGATCTCACCGCTCTGGGTGGTAGCCCATCCTTTCGAGACATCGGCAAATCTGACTCGCCAGAGTGGGCTCATAGGTCTTAGCTGCCAGTTCATCCCACCATCGGTGCTCCAGAGCAAGCCGGAGCTCGCTGCCGCCCAGAGCCGATTCTGATCGACTCCGGCAAGCCACCAGATTCTGCTGCTCGTACTGCTGCCGCCATCGTACTGAACCGACCACGTGGCGCCACCGTCTGTCGTGTGGACGATCACCCCGCCGTTACCATCGCCCCCACCAAGCCCGGCAGCCCAGCCCATGCCGTGATCGGCGAAGTAAACTGCATTGTATTGATAATAAGGCGAAGGACTTATTTGCTGCTCCCATGTGGTACCGCCGTTCGTGGTATGGAGGATGGTGCCCCCTCCGCCGACCGCCCATCCTTCGTTCTCGTCCAAGAAATAGACACCAAGGAGGGTCTTCCCTCCCGCGCGTTCAACCGCCCACTCCTGAAGAGGATCGGTGACGAATGTTGCCGTGCAGTTCTTACTCGTACCGACGCCATCAATCGTCACCACGCCCCCCGCGCACTGATCGCTCCAACCTCCGAAACTCGATCCCGTAGCTGCGGTCGCCGTGAAGGTCACCGTCGTGCCGTAGGGATAAGAGGCGGTGCATGTCGGGCCGCAGTTGATGCCCGGCAGGTCGCTCGCGACAGTTCCTTCGCCATTCCCACCTTTGGAAATTTGCACCAGATATTGAAGCGGGATGTATTGCACAAGCGCTGTGGTATTCCCGATCGGCATCACGATAAAATTGAAGGGACTCATGGTCGCATCGTTGCTCGTTCCGCTCCAGCCCCCGATCCTCCATCCTGTTGCGGGACTTGACTCCACACGCACTTCGTAGCCCCAGGGGAAGTAGTCAGCGGGACACGATGCCACGGGATTCGTCGCGACGGGTGCCGCGCCCTGTCCGGTATATCCAAGGCTCAGGTGGTAGCAGATATGCCCATAAGAGGCGAACGCCGTCCAGTTAGAGGCAGGCATGGTCATCGTGTTCACGGTCGCCGTGCTCGCGTTGTTATCCGTCCCGCCCCAGCCGGTCACGATGTTGCCGTCTCCGGCGGAGGCCGTGAGGGTGATGTGCTCGCCCGCATGGTACTGGCTGAAAGGACAGCCCGAAGACTGCGCTGGCGTAGCTACCGGCACCGCGCCGTCGCCGTTTTGGGTGAGCGTCAGGACGTTACAGGGGGCAGGGGGACAGGCCGCCGTCTGAAAGGTGTTGTTGCTCGAACGATATTCGCCAGCGGCGCTTACTCCCACGGTGCGGAAACGGTAGGTCGTCGCGCATGCGAGTCCCGTGACGGGTTGGCTAAACGACAGGGGGGAGTTGCCGTTGCCAAAGCCCACTCCGGGAGTCGCATAGCCAAGGAATGGGTCGGGGCCGTACTCGAAGAAGGCAGTGGTAGCGAGCCCATGAGGATTCACCGTGCCATTCAGCGTTGCGCTCGTCGCGCCGGGATTCGGCGCCATCCCCGTCGTCGTTTCGGGAGTGGTACCTGCGGTCTGCACGAAGGTCGCCGTACAGTTGCGGCTACTCGTCATCGTGACCTGGATCGACGGCCCTCCGGAGCAGTTCCCTGACCAGCTGGAAAATGACCAGCCTGAAGCCGCTGATGCGGTGAGCGTTACCGGAGTGTCAGAGACGTAGGTGTGAGTGCAGGTCGCGCCGCAGTTGATGCCCCCGTCGATGCTGCTTACCGTGCCCGAGCCGGAGGTTGCAATGGAGAGCGGATACGCGGTAGCAGTGGCCGTGAATGTCGCGGTACATGTCCGATCGCCATTTATCGTGACCACGCCATCGAAGCAGTCCGAATCGCCCGTCCAACCGCTGAATGTTGATCCCGGTGAGGGACTTGGAGAAAGGGTCACCTGCGACGCTGTCGGAAAGCTTGTCGAGCAGCTTCCGGGGCAGTCAATGCCGACGGGACTGCTCAGTATGCGCCCGCTGCCGGTGCCGGCAAGGATTACGGATAGCCTGCCGCCACAAGTCGTGTATAAAGCTGATTGCGCGTCGGCGCCGGAGTTTGCCGAGCAGAACTGCCCTTGATCTGTCGTGAGCGCAAGAGTCCACGAAATTGGACTTCCTGCGGAGACGTACTGACTCGGGCCGGGAGTAATATTGTGGTAATTGGTATTGGCTGGGCCACCGGAGAGATAAAGAACCGTGTAGTTGCCCTCAGGAAGATTGCGGTAAATATCCGCGCTCGTACCGACGAAGGATGTGGGACCTGATACCGAATATGAAACGAAGCCTGAATAAGGAGAGCCGTCTACGGTTGCCCTGACCTGAAGCGTACCGCCATGCCCGACAGTGAAATCCGTTACACCGTCAGGATTGCCACCAAACGACTGCCATGGACTCTTCTGCCCCGTAGCGTTTACTGTCCTTGCCTGCCAGTGGTAATAGCCTTTGATAAGGCCGTTCGCCGTCGCCTCGGCAACGTTACCTGCGGTGACCATGGGGCTTGTCTGCGTTGGCGAATCGCTGAAGGCTCCGCTATTCTCCTTAAGCTGCCGGAGTTCGATCTCTAATCTGCTTGACTGCCCGTTCGGATCGCTCATGAGTGCACGAAATTTGACTGCACTCTCATCCGTTTCGCTGCCAACCACGATCGGCGTCGTTCCATTTGATCGATATTGGCCAAGACATGCGTCCCCATGGGGACGAGTTAGATCACAGAGGCCGTCGCCGTTGGGCGCCGAAGGTAGCTTCCAAATAAGACCATCTCGCGAATTAATGCCTAACGTTCGCATTGCGCTGATGTCCGTGGGAAAGGGGCCGGTTTCAATGGGTCCGTCCACGGCCATCCAGTATCGGATCTCAGATGTCGCAGCGCCAAGCGGCGGATAGTTATATACATAGAACGGTTGAGCTAATGGCCATAGTCCACCCGGATCAGGGAAAGTTGTCCAATGAGAATATCCCTCGACCCGCGTCGTATCCACATAAAGGCAGTGAAATCTCTCTGGGGCCCCGGCGATGGTGCAGACATGGTACTCCGAGCCACCCAGGCTATCAGTGGAGTAGTCATCAGCGATCAGAGGTGGGCCGTTCGGGTTATAGATAGCCTGGAAGGTCTGCCAGCAGATACTGCCATCGCTGCCACAACTGACCCATGTGCTCGGCCCAAAAATGATCGCGGCGCACTGTGCTGAGTCTGGGTCGGTACAGTTGCAATAGAGATCCGCAATCATTTTGGCGGCGCTATCCGCAGCGTTCACGGCGTGGAATCTCTCCACACCGAGACCCATCGCAAACCCCCCATCATCCAGCTGCCAGAGGCCGATTCCGGGATGCCAAAAGGCGCGGTGGTAGGGCGCGCCAATTTGATCTTGACCCGCCATGAAGAAATGAAGATCTTTGTCGCCTCTGCCCAGTGCCATTGGCGAGGGGGTTAAAGTGCGGTCACTGTTGGCTACTTCCGACCAAGTGGGCGCGAGCAGGTATGCCATCAGCTTGCGAGGGGTGAGTGTGCAGTGGTCGCGGCTGCCGTTCTTCATGGCAGCACTCTCGATAGCGTCCACAAAAGGAAGGTGACCAAATTTTTGCGCCATGGCGCCAGTCTCTTGGGCGATAAGAAGAATGAGTACCAAAGGAGGAATTCGCTTTGCTCTCAATTGGATATCCCCCAGGTTGCAAGGTCGTAGGTATTTTCAAAAAGTGACACGAGCCAAGGCTCTCGCGGCTCGTACGTAAAGAATACATATCCGCCGGCTGGTAGGTCGATGGTGGGGACGGTCGCCGGGCGATCCAGAAAGGGGCGAAAGGCGGGCGCAGCGACGTAGCGCACCCGTTTTTCGTCATCCAACCAGGCCACTACAACTCGCACATCGCGGAGCGTCGTCGTGGCTTGATTCCGGAGTTCTCCAATTAGCCAGTATTTCGGTTCGTTCGGAACGTTGACTGGTCCATAGTCGGGCTCCACGATGAGCGGCCGAGTCTGAGGCGGGGCCGGCACAGAGTCGATGTGCCACTCCACTGCCTTCACTTCACTGCTCGCGACAGGCGCCTCGATCATGAAGGGGCCGGGTTCGCCGGGCCGCAAATCAGCGACCGGGATGGTCACGGTTGTAGTTGCGAGTACCGTTCCGCCGGCTCCGAGGAGGCGTGCAGTAAGGCTTGAGATATGAATCGCAGAGTGCGTTTGATTCCGCACGAGTCCGGAGGCTTTCCAGGTAGATGTCGGCCAGGCATAGATTGACTCTTGGATCACGGTGACCTGGCCATCGAGATTCGAGACGTTGTAATACCTTCCTCGGTAGCCGTACAGCATCTTGAACTCATCGGGGCTCGGCGGAAGGTCGCCGGGCCTTGCTGGCGCGCTTCTCAACATTACGCCAGAAGGCAAAGGAGTGTTTTCGGAAGCCTTCTTTATGAGAGGCAGCAGAGAAATCTCATCAGAAGACGTTGCTGTTTCAAGGGAAGATGGCGGAGCGATAGGGGGAGCCTTCTGCTGCGCGAAGAGGCTGGCTGAAGCGCATACGAGTAGCAGAACTACAGCCGCAACGATCACTCCTGGGCTGCGAAGAAAAAATATGATTCTGTCTTTTATGGGCATAGGTATTCTCCTTGAGGCTTGCATAGCCATCTTTGTCCGCACATCCTCAGATGGAGGAACTCAATAGCGTATTACTCAGCCCTCTAATCTTATTGTGCCGCGTCATCGGCGGGCTGTCAAAACAGTCTATTTTTTGAGCAACTTTCGACGTCGAAGGACACAATAGGTCCTAAGAACTTGTTCAGGAGGGACGGAGAGCGTGGCCTATGGAAAGGGCAAGTCAGCGTTTAGCCGGGTTCGCGCCTGCCAGCAGCTTGTCGAGCGTACCGCGAGTCCGGTCGAGAAGCTTTGCGGTCTTCGACTTGTTCCCACGGTTTAAGGCGAGCACGCGCTGCGCCTCCCCCGCATCGAGTTCGTCGAGGCTCTGCGCCGGCTTGAAGAGCTGACTTGCGAGGAAGCGAAGGAGGTCTTTCCGCCACCCCTCATGGGCAAGAGAATCCTCTCCGAATTTTGCCCCAAGGAACCATGATTCTCTTCCGGCGATGAGCAGGCGCTCTGCACGCTTCAGAACCACTTGGCTCCCTCGTATATCGGCGGCGAGCGTTCCGAAGGCCCTAACATCCTCCGGAAGAAACTGCCCCTCGCTCTCCCAGAGGCGGAGCCCCCCGCGTAGCCGCCGATCGAAGGTTCCAAAAGTCTCTGCTCCAAGAGCCTCCTTGATCCTCAAGAGGAGGTCATTTCGCTGCCCTGGGATGCCGGCTCCTCTCTCGGCGATATGGTAGGCGAGGGCCAAAGCGCCATCGGCAGGCGAAAGGTCTCGCGAGTCTTTCCTCGGCCCGACCATCTCGGTACGAAGCGATCGCGGCATTGTCTCTTCCGAGGAAGTCTGAACGAGGAGAGCAAGCGCTTGCTCGGACGAGGAGACCTCTTCGACCTCCAGCCAAGCGGTCCCGATCTGAACCCGAAGCCCCGTCGTGAGGATAGCGCGTTCCACCTGACCAGCGCCGACAAAGAGCTTGTTTTTGGAGCCCTGGTCGATGACCTCGACTCCCTCAGGGCATCGCCGCAAAAGCGCGTGGCTACGGGAGACGCCGCGGACATGCAGGACGATATCGTTTTCGGGCGCACTCCCAAGGAAGGCTTCACCCTCGGGAAGAGGGAAGACCCGCTCCTCGTAACCGTGAGAGATCAGAATACGAAGCATGGGGACTCCTTAGGGGGCGGAATGACCGCGCGGCGTCATAGCTGTTCCCTCGATTCGGAGGCGGCGAGCTCGCTCGCCGAGGAGTTCTTCATGGCCGTGCGCGATGATACTCCTGGGCTTTTCTACCCGCACCAGCTCCAACGCAGACTGCGCCGTTCCTGCGGCCTCCGTCCTGCGCCCCAGGCGGGCAAGAAGTTCGGCCCGGAGCGAGAGCGCCTCCGCTTGCGTCTCCGGCCGCTCGGCGATGAAGAGATCCACTTGCTTCAAGAGGGGCTCCGGTTTGGCGCCCGCGGCGAAGGCGAACTCCAGCGCCCAATACCGATCGAGGTCCGTCCAGTTTTGCCGCACTCCGGCAGGGTCCGCCTCTGGCCGCTCGCCCGCTCGCCAGCGGACATACTCGCGGAAGAGCCACATGCGGCCCTCGGCGGACGGATAGGTAGCCCCGAAACGCGCCACCGCCGCGAGCGCTTCCTCGTACCGCTTCTCCTCGACGAGTGCCAAGACTTCGCCCTTCAGGAATTCGTGTTTGCTCTTCCCGGCGCCAATCGCGGACTCGCGGCCGATGCCCCGTTCGTACCAGGCGACGGCCCGGGTGAGGTCGCCCTGGAGGTGAAAGGCGACACCGGCGTCATAGGCCACCTCGGGAGCGTCCTCGGCGCGGAGAACGAGCGAGGTAAAGCGGCGCTCGGCCTCTATGGTCTTCCCTTGGGCTGTGAGGATCTTTGCTTCGAGCCGCTCGGCGTACTCTCCGAGCCACGTCTCCCGGGCACGCTTTGCCGATGCGAGCGCGGCTTCCGCTTCGGTCATCGCGAGGTCGAGCATGCCGGCCCGCCGGAGACGCTCCGCTTCCCAGAGATGATCGTAGACCGCCCGCCGGTCGGCTTGGCGCAGGGTATTGTCCGGGTGCGCGGCATCCGGAGGGAAGCCGTCGAACCCCAAGACCCAGGTCTTCCCCGAGAGGTAGTGGACCGTGAGCTCCCGCCGCTTCTCGTCAACGCTGAGCCGGGAGAATTCCTCAAGTTGGCCGCGCGGAACGACGGCGTACCAGAGGAGCGCGCGCCCCTGCGCGGGCGTGGCTACCGTGTCCGGCGCGGCGGGAGTCGCCATCCGGTCTCCCTCCGTGAAGGAGCGCGGATCGAGCCGCACCGCCGCGACGATGTTTACCCAGTTCCACCCGTTATTGATCCCCGCAAAGAGGAGTTCTTTGACGCCGTCGCCGTCGAGGTCCGTGGCTCCCTGGAAGTCCTGTCCGCCGCGGGAGTAGAAGACGATCCGGGCCAGGTCGTAGCGAGGCGCGTAGAGGACGGCATAGAAGGGCGCCTCCGGAACATGGCTGCAATTTACGACCACCTCGTCCACGCCATCGTGGAAGAGATCGACGGCCTTCACCGAGGAAGCGAAAAACCGTGGCGGGTCGTTCGGGAAGGACTCCGCACCGCTCGGAAGCTTTACCTCCTTCACGACCCGGCCGGAGTCCGGATCGAGGAAGGAGAGCGTCGAAACGGCCGTCATCGACCAGTCGCCCGCCCGGGAAAGGACGATCGCGAGGAGGCGGGGGCCGCCGGGCGTGATCCGCGCGAGCGCTCCGCGGTTCACGATCTCCGGATTTACTCCGGGGACCGTCCAGAGCGTCTCGCCGGAGACGCTTACGGCCTTCACGCCCGTCTCGCCAGCGGGGACAAGATGAGAAAAAGCAGCATGGCGCGCTCGCGTGACGAGCACTCCGACCTGTGGCAAGCAAAAGAGGAGGACCGCGATCGAGCGGAAAAGACGCCGCCGGAAGCGCACGCGCCGCGGGCTCCTGCCTCGCCTTAGGTCCCCGAGAACCTCCTCGGCGGTGCGGTAGCGATCGGCGGGCCGGACCTCAAGGAGGCGGGCCACGATCTTCGCCGCCCACGGAGGAACGTCCTTCCGGTAGCTCCGTACATCTGGAGCCCGTTCGAGGACTGAAAGTCGCCGCCCGAACTCGGAGGTCGCCTCGTGCGGCAGGCGGCCCGCGAGCATCTCAAAGAGCACGACCCCCAGGGCATAGAGGTCGCTCCGTGGGTCAATGTCTCGCCCGAGGGCCTGCTCCGGCGAGCGATAGCCGGCGGTCCCGAGGACGGCGCCGAGGGAGGTGAGCTGGGTTTCCTCGCGCGCGAGATACCTCGCAAGCCCAAAGTCAGCGAGCTTCACCTCGCCCGTCTCCGAGAATAGGATGTTCCCCGGGGTCACGTCCCTATGCACTGCGCCTCTCGCGTGGAGCGCGGCGAGGCCCTGGAGCACGGCCTCCGCGATACGGAGGGCCTCAGGAACCGGAAGCGGCCCATGGGCGAGTCGTTCTCGAAGTGACCCGCCCTGGAGTAACTCCATCGTGAGGAAGATGTCCTCGCTTGTTCTCCCGAGATCAAAGACCCGAACGAGATGAGGGTCGAGGCTCTGCCGCGCGATCTCCACTTCCCGGGCAAGCCGGACGAGTGCTCGTTCCGGGTCCCGCTCCGGGTGGACGACTTTGAGGGCCACCTCGATCTTCACGAGGCGGTCATAGGCGCGGTAGACAGTCGCAAAGCCGCCGCGTCCGAGATACTTCCGGACCTCGTAGCGATCCGCGACGAGCCGCCCTGGGGACCATCTTCCGCCGGGAGGCGGACCAGTGAGGGGTCCTACTGACTCTGTTTCACGAGGCTCTGTCACCGGAAGCTCGCCACACGCCAAAGAATGAGGATAGAAGTATATATCCCTGAAGATCGGCTTGGGCAAAGACCTCCTGAGTTGTAGGCAATCATGCACATAAGCGTGTTGTCACTGGCCGTCTCGTCCCATGCCCGCCCGAACCCTCAATTGACCAGCAAGATCCCTTTCCGTAGACTCTTCTTCAATCGTGCGCATACGACTTGCCTGCATCGTGCCGGGGCGATCACACCGTGCCCTATCGCCAATGTGGAGGAGAATTCATAGACCGTCGGCCCGGCGAGTCAAAGCGCAATCCTCGGAGGTGCAAAGCCCATGAAAGCCTGGCTGCTCCTTGGTACTCTCGCCGCCGCGCTTGCGCTCCAGACGGTAGCCCCGGTCTTGGCTCAGGGCACGACTGGCCGCCTCATCGGCACGGTGAGGGACGCGGAGGGAAGCGCCCTCTCCGGCGTGGCCGTCGCCATCGCTTCACCTGCCCTTATTGGCGGCCCGCAGACGACCCGGACAAGACCCGATGGCACCTTCTCCTTCCCTCACCTCCCTCCCGGCGCCTACGACGTGCGCTTCGAACTCGCGGGTTTCGAGACCAAGGACTTCACCGCGGTCGCGGTTGCCCTCGACCGTGCGACCGAAGTCCTGCCGACCCTCGCACTCGGCCGGCTTGCCGAATCGATAACGGTTACGACCGGCCCGCCGGTCGTCGATGTCACACGTGCCGGGATGAGCAGCGTCTACTCGGGCGAATACCTCGACCGTACCTCGGTCGGCACCCAGAGCCGTAACTACCTCTCGGTCGTAGGCCGCGCGGCGGGCGCCGACAACGGCACGGGCGATCCGCGGATCTTCGGTTCGACCGCGGGCGAGAACGCCTACTACATAGACGGCATGGAGACCACGGACCCCGTAACCGCAACCTTCTCTGCCACCGTGAATTTCGACGCCATCGCCGAGATCTCCTTTGAGACCGCCGGCTTCGCCGCGGAGTTCGGGCACGCTTCAGGGGGTGTCATAAACATCGTTACGAAGTCGGGCGGCAATGAGTTCTCCGGCACGCTTGACACGCGATACAACGCGAGCCAATTCAATGAGAACGGCGCCCACTTCAATCGCGACGCGAACGAAACAGCGTTTCTGAAGCCGACCGCGACTCTTGGCGGTCCGATCCTGCGCGACCGGCTATGGTTTTTCGGCGCGCTTGACCTCGCAAGCAGCAAGTCGACGCCGACCGGCTCGGTGATTACGAAGACGACGAGGGGCCGGAACGAGCTCGCGAAGTTGAACTGGCAAATCGATCCGCGCTGGCACGCCGTCATGAAGTACGCCGCCGACCCGGCGGAGGTCCGTAACTACAACGCCAACCGATTCGTCGAACCAGCCGCGGCGGCCATCCAAGAGCAGGGCGGCCCGATCCGCCAGGCCGAGGTCTCGGGCCTCCTCGGGCCGGGGCTCCTCGCGGAGCTTCTCGCCGGCGCGAAGCGCGATCCGATAAACCGATTCCCGCAGAGCGGCGACCTTGCGACCCCGGGGATCGCCGACCAGGCGACGGGTGTCACCTCGGTGAATTACGCGAACGTCCAGTTCTCGCAGCGCGACCGCGACGAGGTACACGCAAGCCTCAGCGGTTTCGTTGCGGAACTCGCCGGGAGCCATGAATGGAAGCTCGGCGCCGGAAGGAGCAACCTGCGCTTCCGCGTGGAAAACGACCTTGCGGGCGGCACGACATATCAAGATTTCAACGGGCCGATCGACAAACGTGCGTTTCTCATGCTCCAGGAGCCGCGCGGCTTCGCGAGTTTTGCAGGCACGCTCGACTCCGCCTATGTGCAGGATGCCTGGCGGCCGCTCGCGCCCCTCACGCTCCAGCTCGGCATGCGCTACGACGAAGTCAGCTTCCGGAACGACGCCAGAGTTCAGATTGCGCGTCAGCATGTCCTCGCGCCCCGTCTCGGCTTTGCCCTCGACCTCACGGGCGATGCGAAGACCGCGCTCCGGGGGAGCTACGGCATCTTCATGTCGCCGAACGGACTTTCCTTGCCGTTCTACACCCGGACGAACAGCGCGCCGGTCTTCACCTACCTGCCGTGCTCGGCCTTCTTCCCGAATGCGGCCGCGTGCAGGGCGGGTGGCCCTTTCGGCGCGGCGGGCTACCTCGCGAGCGACCCGCTGCACCGCGATCCCTTGGGATACTTTGAATATAACGAGATGGGATCGTCTCCGGAGATCATCCAGCCTGGCCTGAAGCCCACGACCACGACCGAGTACACGGTGGGCATCGAGCGTGAGCTCGGGAACCGCACCTCGGTCGAGGTGTCATACATCCACAAGAAAACCAACAACATCTTCGAGGATACCTGCGCGGAGAACGTCCCGAGTCCGACCCCCGATCCGAACGGAACGAACTGCCCGATCTTCGAGGTCGCGAACCTCCCAGCCGCAAAGCGCGACTATGAGGGCGTGCTCCTCACTCTCGTGAGCCACCCTGCGGACTGGCTCGACCTCCGCGCCTCCTACGTCTATTCCACGTCGCGCGGCAGCATCGAATACACCCAGAACGCTGGCCCCGACTTCGACGTTTATCCGACCCTCTTCGTGAACCGCTACGGCTACCTCTCGGACGACCGGAGGCACCGCGTTCGCCTCGATGGCTACGTGCGCCTGCCGCACGACTGGAGTCTCGGCATCCAGAGCACCTACTCTTCGCCCTTCCCATACAGCAAGGTGACGCCGGCGTTGGGCGACCTCGAGTACCTCGCGCCGCGCGGTAGCTTCCACGGAAGTGGCACGTACAGCGCGAACATCGAGATTCGCAAAGGCTTCGCGCTCGGCACGGTGAAGAGCTCGCTTATCGCTACCGTCCTGAATCTACTCGGTACCGAGCAGGTCACAAGCGTCTGCGAGAACGTCTCGGGTTGCGGCGAGATACCCTGGGGCGGCGCGATTGGCTTCACGCAGCCCCGAAGCTACGAGGTCGGCGTGCGCCTCTCGTTCTAGCCTAGGACCGAGCACTTTTCGGGTACCGATCGAGAGAGGCAAAGGCTTCCTTCCCAGGTGGCAGCGAGCTTTCCCAAAAGAAAACCCCCAGGAAAGATCCTGGGGGAGTAGATGTGATTCGCTGGAGATGCGAGAAAGGTACTTTAGGCAGAGAGTGCGGCCACGGCAGGCACCGCGGCCGGAGGTGGTGTCTCCGGCCCGACTGCTTCTCCCGTGAGGGCATCCGCGGTCTGGAGGATGAGCGTGACGCAGGCACAGGTGCGGTCGAGAAGCTCGGTACAGGCCCCGAGGAGGTTCCGCTTCTCCTTTTCGCAGTGCCGCCGGAGATACTCATAGGCGCCGCCGCGGTCGCTCTCGACCGTCTCCCCCAGGCATTCGAGGAGGATCGCCCCGCCTAACTCGGCGACCACCTCCGCGTCGAGGCCCGGCCGCGGGTGGCACCCGAGCCGATGGTCGGCGGCGTGCACGAGCTCGTGCGTCCAGGTCTGGAGGTTCCGGACCCCGAGCCCTATGCCCCGGCCGGCGGCAAAGAAGCCCAGGCGGTCGGGAGCATCGGGCTGGGAGTAGACCTCGACTGCGAGGTTCCAGGAGCGGGCGACCTCGACGAGGGGCAGCTGACCCACGAACTCCGGCTCGTCTTCCGCTCCGGGCAGGGGCTCACCCTCGGTCTGGAGATAGCCGAAGACGGGGACTGCGAGGAACCGGAGGCAGAGGAGGTCGCCCTCCTTCACCCCGCGTTCCTCGTCGTCCTGTTTTGCCCTCAGGATCTTCGGGGCGAGGATATGGAAGGCGTGCTGGCCCTTCCGCACCTTCCTCCCGATCTCCTGCCACTGCCTGAAGCCGGCGGCATAGATGTGGCCCTTCCGGATGCCGATCAAGCGATTCGTCCAGGTCCAGTGCTTCGAGGGCACTTCGATCTTCCGGTGGATGAAGAGCTTTGCGAGTGCCTGGGGCAGCTCCCCGGACTCGAAGGCGGCGAGGATGTCATGGGCGATAGCGGTGACCCTCTCGCGGGCCACGGCACGAGCTTCTATGGTCGCCATAGGCGGACCTCCTTTTGTCTCTTGGGTTGGAAGTGGGGGAGAGGGTGGGGCCTAGATGAGGCCGGCAAGGGAGATGCCGCTCCGGACGCTTCCGGTCCCGCACTCCTCGCACCAGCCCTCGCGCTGGTCGGGCTCGTACTCGGCCGTGAAGTCGCAGTGCGGGTTCATGCAGATCCCGGGTACTACGTCTTCGAGGGCATACTCCTCGATGAACGAGGTGACCGAGAGGCCGCAGGTCTCCGCGAGACTGTCGAGCTTCGAGGCTTCGTGGTTCGCTTCTTCGCGGGTCGCAGGCTTCATGGGTTCTCCTTTCGCTCCAGAGGTTCAGGCTCGGGCATGAGCATCGTTGTGGCGTACCGGTTGCCCTCAGTCACGAGGGAGAGCTCACGGCCGTGGCGGGTGTGGAAGACCGAGACGATCCGCTCGCCGTGGGTCGCGGCGTACTCATTCCTCGCCCACTCCTCGGGGCCGACATCGCCCCAATCGCCTGCGAGGTGGCGGGCGACGAAGGTCTTTGGATCTTCTTCTGCCTCAAGGAGCGCCAAAAGCGCGGCGGGTGTCATGACGAGCCATCCCACCCGGAACCGGGGTATCACTATCTGCATCGCACTCTTCCTTTCTCTGAAATGGGTTTTGAAGGACCGGATCTCAGAGTACGGGGGAGAAGGAGCGACAAAAGGCGGTGCAGAGGGCTGCCTTGTGCGTAATGTAAATATCCTCATGTTGGAGAGGGCGTATATGGTTGCGCATTCCCGCAGGAATTATTATGATTTCGACGAAGCGTCGAAAGGATTTGACCATGCCTGAAGATGGAAGACCGCAGTTAGCAGTTGGCCAGACTCAGTCCGGCACCATTAGCGCGGACGAGTTCCTAGCCCTCTTGTCTCATTTGCGTAAAGTGCACAAGAACTTGGAGAAATTCTTTCGCAAGGTGGAGAGCGACCCGTACGGACTCCTCAAATTTCGGAGTCCCAGCGAGATCTCAAAGGCAACGGGAATTCCCGTGATAGCCCTTCAGCATACTTAATGGCTAGCGACTCGGAAGTGTCGCCGGACACTACTTCGCCTAAGCGACGCGATCACCTAAGCACTATTAGAAAAAAATTGAAAAGAAAGAGAACGACCGAGAAGCGATCACCAGTTCCTTCCAAAAGCGATGTGGAAAAAATCGTAGTACCGGCTCGAACCAGAAAGCCTGTTTCGAAGGCTCTAGGGGAGAGACAGACCCTAAGGGCTCCCGCTATAGCTGCCGCAGGCCCGAAGCGACCTTCGGAACCTCCTTCCAAACCTCCAGGAGCTAAGGGGCCAGTGCCTTCTGGAGGATCTACTCCTACGAGAGGAAAAAAGACGTCCGGGTCTTCGGGGGGAACCCGTGGCCGAAAGTGAAGGAGTTAGTACCTCCGCCGGATTCAGCGGTGCGCAACTGCGGCGTATGTTCTTGCCTGGCCTAGTAGCTGCCGTTGGTCTTCACTCCTACAAGCCTCTCGCTATTGTCGCTGCGTTCACTAAGCCTATAGACCTTGATCAGAATGTCGTTTTCCTGATCGAGGTAATCCTGTTTGGTTTCCTTATCTCAAGCGCAGCGAGGCCTATTTTCTATGTTTACGAAGGCTTTCGTCTATCTTGGCTTACTCTTCCAGCTAAGGCTTGGAACTCTCGGCAAGTAAGGTTGCGTCAGGAGAGAATGCGCGAACTATACAACCAAGGCAAGCAAAAAAGTCCCGAGGTAGAACGCATTCAGAGCTATCTCGCTGATTTTCCCTACCGAGCCGATGGCGACACCTATATTTTTGAGGCGGAGAGGCCAACTCGGCTTGGAAATCTCATCGCAAGCTATGAGCTATATCCTAAAAATATCTACGGAATTGATACAATTTTTTTCTGGAACCATCTGATTTTCTTGGCTTCTGAGGAAAGCCGGGCTGAAGTTGATGAGAAATCTAGCATCGCTGAATCAATACTCTTGAGCTCCGCTGCGGGCGCTGGTATCGCTATCGTTGCCTTCTTGGTTCTCCTATTCAATGTGATTAGGGGCCGCTGCTTAGAGCATGTGTGGCTCAT
Organism: uncultured Acidobacteriota bacterium; assembly: GCA_963757335.1. Lineage (GTDB taxonomy): Bacteria > Acidobacteriota > Thermoanaerobaculia > Multivoradales > UBA5704 > DASQPA01. The sequence goes on along the minus strand of CAVWRJ010000011.1, from coordinate 78,640 downwards.
TCCGGCGGAGAGTGCGAAGCTTGCCTTTCAGATCGCACTCTTCGGGATTGCAGCTTTTGTAATTTTTTACCGGCTAAGCCTGCCCGCCTACCGTGAGTACCGGGATTCCTTCCGCGCCATGGTGGACCTTTCTATACCGGAATTCAGTAAGTGGGTGAGCGAGGCACCCATTGCACCACCCATCAAGCTCAAGGAAAACGCCGCTAATGTCGAGGACTACATCCGCACATTGACTCCTCACATAAAAAACCCAAGGCGGAAGAACGCTAAGTAGCAAGACAAAAATGCAAGTCTTTGTTGTGATCCTTCAAGGAAACGGCACTCACGCAAGTACATACCCTGGTACATACAAGGTATGTAGGGGCTCCGCCAAAGGCGGACGGCCGAATCCCCATACGGGGCTTCATAAACTGGCTCCCCACCGCTGCCGGGCTGCGCCCGACTCGCGCGTTTTCCTGACGGCTAACGGGTCTCGGGTCTTTCCGCTATCGCAGGACCCTTCGACCAAAGCGCGCGAGTCGGGCCCACCGGCCGAAATTCGGCCTGCCCAACAGCGGTGGGGACTGGCAAACGAAGGGTCGGCGCCGCAGGCGCCACTACTGCCACGGCGTCGAACTTCTCCGCCTTTGCCGTGAGGTCAAAACGCGCCACACTCTCCCGCGCCCACCTCTCTTACCGCGCCCGCTCGGTCACCAACTCCTTGATGCGGGCGTAACCGCCGGCCGCCAGGACAGGGGCCTCTGCGGTTCCTCCCCGCTTGGGGAGGACTGGCTCCCCACGGGGAGGGGAAGAGAGGCAGGGCGCAACTACCACTCACATGGACCACACTCCCATTGCGCTCGGCACCCGCACGTACTGGGTCTCTCCCGAGGAGAAGCTCGTTCTCCTCGCGCCCGAGGACCGGGCGCAGCACTTGTATATCGTGGGGAAAACCGGCCTCGGCAAGAGCACGCTTCTCCGGAACCTCATCCTCCAGGACCTCTATGCCGGGCGCGGAGTGGGACTCCTCGATCCGCACGGCGACCTCGCCCGGGAGATCCTGGACTTCGTACCCCGCTCGCGGACGAACGAGGTCTTGTACTTCAATCCGGGCGATCTCGCGCATCCCGTGGGCCTGAACCTCTTGCCCAAGGTGCCGCGGGACCACGAGCACCTCGTCGTAGCCGGCGTGCTCTCCGCATTCCGCGGGATCTGGGGCGGAAGCTGGGGACCCCGGATGGAATACATCCTGGGGCATGCCCTCGCGGCACTCATGGACCACGGCGGGCTCACGATCCTCGCCCTGCCCCGGCTTCTCGCGGACGACGCCTTCCGGGAGCGCGTAACGGCCAGGATCAAGGACCCAGTCGTCCGCGCTTTTTGGAGGGAGGAATACGCGCGCTACGAGCGCCGCTTCCGCCTCGAAGCCATCGCCCCGATCCAAAACAAGATCGGGCGGCTCCTCGCGAATGCGCCGATCCGGAACGTCTTCGGCCAGGCGAGGAACCGCTTCGACGCGGGCTTCCTCATGGACCATAGCCGGATCATGATTGCCGATCTCGCGAAAGGGGTCGTGGGCGAAGACCATTCGCGGCTCCTCGGAGCCCTTCTTCTCTCGCAGTTTCAATGGGCGGCAATGCAACGGGCAAATCCGACAGCGGCACCCCGCACCCCCTTCTATCTATATATAGACGAGTTCCAAAGCTTCGCGACCGAGGCCCTGACCTCGATCCTTGCGGAGGCCCGGAAATACGGCCTTGCCCTCGTCCTCGCCCACCAGTACCTGGATCAGCTGACCGACGAGATCCGGCAAAGCGTATTCGGCAATGTCGGCAACCTCATCGCCTTCCGGGTGGGGCAGTCCGACGCCCGCCTCTTGGAAGACGAGCTCGGCGGCGACGTGAAGATGGGGAACCTTGTCTCCTTGGGGAAGCACGAGATCTATGCGCGGATCCTCGAACATGGCCGGGCGATGGAGCCGTTCCGGGGAACGACACTCGCGCCCGTCCGGGGTATGAGTACGGGACGGCAGGAGGCCGTGATGCGGCAATCAAGGGAGCGGTATGGCCGGCCGAGGGAGGAGGTGGAAGGGAGGATCATGAGATGGATGGGCGGCTGACGCCGCCGCCTTTCTGGAGTGTCGGGTGGCGCGTACGCTCATCCGATGGCTCACCTCCAGAATCGCCAGCCGCGCTTCAAGCGCGCTCCGGTGCGCGGCATCGTCCTTACGCTCCGCGACATCGATATCCTTCGCGCCGTCTACCGGCATCGGCTTCTGCGCTCCACGCATCTCGTCGCTCTTGCGGGAGGGAGTCCTCAAACGACGCTCCGCCGCTTGCAGCTCCTCTTTCACCATGGCTACCTCGATCGCCCGCCGATGCAGCTAGACTGGTATGCCCGGGGCTCGGAGCCCATGGTCTATGCGCTCGGAAACCGGGGCGCGGAGATTCTCGCGCCCGAGGCCCGGGTGAGCCGGGGCGGCGTCCGCTGGGACACGAAGAACCGGAACCTCTCCCGCGTCTTCCTCCATCACACGCTCGCGGTCGCCCAGGTCATGGTGGCCCTTGAGGTAGCTTGCAGGAGGCGCGAGGGGGTGCGGATAATCCAGGCCGAGGAAGTGCTCGCCGGGGTGCCGGAAACGACCCAACGTCTTCAGCTTCTCTTCCGCTGGCAGGTCGATGTGCGTAGGGACGAAAAGACCCACCGCTTGGGCGTGGAGCCGGATCGGGTCTTCGGGCTACGATTCGATGGGCAGCCGGAGAACAGGAATCGGGCATTCTTCTTCCTCGAAGCGGACCGGGGTACGATGCCGGTAGCGCGGAGGGGGCTTGAGCAGACTTCTTTCCTCCGCAAGCTCCTCGCGTACCGGGAGACCTGGCGGCAAGGGCTCCACAAGACGCACCTCGGTATCCCGAACTTCCGGATCTTGACAGTCACGACGACGAAGGAGCGGGTGGGGCACCTGGTCGAGGCGTGCCGGTCACTCGGCGTCGGCTCGCGCCTCTTTCTCTTCACAGACGAGGAAAGACTTGGCCGCGGGGACCTCCTGGCGCACGAGTGGGTGAATGGACGGGGTGAGGAGATGCGCCTTATTCCTGAGCCACTTCCATCTCACCTCGCAGTTTCGATCCGCGATTTTTCGCCTTAGCAGGTAACTAACAAGCGATGCTAACACTATGTTTTCTTGTTGGAGCATAGTCCTCTTATTTCAATACGTCAGACAATCTGCCAGGCGTAACCGACAGGCACACATGCTCATATTGGAATGTTAGAGTTGCACTTGTTGCAATGATGTGATGACGTATGGCTGGCAATCGTGCCTTGCCAGAGAAACGCTTAGGCGAAGGAGGACACTATGGGACTTGGTCAAGTCGGTATTAGCGTCTGCAACGATGGCAACGTATCTCAGCTAGACGTAACTGATCTCAGGAGGGGAGATCCTTACTATCGAATCGAAGTCTATCGTTCCAGCCAACCCGTTGGCGGGTACGGTGTGACACTATCTGGTAGCAGAGTGGAGCATATCTGTGCAAAGGATCACCTACAGCCTCGCAGCAACCAAGTGTTCCGCTATCTCTTTGCTTTGGGAGACGAGAATACCAATAAGAGTTCTATCCCAATCTGCCTCGAAGGTCGTGAGGAATTTAATCCAGAGGGGACCATCGATGGAAGCTGGGACGTGCGACTGCGAGACCTTGATCCACTGAGCCCTTCATACGGTTCGGTAGTACGAGCCACAGTCTCTCCGCTCGAATCCAAGATGTCCTATGAGGTTGGGTTTGAGCTTAGGCTAGCCAGCTCCACGACCAAGCCAGAACCGATCTTTTCCCCGATTGGGGCTAGCATTACTGATCTTAATCCGTCGCTGGTTGACCTCGGCTCTCCTCTTGGGGTGCTTCCACCGCCTGTTGGCGTGAAAGGAAGTAAGTTGGTCAAAAATGAAAGCCCCCTGCGTGCTTCCATTAGCGGTAAGATGACGACCAAGGACGTTACCAGCGCTCTTACATCTATGCTTGAACTAATCAGTGCCAGCCGGTTCGAAAAGTTTCGGGCTAACCTTGATGCCTATGAAGCGTTCGGAGACTTTGGCTCTAAGGCTGTTCATCCAGGTACGAATTTGATAGGTCCGAATGTGCAACTTGCTTCAGAATCCATCTTTGTAAGACAATATCGTTCGGCTTTGGTGCTTTTAGGGAGGATCTCATCTCCTGATATGGCAAGAGGCGCTTCTGAACCTCGACCTCTATCAGAGGTGACGACGAACACTCGACCAGGTGTATATGCGAACTTCGTAGGTGCTGCGATTAACAACATCGGGATCTACAAGCTCGGCCTCGACAAGGTTCATAGCGACTATGGTGGTGTTCCAATGAGATTGGCACCGGGAAGCCGACTCGAAACCGGGGCATCGCCAGTTAGTGATGCATGGAGGTGCAACCAGACTTTGGGCGAGGTGGCGAAGATATTCTTTCTTGGCGAGCCAGGTTGATAATCGGTGGCCAAGCCAGCGTCGCCGGTGAGTATAAGTTGTTACTTTTTTCGACGCCGGACACTTGGTGTCGCAGGCTGCTGAAAACTCGCATTCACGTCCGAGTCGGGCCAGTCCGACAAGCAGGTGCTTGGGGAGACAATCTGGCATCGAGTAATGGAGATGCACTGAGTCTTCAGCAGCCTGTTAGGGAAGATGGGGCGGCGAGTCTCAGGCGCACGATAGGCTTCGACCCTTGAAGAGTACCCGCGAGCCTGATGGCGCGGTGCGAGCAGGTACCTCGCTTTGAACGGCTGAAGCTATCGAAACCGTCAAGAGTCGTCTCTTCCTTGACCCTTCATCTCCGAAGGGTAGAATAAGAATGCAATGAACACCCTCACCTATCGTATCCATCTTACCCCCGAGCCCGAAGGGGGATATACCGTGACCGTTCCCGCCCTCCAGGGTTGCGTTACCTGGGGCCGCGACTACGAGCACTCTGTCCAGATGGCCCACGAAGCCATCGAGCTCTACCTATCTTCCCTGGCCGACGACGGCCTGCCCATCCCCGAGGACACCCTCTCTGCCGATGCTTTTGTCCAAATCCAAGCCCCGGCAGCATGGAGCACCTCAGGAGCCTCACCGCGAAGCAAATAGTCAAGGCGCTGAAGCAAGCTGGCTTCATCGAACACCGCCAGCACCGCACGAGCCACCTCCTCCTCGTCCATCCCGAGCGGAAGCTCCGCACCGTGGTTCCCATGCACCATGGCGACCTGCCCCGCGGCACCGTGCGAGCCATCATCCGCCAGAGCGGGATGACAGAGGACGAGTTCAAGGCGCTCTTCTAGCAGCTCACGCCGCCTTGCCCTGATTCCGACTTCCTGGTCTCCTTTGACTACCCTCCATCAATTGCCGTATCTTTCCTAGCTTTTCTTCTGACTCCGTATCAGCCAAAAAGGTTCGAACTTCGTGGAGAAAGGCCCGCTGTCAAGGCGGCAGCTAGAACCGTCTTCCTCTGACTCTCCTTCCATGCTTTGAGGAGAGGTGATCCTCGGTTCAGCCAAGACAGACAACGGCTCCCGTCTCTTGACGAGGGGAGAAGTGTGCTCTAGAATAGACCATGCCTGTGGTACAAATCCATGGTCATATGGCTAATCGTATGGGCAGACAACGAACCTACCAACCCGAACAGATCCTCGCCGCCCTGGAGCGCTATGCGATCCAGCATGGCAGAGCGCCGACCATCGAGGAGTTCCGCCAGGCCCTCGGCGTTGGTTCGAGCCGCACCGTCCTCCGCTACCTCCAGGAGCTCGAAGACGGCGGCTTCATCCGCCGCGCTCCCGGCGCTCGGGGCATCCAGGTGCTCCGCCGGCCCTCTGGCGGGCCAGAGACCCGCCCGGTACCGGTCCTGGGTCGCGTTACCGCCGGCGGACTCGACCTCGCCGAACAGCGCTACGACGGCTGGCTCCAACTTCCCGTAGAGGACCTCTCCCCGAAGTCGGGCCAGTTCTTCCTCCTCCGTGTCCACGGCCAATCTATGGACCGGGCCGTAGTTGCCGGGGAGCGGATCGAGGACGGGGATCTTGTCCTAGTACGCCAACAGACCGTAGCCGATCCCGGAGCAATCGTCGTCGCCCATGTGGATGGCGAGGCGACCGTGAAGAAGCTGGCTCGCCTCCCGGACTATTGGGTCTTGAAGCCGGAATCTTCCCAGTCCCACTACCGCCCGATCCTCGTCGGCCCCGGCTTTTCGATCCAGGGCGTCGTGACGAAGGTCATAAAGAAAGGCGCACAAATTCTCAACGACAAAGGAGACGATCATGGGTAAGAACATTCACGTCACGCATCGGAAGGGGGGTAGCTGGGCGGTAATCGGGGAAGGCGATTCCCGGGCCTCCAGTCGTCACCGCACCCAGGGCGCCGCGCTCGATGCAGCCCGGCCACTCGCCAAGGCCAACCATTCGGAACTAGTGATCCACGGCCGCGATAACAGGATCGTCGACAAGGACTCCTACGGTAACGATCCGAATCCGCCTAAGGACGGAAAGCACTAACGCCATGAACACATTCATCACACGAATCGAGCTTCACTACGCAAGCGAGGCGGACTACGATAACCTCCATGCAGCCATGGCACGAGTAGGCTATTTTCGGACCATCGCGAGCGGTGATGGCCCGATATACCATCTTCCCTGGGCGGAATATTGCGCTGTTGCGGACTGGACCCTGGACGGCGCCCGTACGGCAGCAGCAAATGCTGCGGCCACAACAGGCCGATCCTTTGCCGTGCTTACTAGTCTAACCAACGGAGTCGCTTGGCAAGGGCTTCCCGTAGCCTAGCGCACTCGTATTACCCGAAAGAACACCTACCCCCATGGAAGAGAAACTCAAGCACCTCGAATTCATCCAAGCGACTGTCAATCGTATGGCCGGCAACTCATTTTTGCTCAAGGGCTGGGCGGTCACGCTTACCGGCGCTCTCCTCGCCTTGAGCTTCAAAGAAATCGACCGGAAATATATCTCCGTAGCTCTGTTTGTCGTCGGGTTGTTCTGGCTGCTCGACAGCTATTATCTCTCCCGTGAGCGAATGTTTATAAGGCTTTATGATGATGTCAGGAGAAAGTCAAAAGCCGACTTCGACATGGATGCCGCGCAGTTTGCCCGTCGAGCCGATTGGTTGCGCTCTGCTGTATCAAAAACCCTTTTGGTGTTCTATGGTGGGCTCGTAGCAGTCCTCCTCTTGGTGCATCACTACGTTTAAAGGATAAAAACATGGCACGGAAAGTCTTCTTTAGCTTCCATCATCAAGGTGATATAAGGCGGATTGGGCAAATCCGCAACAGTTGGGTGACGAAGCCGAATCAGCAGGACGCAGGTTTCGTTGACGCGGCTGATTGGGAATCCATCAAGCGTCAAGGCGATGCCGCGGTCAAGCGCTGGATTGACGCCCAGCTCAGCGGCACATCGGTTACCGTAGTCCTTATTGGAGCCGAAACAGCTCAGCGTCCGTGGGTCATTTACGAGATTATCCAGAGTCACAACAAAGGCAATGGCCTGCTTGGGATCTATATTCATAACTGCAAGGATCTTGACGGACATACCTGCTACCAGGGAGAGAACCCATTCTCGAAGGTCTTCACCCAGTCGGGGCAGTCACTTGCGGGGCACTACCCGGTCTATGACTGGGTGCTCGATAACGGCTACCAGAATATGGGAGCCTGGATTGAGGCGGCAGCAAGGACAGCCGGCCGCTAGGCACTATTAATAATCAAAGGCATTCGCCCCCAACCTGAGGCGATTCAACATAATGAGCGATTCCATCTTTCGTGAAGGCGGGCCATACAAGATTCGCCAAACCGAACCCGATAAGCACGAGTTTACGATTCCCCTGAGCCCTGACGAAGATGGCCTCATGGCCCGTGCGTGCCCGGATGACCAGTGTTCGCCCGGGTATTTCAAGGTGAGGGCAGGCACCGGTATCACGGGTGGTCAAGTAGAAGCGTTCTGCCCTTACTGCCGAAGAGGTGCTTCCCCGGGAGACTTCGCCACACCAGAGCAGATACGCTTTGCGAAGGAAGTCATGATCCGGGAGGCCCATGAAGGTATCGAGCGCCTCCTCATTAACTCCCTACAACTCGATGGCTCGGGCCGCCGGAAGTTGGGCGGTGGATTGCTCTCCATCGAGATGCAGCTCAAGCCGGGTTCCAAGCCGACACCACGCAGGCCGATCGAGGAGTCGATCCGGCGCGATGTGGTCTGCCCGCACTGCGGTTTGGATCAGTCCGTGTTCGGTCTGGCGACCTGGTGCGCGGATTGCGGCCAGGACATCTTCCTTTCCCATGTACGTGCCGAGTTCGCAGTCTTGGAGAGGATGATCGTCGACGTTCCGCGTCGCAGGGAAATTCTTGGCCCTCGGGTGGCGGCGAGAGACATCGAGAATGCCCTTGAAGACGTCGTATCCCTCTTTGAGGCGGTGCTTCGGACCCTTGCGAAGAGAGCTCTGCACGGTCGCGGCATGGCCGTCGAGGAGACAGAGAAGCGTTTCAAGAAGCTTGGCAGCGGTCTGCAGAATGTCGACGTTGCCAACCGCTTCTTCTTCGAGGAATTCGGCATTCAGGGTTTTGGTGGTGCGGCCGTTACTGATATTGAGGTGCTTCGTGAGGTATTTGCCAAGCGACACCCCATCACGCATAACCTGGGAGTCGTCGATCGGAAGTATCTGGAGCGCGCACGAAGTTTCGAGCAAGAAGCGAAAGAAATCACTGTGAGCGAAGAGGAGATCACTACCTCCATCAGGCTCTCGGTCCAATTCTTTGAGCTGTTGTACCGCCAACTCTTCTCTTCCAATTCGCCATTGCCTCAGCCTTGAATACATCGGGATCAGCCGCGCCGTAACTCTAGCGGAGCGCTAGGCGGATCGGGGCATTACTGACCTCAAAGAGGCCTTGCCTCTCGATCCATGAGTGATTCTGGCCTCAAAAGAATCGCATACAGCGTATCCAGCTTCCCGATCGACTCCCTCGCCTTATCTTTGTCGATCTCCTCCTTGAATTCCTCCCTCCAGATTTCTTGAAATCTCTCCACGTCTTCTTGGGTGATATCCATCTTCACAGGCTGGCAGAAACGGTATGCAGTGCAAAGGGCAACAGCAGCTATGCCGCCTTTTATTCTTATCCATCTCCTGGCCTCGCATGACCACCCTCCATCAATTGCCTTATCTTTCCTAGCTTTTCTCCTGACTCTGCATCAGTCAAAAAGGTTCGAACGTCGTGGAGAAAGGCCCGCAGCTCGCCACTCGTTGGCGCAGTTGACCATCGACGGAACGGTTTCGCCGCGTCAATCTTGAGTTCCCGGTCTCGGAGCCTTGGGTTCGAACCGAGGATTTGGAGGATGAGACGTTTTTGGTCCGGAGTGCCGGCCGTGAACCGCGAAGCCGCTTCTTTGTTGAACTGAACGAGAAGGCCGGCGGGTTCGAACCGTTCGTCAATCTCTGCAAGCTTCCCGATTTCTTGAGCCACGCGGAGCCGGTCGCGGGTGAGTTCCTGGCGGTCCTTTAGGAATTCGTCATCGCCGAGGAGATCCCGGATGCGGAGCTTCTTCAGGTTCACGAGCTGCCGGTCGAGTGCGGCGGCCTGCTTTGCAAGCGCTTGCTTTTGTTTCAATATAAGATCCTGGTCATGGGCTCGGAGCCGCTCAGCGCGCTCCATCTGAAAGGCGTGGAACTTCTCGGGGAGCGAGGTCTCTTCGACAAACTTCGCCATTTGTTCTTCAAGACGCTTCTCGGAGACCGAGCGCTGGGTGCAGTTGTAGTCGAGACGGCGCCAGGAGCAGTGGTAGTAGGTGTAGTGGGAACCGAAGCGGTTCGTTTTGTGCTCCGCGGTGACGGCGAACCCGCACTCGTCGCACCGGATAAGGCCGATGTACGGGAAGTCATGGGTCTTCCGCCGCGGTCTCCCCGGACGCCCGAGGAGTTCCTGGACCCGATCGAACTCGGTGAGGGTGACCATCGCCTCGTGCTTGCCTGGGAAGGTCTTGCCCTCCCATTCGATGATCCCTGCGTAGAAGGGGTTTTTGAGGATCTTGTAGATCGCGCTCTTTGTGAACGGGGCGCCGCCGATCCGCTTCCGTGCCCGCGTCGTGAGTCCCCACTCCTTCAGAGCCATCTCCCAGATGCGGCGGGGGTTCGTCTGCTCCGTGAGGATGAGGCGCCACATTCGCTGGATCAGGTGGAAGCGCTCCGGGTCGGGGAGGATCTGCCCGGACTCGCGGTCGTTCAGGTAGCCGGCGGGCGCGAAGTTCGGCAGCCAGCCCTGCTCGACCTTCGCGCGCATGCCCGCGGCGCACGTTCTCGGAGAGCGAGTCCACGTAGTATTTGGAGTACCCGAAGATGATCGAGAGCATGAACTTGCCCTGCGAGTTGTTCTCGAAGGTGAACGTTCGCGAAGCGGAGATCCTTGAGCTGGCCCTTGTCGAGGAGGTAGATGATCCGGCCGCCGTCGACGGAGTTCCGGGCGAGGCGGTCCGGGTGCCAGGCGATGATGCCTTCGGCTTCGCCCTTTTCGACCGCGGCGAAGCATCTCCTCGAAGACGGGACGGCCCGGCGCCTTGGCGCTCTGGGCCTCTTCGAAGACCCGGACGATCGTGAGGCCCCAGGTCGCCGCATGGCGTTCCATCTCGGCGCGCTGGGAATCGATCGAGAGGATTTGGCGATCCTCGGCTTCGCTTGACTTCCGGCAGTAGAGGAAATAGTTCATTGGTGTTCAGTGTCTTCTGGCCCCGACGTGGACGCATCACGGGGATAGGGGACAGGGCGGAGAAGCAAGAGATAGAGGGCGTCAAGGCGGGCGATGTGTTCGCGCGCCTCATCTGCGGTGATGTCTTCTTCAAACTCTTCGCGCCAGATCGTCTTGGAACCGGCGGATGTCGTCGTCTGTGATGGGCACGCATCCGACGATACTCCACGATCAGGCAGCGACGTAGGCGGTCGTCGGTTCGCCCCTCGGATGAGACGTGGGATGGGGGTGAATGGTCCGACCTTTGGATGGTACGAGGAAGAGGAGAATCTGTCAAAACTCTCCACTCATGTTTCGTCGGGATGACCGAGTTTCCTCAATCGGCGCACGCATTCTGTACAAAACGCCAGAGCTTGTGAAGGCGGGCCGCCGTGCCGTCTTGGTGCCCACGCCCGCCACCAGGTATCCTGTACCCACAATGAAAGACTATCAAATAACTTCCTGCCTCAAAATGTTCCTCTCATATACGCGGGCCGGCCCGAGGACCCCTTCCATCATTCACCCCGTCGTCTCAATCAATTTCTTCCCACTATGCCAAACACCACCCCGACCCGAATTTTCTCTCTCGATCCCAAGACCAAAGGTTTTGGCTATGCCGTCCTTGAACTGCCGTTCCGGCTTGTCGAATGGGGCTTTGCCCGCGTTGCCGGCGACAAGCATATGGACTCGATCCTTGCCTTCGAGAAGCTCCTCACCCGCTTCCGGCCTGATGCGGTGGTCCTCGAAGACGCGGAGGCCCCCGGTTCGCGCAGGCAGCCGCGCGTCCGTCAGCTGATCGAAGCCTTCGTGAGCCTTGCCCGCGAGCGCGGCGTCGCGGTATATACCGTCGCCCGCACCGCGGTCCTCACGTGCTTCAAGTCCCTCGAAGGTCGCGCCACAAAGTATTCCGTCGCGAAGTCCCTTACTCAGACCTTTCCGGAGCTCTCTGACCAGCTGCCGGCACCCCGCAAGCTCTGGCAAGCAGAGCACGAGCGTATGTCGATCTTCAATGCCCTTTCGTTCGCGATGACACACGCGACCGCATAGCTTTCCTGACCACAAGGATGTCTCTCGCGCAAGGCGGCCACAACGGCCGCCTTTTGCGTCTCCCTCCCGGCTGTTACCCTGACTTGCAGAACCTCGAACAAAAGAAAGGAGAATGCGATGCCCGAGGGCTTCGTGTCATTTGCGGCAGTGAAACAGGCAGTCAGGTTTGAAGCGTTGCTCGATCGTTACGGACTGAAGGAGAGCCTCACGAAAAAGGGACAGAACCTCGCGGGTCCCTGTCCCTTCTGCGAGGGCAAGTCTGCGCGTCAGTTCCAGGTGAATCTCACGAAAAGCGCTTGGTACTGCTTTGGCTGCAAAGCCGGCGGGAACATCCTCGACTTCGTGGTGAAGAAGGAGAGACTCAGTGTCCGCGAGGCGGCCATCATGCTCGACCGCTGGTTCAAGCTCGGCCTTATGGAGGGAGCGCCGGCATCTGCGCAGGCCGCGGCACCCGAGGCGCCCCTAGAGACCCCTGAAGACACGATGCCGAGCGAGAACGCGCACCTCACCTTCACCCTCAAAACCCTCGATCCCTCTCACGCGGCTCTTGCGCCGCTCGGCCTCCGGGCGGAGACCCTCACGCGCTTCGGCGCGGGGTACTGCACGAAAGGGTTCCTCAAAGGACGGCTTGCGATTCCGATCCGGAATGCCGAGGGCGAACTCATCGCATATACCGGCCTTGCCCTTCAGGCGACCGAGACCCCGCGGTACCTCTTCCCGCCGAACTTCCATTCCTCGCTCGAAGTCATGAACCTCCATCGCCTCGCGGACTTCGTGGACGATGGCCCTCTCTACCTCGTCCCCGAGATCGAAGGCGTCCTCCGGCTCGCGGATGCGGGGGAGACCGCAGTCCTCGGCCTCTTCGACGGCTCGCTCTCGAAGGCGCAGGAGGGAGCGCTTCAAGGTGTCCTCAGGCTCTTCGACGAGCTCGTCCTCGTGGGTGACGGCTTCGCGGACCGCACGGTCGCCCGTCTCGCCCGTCACACAGCCGTGCGCTGGGTCCAGGCACTCACCGCGGACGAGGAGGCCGAAGAGCGACTCTCCGAGGCAGGGGAGGAGTCATGACTCCTCCTCGGAAGACATTCCCCTTGGGGCGGGTGGTCGCGACCCCCGGAGCCCTCGACGCCTTCGCGACCGCCGACGAGGAATATCTCCCGTACCTCATGCGCCACGCGGTCGGGGATTGGGGTGAGCTTGACCCCGAGGATGCCCAGGCAAACGACGAGGCGCACGAGGAGGGTGGACGCCTCTTCTCCGCGTACTCGCTCCAGGCAGGGACGAAAGTCTGGATCATTACCGAAGCAGACCGCTCCTCGACCTGCATCCTCCTCCCTGACGAATATTGATTCTCCCAAAGCCCCACGGCGCGACCGCTGGGGCTTCTTCTTTTGCAGGAAGACTCCCGAAAGAAACTGGCAGCCCCCCTCCCCGGCTATGGAAGCTGACGGGGTATGGAAAGCTCCGGTCCGCCACCCGTCCACCCCGGACCTTCCCACACCCCTTGGAAATCCTGGGCGCCCACCCCTCCTCCCCCAGGATTACGCACAGCTCCCACAGCCGCGGCGACGAGGGTGAGAGAGGGGGAAGAGAAGAAGAAACAAAGACGCCGGTCCAGCTCAGCGTTTATGCGTCGGCCGCAGAGCCTGCTCTTCGAAGACGCATCGGGAGAGAGCGACGAGATCGGACAGGAGCTGAGAGAGCGCCTTGTCGGTCTTCTCGGTAAGAAGGGCGGGCCGGAGAAGCGAGTTCACGGACCAACCCTCCGAGCCGTTCGCGATGATCGTCGAGGAACTGTCGACCAGGTAGAAAAGGTGGAAGAACTGGTGCGGGGAGACTTCAAGTGCGCCGAGCACCTTCTCCAGGGAATCGAGCTTCGGAAGTTCCTTGCCGCCCTCATATTTCGAGAGTTGGCTCTTGCCGATACCGGCCCGTCGCGCGAGCGTCGCCTGGGAAAGATGCTTGAGTCCGCGAAGGTGCGCGATCGTCCGGCCGAGGTTCTGGAACAACTTCCCTCCTTCAGTGCCGACCGCGAGACATAAGTTCGAGGAGGAGACGGGTGAGGCGGGAAGCGAAGCGGCCGCCTTCGGAGGCGATCGCCGCGATCTCGGCCCGCCGTTCTCGTTCGAGAGGCGAGATGGCTGAAGCCTGGGAGAAGAACGAAGACGCACGCTCGCGCAAGGCGGGCTCGTCTGTGTCCATGAGCATCTGGGCGCGGATGATCTGGATAAAGGCAAGGGTCTGGTCCAGGGCCGAGAGCGGCAGCCCCAAGGCCCGCACGAGCTTCTGCAAGGTCTGCGTCTGGGGATCGACCTTGCCCCGCTCGTAGTCCGAGATGGCGCTGTTCGTGACCCCTGCCGCTTCGGCAAGTTTGCTCTGGCTCCAGCGGCGGATCGTGCGAAGGATACTGAGGGATGCCGCAAGATCGTCATTCGACATCGCCCAAGCCTACGCCGCTCTTGCGACCTGAGAGCCGCGCGAACTCCCGGTTGAACCGCGCGGCGATGGCTGCGAGCTCTCCCGCCAGCTCTGCGGCAAGGCTCGCAAGGAGCCAGTCCCGCTCTGGCAGCTCGCTTGCCTCCCGCTCTTTGCCGACAGCACCGAGGAACCCGGCAAGGAAACGGAGGTCCACGAGGGCGCCTTGCATCTCCGCTTCGGTATACGAGAGTCTCGGCATCTCGTAGGCGGGGCGGTCGAGGAGGCGGTTCTCGACGGCGGCTCCGTACGCCCGGAATGCGGCGGCTTCGTCCGGAGGCAGGAAGAAGAGGAATGTTTCCCTGTATACCTCTGACACGGGCACATCTGGGAGAACCGGAGCGTCCTTCTCCATGGCCTCTACCTCCACTTGCCGGATCTCGGGACCGGCGGTATGAACTTCAGATTCGGACTTCCTTCCGACCTTTCGACGTAACTCATCACGGCATGGGTGAGCGTCATGGTCGCCTGTCCCGCTCGCACCGCTTCGCGAAATGCGGTGAGCGCCTCCCGGACGCCGGGCGGTAGATCCGCGCCAAGGAGCAGCGTGCCTACGGTGTCTTCGACCGACGCGCGCAGTTCCTCGCCGCGCTTCGAGTAGAGGAAGAGGACGGCGAGGCCGAGGCTTGCGACGGCCGCATCATGGAAGAGCCCGAGCTTCCAAAACCCGCGAAATGCCCTTTGAAGTGCCGCTTCGGCGAGGTCGGGGCGGGTGCCGAAGGTGAGGAGTCTGCCTTCGAGGAGGTAGAGGGCCGCCATTTCTTCCGACTCCGCGCGATCCGGGTAGCGCGCCCGGACCCGTTCCAAGATGGCGATGGTTTCCGGAAGGGAGACCGGGCTGCTTTTGAGGGCCGCGAAGGAAACCGCGGCGCCAACGGCGAGATGGCCGGAGAGTCCGTGGTCGATCAAGGCCAGGATCTCCGCGAGAGTCGAAAGGGCCTCGTCGCTCTCGGAGCGGCTCATCTCAAGCGCTGCTTTGGCGGAGAGCGCCGCCGCCGCCGAGTCGATCTCCCCCAGGGCTCCGTAGAGCCCGGCGGCCCGTGCGCGCAGCGCGAGCGCTTCCTCGTCGCGCTCTTGGTCTTCGCGGAGCGCAGCGAGGGTAAAGAGAAAGTAGGCCCGCTCCCGGACCTCGCACCCGGCCGCGAGATGCCGCCCAGCTCTTTCGAAGGAACGCTCAGCAGTACGCCACGCCTTGAGCCGGCGGGCGACATCGCCCACGAGGCACTCCGCTTGGACAAGAAAGCTGCGCCGGCCGACCTCGTCGTGATCCATCTTGCCCGCGGCGAAGACCGCCACTCGGGCGAGGTTTCGCGCCTGCCCGGGGTCGGTCTCCGCAGTCAGGCGTCCGACCTTGAGAAGCGTGGAGGTGATGTCCGACCATGACTCCTTTTCGCCAAGCCTCGCGACCATCCGCTTTAGACGCCAAAGGGATGCCTGTTTTGTAATATCGATCGAGGTAGCGGCCGAGGTGCCATCGGGCATTCTCTCGAGAACCGATTCGATCCCCAGGAGTGAGAGATGACTCTTCACCGGCCGGCCTCGACGTGCGAGCTGCCCCGCGCACCGTGAGGTTGCGGTGTTCCGCCCGTCCGGGTTGCTTTGAAGCCCGCGAGAAGCACCCGCAGGAGCTTCCCGAGAATCGCGCACTCCTCGGGGGAGGCGAAGTCTTCGAGTTCCTGAAGCGGCGGAAGAAGGTAGCGCTCCGCGCTCGAAGCGGACGCGAGGACTCCCCGGACGAGCTCATCCAGGCCAGTGTCGAGCGTAGTGGCGAGGAGGACGAGTTCCGCGAGACTCGGTGTTGCCTGTCCGGTTTCGAGCTTCGAAAGCCGCGTGAACGTGATGCCGGTGCGGCGGCCGCATTCACGCTGGCTCCACTGCTTCGCCCTTCGGCGTTCCGCGATTCGGGTACCGATCGCCCGCCGCTCTTCGGGCGAAAGCTTCAGGGTTCCTTTGGGTGGCATTCTGCTTTGACCTCCGACGAGTCGGAATTTTTAGCCAGATGCCAGCCGCCTGTCAAGACTAATCCGCCGAGAGTCGTTCATTTGGTCCCGAGTTGCCGGCATGGACAGCAGAATCGCTCCGGGCGGAAGATTTCCGTCGCCCATCGACGCAACCGTTGAAGTTACCCTTCTCGGTCCCTATATTCTTTTTTTACAAGACAGGTGCCCGGCTTGATGCTTCGGCCGCCCAGAGCCGCGGAATCGTGGGAATCGCTCGGATGAGCAACAAAATGGAGCGCATTCGGGCAACAATCGGGACTGAGAAGCGTTGACGCAGGCCCTCGGACGCCGTGCGGCCACTTCCGGCCGGGCTGGGCGCTCTCGGGGAAAACGGAGGCAAGACCAATGTTTCGAAAAGGCATGCAGCAGACGATGATGCTCGCTCTCTCCCTGGTCCTCATGGCAAGCGCCCCGGTCCTCGCGGCAGGAGGCTCCCGCCCCAAGCCAGCGGCGACCGTGGCCCACGAGGGTTCCTTCGGAGCCCGCGCATGGCAGTGGGTCCAGTCGCTCTGGGCCGAGCAGGGCGGCTGTATTGATCCGGACGGGAAATGCACGAGCGCCGTATCGGCGCCTCAGGCCGATACCGACAAGGGTGGCTGCATTGACCCCGACGGCCGGTGCGCGGCTTCGCTACGCCGACCCTGACCCCGCGTGCGGACTCTCACGCCCCCTCGATGGCCCGCCTCAGGTTATCGCGAGGGGGCATCTTCGCATCCTTTTGTGCGACAATGGCCGGGTGCTTGCGTTAACTCTTGCCTTCTGAGAGGGAGCCGGTTTGAGCGATCACCTGAGCGTGGGCGATGTGGGGCGCTTCCTTCAGGAAACGTTTCCCCAGGCGGAGATGAAGGGGGCGCTCCGGCACCTCCTCAGGGGCTGTGAAGCTTGCGAGGAGCGGCTCCGGCCGCTTCTCCTTCTCATGGCAACGCCGGAGGCGGTACCGGAGGACGAGGCCTCTTCCTCTGAGGGGCGGGAATACGAGGCGCCGATCGCCCGCGCCTTCGCGGCGGCGATGAGCCGGAAGCCCGAGGCCCGGAGTGCCGACCGGGAGCTCGTGGCCCGCGGGTTGGACATCCTGCGAAAAAACTCGAACGACGTCATGGTGTTCACGGAGGAGGAGGCCGCGGAATACTGGGGCGGACCTTTCATCGAGATCCTCATCCAGCTGAGCTTCGAGGAGCGCTACCGGGACCCGCAGGAGATGCGCCGGCTCGCCATCCTCGCGCAACTCGCGGCCGACAATCTGAAGCACCAGGCGGCCCACGACCCTCTGGTTGTCGCCGATTACCAGGCTCGGGCCTGGGCGGAGCTCGGGAACGCCCATCGCGTGAACGACGACCTGAAGCAAGCGGCTGGGGCGCTCGGTACCGCCACCCGGCGCTTCGAGGAAGGGACCGGCAACATGCTCCTCCTCGCCCGGGTGGTGGATCTCCAGGCGTCGCTCTTGAACGATCAACGCAAGATCCCCGATGCGTGCGACCTCCTGGATATGGCCTCCCAGCTCTACCAAAGAGTTGGGGACGACCATCTCACGGGGCGCGCACTGGTAAAGCGGGGCATCTACATGAACTATGAGGGCGACCCGCAGGGGGCGCTCAGCGTGCTGCGCGAGGGGTTCATGCTTCTCGACCCTGACCGCGATCCGCAGCTCGTGACCTCGACTACAGAAAACATTCTGTGGGTCATGGTCCAATGCGGCCAGTTCCGGGAGGCCGCCGCGCTGCTCATGGGGAGCGGACTCCGGCAGGCGCTCGCCGGAGCGCCGCTGAACCTCCTTTCTCTGCGATGGATGGAAGGACAGATCCTCGTGGGTCTCGGGAAGCACGACCGGGCGGAGTCGGCTTTCATGGAAGCACGCGCGGGTTTCCTCACGCACGAGCAGGGCTACAAGGCGGCCTTGGTCGGCCTCGATCTCGCGGGGATCTGGCTCTATCGCGGGAGGAAGCCTGAGATCCGGGAACTCGCGGCGGACATGGTCCAGGCCTTCCAGAATCTCGGCATCCAGCGGGAAGGGCAGAGGGCGCTCGAATACCTCGTTTGGGCCTGCGAGCGGGAACGGATCACCCCGCATCTCGTCGGGCACGTGCGCAGCTTCTTGAACCGCCTGGAGCGCGAGCCGCAGCTCCGCTTCGAGGTGATCTAGGGCTACTTCGGCTCCGGTTCGTCGAGCCGGAAGCCGAGGATGCGGGCCAGGGCCTGCCGCACCGCCTCGTCGAAGTCGGCACTCGACGCGAACATGGCGGTCGGTTGCTGGCCCAAAGCCGCCTGGACGTTCGCGATGACCCTCCGGGTCTCGCTGTCCTGTAACTCCTGGCGCGGATAGGCGAGAGCGAAGAAGTTCGCCGGGTCCATGCCGACCGCTTCCGAGATCGCGAGGATGTGGCGGGCGCGAAGGTCGACCGTGCCGCCCAGGATCTTGCTCAGGTAGCCGCTGCTCAGGCTGAGTTCCTGCTCCACGGACTGGCGGGTACGCCCGACGACCTGCACGACGGTCGAGAGCACTTTGGCGAGACGGCGGACCTCCTCGTCATAGCGTTCGTCGTCCATGATCCGACTATACACTCTCTGCCGAGTTTCGGCGTATGGAGACTCACGCTCTGCCGTTTTTTCCGTTCCTATGGGAAGGTGTAAGGGGTCGAAGCGAAACCCTCCTCTCCGTCCGCCAACGAAAAAGGAGCGGTGGGCTTGTCGCCGCCGCTCCTCAGAATCTCAGACCTAAATCTCGTTCTCTTCCTCAAGACTATCCGCTAAGGGAAGGCGACCGCTTGCTCCCGCGGGTCATACCCGAGGAAGCGGAGGATCTTCTGCCGGTGGAACTTCTGCGCCGCCGTCTTTCCGGTTTCCCAGTTATGAACTGTTTGTTCGGAAACGCCGAGCGCCGCCGCCACCTCTTTTTGTTTCAGGCCCCGGAGGACCCTCGTCTTTCGCAAGTGGTCGCCTAAGGTATGAAGCTCGCGTGGGCACCCCCGGGGGAGCGGCAAGGGGGCGGTAAGACGCAGGTGGCAAAAGGGCAAGTCAAGGATCGGACTTCATGGGCTACTTCAACTCCAACCTGGCCCGGGAGGTCTGCCGCCTCGTCGACTGGAGCGACAAGGTCTGGGCCAGGCGTTTCCGGGCGATCGTCATCAGCCAGGAGGAGGGCGCCCAGATTGGACGCCTCAAATACGTCCTCGCTCACGGCGTGAAGGAGGGCGTGGCTGGGCTGGTCGAGCATCCCCGGGACTGGCCCGGGGTGCATGCCGTCCGGTCTCTGGTCGAGGGCGAGGCGGTCGAGGGCTACTGGTTCGACCGTACCCAGGAGTGCGGTGCCCGCCGCCGCGGGAAGGATTTCGATCGTTTGCGTTATGCGAGCCCAGAGACTCTGACCCTCTCTCCCATGCCCTGCTGGGAGCATCTGCCGGCGGCGACGCAGAAGGAACGGCTCGCTGGCGTCGTCCAGGAGATCGAGGCCGAAGCGGCGGAGAGGCGCGAGACGACGGGCTGCTCTCCCCTGGGGCCCGCCGCCATCCGGAAGCAGGACCCGCACGGCTGCCCGGCGACGACCAAAAAGTCGCCTGGCCCCCTTTTCCACGCGTTCAGCCAGCGTGTCCACAAGGAGCTCCACGACGCCTACCGGCGATTCCTCGGCGCGTTTCGCGAGGCGGCTGAAAGGCTCCGGGCCGGAGATCGCTCCGCCGTGTTCCCAGACGGATGCTTCCCGCCGGCCTTGCCGTTCGTCGGCGGTTGATACATCGCTGCCCGGTAGGGCCGCCCGAGGCTGAAATGACGTTTGCAGAGAGCTCTCCCAGGCTCAACCTGGAGGGTAGAGGGAGAAATGTGTCCGGATCGCCCGCGAGAGCGACCTCAGGCTCCAGCGGTTAGAGAATCTCCCACCGCTCCGCCCCGATCGCCTTCGCCAACCGCGCCACGGCGGATTCGAAGGCTGCCTGTCGCCCGGTGCCCAGGCGCACTCCGGGCTCCCACCAGACCTCGCGGATCGTCAGCATTCCCTCCTTCCGGTCGAGCTTGGGATCGACCCGGCTCACCAGGCGGTCGCCTTCGAGGAGGGGGAGGATGTAGTAGCCGTGCTGCCTCGCGGGGCCGGGCACGAAGGCCTCGAAGCGGTAGTCGAAGCCGAAGAGCCGCCGGGTCCGCTTGCGATCTCTTAAGATAGGGTCGAAGGGGGCAAGGAGGCGCATCCGGGGCGGCGGCTCGGGGGCTTGGGCCGCCCGCTCCTCCCAGTCGGGGAGGGCCCAGGCGCGCCGGGGCCTCGAATCGTCCACCGCTGCCGAGAGCACGGGCTCGATCTCGCCCCGTGCCGCCGCCTCCTCACACCAGGTGCCAGCCTCTTCGGGGGCGAGGGCGTGCCAGAAGTCGGCGATCTCGCCGGTCGTCGCGATGCCCAGCCGTTCCAAGGCCGTGCGGCAGGCCCAGGCGCGGTGCTCCTCGTCGCTCGGGCGGGGGAGGGCGGCGGCCTCGGGGAGCACCCGCTCGGTCAGGTCGTAGACCTTGTGGAAGTGGACCCGGTTGGCGATGGCAAGGCGGCCGGTCCGCCAGAGATGTTCGAGCGCCGCCTTCTCCGGCCGCCAGCCCCACCAGGAGCCGCTGCCGGCGTTCGACTCGGGGGCGAAGTCCTTCGCCATCAGCGGCCCCTCCCTCTCGATCCGTAAGAGCACCTGGGTGAGGAGCCGCTCGGGCTCGGTCCCCAGGCGCTCTTTCCACCAGGCGCGGGTGTGCCCCCGGTAGCGCTCGAAGCGCACCCGCCAGTAGGGGAACCAGCGGGTGGGGATGGCGGCGGCGTCATGGGTCCAGTTCTCGAAGAGGGTGCGCTCGCGCTCCAGGAGCCGGGGGAGGAGGGCTGGGCGGTAGCCGTCGAAACGGCTGGCGAGGATCAGATGGTGGGCCCGCTCGACGACGTTGATCGAGTCGACCTGGACGAATCCCATCGCCTCGATCCGGGCCTGGATCGCCTCCAGGGTGGCGGCCTGGCGCGGGTCGTCGGCCAGGCCCTGCCCGGCGAGGAGGAGGCGCCGGGCGGTCTCCGGCGGGACGACGGGGAGGGACTCTGGAGTCTCGGGCATGGCGGGCAAAGGGTATCGCAGGAGTCGCCCGTCCTCGGAACCCAACGGGGTTAGTACCCAGGCGGCGGTAGGTTCTGCTATAAGGAAGAGGATGTCGGACGCACCCAAGTATCGCAACCGGGGCTACAAGGACTCCGAGCGCGAGGAGCGCGGCGCCGGCGGGGGCGGCGGTGCCTCGCGCGGGCCGCAGGCGCCGCGGGAGAAGAAGGAAGGGCCGCGCGGCCGCGGTTTGGGCGCCCGCACGGAGTCGGTCTTTCGCTGCGCCACCTGCGGCGAGAAGCAGCTCTCGGTGCTGTCGGCGGTCTCCCCCGAGGAGATCCCACCCGAGGCGACCTGCAAAAAGTGCGGCGCCGCCCTCCACACCTGCTCGAACTGCATCCACTTCGACACCTCGGTCCGCTGGGAGTGCCGGGAGTGGGAGAAGATCCCCGCCCGCGTCCCCAAGAAGACGGCGGCCAACGACTGCCCCCGCTTCACCCCCAAGCTCGTCTCCGAGTTCGCGAAGGACAGCGAGCGCGACAAGCCGGGCGATCCGCGGGCGGCTTTCGACGCCCTCTTCAAGTAGCTCTCGCCACCTTAAAGGCGGATCGACAGGTATAGGATTCTCCGCAATCGCAGGTATACGAGGAGATCCGATGCCGATCCGTCCCTGCCCGCCCCTCTCTGCCGCCCTGTTCCTCCTGGGGGCCGCCGTCCTCGCCGTCCTCCCGGTCTCCCCGGCGCGGGCCGCCCAGCCACCCGAGAACGGCAAGGTCTTCGACGCCGCCGGCACGGCGATCTACTACGAGGTTTTAGGGGGCGGGCCGGGCACCCCGCTGATCGTCGCCAACGGCGGCCCGGGCTTCGACCACTCCTATCTCCACGTCTCGGAGGTCTGGAACACCCTCGCCCGGGAGCGTCCGGTGGTGCTCTACGACCAGCGCGGCAACGGCCGGTCGGGGGCCCTCAAACCCGGCCAGAGCTGCACTCTCGCCGACCAGATCGCCGACCTGGAGGCGCTCCGCTCCCACCTGGGCTACGCCCGCATCGACCTCCTCGGGCATTCCTGGGGGGGCTACCTCGCCATGGCCTACGCTGCCCGCCACCCGGAGCGGATCGAGCGCCTGGCACTCGTCGACTCCGCCGCCCCCAGGTGGGCCGACACCCTCTTCCTTTTCAAGGAGGTCTTCCCCGAAGGGATCGAGCGGCAGGACGCCCTCTCCTTCGCCGAGACCCTGGGGGACCAGGCGGCGGCGGACTCGAGCATCAAGGAGTACCTGGGGATGCTCTTCTACTCGCCGGAGAAGCGCGACGCCTTTCTCGCCGGGGCCGCGGCCTACCGCGACAACCGCGCGGTCAATCAGGCGGTGAACGCCGACCTGGCGCGTTTCGACTTGAACCCCGAGCTCCCCAAGCTCCGTTTCCCGGCCCTGATCGTCACCGGCCGCTACGACATGAACGTGGCCCCCGCCACCGCCTACCGCATCCACAAGGCCATCCCCGGCTCGAAGTTCGTCGTCTTCGAGAAGAGTGGCCACATGCCGTTCTACGAGGAGCCCGAGGCCTTCCAAAAGGTGCTCGGAGACTTCCTGGCGGGACGCTGAGAGAACCGCTACCGGCGGCGGCTCCGGCTAGCCCGTCCGGCGAGTCGACGTCTCGCGCTCCAGGCCGGGCACCGTCTCCGCTGGCAGGCCCGGCGCGGTCGCCCCCGCTCCCGCCGCTCCTGGCATCCCCAGGATGTCCTGCCGCCTCAGGTGCTGGTCGATCATCACCGCCGCCAGGTTCCCGGTTCCCATGGCGACCGCTACCTGCTGGGTGATGGGGCGCAGGTCGCCGGCGACCCAGACTCCGGGGACGTTGGTGTCGCCGCGCTGAGAGCGCGGCTTTACGTGCTCGCCACCGGGGGCGAGCTCGACCCCGAGCTGTTCGGCGAGGTCGGTGCGGCCGCGGGCGGGGCTGGAGACGAAGAAGGCCTCGGCGTCGATCCGGGTGCCGTCGGCGAGCTCCAGGGCCTGAAGGGAGTGGCGCTCGCCGACCAGCGACTTGATCTCGCCGTGGAGCACCGGGATGCCGCGCTCGGCGAGTTGCTCCGCCCGGTGGGGGGAGACGGCGCCGTCGGCACCCGTCGTCGGGCCGGTCGCCAGGACGCGCACTTTCGGAGTGTAGCGGGTGAGCCCGAGGGCCATCGTGGCCGCCCACTCGGCGGGCCCGGCGCCGATCACCACGGTGTCCTTGCCGACGATCTCCGGCCCCTCGCAGTCGGTACAGTAGTAGAGGTTGCCCTTGCCGGCATAGGCGAAGCAGGGGGTGTAGTCGCCGTCGACCGTGGGATGGAAGCGGGCCACCCCGGTCGCCAGGAGGACGGTCTTCGCCCGCCACTCCTCCCCCTTGGCGCCGCGGAGGAGAAAGTCCCCCGCCTGGCCGGCGATCGAGACGACGCTGCCGAAGACGATCTCGGCCCCCCGTTCCCGCGCCTGGACTTTCAAGCGTTTCTGGATCTCGACGCCGGTCACCTCCGGCATCCCGGGGATGTTGTAGAGCTTCTCCAGGGTGTAGAAGAGGGGGCCGGTCGCGCGGTCGACGAGGAGGACCCGGCGGTCCTGCCAGGCGAGGTGGAGCGCCGCGGTCAGGCCGGCCGGGCCGCCGCCGACGATGACGGTGTCATGGAGGGTCATGGCTGGATCTCCTTGGAGAGAAAAGGATAGCACCGGCGGCGCCCCCGGGAGGAGCTGTCGATTGAGAGATATGATTCCGGTGTCCCCATGAAACGGAAGCTCCTCCCCCTCCTCTTGATCCCGCTCGCGATCCTCGCCGCCCTGGCGCTGGGCGAGGTGGGGCTCCGGATCTACTTCCGGGCCCAGGGCATGGACGGCGCCGACGTGCGCGAGGTCCTCCGCCGCTCCCGCCGCTCCCCACGGGGCGCCCTCACCCTTCTCCAGCTCGTCGAGGCGAGCGCGCACGACGACGTCGTCTACGAGCTGCGGCCGGGTCTCGACGGCACCTTCAAGGGGCAGCCGGTGCGGACCGACGCCCAGGGGCTCCGGGGGAGCCGCGATTACGCTCTAGCCAAGCCGGCCGGGACCTTCCGCATCGCCGGGCTCGGCGACTCGGTGATGTTCGGCTGGGGGGTGGGGGAGGGGGAGCCCTACCTGCAGATCGTCGAGCGGCGGTTGAACGAGCACCGGGGAGCCGGGCGGCGCTTCGAGGTGCTCGACTTCGGCGTCCCGGGCTACAACACGGCGATGGAGGTGGCGACCTTCGAGCACCGGGCGGCGGCGTTCTCCCCCGATCTCGTGCTCGTCCACTTCATCGGCAACGACTTCGACCTGCCGCACTTCATGAAGCTCCCGAAGAGCCGCCGCTCCCCCTTGAACTGGTATCTCGCCGAGCTGCTCCGCGACCGTTTCGCTCCCGTCCGGCCGGAGGACGAGGTCGATCCCGACCTCCTCGGCCACGACCGCAGCGCCCTCCCCCCCGAGGAACGGGCGGAGATCCGCGGGCAGTATCAGGACATGGTGGGAGAGGACGCCTTCCGTCGCGCCATGGCCCGCCTCGCCGTCCTCACCCGGCCGGGCGGCATTCCGGTGATCGTCATGGCCTTAGGCGGGGAGGGCGGCCGCGGCCGGATCGCCCGTGAGACGGCGGAGGCGAACGGCTTCCGCTTCCTGGACGCCTCGCCGCGTTTCTACGAGTACCTCGTGGCCCACGGTCTCGAAGGCGAGCGGGAGAACTGGGTGAAGGTCTTCCGCATCCCCCACGACGGCCACCCCAACCCCCTCGGCCACCAGCTCTACGCCGACGTGATCCTCGCGGAGCTCCAGGCGCGGGGGATCGCGCCGCGCTAGAGTCTCCTCGCCACTCCGCTGTGCTACCCTCCCGGCCACCATGGCCGTCGCCTCCCCGTCCCCCCTGCCCCCGCCGACCACCGCCGCCGTCCGCTGCCGCGGGCTGGTCAAGCGCTATGCCGACGTCGTGGCGGTCGATGGCCTCGATCTCACGGTGGAGCGGGGGGAGTGCTTCGGGCTCCTGGGGCCGAACGGGGCGGGGAAGACGACGACGATCGAGATCCTCGAGGGGCTGACCCCGCCGGACGCCGGGGAGGTGGAGGTGCTCGGCACCACCTGGGCGGCGAGCGCCTCCTATCTGCGGGAGAAGCTGGGGATCTCGCTCCAGGAGACCCAGCTCACCGAGAAGCTCACCGTCGAGGAGACGGTGCGCCTCTTCGCCTCCTTCTACAAGGACAGCCGCGACCCCGACGCCGTGCTCGCCAGCCTGTCGCTCGAAGAGAAGCGGAAATCGCGGGTGGGCAAGCTCTCCGGCGGCCAGAAGCAGCGCCTGGCGGTCGCCTGCGCCCTGGTGGGGAACCCCGAGGTCCTCTTCCTCGACGAGCCGACGACCGGCCTCGACCCGCAGAGCCGGCTCGAGCTCTGGGAGCAGATCGGCGCCTTCCGGGCCGGCGGCGGCACGGTCCTCCTGACCACCCACTACATGGACGAGGCGGAGCGGCTCTGCGACCGGGTGGCGATCGTCGATCACGGGAAGATCATCGCCCTCGGCACCCCGCCCGAGCTCATCAGCTCGCTCCACGCCGCCAACGTCATCGAGTTCGCCGCCGAGCCCGATCTGCCGGAGGCGGTGCTCGCCGCTCTCCCGGGGGTCAGCGAGCACCGGCGGCGCGGTCCCAACTGGAGTCTCGCGGTAGGGGAGCTGACCGAGAGCGTGCCGGCGCTCCTGGCCGCCGTCGAGCGGGCGGGCTCCCGGCTCGTCCACCTCTCGACCCACCAGGCGACCCTCGAAGATCTCTTCGTGTCGCTCACCGGCCGAGCCCTCCGCGAGGTCTGATCCGCCATGCGCCCCCGTGCCCCTTTAATCGAGCTCACCTCCTGCCGGATGCGGGAGTTCCTGCGCGAGCCGGAGGCGGTCTTCTGGGTCTTCGCCTTTCCGCTCCTGCTCGCCATCGCGCTCGGCTTCGCCTTCCGCGAGAAGCCGCCGGACAAGATCCCCATCGGGGTCGTCGGGTCCACTGCCACCTCCGCCACCCCCGCCACGGTGGCCGCTTCGTCTGCGGCGACGGCGGCGCTCGCCCGCTCGCCGGTGCTGCTGCCGAAGAGCTTCTCGCTCGCCGCCGGGCGGGAGGCCCTCCGCACCGGCCGGATCTCGCTCCTGATCGACCCCGGTCCGCCGGTCGTCTTCCGCTTCGACGAGACCCGGCCCGACTCGCGGATCGCCCGTCTCGAAGCCGGCGACGCCCTGGAGCGGGCGGCGGGCCGGGCCGACCGGATCGCGGTCAAAGAGGAGCGGGTCACCGAGCGGGGGGCGCGCTACATCGACTTCCTCATCCCCGGGCTCCTCGGCATGAACCTCATGGGGACCGGGATCTGGAGCTTCGCCTTCTCGATCACCACCGCGCGCAACAGGAAGATCCTGAAGCGGCTGATCGCGACCCCCATGCGGAAGACCGACTATCTTCTCTCGCAGGTCTTCGCGCGCCTGGGTTTCCTCCTCGTCGAGGTCGTCGTGCTCGTCGGTTTCGGCTGGATCTTCTTCGGCGTCGGGGTCAGGGGCTCGCTCCTCCTCATGCTCGTCACCTGCTTTATCGGCGCCATGTCCTTCTGCGGCATGGGCCTCCTCATCGCCTCGCGGGTGAGCACGATCGAGGGGGCGAGCGGTCTCGCCAACCTGGTGATGATGCCGATGTGGCTGCTTTCGGGGGTCTTCTTCTCCTACGAGCGCTTCCCGGAGAGGGTCCTGCCGTTCATCCGCGCCCTGCCGCTCACCGCGCTCAACGACGCTCTGCGCGGGGTGATGAACGAAGCCCGCCCCTGGACGGCGGTGGCCCCGCAGCTCGCCATCGTCGCCGCCTGGGGATTGGTGTGCTTCGTCGTCGCGCTCAAGATCTTCCGCTGGCGCTAGGGGTCGGTCAAGGCCGAATCGACAGCGAAACGTCTCCGGACACCGTGCGGAACCTCCCGGACGCAGTGGAGCTTCTTCCGGACGCCGTTGGGGAGCTCCCGGAGCCCGCGGAGAGCCCTCCGTACGCCGTTGGGGCCTTCCGGACAGCTTTTGACAGCTGCCGGACGGGCTTTCGAAGCTTCCGGACCTCGTGGAAAGTCTTCCGGAGCTCGTGGAAGTCCTCCGGAAGCCGTCGAAAGTCCTCAGGAAGTCATGGAAAGTCTTCCGGAAGCCGTGGAAAGTCTTCCATAACCCCTGAAAAGTCTTCTGGAACCCGTGGAAAGTCTTTTAAAACTCGTGAAAAGTCATTTAAAACCCGTGGAAAGTCTTCCGGAAGGCGTGGAAAGTCTTGCGAAAGCTGTCCGGGAGCTTCAAAAACCCGTGGAACCGAGCTTTTCGAGGAGCGCCCGCCAGGCCCGGCCGCGGTGGGAGAGGGCGTCTTTGTCGGGGCCGGAGAGCTCGCCGAAGGTGCGCGACTCACCTGCCGGGAGGAAGACGGGGTCCCAGCCGAAGCCGTGGGGACCGCGCGGCGGCAGGACGAGGGTACCCTCGGTGATCCCCTCGGCGATCAGGGTGCGCTGGGCGTCGCGGTAGAGGAGGGCGCAGCGGGCGGTGGCGCCCGGATTTCCGAGCTTAAGGGCGGTCCGCGCCAGGCCCTCCGCGCCCACCGCTTCGAGCATCCACTTGACGAGGGGACCGGGGAAGCCGTTCAGGGCCGCGAGGCCGAGGCCCGCCTCCTCGACGACCAGGGGCCGGCCGAGCCGGCGCCAGGCCTCCTCGCCCTTGGCGGCGAGGACCTCCAGGAGGTCGAGCGACTGGATCTCCGGCAGGTCGAGCTCGACCGCCGCCAGGTCCGGCCCCACCACCCGGCGGGCCTCGGCGATCTTCCCCCGGTTGCCGGAGACCAGCACGAACCCGGCGCCCCCGGCGATCCCGGCACCTCCGGCGGGCCCCTTCACTTCTGCCGCCTGGCCTCGATCGCCCGCAGCTCGTCGACCAGCTCGTCGACCTGCCGGCGCAGGTGGGCGAGGTCGCAGCTGTTGTCGATCACCCGGCCCGCCGCGGCGCGGCGCGCCGCGCCGTCCCCCTGGGCGAGGAGCCGGGCGCGGGCGTCGGCCTCGGGGACCCCCCGCGCCACCGCCCGGGCGAGGCGCTCCTCGGGCGGCGCCTCGACCGTCGCGATGCAGTCGAAGCTCGGGCCGTAGCCCGCCTCGACGAGGAGCGTCGCTTCGAGGATGACGACCCCCGCGGTCTTCTCGGCCTGCTCCTCGAAGCGCTGGCGGACGAGCGGGTGGACCGCCGCTTCCAGGGCGCGGCGGGCCTCGGGGTCGGCGAAGACCCGCTCCGCCACCCGGGCATGGTCGACCGCCCCCGAGGGATCGAGGACAGAGTCGCCGAAGAGCCGCCTTACCTCCTCGGCCCCCGGGGCGCCCGGGGCGTAGAGCTCGGCCACCAGCTGGTCGGCGTCGATCACCCGGAAACCCGCCTCGGCGAGCCAGCGGGCGACCGTCGACTTGCCGCTCGCCAGACCGCCGGTCAACCCGACCTTGAGCGCTCGATCCATGGGGCGATCCTTTCTATGGGGAAGAGGGGAGATCGGGGAGATTCTGACGGCGCTCGGCCGCGGTCAGGGTGTTGACGAGGACCATGGCGACGGTCAAGAGCCCGACCCCTCCCGGCACCGGGGTGATCGCGGCGGCCCGGGGAGCGACGCGGGTGAAGTCGACGTCGCCGACGATCGTCGAGCCGCGGCTCTCGAGCTGGGCGAGGCGCGCCGCGTCGCCGGGGAAGAGCCGCTCGACTGCGGACCGCTCGGTAACCCGGTTGATCCCCACGTCGATCACCACCGCCCCCTCCTTGACGTGCTCGGCGCCGAGGAAGGCCGGCCGGCCGATGGCGGCGACGAGGAGGTCGGCCTGGCGGGTGATGGCGGCCAGATCGCGGGTCTTCGAGTGGCAGATCGTCACCGTGCAGCTCTCGCGAAGGAGGAGGGCCGAGACCGGTTTGCCGACGATGGCGCTCCGCCCCACGACGACGGCATGGAGGCCGGCGAGCGGGATGTTGGAACGCCTGAGGAGCTCCAGGATGCCGGCCGGGGTGGCCGAGACGAAGCCCGGCTGGTCGAGCCAGAGCCGGCCGACGTTCACCGGGTGGAAGCCGTCGACGTCTTTTTCCGGGGAGATGCGGTCGATCACCCGCCGCTCGTCGATCCCGGCGGGGAGCGGGAGCTGGACGAGAATGCCGTCCACCGCGGGGTCGGCGTTCTCCAAGTCGACGACGGCGAGGAGCTCCTCCTCGCCGGTCGTCGCCGGCAGCCGGAGGGTGCGGCTCACCAGCCCGGCCTCGCCGCACGCCTTGATCTTGCTCCCCACGTAGACCTGGGAGGCGGGGTTCTCGCCGACGAGGATGGCGGTCAGGCCGGGGGGGCGCAGGCCGCGCGCCACGAGGTCGCGCACCCCGGCCGCCACCTCGGCGCGGAGAGCGGCGGCGATCGGCCTGCCGTCCAAGATTCGAGTCATGCGGGGATCTTCTCCTGAGCGTCCTGAGCGACGCTGGGACGGATGCCCTGATAGAGGCAGACGGCGCCCGCCGCCAGGTCCTCCCAGGCGAGGGCGGCGAAACCGGCGACGGCCATGCGGTCGAGGAAGGCCTGGCGCTGGGGAAATTCGAGCACCGACTCCGGCAGGTAGCTGTAGGCCGAGCCCCGCGGCGAGAGCAGGCGGCCGATCCCGGGGAGCAGGCGGCGGAAGTAGAAGAGGTAGAGCGCGCGGAGCGGCCGGAGGCGCGGCAGGGCGAACTCGAGGACGACGAGGCGGCTCCCGGGCTTCAGGACCCTGGCGAGCTGGCGGAGAGCGGCGTCCAGATCGGCGACGTTTCTAAGCCCGAAGGAGACGGTGGCGCCGCCGAAGGCGCGGTCGGGGAAGGGGAGGGCCAGGGCGTCGGCGGCGAGGGCCTGCGGCCGGGGCTTGCCCTGGCCGCCGAACTTCCGCCGGGCGATGGCGAGCATGGGGACGCAGAAGTCCGCCGCCGCCACCAGCCGGCCGCCTCGGGCGTCCGCCGTCGCCTGGTCGCCGGTGCCGCAGCAGAGGTCGAGCACCGGAGCGGCGGTAGCGGTCGCCGCCATCCCCTTCCCCCGGAGCACCGCCGCCGCCCGCCGTCGCCAGACGAAGTCGAGCGCCCCCGACAGCAGGTGGTTGAGGAGATCGTAGCGGGGCGCGACCCCGGCGAACATGTCGCGGATGGCCCCGCCGGATTTGTCGATGCGCACGCTGTCCATGTCGAGCGGAGTGTACCAGCGGAGGGCCCCACTGGAGAGACGCCCCACCCCCTAGACAGTCCGTTTGAATCCGAGGACGGACGACTGGCTGCGCGGAGCGCCCGAAGGAGACCGCCCGCAGGTTCAAACGGACCCAGTGCTAAGACGCCCCACCCCCTTGACAAGCGGAGGCTCTCGACCTACCATCTGAGGTCCTTTGCGCCCCGCCTCACGCGGGACACGCTCTGATTGTGTTTCGGCCGTTCGACGGAGATCTGTGATGATCAAGACCTACAGTCCGAAGCTCGCGGAAATCGAGCATCGGTGGTTCGTGGTGGATGCGGCCGGAATTCCGCTCGGCCGGCTCTCGACAGTGGTCGCTCGCCTGCTCACCGGCAAGCACAAGCCCACCTACGCGACGCACATCGACACCGGTGACTTCGTCATCGTCCTCAATGCCGAGAAGGCGGTTTTGACCGGCAAAAAAGAGGAGCAGAAGATCTATCACCGGCACACGGGCTTCCCGGGCGGCTTGAAGAGCGAGAGCGCCGCCAAGATGCGCCAGCGCCGGCCGGCGCAGCTCGTCGAGAAGGCGGTCTGGGGCATGCTGCCCAAGAACAAGCTCGGCCGGCAGCAGCTCAAGAAGCTCAAGGTGTACGCCGGTGGCGAGCATCCGCACCAGGCCCAGAAGCCCGAAGAGCTCGACGCCACCACCGCGTACTAAACATCTCGAAACGAGGAGAATCGATTGAGCCAGGTCCATTACTACGGCACCGGACGCCGCAAAACGGCCTCAGCGCGAGTCTTCATGCGGCCCGGATCCGGTGAGATGCGGGTCAACGACCGCCCCCTGGACGACTACTTTCCCAACGAAGTCCTGAAGATGGTCATCAAGCAGCCCCTGGAGTTGACGGAGACGACGCAGACGTTCGATATCGTCGCCACCGTCGAAGGCGGCGGCAGCGCCGGTCAGGCGGGTGCCATCCGCCACGGCATTACCCGGGCCCTGATGGAATACAACATTGAACTCCGAGATCGCCTGAAGTCCGCCGGTCTGGTCACGCGCGACCCTCGCAAGAAGGAGCGCAAGAAGTATGGCCAGAAGGGCGCCCGCGCTCGGTTCCAGTTCAGCAAGCGCTAGAAGGAGAGACTCTTGGTAGAGGTCACGATGAAGGAACTGCTGGAGGCCGGAGTCCACTTCGGCCACCAGACCCGGCGCTGGAACCCGAAGATGAAACCGTACATCTTCGGTAAGCGCAATGGCATCTACATCATCGACCTGCAGAAGACGCTCAAGCTCTTCCAGGAGGTCGCGGAATTTGTGGAGGACATGGCGCGCGAGGGCAAGCGCATCCTCTTCGTCGGGACCAAGCGGCAGGCCCAGGAGGCGATCGCCGAGGAGGCGCGGCGCTGCGGCGAGTTCTCCGTCACCAACCGCTGGTTGGGCGGCACGCTCACCAACTTCGTCACCATCCGGGCCTCGATCGAGCGGATGAAGGAGGCCGAGGTGCGGCTGGGCGACGAGAGCGGCGCGCTCACCAAGAAGGAGCGGCTGCGCTTAGAGCGCGAGCGCGAGAAGATGTCGAAGAACCTGGAGGGCATCCGCGACATGGAAGAGCTGCCGGACGCGCTCTTCGTCGTCGATCCCAAAAAGGAGTACATCGCGGTCTCCGAGGCCAACAAGCTGGGGATCCCGGTCATCGCCATCGTCGACACCAACTGCGACCCCGAGATGGTCGACTACCTGATCCCGGGCAACGACGACGCGATCCGCGCCATCCGCCTCTTCGCGTCGCGCATCGCCGACGCCTACATCGAGGGCTCCGGCAAGGGCAGCGACGACTCCATGATGGGGAGCGGCGCGCCGTTGCCGTACGGGGCCGACAAGGACAGCATGGAGAGCGCCGCTCCCGCCTAGGGGATCTCCCGAGAGAGAACCCACGGTCCAGGGGCGCGCCGCCCAGATGGCGGAGGAGAGGTCAGTCGAACCCGTGTCGAGCTGACCTTTTCTTTTGCCGACGAGAAATAAAATTCGGTACGGGCTCCGTTGGGTCCGAGGACGGGCGACTGGCTGCGCGAAGCGCCCGAAGGAGTCCGCCCGCAGGATCAAACGGAGCCGTACCTAAATTCGCGAGCTTGCGGTTGCGGATCGCGTTCCGAAGGAGGAAGCCGTATGGAAGTCACCGCCCAGATGGTGAAACAGTTGCGGGAGCGCACTGGCGCCCCGATGATGGATTGCAAGGCCGCCTTGGGGGAGTCCCAGGGCGACGTGGAAAAGGCGATCGACGTGCTGCGCAAGAAGGGCCTGTCGCAGGCGGCGAAGAAGTCGGGCCGGGTCACCGCCGAGGGCGCGGTCGGCTCCTACATCCACGCCGGCGGCAAGATCGGGGTCCTGGTCGAGGTCAACTGCGAGACCGACTTCGTGGCCCGCACCGAGGGCTTCCAGGAGCTGGTCCGGGACATCGCCATGCACATCGCGGCCGCCGATCCCAAGTTCGTCGGCCGTGAAGAGGTGACGCCCGAAGTGCTGGAGCGCGAGCGGGAGATCTTCCGCGACCAGGCTCTCGCCTCCGGCAAGCCGGCGAACATCGTCGACAAGATCGTCGACGGCAAGCTCGAGAAGTACTACGGGGAGTACGTGCTCCTGGAGCAGCCGTTCGTCAAGGACACCGACAAGACGATCGGCCAGCTGATCGCCGAGCGGGTCGGCAAGATCGGCGAGAACATCAAGGTGCGTCGCTTCTCCCGCTTCAAGCTCGGCGAGGGGATCGAGAAGCGCGCCGACGACTTCGCCGCCGAGGTCATGGCCCAGGCCGGAAACGCGAAGTAATGGCCGAGCCGATCGCGCCTCCCCCGGCGTCCTGTGCTTTCCGCCGGGTGCTCTTGAAGCTCTCCGGCGAGGCGCTCATGGGCTCTCAGCCGTTCGGCATCGACGAAGCGGTGGTATCGGCCATCGCCGACGAGATCCGCGAGGTGCACCTCCTCTTGAAGGTGCAGATGGCGATCGTCGTCGGCGGTGGCAACATCATCCGCGGTCTGGCGGCGAGCCACCGCGGCATCGACCGGGTGACCGGCGACTACATGGGGATGCTCGCCACGGTGATCAACGCGCTGGCCCTCCAGGACGCCCTGGAGAAGCGCGGCGTCGAGACCCGGGTGCAGACGGCGATCGACATCCGCGAGGTGGCCGAGCCGTTCATCCGCCGCCGGGCGCTGCGCCATCTGGAAAAGGGGCGGGCGGTGATCTTCGCCGCCGGCACCGGCAACCCCTACTTTACGACCGACAGCGCAGCGGCTCTCCGCGCCAACGAGATCCACGCCGAGATCCTGCTCAAGGGGACCAAGGTCGACGGGGTCTACACCGCCGATCCGCGCAAGGACCCGAACGCGGTCCTGCTGCCGGAGGTCACCTACCAGCAGGTGCTGGAGCGCGATTTGAAGATCATGGACACCGCGGCCATCAGCCTCTGCCGGGACAACGGCATCCCGATCGGGATCTTCAACCTGGGGACGCCCGGCAACATCCTCCGGGTGGTCTCCGGCGAGCGCGTCGGGTCGGTGGTACGGAACTAGACCCGAGGAGGGAAGATGAAAGAAGTGTTCGGTGAAGTCGAAGCCCAGATGAAACTCGCGGTGGAGCACCTCCACCAGGAGCTCAAGCACCTGCGCACCGGGCGGGCGTCGTTACAGCTGCTCGACGGAGTGCACGTCGACTACTACGGCTCGTCCGTGCCGCTCAACCAGGTCGCCAACCTCTCGGTGCCCGACGCCAGCCTGATCGTCGCCGCGCCCTACGATTCGAGTCAGATCGCGGGGATCGAACGGGCGATCCGCAAATCCGACCTGGGGTTGAACCCCTCCTCGGACGGCAAGGTCATCCGCATCCCGGTGCCCCAGCTCACCGAGGACCGGCGCAAGGAGATCGTCAAGAAGGCGCACGACATGGCCGAGCACGCCAGAAACGCCGTCCGCCAGGCCCGCCGCGAGGGCAACGACAAGCTCAAGAAGAAAGAGAAGGACAAAGAGATCAGCCAGGACGACGAGCGCCGCGGCCTCGACGAGGTCCAGAAGCTCCACGACCACTACATCGCCGACATCAACGGCGGTCTGCAGAGGAAGGAACAGCAGATCCTGGAGGTATAGGGGAGGGGGCCATGTTCCTCTACGGCTACCATCCCGTCCGCGAGGCCCTGCGGCATCGCCCGCACGAGGTGGTGCGAGTCCTGGTCGCCGCCTCCCGCACCGGGCGCCGGCGGGAGGAGGTCCTGGACCTCTGCCGCCGGCACCAGCTCCTCTTTGAGGTCGTCCCCGAACGCCGGCTGACCGAGCTCGCCGGCCCGGCTCACAACGGCCTCGCCGCCGAGCTGCGCGGGTCGACGGGAGTCGCGGCAGGCAGGCTGGCCGTCCCTGAGTCGATGGGCGACCCCGAGCTCCTGGTGCTCTTGGAGGACATCCAGGATCCGCGCAACCTGGGCGCCGTGCTCCGGGTCTGCGAGGGGGCCGGGGTGGGGCAGGTGCTGATCCGCGACCGCGGCTCGGCGCCGGTCTCGCCGACCGTGGCGAAGACCGCTGCCGGTGCGAGCGAGTGGCTGCTGATCGAGCGGATCGTCAACGCCGCGCAGACCCTGGAACGCCTGAAGGAAGAGGGGTACTGGATCTACGGTACCGACCCCGAGGGGGACCCGCCCTGGGAGGTCGACCTCAAGGGGAAGGTCGTCCTCTGCTTCGGTGGCGAGGAGAAGGGCCTCCGTTCGCTCACCCGCCGGATCTGCGACCGCCTGATCGGCCTCCCCATGCGCGGCCAGGTGGGCTCGCTCAACATCTCGACCGCGGCGGCGGCGGTGCTCTACGATGCCGTGCGGCAACGGACGGGGAAGGCTTGAGAGGCCGGGCTTGTCATGCCCGGTCGCAACCGCTAGAATCACCCGGCTTCGGGGGGCTGCCGCCGGCATAGCTCAGGGGTAGAGCTACTGTCTTGTAAACAGTAGGTCCCCGGTTCGAATCCGGGTGCCGGCTCCGCCGGTTCCCACGCCGGTCCAGTGGACGGCTTCGAGAAGCAAGGCAGCACCTGGAGGTGTGGCCGAGTGGACAATGGCAGCAGACTGTAAATCTGCCGGGCTTCGCCCTACGGAGGTTCGAATCCTCCCGCCTCCACCATTACCCTTATACTGAGAGCGCAAGTCCCACCCCGAGCGGGAGTAACTCAGGGGTAGAGTCACAGCCTTCCAAGCTGTTGGTCGCGGGTTCGAATCCCGTCTCCCGCTCCAATCCTTTCAAGTACTTACAGTAGGTACCCTCCGGCCCTGAGCTCTCCGGGTAAGCAGGGGGAAGCGCGCGGCACGGTTTCGCGGGCGTTCATCCCGGGCCCATGCTTCGCTGGGGTGGGGGCTGCGGCCCTCTTAGGGCGGGCGAGACGGAGAGAAGGGACCCGGAGCGGGCTTGAGCCGCCCCGGGTCTTCGTTCTACCGCGCGCCCGGCTGGGCGGCGGAGTAAGCGGTCGAGGGGGACGCGAGGTCGGCGAAGAGGCTCGGCGACCCGAGGGGGCAAGCTCCTGTAGCAGCACTACGACCCTGCTCGCCGCCAGCCGTGGCGACCGCCGGCTGCTCCATGATCTGCTCGAAGAGCGACTTGGCGCTGGCGCTGACCACGCAACCATGGCCACCGCAGTTGACGGTAGCGGAACATCTTCCAACATTGCAGCAGTTCGTAACTCCTACTCCGGAAAGGACGCAGGGGGCCGTGCAGGACGACGCACAGCTGCAGGAACACTGCGGGACTGCCTGCGCCCCGACGACACCTAGAACGAGCAACAACGAAAGCGCCAACCAGATCTTTGACCGCATCTTCATCTCCTTCGCTCAATGTAGAATTGGGCGAACCATCGGCTGCAGGAATGTGCTGTCGATGTCTACGTAATAAGAAGGTGCGCGTTGACTATCTTTTGTAGCCGTTGCGTTCGAACTAATCCCGTGGAACGCGCCTTGCTCCTTGCGCCGCTCGATGACGAGCCCGATGTGGATGACGCGGACGGAGGTCTGACCGTAGCGCGGCGGGAGTTCGCCCGCGGCGAGGGGATCTCCACCGAGGAGCTGCGGCGGGAACTCGGGATCGGGTGAGCCCGAGGTCCGCTGGTCACCTCGCCCGAAAGACTACTCTACGGGGCTTTTCTCTCCGCCTTCCCCTTCTGCTCCCCGATCCAGCGGTCCACGTTCGCCTCCAGCACGGTCAGCGGCACCGAGCCACTCCCCAGGACCGCGTCGTGGAACTCGCGGACGTCGAAACCCTGACCTAGCGCCTTCTCGGCTTTCCTTCGCAGCTCCTTGATCTTGAGCTCGCCCAGCTTGTAGGCCAGGGCCTGGCCGGGCCAGGAGATGTAGCGGTCGGTCTCGGTCTCGACCTCGTGGAGCGGGAGGGCGGTGTGGGTCGCCATGTAGTCGATCGCCTGCTGGCGGGTCCAGCCCATGGAGTGGATGCCGGTGTCGACCACCAGCCGGCAGGCGCGCCAGATCTCGTAGGAGAGCCGGCCGAAGTTGCTGTAGGGGTCGGTGTAGAAGCCGGCTTCGAGGCCCAGCCACTCGGAGTAGAGGCCCCAGCCCTCGCCGAAGGCCGAGATGTAGGAGTAGCGGCGGAAGTTCGGCAGGTCGCCGAGCTCCTGGCTGCGGGCGATCTGCAGGTGGTGCCCCGGCACCGCCTCGTGGAAGGTGAGGGCCTCCAGGTTGTAGAACGGCCGGCTATTGAGGGCGTAGGTGTTCACCCAGTAGGTGCCCGGCTGGGTGCTCCCCACCGGCGCCTCGACGTAGCGGCCGCCGGTGTACTTGGGGGCGATCGCGTCGGGCACCGGCGCCACGGTGTAGGGGAGGCGCGGCAGGGTTTTAAAGAGTGAGGGGAGCTTGCCGTCCATCCGCTTGGCGATGAAGGAGGCGCGCTCCAGGAGCTCCTGCGGGGTCTTGGCGTAGAAGCGCGGGTCGGTGCGGAGGAACTGGAGGAAGGCCGCGAAGTCACCCTTGAATCCCACCTTCTCGATGACCGCGTGCATCTCTTTGGTGATCCGGTCGACCTCGGAGAGGCCGAGCTTGTGGATTTCCATCGGGCTCAAGGTCAGGGTGGTGTAGGTCTCGATCTGATGGGCGTAGAAGGCCTTGCCGTCCGGCAGGTCGTAGGCGCCGATCGTCGTCCTCGCGTGCGGGAAGTACGCGCTCCGGTAGAACTCGAGGAACTTTTTGTAGGCGGGGACGATGCTCTCCTCGATCGCCTTTCTGCCCGCCGCGGCCAGGCGCTCCCGATCGGCCTCCGGGAGCATCGCCGGATAGTGCTCGAAGGGGGCGTAGAAATCGCTCTTTTTGGGATCAGTCACGATGTAGGCGGTGATCGTCGACTCGTAGCCGGTCAAAACCGCCTTGGGGACGGTGAAGCCTCTCGCGATTCCCATCTTCATGAGGACGATCTCCTGGTCCATGAGACGCGGCCAGGCGCGGAGGCGGGAGATGTAGTTCTCATAGTCCCTGGCGGTCGCGAACGGCATCAGGTGGGGGAGCTGGGCGAATTCGCTGTGGAAGCCTGAATCGGCGTTGAACGGCATCTGGTAGAGGCCGAGCTCGAAGCCGGTGATGCCTTCCTCCAGCTGGTGCTTCCAGATGTCGGCGTTGACGAGGTCGGCCGCCGGGAGCTTCCCGCGGTCGATCGCCGCCAGCTCTTGAAGGAAGCCGCGGGCCTCCTTGGACTGGCGCTCGAACTCGGCCACGGTCGCCGAGGGGAGGAGGGCGTCGTACTCGTGCCGCCCGACCCCCGTCGCGGTCAGCGGGTCCTCCTTCAGGCGGGTCTCCCACTCGCGGTCGAAGAGGGCGTGGAGGCGGGCCGATTCGCCGCTCGCCGTCACCCCGCCGTCGGCGCTGGCGCTGGCGGCGGTGGGGTGGGGCAGGGCCATCAGGGCGAGTAGGGAGAGGCGGAGGAGGATCGGCGAGCGCTTCATTGGGTAACCCCCGGGGTCGGTGGATGGAAGAGTGCCGAGAGTCTAGCGCGATCCGCCCGTTTGCTACACTCGCCCTCCGATCGAGCCGATCGAGGGAGGCGGCAGCATGGAGTTCACCAGCACCGACAAGTACCACCTGGACCCCGAGCTGGGGGCCATCGTCAACATGGCGATGGTGATGGAGAAGCCGCTCCTCCTGACCGGCGAGGCAGGGACGGGGAAGACCCAACTCGCCTTCGAGATCAGCCGCTCCTTCGGTATGCCGATCGAAGTTCTGCGCTGCAAGTCGACGATCAAAGGGGAGGAGGCCTGCTACGTTCAGGACACGGTCTTGCGCCTGAACGACGCCCGGTTCGGTTCTGCTGTCACGGGAAGAGACGTCAACAATTTCTTCGACTATGTGATCTGGGGCCCCATCGGCCGCGCCTTCCGGGCGGAGAAGCGGGTGGTCCTCTTGATGGACGAGATCGACAAGACCGACTCCGACGTGCAGGACAACCTGCTCGACGTCCTCGAGGACTCCCAGTTCACCATCCGCGAGGTCAACGAGGTGGTGCGGGCCCGGGTGAAGCCGTTCATCGTCCTCACCTCGAACGCCAAGCGCGAGCTGTCGGACCCCTTTCTCCGCCGCTGCTACTGCCACCCCATCGCCTTCCCCGACCCCGGCCAGATGCGGGAGATCGTCAAGCTCCACTTCCCCGATCTCGAAAAAGGGCTCCTCGACTCCGCCCTGGCGATTTTCTACGACCTCCGCCAGAGGGGTTACGAGAAGCCGCCGGCCACCTCGGAGCTGCTCAACTGGCTGGGGGCGCTCCAGCACGCGCGGGTGACCCCGGAGCGGTTGAACGTCCCCTTCGTGGGCACGCTCCTGAAGCGGACCGAGGACATCCTCGCCCATCGCGCCGGTGGCGCCGGCGGCAAGCGGCCGGTGCACTAGGGAGAGCGGCTCC
Source organism: uncultured Acidobacteriota bacterium (assembly GCA_963757335.1). Taxonomy (GTDB): domain Bacteria; phylum Acidobacteriota; class Thermoanaerobaculia; order Multivoradales; family UBA5704; genus DASQPA01. The sequence goes on along the minus strand of CAVWRJ010000011.1, from coordinate 39,239 downwards.
CATGTTCCTCGACGATTTCGTCTATCTCCTCCGCGAAGGCGATATCCCGGTCAGCCTGACGGACGCGATCGACTTCTACCGCGGTCTGGAGAAGGGCCTCGCGCCGGATCTCGAATCGCTCTTCCTCTTCGCCCGGCTCTCTTTCGTTCGCCGGGTCGAGCACATGGATGCCTTCGAGCGGGCCTTCGCCTTCCACTTCTATGGCATCGACCTGCCGCGGGTGGCGAAGGGGGACCCGGCGCTCTTCGAGACCCGGCAGTTCCGGGAGTGGCTGCGCGAGGCGATCCGGAGGCGCGAGCTGCCGCCGCACGCCCTCTGGACCCTGTCTCCAGAAGATCTCATGCGCCGCTTCTGGGAGACGGTAGAGAAACAGATGGAGGCCCATCACGGGGGCAGCCGCTTCGTCGGCACCGGCGGCAACTCGCCGTTCGGCCATTCGGGGAACTCTTCCGGCGGCGTCCGGGTCTTTGGCGAATTGGGAGCGTCCGGCCGGCGCTCGGCCTTGAAGGTGATCGGGGAGCGGCGCTACGTCGAGTACTCGGCCGAGAGCGCCCTCCAAAGCGGCAACCTCTCCCAGGCTCTGGCGAGCTTGAAGAACCTCGTTCCGGCCGGGCCGCGCGACCAGCTCGACCTGCCGGAGACCATTCGCCAGAGCGCCAGAAACGGCGGCGAGATCGACCTCGCCTTCCGCCGCGATCTTCTCGACCGGATCGAGGTGGTCCTCCTGATCGACAACGGCGGCAGCTCCATGCTCCCCTACGTCACCCTGACCCGCCTCCTCTTCGGCAAGCTCCGCGACCGCATCCGCCGGCTCTCCACCTACTTTTTCCACAACACGGTCTACGGCGCGGTCTACCGCGACCCCTGGCACACCGACCCGCTGCCGGTGGCCGAGTTGCTCAGGCGTTCGCCCGACGTCCGCCTGCTCTTCCTGGGCGATGCCGCCATGGCGCCGGACGAGCTCCTCTCCCCCCACGGCTCGCTCGACCTGCGCGCGGACGACGCCCAGCCGAGCCTCGCCCAGCTGAAGCGTCTCCGCGAGCGGTTCTCGCGTGCGGTCTGGCTCAATCCCATCCCCCGCGACAGCTGGCGGGAGGTCCACGGCAGCCTCACGCTGGCGCAGATCGGCGAGGTCTTCCCCATGGAGGACCTCACCCTGGGTGGGATCAAGCGGGCGGTCGAGCGGCTGAACGGCGCGCCCGGGCGTGGCCGGTGAGCTGGACCGGTCCGCCGTTCTGCACGAAGTCGGTCGCGGTCGCCTGATTGTCGGCCAGGTTGGGATCGGGAGTGGCGCTCGCCACGGAGGCCGTGTTGGTCACCTGCCCCAGCTGAGTGGCCTGAACGTCGATCGCGATCGAAACCTGGTCTCCCGGCTGGAGGGTGCCGAGGTCGCAGACGACCGTCGAGGTGCCGGAGCAGGTCCCCTGGCTCGGGGCTGGCATCGACGAAGGTGACGCCGGCCGGGAGGGGATCGCTCAAGACCACCTGCTGCGCCGCGTCGGGCCCGGCGTTGGTGACGGTCAGAGCGTAGGTGAGGGTTCCACCCTGCTGCACCGGGTTGGGAAAGTTGACGATGGCGAGGCCGAGGTCGGCGACTTCCCGGGAGCAGGCGATCTCGACGTGCGACTGGGAGAGAACGACGTCGCCGGAGAGCAGACCCAGGCCGGCGACCGGCAGGGCGTTTAAGGAGACATGGATGGCGTTGACCGTGAGGCCCGAGACGCCGGCCGCGCTCGTGGGGATCTGCTCGTTCAAGACGACGCGGAGACCGGGGACGCTCAGGAGCACCGTATTGGGAGCCGGCGAGGCGGAGATCGAGAGGCCGATCCCGAGGAGCCCGCCGAGACGGGCGTTGACGATCGAGGTCGTGCCGACGAGCGCTGGGCCGTCGGCGCAGCTGCCGGCGAGGCCGGCGGTCGACTGGACGACATCCGCTCCGAGGGTGAGGAGAGGGAGGTGCTGCACGATGTCGAGCGCCAGGCTGTCGACCGTGGCATCGGCGTTGGCGGTATCGGTGGCGGGTACCCCCGAGGAGGCGTGAACGGCGAGCAGCCGGGTCGCCAGGAGGCGCCCGGTGAGCGCCGAGGAGACGGTGATGGAGGCCAGGCTGCCGGACTGATTGAAGGCGGGGGCCGCGGTGCCGGCGACCAGCGGCAACGGCCCGCTCCCCACGGTGACCCCGCTGCCGAGGAGCGGCAGCACCCGCAGGTTCACCGACTCGCCATAGGCGGAGCTCATGGCGGTCGTCTGGGCCGCCAGCGCGCCCGCTCCGGCGAGGAGGGCGATGCCGGCGAACAGCGCTCCGCGCCGGAGGTACAAGGATTTCGTCTCGCGCTCTTTTCCCAACATGATTCCCCCTCGATAGGGCTCCGCCCTCTAGGCGGCGAGCCCGGTTGTGCGCGCAAACGATCCGACTCGAATCGGCGCGAAAACAGAACTTGAAGAAAAAGCTGAGGAAGATATACCACGGACTTCAGAGATTGCATAGATAGCTCTCTGCAACTACTCTGTGCCGCTCTCTCCGCGGGTGGCTTTTCTGGTAAGCTCAACGATCTCGCATTCACCTAAAGGAACACGGTTGCAGTCGCAGACCGAACCGCTCAGCGACTCCGTCTCCCACTTCAGGATCCTCGAACGCCTGGGCCGGGGCGGCATGGGGGTCGTCTATAAGGCGATCGACCTGCGGTTGGAGCGCACCGTGGCCTTGAAGTTCCTCGCTCCCGACCGCGGGGCGAGCGAGGAGGACCGGCGGCGATTCCTCCGCGAGGCCCGCGCCGCCTCCGCTCTCGACCACCCCAACATCTGTACCCTCTACGAGATCGGCGAGGCCGAGGACGGCCGGCTCTTCCTCGCCATGACCTTCTGCGAGGGCGAGACCCTGGCGCGGAGCATCGAACGGGGACCCCTCCCGCTGGCGCTGGCGGTCGACCTCGCCGCCCAGGTCGCGGCCGGGCTCGAGGCGGCGCACGAGAAGGGGATCGTGCATCGAGACATCAAGCCGGGGAACCTCATCGTCACCCCTGGCGGCCGGCTCAAGATCGTCGATTTCGGCATTGCCCGGCGCGCCGACCAGACCCAGCTCACGAACGCCGGCACGGCGCTCGGCACCACGGTCTACATGTCGCCCGAGCAGTTGCGCGGCGAGGCGGTCGACCGCCGCACCGACCTCTGGTCCCTGGGCGTCGTGCTCTATGAGATGGTGACCGGGGAAATCCCCTTCGACGGCTCCGAGGCGGAGGTGGTGGCGGGCATTCTGCAGCGCGCGCCTCGCCCGCTGGGAGCCCTGCGACCGGGCGTGCCGGAGGCGCTCGAACGGATCGTGGCCCGGGCCCTCGCCAAGCCGCGGGGGCAGCGCTATGCGAGCGCCGCCGAGCTCCGCGCCGAGCTCGCCGCAGTCGTCCGGCTCCTGCCCGCCGAAGTCCCCGGGGTGGACATGGAAGAGACCCTGATCGAGTTCGCCCGGCCCGGAGCTTCAGCCCCTGCCGAAGAGCCGCTGGAAGTGCTGCCAACCGGGCTCCCCGCGGGATTCATGGTCGCCCACTTCCGGGTGGTCGCGCCGCTCGGCGGCGGCGGCATGGGGGTGGTCTACCGGGCCGAGGACACCCGGCTGGGGCGGACCGTGGCGCTCAAGTTTCTCGCCCCCGAACGCACCCGCGACCCGGCGGCCAAGGAGCGCTTCCTGCGGGAGGCCCGGGCGGCCTCGGCTCTCGATCATCCCAATCTCTGCACCGTTCACGAGGTGGGGGAGACGGCGGAGGAGCGGCTCTACCTCGCCATGCCCTGCTACGACGGCGAGACCCTGGCGCAGCGGATCGAGCGCGGTCCGCTGCCGGTCGCCGAGGCCGTCGAGCTCGCCAGCCAGGCCGCCCGCGGTCTCGCCAAGGCGCACCGTGGGGGGATCGTGCACCGAGATGTCAAGCCGGCGAACCTCATGGTGACCGGCGACGGGGTGTTGAAGATCCTCGACTTCGGGATCGCCGAGCTCGCCGGCGAGGCCGGCGTTGGCGGCGTTGGCGGCGTTGGCCTTGCCAGCATTGCCGGCAGCGGCTCGCTCGCCGGGACTCCGACCTACATGTCCCCCGAGCAGACGCGGGGCGAGGCGGTGGGACCGGCGACCGACGTCTGGTCATTGGGCGTCGTGCTCTACGAGATGCTCGCCGGCAGCCGCCCTTTCGCTGGCGGGAGCGCGGCGGCGGTCTTCCACGCCATCCGCGAGCTGGAGCCGGAGCCGCTCGCCCGCCGCCGTCCGGAAGTACCGGCGGAGCTGGCGCGGATCGTCTCCCGCATGCTGGCCAAGGCCCCGGCCGAGCGCTACCCCACGGCCGTCGAGGCGTTCGCCGATCTCGACCGGTTGCGGAGCGGGCTCCTCGGCACCGGGGCACGGCCGGCCCGTACCCCGGCCGTCTGGGCGGGAGGCGCTCTCCTCCTCCTGCTGCTCCTGGCGTTGGGCGCCTGGCTCTGGCAGCGTGGCGGGGGCGCTCGAACGCCGATCCAGGCCACCTTCGCCCACCTGACCGATGAGGAGGGGCGCGAGTCGTTCCCTAGCCTCTCGCCGGACGGCTCGCTCTTCGTCTACGCCAAGGCCGTGGGGGGGCGTTCTCACCTCTATCTGAAGCGGGTGGGGGAGGGCAGCCCGAAAGACTTGACGGAGGGCTCGCGGTGGGACGACACCCAGCCCGCCTTCTCTCCTGACGGCAAACAGATCGCTTTCCGCTCGGAGCGCGACGGCGGCGGCATCTTCGTCCTGGGGATCGCCGGCGGTCCGCTCCGACGCCTGACCGACTTCGGCTACAACCCCGCCTGGTCGCCGGACGGGAAGGCGGTCGCCCTCGCCACCGAGGGAGTGGAGGACCCGGGCTCCCGGAAGTCGAACAGCGATCTCTGGCGGGTCGCGGTCGCGACGGGCGCGAAGCGACGGATTGTCGGGAACGCCGACGCCGTCCAGCCGAGCTGGTCTCCGCACGGCCAACGGATCGCCTACTGGGGGCTGCCACCCGGCAGCGCGGAACGGGTGCTCTTTACGATCCCGGCGGCGGGCGGCGAGCCGGCTCGGGTGACGAGCGATTCGCACCTCAACTGGGACCCCGTCTGGTCGCCCGACGGCAGATATCTCTACTTCGGCAGCGACCGTGGGGGGAGCATGAACCTCTGGCGGCTGCCCATCGACGAGGACACCGGGAAGGCCCGGGGGGAGGCGGAGCCGATCACCACACCGGCCCAGTGGAGCGGCTTCTGGAGCCTGTCTCGGGACGGCCGGCGGATCGCCTACTCGACCGACGACGAACGAGCCAACCTGGAGCGCTTGACCTTTGACCCCTTGCGCCTCGAGGTCTCGGGGCCGGCGTCTGGAGCTGACCCGGGGGGCCCAGGCGGTGATCTCCGAGCGAGCCTTCCCCGGATGGCCGCATGCATCGCTTTCGACAACTTGGCACCCCAGGAGGACCTGTACATGTGAGGTCGGAGGGCGGATCGCAGCGGCAGTTGACGAATGATCGCTTCAAGGACCGGCACCCGACCTGGTCGCCGGACGGCAGGCTGCTTCTCTTCTACTCGAACCGCAGCGGCCGCTACGAGGCCTGGACCATCCGTCCCGACGGCAGCAAGCTCCAGCAGATCACGAAGACGGATGGCAGTTCGCTCACCTACCCGATCTGGTCGCCGGATGGAAAACGCCTGGCCTGTAGTCTCGGTGCTCGCGGCGGGGCGCTGGTCGATCTCACCGAGCCGGTCGAGCTGCACAGCCCTCGTCTCCTCCCCAGGATGGCGGGCGGGTGGACCTTCTCGCCGACGTCCTGGTCACCCGACGGTCAGAGTCTGGTTGGGAACCTGGTCCGTTCCGGCGAGTCCCGTCAATACGGCATCGGTCTTTTTTCTTTTCCAGCGCGCACCTATGAGCGGCTGGCCGATCGAGGGTTTTCCCCATCTGGCTCCATGACAGCCGAACGCTTCTCTACCTGGACAAGGGAGGGGTCTTTGCTCTCGATCTCCAGACGAAAAAGTCTCGCGGTGTGCTGCGCCCCTCAGCGAACGAGGAGTTCAAGGCCCTGAGCCTCAGCTCCGACGACCGGGCTCTCTATGTGACCCGGGCTGCTCACGAAGGAGATATCTGGATGTTGACACTCGGTACGGGTAAGCATTGACAACCCCAATCCACGCGGGATAGTTTCAATCCACACAAACGAAGCATGACCCTTAGGGTGCCTCTTCTCGCGGTCGGAGACGGCGAGAGAGAGATGCCCCAAAAAGGAGGGATATGGCTTTCCAGATCAGGGATCTCACTGGCGAAATCTGGATCGGCGGGCGGGAGGGGCTTTTCCTTACCTGTCCTGCCGCCAGCTGCGGCAAGTCGTCGCCCGGCGATGACAAAGGCGACCATGGCAAGGATGATGACGACAAGAAGGATGACCACAAGAAGGGTGATCAGAAGGGCGGCGGCAAGGGCAAGCCGAAGTACGCGCCGCCCGTCGAGCTGATCCTCTTGCAGCAGCAGCTCCGGCAGAGCCTCGCCCTAGAGTGATAGTGAAAAGAGCTCTTCCGTGTCTCTGTCGAGAGACGTGAAGCTTTTATCAGATCGGCTGCCCTCCGGCAGTCGAAGCGGCACCAGCGTGTGTGCCAAAGGAGACAGGAATGGCATTCCAAATCCGGGACCTTCTAGCCGACGTCTCGCCCGCCGAGCACGAGGGGTACTTCCTGGGCTGCGAGCATCCCAGTTGCGGCAGATCGCTCCGCGACCTCGATGGGGGGGGCGACCATGGCGGCAAGTACGCGGCTGCCGCCGAGCTGGCTCTCCTGCAGCAGCAGCTTCAGCAGAGCCTCTCCCTAGAGCTGTAGTGAAAGAGCTTCTCGGGCTCGCTTTCCGAGCCAATCCGCACTACGAGCTGGTCCTCTACGACTGGCTGGCCGCTGACGAGAAGCAGCGGCTGGCCGGTCTTCTCGCCGACCCCGGCCTCTATGGCATCCTGCGTCCCACCAGCGGTTCGCCGCTCGGTCCCAAGTCGGTCGACAGGGATACGGCGCTCCTCTTCCTCACCCTCCGCGAGCCCGGTCCGCTGCCGTCGTATCTTCAGACGATGCTCGGCCAGAGCTTCGAACGCACCATCCTGCAACTCGTCGCGGACGGCGTCTTCGAGGTCGAGGTCGACGGGGGCGACGGCGCCTTTGTTTCCGGAGCGGCCGCCTTCGACCGGCTCGACGATCGGGGCAGGTCCCGGGACGGGAGCGGCCGTCTCCAGAAGCTGTCCCTGGCGGCACTGCGCTATGCCCAGGTCCTGGCCGTGGACGAGCCTGCCCTCTTGACCCTCCGCCTCTATGGCTACAACCGCCGGCCGCTCACCCCGGCCTGGAAGCGGCTCCTGCCTGATTCGCAGGCGGTCGAGCGCTTCCTCGGGATCGCGCCCGGGGGGGCGAACCGCAGGCTCCTGGAGCAGCACTGGTCGCGGCGGCCGGGCTTCGCCGGCTGGATGAGCTGGCGCCGCCGCGGCACGGCCGGGGAGGGCTCGGCCGCGCGGGGGAGCGCCACCTACAAGCTTTATGTCAGCCCCACCCCGGAGGCCCTCCCCAGGGCCTTCGGGGAGATCCTCGCCGCCTTGGGCGCGGCGCGCGTCCCCCAGATGAAGATCGGCTTCGATGGTTGGGGCGTGCTCCGGCCGGACAAGATCGTTGCCCATTTCCCGGACTTCGATACCCTGGCTGCCAGCGCCGGGCGGCTTTCGGAACGGCTCGGCGGCATCCCCGTCCAGGGCGTCCCCTTTACTGCCGAGATCGGCGGCGACGGCCTGCTCTCCTGGGGCGTCGATCCGCCTACCGAGGAGACCCGGCCCGGGGCCGGGCGGGAGAGCTGGCGGACCTGGCTCTGCCAACGGTTGGCCCTCTCTCTCCTCGCGGCCCGGGATACGTCTACCGAGCCCTGGCGTTTCGCTCTGGAGCGCCTGCGCCTGGAGGGGGTGGACATCGACACCTGGGCGCCGGGAGCCCTCGCTTTCCGTCAAGGATAGTCGTCTGACGATCACCGATTCCCTGGTCCTCCCTCCGGACGTGCTGCTAGTCCCCGTGGCCGAGCTGCCGGAAGAGGTGCGCCGCCGGCTGGCCGGAGAGGCGGGGGACTGGGCGATCACCCGTCCGGGTCTGCGCACGCCGTCGCGGATCGTCGACGCCGGCGCCGCCCAGCTCCTCGCCGAGCTGCGCTCGCCAGGCACCCTCGTCGAGGCGGTCCTCCGTTACAGCCGGGCGCGGGGCCTCGATCCCGAGGCGACCCTCGCCGCCGCCTTTCCCCTCCTCTCCCAGCTCTTCGACTCCGGTTTCCTCGTGCCGGAAGGGGAGGGCGCCATCCTCCCCTCGCTGGTCCCGGGAGACGAGGTGGAGGGCTTCCGGGTGATCGCCTGCGTGCAGTCGCTCGACGACACCGAGGTCTACCAGGTGCAGAGCGGCGAGGTCGCGGCGGCGCTCAAGATCGAGCGCCAGGCGGGGGCCGGGAGGCGGTTCGAGCGCGAGGCCGCGATCCTCCGGCACCTGGGGCTCGGGGTGACCCCGCGCCTCCTCGCCGCGGGCGATCTCGGCGGACGGCATTACGTCGCCGTCGAATGGTTCCCGGGAGTCTCGGTGACCGCGGCGGCCGCCGAGCTGCGACCGGGTGGGGCGGAGCGGCTGGCGCTCTGCGGCGAGGTCCTCGCCAGCTACTCCCGGCTGCACGAGCGGGGCGTCCTCCACGGCGACGTCCATCCCGGGAACGTCCTGGTGGCGGCGGACGGCAGCGTCCGGCTGATCGACTTCGGCCTGGCGCAGTGGGAGGGCGTACGGCCCGGACGGGGGCGGGGCGGCGTTCCTTTCTACTTCGAGCCCGAGTATGCCGCCGCGGTCGGGACGGAGTCGTCCCCTCCGGCCTTCTCGGCCGCCGGGGAGCAGCACGCCGTGGCAGCGCTCCTCTACCTGCTCTCAACCGGGGCCCACTACCGCGACTTCTCGCTGGAGAAAAAAGCGCTGCTGCGCCAGATCGCCGAGGACCCTCCGCTCCCCTTCGCCGAGCGCGGGGTCCCCGCCTGGCCGGAGGTGGAAGCGGTGCTCGCCCGGGCCCTCGCCAAGGAGCCGGGGGAGAGGTTCCCTTCCGTCCGGGCGATGGCCGCTGCCTGGGAACGGATCGCCGCGCCGGCTGCCGCCCAGCCGCGGGACCCGATCCAGCCGGGGACGGCGGATCGCGTCCTCAGCCGGGTGCTCGAACGTCTGGCACCCGAAGGGCCGCTCTTCGCCACCGGACTCAAGAAGTCGCCGCGCGCCTCGGTGGAGAGCGGTGCGGCCGGGATCGCCTATGCCCTCTATCGGATTGCCCTGGCCCGGGAGGATGCAGCTCTGCTCAGCACGGCGGACCTGTGGGCCGCCCGGGCGGTCGCAGAGAAGGGAGAGGCGGCCTTTTACGATACCGGGGAGCTCACGGTGGAAACGGTCGGCCGAGTCTCTCCTTACCATGCCGCGACCGGCCCTCCCGCCGTCCAGGCGCTCCTCGCGCATGCCCTGGGGGAGCCCGCCGCCCTGGGCCGAGCCCTCGAAGCCTTCCTCGCTGCCGCCCGACTGCCTTGCGCCAGCCGCGACCTCACCCTCGGCCGCTCGGGCCTGCTGCTCGCCGCGGCGAGCCTCCTCGGCATCCTTCCCGGGACCGGCTTGGAAGGCAGGCCGCTCGTGGAGCTGGGGGAGGAGCTGCTCGCCGGTCTCTGGGCGGAGCTCGATTCCGCGCCCGCGCTCTCGGACCTCGCCGAGCGGCCGAACCTCGGGATGGCCCACGGCTGGGCCGGCGATCTCTATGCATCTCTGCGCTGGTGCCAGGCGACCGGGAGACCCCTGCCGGAGCGGCTCGCCGAGCGTCTGGCCGAGCTCGCCAGGCGCGCCGAGCCCTGGGGGCGCGGCCGGCGCTGGCGCTGGTACGGGGGCGGGGAGCGGGCGAAGTCCGCCGGCAGCATGCCCGGCTGGTGCAACGGCAGCGCCGGCTTCGTCCACCTCTTCACCCTGGCCCACGAGATCCTGGAAGATCCCCGCTATGCGGCTCTCGCCCTGGGCGCCGCCTGGAACGCCTGGGAGTCGCCCGACCGCAACGGCAGCCTCTGTTGCGGCCTGGCCGGCCGCGCCTATGCATTGCTCCACCTCTATCGCCACGGCGGTGATGCCGTCTGGCTGGCGCGCGCCCGGGAGCTCGCCGAGCGCGCTGCCGCCGACCTCCGCTGGGCCGAGGAGTCGCCCGACAGCCTCTACAAGGGCGAAGTCGGTCTCGCCGTGCTCGCCGCCGACCTCACTCGGCCGGAGGGGGCCACCATGCCCTTCTTCGCGGACGAGGGGTGGCCCGTTTAGCCCCTGGGCACGGGGTCCGTTTGAATCCGAGGACGGACGACTGGCTGCGCGGAGCGCCCGAAGGAGACCGCCCGCAGGTTCAAACGGACCCCGTACCGGCCCTCTGCTATGCTCGATCTTCCTTCAGGAGGCGGGGTAGATGGCGGCGATCGCGGCGATCACAACGGTGTCGGCGGTGCTCGCCCTGGCCCTGGCCGGCTTCGCTCTCCTCCGCGCGCGCTCCTGGCGGGGGCTCGTCCAGCAGGCTGAGGCCCGCTCCGCCGAGCTTCTGCACCGCAACCAGCGGCTCACGGACGAGAAGATCGCCCAGATCGCCCAGAGTCAGCGGAGCGAGCGGAGCCATGCCCAGGAGGATCGTGACCGCTTCTTCAGCGTCGCCCTGGATCTCCTGGCGATCCTCGACTTCGACGCCACCTTTAAGCAGCTGAACCTCGCCTGGGAGGGGGTGCTCGGCTTCTCGCTCGCGGAGCTTCAGGCGCGGCCCGCGATCGAGCTCGTCCACCCCGAGGACCGCGAGGCGACCTTGAGCGAGTGGCAGCGGCTGCGGATCGGCGGCGGCTCGGTCGACTTCGAGAACCGCTGGCTGGGGCGGGACGGCGTCTACCGCTGGCTTTCCTGGCGGGCGACCTCGATCCCCGGCCAGGGGCGGATCTACGCCGTCGCCCGCGACGTCTCGGAGCGCAAGAAGCTCGACCAGATCAAGAGCGATTTCGTCTCGGTGGTGAGCCACGAGCTGCGCACCCCTCTCACCTCCATCCGCGGCTCTCTGGGTCTCCTCGCCGGCGGGGTGGCGGGGGAGATCGCGGAGCCGGCGCGCGGCCTGATCGAGATCGCGGCCAAGAACAGCGACCGTCTGGTGCGGCTGATCAACGACATCCTGGACGTCGAGAAGGTCGAGTCCGGGTCGATGCACTTCCGCTTCCAGCTGGTCGACCTGGCGGCCCTGATCGCTCAGGCGGTGGAGAGCAACCAGGCCTACGCCCAGCCCTTCGACGTGCGCTTCGCGGTGATCCCTCCGCTCCCCGAGGTGCGGGTGCGGGCCGACCCCGACCGCCTGCTCCAGGTGCTCGCCAACCTGCTGTCGAACGCCGCCAAGTTCTCCCCCCGCGGGGGCCAGGTGGAGATCGCGGTGACCGTCCACGCCGGCCGGGTGGCGATCGCGGTCACCGACCACGGCAAGGGCATCCCTCCCGACTTCCATCACCGGGTCTTCGAGCGGTTTGCCCAGGCCGACGCCTCCTCCACCCGGCAGAAGGGGGGCACCGGGCTCGGCCTCTCGATCGCCAAGGCGATCGTCGAGCGCCATGGCGGCCACATCGGGTTCGAGACCCGGCCGGAGGCCGGCACGACCTTCACCTTCGACCTGCCGGAGTGGGGGGCGGAGACGACCCTCGCCGAGGAGCCGCTCGCCGGCCCGCGCATCCTGGTCTGCGAGGACGACGGCGACGTCGCCCTCCTGCTGCGGCTCATGCTCGAACGCGAGGGCTATCGGGTCGATGTCGTGGCCAGCGCCGCCGACGCCAAGCGCCAGCTGGCCGTCGGCACCTACGCCGCCATGACCCTGGACCTCCTGCTCCCCGATCAGGACGGCCTCTCCCTCTTTCGCGAGCTGCGCGCCGAGCTGCGGACGAGCCGCATTCCGGTGGTGGTGATCTCGGCGCGGGCAGAAGTGGGGCCGGCGGAGTGGAGCGGCGGCGCCCTCGGCATCCTCGACTGGCTGGTCAAGCCGGTCGATCCGGCGCGTCTGTCGATGGCGGTGCGGCGGGCCGTCCTCAGCGGGCCGCGAGAGGGCGCCCGCATCCTGCATGTCGAGGACGACCGAGACCTCCAGAGAGTGGTGGCGGCGATCGTCGGCGCCGAGGCGGAGGTCGTGCCGGCGGCGACCCTCGAGGAGGCGCGCCGGCACCTCGCCGAGGAGGGGTGCTTCGACCTCGTGATCCTCGACCTGATCCTCCCCGACGGCTCGGGGCTCGACCTCCTCCCCTTCCTCGGCGCCCTCACCCCGCCGACCCCGGTCGTCCTCTTCTCGGCCCACGAGGTGGCCGCGGACGTCTCCCGCCAAGTGGCCTCGGTCCTCGTCAAGTCGCAGACCTCGAACCGGCAGCTGCTGGAGACCCTCCAGGCGGCCCTGGCACGGGTCGGCTAGCGGAGCGCCGCCGCCGTCGCCTGGCGGAGCGCGGCGACCAGCGGCTCGATCCCACGGAGCTCCGGCGCCTCGGCGGTCAGGGCCTCGGCGGTCAGGGCCTCGGTGGACTGGAGGTGCCGTTCGAGGTCGCGGGCGGCATCGCCAACGGCAGGGAAGCCGAAGGTGCCGGCGGCGCCCCCCAGGGAGTGGGCGAGGCGGTGGAGGCGGCGCCTGGGGTCGTCGAGAGAGCTGTCCGCCGTATCCGGCGCCTCCCGGAGCGCCTCCCAGGCCGCCTCGATCTCGCGCACCCGCTCGGCCAGGCGGGGGCGGAAGAAGTCGCGGAGCTCGGATAACTGGGCGGCGGCGTCTTCCGCTGGGCCGTCCGGTTCCGGCATGTCAGCGGGGGAGCGCGCTCCAGATCCCGCGCACGGTCTCGGCGAGCCGCATGGGGTCGAACGGCTTGGCGATGACGTCGACCGCCCCCAGGGCCCGGTAGCCGGCGATCTCGGTCGGCTGCACCCGGGCGGTCATGAAGACGGCCGGGATCGCCTCGACCCCGGGGAGCTGGCGGAGGGCTTTCAAGGTCGCCGGCCCGTCCATGCCCGGCATCATGACGTCCAAGAGGATCAAGTCCGGGGCGAAGCCGGCGATGGCGGCGACGGCCCGGGGTCCGGAGTCGCAGGTCAGGACCGAGAAGCCGCCGAGCGCCTCCAGGGCGAGCTTGGCGACCTTCTGGATGTCGGGGTCGTCCTCGACGAAGAGGATGCGGTGCAGATCGGCCGGCACCGCCGCGGCGTTCGCTAGCTTAAGTGGCGACATCGTATTGGCCATGTAGGGGTCCCGGTGGCGGGGCTTCCAAGTATATGCAGCGTAGATTACGAAGCAGATTACGGCATCGGGCCGAAGCTGCACTAGAATGGCACCACTCAAACGCTCCTTTAAGAACTTCTCTCTGCTCGCCGAGGCCTGAGTGCAAAAGGACGGGGTACGCCGAATCCTGACGGTCGAGGACGATCCGGACCTCCTGCGTCTCATCGCGCGGGAGCTGACCGCCGCCGGCTTCGAGGTCTGGCCGGCGGCGTCGGCGGAGCGCGCCCTGGAGCTCGTCGGGGAGCGCGGGCTGCCGCACCTGGCTGTCGTCGACATCCTCCTGCCCGGCCTCGACGGCTTAGAGCTCTGCCGCCGGCTCCAGGAGTGGAGCGACCTCCCCGTCGTCCTCCTCACCTCGGTCGACGCGGAGGAGACCGTCGTCGCGGCCATCCAGAGCTTCGCCGAGGACTACATCGTCAAGCCGTTCAAGCCGCGTGAGATGGTGGCGCGGGTGGAGCGCGTGCTCCGCCGCATCGGCGACTTCGCCTACTGCCTGCAGCCGGTGGTGCCGATCGACGAGCACCTGGCGGTCGACTTCGCCCACCAGCGGGCCCAGGTTGCCGGCCGGCAGGTGTCGCTCACCTCGACCGAGACCAAGCTCCTCTACGTCCTCATCAGGAACGCCGGCCGGGTCGTCGAGACCGCCTTTCTCCTCCGCCGGCTGTGGCCGGTCGACGAGGTCTTCGAGGATACCTTGAGGGTCCACATCCACCGCCTGCGGGCGAAGATCGAGCCCACCCCCTCCCGGCCGCGCTACATCGTCACCGAGCGCGGCGCGGGGTACCGCTTCCCGACGCCGGCCGGCCCGGCCCGGCCCGCCAAGACCCCGTGAGCGCGGTGAGCGGCGGCCGGCCGGTCGGCGATCTTTGGCAGAGAAGATTCCGCCGGCTCGCCCGCCCCCGCCTCCTCACCCGGGTGGCCTTCTTCCTCGCCCTCGTCGGTCTGCTGCCGCTCGCCATCGCCTACTTCGGCCTCGTCCACGCCAACACCGACGCCCTCTACGACCAGGTCCAGCGCACCCACATCGTGGCGGCGGAGACCGCGGCGGCGCGGGTGGCGGCCTTCCTCGACGTCCGGCAGGCCCTGGCCGCCGGAGCGGCGGGGAACCCGGCCCTGGCCGACCCGCGCTCCCCGGCGGCCCAGGAGCTCCTCGGGCAGGACCTCGCCGCCTGGTCCGATCTCGGGATTCTGGGGATCGCCGTCGTCGACGCCCACGGCGGGGAGGCGGTGCGGGCGCAGCTCAGAGATCCCGCGGCCCGGGCGCGAGTGGCGGCGGCGCTCGCCGTTCACGGGGATGTCCAGGGAGATGCGGCGGTTCTCGCCGTGCCCGGACCGCCGCCGCCGCTCCTGCGCCTCCGCGCCCCGCTGCCGGAGGGGGGTGGGGCGGTGATCCTGGTCGCCGACGGCGCCCCGCTCTTCGAGATCTTGAGCCCGGTCGAGCTGGGCGAGGCGGCCGACCTCCTGCTGGCGCGGCGCGACGGCAGCGTCGTCGTGGGCTCCGCCACCTCGCTCGCCGCCTTTCCGCCGCGGATGGTCGAGACCGCGCTCGCCGGCCGGGTCCAGGGCGCCGGCCGCTTTCCGGGCCGCCAGGGGGGCGAGGTCATCGGTGCCTACGCCCCGGTCGCCGGGGCCGAGTGGGTCGTCCTCTCGCGGCAGCCGAGCCGGGTGGCGGAGGCGGTCGGCTGGCGGATGCGGCGCCAGGCGGCGCTCGCCGGCGGTGCCGCCCTCCTCCTCGTCCTCCTCGTCTCCGCCCTCGCCTGGGCCTCGCTCGTCCGCCCGCTCCGCGACATGGCGAGCGCCCAGCGCCGGTTGGCCGGGGCCGGCGGTGGGGGAGGGACGGGCGACGAGATCGCCGACTTGAAGGATGCCTTCGACGCCCTCGCCAAGAGCCTCCAGGACCGCCAGTCGCTCGACAACGTCTTCCTCGGCCGCTACCAGGTCGTCGAGTACCTGGGGATGGGCGCCATGGGCACGGTCTTTCGCGGCTGGGACCCCAAGCTCCAGCGCCCGGTGGCGCTCAAGACGGTGCGCCTGGGGATCGCGCTCGCCCCCGAGGTCTGCCGCGACCTGCTCTCGACCCTCCTCCACGAGGCGGTGACCGTGGCCCGGGTGAACCACGGCAACGTGGTCTCGATCTACGACGTCGAGGACGCCCCGGAGGGGGCCTTCATCGCCATGGAGTATGTCCAGGGGGTGAGCCTCGAGCGCCTGCTCTGGCGCCGCGGGCGGCTCGACGCCGGCGAGGTCATCCCCCTGGGAGCGGCCGTGGCGCGCGGCCTGGCGGTCGCCCACGAGCGCGGCATCCTGCACCGGGACATCAAGCCGGCCAACATCCTCCTCGGCATCGACGGGGGGATCAAGGTCACCGACTTCGGCATCGCCGACCTCGTCACCGCCGCGGCCCCCCGGGCCGGCTCCGGCGCCACGACCGACGCGATCTTCGGCACCCCCGGATACATGCCGCCGGAGAGCCTTCAAGGCCGGGGCTCCAGCCGCTCGGGCGACCTCTTCGCCCTCGGGGTCGTCCTCTACCAGTGCCTGGCCGGCATGGCCCCCTTCGCCGGGCGCAGCGTGGCGGACATCTTGAAAGCCACCGTCTTCGGCGACTACCGCCCCCTGCGCCGGATCGTCCCGGACCTGCCGCCCGCCCTCGATTCGCTCATCCGGCACCTGCTGGAGCGCGATCCCGCCCGGCGTCCCGCCGATGCCGGGGCGGTCGCCGCGGAGCTCGAGCGGATGGCGGTCGAGGGGCACCTGCACTGGCGGCTGGAGATCACCCCGGCGGAGGAGGGGGAGAGCCCGCTCACCGCGCTCGAAGAGGAGCGGCGGATGGCGGCCCAGTGGGTGCCCACCTCGCACCTGCTCCTCCCCCCCCCGCCCCCCGCCCGCACCGTCCGTCCCTAGCGGTCTGTCGAGGTTGAATCGACAGGTAGCGAGAGCTTTTCGGCGAAGGGTCCTCCCCCTGGGAAGGGGAGGGTTGGGGCAGGGGGGAGCCGTGACAGACCGCCTAGGGGCAGATCCGCGCCGGTCGGTTTGAGGGCAGCCGGCTACTCCTTCTTCGTCTCCTCCACCTTGACGAGCACCGCCGGCACGCCGCTCTCCGCCACCTTCTTGTCGAAGGCGGGGAGGTCTTTGTCCCAGACCTCCTTGAGCTTCCCGAGCTGGACGTCGATCGCCGCCATCAGCTCCTTGCGTACTGCCTGGGCCTGGGCGGTGGGGGGGTAGTCGCCGGTCGACACCGACTGGGCGAGGTTGGCGAGCTTGTCGTTCAGGCGGATGGGGAAGTTGAGCGGGTCCTCGTTGCTGTGGTTCTTGGTCTGGTAGAGGGCCTCCTCGATCGTCGTCATCTTCTTGTCGAGATCGTCGGCCGCAAGGACGAGCGGCTTTCGTTCGTCGCCCTTGCCCAGGCGCTTTTTCAAGTCGTTCAACTGGGCGCGGACGTCGCGGATCTTCTTGATCTGCTCGTGGATCTCCGACAGCTTGTCGCGGGTCGCCGTCAAGAATTCGAACTGCGCCTCAAGGTCCTGCTGGCTGGCCGAGGCGCGAGGGTCGGGCTTGACCTCGAACGGCAGGGTCGCCGACTCCTTGCCCACCGTCAGCCGCACCTGGTAGCTGCCGGGGACGACCGTCGGTCCGGAGAGACCACCGCCACCCCACAGCACGAGGCCGGGGAAGCGCTTGGCCCCGGGGTAGGCGAGATCCCAGGCGAAGCGGTTGAGGCCCGGCTCGGCCGGCACCTTCGGTTCCGGTGGCGCCCCACGGCCGCTATCCTCCTCCTCTCCACCAGCGGCTGTCGCCTCGCCCTTCTCCCCTTCTTTCTTCTCTCCCGCCTTGGGAGACCCCGCGCCCGGACCCGAGGCGGGCTCGGCAGGGGTGACCTTCCCCTTCTCCTCCTTCTCTCTGGCGGTCGCCACCTTCTTGTCTTCCGCCTTCTGGGCCGGGGTCTTCACCTCCCCCGAGAAGGCGCGGACGAGCTTGCCGTCCCGGGTGAGAAATTCGAGCTTGACCGCGGTGCCCGGGGCGACGTTTGCGAGCGTGTAGTAGACCGAGACGCCCCCGGGTGGGTTGGTGCCCTCGTTTCTGGGCGCCCGGAAGCCGCCTCCCACCAGGCTGCGGTAGGTGAGCTGGGGGACGAAGAGGTGGAACGGCTTGCCCGCGGACCTGCCACCAGAATTGCCAGAACCGCCAGAGCCGGCGAAACCGCCGGGCTGGCTCGCCATCTCGCGGAGCGGGGTGAGGTCGTCGAGCATCCAGAAGGCGCGGCCTTGAGTGGCGGCGATCAGGCTGCCATCGCGGACCAGGAGGTCGGTCACCGGGACGATCGGGAGCTTCCCCTGGAGCGACTGCCAGTGCCCGCCGTCGTCCCAGGAGACGTAGATGCCGCGCTCGGTGCCGGCGTAGAGGAGCCCCTTCTGGGCCGGGTCGGCACGGATCACCCGGGTGAACTGGTCGGCGGGGATGCCGTCGACGATCCGGGTCCAGGTGGCGCCGTAGTCGCTCGTCTTGTAGAGATAGGGGCGGAAATCGTCCGACTTGTACATCGTGGCGGCGACGTAGGCGCCCCCCTTCTCGTAGGGCGAGGGATCGATGCTGTTGATCATGATCCAGTCGGGCATCCCCTTGGGGGTGACGTCCTTCCAGCTCTTGCCGCCATCCTGCGACAGGTGGACGAGGCCGTCGTCCGAGCCGACCCAGAGGAGCCCGGCCGCGAGCGGGGACTCGGCGACGTAGAAGATCGTGTCGTAGTACTCGACGCTCGTATTGTCCTTGGTGATCGGGCCGCCCGCGGGCCCCTCCTTCGACTTGTCGTTCCTGGTGAGGTCGGGGCTGATGACGCTCCAGGACGAGCCGCCGTCGGTGGTTTTGAACAGCACGTTGGCGGCGGCATAGAGGGTCTTCGGGTCGTGGGGCGAGGTGGCGATGGGGAAGTTCCACTGGAAGCGGTACTCCAAGTCGGCCGCGCCGTGGCCCATGGGGTTGTCGGGCCAGGGGTTGACGTCCCGAAACTCGTTCGTCCGGTGGTTCAACCGGGTGAGGAAGCCGCCATAGGAGCCGCCATAGACGATGTCCGGATCCTTGGGATCGGCCACGATATAGCCGCTCTCGCCGCCCGCTGTCACATCCCAGTCGCCGCGGCCGATCCCGGAGCCGTCCGAGCGGTGGCGGATGCGGAGCGCCGAGTTGTCCTGCTGGGCGCCTAAGAGGCGATAGGGGAAGGCGCTGTCGGTCGACACCCGGTAGAACTGCGCCGTCGGCTGGTTGTCCTCGGTCGACCAGGAGGTGCCGCCGTCGGTCGTCACGTTGGCGCCGCCGTCGTTCGACTCGATCATTCGGAGCGGATCAGAGGGGGCGATCCAGAGGTCGTGGTTGTCGCCGTGCGGAGTACGGATCGTCGTCCAGGTCTTGCCGCCGTCCTTCGACTTGTGGAACTGGACATTGGGGACGTAGACCGCATCCTCGTCCTTGGGGTCGGCGAAGATCCGGCTGTAGTACCAGGCGCGCTGGCGCAGATCGCGCTCCTCGCTCACCTTCTGCCAGGTCTCGCCGCCGTCTTTCGAGCGGAGGACCCCGCCGTCCTCGGCCTCGACGATGGCGTAGAGGTTCTGGGGATTGGACGGCGAGACAGTGATGCCGATGATGCCGAGGGTCCCCTTGGGCATCCCGGGCTTCCGCGACAGCTCCTTCCAGCTGTCCCCGCCGTCGGTCGACTTCCAGAGCGCCGAGCCCGAGCCGCCGCTGTCGAAGCCCCAGGGGGTCCGCCTGAACCGCCAGGTCGAGGCGTAGACGATCCGCGGGTTGACCGGATCGAGGATGAGATCGATCGCCCCGGCGTCCCGGCTGACGAAGAGGATGCGCTCCCAGCTCTTGCCACCATCCTTCGAGCGGTAGACGCCTCGGGTGTCGTTGGGGCCGAAGGCGTGGCCGAGGACGGCCATGTAGACGAGGTCGGGGTTCTTGGGGTGGACCCGGATGCGCGGGATGTGCTGTGCGTCGGCGAACCCTAAGGAGGTCCAGGTCTGGCCGGCGTCGCTCGACTTCCAGAGGCCGTTGCCGGGCGAGACGTTGCCGCGGACGGTGACCTCGCCGCCGCCGACGTAGACGACGTTCGGGTCCCCCTCGGCGACCGCCACGGCGCCGATCGAGCCGCCGAAGAAGCCGTCCGAGACGTTCTTCCAGTTCCCCCCGCCATCGGTCGTCTTCCACACCCCGCCGCCGGTGGCGCCGAAGTAGTAGGTGAGCGGCTGCGAAGGAACCCCGGTGACCGCCGCCACCCTGCCCCCCCGGAAGGGGCCGACCTCGCGCCAGGGAAGGTCCTTCAAGAGCATGGGGTCGACCGCCGCGGCGTTCTCGGCCCGCTCGGCGCGTTCGGCCCTGCCCTCCTTCCCCTTGGCGGCCTGGGCCGGGATCGGCAGCAGGAGCAGCAGGGCGGCCAGGGCCGTCAGGGCGAAACCGAGCCTGGACAGGAGGGCGGGGGTGTGGAATCGCGGCATCATGAGCTCCTTGGGATGGGCCGATATGTCCGGAGGCGATGTTTACCACAGTGGAGAGGTGGGGGGGAACGGGCTGCCTGGGAAAGAGGGGCTGCGGTCCGTCCAGATTGGCCGTGACGCCGCCTGGCGAGCCCATAGGTCGCGTTTCCTCGGGCGGAGCTCCCGCCCGGAGATAACTCCGGGCTGTGAGTTGCGCTGGCTAAAGCCAGCTTCGAAGCCGGATTCATCCGGCGCAGCCCCTAGGGCGGAGATTTATCTCCGGCCGGGGTCGTCAGCCGTGTCATGGTGCTATAGGAGCGCGGAGAGGAAGGAGGGCGCGGAGCCGTCGGTCGCGGAGGAACAGCCCGCCCCAGATCAGCAGGCCCATGATCGCCGGGAACAGAACCGGGAAGAGCGGCTCGCCGATCCGCACGTGGGTCGCGGTGGCGCCGCCGAGGTAGCCGGTCAGGAGGATCGCGCCGAGAACCGCCGTCTGCGGCACCGCATAGAGGAGAGTGCAGACGACGAGGAGAATCCCCAGCCCGAAGAGGGCGCTCTCGGGCCAGCCGAGCCGAACCGTCGCCGCCACGACCGGCGCCGGCTTGATCCATTTCATCACGCCGTCCATGAGTAGAAACAGTACGGCGATCGTGCTGAGGATGCGTCCGGTCCAGAGCATCCCCTTCGAGGTGGGAGCGGTGCGAGTCTCAGGTTCCATGTATTTCTCCTCCAGTGTCGGTGCGCCTCGATCGTCACCGGCGGGCGCCTCGGCAGGGGAGTGTAGCAGGCGCGGTTTCCGGAGATTGGCTTTAGCGGCCGGGGAGGCTTTTCTCTCGGTACGGTAGGCCCGCCGGCCCTTACGGGTGGATCTTCTTCCCTTCGTCGAGCATCGCGACATACTTCGCGATCCGCCGGGCGCGGGTCTCGGGTTTCTTGGCTTCTTCGATCCGATAGAGGATGGCGTAGCGGTTGGCGCTGTCGAGCGTCGCGAAGAACTCTCGGGCCCGGTCGTTCAGGTCCAACTCGCGCTTCAGGTCCTCCGGCACCGTCGCGGTCCTCTGGCCCTGGTAGGCTCGGTCCCAGCGGCCGTCCGCCTTCGCGCGCTCGACTTCCACGAGGCCGGCGGGGCGCATCTCGCCCCTTTCGATGAGCTCGGCGGCCTTGGCGCAGTTGATCTTCGACCACGGGCTTTTTGCCTTCCGCGGGGTGAACCGCTGCAGCCAATAGCGCTCGTCGAGCTTCCCCTTCTGACCGTCGATCCAGCCATAACAGAGGGCGATGTCCAAAGCCTCCGCGTAGGAGACGGAAGCGACCCCCGAGCTCTTCTTGGCGATCTGGAGCCACAGGCCGTTCGAGGTTGTATGTTGCCGCGCCAGCCACGCCTCCCACTCCGCCCGGGAGGCAAAGGCGAGGACCGGCTCGTCGCGCTGGGGGCTCATGAGGCGGACTGTACCTCAGGTCTTCCGGCCCTGGCTCAACCGGAGAGGGTACAGCTAGAGGAGGGGGCTCGCCTCAGCCAGGAGTGAGTGGTATCTTACTCAGCGAGGGATGCCGCCGTGTCTCGTTTTCAGGCCCAGACCAATGCCATGCTCGACGAGGAGCTCGACGACCTGCGCGAGCGGCTCGGCTTGCGTGAAAACCAGAAAGCCGATCTGCTTCGTGAGCTCGCCGAGCTCGCGTCCTGGGTGATCCGGCAGGCCGAGGCCGGGCGCAGGATCGAGGCACGGCGCGGTCGGGATGTCGAGACCCTCCAGAGCCCGGCCATCGAGCGGTTGCGCCGGAAGCAGGACGAGAGTGTCGTGGAGCGTATCGAGCTGTCGGAAGCCGAGGTCGAGCGGCTCGCCGAGATCCTGGACCGCGGTTTCTCTCCGAGCCCGGCTCTGCGCGCGGCGCTCTCCCGCCTCGCCGACCCGCAGGGACGGCCACCGCAGCTGCAGTGGAAAAGGACCGCCTCCTGATCGATGCCCCTACGTATCGAAGTGCTCGGTAGGCACCATCGGGCCCTGCTCGAGGACTTCCGAAACCAACACCCGTCTCTGGTCGACTACCTTCGCCGATTCGCGCTGCGGCATGCCGAGAAGGATCTCCTCGCCCGTACCTTCCTGGCGATCGAGGGTGCGGCTGGAGCGGAACGCATCGCGGGGTACTTCACTCTGGCGACCGCCAGCGTGGAGCGGGCTGCGGTCCGCTCTATGGAATCCCTCGATCGGCTGCCGGGCTTTCCGATTCCGGCCGTGCTGCTCGCGCGCCTCGCCGTCGACGAACGGGTGCAGGGTCAAGGTCTCGGCCGCTACCTGTTCGAGGAAGCTCTCGGTCTGACCGTCCAACTCGCGCGGAGCGGTCCGGTGGCATTCCGCCTTTTCGTGACGGATGCCATCGACGAGACCGCTTCAAGGTTCTACGAGCGCTTCGGTTTCTCGCGTCTCGCCGACGAGTTCCCCTGCCGGATGGTGCTCGACCTGAAGCCTCTCCTGGGGAACCTGGGGGTGGGGATGCTTTCGGCGCCGCCTTCGCCTGATTCGACGACTCTCTAGCGCCGCCGCCCGGAGCCTCCGCCCTGCAGGCGGAGGCTCGGGCAGGCCCTTGACGTCACTCGCGGCCGATCAGAGCGGCCACTCGATGATGTAGGTGCAGGAGTCGGCCCCCTTGGGACGGCTCGGCTTGTTGGGGTCGAGCTTCACCTCGAGGTTCGGCTTGAAGCGGCGGCCCATGGCGGTGATGATGCCGCGGTCGAACTCGGAGGGGTAGGGGTTGTTGCACAGCATCGACGCCGAGGTCTCGCTGTTCATACCCTCGAAGGTGTAGTGGCCGATCCCGGGCGTCAGCTCGCCCGTCTTCGGGTTGAACAGGATCGCGCCGTTGATGCGGTGGCGCATATGGTAGTTGATGTCGATCGCCTTCATGCCGGTCTCCAGGCTGTTGATCCAGTCCGGCCACTCCACAGCCTCCAGGATCTTCTTGCCGATGGCGAAGAGCGTGCGCGGGCCGATCTTGTCGGAGATGGTCTTGAAGGAATCGAGCCAGGGCTGCTGCGGGTACCATTGATCGCCCTGGGGCTTGCGGATGCCGTGCTGGGCGAGGATCGCCTCGGCCATGGTACGGAATTCGCCCATGCCCTCGACGACGGAAAGGACGACGGCGCCTTCTACTTCAACATCCGGTCGAAACGCTTTGAACTGTGCCATCTTGACTTCTACCCCATAAGTTCGGCGGTTAAGAGGAGATCCGCCAGCGGACGGGCCGATCCCCCCACTGCGACGCCCTCGCCGGCTCTCCGGACGCGGGGCTGTTCCATGGTTTGTGACTACGACTGGCGACAGTATAGCGCAGTCGGCGCTCCGAGGAGCGCCCGCATTTACTAAGCAGAAAGTGGATCCTTCTCAACCGCCGGCGGGGGGCGCCTCCAGGGTGAGGGCGAAGGGCGGCCGCTTCATGGCGTGGACACAGCTGGTGTCGAGCCCGATCCCGCTGCCGTTCGTAACGAAGTCCTCGATCAAACGGACCTTGCACTCCTGGTGGGCGAGGCCATCGTCGCCGTGGGCGCCGTCGCGGAGGACGACCCGGGTGCTGTTGGGGAAGTTCCGCGCCGCTTCCGCCGACCCCTCCGGCGGGGTGGCGGGATCGAGCCAGCCGGAGAGGAGGAGCACCGGGGCCACCGAGCGCACCGGCTCCCAGAACTCCGCCGGGAGCTTCGCCGCCGGCCAGAACGCGCAGGCCGCCACCTGCTGGCGGACCCGGTCGTCCCCCAGGTAGGTGCCGGCGGTCTCCCGCGCCACGACCGCGGGGTCGATCCGCGCGGTGTCCTCGGCGCAGACGACGGAAAGATAGAGCCCGATCGACCAGTCGGGGTCGGCGAAGTAGCCCACCGCCTGGCGGAGGAAGGGCGCCCAGTCGCCCTGGTAGGCGCGGTGGATGTAGAGCGGCAGGCGGACCGCCGATCCGGGGCTGTACTGCATGGAGCGGAAGGCGGTCGTGAACGAGCTTTTCGACAGCGAGAGCGCGACCGGCTTGCCGGTCTTGGGATGGGGGATCGTGCCGCGCACCGGGCCCCGGTCGAAGCGCGCGAGGATCGCTTTGAGCTCGCCTCGCGGGTCGGGGAAGGCGGTGCGGCAGGCGTCGTCGTCGGCACAGTCGTCGAACAGCTTATCGAGCGCCACCTGCGACTGGCGGGCGATGTAGAGCGGCATCCGGGCGTCCATGGTCACGTAGCCGTCCAGGATCACGCTCCGCACGTGCTCGGGGTGCCGGCGCATGTAGACCTGGGCGGCGCGGGTGCCGTAGGAGCCGCCGAGGAGGTTCAAGCGCTCGTAGCCGAGGTAGGCCCGCACCTCGTCGAGGTCGTCCGCCGCGGGGTCGGAGGAGTAGAGGGTGGGGTCGGCGTCGAGCTTCTTAAGACAGGCGCGGAGAGTGTCCAGGGGGAAGAGGTCGTGCAGATAGCCCTGGAGGTCCGCCTCGCTCCCCGGCTGGGCGCAGCTCAAGGGGTGCGAATGGCCGGTGCCGCGCTGGTCGACGAGGAGGATGTCGCGCTGGCTGCGCAGACCGGGGAGGAAGTCGGCCAGCCCGGAGGCGGCGCCGGTGGCCGGCTCGCCGGGGCCGCCATCGAGGAAGACGAAGGGATCGGGCACGGGGTCGGGGCTCTTGGCCGGCAGGACGACGATGTTGAGCGAGATCTTCCGGCCGCTCTTCGTCCCCCGGTTCTCCCACACGGGAAGAGTCCCGCAGAGGACCTCCTCGGCAAGGTCGGGGACATGGCAGGGGGTGAGCCGCTGGCGGACCAGGCGCGGCGGTTTCCCCCCCGGAGTGCCCGGAGCCGGCTCGGCGGCGGCCGCGGCGGCCCCGGAAAGCGCCGCGATCCCGCCGGCGAGAGCGAGGAGGAGGGCGAGGGCGGGGCGGTGAAGGGAGAAGAGCTGGCGCGTCGTCGATCGCTGCATGGGGTACGTCCTCCGCGGTTGCTGCATTTACGTTCCGGAGCGGCGGCGAGTTTCAGGCGCGCGGATCCTGGGCCCTCCCTCCCCCGCCAGAACCGGCTGCCTGCCGCCGTCCGTAGATGGCTGTATGATCGCAGAGTTCCCGCAAACGAGAGGAGGAGCATGGCGACCCTAGCCGCAGAACGACCGCAAGCCGGAGACCGGGTGACCGCGGGCCCGCGCCCGCTCGTCAAGCGCCACCACTGGATCGTGCGAGTGACACACTGGGCGAGCGCCGTCCTTCTCTTCGGGATGATCTCGAGCGGCCTCCAGATCTACGGTGCCTTCACCCACTTTGGGCCACGCGGCCACCGCTACCTGCCGAACCCGGTGGACGGCCGGCCGCTCCCCGGCTGGTCGACCCTCGGCGGCTGGCTCGCCGGCGGCCTCAACTGGCACTTCGCCCTCGCCTGGCCGTTCGTCGCCTGCGGGCTCCTCTACTTCCTCTACATGGCGGTCTCGGGGGAGTGGCGGACGATCCTCTTCCTGCCCAGGGATATCCCGGGCGCCATCCAGATGCAGCTCTACTACCTCCGCCTGAGGAAGGAGCACCCGCCGCAGGGCAAGCACAACCCCCTCCAGAAGGGGGGCTACACGGCGATCTTCCTCCTCGGGGTGCTCTCTGTCCTCACCGGCTTTGCCATCTACAAACCGGTCCAGCTCGGCTGGCTGACCTTCCTCTTCGGCGGCTACGAGCTCGCCCGCTACTGGCACTTCTGGGCGGTCTGGCTCTTCGTCG
This sequence comes from uncultured Acidobacteriota bacterium, assembly GCA_963757335.1. Taxonomy (GTDB): domain Bacteria; phylum Acidobacteriota; class Thermoanaerobaculia; order Multivoradales; family UBA5704; genus DASQPA01. The sequence continues at coordinate 13,736 of CAVWRJ010000011.1, read as the reverse complement.
CCTTCACCCTGGGGCATGTCGCCCTGGTCTTACTGGTCGACCCCGCCTCGCTGCGGGCCATGATCACCGGCTGGTACCGCGGGAGATTTCCGAGCCATGGCTGATAAGAACGACAACCCGGACGACAAGAAGGGCCGCCTGTCGCGCCGCGACCTCCTCCGCCTGGGGCTCGCCGCCGGCCCGGCCTCGCTCCTCGCCGCCTGCGGCTGGGACGGCGGGAAGCCCCTGGCCCCCACCCTCGGCGGCTTCTCGCGCCTGAACGACTGGGTAGGGGAGAAGATCTTCCTCTCCGACGGCCGCCTGGCGCGCCAGTACCCGAAGAGCGCCCGCACTCCGGAGAATGCCTTCCCGGCCTACGCCCTCACCCAGCCGCTCCCCACTCCCGACGAGGACTGGTCGCTCGACGTCGGCGGCCTGGTCGACAAGCCGACCGAGTTCACCGTGCAAATGCTCCAGGCCCTGCCGCGGATCACCTACACGGTCAAGCATCACTGCGTCGAGGGCTGGACGGCGATCGGCACCTGGACCGGCGTGCCGGTCTCCTCGGTGATCGCCATGGTCCAGCCGAAGCCCGCGGCGCGCTACATCCGCTTCGACACTTTCGACTCCGACTACTCGAACGGCTGGGATTTAAAGAGCGCCCTGCACCCGCAGACGATCCTCGCCTACGCCTGGAACGACCGGCCGCTCGCCGCCGACCACGGCGCCCCGCTCCGCGTCTACTCGCCGATCAAGCTCGGCTACAAGCTCACCAAGTACCTGACCGGCATGACCTTCACCGCCGAACGGCCGGGCGGCTACTGGGAGGACCAGGGCTACCCCTGGCTGGGCGGGATCTAGGCTCTCAAGAGCGCAGAGCCAGGCTCGGATCGATGCCCACCGCCCGCCGGGCCGGCAGGTAACACGCGACACCGACCACCGCGAGGAGGAGGAACGCCGCCACCGCGAAGGTCGCGGGATCGGTCGGTCCGATGCCGAAGAGCAGGCTCGACAGGAGGCGAGAGGCGGCGAGCGCTCCCGCAATCCCCAAGGCCAGGCCGGTGAGGACGAGGGCGAGAGCGTGGCGGACGACGAGCGCGAGCACCTGCCAACGCTCGGCCCCGAGGGCGGCGCGGATGCCGATCTCCTGGGTGCGCTCGGTCACCGAGAAGGCGATCACCGCCGCCAACCCCATGGCGGTGACGACGAACGCCAGGGTGCCGAAGAGGAGGAGGAGGACGGCGGTCAGCCGGGACGGCGCGACCGAGTCGCCGCGCACCTGCTCCAGGGTGAGGACGTCCGAGACCGGCTGATCCGGATCGATCTCGCGGACGCTCTGGCGGATCGCCGGCAGGAGCGCCAGCGGGTTCGCCCCGGTGTGCACGAAGAGGTTCATGGTGCCCCCTCCGGACTGGACGAAGGGGAGATAGAAGGCATCGCTCCCGGTGCTCCCGGCGATCTCTCCCAGCCCCTCCATCTTGACGTCCCCGACGACCCCGACGACGGTCAACCAGGAGACGCCTGTTCCGCTGCCCGGCAGCGAGATTCGCTTGCCGATCGGGTTCTCGCCGCCCCAGGCGTGGCGCGCCATGGACCGGTTGACGACCGCGACCTTGAGACCCTTGGCGTCGTCGCTCGGCAGGATGCCCCGCCCGGCGACGAGCGGGATGCCCAGGGTGCGGAAATACTCAGGGGTCGCGACGTGGAATGCCGCCCGGAGCTCGGGCTGGCCGGCTCTGCCGGTACTGCCGGCAGTGCCGGCAGAGCCAGACACCTGGCCCTCGATCTGGTAGGTGGGCGCGAACTGGGTCCCGGTGAGTGGCACCGAGCTGCCGAGGCCGGCGGAGCGGACGCCGGGGAGCGCCTGGACCCGGGGGAGGAGGGCGCCGAAGAAGTCGATCGTCTTCTGCGCTCCCTTATAGCGGGAGAAGGGGAGGGCGATCGTCGCCGTCAGCACGTTTCTGTCGGCGAAGCCGGCGTCGACCCGCGACAGCGCGAACGAGCTCCGCACGGTGAGCCCGGCCGCGATCAGCAGCATGAAGGAGACGGCGACCTGGAGGACGACCAAGGCATTGCGGAAGCGGTGCCGGCTGCGGCCCAGGGTGGCGTGTCCGCCACTTTCCTTGAGCACCGTCGACAGGTCCCGCCGGGTGGCATGGAGGGCGGGCAGGAGCCCGAAGGCGAGGCCGGCCAGGAGCGAGATCGCGAAGGTGAAGGCGAGCACCCGAGAGTCGATGCCAATCCCCGCCGCGAGCGGGGTGAAGCGCGCCGCGAAGGCGACGAGGAGACTCCGGCCCAGGGCCGCGAAGAGGAGCCCGAGGAGACCGCCGGCGAGCGCCAGCACGGTGCTCTCGGTGAGCAGCTGGCGGACCAGGCGGCTGCGGCCGGCCCCCAGGGCCGAGCGCAGCACCACCTCCCGCTCGCGGGCGAGGAGGCGGGCGAGGGCGAGGTTGCCGACGTTGGCGCAGGCGATGAGGAGGACGAGCCCGACGGTGCCGAGGAGGAGGAAGAGGGTCGGCCGGAAGCTCCCGAGGAGCTGGTCCTGGGCGGGGACGATGGCGAGCGCCGCCTCGGCCTCGGTGGGATAGGACTCCGGGTGCTCCCGGCGGAGGCGGCCGACGAGCCCGGTCACTTCCGTCTGCGCCGCGGCGAGCGTGCCCCCCGGCGGCAGGCGGCCGAAGAGGCTGATGAGCCGCGCCGACCGGTTGTGGATCAGGCGCTCGCTGGAGCGGAAGGGGCAGGCCGAGGTCGGCATGTAGACGTCGTCGTCACCGGGGAAGGGGGGGAGCGGCGGGAGCACCCCGACGACCGTGATCGGCTTGTCGTTCATCCGCAGGGTGCGGCCGACGATCGCCGGGTCGCCGCCGATCCGGGAGCGCCAGTAGTGATCGGAGAGGAGGAGGACCGGCGGGGCACCCGGCTTCTCGTCGTCCGACCGGAACGGCCGCCCGAGCACCGGCCGGACCCCCAGGACTTCGAAGGCGTTGGTCGAGACGACCCCGGTCTTCACCCGGTCCGGGTCGCCGTAGCCCAAGAGGATGAAGGACATCGAGTGGTACTCCATCCAGCTCGCGAGAGCCCGGCTCTGGGCCCGGTAGTCGGCGAGCTCGGGGACCGAGAAGTAGACGGTCTCCGGCCCGGGGCCGGGCTGGCCGTGCTTGATCTGGACCAGCCGCTCGCCGCCGCTGTAGGGCAGCGGATGGAGAAGGACTCCCGAGACGATGCTGAAGATCGCCGTGTTGGCGCCGATGCCGAGCGCCAGGGTGAGCACGGTGGCGGCGGCGAACCCCGGGTTCCGGCGCAGCTGGCGAAGGGCGAAGACGAGGTCCTGACTTAGGCTCTGCATGGCGATCTCCCGCGTGAACGTGGGACTAGTCTCTCATATATGAGCGGGGTCTCTGAGGTTGCAAGTTTTCCGCTTTCCGAACCCCTTCTCATCCGCCGAGGTGGCGGACCCCGCGCTCCGTCGTTAGGTGGCTGATGCAGGAAGCCTGACCTCGCCATCCCGTCCGAATTCCCGAACGACTTCGATCAGACCGACAATCTGCCGATTGAATTCCTCGAGTTCCTCGGCCGGCACCCACAGCTCGGTATGCGCGGCGCCACCGACCCTCTGGACCGGGTAGCGGGCGAGAAAGGCGACGGGCAGTCGAAACCGCGTGACGTAGCCAGCGTCTGACGCTTGCACATTCCAGTCGCGGGCGATCTGCACCGCATACTCCTCGTTCGTGACCGGATAAAAGATCGGCTGCTCGGGGAGACGTGGGGGAAACGCGCGATACCCACTTGCCGCGATGAGCGCGAGCTCGGCGGGGCCCACCGGACGGTAGAGCGTGGCAAGGTCAGGCATTGGATCAGATGTCCTATCGGGTTCCGCTGCAGCAACCATTTCGCTTCGAGCTGCTTCGGGATGTCGTCCGTCCTCGAACCATCCACGGCACCCAAGGTGACCTGCCAATCCGAGGGCAGGCGCTGGCGGACCTGGGAGAAGGTCCTGACTTAGGCTCTGCATGGCGATCTCCCGCGTGAACGTGGGGTCAAGTATCTCACGTTCGGGCCGGCCACCCCGAGGTTGAAGCGTGGCGACGGCCACCGGTTGAGTCGCCCGCTGTAGAATGGGTCCGCTTTCTCACCGTGCCGGAGTCTCAGGAACCAACATGCTCTTCTGGAGGTTCATCGCCCCCAACGCCGACTTGGGCCAGGAGCTTTCTGCGGCCTACAACACCCCGTTCCTGGTGGTGCTGTCCTTCTTCGTGGCCGCCTTGGGCGGCTACGCCGCCCTCGAGGTCGTCGAGCGGATGGCGAGCGCGCCCTCGCCGCAAATCCGTCGCCGGTGGCTGGCCGCCGGCGCCGCCGCCATGGGCGCGGGCATCTGGTCCATGCATTTCATCGGCATGCTCGCCTTCTCGTTGCCGATTCCGGTCAGCTACGACCTCACGATTACCCTCCTCTCGATGGTCCCCGCCGTGTTCGCGAGCGCCATGGCGCTTCATTTCATGGACCGCGCCAGGATCTCGGGGTGGCGGCTCAATGTCGGCGGCCTGCTCATGGCGTTGGGGATCGGGGGCATGCACTACACCGGCATGGAAGCGATGCGCATGGACGCCATGATGGGGTACGCGCCCCTCCTGTTCGCCCTGTCGATCTTGGTCGCTCACGTGCTCGCCACCTTAGCCCTTTACGTCAAGTTCTTCCCCGGCGGCGCCAAGTTCCCCTTTCTCCGCCAGTTGGCCGGCGCCGGCGCCATGGGCTGCGCCGTGGCCTGCATGCACTACACCGCCATGCACGCCGCCCGCTTCTACCCCGGCAGCATGGGGTCCCCGAGGGTCGTGTTCGAGCCGCAGTGGATGGCCCTCGCGATCGCCGTCGTCACCTCGGTGATGATCGCGGTTGCCATCGCCGCCACGTTCGTCGACCGCCGCACCGCCGAGCTGGTGACGAAGCACGACGAGGCGGTGCGGGCGAACCGGGCCAAGTCCGAGTTCCTGGCCGCCATGAGCCACGAGATCCGTACTCCCTTAAACGGTGTCATCGGCATGGCCGACCTCCTGGCCTCGGGTCCCTTGGCACCCGAGCAGCGCGACCAGGCCGAGACCATAAGGCGCTCCGGCGAGACGCTCCTGGCGATCCTCAACGACATCCTGGACTGGGCCAAGATCGAGGCTGGCCGCCTGGAGGTGGAGCGGCTGCCGGTCGACGGCCGGGCCGCCGCGACCGACACCTTGGCCCTGTACCGCTCCCAAGTCAGCGAGCAGGGAGGGGCGCTGGTCCTGGACTGGCCCGAGGCGGTACCGCGCCGGGTGCTGGCCGATCCCATACGGATGCGCCAGGTGCTTTTCAACCTTGTCTCCAACGCTCTCAAGTTCGCCCCCGGCGGCACCGTCACGGTCGCCGCCAGCGACGGCGGAGAGGGGTGTCTCGCCATCGCGGTCCGCGATACCGGGATCGGTATGGACGAGGCCCAGCGCGCCCGCCTGTTCCGGCCCTTCACCCAGGGCGATGCCTCGACGACCCGGCGCTTCGGCGGCACGGGTCTGGGTCTGGCGATCACCGCCCGCCTGCTGGAGGCCATGGACGGGACGATCGCGGTGGCGAGCGCCCCGGGCTGCGGCAGCACCTTCACGGTCCGGCTGCCGTTCGTCTCCGAGCCCGCGGTCGCGGACGCTGCGGTCTCGGCCGCGACCGTCCCGCCTATCTCGTCGAGCCCGCCGGGCCCGCCGACATCGCAGCCCGGAGCCGCCCTAAGCCGCCGGCGGGTCCTGGTGGCGGAGGACAACCCGGTGAACCGGAAGGTGGTCCAGGCCATGCTGCAGCATCTGGGGACCGCCGTGGAGTGCGTGGAGAACGGGGTCGAGGCAGTGGAGGCCACCGCCCGCGCGGCCTACGACCTGGTGCTGCTCGACATCTACATGCCGGTGCTGGACGGGCTGGCCGTGGCCCGCACCATCCGCGCCCGGGAAGCAGCCGGCGGCGGCAGGCACCTGCGCCTGGTGGCCCTGACCGCCAACGCCTTCGCCGCCGACCGGGAAGCCTGCGAGGCGGCGGGCATGGACGGCTTCCTGGCCAAGCCCATCACCTTGGACACCCTGCGCGCGGTGCTCAAGACCCTGCCGGAGGGCGACGGTTAGAGGGGCGTGTCGCCTTCGGTCCGCATCCCCCTACTGGAAATACCCCACCAGATCCACCACCAAAGTAACGCCGCTCCCGGCGTCGTTCTGCAAGGTGAGGCCGCCGGCCGGCGAGAGGCCGACGAGGGCGTTGTTGGTCCGGGTCTGGCCGGCGGCGAAGTTGATCGCGCTGGCGAAGGGGGCCGTTCGGTCCGCGGCGAAGAGGCGGAGGTCTCCCGCCGCTGGCGGGCTCACCACCGTCAGGTTGACCGCCACGGCCTTGGCGGTCGGCGGGAGGCCGCAGACGCCGGGGAGGGTGAAGGTGCGCTGGGCGCTCGCCGGGAGCGCCGGACCGCCGAGGGGGCCGTTCGGGTTGCGGGTGTCGATCAGCCGGCAGGGGGGGAGCGTGTAGAAGCGGAGCGGCGGCGGCGGGGTCGAGGAGCAGGTGGCCGTCGTCTGGGTGTGGGTGATCGAGACCGAGTCCACGTACCAGCTGCTGCTGACGGAACCGGAGTAGCCGCTGTCGCCAGCGTGCCAGCGCAGGCGGGCCTGGGAGCCGGCGTAGGAGGAGAGGTCGGCGGTCACCTGGGTCGGGACGTCGAGGTTCCCGTAGCACCAGCCCAGCTGGTTCGAGAGCGGGTTGGGGCTCGAATAGATGTAGTACTGGGGGGGGCCCGCCGTGTAGGCGGGGTAGGGCAGGAGTGACCAGGTCGCCCCGCCGTCGGTCGAGATCTCGAGCGTGCCGCCGTCGTAGCAGCCGTAGAAGGCATAGGTGTGCCAGAAGGAGAGGGTCGTCCCCTGGACGACGCCGAAGTTGGGGGAGACGAGCACCCGGTCGGCGGCGGCCGAGGACAGGCTGTAGGAGTACCAGGAGTGGGTCGGGCTCTGCGCCACGAAGTTCGACCAGCTCCAGTTCGCGGACCCGGAGAGGGCGGCGTGGCTCCAGCCCGGATGATCGAAGCCGCCCCCCGCGGCCGATCCCTCGAAATTGTCGAGGAAGGTGCCGATCGTGACCGGGCCGGTCGGCGTGGCGCTCTTCCTCACCAGGTTTCCGTCCTCCACTCCGGTGCCGCCGCCGCCGGCGGTGCCATTGTCCACCGCGCGCACGATGTAGTAGTAGGTCGTGCTGTCGGTCAGCGGTCCGAGGTCGGCGAAGGTCGTCTGCGAGACGCCGGTCGCGATGCGGTTCCCGGGCGCCGGGGTGAAGCCGGCGGTCGTCCCGCGGTAGACGTTGTAGGTGATGGGACCGCCGCAGTAGGCGGTGGCCGGAGCCCACGAGAGGTTCGCCGAGCAGAGGTCGATCGCCCCGTTGCCGGCGCTCGCGAGGCCGGCGAACAGGGGAGGCCCCGTGCAAGGACCGGTGGCGGTCGCCTGGAGACAGGCGGACGGATCGGACTCGCACTGCCCGGTCGGTTCGAGGCCGGTGATGCGGTAGGCGAAGGTGACGGTCCCGGGAGCGGTGGTGTCGAGGAAGGTCGAGCCTGCGGTCTGGCTCGCGATCCGGGTGAAGGGGCCGGGGGAGGCGCAGGTTCCGAGGGCGCGATAGACGTCGAAGGTCGCCGAGGGCGGTACCCCGTTCGTCCAATTCACCCGGATCTGGCTGTTCGCTGGCGTCGTCGCGGCGCCGGCGACCGGCGCGCCGGTGCAGCCATGGGGCATGCAGGCGCTCACCGTGACGTCGTCCAAGAACCAGCCCTGGGCGTTGATGATTTCGTCGGTCTGCGCGACGAAGCGCAGGTAGAGGGTGCGGCCGATGCAGCCGGTGCCTCCGGCCCCCGCCAGGTTGCAGGCGGCGTCCAGGTCGACGATCGAGTTGACGAAAGTGCTCTGGGTCCCGGTGAACCCGCCGTAGTAGCCGGTGGGAGGATTGGCGAGATAGGCGCTCGCGGGGATGGATACGAACTGGCTGCCGTCGATCGACAGGGTGAGGCTCCCGCTGTCGAAGCCGTTCTCGAAGGCGAAGCGGTGCCAGAAGGAGAGCCGGGTGTCGGATACGCCGGCAGGTACGGCGATCCCGGCCAGCCCTCCCACCTGGGCGTAGGAGTTCTGGGAGGTGTCGTAGTTGTCGGTGCAGCCGGGGCCGCCGAAGTGGAAGACCTTCTGGCCGCTGTGGGCGTCGCAGGCCTGGATGCCGCGCCACTCGGTGGGCTGGCTGGCCGCCGGTCCCGTGGTCCAGTCGCCGAGGCCGCTGCCGCTCTCGAAGTCGTTGCTGTAGATCGTCGTTCCGGCGCAGACGAAGGGGGTGGCGGTGGCCTCGGGGGAGCTTGGGGACGAGCAGTCGGCGGCGGCGCGGACGACGTAGAAGACCGCCGTGCCGCTCGCGAGGGCGGTGTCGGTCCAGGTGGTGGCCGGCGCGGCGAGCGACCGCACCAGGCTGTAGGGGCCGCCGCTCGCCGCCGCCCGGTAGACGTTGTAGTCGGTGGCCCCGGGGACGGCGCTCCAGGTGAGGATCACCTGGTGGGTGGAGACGGCGGTGGCGGTGAGCGTCGCCGGGGCGGCGAGGCCGCAGGCCGGGGCGACCGGCGCCGCCGACCGGCAGACGCTGGGGGCGGCCGAGCAGGCCTCATTGCCGCTCGGGCGGGCGATCACCTGGTAGTTGTAGCTGAGGCCTTCGGTCACCGCGCTGTCCAGATACGCGGTGCCCAGGGGGACTGTGGCGATGCGGGTGAAGCCCGAGTTGCAGCTCGATTCGTTCCGGTAGACGTCGTAGACCACGCCGGTGCCGCTCGCGGAGACGTCGGTCCAGTCGAGCCGCATCTGGCGGAGGCCGGGGGTCAGGGTCAGGGTGGGGACCGCGGGCGGGGTACAGGCGGCGAAGCAGGTGGCGGCCGCCGGATCGCCCGGACAGGCGATGCCGTGCCGGGCGAGGGCGGCGTAGAGGGCGCAGGAGTGCGGCGTGCCGTTCGCGAGGTTGCCGTCGTCGTCGTCGGCCGCCCGCAGCACCCGCCAGAGGGTGCCGGCCGCGCAGCCGTCCGAGGTCCAGGTGGTGGGAGCGGTGTTGCAGGTGAAGGCGCTCCCCGCCGTCGCCCGCGAGCGGTACCAGAGCCGCTCGACGACCGCCCAGGCGGCATTCCCCGTGGCACCGGCCCCCGGTAGATCGCGGGCGGCGAAATCCCACATCGCCTCCGAGGGAAGGTAGGACTCACAGTGCGCCTCGCGGCCGCAGGGGCCGTCGTCGCCGCCGCCGAACGGGCAGCGGGTCTGGGTGAAGTTGGCGACCGTGTGGGGGGCGCCGGAAGTGTGCCGGGCCCAGTCGAGGTCGCGGACGCCGCTGCAGGCGGTGCAGGCGTCGCCGTAGCCGCCACAATTGCCGCCGAAGAAGCCCGTACCGCCGCAGGAGTCGTGGGTGACGAGGGCCGCCGTGACATCGGCGTAGCTCTCCCGGGTGCCGCCGTCGGGAGATTCGCCCCCGCCGTCGTTCTGATCGAGGCCGTGCCCGTACTCGTGAAGCGAGACGCCGGCGATCTCGCCGGTGTTGCCGCAGCCTCCGCCGGAGCGGAAGAAGTTGAGGGCGAGGCCGTCCCAGTAGGCGTTGCAGACCTGGGGCAGGTTGACGTTGACCCTCAGCGGAGCCGAGAGCCAGGCGTTGTTGGGCAGCCAACCCCGCCCCAGCTCCTTGATGCGGTTGATCTGGTAGAACTGCATGCGCGCCGAGTGGGTGTTGCCGAGCCCTCCAGAGCCCGGGGTGGCGCAGTCGGTGCCGGCGGAGAGGCCGAAGTGGATGAAACCGCTGCCGCTCCCGCTCTGCCCGATCGTGCCGCAGTCGTCGTTGATCCCCACATAGGGGCCGGTGAGCTGGCTGCTGACCGCCCCCCCGAGGTAGTCGTAGAAGCCCGCCGAGTCGGTGAAGACCCCGGAGGAGAGGCCGGCGAAGGGGAGCGGCCGCTCGACCTCGGCGTCGGTCGCGAACGACCGTGGGTAGATCCCCCCGGTCACCTGGGCGTAGTCGTTGACGTCGGTGAAGGCGAGGAGCTCGCCGGTCGTGGCGTCGACCCGGCCGCGCCAGGTTCCCATCACCCGGTCGCGCCGGAAGCGGAACTCCCAGACGGCGACCAGGCCGCGCCCGCGGCCGGGCTCGAAGCCGAGGGCGGCGCGGGTGTCGGCGACATCCGCCGGCAGCAGGTGGAGCGAGCCGGAATCCACGAAGTGGTCGGCCGGGGTGAAGCCGCCGACCTGCGAGGAGAGGACGGCGAGCGCCGCCGCCCGCTCGATCTCGACCGCCGGCATCGCCGCGTCGGGAGGGGGCAGCTGGACGGTGCCGAACTGGATGAGGTTGCCGTTGTTGACCGTCAGCGTCACCCGGGCGCCCTCGACCGTGCGGCCGTCCCGGACGAGGTCGAAGTCGACGAACCAGAGATAGTCGGCCGCCGGTCCCGAGCGGCCGCGGTCGAGCACCAGGGTGGCGGGATCCACCCCCAGGAGCTTGCCGGTCCGGCCGAGAAAGCCGCGGGCGATCCGCTCCAGAGCCGCGAGGTCCACCGGACCGCCGCCGGAGACGACGTCCGCCGGGGTCAGCTGGTTGCCGCGCCCCGGAATCCAGGGGAGCCCCGCCCCCTCCGCATACTCGATCCGGCCCGTCCGCCGGTCGGCGTAGGCTCGCCACTCGCCCGGGGCGCCGAGCGTGAAGGCCGTCCAGCCGTCCCGGGCCTCGGGGACCAGGAGCGGCTCGGCCTCGGCCAGCGGCACGACGCTCTCCCGCGCCGCCAGGCGGTCGGAGGAGACGGTGCGGCGAGCGAGGTCGCCCGTCTGCGGCGGCGCTACCTGGCCGCCGGCCACCTGGGCGGCAAGCAGGGCGAGGCCACAGAGAACGGATGAGAGCAGGGCCGGCGAACGGTCGGGCATCGTCTCCCCTTTCGAGGTCGGTCGAAGAGCGGGTCCTTCCATGGTGACGGAGTCGAGCAATCCATTTCAAGGAGGCGCGATAAGATGTCCGCCATGGACGACACCGCCCGCGAGAGCGCCTGGGACCTCCTCCACCTTAGTTTTTTGGGCAATATGTGGTCGGCAGGCCCTTCACCACATCATCCTTTTTCTCGCCACCCTCTTCTGAGACTGCCCGAGCTAAGCAATAAAGTTCCTCCTTAGCGATGTAAAGCTTGGATCTTCCAGGGAATGAGGATGTTTGGCTGATTTTGTTCATGAGGGACTCCTTTCGTGCTGTCGAGCAGGTGTTAAGGGTGATGCTTTGTCGACCTTGTCCACAGTATTCTCTTCCAACGAATTTGCCACTACTTTCTCGAAGCGTTTCAAAAACAAATCTATAAAACTGTCATAGCTATAGCCAACGAAGAAGGCGGCCTGCCAAGAGATCCCCTTGACGAACAAAAAGGGCACTGCAAGAGAGCCAAAGCAAAGCGACAGCGCAGAAATATAAAACGCGGTTTCTCTCACGTGTATCCGCAAAATCCAATCTGAGAGAATTTGTGACGACGAGCTGGCAGACCGGTCCTGCTTTAGCAGATTGATCACGACGTGGGATATCGAGCCGATAAGTAAAAAAGCATAGGTCAGATAATATTCTCTTGAGTGTTCACTCTTGAAGGGCCATTCAGCGAGTTTGGCAAAATCCCCGAACCAGAGCGCAATGAAAATTAATGCGAAGCCAGCCAAGGCAAAAAGAGCTGCGAAGAAGAGCGTGCTTATACGTCGCCAGCCAGGTGGTGCTGCCCGTGTAATGATTTCATTGTCGATATCTATGAGTCCGTCGATGAAGGTTGGATAAAAGTGGAGGTACTTTAAGAATCGTTTTCGGCCCTCCTCTGCGCTGAGTTCCTTGTCATATGCACCCCGAAAGTCCAATGTACCGCCAATGGGTAGTAATTCCAGGTGCTCCTTGATTCTCGACGGTATTGTAATTTCGCAGCAATCATAGGTGATGGAGTCTAAGGCGGTAGAAATTCTAGCCAGTTGCCGAGAGCAATCCAAACTTCTGGCAGCTACCACTCTGTACCAATCTGCATCGATTTGTTCCCAGGCAGTTTTAATTCTTCCCAGGGCGTCGCCGTATGCTGAATAAGCTTGACCGTCCTTCTGGAGCAGGGAGGATATTTCCTTTATCAGGGCCGCCATGCAATCGAAATTGGAAAGCAGAGGCAATAGGACTTCCTCGAAAATCTCGACTCTCATGCTTTCCCGAATTGTTGCAATGGGTACAGGCGGCTCCTGGGAAAGCGCTGAAATGGCATCCCGAAACTTTTGAGAACGTGCGGCAAGCTCCCGAAGCCTTCCGAAGAGAGCAGCCGCGCGCACGTTGCCTTTAACCACCTTCCTCATGAATGACGACTATACAGAAAGCGAGATCAATGATCTATCTTATAGAACTATTGAGAGATGTCGCTGGGGATGTGTGGATTCTCTTGCCCTGGCGACCGCCCGGGGCGCCGAGCGTGAAGGCCGTCCAGCCGTCCCGGACCTCGGGGCCAGGAGCGGCTCGGCCTCGGCCAGCGGCACGACGCTCTCCCGCGCCGCCAGGCGGTCGGAGGAGACGGTGCGGCGAGCGAGGTCGCCCGTCTGCGGCGGCGCCACCTGGCCGCCGGCCCCCTGGGCGGCAAGCAGGGCGAGGCGACAGAGAACGGATGAGAGCAGGGCCGGCGAACGGTCGGGCATCGTCTCCCCTTTCGAGGTCGGGCGAAGAGCGGGTCCTTCCCTAGTGACGGAGTCGAGCGATCCATTTCAAGGAGGCGCGATAAAAGGGGGCGCGATAAGATGTCCGCCATGGACGACACCGCCCGCGAGAGCGCCTGGGACCTCCTCCACCTCCTCTTCCAGCCCCACCCCTGGCACGGGGTGTCGATCGGCCCCGACGCGCCGGGGATGGTCACCGCCTATGTCGAGATCGTCCCCTCGGACACCGTCAAGTTCGAGATCGACAAGCCGACCGGCCTGCTCAAGGTGGACCGGCCGCAGCAGTTCTCGAACGTCTGCCCGACCCTCTACGGCTTCCTGCCGCAGACCTACTGCGGCGACCGGGTGGCGGCGCTCTCCCGGGCGCGGACGGGGCGGGAGACGGTTCAGGGGGACGGCGATCCGCTCGACATCTGCATCCTCACCGAGAACGCCTTCCCCCGCGGCGACGTCCTCCTCCAGGCCTGCCCCATCGGCGGCCTCCACATGCTCGACCACGACGAGGCGGACGACAAGATCCTCGCCGTCTTGAAGGGCGACGTGGCGTTCGGGCAGATCCAGGACATCGGAGAGCTGCCCCACGCCCAGATCGACCGCCTGAAGCACTACTTCCTCACCTACAAGAGCCTGCCCGGAGACACCACCGCGGTCCAGATCACCCACACCTACGGCCGCGAAGACGCCTACGAGGTGATCGAGCGCAGCCGGGAGGACTACGCCGAGCGCTTTCCCGACCTGAAGGGGCGCTTTTTCGCGGCGCTCGCCAGCCCTTAGCCGGGAGAAATGCACATTTCTGCGCTGGAAATGCACATTTCTGAAACGGAAAAGATCTTTTCCAAGTCCGAAAAGAGCTTTTCCAAGTTGGAAATGAGCTTTTCTGAACCAGAAAAGAGCTTTTCTGAGTTGGAAAAGAGCTTTTCCGGGTCAGGAAAGAGCTTTTCCGAAGCAGAAATGCTCTTTTCCGAGTTGGGAAAGAGCATTTCTAAGTCAGAAAAGAGCTTTTCGGCGGCGGAAAAGAGCTTTTCT
>CAVWRJ010000010.1:0-206735 GCA_963757335.1 uncultured Acidobacteriota bacterium | reverse complement strand
CCCCGATCAGCCCACCGCCATCCGCTCCAGCTCCGCGAGAGAGGCGAGCACCTCGGCCTCGGCCGGAAGACCGAAAAAGAGGGCCTGCGTTTCCAGCACGATCTGCTCGAGCTCGCTCCACTTCCCCAGCTTGCGATAGATACCGACCAGATCCCGGGAAGCGGCGACGACCTCGGGGGCGAGATTCCTCTCCAGAAAGCCGCGGCGGGCGGCACGCAGCATCTGCTCCGCGGCCTCCAGGTACCCGATCTCGGAGAGGAGCTGCGCCTCCTGCCAGGCGGCGCGGAGCCTCAGGGTGGGGCGACTGTGCCGACAGTCGGCGTTCCGCGTCGCACGGAAGGAGGACAGTACGCGGTCGGAGCGATCGATCGCGACGGAGGCGAGGGTCCGGTTGAGGCGGGCCACGAGGAGCAGGTCCGGATCGTCGGCCGGATCGAGGAGGGCGATCGCCCGATCGAGGATCGGGAGGACCGCCTCCGGCTCGCCCCGGTACTGGAACGTGATCGCCTTCTGCACCAGGGCGTCGGCGAGACCCTGCCTCTCCCCGATCGCCTCGCAGATCTCCTCCGCCTCCAAGGTCAGTTCCGCCGCCATGCCGAAGGCTTTCTGGTTGATGCGCAGGGAGGCCATCTGTTGGCAGTAGTGGGCGCGGAGAGTGAGATCCCCCGTGCCGGCCGCGAGGTAGTCGCCCGCCGAGACCAGCACCTCCGCGGCCTCGCGAAACCTTCCACAGACTCGCAAAGCGGTCCCGAACTGGCCCCAGGCTCGGCCCTGGAGATCGGCCAGTCGCCGCTTGCCGCCCGCGGCCTCGACGGAGCAGGAGTCCGCCGCGAGGTGCGCCATCAAGCCCCAGTGCAGCATCTCCTTGGGGTCGTCGAAGCGGGCCGCGTGGCTGCGGGCGATCAACCACTTGACCAGGGTCGGGATCGCCCGGCGGAGGTCGCGGCCGGTCAGTCGGTCCGGCTCTCCCGGCACCGCGGCGGGCGCAAGCTCGGCAAGCAACGCCCCTGGAGGCTCCTCGACGGGGCGCCCCGCCGCGAAGAACAGGGAGAACGTCTGCTCCGCCCTGGCGAGGACGTCGTCGTAGTCGATCTCTATAGAGCTCGATGTCGCCAGGGGTGGCCCCGGCTCCTGCCCCCAGACTCCGCTCGGGTCCATGGAAACCAGGCGCTCGCGGCAGGGGAGACAACCGCCGAGAAGATGGCGGACAACCCTCCGCTCGAGCAGCGGGTCGAGCGAGACGTGGCCGGCGAGGAAGGCTCGCAGGTTCTCGGCGCTGGGATGAAGGTCCAAAGCGGAAGCTTCCTTGAAGCAATCTATTATAACTTGTCCAGGCGCTAGGACCGGCCGCTTCGTCGCGGGAGAGCCGGGTGGGATAGACTTTCCCGCCGTCCCAACCCGGGAGGAGGAGAGCGATGGCAGCGCCACTAGCAGCGAGCACCGACCTCCGCTCCCCGGCCGCCGAGGCCACTCGGCGCCGGATGCTCCACCCTCTCCTCCTGCGCGGGTTCTTCTTCGCCAAGCTCCCGCTCGCCCTGTTCGCAGGCTTGAAGGTCCGCGAGCTCGACCTACGGCGGTGCGTGACGAGCGTCCCCTACGGCTGGCGGACCACCAACCCCTTTCGCTCGACCTACTTCGCGGCCCTGAGCATGGCGGCCGAGCTGTCGACCGGGGCGCTCGCTCTCCTCGCCACCGAGCTCGCCGGAGAGCCGGTCGCTCTCCTCATCGTCAACCTCACCGCGAGCTTCGGAAAGAAGGCCACGGCGCTCACCAGCTTCACCTGCGAGGACGGGGCGAAGGCGTTCGACGCCGTCGCCGCGACGGTCGCGACCGGCGAGCCGGCCACCGCCACCCTCGAAACGGTGGGCCGGATGGCGGACGGTACCGAGGTCGCCCGCTTCACCTTCACCTGGTCGTTCAAGAAGCGGAGCCGCCCCGCCGCCCGGGCCTGAAGCATGCGGATTGCCCTCGCCCAACTCGCCTCCAGCCCCGACCGGGAGGCCAACCTCGCCCGGGTGGTCGACGCCATGGAGGAGGCGAAGCGCGCCGGCGCCGATCTCGTCGCCTTCCCCGAGGTGGTCCTCGACCGCTTCTTCCCGGTCCGCCGGGACGATCCCGCGGCCCTCGCCCTCGCCGAGCCGATCCCCGGTCCGGTGACCGAGCGGATCGCCAATCTGGCGCGCGAGCTCTCGCTCGTCACCGTCTTCAACCTCTATGAGCTCGGTGCGGAGGGGAGGCGGTTCGACAGCTCCCCGGTCTTCGACGCCGACGGCCGCCTGCTGGGCGTCACCCGCATGCTCCACATCACCGACTACGAGGGGTTCCACGAGCAGAGCTACTACCACCCCGGCGACCAAGGCATGCCGGTCTACGACACCCGGGTGGGCCGGATCGGGGTCGCCATCTGCTACGACCGGCACTTTCCGGAGGTGATGCGGACCCTGGGAGTCCAGGGGGCCGAGCTGGTAGTGATCCCCCAGGCCGGAACCCTGGGCGAGTGGCCGGAGGGGATGTACGAGGCGGAGGTGCGAACGGCAGCCTTCCAGAACGGCTACTTCACCGCTCTCTGCAATCGGGTGGGAGAAGAGGGGAGCCTGACCTTCGCGGGCGAGTCCTTCGTGGTCGATCCCGAGGGACGGATTCTGGCGCGGGGCAGGAAGCTGGCGGAGGACCTCGTGGTCTGCCACGTCGACCTCGGCCTTTGCCAGGAGTCGACCGCACGCCGCCTCTTCTTCCGGCACCGCCGGCCGGAGCTCTACCGAAACTGGCCCAGTTGAGGGACGGGCGGGGGTTTAAGCCCGCGTCAGTGCACCGGTTCGTGCTGGAGGCGCTGGAGCTGGGTCGCCACCGTTCGCAAGAGAGCTGAGGTGGCCTGCTGCGCCACCACGGCCTCCTGCAGCATCAGCACCGCCGCGATGGCTTCACGATGGATGCCGAAAGCCTGGAAGGTGCGGACCATCTCCTCGACGACTTCGCCCATCTCCGCGGTCCGCCCTTGACCCAGCCAGACTTCCGCGAGATCGAGCGAGGCGACCGCGAGGTGATAGGGCATCTCGTGAGCGCGGAAGCCATCCCGCACCTCCTGGAAAGCGGCCTCTGCCTTGGCGAGGTTCCCCAGACCAGCGTTGATCTTGCCTTCCACCCAGCGCAGCTTGAGAAAGTTGAGCTCGTCGGCATACTCGTAGTAGAGCCGGCGGCTGGCCCGCAGCAGGCGATCACCCTCCGCGAAGCGGTCGAGCTTGACCGTGAAGTCGATCAGGTTGTGGACCGCCGCCAGGACGAGGGCGGGATCGCGCCGGAGATCGAGGAGGTCGAGGCCAGCGCTGATCAGGCGCAAAGCTTCCTCCGGTTGATTCCCAAAGCCGACCGAGACGCCCTTGCTGACGAGAGCTCGCCCGGCGAGGTGACGCTCGCCGTGCGCCCAGTAGATCTCGAAGACCCGGTCCAGAAGAGCGAGAGCCTGATCGAACCGCCGCTGGTCCGTGTAGAGCGAAGCGGTGAGGTCGAAGAGCCGAGCGAGGAGCAGGGGATCGCCGGAGCCCTCTTCAGCACAGGCGAGCGAGCGCTCGAGGGCGGCTTCCGCTCCCACCAGGTCGTTGGCGACCCGGCGGGCGTTGCCAAGCTCGGCCCAGGCGCGCGCCCGGAGGTCCGCGGCGGCGGGCGGCGCCGTTCGCGAATCGAGCCGCTCGGCCACGCCGACCGCGAGGGCGGCTAAGAACACCATGCCCTCGGGATCCTGGTGGCGCAGCTCGCGGCTGGCGGAGAGGAGAGCCTCACAGCCCTCGGGGCTCCGCAGGCCCGAGGCGATGTGGGGCGCCACGACGACCGGTTTTTCCTGAGCTTTGACGGGAGAGGACGGGAGGATGGACTCGGACCGTGGGCGCTCCGTCGATTCGCGGCGAGCCTGATTGATGGCACGGAAGATAGGGAAATCGTACTCCGCCCCGTTCCCCTCCGCCTCCTCACGCCCAGGGAAGAAGAGGGACTGCGCCGAGGACTCCATGGCCTGCCGACATCGAGAGCACCCGCTGAGCAGATGGGCGATGACCAGCTTGAGCTCTCCGATCGACAGGGCTCCGCGCAGGAACGCCTCAAGGGCAGCAGGGGTCGGATGGTCCTCCACGTCGTCTCCTCCCATCAGGGCAACAGATTTAAAGTATCCATTTTCGCACACAACGAGGCCCGTTGTCTCCGGTGCGGGTCGACGCCGGGGGCGTACCTTCACCCCCGGACACCTTCCAGGCCGCCTCTAGTTACCGTTGTGCGAGACCGGGGCCACCGGTGTGTGCGCGGCAGAGATGGAAACACCGTTGGGATCGATCGCGCTCCCCACCCGGCTCCAGACGCTCACGAGATGATTCCACGCCTGGCTGAGAAGGCTCCCCGCCGGGGCGGCGGTGGAGTGAGACCGCCCAGCGTGGCCGGTGGCGGCCCAGCTGGGTCGAGGAGCCAGCGACAGCGCGGAGGCCAGGATCAGCACGAGGCTGAAGCGGCAAAGGGTCGTCCGAGACATCGAAAACCTCCCAATCCTCGCGAGCCGCCAGGGGCCTCCATGGCCCCGCGCCCGTGAGGGCAACGATCGCTCTTCCTCTTAAGTGTCTGCCGGGACCGAAAGCAAGTCGCTCTCTTGAGATTCGAATGGTAACTCAATTACCGTCCAGGACCATGTCCCCCCTCGCTTTCGCCCTGCTTTTCGCCGCCGCCGGGCTCCATGCGACCTGGAATCTGCTCGTCCGCGCGGCCGAGGACCGCCTGGTTTTCATCTGGTGGGCCCTGGTTCTGGTCTCGCCGCTCGCGATTCCCGTCCTCCTCGCCGGCCCCGCGCTCCGGGGTGTCTGGCCGTTCGCACTCGCCAGCGCCGCCCTCGAAGCCGGGTACTTCTCCACCCTGGCCGTCGCCTACGGCCGGGGCGACTTCTCGCTCGTCTACCCGATCGCCCGCGGTACCGCGCCCCTCCTCCTGACCGCCGGGGCGGTCGTCTTCCTGGGCGAGCGGCCGGGCGCCCTCGGCCTCGCCGGGCTCGCGATCCTCGCCTCTGGGCTTGCGGTGATCGGAGGTATGGGGATCGCCGGTTCGGGACGGGCACGCTCCGCCGGGCTCGGCTGGGCCCTCGCGGTCGCCCTCTTCATCGCCCTCTACTCCCTGGTCGACGGCGCGGCGGTGCGGCGCTTCCCCCCGGCTTCCTACACGATCCTCGTGTTCGCCCTCTCCGCCGGGCTCGCCGCGCCACCCCTCTTCTATCTCCGGGGCGCGCGGGCGGTCCTCGCCGAAGGGCGCCGGAGCTGGCGCCGCATCCCGCTCGTCGGCGGGTTTTCCCTCCTGTCGTACATTCTGGTTCTCCGGGCCTACCGGATCGCCCCGATCGCCTATGCGGGGGCCGTACGCGAGGTGAGCGTCGTCCTCGCCGCCCTCGCCGGCTGGCGGCTCCTGGGGGAAGGCTTCGGCCTCTCCCGGCTGCTCGGCGCCCTCCTCGTCTTCACCGGCATCCTCCTCATCGCATTCGCCGGCCGGTAGGGCCGGACCTACCAGGGGATCAGATGGCGGTCGCGGAAGAAGCCGCCGGTGGGGCCGCCGTCGGGGAGGGTGGCGAGCCAGGCGGCGGTGTCCGCCCCCTTCTCGACCGGGACGGTGGCGTTGGGGCCGCCCATGTCGGTCTTCACCCAGCCCGGACACATGGCGTTGACGAGGATGTTGGTGCCGCGGAGCTCGTCGGCGAAGATGCGGGTGAGGGCGTTCAAGGCCCCCTTGGAGACCCGGTAGGCGGAGTAGCCGCCGGACATCTCCGACATCGCCCCCAGGCCGGAGGAGACGTTGACGATCCGGCCGTAGGAATGCTGCCGCATCAGAGGGATGAGGCACTGGGAGAGCCGCCAGGCCCCGAGGAGATTGGTTTCCAGGGTGTCGCGGACGACCTGCATCGGCACGTCGAGACCGCCGCGCTTCTGGTCGAGAAAAACGCCGGCGTTGTTGACCAGGATGTCCGCCCCGTGGAGCTCGTCCCGGAGATAGGCCGCGAGGTTCCGGACGCTCTCCTCGTCGTTGACGTCGAGCGGGCGGAAAAGCACCTCGAGGCCCTGGGCCACCAGCTCGTCGGTCGCGGTCCGGCCCTTGGCCTCGTCGCGCGCGGTGAGCAGGACGCGGGCGCCTCTGCGCGCCAGCTGGCGGCAGATCTCGTACCCGATCCCGCGGTTTCCGCCGGTGACGACGGCAATCCGCTTGTACGCCATGAACAGTGACCCTCCTTGAAGCTCTCCCTATTGTAGGGGAAAGGAGGGGGTTTGCGTCCTAGAGGGCGACGACCTCGAAGCCCTCGAACACCGGATGACCGGTGAGCGTCCCCTGGGGGGAGCGGGCGTCGCCGTGGGCCTTGGCGAAGGCGGGAGACTCGGTCCAGGCGACGAAGGCCTGGCGCGACTCCCAGGTGGAGTGGGAGACGAAGGGGGTGACCTCGTCGCGGCTCTCGCCGCGGAGGAGCGCGAAGCTGCGGAAGCCCGCCACCTCGTGGAGATAGGAGTCGCGCCGGCGCCACATCTCCTCGAAGCCCTCCTCGAAGCCGGCGTTGACGCTGAAGCGGTTCATGGCGATGTACATGAGAACCTTCCCTTCCTTCGAGAATCAGTCGTCGAGCAGGCCCTTGTCGCTCATCCACTGCTCGTTGAGCTTCGAGAGATAGCGCTCGCCGGAGTCGGGGAGGAGGGTGACGACGAGAGAGCTCTCGGGGAGCGACTCCGCGATCCGGCGAGCGCCGGCCACGGCGGCGCCGCCCGAGGAGCCGGTGAAGATCGCCTCTTTCCGGGCGAGCTCCATGGTGGCGTGGTAGGCGCTCTTGTCGTCCACCTTGACGATCTCGTCGATGTAGTCCCACCAGACCGTCGTGGGCATGAAGTCCTCGCCGATGCCGTCGATCAGGTACTGGTGGATGGTCTCGGCCGGGGGGAGCTCGCGGTGCTCGATGTAGTAGCCGTAGACGCTGCCGATGGTGTCGACGCCGATCACCTGGACCGCCGGGTTCTGTTCCTTGAGATAACGGGCGACGCCGCTGATCGTGCCGCCGGTGCCGACGCCGCTCACCCAGTGGGTGATCTTGCCGTCGGTCTGGCGCCAGATCTCGGGGCCGGTCGTCCGGTAGTGGGCCTCGGGGTTGGCCTGGTTGTAGTACTGGTAGGGAAGGTAGGCCCCCTCCTCGTCCCGGATACGCTCGGCGACCTTGTAGTAGGAGCGCGGGTCGTCGGCCTCGACGTTGGTCGGGCAGGTGAGGACCTTGGCCCCGTAGGCCTCGAGGAGAGCGATCTTCTCCTTGGGGATCTTGTCGGCGCAGGTGCAGATCAGCCGGTAGCCCCGCAAGTTGGCCACCAGGGCAAGGCCGACGCCGGTGTTGCCGGAGGTCGGCTCGACGATGGTGCCGCCCGGTTTGAGGAGCCCGGCCTTTTCGCCGGCCTCGATCATGGCGATCCCGATCCGGTCCTTGACCGAGGAGCCGGGGTTGAACGACTCGACCTTGGCGGCGAGGGTCGCCCCCTGGGGAGAGAAGCGGCCGAGCTTCACCAGGGGCGTGTTCCCCAGGGTCTCCAGGATGTTCTCGTAGATCTCCATGCCGTGCTCCAGTACCACTTAAGAGGATGGGTTTCAGGACAGCAGGGTGCGCCGAGCGGGGGATGGTAGCACAGGGGCGCGCGGGGCTTGTGAGGCCCTACTGTACGGACTCAGTTTGATCCTGCGGGCCGGCTCCTTCGGGCGCTTCGCGCAGCCAGTCGCCGGTCCTCGGAACAAACTGAGCTCCTCCTACCCCTCCCAGTCCCAGAAGAAGTCCTTGTTGCTGAGGACCTCCTCTTCCTCCGCGACCTCCGCCCCGTCCTCCCCGCCGCCGCGGCCGCCTTCGGCCGGGGTGGCCTCGCCGCGGATCACCGCCAGGAGCTCGGCCAAGTCCTCGGTCTCCCGCGACCAGTACTCCTCGGTGCCGAAGTGAGGCCAGGCGGCGGGGAAGGCGGGGTCGTGCCAGCGGCGGCCGAGCCAGGCGGCGTAGTGGACGACCCGGAGGGCGCGGAGCGGCTCGATGAGCCGCAGGGTGGTGCGGTCGAAGAGCCGGAACTGCTCGTAGCCTAGGATGAACTCCTCGCGCTGGCGCAGCGTGTAGCGGTCGCGCCCGGGGAGGGCGAGCCAGAGGTCCTGGACCGCCGGGCCGGTCAGCATGTCGTCGAAGTCGAGGACCCGGAGCTGCCCGTCACGGTCGAGGACATTTCCCAGGTGGAGGTCGCCGTGGATGCGGTGGAGGTGGTCGGCGGCGACCCCGTCGAGCATCCGGTCGGCGATCTCGGCGATCTCCAACGCGATTCCGAAGTAGCGGTCGCGGAGGTGCGCCGGCAGGGTGTCGTGGGCGCGCAGCCACTCGACCGGCTCGCGGATGTAGTTGTCCGCCGAGAGGCGAAGCCGGTGCGGGGCGGGGCGGCGGACCCCGACATTGTGGAGCCGCCCGACCAGCATCCCCAACCGGCGGGCAGCGACGTCGGAGAGCTCGTCCGGGGCGCGCCCCCCCTTGCGGTCGGCGAGGCTGTAGAAGATGTCGTCGACCCGCTTGAGCGTTCCACCGTCAGGGAAGGGGCGGACGGTGGCGACCGGGACCTCCTCGGCATCGAGGTCGGTCAGGAACTGGTGTTCCTCTAAGATCTGCTCCTCGCTCCAGCGCCCCGGGCGGTAGAACTTGGCGACGATCCGGGTGCGGTCCTGGAGCTCGACCTCGTAGACCCGGTTCTCGAAGGAGTTCAAGGGGTAGCAGACCGGGTTGCAGGCGAGCCCCCCCGCCTCGACGGCGGCGAGCACCTTCTCGGGAGTGAGAGCAAAGAAGAGATCGTTCGGCAACTTCCCGTCCACGAACCGACTGTAGCATGCCGGAGAGAGGGGGGTATGATCGCGCCATGCGGATCCTCGACCAGGCGACCATGGGCCGGCTCTTCGCGGTGACCGACGAGCTCGGCCTCTCGCGCGAATCCCTGACCGTGCCCCTCGCCTTGGAGGGGGAGGGCCGGGTGGCGCGGACGCGGACCGGCCGCATCGAGATCACCCTCCCCGACGCCGACGACCTAGGCCCCTTCCTCGCCGCCCTGCCGGAGCGCCTCCGGGAGATCGGCTAGGCTAAGTTCTATTTTTATCCCTTGAGAGGAGAACTCACATGCCCGATCGTTTTCCCCAGGAGGCGGTGCTCCGGGATGGCCGCCGCGTCCTGATCCGCCCGTTCAACCAGCACGACACCGACGCTCTCTACACTTTCTTCCAGCACCTGCCGGCCGAGGTCCGCCGCTTCGCCTGGGACCGGATCGACAACCGGGCCCTGATCGAGACCTGGGGGCGGGAGCTCGACTACGACAAGGTCCTCCCCCTCCTCGCCCTGGACGGCACCAAGATCGTCGCCGACGCCACTCTCCACCGCCGGCACGGCAGCCCGCTGCGCCTGGTCGGCCGGATCAAGTGGCTGATCGACCCCGAGTACCGGGGGGCCGGCCTGGGGACCACCCTGGTCAACAAGTTCATCGACATCGCCAAGGCCGACGGCCTGCGCCACTTGACCTGCATGCTGATCGCCGACCTGGAGGCCGACGCCGTCGCCACCTTGAAAGACCTGGGCTTCGAGAGCTACTTGATCCCCGGCTACGGCACCGACCCGGACGGCAACCAGCACGACATGGTGAAGATGGTGCTCAAGCTCTGACCGCCCCGGGGGAGAGCGATCCCCTGACGATCCCCTATAATCCCCGCCCTGCGCCCGGCCACTCAAGCCTTCGATCAACCCAGGCCGCGGCGAGGAGAGACCCCATGGCCGAGCAGTACATCTATGTGATGCAGGACCTGCGCAAGGTCTACCCCCCCAACCGCGAGGTCCTCAAGGGGATCTGGCTGTCCTTCTTCCCCGGCGCCAAGATCGGCGTCCTCGGTTTGAACGGTGCCGGCAAGAGCACGCTCTTGAAGATCATGGCCGGGATTATCAAGGAGTTCGGCGGCGAGGCCTGGGCGGCCAAGGGGACCAAAGTCGGCTACCTGTCGCAGGAGCCGCAGCTCGACCCCGGAAAGAACGTCCTGGGGAACGTCGAGGAGGGGGTGGCCGAGACCCGCGCGCTCCTCACCCGCTTCGACGAGATCAACGCCCGCTTCGCCGAGGACCTCTCGCCGGAGGAGATGGACAAGGTGATGGCCGAGCAGGGCCGGGTCCAGGACGCCATCGACGCCGCCAACGCCTGGGAGCTCGACCGCACCCTGGAAGTGGCGATGGACGCCCTCCGCCTGCCACCCCCGGACGCCGATGTCGCCAAGCTCTCGGGCGGCGAGCGCCGGCGGGTCGCCCTCTGCCGGCTCCTCCTGCAGCGCCCCGACCTCCTTCTCCTGGACGAGCCCACCAACCACCTCGACGCCGAGTCGGTCGCCTGGCTGGAACACTTCCTCGCCGACTACCCCGGTACGGTCGTCGCGGTCACCCACGACCGCTACTTCTTAGACAACGTCGCCGGCTGGATCCTGGAGCTCGACCGCGGCAGCGGCATCCCCTGGAAGGGCAACTACACCTCCTGGCTGGAGCAGAAGGAGGAACGCCTCGCGCACGAGGAGAAGACCGAGTCGGCCAAGCGGCGGACCCTCCAGCGCGAGCTCGAATGGGTGCGGATGAGCCCCCGCGCCCGCCAGGCCAAGGGCAAGGCGCGTTTGAACCACTACGAGGACCTCCTGGCCGAGGAGCGCGAGGCGGAGAAACGGACCGACCCCAACGAGATCCACATCCCCTCCGGCCAGCGGCTGGGCGATCTCGTGGTCGAGGCCAAGGGGCTCACCAAAGGCTACGGCGACAACCTGCTGATCGAGGATCTCTCCTTAAGCCTGCCGCCGGGCGGCATCGTCGGGGTCATCGGCCCCAACGGCGCCGGCAAGACCACGCTCTTCCGGATGATCGTGGGGGACGAGAAGCCCGACGCCGGCACCCTCCGGATCGGCGAGACGGTGAAGATCGCCTATGTCGACCAGAGCCGCGAATCGTTGAATGGCGAGTTGCTCGTCTGGGAGGCGATCTCGGACAGTCACGACATCGTCGTCCTCGGCAGCCGGCAGGTGCCCGCCCGCTCCTACGCCGCGAGCTTCAACTTCAAGGGCTCGGACCAGCAGAAGCGGGTCAAGGATCTCTCGGGCGGCGAACGCAACCGGGTCCACCTCGCCCGGACCCTCAAGGCCGGCGGCAACCTCCTCCTCCTCGACGAGCCGACCAACGACCTCGACGTCGACACCCTGCGGGCGCTCGAAGAGGCCCTCCTCGCCTTCGCCGGCTGCGCGGTGGTGATCAGCCACGACCGCTGGTTCTTAGACCGCATCGCCACTCACATCCTGGCGTTCGAAGGGGAATCGAAGGTCGTCTGGTTCGAGGGTAACTACGAGGCCTACGAGGCCGACCGCCATCGCCGCCTGGGCGCCGAGGCCGATCAGCCGCACCGAATCCGCTACAAGAAGCTGACCCACACCTGATTTTCACTTCGCGCGGCCGGCTCGCACCGAGGCGGCCGCGCGACTCGCTTTTATTCTATTTTCCGGCGCTCGCGATCGATCGTTTTCGATCGATGTGGCACCGGCGTTGCATTGATCTATTCGCGAACAGCGGTAGCGGGCGGCGCACGCAGGCTCTCTACCGTATCGATCCGGCGGAGGCCCAACGCGGTGCCTCCAACCCATGAAAGACACATCTAGGAGGAGCACCATGAAACGCATCATCTATCCCGCCCTAGCCCTCGCTCTCTCGCTCTCCGGCGCCGCCTGGGCCCAGAGCCCGACGACCTCCGCCCCCCCGGGTGGCTCACAGCAGCGCGAGCCGCAGCCGGCCAACAACGATCTCCGCAACCCCGGCAACCCGCAGGACCAGGCGAACGGCGTCCGTGGCACGACCGGCGGCAACAACAGCGGTTCGACCACCGGCTCCAGCACGGATACGACCGGCACCACCGGCTCGACCCGGACCAATCCCCCGAGCTCGGGCACCTATAACACCACCACGGGCTCGACGACGGGCACCACCGGCACGGCGGGAAGCACGACCTACAGCAACAGCAACAGCAACAGCAACGGCTCGACGGACACGACCGGCACCACCACCGGCACGACCGGCTCCAGCATGGATTCGACCGGCACGACGGGCACGACCGACACCACCACCGGGACTTCCGGCACGTCGACCCGCCGCGGTCACCTGCCCCGGACCGGCAGCAACATGCCGCTCGTCGGCATGATCGGCCTGCTCGCCATGGCTTCGGCTCTCGGACTCAGGGCCGCGAAGCGGAATGCCTGATCCCATTCTTCCCGACGAACCGCCTTCGACTGGCGCCCTCGAAAGAGGGCGCCAGTCGCTTTTTAGGGCTCTTTTCGAACCGCGGATAGAAAGACATGGCACCGTGGTTGCAGTGATTTCAAGCGAATGGTGATGGCGGTACTTCTAAGAATCAACTGCAGAGAGGAGCAACAACAATGATCACGAAACGGACCATCCTTTCCCTCCTGACGAGCGCCGTACTCACGACCTCCGGGGCCCTCGTGGCCCAGACCGGAACCGGCACTGCCGGCACGACTGGAACCGGTACCGCCGGCTCCGTGGGCTCGGCTGGCACTACCACCGGCACCACAACGGGAACCGGCACCGGCGTGACCGGCACCGGTACCGCGACCGGCGGAAATACGGCCGGCACGACGGGCACCCCGACCACCGGCACCACCACCGGGTACAACAACAACGGCACGACCCCCGGTAGCACGACCGGGACCTACAACAGCAACACCCCGGGCACCACGAACGGGACCTACAACAACGGCAGCAGCGCCAACAACAACGGTTCGACCGGCACGACCACTGGCACGACTGGTACCACCGGCACGATGGGAACGACCGGGACGACCGGGACGACGGGAACGAACGGCGACGGCACCACTACCGGCACCTACAACTCGGGTTCGACCACCGGCACCACTGGGACGACCGGCACCACCGGAACGACTGGGACGACTGGGACGACCGGCACCTACAATTCCGGCTCCGCCACTGGGACGACTGGGACGACCGGCACCTACAATTCCGGCTCCGCCACCGGGACGACTGGGACGACCGGCACCTATAACTCGGGTTCCGCCACGGGCACGACCGGCACCACCGGAACCGACACCACGGGTTCCATGAGCGGCACGGGCAGCGGTTCCGCGACCGACACCACCACCGGCAGCACCGGCAGCGGCTACGGCACGAGCGACAACGGGACCTCCACCTCGGCCTCGGGCTCCCGTCGGGGTCACCTCCCGCGCACGGCGAGCAGCATGCCGTTCCTCGGGGTCATCGGTTTCCTCTCCCTCGCCCTCGCGCTCGGCATGAAGGCCAGCGCCCCGCGGCGGAATTCGTAAAATCCCGCTTCCTGTTGTAGACCTAGAGCCCGGCGCCAACCATGGCGCCGGGTTCTGTTTAAACCGATGAGCGAAAGAGCAACCTCCGGTGGGCTGAACGCGGACTCGCTACGGCGCTGGACCGAGCTCGCCCTGCTGCTGATCGCGGTCCTCTGCCTCGGCACCTGGGCCTGGTCCTATCTCGACTCCCGGGTCTACCAGGCGTACGAGGGCTGGCGCTTCTCGCGCGCTCTCGAGGCGCGACCGGCATTGACCGCATCGACATCGGCCCCCCTCTCCCCTTCCCCCACCGGAGAGCGTTTACCGGCAGAGCTACCCGCGGACGACGGCAGCGGTGCGAAGGGGATTGCCGCTCAAGCCGCTCCCGTCCCCCAGGCCGTGCCCGGGATGCCGGGCATGCCGGGGATGCCGGCTTCACTCCCACGACCGGAGCCCGACGAGGGCGAGCCCTTGGGGCGACTCGAAGTGCCCCGTCTGGGACTCTCGGTCATCGTCTCTCAGGGGGTGAGCACCGGCACTCTCCGCCGCTCCGTCGGGCACATCCCCGGCACCGCGCTACCGGGAGAGCTGGGCAACGTCGGTATCGCCGGACACCGGGACACCTTTTTCCGCCCGCTCAAGGAGATTCGTAAAAACGACATCCTTGCTCTTACCACTCTGGAAGGCGCCTACCAGTACGTGGTCGACTCGACCCAGATCGTCTCGCCGGACAACGTCAAGGTGCTCGATCCCACCGACCACCCCACCCTCACCCTGGTGACCTGCTACCCCTTCTACTACGTGGGCTCGGCGCCCAAGCGCTTCATCGTCCAGGCCCACCTCGCCTCCTGAATCACCGGCCGCTCCCTGCTTGAACAATTTGCACGTCCTTTAAGGGTGCGAGCGGCAGCCAGAGGGTAAGCTCGGCCCCCCGGCCCTTCCCGGCGCTCGCCGCCTCGACCCGGCCGCCGTGCAGCTCGATCAGCCGGCGGACCATGGTGAGGCCGATCCCCAGGCCGGCGCCCCCCCGGTCGAGGCCCTGCTCGCCCTGGGTGAAAAGGTCGAAGACGCGCGGCAGGAGCTCCGGCGCGATGCCAATCCCGGTATCGGCGACCCGTACCACTGCCTCGCCCCCCTCGGCCGCGGCGGAGACCGTGATGCGGCTCCCCGGATCGCTGAACTTGGCGGAGTTCCGCAGCAGATTGGCGAGGACCTGCTCGAGGCGGGTCAGATCGGCGTCGAGCGGCAGACGGCCCGGCGGCAGGTCCACTTCGAGGGCGATCCCCCGGCCCTCGACCAGCGCCCGGTTGCTCTCGACGGTCTGCCGGACCACTTCGACCAGGTCGAGGGGCTCGCGGCGCAGCTCCACCTTGCCGCGGGTGATGCGCGAGACGTCCAGCAGGTCGTCCACCATGCGGACCAGATGCTGCACCTGGCGCTCGATGACCGCCGCGGCGCGCAGGGCCGGCGGGGTTGGCGAAGTGGGCGAGCTGGGCGGCATGATGGCCGGCAGGTGGCCGAGGAGGTGGGAGGCGTTGGCGATCGCGCCCAGAGGATTGCGCAACTCGTGCGCGAGCATGGCCAGGAACTCGTCCTTCCGGCGGTCGGCCTCCGCCAGGGCCTCGGCCCGGGCGAGGAGCTCCGCCGCCAGCCGCTCGCTCTCGGCGGTGCGCGCCATCAGTCGGTCGCGCAGCTCGCGGAAGGCGGCGGCGAGCCGGGCGACCTCGGCGATGGAGGAGGCCGGCACCGGGGCGCTGGGGTTGCCCGCGGCCAGCTGATCGACGGCGTCGGCCAGGGTCCCCAGAGGGTGGGCGATGCGGCGCCCGGTGACGATCCCGGCCAGAGCTGCGAGCCCGCCACAGACGAGGAGCAGCACGAACGCCATGTCGCGCCCCCGGCGCACCCCGGCGAGGGCCGCCGCCCGCGGCCGCTCGACCGCCACCGTCCAACCGATCCGCGGCACGATCGCGAAGGCGGCGAGGCTCTCCCCGGCCTGGAACGGCCGCCCCGCGGCCACCACCCGGTCCCAACCGGGCGGCAGCCGGGGCGTGGTGCCACCCGCCTGGTCGCGGCTCGCGATGATCTGCCCGCGCCCGTCCGCCAGGGTGACCCGGGAGCCCGGCCGGTCGATCCGCCGGGAGAGAGAGGTGGTCTTGAAGGCGGTCACCAGGATTCCGGCGAGGCGCCCGTCGGGACCGGGGAGCCCCGCGGTGAGCAGCAGCAGGGGGCGGCCGCCGAGCTGGCGCGAGAAATGGAGGACCAGGAGGGGCTCGGTCTGGCGCCGGATCTCCGTCGCCAGACGGCGCCAGGTCGGCCGGTCGAGCGGCAGCTCGCCGCTCTGGGCGAGCGGCTCTCCCGCCAGATTGGCGGAGGCGAAGGCGGCGACATCCGGATAAAGGCCGCGGGTACGCTCCAGGAAATCCGCCTGCCTGTCCGCGGTCAGGGGGTAACGCCCGGCCAGGGAGGCCACGGCGGCGGCACGGGCGAGGTTGAAGTCCAGGTAGTCGGCGACGTTCTGGGCGATCGAGTCCGCCTCGATCTTCTGCATCTGCCGGACCTGCTCCGCGGCCAGGCGCTCCTCCTCGTCGGTGACCACGGCCACGGCGAGAATGAGCGTGACCGAGGTGGCGAGGACGAGAGCCAGGGAGAGCCGGGTGCGCAGAGCCGCGGAGTCGACCTCGGCGAGGAGCGGGCGCAGCCAGGGGAGGAGGGTGACGACGAGACCGCAGCCGCAGAAGAGGGCGATCCCCGTCCAGCCCCGGGCGGGAAGGGCCACGAGGAGACCGAAAGCGAGGAGAGAGAGACCGCCGATGCCATGCGCGCTCGCCGTCCCCCAGCGCGGGAGCGGCCGGATTTGGGCCCAGACGAGGAGCGGGCCGGCGACGATCCAGAGCCCTCCGAAGTAGGGGACGAGCGCGCGGTTTGTAAAGTAGTGCCCGACGATCGCGGTGCCCGCCCCGAGGATGACACCACCGGCGAGGGTTGCGGCGATCCCCAGGAGCAGAGCGAGGAAGTCCCCCCCGGGGGGCCCGAGGGCCCGGGCGCGGCGCACGGCCGGCCGTTCCCAGGCGATGGGAGTTCCGGCACCGAGGACCAGGAAGAAGAGACAACCGGTCCAGGCGCCGGCCCGGGCGAAGCCGAAGGCGAGCCCGAGGAGCGCCACCCCGACGACCCCATGGATCACCGCCGTGGCGGCCGGACCGGGCCGGGTGACCGGCACCGAGAGGAGAGCGATTCCGCCGGCCAGGCCGATCAGGCCCCAGCCCGCGAGGTAGGGAGCGATGAACGCATAGGGGGCGCTCGCGAACTGGTGGGGCGCCACCAGCATGAAAGCCCCGATCACGGCGCAGAAGAGCCCCAGGCTCCACTGCAGGGTGTCGACCGAAAGGCTGGAGAGGATCGCTCTTGAGCCGCTCCGGTCCGCTCTTTCTACCGTCAGTCGAGCCGGTGCTTCGGCTGGGGGTCGATGGGGCTTCATGTCTCCTGGCCGGCCGTCCTCGCCCTCCTCGTCCTCTCGCGGGCCGGCGGAGCCTAAGGATACCGGAAGTCGGCCGCCACCGCCCTGAGGCTTGTGCTAACGTCCATCCAGGACCGCTCTTTCCAGCTCTTGGACGCTTTCGGACGCTTTTGGGGGAGTTCCATGCGCCTCGTTCCCATCCTGCCGTTCTTCGCCGCCGTCGCTCTCCTCGCCGCCGCCGCCCCGGCCGCCGATCCACCGCTCCTCGGCTTCAGCACCGCCCGAGCCGGCGAGGAGCGCGCCCTGGAGGCCCGCTTCGCCGCCGCCATCAAGCGCGAGGATTTGAAGCCCTGGATGCAGCGCCTGTCCGCCCGGCCTCACCCGGTAGGCTCGGCCTACGGCGGCGACAACGCGCAGTTCCTGGCCGGCCTCTTCCGCTCCTGGGGCTACGACACCCGGATCGAAGAGTTCCGGGTCCTCTTCCCCACCCCGAAGAGCCGGCTCGTCGAGCTGGTGGCCCCCACCCACTTCACCGCCCGGCTGGCCGAGCCGCCGGTCCCCGGCGACGTGACGTCGGGCCAGACCGCCGAGCAGCTCCCGACCTACAACGCCTACTCGATCGACGGCGACGTCACCGGCGACCTGGTCTACGTCAACTACGGGGTTCCCAAGGACTACGAGGCCCTGGAGGAGCGGGGGATCGACGTCAAGGGGAAGATCGTGCTCGCCCGCTACGGCGGCTCCTGGCGCGGCATCAAGCCCAAGGTCGCCGCCGAGCACGGGGCGGTCGGTTGCATCATCTACTCCGATCCCCACGACGACGGCTACTTCGAGGGCGACGTCTACCCCAAGGGCGCCTACCGGAACGAGAACGGGGTGCAGCGCGGCTCGGTCGCCGACATGCCGCTCTACCCCGGCGACCCGCTCACCCCCGGGGTCGGCGCCACGGCCGACGCCAAGCGCCTCGACCGGAAGGACGCGGCGACGCTCACCAAGATCCCCGTCCTCCCCATCTCCTACGGCGACGCCAAACCGCTCCTCGCCGCCCTCGGCGGGCCGGTGGCCCCCGAGGCCTGGCGCGGCGGCCTGCCCTTGACCTACCACCTGGGCCCCGGCCCCGCCCGGGTCCACCTGAAGCTCGAGTTCAACTGGAACCTGGTGCCGGCGCGCGACGTCATCGCCACCCTTCCGGGGAGCGAGCGGCCGGACGAGTGGGTGGTGCGCGGCAACCATCACGATGCCTGGGTGAACGGCGCCGACGATCCGATCTCCGGTCTCGTGGCCCTGCTCGAAGAGGCCAAGGCGGTGGGCACTCTCGCCAAGAGCGGCTGGAAGCCGAAGCGGACGATCGTCTACGCCGCCTGGGACGGCGAGGAGCCCGGTCTCCTCGGCTCGACCGAGTGGGCCGAGACCCACGACGCCGAGCTCCAGAAGAAGGCCGTCCTCTACATCAACACCGACTCCAACAGCCGCGGCTTCTTCGGCGCCGGCGGCTCGCACATCCTGGAGCGCTTCATCAACGAGGTGGCGCGGGACGTCAAGGACCCCGAGCGGGGGATGAGCGTCCTCGACCGCCGCAAGGACATCGCCCTCGTCAACGGCAGCTCCGCCGAGCGGCAGGAGATGCGGAGCCGGGCCGATCTCCGCATTCCGGCCCTGGGCTCGGGCTCCGACTTCACCCCTTTTCTCCAGCACCTCGGCATCCCGTCGCTCAACCTCGGCTACGGCGGTGAAGCCGGCGGCGGCTCCTACCACTCGATCTACGACTCCTTCGACCACTACACCCGTTTCATGGATCCCACCTTCCAGTACGGGGCGACGATGGCCGAGACCGGCGGCCGCGCCGTCCTCCGCTTCGCCAACGCCGACGTCCTCCCCTACGAGTTCACCAACTTCGCCGAGACCGTAGGGACCTACATCAAAGAGGTCAAGGACTTAGCCGACACCCTCCGCAAGGACACCGACGAGACCAACCGGCAGATCGAGGACGGCCTCCTCCTGGCCGCCGCCGATCCCACCGAGACCCACGTGGTCCCGAAGCCGAAAGACCCGGTCCCGCACCTCAATTTCGCCCCTCTCGACAACGCCTCGGCCACCCTCGACCAGAGCGCCAAAGCTTACGAGAAGGCCGCGGCAGCGACCGAGAAGGGCCTCCCCGAGGCTACCCAGAAGAGCCTCGACGCCGCGCTCCTGGGAGTCGAAAGGGCCCTCCTCCACAACGAAGGCCTCCCCCGCCGCCCCTGGTTCCGCCACGAGATCTACGCCCCCGGCTTCTACACCGGATATGGGGTGAAGAC
Source organism: uncultured Acidobacteriota bacterium (assembly GCA_963757335.1). GTDB lineage: Bacteria > Acidobacteriota > Thermoanaerobaculia > Multivoradales > UBA5704 > DASQPA01. The sequence goes on along the minus strand of CAVWRJ010000010.1, from coordinate 187,598 downwards.
GCTCCCCGGAGTGCGCGAGGCGCTGGAGCAGCGCAACTGGAAGGAAGCGAACGAGCAGGTCACGGTCGTGGCGCGGGCGCTCGAAGCCGCGGCAGCGGCGATCGATCGGGCGACCGCGGTGTTGAAAGGTGGGGCGAACGGCTGAATTTCAGCCACCTGGTGGCTGAAATTCAGCCACCAGGTATCCTGGCCTAACGGTTTCAAAGCAGAACGCCTTCCCGTTTCGCTTCGCGGTAGAGACCGTACTCGGCAGCCTCGTAGGCTTCAATCGTGACTGGCAGGGCGTGAATCGCCCGATCCAACTCCAGCTGAAGCGGATAGAGGGCCGCCACGATCCCATTGAGGTCTTTGCCGAGACGGAGCGGCCCCTCGAGAAGAACCATCAGGTCGAGATCACTGTCTGCACGAGCCCCGCCTCGGGCCTCCGAGCCATACAGCAAGACTCCGCGGAACCCCTCAGGGAAGGCGGCCTGGAGTCTCGGTTTGATCTTCTGGAGGGCCTCGTCAACGCGCATCCGCCACCTCGGGTGAGATGATTGTCCCACAAGAGGCAGGAGCGCTGCTCTTCAGGCGCTTAGACCCTGGCCGCGCCATCCGTGGCATACCGGCGCGCGGCCTTCGCCCTCGCCTTGACGGCCTCCACCTCCCGGCTGCGCGGCGCGCCGTTCGTCACCAGGGAGCCGAGGAGCGTCCGGGCCGCGGCGGAGATCTCCTCGACGGCGATCTCGAAGGCGGCTTCGTTCGCTTTGGAGGGCTTCGAGAAACCGGAGAGCTTCCGCACGAACTGGAGCGACGCCTTGCGGATCTCGTCCTCGGTGACCGGCGGCTCGAAGTTGAAGAGGGTCTTGATGCTCCTGCACATGATCGACCTCCGTTAGCCCTGGGTGGCCCCGCGCTCGCTGTCGAGGAGCGCCATCTGTTGCTCGTTGTAGCGCTCGCCCGCGACCGCCTCGGCCGGCACCGCGCGCTCGATCTGCGCCAAATCTTCCTTGGTGAGATTCAACTCCAGGGCTCCCAGCGCCTCGGCAAGCCGGTCGCGCCGGCGCGCCCCGACCACGGGCACGATGTCCTCGCCGCGGGAGAGCACCCAGGCGATGGCGATCTGGGCGACGGTCGCGCCCTTCGCCTCGGCGACCGCGCGGAGCGCCTCGACGAGGCTCAGGTTGCGATCCAGGTTCTCGCCGCTGAAGCGCGGGCTGTGGCGGCGGAAGTCGCCGGGCGCCGCGGCACGGTCCTTCGACCAGTGGCCGGAGAGGAGGCCGCGAGAGAGGACGCCGTAGGCGGTGATGGCGACCCCGAGATCGCGGCAGGCCGGGAGGATCGCGGCCTCGATGCCGCGCGACATCAGCGAGTACTCGATCTGAAGATCGACGATCGGGTGCACCGAGGAGGCTCGGCGCACGGTGTCCGCGCCGGCCTCCGAGAGCCCGATGTGCCGGACGTAGCCCGCCTGTACCAGCTCGGCGATGGCGCCGACCGTCTCCTCGATCGGCACCGCGGGGTCGACCCGGGCCAGACGGTAGACGTCGACGTAGTCCGTCCCCAGCCGGCGGAGCGTGTAGGTGAGGAAGTTCTGGACCGCGGCGGGCCGCCCGTCGACGCCCACGAAGGCGCCGGCCGGGCTCCGCATGGCCCCGAACTTGACGCTCAGAAGGTACTGCTCGCGGGGGCGGCCGTCGAGGCCCTTCCGGAGCAGCATCTCGTTGTGGCCCATGCCATAGAAGTCGCCGGTGTCGAAGAGGTCGATCCCGGCGTCGAGAGCGGCATGGATCGTGGCGAGGCTCTCCGCCTCGTCGGCCGGACCGTAGAGGTCGGACATCCCCATGCAGCCGAGGCCGATGGCGGAGACGCGGGGGCCGGTGGAACCGAGTTGACGAGTGAGCATGGCGATTCTCCTGCAAGCCGGTCTGGATGTCGTCCCCCAGACGGTAGTGATGATACCGCTCCGGCGAGGGGGAGCGGTCTTCCGTGGCTATTTGAGAGAGGCGTCTGGCTAAATTTCAACCAGCTGGTGGCTGAATTTCAGCCATCCGAGTGGCTGAATATTCAGCCACCGAGTGGCCAAATCTTCTGGCACTCGTCGCCACCCGCCCCCCTGACAAAAGTCACACCCATCTCCTGACATCCGCCTCTGCCCGGCACCGGCCGCGGAGCGCAGACTGCTCCTCGTTGGAACGTTTTCCACGAGGAGGCATCAGGATGAACACGGATCGAATCGCTCGCGGGCCCCAGTGAACACCGGAGACCCCGGAAATCGCCGCCGAGCTCCGGCAGGCGAGCAAGCAGTATGGCGGCCCGCCGGAAAAGCCGGGAAAGCCGGGAAAGGCACCGTCACGGCGCTCGACCGGCTCGACTTCGCCGTCCGGCCGGGAGAGGTGGTCGCCCTCCTGGGGCCCAACGGCGCCGGCAAGACCACCACCGTTCAGCTGCTTCTGGGGCTCGCCCAGCCGAGCGCCGGGCAGGCCCTCCTCTTCGGCCGCGACCCGCGGGACGCCGCGGCCCGGGTGCGGGTCGGGGCCATGCTCCAGGTGTCGAAGGTGCCCGAGACCCTGAAGGTCAAGGAGCACATCGAGCTGGTGTCGAGCTACTACCCGCGGCCCCTGCCGCCGGCGGAGGTGATCGAGATCGCCGGCCTCGCCGGTCTCGAAGAGCGCCCCTTCGGCAAGCTCTCCGGCGGCCAGAAGCAGCGGGTGCTCTTCGCCCTCGCCCTCTGCGGCGACCCCGACCTGCTGTTCCTCGACGAGCCGACGACCGGGCTCGACGTCGAGTCCCGCCGCGGCCTGTGGAGCGCCATGCGGGAGCTCGTGCGGCGGGGCCGGACGGTCCTTCTTGACCACCCATCACCTGGAGGAGGCCGACGCCCTGGCGAGCCGGATCGTCGTCCTCGACCGCGGCCGCATCGTCGCCGAAGGGACCCCGGCGGAGATCAAGGCCCGGGTGGGGGGCAAGCGCATCCGCTGCATCACCCGCATCCCGGTCGAGGAGCTGCTCCGGCTGCCCGGGGTGATCACCGCCCGCCGCGACGGCGCCGCCGCCGAGCTCACCGCCTCCCGGGCGGAAGCGGTGGTCGGCGAGCTCCTGCGGCGCGATCCCGACCTCTCCGGCCTCGAAGTGCTCGGCGCCGGTCTCGAAGAGGCCTTCCTGGCCCTGACCAATCACCCCAATGGAGAGGAGAGAGCGGCATGAGCACCTCGAACTACATCCACCCGGAACCTCCTGCGCATCTTTGCCCTGGAGGCCAAGTACGAGTTCCTAAAACAGCTCCGGCTGCCGGCCTACGTCGTGCCGACCCTCTCCTTCCCGATCTTCTTCTACGTCCTCTTCGGCCTGGTCATGAACCGGTCGACGGCAGGGGCGCCGAACGGCGCCGCCCTCTACCTGCTCGCCACCTACAGCGCCTTCGGGGTGATGGCCGCCACCCTCTTCGGCTTCGGCATCCAGGTGGCCCTGGAGCGCGGGCAGGGGTGGATGCTCTTCAAGCGCGCGACGCCGATGCCCCCCATGGCCTATTTCGTGGCCAAGACGGTCATGAGCCTGCTCTTCGGCCTCCTCATCGTCCTCGCCCTCTTCCTCCTCGGCTTCACGGCCGGCGGGGTGCGCCTCCCCCTGGGGACCTGGCTCGCCCTTGGCGGCACCCTGATCGCGGGAGCCCTCCCCTTCTGCGCCTGCGGTCTCGCCATCGGCTACTTCGCCGGCCCCAACTCCGCCCCGGCGATCGTCAACCTGATCTACATCCCGGTCTCCTTCTGCTCCGGCCTCTGGATCCCCCTCCGCTTCCTCCCCGGCTGGCTGCAGGCGACCGCCCACTTCCTCCCCTCCTACTACTATGGCCAGCTCGCCCTCCGCACGGTCGGCGCCGGGAACGGCGAGCCGGTGGGGCGGAGCCTCCTCGTCCTCGTCGTCTTCACCGCCCTGTCGCTCGCCGCCGCCCGGATCGGCTTCCGGCGCGACGAGGGGCGGACCTACGGCTAGAAGCCGGGGTCGCCGGATACCGGTTGGACCTGGATGCTATTCTGATGCGGAGGTCAAGGATGCGCCTGCTGCCGCCTGACAAACCCGAGATGGGCTGGGTTCCCTACCTCTGGCTGGTCTACATCCTGGGGTTTTTTGCCTACCCGTTCCTCGCCCACACCTCCCTCGCGGTGACGCTCGCCACGTTCGCCGGGGGGGCGGCCTTCCTCGTCCTCTACTTCTCGAGCTACTGGCTCTGCGGCTCGCGGGCCCTGTGGAGCGCCGGCGGCATCGCCCTCCTGGCGGTCGTCTTCTCGCCGTGGAACCCGGGGGCTTGCAGCCTCTGGATCTACGCCGCCGCCGCCCTCTGCAAGGTCGGGAAACCGCAGACCGCGGCCCGCTGGCTGGCCGTCCTCCTCGCCACGCTCGCCCTGGAGAGCTGGCTCGTCCCCCTCTCGCCCTGGGTCTGGGTCTCCGGCGGGCTCTTCTCGCTGATCATCGGCGTCGCCACGATCCAGCAGGAGCAGGTCCGGCGCTCGAACGTCCACCTGCGCCGGGCCCAGGGCGAGGTCGAGCGCCTGGCCCAGGTGGCCGAGCGGGAGCGCATCGGCCGCGACCTCCACGACCTCCTCGGGCACACCCTGTCGCTCATCACGCTCGAAGGCCGAGCTGGCGGGAAAGCTCCTCGGCCGCGATCCGGAAGCCGCCCGGCGCGAGATCCTGGATGTCGAGCGGATCTCGCGCGACGCTTTAAAGGAGGTGCGGAGCGCGGTCTCCGGCTACCGTGCCGAGGACCTGCGGGCCGAGCTGGCCCGGGCGCGGATGGCCCTGGACGCCGCCGACGTCGCCTTCACGGCGCCGGCCGGCTCGGAGATCCCGCTCGACTTGACCCCCGCCGAGGAGAGCGCCCTCGCCTTCGCCCTCCGCGAGGCGGTCACCAACATCGTCCGCCACGCCGGGGCGAGGAGCTGCCAGGTGCGGATCGAGGCGACCGGCAGCGGCATCCGCCTGGAGGTGTCGGACGACGGCCGCGGCGCCTCCGGGGTCACGAAGGATCGGGCCTCACCGGCATGCGGGAGCGGATCGCCGCCCTCGGCGGGACGGTCGAGCGCGAGAGCGGCGAGGGGGACGTCGGCGATGGCGGCGGTACTCGTCTCGCGATCACCCTGCCGCGCGGCGCCACCCGGCCGCGTCCCGCGCCGGCCCTGACCACCGCGATCGCGCTGGAGAGATGATCCGCGTCCTCCTCGCCGAGGACCAGTCGATGGTCCTGGGGGCGCTCGCCGCCCTCCTCGGTCTCGAAGCCGACATCGAGGTCGTGGGCCGGGCCCGGGACGGCAAGGAGGCCCTGGATTTAGCCCTCGCCACCCGGCCGGACGTGGTGCTGACCGACATCGAGATGCCGCGGATGACCGGGCTCGAGCTGGCGGCCGAGCTCCGGCGGCTGGCGAGCCCGGCCCGGGTGGTCATCCTCACCACCTTCGCCCGCTCGGGCTACCTCCGCCGCGCTCTCGACGCCGGAGCCGCCGGCTATCTCTTGAAGGACTCCCCCTCCGAGCGTCTGGCCGACGCCATCCGCCGGGTCCACGCCGGATTGAAGGCGATCGACCCCGAGCTCGCGGCGGAAGCCTGGGGGGGCAACGCCGACCCGCTGACCGACCGCGAGCGCCAGGTCCTCCGCCTCGCCGGAGAGGGCCTCTCAACCGCCAAGATCGCCGCTGACCTCCACCTCTCCGACGGCACGGTCCGCAACTACCTCTCCGAAGCGATCAGCAAGCTCGGCGCCGAGAACCGGATCGAGGCGGCGCGGATCGCGCGGGAGAAGGGGTGGTTGTAGGGGTCTGGTAGGCTTCCGGGTGGAGGGTAGACCCGGGTCCTTCAGGAGCAGAAACTTAAAAGCCAGGCCGAAACGCCTCCAAACTCCGAAGAAGTCCCTCGAAAGTCGAAAAGAACCTCTCTAAACTCCAAACGTCCCTCGATAAACTGTAATAGGCGGCCGCTAAACTGTTTCAGCCCCTCCCTAAACTGAAATACCCGGCCTCCAAACTACTTTCCCTCCTCTCAAAACTGTAATACGCGGCCCCTAAACTCAAAAGGGCCCTGGAAAAACTAAATCACGGGCACCCGAAAGGGGTTTAGAGGCGTTCCGAGGAGCTTTAGGGACGATCCGAGAAGGTTTAGGGACAGTCCGAGGAGCTTTAGGGAGGGTCTGAGGACCTTTAGGGACGGTCCGAGGACCTTTAGGGAGGGTCTGAGGAGCTTTAGGGACGGTCCGAAGACCTTTAGGGACGGTCCGAAGACCTTTAGGGACAGTCCGAAGACCCTTAGGGACAGTCTGAGGACCTTTAGGGACAGTCTGAGGAGGTTTAGGGACGATCCGAAGTGGTATCGCTTCGCGGTCGTGCCGGCCCGGGCCGGGGTGCGAGAACCTTTGGGCAGCGAACTCGTACCAGAGACAGGACGGTCGGGCGATCGCGTTATCGCTCACCCCTGAGTTCGGCGCGCTCGACCGAGGAGCTGTGACATGACACGAAAGTACTGGCTCGACCTCAGCCCTAGCCTGCTCCTTGCAGGTGGAATCATCGTCTCAACTCTCCTCTCTGCACTGGCCGCCAGATCCGGGTGGTTGGTCCTGGCCGGTCCGCTGCTCCTGGCGCTCACGGTGGTGGGCGCTGACGTGCTGAGCTCCCGGCTCCAAGGAGAACCGGCCCGCCCGTCAGGGGCGGCACTGATCCTGGGCGGCGCGTTCTTGTTGGCAGGCTGGATCGTGGCTCTTCGCGACCCGAGTCTGGTCAAGACGCTCCTTCCGGTCGTCGGCGCCGCGGCCTGGGTCACGATCCTGCGCTCCGAGGGCGGACGCAAGGCGTGCAGGGAGATCTAACCTCCAACAGTCATCCAACAGTCGGTAGGAGTAAGGAACATGTTCGCACGACTCATGGGCCTCAAAACCATCTCCCCCGATAGCCTGCATCGACGGGTGCAGGACCCCGAGCCCGTAACGGTCATCGACGTCAATGCTCCCAGCAGCTGGACGACAGCTCGCGTTCCTGGTGCCAGAAATCTCGACCCTGCTGCCTACAAGGACAGCGACCTTCCATCCGACAAGAACGCTTTTCTGGTGTTCTATTGTTCGAACCCGCTGTGCCGAAAAGCCCCCAATGCGGCTCGTCGAGCCAAGAGCTTGGGCTACAGCAATGTTCATGTGATGTCGGCGGGAATTAGCGGCTGGCTCGCGGCGAAGCTGCCCACGGAATCTGGAGCCTGAGTTTGCGCCTAACTCGGTGGCTTCGACTTCGTGTCTGGAGCACCGACGCCAGTAGCTCGTCGACCGCGAACGCCGTCTCGGGTCGACGGCCTTGAACTGCTCGCAGAACCCCGGTGACCACAGAGTGCGCTACTCCCGCCGCGGCTAGGCGCTGATGCGCCCGCTCAGCCTCCTCGACGAGGCCGCCGATGCTAGACTCGCCGCTATGCACGGCCCAAACACAGTAAGTCCTATAGAGGAGATACCATGAGCATCCATTCACCGGTTCCCGAAGGCACCACCCAGCACGCCGAGTCCGAGTCCCTCAGTGGCCGCGCCCTCGCGGCCTCGCTCACTGTAAAGGATCTCCAGAAGAGCCTGGCCTGGTACCAGGATGTGGTGGGGTTCACCGTCGACCAGAAGCATGAGCGTGATGGAAAGCTGATGGCGGTGTCGCTCAAAGCCGGGGACGTACGGCTCTTGATCGGTCAGGATGACGGCGCCAAGGGATGGGACCGGGTCAAGGGCGAGGGGTTCTCGCTGCGGATCACGACGGATCAGAACGTTGACGAGATCGCAAACCGGATCAAGGAGCGAGGTGGCACCCTGGCTTCGGAGCCGGCCGACATGCCCTGGGGGGCGCGCGTTTTCCGGCTGCAGGACCCAGACGGATTCAAGCTTGCGATCTCGTCGATCGTCGCGGCCTGACTCGGGCGCTTGGTGGTAGGGCCCGAGCTGTTGTCCTGGGGAGACTCCGCCGGAGATTTATCTCCGGCGGGGCTGGCGTCGTGAGTACCGTCGCTGCCTTCGGCAGCGCGTCCGGGACTTTGTCATCACCATTGAGGCACGAGAGAACTCGCCTAGTTGCGCAAGAGGGCGCTATTGAGCGGGCGGTCGCCCTCCGCTACTCGACGTCGGCCTCGTAAACAGCTGAGACTGCGATCTGAATCTGCCCCGCAGTCCATGCCCTTACGGTCAGATCGACATCGGACAGATCAGCCCCTACTTTCCTTGGGGCTACATCGATCTGGTGAAAATGTTGCAGCGCCTCAATGGCGTCGCTCACATGCCACCAAGCGGCAACACAGCGCCATGATGGATCTGGCATCAACCTGTCGCCGATGTCAAAGGTAGAAGTGTTCGGATTTCCAGGAGTGACATCGTATTCGCCACCGCCACCAGCGCTAACCACTATTCTGGCCTGCCTGATTACCTGAATCATCGTAGCCTCTCTCTGTTTGGGTTCGCTATGGAGGTTGGGAACGACGACGATATGAACGCCGCACCGCCACCGCCTGTCCACTTCCTGACGAGACGATTCCCCACAACAACCGATCTATAGTATTAGACGGACGAGGACGGGAGGACGTTTCCCCGCTTCTACAGGACCCGCCCGTGCGCAGCCACTCCTGGTCCAACCCCTCAGCGCTTCGCCGCCGCCTTCGCACCCGCCTCATAGTCGCGGAAACTCTCCTGGTCATTGCCCCAGATCTCCAAAACGGCCCGGCTCTTGCCGTCGGCGCCGCGGATCACGTGATACCAGTGGAACATCGGGTCGCGGTTCATCTGATCTACCCAGGCCGTGTCCCCGGAGAGTGCGAGCTGGACCGCTCGGTCGAGATCGCGCGCGATGAAGAACCGCTCGGGGTTGTACTTCTCGCAGGTTGAGCAACTCGCGGTAGGCGGGTAGCGCCAGAGAACCGTGGCGTCCGCCGGGTCGGGAAGGTAGAGGACCGCGGAGCGGCAAAAGGACAAGTTCTGCAACGTCTTCATGAGTTGCTCGAGCGCGGGGGTGCCGCAGCTGTCGCACGGCGCTCCGAGGCGAACGACCTCGCTCGCGAGGCGGGGCCCCAACTGAGTCATCTGATCGCGGACGACGAGCTTGAAGACCTCGAGGCGATGGGCGAGGACCCGGTGGTTGGCATAGTTGAAGCCGAGGATGGTCAGGGCGAGGAGGATCAAGAGACCGGTCAGCGCCGCCGGGTAGAACCGCCAGGAAGTTTGCCGCAAGACGGGCGACGCCACGCCGGCCGGCGGAGCTACGGCGGTTGCTGAGCGATCGGTCAGGCGGCGAAAGGAGAGGACCACCTCCTGGATGCCGAGCACGAAGCTGATCGCCGCGCCGAAGGCACCCAGGGCCACGAACGACGCGAAGATGCCGTAGAGGACCTTCTCGATCTCCGGGCTGAAGAGATCCCAGTGCAGGTAGCCGTTGAAGATGCCGAGAACGACGAGGACGGCGCTCCCGGCCAGCAGGAGCACAGTCGCGGTGACGACGAGGGACAGCAGGCGAATCCGATCTCGCACGCATTCTCCTTTGGGGAAAGGACAGCTTGCGAGGTTTTACGGGGGAGCCGGCTGAAGCGTTTGCGGCGGGCGACGGAAAAGCACGGCGGCGTGCAGGACGCCGCTGTGCTTCCGAGTCTGGGTCGTCACCTATTGCCAGCAGTTCGCACCGGGCTGATCGTTGATGTCGACCCAGAACGGCATGGACGGATTGCCGACGCCGCCATAGGCTTGAAAATGCCAGCCCCAGCCGTCGTGGAATTCCGCCACCCGCCAACCGGCACCGAACTCTTTGACGCAGAGGGCATTCGCATTGGTCCGCGTCGCGGGCGCCGGCGTGGCGCTCGTCGTCCCGACGACACCGCCGGACCACTTGTAGTACTGGTCGGTATTGATCACGCTCGCCGGAAGGGGAAATCCCGCTCCCTGCTTGTTGATGCAGAGGATGGGGAGCGCCGTCGTACACGGAGTATCGCCCTGATAGGCGCCACAATTAACACAGCCGACCTTGATCGTTCCGGTCGGCGCATTCGTCGCGATCAGCTTCCAGGTCATGCCCTTCTTGACGACGGCGGTCCCCGCGGTGCGTGCCTCCACCTGTGCGGCGCACGGCAGGGCGAACAACAGGGAGACGACGGCGGCAACGAATCGTGAATAACGCATGGCGTAACATCTCCTTTCACCGGTTAAAGACCCGCCAGAAGGACGGCCCTCCGGTTTCTGGAGAATGGGCGAGGGGACAGAACGATTTGTTACAGATCATTGCGCCGACGGTGATCGACAGGGCGGGCGGCACCGGTCCAGCGCAATTTTAATATTAATATTTAGGTTTGGATATTCCGATCGATCATCGCAGGCGAGGGACCGGCCGCTACGCCTGCGGCGGGTGCCCCAGTTCCAGGCCTAAAAGCCGGCGCTTGCGGTCGAGGCCCCAGCGGTAGCCTCCGGGGTCGCCGCTGGCGCGGATCACCCGGTGGCAGGGAATGACGAGGGCCACCCGGTTGGCGGCGCAGGCGCGGGCCACGGCGCGGGCCGCGGCGGGTTGGCCGATGCCGGCGGCCACGGCGGAGTAGGAGCGCTGCTCGGCGTAGGGGATCGACTGCAGGTAGTTCCACACCTTGAGCTCGAAGGCCGAGGCGCGGACGGCGACCGGCAGGTCGAGGTGCGGCGGCTCGCCCGCCAAGTAGCTGCGGAGCGCTTCCACGTAGCGGTCGAACGGGGCGTCGAAGGGCGCCTCCAGGGTCTCGATCGCCGCCTCCGGATACTCCTTCTGGAGTTCCGCGAGGAGATCCTCGTGCGACTCGCCGAACTGGACGAAGCAGAGGCCGCGATCGGTGGCGGCCACCATCAGCCGGCCCAACGGGCTTGAAAAGGAGGCGCAGGAGATCGCAAGATTCCGGCCGCCGGCCTGGTACTCGGCCGGGGTCATCCCGAGCCGGGCGTCGGTCTGCTCATAGACCCGGCTGCTGGAGCCGAAGCCGGACTCGTAGATCGCGTCCGTCACCGATTCTCCGCTCCGCAGGTTCCGTTTGAGGGCCTCGAAACGGCAGGCCTGGAGATATTGGCGGGGCGTGACCCCGAGAGCAGCCCGAAAGACACGCTGGAAGCGGAAGGGGGTCATCCCCGCCCGGCGGCTCAAGACGTCCAGGGTCAGCGGCTCGCCGAGGAGAGCGTGGCTGCGGATGAAATCGCAGATCTCCCCCATCTTCGCCCTCGTCTCCTCTCCAGTCTCCCTGGGGCGGCAGCGCAGGCAGGCCCGCAGGCCATCCCCCTCCGCCTCTTCGGGCGCCGTGTAGAAGCGGACGTTCTCGCGCCGCGGCCGGCGGGCGGGGCAGGAGGGCCGGCAGTAGACTCCGGTCGTCACGACCCCGAAATAGAAGCGGCCATCCTGGCCCCCGTCGCGCTTCTGGACCGCCTCCCAGCACTCACGTTCGTCGAGCATGGTGGTGTCTCTCCCTCGTTTCTGCCGGCGCTGCTCTCGCGGGGCGTCGACAAGAGGGAGGATAGGCTTTGCGCCGGACCCCTCGCTATCCGCTTTCGTCGGTCAAACTCCAGCGCCTCTAGCTAGAACATCCCGAGCTGCAGCCGCGCCGCCTCGGACATCAGGCTGGGGTTCCAGGCGGGCTCCCAGACCAGCTCGATCTCGGCCCGGGTGACGCCCGGCACCTTCTCGACCTTGGCCTGGACCTCTCCCGGCAGCGAGCCGGCCACCGGGCAGGCGGGCGAGGTCAGGGTCATGGAAATCTTGACCTCGCCGCTCGCCTGAACGTCGACGTCGTAGACCAGGCCCAGCTCGTAGATGTTGACCGGGATCTCGGGGTCGAAGACCGTCTTCAAGGCCTCGACGACGCCGTTCTCGATCTCGTCGGCGGGGAGAGCGCTGGCGAGAGCGGCAGGGGGGAGCGGGGAGGTTTCGGGGTCGCTCATCGGCTCTCCTCGGGCCCGTCGAGGGCCGCCTTCAGGGTGTGCCAGGCGAGGGTGGCGCACTTGACCCGCATGGGGAACTCGCGCACCCCGGTGAAGACGGCGAGCTTGCCGAGGGCCTCCCCCCGGAGATCGTCGTCCCCGGCAGGATCGGCAGGTCCCCCCACCGTCAACAGGGCGTGGAAGCGGTCGAAGAGGGCGCGCGCCTCGGCCGTGGTCTTGCCGGCCAGGGCCTCGGTCATCAGGGAGGCGGAGGCGGTCGAGATGGCGCAGCCGGCGCCCTCGAAGGCCACCGCCTCCAGAATGTCGCCGTTCAGCTTCAAAGAAGACCTTCACCTGGTCGCCGCAGAGCGGGTTCGATCCCTCGGCGGTGCGGTCCGCCCCCGGGAGCGGCCCGAAGTTGCGGGGCTGCCGGTTGTGGTCGAGGATGACCTCCTGGTAGAGGTCGCGCAGGTCGCTCATCGACGATTCTCCTTCACCCGAACAGCTCGCGCACGGCGGCCAGGGCGGCGGCGAGCGCGTCCACCTCGGCGAGCGTGTTGTAGAAAGCGAACGAGGCGCGCGCCGTGGCGGGCACCCCGAAGCGCTCCATGACCGGCTGGGCGCAGTGGTGCCCGGCGCGGATGGCGATCCCCCGGCCGTCGAGGATCGTGCCGATGTCGTGCGGGTGGACGCCCGCGAGAGTGAAGGAGAGGACCGCCGCCCGCTCCGGCGCGGTGCCGATGAAGCGCAGGCCGGGGATCGCCGCCAGGCGCTCCACCGCGTAGGCGAGGAGGGTCCCCTCCCAGGCGGCGATGTTCTCCCGGCCGATCGCGTCCAGGTAGTCGAGGGCAGCGGCGAGCCCCGCCGCCCCCTCGATCGCCGGGGTGCCGGCCTCGAAGCGGGCCGGCGGCGGCGCGTACTCGGTGCTGGTCAAACGGACCGAGCGGATCATCCCGCCGCCCGACTGCCAGGGGGGCATTTCGGCGAGCAGCGCGGAGCGCCCCCAGAGGATGCCGATGCCGCTCGGCCCGCAGACCTTGTGGCCGGAGAAGGCGAAGAAGTCGCAGCCGAGCGCCTGGACGTCGACCGGCAGATGGGGCGCCGACTGAGCGCCGTCGACCACCACGATCGCCCCCGGATCCCCGGCGTCCCGGGCGCCCCCGCCGCGTGCGCCAGATCCGCCATCTCGCGCACCGGGAGGATCGTCCCCAGAGCGTTCGAGACGTGCGCCAGGGCGACGATCCGGGTCTGCGGGGAGAGCCGGCGGGCGTACTCCTCGGGGATCACGACCCCGCGGTCGTCGATCGGCGCCACCCGGAGGGTCGCCCCGGTCGCCGCGCAGAGCCGCTGCCAGGGGACGAGGTTCGAGTGGTGCTCGAGCTCGGTGATCAGGACCTCGTCGCCGGGCCCCAGCCGCGGCCGCCCGTAGCTCTCCGCCACCAGGTTGATCGCCTCGGTCGTGCCGCGGACGAAGATCACCTCGTCCGCCGACGGGGCGTTCAAGAACCGCTGCACCCGCGTTCGCGCCCCCTCGTAGGTGTCGGTCGCCCGCTGCGAGAGGGAGTGCACCCCGCGGTGGATGTTGGCGTAGCCGGAGGCGAGGCAGGCGGTGATCGCCGCGATCACCGCCTGCGGCTTCTGGGCCGAGGCGGCGCTGTCGAGGTAGACCAGGGGGTGGCCGTGAATCTCCTCGGCGAGGATGGGAAAGTCGGCGCGCACCCGGTCGAGATCGAACGGCGGGGCGACGGTATCTCGTACCAGCGTGGGTACCTGCGTGGGTTCGCGCTCGGCGGTCAGGGACATCTTTCTAGACCGCCTGGCGGACCACCTCGCCCTTGGGGAGGGCCGCGAAGAGGAACTCTTCGAGATCCTTGCGTACCGGCTCGACCTTGATCCGCTCGACGATGTCGGAGGCGAAGGCGTAGGTCAGGAGGCTCCGCGCCGCCTCGGCACCGATGCCCCGCGAGCGCAGGTAGAAGATCGCGTCGTCGTCCAGCTGCCCGACGGTCGAGCCGTGGGTGCACTTGACGTCGTCGGCGAAGATTTCGAGCTGCGGGTTGGAGTTGGCGACCGCGTCCTTGGAGAGCAGAAGGTTTCTGTTCGACTGCTTGGCGTCGGTCTTCTGCGCCCCGTGGCGGACGTGGATGAGGCCGTTGAAGACCGAGCGCGCCTGGCCGTCCAGCACCCCCTTGAAGAGCTCGTGGCTCGTGCAGTGGGGCTTGGCGTGCTCGACCCGCATGTGGTGGTCGACGAACTGCCGGCCGCCGATCATGTAGAGGCCGTTCAGAGATCGTGTCGCTCCCCTCGCCGTCCAGAAGGGCGTTGACGTCGTTGCGCACCAGGGCGCCGCCGAGCGAGATCGAGTGCGAGGAGAGGGCCGAGCCACGCTCTTGGCGCAGAGCGAAGGTCGCCATGTGGAAGGCGGCATGGCTCTCGCGCTGCACCTTGTAGTGGTCGACGTTCGAGTTGGGACCGGCGTCGATCTCGGTCACCGGACAGGTGAAGTAGACCTGGGGGGCCGTCCCCGGGCCCTCTCCGGGGCCCGCCCCGGAGACTGCGGCATAGGTCTCGACGACCCGCACCTGGCTCGACTCCCCGGCGACGATCAGGTTGCGCGGGAAGCTGGCGACCGGCAGGTCTCCGCCGCTCGCCGCACTGGCCAGAAAGAGCAGATGGAGGGGCCGCTCGATCACCGTCCCGCGCGGCAGCCAGAGGAAGGCGCCGTCGGTAAAGAACGCCGAATTGAAGGCGACGAAGGCATGCTGGGCGAAGCTCGCCTGCCGGCCGAGCCAGGGCTCGACCTTCTCCGGCACCGTCGCCAGGGCCTCGGCGAGGCTGCCGGCGAAGACCCCGGCCGGCAGCTCCCCCCGCGCGGACAGAGCGGGCGCGAACCGGCCGTCGACGAAGACCAGGGTGGCCGCGGCCTCCCAGGTGTGAGGGGAGACGGCCGCTGCGTCGACGTTCGCCGCTCCGCGCGCCGGCAGCCGATACCGCGTGCGGACGAGGGGGGCCACGTTGGTCGCCCGCCACTGCTCCTGCCGGGTCGAGGGGAAGCCGATCTCGGAGAAGCGCTCGATCGCCTCCCCCCGGAGCCGGGAGACGAAGCGAGGCTCGGTCGCGATCTCGGCCCGCTCTTCGCGCGAAGCGCCGGAAGTCGTTCAGCCAGACGCTCGACGTGTCCATGTCGTCGAGCGGCGGAGGGGTCGCCAGGGTCGCAGAGGTAGAGGTCTCGGTCGCCATGTCGCCCTCCTACGCCCCGACCCTGGCGGGGGTCGCCGGGGCCGCCGGGGTCACCGGGGTCGCGGTCTGCAGGCCGCGAACCTCCTGCTCGATCCAGGTGTAGCCCTTGGCCTCCAGCTCCAGGGCCAGCTCCTTGCCGCCCGAGCGGACGATCCGGCCGTCGACCAGGACGTGGACCTTGTCGGGGACGATGTAGTTGAGGAGGCGCTGGTAGTGGGTGATGACGACGAAGGCCCGGTCCTTGGAACGGAGCGCGTTGACCCCGTCGGCGACGATGCGGAGCGCGTCGATGTCGAGCCCGGAGTCGGTCTCGTCGAGCACCGCGAGCGTCGGTTCGAGGACCGCCATGTGGAAGATTTCGTTGCGCTTCTTCTCGCCGCCCGAGAAGCCCTCGTTGACCGGCCGGCCGAGGAGCGACTCGTCCATCTGCACCAGCTTCATCTTCTGGCGCACGAGGGTCAGAAACTCCAGGGCATCCATCTCCTTCTGGCCGCGGTGCTTGCGGACGGCGTTGAGCGCCGCCTTCAAGAAATAGGTGTTGCTCACCCCGGGGATCTCGACCGGGTACTGGAAGGCCATGAAGACCCCCTCCCGCGCCCGCTCCTCGGGGTCCATGTCGAGGAGGTCCTTGCCGTTCAGAAGGATCTGCCCCGCGGTCACCTCGTACGCCTCCTGGCCGGCGAGCACCCGGGCGAGCGTGCTTTTCCCCGAGCCGTTCGGCCCCATGATGGCGTGGACTTCTGAGGCGTCGACCGCGAGGTCGATCCCACGGAGGATCTCCTTGCCCTCAACGCTCGCGTGCAGGTTCTTGATCTCAAGCATCATGCTCGTGTTCTCTCCCATTCCATAAAATTTCACCATGCGCGGGCCCTTGCGGGGTTACCCGACGCTCCCTTCGAGGTTCACGGCGAGCAGCTTCTGGGCCTCGACGGCGAACTCCATGGGAAGCTCGCGGAAGACCTCCTTGCAGAAACCGTTGACGATCATCGACACCGCGTCCTCGGTCGAGATGCCCCGCTGGTTGCAGTAGAAGATCTGATCCTCGCCGATCTTCGAGGTCGAGGCCTCGTGCTCCATCCGCGCCAGCGGGTTCTGGACGTCGATGTAGGGGAAGGTGTGCGCGCTGCACTCCTCGCCGATCAGCATCGAGTCGCACTGCGAGAAGTTCCGCGCGTTGTCGGCGCCCTTCAAGATGCGGACGGCGCCCCGGTAGGTGTTCTGGCCGTGGCCGGCCGAGATGCCCTTGGAGACGATCGTCGAGCGGGTGTTCTTGCCGATGTGGATCATCTTGGTCCCGGTGTCGGCCTGCTGGTAGCCCTTGGTCAAGGCCACCGAGTAGAACTCGCCGATCGAGTCGTCGCCCTTCAAGATGACGCTCGGGTACTTCCAGGTGATCGCCGAGCCGGTCTCGACCTGGGTCCAGGAGATCTTCGAGGCGACCCCCTCGCACTTGCCGCGCTTGGTGACGAAGTTGTAGATGCCGCCCTTGCCGTTGGCGTCGCCCGGGTACCAGTTCTGGACCGTCGAGTACTTGATCTGCGCCCGGTCCATGGCGACCAGCTCGACGACCGCGGCGTGGAGCTGGTTCTCGTCGCGCATCGGCGCCGTGCAGCCTTCCAGGTAGGAGACGTAGGCTCCAGAGTCGGCGACGATGAGCGTGCGCTCGAACTGGCCCGAGTTCTTGGCGTTGATCCGGAAGTAGGTCGAGAGCTCCATCGGGCAGCGCACCCCCTTGGGGATGTAGACGAACGAGCCGTCCGAGAAGACCGCCGAGTTGAGCGTCGCGAAGTAGTTGTCGCTGTAAGGGACGACCGAGCCCAGGTACTGGCGGACGAGGTCCGGATGGTTCTTCACCGCCTCCGAGAAGGACGAGAAGATGATCCCCATCTCGGCGAGCTTGCCCTTGAAGGTCGTCGCCACCGAGACGCTGTCGAACACCGCGTCGACCGCCACCCCGGCGAGCATCTCCTGCTCGCGCAGAGGAATGCCGAGCTTTTTGTAGGTGGCGAGGATCTCGGGATCGACCTCGTCGAGGCTCTTCGGGCCCGTCCGCTCTTTGGGCGCCGCGTAGTAGGCGATCGCCTGGTAGTCGATCGGCGGGTAGTGGATGTTCGCCCAGGTCGGCTCCTTCATCGTGAGCCAGAGCCGGTAGGCCTTGAGGCGCCATTCGAGGAGCCACTCCGGCTCTTCCTTCTTCGCCGAGATCAGCCGGACGACTTCCTCCGAAAGCCCCAGGGGAAAGACGTCCTGCTCGACATCGGTGATGAAGCCGAACTGGTAGTCCTGGCGGGCCAGATCTTCGATGGTTTCAGTGGCGGTTTGCATCGTCTGTAAGCCTCTTCCTCAGTTCTGGGGTTGCTGCGGCGCCGGCGCGGACGGTACGGCCGGTATGGCCGATATTGCCGGCATGGGCCGATCCCCCAGGGTCACCAGGCGGCCGGACGGGTGGGTCATCTCGGCGAGCGAGATGCCGGCTAAAGCCGTCCGCAGGGCGTCGTTGATCCGCTGCCAGTTGGTGCGCACCCGGCAGGTGGGCTGGTAGGTGCATCCGGAGCTCTCGTCGATGCACTCGACGATGGCGACCGGCCCTTCTAAAGCGGCGACGATCTCCGCCATGGAGATCTCCTCCGGGTGGCGGGCCAGGCTGTAGCCCCCCTTGGTGCCGCGGTGCGACGCGAGGAGCCCCTCCCGGGTCAGCAGCTTCAGGATCTTCGACACCATCGGCAACGGCAGATGGACCTCCGCCGCCACCTCGGGCGCGTTGTAGCGCCGCGCCAGATCGGCGGCCATATGGGTCAGAAGAACGATCCCATAGTCCGTCTGCCGGGTGATCCTGATCATGCTACGGCCCCCACGAAGGTAAACAGGACCGCTGGCAGGTCCCGATTCCCGATGATGGCAGGGGGGCGGTGGGATGTCAAACGGGGGAGATGAGGCGACGGGTCCGCAAAACGCCAAATCGGCGCGTGAAGCGACTCCTTACGGCAGGAAGATTCGTTCGATCGACCAGTAGAGCCCGAGCGTCGCCATGGCGAGGGAGGCGGGGATCACCACCCGGTGGTGGTACCAGCGTCGGTCCCGGTAGGGGAGTCCCACTAGGAGGGCGGCGGCGGCGAGCACGGCGAGGAGGCCGCCCAGGATTCCGAGGTCGAAGCCGAAGAGGGCGGTCGCCAGGACGGCCCGCGGGGGCGCCAGGGCGCGCAGGGTTCCGGCGAAGGCCAGGCCATGGAAGAGCCCGAGCCCGGAGAGGGTGACGAGGGCGATCTGGACCGGTTGGGGTCGGCGGGAGAGGAGGCTCGCCAGGGCCACGTAGAGGATCGAGAGGGCGATCGCCGGCTCGACGAAGCGCGGCGCCACGCCGAAAGAGCTGAAGGAGCCGAACGAGCCGAAGACCGCGGCCGCCGAGACGAGGGTGAAGCCGGCGGTGAACGCGGTCAGCTGGGCGAGGAGCGGCTTCGCGCCCCGGCCCCAGAGGAAGACCCCGAGGATGAAGAGGATCTGCTCGGTCCCCTGGGGGAGGATGCGCCGGAAGCCCAGGCCGAGGTAGCGGAGGGCCACCTGGCCGCGGGGAGGCGGGACCACCCGCGGGGAGAGCGGGAAGGGCTCGCCGGCCTCTCCCTTCGGGCCCCCCTGCTGCCAGCGCCGGGAGGGCGCGGGGTCCCCCTCGTTGACGAAGGCCAGGGGATAGGTGCCGACCGGGAGAGTGGTCGAGAAGGTGGCGGCCCGGGCGCCGGGGGGGATGGCTCCTTTGAGATGGAGGGTGACCTTCGGCAGCGGCGCGAAGGGATCGTCGGCGGGGGGAGCCGGGCGGTCGACCGAGAGGCTCTCGGGTGTCGCCGGCCAGCCGTCGAAGGCGAGGGCGGAGCGGTCGGCGAGGGCGGAGAGGAAGATCCCCAGTCGGTCTCGCAGCTCCGGGGTGAGCCCGGCGAGCGGTCCATACCGGGTCTCGCCGGCCGGACGGACGGACTGGCAGCTTCGGGATGTGCTCCTCGTCGATCGCCACGTCCACCTGCCAGGTGCCACCCGGGTGGAAGGTGACGTAGACCTGGATGGTGCCGAGCTCGTGGGCGTTGGCGGATGGGGAGAGGACGAGGAGGAAAAACAGCAGGGTGAACAGGGTGAGGGGCCGGGTCATACCAACCCTTCTACGAAACCCCCGCCGACCCGGATCATCCTCCCCTCACCCCTGATACTTCCGCAGAAACCGCCGGTCGATCCAATCCTTCAGTGCGAACGCCCAGCGGCTGTGGGCGACCTGCCCCTTGTACTGGAGGAGGGCGCGGCCGTCGGCGGTGTTCAAGAGCGAGAGGAAGCCGGACTGCGGCACGTAGCTCGGCGGCCGCCGCCCCTCCAGGGTGGCTTTGAGGCTCGACCAGAGGAACGGCGCCTCGCGCACCGCGTAGACCCCGGCCTTGGGGGTGTCGGGATAGTGGGCCAGGGTGCCGCAGTCCCCGGCGGCGAAGATCCGCGGGTCGGCGAGCGAGCGGAGGCTGTCGTCAAGGATCAGGAACCCGCGCTCGTCCAGGGGCAGGCCGGCACCCGCGAAGAGCGGCAGGGCGACCGCCCCGGTCAGCCAGATCGTGAGGTCGGAAGGCACCGTGCCGCCCCCAGCGAGCTCGACCGCCCCGGCGCCCACGGCGGAGACCCGCTTCCCCGTCAGCACCTCGATCCCGCGCCCTGCGAGGAGCCGGCGGGCGAGGGTGCGGCAGCGGTCGGTGTAGCCGGGGAGGATCTCCGGCCCGGAGTCGACGAGCGCCAACTGTCGCCTTCCGCCGGCCGCGTCGAGCACCCGGGCGCAGGCGAAGACCACCTCGACTCCCGCCGCTCCGCCGCCGACGACCACCGCCCGCCGCTCGCCGCCGGCCTGAGACAGCTCGAGGAGCCGGGCGCGGAGGGCGGCGACCCGGGCGAGCGGTTTGACCCGCTGGGCGTGGGCGGCGATCTCGGGGGCCGCCGCCCCGGCGGTGTCGGAGCCCACGGCGAAGGAGACGAGGTCGTAGGTCAGCTCCTCGCCGTTCGCGAGCTGCACCGCCTGCCGCCGCGGATCGATCGCCACCGCGCTCCCCGCCTCGAAGCTCCCACCGGCCCGTTCGGCGAGGCGCGCCACGTCGACCGAGATCTCGTCCTCCTCGTAGGTGCCCTGGAGATAGCCGGGGACCATCCCCGAGTAGTGGTGCCGGGGCGACGGGGAGACCACGGTCAGGGTGACCCCGAGCGGCTCCAGGCTAAGCCGGCGGAGGATCTCCAGGTGGGCGTGCCCGGCCCCCACGAGGAGCAGGCGGACGGTGCCGGTGCGGAGGCGGAGAACGGTCATCCGCCGCCTTTTATAGCAGCTCCTTCAACCGCGCGTAGCCCGCCCGCGACACCGGCAGGCGGGTGCCGTCGGCGAGGATCGCCACCCGGCTGTCCTTGGCGTAGAGCTCCAGCCGCTCCAGGCGCTCGACGTTCAGAAGGTAGGAGCGGTGGATGCGCACGAAGCGGGCGGGGTCGAGGGCCGTTTCGAGCTCGGCCAGAGTCTGCGGCTTCGAGTGCTTCTCGCCGCCGGCCTTCAAGAGCACCGAGTCGTCCCGCGCCTCGGCATAGTCGAGCCGCTCGACCGGGAGGACGACGATCCGCGACTCCTCGCGGACGAGGATGCGGTCGAGGTAGGGGGAGTCGCGGAGTCTGCCGGCCTGGCCGGCGCGCACCAGCGCTCCCCAGACCGGGGGCTCGCCGCGCGCCAGGCGCTCCTCGGCCCGGGCGAGGGCGGCGGCCAGCCGCTCGGGCGGGAACGGCTTCAGGAGGTAGTCCACGGCATGAACCTCGAAAGCCTGGACGGCGTACTGGTCCCAGGCGGTGGTGAAGATCACTGCCGGCCCCGGTTCCCCGGCGCGGGTCCCCATCAGCTCCAGCACCTCGAAGCCGGAGAGCTTGGGCATCTGGATGTCGAGGAAGAGGAGGTCGGGGGCAAGCTCGGCGACCGCCTTGACCGCCTCGAAGCCGTTGACGCACTGGGCCACCACTTCGACCTCGGGGTGAGCCGCGAGGTACTCCGTGAGGAGGGCCCGCGCCGACTCCTCGTCGTCGACCACGATGGCCCGCAGCGGTCTGCGGCGGTCGCGGGTCAGATCCCATCGATTCTCCTCTCGATCCTTCCCTCGATCGCGGTCTCCGCCGGGAGGGTGAGCTCCACCCGGAAGCGGCCGGGCGGCACGGTCACCGCGAGCCGCCCCGCCTCCCCGTAGCGGGCGGCGAGCTGGGCGGCGACGTTTCGGAGCCCCACTCCGCCTGCCCCCCCGCTCCGACCCCGCCGCGCGGTACCGGCGGGCCCGCCGGGTGGAGAGCGTCGCAGGGATTCTCGACCGCGAGCGCCAGACGGCCGTCCACTACCCGGGCCTCGATCCGGATCACCCCCCCTTCGAGAAGCTCCGCCACCCCGTGGCGGACGGCGTTCTCGACCAGCGGCTGGAGGACGAGGGGGGGCACGAGGCACGCCCGGCTGGCCTCCTCGATCGCCTCTTCGACCGTCAGCCGATCGCCGAAGCGCACCCGCTCGATCGCCAGATAGCTCGCGGCGTGCGCCAGCTCCTCGGCCAGGGGGATCGCCGCGCGTCCGCCGAGCCCCAGGCTCCGGCGGAGAAACTCGGAGAGGAGGATCGCCATCTTGCGCGCCGCTCCCGGGTCGCTCCCGGCGAGGGCGGCGACCGCGTTCAGGCTGTTGAAGAGGAAGTGGGGATCGAGCTGCGCCTTGAGCGCCCGGAGCTCCGCCTCCCGCGCCAGCACCCGGTCTTCGAGCGCCCGGCTCTCCGCCGCCCGCGACTCCTCGACCGCGAGGAGCAGGTAGTGGAGGACGACCGCCACGAGGTAGAGGGGAACGCCGAGGCCGAAGAGGGCGGGCATGCTGCGCGCATAGGGTGCCGCCGCGCCGGGGAACGCCCCCAGCTGGGCGAGGCTCCAGGCCCAGCCCTCGCCCAGGAGCACCCAGAGGCCGGCCGAGAGCACCGCCGAGAGCCCGTGGGTGATGAGGAGCGCGAGCGGTTCGGCGGTCTTCAAGGGCAGCGCCCGGCAGACGTACCAGGCGGCGAGGCAGAGATAGGCGTAGACGACGAGCGGGGGGAGGGCGAGCGCGAACGCCTCCCCCCAGGCGGCCCCTCCGAGCAGGAAGAGGAGGCCCGCGACCAGGGGGAGGAGCGGCAGCCAGGCGAGCAGGTAGAGGCCGAGCCGACCGCGGCGGTCGAGGATCGGATGCATCTACCGGAGGTCCTCGGGCTCCGTTCGGTTCCTCACCTCGACCCCGCCCATCAAGGCGACCCCACGGACGACCAGGTGCTGGGACGAGCCGCCGGGCGGCGGCTGGGTGTAGTCGTGGAAGCCGCCGAGGATCGGGATTCCCTGCAGGCTCACCGCCCAGGTCTCGGGGACGAGGAGGACGACTCCGCCCCAGAAGGCGACGGCGTCGATCACCGCCTCCTCCCCCGCCGGGATGGCCGCCCCGCGGAGGTCGACGACGCTGCTCCCCAGGAGGGCGGTGGCGGAGCCGCCGCGAAACTCCTGCGAGCTACTCGCCGCGCTCGCTCTGCCGAGGATGGCAAAAGGGTGGAGGGAGGCGCTCCCATCCGCTCCTACCCCTCCGCCTGAACAAGCACCCGCACTGGTACCGGTACCGGTAGCGGTCCACGGGCCGCGCCGCCGGCCGCCTCTCAAGGAGCAGAGGACGATCGACGCGCCCACGAGGAGGAGGAGGAAGGGGAAGAAGAACCGGTCGAGATCGTAGCCGGTCAGGTTCCGGACCAGGAACCAGCCGCCGACGAAGAGCATGATGAAACCGCCGCCCCGGCGCCGCCCCGGCTGGAGGATGCGGGCGAGGCCGAGGACGATGAGGATCACCGGCCAGTACTCCGACCAGCGGATGTGGAGGTGAAAGACGTCCAGGCTCTCGAGGGCGAGAAGCGCCCCCAGGGCCAGAATCGCCAGGCCGATCAGGAGCCGGGGCTGGATCGCACCCGCTCGCGAGTTTCTCATGTCATCTCCTTCTGTTACGGGCGGCGAGAGCGCTGGCCCGCAACGTCAAGGTAGGGGAGCGGCCGGCCGCGGTCACCCCCTTTCCGGCGAACGGCGGTGGCCGACCGGCGAACGGCGGTTCCCCTAGGGGGTCGCCGCCCGGAGGACACGCCTGAGGAGAAAGAGCAGGAGGAGGGTGGCGAGCCCGAGGGTGAGCGGCATCACCCAGCGCGACCAGGGCGGCGCCGGGGCGCCGTTGCCGCTCTGGTCGATCTCCGCCGGCCGCCAGGGGCGGGCGAGGAGCTGGTCGCCGAGAGCGGCCAGGTCGTAGTTCGGGGCCTCGAGGTCGCGCGCCCCGGCGAGGAGGCGCACCTCGCCATGCTCCGGCCAGACGAAGACGAGCACGTCGTCGCGCCGCCAGAGCGAGAGGTCGAGGTTGCCGAGCGGCGGGTTGTCGCCGTCCTCGAAGCGCAGAGCGAGGAGGCGCGGCGCCCGGCCGTCCAGGGGGAGCAGGTGGCGGCAGGGGAGCGCCGGCCGTGGCACGCACTGCCAGACGGCGCGCGCCGCCACCTGCTCCCCTGCCGCCACCCCAGGCCGGGCCGGCTCCATGTAGTGCAGGGCGAGGCCCCGCCTGAGCGGCATGGGGGGAGCGGTGAGCAGCAGCTGGGTGAGCGGCAGGCCGGTCTGCGGCAGGTCGAGGTCGATACGGCTCGCCCCGCCTGGGCCGCGCCGGTCCCAGGAGCGCACCGGCTGGGCGGAGGTCTCGCGGACGAGGGCGGGGACGGGCGCGGTCCAGCGCAGGTAGGGGATCTGGCGGCCACCCGCGGCGAGCCGCAGGTCGGCGAGGTCCGGACGGGCCGGGCCGTAGACCGCCGTCGGCACCTCGAGGCGGACCAGGCTCCCCGGCCGCGCCTCCGGCGCCGCGATCTTGAAGGAGAGGGCGAAGCGGGATTCCACGAGGGGATTGCCGGGCTCGACCGCCGACCTCGGCAGGGGGGGCGGCGCGTGCTCCTCCTCAGGCCCGGGGGTCAGCCAGGAGGTCTCCAGAGCCGCCCGCGGTGGCGGCGGCGAGCGCGGCAGCTCCTTCCTGCCCGCGGCGGAGCCGCCATAGGCCAGGGTGTAGGAGCCCGGCTCCTCGGCGTAGAAGAGGACCGCCTCGATCGCCAGCTCGGCGCTGAAACTCTTGAGCTCGGGCCCGACGGTTGCGCCGTAGAGCTCCAGACGCAGGGCGTCGCCGGTCACCGGCTCGGCCGGCAGGGCGATCTCATGCCCCGCGCCAACACCGCCGGTGCCGCCAGTGCCGCCGGTGTTGGGAGTACCCGGAAGCGTCGTGGAAGCACTCGCGGTGCCCGCCGGCCAGGCGCCCTCGGCGAGCTGCCGCCAGCGGGCGGCCCGCGGCTCGTAGAGCCGGAAACCGATCTCGCCGCCGCTGCCTCCTCCGATTTCGAGCAGGAGCCGTTTCAGCACCTGCCCCGAGGCCGGCAGCACCAGCCGGCAGACGGTCAAGGTGGCGGCCGGATGCGAGCAGTCGGCCTCGCGGCTGGTAATGGCGAGCGACGGCTCGGGGACGGTCTCGACCCGTCCCAAAGCGCCCGGCAGATAGGGGGCCACCCGGCTCGCCACCTCCATTCCCCCCGGGGAGAAGACGCGCAGATCGGCACCGGGGGAGCTCCCCGGCGTCAGGTGCCGCAGGGTGGTGAGGTCGAGCGGCACCCGCACCCACCCCGGGGCTGTCACCGCCACCGGCCGGGTGTAGAGGGAGCCCTCGGCGGGTGGGAAGCTCGACGGCCCGGCCGATGTCGCCGAGGTTGCCTGAGGAGCGACGGAGAGGGCTGCCGCGAGCACGAAGAGCGGAGCGACCGCGGTCAGGCGTGCCATGGCGGTCGGAACGGTCGGAGAAGGTCGGTAGGGTGAGGAAGGCTGCCCGGTGCACCTCGCCGTGTCCTTGGGACACTTCGCAGTGTCTTCGGGTGCACCACCGGAGAGAGGGGCCTCGCGCTCAGGGAATAATGTCACTGTATCATGAAACCCGTTTACAAAAGCAAGTGGCAAAGGAGGCACTACGTCCTCACCCCCGGCCTCTACCCGCCCGCCGGTGATCCTCGACCAGCTTCTCGACGACGGCGGGGTCGGCGAGGGTCGTGATGTCGCCCAGCTCCTCGTACTCGCCGGCCGCGATTTTCCGCAGGATGCGGCGCATGACCTTCCCCGAGCGGGTCTTCGGCAGGCCGGCGACGATCTGGATGCGGTCGGGGGTGGCGATGGGGCCGATGGCGTGGCGCACCTGCTCCTTGAGCGCCCCGGCCATTTCCTCGGGGTCCTGGGACTCGAACTCCGGCTTCAGGTTGACGTAGGCGTAGATCCCCGTCCCCTTGATCTCGTGCGGGAAGCCGACCACCGCGGCCTCGGCGACCGCCTCGTGGGCGACCAGCGCGCTCTCCACCTCGGCCGTCCCCAGCCGGTGGCCGGAGACGTTCAGCACGTCGTCCACCCGGCCGGTGATCCAGTAGTAGCCGTCCTGGTCGCGGCGGCAGCCGTCGCCGGTGAAGTAGAGGCCGGGGAAGCGCGAGAAGTAGGTCTCCTGGAAGCGCCGGTGGTCGCCGTAGATGGTCCGCGCCTGCCCCGGCCAGGAGCGCGCGAGGCAGAGATTGCCGGAGACGTCGTTGCCCACGAGCAGCTTGCCGTCGTCGTCGACGATCACCGGCTCGATGCCGAAGAAGGGGAGGGTCGCCGAGCCCGGCTTGCAGGGGGTGGCGCCGGGGAGTGGGGTGATGAGGATGCCCCCGGTCTCGGTCTGCCACCAGGTGTCGACGATGGCGCAGCGCCCCTCGCCCACGACGTCGTGGTACCACATCCAGACCTCGGGGTTGATCGGCTCGCCGACCGTCCCCAGGATGCGCAGGCTGTCGCGCTTGTAGCGCTTGACCGGCTCGTCGCCCGAGCGGGCGATGGCGCGGATGGCGGTGGGGGCGGTGTAGAAGATGTTGACCGCGAGGTCGTCGACGATCTGCCAGTAGCGGCCGGCGTCGGGATAGGTGGGGATCGACTCGAACATCACCGTCGTGGCGCCGTTGGCGAGCGGCCCGTAGACGATGTAGCTGTGCCCGGTCACCCAACCGACGTCGGCGGCGCAGAAGTAGACGTCGTCCGGATGGAGATCGAAGACGTACTTGTGGGTCATGGCGGCGTAGACCATGTAGCCGCCGGTCGTGTGCAGCACCCCCTTGGGCTTCCCGGTCGAGCCCGAGGTATAGAGGATGTAGAGCGGGTCCTCCGCCGCCATCCACTCGACCGGACAGGTCGAGCGCTGCTTCTGGGTCTCGTCCTCCATCCACAGGTCGCGCCCCTGGCGCATCGGCACGTCGGCGTCGGTGCGGCGGACGACGAGCACCGTCTCGACCATCCCGATCCCCTCGACCGCCTGGTCGACGGTCGCCTTCAGGGGGATCTTCTTGCCCCCCCTAAGGCCCTCGTTGGCGGTGATGACGAGCTTGCAGCCGGCGTCGAGGATACGGTCGCGGAGCGATTCGGCCGAGAAGCCGGCGAAGACCACCGAGTGGACCGCCCCGATCCGGGCGCAGGCGAGGAGGGTGTAGGCGAGCGCCGGGACCATGGGGAGGTAGACGCAGACCCGGTCGCCCTTCTTGACCCCGTGCGCCTTGAGGACGTTGGCGAAGCGGGCGACGTTGTGCTTGAGCTCCCGGTAGGAGATGCGGCGGTACTCGCCCGGCTCGTCCAGGGCCCAGATAATGGCCGTCTTCTCCGCCCTGTCCGCGAGGTGCCGGTCGACGCAGTTGTAGCAGGCGTTCAGCCGGCCGCCCGAGTACCAGGAAAAATCGACCTCCACCATGTCGGCGTCGAAAATCGTCCGCGGCGGGTAGAACCAGTCGAGGATCGCCGCCTGCTCGCGCCAGAACCCTTCCGGGTCCTCGATCGACCGGCGATAGATCTCCTGGTACTGGGCGAGGCTCTTGACGTGGGCCTTGGCGGCGATTTCGGGCTTGACGGGAATCATCGGTCTCCTCCGGGCCGGTCAGGGACGGCTGCCGGAAGGATTCTATACCTGGGGGGAGGCCGCGACTTCCGCCCTCTCCGGATGGCGAGGAATCGACTCGGCGACCACGCGACGGTCAAAGAATAATGTTGATATTACATAAATGGCGTATGCTTGGAGGATGAGATCCCGAACCCTAAAAACCCTCCTCCTCGCCTTTCTCGTCCTTCCAGCCGGCTTTGGCAGGGCTGGCGCGGCTACCGCCGCCGGTACCGCCGGGGCCGCCGGGACGCCCCCGCTGCCGCGGGGGCCGGAGATCAAAGTCAACGTCAGCTCGCAGGGCCTGCACCGGTCCCCCACCGTGGCCTTCTTCCCGGACGGCGGCTTCATCGTCGCCTGGGCGAACGAGTCCTTCCTCCGTAGCGTCATCCACGCGCGGCTCTTCGCCCGGGACGGCAGCCCCGAGAGCGGCGAGTTCCTGCTGATCGAGAAGGCGGGCCTGACACAGGCGGTCTCCGGGATCACCACTGCCACGGACGGCAGCTTTCTCGTCTTTTGGGGGCAGCAGGACGTCGCCCGCGGCCCTTACAAGGGGCGCTTCCGGCGCTTCGACCGCCACGCCGCACCGCTGGGACCCGCGATCGACGCCCCGACTCAAGCCGGTATCGTCGCCCTGGGGCCGCAAGGGCGCTTCGCGGTCGCCTGGGTCGAGTACGCCACCCCCGACCTCTACACCAACGCCATGGCCCAGGTCTTCAATGCCGACGGCTCACCCCTGACCGCAGCTTTCGTCATCGGTTCCGGCCACCCCCGTGGCGAGGGCGACAGCCTGAGCGCCTTTCCGACCGGCCTGGTCTGGGGGACCGGCGGGGCGCTCACCGCCATGATCGAGCAGTTCGATGGGCTGCACGTCGGCATCCAACTCACCCGCTTCACCTTCCGGGGCAGGGTGACCAGCCAGGTACGGCTCACCTCTCCCTCCTGCTGCGACAGCACCCAGGGCGGCGGTCACCTCGCCCGGAACGCCGATGGCAGCCTGGTCGTCACCTGGCCCGAGCACGGCCTCCTCGCCCGCCGTCTCGCGGCCGACGGCACGCCGCAGAGCGCCCCCTTCCTCGTCGCCAAGCGGCCGGCGAGCTTCCAGGTGTACCCGCTGGTCGTCACCCTCCCGGCCGGCGGTTTCGTCATCGTCTGGACCCAGGAGGACGGCCGCGACGGGGACGGCTGGGGCATCTTCGGGCGCGCCTTTGCCGCCGACGGGACGCCGCTCTCCCGCGACTTCCTGGTGAACCAGACGACCGCCGGCGATCAATCCGCGGGAGGCATCGCCGCCGGTCCGAACGGGCAGGTCGTGGTGGTCTGGGACTACCAGCCGGACGATGGGGTGAGCGATGTCTATGCCCGCCTGCTGACGCCGTAGCGGAGGGGGGCCCGTAACTCGCAGTCCGTAGGGACCGCGGCCTCACCTCTCCTCGTGCACGTACGCGAACACCGGGCCGGCATGCAGCCCCGGCCTTCCGGGAAGGGGATTCTTGAGCAGCTCCAGGGCCTTGTACTTGAGGGCGAACATGGTGCCCACGGCCGGCAGGAGCTGGTCGGGCGCGCCATCGAAGGAGCGCTCCAGCTGGCGGAGGAGCTCGGAGTAGAGGGCGTCGAAGGCGCGGACGGCCTCGCGCAGCTCGCCTTCCGGATAGTCTTCGAGATGCGGGTCGGCGAGCATGGGGTAGACCGTGGCGTAGTCGACGGCGAACGCCTCGCCCGCGGGCGGGTCGAAGGACCCGGCGTGGAGGGCGTCCTTCTGTTCGGGCGCATAGCGTCGCCTGTACTTGATCTCCATGAAGCGGAAAAAATGCGCGAGGTCGCCGTCGGCGTCGTACATCGAGCGCGTCTCTCCCTCCCCCTGGTCGACGATCTGCAAGAGGGCCTCCCGGGCCGCCGTCAGATCGCGGACGACGATCGCCGTTCCGCCGCCGCCGTAGTAGTACTCCGGGGTGACCTGGCGCTCTGGATCGCCGCTGAAAACCGCCTTCTCCCCCAACCTTTCCACCAGGTACGTAAGACCATCGACGATCGCCTGGTAAAACTCCCCCACCGTCGCATAGGGCCCGATCTCTGCCACCCGGAGCGGGGTGGCGGTCCGCGTGGACCCGGCGGACGCCGTGAGGACCGGAGAGGGTTGATACGATGGCTCCTCGACCTTGAGGAAGGTCTCGACCGCCTCCCGAGAGAAGGGCAGGAGGTGGATCTTGAACTTCCTCTCGCCGTCCGGCAGATAGGCCGGGTAGCGAGGTGCGAAGTCGGGGGTGGCGATCCGCGGCTGGCCGCCTACCGCGTTCAAGACGTTGGCCGCGAGGACCATATGGAGCATCTCCTCGACGAGCACCGAGCGGATGATCTCGGCGACCTCCTGGTTGGTGCCCGGATGGAGAGTGTAGAGGGCGCAGAGGTAGGGAGGGATCACCGACAGCTCGAGCTGGACGGCGGCCATCAGGTGCTGGTGCAGATCTTCGAGAGTCTGGATCATCAGCCGTCGCTCCTCAAGGGCGTGGCCGACACTGCCGCCGGCCGCAGGTCGTCGAGGATCGCCCGCGCCGTGCGGAAGGTCAGGGCCGCCAGGGTCAGGGTAGGGTTCGAGGTGCCCATGGTGGGGAAGCTGCCGCAGCCCACGGCGAAGAGGTTCGGGTGGTCCCACACCCGCTGCCAGGAGTCGACGACGGAGCTCCGCGGCGAGCTCCCCATGACGTGGGTACCCCCAAAGTGGCCGGCCCCGCCCCAGAGGAAGAGCTGGTTGCGCCAGGTGTACGAGCTGACGAAGCTGCCCACGGGGTTGGTGCGGTCGTCCACCCCCAGCCACCGGAAGAGACGGAGCGCCAGGCCGTCGCTCGCCGCCAGGCCGGCTGACACATAGTCCGAGAAGGAGTAGCGGATCACCGGCCGGAAGTTGCCGAGGGCGTCCCGGTACTGGGAATCGACGGTGACCCGGTTGGCGGGATCGGGCGGCTGCTCGACGAGGAACCCGAGGCGCATCTGGCGCGGCAGGGTATCCGCGAGATAGGCGCGCAGGCGGGAGCCGAAGAGGTTTCCCTGCTGGACCGCCGCGAGGACCGTGGTCTCCGGCGCGCCCGTGGGCCAGGTCCAGCCGTCGTTGCCGATCTCCACCCGGAAGGCCGCATGGTCGCGACGGAAGTCGCCTCCCCTTAGATCCTCGATGCCCGAGGTAGAGAGCGGACCGCGATAGCTGCCCGCCCGCTCGGGGAGGAGCCCCCAGCGCAGCAGCACCGGGTGGTCCATGAGGTTGCGCCCCACCTGGTCGCTGCTCCGCGCCAGGTCCGAGGCGAGGAGGAGCTTGGCGTTCTCCACCGCGTGGGCGGCGAGGACGTAGATCCGGCCCCGCGCCACCCGGGTCGTGTGCTCGGGGGAGCCGGGGTCCGGGTAAGCCTTGTACTCGACGCCGGTCACCCTGCCGTCCGCGCCGGCGAGGACCCTGGAGGCCACAGCCTGGACGGCGACCGTGAGCCGGGAGGTCTCGGCCTGGGCGAGGCTCTTCAGGGCGTTGTACTTGGCCTGGATCGGGCAGATCGGGACACAGGCGCTGTTGCCGGCGCAGCGCTGGCCGAGGTCGTGGGCGAGGTCCTGCCCGCGCGACCGCGGATCGACGGCTCCCACCGGCCGGTAGCCGCGGCCGCCCGGCGGGCCATACCCTTCCGGGTAGCGGTAGTCCGGGTTGGGGATCGAGTTGCGCCCCTGCGGCGTGCTGCGCACGCGGAGCGCATAGGGCCGCCCCCCGAGCTCGACGGTGCGGCCGTCGATGGTCCGGCCGAGGGTCCGGTCGAGCCAGCTCAGCGGGATCTTGCGCATGGGAAAGACGTAGTCCTCGGGGAAGGTGATCCCCAGGTACTCCTGCTCGGCGACGTCGGCCGAGACACCGATCTCCATCTCGGCGAGCCCATAGTCGGCCTCGAGGTCGTCGTAGCTGAGCGGCCAGTCGAGGCCGACGCCGAAACGCGAGCGCAGCCTGAAGTCCTCGGGCAGCATGCGCAGGCAGGTGCCCAGCCAGTGCAGAGTGGTGCCGCCCGCCGTCCGGGTATAGGTGCTGCCGAACGGCACCGGCCCCTGCTGCACGAAGTAGCCGCTCCCCGGGATGCCGATGTCGAGCACGTTGGGCTGCGGCGCGTCGGGGTTGAACGGGTAGGGGGACTCGGGGGTCTTGGCGGTCGCGGTGTAGAAGCTCGCCAGGTTGTCGAGGTATCCCTCCCAGGTCCGGGCGGTGCCGGTGCCCGCTTCGAGAACCAGCACGCGCTTGCCGGCCCGGGTCAGCACCCGCGCAAGGATGGCCCCGGCGATCCCCGCGCCGACGATGACGACGTCGTACTCCTCGTGTGGGCTGGCCATGCGCTCCTCTCGTCTCGGGGTCAGGGTTTAAGGTCCGCTGCGGGGGGCGCGGCCCAGGTGCCGTACCCGGGTTCCCGGGCCCCCTGGGGATGGGCCCCGCCCGCCGCCCACATGAGGCCCTCCTGGTAAGCCTCGGCGCTCACCACCCGGGTGACGTCCCCGGGGGCCACACCGTAGGCGTCGCGCCAGGCCTGGGGCAGCTCGTACCAGTTGCCCACGTACCAGAGGCTGATCAGGTTGCGGGCGACCGGTCCGAAACGGGGGTCGCCGAGGATGCAGGTCCGGAGGCCGGAATCGACGTCGCCGTCCGCCCGCGCGATCGCCGCCCAGACCCGCAGCAGGTCGTCGACGACGCTGACGCCGACAACGCCCGAGAGGGTGCCGAGATAGGCCGGCCCCAGCCCTGTCCCGGCGAGCTCGACCCGGGAGAAGCCGGTGAGGACCACGGAGAGGTCGTAGAACGCCCGGAGCCTCGAATCGTCTTCGGTCATGTCTTCCTCCGCGGAAGTCGCTCGGCAGGCCCTCGGAAGCCCTCGGAAGCTACTTCGGTTCGAGCGCGGCGTACTGCTGCGAAGCCTGAGGAGTCGCCCGTGGCTCCGGAACGGCCGCCGGAACAGCGCCGCGCCGGAGGCGCCGGCCCAGGTACCGTCTGGGAGCCGTGTAGATGACGCGATAGGAGCCCATGGGGATGAGGGGTATGTAGAGCGCCACGAAGAATTTACGTTGAACGATCGAGTGGCACTCGGGGCAACGGTTGCGAACGAAGCACAGGCGGGTGCCGACGCTGTTGAAAGTGAAGGTGCCGCCGGGAGTGTCGTTCGTCGTGGCGGCCATGCAGGCTCCACAGAAAGTGCCGGTGGGGCTGCTCGTGTAGCAGCTCAGCGAGCAGAAGCGCTCCTCGCCAGACTTGTAACCGCCCACCATGATGCGCGTGCATCTGGAACAGCGTGCCATGTCTTTAAGCTCCTCCGCTCGAATGGCATGCTCGCCGCCGAGCCGGCCTTCGGGCTGCCTTACGTCGTCGATACAGTACAGGGTGGTCGATCGGCAAGGTATCGCCGCCATGCCCGGGTTGTCAAGATTGCGGCGGGCGCGGCTCTCTGGACCCCGCTCCCATCTCCTCCTCCCCCAGTCCCACCAGATCCAGCAGCTTGAGAGCGTTCGCCGTCGTCGCCACCCCCGGCCGCAGCTGGTAGTCGAAGGTCATGACCGGCTTGCCCGCGCGCTCGGCGCCGGGCTCGAAGCTCTCCCTAAAGTGGACCGGCTGCGAGGCCGCGGCGAGGTCGGGGATCTCGGCGAGCTCCAGGTCGTGGGTGGAGACCGCCCCCAGGGCGCCCGCGGCCAGGAGGTGGGTGAGGACCCGGCGGACGGCGATCTGGCGCTCCCGGGTGTTGGTGCCGCGGAGGATCTCGTCGAGGAGGTAGAGGAGGGTCCGCCCTTCGCCTGCCGCGCGGTCGGCGGCGTCGACCACCTTGCGGATGCGGAGCAGCTCGGCCATGAAAAAGGAGACGCCGTCTTCGAGCGAGTCCTCGACCAGGATGCTGGTGGCGAGGGCGAGCGGAGGCATGCGGAGCGACTCGGCGCAGACCGGACCGCCCGCCTGGGCGAGGACGACGTTCACCCCGATCGAGCGCAGGAGCGTGCTTTTTCCCGACATGTTGGAGCCGGTGACGAGGAGGAAGGTCCCCGGTGGACCGAGGGTGACGTCGTTCGGCACCCGGGCCGAGTCGGGGAGGAGCGGATGGCCGAGCCCGCGCGCCTCGATCTGCGGTCCTCGCTCGGTTGGCTCCTGCGGGCCGGCTCCTTCGGGCGCTCCGCGCAGCCAGTCGCCGGTCCGCGGAGCCAAACCGAGCGCGCGGGGCGCCACGTCTGCCACCTGGGGGAACGTCCACTCGGGATTATCGTGGGCCAGGCCGGCCAGGGCGGCCAGGGCCTCCAGATCGCCCAGGGCGGCGAGCCAGCGCCGTGCCCGGCTCCCGAAGTCTTTCTGCCAGCGTTCGAGAAGCGCCAGGGTGTGGAAGTCCCAGAGCAGGAGGAGCTGGAGCGGGGTGTGGAGGAGGGCGGCGTGGCGGACGTCGGTGAGCACCACCCGGCGGTGGAGGAGGTCGAGGGCGGCGGCGGCCGAGATTCCCTCGGCGGTCAGCTCGTCGGCGAGCTGGCGGAGCCGGGGGCTGGCGAAGGCCCGCTCCGCGAAAACCCCGAGCACCCCGGCGTAGAGGTGGAACTCGTCCTCCCGGGCCGAAATCCGCTCGAAGGTCGCGGCGATCCGGTCGCCGAGGCGGTAGGTAAGCAGGTAGTTGAGGCCGACGAGGAGGAGAAAGGGCCAGAGCGGCAGGACCCCGCCGGACCACGAGAGGAGCGCGACGACGGAGAGGGGCGCCAGGGCCCGGGCGAAGCCGAGCGCCCAGCCGGGGAGCCATGGCCGGTCCTCCGCCCAGCCCAGAAAAGGTTCGAGGTCCGGCCGGGCCTTCCCGAGCGGCCGGCCGCGCACCTCCAACTCCTGGCGGAGGTCGAGCTCCGGCGCCAGCTCGGCGACCGCCGCCTGGCGCAGAGCGATCTCCCCGTGAAGAGCGGGCGCCAGGAGCCACCCCCGGAGCGCCAGCTTGCCGGGCGGGGTGTGGACGGTCCCCAGGAGATGGAAGAGGGAGGCGCGGCCGAAGAGGTTCAAGTCGCGGGAGAGCGGCGCCGGCTCGGATCCCTCGGGCAACTCCTCAGACAACTCCGGGAGCGGGAGGGCCCGCCAGTCGCGGGCCAGCCGGGCCAACCCCTCGTCCTGAAGGTGGACGAGGTCGGCCGCCCGCCGCTCTTCTTTTACCACCCGGTCGTGGACGATCACCAGGCCGACGAAGACGGCGAGCCCCACACCGGAGAGCCACAGGGTCCGGGTGCCCACGGCCGGGAAGAGGAGGAGCAGGAGGCCGAGGGCGAAGAGGCCGAAGGCGGTGAAGCGGGCGACCGAGAAGCGGAGCGAGCGCCGGGCGAGCCGCCGCTCCTCCGCGGCGTAGCGGACGCGCCGCTCGCGGTAAACGGACTCTGGGGAGGGGGGGAGGGGATGGCGGCCCCTACTCGACGGTGACGCTCTTCGCCAGGTTCCGCGGCTGATCGACGTCGGCACCCCGGCGGACCCCCACGAAGTAGGCGAGGAGCTGGAGGGGGACGACGTTGACGATCGGCTGGAGGAGGTCGGAGACCACCGGCACCCGGATCACCTCGTCCGCCACCCCGCCGAGGTCCTCCGGGTCGTGGTCGGTCAAGGCGATGACGATCCCGTCCCGCGCCTTCACCTCCTGGAGGTTGCTCTTCACCTTCTCGTAGACCAGCTCGCCCGTCGCCACGGCGACGACCGGGAGGGTGCGGTCGATGAGAGCGATGGGGCCGTGCTTCATCTCGCCCGCCGGGTAGCCCTCGGCGTGGATGTAGGAGATCTCCTTGAGCTTGAGCGCTCCTTCGAGGGCGATGGGATAGTTGATCCCCCGCCCGAGATAGAGGAAGTCCTCGCAGCGGAAGTACTTCTTCGCCAGGGCCTCGACCGCCGGCTCCTCTTTCAGCACCTCCGCGATCGCGCCGGGGAGGCGGGCGAGGTCGTCCAGGTAGTTGCGCTCGATCCCTTCCGGCCGCCCGTGCCGCACCTGGCGCAGATAGAGGGCCAGAAGGTAGAGCGCCACCAGCTGGGTGGTGAAAGCCTTGGTCGAGGCGACCCCGATCTCGGGGCCGGCGTGGGTGTAGATCGTCCCCTCGGTGATCCGGGTCGCCTGGCTCCCGAGGACGTTCGAGATGGTCAAGAGCCGCGCCCCGCGCTCGCGCGCCGCCTCCATGGCGGAGAGGGTGTCGGCGGTCTCCCCCGACTGCGAGATCCCCACCGCCAGCACCCGGTCGGAGACCACCGGCCGGCGGTAGCGGTACTCGGAGCCGTAGTCGACCTCGACCGGCATCCCCGCCAGCTCCTCGATCAAAAACTTGCCGATGAGCCCGGCGTGCCAGGAGGTGCCACAGGCGAGGAGCACGACCCGGTCGAAGGACCGAAAGTCGGCCTCGGAGATCCGCAGGGTGTCGAAGTGGATGCGGGCGTTCTCGAAGTCCACCCGCCCGGCGAAGGTGTCCTGCACCGCCTGGGTCTGCTCGTGGATCTCCTTGAGCATGAAGTGCTTGTACCCGCCCTTCTCAGCCTGGATGGGGTCCCAGTTGAGGTGCTGGACGGGGCGCTCGACGGGCTTGCCCGAGCGGTCGACGATATCGATCCCGGCGGGGGTCAGCCGCGCCAGGTCGCCGTTCTCCAGGAAGACGACGTCCTTGGTGTGGGCGATGAGCGCCGCCGGGTCCGAGGCGAGAAACTGCTCGCCTTCGGCGAGGCCGATGACGAGCGGCGGCCCCTGGCGGGCGGCGACGATTTCCTGCCCAGCGTTCTCCTGCCCGTCTTTCCCCGCGGTTTCGGTCGAGGCTTCGGTCGAGGTTTCGGTCGAAATGACGGCGAAGGCGTACATCCCCTGGAGCTCTTTAACGGCTTTGGCGACCGCCGCCCGGAGATCGCCGTCGAGGTAGGAGGAGATGAGGTTCGCCACCACCTCGGTGTCGGTGTCGGAGGTGAAGGTCCAGCCCTCCGCCAGGAGGCGCTTCTTCAAAGGGAGGAAGTTCTCGATGATGCCGTTGTGGATGAGGGCGATCCGGCGGCGCGAATCGACCACCGGGTGGGCGTTCCTCTCCGAGGGGGCGCCGTGGGTCGCCCAGCGGGTGTGGCCGAGCCCGTAGCGGCCACCGAGCGGGTGCCGGGCGAGCTTCTCCTTGAGCCGATCGAGCTTGCCCTCGGCCTTGACCGTCTCCAGGCAGCCGTCGGCGGCGATCACCACCACTCCCGCCGAGTCGTAGCCCCGGTACTCCAGGCGGGAGAGACCGTCGATCAGAAGGGGGACCACCTCACGGCTGCCCACGTAGCCCACGATTCCGCACATGTCGATCTGCCCTCTCTCAGGACCTGTAAATTCACTCTTCCGGAAGATTGCCCTTGCGCCGCGATCCCAGCCGCCCCGGCAGGTTCTTCTGCCGCACCCGGGCGACCGCCAGGGCCCCCGGGGGGACCTCCTTGGTGATCACCGAACCGGCCGCCGTCGTCGCGCCCTCGCCGACTCGTACGGGCGCCACGAGCATCGTGTCGCTGCCGATGAAGGCGCCCTTGCCGATCTCGGTCCGGTGCTTCTCGTGGCCGTCGAAATTGCAGGTCACGACCCCGGCCCCGATGTTCGCCCCCGCTCCGACCACCGCGTCGCCGAGATAGGCGAGGTGGCCGGCCTTGGCTCCCGGCCCCAGCTCGGAGTTCTTGACCTCGACGAAGTTCCCCACCCGGGCTCCGGGAAGCAAGTGGGATGCCGGCCGCAGCCGGGCGAACGGCCCCACCCGGCAGCCCGCCTCGACGACCGCGCCGTCGAGGACGCTGTAGGGGAGGATCTCGACGTCGTCTCCCAGCACCGTATCCTGAAGCCAGGCCCCAGCGTGGAGGGTACAACCGCTGCCCACCCGAGTCTGGCCGCGGAGGGAGACCTCGGGGTGGAGAACCGTGTCCACCCCCACCGTTACTCCCGGCTCGACGACCGTCCGGGCCGGTTCGAGCACCGTCACCCCGGAGACCATCAGCGCTTCCAGGTGGCGGTCGAGGAGCCGGCGGTGGACCTGGGCGAGCTCGACCCGGTTGTTGACCCCCAGCGACTCCTCGGGGTCGGCGAGCGGCAGGAGCCGGACGGCGTGCCCGTCGGCGGCGGCAGCGCCCAGGGCGTCGGTCAAGTAGAGCTCCCCCTGGGCGTTCTGGGGGGTGAGGCGATCGAGGTAGCCGAAGATCGCCGGCGCCGGCAGGGCGTAGAGACCGGCGTTGATTAGCCGGATCGCCCGCTCCTCGGGGGTCGCATCGCGCGCCTCGACGATCTGCCGTAGATTGCCCTCGGAGTTGGCGATCACCCGGCCGAGGGCCCCGGGGTCGGCCGGCTCGGCGACCGCCATCGCCCCCCAGGAACCCTCCGCCAGGCTCGCCAGCCTCTCCAGGGTCTTCGGGGTGACGAGCGGCACGTCCCCGGAGAGGACGAGGACGGTCGCCGAGCTCCCCGCCAGATCCGGCGCGGCCTGGGCGAGGGCGTGGCCGGTACCGCGCTGCTCGGCCTGGAGGACCCAGGTCAAATCCGCGTTCCCCTCTCCAGTGAAGGTGGACCGCACCTCCTCGGCGCCGTGACCCACGACCACCAGGATGCGGGTGCAGCCGGCAGCCCGCGCCGCGTCGAGCACCCAGCCGAGGAGCGGCCGGCCCGCCGCCCGGTGGAGGACCTTGGGTGATGCGGAGACCATCCGCGTCCCCTTGCCGGCGGCGAGCACCACCGCTACGCGCCCGTTCACTTAGGGCCGCTCCAGGAGGTCGAGGACCGCCCCCGCCAGCTTCTCCGGATCGTGCCGGATGAGGTCGCCGGGGGCGAGCACGTCGGTCTCCACCACCCGCGCCCCCATCCGCTCAAGGATCTCCCGCTCGACCGCCACCGGTTCCGAATGGGTCTCGGCATAGTGGGTGAGGAGCGGGCGGGGGATCGGGGTCGAGTTGGCGAGGACGGTCAAGGCCAGGCCGTCCCCGCTGTGGAGCTGGACCGCCGCCAAGTGGGCGGGGCCCATCATGCCGTCCGTCTCCCCCGGCTGGGTCATGAGGTTCAGGAGGAGGATGACGGGCGCCTTCGATTTGACGATCGCCTGCCGGATGCCGGGGATCAGGAGGTTGGGGAGGATCGAGGTGTAGAGCGAGCCCGGCCCGAGGAGGATGGCGTCGGCGCTCTCTAAAGCGGTGACCGCGCCGGGGAAGGCCGGCGGCGCCACGGGGTCGAGCTCCAGCCGGGCCAGCACCTCGCCCGAGCTCCCCACCGCCGTCTCCCCCTCGTAGATCCGCCCCGACACCCCGTGGCCGCGGAGCCGCACGTCGGTGATCGTCGCCGGGTAGATCTTGCCGCGCACCGAGAGGATCGACTCGGCGGTGAGGATCGCCTGGTAGAAGTCGCCGGTGATGCCGGTCAAGGCGGTCAGGAAGAGATTGCCGAAGGAGTGGCCAACCAGGCCGCCGCCGTTGGGGAAGCGGTACTGGAAGAGCCGGGCGAGGAGGTCCTCCTCCTCGGCCAGGGCGACGATGCAGTTGCGGATGTCGCCCGGGGGGAGGACCCCGAACTCCTGCCGTAGCCTGCCGGAGGAGCCGCCGTCGTCGGTGACCGTGACGACTCCCGTCAGCCGCCCCAGACGGGGCGAGCCGACGTGGGCCTTCAGGCCGCGGAGGATCGCCGACAGGCCGGTACCGCCGCCGATGGCGACGATCGCGGGACCGGCGGCGGGGCCGGCGGCAGGGCCGGCAGCAGTCCCCGCCTGGGGCGACGGCTCAGCCGAGACCGAAGAGGTGACGGTAGTCCCGGTTCTTCTTGAGCTCGGCGAAGTCGGTGTCGTGGAAGGCATGGATGCGGTTTTTGGAGTTGAGCTCGACCGCCTGGGAGAGGGCCTGCGCCGCGTCCTCGGTCCGGCTCTCGATCGCGTGGATGGAGGCGGCCAGGTAGGCGAAACGCTCGTCCTTCTTGTCGCGCCCCCCCTTCTTGCTCAGGTCGAGCGCCGTCTTGTAGTTGCCGCGGTTCTTCTCGATCACCGCATGGAGGTAGGGGTCGGTGTCGGCATCGGCGTCCCCGGCCGGGGCGGCCGCCACCGCGACCCGCTTCTCGGCCGCGGCGAGGTACTGCCGGGCGCGGGCCGTCAGGTCGGCGAGGTCGCTCACCTCGATCACCTGCTTGAGCAGCTCGATGCCGTGCGCCCAGTCCTTGCGGTCGAGCGCCTGGAGGCCCTCGGCGTAGAGGGCGAAAGCGGGGTCCTCGTCGCCACCCCGGGCGGAGCGGGTGATCTTGGCGGGGTTGGCGGCGTAGGTGGCATGGGTGGCCTGGGGAGTCGGATCGGCGGCATTGCCGTCGCCGGCCTTGTCGGCCGGCTTGCCCTTGCCGGTTTTCACTTCGGTCTTTTTGGTCATTCAGTTTGCCTCGGTCAACGTTTGCGCAGCTCGATCAGGATCTGCTTGGCGACCGACTTCAGGGTGTCGAAGACTCCGATCCCCGTCGTCGCCACCGCCTCGAAGGTCGGCTCGCGCTTGTAGTTGAGCGTCCGGTACATGACGTCGACCGGCATGACGTTCCCCAGGTCCCGCTTGTTGAACTGCAGGGCGTAGGGGATCGTCGCCAGGTCGAAGCCGTGCTCCTGAAGGTTCTGCTCCAGGTTCCGGATCGACTCGATGTTGGCTTCCATCCGCTCGTCCTGGCTGTCGGCCACGAAGACGACACCGTCGACCCCCTTCAAGATCAGCTTGCGGCTGGCGTCGTAGAACACCTGGCCGGGGACGGTGTAGAGGTGGAAGCGGGTGGTGAAACCGCGGATGCTCCCCAGGTCCAGAGGGAGGAAATCGAAGAACAGGGTACGGTCGGCCTCGGTCGCAAGCGAGATCATCTTGCCCTTCGATTCCGGGGCGGTCTTGTTGTAGATGTACTGCAGGTTGGTCGTCTTCCCGCACAGGCCGGGGCCGTAGAAGACGATCTTGCAGTTGATCTCCTTGCTTGCGTAGTTGATGAAGGTCATGGCTCAATGTCTCGTCTCACCGCGGAGGCCCGGCGATCTCGGCCGGCCGTCTGCTCATGAAGCCGGGAGGTCACTCTCCGAAGAGGGCGTCGATGTCGTCGTCGGTGATCTCGGAGAAGGGGCTGGCGTGGGTCGGCCCCTCGGTCCCGCGTTCGCTCTTCTGCAACATCGTCTCGAAAATTTTCTCGAGGTCGACACTGGCGCGCTTCACCCGCAGCCGGACGAGGCCGAGCGAGGAGCGGTCGTCGAAGATGACGACCAGGATGGCGCGTTTGGCGACGATCGAGATGTGGATGTGGTCCTGCTGCCCTTCGTGGAACAAGACCGAGAACTCGCGCTCGCCGATGAGCTTGGCCAGACCATCGGTGGCGGCGACGTTGCCGGCGGTGAGCGAGGCGAGCGAGGTGGTGTCGAACTGCTCGACCTCGCCGGCCGAGGCGATCTGCTGGCCGTTCTTGTCGATCAGGAAGACGGCCTTGGCATTGGCCTCCTGCCGCAGACGGCGCAGGGCGTCCTGCAACAGCCGGAACTCCTCCTCGTAGAGCACGAAGTCAGCGGACATGGCTACCCTTTCCAGACCGCGCGAAGATATAACACAGCGGGGTTGCCGTCAAACTCTTGATTTTATGGCGTTTGCCCGGAGGTCTCTCCGGCATTCGCGGCTTCAGCGGAACAACCGCCAGCCCTGGAGGACGTCGTTCTCGGCGATCCGCAGCTGGTTGCCGTCGACCTGGTGGGCCAGGGGGACCGGCTTGCAGCCGCCGCCGCCGGCGTTGATCTCGGCAAGCTTGAAGGACTTGTCGCACTTGTTGCAGATCACCCACTCCCCCTGCTGGTGGAAGCCGCGCTTGGTCTTGGCGCAGGTCTCGCTGGCGTCGAAGGCGACCTGGACGACCCCTTCCGCATCCTTGCCGACGAAGAACCGGACCTCCTGGTTGCCGCGGTTCAAGAAGCGGAAGAAGCGTACCTGCTTGGGCCCGATCCCCGAGAGGTCGACGTTCACCTGCCCGTCGCTCCCCGGTTTCACCAGCTCGTAGCCCGTCCCCTTGAACTGCCCCTCGTACGCCATCTGGGCGACCACGACGGCAGCCGTGAACGCCAGGACGAGCAGGATGCCGTGGATCGGCCTGAAACGACGCATTGCGCCCTATTGTGGCCGAAGCGGGCTCCGGCGGCAAGGGCCAGGTCAGGGCAGGATCAGGGCAGGAGGCCGCAGAGCCACCGCCCGAGCACCTTAGCCGCCTCCCGGTGCCCGAGGGCGTTCCAGTGCCCCTCCCCCGGTTTGGTATTGGAAAAGCCGTGGAGGAACCGGCCGGTCCGGGCGGCGTAGTCGGCGAGCGGCGGGGCGAGGTTTAAGACCGGGATGCCGGCGGCCTCGCCGGTCTTCCTGATCCTCTCGTCCGGATAGAAGAGGTCGGCGATCCCCAGCTGGCGGGCGAAGGCCTGGCGCTTCTGGAGGTCGGGGTCGACCTGGATGCCGTCGGTGAGCGTGACGATCGCGAAGCGCGCCCCGTGCGCGCGCGCCTCCTCCCCCATCTCGCGGAGCATCGCCTCGGTCACCGCCCAGGCGGCCTGCCAGTCGGCGTTCCCGGGCGGGGA
Source organism: uncultured Acidobacteriota bacterium (assembly GCA_963757335.1). GTDB lineage: Bacteria > Acidobacteriota > Thermoanaerobaculia > Multivoradales > UBA5704 > DASQPA01. The sequence continues at coordinate 145,893 of CAVWRJ010000010.1, read as the reverse complement.
GTAGACGGCGTTGTCGAGCCCCAGCTCCTCGATGACCTGAGTCGTCACCCGCTTCGCCTTGTAGGCCCCCACCAGGCCGTCGGAGGCGCTCTTCGCCATCTTCCCCACCTGGAGGAGGGCGGAGTGGTTGAAGGCGGCATAGAGGAGCCGGGCGGCGGCGGTCTGCCGCGCCTGGTAGCCCGGGGAGGTGCGGAAGGAGTCGTCGAGCACCAGCTTTCCCCCGGAGAGGACGAAGTAGGGCCGGAGCGGGTCCTGCTCCAAGGGGCGGTAGTTGTTCCGCACGTCGTTCCCCGTATAGAAGGCGAGGAGGACCAAGTCGGGGTGGTACTTGAAGACCCGGGTGCGCAGAGTGAGGAGCTCCTGGGCCGTGCCGTAGCCGGAGACCCCGAAGTTGAGCGTCTCGAAGGTCTTCGGGGGGCGGCCCCCCGCCGGGCAGCTCGCCAGCTCCGCCGGCAGCCGGGCCCAGAAGGTCGCCTCGACCGGCACCTGGAGCGACTCGGTGCAGGAGTCGCCGAGGACGGCGATCCGGTAGGTGCCGGGGGGCTTGGCGACGGGGTGCTGGGCGTCCCGCTGGCCGTCGGCGTTGATGCGGACAAGCGCGTGCCCCTCCTTCTTCCACCATCCCGAGGCCCCCGGGGTGAGCGCCCAGCCGAGGTCCGGGTCGGGGCGATAGAAGTTGGGGTAGGAGACCCCAGCGATCCGCAGCGCCACCTCGGCCAGCCCCAGGGTCAGGAGGACCGAGGCGAGGAGCAGGCCGAGACGGGCGAGGCGGGAGCGGGCCGGCAAAGACCGCTCCCTAGAACAGCGTATAGATGAACGGCGCCGTCGCCTGGCTGGTGACGACCAGGAGGATCACCAGGCCGAGGATCAGGACGAAGGGGACGATCCAGTAGACCTTGTTGTGCTTGGCGAAGTCCCAGATCTGTCCCAAGAGGGAGCCCACGTAGCCCATCCTGCGCATAACTTTCTCCTTCCCTGCTCCTGTGTTCTTGGAGCCCTGAAAGGGCGGCGGTCTGTAGCCTGGGGCGCCAGCCCCAGGTCAGGAGCTCCCGGAACACCAGCCCCGAAGGGGCGAAGGTACGCCGCGGGAATTGCCGCCGCCCCTTCGGGGCTGGATCCGTCTTGCTTTCCCACCTGGGGCTCACGCCCCAGGCTACAGACCGCCGCCCCTCCGGGGCTGGAAAACCCTAATCCAGTTTGTATTCGCTCCGCCAGTCGTCGTTCCCCTCGGGCCTGGGCTGCGCCCGCTTGTCGATCAGGAACGGCCCGATCACCAGGTAGTCCATCTCGGTCCGCATGAAGCAGCGGTAGGCGTCCTCGGGGGTGCAGACGATCGGCTCGCCGCGGACGTTGAAGCTGGTGTTGACGATCACCCCGTAGCCGGTCAGCCGCTCGAACTCCGAGATCAGGGCGTGGTAGCGCGGGTTGTCCTCGCGCGACACGGTCTGGATGCGGGCCGAGTAGTCGACGTGGGTGATCGCCGGGACGTCCGAGCGCGGCCGGTTGACCCACTCGACGAGCGGCAGGCTCTCCTCGTCCCCCTGCCGCGGCACCCGCCGGCGCTCCACGACGTCGGCCACCAGCAGCATATAGGGGGACGGGCGGTCGAGCTCGAAGTAGTTGGACACCCGCTCTTCCAAAACGCTGGGGGCGAACGGCCGGAAGCTCTCCCGGTACTTGATCTTGAGGTTCATCACCGATTGCATCCGGGCCGAGCGGGCATCGCCGACGATCGAACGGTTGCCGAGCGCCCGCGGCCCGAACTCCATCCGGCCGTGGCAGAGGCCGACGACGTTCTCCTCCGCGATCAGCCGGGCGATCCGCGGCGCCCAGTCGGCGTCGGCGAGCTCCTCGTGGGGGAGGCCCTTCGCCTCCAGGTACTCGCGGATCTGCTCCCGGCTGAACTCGGGCCCCAGATAGGAGCCGCGCATCGAGTCCCGGCCGCGGCTCCCAGGTGTAGCGGCGGCCACCGTCCGCGGCTTGCCCATGGCGTTGTGCCAGAGGGCGAGCGGCGCCCCGAGCGCCCCGCCGGCGTCGCCCGCGGCGGGCTGGATCCAGAGGTCGTCGAAGATCCCCGCCCGCAGGAGGACGCCGTTGGCGACGCAGTTGAGCGCCACCCCGCCGGCCAGACAGAGATGGCGCTTGCCGGTCAGCTCGCGGGCGTGGCGGGCGAACTTCAAGACGATCTCCTCGGTCACCTCCTGGATCGAGCGGGCGAGGTCCATCTCGCGCTTCGAGATCGGCGACTCCGGCTCCCGCGCCGGCCCGCCGAAGAGGTCGGCGAACTTACCGTTCGTCATCGCCAGGCCGTCCATGTAACCGAAGTAGTCCATGTTGAGCCGGAACGACCCGTCCTCTTTGATGTCGACCAGCTCGCGCTTGATGACGTCTCTGTAGCGCCCGGTGCCGTAGGGAGCGAGGCCCATCAGCTTGTACTCGCCCGAGTTGACCCTGAAGCCCGTGAAGTAGGTGAAGGCCGAATAGAGGAGCCCCAGCGAGTGAGGGAACTTGATCTCCTCGACGATCCGCAGCCGCTCCTTCTCGCCCACCCCGAGGGTCGTCGTCGCCCACTCGCCCACCCCGTCCAGGGTGAGGATCGCGGCATCGTCGAACGGCGAGGGGTAGTAAGCGGAGGCGGCGTGCGACTCGTGGTGCTCGGTGAAATAGATCTCCGGCCGGTGGGTGACCCCGCAGCGCTCCAGGGCCTCCTCGATCTGCGGCGGAATCCACAGCTTGTCCTTGAGCCACAGCGGCACCGCCTGGACATAGGAGCGCAGCCCCCGGGGGACGACCGAAAGATAGGTCTCTAAGATGCGGTGGAACTTGAGGAGCGGCTTGTCGTAGAACACCACCCCGTCGAGGCCGCCCCCAGAACCAACAGAGCCGGCGGTGCCGGTCACCCCGCCCTCGGCCAGGCAGTAGCGCACGGCGTTGACCGGGAACTCGGCGTCGTGCTTGATCCGGGTGAAGCGCTCCTCCTGGGCCGCGGCGACGATCCGCCCAGAGTCGATCAGGCAGGCCGCCGAGTCGTGGTAAAAGCAGCTGACGCCCAAAAGCTTCATCTAGAACTGCTTCCGGTAGGCCGCGGGGGCGCGCTGGCGCTCGTCGGCCGCCGACCAGTAGGTGGGGAGGCCGCGATCGGGCCGGGTGGTGATCCCGAGCTTCCCGCCGGCCCGCAAGAGCAGCCCGACCGGGAGAAAAAAGAGGTAATAGAGGACGGTCATCAGGACCCAGGTCACCGCCGTGCCCACGAGATGGCCGAAGCGGTCGAGGAGCGCCATGACCTGGGGGTAGAGGGTGAGCGGCGCGGCGACGGCGAGCAGAAAGAAGAGGATGGCGATACCGGCGACGCTGCCGGCGACGAACCCCGCGGCAGGGCGGAAGTGGTGGAGGAGCGCCGCCGCGGCGAGGCCGACGACCAGGCCCAGGAGCCCGCGCTTGCGCGCCGCCGCGCTCGCGATGCTCGCGACGGTCGCGCGCGCCCCGGCGTCATCCTCCGGGCGCCAGCTCCAGATGACGGCAGACGGTTCCTGTCCCTCGTTCGGCATCTTCTTCTTCGAGCTCCCTGGTCTTGGGGATGGCGGCAATCTTAACCGCGGCGGCGCAGTAGTGTAGCCGAATCGGCCGCGACCGGCATACCATCGTGACGGCTGGTCAACTTCTTTCTTACCAGCGTTCTTAGAAGGAGGCTCCCTTGCTCGCCAGACCCCTCGCCCCGAGCCTGCTCCTCGCCGCCGCCCTCGCCATTCTCCCGACCGTTGCCCGGGCGACCGTCTACGTCCCCGTCAGCTCCGGCTCCGGGGGCACCCCCGGGGTGACCTACGACACCCGCCTCTACATCGCCAACACCGGCGCCGTCCCGCGCCAGGTCACCCTCACTCTCGGCAGCGCCTCGCCGCAGACCTTCACCGTCGCCGGCGGCGGTACCCTCGTCCTCACCGGGCTGGTGCCGGGCGGCGGCCGCGGCCTCCTCGCGGTCGACGGCGCGCCGCAGATCTCGGTCGCCGCCCGCCTGGTGGTCTCCGACCCCCTGGCGGCCCCGCTCTCGACCGTCCAGGCGCCGGCGGTCTCGACGCGGCAGACCTTCGCCGCCGGAGGCACCGCCCAGATCCAGGGGACCGAGCGCACCGACTCGACCGCCACGACCCTCGGCCTCGTCAACCTGGCGCCGAAGGCCACCCTCTGCACCGTCCGCGCCTTCCGCACCGACGGCACCCAGGTGGCCGGCGACGCCATCGTTACGGTCGCCGCCGGGTCGCTCCGCGAGTTCGACGACACCTGGCACATCCTCGGCCAGGAGCGGATCGCCGATGCCCGCTTCTCGGTCTCCTGCGCCGATCCCTTCTTCGCCTATGCCAAGGTGCTCTCGACCGACGGCCGGCGGACCCTCTTTCTCACCCCCGACGGCTCGCTCGCCGACTCCGCCGGGTCGACCCCCACCCCGACCCCCGCCACCGAGACGGTCACGGTCACCCGGCCCGGCCTCTTCTTCTCGCCGGTCGAAGGGGCGTCGGCGCTCGACGTGCCGCTGCCGGTCGTCCCCGGCCGGCGCTACGGGTCGGCGACCATCGAATTCGACCTCGCGACCGGCCTCTTCGCGCCGATCTTCGACAGCCTGGTCGCCCTCGTCCAGCCCGGCGACTCGCGGATCGACCGCACCCTCTACTTCGGCTTCCATGTCCGCGGCCACCGCAGCCGGACCTACATCGACCTCGGGGTGCCGGTCGTCGAGCCGTCGCTCAAGGGCACCTACGGCTGGCAGGAGAACGCCGCCTACCACCTGAAGATCCGCTACGACACGGTGGGCAAGAGCATGCTCCTCGAGGTGTCGCAGAACGGCCAGCTCGTCCACAGCGTGAGCGGCGGCATCTTCAACCTGGACCTGGAAGACGCGGGCACCGGCCTGGTGCTCAAGCTCGGCCTGCCGGGGGTCGCCGACAACGCCTATTTCCCGCCGATCGGCTGGCGGTTCTCGAACCTCACCGTGACGCTGGTCCCGTGAGCCCCTGGGGGCTGGACGCCTGGACGCCAAAAGGGCCGCCCGCTTTTCAAAGCGGGCGGCCCTCGACGTTCTCGTCAGCTCTTCTCTAGGTGCTTCTAGTGCACCACCTTGAAAGCATTCTGGTTGACCTCGCTCGGCCGCAGTCCCGTGTTGTTGAGGATCACGTCCGAGAACTTGTAACCCTCCACTTCCTTGATCTCGTCCTTCGTCAGGATGTTCTGGTACCAGAAGCGGTCCGCGGCGCGGAGGTCCTGGATCTGCCGCTGGAGGACAGCGGTGATGAGGGGGCCGGTGTGACCCGATCCCGGGTGCGCGGCCCGCTCGCAGATGCCGCCCGCGAAGAGATCGATCTGGTCCACATTCTTGTAGATCGAGCTCAGGCGCCTCGCCGCCTTGACGTCGAACGCCTGAGAGTAGCGCACGACCTTCGGCAGGCCGAAGCCGACGCGGGCCTCGTTGTAGCTCGGCAGGCCGAGCTCCCGGCCCCGCATGATGTTGATCGTCGGCAGGTCGAAGATCGTCCCGAAGGACCCCGGCTCGTCGATGACCAGCGTATTGCGCACGCCGTCCGACACGACGCAGTCCAGCTTCTCGTGCGGCTGGCGCAGGAACCCGCGCGCCACCGCGTCCATGTCCGCGGACGTCCGGTAGAGGGCGGGCGACTGGAACAGCGACGCGCCGAGGTTGAGCGGCGTCAACGGATTCCTCCCGCCTTCGGCCGCGAAGCGCTGCAGGCTGCGGGGGAGCAGTGAGTGGCCGAGGCGGTAGAGCGACGCCGTGAACTCCATGCCGAGACGACCGTTCACCGACGGCTTGTTCCCGTCGTATCTCGGTACCTTCTCGCCGGTCAGAGTCGGGAGGAACTCGTTGACCGTGATCGACTGGATGAGGCTCGTCACCCACCGGCGGCCGAGCTGGAACAGCTCTTCGTCGGTCAGGGAGGGATCCTTGGCGGCGTATTCGGCCACCTTCCGGTTGTGCTCGCGCACGAACAGGGTGTGCATCATCGTCAGGCCCGGCGTCTCATTACAGCGCGGGAAATGGTCGCCGCAGACGAAGAGCGTGGCCGGGAACTGTGGGGTCGGCAGGACCGTCGCCACCCGCGGCAGCAGGTTGGTGCCGGGCTCGACGAGCATGCGGCCGCCCTTGAATTCCCGCAGCACGCCCGGGGTCGTCCCCCCCTGACCCGGCCCCGGCAGGTTCTGGCCGAAGCCGTAGACCTGGGAGGCGTCGATCCACCCGGTCTGTTCGTTGATCGAGAGGCGGGGATTGGGTCCCGGCGCGATGCCCGTGGTGGGATCGTACTGCTGCCGCGAGATGGTCATGAACGGCCGGTGGACCGGGTCGTAGAACGGATCGTCCGGCGGGATGCCCATGTCGAGCCCCTCGGCCGGCGACCCGTCGTTCGTGATCCCGAAATCGTGGTCCAGGAACTGGCCGAACTGCCACAGGAAGTTGTTGGTGCCCAGCGGATTCAACTCCGGCGCCGCGTCCTGCGCGAACACGTGGTTCGAGATGTCGCGCTCGCCGGGCCGGTCCTGCCCCGGGAATTGCGTGTGATCGCCGCCCATATGGTCCAGGTAGGTGTCGGGCAGGAAGCGCTTCTCCGCGGTCCCCGCCTGGTTGGCATGGGGATCGCTCAGATTGTGGTTGCTGCCATCGATCGGCGGGACGTCCGTCACCGGCTGGACCGTGTCGAGGGCGACCACCGCGCCCGGCGCCACGACCACCGTCCAGGCGAGGGCAATCGCCAGAGTTCCTAGTTTCATTACTTGCTCCTCCTGTCAACCCTTACGGGGCTGATTCGGTGCGCACATCAGCATGCGCACCAGGTACTGCCTTGCACGAATCCTCGTCCTACTGACGATTAAGCCCGGGACCCGGGCGGCTTCCCGCCTCGGCCGTGCCGGGCCAGGGTGGAAGGGGGGACGTGTGCGGTCAAAGCTAGAGTGTCGTTACGCGATACAAACGGGACAGAGATGGCAACACACGGGTGTACGTTTTTATTGCGGCTTTGAAGTGGGTGCCCTACAATAGACGGCAGTCAATATGTTGGGCTGACCAGCCGTTGCGTCGTTCGTCTCCGCGTTCCGAGCTCTCCTCGGGAGGTTCGCTTTATGAAACGCCCCCTCGCCCTCGGCCTCGTCCTCTTCACCTGTGCCCTGGCTCCCCTCTCCGCCGGCGAGGTCTTCGTCCCCTTCGCCAGCAACCGGACGGTCGGGGGGACGACCTACCGCACCAAGATCTGGGTGACCAACACCGGGTCGGCGCCGCGCCGTTTCACCACCCTCTTCATCGAGGGGGGCACCGACGGCAACCGGCTGGCCGACCCCAACCCGGCAACGGCGATCACTGTCGCCGGGGGGACGACGGCGGTGCTCACCAACACCGCCCCGGCCGGTAAGCTCGGCATGCTGGAGATCCAGGGGGCCCCGCAGCTCGTCACCATGGCCCGGGTCGAGGCGCTGGACGAAAACGGTACCCTCCAGTCCTCGGCCAATGTGCCGGTCGTCGCCTTGACCAACACCGCCGCCGCCCGGACCACCCTGGACCTCCAGGGGTTGGAGCGCACCGGCAGCGGCGCGACCACCGACTTCGTCGTCCTGAACCTCTCGCGGCAGGCGGCGCAGTGCACGATCACCGCCTTCCGCGCCAACAGCAGCCAGATCAACCAGACGGCGGTGATCCCCCTCCTGCCGCTCTCCCAGAAGACGTTCAACGACGCCCTGGCGGCGCTCGGCGAGGGACTGATCACCGACACCCACTTCCAGGTGAGCTGCGACCAGCCGTTCTACGCCTACGCCCTGGCCTACCGGATCGGCGGTCCGGAGACCGACTACATCCCGCCCTCCACCGGGCTCGTCGGCGATCTCGTGCCGGGGAGCGGCCAGGGGACCGGCGGCGGGACCGGGGGGAACGATGGCGGCGGTGGTGGCGGCGGCCCCGCCGGCTCGGTGGTCTTCAACGTCCCCGGCACCTTCCTGGTAGCGAGGAACAACGCCTCCTACGCGAGCTACAGCCTGCCCGCCAAAGACGGCGTCCCCTACCAGCGGGCGGTGATCGAGTACGACATGCACATCGCCAACTTCGACCCGGTCCTCCTCTTCACCGGCGTCACCTCCTTCCGCCGGCCGAGCGCCGACCGCAACCTGCGGGTCCTCTACTACGGCGTCCAGATCGTCAACCGCAATTCCAAGACGACCCTCGACCTCGGCGTGACGGACCTCCTCGTGAAGACCGACGGGCCGTGGAAGGCGAACGGGACCTACCACGTCCGGATCACCTACGACATCCCGTCCCAGACGGTCGCGCTCGAAGCGCTGCAGAACGGCCAGGTGATCTACACGATCTCGGGCCAGGCCCAGCACCTCAACCTCTCCGCCCAGGGCGCCGACCGGCCCCTGCTGGTCGACTTCGGCCAGACCGGCATCGCCGACGGCGCCTACGTGCCGCCCTACGGCTGGAGCTTCTCCAACCTGCACGTGGTGCTGACCCCGCAGTAGGCGGAGCCGGGCTCGGTTTGGTTCCGAGGACCTGCGACTGGCTGCGCGGAGCGCCCGAAGGAGCAGGCCCGCAGGAGCAAACTGAGCCCCGCTCTAGCTTACGAAGACGAGGTTCGCCGCCAGGGTGAGGAGGAGGGCGAGCTGGAGGACGGCGAGGATCGCGACCTCCCCGGCCGGCCCGCCCGGCCGGCGGTCCTCTTCTGACGGGCCGGCAATATCGGCGACATTGGCGACATCGGCGACATTCGCGGCGGCGAAGAGGCTGGCCAGGGGCATGAAGAAGAGCCAGATCCGCCCCACCTCGCCGCGCACGCTGCCGGAGAGGTCGAGGAGGACGAGGAGCCCCCAGAATCCCCAGAGCCCCCAGCGGCCCCAGCGGAAAGCTCGCCCCGCTCGCCGCCCTAGGGCGGCGAGCGCCAGCCCGACAACGGCGGGGCCGAGGAGGAGGGCGAAGTCGTAGAGGTTCCAGCCCACCCAGGTCGAGTAGGAGCGCGTCACCACCGCCATCTCCCGGTGGGCGGCGATGGCGAGCCGGAAGTCCCGCCAGGGGGCGTAGCCGGCAGCCAGGGCGAGGACGAGCCAGGGGGCGAGGAAGCCGCTCCCCAGGAGCACCGCCCGCACCCAGGTGGAGCGCTGCCGCCAGGGCGGCGTCCCCGACGTCCCCGATAGCGCTGGCGTCTCCGGCGGACCGGCGCTCAAAATCACCAGGCCGAGCCAGGGGAGGATGGCGAGGCAGCCGTAGCTCAGGAAGCAGGCGGCGGCGGCGAGGAGGCCGGCGCCCGCCGCCCGCAGCCGTCCGCCGCCCGCGGCTAAGGCCGCCGCTCCCACGAGGAGGAACGGCAGCGCCTGATCGAGGGACGGGGTGAAGAGCGAGCGCGCCGGGGCGAGCAGCCAGAAGAGGACGGCGAGCGCCGCCGCCAGGGGCGGCAGGCCCCAGGTGCGAGCGAGCCGGTGGAGGGGCCAGGCGGCGAGGGCGGCGAGCGCCGGCAGGAGGAAGGCGAGGACGACCACCGCCCACGGGCCGGCCGGCGTCTCCGGCGCCGGCCGGCCGCGCTCCCGGGCGCGGCGGATCTCGCGGTCGAAGGCGTCGCGGGCCGCCGCCGCGAGCCCCCCCTCGGGGACGGTCCAGCCGCGGGTCCAGGCAGCGAGGCCGCGGACGAGGAGGAGGGGGCCGGGCGGGTGGGTGCGGGAGTGGAGATCGAGATCCGCGCTGGCGGCGGGGAAGTCGGCGAGCAGCTCCCCGGTCCCGGGCGCCACCCCGGCGTCGTAGACGTAGCTGAAGCTGTGCCGGGAGACGAGCGACCGGAGCACCCGGTCGAACCCGCCCGGCTGGGCGCCCACGATCCCCAGGTTGAGCCCGAACCCCAGGACCACGAGGAGTCCGAGCCCCGCCCGCGACCCCGCGAACCGGCCGCCGCCCCAGAGCGCCACGGCGATCAGCAGAGCGCCCGCGGCGAGGGCCGCCGCCAGCCCCCCAACGGCGAGCCCCGGGGGCCGGAAGTCCCACCGCCACTCTGGCGGCCCGTTCACCCCCGGCACCCGCAGCCAGACCGCCGCGATCAGGGCGGCGGTGACGACGGCGAGGAGGAGCGGCAGGCGGCGCATGGGCATGGCTGGCGGTCGGCGGGGGGGCGCCGGAGAGCATAGAGGATCGGGAACCCGCCGGCCACCGAAGTCACCCGCGATTGCCAGCGCCCCCCCGAGCGCGTACCATCCCCTCAAAGCTCGCTCGACTTCCTCATGAAACGCGCTTCCGCCCCCTCCCGCCGGGACCTCTGGGCCTCGCTGCTGCCCACCGCCGGAGCGGCGGTGGCGCTCCTCGTCGCCGGGCGCTTCCCCGCAATCGCCTTCAGCCCGGCGCCGGCCGGGGCCTGGCTCCTCCTCGCCCTCGTCTTCTCCAGCGCCGCCGCGGCCTGGCACCGGCCGCCCCTGGGGGGCGCCACCCTGGGGCTCGGGGCCGTCGTCCTGCCCGCCGCCTTCCTGCTCTCGGGGGCCGTCCCCACCGCCTGCCTCGCCGCCGCGGCGTTCCTGGCCGCCGAGCTCCTCCACCGCCTGGCCCGGCGCAACCCCGCCGTCCAGCTCCCCGAACGCCGCCGCATCGTGCGCTCGCTGGAGAGCACCGGGCGCGCCGCCCTGGCGGCGCTCGGGGCGGGCATCGCCTGGGGGCTCACGGTCCGCCGGCTCGCGGCGGGGGCCGCCGGGAGCGCCGGGAACGCCGGGGGGGAGGGAATGCTGTAGACCCGGCACGCGCGCTCTTCCTGGCCTCGGCCTGGGGGCTCGCCGCCTACCTCGTCCTCTGGATCGGCCTCGAAGCCGCGGACCGGAAGATCCGCCGCCCCGACCGCCCGCTCCTCCCCGCTCCCCTCGTCCTGCCGCCGCTCCTCGACGCCGGGGCCTGGGTCCTCGGCACGGCGGCAGCGCGGGCCGGCCAGACCGCCGGTTGGGGGGTGGGCGGCCTCCTCCTGGCCGGCTTCGCCGCCCTCGCCGTGGAGGCGGCGAGGAACGCCCTCCACTCCGAGGTCTCGGACGACCGGATCGAGGACCTGGAGCGGGTGCGCAAGGCCGCCGAGAAGGTCCTCGGCACCGGCCAGGAGATCGCCGCGGTCGTCGAGCAGATCCGTGACGAGTGCGGCAACGTCGTCCCCTTCCACTGGTTCCAGTTCGAGCTCCTCGCCCCCGGGAACCCGGTGAAAAGCTGGTACTCCGACCGCCGGGGAGAGCTCGCTCCGGGCGCCCCGGAGCCCGACCGCTACCCGCCGAAGCTCGAAGGCTTCCACCGCCGCGCCCCCTGGCAGGTCCTCGAACGCAGCCTGAGCTCGGACGGCGTCGCCCTCGGCTGCCTGCGCCTCTGGTGCGACCCGCGCCGCCTGGAGCCCGACTCTCTCGGCCTCCTCGACCGCCTCCTGCCGCAGATGGCGGCCTCGATCCACCGCTCGCTCCTCGACCGCGAGGCGCGCGAGGATCCGCTCACCGGGGTGGTCGTCCGCCGGGTGCTCGAACGCCGTCTGCAGGAGGTCCACGCCCGCTGCCTCGAAGAGGGGGGCTCGATGGCGGTGATCCTCTGTGACCTCGACTTCTTCAAGCGGATCAACGACACCTACGGCCACGGCGCGGGCGACGAGGCTCTGATCGCCGTCGCCCGCATCCTGGACGGCGCGCGCCGGGACACCGATATCTGCTGCCGCTACGGCGGCGAGGAGTTCACCCTCCTCCTCGAATCGACGGACGGCGACACCGCGCTCTCGATCGCCGAGCGCCTGCGCCAAGCGGTCGAGAATCTGGCTTTTTCGACCGGCGAGCACCCGGTACCGCTCCGCATGTCGGCGGGGGTCGCGGCCTTCCCCGAGCTCCACATCAAGACCGCCTCGGAGCTCCTCCTCTTCGCCGACGGCGCCCTCTACGAAGCCAAGCGCCGCGGCCGCAACCGCTGCCTTTTAGACCTCGGCCAGGGCCGCTACCAGGATCCCGGAGGCGAAGTCCTCACCGCCGAGGACGTCCCCCCGATCCCCGAGCCGCCGCGGATCTTCGCGTAGAAGCGGCGTGGTTCCGGCATCGACCTCCGCCCATTCACCGCTCGACTTACGCCAGCAATGACGTTAGACTCGTGAGCAAGCCACAGGAGGCTCCGGATGCTCGTCTATCTTCAGACCGACCTTTTCGCCTCTCCCGCTCAGACCCTCGTCAATACGGTGAACACCGTCGGCGTCATGGGGAAGGGGATCGCGAAGAGCTTCAAGGAGCGGTACCCGGAGATGTTCCGGGAGTACAAGCGGCTCTGCGACCGCGGAGAGCTGCGGACCGGGACCCTCCAGCTCTTCAGGGGACCGGACAAGTGGGTCCTCAACTTCCCGACCAAGACCACCTGGCGCCTGCCCTCGACCCTCGACTATGTCAGGGAAGGGCTTGCGAAGTTCGTGGCGAGCTATGAGGATCTCGGGATTACCTCGATCTCCTTCCCGCCGCTCGGCTGCGGCAACGGCAACCTCGACTGGGCAGAGGTCAAGCCGTTGGTGGAGTCCTACCTCAAGGACCTGCCCATCCAGGTCTACGTCCACGAGTGGCACGTCGCGCCGGACTTCGTGCCCGAACACCTGGAGAAGGTTCTTCCGGCAGTCGATTACGAACATTTTCTGGCCGACATCCGGTTGCTCACCGTCGCTCGGGAACCTGCCTTCAAGACTCTGGATCACGGGGCGCCTTTCACCGCCTCCCTCCTCGATAACGGAGATCTGGAGATCCGCGCGGCCGGCGGGCTGGAAAAGATCCCGCACGAGGAGCTCGAGACCGCTTGGTCCGCTCTTCACGTGGGGCTTCTGACAGCAGATCAGTTGGAAGGGGAAGGGCCCCGGCGGCACGACGACTATGTGTTGGGTGTCCTCGCCCGGCTCCCCTACGTACAGGCCGCCCAGGTCCGGCAATTGCGGCGCGACACCTATCAGCCGGGCCACGGCCTCTTCTTCCGCCAGCGGCCGCCCTCTCTTCAGGTGGAGGCCAGGCGCGAGCAGGTCCAGGGCAAGCTGTGGGCCTGACGCCGGAGCGGGCCGCACGGCACATCGCCGAGTGGTCCGAACGGCTGAGCCCCTCCCCTCGCCACGCGCTCTGGCCAAAGTACCTCTACCACGCCGCACATGTGACGACGGCGGTCCAGATCTTGCGCTCCGGCCAACTCGTCTCGAGGAGCAGCCTGGGCACCGTCCGGCACGATGTCGCCAATCAGGGGGCCTTGCACAACAACCCTCGAGCCCACGACTCTGCCCGCCTCTACTTCAGGCCCAGGAACAACTTCCATCTGAAGACCGAGGGGATCAAATGCCGCGACGATCCTTACCGGGACAGATACCAGATGTCGATCCCGATCATGCTGGCCTTCGATGCTCTCTCGGTTTTGACTCTCCCCGATACCGGATTCTCCCAGGGCATGCTGTCGAAAGTCCGGCGGGTCGGGAGGGACACCCGCTTCTTCGACGCGATCCCCATGGAGCGGGTCTACCACGACTCGGTTCCAGACTCCGAGGAGAAGGACTCCATCCAAGACGCCAGGATGGCCGAGGTCGTCGTCCCCGGCCAGCTGCCGCTCTCCCCGCACCTCAGCCGTGTGATGTGCAGACATGCGCTGGATCGACGCACCCTGCTATACCTCCTCGGCAGGGACGCGGGAAGCTTCCGGGACCGGATCGTCGTCGAGCCATCCGTTTTCTTGCACCACGGCCTCTATCTCACCCGTGCCGACCTCAGCTCGGCCGGGCTGCACCTGGAATTCCACCCACCGAGGAGGGGTCCCGGCTCGGGGATCCTCCAGATCCGGCTCACGAACGAGGTTCCAGGACAAACCGAGGACCGCTATCACCCGGAGATTCGGAGCGGTCAGGCGAGCGTGACGATCCCCGTCCGCTCCTCCACCCAGAACTGCTGGAAGATCGAGATCGAAGACGTGCTCGCCTTTCACGCACCGATTCCCTCAGCGTCGTCGGTTCTGACCGCCTGATTCAAGCCAACCGCGAACGTCTAAACTAGCGGCCCATGGCCGCCGCCCTTCCTCTCTCGGCAGCAGCACCGCCGCCGTCAGGCGGTCGCCCGTCGAGCGAGCGTCCGGAGAGAGTGACCGCCGGTGCCGGGGGGTGGACGTCCCGCCCGCTCCTCGTCTGGGGGCTCCTCGTCCTCCTTCTCGCCGCGAGCGTCGTGCCGCGGCTGCCGTGGCTCGCCAACGCGGGGGTCACCTTCAACTCGGACGAGGCGGTCGACGCCCTGGTCGTCCAGCACCTGCTCCACCGGGGCGAGCTGACGCTCTACAACTGGGACACTCACTACTACGGCATCGTCGAGGGGCTCCTCACCATCCCCTTCCTCGCCGCCGGGGTCGCCATCCCGCTGGCCTCGAAGCTCGGGTCGCTGGTCGGCTTCCTCGCCCTGATCGTCGGCGTCTTCCTCCTCGGCCGGCGGCTCTACGGCCCCGCCTCCGGCCTCGCCGCGGCGGCCCTGCTGGTCGGCTTCTCGCCCCAGGTCGTGCAGTGGAGCGTTCTCGCGAGCGGCGGCTATGCCCTGGTCGTGGCCTGGGGGACGCTCACCTTCGTCCAGTTCGACCGGTTCCGCTCGACGCCCAGCCGGGCGAGGCTCTTCGGGCTCGGCTTCATGGTGGGGTTCGGGCTCTACATCTACGAGCTTTTCCTGGTCTACGTGGCGACCCTCGCCTGCGCCGGGGTGGTCGCCTCGCTCCCCTGGCAGGTGCTCCGCGCTCCCGACCGGGCGGCGCGCGAGCGCGAGATCCGCGCCTTTCCCCGCGCCTTTCCCCGGAAGCTCGGCAGCGCCGCCCTGTTCCTCGCCGGCTTTGTCCTCGGATGGGCGCCCCGGCTCGCCCTCCTCTTCGGCGGCGCCTCGACCGTCGGCAAACGGCCGGCCTACGCCCTCGCCCACCCCCGGGTGGCCCTCGCCAACCTGCGGCTCCTCGTCACTCAGTGCATCCCCGCGCTCCTCGGCATCAATCCGTTGGGAGACCCGCGGCTCGGGGAGGCGGTGGGCCACCGTCCATGGCCGCTCTCGGTGGTCCTCGGACTCCTTCTCGGCGCGGTCTACGCCGCCGCCTGGCTGGCCGGCGCCCGCCGGGTCTGGCCGCGGGTGCGGAGCGTCTTCCGGCAACCGCCGGGCGAGCTCGACGGCGAGACCCTCGTCGTCCTCCTGGTGCCGGTCGTGGGGCTCCTCTTCGTCCTCAGCCCCAACCCGCAGGATGCGCTCTCCAATCGCTATCTCCTCCCCTGGCTCACCAGCCTGCCGGTGCTCGCCGGGGCGTTCCTCGTTCGTCTCGGACAGCTCGGGCGCCGCGGCCGACGCGGCCACCGGCCGCTGCCGGCCCAGGCCGCCGCCTGGGCTCTCGGAGCCCTGCTGGTCGCGTTCCCCCTCCTGCAGATCGCCCGCTGGCACGAGGACGCCGGCCTCCTCGACGCGCGGCTTCACCTGCTCCATCCCCCCGATCCCCTGGCGGAGGTGCTGCGGTACCTCCGCCAGGAGGGGATCGGGGGCGGCTACGGGAGCTACTGGATCTCCTACAAGGCGACCCTCCTCTCCGGCGAGCGGATCGTCGTCACCCCGTTCCAGGGCTGGGACCGCTACCCTCCCTACTCACAGCGGGTGGCGGCCCTGCCGACCGAGGCCTATATCTTCGACGGGCCGGCGGAGGCCGCGCAGGCCGGTTTCCCCGCCCGGTTCGCCGGCCGGCCCTTCGCCGCCCACACCCTGGCCGGCCACCTCGTCTACACCAGCCCGGAGCACCGGCGCCTGCTGCCGCCGATCCTCAGCCCCCGACCGCTGCTCCGCCCGCGGGCCGGGATCCTCGCCCGGGTCCCTGGGGTGGCGCGGCCGGGAGAGATTCTGGTGATACCGGTCACGGTGATCAACCGCAGCGACGGCCCCTGGTCGGCAGAGGGCATGCTCGGCACCGGGATGGACGGGGTGACGGTTTCCTACCGCTGGTTCAAAGACCGGGGGGACATCGTAGTCAGAGAAGGCCAGCGCTTCCGCCTCCCTCGAAACCTCCCGCCGGGCGCCTCGGCCCAGGTGAGCACGCGTATTCCAGTTCCGGCCCAGCCCGGCGCCTACCGGCTCCGCATCACCCTCGTCCAGGAAGGGGTCGTCTGGTTCGACGACACGGCCGACGGCTCCGCCGTCAGCTTCCAGGTGGAGGTCAGGGCGGCGGCGCGGAAGGCGGCCTGAGTCTCCCGGCGAGAGGATCCTCCTTCACGGCGTGAATCGATTCACGGCAGGGGCAGGACCGGACCGATCTCCCATTCCCTGGCCGCCCCGAGGAGGATCGTCCCCGCCTCCGGCCCGGTCACCCGCTCGGGCGGGGCGCTGGTCCGCCTCTGGCCCTCGTGCTCGGCCCGGTTGGCGCGGATCGCGGCGTCGAGCCAGGAGGGCTTCCGCTCTTGGGCGAGATCGCCCGCCAGGTCGAGGGGGAGAAAGAAGGCGTCCTCGGGAGAGTCCAGGAGGCCGCGGGCGACGGCGGAGGCGGCGGTAGCGCGGTAGAGCGGGAGGAGACGGTCCAAGAGGGCGCGGTAGGTCTCGCGGAAGCGGCCGCGGAGCGGGTCGGCCGCGGGGAGCGCCTGGCCAGCGAAGGCCGCGCGAGCGGTCGTGGCGCGATCCGGGGTCTCGGCCCAGGAGGGGAGGAGGAGATCCGGGGGGCCGAAACGGTGGAGGTCGGCCCGCCGGCCGGCGAGGAGCCGCCGCGCCGCCTGGCTGAGGGCGGGCGGGACCTCCTCGCCACGGGCTCGGCGCGCCCGCCGGGCGAGTGCGGCGAGGAGGTCGGCGAGGAGCGCCTCGTTGGTCTGCGGCAGACCGCGCGACAGCTCGGCCCGGAAGCGGTCGGCGAGCCCCGCCGGAGACTCGCTCCCGAGGACGGCTCCGGGCCGGCCGAAGCCACCGGGGCGCGGCAGGCGCAGGCGCCAGCGGTGGAAAGCCGCCGCGGCGGCGAGGCCGCGAGCCTCGGGAGGGAGCGCACCGGCGCCGCCGGGGTCTGCCAGGGCGGCGGCGACCTCTCCACCCCCCGGGGCGTTCCCCAGGAGGGCGGCGAGCTTCACGTCGTCCAGATAGAGACGCAGGCGGACGATCCGCACCGGCGGCGCCTCGGGGACGGGGAGCCCGAGAAGATAGAAGGCGTAGCGCAGACCGGTGCCCACGGCGTGCCGCAGCAGAGTCACCCCGAGGTGGGAGAGCGGCGGCAGGGGCCCGGGCGTCAGCAGGGCGCGGCTCAGAGAGGGCGGAGCCAAGGTCGGGGTACGGTAGCACGGACGGCCGGAAGGGAGAGCCGATCCGGCGGGAACCTGTAACGCGCGACCCTCCGCTGGCGCCTGTTCGGGGTACAAGTGAGGTCTCCCATGATTCAGGACAACGACATTCTCCCGCCCCGCGCTCCCCACAACCTCCTCGCCGGAGCCTTTTCCGGCCCGGGTCGGGACGACCTGCTCGCCGCGCTGCGCCTCTGCTTTGAGGGCGAGAGGGTCTTCACTTCCGACCTGCGGCAGGCGATCGCCGTCCGCGGGCTCGACCTGGAGTCGCTGGCCCGTTCGGCGCACCCGGCCTCTCCGGGTACTGGGTCCGCTTGATCCTGCGGGCCGGCTCCTTCGGGCGCTCCGCGCACCAGTCGCCGGTCCTCGGACCCAAACGGACCCAGTACCACTCGACCCCCTGGTTTGACACCGCGGGACCCCTGGCTTAGACTGCCTTTTGCGTTTCCGTCGGGGCGTAGCGCAGCCTGGTAGCGCACCTGCCTTGGGCGCAGGGGGTCCCCAGTTCAAATCTGGGCGCCCCGATACCGACGGCGACCCCGGTTCGTGCCTACCGGCAGGTGGACGGACCACGAGATCGGCTGCCTGTAGCTCAGTTGGATAGAGCGGCGGCCTTCTAAGCCGCGGGTCGGGGGTTCGAATCCCTCCAGGCAGACCAATGTTCTTTCCCGCCATCTCTACGCGCCCTTAGCTCAGCTGGATAGAGCGACAGCCTCCGGAGCTGTAGGTCAGAGGTTCGAATCCTCTAGGGCGCACCACCTAAGTCCCTTAGAAGCAATTAGTTACAGACAGGGCCAGAAACCCGGCCCGGAGCGCTCTTTGCTCGGGGACCACTGGGGGACCACTGGAGCACGCGCGTCCCTCCTTTTCGCCGGCCGGCCCGGCCCTGCCGTCCTCGCGCTCGACCTTCACCCAAAAAGACGACCGGCGCCGTTGTGGCGCCGGGTTCAACTCTCCGTCTCCCGGTGAGACACCCGCCGGAGCCTGACCACGCACAGGAGAACAGCCCATGCGTAGCTCCGAGCAGTCTATCCCGCCCCTCCCTCCCCCCATCGACCTCTCCCAGGTCACGGAAGCCACCCGCCGAGCTCTCTACGATGACCCCTATTGCCCAAAGTTTGGGGGAGGTACATCGAAGAGGCAGCCAGGGCGGCCGGCGGAACTCAGGATCCGCCGGCCTTCTCAAGGGCTCTGTTCTCAGGGGAACGGGGTATTCGGGTTCCAGCAGGCGCACTGCCATAAGTTAGGCTCGGTCCTGCATGTCAGGCCCAAAGCATTCTGGCAGGTGTAAAAGAGGCCCTTGGCACAAGCGCTGCCAATCGCGGACCCCAGGCAGAATCTGTCGCTACAGGAGCCGCAACCATTGCCGGTTTGCATGAAGACGGCGCTCGGGGTTCCCAGCTGAAAATCCGCCTTGCAGCCCACCTCCCCGGAGGGAGTCATGGCGGGCGCGGGGCTCGTACTCTGAAGGAGAAGGTCGTCTCCGCTCGCCATAGCGGCGTTCGGGAGGAAGATTCCGGCGAGCAGCAGTCCAGTGAAAGTAAGCCTCCATTTACGCATCGGGGTCTCCTTTGCCTTAAGTCATGTCCGTATACGGTGAAGACATACGGACCTTTAGATGAGAAGGTGCTTGTGCGTAGTGTAGACGCGCCACTCTCGTGCGTTTTGCTTCCGGTCTTCCACCTAGTACACGTCCCGACCGGCGCCCGCAACCCCCCGCGGGAGTGACTTGCAGCGCGCCGCTTCTGCGGCAACGGCGCCGCCTTTTGGCTGCGGTTGCAGACGGCTCATGACCTATGGCACGCCGAACGGAAGTTGCGGGACGAGTTGCGCAAGATCCCCGAGCATGCCGCAGCGTGAGCTCAACGCCGAGCTTCCGCTCGTCTTCCTTCCAGGCCCGGAGCCGCTTGTTTCGCTTGGCATGCTCTTCAAGGTAGCAGGCGGCGAGGAATCCAAACGTCGCCGCCTCTTCCTTTCTGCGGGCGGTACGCTCGGCCTCCCGCTCGGCCATGGGGGGCCCGGCCGCCGATCTTGACGCCCGCCACCAGCTCCAACAACTTAGAAAATCCCTCAGACCCGGACTCTCCGGGTAAGCAGGGGGTAAGCACGCGGATAGGTTTCGCGGCGGTCGTCGTCAACCAGGCGCTGGCGGGGGAGTTGTGGTCTGGCTGGAACGCGGTCGGCCGGCTCACCTGCCCTCGGGCGGCGGTGGGGCGGGCGGCTCGTCTTCTTCGGGAGGCAGGGGAAGGGCGACGAAGCGGAGGCCGGCGCGGAGCAGGACTCCGAGCACGGCGACGGTGACGCCGAGCGGCTTGCCGTGCCAGAGTCCGGCGAAGCCCTCGCGGATCTCGGTCGCCAGGACGTTCGCCTGGCCGCCGTACATCTCCAGCTGCCGCAGGTAGGCCTTGGTCTCGGGCAACTCGTAGTCCGCCGGCAGCCTCCGGCTCGCCGCGATGTAGATCGCGAGGCCGGCGACGACCCCGACGACGAGCGCGACGTTGCCGAGTAGCCGCAGCAGGGTGCCGCGGTCGAGCCCGCTCCAGCTCATGCGCGGCCTCGCGGCCGCCGCTCCATCGCGGGGGCGGAGGGGGCAGGGGCACCGGTCATCCGCCGAGTCTAGGCGATCTGCTCGATCTTGGGGGAGTCGCTCATGGTTCATTGCAGACCGGAAAACGGCGAGCCGCCGCGCGACCGAGTTCCCCGCCACAGCGCTCCAAGCCATGAGCAGGTAGATCCAGATCCGAGATACGGCTCTCCAAGCGTGAGCGAGGCGTCTCAAAGTCAGGGGTACGGGTCTCCAGACCCGAGATACGGGGACTCCGACTCGGAGATTCGGGGCGCAAGGTTCGAGATACGGGTCTCCAGGCCAGAGACACCGGGGCTCAGACTCAGAGACACCGGGGCTCAGACTCAGAGACACAGGGACTCAGACTCAGAGACACCGGGACTCAGACTCAGAGACACAGGGGCTCAGACTCAGAGTACGGGGGCTCAGACTCAGAGTACGGGGGCGCAGAGTCTGAGACACGGGGTCGGCAAACCGTAGGAACCTGCGTCGAGGAAATAGGGTGGGGATCAGGACTTCTGGCTCGGCAGATTTCCTGCCGCGGGACCGGGCTGTTCCGGGCGCTCCCTCAAACGGGTGCGTTCTCTTTACACGCTCCCGCGCTGGACGACCCACTCCGCCGGCTGCTGGGTGACGTCGGCGATCCTGTCGAAGTCGTGGTCGTAGTGCAGTAGCGTCAGGCCCGCCGCTTCGGCGGCCGCCGCGATGATGAGGTCGGGGATGGGAACGCGGTGCTGGCCGCTCCGGGCCAACTCGGCTTGAATGTCGATAGCGCGTTCCAGAACCTTCTCGGTGATGGGGACGGAGTGGTAGGCGAGAGCTCTGCGCTGCCGGATCCGGTCGTGCTCCTCGCGATTGCGGGCGCTGAACAGCACCTCCAGGTCGATGACGGCGCAAGTCGCCGCCTCTCCCGCCTCGATGATGGGCCCGAGCCGGTCGCGAACCGCTGCGAGCTGCATTCTGGCCAGAGCGCTCTTGTCGATAAGATAGCGTGCCTTCAAGACCGCCAGGCTCTGGACATGACAGCCGGGTCTGCCAAGTCCATATCGCGCATGGTGGTCAGAGCCGCCACCTCTTCGCGCCGCGCCTCTGCTCGCAGTACTTCGCGGAAGGCCTCCTCGATGGTGTCTTTGATCGTCGCCGTCGAGAGCACCCGCTGGACGGCGGTGAGCAGTTCCTCGTCAATCCCGACGCTGGTCTTCCGAACGCTCATGGGCTTGCCTCCAGCTCGGAAGATATCATTCCTCTGGGCTGAGAGATATCTGGGGAGATCGGGCCTGGATTCTGATTCCGCCGAACTTCCCTACAGAGGCTGCCAGTAGGCTCTATAGCTCTGTTGAGCCCAGCGCAGGGCGGTCGTGACTGGGCCTTCGGCCTCGGTGACGGTCACGTCATCAACGGACCCGATGTCTTGGTCCCTATAGAGATCCTGACGAGCCCGATACTGCCGTTGCTGCTCACCGCGAAAATCGAAGCCCATCGCTTCCCAATAGGCCTTCAGAGTGGGGTCCGGATGGCCGACGCAGAGGATCAGGATGCCTCGATTCAGGGCTTCGAGGGCGAGGACCGCGACCAGCAGCGCGCTCAGCTTCTTGCCTTTGAACGCCGGGTTGGTGATGTGGATGTAGCCGAACCGCATGCGCCGCTTCCCCTCTTCCGTCTCTTCCTTGTAGGTCAGGTATCCCACCGATTTCCCGTTGACCATGGCATCGTAGCGGGAGCCACTGTCCGCGATCGTCAGGATCTCTCCTCCGGTGCCTTGAAACCGCAAGAGTACCTCGCCAGGCTTGAGCACCGACCTCGACGAGGAGGTGGAGGCTTCCATCCGCTGTACGACGGGAGCGGTTCGAGCCCCCTGGGGAGCGGGTCGTTGTTGGAGGACGGTAAACTTGAAGCTAGGCGAGGAAGCCGCCACTGGGCCGCGAGTCGCGGCCCGGACGTGAGGCGCGAGCGCGCTCGCGCCCTGCGCTGGAGGGCTCGGCCGGGCCTGTACGCTTGGCTTCAATGCCGCCTGGACGTGGCGGGCCGGCGCGACGGGGCTGGGCAGGGAGCCCGGCATCTTCGGCTGCGCGGCCGCGGTTAGGGCCTTGCGGACATGAGGAGCCGGCGAGCGGTTTCCTCGCCCGAGGGCCTGGGGCAGGTGCTTCTCATCCTGGCTTCGCATGGGGCTCCGATCCCGCGGGAAGACCATTGTACAGCCCGAGGCCAGACGAGCGACGAAGTCCTCCAACGTTCCAGCCCGCGGACGCGGCAGCGCGATTGCAGCCCGTTCGCAAACGAATTGCCTCCCGCCGGCGTATGCCTCTCAGCTCTATGTCGTCTACTGTCATCGAACGCCTCTTCCTCGCTCTGCTCCTCGCCCTGGTGGCGGGGATCTGCGTGGCCCGGGGAATCGGCCTGGCCAGCGATCCGCAGCGGCTGGATGCTCATGAGGAGCGGACCTGGATGCAGTGGGCGCATCCGCGCTCCGACCTCCCGGCCCTGTTCGCCCGAGTGGCGGCGGGGCTCGGCCCGGACGAGGTGATCTGCCTGCAGATTCCCAGAAGCCTGGGGCCGGTGGAGCGGTTCCGATATCTGGCCAACTACTACCTCGTGGACCAGCGGGTTGCGGCGATCCGGCCGCGGGGGGCGAGACGGGGCTTTCCGCCCCAGGCGACGGTCGTCCGGATCGACTGGCAGGGCGAGGTGGAGGTGGAGCGTGGGTCCGGCGGCGGCTAGTTTTCTCGACCTCGCGGTTGGGGCGGCCCTGGCGCTCCTCGTCGGCTGGAGCCTCCTCCGGCCGCTGGGGTCGCAATCCGGCCGCCGCGCTGCGCTCCGGCCGGCCGGCCTGGGGCTGGCGCTGGTCTTCGGGATCACCCTTCTCGTGGGGATCGGCTTTCCTCTCGCCCGGCTCGGGGCGCCGGTCACCCCGGGCGGCATCGCCGGCCTGGCGGTGATCCTCGCCGGCACCCTCCTCGTCGGCGGTCGCCGGCAGCGCCGGCAACACCGGCAACACCGGCAACACCGGCAGGCCTCCCTCTGGCTGGAGGAGGGGGTTCCCGGCGACCGTGGGTCGGGGCTCGCCGGCCTCCTCGTCCTCGCCGGCCTGGCGCTCTTCCTCGTCAAGCTCGCGCTCGCCCCGCTGTGGACCTGGGACCACTTCGCGGTCTGGGGGTTGAAGAGCCGGCGGATGATCGTCGACGGGGCTCTCGACCTCGGGTTTTTGGACCTCAGGATCTTCCACGGCTCGGAGGCCCACTACCCTCTCGGACTGCCGTTCGCCTGGCGCCTGCTCGCCCTCGGGGCCCTCCCCGGCGACCTCGCCTTCAAGGTCTGCCATGCGCTCTTCGGCCTGGCGCTCGTCGCCGTCACCCGGCACGGGCTCCTCCTGGCGAGCGGATCGCGGCGGATCGCCAACGCCCTCGCCGCCTGGCTCGCCGTCTCCCCGGTCCTCTGGGACACGATCGGGGTCGGCCATGCCGATCTGCCGATGGGGCTCTGGACGGTCACCGCCCTCGTCCTCGTCCTCGGCGCCCTCCAGACCGCCGAAACGAGCGGGGAGGCCGCCCATGCCGCCAATGCCGCCAATATCGCCCCCGCTGAGAGCGAGCGCGCGGCAACCCAGCTGCGGCTCGCCGGCCTCGCCGCCGGCTTTCTCCCCTGGATCAAGCAGGAGGGGCTGCTCCTCGCCCTCGCGCTCGTCGCCGCCGCGGCCCTCCTGATCTGGCGCTCCGCCCTGCCGGACCGCCCGCGGCGGCTGCTCGACCTCGGCCTGCCGGCCGCGGTGACTCTCGCCGGGTCCCGCCTGGTGGCCAACGTCGCCCGCACCCACGGGGTCGACTTCTTCGCCGGCCGCTGGTGGGTGCGGGCGGCCATCCGGGTGCCGCATGCCGGGGGGCTCCTGCGCCTCGCCGCCCTCGACCTCCTCGCCCCCGACTGGCTGGGGATCTGGATCGCCTTCTTCCTCGCCTGCACCCTCTGCCTCCTCGCCGCGGCCCGGCGGCGGCCGCGAAACGACACCGCGGCGGTCCTCGCCGGACTGGTCGGGGCGCTCCTCTCCGTCTACGTCGCGGTCTATTTCGTCACCGTCCTGCCGCCTGCCGAGCACCTGCAGGGCTCCTTCTTCCGCATCCTCTGCCCGCTCACACCGGTGGCGCTCCTCGCCATTGCCGCCCTCTTCCGGCCGCCGGGTGAGCGCCGGAGCGATGCGGTTTGGCGGGCGCCGGCGGGTGCGGTTTCGGGCTCCGCGGAGCCCGTCGGGAGCGAGCTTTCTCAGCCCCGCGTGGCTCAGCAGCGGAGTTGGGGGCCATGGCAGCGACGCCGCCGCGCGGGCTGGGCGAGCCTAAGGGGGTATCGGGGAGGGCCAGACCGTCCCCTTCGACACCGACGATCAGGGTGAGCGCCGCTCCCCCGCCCCGGCGGGCCGGGACGCACTCGGCGGAGACGGCGGCGAGCCCCGCCTCGATCTCGGCGAGGGCCCGGCTCCCCTCGACGAGGCGGAGCCGGGCGGTCATCGGCATCGATTTCATGCAGGCTTCCGCCGCTCCCTCCAGGGAGAGGAGGGCCCGGCGAAGCCGGCGGTCGAGGACGGGCTCCGGAACGGGGAGGAGAGCGGCCAGCGGCAGGAGCGCCTCATGGAGCGGGTAGCCGAGACCGTGCGAGTCCGGTCCCCAGCCCTGCCCGATGCTTAAGAGCGCCTCGTCCAGGGCGGCATGGAGAGGGCGGGCGGCGGCGGGATAGGAGCGGCACCAGGCGGCGACCGGGGGGAGGGGATCGGCAGGGGCGGCGGCTCTGGCGGCCCTGGCGGTCGCAGCGGATCCTGGAGCGGCGGTCAACGGCGGGAAGAGCAGGCAGGACAGCAGGCAGCAGGTCTTGAAGCGGCATTTCGGCATGTCGAGTCTCCCGGCCGCGTGGTAGTTTGGGTGCGGATCGCGGCCTTCTTTCCGGCATGACGCATTTCACCCCCCTCCTTCGCTCACTTATGCCTGGTCCCCGCGGCGCGGCCGCCTCGGTGGTCAATCCGTACCGCGATTCCGACCCTGCCCTCGATCGGCCGGGCGCGGCGCGGCGACGGCGGCAGAACCTGGAGGCGTATCTCGACCGGGTGGGACATCCGCGGATCGTGCTGCTCGGCGAGGCGCTCGGATTTCGCGGCGGACGGTTCTCGGGGATCGCCTTCACCAGCGAACGGCAGCTCGCGGGCGACGACGGCCGGCGCCTCCCCTGGGCGGGTCCCCCTTTCCAGTCGACGAGCACCCGGCCGGGGCTGTGGCTCGAACCCTCGGGCAGCGTCGTCTGGGGCGCCCTCGGCGGCGACCCGCGCGGAGTCCTCCTCTGGAACGCCTTTCCCTGGCACCCCTACGCCGGCAAGGGGCCGCTCTCGAACCGCACCCCCGAACGCCGGCTGCTGACCGGCAACCTCCATGTCCTCGAGGAGATGCTCGCCGCCTGCCCCGGAGCGCGGGTGATCGCCGTGGGCCGGACCGCCCAGGCCGCCCTCGGCCTCCTCGGGGTCGAAGTGCCCGCCCTCCGTCACCCGGCCTACGGGGGTTCTGCTTCTTCCGCCGGCAGCTCGCGGACCTCCTCGCTCCTCCGGCACAGAAGTCCGTGCTAATATAGATGGACTTCTTCCCCGCGGCCTCGCCGCAGGAGGTCTCGATGTTATTGCGCTCGATATTGCGCTCGCTTTCCCGGCTCGGCCTGGCCCTCGGCATGCTGCTCGTCCTGGCGCTGCCGGCCGGCGCCGACATCTACCATGTCAAGCTCTCGTCCGGCACTGTCATCGACACCCGCTACCAGCCGCAGGACGCGAGCTGGGACAAGAGCATGGTGCTGCTCTTGACCGAAGTGGGCAACTGGGTCGGCGTGCGCAAGGACGAGATCGAGAGCGTCACCGCGGAGAACGCCACCCGCGGCTTCGGCGTGACCATCCGGAACAACACGATCTCTCCGGGGTTCGCCCCCAACGACCAGCCGAACCCCAACGGCGACAAGGGTGCCGCGGCGCTCGACCGCCTGACCCAGGCGATCCAGGGACTCTCGCAAAGCCAGCAGCAGAAGCCCTACACCATCCAGCAGGGCGTGTCGTCGGAGCAGACGCAGGGGATCCGGCTGGCTTCATCAACCCGAATGCGAGCGGCGGCGGCCTGCGCCGGTGGCGATCCCGGTGCCTTTCCCCGCCGGATCGGGATCGGCGGCTCCGGCAGCCCCGACTCCGCCGAGCTCGCAGTAGAGCGGCCCGCCGGAGCTCAAGGTCACGACTCTCCCCGCCTCCTCGCCACCGTCCTGCCGAACGCGCGGCGGTGGCCGGTCGAGATCCTCTGGAGCGCCCGCCCGGGCGCTTCTTCCAGTCCTCTTCTTTTTCGCCCTCCTCTCCGCTCGCGCGGGTTGCCGGACCCAGCCCGTGGCGGTCCACACGCCACGGCGTATCGTCGTCCTCGCCCCCAGCCTCACCGAGACTCTTTTCGCCCTCGGTCTCGGCCCCCGCGTGGTCGGAGTGGTCGACTTCTCGCATTTCCCCCCGGAGGCGCGCTCCCGGCCGCGCCTGCAGAGCCTGTTCGACCCCAATCTCGAACGGATCGTGGCTCTCCGTCCCGACCTCGCGGTGCTCCTCCCCAGCGAGCGCGACCTGGGCGAGAGCCTCAGGGATGGGGATCGCCTCGATCATCGTCCGCACTGAGGGCCTGGCCGATGCCGAGCACGGCTTGACGGCGATCGCCGACCGCTGCGGGCTGCCGGAGACCGGCCGGCGCCTCGCCGCCCAGCTTCACCCCGGGCCTCGCCCCCCGGCCGACCCCGGAAGGAACGCCCTCCGGGTGGTCCCCGGTGGGACGGCAGGCGGCGGCCGACCGATCTCCTGGTGGCCGGGCCGGGGGCCTTTGACGATCAGCTCCTACCCGCCTGGGGGCGGTGAACGCCTTTGCCGACTCCCGGGTGCCCTATCCTCAGGTGGCGCTCGAAGAGGCGCTGACCCGCGCGCTGGACGTGATCCTGGAGATCCGCGAGGATTAGCCATCCCCCGCGGTCATCCGGCAGCTGACGACCGACTGGCGGGGTCTGCCTCAGCTCCAGGCGGCGAGCCGGGCGCAGGTCTTCGTCCTCGCCGGGGACTACGTGGTGGTCCCCGGGCCCCGCCTGCCGCGGCTCTACCGGCAGATGGGACAGATCCTCGACGCCGCATCCACCACCGCCGCATCCACCACCGCTGTGAAGGCTCCCCGGTGAGCGGTCCGCCGCTCCTCGCCGCCCGCGGCCTCACCTGGCGGGCGGGAACGCGGACGATCCTGGGGCCGCTCGACCTCGACGTCTTCGCCGGCGAGTGCCTGATGGTGGTGGGGCCCAACGGGGCGGGGAAGACCACTCTCCTGCGGCTCTCGACCGGCCTCCTCCCGCCGGCCGGCGGCGAGATCCTCTACCGCGGCCGGCCCCTCCCGAGCCTCCCCCGGCGGGAGCGGGCGCGCCACATCGCCTACGTCCCCCAGGTCCGCCCCGCCTCGGTGCCGCTCACCGTCTTCGAGGTGGTGCTCCTCGGCGCTATCCTCACCTCTCGCCGTTCCAGCTGGGCCGCGGACGGCGGACTTCGCTGCCGCCGAGGAGGCGCTCGCGGTCGTCGGGATCGCCGATCTCCGCGAGCGGCCTTTAGACCAGCTGTCGGGGGGCGAGCGGCAGGCGGTCTACATCGCCGCCGCCCTGGCGCAGGAGGCCGAGCTCCTGGCGCTCGACGAGCCCACGACCCACCTCGACGCCCGTCACCAGCGGGAGGTGGCGGCGCTCCTCTTTAAGCTCAAAGGGGAGACCGGGCGGACGGTCGTCGCCGCCACCCACGACCTCAACCTCGCTTCGCTCCTGGGCGACCGGCTGCTCGCCCTCTCCGGCGGCCGGGCCCTGGCGGTGGGGAGCCCGGCCGAGATCCTCCGCCCGGAGCTCCTCGCCACCTCTTCGGCACCCGCTTCGAGGTCGTCCGTGGCGGCGAGCGGCCGGTGACCCTCCTGGAGCTGGCGCCATGAGCCGTCCTGATCGGTCCTGGCTCCGTCTTATCCTGCGGGCCGGCTCCTTCGGGCGCTTCGCGCAGCCAGTCGCCGGTCCTCGGAACCAGACGGAGCCAAGACCTCCCGATCACCCTCGGGGCCGGCGGCCGGCCCTCGCCCTCCCCTCCTCTCCCTCTTCTGGGTGGCGGTGCTCCTCGGGCGCCGCTCCTCGGCAGCCATGCGTCCCTCGCCCGCGAGCTCCTCCACGGCCACCCATGGCGTCGCCGATCTTCTGGCAGCTCCGCCTGCCGCGGGTGATCCTTCTCTCTTGGCCGGGGGCGGCTCGCGGTCTCGGGGCTCGGCTTTCAGACCCTCTTCAGGAACCCGCTCGCCGAGCCCTACACCCTGGGGGTGGCGAGCGGCGCCGCCCTGGGGCGGTCCTCGCCCTCCGCCTCACCGAGGGCCGGCAGCTCCTCGGCCTCCCCCTCCTCACCCTCTTCGCCTTCGCCGGGGCGCTCGCGGCGACCGGCCTCGTCGTCGGCCTCGGGGGAGGCGCCAGGGGGAGGAGACCGGGACTCTGCTCCTCGCCGGCATCGCCGTCTCCCTCTCCTGCTCGGCCCTGATCCTCTTCGTCCAGTACCTCTCCGACTCGACCCAGACCTTCCGGATGGTGCGCTGGATGATGGGCGGGCTCTCGGTCGCCGGCTATCGCGAGGTCCTCTGGCTCCTCCCCTGGGTGCTCGGGGGGAGCGCTTTCCTCCTCCTCAGGCGCTGGGACCTGAACCTTCTCTTGACCGGCGAGGAGATGGCGGCGAGCCGCGGCATCGACCTCGGCCGGCTGCGCCTGGAGATCCTCCTCGTCACCTCGCTGATGATCGGCGCCCTGGTCGCCATGGCGGGGCCGATCGGCTTCGTGGGCCTGATGGTCCCCCACATGCTCCGCCGCTCGGTGGGGCAGGACCACCTGATCCTCGCCCCCGCCTGCCTCCTGGGCGGCGGTGCCTTTCTCGCCCTCTGCGACGCCGGAGCGCGGGTGGTGATGGCCCCCGCCGAGCTGCCGGTCGGGGTGCTCACGGCGCTCCTCGGCGGACCGTTCTTCCTCTGGCTGCTGCTCCTACGCCGGCGCTCCTAGGCGCTCCTAGGCGCTCTTGGGCGCTCTTGGGTACGCCTCTGGGTACAATAGGGGCCATGCTCCTCTACCGCATCGGACCGGAAGGTTTCTACGCCGTCGCCGAGGAGCCGGGGGCGCCGCTCTCGGTCCTCTACTCCGACCCCTTCGAGACCCGGCCCGGCGGCTGGGAGCTCGGCCGTACGGTTGACCCGGAGTCGGCCGGACTCCTCGTCCCCATCGTGCCGGGCAAGATCGTGGGCATCGGCCGCAACTACCGCGAGCACGCCAAGGAGCTCGACAACCCGATGCCTGTCGAGCCGCTGATCTTCTTGAAAGCCACCTCGGCGCTCCTCGGCCCCCTGGCGCCCGTCGTCCTACCGCCCGAGAGCCAGCGGGTGGAGTACGAGGGGGAGATCGCCGTCGTCGTCGGCCAACGGCTCACCCGCGCCGATCCGGAGGCCGCGCGGAGCGCTGTCCTGGGCATCACCTGCGCCTGCGACGTCACCGCCCGCGATCTCCAGAAAAAGGACGCCACCTTCGCCCGCGGCAAGGGCTTCGACACCTTCTGCCCCCTGGGGCCGGCGATCTGGGTCGGCGCCGACCTGGCAGACCTCGCCGTGATCACCCGGGTCAACGGCGAGGAGCGCCAGCGCGGCCACGTGCGCGAGATGGAGTGGGGGATCGTCGAGCTCCTCGTCTACACCTCGCGCTTCATGACCCTGGAGCCGGGCGACGTGATCTTGACCGGCACCCCCGCCGGGGTGGGTCCGCTCGCCGACGGCGACACTCTGGAGGTCGAGATCCCCGGGCTCGGGGTGCTCACCAACCCGGTCGAGGCGTTCCGGGGGAAGTCTTAAGCCGCCGGAGCGAGCGCCAGGGGAAGAGCAGCAGGGAGCCCACGAAGAGGAGATGGACCGCACCGCCCGCGAAGACACCGGAGAACAGCCCCGCCATCCAGAGCGAGAGGAGCGCCAGCGCGAGGGCGGCGCGCGGCGTGGGGGACGCGAAGAAGGCGGGGGGCACGCCGGGAAATTATCACAGCGATGATTCGAGCCGTAACCTTCGACGTCACCGGGACCCTCCTCCACTCCCCGCGCCTCGGCGAGCTCTACGCCGAGGTGCTCTCCCGGCACGGAATCGCGGTCTCCCCGGGCGAGGCCGGACGGCTGGTGCGCCTCGTCTGGCAGGAGCTCGCCTGCTCGGCCGACCCCGGACGCGACCGCTTCCGCTCCCACCCGGAGGGAGCGCGCGGTTTCTGGCAGCGCTTCCTCGAGCGCCTGGCCGAGCACCTCGAAGCTCCCGTCCCGTCGCGCTTCGCCGCCGCCGAGCTGTTCCACCGCTTCGGCACCCCCGAGGCCTGGGAGGTCTACCCCGAGGTGCGGGAGGTCTTGACGGCCCTCCGGGAGCAAGGCTCCGCCTCGCAGTGATCAGCAACTGGGACCAGCGCCTGCCGCTCCTCCTCAAACGGCTCGGGCTCACCCCCTTCTTCGACGCCGTCGTGACCTCCTCGGAGGTGGGAGTCGAGAAGCCCGACGGCCGCATATTCACCGAGGCCTTGCGGCGGCTTGAGGTCGAGCCGGGTGAGGCCCTCCACGTCGGCGACAGCCCCTTGGATGATGTCGAGGGGGCGATCGCCGCCGGCATGGAGGCGGTGCGGCTCGACCGCTCCCGCCGCCATAGCGGCATTCCCGATCTCTCGGGCGCTGGGCTTCGAAGCCGGATTGATCCGGCGTAGCTCCTAGCCCGAAGAATTATCTCCGGCAGGGGCTTCGCGCGCCCCCTACCCTCCCTCCACGACGACCCCGGGAGGTCCCCCTGTGCTAAACTGACACCTACTTCCAGAAGATACTCCGGATGAAAATTTCCACCAAAGGCGAGTACGGAATCCGGGCGATGCTCTATATCGGGATGCACTCCGAGGAGGGCCCCGTCACCAGCCATGAGATCGCCAGCCGCCAGGGCATTCCGGAACCCTACCTGCGCCAGATTTTAGCCCTCCTCTCGAAGGACCGGCTGATCCAGTCGAACCGCGGTCCGCAGGGAGGGCACATCCTCGGCCGGCCGGCCGCCGACATCTCGCTCCGGCAGATCCTGATCACCCTCGAAGGGCAGATCACCGCCGTCGACCAGATCCTCGCCCTCCCCTGCACGATCGACTTCGGGCCGGATCACTGCTCCATCCGCGAGGTCTTCCTGGAGGTCAAGCGGGCGGTCGAGCGTATTTTGACCGAGACCACGCTCGACGTCCTGATCGCCCGCCAGCGGGACATCCTCGATCGCCATATCCTGATCCCGCGCGACCTGTCGCCCGCGACGACCGTGCGCACGCTCCTCCCCATCCTCGTCGAGTGATGCCGGCGGGCGGGGCGGCCTGGACGGCCGGGGCGGTCTGAGAGCCGTGCTCGGGCGAATTCTCGCCATCGCCGTCGGCGGGGGAATCGGAGCGGTCGCCCGCTATCTCCTCGAGAGCTGGGTGCAACGCTCGCCCGTCCTCCTCCGCTGGGGCTCGCTCGGCCCCGCCCTCCCCTGGGGCACCTTCGTCGTCAACCTGACCGGCTGCCTCCTGATGGGTTTCCTGGCCGGCCTCTTCGACGAGCGGCGGGTGGTCTCCCCGGAGTTCCGCTCCTTCGTCTTGATCGGCATCCTCGGCGGTTACACCACCTTCTCCTCCTTTGCCCTGGAGACCCTGCGTCTGGTCCAGGAGGGGAGCTTCGCGCTCGCCGCGCTCAACGGCCTCGGCGCTCCCGCCTGTTGCCTGGTGGGCGTCTGGGCCGGCGATACGCTGTCCCAGGTCGTCTAGAAAGAGGTCCCCATGAAGCTCGAAGGCGAAGGCGTCCTGCTCCGGATCTTCATCGGCGACTCGGATCGCCATGAGGGGATCCCCCTCTACGAGGCCATCGTCCAGCGGGCGCGGGCGAAGGGGCTCGCGGGGGCGACCGTCTTCCGCGGCTTCGAGGGCTTCGGAGCCCACAGCCTCGTCCACACCTCGCGCATCGTCCACCTCGCCGAGAACCTGCCGATCGTGGTCGAGATCGTCGACAAGCAGGAGAAAATCGACGCCTTCCTCCCCGAGCTCGACGGCCTGATCCCCGAGGGATTGGTGACCCTGGAGAAGGTCCAGGTCATCTTCTACCGCGTCCGCGAGCGGATCACCCGCACACGCACTGAGGCGCCCACGGGAGTGGTGTCTGGCGCCGGGCTAACCGCCACGGTGTGCCTGCAAGCGGTGACCGCCTACTCAGGAGGATCTGCAGGCTCCTAGAAACTAGTGGTCTGTCAAGGCAGAATTGACAGATGGCGCCAGGCAGGCTCCGGAGGGTCGGCGCAAGGAGCGGATTGCGACCGAACTGCCCCGGCCCGGTACAGGTTTGCCGCGGTGGCGCACACGACTGGAGCGGAGCAGCTCTGGTTACGGGCGGTTGAGAGGCCAACCGCGGCGGAGCAGAACCGTTTTGGGCGAGAGCAGATCCGCACTGCGGCGGAGCAGAGGTCAACCGCCGCGGAATGGAACTGCACCGCTCCAGACAAGAACCGTTCCGCCGCAGAAGAGAGCTGCACCGCTCCAAACAAGAACCGTTCGGCCGCAGAACAGAACGTCACCGCTCCAAACAAGAACGATTCCGCCGCGGATCAGAACGTCACCGCCCTAAAAGCGTAGGCGCCCGCTGCGGTGAAGGTCTCGCCGCAGGCAATCAGGAACCGTTCTCCACCCTCTTGGCGGAAGCCAAGGAGATGCCTGGTCGCCAGGAAGACCAAGATCCGGGCTCGGCACCTCTTCCGCCGTGAGCGTAGCGCTCCCACCTGCTTGTGGTCAGAATGGCTATGGGGGGCGTTCTCCTCGACCGTCCTGTTCCACCGTTGGCTCGCCTTGTCGCGCCACTCCGCGACCAACCGTTCAATTCTGCTGTGACAGCCCACTAGCTTGACTCTAGCCGGAGCCAGCGAGCTTCCTGCTGCAGCGTCCGTGCGAAGCGGCCGCCCTCTTGCTGGAGCCGTTCCCACTCCTCTCGGGAATAGACGAGGAGCTCCGCGGGGACGGGGAGTGGGCTGAGGTCCCAGCCGAGCGCGCGGCGCTCGAAGGGGTCGGACGACGATTCGACCACCGCGATCAGATCGAGGTCGCTGCCCACCCCGGCGTCCCCCCGGGCATAGGAACCGAAGTAGCCGAGGCGGAGGAGCCCGGGGTGGCGCGGCGCCTCCTCGCAGGCCCATTCGGCAACCCGCCGCTCCACCTCGCGGCGGTCAGGCCACCTGAGCACGGACGAAGACAAGGATCTCACCGGCATAGCGAATCGCCTCTCCGCTCTGGATCTCCCCATAGTGCTCGAAGGGCGGGCCCTCGGGGTGCCCGTCGGGGTAGCGGGTCCCGACGTAGAAGTTGTCGAATGTCGTTCCGCGCCCGATCCCGGAACGCATTATGGTGGAAGGATGGCCTCCGGCTGACGTTGCCGATCGCGGCAGCTCGGGACGGGAGGGCTCGCTGCGCGCCACCAGGGACCGGCCGCCGGCAGCCGTGAACTCGCGCCATACAGCAGAGGACCAGCGACGTGCAGCGAGAGACTCGCTGTGCGCAGCGGAGAACCCGCACTTGTCTCGTCCGAGGGCTCGCTTCGCCATCCGCGACCCGCGGCGTGCAGAGGAGGACTCGCTGAACGCAGCAGAAGGCCGGCGACGGCTCGCCTGTGTCCCGCTGCATCTCGCCTGTGTCTCACTGCGGACAGCGGGGCGTCGGTGTGGCGGGGGTCTTACGAAGCGCATGGCCGGAGCCCAACAGGAGCGCGAGTTTGCCTGATCCCAGCTCCTCGACGACCACGTCGATGTAGTGCTGCAGCACTAGTCGAAAGATCCATAACTACTGAGCAGCATGACTGATGATGGCCGCGCCCCTTCAAAGGCCCTAAGCCTAAGAACTAGGTCAATAACTCAATTCGCAGCCTTGGCCTGAGTGGCACGAGGATATTTTGGTAAGTTCGGACAACACGATTATAAAGATCCGGCACTCTGTCGGCCCTGAAACTCACCACTAAGGCATATGGAATCTTTTTGGGGTCCGCGGCTGCGTGGACTCCCTGCCGATGCTGGTACTCAATATCGAAACACGGCTCCCAGAGGCTCGTCCCCCGAAAAGTTTTCGTGCTGCTCAAGCATGGCTCCCACTTCTGTCCGTCGCCTCTTAGCTCATACTCGGCCGCCGAATACATATTACTTTCCGAGAAAAATGGAGAGGTAGTCGGGTGCTTGATACCTTACCATCCGATAAGTTCTGTACTTCTCCGAATGAGGACGGAATGCCACCTCAACGCCACTCTGGGTATAAGCACCAGGGTGCTCAGGGTCTACGCGCGGAGCAATAATCAGGGTTGCGTTAACCTTAACCTTGCCAAGCAAAAGGTGTAGGGGGGCTTCTTTTCTGACCCTCCAGAGGGCACGTCAACAGAAGCTGTTAATTTCTCGCCTCGACCCAAAAGGTAGTTGTTATTACGAGCCATATTATTTGATCCCTTCACGAGCGCCAATTCCGCGTTTCCTCATAGTGTCGCGAGAAAGACCGGTGATATCGGCAATTTTTCTTTGAGAGAGGCCGGCTTCGCGCAGACTTCCTGCGATGCTCAGGCGTCGATTGCGGTCTTGTCCATGAGAAAGCTGGGCCGCAAGCTCAAAAACAGCCCCTGAAAGATCAAGTTCCTCAACGAGAGCTTTGCGGCGTAGGGCAATAACGCGTCGAGTAACATCGGCGAAAGACTCTCCTTCTACGGCAACCGCAAGCGCAGCGATAGCTTCGGGAAAAATATTTACGCGATCGAAAAGTCGAGCGATGGCATCCTCAACAGCGCTTCGCTCGGGAAGAGGAAATTCGACAATGCGCTCGAATCGCCTCCAGATCGCCGGATCAAGAAGTTCAGGGTGATTAGTCGCGGCGATAAGCACGCCGCTTGCAGGCCAGTCATCGACGGCTTGCAAAAGCACAGTCACCAGTCGCTTGAGTTCTCCGACTTCTGTAGAATCGTCTCGCCTTTTGGCGATGGCGTCGAATTCGTCCAAAAGAAGAACAGAGGTAAATTTTCGCGCGTAATCTAGAACGGAGCGGATATTGTTTCCCGTGCGACCGAGAAAACTACTCATTACGGCCGCGAGGTCAAGGGTAAGCAATGGGCGGTTTAGACGAACGGCTAGCCAACGAGCGGCCAAGGTCTTTCCTACCCCCGGAGGACCGACAAAAAGGAGGCTCCTTGTTGGAGTAAGACCAGCGGCCAGCAACTCGGTCTCCCTATGACGCTCGGCGAGTACTTCTAGTAAAGACTGCTCAACAGTAGGAGGCCAGACTGGCTCAGGTTGAATTTCAGGCACCTCCTCGCGTCGGAGAAGCTCCAAGCGGCTATCGGTGTCGACCGGCACAGGGCTCGGAGAAACTGCGCGAGTGGCGTTTCCAACAAGCGCCTTCTGGGCATCAAGAATTCCTTGCTTGAGGTCGGGACGCCCTTGCAGGATGCCGGGGAGCGTCCTCCTCGCTAAGGCAACGGCATCGGCTCGCCTGTCGGAACCGACCAAACGCGCTAGCTGGACGAATATTTGCGCTGTGTCTAGCAACTATTCCACCTCAAGTCTATGTGCTTACCAGCAGTTACACCCCTGTTGGACTAGATGGTATCATCGGCTTTCAAATTAGTCCACTCAGCGGTACAGCCGGCCTACGTCCACCCTTAGGCTTGAGGACTGTGTTTTTGAGGCTGTCCATCCAGAAGCGCGGAAATGGGGCGGAGCCACCGGCCTCCGGCCCGTGTGGTTCAGGAACTCCCCCCACCCCAGTACCTCCCGCATGCGGAAGGTTGCCTCGGACGCTTCGTGCCTTGGACGTGCTGGCGCGTTTAGAGCGGCAGGCTAGACTCCGCCGAGGCGGCCTTGGTGCAGATCGCGACGGCCCTCTTGCTATCCTCGATCGAGGCTTTCTCGCCACCGTCTCCTAGACGGTCCAAGCCGCGGATCAGAGCCTTAAGGGCGGAGTTGCAGGTTCTGGATAGATGTGCACATGGCAGGAGCGGGTAAGAGCTGATCTGCCATAAGAGCTTTACCACACGCGGCGGCGAAGCTCTCGTCCGAGGAATATAGGAACATACTCCCGGTTGGCCGCGTGGGATCTCAGGGATTCAAGAGCCCGGCCCCCGCCCGCAGTGCCGATCGAGCGGAGGCCAGTGTGCAGGTGCGCGGCGATCAGCCTTCGACCGGAATCCGCATCTTGTAGAACGAGCGCCAGACGAAGAAGCAGGCGACGGCGAAGAAGCCGATGGCGAGGACCGTGCTCACGGTCCGGTCCATGCCGACCGCCAGCTCGACCGCTAGGAGGCCGAAGAGGGTCGTGAACTTGATGATCGGGTTCATGGCGACCGACGAGGTGTCCTTGAACGGATCGCCCACCGTGTCGCCGACGACCGTGGCGGCGTGGAGCGGCGTTCCCTTCTCGTGCAGCTCGACCTCGACGATCTTCTTCGCGTTGTCCCAGGCGCCGCCGGCGTTGGCCATGAAGATCGCCTGGTAGAGACCGAAGAGGGCGATCGAGATCAAGTAGCCGATGAAGAAGAAGGCGTCCAGGCAGGCGAAAGCGAGGGTGATGAAGAAGATGGTCAAGAAGATGTTGAACATCCCCTTCTGGGCGTAGTTGGTGCAGATCTCGACCACCTTCTTGCTGTCCTCGATCGAGGCTCTCTCGCCGCCGCCTTCGAGCTTGATGTTCTTCTTGATGAACTCGACCGCCCGGTAGGCGCCGGTCGACACCGCCTGACAGGAGGCGCCGCTGAACCAGTAGATGACGGCGCCGCCGCAGATCAGGCCGAGGAGGAAGGGGGCGTGGATGATCGACAGCTTGCTGATCGCGACGGTGTCGGTCAGCCCTTTGGTCAACAGCATGATGATCGAGAAGATGAGGGTCGTCGAACCGACGACGGCGGTGCCGATGAGCACCGGTTTGGCGGTCGCCTTGAAGGTGTTGCCGGCGCCGTCGTTGGCTTCCAGGTGGTGCTTGGCGCGATCGAAGTCGACGTCGAAGCCGTAGTCCTTCTTGAGCTCCGCCTTGATTCCCGGCAGGGTTTCGATGGACGACAGCTCGAAGACCGACTGCGCGTTGTCGGTGACCGGGCCGTAGGAGTCGACGGCGATGGTCACCGGCCCCATGCCGAGGAAGCCGAAGGCGACGAGGCCGAAGGCGAAGACCGCCGCGGCGTTGCTCATCAGGTCGCCGGGAATGGCCGTGCTGACGCCGTAGGCGGCGCCCATCAGGCCGGCGATGCACAGACCCATCCAGTAGGCGGAGAAGTTGCCGGCGATCAAACCGGCCAGGATGTTGAGCGAGGCGCCGCCCTCTCTGGAGGCGGTGACGATCTCCTTGACGTGCCCCGACTCCACCGAGGTGAAGATCTTGACCAGCTCGGGGATGATCGCCCCGGCGAGGGTGCCGCAGGTGATGATCGTCCCCAGCTTCCACCACAGGGTGGTGTCGCCGGCCACGCTCGGGATCAGCAGGTAGGAGGCGATGTAGGTGACGACGACCGAGAGGAGCGAGGTGATCCAGACCAGCGAGGTGAGCGGCGCCTCGAAGTTGAAGGTATCGGCGTTCTGGTAGCGCGCCTTGGCGATGGCGTCGTTGATCCAGTAGGAGACCGCCGAGGTGGCGATCATCATGACCCGCATGGCGAAGATCCAGACCAGCAGCTGCACCTGGACCGTGGGGTCTTTGACCGCGAGGAGGATGAAGGTGATGAGCGCGACCCCGGTGACGCCGTAGGTCTCGAAGCCGTCCGCCGTGGGGCCGACCGAGTCGCCGGCGTTGTCGCCCGTGCAGTCGGCGATGACGCCCGGGTTCCTGATGTCGTCCTCTTTGATGTTGAAGACGATCTTCATCAGGTCGGCGCCGATGTCGGCGATCTTGGTGAAGATGCCGCCCGCGATGCGGAGCGCTGCGGCGCCTAGCGACTCGCCGATGGCGAAGCCGATGAAGCAGGGGCCGGCGTAGTCGCGGGGGATGAAGAGGAGGATGGCGAGCATCATCACGAGCTCGGTCGAGATCAGGAGCATGCCGATCGAGATGCCGGACTTGAGCGGGATGGCGTAGGTCGGGAAGGGCTTGCCGCGGAGGCTGGCGAAGGCCGAGCGCGAGTTGGCGAAGGTGTTGACCCGGATGCCGAACCAGGCGACCCCGTAGCTGCCGCCGATGCCGATCAAG
Organism: uncultured Acidobacteriota bacterium; assembly: GCA_963757335.1. Classification (GTDB taxonomy): domain Bacteria; phylum Acidobacteriota; class Thermoanaerobaculia; order Multivoradales; family UBA5704; genus DASQPA01. The sequence goes on along the minus strand of CAVWRJ010000010.1, from coordinate 107,777 downwards.
CTGAAGAGGAGGATGATGACGACCTTGACCGGCTCGAAGTGCCGCAGCCAGCCGAAGTAGACGACCATCACCGCGCCGATGAAGGCTTCCAGGATGAGGATGAACTTGCCCTGGGTGACGAGGTAGGTCTTGCAGGTCTCGAAGATCAGCTCCGAGATCTCGCGCATCGACTTGTGGACCGGGAGGTTCTTGAGCTGCACGTAGGTGACGAGCCCGAAGACCATCCCGAGGAGGCAGACGAGAATGCCGCCGAGGAGCAGGTTGTGGCCGGAGACCCCGAGGAAGTTGACGGAGCCGAGGTCGGGGAGCAGGAGATCGGCTTCGCTCGCCGAGGCGGGTACGGCGGCAAAGAGCAGGGCGGCTAAAGCGGCGAGCCCCGGCAGCAGTCGTCTGATGAGGGTTGGGCCCCTCCGGTCAGCGCTTGGTTGTGCGGACATGGTTCCTCCAGATCGGACGAATGGATGGCATTCGCGGCAATTCGCGGCAATGGAACTACGGAGCGGGCACCGCTGCCCGTTCCGGGTCATTTTTGGGCGATCTCGCCGGCTCCCTCGGGTGTGCCGGCCATGAGCTACGGGCGGGTCGACGATCCAGAAGACCGCGAGCCCCTGGCGTGAAGAGAGAGAGGAAGGAGCCGGGCCGCCGAAAGCGTCGAACCGGCTGCGCACATTATCACAAACCGGGACCGGCCCGCAGGACCTGACTTACGCCAATGCCTCAAGCCCGGCCGAGGAACCGCTCCATGCCAGGGAGCAGAGGGGGACCACTGTCCGGGGGCTCCGCGAAAGGGTCCTCGACTCTTCGCGACTCGTGGGTCTTCTCGCGGATCGTCGTCAAGAAGTCCGAGGCGACGTAGTACCGTCCTCTCTTCTCTCCCTCCGGGACCAGCAGTCCCTCCGCCACCAGACTCTTCAAATCGCGGCTGGCCAGGTTGTCGTGGATCTCCGCCACCGGGCGGTAGGTGGCGTTGCGGACCCGCAACCCGATGGCGGCATCCACCAACGCGAGCAGGGTCCGCTCCGGGAGTTTCCGCCGGCCGACCTCCTCCTCGAGAGCATCCCAGAGCCGCTGCATCTCCTTGGTGCGCAGCAGGAGAGTCGTGGCCTGACGGTAGTGGGCTGTCAGGCAGAATCGAATCCACGGCCGGGCGTCGCGCTCCGGATGCCAGGAGCCGCCGCCGACCGCCGCCAGCACGTCGTAGTAGGCGCGGGTGTTCCTCCCCAGGTACTCCTCAATGCTGGAGAAGGGAGCGGCCAGGATACCGCTGCGGGCCAGAACGAGGGTTTGTAGGCATCGCGCCATGCGCCCGTTCCCGTCTGCGAACGGGTGGATCATCACCAGATTGAGGTGGGCCATAGCCCCCTTGATGACACCCGGCATCTCCGGATTCCCGTTCAAAAACTGCAACAGCTCCCCGATCCGCTCCGGAATCGATTCCGCCGGAGGCCCCTCGTACACCACTTCGGCCCTCTCGTCGTCATGAACGAAGATCGGACCCAGCCGCCAACGACCCGGCTTCTTGGCCAACTTGTACTGCAGCATCATGAAGTGAAGGCTGCGCAGGAGGTCCGCCGAATAGCCGAAGTGGAGATCACCGGCAAGCTGCAGGACGTACGTCATGGCGGATTGGTATCCGGCCACGGCCGCCCAGGCTTCCGTCTTCGGATCGAGGGGCTCTTCCCCTTCGGCCGCGGCAATGGCATCGTCCAGGGCTACGTCATAGCCCTCGATGGTGTTGGATCCCTGGACGGCCCGCGCGAACGTGACGCGCCGGAGCAGGCCGTACCATCGCTTGGGCGCATCGGTTACGCTGTGACCCAGAAGCCGCTTGAGTTCGGCGACTCTGCCCACCACCTCTAGCTCTTTAGGGTCGAGATCGGGGCAGAGGAAGATCATGACAGATATTCAGATGACGACTGATCCCAAGACAGATAGTATCTGTCGTGACGTCAGTCGTCAACTGATTATCAACCAAGGACGAAGGCGCACTTAGAACGCCGCGGTGTCCGCCAGGCCGCAGAGGTTGCCCTGGCGGTTTTTGTAGACCTTGCTGACGCCGGTCGCCAGATCCTGGACCGTCACCGTGTAGGCGACGTTCGAGAGGGCGCCGTAGAAGGCCCAGTACTTGCCGTTCACGGCCCGGCCGTCGAGGAGCTTGACCACCAGCTCGGTGTTCGCCGGGCTGAAGAACCAGAAGGTGCCGGCCTGATCGCTGCCGGGGACCGACTGGCCGACGCCGTTCGTGCCGTCGTTGGGGTTGCGGAAAGTGGCGCTCACCCGGAAGCGGCCGGAGAGCAGGCAGAGGCTCTGGGCGTCCGCCACGCAGGGGCCGGCGGTCGCGGTGGTCGCAGTCGTCAGGGCGTTCGCGGCGGCCGGGAGGTCGACGGCACCGACCGCAGCACCGGCCTCAAGACTGGGGAGCCCGAGCGGCGCGGGGAGCTCGGCCGTCGCCGCCCCGGCGGCTTTCTTGGTGGCGGAGGGGAAGGTCTTGGTATCGGCGCCGCCGCAGACGTTGTGTTCCGGGTTGTGGTACTCGCGGGTGGCGCCGGTCGCCGTGTCGGTGACGTCGATCCAGTACTCGACGTCGGAGAGCGCCCCGTAGAAGGACCAGTACTGGCCGTTGACCGGGCCGCCGTCGAGCATCTTGACCACCAACTCGGTGTTCGCGGGGTCGAAGAACCAGAAGAAGCCGGTCTCGTCGGTCCCCCGGAGGGCACGGCCGAAGCCGGCCCGTTTCGCGTGGTCGCGCCAGGAGACCTCGACCCGGAAGCGGCCACCCAGGAGCGCCAGGTCGCGCACCGCGGGAGTCGGCGCGGGGTCGACGGTCACCCCCCTGGCGAGGGTGGCGCCGAAGGAGCGCAGCCCTTCGTGCACCATCTGCCAGGTCGAGGGATAGAAGCCGGGGGTCGCGGGCGCGGTGAGGCGGATGGCGAAGGTCTTCTGCTGGCCGGGGGCGATGCTCTCGCCGGGCCCCAGGAGCTGCCGGGTCGCGGCGAAGGAGTCCTGGTCGCCCACCGCGCCCAGCTTGTAGCCCGCAGCCGCGGTCCAGGTCGTGGGGCCGGAGTTCTCGAAGGTCACCTCTACGACGATGCTCTGCCCGGCTTCCATGTGGTCGGGGAAATTGTCGGCGACGAGCCGCGCATCGTCCACCGCGGGCGAGTTGCGGACGATGAAGTCCCGATAGGCGGTGTAGGCCGGCTTGCCGCTGCCGTCCGCGCGCAGCATCCCCCAGGCGGGGACCGTGGTGTCGGTCGAATCCTTGGCCTCGTAGAAGAAGATCTTCTGCAGCCAGTCGCGGTTCGGCAGGCCGGTCAGCCAGTCGGTCAAGAGCCCCGTGTAGTAGGCGGCCTGGGCGCTCTCGCCCACCTGGTTGCTCGCCCAGCCGCTCTCGGTCAGCCAGAAGGGCTTGCCGAGCCAGCCGGTCGCCAGAAGCACCTCGCGGACCGACGGCGGCGTCACGCTCCACAGGTTCGGCCGGTCGCCGAAGAGGGTCGAATCCTCGAGCTTCTTGGTCACCGCCCGGTTGCCGGTGGTGTCGTAGAGGTGATGGGTGACGAAGTCGATCCGGCTGCCCGCCTGCTCGATCGACTGCTGGAGCCAGGTGAACCAGCCGGCGGACTGCAGATGGGCGAGGTCCGGCCCGCCGACCTTGGCCGCGGGGTTGCCGGCATGGATGGCGTCGGCCCCACCCTTCAGGATGACGTCGATATACTGCTGCATCGTACCGGCCCAGAACTGCGGCAGGTTGGGCTCGTTCCACATCCCCCAGTAATGGATGCTGCCCTCAAAGTGGCGCGCCGCCCGGAAGCAGACGTCCGCCCAGTCGGCGGGGTTGTCGGGAACGCCGAAGAGCTCGGGGCCGTGGGTCGCCCAGGCCGGGGTGTAGGCCAGGGTGGCGTAGATCTGGAGGCCGTGCGCCTGGGCGGCGGTGGCGATGGCGTCGTAGGCCGACCAGTCGAAGACCCCCTGACTGGGCTCGACATAGGCCCAGACCATGTCGACTCGCACCCAGCCGAGCCCCGCCGCCTCTGCGCGGTCGAGCAAAAGCTGAAGCTCGGCTCCCTGCGGAGCGTGGATGTTGATACCGTAGGGGGACGATTCGTCGGCACGGGAGCGCGCGGCGCCGGTCAGCAGGGCGAGAAGGACGAGGCAGAAAAGCCGGCGGGCGCGGTGTGACATCTGGAAATCCAATGCCAATTTAACACGGCCCGATGTGTTTGGCATAGCGTTGCAGCTATAATCGCTTCACCTCTAAGTCTATCTGGGGTAGGGCCGTAAGGCCGATCTGGGGGATCCGGGATGACCGAACCGCGCGAGATCACCGAGCGCTACCGACTGGAGAAGATCCTGAAGTCGGGCCGCTCGGGAAACGTCCTCAAGGCGACCGATTCGACCTCCGGCAAGGCGGTGGTGGTGAAGATGATCACCCTGGGGGCCGCGGCCGCTCCTGGGACCCTGGAGCATCCGGAGATCGCCCGCTTCGAGCGCCTGGCGAACGCTCTCCGGGACCTGCCCGACCCCTGCTTCCCCGCCGTGCTCGACTCCGGCATCACGACGGACGGCAGCGCCTTCCTCGTTTTGGAGCACCTCGAGGGGCGCGGTTTCGAGAGCCTCGCCGGCGGCCGCGGGCAGCGGACCTTGAATCTCATCGGCCTGGTGATCGACGGCCTGGAGGCGCTCGCTCTCCGCGGTCTCTTCCACGGCAGCCTGTCCCCCGACAACCTCCTGGTCGTCCGCCCCCAGGCGGACCGGGTGAAGACGTTCGGGCTCGGCACCGCCTACTTCCGCACCCCGGAAGCGGCCGGCGCTGACGCGCAGAACGCCCGCTTCCGGGCCCCCGAGGAGCTCGCCACCGGCACCGGCCCCCTGCCCGACGAGGCGCGCTGGCGCTCCGACCTCTACTCTCTCGCCCTCACCGCCTGCCGGGTCCTGGGGATGGAGATCAGCGCCGCCGACACCCCGACCCCCAAGGTGACGATCCCGACCGTGCTCGGCTTCGAGCTCAAGGAGCCCGACGCCCTGCGGCAGATGCTCGAAGGCGCCCTCCGCCGCAATCCCCAGGACCGGCCCACCCTGGCCGTGGCCAGAAACGGCCTGCGCCGCGCCCAGGGGCTGCCGCCGGTGGCGGAGGCGAAGCTAGCCCCCCCCGCGCCGGCCCCGGCACCAGCCGCGGCCGAGCCGCCGCGCCCGGCGATCGAAGAGACCCGGCCCGCCTTCTTCCCGCCGGAGCCGGCGGTGGCCGCCACCCCGATAGACCCGATAGACCCGATAGAGAGGACGAACCCGGCGATCGATGCCTATGCGCTCGGCGGTTTCGACAGTCTCGGCGGTCTCGCGGGTGACTCCCTGCCGCCCCTCTCGCCCCTTTCGGATATCGATGCCGACGCTCTGGGCGCCAATCTCCATCCCATCGACCTCGAATCGCTTCCCGGCTCCGGACCCCCTCCGGTCTCCCCGGTTTCGCCGCCGATCGTGGATGCCGACGAGCTTGCAGGCCCCCCGGCCGCACCCCCAGCATCGCCGATATCGCCGATATCGCCAATATCGCCGGCATCGCCGCGGCCGGTCGCCGTACCTCCCCCCGCCGCTCCCGCCGCTCCCGCCACTGCCGAAGAGCCCGAAGGGGCCCTGCTGTCGTTCGACGACGATCTGCTGGGCGACCTCCCGGCTGCCACCTCCCCCGGTACCCCCGGTAGCCCCGGTACAGCGCCAGCCGGAGCGGCCCGCGGGACGGCCTCCCGCATCGGCGGCATCGGCGCGGCACCGGTCGCCGCCGGGGTCGTCCCCGGCGCTGCCGGCGCGCGGCCCGCCGGCCCCCCGCGGCCTGCCGGGCTCGCCCGTTTCCTCAAGCCGGTCCCGCTCGCCGCGGCGGCGGGAGGCCTCCTCGTCCTCGCCCTCGGGGGCTGGTGGCTCGTCGGGCGCACCCCGCCGCCCCCACCGGTTGCGGCGGCTCCCCTCCGCCCGGCCGTCCCCGCGCCGCCGCCACCGCCCCCGCCGGGGGTCCGCCTCGCCACCGCCAAGAGCTACCTGACCCTGGGGCAGGAGCACGAGGCCCTGGCCGTCCTCCGCACCCTCACCCCGGCCGACCAGCAGGCCTTAACGCCGGTCGACGCCGGCACCTTGAAGTCGCTCCAGGCGACCCTCAACCAGAACGCCCCGGTGCGGATCGCGAACGATCTCGCCACCGGCTTCAAAAGCAAGGACGCGGTGCTCCTCCACGGCGCCGTCATGGATGCCGCCCAGCTGCCGCCCACGGCCCTCCTCCCCAGCGCCCAGGCCGACCTCGCCAGGGCCCGGCCGGTCGCCGAGCTCTACGAGCGCGCGGTGGCGGCGGACCAGCGGGGCCAGACGGCCGAGGTGCTCGGGCGCTTCGGCGAGATCGCCAGGCTCTTAGAAAGCGGGCGCGACACCTCGGTCCGCGATTCCTCGGGCCTCAGAGACCGCGCTGCCGGCAAGCTCGAAACCGAATCCGACGCCCTGCTGCGCGACGCCCGCTACGACGAGGCGATCGCCCACCTGGAGCCGCTCTCCCGCACCTGGCCCGACCGGCCGGGTTTGAAGGCGAGGCTCGCCGACGTCCGCACCCAGGAAAAGGCCGAGCACAGCGTGCAGGCGGCGATCAACGACGCCCTCGCCTCGGAGAAGCTCAAGAAGCCGGACGACGGGCTCGCCGCCCTCCACCGGGTGAAGCCCACCGCCCACCTCGAAGCGTCCTACAACGAGGTCAAGCAGAGGCTCGAAACGCTCCTCGCCCAGTATGACCAGCAGCCGCCCACGGTCGAACTCCGCGACGGGGTCCTCCTCGACTACGACCGCGGCATGATCGTCAACCTGAGCTTCGGCATCCGCGACGACTACAAGGTGACGAGCGTCAAGATCTACGTCCGCCCGGCGGGCGGGCGGATGACGGAGATGAACTACACCAAGGATCGCTTCACCTACTCGGTGACCATCCCGCCCGCTCTCCACCAGAACGAGACGGTCGAGTTCTACGTCGTGGCGACCGACCCCTCCGGCCACCAGACCTTCCTGGGGACCCGGGAGAAGCCGCTGCAGATCAAGCGGCGGAAGGGCTTCCGGGAGACCTAGAAAAGCGCGCGCCGCGAGAGCCATCATCGCCCTATATCCATACGGCGGTTGCTCCGGGAGGCTGCCTTCTAGTATTTTTGTGCTCAGAACCCCTATTTAGTGGAAGAGGACAGGAGACGCGCCGTTTCATGTCAGGGGAGGCGGTCTCGCGTGGTTCCCTCTTCCCGGGAGAATCAGAATGCGGATTCAAGCGCTCTCTGCGGCAATCGGGCTGACGTGTATGGGGGCTCTCGCGGCCCAGACTCCCCAGGCGCTTGGCGTGGGTGGAATAGTACCCACCGGCCAGGGGAAGGGGACCGGGGTCTACCGGGCCGACGCCCCGCCCGTCGCCGACCTCGCCGATCTCTCCCACTTCAAGGTTGCGAGCAACGGCATCGATTACCACGCGGGCGGTGTCGTGATGCACGGCACCGTCCACATCTACTTCATCTACTACGGCAGTTGGAGCGACAGCGCCAAGTCGATCCTGGAGGACTGGGCGAGCCACCTCGGCGGCTCGTCCCACTTCAACATCAACACCACCTATTTCGATCCCAACGGTAGCGTCAGCAACTCGCTCACCTTCGGCGGCTCGACGGCCGACAACTACTCCCAGGGCTCCTCGCTCACCGACGCCAAGGTCCTCGCCGTCCTGCAGGCAGCCCTCAACGGCGGCCAACTGCCGCTCGACGTCCAGGGCCTCTACTTCGTCCTGACCTCCGCCGACGTCGCCGAGACCAACGGCTTCTGCAACGTCTACTGCGGCTGGCACCGGTTCGGGACGATCAACAGCGTCAAGATCAAATATTCGTTCGTCGGCAACCACGACCGCTGCCCGAATTCCTGTGAGGGCATCGCCAACAATAGCCCCAACGGCAACACCGGGGTCGACGGCATGCTCTCGACCATGACCCACGAGCTCGAGGAGACGGTGACCGACCCGCTCCTCAATGCCTGGTACGACGCCCAGGGTAACGAGAACGGCGACAAGTGCATCTACGATTACGGTGCCACCTACACCACCGGCAACGGGTCGAAGGCCAACGTCCACCTCGGCACCCGGGACTACCTGATCCAGCGCAATTGGCTGAACGCCGGTGGCGGCTCCTGCCAGGTCGCCTACAATCCCGGCCTCGCCTTCTACAGCGTCGGCCTCTGTCGCCTCGTCGACACCCGCAACCCCGACGGACCGCTCGGCGGTCCCGCCCTCTCGGGGGGAGCGACGCGCGCCTTCGCTCTGGCTGGCAACTGCGGCATCCCGACGACCGCCAAGGCCCTCTCGGTCAACCTGACGGTGACCGGAACCCTCCTCCCCGGCTATCTCACCCTCTTTCCGGTCGATCAATCGCTCCCCAACTCGAGCGTCATCAACTTCCTGGCCGGGAGCACCCGGACCAACAATTCCGTCCTCTCCCTGAGCGGCGAGGGCACCGGCACCCTGAACGTCAAGAACGGCTCGGCGGGGGCGCTCCACATCATCCTGGATGTGAACGGGTACTTTCAGTAGATGGGGGTAGCTGGGGCTGGGGATGGGGATGTGAATCGCCCTCGCCAAAACTGGGCGCACTGGTCGAGCCCCCGAGCGCGAGCGGAGCAGCTCGCCGAGGCTTTGAGGCGCGCGCCTGGCGCCCGGTCCCTGCCGCTCCGCTCGCCATCCGGCGTCACCCCTCGATCGGGCTCAATGGCCGCGGCGCCATGTGGACCTCGCGCGCCGCGCGGTTGCCGGACTCCAGGGCACCCTCGATCGTGCGGGCGAGCGCCGAGGTGTGCTCGCCCGCGAAGTGGACCCGCCCCTCGGGTCGCGCGAGCTCCGGTCCCCACTCGGTGAGCTGCCCCGGCTTCCACCAGGCGTAGCCACCCCCCGCCCAGGGATCGGCGCCCCAGGCGATCGAGGTGCCGGACTCGTACTGTCCCTTGAACCCGGGATAGACCTTCTCCAGGTTCTCGACCGCCAGGGCGAGCTGCGCCTTCGGCTCCATGGCGGCGAGGCGCTCCGCCTCGGGCCCCTTCACATGACATTCCAGGATGCCCCGCGGCCCCTGGCTCACGGGCCGCACGACCGGCTGCTCGTTGACCAGCTGGATCGGCAGGTCGGTGAAGGCGCGGCCGGCGTCCCCGACATCGGTCCAGAACCGGCGCTTCACCTGCAGGTAGATGCGGGTCACCGGGTTGTATTCGAGCTGGGCCAGGATCTGGCGCTTGCGCTCCGGCAGCTCGGGGCTGAAGAGGACCTTACGGAGCGCCGGGCAGGGCGCCGTCAGGATCGCGCGGTCGCCGGTCAACGACTCCTCGCCCTGGCCCCTCCTGAAGACAACGCGGACCCGGCCGGGCTCCTGGAGGACCTTGACCACCGGCACGCCGTAACGGATGCGGTCGCCTAAAGACCTGGCGAAGGCCTGGGGCAGCCGGTCGTTGCCGCCCGGGATCACCTTCGAGGACTGTCCCTCGCAGAAGAGGGCCACGTCGGAGAGCAAGCGGTGGAGGGCGGAGACCTTCGACCACCCGTAGCCGAACCAGAGGCTGTCGCCGAGCAGCTCGATGGCCTCGCTCGAGGCTCCCTGGCGCTTCAGGAACTCCGCCAAGGTCAGCGCGTCGAGGCTCTTCCAGGCCGCCAGCCGCCAGGCCGGATCGGTGGGGTCCCCGAGCTTGTCGACGGGCGCGAAGTACTTCCCGAACATACCGTTGATGCCCAGGCCCTTCTCCTCCGGAGTGAGGGCGAAGGGCCACTCTGGGGCATTGGCGGGATGGGCGGGATGGGCGGGGTCGGCGGCGGCGCCCGGTTTGAGCTCGAGCCGCTTGCCGCGCAGGTGGTAGACCGGAGCCAGGGGAGAGCTTGCGGCGAGCGTGGCGGTGGGCAGGTCGAAGGCCTTCACGTAGCGCATGCAATGGCGGTTGCCGTCCGCGAAGTCGATCGCTCCGGCCTCGGCATAGAGGCCCTCGGCGAACGGCTCGCGGAGCGTGTGGACGCGCCCGCCAGGGCGGAGCTGGGCCTCGAGCACCGTGACGGTGTGGCCGAGCGCAACCAGCTCATAGGCGGCGGCGAGCCCGGCCAGGCCCGCCCCGACGACGATCACCTGGAGCGGGCCACGGCCCGCCGGTGGGGGCTCCGGGGCCTCCAGTGCGGACGACTGGCGCGGCAGGGTGGTGAGCGCCGGGAGAGCCAGCGCGGCATGTTTGAGGAGATCGCGGCGGGTCCAGCCCGAAGGGAGTTTCATCGCTTGTCTTTCCCGATCGTCGAACGGCCGGTCCCCCGCTCCGCATCGGCGAGCGGGGGACCGGCCGCAGGTTGGGGCTTACGGCTATTTATGGCTTCCCCTGGCCTCGCCGCGGATCTCGGCGAAGAAGGTGTCCATGGGACCGTTCCGGTCGTCGGGCCAGACCGCGAGCGTGCGGTCGTCGAGCGAGACGGACCCGATGTAGTCCCCCGCGTTCGAGACCAGGAACCCGTCGCCGACGAGAGCGCTGTCGAACTGGTAGGGAGCCTTGCACCAGTCGCTGGTCTCCGAGGAGACCCGGAGCGGGGTTGAGAACGTGGCGCCGCCGTCGCGCGACTGCACCCAGAAGGTATCGACGAGCGAGCTCGCCGGACCCGTGCGGAAGGAGGTGGGGTTGAAGGCCACGCTGCAAGGGGTGCCTGTCGCGACCTCCTGGCTCTCTAGATAGACCAGGTCGACGTTGCCGTCCGGCCGGACGGTGACCGTCGGCCAGAAGCGCTTCAACCCGGTGGCGGGCACCGGCGCCCCGACCGGGGTGGGAGTGCTCCAGGTCCTCCCCAGGTCGTCCGAGTGGGTCACGAAGGCCTGGGACGAGACCAGCGACTGGGCCGCGGGGGGCCCGGTGACCGGGGAGACGGCCGAGTAGAAGCTCACGTAGATACGCCCGCGGTGAGCGCCGTTCGTCGAGACCGCGATCCGGGGCTGATCGTTCATCCGGTTCTTGGCGTAGCCGACCGGCGGGTTGGCGCGCATGGCGTTGATCGCCGCGATGTCCAGCGGCTTGGTGAAAGTCTTGCCGCCGTCGAACGAGGCCGCGAAACGGATGGCATCGCCCGGGGTGTTGGTGCCATTGGGGAAGAAGTGAGGACCGTACTGCCAGGTGACATAGACCTCGCCGTGCCGTCCGAGGGCGATATCCGGAGCGATCTGCAGGAAGCCTTCGCTGCCGCACTGGGGATTGTTGGGATCGAGGATCACGGACGACTCGGGGCCGGCGATCGCCGGGCCTTGCCAGGAGGTACCGCCGTCATGGGTCCGCCAGACCTCGATCTGCCCGAAGCCGGCGAAGGGCACGTTGCAGATCTCTTCGACGTTGACCAGGGCGATGTAGGCGGAATGGCTGCCGTCCTTGGCGGCGGCGATCGCCGGGCGGCTGTACTGCTCGCCAACCGGGTGGGGCGAGTTGATGATCTGACCGTCGTCGAAGACGAAGGTGCCGGCGCCGAAGTGGCCGCGATAAATACCGAGGCCGCCATTCGGCGCCCCGGCCTGGTCCTCCATCCGGCTGACGTAGAAGTAGGTATCCCCGTCACGGCGGCGAATTCCGGCGTCGTCGTTGCCCGCCAGCTCGAAGACGTTGGCGAGGCGATCCACCCAGGGGTGGCCCGCGGTAGTCTTGCCGTTGAGCGCGAAGGGAGAGCCGGCATCCGTCCAGGTGGTGCCGCCGTCGGTCGAAAACGAGTAGCTGGAGTACCCCGGTGGGTTCTCGGGCGGACATTTCAAGCCGCCCGGCGTGCCACAGAGGCCCTGGAGGTCCTCGAAGCCGACGAGCACTCTTCGGCCGTCGACGCTCGCCGTGATGCTCGATGTGGAGCGGGTCGGGTTGTCCTTGGGGAACAGCTGCTGCGGGGCGTTGACGGGGATGTTGGTGGTGACCTGGGGGACTGGCGCTGCCGCCAGGCTGCCGACCGTCACTCCCACCAGGCAGGCGGCCACCTGCACGATGCGGAGCGGGCGCTTGCTCTTCTCGAATCTCTCCTCAAGCATGTGTTTCCTCCAATCCTCGATCAGGAAAATTCCTTTTCGACCAGAACCTCTCGCCGGCTGGGTCCCCCATTATGCCTCCTCACGCCTCCTTCGACATCCAGACGGTTTCCGCGGGCTCCCCTTCCAGCTCGCCACCCAGGCTCGCCGCCGCCTCCTCGTCGCTCAGGGCCTCGATCTGGGCCAGGATCGCCTCCTCCACCACGCCGCCAGGGCCAGATCGTCGTCCAGCACGTAGGCCCGGCTCCCCGCGATCTGCCCGGCCCGCCGGTCGAGCGCGGAGTACCGCCTCTTCTCGCTCTTTTTGGCCCGATCTTTGCTTTTTCCTTCTCCAGGAGGTACACAGCGATGCCCAAGGCATGGAGCGACAAGGACGAACGGCAGTACGAGCACGTCAAGGAGAGCGAGAAGAAGGAAGGGCGCTCGACCGAGCGCGCCAAGGAGATCGCGGCCCGCACGGTGAACAAGCACCGCAAGGAAGAGGGACGTACGAAGAGCTGACGCCAAGCTCTAGCCCGGCAGCATGGACATCCGGGCGGTGGCGGCGTCCGCCGCCACCGCGGGCTTCCCTTCCGTGGCGTCCTCCGCCGTCTCCGGGTTTTCCGCTGTCTCCCCGGGGTTCCTGAAGAGGTTGGATTCCAGGTTGTACTGCCGGGTGTAGAGGGCATGGTAGAGGCCGCCCAAGGCGAGGAGCTCCTCGTGGCGGCCGTGCTCGACGATCCGCCCCTGCTCCAGGACGAGGATCTGGTCGGCCTGGCGGATGGTCGACAGCCGGTGGGCGATGACGAAGGTGGTGCGGCCCCGCATCAGCTCGGCCAACCCCTCCTGGATGAGCGCCTCGCTCTCGCTGTCGAGCGACGAGGTGGCCTCGTCGAGGATCAGGATCCGGGGGTCGGCCAGGATGGCCCGGGCGATCGCCACCCGCTGCCGTTCGCCCCCCGAGAGCTTCACCCCGCGCTCCCCCACCACCGTGTCATACCCCTCCGGCAGGCGCTCGACGAAGGCGTCGCAGTGGGCGATGTGGGCGGCCCGGAGGATCTCCTCCTCGGCGGCGTGGGGCCGCGCGTAAGCGATGTTTTCGAGCACCGTGCCGTCGAAGAGGAAGTTGTCCTGGAAGACGACGCCGAGCTGAGCGCGGTAGTCGGCAAGCCGGACCGCCGAGAGATCGTGACCGTCGACGAGGATGGTGCCGGCGGTCGCCCGGTGGAAGGCGGCGATGAGGCCGATCAGGGTGCTTTTCCCTGAACCCGAGGGGCCGACGAGCGCCGTCACCGTCCCCGGCGGGGCGACGAGCGAGACCCCGCGGAGCACCGGCCGGCCCTCCTGATACTCGAAAAAGACGTCCTTGAACTCGACCCCTCCCAAAAGCTCCGGCAGCGGCTCGCGCGCCTCCTCCTCGGCATTCTCTGGCACCTCGTTGCGGATCTCCCGGATGCGTTCGAGCCCGGCGAAGGCCTCGGTCAGCTGGCTGCCGATGTTGACGATCTGGACCGCCGGCCCCACGAGGAGCCCAAGGAAGAGGGTGAAGGAGAAAAAGGAGCCCACGGTCATGTGGCCGGCGAGCACCTCGTTGCCGCCGATCGCCATCATTGTGATGCCGATCCCCCCCAGGAGGAGGGTCGAGACGGCGCTGATCGTCGAGGTGCCGGTCATCGTCTTGGCGACGTTCCGAAACAGCCGGTGGACCCCTTTGGAGAAGACCAGCGACTCGCGCTGCTCGGCGCCGTACGCCTTGACCACCCGCACGCCGGAGAACGACTCGGTGAGCCGGCCCGAGATCTCGGCGTTGATCTTCGAGCGCTCGCGAAAGAGCGGCCGGAGAACCTTGAAGGCGTAGTACATGACGATGCTGAAGAGCGACATCACCGAGAGGGTGACGAGGGTGAGCTTGACGTTCAGATAGAAGAGGTAGCCCATGGCGAAGACCGCCGTGACCGCCCCGCCCACCATGTCGACCAGCCCCGTGCCGACGAGGTTGCGGATGCCCTCGGCGTCGCTCATCACCCGCGAGAGGAGGACGCCGGTCTTGGTCTGGTCGAAAAAGCCCACGGAGAGCCGGCCGACGTGCCGCTGCACCTTGCGCCGCATCTCGGTGATCGAGCGCTGGGCGGCCTTACCGAGGACCTGGGCGAGGCCGTAGGAGGTGAGCGCCTGGGCGATCGTCGCTACCCCCCCCGCCAGGACGAGCTGGTAGAGGAGGTGCAGGTTGCCTTTGCGGAAGACGTCGTCGACCAGAGACTTGGTCGTCCACGGGAGGACGAGGGCAGCCAGCCGGTTGATCGCCATCAGGAGGAGGCCGAAGGCGAGCCGCCCCTTGCGGGCCCGGATGAGGTCGAGGGCGTCCGCGAGGACGACCTTCCCCTGGAGCTTGGCCTTCGCCTTGGCCTTGTCGGTGTCGGCAGAGCCGGCGGTGTCGGTCTTGGGCCGCGGCTGCTTCGAGGAGACGAGGCCCCCGAAGAGGCCGGAGCGCGCCGGGCGGGCCGGCGCTGGGAGAGGTGGGGAGTCTGCGGTAGCCATAGGTTCAGGAGACAGAACACGGCCGGCGGCCGGTTCCTTCCAAGGATTCTAGAGAGCGACTCGCACGATCACTTGGCAGCGGCGAGCGAGACGCGCTCGACCGCTTGCGCCCGCGCGACGCCTTGAGCGACGACCTCCGCATAGTAGCGGCTCATCCTGCCGGTCACCTGCGGCGCCACTCTGGTGGCGTCGGGCACAGCATCGAGCGCGAGGCCGTTCCAGGTCGCCAGACTATCGCCTTCGAGGAGCGGGCGAATCCAGGCGAGCGGCTCACTCCCGGCGTCGGTGACCGCGGCGCGGAGGATCTTGCCGTCGCCGGTGAAGGCGACGCCGACGCCCACCGGCCCATGCTCTGAGGGCATCCACAGCAGCACTACGGTGCCGACGCGCTCGCCCTGGGCGTTGCGGCCGAGGTAGATCCGGACGTCGTCCTCGGAGGGTGTCCAGCCGGTTGCCTTCTTGACCGCCGCGAGGTCGCTGGCACCGAAGGTCAGCTTCTGCTCCAGGAAGCGGGTGGCGCCGGGGAGGCTCTGCTGGACGAACTCGCCTTTCTTGAGCAGCTCGACGTTGGGCGTGACGTGGGCCAAGGCCGGCAAGGCTGGCGCGATCGACAGGGCAACGAGGAGGGCTTTGAACTTATGCATGGGAATCTTCCTCTCGGGGATGGGAGAGCCAGCACTGTGCGAGGGTGAGGGCGAGGACGAATAGATAGGTGAGCCCCATGGTGAAGCCGCCGGCAACGGCGAGGGCAGCAAAGGGCACAGCCGCCGCCGGGCAGAGCTGCGCGCCCCAAAGTCCGGCGAAGTCGGCGAACGGAGCGGCGAAGGCGAGGATGACGACGGCGCTCCTCGCCCGCGACGACAGCCGGAGCCCGAAGACGACGAGCGACAGCGCCGCCGCGGTCAGCGCGTAGGCCGGGATGTGCACGTGAGTGTCCTGGACCAGGAGGTCGCGGTTGATCGTGTGGCGGGGCCGGTCGAGCGTCGCGAGGTCCACCGCGTGCTCCTCCGCTGTCGAGTGCGTCATCCCGGCGTGGTCCGGCCCTCCCATCGACATCGTTTGCGTCTGCGGCATGGTCGGCCTCGCGGGGGCCTCGCGTTCCGCCGCCACGGTCGCCGCCACCGCGCGCGGGGTGAAGGCGGCGAAGTTTTTGACCTCCCAGGCGCCAAAAACGTCGGCGATGCCCAAGAGCAGGAGAAAAAGCGTTGCCGCCAGCCTGACCTCGAAGGGAGCCTGTCGCAAGCCGCCCATGGGACCTCCTAAAACAAGAAGACCGTTTGCAGCGTGGCCGAAGTATGGTCGTGCCGCCCCACGCCATCGGCTTTGGAGGTAAAGACTGGCTCCGTCGAGCGGTCGTAGCGCAGATCGAGGCGGATGGCGAGCTCGGGCAGCCGGAGCGTCGTCCGCTCCAGATAGCGGAAGATGCCGTAGAAGCTGCCGCCGATCAGGTACTGCGGCGAGAGGGTGAACGACTTGAGAACCTGGCGCGTGCCGGTCCGTGCCCCGTCGCGGTCGTCGATGCCGTCGACGCGGACGGTCCCCGCCCAATGCGGGCCGAGGCGCGCATGGACGAACAGCATCTGGCTGTACCAGCGCGCCGAGCCGGCATCCTGCCCCGCGTGCGGCTCGCCGCCGACGACCGTCTCGCCGCCCCAGACGAGCCGCTCGGCAGGTTGAAAGAGGAGGGTTGCGATGACGGTCGTCCGCGGATCGCGGCTGGTGCCGTCTTTCTCGGCGCCGCGGATGACGCCTAAACCGACGTGCGCTGCGAGCGACGGGCTCCACAACCCATAGAGAGCGACGGTCTTCGCCTGGTTGTTGTCGGCGTCGACATCGGCGCCGTTCGCTACAATGGCAAATCCCTCGAAGCTCGGCGCAAACGCATCGTGAACCTGGACTCCGGTGAACTTGACCGGCCGCGCAAAATCGAAGGTGTACGACGGGGTCGCTTGGAAGTTGAGCGGCGCGTCGTCGCGCTCGATGGCGAGCGGCGAGTCGAATTTGCCCAGGACGACGTCGAAGCCGGAGGCGGACGAGGGCTGCCAGCGCAGCTGTAGATTGTCGATATCGGTCGCGATGTCCCGCGAGCCTTGCGGCTGATCGGCGAGAAACGGCGAAGCCGAATCGCGCGCCGCGGTCAACTGGGCGAAGACGGAGACCTCATCGGACAGTTGTTTGAAAAACGACAGGGCGAGCGTCGAGGTATCGAACGAGCTATCGCCTGTGTTGTTGTTGAAGCTCGCGCTCAAGGCGCCGAAGCCGTTGATGACCAGACGACGGCTGGGGTCTTCGCCGACCGCGAACAGCGCCGAACCGGCGCCGTGGTCGGGCGCATCCAGCGAAACCGGTGTCTCGACAGCGCCCTGTGCGCCGGCGGGCCCTGCGGCCAGGAGCAGCGCCACGCTGCACAGGCCGATCCACGTTCCACATGGGCGATGCCCCATGGGAGACCTCCTCTCGAAGTAAGAACGACGTCAGGAGCGCCGCGAAGCCTTGAAGGGTTGCCCCCAGTGGGCTGGACGGCGCCGCGACCACGGCGCTACGACAGCGCCACGGCAACAAGACGACAACGAGGGGTCAGCCGCGGGGAGGCTGGTCGGGAAGGGTGCGACTCAGGCTGCCGAGAAGACCGCCGGGAGCGGCGAGGAGCCCTTCCCCGCAACTCGGCTTCGGCAAAGTCGTCGGCGTGGGGAGCACAGAAGGAGGCAGAGCGGCAGGCACGATGGCGAACGAGCCCTTGCTGCCGCTACGCAGGTTGCACTTGCCGCAACTCGGCGTCGACCTCGCTAGGCTTCGCATGCGTCATGGACGTGCCGAGGCGGCAGCAGGACATGCCGCAGCCTGCTTTCGTCGATGCGTCCCCGAAGGCCGGCGCCAGGACGGCCAGCACTAACGACAGGACAAGGACACCGACACCTGAACAGCGGAGTGCTCTTTGCACGAAGAAAAGATAGCACAGCCGTCGACCGCCGGAGGGCTGTCTCCCCGCGCCAAGTGCCCCGCCGGAGCTGCGCGGCTCAGCTTTCGGCTTTTCGCAGCGGTCCAAGCGTTTGGGAACCTAAGACCCTCGTCTGGCCGGTGGCGCTTCGCCCTGCGACGACCCTCGTCCGTAGGCCCGTTGTTTGCGTACAGAGAGGGTATGAACACCACGATCGACCAGCCGATCCGCAGCGACCGCCACGTCGGGAGCGAATTCGCCCCCGGGGTCTTCCGCCTCGCCACCCTCTTCGTCAACGCCTACCTGATCCGGGAGCCCGGAGAGCCGTGGGTGCTCGTCGACACCGGACTGCCCTGGTTCGCCGGCCTCCTCCGCCATCGAGCGGACGAGCTGTTCGGACGCCCTCCGGCAGCGATCCTCCTCACCCATGGGCATTTCGACCATGCCGGAAACGTCGAGGAGCTGGCCGCCGAGTGGGGGGTGCCGGTCTTCGCGCACCCCCTGGAGATGCCGTTTTTGACCGGCCGCTCGGACTACCCGCCGGTCGACCCCACGGTCGGCGGCGCGCTGGGGTTGATGGCGCGGAGCTTCCCCCACCACGGGATCGACCTGCGCCGCCGGGTGCACCCGCTGCCGGCGGACGGCACGGTGCCCGGACTGCCGGGCTGGCAATGGATCCACACGCCGGGGCACACCGCCGGCCACGTCTCTTTCTTCCGCGAGCGCGACCGCACCCTCGTCGCCGGCGATGCCCTGGCGACTCTCGACCAGGACTCCGCCGTCGCCATGGTCACCCAGCGCCGGGAGTTCTCGGTCCCCCCCGCCCCCCTGACCACCGACTGGCGGGCGGCGCGGGCGAGCGTCGAGACGTTGGCCGACCTCAAGCCCCACGCCGTCGCCGCCGGGCACGGCCGGCCGGCCCGGGGGCCCCATGTGGCGGCGGACCTTGCCCGCTTCGCCCAGATCTTCACTCCGCCCAAGCGGGGGCGCTATGTCGGGCGCCCGGCGCGGAGCAACGAGTACGGGATCTACGAGGTGCCCCCCCCGGTCGAGGACCCGCTCCCCAAGCAGCTCCTCCTGGCCGGCCTCGCGACCGGCGCCCTGGTCGCCCTCGTGCAGGGCCTGCGAGCCCGGCGGGAGCGGGGCTCAATGCGGGCGATGCCGCCGATGCCGTCAATGCCGGCGATACCGCCGTCGCGGTCGGCGAAGAAGCCGCCGTACCAGCTGCGCCGAGGGTAGGGAGGAATCGGCCTCCGGCTGCTGTACGATCCCGAGCGTAGCCTCTGGAGGGTACGCTCATGCGCCACCGCTTCTCGACCGTCGACGTTTTCACCGACCGCCCGTTCGGCGGCAACCCGCTCGCCGTCTTCCCCGGGAGCGCCGAGAATTCGGGCCTCTCGACCGGCCAGATGATGGCGGTCACCCGCGAGTTCAACCTCTCGGAGACGGTCTTCGTCCTGCCGCCAGAGGACCCGGCGCACACCTGCCGGCTCCGCATCTTCACCCCCGGCCAGGAGCTCCCCTTCGCCGGTCACCCCACGGTCGGCACCGCCTTCGTCCTCGCCTGCGGCCGGCCTCGTCCCCTTGACCGGCGACGAGACGCGGATCGTCTTCGAGGAGGGGGTGGGACCGGTGCCGGTCACCATCCGCTCTCGGGGTGGCGTCCCCTGGTTCACCGAGCTCTCGGCCGCCGTGCTGCCCGAGTTCGGCCCGGCCCCGCCACCGCTCGCCGTCCTCGCCGAGCTGCTCTCGCTCACCGTCTTTGACCTGACGGCGGAGACCCCGCCCGAGCAGGTCTCCTGCGGTGTCCCCTTCCTCTTCATCCCCGTCCGCGACCGCGCCGCCCTCGGCCGCGCCCGGGTGCGGCTCGACCGCTGGGATGCCCTCTACCCCGAACCCGGCCCGGAGCTCTACCTGTTCAGCCGCGACCCCGAGCTCCCCGGCTCCGCCCTCCGCGCCCGTATGTTCGCGCCCTCCCTGGGGATCGGCGAGGATCCGGCGACCGGCGGCGCAGTCACCGCCCTCGGCGGCTATCTCGGGGTGCGCGAGACGGAGCGCGACGGCACGAAGCGCTGGGTCGTCGAACAGGGGTTCGAGATGGGCCGGCCGAGCCTCCTCCACCTTGAGGTCGACAAGCAAGACGGCGAGGTCAAAGCCATCCGGGTCGGCGGCTCCTCGGTCCTCGTGAGCGAGGGGACGATGGAGATCCCGGCAGGGGCCGGATAGTGAGCGGTCGGAGCTTGACTCCCGCGAGGCGCCGCCATACTGACTTCCCCCTGCCCCAACCCTCCCCCATCCTGGGGACTGTGGGACCGTCGAGCCCCGCCGCTTCGTCGTCCAACTCGACGACGGGCCCCGGTCGGCCTGAGCCTGGAAGAGTGGTCTACCAGATGGAGTGCCGAAGCGAGGCCACCACGCTACGAGTGACATCTCGTTTCACTCCTATACGGCGAACGGGGTTGGGCAGCGGGCCGGCAGGCATCCGCTTGAGGCCCAGGGTTCTGCGCAATCACGCAAACTGCAAGCGCCTCCCCTTCGGCTCTGGGATATGCCTACCAAATTCCACAGCAGTGTTAAGCCAAAGTTCGATAGCGTCATGACAGTTAGCAAGAGCGCTGTCAGAGGAATCTCCATGCGCTGCGCAACCGGGAAGCTCTGGAACCTCGGCGATAAACACCTGATCCTCATCGCTCCAGTAGATGATGATCTCGTACTTATGCATTAGTCGTTACCTCCAAGTCGATTCCTAGGGTTCATGGATCGAACCTGCCGAACTTGGTGACGCCAGTCGGAGCAACGGGCGGAGCCGGTTGCGGGCCTCGGGTACGACCTGAGCCAGGGAGTTCCACGAGGTCCGACACTGTGCGAGGCGTCTGGGCTGCGGTAGGGCGAGCTGGGGTACACTCGGGTCATGGCTGCTCTTGTGTACTTGGAGACGTCGATCATCAGCTACCTTACGGCGTGGCCTTCCCGGGATTTGATCGTGGCGGGCCGACAACAGCTAACCCATGAGTGGTGGAGCCGGCGCCGCAGCTCTTTCGAGGTGGTGGTCTCGGAGCTGGTCCATCTGGAGTGCGCGGATGGCGATCCTGCCGCTGCCGTCCGGCGGACGACCTTCTTGGCGGCTCTGCGGTCGCTGGAGACTACGGCCGAGGCGGAGATGCTCGCTCTCGCCTTGTTGAAGGGAGCTGCCTTGCCCTCGAAGGCTCGGGCGGATGCCTTGCACATTGCCATCGCTGCCACCCAGGGCGTTTCGTACCTCTTGACTTGGAATTCGGCGCATATCGCCAACGCGGAAAAGCGCCCGCTCGTAGAGGCCGTGTGCCGCCTGGCAGGTTGCGAGGCGCCGATCCTGTGTACACCCGATGAACTAATGGGAGAGGACTCGCATGTCGATGCCAGCAGATGAACCACAAACCCCGTGGGTGGATCCGATCGTCGCCGAGATCCGGGCGGCACGCGAACGAATCGTAGCAGCGGTCGGTGGGGATATCCATCTACTGTGCGAGCAGCTACGCGCTCGTCAGGCCGCTGCAGGAAGGATTCCCGTGCGACACGCTCCACGGCCACCGAGATCGGAGACCGGCCAGGCGGAACAGTAGGGGGCGCGACAGGTCCGGCCGGCAATCGCCACGGCCTCGATCTCGGCTCTCCCTCCCCTCCTGACGGCGAACGCCTTGGCGGTGAGCGGCGGGACCGCACGTCAGTGCGGTATCCGTCCGATCCACCGCTTGGGTTGTGCAATCTTTCGCTCCTGCTCAGTCGACTCGTGCCCTGTGTGCCGCCCCCCCTGACCTGTGGCAGTAGCAACGAGCTACAGCAGCTCCGGAGTCGAGTCGCCAATTAGTTGCCATCCATTGGTCAGAAGGGACTTCTGCACGCTTAAAGCGCGCTCGCGCTCCCATGTTCCCTCCGGGTCCGCGAGTGCTTGCTCGATCACCGTAGCGATTCGGTCTACCTCCTCGGCTCGTCTATGGGCGAAGCCGGCGAGGGCCACCTCTCCCTTGTCGTAGCGCTCCCCCCGCTCCATCCATGCCAGCTCCTCCCCCACGTGCCGCAGGTCCAGCACGATGGCTCCCAGCATGGCGCGGACCTTCCCCTCGGGGCGACGTGGCCACCATCGGGGCGCGGCGTTGACGTAGAACTCCGAGACAAGCAGGGTAAGCCGGCGAAGGGCGGAGGCGTCCCCCCGCCGCGTGAAGCGCACAAGGAACGAGGCCGGGCGGCTGCGGGCTCTTTTCCTCATCCCCGGCCCCGCTCCACAAACTCCCGCCGCAAGCTCTCCTCAGTAGCGCTGGCAGCCTGCCTGAGCCTCTTGACTGCCGGATGCAAGTCATCGGCGACCGTGCACTCGATCGCACCTCTGAGGTCCACGGGGACAGAGTACGGGCGTTTCCCGTCGTACATGGCTTCCGAGTCGGCGGGCTCGTACAGGCCCCGGCGATCTCCTCCAAGCGCTCGGAGAGGGATTGCAGCATCAGGGCGATCTCATGGACGGCCTGCTGTGCTTCGCGGTCTGAATACACGTCTATCATACCCGTCTCCTCCGGGTCCGCCCTGAAGCGCTGTTGAACGATTCCGCCCCGTGGACGGGGCGCCTAAGCCTGGAGAGCGACTATGCCAGAGTTACGGCAGCATGTAAAGCAGTCGTGCCAGAAGTCTTACACTCCATCTATGGCACGAGACAAGAGCGAAGCGGCGAAAGAGGAGAAGGCCGGGATCACGGACAAGGGCGTCAAGAAGACGATCTGGTTCCACGAGGACGAGGCGGAAGCCTTGAGGCTCCAGGCGTTCAAGGAGCGGCGTTCCGAGTCGGCGATCGTGCGGGAGGCCGTGAGGAAGTTGCTCGGGATCGAGGACTAGGAGAAGCACTCCCTCTATGGATTCTCGTACTCCCACTTTCTGGAAAAAGATCGACCTTTCGGTGGCTGCGGTCATCTGTCTCTTCCAGATCGGTTTGCCGATGCTAGATATTCAAGGGAAGTTCTGGCTCGAGCTCTCAGTCTGGCTTCTTTTCCTAGCGGCTAGCGTGCAGCTTGTCTGGATCTCGACCCCGACAAGATTTCGGTTCTGGATAGCTATTGCTCTCGCCGCTCTTACGGTCTATTTTGTTCGTCCGAGCCTGAAAAAGTATGACGAGAAGGAACACGCCCTCGCGCCAATAATCGAGTGGTACCGCAATCTTGACGAGCGAGCCATCTGGTTCATTCTCGGCCTTCTAGTTGCTCTTCTTGGCGTGGGTGTGACCTTAGCTCTTCAACGCTGGCGGCAGAGGCGGGCTAGATCTGAAGAAGTAATAAGTACGCGCGATGAAGCTGCCGCTCTCGCTCCGCCGACGATCTCCGACGCGAAAGGCGTACTAGCCACTGCCGCTGCTCCCACGACGCTCCTTCCGTCTGCTGTTCCGCTTCCCTCTCCCATTGAGACCACTTTCTTCGAGGAGGACGACTTGCTCTTCCTCCGCGTGATGAATCCAGGGACTAGCGCGAATTTCCGAGTATCACTGAGCTTTGAGAAGACCATCGAAATAGACCGACCGAAAGGCTTGGTATACGGGGTTTGGAACGGTGCCCCGTCCGCAGAGGTGGATATTCGTAGCGGCGAATCCAGAGATCTCTTGGTGGCAGAACGAGCGCCTGTCGAGACGGGGGACCTTATAGGCCCCTATTATCAGTGGCAGTTTCCTTATTTCGATGGTACCGCGAAGAAATTAGTCTCAACACGTAGACATTTCCTTCGCAACTATATGGCCGCGATCTGGCAGGACCCATGGGAGAGAATGCCGGACGATCCGGAGATGGTCGTCCGTTTTGATATTCTTTCCGACACATCATCTGCCAGAACAAAGACCGTAACTTTCAAGGGAGCGGCCTGGAACGATCCGAGCATAATACAGAGTGCTTCCGGCTCCCAAGAGGACATTGAACGCATACGCGAAGCATATCCGGTTGTGGAGCGCGCCGTAGGCTACGCATGCGAGTATGTAGTTGCGCATTTACTAATGCCTTCGCATTCTAACCAAGCGCAGGCGCTATTGGTCGGATTGCTTGGTAGTTGCATCGCCACACCGTGCCGAGCGGCAAGGGAGGCGTTTGAATTTGGTCTGGCTATCCCATCCCCTACAGGCACCTTGGTGATTAGCCTTGAAAGGCTACTCGGGCACTATGGTGTTCTCATCGACTATATAGAGCGTGTAGCCCTAGTGGTTCTTGGTAAGCACCAGTTCTATTGGTCAGAAGGTTACGCCGGGCTGCATCAACGACATTCCGCCTGTGTTGGTGAGTTGCGACGACTCAGCCGCCGGAGTGCCCTTACTAGTCTCCATACTACAGGCGCTGAGCTTAGCCAGCGACTCACGAAGCCGCCAATTACCGAAGAGGAGGCGGTACGCCGCCGATCGATACTTTCCCGGCTCTATGAGCAGTTTGGCGCACTTGAGGAAAAAACGCCGCGGGAATCGATGACGGAGGTGCCATCGGCCGACTGGACAAACGCGCAACTAGCACAGCTTGGCGAGTCGTGGCGCCTATGAAGAAGTCGGATTAGTGCGCCGCCTCGATTTAATCCGCTTCTCCGCGAGGCGCGCGTCCAGCTCCGCCTTCGGCACCCGAAGGAGTCCGGACGTCACCCGTTGCAACCTGGTGAAGGTTTCCTCGGCTTCCGCCTCGCTCAGAGGCTCTTCTTCCTCGCGCTCGGGTGGTATGGGCATCGGTCTACTCCTCGGGTCTCACCCCCGAGTACGCCCACGAGGCGGTCGACCACGCCGAGTGCTACGTCCGGGGAAAACGTCCACACCAACGGCCTGGAGAACTTCTGGAGCCTGCTCAAGCGCACCCTCGGCGGTACCTGCGTCGCCGTCGCCCCGTTCCACCTTCACCGCTACGTCAAAGAGCAGGTTTTCCGCTACAACGCCCGCAAGGGCACGGACGGCGGCCGGTTCCTCGCCGTCGCGGCAGGAACGATCGGAAAGCGTCTCACCTACAAGGACTTGATCGCGGCAAACCCGGCCGGCAATCGCCACGGCCGCGATCTCGGCTCTCCCTCCTCTCCTGACGACGAGGGGGAGGACCCATCCGCCCCAAGAGGAGAGAGGACTCGGAGGTGGGCCGGGCTGTCTCGCTCGTACAGACTCGGGTCCGCGGCTCTTTCAAGAGCGGAAACTTAAAAGCCGCCCAGAACCTCTCTAAACTCCGAAAAAGTCTCTCTAAACTCCAATTGCACCTGGCTAAACTGAAATGCGAGGCCTCTAAACTCGCTCAGGCCCACCCTAAACTTAAATACGGAGCCTCAAAAGCCTTTTTGCCGCTGGCTAAACTGAAATGAACAGCCTCTAAACTCCCCATGCCCCTGGATAAACTGAAGTACGGGCACCCTAAACAGTTTTTGCAGGGATCAAAAGTGAGTTAGCGACGTTTCACGGAGGTTTAGAGGCGTTCCGAGAAGGGTTGGAGACGTTCCGCGGAGCTTTGGAGACCTCCGCGCCTCCTTTAGGGAGGCTCGAAACTCGCTTGGAGACCTCCGAGGCGAGTTTAGGGACGCTCGAACGTTCCTTAGAGACGCTCCGGGAGCCATTGGAGACCCCCGAATCGACTTTGGAGGGAGTCTGAAGCCTTTCCGACAGCAGCAACTCGGACTTAAAGCGGGCGGTGACGCTTTGCCCGCGAATTACGTCTTACTCTGCAGGAGGCGGTGAAAGACCGCTCTACGTCCCGATCACCAGGCCGCCGTCGACCGGCAGCACCGCGCCGTGAACGAAGGCGGCCGCGGGGGACGCCAGCCAGAAGTAGGCCTCGGCTACGTCCTCGGGCCGGCCGAGGCGGCCGAGCGGGGTGTGGGCGACCATCCCCTCGACCACCTTGGGGGGGATGGCGGCGACCATCCCGGTGTCGATGAAGCCGGGGGCCACGGCGTTGACCCGGATGCCGTGGCGGCCGAGCTCGCGGGCCCAGGTCTTGGTCATGTTGATGACCCCGCCCTTGGTCGCCCCGTAGTTGGTCTGGCCGAAGTTGCCGTAGAGGCCGACGACCGAGCTGGCGGAGAGGATCACCCCGGAGCCGGCGGCGATCATCCGCGGCGCCACCGCTCGGGTGACGAGGAAGACCCCCTTCAGGTTGACCCCTAAGACGGCGTCGAACTCCTCCTCCGTCATCCGCGAGAGCGCCGTCCCGTCCTTCCACTTGACGAGCTGGGCGTCGCGGACGATCCCGGCGTTGTTGACGAGCACGTCGATCCGGCCCCAGAGCGAGAAGACGGCGGTCGCCGCCGCCTCGACGTCCTGAGCGGAAGCGACATCGACCCGCTGAGGCGAGCGCCTCGCCCCCCGCCGCCCGGACCTCCTCCGCCACCTGCGCCAGCGGCTCCTCGGCCAGATCCCAGAGCACTCACCCGAGCTCCCTCGCGAGCGAAGCGCAGGGCCGTGGCCCGGCCGATCCCCGCCGCCGCCCCGGTCACGATCACCACCCGGCCTTCCGTCATCCGTTCCTCCACTCGTCCAGAACCGCCCTCTTCCGGCCTCTCAGGGAGCCTTGGCAGGAGCGGGAGCCGGAGAGGCCTGCTTCAGATGCACGTCCAGCCACCGATCCATCTCCCAGAGCAGATGCAGCACCGACTCCCGACCGCGATAGGTGTGGCTCTCATAGGGTAGGAGCACGAGCCGCGCGGTACCTCCCAGACCCCTTGACGGCGTTGTAGAAGCGCTCGCTCTGCACCGGGTCGGTGCCGGGGTTGTTGTCGGCCTGGCCGTGGACGAGGAGGACCGGGGCGGCGACCTTGTCGGCGTGCTGGTAGGGGGACATCTCGGTGTAGACGCCGGGCGCCTGCCAGAGGCTGCGCTCCTCGGACTGGAAGCCGAAGGGGGTGAGGGTGCGGTTGTAGGCGCCGCTCATGGCGATGCCGGTGGCGAAGAGGCGCGAGTGGGCGAGGAGGTTGGCGGTCATGAAGGCGCCGTAGGAGTGGCCGGCGATGGCGATCCGGGCGCGGTCGGCGACGCCGCGCCGCACCACCTCGTCGACCGCCGCCTGGGCGTCCGCCACCAGCTGCTGGACGTAGGTGTCGTTGGGCTCCGTCTCTCCGGCGCCGACGATCGGCATGCCGGGGTTGTCGAGCACGGCGTAGCCGCGGGTGACCCAGATCACCGGCGAGTACCAGTTGACCTGCTCGAAGCGGTAGGGCGAGGGGGTCACCTGGCCGGCCGCGGCGGCGCTCTTGAACTCCTGCGGATAGGCCCACATGAGGAGCGGGAGCGGGCCGTCCGCCGGCTTGTAGCCGGGGGGCAGGTAGAGGGTCGCCGAGATCTCCACCCCGTCCGCGCGGTGGTAGTGGAGGACCTCCTTGTGAACCCCGGCGAGCTGCGGCGCCGGGTTGGGGAAGGCGGTGACCTGGCGCACGGCGGTGCCGTTCAAGTCGCGGACGAAGTAGTTCGGCGGCTCGGTGGCCGACTCGCGGCGGACGAGGAGGCGCTTGCCGGCGTCGTCCAGGAGATCGACCGGCAGCTCGTAGTACGGCGCCGCCGAGCGGAACAGCCGCCGCAGCCTGATGCGGCGCGGCCCCACCGAGATCCAGGATGTCGAGGAACGGCCGCTCCCCCTCGGGCGAGGCGCCGACCCCGGCGAAGAAGAGCGCGGTCCCGCCGTTCGCCGTCAGGAGGACCGGCCGGCCGTAGGCGTTGAGCTTCGTCTGCGGCTCTCCGGGATCGCCGTAGCGGTCCTCGAAAGAGCGATCGAAGAGGAGCTCCGGAGCGGTACCCGGAGCGGCATCGGGCTTGACGATCCAGGTGCGGGTACGGCGGGTCTTCCACCAGCGCTCGTTGACGAGGGCGAGGTCGCCCCGTCCCCAGGTCAGGCCCTCGACCCGATAGCCGAGAGTGGCCAAGGTCCGCGGCGGATCGGCGAAGGGGGCCGCCAGCGTCACGACCCGGTCGCGCGACTCCGCCTTCTTGCCGGCGTCACCGCCGTCAAGCGCCTCGACCCAGGCGAGGGTGGCCGGCGCGTCGCTCCGCCAGTGGAGGTCGCGCGGGCCGGCCGGCACGCTGTCGAACGAGATCGGCACCTCCTCGCGGAGCGGCAGGTCGGCGATCTGCTGGACCCGGGCGCCGCTCGCATCCCAGACCTCCACCCGCTGCGGAAAGCGCTCCAAAGGGACGAGATAGGAGTAGGGCCGGTGGACGGTCTCGACCAGCAGGTACTTGCCGTCGGGGGACGGGGACACCCGCCGCAGGCCGGGGCTGCCGAGCCGGGTGACCTTGCCGTCCAGATCGAGGCTCGCGAGCTGCACGGTCGCGTAGTGCTCGAAGAGCGCCTCGTCGTAGCCATTCTTGAGCAGATCCTGGTAGGTCCGGGCCGGTGCGGCGCGGCCCGCGGTCTCCTGCTCGACCGGGCCGGGCGGGACCTCCGGGGCGGCCGGCTCCGCGCCCCGGCCCTCCGGCACGAGAGCGCAGACGAGGGACTTGCTGTCCGCCCGCCACGCCGGGGCGGCGTTGAGCACCAGGCTCAGGCGGGCATCGCTCAACCGCCGCGCCTTGCCGGAAGCCACGTCCAGCACCCAGGGCTCGATGCGATCCCTATAGGTCAGGGTAAAGGCGACGTGAGTGCCGTCCGGCGACCAGCTGAGGCCGCCCAGGCGGGGCGACTCCGGCAGGCCAGTGACCGCGCGCTCGGCGCGGTCCGCGAGGTGCACGAGCTTCATCCCGGTGAAGTACGGCCGGCGGCTCAAGCCGTTCGCCTGCGGATCGATGCGCAGGCCGGCCAGGCGCAGCTCGCGCTGTGCCAGCTCGCCGATCGGCGGCAGCCCCTGGGGTACCGCCACCAGCAGCCACTGCCGGGTGGGATCGAGTCTCACGAGAGGCGTCCGCGGCGCATCCGTCAGGTCCACCAGGACCTTGGGCGGCGTCCGGTAGGTGGCGACCGCGGCGGCGTTGTCCGCGGCCGGAGCGTCCTGGGTCATCGCCGGCAGGGCCGGCGGCTGGCGGCAGGAGGCCCAGGGCCCCCACGGAGAAGAGGGTGGCGAGAGCGGTGCGACGGGTGAGGCGTGGGAAGCTGCGTACCATGGAAATCCCCTCGAAATGGTTCCGGCGAGACGACTCGATTTCCTGACCGGCCTGGCCGGGGGAAGGACCTCGGGGTCTTTATACACCGGAAGGGAAGAGGTGGACCGATCGGACCGCCGTCAGCTCCTGCCGGCTTCCTTGTCGATATAGCGCCCGAGCCGTTCGGCGGGCGTCTCCGTCTCCCGGTGCTGGACGAGGAAGTCGACGATCTTTTCGGGCTCGTCGGTGACGAGAATGAAGCTCGCGAAGTCCTCGGGGGTGAAGAGCGCCTGGAGCACCGGCACGGCCGGGATCTGCTTCACCCAGTAGTCGGCGCCGTAGAAGGTCATCGGGCTGAAGTGGCCGAAGAGCCGGTAGTAGTTCTGGTTCGCGTCCTGGAAGATCTCCTGGAGAGTCCCGGCGCGGCCCTCGGCATAGATGACGCCGTGGGTGGCCACGGCGAGGAGCCCGTCCTCGCGGATGCTGTTCTGGAAGTATTTCGCGATATGGGTGGCGAGCGGGCTGGTCGGCTCGTGCCCATAGAGCCAGGTGGGGATGGCGACGCTCTCCCCGGGATTCTGGGTCCGCAGAAGAATGCGCCAGGCCGGCAGCATCCAGGCGTGCGCCTGCTCGACGAGCGTCTCGTCGATGTGACCGTCCTGATCGATCACGTTCTTCAGGTTGGCCGGGAGCTTCGGTTGCGCCGCGAGCTCCGCGAGCGCCACCTCCAGGCTCTCCGCGCTCTCATGCTGCAAGAGGGCGCCCAGATGGGTCGCCTCCATGGCCCCCGGCCCGCCGCCCGAGAGCAGCGTGAAACCCCGATGGGCGAGAGCGTAGGCCAGGCGTGCGACCTTCTGGTACGCCGGCGAGTCGCGGTCGATGTCGTGCCCGCCCATGATCCCCACCGCCTTGGCGGACGAGGATTCTAAATACTCGTGGGTGGCGAGAGTGATCGAATTGTCGTGGAGCGACTGCATCATGGCCGGAAAGTAGTCGCTCGGCGCCGAACGGCCGGCCGCGACGTACTGCCGATAGATCCGGAAGTCCGTCGTCTCGGCATAGCTCGCCGGCCGTGCCGGATCGAAACCGGCGACGAGCTCGCCGGGGGAGTAGAGGTTTTCGCGGATCGGGTGGAACGGGAAGGGAAACTTGGGCATGAGCGACCTTAGGCCGACCAACGGAAGACGTCGTGCACGTTGGTGTAGATCATGAGGCTCGCGAGCAGCACCATGCCGACAACCGTGAGCGGGATCCGCAGCCGAACGAGGCGGGGGAAAAGCTCTTCTAAAGAGCTCATGAGGATCTGGCCGCCGTCGAGGACGGGGATGGGCAGCAGGTTGAGCACCGCGAGCGACACGGTCAAGGAGAGCGCGAGCTCGACGCTCCGTCCCGCCGCTGCCGCCCGGCTCCCCTCCCTCATGATGCCGATGATCCCCAAGATCGACCCGGGTCGCGCGAAGAGGCTCGGCAGGGAGAGGAGGAGCTGCCAGCACGCTCCCGCCACCTGGGTGAACGGGGCGAGGAGGAGCGTGTCGAAGGAGAGCCCGTACCGGGAGCCGTTGAGCAGGGCGAAGAGAGGCAGGGCCGCCACCAGGTTCGCGAGCGGCCCGCCGAGAAAGTAGACGAGCCGCCGGCTCAGTGCAAAGGCGCGGAACTCCTCGGGGTCGGTGACCGCCGGGAGCACGTAGCCTCCGAGAGGAAGCGCCCGGAGTGCATACTCCGTCCGTCCCCATCGCCGGCTCCAGACCTGCGGGCCGAAGCCTACGGAGAAGCCCGCCACGGGGATACCCACGAGCTTCGCCGCCGCCAGGTGGCCGGCCTCGTGGATCAGGATCAGCAAGCCCAACAGAACGAGAGTTCCCAGGTAGCCCATGGCGCCCTCCTCCAATCTCCCCCGGTTTCAACGGCCCTGTCATTCTACCATCGGCCCGAGACACTTCTCCGCGCACCTGTTTCTATGCGGAAAGCTCGTAGGCATCCTTGAGCCAGCCGACGAGCTCGCGATCGATCTCCTCGGGTTCCTGGAGCTTCACTTCGAGATGCCACCGGTGCGCGGACACCTGCTCGTGCTTGGCAACCCGTGGACTCTCGATGTCGTGCGCGGATTTGAGAGTGAGGATCAAGACATCCTTGCGGGTCGCCACTCCGGCAAAGGCCGTCCTGCGGTTCAGATGGATGGACGTCTTCTTCGGGTCTTCCTCGAAGGGACCGAAGCTCGTAGCGGCGGCCAGAAGACGATCGTAGATCTGGCGAACTGCAGGCGAGCGGCCTTCGAAGTGAAGCTCTACGGACGGAGAAGGGTGCTTGGCGATCTCCAAACCGACTACGGCGGCAATTGCGACACAGGATTTTAAGAGCGGACTCAAAACAGCTCTGCCGACTTCCACCTCCCGGCGTGTCGTCCTGAGCACAGCGACTAAGGGAGAGTATAGCGAGCTTAGTCGACGCGGAGCACGGCCAGGAAAGCTTCCTGTGGGATGTCCACGCGGCCGACGCGTTTCATCCGCTTCTTGCCTTCCTTCTGCTTCTCGATGAGCTTGCGCTTCCGGGAGATGTCGCCGCCGTAGCACTTGGCGATGACGTTCTTGCCCTGGGCGCGGACGGTCTCTCTCGCGATCACCCGCGAGCCCACGGCGGCCTGGAGCACCACCTCGAAGAGCTGGCGGGGGATGAGCTCCTTCATCTTCTCGGTGAGGACCTTGCCGCGCGCATAGGCCTTGTCCCGGTGGACGATGAGCGAGAGGGCGTCGACCGCCTCGCCGTTGACGAGGATGTCGAGCTTGACCAGATCGCTCTCCCGGTAGCCTTCGAGCTGGTAGTCGAAGGAGGCGTAGCCGCGGGAGACCGACTTCAGCCGGTCGTAGTAGTCGTGGATCACCTCGCCCAGGGGGAAGTCGTACTCGATCAGCACCCGGTCGGCGGTCAGGTACTCGAGCTTCCGCTGCTCGCCCCGGCGATCCTCGTTCAAACCCAGGATGCCCCCCACGTACTCGGCGCGGGTCAGGATGGTCGAGCGGATGTAGGGCTCCTCCAAAAAGGCGATCCGCCCCGGGTCGGGGAGCTTCGAGGGGCTCTCGATCTCTGTCACCACCTTGTCGGTCGTGTGGACCCGGTAGCGGACGCCGGGGGCGGTGGTGATGAGGTCCAAATCGAACTCGCGTTCGAGCCGGGCCTGGATGATCTCCATGTGGAGGAGGCCGAGGAAGCCGCAGCGGAAGCCGAAGCCGAGGGCGGTCGAGCTCTCGGGCTCGAAGGAGAAGGCGCCGTCGTTGAGGCGCAGCTTGTCGACCGCGTCGCGGAGGCCCTCGTAGTCGTCGGCGGTCACCGGGTAGAGGCCGGCGAAGACCATCGGCTTGACGACCTGAAAGCCGGGGTAGGCGGCGGCCGCCGGCCGGGCGGCATGGGTGAGAGTGTCG
The DNA here is from genome assembly GCA_963757335.1 of uncultured Acidobacteriota bacterium. Lineage (GTDB taxonomy): Bacteria > Acidobacteriota > Thermoanaerobaculia > Multivoradales > UBA5704 > DASQPA01. The sequence continues at coordinate 75,836 of CAVWRJ010000010.1, read as the reverse complement.
CCCACCAGGGCCTCGTGGATGTCCTTGATGCCGGCGTAGAGGTAGCCCACCTCGCCCACCGAGAGCGAGTCGACGGGGACCGGCTTGGGACCGAAGGCGCCGATCTCGTCGACCTCGAAGGTGGCCGAGGAGGCCATGAAGCGGATCTTCTCCCCCTTCCTGAAGGTGCCCTCGATCACCCGCACCAGGCAGCCGACCCCGCGATAGGGGTCGTACCAGGAGTCGAAGAGGAGCGCCTGCAAGGGGGCCGCGGGGTCGCCCTCGGGGTGCGGGATGTCGCGCACCACCCGCTCCAGGACCTCCTCGATCCCGATCCCGGCCTTGGCGGAGGTCAAAACCGCATCGTGGGCCTCGATCCCGACGACGCTCTCGATCTGCTCCTTGACCCGCTCGGGATCGGCCGCCGGCAGGTCGATCTTGTTGATCACCGGGATGAGCGCCAGGTTGCCGTCGATGGCGAGGAAGGCATTGGCGAGGGTCTGCGCCTCGACCCCCTGGGCGGCGTCGACGACCAGGAGGGCCCCCTCGCAGGCAGCCAGGCTCCGCGACACCTCGTAGGAGAAGTCGACGTGGCCGGGGGTGTCGATCAGGTTGAACTGGTAGACCTGGCCGTCCTTCGCCGGGTAGCGCAGACGGACCGCCCGGGCCTTGATGGTGATGCCGCGCTCGCGCTCGAGCTCCATGCTGTCGAGCACCTGGTCGGTCATCTCGCGCTGCGACAGCGCCCCGGTCTTCTCCAGGATGCGGTCGGCGAGGGTCGACTTGCCGTGGTCGATGTGGGCGATGATCGAAAAGTTGCGAATCAGCTCGTGCGGTTTCATGGCGGGGGGTGAATCCTACTCTACCCGGGCCCTCACCCCCCAACCCTCTTCAACCCGCCTCGCACTCCAGCACCGGAGCGGTCGGAGCGGCCGGGGCGGTCGGGGCGGTCGGGGGGTGACCTTCGCCTTCGCCGTCCGGTTGATCGTGATCAGGGCCACCCCCGAGACGATCACCAGGCCGGCCACCGCCGTCCGCGGGGTCAGCGGCTCGCCGGCCACGGCCCAGCCGAGGAGCACCGCCACCAGCGGGTTGACGTAGGAGTAGGTCGAGACCAGGGCCGGCGGGGCGACCCGGAGGAGCCAGAGGTAGGCGGTGAAGGCGACGAGCGCCGCGATCACCAGGTAGCCGAAGGCGAGGAGCGAGACAGTCGAGGCGCGGGCCAGGTCGACCTGGCCGAACTCGCCCAAAAGCCCCCCGGCGACGAGCATCAGGACGCCGCCGACGGACATCTGGAGCCCGGTCGAGAGGAGCGGCGAGGCGGGGAGGGCGGCCTTCCGCGAATAGAGCGACCCGGCCGCCCAGGTGAGCGAGGCGGCAGAGAGGAGCAGCGCGCCCCAGAGGTCGACGCCGCCGCTCCCGGCCGCGGCGCCCGGACGGACGAGGAGGCCCACCCCGGCCAACCCGAGGACGATGCCGAGGGCGACCGGGAGGGACGGGCGCTTCTCCCCCCGGAAGAGCCAGGGGAGGATCACCATGAAGAGCGGGGTGGTCGAGACCAGGAGGGCGGCGAGCCCCGATTCGACCCGCTTCTCGGCGACGACGACGAAGCCGTTGCCGCAGAGGAAGAGGAGGACCCCGATCACCAGGGACGAGCGCCAGTGGGCGGCCTCGACCCGGGCGCTGCCGCGAAGGGCGCACCAGGCCCAGAGGGCGCCGCCGGCGAGGAGGAAGCGGAAGCCGCTCATGGTGAGCGGCGGCAGGGTCTGGACGGCGTAGCGGATGGCGAGGTAGGTCGACCCCCAGATGACGTAGACGAGCCCGAGCGCCACCGCGATCTTCCACTTCGGCGCGAGCTCAGGCATGGGCCACCTCCTCCACTTCGGTTTCCGGGAGAACGGTCTCCGGGAGAACGGACGCCGGGCCGGCACCGTCGGCGGGACCCAGGGGCAGCTGGGCGGTCTCGTAGAGAGTTTCCAAAACGACGGTGGTCCGCGTGCGCACCGGCCCGGTGGCGGCGATCCCCTCACGCAGGAGGCGGCCGAGGCTCTTGGCGTCGGCGGTGCGGACCTTGACCAGGAAGCAGTCCTCGCCGGCGATGTGATGGACCTCCTGCACCTCGGGCAGCTGGGAGAGGAGCTCGCCGACCCGACCCTCGCTGTTCGGCCCCTCGTCGCGGACCGCGACGAAGGCGAGGAGACCGAGGCCGAGCGCCAGAGGGTCGATCCTCGCCTCGTAGCCCTGGATCACCCCGCGCGCCTCCAACTTGCGGATGCGTTCGAGGATGGCGGAAGGGGCCATCCCCAGCTGCCGGGCGATCTCGGCGTTGCTCGTCCGGGCGTTCTGCTGAAGGATCTTCAGGATTTCACGGTCTTGGGCGTCGATCATGCGTCACCTCTTGCGATAGAGAGATGATCCTACGAGCGAATCGCTCTGTCAAGAGCCTTCGTTCGGTCAAACGACCGGATCGCCGATGGATGTTCGCCGGAGAGGATTGAAATCAGATGGGGATGCGGCTCTCGGCCTCGGCGGTCAGTGGATCGTCGGCGAGCCCCCGCCGGTGCCGGAGCAGGGCGGCGAAGGCGATCATGGCGGCGTTGTCGCCGGAGTAGCCGAGGGGCACGAGCCGGAGGTCGACCCCGCACCGGGCGGCCCAGGCGGCGAGCTCGCGGCGGAGCAGCCGGTTGGCGGCAGCGCCGCCGGAGACCGCGAGGAGGTCGCCGGGGGGGCGATCCCCCGGGAGATCCTGGCGTCGATAGAGCCGGTCCAGGCGGTCGAGGACCTGGGCGACGGCGGCGGCCCGGAAGCCGGCGAGAAGGTCCAGCACCTCGGCCGGGATCTCGACCTCCGGCCGGCCGAGATCGAGCGGACCGAGCCGCGCTTCGAGGCGTTCGATCTCCAGGAGCGCCTGGCTCTTCAACCCCGAGTAGGAGAAGTCGAGGGTCCCGGCGCACTCGGGGACCGGCAACCGCCGCGCCTCGGGGTCCCCGCGCTCGGCGAGCTCGTCGACCCGCGGTCCCTGGGGGTAGGGGAGACCCAGGCGCTTGCCCACCTTGTCGAAGACCTCCCCCATGGCGTCGTCGCGGGTCTCGCCGAGGGTCGTCACCGTCTCCCCACCTGCCATGACATTGAAGAGGCTGCTGTGGCCGCCGGAGAGGACGAGCCCGGTGAAGCGGTCGGGGAGGGGGTCCGCCGGGGGAGCTGGGGGTGGACCGGGAGGCAGGAAGGGGGAGTAGAGGTGGCCTTCCAGGTGGTGGACGGCGTGGAAGGGGCGCTTCAAGGCGTAGGCGATCGCCTTCCCCAGGGAGAGACCGACCAGGAGGGCGCCGACCAGGCCGGGGCCGCGGGTGGCGGCCACGACCTCGATCTGCCGGAGGTCGATCCCAGCGGCGGCGAGCGCCTCGCCGCTCACCCGGGGCCAGTTGCGGAGGTGCTCGCGCGACGCGATCTCCGGCACCACCCCGCCGTAGGGACGGTGGGCGGCGAGCTGGCTCGAAACCACCGAGGCGAGGACCCGGCCCGCGCCGTCCACGACGGCGCAGGCGGTGTCGTCGCAGGAGGTCTCGATCCCTAGGACGAGCGGTGAAAACAAAAACCCTGCCGGGGCAGGGTTTTCGCGCCGGCCGGAAGGAGACTCGATCAGCCAGCCGTCCCGGCGCCTTCGGCGCTCTGACCCTCGCCCTGCCCCTCGGTCTGGCCTTCCGCCTTCGGGATGTTGATCGGCTCGTAGACCGGGATCTCGAAGTTGAGGGTGTTGTGGGCGTAGTCCTTCCACTCGTCGGTGACATCGTCGAAAATGATGTTCAGATTGAGGAAGATGCCGTGGGTGACGATGTAGGTCTCCTGGATGTAGACGATGGAGTCGTCGTCGAGCACGGTGTCGATCTCGACATCCTTGCCATCGACCTCCTTTTTCTCCTTGCGCGCGTTCTCCCCCTTCTCAGTCCACTTCGGGTAGGCCCGAAGGTCCTTGAGGAGGTAGGCCTTGCAGTACTTGCCCATGATCATTTCTTGCATATCGGTTCTCCTTCGCGGGACCACAGGGGTGCGGCCCTCTTCACATGCTTTAGTGCGCCCGCGTACAAAGGCGGGACAGCGCTGATAGACTACATGGCCCGCTCCGGGGCCGCAACGGCGCCAGCTTTCCCATCCGTCCCGCGGCGAACGAGAGGACCTTAGAGGACCTTAAGGAATGCCCCTGCGTTTCGGCATCAACGGCGTGGGCCGGATCGGCCGCGCCCTGCTCCGCCTGGCCCACGGCCGGGAGGAGCTCGTACCGGCGGCGGTCAACGACCTCGTCCCAGCCGCGACGCTCGCCCGGCTGCTGGCGCGGGATACGGTGCACGGCCCCTTCCCCGGCACGGTCCGGGCGACGGCCGGGGGGCTCGCGATCGAAGGCTTCGGCGGCGTGGGCAGCATGGACGGCATCGAAATACCGGTCTTCGGCGTTCCGGAGCCCGCGGGCATCCCCTGGGAGAGCGCCGGGGTCGAGGTGGTGGTCGAGGCCACCGGCCGGTTCCTCGGCCGCTCCCGCGCCGCGGAGCATTTTGGGCCGCCGGGTGGGAAGCCGGGTGGGAGCGTGCGGACGGTCGTCGTCACCGCCAACCCCGACCCCGCGGACCCGGTCAACGCCGAGCTCTGCTTCGGGATCAACGCGGGCACCTTTCATCCCGGGCGGCCCGCGGTGGTCAGCCTGGCCTCCTGCACGACGAGCTGCCTCGCCCTGGTGGCGAAGGTCTTGCACGACCGGTTCAAGGTCCGGCATGCCCTCATGAACACGGTCCACAGCTACACCGAGAACCAGCGGCTGCTCGACTCGGCCCACCCCGACCCGCGGCGGTCGCGGGCGGCGGGGCAGAACATCATCCCCATCGCCACGACGACCCCGGCGGCGCTGGGGAGGTTGATGCCGGAGCTTGCCGGAAAGATCGCCGGCCTCGCCGTCCGGGTGCCGATCCCGGCCGTGGCGATGCTCGACCTGGTGGCCGAGGTCGACCGGCCGGCCCCGGTAGAGGCGGTGCGCGACGCCTTCCGCGCCGCCGCTGGAGGGGAGCTGGGCCGTTTCCTCGCCGTCACCGAGGAGCCGCTGGTCTCCTCGGACTTCGTGGGCGATCCGCACTCGGCGGTGGTCGACCTCCAGCTGATCGAGGGGGTGGGCGACCACCTGGTGCGGGTCGTCGCCTGGTACGACAACGAGTGGGGCTATGCCAACCGGCTCCTCGACCTGCTGCTCGGGATCGCCGGCCCTATATAGAGGATAGAGAGGAATTGTCGATGCCTGAGATGCTGACCCTGGAAGACCTCGATCTCCCGACCCTGGCGGGCAGGCGGATCTTCGTGCGGGTGGACTTCAACGTCCCCCTCTCTCCTGCGGGCGAGGTAGTGGATGCGACCCGGCTTGAGGAGGCGTTGCCGACGATCCGCGAGCTGTCGGCGGCCGGCGGGCGGCTGCTCCTCGCCTCCCACGCCGGGCGACCGAAGGATGCCCCGGACCCGCGCTACAGCCTGCGGCCGGTGGCGGCCAAACTGGCGGAGCTCCTCGGCCGGCCGGTGCTCTTCGCCGAGGACTGCGTCGGGGCTGCTGCCGAGCGGGTGGCGGCCGAGCTCCCGCCAGGAGGGGTCGCTCTGCTTGAAAACCTCCGCTTCCACGCCGGAGAGAAGAAGAACGATCCCGGCTTCGCCGACCAGCTCGCCGCCCTCGCCGAGGTCTACGTCGACGACGCCTTCGGCAGCGCCCACCGCGCCCACGCCTCGGTCGTCGGGGTGCCCGAGCGGCTGCCGCGGAAGGCGGCCGGCCGGCTCCTGGTGCGCGAGGTGACGGCCCTCTCCCGGCTCCTCGGCGAGCCCGAGCGCCCCTTCGCCGCCATCCTCGGGGGGGCGAAGATCGAGGGCAAGATCGACACCCTGGAGAACCTCCTGCCGCGGCTCGATCTGCTCCTCGTGGGAGGCGGGATGGCCAACACCTTCCTCGCCGCCCAGGGGCACGACCTCGCCGCCTCGCTGGTCGAGACCGAGCGGCTGGACGTCGCCCGCGAGATCCTCGCCCGGGCGAAGGCGCGCGGCCTCGAGGTGATCCTCCCCACCGACCTCGTGGTGACCGACGACCTCGCGGCCCCGCAGCGGATCGAGACCGTCCCCGCCGACCGGGTGCCCGCCGGGATGAAGGCGGTCGACGTCGGCCCGGCCACCCGGGAAGCTTTCGCGGCGGCGATCGGCCGGGCCCGCACGCTCTTCTGGAACGGCCCCATGGGGGTGTTCGAGAAGCCCCCCTTCGACGCCGGCACCCGCGCCCTGGCCGAGGCCCTGGCCCACTGCCCGGGGTTCTCGGTTCTGGGCGGCGGCGAGACGGTGGCCGCGGCCAAGCAGGCGGGGGTGGCCGGCCGGATCGGCCACGTCTCGACCGGCGGCGGGGCGGCGCTCGAATTCCTCGCCGGCAAGACCCTCCCCGGGGTCGCCGCCCTGGAGCGCCGCCGGTGAGCCCCGAGCGCCGCAAGCGGCGGCTGATCGCCGCCAACTGGAAAATGCACCTCCTCCGCGCCGAGGCTCTCGCCTGGTGCCGCACTCTGCGCCGCGTCTCCCACACCTCGCCGGTGCGGACGGTGGTCTTCCCCTCCTACCCGCTGATCCCCGCCGTCGTCGCCGAGCTCGCCGAGACCGACCTCGCGGTGGGGGCCCAGGATCTCCATCCGGCGGAGAAGGGGGCCCACACCGGGGACGTCTCGGCCGCCCAGCTGCGCGACGCCGGCTGCTCCTGGGCCCTCTGCGGCCACAGCGAGCGGCGCCGAGACCACGGCGAGGACGACATCCTGGTGGCGGCGAAGGTCGCCGCCGCGGCCCATCACCACATGGTCCCCATGCTCTGCATCGGGGAGACCGGGGAGGAGCGGCAGAGCGGCGCGACCTGGACGGTGCTCGACCGCCAGCTCGGCGCTCTCTTGGCGTCGCCGCCCGAGCGCTTCGCCGTCGCCTACGAGCCGGTTTGGGCGATCGGCACCGGCGAAACGGCGACCCCCGGGATCGCCGCCGAGGCGCACGCCTACATCCGCCAGGCCCTGGCCGAGAGCCTCGGCCGCGAGGCGGCGGAGGCGATACCGATCCTCTACGGCGGCTCCTGTACCCCCGAAAACGCCGGCAGCCTGATCGCCCAACCGAACATCGACGGCTTCCTCGTCGGCGGGGCAAGCCTTGACCCGGAGCGATTCTTGGGTATCATCACCGTTTGCGCCTGATGGCTGCCGACTGTCTAGAGTCCACTCTTCGGAGGTTCTGATACCGTGGTTTACCTGCAATATCTGTTGTACTCAGTGCACATCCTGGTCTGCATCTTCCTCATCCTCGTCGTCCTCCTGCAGCAGGGCAAAGGTGCGGACCTCTCGGTCTTCGGCGGCGGCAGCACCCAGACCGCCTTCGGCGCCAGGAGCGCCACAACTCTCCTGCACAAGCTGACCGTAGCCTCGTTCGTCGTCTTTATCCTGACCACGATCTCGATCGGCGTCTTCCAGGGCACGGGCGGCTCCTCGGTGGTCAGCGGCGTCGGCCGCGCCAAGGGTAAGACGACGGCCGCGGTACCCCCTCCGGCAGCCGCTCCGGTGCCGGCGACCACCAAGCCGGCTCCCGGCGTGCCGGCCCCGACCCCGGCGACCGCTCCGCAGCCGGCGAAACCGGCGGCTCCGGCCCCGGCTCAGCCGACCCCGCCGGCGCACTGAACGGCGGCTTCAAACCTGGGGGGAGACAGGGTGCACCGGGCCTGCTAGAATCAGCGCCCCAACCGGGCCTTCTGGGTCCGGGATGTTCTTTAGCCGAAGTGGCGGAATTGGTAGACGCGCACGTTTGAGGGGCGTGTGGGGCAACCCGTGCCGGTTCGAGTCCGGTCTTCGGCACCATTCCCTTAGTTAGTCGTAATAGCTGGTCGTATCGAAGCTCCCTCCTAGATCTTCCCCTGGATTTTAGAAGCTCTTCCCCGCCCTCGGCAGCCGCCGAGGGGGCCCGGGGTGGAGTGCGCCCGGTCTTGATTTCCGGACCGATTGGTGCAACCATCTGAAAAATTTCTGAGACGCACCTGGAAGGTCCGACGGCGCTCCGAGTAGGACGACCTGTACCGTCACGACCCGACTGAATCACTCCGTGCTTTACCCCGGGCCTCGGTATCGGTGGCCCGTGATTTAGGAAAGGAGTAGCAGGATGACGCAGCAGGGAACGGTCAAGTGGTTCAACAACGCCAAGGGCTACGGCTTCATCCAGGCCGAGGAGGGCGGGGAGGACATCTTCGTCCATCACACCGCGATCGTTTCGGAAGGCTTCAGGACTTTGAACCAGGCGGAGAAGGTGACCTTCGAGGTCGTCCCCGGCCCCAAGGGGCTGCAGGCCAAGAACGTGCTCCGCGGCTGATTCTGGGGGGTGGGATCATCCCCCGCCGAAGATCCGCTGGAAGGTTTCGAGGCCGGCTTTGGGGACGGCCGCCACGGCCAGGTTCTCCTCCACATGGGCCGCCCGGCCCATCCCCACCAGGGCGACGGCGACCCCGGGAGCGGAGCGGGTGAACTGGAGGGCCCGCTGGGCGTCGGTCGCGAGATCGGGGAAGACCGCGGCGATCTCCGGCGGCAGGGGGTAGCCGAGGCGCTTCTGGATCGAGCCGGAGGTGAGGACGGCGAGGCCGAGCTTGCGCGCCGCGGCGAGAGCGGGGACGCTCACCCCGTCGAGCTCCTGGGTGGGGACCACCAGGGCCTCGGGCATGGCGGCGTTGAGCGGCAGCTCGATCGCCCGGAAGCGCGGGCCGGAAAGTGCGGCCAGCCGGGCGAGGCTCAGGTGCCCGGGAGCGTAGGGCGAGACCCGCAGGCCGTCCCAGGTCGCCACCCCGTAGATGCCGATCTCGCCCCGGTTGGCGGCCGCTTCGAGAGCCGCGAAGGCGGCCGCTAAGCGCGCCTCGAAATCCGGCTGGGGGAGCTCGGCAAGCCGGGTTTCGGGGTTGTGGAGGAAATAGAGGTCGATCGTCTGGAGGCCGAGGTTGGTGCGGCTGGGCGCCAGCTCCGCGGCGAAGGTTTCGTCCTTGAGCCCGCCCTTGGTCACCACGAAGACCTCGTCGCGAGCGGCGAGGCCGTCCGCGAAAGCCTGGGCGAGCGCCCGTCCGAGAGCCCGCTCGCTCCGCTCCTCCCGGTAGCTGATGGCGGTGTCGAAGACGTTGCAGCCGAGGGTGAGGGCGCGGCGGACCGCCGCCTCGTACCCCAAGTCGGCCGCCTCGTCGAGCGCCCCCTGGGAGGTGCCGAGGCCGATCGAGGAGAGCCACAGGCCGCAGGCACTCCTGAAGTGACCGGCCCCGTCGAGCTGCGGGAAGCGGCGGCGGAAGCGGTCGGTCCCCTCGGGAGTGGCGCGGCCCTCGATCACGCCGCCGATGGTAGCAGCGCTGGCGGCACTTGCGATGCTTGCGGCCAGGACGGCGAAACCGGTTAGACTTGCGCCATGAGCGAACCCGTCGAGCCCACCTTCACCCCGGAAGCACCGACCGCGGCGCCGCCCAGGCCCACTCCGCCGACTCCGCCGCCAGCAGCCGCGGCGACCCCGGCAGCCCCGGCGGCCACAGCCGCGAAACCAGCCGCCCCTGCCGCCCCCGCGGCACCGGCCCGCGCTCTCCCCACGCAAGAGGACATCGCGGAGTGGATCGAGGGTGTCGACAACCCGCTGATCGGGGTTCTCTTCGAGGGCTTGAACGTGGCACGCTTCGATGCCCTCATCATGCAGGTGCGCAAGGAGGAGCTGGTCCCCCAGCACTGGCAGGTGATCTCCGACCGCACCGTGCCGAGCGACCTGGAGTTCGACCGCCTGCCCGAGGTGGGGGCCCTCCGGGTGCGGTACAAGAACCAGGAGCTGTCGCGCCGCCGCCTCGCTCCGCTGCGCCTCGCCTGGCGGGAGCTGGCCGGCCGCCGGCCGGCGATCTGGACGGTCGCCGACCTCTTCGCGGCGATCCGCCGGATCTACGAGCACAACCACAAGGTCGACTGGAACGACCTCCTGGTCGGCGCCCGCGACCTCTGGCGCGACCGCGACCTGCCGCATGGCAGAGATCAGCTCGACGTGCTCTGGTCCTGCCTGGCGCAGATCCGCAAGAGCACTAAAAAATAAACGTCCTCCCGCCGAGGCGGAAGGACGCTGGATCGAGCGGACGATTGCCGACGGGACGACGGGCTACTTGCCGCTGCTCGCGGTGGCCTTGACGATCTTGATCGGCGTGATGGGGACGTCTCCGTAAGGTCCCTTGGTGGTCGTCGGGACGCCGACGATCTTGTCGACCACGTCCATGCCCTCGATCACCTTGCCGAAGACCGCGTAACCCGTTCCCGGACCGCGGTAGTCGAGGCTGCTCTTGTTATCCTTGACGCTGATGAAGAACTGGGCGCTCGCGCTGTCCGGGTCCGACGTGCGCGCCATGGAGATCGTGCCGCGCTCGTTCGACAGGCCGTTGTTCGACTCGTTCTTGACCGTGGCCTTGGTCGGCTTCTCCTGCATGTCGGCGGTGAAGCCGCCGCCCTGGACCATGAAGTTGGGGATGACCCGGTGGAAGATGGTGCCGTCGTAGTGGTGCGCTTTTACGTAGGCGAGGAAATTGGCGACCGTCTTCGGGGCCTTGTCGGGGTAGAGCTCGAGGACGATCTTGCCCATCGAAGTGTCGAACGTCACGTGCGGGTGGGCCTGGGGTGGGCTCCCGCCGGCCGCACCGGCCGCCGCCAGGGCGAGTATGAACACGGGGATGGAAAGGCTCATGAAAGGGTCTCCTCTTGGCCATTGAATTGGATACGCGATGGTAGCACGGCAGGAAGCTCCGCCCGGTCCGGTCGGGATCGTCCTCGCCGGCGGTGAGTCCCGCCGCATGGGGCGGGACAAGGCGACTCTCCCGGCGCCCGGCGGGAGCCTCCCCGGTCGCGCCGCGCTCCGCCTCGCCGCGGTCTGCCCGGAGGTGGTCCTCGCCGACCGTGGCCGCGGCCTCGTCCCCGAGTTGCGGTCGATCGGCGACGGCCCCGGGAGCGGTCCCGCCGCGGGTATCCTGGGAGCGGCGCTCGCCTACCCCGGCCGCTCGCTCCTCGTCCTCGCCTGCGATCTGCCGGAGGTGCCGGAGGCGCTCCTCGCCGAGCTCGCCCGCCCCTCGGGCTTCGATTGGGTGGTGCCGCGCTGGCGCGGCCGGGTCGAGCCCCTCTCAGCGCTCTACCGCCCGCCCGCCCTCGCCGCCCTGGAGGTCCTGGTCGCCGCCGGCAGCCTGGCCCCCCAGCGCCTGACGGAGGCGCCGGGCCTCTCAGTCCGCTACCTGGGGAGCGAGCTCCTCGCCCGCTTTGGCGACCCGGAGCGGATGTTCTTCAACCTCAACACCCCCGAGGAGCTGGCGCGATGGGAGGCGGGAGAGCTCTAAACCTCGACGAACTCGGGGGCGCCGCCGCACTTCTCGCAGGGGCAGATCTGGCGCAGGAAGTCGAAGCGGTAGATGCCGGTGCCGTGGCCGTCCGACCAGAGGATCGAAATGGCGTAGTTGCCCACGGGCTTGATGGTTGCAGGAGTAACCGGCTGTGGCGGGGGCAGAAACCGGATCTTGAGCCCCGAATGCCCCTGGCAGCCGGCGCACGGGCAGAAGCCGCGCAGGTAGTCGTGCTCATACTCGGCGGCGTGGCCATCGCTCCAGGTGAGACGCAGATGCCGCCCGTCGGGCTGCCGCCGCACTTCGGTCAGGGTGGGTTGCTCCATGTCTCGATGGTAGCACTCGCCGGAGATGGTAACTTTTCAACGCCCGGCCCGACGATCCGCCGGGTGTCCATCAAGGAGAACCTCATGCGTAGACTGCTCTTCGCCTTCCTCCTCCTCCTCCTCCTCATGCCCGGGGCCGCCTTCGCCCAGGGCAGGGGCTTCGAGATCACTCCCACCGCCAGCTACCGCTTTAGCGGCAGCGTCACCGCCTTCGACGACAACGGCTTTAGAGAGAGCCGCGATCTCAAGGTCAAAGAGGGTGGCGCCTACGGGGTGACGTTCGACATCCCCATCGGCTACCGCTGGCAGTTCGAGCTGCTGGCCAATCGCCAGAGCACCTCGTTTCGCCTCGACCACGGCCTCTTCTCCCCTTCGACCAACCTCGGCGATGTCGATGTGAGCTACTACCAGGCCGGCCTCCTCTACAACTGGGGTCGCGGCCAGGTGACCCCCTACCTCGGCGCGTCGCTCGGCATCGCCCACATCGAGCCGAAGTTCACGAGCTTCGAGTCTCAGGACCGCTTCGCGGGGTCAATCATGGGCGGCGTCAAGGTCTTCTTCAACCGCAATGTCGGGTTGCGCTTCGAGGCCCGGGGCTACTGGGCGAACATCGACACCGGAATCAACTCCGGCGGCCACCGCAGCAACAACTCGACCAACGAGGCCCTCTATCAGGGAGAGGGGAGCGCCGGGCTGATCCTCGCCTGGTAGCCGCGCCAGGTAGAGCCCAGGGTTGGTACTGGGTCAGTTTGAATCCGCGGACGGACGACTGGCTGCGCGAAGCGCCCGAAGGAGGCCGCCCGCAGCTCAAAATGACCCAGTACCTTCTGGTTGGTTTCGAGGACGGGCGACCGGACCGTGCGGTAGGATGGACGCCGGTCGCCCGACGAGAGTACCCATTCATGCCCCGCCACCCCCAGGTCTCCCCTTCCGTCGCCGGCATCCCGGGATCGGTCTACACGGCGCTGGCGCACCGGCTCGCCACTTACGCCGGAGAGATCTATCCCCTCCACGTCGGGGACACCTGGATGGAGCCCGCTCCGGGTTGCCGGATGGAGGACCTGCGGGTCGCCGAGCACCCGGGCATGCACCGCTACGCACCGCCGCAGGGGCTTCCCGCTCTGCTCGACGCCCTGGTCGAGCGAACGCGCCAGACCACCGGCGTGCCGGTCGAGCGCGAGAACGTCCTGGTGGCGACGGGGGCCACCGGCGCCCTGGGGGCGGTCGCCGGGGCCATCCTGGAACCCGGCGACGAGGTGCTGATCCTCGCTCCCTACTGGCCGCTGATCTCCGGGATCGTCCGCTCCTTTCACGGCGTTCCGGTTCCCGTCCCCTTCTTCGGCCGGGTCGACTCGCCCGAGACGGCGGTCGCGGCGGTCCGCGAGCGGCTGACCGCGCGCACCGCCGCGCTCTACTTCAACACTCCCAACAACCCCTCCGGCCAGGTGATCCCGCGCCCCTGGCTGGAAGCGCTCGTCGACTGGGCCCGCCGGGAGGACCTCTGGCTGATCGCCGACGAGGTCTACGAGGACTACCTCTACTCAGGGGAGCACACCTACGGCCTGCCGCTCGCCCCCGAGCGCACCTTCGCCGCCCACTCCTTCTCGAAGGCCTACGGCATGGCGGGGAACCGCTGCGGGCACGTCGTCGGCCCGAAAGCAGTCATGGGGGAGCTGCGCAAGGTGAGCACCCACAGCTTCTACAGCACGCCGACCGCCGCCCAGCTCGCGGCGGTGGCGGTGCTCGCCGGTCCGGGGAAAGAGTGGATCGCCCGGGCCAAAGAGTCCTACTGGACCGCCGGGCAGCAGGCGGCACGGCGCCTCGGGGTGCCCCCACCGCAGGGGAGCACCTTCCTCTTCCTGGATGTCGCCGACCGGCTGGACGAACGGGGCCTGGAAGGGCTGCTGGCGGACTTTGTCGATCGCGGGCTCTTCGTCGCCCCCGGGCCGAGCTTCGGCCCCTATCCCACCCATGTCCGGCTCTGTTTCACCGCGGCGCCGCCGGACGTCGTAGAGCGGGGGGTGGAGGCGCTCGCGGCCGTGCTCCGGCTTTGAAGCGAGCGCCTGATCGCCGATGACCGCCGTCGAGGACCCCAACCTCCTTCGCCAGGTCCGCCTCTTCCAGGGTCTTGGCCTGGCGCAGCTCGCCCAGCTCAACCGGCTGCTCCAGAGCACCGACCTCCCGGCCGGCAGCCGCTTCCTCGCCGCCGATCAACCGGGGGAGGCGGTCTATGTGATCCTCGCCGGTACGGTCAAGGTCTTCGTCGAGCAGCCCGATGGGAGAGAGGTCGTCCTCGCCTTTCTCGGGCCGGGCGACACGGTGGGCGAGATGAGCCTGCTCGAGAGCGACAGCCGAGCGGACGGGCGGTCGGCGAGCGCGATGACCACCGAGCCCTCCCGGCTCCTCGTCATGGACCGCGCCACCTTCCACTCCTGTCTGCAGCGGATGCCACCGCTCTCCTACAACCTGGTCCGTCTGTTGGCGAGCCGGCTGCGCTTCGCCAACGAGCAGATCCAGGCGCGGAGCCTGCCCGACCTCCACTGCCGGGTGGCCCGCCAGCTCACCGCGTTGGCGGACCGCTACGGCTGCCCGGGAGGGGAGGGGAGCGTGCGAATCCCCTTGCGGCTCGACGCCGCCGCTCTCGCCGCAATGGCGGGCGCTACCGAGGAGCGGATCGAACCGGTGCTCCGGGAGCTGGTCGCGGCCGGATGTATCGCCTGGGTCGGAGAGAACGTCGAGGTGCGCGATCGACTGGAGCTCGCCCGGCATGGCCGGACTGCTCCCTAGAGTCCCGGTTTGAGCTTAAGGACCCTGCGACTGGCTGCACGGAGCGCCCGAAGGAGCAGGCCGCAAGCTCAAACCAGGACTCTAAACTAACGCCGGCCTTGGATCTCGACCGGGCGGTCCAAGACGATCCCGATCACCGAGCCCTCCGGGATCACAACCGCATCGCCAGGGTTCCGCGCAGCGATCGCGGAGCCGGCCACGGCACCGAGGAGGGCGCCGAGCACCGTCCCCTTGCCACCCCCCTTGCTCAGGATGCGCCCGAGGATAGCGCCGCCCGCGGCCACGCCGCCGATCGTCGCGGCGTCCCGACCGCTCTTGCTCTGGCCCTCCTGCTGGAAGGAGGCCTTGAGCGGGACCGTCTCTCCCGAGGGCAGAACGAGATCGGTGAAGCGCAGGCCGAGAACCGCCTTGCCACCGATCTTCTTCTGCGGCCCTGCCTGGGTCACCTCGCCGACGACCTCGCTGCCGGCCGGGATGGCCAGCCGGTCGCCGGCATAGATGTCCTGATCGATCCGCGCCCTGAAGATCTCTCCCGCCGTGCTGGTCTCGCTCGACAGCGACCGGTTGAACCGGATGTCGAGCTTCGTCCCGGCGGAGACCATCGCCGGTTCCGGCCGCTGCGCTTCGGGAGCGGCCGCGGGAACCGGTGCGCTCTCTGCCGGCTGGCCGGCGGCAGGCTCCTCGGCTTCTCCGGCCAGCGGCGCGGTGGGAGCGGATGGAGCGGGCTGCTGTGCCTCCTGCTGCCGCAACTGCCGTTCCCGCGCGTCGAGCGCGGCCTGCCGCTGGGTCAGGCGCCGCTCCCGGCTGTCGAGGCGCCGCTCGCGATCCGGTTTCGGCTCCGCGCGCGGCTGCGCCGGGGCCGGTCGGGCCGGCGGCACCACCGCGCGCGGCGGCTGCTCGACATCGCGAGGCTCGGCAGCGGCGGGAGGGGAGGACGGCCGGCCCGGCTCCTCCAGCACATACGGCTCGCTGCCCGTCGCCGCCTGAGAGGGAACAGCTGGCGGAGTGGCGGCCGGCGGGGGCGCTGGCGGGGTCACCTGGGCGACGCGCGGCTCGGTCGTCCGGGCCGTCGACTCGGTCGACTGCAATCCGGTCCTCTGACAGCCAACGGTGGCGAGCGCCAGGGTGCAGAACAGGGCCGGGAGATTGCGGAGTTGGATCTTCATGTTCTTGCCCTCGGAAGTCATACGAGCGTCAAGCGACTACAACACGGTAGGAGCAATGGGAATGCCAGGATGTGATGCAGCGGGGGCTGGTCGGCTCGCCGACCCGTAGCCGCCGGCCGTCCTCCGCGCCAGGACGGCGATGCCCTGAAGACAGGACGCTATTTGCGGCGGGAAGGGTCGAAGGGGACGACGACGTCCCCACTCCGGCCGGCCGGCGGCTGCGGCCGCTTCTCCGGTTCCGGGGGAGAGGGGGCGGCGGTCCCGAGGGTGGGAACGCCCTCGAGCCCGCCGTCGAAGCGGAGCCCGAACTCGGCCGAGGGGTCGGCGAAGGCGGTCAGCGCGTGGAACGGGATGGTCAGCCGCTGGCGAGCGCCGCCGAAAGTGAGGGTCACGGCGAAGCTCTCCTCCTCGACCTCCAGGTCCCAGTACTGGTTCTGGAGGACGATCGTCATCTCCTCCGGATACTGGTCGCGGAGAAAGCGGGGGACCTCGACCCCCGGACGGTCGGTGCGGAATCCGATGTAGAAGAAGTGCTCTCCCGGCAGTCCTTCCTCCGCCACCTGGGAGAGGACCCGGTGCACCGCCCCGCGCAGGGCCTCCCGCAATGCCTCCTGGAGCAGCTTCTGATAGTCGATACGATCGGCGTCCACGCGGTCCTCCACCCATTCTCTCCTAGACAGTCGAATGAGCATGGCATGGGGAAGAAATTTGTCAACCTCCCCAACTCCGGGCCCTTTCGGACAACGGCTACGGCGGATCGTAGGTGCCGAGCGGGGTCCAGGGCCCGCAGCGGGCGATCCGCCAGGCGGTCCTGGCCGTGCCCACCAGGGCCCCGTACTTGCGGATCGCCCCCTCGCCGTAGTGGCTGCAGGTGGGAATGAAGCGGCAGCGCACCCCCAACTCCCCCAGATGCGGCGACAGGGTCGCCTGATAGAGATGAATCGCCACGAGCAACCCCCGGGCCGTCCACTGCACCCGGGGCGGCCGGGACAGGTCCAGGGCGGACAGCAGGAGGAGCAGGACGAGGGCGGTGGTGGTCAGGCGCCCGTGGCGGCGGATCCAGGACCTCATGCCGAGAGCCTAGCGGACCCGGCTCACCGGGGCAAAGTGCCGGCCGCGAGGCGCCCCACCCAGAGGGCAACCAAAAGCGCAAAGTTGGCGAGCAGGGCCGGGGTGAGCCCCGCCGGCCAGATTCGCTGTGACAGCCGCCGGCCAGCGATTCCAGAGACACCGGAGATACCCCAGGCGAGCCACCCGATCATGACCTCGGCGGCGAGCACCGGTGCGAAGGGGTGGGCCGAGAGCGCCGCCCGCCATTCCCCTTTGGCGAGATGGGCGAGCGCTCGGGTCATTCCACAGCCGGGGCAGGGCAGACCCAGCCGGCGCGAGAGACAGAGCGAGTACCGGATGTCGTCTGAGGGTGTCCAGGCGTGGAGGAGGGCGAGGGCGGCCACCCCCAGCACCCCCGCCAGGGCCCAGGTCACCGCCGACGATTCCCGGCTCCGCCCCTTCATCGCTCCGGCCTCCACCTCAGTCGGCATAGGGCGCGAGGTCGGCCGGGGTGAGGCCGACGTAGTCCCGGTAGGCCAGGAGCTGCATGGTGTAGATGAGCGACAGAGCGAGCGGCGTCGAGACCAGCGAGCCCACGCACAGCAGGAGGCCGCCGGCGGCCGAGGCTGCCCAGACGATCAGCATATGGACGAGGAGCAGAACCAGAAAGCCCGCGAACTGCGGCTTGACGATCTCGACGCTCCGCCTCAGGGCCTCCATGGCGCTCATCTGCCGGAAGAGGACGAGCGGCAGGGCGAAGACGACCAGGGTGCCCACGACGACCGGGTAGATCAGCCAGAACAGGGGCAGGCCGACGCAGGTGATGCAGCCGCTGATGCCCGCCACCGCGCTCGCCACCCCGCTCAAGGGTCCGCCCTGCTCCATGCCGATCCGGGCCAGGATGTGGGGGATGGCAAAGAGCGCGAAGATGAGGATCGGCGGCAGGGCGAGGGCCAGTCCGAGCAGGAACGTATCCCAGAAGCGGCGGAAGCCCTTGAAGACATCGCCCACCTCGGCGGGGAGGCCAAGGAGGCGCTTGGCGAGATAGATGTGGAGGCCGCCCAGCATCGGACCGGCCAGGATGATCCCCGGCAGCAGACAGGCGAAGATCCCGACGAAGACGACCAGCTCGAAGACGAGGACCGCCAGGATGTACTCCACCCAGTTCGGCTGGAGGATGGCCCAGGCCTCGTTCAGCCAATCGCCGATGCGTACCGTGGGACCGCCGGGGGGCGGTCCGGGAGGAAGAGGAGGAGGGTAGACCGCAGGAGGTGGCGGGATCGGTGGCACCAGGGGCTCACTCATCGCAGACCTCTCTTTCTGAATAGAACCGGTTGGCGGGTGGCGGAGCCGACGGCGGCCCCGCCGTACCCACCCTTCCGGCGATCGATCAGAACCGGTCGGCGAAATCGCTCAGGACGGGGATGACGAGGCGCTGTCCGTTGACGGCCTTGTAGATCCCGAGGATGGCGATGACGGTGAACACCAGGCCGAAAAGGGGAAACATGAGCGACGCCAGACAGCCGACGCCGGGGATGAGGTGACTCATTGCGAGAACGACCATCACGGCGAGCTCGGCGACGAAAAGGACGAGGCCGTTCTTGGCATGCCACTGCACTTCCCGGTCGTTCTTCTCGGCCACCAGAGGGATGACCGCGAGGAATCCGAGATAGGCCAGGACGAGCATCAGGGTGCGATTGGAGCTCGTACCGGCGGGGGGCGGCGGCGTGTAGCTCGGCGGTGGCGGCGGCGGATAAGAGGGTGCTGTCGGTTCACTCATCGCGAAACCTCTCCTTTGGATGCAAAATTCTGGCCTCGGCGAGCAGTGTATCCAAGCTCGCCGAGCCGCACAACAAAGGGGCTGATTTTAGAGAATAAAGTTACAGCTGGATGACGTTTGCGCCCAGTTCGGCCAGAGATTCGAGGAGGGCAGCCTCGCGCTCCCCGCGAACCCCGAACACCAGGCGGACCTCTCCACCGTACTCCTCGGCAGCGAGCTCCACCTCACCGGCCGACAACCACCCGCTCGTAGATCTCGCGGTAGCGGGCGACGACCGCTGCCTGGCTGAAAACCTCGACCGCACGGCGCCGGCTGGCAACACCGAACTGCTGCCGCAGGTCCTCGTCGCCCAGGAGCTTGACCGCGGCGGCCGCCATCCCCGCCACATCCCCCACCGGCAGCAGGTAACCGGTCTCGCCATCGGTGACGACCTCGGGCAGCCCGCCGACCGTCGTCGCGATGACCGGCACCTCGCAGGCCATGGCCTCCAGGGCCGACAGGCCGAACGACTCGGACTCCGAGGGGAGGAGGAAGAGATCCGCCCCCACCAGCACCTCCTCGATGAGCGGCAGGCTCCCCACGAAGGTGATGGCGTTGCAGATCCCGTGCTCGCGGCAGTACTGCTCGACCTTCGGTCGCTCGGGGCCGTCGCCCACCATCAGCAGCCGGCTCGGCACCGTGCGGTGGACCTGCTCGAAGATCGCCACCACGTCGAGCACCCGCTTGACCGGCCGGAAGTTCGAGATGTGGACGAGGACGCGCTCGCCGGACCCCGCCCAGCGGCGGGCGCCGGGCAGGTTCCTGGCCCGCTCGAAGCGTTCGGGGTCGATGAAGTTGGGGACGACGTCGATCCGGCTCGACACCCCGAGCTGCTCGATGGTCGTCTGGCGGAGCGACTCCGAAACCGCGGTCACGGCGTCGCTCTCGACGATCCCGTAGCGGGTGGTTTCGAGATAGCTCGGGTCGTTGCCCACCAGGGTGACGTCGGTGCCGTGGAGGGTGGTGACCACGGGGAGCGGCTGGGGAGTGAGGATCTGGCGCGCCAGGACCGCCGAAACCGCGTTGGGAATGGCGTAGTGGACGTGGAGGACGTCGAGACCGCTGTGGCGGGCGACCTCGACCATCTTGGTTGCCAGGGCGAGCGGGTACGGCGGGTACTCGAAGAGCGGGTAGCGGGGGACGATCACCTCGTGGAAGAAGAGCTTCGGGGTGACGAAGGTGAGCCGCGAGGGCAGGGCGTAGCTGATGACGTGCACCTCGTCGCCCTGCTCGGCCAAAGCCATGGCGAGTTCGGTCGCCACGATCCCGGAACCGCCGTAGGTCGGATAGCAGCTGATGCCGATCTTCATCGCACCCCCCCGGGAAGAAGCAGAAAGGGATCGGAGACGGCGAGCGGCAGGCGGTTCCAGAACGGCTCGCCGAAGGTGGCGCCGATCAACGATCCGAAGTGGCGGGCCCGCCCCTCGATCATCAGCGAAAACTCCTCCGTCGACACCTTGGTCACCGGCTCGGGCGCCGCTCGTCCGGCTGGTCGCCTGGCTGGTAAAGCTGGCTCCGGTAGGCGCGGAGGGCCTGGCGCTTGGCCTCCCAGGTCGACGTGACGTCGACGACGAAGCTGGGCTCGAAGGGGTCGTGCTGCATGTACGAGAAGTAGGCCGCCGGCCGATGAGCTTCGGGCGCCTCAGGACCTTTCCCGCGGTTCGCCAGGCCGGAGTAGAAGCAGGCGGCCTCGACCAGGCGGTGGGCGCGGCCGTGGTCGGGATGGCGGTCGCTGGGAGAGGGCCCCAGGACCAGCTCCGGGCGCCAGGTCCGCAGCACCTCGATCAGGGCATCCTCCTCGGCGGGGCCGGTGCGCAGGCCGCCGTCGCCAGCGTCTAAAAAGGCGAGGTCGACGGCGCCCAGCTCTAAGGCGGCCCGCTCGGCCTCGGCCAGGCGCTCCTCGGCGGTACCGCGGGTGCCGCGCTCCCCCCGGGTGAGGTGGAGGATGCCGACCCGGCGCCCCTGGCGCGCGAGGAGGGCGACCGTGCCACCGCACCCCAGCTCGACGTCGTCCGGATGGGCCCCAATCGCGAGGACGTCGAGCTTCATACCCCCTCCTTCCGGTCTGGCGAGATCACTTGCAGGTGGACCGGATCGAGCTCCATCTGCTCCCAGAAGCTCTCGGCGAGGCGGGGCCCGAAGCGGTCGCCGAAGTAGGCGGTCGAGATCGCTCGCTCCTGGAGCTTGCCGAAGGGCAGGCAGGCATCACGGAGCTGCTCGACCCGGCGGCTCGCCACCTCGTCGCGCCGGGCAGCGGTGGCGATCGCCTTGTCGGCGAAGAGATCCAGGGCGCGGAGGATCTGCTCTCGCGTCTTCTCCCAAGGGCGCGCGAGGTCAGGGTCGAGCCCCAGGGCCGGGCCGCGAAGGGTGGCGAACGCGGCCTCGATCTCCTGGCGTACCGGCGCCACGAAGTCGCCGCCGGCCCGGGTGCCGCGCGCCCGGTCCAACTCCTGGCGGGAACCGAGGAGGTCGCTGAGGGTCAGGCCGGACTCCGCCAGGCGCGCGATCTGCTTCGCCTCCAGAACGATCGCCTGGGGGCGGAGAGCGACGGTCGGCGCGGGCACGTCGAGCAGAGGGTAGACGGGTGCCACCTGCGCCATGTAGGAGACCTCGCCCGGGCCGAGCACCTGGAGACAGGTGCCGAGGACGGCGTCCTGGAGCGCCGGCCGGGCGAGCACCCCGGGCGAGATGACCCCGGGGTTCTCGTCGATCGTACGCAGCAGCTCGGCGACCGAGCCTCCCCCCTCGTGACTGCCGCGGAGGGCGAACCCGTCGTCGCCCCGCCACTCGATCCGCCGCCGCTGGCCGCGCTGAAAGAGGAAGAGGGGGCTAAGACCGCGCTGCGGGCTCACCTGGAGAGGGTAACCCCGGCGCTCGATCTCGGCGTCCCGCGCCGCCGAAGCGGCCTCGACCTCGTGCCGGCGTTCGACCAGCCGCCGCAAGAACGGGCGCTCCGCCGCCTTGAGCGCCGGGTGCATGGCATCCAGGAGGAGGGGACATCGCGGACCGAGCAGGTGGGCGAGCAGGCGGCAGAAGGCCTCGCCGAAGCGGGCGTCGGGGCGGTACCAGCGCCCGAGGATGGCGAACCATTCGGCATGGAGCTCGCCGGGGAACGCCGCGGCCAGGGCTTCCAGTACCCGGGCGACCTCGGGCCCGAGGGTCCGCATCCCCACCGGCACGAGGGGCTCGGGATCGGGTCCCAGGTCGAAGGCGCGCGGCCCCTCGGAGGTGAGGACCGCGGTCGAGGCGACCTCGGCATAGTCGTGATCCTCGGTGGCCACCCAGAAGACGGCGACCGCCGGCTCCCCGGCCGCCTCGAGCGCCGCCGCCCAGCGTGCCGCGGCGACCATCTTCGAAAAGGCGTAGAGCGGTCCCCCGAAGAGCCCCGGCTGCTGGCCCGTGACGACGACCCGGGTGGCCGGATCGGCGAGCCGGCGCGCCAGCTCGTCCGCCGCGGGGTGACCGTAGCCACGATTGGCGATCCCCAGGGCCTGGGCGAGCTCACGGCGGCCGTCAGGCATCGGAGTCGCGGGAGCCGCGGGAGTCGCTGGCAGCTCCCCTGGAGAGAGGAAACGCAGCGGGGCGAGCAGGTCGAGATCGCGCCCGGCGAGGTAGGCGGAAGGCAGGGGCGGCAGCAGCCCGAGCGCCGCCAGGTCGACGGCCAGGGTCGCGGACAGGTCAGGCCGGCTGGCGAGCGTTGGGGATGGGCCGGACGCCATCCGGGTCATGGGATTCCTTTCGCCGGAACCTTCGTTATAGGTGGCCACGGGGCGGATGATATCCCGCGGGGCGGGTTGGCCCCGAGGTATGCTTGGCAGGATGCAACCCCGAGGCTGCTCTTGAGCGCTCCCATGCGGCGGGCGGTGCGCCACACCGCCGTCCTGGCCTTCTGCCTGCACGCCGCGATCGCCCTCCTCGCCTGGTCGACCTGGGGCCGGTTCGGGCGCGGGAACATCCTCGCCTGGATGGATTTTCCCACCTCGCTCGCCTTCGTCCAGCGGACCGGCGGCACACTCCTCGCCGCGAGCGTGCTCCTGGGCGGCCTCCAGTGGGCGGCCCTGGGGGCGCTCCTCACCTACCTGCTCGGCCGCTCGGTCCGCGCCTGAAATAGGCGCTTCGCCCGGGCGGGTTAGAATACCGCTGTCATGGTGAAGATCGGAACCATCCCCGTCGACCCGCCCCTCTGGCTCGCCCCCATGGCCGGGGTGACCGACCGCGACTTCCGCCTCATCGTGCGGCGGATCGGCGGCGTGGGGGTGGTCACCATGGAGTTCATCTCCTCGAAGGCCATCGTCTCGGGGAACGACCGCACCCGCGAGCTGATGTACTTCTCAGACGAGGAGCGCCCCCTGGCGATCCAGATCTACGGCTCCGACGCCGCCACCATGGCCGAAGCGGCGCGGGTCGTCGAGCAGCTGGGGGCCGACATCTGCGACATCAACATGGGATGCCCGGCCAACAAGGTGCTCAAGGGCTGCGCCGGTGCCGCCCTGATGGGGGACCTCGATCTCGCCGAGGAGATCGTCCGCTCGGTGCGCCGGGCGATCTCGATCCCCTTCACCGTCAAGTTCCGGCTCGGCCTGGACGAGAAGCGCCGCAACTACCTGGATCTCGGTCGGATGTGCGAGGCCAACGGGGTCGCCGCGGTCGCCATGCACGCCCGGACGGCGCGCCAGATGTTCTCCGGCGAGGCCGACTGGACCCACCTCGCCCGCTTGAAGGAGACCCTGGCGATCCCGGTGATCGGCAACGGTGACGTCCGCTGCCCCGAGGACGCCCTGCGGATGATGGCCGAGACCGGTTGCGACGGCGTGATGGTGGGCCGCGGCGCCACCATCAACCCCTGGCTCTTTCGCCAGATCGCCGCTCGCCTCTCCGCGGGCGCCACGCCGGAGCCCACCTTAGAGGACCGGCGCGATCTCATCCTCAGCCACTTCCGCATGGTGGCCGAGCGCGAGCACGGCAAGTACGCCCTCCACAAGCTGCGCAAGTTCACCGGCTGGTATACCCACGGCCTGCCCAACGGCAGGCGTCTGCGCCAGGGCATCCAGCAGATCCCCGACGTTCCTAGCTTCCTCGCCACCGTCGAGGCCTTCTTCGCCGAAGTCCTGGTCGAGGCCGCCTGACCCCACGCCTGACCCCAGAGATGGAAGAGCACGCGATCGAGCTGGTCTGCGAGCCGCAGACGGCCCTGGCGGCGGCAGCCCGGGCCGCCGCCGACTGGGGCGCCGAGCTCGTACCGGCGACCGGCGGGCGCCGACTCCGCCTGCCGGTGACCGCCGGTCTCCGCCAGGGCTGGATGGAGGGGGAGCTCGCGGCCGAGCCGCTCCCCGGCGGCTCGCGCCTCTCGCTCCGGGTCGAGCGCAGTGAGTACAACCTCCAGCCCGGCCCCATCGCCTTTTTGGTCCTCGGCGGGCTGGGCGGCCTCACCCTCGTCCTCTGGCCGCTCTATCCGCCGCTCCTCCACCTCGCTCCCCTGGGGATCGTGCTCGCCCTCGGCGCCTGGTTTCTCGTCCTCTCGCGGCTGCGGGTGAGCGGCCCGGAGGAGTTCCTGGAGATGGTCTCGGCGATCTCCGCCGGCGCCGGCCAGGAGGAGCCTGCGGCGATCGTCCCCTGAGCGGGAATCCCGGGACGGGCCGCCTGGTTTATACTCCTGGCTGCAGCACACGGTTCTTTGGCAAATGGGGGCGTACCGGTTTCGACGGGGAACAACTGCGGTGGGGGAGCTTCGTGTCGAGTGTCTGCTCGTTAAACGGACAGAATAACTGCGAACGATAACTTCGCTCTCGCGGCCTAAGAACTAGGTCGTGACGTCCGGTCAGGGGCGTGGCTCGCCACTGCTGCCCGGGCGCAACTTTAAGCGGGCCTAAGGGTTCGGGCGCCTTGCGCCGAATCTGGATACAAACAGCAGGGCTGGCTGGCGCGTGAGGCACCTTCCTCCGAAGCGCGCACGGCGAGATTCAAATGGAAGAAAACGCACGTAAACACTTCCTCGACGCGTTTCTCGGACGTGGGTTCGACTCCCACCGCCTCCACCAATCTGCCATCCGTTCTAGAATCCCGCTCCTACAACTCCGCCCCCCTCTCACGCGCTGCGAAGGCGCTGTCGATGCTTTCCCTGTAGGGGGGCGTCAGGACTCCCACCTCGGTGATGATGCCGGCGATCAGCCCGTGCGGAGTGACGTCGAAGGCGAAGTTGAGGGCCGCGGACTCGGCCGGGGCGATGGGATTGCCCAGGAGCTCGGTCACTTCGCTCGCCTCGCGCTCCTCGATGGGGATCTCGGCGCCGGTCGGGGTGTCACGGTCGATCGTCGACAGGGGAGCGGCGATGTAGAACGGGATGCCGTGACGCTCGGCGAGGACCGCTACCGTGTAGGTGCCGATCTTGTTGGCCGTGTCGCCGTTGGCGGCGATGCGGTCGGCCCCGACGACGATCCGGTCGACGAGGCCGCGGGCCATGAGCGCCCCGGCGCTCGAATCGGTGACCAGCCGGAAGGGGATGCCCAGGCGCTGGAGCTCCCAGGCGGTCAGGCGCGCACCCTGGAGGAGGGGGCGGGTCTCGTCCACCCAGACCATCCCCAGCCGACCCTGACGGAACGAGGACTGGATCACCCCGAGCGCGGTGCCATAACCGGCGGTCGCCAGGGCACCCGCATTGCAGTGGGTGAGCACCCGGTCGCCGGCGATGAAGAGCCGGGCGCCGTGCTCGCCCATGCGGCGGTTGATCGCGATGTCCTCGGCATGGAGAGCCTGAGCCCAGGCGAGGAGCGCCGCGGTCGCCGAGCTGGCCGAGAGGGTCGACCCGTCGGCGCGGCTCGCCGCGAACACCCGGCGCCCCTGGGCGAGCGCCCAGCGCAGGTTGACCGCCGTGGGCCGGGTGGCCGCGAGGAGGGCCAGAACCTCTTCGAAGCGGCAGTCGAGGAGGGCCGGCTCGGCGGTCTCGCCAAGGTTGCGCAGGCCGAGCACCAGGCCGTACGCCGCCGCCACCCCGATCGCCGGAGCACCGCGGACCGCGAGCCGCCGGATGGCGTCGGCCACCTGCTCGGGGCGCTCGCAGACGAACCAGACCTCCTCGCCAGGCAGGCGGGTCTGATCGAGCAGCTCGAGCCCCAACGGGCTCCAGCGCAGGGGGGAGAGAGAATCCGGATGGGGCGCATCGGCCTGGACGGTCATGACTCCGTATCTTAACCAAGAGGGCGCCGGTCGCCGATCGATCGGTGCCGTCGGTGTCCGGTGTCGACAACTCAGGTTTACAACTGTTCGCTCTCAGACTATAATGCCTCTAGCTGAAACGAAGCCGTTGCGGGTTTTCGAGGCGATCCCGCCTCCTGTGACCCATTTGCGACTGACCGCTTCACCTCCGGCCGCTATTCTCCGGTACGTCGAAGCGCGACGGTTCTTGGGAAAGGAAAGGACTTCTAGTGAAAGGCGATCCGCGAAAGCTAGGTTTTTCCACCCGTGCCATCCATGCTGGCCAGCCGCCGGACCCCACGACCGGAGCGGTGAACGTCCCCATCTACCAGACCTCGACCTACGTCCAGGAGGGCATCGGCGAGAACAAGGGCTATGAGTACGCGCGGGCGGACAACCCGACCCGCCAGGCCCTGGAGGCCAATGTGGCGGCGCTCGAAGGCGGCCTCGCCGGGCATGCCTTCGCCTCCGGCATGGCCGCGATCTCGGCCCTCATGACGCTCTTGAGCGCCGGCGACCACGTCGTCGTGTCCCAGGACGTCTACGGCGGCACCTACCGCCTCTTCAACAAGGTCCTCGAACGCTACGGCCTGCGCTTCTCCTGGGTCGACGCGACGAACCCCGAGGCGGTTCGCGCCGCCATAACCGCCGAGACCCGGATGGTGTTCCTGGAGACCCCCACCAACCCCATGATGCACATCAGCGACATCGCGGCCATCTCCGAGATCGCCCATGCCCGGGGTGCCATCGTGGCGGTGGACAACACCTTCCTCTCGCCCTACCTGCAGCGGCCGCTGGAGCTCGGGGCGGACGTCGTCATCCACTCCGGTACCAAGTTCCTGAACGGCCACAGCGACGTCTTGAATGGCATGCTGGTGTCGTCCCGGCCGGAGCACGCCGAAGCCTTCCTCTTCGCCCAGAAGTGCTCGGGCGGTGTCCCCTCGCCCTTCGAGTGCTTCCTCGTGCTCCGCGGCCTCAAAACTCTCGCCGTACGGATGGAACGGCACGAGTCGAACGCGCGCGCCATCGCGAGCTATCTCTACGGCCATCCCAAGGTGAGCCGGGTGCTCTACGCAGGGCTCCCCGACCATCCGGGGTACGAGATTCAAAAGCGCCAGGCCCGGGGGTTCGGCTCGATGATCTCGATCGACATGGGGAGCCTGGCCGCTGCGCGGGCGGTGCTCGAGCGGGTGCGCGTCTTCTCCCTCGCCGAGAGCCTGGGCGGCGTCGAGAGCCTGATCTCCCACCCCGCCACGATGACCCACGCCTCGGTCGAGCCCGAACGCCGGCGCCGGCTGGGGATCACCGAGGGGATGGTCCGGCTCTCGGTCGGGATCGAGGATCTGGACGACCTCCTGGCCGACCTCGACCAGGCGCTCTCCGGGGTGGAAGCCGCGGGCGTCAAGGTGGAGAGCCTGGAGAGCGAGAGGCTGCAGCCGGCGCCCTGTTGAGGCCGGAGAGTCAGAAGTCGGTGTCGTCGGGGTCGGCGGCGTAGGCCATCTCGTCCTCTTCCTCGTCTGGAAAGTCGGCATCCTTGTCGACGCTGCTGACGATCCAGTCGAGGAAGCTCTGCTCGCCACGGGCGATGTTGAAGGAGAGGATCTCCGGAGACTCGTAGCTGTGCAGCTCGCGGATGGCTGCCGCCACCCCATCGAACTCCCCTTCCAGGGTCTTGATGAAGAGGAGCAGCTCGCCGTCCTTGCAGATCTTCCCCTTCCAGCGATAGATCGAGCGGACGCCCGGCAGGATGTTGACGCAGGCGGCCAGCCGGCGGGCGACCATCTCGCGCGCGATCAGGTTGGCCTGCTCCTCGGTTCCAACGGTGGTGACAACGACGATGGCGCCCATGCCGGCACGTTACTGCACCGGGAAAGAGCGAGTCAATTCGCGGTACCTGGCGATACTGGCTACCGCCAGGTCTCAGACGCGAAGTCGTAGGTGAGGACCCGTACCCGTCCCGTACTGCCCAAGACCCGCACCACCGCCACGTGGACGCCGCCGTCGGTCAAGTAGACGGAGCCCGGGGTCGCGGTGCCCAGCGGGCTGAAGGAGGCGAGGTCGGAGCGGTTGAAGCGGATCGGGTCTGAGGGAGCGAGGAACTGAGCCGGATCGCCCGGATCGCGGACCGGGCGATCGGGCAGGCCGATGCGCACGTCACCCCCGAGATGCTCCAGCCGGCCCGGCGCGGCAATCTGCGGGTCGACCCCGGTGCGGATGTCGGCGTTGGTCACCCCGTCTCTGTCGCCGTCTCTATAGAGCGTGAAGGTGACCTCCCCCCGCGCTCCGGTGGCGAAGCGCAGCGCCACCTCGGTGTCGGCGCGGATGGCGAGCGACCGCGCCTGCCGTAGCGCGGCGACCACCTCCGCCGCCGCCAGGCGCACCCGCAGGTCGGCGGTGATGCGGACCAGCTGCGGCACTCCGAGGACCACCGCCATGCCGAGGACGGCGAGGACCACGATCAGATCCACCAGCTGAAAACCCTGCTCTCGACGCATGACCGGTCTCCCCGCCAAGGCGGGGCGGCGGGCGCCAAGCCCGAGACCGCCCCACCCGGCCGTCACTAGTGGCGGGCTGCCTCGGGTTTGGTTTTGGCTTTGGACCGGCTGCCACTGCCACCACCACTGCCGCCACGGACCTTTTCGGTCAGGCTGGTCTCTCCCGACAGCGCGATATAGGGCTTGAGCAGGGCGTAGGTCTTCTCCCCGATGCCGCGCACGTGCATCAGGTCCTCGGCCGATTTGAACGGCCCGTTCTCCTTGCGGTAGTCGACGATCCGCTCGGCCACGGCCGGGCCCACCCGCGGCAGGTACGAGAGCTTGGCGACATCGGCGGTGTTGATGTTGACCACCCGCTTGCCATCGGCAGCGGCAGCGGCCGCCGGAGAGGCTGGCAGGGCGGCGGCGAGCAGGCCGAGAAAGAGCATGCTGCTGAGGAAACGACTCTTCTTGTCCATGGGAATGGCTCCTTTCGATCGATCAGGTTGGGTTAAGTTGGTTCGCTGCGAACGAAGGCCGCGGGGCCGCTTCGGCCCCGGGGCGCTTTCCCTTGCCTTTAAGTTTTCGTAGCCTTTCTCTCTCCTCTGCACCTCCTTCTCCGTCAGTTGACGGGAACCCGGTAGTTCACGCCTTCTGCCAGGTGGAGAAACAGAGCTAAGTGTTAGAAATAGGAGGGTTGTAGAGATCGAGGTGCCGCGGCTGACCGCTGCTTGGTCCAGGCATCTGGGCGATGCCCGGGGCGGCGGCCAGGGGGCCGGGGAGAGAGCAGCAGGGAAACCCTGACGGGAACGGGGCCGGAGAGAGGGAGGAAGCCCTCTATGGGCGCTGTCCAGGGATCTGGACAGCCGCTCGATGTCTGGACGGTCGAGAGCGACTCGCCTTGAGTCGCCCTTTCGAGTAGATTAGGCCGCTATGGCGATGGAGAGATCGGTCTTTCGCGAGTACCTGGAGGCGCTCATCATCGCGGCGGTCTTCCTCCAATTCGCCAATCACTTCGTCCTCCAGACCTTCTATATCCCCAGCGGCTCGATGGAGAACACCCTCCTCGTCGGGGACCACCTGTTCGTCAACCGGTTCATCTATGGCGCCGAGCCGTCCGCCCTGGCGAAGATCCTGCCGGCGCGGACGGTGAACCGCGGCGACATCGTCATCTTCCGGTCGCCGGAGAACCCCACGATCGACGTCGTCAAACGCTGCATCGGCCTGCCGGGCGACGTCATCGAGGTGGTGAGAAAGCAGCTCTACATCAACGGCAAGGCGGTCCAGGACGCGGCCTACGCCGTCCACAAGGACCCCAACCTCTACCCGAACCAGCCCTACCTGGAAGAGAGCAAGCGCAACCGCGACACCTATGGCCCCTATACCGTGCCCGCGGGCCACTACTTCTGCATGGGCGACAACCGCGATAATTCCTGGGACTCGCGCTTCTGGGGTCCGCTGCCGGCCGAGATGCTGAAGGGCCGCGCCCTCTTCATCTACTGGTCCTACGGCGGGGGCACGGAGAGCGGCAACTGGCAGGGGATGGGCGACAAGATCAAGGACCTCGGCCGCACGGCCCTGGGCTTCCTGCCCGAGACCCGCTGGCGGCGAACCTTCCGGCTGATCCGTTAGTCCCCGCCGCCCCCTCAGAGCTGATGCAGACCGAGAAGTCCGTCTTCCGCGAGTACCTCGAGGCCTTCCTGATCGCGGTGATCTTCGCGACCTTCGCCCGCACCTTCGTCGTCCAGGCGTTCAAGATCCCTTCCGGCTCGATGGAGCAGAACCTGCTCATCGGCGACCATATCCTCGTCAACAAGTTCGTCTACGGGCCGACCCTCTTCGCGTTCGAGCGGCACCTGCTGCCCTCCCGCCAGGTGCACCGCGGCGACATCGTCGTCTTCAAGTGGCCGAAAGACCCCGAGCGCGACTTCATCAAGCGCTGCATGGGAGTCCCCGGCGACACCATCGAGGTGATCGACAAGCGGCTCTTCGTCAATGGCCGTCTGGTGCACGACGAGGGCTACACCTACCACAGCGACGACCACGTCTATCCGCGCACTCCGTTCGCCGGCGGCGACGTTTTCCGCAACCGCGACAACTTCGGGCCGCGGGTCGTCCCCCCGAGGACCTACTTCTGCATGGGGGACAACCGCGACAACTCGAACGACTCCCGCTTCTGGGGGGAGGTGCCGGAGGCCAACGTCAAGGGCCGCGCCTTCATGGTCTACTGGTCGTTCGACACCGGCGAGGGGGAGATCCCCGAGGCGCCGAGCGTCGGCGGCAAGCTGCGCCAACTCACCCAGGTGGGCCTCAAATTCTTCGCCCGCACCCGCTGGGCGCGCACCTTCCGCGTCGTGCGGTAGACTACTCGCGCGAGATCATCAAGAGGAGGTTCTTATGCGACGCTGGTCCGGCGAGAAGGGGTCCGGGAATCTGGGCTGTATTCTATGGACGATCGCCCTGGTAATCGGGGTGCTCATCGCGTACAAGGCGATCCCGGTCAAGATCAAGAGCTCGGAGCTCTACGACCACATGAACGAGATGGCCTCCTTCGGCGGCAAGACCGAGCCCGCGGAGATCGAGAAGGACATCCTGGCGACCGCCCAGCGCCTCGAGATCCCGCTCGACAAGGAGCATCTCAAGGTGGAGCGCATCGGCGACCGCCTGCGCATGCGGGCGACCTACACGGTGCCCCTCGAGTTCCCGGGTTACACCTACCACTGGAACTTCGATCACCAGGTCGACAAGCCGATCTTCATCTTCTAGGGCCCAGGCGGAAGTGCGGAGGAGGCCGGGCTGGATCGACGTTCTCGGGGCGGGCCTCCTCCCGGGCCTGCTGGCCGGAACCCAGATCGCCGGGCTCCTCTTCTTCCTCAACCCCGGACTGCCCTTCTCTCCCCTCCCGGTGGCGCGTGGGATCCTCCTCTACGGCGCCATTCTCGGGGCGGTGAGCCTCGCGCTCTGCCTCCCCTGGAGTTGGGGGCGGCCTCGACGGGCACGGCGCATGCTCCCCTGGGGCCTCACCCTGGCGCTGGGGTTTGCCGCCGTCTTGGACGCCAGCCAGGCCTCGATTTACGCCTACTTTCTGCCCTCCGGCATCAACGATCGGCTGGTCAAGGCGGCGCTCTGGCTGTCGCTCGCCGCCCTCATCTGCTTCTATACCGCCCTTCTCCACAGTCTGAACCGGCGCTCGTACGGCCTGCGCAGCCGGCTCGGCCTCACCATGGTGGCGGTCCTCTCCGTCTATGTCATGGTCGAGCGGCGCGAGGCGTTCCGCCCGCGGACGCAGCCGGCACCGCGGCCGCTCGCCGTCGAGCCCGGCAAACGGCCACGCCTATGGGTGATCGGGGTCGACGGGGCGACCCTGGACGCCATGCTGCCGCTCGCCGGTCAAGGTCGCCTGCCCTTCCTCGCCAACCTGCTGCAGAAGGGGGCCCATGGCCGGCTCCAGTCGCTCACCCCCCACCGTCCAGAGGCCCTGTGGACGACCCTCGGCACCGGCAAATACCCGTTCGATCATGGCGTCGTGGGCGGCGGCATCTACAGCGCCGATTTCCTCGCCCCCGGGGCGGAGCTCCACCTTCTCCCGGTCGGCATCGGCTTCCGCCGCTGGGGCACCCTGAACCGTCCCCGGTCGCCCTCGGCGGGGGCCCGCACCGCCTCGATGCTCTGGGAGGTGCTCCCCAGGCTCGGCCTGCGCTCGGGAGTGGTGGGCTGGCCGGCGTCGGCGCCGATGTCGATGTCGCCGACGCCGGCCAAGGATGTTTTTGCCCTGACCGACGGCTTTTTCCATGGGGCGACGGGACCGCACGCCGCCGAGCCGCCGGAGGTCGCCGTCCAGGCCCGGATTCTCCGCATCGACCCGCGGGAGATCCCGCGGCAGCTCCTCTCCCGTTTCGGACCGGCAGCGGGGCGCGACCTCCGCCCGGCGCTCGCCGGCGATCTCTGGCGCGAGTCGGTCGGACGGACCCTCGTCCGCTCGACCCCGGATCTCGACGCCTTCTTTCTCGTCCTCCCGGGGCTTGCGGAGATTTCAGGCAGCTACTTCGGCGGCTACACCGCGGCGGAGTTCGACGGCGCCCGCTCGCACGTCTTCACCGATGCCGCGCAGCTCGTCGCGACCTATTATCTGCATCTGGACGAATTCTTGGAGCAGCTCTGGCAGAGCGATCCGGGGGACGGTCCGCGGCTCGTCGCCATCGTCTCGGCCTACGGCTTCGAGGGGCCCGGCGGCGCCTGGAGCCGGCTGCGCGGCGAGGTCTCTCGTACCACCGCCCTCGGAGGCCGGAGCGACCGCTCCCCGGACGGCGTACTGATTCTCTACGGCGAGGGGATCGCGCCGGGCGCCCTGGTCACCGGGGCCCGGCTCGTCGACCTCGTGCCGACGCTCCTCTACGGCCTGGGCTTTCCGGTCGCCCGCGACCTCGACGGGCAGGCCCTGACCGCGGCCTTCGACAAAGGCTTCCTCGCCCGCCACCCGCTCACCTTCCTGCCCTCGTACGAAGGGCTGAACGGCTCGCCAATGTCACCAATTTCGCCAGCCTCGCCGGTGCCCCCGGGAGCGCTCAGGCCTTAGGCTTGCCGGCGATCGCGCTGACCAGCTTGGGCACCGCCCCGGTGCCGGAGCTCTCTCCCTCCCGCACCATCGAGCAGCGCCCCTCGAAGAGGGCGCCATCCTCAATCTCCAGCGAGGGCGTCTCGATGTCCGCGAACACCTTGCCGCTGGGGGCGATCTGCACCCGCCGGGTAGCGCGGAGGCTGCCGCGGATGGTTCCGGAGATGAAGACGCGGCCGATTGAGAGCTCGCCCTCGATTTCTCCCCCCTCGCCCACCATCAAGTCGCCCTCGGAGAGGATGCTGCCGGTGAACTTGCCGTCGATCCGGAACGAGGTGTCGAAACGCAACTCGCCTTCCATGTGGCTGCCGCTGTCGAGGAAACCGTTCAGGTCACTCTGTCTGGCCTCGGACTTACCTCTCATCGCACACCCCTTTGCCGGGTACTGGGTCCTTTTGAACCTGCGGGCGGGCTCCTTCGGGCGCTCCGCGCAGCCAGTCGCCCGTCCGCGGATTCAAACCGACCCAGTACCCTTTGCTGGCGCGACGGTTCGAGCCGCCCCGCCGGTGGTAGGTCCTACGCTTTTGCCATGAGGAGCTCGTACAGCCGCATCAACTCCTCTTCCGAATGAAAGTGAAGCTCCAGACGTCCGCCCTTGCCCTTGCGCCGGATCTCGACCCGGGTCTGGAGCCGCCGGGTGAGGGTTTCGGCCGCCGCTCTGGCATGGACCTCGGCCGGGACTGCCGGGCGCTCCGGCCGGAGCTCGGGTGCCGCCGTCAACCGTTCGATCTCCCGAGCGGAGAGGCCCTGGCGCACGGCCCGGAGGGCGAGCGCGACCTGCTCCTCGGCGGTCTGGAGCGAGAGGAGCGGCCGGGCCTGGCCGGCCGTCAAGCTCCCCTGGCGGAGCAGGTCGCGGATCTCCTCGGGCAGCCGGAGGAGCCGGAGGGCGTTGGCGACCGTGGGGCGCGCCTTGCCTACCCGCGCCGCCACCTCCTCCTGGGAAAGCCCGAACGCCGCCTGGAGGCTCTGGTAGGCCTCGGCCTCTTCCAACGGATTCAAGTCCGCCCTCTGCAGGTTCTCGACCAAGGCGAGCTCCAACCGGCTGCGGTCGTCGAGCCCCTCGCGGATGACGACTGGCACCTCGGCGAGGCCCGCCCGCTGCGCCGCCCGGAAGCGACGCTCTCCCGCAACGATGCTGTAAGTGCCATCTTCCTCGACAGTTACGACGAGTGGCTGGACGATTCCCTGGACTCGGATGGACTCGGCGAGCTCGTCCAAACCCGCCTCGTCGAAGTTGGTCCGCGGCTGGAAACGGTTGGGCTTGAGGCTCGCCACCGGCAGCCGATCGACGATCTCCCGGGCTGGGGGTGCCTCCGGCTTTGCCGGGGGCTCGGTCCTTTCCGGCTTGACCTCAATGGGGCCGAGGAGGGCGTCCAGCCCTCGGCCGAGGCTCCGTTTCTTGCTGCTGCTCATGCCGTCCTCCGCAGGAACTCGCGCGCCAGCGCCAGGTAGGCTTCGGCGCCGCGCGACTTGATGTCGTACTGGAAGATGGGAAGGCCATGGCTCGGCGCCTCGGCCAGACGGATGTTGCGCGGGACGATCGTCTCGTACACCTTGTCCGGGAAGTGGCGCCGGATCTCGTCGGCCACCTCGCGCGACAGATTGGTGCGGTCGTCGTACATGGTGAGGAGGATGCCGGCGATCTGCAGCTGGGGGTTGAGCCCACCCTGGACCCGCTTGACCGTGGCCAGCAGCTCGCTGATCCCCTCCAGGGCGAAGTACTCGCACTGGAGAGGGACGAGAACGCCGTCCGCGGCGGTGAGGGCGGAGACCGTCAAATGGCCGAGCGATGGCGGACAGTCGATGAGGATGGTGTCGTAGCGCTCCGCCACCTCGGCGAGCGCCCCCTTGAGCACCCGTTCCCACTCCGGCCTGCCGACGAACTCGACCTCCACGCCGACCAGGTCGCGCGCCGAGGGGACGAGGTCGAGATTGGGGAAGCCGGAAGGCCGGATGGTCTCGGCCAGCGTGGCCTCGCCGACCAGAGCATGGTAGAGCTGCGGCTCGGTCGCCCTCCCACCCAGGCCGCGGGTGGCGTTGCCCTGGGGATCGCAGTCGACGAGCAGAACCCGGCGCTCCAGGGCGCCCAGGCCGGCGCCCAGGTTGATGGCCGTGGTCGTCTTTCCCACGCCCCCCTTCTGATTGGCAATGGCGAGAATCTTGCTCATGGCGCTCCGTTCGGATCGGGCGTACGCGTGAGCCCCAGAATGCGGCGCCTCACGCTCCCCGCGAGCGGCAGCTCGCGGTCGGGCAGCAGGTTCGGCGGCAGTTCGGGGGCGTCTTCCCCGACCCAGAGCAGGATTCGGCCTCCGGAAGCGAGGCGGCTCGCGAGCGCTCCGAGCACCTCGGGTTCGAGCCGGACGGCGCGGGCCGTCACCAGGTCGATCTCTTCCGGAATCCCCGTGGGCAGCGGGACACCGACTCTAACATTGAGGCACCGGCAGGGCAACGCCGCACGGCGGGCGGCAGCGGCGAGAAACGACCACTTGCGCTCCCGCGCCTCGCAAAGGGTGACCAGAAGCCCCGGCCGCGCGGCGGCCAGGACAATTCCAGGGAACCCCGCACCCGAGCCGATGTCGACGGCCCGTGAGGCTCCCTCCGGGATCAGGGGGAGCGCGGCCAGAGCCTCGCCATAATGCCGCCCGATGACCTCGGCGGCCGTGCCCGGTCCGATGAGCGAGACGGTCTTGTTCCAGCGCGCCAGCTCCTCATAGTGCCGGTAAAGAGCGGTGAGAGTGGCGGAGGAAAGCGCTTCGGGAGAGTGTGCCGCGAGGGCCCTCCCGAAGCTTTCAGGGGTGAAGGAGGGGAGGGAGGCGGGCATGTTCCACGTGAAACAGGTACCCGCCTTACGTTCACCTATCTTGATCAGACGGCGGATCAGACGGGCCGGATCGAAACCCGCTTGAAATAGCCCTCGCCCTCACTCTCCGTGACGACGCCAGGGTCGTCGGCGAGAGTCATATGGATCACCCGTCGATCGGCCGGGTTCATCGGCTCGAGCGTCCGGAAACGACCATGCTTGCGGACCTCGGCCGCCACCCGCTGGGCGAGAGTGCGCAACTGCTCCTCCCGGATGTCGTGGAAGTTGTCGCAATCCACACGGCAGGGCACGGTGCCGCCGGAGATCGCCCGGATGATCCGCGGCAGGAGATGCTCGATCGACCGCAGGACCTCCCCCTCCTCCTCGAAACAGCGGTCCGTGTCACTGCCCGAGAGCTCGATCTCCAACCGCTCCTCGCCCTGGAGGATCTTGGGCGAGAGGTTGAGGCCGGCAATGCTGAGGAGGAGAGTGAGCCCACGGAGTGCCGCCTCGGCCTGGGGTCCGGTGGCGAGCGGATAGCGCTCCGAGGCGGAGATCGGCCGCTCCGGCAGGGTCACGAGGCCCTCCTCGGCATTCTCTAGAGGCATGGGAGGCCGCGAGGGCTGTGAGCGCGAGGGCTCGCTCCGCTCGGAACGGCGGGGCGCCGGGACCGGCCGCTCGGGGCGCCGGTCGCCCCGCTCCTCCGGACGCCGCTCCGGGCGGCCGGCCGGAGGGCGGGGTGGATCTTCGACGCGCGGCGCGGCCGCGCGCGGCTCGCTGGCCGGGGCGGGTACTTCCAGCTTCGGCGAGGGGGCTGGCGAGATCGGCGCGGGCGGCGCGGGCGGCGATATCGGTACGGGCGGTGCGGGCGCGCCCCACCGCCGGAGGGGCCGGCGGTGCCGGGGGCGGGCTGCCCCGATCCGCTTGGGGGCCGTCGAATCCACCTCGATCAGCACCTTGCGCCGGGTCTTGATGAATCCGTGCCGCTTCTCGATCGGCCGATAGTCGATCTCGTTGGGGTCCAGTTGGAAATGGTTCGCGGCCTGGACCAGGGCCTGCCGCAGCGTGTCACCGGAAAAGTATTTTTTTTGAGAGGCGCTCATCGTCGTCCGCCACCGTCCTATCCGATTCGCCGCCGGCGCTCTAGGCCGCCTGGCGCTGTTTGAGGTGGTTGTAAACCCCCTGCTGGATAATGGTCAAGATGTTGTTGGTCAGCCAGTAGAGCACGAGGCCGCTCGGCGAGGGGAGGAAGAGAAAGAGCATGACGAACGGCATCAGCATGAACATCTTGCGCTGCGTCGGGTCGCCCGCCATGGGAGTCATCCGCTGCTGGAGGAACTGGGTGAGCGACATGACGACCGGCAGCACGTAGTAGGGATCCGGCGTCGACAGGTCGTGAATCCAGAACGCCCAGGGCGCATTGCGGAGCTCGACCGCCGCCGTCAACATGCGGTAGAAAGCGAAGAGGATGGGGAGCTGGACGACCATGGGCAGGCAACCGCCGGCGGGGTTCACCCCCTCGGACTTGTAGAGCCCCATGATCTCTTCGTTCATCTTGCGCTGGGATTCGAGGTTCGGCCGTCCCTGCTTGTCCTTCATCTTCCCCTTGTAGCGGTCCCGGATGGACTGCATCTTGGGGTTCAGCTCCTGCATCTTCCGCATCGAGACATAGCTCTTGTGGGTGAGCGGCAGGAGCACGATCTTGATCAGCACGGTCATCAGCACGATGGCCCAGCCGTAGTTGCGCACGATGTTGCCGTAGATCCAGTGCAGGCCGACCAGAAGCGGCCGGGCGACGATGCCGAAGGTGCCGAAGTCGACCGTCTTGTCGAGCCCGTAAGGGAGGGCGGCCAGCCGCTCGTAGGCCTTCGCTCCCCAGTAGGAGTTGAGGTCCAGGGTGTCGCCCTCGGGGTGGAGGACGAGGAGGAACTCGCGGCCGAGACTCTCCTGCTCCTTGGTGATCTGGTCCTTCGGGGGGAGCGGGACGAATCGCGTCACCACCCCGCCCGTCCCGGTCTCCAGGAGAACCGGCTGCAGCACCGCTCTGCCCAGGCCGCGCCCGGGGATCATGGCGGTCAAGTAGTAGCTGTCCTCGATCCCCACGAAGCGGAGACCGCCGGCCGGCAGCTCCCGCCGCTCCGCCTTCCGGGTGTCCAGGGTCTCCACCGTGCCGCCCAGCTCCCACACCGCCGAACGGCTCTGGTAGCGGCTTTTCAGCTCGGCCTCCGTGGGGTTGCGGATGCCCGGGCCCATCACCAGGTTCCAGTCGTTGCGGCCGGGGACCGTGACCTCCGCCTTGAGCAGGCCGTCCTGGTCGAAGCGGAAGGTCTTGGAGCAGGCCCCCAGGGGGCCGTTGTAGTGGAAGGTCACGCTCGACGGCTCCCGGCTCTCGACGGCGAAAAGGGCGCCGTCGACCGGCAGGGGGGAGAGGTCGGCGCCGACGAGACCGAAGGGATAGATGCCGCCGCTCCGGGTCCGGATCAGCTCCAGGGGGTGGCCGTCGGCCGTCCGGTCCTGCTTCAGGGCGAAGGAGACGAGCTGGGCACCGCGGTTGCTGAGCTCGGCCCGCGCCCGCTCGCTCTCGATGACCACCCGCTCTTCGCGCTCGGCGACGACCACCGGACCCTGGACGGGAGCGCCCATGGTGGTGCCGATGGTACCGACGGCACCGGCCGGGGCCGCCGCCGCCGCGCCCGGCGCGGGGATCGGCGTGCCGGCCGGGGTCGTGAGCGTCTTCGCGGCCGCGGTCGAGCCGGCTTCGGTCTGCGTCGGCAGCCGCGGCTTGGGCTTGGGGGGAAACAGGTATTGCCACAGGATCAGGACCGCCAGCGAAAGCAGGACGGCGATGAGCAACCGGCGATTGTCCACGGAGCTTCGGATCCTTTCTAGATGTCAGGGCAGGTCGACGCCGCCGGCCTGGAACGGCTGGCAGCGCGACAGGCGGAAGGCGGCGAGCGCCCCGCCGTACAGGAGACCATGCTTGAGGAGCGCCAATCGGGCGTATTCCGAGCAGGTGGGGGTGAACCGGCAGGAACGGGGCAGAAGAGGGGAGAGGCGCCGCTTGTAGAACGCGAGGAGAGCCACGATTCCCTGGGTACAGCGCGGGTACCAGCGCGGGTCGAAGCGCCGGTCAAGAGGCTCGGTCCTGCGCCAGGAGCCCGCCCAGGAGGCGCAGCAGCTCGGCCCGGAAGGTCGGGAAATCCGCCCCGCCCGCCCCCGGCTTCAGGTGCACCACGAGGTCCATTGCCGGCAGATTGCCGCGTCGCTTCCATCGCCGATAGGTTTCTTTGATCCGCCGCTTGAGCCGTTGGCGAGCCACCGCCTTGCCCACCTTCCGGCTGGCGGTGATCCCGATCCGGGGATGCCCGAGCTCGTTCGGGATGAAGTAGAGGATGGCGAGCGATCCATGTCGCCGCCGGCCGGTCCGATAGCACCTGAGGTAGTCCGCGCGCCGCTTCAACCGTTCCGCCTGCCGCAGCCGCTCGTCGCGGGCGGCCGGCGTGGCCAAGGCGGGCGCGTCCTCAAGGGACGGCATCAGACGCTCAGCCGCTTGCGTCCCTTCTGGCGCCGCCGCGCGATCACCGCGCGACCGTTCTTCGTGCGCATCCGCACCAGGAAGCCATGGGTCCGCTTGCGGCGACGGTTGTTGGGTTGAAACGTCCGTTTCACTTGTGTCCGCCTTCTTTGACGTGACTGCTTGACGTGAAGAGATGAGGGTGCTTACGACCCGAACGAAACCGGTAACTTAGCTCACCCATCCCCCGGCCGTCAAGGAACGGCTCTCCTGGGTGCTGGGTCCGTTTGAACCGACGACGGACGACTGGCTGCGCTGGAGCGCCGGGAAGGATGGCGGAGAGGGTGGGATTCGAACCCACGGACCGGTTGCCCGGCCAACGGTTTTCGAGACCGTCCCATTCAACCACTCTGGCACCTCTCCGGTACTGACAATCCAGTATTGACGAAGCATGGCGGAGAGGGTGGGATTCGAACCCACGGTAGAGTTTCCCCTACACACGCTTTCCAAGCGTGCTCCTTAAGCCACTCGGACACCTCTCCTTATAGTCTTTAAAAGAACCCTACTTCTGCCGCAGGCCGGCGAAGAAGCCGCGCAAGAGTGCCGCCGACTCCTCCGCCAGGACGCCGTATGTGACGTCCAGCCGGTGGTTCAACCGCGGATCCTGGACCAGGTTCCCCAGGCTGCCGCAAAAACCCGCCTTGGGGTCGGCCGGCCCGTAGACCAGCCGCTCGATCCGGGCCGCCACGATGGCCCCCGCGCACATGGCGCAGGGCTCCAAAGTGACGTAGAGGGTACAGCCCGAGAGCCGCCACCCGCCGACCGCCCCTGCCGCCTGGCGGATCGCGAGGATCTCGGCGTGAGCCAGAGGGTCGCCGTCGGTCTCCCGCCGGTTGTACCCCCGCCCCACCACCTCCCCCTCCCGCACCACCACGGCGCCGATCGGCACCTCGCCGATCGCGGCCGCCGCCCGGGCTTCGGTCAGGGCCGCTTCCATCCAAGCCCTGTCCTCGGTCATCGTCGGCCCGCCGCGTCTCGCCGCGCAAGGTCGCCTATCTTAATGGAAGGGACGGCCGGCGTAAATGGCCGCCTTCGCGAGCCGATCCTACAGAGGAATGCCGGCAATGAGCTTCTTAGTATAATTTATGGTTGACAGAGGATACGCTTGACCATCATCGTGAGGATCACCCACAGATGAGCATCTCTAAATCTCGCTTGTCCGCTCCTTCCAATGCCGCCGGATACCGCTTCCTAGCTGGCCTGGCTGGTCTGGCTCTGCTGGTCCTCGGAACCCCAGGCAAGGTCCGGGCCGGCGACCCGGCGGCTTTCGGCGTTTCTCCTCTCTATTTCGAGCTGGGCCAGGTGAGCGAGGTCGGAGCCGTGGAGCTCGCGCGGGGGGCCACCGTTGCCGGCTGGGTCGCGGTCGAGCAGGGGGCGATCGATCCCCAGTCCTGCCGCGCTCGCCTGGCACCGCTCGTGGCTTCCGGGCGGATGAGCGAGAAGATGCAGAAGACCGTCCGGGAGGTCGCGGTCAGGAAGGACGGCTTCTTTCAGCTCAACGCCGTGGCCCCGGGCAACTATCTGCTCGAAGTCCGGCAGAAGGGCTTTGCCGCCGGTACGGCCGAGGTCGCCGTCGCCCCCCGCACGGAGACCTTCCTCCGCGACCCGATCACTCTCAAGCGCCCTTTTCAACTCGCGCTTCTTCTCTCGCCGCCGCTCGACTGGCTCAACGAGCGCTGGCGGGTCGAGATCTCCCGCCTGCCGACGGCGAGCGGTGGCTCCGCAGGCGAGGTCTATAGCGGTGTCGCCGACGAGCAGGGAGCGGTGAGCGTTCCCGGCCAGGAATCCGGGCGCTTCACGGTCCATGTTCGGGATTCACGGGGGAATCGTCTCGCTACCCAGACCCTGCCGTTCGGACCCGAAGAGGAGCGGAAGACGATCGACATCCAGTTCCTCACCCTCCACGGCACGATCAAGCTGGGCAAGGAGCCGCTCGCCGCCACCCTCTGGTTCGGGGGCCACTTCGGCGCTCAGAGCGTCCAGCTCGAGTCGGACTCGGCCGGGAAGTTTCATGGCGTCCTGCCGCGAGACGGTTGGTGGCGGGTCGACATCGCCGCCGCCGCGCCGCGGTTCGAAATCCGCCGAAGGGTGAAGGTGGAATCCGACGGCCACGATCGCGGTACGGTCGAGATCGCGCTGCCTTCGACCCACCTCTTCGGGAAAGTCGTCATGGACGACACCGGCCGGCCGGTGCCCTCGGCCGAGGTCGGCCTCGCGACCGACGAGGGCAACATGAGCCAACATGCCGACGACTCCGGGACTTTCGAGTTCCGCGGCTTTCCCCCCGGCACGCTCTATGCGGCGGCCAACCTCTCCTCGGGGCAGGGCTCGTGGACCAGCGACCGG
Source organism: uncultured Acidobacteriota bacterium (assembly GCA_963757335.1). Lineage (GTDB taxonomy): Bacteria > Acidobacteriota > Thermoanaerobaculia > Multivoradales > UBA5704 > DASQPA01. The sequence continues at coordinate 34,311 of CAVWRJ010000010.1, read as the reverse complement.
CTCACCTTCGTGGCGGGAGAGGGGCAGGATCTCGGCCCGGTGGAGGTGCGGCTGCGCAAGACCCGGCAGGTGGCGGGCGTCGTCCAGTCCCCCTTCGGTCCGGTCGCCGGAGCGAGCGTCGACGTCGTTCCCTTCCGCCCGATCGTGATGTACGGCGACATCGTCCATACGGAACTCGACGGCAGCTTCTCGGCCCAGGTTCCCGGCCTGACCGAAATCGCATCGGCGGTCGTGAGCGCACCCGGCTTTGCCTTACGGGCCTTCGCCGTGAAGGTCGGAGAGCCGGCAGCGCCGCTCCCGGTGAGCACGGCAGGCGGCACTCTCGAAGTCCGGCTCCCCGAGGAGTCCGAAGCGACCAGGAAGGAATCTCTCTCCCTCTGGGTCTTCCAGAACGGCCTTCCCCTCTCGCTCCAGGCGCTCGGAGAGTGGGCCCTGCGCCACGGTCAGAGCTCCGATCCCAGGAAATCCATTTTCCCCGAGATGGCGCCCGGCGAGTACCGGGTGTGCATCGTGGCGCAATCCGTCCTCGTGCCCTGGGAGGTCTCGGGCTGGACCGCGCCGCTCGCCAAGTGTGTCGCAGGCCAGCTCGAGGCCGGGGGCACCCTGCGCTTGGATCTCTCGCGGCCGTAGGCGCACTCGTACAAGCTCGGCCTGCGGCTCCTTCAGGAGCGGAAACTTAAAAGCCGCCCAAAACCTCTCCAAACTCCGAAAAAGTCTCTCTAAACTTCAACTGCACCTGGCTAAACTGGAATGCGCGGCCTCTAAACTCGCTCAGGCCCTCTCTAAACTGAAAGGCGCGGTCTCAAAACTCCTTTTGCCGCTAGCTAAACTGAAACCTGGGGCCTCTAAACTCCCCATGCCCCTCGCTAAACTGAAGTACGGGCACCCTAAACAGCTTTTGCAGGGACAAAAAGTGAGTTAGCGACGTTCCACGGAGGTTTAGAGGCGTTCCGAGAAGGGTTAGAGACGTTCCGCTGAGCTTTGGAGACCTTCGCGCCTCCTTTAGGGAGGCTCGAAACTCGCTTGGAGACCTCCGAGGCGAGTTTAGGGGCGCTCGAACGTTCCTTAGAGACGCTCGGGGAGCCATTGGAGACCCCCGAATCGACTTTGGAGGGAGTCTGGAGCCTTTCCGACAGCAGCAACTCCTACTTCAGCCGGGCTGTGACGCTTTGCCCGCGAATTACGTCTTACTCTGTAGAAGGCGGTTCACCGCCTTGAAGAGCGGGGCGGCAGAGGGGCGTCTCGTCTGCTGTCCGCCTGAACGACATAGGTAGACGTAGGTAAAACTCCGGGCATGCGTGCCGACCTTTCGCACCAGCCCAGCACGCCAGGTCGGGCCAACACGTTGCAGGACGATCCAGGGCCGCTCCTCCACGTCGGCTGTGGCCGCGAGCACCTCGACGGCTGGGTCAACATCGACTTCCAGGACCTCCCGGGGGTGGATCTGGTGGCCGACGTGACTCAGGGCCTCCACTTCGAGAGCTGCCGGGCCGTGTTCGCCGAGCACTTCCTCGAACACTTGACGATCGAGCAGGCGCTCGACTTTCTCGGCGAGGCGCACCGCGCCCTGGCCCCCGGCGGCTGGCTCCGGCTCTCGACTCCGAACCTCGAATGGACCCTCGCCGCGGTCTACAACCCGCGTTTCACTCCCAAGGGCCGGATGCGCTCCGCACTGGAGGTCAACCGGGGTTTCTACGCCTGGGGACATCGCTTTCTCTGGGACCGCTGCCTGCTCGAAGAGGCGCTCGCGGCCTGCGGCTTCGCCGAGATCCGGTGGTGCACCCACGGGGTCAGCTCGGTGCCCTTCCTCCATGGCCTCGAACGCCATGAGACCTATGAGGACACTCCCGACCTTCCGCACGTGCTGATCCTCGAAGCGACCCCCGGAGAGCCCCAGCCCGAGCGGCTGAAGGCTCTCCGTATCCTCGTACACCAGATGTTTTCCCTCCACCTCGCCCTGCGGTAGGCGAGGGCGCGATCAGGCTGGGGGCTCGAATCGAGCGGCACCGCGACGGTGCACCGGGCCAACTGTGGGAGACTCTCCCCTGGAGCCGCCTTTTTGCGGTCTCGTCGTCTAAGCTCTTCTCAGGAGGCAAGATTGATGAAAAGGTTGTCTCGCCCGCTGCTCCTACTTCTCGCCGCGATCCTCCTCTCCCACCCGACTCTTGCCAGGGCCGGACAGCCGGCTTACGGCACGAGCGTCAGCGTGGAACCCGCCGGGGCCGGGGCTTATAAGGTTCAAGCCAGGGTCACCGACCTCGCCGACAAGGCCGTGATCTCAGCAGCGACGCTCAAGGTTGCGGTCGACGAGCCGGCCTCCAGCGAGACGGTGCTGCCCGATGGACAGACTCGGGTTCTGATGACGGTGAAGCTCGACTCGGCCACTCATCGGGCCACCTACACGATCGAGGTTCAAAAGGCCGGAACGACCTTGGCCTCCTCGAGCGCCAGTCTGCCGCTTCCCTAGGCGCGCGGAGCTCGCCGTCCACGTTGCGGTGAGTTGAGCTCGTCGTCTTTGTGGAACGGTTGGTTTCAATGAGGGCGCGCCTCCCAGACCGAGAGGTCCTGGTAGCCGCCGAAACCATGCTTGGCATAAGACTTAGGCTCGAACAGGCTTCCCCAGGTCGCTTCCAGATAGGGCAGCGTATGGAAGGTGGAGTTGTCATTAAAAAGGCCTCCCCCAGGAGCGAAGAGGAAGCCGTGCGCCGCGAGCCTCGCTCGCTGTTCCTCGCTGAGGTCCGGCCGCGTCCATTGCAGGTCGGCGTGATGGGTCGAGGCGATGAGGAAACCCCCAGGACGTAGGACACGGCGTAGCTCTTGAAGCCAGGCGAGTTGTGTCGCTTCGTCGAAGTGGGTGAAGACGGAGATCGCATAGGCGACATCGAACGCAGCGTCGGGGAAGGGCAGCGGCGGCCGGGGTCCGATCGGCACGAAGCCCTTCCCGAGGTGGCGCCTCGCCCAGCGGATCGCGGCGCGGTCGATGTCCACACCGTAGACCTGTTGCGCCACCCCGGCCGCGGGGAGAAACCGGGCCAGCCGACCGGAGCCACAGCCGAAATCAAGCCACCGCGGATAGTCGGCGTTCGGCCGGCGTTGCTCTTCAAAGGCAGCCAGGAGGACCTGCGAGAGGTTGCGGCCCACGGTCAGGAACTCGTCCCGGGAGCTCGTGAGCCCAACCCGCCGCCGAAGCGCCGCCGGTGGGAGCGGCGGCCTGGAGGCAGAGACCGAAAGTCGTTCCCGGAGATCGGGACCGAAGTCGCGCCGGCGGAAAGGGAGGTCTTTGGCCTGCCGGCCGAGCCAGCGCCAGAGGGGGCGCGGGATCACTTTCCGGGCGAGGCGCTTCAGCGGGTGCATGGCCTCCACAATATTTCAGACGGTCAGCCGGGCTGTCACGCTTCCCCCGCGAGCTGCGACTTCCTCCTGTAGAGGGCGGTGACCGCCACACCGACGAGTGACAAGCCGCCTTTACATCCCCGACCCCAGGACGTACCATGACATCCCTCGGCAGTGGCCGACGAAGGGTTCGGGTCCTGTGCATCGACCGCGACCGAACCTCGTCAGGCCCGGAAGGGAGCAGCGATAAGGTATGCCGGCTGAGTGCCGCAGGGAAACCGGAACCCTTCATCGACCGCTGCCGTAAGAGTCGCCAGTGCAGCCACGTTCATGACCTACCAGGTTCTCGCCCGCAAGTGGCGGCCGCAAAACTTCTCCAGTCTCGTTGGGCAGGGGCCGATCGTCACGGCTCTCCGCAACGCCCTGAAGGAGGGGCGGATCGCCCAGGCCTACCTCTTCTCCGGCATCCGTGGAGTGGGGAAGACGACCGCTGCCCGGGTGCTCGCCAAGGCGCTCAACTGCGAGAAGGGGCCGGCCGCCGACCCCTGTAACCAGTGCACGGCGTGCATCGAGATCACCCGCGGCTCGGACATGGACGTCATCGAGGTCGACGCCGCCACCTACTCGAAGGTCGAGCAGGTGCGCGAGCTGACCGAGAGCCTGCGCTACGGCCCGGCCCGCGACCGCTACAAAGTGGTGGTCCTGGACGAGGTCCACCGCCTGTCCCGCCAGGCCTTCGACGCGCTCTTGAAGATCGTCGAGGAGCCGCCGCCCCACCTGGTCTTCATCTTCGCCACCACCGAGATCGAGGCGGTGCCGGCGACGATCCTCTCGCGCTGCCAGGAGTTCCACTTCCGGCGGGTCCCGGCGATCGAGGTGGCGGCCCTGCTCCGCGAGATCTGCACCGACGAGCACATCGAGGCGAGCGAGGCGGCGCTGCGGCTCATCGCCCGGGCCGGCGAGGGGAGCGTGCGCGACGCCGTGGCCCTCTTGGACCAGCTCGCCACCTTCGGCTCCGGCGCGATCTCGGACGAGGAGGCGATCCGGCTTCTCGGCGGGCTCGACACGGCGCTCTTCGGCAAGCTCCTCTCGGCCGTCGTAGCGGGGGACGGCGCCGGGGTCGCCGCCCTCGTCCGCCGGGTCGAGGACGAAGGCTGGGACCCGCGCCACGTCTACGGCCAGTTCCTCGCCTTCTGCCGCGACGCCCTCCATCTCGCCCTCGGGGGCGATCCCGGCCAGGTCGACCTGCCGGCCGAGGAGGCGGCGACCCTCGCCGAGACCGCCAAGGGCGCCGGCTATGAGAATCTCCTCCGCCTCGTCCACCAGCTCCTGCAGAGCGAGGCGACGGTGCGGCGGAGCGAGACCGGTGCCCTGGCGGTCGAGATCGCCTGGCTGCGCGCCGCCGAGCTCCCCAAGCTGCGCCGGATCGAGGAGATCCTCGCTGGCCACACCGTCGGCACGAACGCCGCCGTCAGCACGAGCGCCCCCGGCACCCGGCCCGCCACGGCCACTCCGCTCCTGCCGGCGCTCCCGGCCATCCCGCCGAAGCCCCCCGAACCGGTCCGCCGGTCCGCCGTGCCATCCGTGCCATCCGGGCCATCCGCGATCACGCCGCGAGAGAGCGCACCGCCGAGGGAGGCCCCCGCGGCATCGCCGGTCTCGGAACCTGCGGCGGCCGCTCGCCCGGCGACTGCACCGACGCCGGCCGCTGCGAGCAACCCGCCGGCCCCCCTTTCCGTAAAGAGAGAGGGCGACCGCATGCAGGCCTTCCTCGACGAGGTGAGCCGCATCAAGCAGCCGCTGGTCGCCTACCTGGAGCACGCCGAGGAGCTGCGCTTCGGGGAACACGGGCTGGAGATCGTCTCGCCGCGCGGCGACGGCTGGCTCGAAGCGAAGCTCCACCGCGCCAACAACTGGCAGGTGCTGGAGCAGGCGGCCGTCACCGCCTGGGGGCCCGGCACGGCCCTCCATCTGATCGAGGGTTCGGGAGCACCGAAAGCGGCACCGCAGGTTTCGAGCATCCGGCTCGAAATGGTCGCAGAGAATCCCACCATCCAGACCGTCCTCGAAATTTTCCAGGGGCGAGTCGAGAGGGTGGAGGAACATGGCAGTGGTTTGAGGGAGGAATAGCCCGATGAGCAGCATGCGTCAGTTGATGAAACAGGCTCAGGAGATGCAGGAAAAGCTGCAGCGCGAGCTTGCCGAGACGGTGGTCGAGGCGAGCGTCGGCGGCGGCATGGTGACGGTCAAGATGAGCGGCCACAAGCAGCTCGTCTCGGTCAAGCTCGATCCCGAGGTGATGGATCCCAAGGATCCCTCGATGCTCGAGGACCTGATCGTCGCCGCGGTCAACGAGGCGGGGCGGCGGGTGGAGGAAACCATGCAGGGCAAGATGGGCTCGATGGCCTCCAGCCTGCCGGGCCTGTTCTAGGCGGAGGCCGGCTCGAAGCGGCCATGACCGATCCCCTGGCCCGGCTGGTGGGCGAGCTCTCTCGTCTGCCAGGAATCGGCCCCAAGACGGCGACCCGCCTCGCCCACTACCTGTTGAAGGTCCCGGTCGCAGAGGCCCAGGCGCTAGCCGAAGCCATCGTCGAGGTGAAGGAAAAGCTTTTTCACTGCTCCACCTGTAATTCGATCACCGCCGTCGACCCCTGCCGCTATTGCGCCGATGTCGAGCGCGACCGCACCCGTATCTGCGTCGTCGAGGAGCCGTTCAACCTGGAGCCCCTGGAGCGGACAGGCGAGTACCACGGCCTCTACCACGTGCTTCTGGGGGCCCTCTCGCCGCACCGCGGAATCGGCCCGGACCGCCTGGCGATCCCCGGCCTCCTCACGCGGTTGGAAGGGATCGAGGAGGTCGTCCTCGCCACCAATCCCAACGTCGAGGGCGAGGCGACGGCGCTCTATCTCGCCCGCCTGCTCAAGAACCGCGGCTTGAAGGTGACCCGGCTCGCCTTCGGCATGCCGGTGGGCGGCGACATCGAGTACACCGACGAGGTGACGCTCGGCCGCTCGCTCCTCGGCCGGCGTGAGATGTGAGCCTGACGCGAGGGGACCTGCCGCCCCGGATGGTGACGCCGCCACCGGGACCGCGGGCTCGTGAGCTCGCCCGGCGCCTCGCCCAAGTCGAGGCGCCGGGGGTCAACACCGTCGTCCCCGGTCTCTCGGCTTCAGAGGGGCCCATCCTCTGGCAGGAGGCCCTCGGCGCGAACGTCCTGGATGTCGACGACAACCTCTATATCGACCTCACCTCGGGCTTCGGGGTGGCGGCGGTGGGGCACCGGCATCCCCGGGTGGTGGCGGCGCTCGCCGAGCAGAGCGGCAGGCTCCTCCACGGCCTGGGGGATGTCCATGCCCACCCCGGCCGGGTCGAGCTCGCCTCCCGGCTTGCCGCCCTGGCGCCGGTGCCCGAAGCCCAGGTCTTCTTCGCTACCTCTGGCGCCGAGGCGGTCGAGGTGGCGGTCAAGACGGCGATATTGGGGGCATCGGCGGCATCGGGGGTTCTCGCCTTTGAGCCCGCCTACCACGGAACGACCCTCGGCGCTCTCGCCGCCACCTCGCGGCCGGAGTTCCGCCGTCCCTTCGCCCGGCACCTCCATCCGCACCTCCGCCGGCTCCCCTTCGGCGCCCCGGCGGCGGAGGTCGGCCGCGAGCTCTCCAGAGGGGATGTCGCCTGCGTCCTCCTGGAGCCCATCGTGGGCCGGGAGGGGGTGCTCCTCCCGCCGCCGGGCTGGCTCGCCGCGGTGGCCGCCCTCTGTCACGAGCATGGCGCCCTCTTGATCGTCGACGAGATCTTCACCGGCTTCGGCCGCACCGGCACCCTCTTCGCCGTCGAGGCCGAAGGGGTGACCCCCGACCTCCTCTGCTGCGGCAAGGCCCTCGGCGGCGGCGTGCCGATCGCCGCGGTCCTCGGTCGCCGCGCCCACTTCCGTGGCTGGGAGGTCCCCGGCGAAGCCCTCCATACCTCGACCTTCCTCGGCAACCCCTTGGCCTGCGCCGCCGCGCTCGCCGTCCTCGACATCCTGAGAGAAGAGGATCTCCCGGCAAGGGCGGCCATCCTGGGGGAGAAGCTCGGGGAGAGGCTCCGCACCTGGAGGGATCGCTTCCCGCAAGTGACTGCCGTTCGCGGTCGCGGCCTCCTCTGGGGAATCGAGCTGGCCTCGCGAGAGGCGGCCAAGGAGTTGGTCGCCGGGGCGCTGGCGAAGGGGGTGCTCCTCCTCGCCGGCGGACCGGAAGGGAGGGTCGCGCAGATCGTGCCGCCGCTCACTATCGAGATGGGGCAGCTCGACGTGGCGGTGGGGATTTTGGAGGAGATTCTGGGGGCGGAATCAACCGCCCTCTCCTGACTTACGGCTCTCTTTCACTTTGTGGCGGCACGGCGTATACTTCGGGAATGGAGCTGCAACGAATCGATCCGAAGTTGGAGGCCGTTCTGGCCAGGCTCTGCGCCCAACTAGGGCCGCTCTATAAGACTCATGCCGTCAAGCTGCCCTATCTCGTCGATGTCGTCGCCCAACACGCGCTGGGAAGAGGTGTCACGAACGGCACTCATGAAACTTGGGAGCTCGGGGTGGTGACGCGAGAAGCCTATCGTTTTATCTCTCACTCCGAGGGATGCGGACCGGTCTTTCGGATTGAGCCTCACGGCTTCTCAGAGGGCGGCAAGAAGATCAGCCTGGTCTCGGAGCCGCCGGAAGCACGACTCACGCCGGAAGAGCTTGAGGTCGTGGACTTCGTGGCCGAGTCGTACGGCCGGATGCCGGCCGAGCAGTTAGGCCAGCTCACGAAGCGGCTGAACACCGAGCTCCCGACAGAACGCTGGGGATCGAACTCCCGAGCTCTCGTCGACGAGGAGGCCTACCTCCGCCTGGACCAGGGCTGGCAGGACCTCGCCGAGGCCCTGACCCACACCAACCTGGACGACCGCTCGCGATGGAGTGAGCCCGTTGAAGACGACCCGCTGGTGCACCTGAGACGGGCTTTAGATGGCTAGGCACGTCCACTTTTTCCAGCCGCTATGGTTCGACCGACACTTCAAAAAATCCCTCAAGGCCCTCTCCACTTCCGAACAGGATCGCCGCCTGCAGGAGATCAGTGGGCTCATCCAAGCCCTCGCCGAGTGCCGGCACCCTTGCACCGACCCGATGCTTGCCTCTTGGCGGCCCAGCGCCTATCACGTGAGTCGCGTGACCGGCCTCTTCGAGTACCGCTGCCGCTTTCCACTACGCGTCATCGCCCGCTGGATAGAGCCACACCCTCCCGACGAGCCCGAAGGGGCGGTCCTGATGGTGGCGGCCACCCTGGCCCACGATCATGAGCGCCTCCAAAAGCTGATCGCCGGCAGGCGCGGCGAGATCCTCAGCTGAGCAGATCTGAGCCATGATCTCCTCCCCCCGCTTCAAGCTCGCCTTCATTGGCAGCCACGGGGTCGGCAAGACGACTCTCTGCTATGGGCTCGCGGCACGGCTGAAGGCGCGCGACCTGGCGGTCGAGGTAGTGCATGAGGTGGCTCGGCGCTGCCCGCTGCCGATCAACGAGGAGACCTCGGTCGCCGCCCAGGAGTGGATCGTCCACACCCAGATCGCCGAGGAGCTGGTGGCCCAGGCGCGCTACCCGGTCGTGATCTGCGACCGGAGCCTGCTCGACAACTATGTCTATCTCCTGCTCGCCGCCGGTCGCGACGAGAGCCTCGAAGGGCTGCTTGCCGCCTGGATGAAGGGGTACGATCTCCTCGTGCACGTTCCGGTCGTCGCCCAGCCCAGCCCAGACGGGGTACGCTCTCCCGACCCCGGTTTCCAGCTCGCGGTGGAAGAGCGCCTGGCGCGTGAGCTTGAGGAACGCGGGCTCGCCGCCGTCCAGCTCTCCCCGGAGGCCCGGGCCGGCTGGCTCGACAGTGTGGAGGAGGAGGTCTGGGCGCATCTGCGCCCCGCCCAGCTCCTCCTGCCTGGCTGAGATCCCGAGATCCCGAGAACCCGAAAGCCCACATGCCCTCTTTCGAGACTCTCTCCCTCGGTGCCCTGCTCGCCGCCATCGCGGTGAGCGCGTTCCTCCTGTGGGCCGGCCTGCGGCGGTCGGGCACCAGCCCGGCCCGGGAGGAGCTCGGCCGCGGCCACTTCGCCGCCGCTCTCGCCGCGGCGCGCGTCGCCGGGCCCCATCCCGAGCGCGACGAGCTCTATACCGCCGCGGTGGCGGCCAAGCACCTCTTGGACCTCGACCGCGCCCGCGATCTCCTGGCGCAGCTCCTCGCCGACGACCCCGACGACGGCGAGGCCTGGCTCGAAAGCGGGCTCGTAGCCGCCTACGCGGGCGACCTCGCGACGGCCGAGACCGCCTTCGCCCGCGCCGCCGCACGCCGCTCCGACCTCGCCGAGTCGCTCACCCTCCACCGCGCCTGGCTCGCCCTTCGTCAGGGGGACAAAGACGCCGCGCGCCGGCGGTTCGACGAGGTCGAGGCGCCCCTCGAAACCAAGCTGCGCACCGACCTCGGCGGAGGGGAACCGCTCTTCGCCGAGTGGTTCCTCCAGGCCGCGGTTCTGTGGGACGCCGCTGGCGATTCCGCGCGCGCCGACTGGGCGCGGACCGCCGGCCGCCTGGCGGCACCGGAAAGTCGTGCGTGGGAGCGGATCTGATTCCGCTACAATAGGCCCACTTTGAGCATCCCCTATCTCCTGCGCCGGTGGGACCTGTTCTCCCACTTCTCCGAGCCGCAGCTCGACCTCCTCGGGCAGTGCATCTCGCGAACCCGCTTTCCGGCGGGCTCGATGATCGTCCGCGAGGGCGAGCCGACGGCGGACGCCTACCTGATCGAGAGCGGCGGCATCCGCATCCAGAGAAAGACCCCCTACGGCAGCTTCAACTTAGCGGAGCTCGAACCGGGGGACCTCTTCGGCGAGACCAGCTTCATCGACCGCAACACCCGTTCGGGGGACGCGGTGACGATCTCCGACACCGACATCCTCACCTTGAACCCGCTCGCCCTCCAGGCTTTGATGGAGCGCGACCAGCGGATCACCCTCGCCCTCTACTGGACCTTCTGGAAGAGCCTGTCGAAAAAGCTTCGCCAGACCAACGACAAGCTCACCCAGTTCTTCTCCGAGACCGGCAGGCCGGCGACCACCCAGCAGCCGCCCAAGCTCGACGCCTCGGGTGAGTTCCGGATCGACCTCGCCTCGAAGCGCAAGCTCTTCCAGGAGCAGAAACTCTCGAACCTGGAGATCAACTTCCTGACCTCGCTCTCGAAGGAGAAGAACCTGCCGCCCCAGAAGGTTCTCTTCCGCGAGGGGGAGAGCGCCGACGAGATGTACGTGGTCCTGGAGGGGCGGATCATGATCAGCAAGTACATCCCCGGCGCCGGCGAGGAGGCCCTCGCCTTTCTCGAGCGCGGCGACTACTTCGGCGAGATGGCCCTGATCGAGAACCAGCCGCGTTCGGCCGACGCCAAGGCCGACGATGGCGGCGCGGTCGTCCTCGCCATCCCGCGCGAGGTGTTGAACGGCATCCTCGACATCAACAAGCTCTCATCGCTGCGCCTGCTGAAGATCCTCTGCACCCTGGTCGCGACCCGCCTGCGCGAGCTCGACGACAAGATCATCGGCTGGTTCATCCTGGCGGGAGGGGCCGGCGGCGCGGGGGCGGGCTCCGGCAGCTACGAGCACTTGGACAGCTAGCCCTTCGATCCCTCGGCCCGAACCGGGCCGGCTCTCCGCGCTCGACGAGCTCCGCCAGCGCCGCTCTGAGGGCGGGCGTGGAGCGCCGCGAGAACCTTGCCGACGAGGGAGGAGAGCGGGAGCCTGCCGCGCCCCGCGGCGTCGAACCAGCCCGCCTCCATCCCCTCCTCCAGGGTGCCACCGGAGTGGACCTCCCCGCGGTGGACGTCGACCTCGATATCCCGGTAGGTGATGCCGTGACGGACCTGGGCGGCGCGCGGGTCCAGGTGCCAGCGGCCGCCATAGCGCTCGGCGAGGCCGATCTCGGAGTCGAATCGGGAATCCGATCGGGGATCGGCTGGGGGCTCGCCTGGAGCCGGATCGACCTCCACCCAGGGGAGCTCCCAGGTGCCGGCCAGGAGGGTGCTCCCCTCGGGCCGGCGGAAGAGGAGGATACCGCCGGGGCTTTCGACCACCGCCACCACCAGCCGCACCCGTACCGTCTCCCGGCGACGCTTCGGCAGGGGGTAGAGCTCCTGCTCGCCGTGGGCCGCCGCCCGGCAGCCCGCGGCGAGGGGACAGAACAGGCAGCGCGGGGCCCTCGGCAGGCAGAGGGTCGCCCCCAGCTCCATCATGGCCTGGTTGCTGTCCCCCGGCCGCTCCAGGGCGAGCAACTCCCGGCCGGCAGCGAGGAGGCGGTCGCGCCCACCGCGCGACCGCGGGTCCTCCGCCAGGGCGAGAAAACGGGAGAGCACCCGCTCGACGTTGCCGTCGAGGACCGGCTCGGCGAGACCGAAGGCGATGCTCCCCACGGCCGCCGCGGTGTAATCCCCCACTCCGGGCAGGGCCAGGAGGTCCGCATGGGTGCTCGGAAATCCCTCCCCCGAGGCGGCAACCTGGCGCGCCGCGGCGTGGAGTTGGCGCGCTCGGCGGTAGTAGCCGAGCCCCGACCAGAGGGCGAGGACCTCCTCGACCTCGGCGGCGGCCAGAGCATCGATTGTAGGAAAGCGTACGAGGAAACGCTCATAGTAGGGAAGAACCGTCTCCACCCGGGTCTGCTGGAGCATGACCTCGGAGAGCCAGATGCGGTAAGGATCGGAGGTCCGGCGCCAGGGAAGGTCGCGACGGTGCCGGTCGAACCAGGCGAGGAGCTCTTCTTTGTGCCGCATCGCGTCATTATAGACAGGCATAGGACGCCAATTTGGCCGGAGCGCGGCACAAAAAAACAACCCCGCGGCTGGGCCGCGGGGTTGTTTACTCGTTTGAGTTAAGGGGGGAGGCCCCGTCTCTCCGGTTGGTTTTTGAGGATGTGCCCCTGTCTTTGTCTAGGGGATGTAGGTTAGATATTTGAGGGCGAGACCACGGTCGGTCTCAGTTCTTTGGAAGGATTGAATTTGGTTGGTGGAACCTCCCCACTTTCGTTTTCCTTCATGTCTCTTGTCCAATGCAACACCTGTGCCGGGATTCTGAATTCCGCTTGAAGTTGGGGGGGACGCTCGGACAGCGGGGATAACGGGTTAAAAGGAGGGCCGGCCACCCCGGGTGGGGTGGCGCTGGGGGGGAGGCCCCAATCTCCGGTTGGCTTTCGAGGATCGACCCCTGTGAGGGAGGGGTTCAGGTAGGATCTTCAGGAGGGTGAGATCCAGGGATCTCTTGAGAAAGGATGGAAAAAGTCGGTTGGTGGAACCTCCCCCTTTTAACTCTGGTTGAACCTACCCTTACTTGAAGCAAGGCCTGTGCCACTCTTCGGAGGAAACCCATCTCCCCGGCCCAACGGTTTTTCTCCGGCTCCCCGCTTCCGAATAAATCCTTTGATATCTATACATTGAAGAACTCGTCCCGCACCCGAGCCAGCGGCGGAAGACACGCCGAGGGACGGCGGGCGGCGAGCACGGGCGCCCCGGAAGTCCCGACTGATTTTTACGTTCCTGCAAACCATCCGTTCTGGGCGAGCACATTCTGCCAAAGGCGCTCCTGCTATGATGCCGTGGGATGGGAGAGCCCGGCGATCTCAGGCGACCGATAGTGCTCGGGTGGAAGGAATACCTCGCCCTCCCCGAGCTGGGGATCGGCCGGCTCAAGGTAAAGATCGACACCGGGGCCCGGACCTCGACCCTCCACGTCGCCGCTCTCCGCACCCTCGCCGAGCATGGGGACGGCACCGCCGATCTCCTCCTCTCGCTCCCCTTCGACCGGCGCCACCCCGAGCGCGCCACGACGGCGCGGGCCCTCATGCTCCGCCGGGTGACGGTCGCCGACTCCGGTGGGCACCGCGAGGTCCGCCCCCTGATCGCTACCGAGCTGGTCCTCGGGCCGGTGCGAAAACGGATCTTTCTCACTCTGACCGACCGCAGCGGCATGCTTTTCCGTATGATCCTCGGGCGCAAAGCTCTGGAAGGGGACTTCTTGGTCGATGTCGCGCAGAAGTATCTCCTCCGCCACTTCCACCCCTGAACCCGAGCCCACCCGAGACCCGAAGACCGCCAGCTCCGATGAAGATCGCCATCCTGTCGCGCAAGGCGAGCCTCTACTCCACCTCTCGCCTGATGGAGGCCTGCCGGCAGCGGGGCGCCGAGGTTTCGGTGCTCGACCCCTTGCAGTGCCTGGTCAAACTTTCAAAACGGCGTCCTGAGGTCTTCCACTACGGCGAACGGGTCGCCGGGCTCGACGGCGTCGTGCCGCGGATCGGGGCCTCGATCACCTTCTACGGTCTCGCCGTCCTGCGCCAGTTGGAGATGATGGGGGTCTTCCCGGCCAACGAGAGCCAGGCGATCGCCCGGAGCCGCGACAAGCTGCGGAGCCTGCAGCTCCTCTCCCGCCACGACATCGGCATCCCCCCCACCGCCTTCGTGCGCCGGCGGGAGGACGTGCGCTCGGCGATCCGCAAGGTGGGCGGCCCCCCCGTCATCCTGAAGCTCCTCGAGGGGACCCAGGGGATGGGCGTCATCCTGGCCGAGACCGCCAAATCGGCGGAGTCGGTGCTCGACGCCATGTACTCGTTGAAGCAGAACATCCTCATCCAGGCCTTCATCGAGGAGGCGGCGGGGACCGACTACCGGGCGATCGTCGTCGGCCAGCGGGTGGTGGCGGCGATGACCCGCCAGGCGGGCGAGGGGGAGTTTCGGAGCAACCTCCACCGCGGCGGCTCGGCCCGCGGGGTGACCCTCGATCCCGCCTTCGAGCGCACCGCGATCCACGCCGCCGAGGTCCTCGGTCTCAACATCGCCGGCGTCGACATGCTCCCCGCCAGGGAGGGGCCGATGGTGCTCGAAGTCAACAGCTCGCCGGGCCTCGAAGGGATCGAGAAGGCGACCGGGATCGACGTCGCCGGGGCGATGATCGACTTCGTCGTCGAGAACGCCCCGCACGGCGATCCCCGAGATCGGGCGCGCGGCTGACGGAGCCCGCGCCGGAGGAGCGGTAGGATAGCCGTCATGAAGCGCCTCGCCCTGATCTTTCTCCTCCTCGTGGGGATCGCCTTTGTGGCCGCTCTCGCCGGGATCCTCTTAGCCTCGGGGGGCCATCGGCTCGGTGGCGGCCCGATCGTCCTCGTCTGGCGGGTCGACCGGCCGATCCTGGAACAGGCGAGAGAGCCCCTGCTCTTCGGCGGCTCGGCCGCCGACAGTATGACCACCCTCTACCCGGCCTTCCGCGCCGCTCGCGCCGACCGGAACGTCCAGGGGATCGCGGTCTACATCCAGTCCGCCGAGTTCGGTCTCGGCAAGGCGCAGGAGCTCCGCCGGCAGCTCTCGTCTCTCCACCAGGCGGGCAAGTTCGTCGAGTGCTACCTGGAGAGCGTCGGCGAGGGGAGCAACGGCACCCTCGCCTACTACCTGGCGACCGCCTGCGACCGGGTCGAGCTGGCGCCGTCGGGCGACGTCAACCTCCTCGGCCTCTATGCCGACGGGACCTTCTTTAAAGGGGGGTTGGAGAAGCTCAAGATCGACCCCCAGTTCCACCACGTCGGCGCCTACAAGAGCTACTCTCAAACCTACACCGAGAGTCACTGGACGGCCCCCGCCACAGAGGCGATCAACGCCGTCCTCGACAGCTCCTTCGAGCAGATCGTCGCCGCCGTCGCCTCGGCCCGGAAGCTCCCGGAGGGGACGGTCCGGGCCCTGATCGACGGCGCCCCTTACACCGCCCCCGAGGCCCTGCAGAAGGGTCTCATCGACAGCCTCGGGTACCCGGAGGACTTCCGCGCCCGGGTGACCCGGCGGGCCGGCGGACGGCCGCACCTCGTCCGGATCGAGGACTATGGCGAGGAGGCCGGGCTCTCCGGCAACCGGATCGCGGTCGTCGTGGCGCAGGGCGAGATCGTCCGTGGTGGCGGCGGGGAGGCGCCATGGAGCTCCGAGGCGGAGCTCGGTTCGGATGCCATGGCGGGGGTGCTGCACAAGCTGGCGCGGGACAGCTCGCTCAAGGCGGTGATCCTGAGGATCGACAGCCCGGGCGGCTCGGCCCTCGCCTCCGACCTCATCCTCCACGAGGTCGAGCTCCTGGCGCGCCGCAAGCCGGTGGTGGTCTCGATGTCGGACATCGCCGCCTCGGGCGGGTACTACATCGCCGCCCGCGCCAGCAAGATCGTCGCCGAACCGGCCACCCTCACCGGTTCGATCGGCGTCGTCGGGGGCAAGTTCGTCACCCGCCGGCTGCAGGAGGAGATCCTGGGGATCACCCACGATTCGCAGCAGCGCGGCAGGAACGCCGACCTCTACTCCAGCCTCTCCACCTACTCCCCGAAACAGGATGCCCGGGTCCAGGCGATGATGGACCGCGTCTACGCCACCTTCGTCGGCCACGTCGCGGCCGGGCGGCACCTGAGCCGCGCCGCGGTCGAGGCGGTCGCCAGCGGCCGGGTGTGGACCGGGGCCGATGCCAAACGCCTGGGCCTGGTCGACGAGTTGGGCGGTCTCGACCGGGCCGTCGACCTCGCGCTCCGCGCCGCCCACCTGCCGACGGGAGAGCCGGTCCGGCTGGAGTACTACCCGGAGCCCAGGGGTCTCTTCGGCCTCCTCTGGGCGCGCCGCGAGCCCCTCCTTCCCGCCGCCCTCAAAGACCTCGCGAAGGACCTCGAGCGACCGCCCTCCGGCCTCCTTGAGCTGCCCCCCGATCTCGCCCGGCTGGCGCGGCCTTTTTGAGCCCATTTGAGGCCAAAAGACCCTGGCCTCCGTCGATTCAACCTCTACGAACCAAGGAGGTTGAAGCACCCGGGAGCGCTCTCCGCCAGGCCCTCTGCGCCCTCCCTTCTTGGCCTCTCGGTTACTCGAACAACCTATTGAAAACAGGCAAGTTACAGACTTTTTTCGCGGCTGGGCCGAAAAGGTCTTGCGGCAGCTTCATGACCCTGTGCTATGATTTGCCCGTCGTCGCAAAAGACCACCACCGACATAGAATCGATAGGCGAGCAGGGATTTCCACAGCTGTGGAAAAACCTGTGGAAAACTGTTTCCAAAAACCCAGCCCAGAGCCCCTCTCGATGTCGGACAAATCCCTCTGGCCACTCCTCCAAAAGCAGCTTCAACAGCAGCTCGACCCAGAGGAATACGCCACCTGGTTCAGCCCGCTCAAGGTGCGCGCCGAAGGCGGCAAGCTCCTCCTTCTGGCGCCTGACTCCCGCTTCCTCCACCGGCTGGAGGAGGGCTTCCGGCCCCAGGTCGACCGCGCTCTGGCAGGCTTGGGCGGCCAGGGTTTCGAGGTGCTCTTCACGATCGACGAGCGGCCCGAGTCGGCGATGTCGGCGGCATCGGCGGCATCGGCGGCGGCGGCGGCGGCGGCGGCGGCGATATCGCAGGCATCAGGGATATCGGCAGGGACATCGGCGGCATTGGCGGCATCCCCGGTCTCCGATCCGGTCGCTCCGGGACAGTTCAACTCCAGGTACCTCTTCTCCAGCTTCGTCGTCGGTAAGTCGAACGAGTTCGCCCATGCCGCCGCCTGGGCGGTCGCCCAGGCGCCCTCCGAGAGCTACAACCCGCTCTTCCTCTATGGTGGGGTGGGGCTCGGCAAGACCCATCTCCTGCACGCCATCGGCTCGCACATCCAGACCCATCACCCGGAGCTCCGCATCGCCTACCTGGCCGCCGAGCAGTTCGTCAACGAGCTCATCAACTCGATCCGCTTCGACCGCATGCCGGCCTTCCGCGAGCGCTACCGGACGATCGACGTGCTGCTCATCGACGACATCCAGTTCCTCGCCAACAAGGAGCGGACGCAGGAGGAGTTCTTCCATACCTTCAACACGCTCTATACGAGTCAGAAGCAGATCATCCTCTCCTCCGACTCCTCGCCGCGCAACATCCCGACTCTGGAGGAGCGCCTGCGCAGCCGCTTCGAGTGGGGCCTGATCGCCGACATCCAGCCCCCCGAGCACGAGACCAAGGTGGCGATCCTCCGCCGCAAGGCCGACCTGGAGAACATCGCCCTGCCGGACGACGTGGCCCACTTCGTAGCCCGCCAGGCGCGCTCGAACATCCGCGAGCTCGAAGGGCTCTTGAACCGGGTCATCGCCTTCGCCTCGCTCACCGGCAAGCCGCTCTCCCGGGAGCTCGCCGAGGAGACCCTCAAAGACCTCCTCCCCGACTCCGCGCGGCGGCCCGACGGGGCGGAGATCACCAAGCTCGTGGCGCGCCACTACGGCTTGAAGATCTCCGAGATCAAGAGCAAGAACAACTCGAAGCAGATCGCCTTCCCACGCCAGGTCGCCATGTACCTGCTGAAGAAGCTCACCACCCTCTCCTACCCGGAGATCGGCAAGCAGTTCAACGACAAGCACCATTCGACGGTCATGTACTCGGTCGACAAGATCGAGCAGCTGCGCTTGACCGACGCCGACCTCGACCGGGTGCTCAAGACCATCGAGCAGCCCTTCTCCTGAGCACGTTTTTTGCTTACCAAAAAAGAGGGTGATGCGAGTCTCTCGCACCGCCTGTGGAAAACCTGTGCGTCCCGCGGCGGAGCGCTTGCGGGTATCTGTGCCGTGAGGCGGAAAAGGTAGGCTCGGGTGGTTTTCCTCCGCACGGTCCACAACCCTTCCACATCTAATCCGGACCCAAAGCCGGAAAACAAAGTCCGTGAAGTCAGTAACTTCGACCGGCTTTCCGGATTTCCTCAGCCCCTACTTCTATCTACGGCTATGCTATATTCCTCCCCTATCTAGTACGGAGAAGAGGGCGAATGGAGATCCGACTCACACGCGGCGAATTCCTGACCGAGCTGATTCCCATGCAGGGGATCGTCGAGCGCAAGACGACCATCCCGGTCCTCTCGCACATCCTGCTCACGGCCAGGAAGGATCGCCTTCACCTGGCGGCGACCGACCTCGACGTCTCGCTCACCTCCTGGTGCCAGGCCGAGATCAAGGAGGAGGGGGCGATCGCGGTCCAGGCCAAGAAGTTCCTGGAGATCATCCGCGCCGTCACGGGCGAGGAGGTGCTGCTCGTCCAGGAGGAGCCGCGGGTGCTGTCGATCCGCGCCGGCCGTTCGCGCTTCAAGGTACACGGGCTGGCCGCCGAGGACTTTCCGAGCCTGCCGGCGGTGGACGAGGAGCGCGCCGTCGAGATCCCCTTTCAGGACTTCCGGCGGATGATCTCGAAGGTCCTTTTCGCCGTCTCGGCGGAGGAGTCCCGGTTCCAGCTGAATGGCGCCCTCCTGAAGCTCAAGGCAGGCTCGCTGGAGATGGTGGCGACCGACGGCCACCGCCTGGCCCTGGTCGAGGACATCCTGCCGGCGAGCGCCGAGGAGGATTCGGTCCTGGTGCCCCGGAAGGCCCTCCAGGAGCTCCAGCGGATCGAGGGGGAGGGCAGCCTTTCCTACCGCCGGGGTGAGCATCACCTCTCCTTCCA
The DNA here is from genome assembly GCA_963757335.1 of uncultured Acidobacteriota bacterium. Classification (GTDB taxonomy): domain Bacteria; phylum Acidobacteriota; class Thermoanaerobaculia; order Multivoradales; family UBA5704; genus DASQPA01. Next base: position 15,488 of record CAVWRJ010000010.1, on the reverse strand, counting down.
ACTCGGCCGGCGTGAGCTGATCTGCCGCATCCTCGAGGGGACCTTCCCCGACTACGAGCGGGTGATCGCCAAGGATAACGACAAGAAGATCCTCTTCGACCGGAAGCCCCTAGCCGAGGCCGTGCAGCGGGTGGCTCTTCTGACCGGTGACCGGGCGCGGGCGGTGCGGCTCCAGTTCGGCTCCGACCAGATGGTGATCTCGGCCGCCAACCCGGACCTGGGGGAGGCGATAGAGGAGGTGCCGTGCAGGTACGACGGCCCGGAGTTCCGGCTCGGCATCAACCCGGACTACCTGTCGCAGTTTCTCTCCGCCGTCGACACCGAGCGGGTGCGCCTTGAGCTCAAGGACGAGAACACCCAGTGTGTCGGCTGGCCGGTCGACGGTGCGGACGAGCGCTACCTCTGCGTCATCATGCCGATGCGAATCTGAAGCAGGCCTCCTCCCGGCCCTCCGGGCGCGGTATCCTGCCTCTCCGTGCTCGCCCAGCTCACCGCCAACGGTTTCAGGAATCTCGCCCCGCTCTCCTTGCGCCCCGAGCCCGGGTCGCACCTCTTCCTCGGCGGCAACGGCGCCGGCAAGACCAGCCTCCTGGAGGCGGTCTATGTCCTCGCCACGACCAAGAGCTTCCGCACCTCCCAGATCGGCGACTGCATCCGCCACGGCGCCGACCTTTTCCACCTGGAAGGGGAGGTCACGAGCGACAAGCGGGCACGGCTGGAGGTCGCCTACGGCCGGGATTTTCGCCTGCGGACGGTGAACGGCCGGAACGCGCCGCTCGCCGAGCACCTGGCCGCCCTCCCCGTCGTCTCCTGGGCCGCGGCGGACGGGGAGCTCCTCTCCGGGGCGCCTCGCCTGCGCCGGCGTTTCCTCGATCGCGGGGTGGTGGGCCTGCGCCCTACCGCGCTTTCGATCCTCGGCCGCTACCGCGAGGCTCTCCGCCAGAAGCGGGGGCTCCTGGCGAGCGGTGGCCCCGGGCTCGAAGCGTGGAACGAGCTCCTCTCCGGGGTGGCGGCCGAGCTCATCGCCCGTCGGCAGGCCTACGTCCTGGCTCTGGCGGTGCGCTTGGCCGAGGTCCTCGCCGAGTCCGGGCTCCCCTTCCCCCCGGTAGAGCTCACCTACCGCCCCTCGCCCGCCTCGGGGCTGGAGGGACCCGAGGCCATCGCCAGGAGCTTCGAGCGGATCGCCGATCGCGAGCGCCAGCGCCAGCTCCCCCTCCTCGGGCCGCACCGGGACGACCTCGAAATCCGCTGGGGAGAGCACGAGCTCGGCCGGGTCGCCTCGGCCGGCGAGAGAAAGGCCCTCTCGCTCCTACTCGTCGCCGCGCACGGCCGGGTGTTGGATGTCGCCGGAACGCGACCCGTATACCTCCTGGACGATGTCGACGCGGAGCTCGCACCGCAGACCCTCGGTGCGGTCTGGAGGGTGTTCACCGGCGCCCCTCAAGATGGAGGTGTCCCCCGTGATGCAGACAATGTGCGCGATGGGCACGGAGGGGAAGATGCCGGCGTCCGGGGTGCCGTCCAGCTCTTCGCCAGCTCGAACCGGCCGCAGGTTTGGCTGACTCTCAAGGTGGACACTCTCTGGCAGGTGGAGGCCGGCCGGATCACTCTCCTCTGAGCCTTCCGGGCAGCGCCGGTTTCTACCCGTAAGCCCCTGAATTTTCAACGACTAGGCCTCCCAAAAGGGGGTCTTTTCGTGCTATACTTTGCAAATCTTCCCACCCCCTCTTCTTCTGGGGGTGCAATCACTGAAGAGAGTTGGAGACCCCGCTTTGACTACCAGAGAAGAGCCGACGTACACGGCTGAAAACATCCAGGTACTGAAAGGCCTTGAGGCGGTTCGCAAGCGCCCCGGGATGTACATCGGCGACACCGATGACGCCTCCGGCCTGCACCATATGGTCTTCGAGCTCGTCGACAACTCGATCGACGAGGCACAGGCCGCATACGCCAGCCGGGTCGACGTCGTCATCCACAGCGACAACTCGGTCTCGGTGGAGGACGACGGTCGCGGCATTCCGGTCGACCTGCACAAGGGCGAGGGGCGCTCGGCGGCCGAGGTCATCATGACCGAGCTGCACTCGGGTGGAAAGTTCGACAAGAACTCCTACAAGGTCTCGGGCGGCCTCCACGGGGTCGGCGTTTCGGTCGTCAACGCTCTGTCGGAGACCATGGAGCTCGAGATCAAGCGCGACGGCAGCGTCTGGTTTCAGACCTATCACAAGGGTCTGCCAGAGGCGCCCATCCAGGCGATCGGCAAGAGCGCCAAAACCGGCACCAAGGTCCGCTTCTGGCCCGATCCCGAGATCTTCGCCATCCTGGAGTTCCACTTCGACACCCTGGCCCAGCGCCTCCGCGAGCTGTCTTTCTTGAACCGTGGGGTCTATATCCGGCTGCAGGACGAGCGGACCGACAAAGAGATGGAGTTCGCCTACGCGGGCGGCATCTCCTCTTTCGTCGAGCACCTGAACCGCAACAAGGTGCCCCTCCACCCCCAGCCGGTCCACCTCCTGGACACCCGGGACGACGGCACGGGCGAGGAGACGGTCGACGTCGCCATGCAGTGGAACGAGGGCTACCAGGAGCTCATCTACTCCTTCACCAACACGATCAACAACCGAGATGGCGGCACCCACCTGGTGGGCTTCAAGTCGGCCCTGACGCGGACGATCAACGCCTACGCGGCCTCCTCGGGTCTGTCCAAAAACCTCAAGGAGAACCTGACCGGCGACGATGTCCGCGAGGGGCTGACGGCGGTCGTCTCGATCAAGATCAAGGACCCCAAGTTCTCCTCCCAGACCAAGGAGAAGCTGGTCTCCTCGGAGGTCAAGGGGTGGGTCGAGCAGGTGGTCAACGAGCGGCTCGCCCGCTTCCTCGAAGAGAACCCGCGGGAGGCGAAGCGGATCGTCGAGAAGTGCGTCGAGGCCGCCCACGCTCGCGAGGCGGCGAGGAAGGCCCGCGATCTCACCCGGAGAAAGGGGGCGCTCGACGCCTCGAACCTGCCCGGCAAGCTCGCCGACTGCAGCGAGCGGAACCCCGCGGCCGCCGAGCTCTTCCTGGTCGAGGGCGACTCAGCCGGCGGCTCCGCCAAGCAGGGCCGCGACCGGCGCTACCAGGCCATCCTGCCGCTCAAGGGCAAGATCCTGAACGTCGAAAAGGCGCGCTTCGACAAGATGCTGTCGTCCGACGAGATCAAGGTCATCATCACCGCCCTCGGCACGGGGATCGGCAAAGACGACTTCGATGTCGCCAAGCTGCGCTACCACAAGCTCGTCATCATGTGCGACGCCGACATCGACGGCAGCCATATCCGCACCCTGATCCTGACCTTCTTTTACCGGCAGATGCTGGAGATCATCAAGCGCGGCTACCTCTACATCGCCCAGCCGCCGCTCTACAAGGTGGCGCACGGCAAGAACGAGACGTACTTGAAGGACGACCGCGAGTACCAGGCCTTCCTCGTCCAGCGCATCCAGGACACCTGGGAGGTCGATGTCGCCAACACCGCCAATACCGGCAACACTGCCAGCACTGCGGGGGCCGACGGGAACGGCGGCAGCAAGCGCCTGGGAGGCGTGCGGCTGGCACAGTTCCTGGAGAAGGTTGAAGCTTTCAGGGAGCACCTGGACAAGCTGGTCTCGCGCGGCTGGCCCGCCGAGGCTCTCAAGACCGCGCTCAAGGGTGACATCAAGGACAAGACCTCGCTCTCCGACCCGGCGCGGCTCGCCCAGGTGGCGGCGCGGCTGACGGAATTCGGTTATGGCAACGTGATCGTCGGCGACGACCTCGAGCACGGCATCGGCTTCATCTCGCTGATCTCAAAGCGCGACGGCGTCGAGCGTGAGGTGAAGATCGACTGGAACCTGGTGACGAGCGGCGAGTATCGTGCCCTGGCACAGAACGCCATCGCGCTCGAGGCGATCGCCGCGTCGAGCTTCACCCTGATCAAGGGCGAGGACGTCTCGATCCACGACAGCCTGGAAGCAGCCCTCGAGAAGCTCTACTCGGGGGCCAAGAAGGGGCTCTCGATCCAGCGCTACAAGGGCCTCGGCGAGATGAACCCCGAGCAGCTCTGGGAGACCACCATGGACCCCGAGAAGCGGCGCCTGCTCCAGGTGCGGATCGAGGACGACGTCGAGGCCGACTCGATCTTCACCATCCTCATGGGGGACGAGGTCGAGCCGCGGCGCGACTTCATCCAGACCAACGCGCTCGACGTCCGCAACCTGGACGTTTGAGATTCGAGCCCATCCGAAAACGAACCCGAGCGCGCTGGCCGCTCGCGGACGACCGAGCTTTGAAGCCCTAGAGAAACCATGAGCGAAGAAAACCGCATTCCTCCCTTCGAGCAGCACGTCCCGGTCGACATCGAAGACGAGATGAAGAGAAGCTACCTCGATTACGCGATGAGCGTGATCATCGGCCGTGCCCTGCCCGACGTGCGGGACGGCCTCAAACCGGTCCACCGGCGGGTCCTCTACGGCATGTGGGAGAGCGGCAACCGCTCGGACCGGCCCTACAAGAAGTCGGCCCGCATCGTCGGCGACGTGATGGGCAAGTACCACCCGCACGGCGACAAGGCGATCTACGACACGGTCGTCCGCATGGCCCAGGACTTCGCCATGCGCTACCGGCTGGTCGACGGCCAGGGCAACTTCGGCTCGATCGACGGCGACAACCCCGCGGCCATGCGGTACACGGAGGTCCGCCTCACCAAGCTCGCCGAGGAGATGCTCCGCGAGGACATCGACAAGGAGACCGTCGACTGGGGCCCCAACTACGACGGCTCGGAGACCGAGCCGCTCGTCCTCCCGGCGCGGGTCCCCAACCTCCTCGTCAACGGCGCCTCCGGCATCGCGGTCGGCATGGCGACCAACATCCCGCCCCACAACCTGGGCGAGGTGGTCGACGCCCTGTTCCTCCTGATCGAGAACCCGGACTGCCTGATCGCCGACCTGATGCGCGCCGTCCCCGGCCCGGACTTCCCGACCGCCGGCTTCATCCACGGCCTCGAAGGAATCCGCTCCGCCTATACGACCGGCCGCGGGATCATCCAGGTGCGCGCTAAGGCGTCGATCGAGACCCAGGCCAAGGGGGAGCGGCAGGCGATCATCGTCACCGAGATCCCCTACCAGGTCAACAAGGCGCGCCTGATCGAGCACATGGCGGAGCTCATCCGGGAGAAGAAGATCGAGGGGGTCTCCGACCTCCGCGACGAGTCGGACCGCGAGGGCATCCGCATCGTCCTCGAGATCAAGCGCGGCGAGATCCCGGAGGTCATCCTGAACTCGCTCTACAAGATGACCCAGATGCAGACCACCTTCGGCATCAACATGCTCGCCATCGTCGACAACCAGCCGCGGGTGATGACGCTCAAAGAGCTCCTGCATCACTTCCTCAACCACCGGAAGACGGTGATCATCAGGCGTACCCGCTACGACCTGCGCAAGGCCGAGGAGCGGGCCCACATCCTCGAAGGCATCCTGAAGGCGCTCGATCACCTGGACGAGGTGATCGCGACCATCCGTGGCAGCGCCAGCCCCGGCGAGGCGCGGGAGCGCCTGATGTCGGGCTTCGCCCTCTCCGAGGTCCAGGCCCAGGCCATCCTCGATATGCGCCTGCAGCGCCTGACCGGTTTGGAGCGCCAGAAGGTGGTCGACGAGTACCGAGAGCTCATGGTCCTCATCGAGCGGCTGCGGTCCATCCTCGGCTCGGACAGCCTGGTGCTCGAGGAGATCAAGCGCGAGCTCGGCGAGCTCAAGGCGGCCTTCGCCGACCGCCGGCGGACCGAGATCATCCCCGAGACCAACGACATCACGATCGAGGACATGATCGCCGACGAGGACATGGTGATCACGGTCACCAACTCGGGCTACGTCAAGCGTTCGCCGCTTAGCCCTCTACCGCGCCCAGCACCGCGGCGGCAAAGGGCGGACGGGGATGGTGACCAAGGACGACGACTTCCTGGAGCACCTCTATGTCGCCTCGGCCCACAGCTACGTCCTCGTCTTCACCGAGAGCGGGCGGGTGTACTGGATCAAGGTCCACGCCATCCCGGAGATGGGCCCGGCCTCCAAGGGCAAGGCGATCGTCAACCTCCTGAACCTTGCTCCCACCGAGCGGGTGGCGACGACGGTCGCCGTCCGCAACTTCCCGGAGAACCGCTTCCTCATCTTCGCCACCGAGCGGGGTGCGGTCAAGAAGACCGCGCTCGCGGCGTACGGCAACCCGCGGGCCGACGGCATCATCGGGATCAACATCGACGAGGGCGACCACCTGCTCGCCGTCAAGATGACCGACGGCACCAAGGACATCCTCCTGGTGACCGCCAACGGCTACTCGATCCGTTTCCCGGAGAGCGACGCGCGCCCGATGGGCCGTGCCACCTACGGCGTGCGCGGCATCACGCTCCGCCCGGGGGATCGGGTGGTCGCCATGGAGGAGCTCGAACCCGAGGGGGAGATCCTGTCGGTCGCCTCGCACGGCTACGGCAAGCGCACTCCGGTCGACTCCTACCGCCGCCAGAGCCGCGGCGGGCTGGGGATCATCAACCTCAAGGTCAGCGACAAGACGGGCGAGGTGATCGGCGCCCGGCAGGTGGTGCCGAACGACGGTCTCATGCTCATCACCCAGGAGGGGATGATCATCCGGATCAACGTCGCCGGCATCCGCATCGTGGGTCGCTCGACCCAGGGGGTCAAGCTGATGGACTTAGAGGGGAAGGACCGGCTGGTCGCCATCGCCAAGGTCGCCCGAGAGGAGGAGGAAGAGCTGGCGATCGTCCCCGATGGCGGAGACGGCGGAGACGGGGTCGAGGCCACTCCCGGAACACCGGAGTCGCCGGCGCCGAGTCCGCCGCGGAGCCCTCTACCGCCGAGTTCGAGACGCCAGAAACGCCGGAGACGCCGGAGACGCCGGAGACATCGGCGGACGACGAGGAGGGCGAGCCCGAGGAGCCGGTGAACTAGCCTGGTCGCCCTCGTGTCCCCCCGCCGCCGGCACAGTCGCGGTCGGTCCCACCGGGCGGCCTCTACCGGCTGGCCTGGACCTTCTACCTGGTCCTCGCGGTGGCGGGCGGCCTGTGGATCGGGTTCGCCCGCGGTGTGATCCCGCTGGCTCTCTTCGTCGATCGCCGGCATTTTGGGCTCGATCTCGCTGCCGGTTCAGGAGCGGGGCTCCTCCTCGTCGGCGTCTGGCGCCTCGCGGCCCGCCGGTTCGCCGTGGCGCGGGATCTGGAGGCGGAGCTCGCGAAGGTCCTCGGCGTCCTCCCGACCTCGGAGGCGATCGCCCTCGCGCTCGTCTCCGGGTTCGCCGAGGAGCTCTTCTTTCGCGGCGCGGTTCAGGGGTCGGTCGGCTTCCTCCCCGCCACCCTCCTCTTCGCTCTCCTCCACAGCGGTCCCGGCCGCGCCTTCCGGATGTGGACCCTCTTCGCCGCCGTTGCCGGCCTCCTCTTCGGCGGTCTCATGCTCTGGCGGGGCAACCTCCTGGCCCCCTTCGTTGGTCATTTCGTCGTTAACGCAATCAACCTCCGGAGCCTCTCCAGGCGCCTGGGAGAGTCTGCTAGACTGGCCGCGCCGGAGGAAGAGGAGAGCTGACGACATGGCAGGAAGCGACTCGCGGGACGTGCTGGGCCGTATCGACGCCGAGAAGGAAACCTACCTGGAGGAGCTCAAGGACTACCTGCGGATCCCGTCGATCTCGACCGACCCCGACTACCGGGCCGACGTGCGGCGGGCGGCCGAGTTCCTGCGCGGGAAGATGGCGCAGGCGGGCCTGACCGCCGAGGTGATCGAAACCGCGGGCCACCCTCTCGTCTACGGCGAGTGGAAGGGTGCCCCGGGCGCCCCCACGATCCTTTTCTACGGGCACTACGACGTGCAGCCGGTCGATCCGTTGGACCTCTGGCGCAACCCCCCTTTCGAACCGGCGCTCGAAGGGGATCGGCTGTTCGCGCGCGGCGCGACCGACGACAAAGGGCAGTCCTACGCTCATCTCAAGGGCGTCGCGGCGCTCCTCGCCGAGCGCGGCAAGCTCCCGGTCAACGTCAAGTTCCTGGTCGAGGGGGAGGAGGAGGCCGGCGGGGCGTCGATCGACCGCTACGTCCGGGAGGACGGCGCCAGCCGGCTCGCCTGTGACGCGGTGGTGATCTCCGACAGCTCGCTCTACGGACCTGGGCAGCCGGCCCTGATCTACGGTTTGAAGGGGCTCGCCTACATGGAGATGAAGGTCACCGGCCCCAACCGGGATCTGCACTCCGGCACCTACGGCGGCAGCGTCGCCAACCCGCTCAACTCGCTCTGCCAGATCCTTTCCCGGCTGCAAAACCCCGAGACCGGCAAGGTCCTGATCCCCGGCTTCTACGACGACGTGCGGCCGCTCGCCGCCTGGGAGCGCGAGGAGTTCGCCAAGCTCCCCTTCGACGAGGAGGCGTACCGGGTCGACCTGGGGGTTCCGGCGCTCTTCGGGGAGGAGGGCTACAGCACCCGCGAGCGGACCTGGGGCCGGCCGACCTGCGATGTCCACGGTCTTTTCGGTGGCTACCAGGCGAAGGGGGCGAAGACCGTCCTCCCTTCCTGGGGCGGAGCCAAGGTCTCCATGCGGCTCGTCCCCGATCAGGAGCCGGAGAAGATCGCCCGCCTGTTCACCGACTACGTAGAGCAGATCGCCCCCCGGGGGGTGAAGGTCGAGGTCACCTACCTCCACGGTGGCGCCCCGGTCGTCCTCGAAACCCAGGGTCCGATCGTCGACGCCGCCATGGAGGTCATGGAGGAGGTCTGGGGGGGGCGGCCGGTCCGTATCCGCGAGGGGGGATCGATCCCGATCGTCTCCACCTTCGCCCAGGTGCTCCGCTGCCCGGTGCTGCTCTTGGGCTTCGGCTTGAACGACGACGGTCTCCACTCCCCCAACGAGAAATTCAACCTCAGTCACTTCTACAACGGGATCCGCTCCGTGGCACGGCTGCTGGATCGATTGGGCGAAGTCCATCCATCATGAGGAGCAAAGGGAGTCTGGAGCGCGAGATCAAGTTCCCCGGGGTCGAGCTCGACAAGGTGCGGAACCGTCTGGCGGAGCTGGAAGCGGAGCGCGTGGGCCCGGCCGCCTTCGAGGACAACTGGATCCTCGACCGGAGCGACGAGCTGCTCTCCTCCGGCCGTATTCTCCGCCTGCGCACCGACGGCCAGCGCGCCCGGCTCACCTTCAAGGGGCCGCTCCGCATGGAGGGCAACATGAAGGTGCGGGAGGAGCGGGAGGTCGAGATCGAGAACGCCGACGAGGCGCGGGCCCTCTTCGAGAACCTGGGCTACGGCGTCGTGCGGCGCTACCAGAAAATGCGCGAGGAGTGGCAACTGGGGGGGGTGACCATCGCCCTCGACCATACCCCCATCGGCGACTTCGCCGAATTCGAGGGCGACGGCGCCGAGACGGTCGCCAAGCGCTGCGGCCTCGATCCGGAGAAGGGCGAGAAGCGCTCCTACCTCCGTCTGTACGAGGACTACTTGAAGGAGCATCCCGACGCCCCCCCGGAGATGGTCTTCCGCTAAAGCTGTGAATGAATCCGCTCAGCTCTGAGCCGTGCCGCGACTGAGGGCTCTGGTGCTCGCGGCCGGGCTCGGCACGCGGCTCCGGCCGCTCACCGAGTCGATGCCGAAACCGCTCCTGCCGGTCGTCGGGGTGCCGATCCTCGGGCATTCCCTGGCGCAGCTGGCGGCGGTCGGCTGTGAGGCGGTGGCGATCAACCTCCACTACCAGGGCGACCAGATCCGCAGCCGCTTCGGCGACTCCTTTGCCGGTATACCCCTCACCTACTCCGAGGAGCCCGAGCTCCTGGGCACCGGCGGGGCCCTCCATCCGCTCCGCGACTTCCTCGCCCCGGCGGACCTCGTGCTCCTCTTAAACGGCGACAGCCTCTGCCCCTGGCCGCTCAAGCGGCTCCTGCGCGCCCATCAGGCGGGTTCGGCCGCGGCCACCCTGCTCCTCTCCCGGCGTGCCGACCCCCAGGTCTTCGGCGGTGGAGTGGGCATCGACCGGGACGGCAGTATCGCCTCCTTCCGGCTCAACGATCCCTCTCCCGGCAGGGGCACGGTGGCCCGGCGGCTGGTCTTCGCCGGTGCCCACGTCTTCGCTCCGGCGCTCCTGGAGCGGGTGGGGCCGGGCCCCTCCGACATCGTGCGGGACCTCTACTCGCCCCTTCTCGCCGAGGGGGGCGCTCTGGGCTCGGTCGTCACCTCGCGCCCGTGGCACGACCTCGGCACCCCGCGGCGCTTTCTCGACGCTTCGCTCGAATGGGCGCGGGCGGGGTGGCCGGAGCGCCTCTGGCGGCGCTCCTGGGTTTCGCCGGAGGCGGGCATCGCCGCCGGCACGAAGCTCAGGGAAGCCGCGGTCGAGGCCGGGGCGCGGGTGGGTGCGGGGGTGGCGGTCGAGCGCTCGGTCCTCCTGCCGGGGTCGCGGGTGGGCGAGGGGAGCACCCTCCGCGAGGTCATCCTCGGCCCCGGCGCCGCGGTGCCTCCCGGCAGCTGGGTCGAGCGGCGGATCGTCACCCGGCGCCGCGAGGGTGCCGCTCCCGGCCTCGACGATTCGGTGGTCGGCGGGGTGGTCTACTCGCCGCTCGATCCGGCGGGACCCGCGGCGTGACCCGGAGCCGGACCGGTCCCCTTCTCCTCCTGGCGCTCCTCCTTCTCCTCGGCGCCGGCCTGCGGTTTCATGGCCTCGGCCGGGAGTCGCTGTGGAACGACGAGCTCGACAGCCGCCGGGTGAGCGGTGCGCCTACCGCTGGCGAGGTGATGGCGAAGACCCTCGCCCAGGACGGCCACCCGCCGGTCTACAACCTCCTGCTGCACGGAATCGAGCGCCTCTGGGGCGACTCGGAGCGGGCCCTGCGCTGCCCCTCCGCCCTCGCCGGAGTCCTTTCGATCGCGGCGATCTTCGTCCTCGGCTGCCTGCTCTATGGGGTGTTCGAGGGGCTCCTCGCCGCCGGCCTGCTCACCGTCCTCTGGTGCCCGATCTACTACAGCCAGGAGGCCCGGCCTTACAGTCTCCTCCTCCTGGCGGTGCTCGTCGCGAGCAGCTTCTGGATCGCCCTCCTGCGGTCCTGGGACGAAGGGAAGGGAACGCCTCCCGGCCTCGCCGCCGGCTATGTCCTCTCGGCTCTCGGCTGCTGCTACCTCCACCACTTCGGGGCGGGGCTCGTCTTTCTCCACGGGCTCCTCGCCCTTCTTCTCCTCCGGCGACGGCGCCCGGCGCTCACCGCTATCCTCGGCACCTGGGCCGTCGTCCTCGTCGGCTATCTCCCCGGTATCGTCTACCTGCTGCTGCAGCGGCGGCACTCGGGGTCGTGGGCCTGGATCGAGCCTCCCGGCTTCCACTCGGCGACCGAGTACCTGAAATTTCTCTTCAACTACTCGCGGACCCTGGCCGCCCTGGCGCTCCTCGTCGGGCTCCTCGCCCTCCTGCTCCGCCGGCGTTCTGAAGCCGCTGACGAGCGGCGGATCGGGCCGCTCCCCCCGAGCGCCCTCCTCGCCCTCTGGCTGGTGTTGCCGTTTTTGGGGGCGGTCGCGGTCTCCTACCTGTCGTTTCCCCTCCTCACCAACCGGAACCTCCTCGTCGGCCTCCCCGCCGCCTACCTGCTGCTCGCACGGGCGATCGCCGTTCTCGCCACCGGCACCCGGCGGGCGGCGCTCGGGACCCTCGTCATCGCCGGGCTCCTCGCCCATCTCCTTCTCGGCATGCGCTACTACACAGTCCCCGGGAAGGAGCAGTTCCGGGAGGCCGCGGCGGTGGTGGTGGCCCGCGATCCCGACCTCGCGGGCTCGGTCGTCCTCGCCCGTGCCTATCATCGAGAGTATTTCGACTATTACTTTCGCCGGCTGGGATCGCCGCGGCGGGTGGACCTGGTCGCCGGCGCGGACGCCGACGTCCCAGCGGCGCGGGCGCTCCTCGCCGCCCGCCGGCCCGGGCGCGTCTGGCTGCTCGCCGGGCACCTGTCGGTCGAGTCTGGCTTCCTCGCCTTCCTGCGGGAGGGTTACTCCGAGCGCGAGCACCGCGCTCTTCTGGGGGCCGAAGTCTGGCTCTTCGAGCCGAAGAGCGCGGGCGGCGGATTGTAGAAGAGCCGTCCGTCTGAGAAGATGGGTGCGCCGCCGGGAGCCGCCGGCAGAAGAAAACCTGATGTCTCGCCCTACATCTTCCTTCAAGCCCCCCTTCAAGCTCCTCATCTTCGACTGGGACGGCACCCTCATGGACTCGGTGGCGGTGATCGTCGCCTGCGCTCAGGCGATGCTCCGCGAGCTGGGCCTCCCCGAGCATCCGGATGCGACGATCCGCAACACCGTCGGCCTTGGCCTTCGCGAGACCATCGACCAGCTCGTCCCCGGCTGTGACGCGGAGCTCTACCAGCAGGTGCTGGAGACCTACCGCGCCCACTGGCTGTCGACCTACCAGAACCAGCCGCTCCTCTTTCCGGGCGTGCCGGAGATGCTCCGGCGGCTGGCGGCGGAGGGCTATCTGCTGGGTGTCGCTACGGGGAAGAGCCGGCGCGGTCTCGAGTACGCCCTCGAGAGCAGCGGTCTCCGCGGCCTCTTTCATGCCACCCGAACGGTCGACGAGGCGCCTTCGAAACCCCATCCCGGGATGCTCTTCGACATCCTGAGCGACCTCGGGGTGCGGGCGGAGGAGGCGGTGATGATCGGGGATACGGTCTACGATCTGGAGATGGCGCGCGCCGCGCGGATGGCCGGCCTCGGCGTCCTCTCCGGCTCGCAGGGCAGAGAGGAGCTCGAACGGTTCGAGCCCCTCGCCTGCCTTCCCAACGTCGTCGAGCTGCCGGACTGGCTGGCCGGCACTCCGGTCGCCGCTGCTACTTCGTCTTCCAGCCGCTGACCTTCTTCCCGAGCTCCGCGACGGACTCGGCCGACGGGGCCGGCTGGGCCCCCTTCGCCGCGGCCAGGGCCTTCTCGCCGTAGCTGGCGGCGCTCTTGTAGTCCCCCTGCATGGCCATCAGGTCGGCCTTGGCCCGGTAGTTGGTGAAGTTGCCTTCGAGCGCGATCGAAGAATCCAGCCACTTGCCGGCCTCGTCGAGGCAGACGTTGTTCTGCATGCAGTAGTTGGCCGCCTGGTAGGGCGCCCGCCAGCTGATCGAGGTCCTCGCCTTCTCCTCGACCAGCTTCGGGGTGTTCACCTCGATCGTGATCGGCAGGGCCAGCTTCTCCCAGCGCAGCACCAGCTTGGCCGAGGTGTCGGTCAGGTCGGCGAACTCGAAGCTCATGCGCTCCTGGAGCTCGGCCGGCTGGGGCTTGATCTCCGCCCGCAGGGCGTCGTGCTCCTTCTTGTAGGAGAAAGCGCCCCACTGATCGGCGTCCTTGCTCAGGATGAGCGTCCACTCCCCCGCGGTGGGGAGGGTCTGGAGGCCGTAGAGACCGGCCGGCAGGTCGTGGCCCTGGACCTTGACCGGCGTCGTGAAGCGGATGGTCGTGTTCTCGTTGGCCCCCGTCCGCCAGACCTCGCCGTAGGGCACGAGCTCGCCCCAGATCTTCCTTCCCTTCACCCCGGGCCGGCTGTAGTGCACCGTCACCTCGGTGATGCCGATGTTCTGGGAGACGCTGGCGTTGGGGCTGGGGCGGGGCAGGTCGAGCGGCTGCGCTCCTGCGCTGGGGGTGAGCGACAGGGCTGCCAGGGCGGAGAGGGCCGCGATCCCGGCGCCCCTCTTGATCAGTGAAAACCTCTTCATCGTGCTTCTCCTCTATGGAGTGAGTTGGAAGGATAGATCGGGTGGAAGCTCAGGCTCCGTACCCGGCATCGAGCGGGATCGGCGCCGCGGCGAGCGTCTCGGCGCGGCGCCGGGAGGCTTCGGCCTCGGCACGGACATTTTTCGCGTCCCACTGGCCGGCGGGGACCACCCAGCCGGCGAGGTTCGCCAGGACGACATCGGCGAGCACCCGCACGTGGTCGGGACGGTCGTTCAAGGCCGGGATGTAGCGGTAGGTCTCGCCCCCGGCATGGAGGAAGAACTCGCGGTTCTGCTCGTCGATCTCCTCCAGGGTCTCCAGGCAGTCGGCCGAGAACCCGGGGCAGACGACGTCCAGGCTCTTGACCCCGGAGCGGGCCATGGCCTTGATCGTCTGCTCGCTGTAGGGCTTGATCCACTCCTCGCGGCCGAAGAGCGACTGGAAGGAGATCTCCCAGCGGTCGCGCGGCAGGCCGAGCCGCTCGGCGGCGAGCCGGGCGGTCTTGTGGCAGTGGCAGAAGTAGGGGTCGCCGGCATCGAAGTAGCGCTGCGGGATCCCATGGAAGGAGAAGAGGAGCTTCTCGGCCTGCCCCCCCGCGGCCCAGGCCTCGCGGATCGAGGCGGCGAGTACCTCGGTGTAGGCCGGGACATCATGGTAGTGGTGGACGGTGCGGACCTCGGGCACCCAGCGCCAGGTCGTAAGCTCGGCGGCGACGGCGTCGAAGGTCGAACCGGTGGTGACCGCGGCGTACTGCGGGTAGAGCGGCAGGACGAGGATGCGCCGGCAGCCCTTGCCGGCGAGCTCGCGGAGCGCGGCGCGGATCGAGGGGTTGCCGTAGCGCATGCCGACCGCGACCTGGAGCGGAGTCCCCACCTCGCGCGCGAGGACCGCCGCCACCGCCGCCGCCTGCCGCCGGGTGATGACGAGGAGGGGCGACCCCTCCGCGGTCCAGACCTTCCGGTAGAGCGCCGCCGACACCTTCGGCCGCGTGGGAAGGATGGCGACGTGGAGGATCGTCCACCACAGGGCCCGGTTTATCTCGATGACCCGCGGATCGAGGAGGAACTCGCGCAGATACCGGCGGAGAGCCGGTGCCGTAGGGGCGTCCGGCGTCCCCAGATTGGCGAGGAGGACCCCGACGGCCGGTACCTCTCCGTGTTGGAATTCGGGTTGGCCGAAGTACTTCATGGACTGTGGAGTCTACCTCAGGAGGCCGAGCGGGCGCCTCCCTGCCAGCTCGAAGCCGCCAGCGGGGCTCGCGGAGCGATAAAGGGCGACGCCGGGGCGATAAACGGCTCCAGACTGCCTCCAAAGCCGATTCGGGCGCCTCCAATCGCGCTCCGAGCGTCCCTAAACACCGATCCGACCTCTCTAAACCGGCCCCGGAGGTCTCCAAGCGAGTTTCGGACCTCGTAAAAGTAGGCGCGGAGGTCGATAAAGTCCGACGAAACGTCTCCAAACCTTCACGGAACGTCTCTAAACTACTTTCGAGCCCTGCAAAAGCTGTTTAGGGTGTCCGTACTTCAGTTTATCGAGGGGCATTCGGAGTTTAGAGGCCTCGCGTTTCAGTTTATCCAGCGACAAAATGAGTTTGGAGGCCGCGCAATCCAGTTTAGGCAGGTCCCTTCGGAGTTTAGAGGCCGCGCATTTCAGTTTAGCGAGGGGCATTTGGAGTTTAGGGAGACTTTTTTGGAGTTTAAGGAGGTTTTGGCCTGGCTTTTAAGTTTCTGCTCCTGGAGATTCCTCGACGAACGTCAGTACCCTGAGCGG
>CAVWRJ010000009.1:0-198063 GCA_963757335.1 uncultured Acidobacteriota bacterium | reverse complement strand
CTCCCGAGTTGAAACACTTAGCTCAATTCGAGTTCTAACCCGTCACCGCACTCGCGGCCTCTCCCGCCCGTCCTGGGACCTGCGTTGCGCGCCCCCCGCCCCTGCGGCTACGATGGAGCGCGCGTCGGGCGCCTCCCGTGCGAGACGCCCGCCCCCGGAACCCAGAAGGAGATCCCTCGATGTCGAACGCCATCTCACACGTCCCCGTGCCGGTCAACGAGCCGGTGCGTTCCTATGCCCCCGGCTCGGCCGAGCGGGCCTCCTTGAAGCAGCGGCTCGACGAGATGATGGGAGAGCCGATCGACATCCCCATCGTCATCGGCGGCCAGGAGATCCGGACCGGCGACACCGGCAAGGCCGTCTGCCCGCACGACCACGGCCACGTCCTCGCCACCTACCACCAGGCCGGGGCCAAGGAGGTCGAACTGGCGGCCAAGGCCGCGAAGGAGGCCTGGCACGACTGGTCGGAGATGGACTGGGAGGACCGCCTCTCGGTCTTCCTCCGCGCCGCCGACCTCCTGACCGGCCCCTGGCGGGACACGGTGAACGGCGCCACTATGCTCAACCAGTCGAAGACCGTCTTCCAGGCCGAGATCGACGCAGTCTGCGAGCTCGCCGACTTCTGGCGCTTCAATGCTCACTTCGCGCGCTCTCTCTACCAGGAGCAGCCGGGGTCGCCGGCCGGGGTGTGGAACCGGGTGGAGTACCGGGCTTTGGAAGGATTCGTCTTCGCCGTCTCGCCGTTCAACTTCACCTCGATCGGTGGCAATCTGCCCACCGCCCCGGCGATCATGGGCTGCACGGCGCTCTGGAAGCCGGCTTCGACCGCGGTGTTCTCGAATTACCAGCTGCTCAAGGTCCTCGAAGCGGCGGGGCTGCCCCCGGGAGTCATCAACTTCCTCCCCGGCAAGGCGAGCAAGGTGGGTGATCCGGTCCTCGCCCACCCCGACTTCGCGGGCATCCACTTCACCGGCTCGACCCCGGTCTTCCAGCAGATGTGGAAGACGATCGGCGAGAACATCCCCAGGTACCGCTCCTACCCGCGGATCGTGGGGGAGACCGGAGGCAAGAACTTCGTCTTCGCCCACCCCTCGGCCGATCCGGCGGCGGTGGTCACCGGGCTCGTCCGCGGCTCCTTCGAGTACCAGGGGCAGAAGTGCTCGGCGGGCTCCCGCGCCTACATCCCGCGCTCGCTCTGGCCGGAGGTCGAGAAGCTCCTGCGGGAGATGATCGGCGAGATCCAGATGGGGACGCCGCTCGACTTCCGGAACTTCATGGCGGCGGTGATCGACGAGAATTCCTTCGACCGCATCGTGGGCTACATCGAGCACGCCCGCCAGTCGAGCGACGCCGAGGTGCTGATCGGCGGCAAGGCCGACAAGTCGAAGGGCTACTTCATCGAGCCCACGGTCGTGCTGGCGAAGGATCCGCGCTTCAAGCTGATGCAGGAGGAGATCTTCGGGCCGGTCTTAACCCTCTTCGTCTACGAGGACGGCGACATCGACCGGACCCTGGAGCTGGTCGACACGACGAGCCCCTACGCCTTGACCGGCGCCATCTTCGCCGAGGACCGGCGGGTGATCGCGAAGCTCGCCAGAGCCCTCCGCCACGCGGCCGGCAACTTCTATATCAACGACAAACCGACCGGAGCGGTCGTCGGCCAGCAGCCCTTCGGCGGCGCCCGCGCCTCGGGCACCAACGATAAGGCCGGCTCGATGCCGAACCTCCTGCGTTGGACCTCGCAGAGGGCGATCAAGGAGAACTTCGTACCGCCGAAGGACTTCCGGTATCCGCACATGGGGGCGGAGTAGAGGCGGAGGCTACTCCGGAATCTCGATCCGCCGCTTCTCCGGGTCCGGCTGCTCCCGGTAGAGGATGATGACGTGGCCGATCCTCCCCACGGCCGCGGCGCCGGTGCCCTCCTCGATGTGGCGGGCGAGGTCCTGCTTTTCCTCCTTGGTGCCCGGGGCGTGCACCTTGATCAGCTCGTGGATGTCCAAGGCTGCCTCGATCTCATGGAGGGGGCCCTCGGTCAGGCCCTGCTTGCCGATCCGGACGAGGGGCTTCAGGCTGTGCGCCTGGCCGCGGAGGTACTTGCGCTGGGCGCCGGTCAGGTTCGTCATGGCGGGGGACAGTAGCACGGCGAGGCTTGCGCTAGGATACGCCCTGCCCCGATGAACCGCTACGTCTGTATCCACGGCCACTTCTACCAGCCGCCGCGGGAGAACCCCTGGCTGGAGACGGTCGAGGTGCAGGACTCGGCCTACCCCTACCACGACTGGAACGAACGGATCACCGCCGAGTGCTATGGCCCCAACGCCCGCGCCCGCATCTTAGACGGGGAGGGGCGGATCGAGAGCATCGTCAATAACTACGCGCGGATGAGCTTCAACTTCGGGCCCACCCTTCTCTCCTGGATGGAGGCCCGGGTCCCCGAGGTCTACTGGGCGGTGCTCGCCGCCGACCGCCTGGGGCGGGAGCGCTTCTCGGGCCACGGCGGCGCCCTGGCTCAAGGCTTTCCACCACAGCATCCTGCCGCTCGCCAATCGGCGGGACCAGCGGACCGAGATCCTCTGGGGCCTCGCCGATTTCGAGCACCGCTTCGGCCGTCCCGCCGAGGGCTTCTGGCTGCCGGAGACGGCGGTGGACCTCCCGAGCCTGGAGATCTTGGCCGAGCTCGGGGTGCGCTTCACCCTCCTGGAGCCCCGCCAGGCGCTCCGCTTCCGGCCATTGGCGACCAGCGCGAATGGCGGCGACGGTGAACGGGGCGAATGGCAGGAGGCGCCGGAGGGAGTCGACGGCCGGGTGCCCTATCGCCTCCATCTCCCCTCCGGCCGCACCCTCGACCTCTTCTTCTACGACGGCCCGATCTCGCGCGCCATCGCCTTCGATCGGCTCCTCGCGAGCGGCGAGACCCTGGTCGGCCGGCTCCTCGGCGCCTTTTCTCCCGAGGGCTCCCGGCCCTCGCCGCCCTGGCGGCCCACGCGGCCGGAGTTGGTCCACATCGCGACCGACGGCGAGACCTACGGCCACCACCACCGCTACGGCGACATGGCCCTCGCCTACGCCCTCCGCAAGATAGAGGAGGACGACTCGGTCACTCTCACCAACTACGGCGAGCTCCTGGAGCGCCACCCGCCGGAGATGGAGGTCGAGATCGCGGAGAACACCTCCTGGAGCTGTGCCCACGGGATCGAGCGCTGGCGGAGCGACTGCGGCTGCTCGACCGGCGGCCGGGAGGGGTGGAACCAGGCCTGGAGGGCGCCGCTGCGCGCCGCTCTCGACAGCCTGCGCGACGAGATCGCCGGGCGCTACGAGGCGGCAGCGGCGCCGCTCTTCGGCGATCCCTGGGCGGCCCGGGACGCCTATGTCGAGATTCTCCTCGACCGTTCGCCCGAGAACGTCGACGCCTTCTTCGCCCGGCAGAGCCAGGGCCGGATCGGCCCGGCGGAGCGCAGCCGGGCTCTCAAGCTTCTCGAATTGGAGCGCCAGACCCTCCTCATGTACACGAGCTGCGGCTGGTTCTTCAACGACCTTGGGGGCATCGAGACCGTCCAGGTCCTGCGCTATGCCGGCCGGGCGGTGCAGCTCGCCCAGCAGCTCTTCGGCGACGGCATGGAGGAGCGTTTCCTAGAGCGTCTAGAGAAGGCGAAGAGCAACCTCCCCGAGGAGGGGGACGGGCGGCGGATCTACGAGCGGCACGTCCGCCCCTCCTTCGTGGGGCTGGAGCAGGTGGCGGCGCACTACGCGGTGACCTCGGTCTTCGAGGAGATCCCGGGGCGGTCCCGCATCTACTGCTACTCAGTGGAGCCGGAGGAGGACCACCGGTTCGTCGCCGGCCGGGCGCGGCTCGCCTTCGGCCGCCTCCGGGTCGCCTCCGAGGTGACCGCCGAGTCGGCCCGGTTGAGCTTCGCCGTCCTTCACTTCGGCGATCACAACGTTAACGCAGCGGTGCGCGAGAGCGGCCCGGCGGAAGGGGAGGGGGGCGCCTACGAGCGGCTGGTCGAGGAGGCCGGCCGGGCCTTCGAGCGGGCCGACTTCCCCCAGGTGATCCGCCTCCTCGACCGCCACTTCGGCGGCGTGCCCTACTCGCTCAAGTCGCTCTTTAGGGACCAGCAGCGGCAGCTCCTCGACCGCCTCCTCGCCGCCACCCGCCTGGAGGTCGAGGCGGAGTTCCGCCAGCTCTACGGCCGGCACCGGCCCCTGATGCGCTTCCTGACCGACCTCGAAAGCCCACTCCCCGAGGAGTTCCGGGCTCCCGCCGAGCTGGTGGTCAACGCCGATCTCAAGCGTCTCCTGGCCGATCCCGGAGCCGACCTCGCCGAGGTCCGCCGCCTCTTAGACGAGGCGCGCGCCCTGGGATTGAAGCTCGACGCCACCGGCCTCGGGTACGCCCTCGGCCAGGGGCTCGTGCGCCTGATCGAGCACCTCCGCGAACGCCCCGCCGAGCCCGGCCTCCTCGAGCGCCTGGAGACGGCCGCCACCCTCGCCGTCTCGCCCCCCTTCGAGGCCGATCTGTGGAGCGCTCAGAACGTCTACTACGAGCTGCTCCTGACGCTTTATGCAGAACGTTGCGGACGGGCGGCGACGGGGGACGAGGAGGCGGCGCGGTGGATTGAGCGTTTCCGGGGCTTGGGGGAGCGGCTGGGGGTGCGGGTAGATGTGTAGTGCATCGCGAGTTTGAAGACGCTCTCGCGCAGGTGGCAGAGGTTGTGCTCGTTCGCATTCCGTGCTTATCTGTGATTTGTACCGGTGATTAAAGTCCTGCGAGAAAGGAGCGCTGACTGTGCCGACAGCCTGGTTCAGCGATCTTCCTTGGGAGGGTCGAAGATCCACTTAAAGCCAGTCGCGAGGAGGGGCAGCTGGCGCAGCTTGGCATGCATGGGGTGGCCACCCACCTGGCCGTCGAGGATCAACAGGTCGCTTTCCGGGGTGGTGAAAGAGAGCTCGGCCGGCGGGCCGGGCACCGGTGGCGGAGATCCCGGCACGGGCCGCGAGAGTCCGAGCTTCATCCGCCGGTTTTGGAGATCGAGATCCAACGAATAGCTGCGGCGCGCTCCGATCATGATCTCGACGGTGAGCGCGCGGGGCCGCTGGAACATCACAAAGCGCCACCGCTCCGGATCGGCATAGAGCGGCACGGCCTTGCCGTCGACCGCGTACTCCTCGACCGACCAGACGCCGTAGAGCGGCGGCCGCGGCGGGTGGAGCTTCTGGTAGCGCACGCGAGTCTCAACCCAGTTCGTACCGATCGAATAAAGCCCGAGGAGAAACAGCAGAACCTGGGGCAGGCGATGGCGCCACGGACGGGCGAAGAGCGGTGGCACGACCGCCGGCTCCACCCGGCGGTTCCACAGGAAGAGGTCGGCCAGCCGGGGAAGGTCGGGGGCGAGGAGCAGCAGGGCCATGAACAGCAGGTGCATCGAGTAGAGCTTGACGTGGACGCCGTAGCAGAAGTTGAGCGTCACGACCATCGTCATGTCCGCGGCGCAGACCAGGGCCCCCAGGAGCGTCGTCCGCGGCACGAGGAGGAGCAGACCGCCCAGGAGCTCGGCGCAGCCGGTGAACGACTCGTACGCCGGCGAGGAGCCGATGAAGATCCACAGCATCCGCATCGGGGTGAGGCTGCCCAGGCGCTCCAGGAGGAAGGGGAGAGGCAGCGGAGCGATCATCTGGGTGGGGATCGCCTTCAACATTCCATAGGAGATCATCGCGAGCGCGAGCGACGCGCGGAGCAGGAGGCGCAGCCACTGGTGGAGCCGCTCGTAGTGATCCCGCTTCCGATCGAAGACCGACCAGAGGAGAGCGGCGGCGGCCGCGAGCGCCAGGTAACACAGGAAGAGAATGGAGCCGAAAGCGGTATTGCTGATGCCGTCGCCACCGTCCATTAGATAGATTTCATAGCGGGTGTGGAGGATGTGTCGGCCCACCCAGGTAACGACGACGAGCCAGAACGCGGCGTACTTTCGGGTGAGAAAGCCGCTCCCCGGCAGCAGACCCACCACCTGATCGGTGACGAAGTAGAGGGCGAAATAAGCGACCAGGAACCGCAGGGTGATGCGCTGCGCGAGCGGCCAGCGCACGGCGGGAGAAGGCTCGGCCCCGGCAGAGGATAAGAGAGGCTCAAACTGCTCGGCGGCTCGACCCATTATTCTCCGACCGCCGTCTGCTCCCAGAGCGTGGCGCCGCTCTGGCGATCCTTGACGAGCGCGATCAGGCTCCGGCTGTGCCGGGGCAGTTGGACGGTTGTCTGGTACCGGGCGTAGCCGTCCGGTGCCGGTGCCGTCTTCAGGGTAAGCCGCAGAGGGACCTCGGAGAACGTGGCTCGCCCGCCCTTCGCGTCCACGACCGCGAAAGAGACGAGAGCTTCGCCCCGGTACCCCGTCCCCTCGGGGAAGAGCGAGAGGGTCGAGACCGGCACGAAGAGGGTCACCGGCAGGTCGTCGGACCCGAAGAGGTGCCGCGTCGGCGGTCCGATCTCCAGGCGCAGTTGCCGGTTCTCGTTGCCGCCGGAGAAGAGGAGGGCGGTCTCGGCCCGCAGGCTCACCTCGCTCCGCGGCGAGAGGTCGGTGAAGCCGGCCCGCGAGCGGACGTTGAGACCGCGGCCCTTCACCTTCACCTTGAGCGTGTGCCGCGAATCGTTGGCCCGCCAGAGGGGGGAGAAGCCGAGGGTGTAGTAGGAGCGGGTGTCGGTGATCGCGGTCTTCAAGGCTGCGAGGCGAGTGGAGCCGATCGCCGGCCGCCCCCCGGTTTTCTTCGCGAGGTAGGACAGGGTGGACCGCGACTCTCCGTCCCAACTGGCGAAGCTGTTGCCGGAGGTGCCCGGGAGGTCGACGGGATAGAGGGTGTACCCGAGCTGGTCGGCGGTGTCGACGAGCGGCTTCCAGATCGCCTCGCCGGCACCGAAGGGCCAACCGCCCGAGAGGAGGAGCGCCACCTTGCGGCCTCCCGGGACGGGCAGGCCGCGGAGAGCCGCCGCGGCGCCGTCGATCGCCCCCTCCAACCGGTGACAGAGGGACGGACTGATGAGGGTGCCCTCCAGGCAGGGGTTGTCCGGGTCGTGACGGGCGACGCTCATCGTCTGCTCCAGGGCGTCGCTGCGAGTCTGGAGCTCGGACACCGCGGCCTCGACCGGGTCCCCCAGGGAGTTAGAGGCCCCGAGGTTCCGGCTCGATGGATTCAGGGATGCGTCCATCTGTGCCGCGCGGAGGGACGCCTCGCTGTCCAGGGACGCCTCGCTGTCCAGGGACGCCTCGCTGTCCAGGGACCGCCGCGCGAGGAGGGCCTCGAGGCCCCGGGTGGGCAGCTCCCGCGCCTGTTCCAGGGCGGCGGTGAGAGCGGCGATGTCGCCGCTCCACCCGGAGAGGGGCAACAGCCGGTTCCCATTCCAGGAGACGATCGCCATGCGATCCTCGGGACCGAGGAGGGAGAGGTCCTGTGCGAGCCGAGCCAGGACGACGTTGCGCGGGGCGGCGATGCCGAAGCTGTCGTCGATGAACACGAGATAGCTCGTGCCCACCGCGCCGGCCGCGCCCCGGCCGTCCGCGACCTCGGCGAAGTAATCGACCGTCATCGGTTTGCCGTCGACCCGGAGGTCGAAGTCGGCGGCCGAGAGTCCCGACACGAGCCGGCCGGCGCGGTCGGTGACCACGACCTCCACGTTGACCGCCCGGACATCGACCTGCTCGCTGAAACCGGGGGGAGAGGGCACCGCTTTCGGGGCGACGGCGGCCGGCAGGGCGGCGGGCAAACTCAACGCAACGAGCACCAGCGTTGCGGCACTCCAGGGACCTTGCATAAGAGCTCCTTTTCCTTACGATTTTCAGCCTTTGCAAGGGCGAGGCCGTCTTATTCCCTGGGAGGACGCGGGAGAGAGCGGAGCGAAACGTCCTGGGGTGAGGACGGCACCGTACTCATGGAGCGGCCGGAGGATGTAGCTGTCAGGCCCGCCCCTTGCACGCCCCTGGACGACGTGCCCACACCGCTCTCGACCTACCGGCTGCAGCTCCACGCGGGCTTCGGATTCGACGCCGCTGCGGCCGTCGCCTCCTACCTTAAAAACCTCGGGGTGACCCACGCCTACTGCTCCCCCTACCTCCAGGCGGCGGCGGGGAGCACCCATGGCTACGATGTCGTCGACCCTTCCCGGGTGAACGAGGAACTGGGCGGGGAGGAGGGCCACTCCCGGTTCTGCCGGGCCCTCCTAGAGGCGGGGTTGGGGCAGGTGCTCGACATCGTTCCCAACCACATGTCGATCGACCCCCGGGGGGGCCGGCGCAACCTCTGGTGGTGGGACGTGCTGGAGAACGGCCCGGCCTCCCGCTATGCCGCCTATTTCGACGTCGACTGGGATCCGCCTCAGGCGCGGTTGCGCAACACCGTCCTCCTGCCCATTTTGGGCGACCACTACGGCCGGGTGCTGGAAGCCGGCGAGATGAAACTGGTCCGGAATGGGGGGGGCTTCGAGATCCACTACCACGAGCACCGGATGCCGGTCGCCCCGCGCTCGCTCGACACTCTCCTCGCCGAGGCGGCCAGGCGCTGCGGCTCGCCCGACCTCGCCTTCATTGCCGATGCCCTGGCGCGGCTGCCGATCTCCACCTCGACCGACCGTGAGAGCGTCCTCGTCCGCCACCGCGACAAGGAGGTCCTCCGTGGCCAACTCAATCGGTTGAGCGCGGAAAAACCGGAGGTGGCGGCGGCGGTCGACGCCCAGGTCGCTGCGGTGAATGCCGATCCCGATCTGCTCGATGCTCTCTTGGAACGCCAGAACTATCGCCCGGCCTTCTGGCGCACCGCCGGGCGCGAGCTCGACTACCGCCGCTTCTTCGACGTCCACAGCCTCGTGGGGCTGCGGGCGGAGGACGAGCGGGTCTTCTCGGATACCCATGCCCGGGTCCTCGACTGGGTGGAGAAAGGGATCTTGGACGGCCTGCGGGTGGATCACCCGGACGGCCTCTACGATCCGCAGGGCTACTTCGAGCGCCTGCGCCGGCGGGCCCCGGGGGCCTGGGTGGTGGCCGAGAAGATCCTCGAGCCCGGCGAGCCGCTGCCCGCCGATTGGCCCGTAGCGGGGACGACCGGCTACGACTTTCTGAACCTCGTGAACGGCCTCTTCGTCGATCCGGCGGGGGAGGGCCCACTGACCGAGCTGTGGGCCGAGCTCTCGGGGGAGAGCGTCGACTGGCCGGAGATCGTCCGCGAGAAGAAGCATCTCGTTTTGGAGCAGCTCCTGGCGAGCGACCTCAACCGTCTGGCCGAGCTCTTCCTGGCGGTCTGCGAGCGCCACCGCCGGCACCGCGACTACACCCGCTTCGAGCTGCGCCTCGCCTTGAGCGAGGTCGCGGCCTGCTTCCCGGTCTACCGCACCTACGTTCGCGCCCAAGGTGGCGAAGGCCAGGAGGTCGGAGCGCGGGATGTCCGCTATCTAGAGGATGCGATCGCCGCTGCCCGGGTTCGGAGGAGCGACCTGGCGAGCGATCTCTTCGACTTCCTCCGCGACCTCCTGACCTTGACCATCGCTGGCGAAATCGAGGGGGAGCTCGCCATGCGTTTCCAGCAGCTCACGGGCCCGGTCATGGCCAAGGGGCTGGAGGACACCGCCTTCTACACCTTCCTTCGCCTGACCGCGCTCAACGAGGTGGGGGGGGACCCCGGCCGTTTCGGGGTGGCGCCGGAGGACTTCCACCGCGCCTGCCGGGAGAACCAGGAGCGCTGGCCGGAGTCGATGCTCGCCACCTCGACCCACGACACCAAACGGAGCGAGGACGTGCGGGCGAGGCTCGACCTGCTCTCCGAGATCCCGGAGGAGTGGGCGGCGGCGGTCCGCCGCTGGAGGACTCTCAACGAAAAGCATTGGGGGGAGAACCCGCCGGACCGGAGCGCCGAGTACCTCCTCTATCAAACCCTCGTGGGAGCCTGGCCGATCGACTCCGAGCGCCTCTGGACCTACCTGGAAAAGGCGATCCGGGAAGCCAAGCGGAAGACCTCCTGGACCCGCCCCGATCCGGCCTACGAGGCCGCCGTCCGCGGCTTCGCCGAGGGTGTCCTGGCGGACTCCACCTTCCTCGCCGACCTCGCAGCCTTCGTCGCCCCGCTCGTCGCTCCCGGGCGGGTGAGCTCGCTCGCCCAGGTGCTTCTGAAGCTCACCGCCCCCGGGGTCCCCGACTTCTACCAGGGGAGCGAGATCTGGGACCTCTCGCTCGTCGACCCCGACAACCGCCGACCGGTCGACTACGAGCTGCGCCGCCGTCTCCTCGCCGACCTGGAGGGAAATCCCACGCCCGAGGCGATCCTGGCCCGGGTGGACGAGGGCCTCCCCAAACTCTGGCTCGATCCGCCAGGGCCTCCATCTGCGCCGCCGCCACCCAGAGCTTTTCGGCCGCGGCTCGACCTACCGCGCTCTGCCCGTCCGCGGTCCCCAATCGGAGCACGCCGTGGCCTTCACCCGCGCCTGTGGAGACGGCGGGGTGGTCACGATCGTGCCGCGGCTGGTGATGGGACTGGGTGGCGACTGGGGGGAGACCGCGGTCGAGCTTCCTGCCGGGCGATGGCGCAACGAGCTCACCGGGGAGGAGGTCGACGGGGGAGAGCAGCCGGTCTCGGCTCTCCTCGCCCGTTTCCCCGTCGCCCTCCTCCTCCGTGGCCGCTAGGCCCCGGCCCCTCCGATCAGCCGGGTGAGCCCGATCCGGGCTGAAGCCTGGTGCTCCAGGAGCTCTGCCGCGGTTCCCAGGTCGAGGACGCCCCGCCGCACGGCGCGGTCGATGGCGGCGGTCTGCGGCCCGAAAGTCGCCTCCAACAGCTGGTTCAGGACCTTGGGAGCGGGGAGCGGGCGGTCGTCGTTCATGCGTTTTCTCCTCGGAAGTAAGCCGTTCTCTTCGAGGGACGCAAAACGCCGCTTCAATCGCTCACTACCGCTCCGTCACCGTCGCTGCGCCCGCAGGAGACCGCCCGCAGGTTCGAACGGACCCGGCGGTCAGGGCTGGACCACGCTCAGGGAGGAGATCTCGGCAAAGACCGGCAGCAGGGGGATGAAGCGGCCCACCTCATGGTCGAGAGCGATGCGCTCGATCGCCTCTGCGCCGCCCGGGGGATCGAGCGGCCAGTGGATCTCCAGCCAGTTGACCCCGGCCTGCACCCGGTCGGCGGGAGCGCTGAAGTGGAGAGTGCTCCATTCGGGAGTGAGGGGGAGACGGGCGACGCGGGTACCGTTGATCCGCAGCTCGCACTCGCCGGGCTCCGCTGCATCCGTCCGCCGGCAGGTGAGCTCGAAGCTCACTTCGCGCGGCGTCCGGGAGACCCAGGGATAGCGCGAGACGGGGGAGTAGGCGCGGCGGAAATGGGTCGGCCATTCGAGCCAGTCGAGGTCCGCCCAGGAGGCGCGATGGTAGGGGTCGAGGAGATCGCGCGGGCGCTCCGAGAGGCTCCTCTCCTCCTTGCGCAACCCATCGAGAAATACCAGGGAGGGGAGACCGTTTTTCTCCAGCGCCTCCGCGATGGCCGGCAGGAGCATGGGATCGAAGAGCTTGGCCTGGTGCTGCAGGATGTAGCCGTGGAGGAAGAAGGGCGCGGCGGCGAGCCCCTCGACCGCCGCGCAGGCCCAGGTGGGAGCCCGCCGGGTCTGGAGCTCCAGATAGACCCGCATCGCCTGGGCGATCTCGGGGGATTGCCGGGCTGCCTCCTGGCAGTGGAAGGAGACGACCGGGTACGACTGCCCCCAGTGGGCACAGTGGAGCGCCGCGGCGAAGTGCGCCGCCGCCCCGATGCGGACGGAGGGAGAGGGGGCCGCTTCGACGAGGCTCGCGAGTCCGGGGAGCGACCGGCCGGGGTCGAGGAGAGCCGCAACTTCGAGCGCCGTCGCTGCCATGGCGACCTGGATTCCCTCGGCGCTCAGATGGCAGTAGTCGAGGAACAGGCGTCTGCCGGGGAGCTCGCCGTGCTGCCAGGCGGCGAAACAGTGCGGCAGGTCGACGATGGCGATCCGGCCGGGGAGAGCAGAGTCGCGGAGAGCGCGCTGGACGAGCGAGAGAGTCCGCGGCGTCTGGTGGGTGAAGTCCCAGAGGTGGGCATCGCGCGCTTTCTCCAGATACCCACGCGCGGCGTCCAGGTTCCCCGCGGCGCTCGCGCAGTCGGCGAGGAGGGTCCAGCCGGAGGCCGCGGTGCCGCCGTCGAGCTCCACCATCTCGCGCGCTCGGGCCTCCGCCTCTTCCCGACATCCGGCTGTGCCGGCGATGTTGGCGGTGCCTGCGGCGAGGGCGGCGCGGGCCGCGGCGCGGCATTCGAGCCAGCGCCGGTTGCGGTCGGGGGGCAGCCATGGCGCGTCGGCCTCGGCATCCAGGCGCCAGTCGGCGAGGTTGATCTCCGGGATGACCAGAACGATCGGCAGGCGGGTTGATATCTGGGTGAACTGCTGC
This sequence comes from uncultured Acidobacteriota bacterium, assembly GCA_963757335.1. Classification (GTDB taxonomy): domain Bacteria; phylum Acidobacteriota; class Thermoanaerobaculia; order Multivoradales; family UBA5704; genus DASQPA01. Next base: position 185,650 of record CAVWRJ010000009.1, on the reverse strand, counting down.
CGGAGGTTGTCGACAAATGCCGCGAGACGCTCCTCGCGGAGCGCCTTGAGCCCGAGCGCCCCCTGCTTTCTGAGGACGGTCGCTTCGAGATGGCGGTCGCGCTTGTCGTGCAGGAACCAGTTGTTGCCGGCGAAGAAGACGAGGACGTCGGGATCGAGCGCGGGCACCGCGCCGACCAGGCTCGCGAGCTGGGGGCCCTGGATGTCGCTCTTCGCCAGATCGAGGAGCTCGACCGGCTGGCCCAGGGCCGTCGCCAGGGAGGCCTCGAGAGCCTGAGCGGGATTGAACTCGGGATCGTAGAGGAATCCGCGGGCCGCCGATTCGCCCAGCAGCAGCACGCGCTTTCTCTCCCCCTTGGGCGGGATGGACGGGATGTTCGCCCACAGGTGCCACTCGTGCCGCAGGGCCGGCGAGCGCTCGTACCCGTGCGGACCGGCCTCCCAGATCCCGATGATCCCCGGCCGGACGCCGGGAGCACTCTTCTCCGGCCCGGCGAGGAGCCCGAAGCGCTGCATCAGAAGGAGGGCGCTCGCGCCGTCGCTGCCGCTGAGCCTCTGCGCCATGTCGTCCGCCAGCGATTTCAAGAGTGGGTCCTGCGGCGCGGCCATCGTTCCTCCAACCTACAACAGGGTGTACACCTTAAAGCCCACCCTCGACGCCTCGGGCCGGCTCAGCCCGGGGACGATCTCGCTCCAGGCGGGTGGAATGGACTCGCGATCGACGATGAAGTCTTCGAGGACCAGAGCGTCGATCTGCGAGCGGGCGAAGCAGAGCAAGGCGTCCTCGGGGGTGCAGACGATGGGCTCGCCGCGCATGTTGAAGGAGGTGTTGAGCAGGATCGGGCAGCCGGTGCGCTCGGCGAAGCGTGCCAGGAGGGCGGCGAAGCGCGGGCTCGACTCCGGATCGACCGTCTGCAGGCGCGCCGAGCGGTCGACATGGGTGATCGCCGGCAGCTCGAAAGGCGAGCTCACCTGGCAGGTCTCCAGCATGAAGGGGGAGGGGTGGTCGATGGCGAAGTGCTCCCCCGCCTGGCCTGCGAGGACCGCCGGGGCGAAGGGACGGAAGCTCTCGCGCATCTTGACCAGCGCGTTGATCCGGTCGCGCATCTTCTCGTCTCGCGGATCGGCCAGGATCGACCTCGCCCCGAGCGCCCGCGGCCCGAACTCCATCCGGCCCTGGAACCAGCCCACGACCTTGCCGGCGGCCAGCCGGTCGACGGTCGCTTCCAATAGCTCCTCGGGCCGACCGCGGTAATCGAGGGCCTGGAGCGGAGTCCCGGCGAGCATGCCGGCGATGTCGTCGACCGGCGTGGCCGGGCCCCAGTACATGTGGGTGAGCCGGCCCTGGGCGGGCCGCTCGCCGGTCAGCCGCACGTGGGCGAGAGCGGCGGCGCCCAGGCACCCTCCGGCGTCGCTCGCCGCCGGCTGGACGAAGAGCTCGTCGAAAGGCCCGTCGCGGAGGATCCGGCTGTTGGCGACACAGTTGAGCGCCACTCCCCCCGCCATGCAGAGGTTGCGGCTGGGGACCTGGGTGTGGAGATAGGCCACCTTTTCCAGGAGGATCTCTTCGAGCACCCACTGGACGCTCCGGGCGACGTCCTGGTGAAAGGGGAGGAGCTCCGACTCGGCCGGCCGGGGGGGCGCCCCGAAGAGCTCGATCAGCCGATCCGAGTACATCCGGTCGCGCTTCAAAAAGTCGAAGTATTCGAGGTTCAAGCTGTACTGGCCGGCCTCCCCTTTCGTCACCAGCGCCCGCACCTGGTCGACGTAGCGCGGCTCGCCGTAGGGCGCGAGCCCCATCACCTTGTACTCCCCGTCGTTGACGTCGAAGCCCAGATAGGAGGTGAGAGCGCTGTAGAGGAGACCGAGCGAGCTCGGGAAGTGGACCTCTTCGAAGAGGTCGACCACCGGGCCGGCGGCCCGGCCGAAGGCGGTCGTCGCCCACTCGCCCACGCCGTCCACCGTCAGCACCGCCGCCTCTTCGAACCCCGAGTAGAAGAAGCTGCTCGCGGCGTGGGACTGGTGATGGTCGAAGACCTCCAGCCGGCCGGTGTAGCCGAGCATGCGCCGGATCTGCCGCTCGGCGCGGTCGATCCGAGTCGTCAGGCGATTCAGGACTTTGCGGCGAATGGACTCGGAAGTCTCCGGGTAGAGCGCCATCCAGATCTGCCGGGAGAGCTTCTTCGTGGGGTTCTCGTAGTAGGCGACGCAGTCGACGTCGGCGAGCGTGATGCCACCCACTTCGAGACAGAACCGAAAGGCCTGCCAGGGGAGCCGCGAGTCGTGTTTGACCCGCGAGAAGCGCTCCTCCTCCGCCGCCGAGATCAGCTCGCCGTCGCGGAGCAGGCAGCAGGCGGCATCGTGGTAGTGCGCCGAGATCCCGAGGATGTTCACCGCCATCCGGTGCCTTCCCGCTTTCCGGGAACGGAGAGCTGTACTGCGGCCGGCGTCCCCATGGACCCTCCAAATCTGGCAGCCGAGAGTACTACATTCCGCGTTTGGCTCAGTTTGATCCTACGGGCGGGCTCCTTCGGGCGCTGCGCGCAGCCCGTCGCCCGTCCTCGGAACCAAACTGAGCCAGACCCCATCCCCCTACCGCTTCGTCAGCGTCCCCCAGAGGAAAGCCCCGGCCGCGAGGAGCGCCAGCCAGCGGTCCCAGTGCTCCCTGGGGAGGTCGATATGGAGGAGGACGGCGCCGATGAGCGCGGCCGCCGCGAGCACCGACCAGGTGAGCCGGTGGGCCGAGCGCTCGATCTGCTTGATGGCCCGCCGGGTGTCCGGGGCGAGGCCGGTCTGGACGGCGATCTCCCCGCGCTCGGCGCGGGTGAGGAAATCCTCGATCCGACCGGGCAGCGCGACCAGGCGGCGGAGCTGGCCGAGCCCCTCGCCGAGCCAGGCGCGCCAGTCGCGGAGCTCCTCCTTGGCCAGCCGTTCGGCGAAGGGCAGGGTCTCGGCCCAGGGGTCGAATTCGGGGTCCAGGGTGGTGGCGAGGCCGGAGAGGAGGCCCACCGCCCGCGAGGCGAAGAGGAGGTCGACCTGGACCTGGAAGGGGGCGTCGTAGAGGAGGTCCTTGTACTCGCGAAAAAAGTAGCCCGCTTCCGAGAAGGCGACCTCTCTCATCTGCCCGATCCGCACCCCCCAGAAGCGCTCGAAGAGGGTGCGGTGCATCGCTTCGAGCCGGGTCAGGTCCGCCCCCGGGAGAAGAACCCCGGCGCTCGCGTAGGCCTGGACGATCCGCGGGGCATCGCGGGTACCGAGGGCGATGACGTACTCCCGGAGCGCCCCGCGCAGGCGGAGCGGAATGTCGGCGACCATCCCGAAATCGACGAAGACGACCTGGAACGGCCGATTCTTGAGGAAGGGGACCGGGTCGCCGGGCCCGAACGGGATCTCCGGCGGCTCGCCGGGGCCGGGGAGCGGCCGGACGAAGAGGTTCCCCGGATGGGGATCGGCATGGACGAAGTGGTGGACGAAGATCTGCTGCATGTAGACGCGGTAGAGGACCTGCGCCAGCTCCCGGCGGTCGATCCCCGCCCGTTCGAGCCCGGCGAGATCGGCGACCTTCAGATAGCCGACGTCCTCCAGGGTCATGGTGTGGCGGGCGCTGTACTCCCAGTAGACCTTCGGCACGCAGACCCGGGGGTCGCCGGCGAAGTCCGCCGCGAAGCGCTCGGCATGCTTGCCCTCGGCGCCCAGGTCGAGCTCGTTTTCCGTCGTCCGCCGGAACTCCTCGGCGAGACGCCGGAGGTCGACCCGCCGGCGCACCTGCTTGAAGACCAGGAGGAGTCGAATGGCGAGGCCGGTGGCGGCGAGGTCGGTCTCGACCAGCCGCTCGATCCCCGGCCGCAGCACCTTGACCACCACCTCCTCGCCGCTGGGGAGCCGGGCGCGGTGGACCTGGGCGAGGGAGGCCGACCCTACCGGCTCCGGATCGACCCGGGAGAAGATCGCCCCGAGCGGCCGGCCGAAGTCGGCCTCGATCTGGGAGACGACATCCGCGAAGCGCTCGGGAGGCACCTCGTCCTGAAGCCCGGCGAGCTCCTGAAGCACCTCCGGCGGCAGGAGGTCCACCCGCACCGAGAGAAACTGGCCGAGCTTGATGAGCACCCCGCCCATCTCCCCCGCCAGCGCCCGATATCGGCGCGCCACCAGCCGCCAGCGCTCGATCGCTGGCCGCCGGAAGCGGGCGAGAGCGGGGTAGGCGAGAACGACATCCCACCAGAGGAAGTGGAGAAACGTCCGGGTGACGAAGCGGCGTACCTTACGGTAGCGCTTGAAGTCGATCTGGGTGATCCGCGCCATAGCCGGCCCTACGATGACGGAGCGGGGGGGCGGGGTCAACTGTGGCGATGGGTAGAATGGAAGGCGGCCCTGAGATCAGAGCCTCTGTGCCCCTGGGGACCGGCGCGCATGGCGGCGCTTCACGTACTGCCGTACCCCCTCCTTCAACTCTTCCAAGGTCCGGGGCTGGGGAGCCTCCGTGAACAGGGCCCGGTGTACGTCCTCCGAGGTATAGCCGCCGGCTCGCCGAACGATCATCCGCCCGCCCTGCTCTTCCCACTCGACGATCGAACCCGGGCCGATGCCGAGTCTCCGGCAGACTTCGACCGGGACGGAGATCTGACCCTGCGCTGTCAGCTTCGAGTACTTGATTGCCATGTCTCATAGTACCTCGGTATGAGAGGCATGCCAGCTTTCACGAATTCGGCTGGCGCTCCGGGGGTGCGGTAGAACGATTGTCGAGCGACACCTACCTTTACGAGCCGACCCGCCGATGTGCCGGGTGTTCTTCCGACAGACTGGGAGGGCTCGACCCCCATGCTAGACTCCCGCTGTTGAGGATGGCTTCGCCGGGCTACCGTACCCCACGACATCCGCCCGCCCGCAGCCGGAGGTTCTCAAAATGACCGCGATCCCTCTCTCGCGAACCATCGAGTACCCGGAGTCCGACGGCCATCCCATGGCGGAGACCCAAGCCCACGGTCAGGTGATCGTCGATCTTTTTCACGCGCTGTCGCGGCGCTACGCCGATGTCCCCGACGTCTATGTCTGGTTCAACCTGCTCCTCTACTTTGTGCCGGGGGATCCCAGAGCCTGCGTGGCGCCTGATGTCTTCTTGGTCCGGGGCGTGGACAAGCGCGAGCGGAGGATCTACAAGGTGTGGGAGGAGGGCCGGGCGCCGTCGCTGGTCTGCGAGGTGACCTCGAAGAGCACTCGCAACGAGGACCTCGAGACAAAAAAGGGCATCTACGAAGGGCTGGGGGTCGACGAGTACTTCCTCTTCGACCCGCTGGGAGAGTACCTGAAGCCTCGGCTCCAGGGCTACCGCCTGGCCGGCGGGCGGTACCAGGGACTGGTGCCACAGCAAGGCGCGCTGTCGAGCCGGGTGGCAGGCGTGCGGCTCGTGCCGGAAGGAAATCGCCTACGGCTGCGGGATGCGGTGACCGACGAACCGCTTCCTTGGGCCGAGGAGGATGCGGAGGGCCGCCAGACGGCTGAGCGCGAGGCCGAGCAGCAAGCCCGCAGGGCGGATGAGGAAGGGCGGCTTCGCGCGGCTGCCGAGCGCCAGGTGGAAGCGGAAAGGCAGCGCATCCGCGCCCTGGAAGAGGAGCTCGCCCGCCTTCGTGGTGGCGATCTGGGCCGATAGGCCGTTTGCACACAAGCTGGCATCTCGCGCTCGCCGTGTGCGTAGCGCCCCCACCCGTGGGGGGCGTTCTCCCGAATGCCGCCGCTTCCACTGACGGCCAGCCTTGGCAGAAGCCCGCTTCAGCCCAACCGCTCCCTGTACACCCGATCCATGGCCAGGCGAAGGGCCTCCATCCGCCCGTGCTTCGTGGCGTCGCTCGCCGGCACCGTCACCGGCCAGTCGAAGTCGACGTTGTCGATGATCGTGGCGCGCCAGCTCTTCTTCTTCGCGTCCCAGCTTCCCTGGGCATTCCCCACGAGGTCCCAGCCGGTGGGGAGGAAGCTGCGGACCTCGGTCTCGGTGTAGCGCAGTGGTTCGTTGGTTTCCATGGCGGCCCCATTGTGTACCAAGTCGGCCCGGCCGGGAACCTCGCCTGGCGCATCCTACTGGCTCGGTTGGATTCCGAGGACGGGCGACTGGCTGCGCGAAGCGCCCGAAGGAGCCCGCCCGCAGGATCCAACGGAGCCAGGACCGGAACACCGGGAGGGCCTGTGCTACGATCCCCCGGGCGCTCCCCAGGGTGCCTCCGACCGCGCCTTCGAGGCGCCCCTACCTGTAAGGATAGAGACATGGAGATCGAGCTCAACGACGAGCAGAAGCTGCTCCGCGACACGGTTCGCCGGTTCGCCGAGGAAGTGGTCAAACCGCGGGCCAAGGAGATCGACGAGAGCGGCGAGTTCCCGCGCGGCTTCTTCGACCAGGCCGGCGAGCTGGGCCTGACCGGGGTCGCCATCCCCGAGGAGTACGGCGGGGCGGGGATGGACATCGTCTCCTATGCCCTGGTCGTCGAGGAGGTGAGCCGGGTCTGCGCCACCTCCGGCGTCATCCTCTCGGTCAACAACTCGCTGGTCTGCGACCCGATCCTCAAGTTCGGCAGCGAGGAGCAGAAGAAGGAGTTCTTGACCCCGCTCGGCCGCGGGCAAGAAGCTCGGCTGCTTCGCCCTGACCGAGCCCGGCGCCGGGAGCGACGCCGCGTCGCTCCGCTCGACGGCGAAGAAGGACGGCGACGACTATGTCCTTAACGGCAACAAGATCTTCATCACCAACGGCACCGATGCCGACGTCGCCCTCGTCTTCGCGAGCGTCGACTTAGAGAAGAAGCACAAGGGGATCACCGCCTTTCTAGTCTCCGCCGACACCCCCGGCTATAGCCACGGCACCCACGAGTTCAAGCTCGGGGTGAACGCCTCCGGCACCACCGAGCTCGCCTTCGCCGACATGCGGGTGCCGGCGAAGAACCGCCTGGGCGAGGAGGGGGACGGCTTCAAGATCGCCATGAGCACCTTGGACGGCGGCCGCATCGGCATCGCCGCCCAGGCGGTGGGCATCGCCCAGGGGGCCTTCGAGGAGGCCTTGGCCTACGCCCAGGAGCGCGAGCAGTTCGGCAAGCACCTTTCCGACTTCCAGGCCATTCAGTTCTACCTGGCCGACATGGCGACCGAGATCGACGCCGCCCGCCTCCTCACCTGGAAGGCGGCCTGGGCGAAGGAGACCCAGAAGCGCTTCACCCTGGAGGCCGCGCACGCCAAGCTCTACGCCTCCGAGATGGCCCAGCGGGTGACCAACAAGGCCCTCCAGATCCACGGCGGCTACGGCTACACCAAGGAGTACAACGTCGAGCGCTACTTCAGGGACGCCCGGATCACCGAGATCTACGAGGGGACGAGCGAGATCCAGAAGATGGTGATCGCCGACTGGGTGCTCCACAAGGCCTAGAGCCGGAGCCAGCAGAGCATGGTAGCCGCCCTCATCCCTCCGTCCGAGGCCGAGACCCGGAGCCGCACCGGCATCGACTTCTCGTTCACCGAGGAGCAGGAGCTCCTGGTCGAGCAGGTGCGGCGGTTCGCCGAGGAGCGCATCCGTCCCGGGGTGGACGAGCGCGACCGCGAGCACCGCTTCCCGGAGGAGATCCTCGCCGAGATGGGGGAGCTGGGGCTCCTCGGCATGCTCGTTCCCGAGGAGTACGGCGGGGCGGGGGTGGATCCGCTCACCTACGTCCTGGCGGTCGAGGAGATCGCCCGGGTCTGCCCGTCGACGGCGGTGACCATGAGCGTCACCAACTCGGTCTGCTGCTGGCCGATCTCCCGCTTCGGGAGCGCGGCTCTCAAGCGCAAGGTCCTGCCCCGCCTCGCCTCCGGGGAGCAGCTCGGCGGCTTGGGGCTCACCGAGCCGGGCTCGGGGAGCGACGCCGGGAGCCTGCGGACGACGGCGCGCCGCGACGGCGATTTCTGGGTCTTGAACGGCGAGAAGGCCTGGATCACCAACGCCGGCTACGCCTCCTGGTACTTCGTCGTGGCGGTGACCGACCCCGCCGCCGGCAAGCGCGGCCTCTCGGCCTTCGCCGTGCCTTCCGATGCCCCCGGCTTCGCGGTCGGCAAGCCCGAGGAGAAGCTCGGCCTCCGCGCCTCGCGCACCGCCCCCCTCCACTTCACCGACTGCCGCATCCCGGCGGCCAACCTGGTGGGGGAGGAGGGGCAGGGCCTGAAGCTCGCCTTCGCCACCCTCGACCACTCCCGGCTGGGGATCGCCGCCCAGGCCCTGGGCATCCACCAGCGGGCGTTCGAGCTCGCCGTCGCCTACGCCAAGGACAGGAAGCAGTTCGGCGTCGCCATCGCCGAGCACCAGGCGATCCAGATGAAGATCGCCCAGATGTCGACCGAGCTCGCCGCTGCCCGCGCCTTGACCCACTACGCCGCCAGCGTCTCCGAGAACCCGGCCCATCCGCACGCCCAGGCCGGCCGCCTCGCCGCCGAGGCCAAGCTCTACGCCAGCGAGGCCGCCAATCGGGCCTGCGCCGAGAGCCTGCAGATCCACGGCGGCAACGGTTTCCACCAGGACTACGAGATTTCCCGCCTCTACAGAGATGTGCGAGTGACGACCATCTACGAGGGGACGAGCGAAATGCAGCGCCTGGTGATCGCCCGCCAGCTGTTGAGCCGCTGAACCCTGCCAAACCCGCCCGGCCCGCTCTTCTCTCGCCCGGGAATGAGCATTTCTGGAACGGAAAAGAGCTTTCGAGCCCCAGAAAAGAGCTTTTCCGGATCTCGAATGTGCATTTCGCGGTTGGAAATGTGCATTTCCAAACTGGAAAAGAGCTTTTCCGAGTCAGAAAAGAGCTTTTCCGATTTGGAAAAGAGCTTTCCCAGACCAGAAAAGAGCTTTCCCAATCCGGAAAAGATCATTTCCAAGTTGGAAAAGCTCATTTCCAAACCAGAAAAGACCTTTTCTCCGTCCCTCCGGAGTGTTTTCCCCCCTTGTCACCACCACAATCAGTTGTGGTAAGTTGCTCTCAGGCCACAACATGCGCGAGCTTTCCCTCGCCAGAGCCGTAAGGAGGTCCCCATGGCGGCCTTCCTGACCTACGCCGTCGCCGTGTCTTCTCGGTGCCCTGGCCGCCGGGCTCTTTCTGCGTCTTCGGAGCGGCGCACTCTTGGCGACTCTCGAAGAGCGCCTGCGGGGCAAGGACGCCCAGCTCGCCCAGCTGGGAGCGGCCCTCGCCGGGACCCAGGCCGAGCTCGGCCGTCTCCGCCAGGAGAGCGCCGCCCGGGAGGCGCAGGTGGCGCGGCTCGAAACGGCGATCGATGCCGAGCGCCGGGCCGCCGGGGAGAAGCTCCGCCTCCTCGACGAGGCGCAGGCCCGGCTCGCCGACGCCTTCCGGGCCCTCTCCGCCCAGGCGCTGGAGAGCAACAACGCGAGCTTCCTCCATCTCGCCAGGGCGACCCTGGAGCGCTTCCAGGAGGGAGCGAAGGGCGACCTCGACCAGCGCCAGCGGGCGATCGACGAGCTGGTCAAGCCCTTGAAGGAGTCGCTCGGCAAGGTCGATCAGAAGATCCAGGATCTCGAGAAAGAGCGGGCGGTCGCCTACGGCAGCCTCTCCGACCACCTCAAGGGGCTCGCCAGCAGCCAGTCGAACCTGGAGCGCGAGACGGCGAAGCTGGTCAACGCGCTCCGCTCGCCCACCACCCGCGGCCGCTGGGGGGAGATCCAGCTCCAGCGGGTGGTCGAGATGGCGGGGATGGTCCACTACTGCGACTTCGTCACCCAGGCGACGGTAGCGACCGACGAGGGCCGCCTGCGCCCCGACCTCGTCGTCCGCCTCCCCAACCAGAAGAACGTCGTGATCGACTCCAAGGCCCCGCTCGAAGCCTACCTGGAGTCCCTGGAGGCCACCGACGAGGACACTCGGCGCAGCCGGCTCCAAGCCCACGCCAGGCAGATCCGCATCCACCTCCAGAAGCTCGCCGCCCGCAACTACTGGAGCCAGTTCGAGCCCGCCCCCGAGTTCGTCGTCCTCTTCCTCCCCGGAGAGACCTTCTTCAGCGCCGCCTTAGAGCAGGACCCCGAGCTGATCGAGTTCGGGGTCGGCCAGAGGGTGATCCTGGCGACCCCTACGACGCTGATCGCACTCCTCCAGGCAATCGCCTACGGCTGGCGCCAGGAGAAGGTGGCGGAGAACGCGCGAGAGATCAGCGACCTGGGGAAGAGCCTCTACGAGAGGATACGCACTCTGGCCGGGCACTTCGGGATGGTGGGCAAGAACCTGGCCCAGGCGGTGGACGCCTACAACCGCACGGTGGGCTCGCTCGAAGGGCGGGTGCTGCCGGCGGCAAGGAGGTTCCAGGAGCTGGGGGCGGCGGGGGGGGAGGAGATCGAGGGGTTGGAGGTGGTGGATAAGGGGGTTCGAGGGGAGGGTGGGCGGATGGCGTAGGGAGGCTGCGTCGTAGCTCCGTTTTCGACGTCCGTGGTAGGGTTGTCCCCCGAAGGAAGCATTCTCGGCGATGAGCGACAGCCTCTCTTCGAACCTCTCTGCGGGCCGCCTGCCGCCGACCACGGCGGCCCTCCTCGACGACACCGCGCGGCCCTACTTCCTGTGGTGGACGGACGCCACGGTCGGCCAGTTGAAGAAGTACCTCCTCTCGTCCGATCCGGAAGAGCGTGCCTACTGGATGGGGGCTCTGCTGCGGGAGGCCAACACCCGGGACGTCTGGCTCTTCGTCGATGCCGCCGAGATCGGCGCGCTCTGGCCGCGCCTGGTCCGGTACCTGGGGCGCTCCCGGCAGATGTGGGCCTGGCTGCTCCAGCTCCCGCCGCCGGAGTGGCCAGCCGCTGCGCCAGATCCGTGCTCAGGATGCGTAAGAATTTTTGCGGGCGAGCAAGCTGACCTGCATCCTCTAGCGGTCGGAGCCTCGCGATCTCGTCGACCACTATTTCCTTAACTAGGCCGGATTTCCTCCCGAGCGGGATCTCGAGATCGCCAGGCGCAAGGACGCCGGGATCGATCCCGGCGTGATGGCCTGGCCCCTCGCCAGTTCCCGACGCGCGCCCCTTGCCCGCGATGCTCGTGCCTCTGACCACGGAGCAGTTGGTGGAGTTCCGAGACGCTCTGGCGGAACGACTGCGGAGCAGCGCCATCCAGTAGGTTGGCCGGGATTGTCAACTACTGCGACTTCGTGACCCAGGCGGCGGTAGCGACCGACGCCGGGAGGTGACGGCCAGACCTGGTGGTCCGCCTCCCCAACAGAAGAGCGCGGTGGTGGACTCGAAGGTGCCGCTCGAAACCTACCTGGAGGTGACGGACGAGGAGACCCGGCGCGGGAAGCTGATGGTGAGCGATGTCGAATTTTCTGGTGAAGCGCATCTTCGTTGTTGACAGTCTCTTCGGGTTCTTGTAGTTTAGAGTCGTGCTGGACGAAGTAGAAGTAGTTGTAGAAGAAACGTTGGATTCCCCGATCGGGCTTCCGCTGGAAACCTCCGAAGACCTGCAGGCCGGCATGTCGGCACCTCCATTTATTGTGCGGATGGCCGGTTTGCATGGTGAAGCAGAGGCTCGCTCCCGGCTCGCCCAGGCTCTCCAAACCCGTTCGCAGTCCTTAAGCTTTTGCCTCACACCGGGCGCCCTCATGGGAACCCTCGCCTACTCCCCTGCGCTGCTCCTTCTCGAGACAAGGAGTCCAAGATGAAATGGGTGCTCGCCCATCCTCCGCTCGATGACCCCACGATTCCCTATCACTCGACCGCCTATCTGGCAGGCCACTTGGTGCATTGCGGCTTCGCGGACGTCGCCATCCGCGACGTCAACATCGAATTCGTGAACTGGACCTTCGAGCCGGCGACCTTCGCTGCCTTGAACGAGGAGGCGGCCAGACGGCTGCACGCATTCGAACGCCGAGGGGCGCTATCGTTCGAGGAGCAAGAGGAGTACCTTGGCATCTGGCGCCAGAAGCCACCCTCGTTCGAGGCTCTGGAGCGCTCGATCGCCGGCATGCGGGATCGGGAGGCGTTCCTCTCCTTCCCAAAGTACGAGAGCTGCCGGGAGAACATCGTGCGGTATCTCGGCCTTCTTGGGGGCCTTAGCTTCCCCAGCGAGTTGGACCATTTTCGCCAGGCCACCCGCGGCCGGTTCTCTTCCTACAGCTTCCGAGATCTCTTCGACGAGGCGCTGATTACGAGGGCCTGCTATGTCTTCGACCGCTTCCTCGAGGAGCGACTCGCGACCGACGCCGAATTTGCGGCTGCCGACTCGATCGGTATCAGCATCGTCTACGACTACCAGCTCTGCCACGCCGTGCACATGGCCCGGTGGGCAAAGCGCCGCTGGCCCGACAAGCAGGTGATGTTCGGCGGTACGGCCGTTAGCCAGCTCTATAAATACGTCCGCGATAAGCAGCTCCTCAAGCAGTTCTTCGCGGTCTGCGACGGGATCGTGGTGGGGGAGGGGGAGACCGCCATCTGCCAGATCACCGATGCCGGCGGCCACGTCGAGCCGGGGATGAAGGTGAACAACCTCGTCTCCTACGACCGCGCAGCCGACCGGCTCCACCTGCCTGAGTTCGTGCACTACGAAAATGTCGCTACGCTCGGCCGTCCCCTGTTCCGCTATCCGTGGGACCTCTATCTTTCACCGGAACGCGGTATCAACTACTCGCCGACACGCGGCTGCTACTGGAACCGCTGCACCTTCTGCGACTATGGGCTCAACACTGCGAAGCCGACCTCGCCGTGGCGCGAGCGCCAGGTCAACCAGGCCGTGGAGGACCTCCGCCTCGCGGTCGAGGAGACCGGTGCGCGCTATGTCTACCTCGCCGTTGACGTCATGTCCCCCGCCTATCTCGAACGGCTCACCGATGCGGTGGTCGACGCCGGCTTGGATATCCGTTGGAGCGCCGAGCTGCGGCTGGAGAAGGTCTTCTCGCCCCGGCTCTGCGAGAAGCTGGTCGCGAGCGGCTGCGTCAGCATCGCGTTCGGTATGGAGTCGGGGAGCCAGCGCATTCTCGACCTCATCGACAAGGGTACCAAGGTGACCTTCATGGGAGAGACCATGAAGAACTTTGCCGAGGCCGGGATCGCCGTCCAGCTCATGGCGTTCTCCGACTTCCCGACCGAGACGCCGACCGAAAAAGAGGAGACGCGCCGCTTCATCCGCGAGCACGATCCCTACTGGGCGGCTGGCGGAATGGGGAGCTTCGTCCTGACTGGCACGGCCATAGTGGCGAAAGACCCCGCCCGCTTCGGCGTGCGCCTAGTGTACAAAGAGGATGTCGATGTCCTGCGGTCGCTCACCTATGAGGTGGAGCAAGACTCGCGCGACGAAGAGAGCAAATCCATGCTCACCGAGGATCGGGACGCCTCCTTTGATTCGCGAGGCGACATGTTCCCCCAGATCTTCAGCAGGCCCTGGGCAGGCGGCACGGACGCCCTGCACAGCATGATCTATTACGACCATTATGGGAGGCGGTTCTTCCGCGATCAGATTCTGGCGAGAGCCGGCGACCCGATCTCCATCCCCGACGAGCTGCTGCGCTTCTGCACGCTCTCGCTGCCGGGCGTCGTCAGAGATTCGCTCTTCGACATCGGCAAAATTCTTGCCGAGCGCCACCAACTATCCGCCCACCTCGCTCAACTGAGCCGCGTGCCCCGCGAGCCAACGCGACGGGCCTACCGGCAATGGTCCGAGGGCCGACCCATGCTGGCGGCGGAGCCCCGGCTGGCGCACTGGAACATGGCCGGGACGAAATGTGTACGCCTGGATCCTCTCGTCCGCAGGCTCTTGGCGAGCCATCCCGAGCCCATCGCGCTCGGCGAACTCGTAGGGTCGCTCGACGAGCCCCTCGCCGCCAGGCTCCTGCTCTACTTCAAGAGGCTCGCCGTCCACGGCCTGTTCGAGCTACACCTGCCGGCGGAGCTCACCCCCTCGGACGGCAGCGATGGAGCCAGCGAGCTGAGAGCGTTACTGAACATTGCTCGCCGCGATCCGCAACCTGCGCACGAGCCGGCTCTCTCTGCAACAGAGAACGCCGTCTAGGCAAGTTGACCGTTTTACTACGCCTTCGCTCATAGAGGGTGAAGACGATAGAGAAAGGAGCCATTAAATGGCAGACGAGACTCGGAAGGAAGAGGGGATCGAGCCTGTCGAATCCGAGAGCCCGGAGCTGGACGACCAGGTTCTCGAGGACGTCTCTGGCGGCGTCACTAAAGACCCCAACACTTACAACAACAATAACTGAGCTACCATTTCGTTTCAGGTCTCCCGGTTCCTATCACTAGGGACCGGGAGCCTGAAGCGGAGGGCTCCCGGAGGCTTTCTCTCCACCACCAAATCCCACCACCGAAGGTCTGTGCTCGGAGCCGCGGGGGCTTAAGTACCAGTTGTAAGGCTGGCTGATATAATAAGTATACTGTGGCTTGGAGGTCAACGAGGCTTGGAGTTGAACTTGCTGCGACTCGAAAGTCTGGGTGGGGACTTCTGCTTCGCCGCCCGCCTGCTGCGGAAGAACCCCGGGTTCACCGCCGTGGCGGTCATCACGCTCGCCTTGGGCATCGGCGCGAATACCGCGATGTGGAGCATCGCCGACGCGGTGCTGCTCCGCCCGCTCGACTACCCGCAGAGCGAGCGGATCGCGGTCTTCGGTGAAAAGAAGCAGTGCTGTGAGTTCGGGCCCACCTCACCCGCGAACTTCCTCGACTATCGGCGGCGCAACCGAAGCTTCTTCGACCTCGCCGCTTTCTTCCCGCGCAACCTCATCTTAACGCGCAGCGCCGGAGGCCCACTCTGGCTGCGCGGGGAGGTGGTGACCCCCGATTACTTCACCGTGCTCGGAATGCGGCCCCTGCTCGGGCGGACGCTCTCCCCCGCGGTCGACCGGCCTGGCGCAACGCCTGCCGCGGTGCTCAGTTACGGACTCTGGCAGCGCGAGTTCGGCGCCGCCCGCGATATCGTCGGGCGCTATCTGACCTTGAACGGCCGGAGCTATAACGTGGTCGGTGTGATGCCGGAGAGCTTCTCGGGCCTCGGTGCGCGCGACCTGTGGGTAAGCCCGCGGCTCGCCGTCCCAGAGCTCTCCGACAGCTCGCCCCCGAACTCCGCCCTCTCGCGGGGCGACAACTATCTCCGCCTCGTCGGCAGGATGCGCCCGGGAGTGACCCTCGCCCAAGCGCGCGCCGACCTCGACGGTATCCTCCGACAGATCCAGCGCGAGGTTCCCGACAGCGAACAGAGGTGCACGGTACAGCTGAAGTCCCTGCGGGAGTGGGTGGTGGGCAACGTCGGCCGTACGCTCTGGACGCTCGTCGGGGCGGTCGGGCTGATTCTCCTGATCGCCTGCGCCAACTTGGCCAATCTCCTTCTCGCCCGCGCCACCGTGCGCCAACGAGAGATGGCGGTGCGAGCCTCGGTGGGGGCGACCCCAACGCGGCTGGTACGCCAGCTCCTGGCCGAGAGCGCCCTCCTGGGAGCGCTCGGTGGTGCGCTCGGTCTGGCTCTCGTCTTCTTCGCCCTGCGTCTGGTCTCGGCCCTCGAAGCGGGATGGCTGCCGCGCGCGCGGGAGATCCATGCCAACCCCAAAATCTTCCTCTTCGCCCTTGTCGCAGTCTGCCTCGCGGTACTTTTCTCCGGCCTCCTGCCGGCCGAGCGGGGTGCCCGCGTCGATCTCCAGAGCGCGATGCGCCAGGATGAACGCTCCGGGACCGCCGCATCCGGCCAGCGGCTGCGCCGCCTGGTGGTGATCGCCGAAATCGCGATGTCGCTCTCCATGCTTGTCGGATCGGGGCTCCTCCTCCGAAGCTTCTCGCGGCTCCTCGCCAACCCGCCCGGCTTCGAGCCCGCCGGGATCGTCGCCGCCCGTATCCAGCTCCCGATGGCGAGCTATCCGCAACCGGCGGCCATCCTGGCGTTCTGCGACCGGCTGCTGGAGCGTATGCAGTCGCTGCCGGGCGTGGTCGCGGTGGGGGTCGGCGACACGCTGCCGTTCGGCGGGGTGAACTCCAACGGCGCCCTCACAATCGACGGCCGCCGGAACCCGGAGCCCGGCCAGGCGATCATCGCGGAGAAGCGGGTGGTTTCGGCGGGCTATTTTCGCGCACTTCGTATCCCGCTCCTCGAGGGACGGCTGTTCGACGACCGCGACCACGGTCCGGCCAGGGTCGTTCTCGTCAACGAGAACCTCGCCCGCTTCGCCTGGCCGCGCGAGGATGCGATCGGCAAGCGGTTGAGCTGGGACGGTGGAGCGAGCTGGATGACCGTGGTAGGCGTAGTGGGGAACATCCACTTGGCCGCGCTCGACGAGCGTCCGACGCTCGACACCTATCTTCCCTACGCCCAGAGCCCGGTGCCTGGCCTCTTCGTCATCGTGCGCAGCGATCATGATCCCCGCCGCCTCGCCTCCTCGCTGCGCGCCGAGGTGCTGGCGATCGACCCAAACCAGCCGATCTCCACGATCGACCTGTTGAGCGAGCTGGTGGCACGCTCGTTTGCCGGCCGGCGCTTCCAGATGCTCCTCGTCGGCTCGTTCGCCCTTTTCGCGCTGTTCCTGGCGAGCCTCGGCATCTACGGGGTCATGTCCTACACCCTGGCACGGCGGACGCCTGAGATCGGCATCCGAATCGCCCTGGGGGCCGGTTACCGGGAGGTCCTGGGCTTGCTCCTCTCCAGCGCGCTGGCGACCACCGTCGCTGGCGTCGTCGGCGGCATCGCCATCGCGCTCGTCCTCGGCCGCTTCCTCGAGGCGCTCCTCTACGGCACGGCGAGCTACGACCTCGGGGTGTTCGTCGTCGCCACCGCGGTCATCTCCGCCGTCGCCCTCCTGGCCAGCCTGGTGCCGGCCCTAAAGGCTCTTCGGATCGATCCGTCCATCGCGCTCCGGGCCCACTAGGGCTGGACCGCGCGGAGCGAGGAGAGCTCGGCGAACACCGGCCGCAGCGGGACGACGCGGTCATGCTCGAGCTCACGGGCGATGTGCTCGATCGCCTCGGCGCCCTTGGAGAGATCGACTGGCCAGTGGATCTCCAGCCAGTTGACCCCCGGGCGCACCATGTCGGCGGGAGCGTGGAAGCGTTGGGTGCTCCATTTCGGACCGAAGGAGAGGTGGGCCACCGGGGCGCCGTTGACCAGGGCCTGGAATTCGGCGGGGCCGGAGGCGTCCCCTCGCCGGCAGGTGAGCTCGAAGGTGACCTCCCGCGACGCGCGGCAGACCCAGGGATAGCGCGAGATCGGGGCGTGGGCGCGACGGAAACGGAAAGGGGTGGGCGACTCGAGCCAATCGAGATC
The DNA here is from genome assembly GCA_963757335.1 of uncultured Acidobacteriota bacterium. Taxonomy (GTDB): domain Bacteria; phylum Acidobacteriota; class Thermoanaerobaculia; order Multivoradales; family UBA5704; genus DASQPA01. The sequence goes on along the minus strand of CAVWRJ010000009.1, from coordinate 168,423 downwards.
GGCCCAGGAGGCTCGATAGTAGTGATCGAGGAGATCGCTCGGTCGTCCCGAAAGGCTCCTCTCCTCTTGGCGCAGCTCGTCGAGAAAGGCCGCGGAGGGGATACCGTTGTCCTCCAGGGCCTCCACGATGGCCGGCAGGAGCACGGGATCAAAGAGCTTGGGCTCATTTTTCTGCAGGATGATGTACTCGCGCAGAAAGGGGGGCGCGAGCTCCGCGAGCCTCTCTGTCGCCGCGCAGGTCCAGGAGGGAGCTCGGCGGACCTGGACCTCCAGGTAGAGCCGCATCGCCTGGGCGATCTCGGCGGATCGCCGCGTCGCCTCGTGGCAGAGATACGAGACGAACGCGCCTGTCTGTCCCCAGTGGGCGGAATGGATCGCCGCCGCGAAGTGAGCTGCCGCCTCGACCCGCTCGGCGGGCGGAGGGGACGCCTCCACGAGGCTTGTGAGCCCGGGGAGCGATTGGCCGGCAGTGAGAAGGGCGGCGACTTCGAGCGCCGTCGCTGCCATGGCGATACGAATCCCCTCGGCGGTCAGATGGCAGTAGTCCAGGAACAGCCGGCGATCGGGGATGGCGCCGCCCAGCCAGGAGGCGAAACAGTCCGGCAGGTCGACGACGGCGATCCGGCCGGGCAGCGCTGAGGCGCGCAGGCCCCGCTGGATCGCGGTGAGTGTCCTCGGGGTCTGGTGGGTGTATTCCAACCGATGGGCATCGCTCGCTCTTTCGAGGCAGGAGCGGGCTATCATCTGATCTCCCCTGGCCCGCGCGCAATCGGCGAGCAGGGTCCAGCCGGAGGCCGCGGTGCTTTCGTCGAGCTCGACCATTTCCCGGCCTAGGGCTGCCGCTTCGTCGAGGCGTCCGGCGGCGAACGCCGAGCGACCCGCCGCGCGGCATTCGAGCCAGCGCCGGTTGTCCCCGGGAGCGAGCCAGGGCGCGTCCGCCACGCTGTCCAGACGCCAGTCTCCGAGGTTGATCTCCGGGACGACCAGGACCACAGGGAGGCTCGCCGACAGACGGGTCAGCTGCTCGCGCAGGGTATCGATGAAGGCGACGAGGCGCTCTTCACGCATCTCCTTGAGACCGAGAGCTCCACGCTCGCGCAGGGCGGTTGCCGCCAGGTGGAGGTCCCGCTTGTCCATAGCGCTCCAGTTGTTACCGGCGAAGACGACCAGGGTGTCCGGTTCGAGTATGGGCACCTCGGCGATCAGCTCGGTGAGCTGCTGGTCATTGAGATTGGTTTTAGCGAGGTCGATGACCTCTACCGGTTCTCCCAGAGCCGCCGTCGAGGAAGCCTCCAACGCCTGGGCCGGAGTGAACTCAGGGTCGTAGAGATAGCCGCGGGCGACCGACTCGCCCACCAGCGCGATGCGTCTTCTCTCCCCCTTGGGCGGGATGCTCGGGACGGCAGCCCAAAGGTTCCACTCGTGACGCCGGGCCGCCGAGCGCGCGTACCCTCCCTCGGGCTTGGCCTCCCAGATCCCAATCGTCCCCGGCCGGGCGGCGCTCGTCGCCTTGTCCGGCGTGGAGAGCAGCCGCAAGCGTTCCATCAGGAGGATCGCGTCGGCTCCGGCAGCGCCGGTGAGCATGCGGGCCATCTCGTCCGACAACGATTTCAAGAGAGCGTTCTGCGGCGTTGGCATCGCCCCTCCTACAAGAGTGTGTACACCCTGTACCCCACACCCCGGGCTGGCCGGGCCTGGCTCAGCAAGGCGACGAAGTCGCCCCAGGCCCCGGGGATGGACTCGCGATCGATGAGGAAGTCCTCCAAGACCAGGGCGTCGATCCGCGAGCGGGCGAAGCAGAGGATCGCGTCCTCCGGAGTGCAGACGATGGGCTCGCCGCGCATGTTGAAGGACGTATTGAGCAGGATCGGGCAGCCGGTGCGGTCGGCGAAGCGCCTGAGGAGGTCGGCGAAGCGCGGGCTCGCACGCGGATCGACTGTCTGCAGGCGCGCCGAACCGTCGACGTGGGTGATCGCAGGGAGGTGGAAAGGAGAGTCGACCTGGCAGGTCTCCAGCATGAAAGGCGAGGGGTGGTCGATGGCGAAGTGCTCCCTCGCCCGCTCCGCGAGAACGGCTGGGGCGAAGGGGCGGAAGCCTTCGCGCATTTTGACGAGAGCGTTGATCCGGTCGCGCATCCCCTCGTCTCGCGGATCGGCCAGGATCGACCGCGCTCCCAGGGCCCGCGGTCCGAACTCCATGCGGCCCTGGAACCAGCCGATGACTTTTCCCGCCGCCAGCCGGTCGACGGTCGCCTCCAGCAGCTCTGCGGGTCGACCTCGGTAGTCGTGGGCGGTGAGGGAGGTCGCTGCGAGGAGGCCTGCGATGTCGTCGACCGGACTCTCCGGGCCCCAGTACATGTGGGTAAGCCGGCCCTGCGCCGGGCGTTCGCCGGTCAGGCGCACGTGGGCTAGGGCGGCGGCACCCAGGCATCCTCCGGCGTCGCTCGCGGCCGGCTGGACGAACAGCTCATTGAAGGGCCCGTCCCTTAGGATGCGGCTGTTGGCGACGCAGTTGAGCGCCACTCCCCCCGCCATGCAGAGATTGCGACTGGGGACCCGGGAATGTAGATAGGCCACCTTTTCGAGGAGGATCTCCTCCAGCACCCATTGGAGGCTCCGGGCGACGTCCTGATGAAACGCGAGGAGCGCCGACTCGGGTTTGCGAGGAGGCTCTCCGAAGAGCTCGACCAACCGATCCGAGTACATCCGGTCGCGCCGCAGGAAGTCGAAGTACTCGAGATTGAGCCGGTACTGGCCCGCCTCCTCCTGGGTGAGGAGCGCCCGCACCTGGTCCACGTAACGCGGCTCGCCGTAGGGCGCGAGCCCCATCACCTTGTACTCTCCATCGTTGACCTCGAAGCCCAGATAGGAGGTCAAGGTGCTATAGAGGAGACCCAGAGAGTTGGGGAATTGGACCTCTTCGAAAAGATCCAGGCCCGAGCCGGCGGCCCTGCCGAACGTGGTCGTCGCCCATTCCCCCACGCCGTCCACCGTCAGCACCGCGGCCTCTTCGAAGCCCGAGTAGAAGAAGCTGCTCGCGGCGTGGGACAGGTGGTGCTCGAAGACCTCCAGCCGGCCGGTATACCCGAGAGTGCCCCGGATGTTCCGCTCGACCAGATCGATCCGAATGGGCAGGCGGTTGAGAATTTTACGACGGACGGAGTCGCCGGCGTCTGGATGGAGGGCCATCCAGATCTGACGAGAGAGCTTCTTCGAGGGGTTTTCGTAGTAGGCGACACAGTCGACATCGGCGAGCGTGATGCCGCCCTGGTCGAGACAGTAGCGAAAGGCCCGCCAGGGCAGGCGCGGATCGTGTTTGACCCGCGAGAAGCGCTCTTCCTCCGCCGCCGCGATCAGCTCACCGTCGGCGAGCAGACAACAGGCCGCATCGTGGTAATGGGCTGAGATTCCGAGGATGTTTAGAGCCATGCGTTACAGAGAATACCATATCTCGCACAGGCCTCCTCCGCGCCCGGCTACATCGGTGCTCCATTGCAAGTCGAGGCTGGAGGCTGGTTGAAGCCTGTCGAGCGAGTTCCGCTACGGTAGTCCAATGTCCAGTATGGCAGCCCACCGGCTGCCGACTCTCGCGCGCTGGCTCGTGGTCGTCACCCCCCTCGCCGCGGCCCTGTTCGATGAGTCAGCGCGCCAGCGCCTCACAGGAGCTGCGCGCCATCTCCCGGCAGACTGCCTGGGCATCCTTGGACGCCTACAACCGCACCGTGGGTTCGCTCGAAGGGCGAGTGCTACTGGCGGTGCGGAGATTCCAGGAGTTAGGGGCGGCGGGGGGGAGGAGATCGATACCGTGGATGGGGTGGATACGGGGGTTCCGGGGGGTGGCCCTAACCGCCGGCGGCCACCCGGTCCTCTCTCTGCAGCGGGGAGCGGGAGAGAAGCGGGAGAAAGAGGTCTGATCTCGCCAACCGTTTGGCGTTTTGGAGCAGCTGATCCCGATGCGAGTCGACGGCGTCGCCGTCGAGCTCGGCCCGCAGCCCGTTGAGGAGATCCTCCGGGCTCAAGCCCAGGACGAGGCCGCGGAAGAGGAGTCGGTTGGTGGGGTTGAAGTCGAAGCCGAGGATCTCCTTGCTTGCCATGGCGGCGAGCCAGCCCTCGATCGCGGCCAGCGGCTCGGTATTGGGGAACTGGAGCTCGATGGTCTCGAAGATGGCGTCGCGGTCGGGGAGGAGCATCAGGAGCGCCAGGAGGAAACGCGCTCCGGGATCGGTGATCTTGGCGCGCAGGGCGACGACGATCCGGGTCCGCCGTTCCCACTCGCAGACCTGACGGAAGAGGTCGATCAGGTCGCCATGGCGCTCGCGGGCGAGACTGTAGAGCTCCTCCAAGAGATCCCGGTCCACCTTCCGGCGGGTGAGGACCGAGAAGGCGTGGTAGAGAGTCTCCAGGTCGCCGTCTTCGATCAGCCGGCGGGCGTACTGCCGCAGCCCCGCGATCTGGCCCCGGGCCATCCCGTCGAGGAGGAGGGTGCGCCGGGTTCGGGTCGGCTCCTGGTCTTCGGGGTCGAGGGCCAGGCCGGGCTGCAGATAGTTGTACTGGGGGAGCCGATGACGGTCGGCGAGGGTGCGGACGACGATCGTCACCGAGGGCAGCTCCAGGTGGAAGAGCTGGTGGATCAGCTGATTCCCGGAATGGATCGGCTGCACCGCACCGGGGCGGAGGATCGCCGTCGACACCCGCTCCAGCCGGCCGCAGAGCAGGCGGGAGTTGATGCTCCGCTCGCAGGCGAAGCGCCAGTGGCTATGGACGCTCGAACCGGCGAGGACGGCGAAGGCGCCGGAGAACGCGTGCTGGTGGATGTCGGTGGTGGCCGAGAGCCAGAACAGCCCCTCGATATAGAACCGCGGTGCCTGAAAGAGCTGGATGGGCGGTTGCCCGAAGAGCTCGTGGCCGCCCGGCTGCCGGAAGGCCTGGTGAGGGCCGAAGATCCAATCCACGATGTCGGGGACGCCGACGTTGTCCGCGGGCGGATCCTTCTCCAGGGCCGCGAGCGCCAGCTCCGGGAAGATCTCCTCGTCGTAGCTCTTCGCCCGCCACTCTCGTTCGAGGCGCTCGCCCAGACTCTTGAAGTACGGGATCATCTCGGGGCTCCCTCAAGCGACGCTACACCGGTTGCAAAACGGAAGCAAGGGCCTCCGCGGGTCCTGGGTCCGTTTGAAATCCGAGGACGGGCGCCTGGCTGCGCGGAGCGCCCGAAGGCGACCGCCCGCAGGTTCAAACGGACCCAGGACCCTCAAGGTGCGGTCCTCCGCGCCTCCTGCCGCTACGCTATTTTGTACTATGCTCCTCTCCTCTCAGGAGGTAGCCGATGGGATTCGTCTCCCCTCTCCGTTCGCTGTTCCGGGAGCTCCGGCGTAACGCGGGTTTCCTGCTGGTCGTGGTGGTGACCCTGGGCGTCGGCCTCGGTGCGAACGTGGCCCTCTTCACGATCGTCAACGGCGTGCTGATCCGGCCGCTGCCCTACCCCCAGCCTCAGGGGCTCGTCGGGCTCTGGCATCGGGCGCCGGGGCTCAAGCTGGACCGCCTGAACCTCTCGGACGGCACCTATCTCCTCTATCGCCAGGAGAACCGGGTACTGGAAGAGCTGGGGATCTACGCCGAGACCTCGGCGAACCTCGCCGGCGGGGAGACCCCCGAGCGGCTGGGTGCCACGGCGGTCACCGGCTCCATCTTCTCGGTGCTGCGGGTGCCGGCGGCCCTGGGGCGGACGATCCAGCCGGCCGACGACAAGCCGGGAGCGGAGAGGATCGTCGTCCTCTCGAATCCCCTCTGGCAGCGCCGTTTCGGCGGCGACCCGAAGATCCTCGGAACGACCCTGCGGCTCGACGGGATCGAGTGGCGGGTCGTCGGGGTCATGCCGGCGGGCTTCCACTTCCCGAACGAGGAGTCGGAGCTCTGGATGCCGATCGGCATCAACCCCGCGGCGCTGGCGCCGGGGAGCTTCAACTTCAAGGCGATCGGCCGCCTGCGGCCCGGGGTTACCCCGGAGCGGGCCGCTCGCGAGCTCTCGGCCCTCGTCTGGCGCATCCCGGAAGTCTATGGGGACAAGACGATCGACAGGGCGACGATCCAGAGCTCGCAGCTCGCGATCACCGTAGTCCCCCTCCGCGACGAGGTCGTGGGTTCGGTCGAACGGGTGCTCTGGGTGCTCCTGGGGAGCGTCGCCTGCATCCTGCTGATCGCCTGCGCCAACGTGGCGAACCTCTTTCTCGTCCGCGCCGAGGGCAAGCAGCGCGAGGTCGCGGTGCGCACCGCCCTGGGCGCCACGCGCGGCGGCATTGCCTGGCTCTTTTTGAGCGAGAGCCTGGTGCTGGCGTTCGCCGGCGGCGTCCTGGGGCTCGTTCTCGCCGCGGCGGGAGTGCGCCTGCTGCTCCGCCTCCAGCCGGAGGGAATCCCGCGCCTGGCGGAGGTCGGCATCGACGCCAGCGTGCTCTTTTTCGCTCTGCTGCTCTCGCTGTTCGCGGGCCTGCTCTGCGGCGGTCTCGCCGCCTGGCGTTCCACCGCGCCGGCGCTGGTGCCGGCGTTGAAGGAGGGGGGGCGCGGGGGCACGGCCGGCCGCGGTCGCCAGCGCGCCCGGAGCGTTCTGGTCGTCGCGCAGGTGGCCCTCGCCCTGGTGCTCCTGGTGGACTCGGGGTTGATGGTGAAGAGCTTCTGGCGGCTGCGCGAGGTCGATCCCGGCTTCTCGCCGCAGAACGTGCTCGCGGTGCGCCTCGACCTTCCGGATGCCGAATACGCCGACACCACCGCCACCTTCCACCTCCTCGACCGGCTGCTCGAGCGGGTGCGGGCGCTCCCCGGGGTCCTCGACGCGGCGACCGTCTTCCCCCTGCCGCTCTCCGGCAACGACTCGTCCTCCGGCTACTGGTTCGAGGACCTGCCCTTGGCGCCCGGCCAGGTGCCGCCGGTGCTCGCCACCCGCTTCGCCACCCCCGGCTACTTCAAGGCGCTGGGCATTCCGCTCCTCGCGGGGCGGGTCTTCGGACCTCTCGATCCGCTCCACAAGACGACCGAGGTCGTCGTCAGCCGAGCCCTGGCCGAGCACCTCTGGCCGGGCCGGAGCGCCCTCGGCAAGCGGCTGACCGCGAGCAATCCCGGCGCGGGCCCCTGGTACACGATCGTCGGCGTCGTCGGGGACGTCCGCGACCGCGGCCTGCAGGACGCGCCAGTTCAGGCCATCTACTTTCCCATGCTGCGCTATGCCAACCAGGTAGAGTGGGCGCCCCGCAGCTTCAGCCTGGTGGTGCGGGGGCGCCTCGATCCGACCGCTCTCGCCGGGCCGCTCCGCACGACCGTACGGTCCATCGACCCCAACCTGCCGGTCGCCCGGATGGAGCCGCTCCAGGAGGTGGTGGCGCATTCCATGGCGCGGACCTCGTTCACCATGCTCCTGCTGGTCCTGGCCGCCGGGGTCGCCCTCTTTCTCGGCTCGGTCGGGCTCTACGGCGTGATCTCCTACGTCGTCACCCAGCGGACGCGGGAGATCGGGGTGCGAATGGCCCTCGGCGCGGGCCGCGGCGACATCTCGCGCATGGTGCTCCTGGAGGGGCTGGCGATCACCGGGCTCGGCATCGCGATCGGCATCGCGGTCGCCCTCGCCCTGACGCATCTGCTCCAGGCCCTGCTCTACGGCGTCAGCCCCAACGACCTCGGCACTTTCATCGCGGTACCGGCCCTGCTCGCCGCGGTGGCCCTCTTCGCCAGCTGGCTGCCCGCCAACCGGGCCGCCGCGACCGAGCCCCTGGAGGCGATCCGCTACGAGTGAGGTCCTCCGGGCCGTTCCCCGGGTACTGGCTCCGTTCGATCCTGCGGGCGGGCTCCTTTGGGCGCTTCGCGCAGCCAGTCTCCCGTCCTCGGAATCCAACGGAGCCAGTACCGTTCCCATCTTCTATATCTTCTATTGACAAGCTGCGAGCGGCCTCGAAGAATGAGAACCATGGCTTCCAACGGGATCTCTCCTCTCTCGCGCGAGCAGCTGCTCGAAGAAGCTGCGGCCATCGCCCAGCAGATCCGTGCCCAGCGGCGACTCACCAAGAGCGGGAACGTCACCTGGATGACGCCGACGGGGTATGGGACCGAGCTCAGCCCTCTCGTCTTCCAACAGGCGGGGCGGGATCTCCATGGCGGCACGACGGGGATCGCCCTCTTCCTGGCCGCGTTCGCCCGGGTCAGCGGCGAGCGCGATTTCCGCCAGCTGAGCCTGGACGCGATGGCGCCGCTCCGCCGTCAGCTCGCCGCCATTCTGGCCGACCCGGAGCGGGAGAGCCGATTCAACGTCTGGCTGGGCGGCCTGTTCGGGGTCGGTTCCTTCCTTTATGGGCTGCTCGCGATCGGCGGCCTCCTGGAAGAACCCGAGCTCGTCGACGATGCCCATGAGGCGATGTCGCTCATCACCCCCGAACGGATCGCCGCGGACGAGAGGGTGCGAGTGCAGACCGGGAGCGCCGGAGCGCTTTTAGCGCTCCTCGCGCTCCACGCGCGTCGACCGGGAGCGAACCGCCGCGGCAAGAAGGCCCTCGATCTGGCCCGGGCGTGCGCCGACCACCTCCTTTCTGTCCGCATCTCGTTCGATGGGCGTCCGCGGGCCTGGGCGCTCTCCCCGGGGAAGATCCCGCTCGCCGGCTTCAGCTATGGCGCGGCCGGCATCTGCCTCGCTCTCCTCCGCCTCTATGGGGAGACGGGGGAGCCGGATCTCTGGCAGGCCGAGCAGGAGGGCCAGGACTTCATCCGCGGCCTGTACTCTCCCGAGCACCATAAGTGGGAAGATCTGCGGACCGTCTTCCAGGCCCGCTACCAGCCGCGCCGGGGGACCTGGAAGGACTGGTGGTGGAGCGGAACTCTCGCCGACCTCGAACCGATCCCCGCCGACGATGTCGTTGACGTCCCGGCGGAGCAGCGGTTCTCGGACGCCTGGTGCCACGGCACGGCGGGGATCGCCCTGGGGAAGATCGCCGGCCTGCCGCTCGAGGATTCGGCCGAGATCCGCGCCGAGATCGAAGGTGCCCTGGACGAGCTCTGCCGCGATCTCGAGCACGACCTCCCGCTGGAGGAAGCCGACGACCTCTGCTGCGGGCAGTGCGGGCGCGCCGAGGCCCTGCTCTCGGCCTACCTCGGCCTGGGAGAGGAGAGATATCGCGAAGCTTCCGGAGCGACCGTAGCCCGCATCGTCCGCCGGGCCCGCGAAACGGGCGGCTATGCGCTGTCGGCGGCGCGCGGGAGCGAGCTCTTCTCTCCCTCTCTCTTCCATGGGATGGCCGGGGTTGGCTATACCCTCTTACGCCAGGCCATGCCGCGGGAGGTACCGTCCGTCCTCCTCTTCGAGTGACCTGGCTCGGCCGCGGGCTGCCCTCGTGACCCCTCGCATCCCCGTCCTGGTCCGGGTGACCGGCCTGTCGGCTCGGGTGCTGGCACCCTTCGGCGATCCCAGCCTCGGAGAAGCCCTGGAGAGGATCGAAGCCCTGCGCCAGACGCTCGACAGCGCGCGGGAGCAGGGGGTCGAGCAGATCTATCGGCAACTGCCGGAGGTCGAGCCGGAGGAGCGCCGGTTTCTGCTGACGCTCAAACGCGACTGCCACAATCGGCGGTCGATCGCCGCTCACCGGCGGCACCGGCTCTGGCCCTCGGCGGTGGCGCGGACGGGGGACGGCCTGGAGCGGATCGTCGAGATCGAGGGCGATCTGGCGCGTCGGGAGGACGCCTTTCGCACTCTCTACTCCCAACTCCAGGCGCGCGAGCGGCGGGCGCTCCACGAGCTCGCGACCGGACCGTGGCTCCGCCGCGGCCTCGCCCTCGCGAGCCCCGACCTGATGGAGGGCCTCTCTCGCCACCAGGGCCAGCCCAGGGACGGCCGCAGGGCCCGGCGGCTGGAGACGAGCCTCCTGCGCTATCTGAGCCGCGCCGCCCTCAAGACCTCCCCCTATTCGACGCTGACCCCGGTGGCCCTCGCCGACCTCGGTCCCGCTGGCGGGGAAGGGGCGATCCGCTATGTCCCGGGACCGCGGCGGGACCGTTCTTTGGTGCGGGTCAAACGCTACCTGCTCGATCAGATCTGCCGGCTCCTGCTCCGGCATCCGCCGGTCCAGGAGACTCTGCGGGTGGGGCTCAACCCGAGCCTGGAGCTCCTGGAGACCGGCGAATACCGCTTCCTGCGCCCCCCGAACCTGCAGCGGTCGGAGGGCGACGGCGCCGAGGGCCGGCTGGAGAAGGCCAAGGCGGCGCAGGTCACGGTGCGGCTCGGGGGGGACCTCGTTCCCTTCCTCTGCCGTCGCCTGGCCAACACCGAGCTGCCTTTCCGGTCGCTCGTCGAAGCCGCGGCGGCGCACTTCGGGGGTGCCGAGCCCGCCTCCTCTCCCCTCCTCGCGCGGGGCCTCCAGCAGCTGCTCGATCTGGGGCTCCTGGAGATCCGGCTCCCCTGGCCGAGCTACGAGCCGAGCCTCGAAGCCTGCCTGCTTGAATTCCTCGAAAGCCTGCCCGCGGCGATACCGGCGGCAATACCGCCGGCGATGACGGCTGCGCTCCGGGAGCTGGTGGCGCTCGAAGCGGGATTTGCCGGGGCTGCCGATCCGGTGCGGACGGTCCGCCGGATCGACGACCTGGTGATCGCAATCTACGAGGAGGCCTACCGGACCCTGGAGCCCGAGGGAAAGCTCCCCCTCGTGAGGACCGAGAACCGCAACTACTATGAGGATGTCTTTCTCGCGCCGCTCGCTCCGGATCGACCCTGCCTCCTCGAGCTGGGCCGCTCCTCGCTGCTGCGGGCTTTAGACGCCGGCGATCTCGTCTGGCGGCTCTCCTATCTGTTCGAGCCTCGCCACGAGGCCCTGTTCGCCCTCGAAGACCATCTGGCGACCCACCATGCCGGGGAGGTCCGGGTGCCGGTGGCAGAGCTCTTCGCCGAAACCCGCCGGCTGTGGGCGGGCTACCGGCGCCATGTGGACGAGGGGCGACCCGGAGCGTTCGATCCTCACGGCTCGCCGGGGATCGCCGAGCTCGCTTCTCTGCGCGCCAGAGTCGAGGAGCGGCTGGCGGAGCCCTTTCCGGTCGAAGACGAAGTCGAGCGGCTGCCGGTCGAGATCCTGCGCTCTCTCCTGGCGAGCGTGCCGCGGCGCTTTCTTCCCGCCGTGGGTCCCTGCCTCTTTCTTCAGCCCTGCGATCCTCAGGGGGAGACCTGGGTGGCGAACGGCCGTTTCGAGGGGACGGGACGGATGAGCTGTCGCTTCAACGTAGCGCTCGACCCCGCCTCCCGGGAGCTCTACGTCGATCACTATGCGGCGCGATCCGTGCTCAAGGAGGACGGCGAGCGGGTGGAGCTCGTCGACATGCTGTTCACCAAGGCCAACACGGTCAACATCCACTGGCCGCAGACCCGCAGGGTGTTGCAGATGCCGGGAGAGGCCGTCGACCTGCCGGCAGAGCGGGTCTTGCGCTTCACCGATCTCTACGTCGAGCGCCGGCCGGACCTGCCGCTGCGGCTGGTGACGGCCGCTGGCGAGCGGATCGTCCCCTGCTTTCTGAGCCCGCTCGACTTCTTCTTCGTGCCGACGGTGCTCCGTTTCCTCGATCTCTTCGGCGTCCATCCCGAACGTACCCTACCGCTGACCGAGCGACCCCAGGAGGGGGAGGGATGCCGGGTGTACCGGCGGAGGAAAGTCGACAACCTCGTGCTCCGTCGGCGCCGCTGGACGGTTCTTCCCGAGGCGCTGCCCACGGTCGCCTCGGGAGCCGCGGGCTTCGCCGAGCTGCACCGTTGGCGGCTCCGCCTCGGCCTCCCCGCGGAGCTCTACTTCCTGGGGGGGGAGCCGGCCGGCGCCGGGGGCAGCCTGAAGCCGCAGTATGTCGACTTTCAGTCCCCCTCCTTCATCGATCTTCTCGCCTTGGGAATCGAGTCCAGCCTCGCCGCCGGCCAGCCCCTCACCCTGATCGAAGCCCTGCCAGGTCCTGAGAGTTTCCCCCTCGATCCCGAGGAAGGGCCGCGGATCTTCGAGGTCATGCTGGAATCGCTGGCTCTGGTCGAGGTCGACGAAAATTGAGGTGGCCTCCCATCTCTCTAGAGGGGAGCCGAACGCCGAATCTCGGCGACTGGCTCGCGGTAGCCGCGCCTCACCTGGGAGCGTCTCTCGTCGGAGAGGCGGAGAGATGCCGGCTCCGGGACGCGGCGCGACACGTCCCAGCGGACTGTCTCGGGATCGTCGAGGTTCGGCTGGGGGAGGGCGAGCGGGCGGTGGACCTCTCGGTGCGCCTGGAGCGGCCGGAGCAGGCCCTTAAGATGGCCGGCCAACTGCGCGAGCTCCACGTCAGGGAGTTTCTCAACCGCTGGGCGGAGGGGGAGGAGACCCGAGAACCCGTCTGGCTCGAGTTCGACCTCCATTCCGGCTCGGCCGGCCTCCCCTCGCCGATTCTCCTCACTGCCCTGCCGCTCCAGGTGGACCCGCTCTGGCTCGCCGATTCACTGTTGCCGGCCCTGCACGGCAGGGCTCTCGACGGGGCGCAGCGCGAGGCGGTTCTCCTCGCCGCCCGGGCGGTACCGGGCTCGGCCCGTATCCTCTACGCTTTCAGCCTGCGCCCCCGGCCCCACGAGGCCGTCCGGCTGGACATCCTGGGGCTCGCCGCGGAGGAGAGAGGGGAGTATCTGGAGCGGGTGGCTCCCCACCTCCGCACCCTGGCGGAGGAGATCGCGCCCCTCCTCGCCGGAACGGAGAGGCCCCACCTCTCTTTCGACATCAGCTCGGAGGTTCTGTTCCGACTCGGGATGGAGGGCTCCTTCCTAAGGCAGCCGAAGCGGGAGCCGCGCTGGGCGGAGCTCCTGGCGCGGCTCGTCGAGAGGGGCCTGTGCACCCCCGAGAAGCGGGATGCCGTCTTAGCCTGGTCGGGAAACGATTCCTATTGGACCGCGCCGGACGCCTGGCCGGTCGAGATGCGGGGGAAGAGCGGGTTTTGCATCCGAGCTTTGAGTCATCTCAAGGTCGTGGGGGAATTACATCGGCCGCCTCTTGCCAAGGCGTACCTTACGTTCTGCCACTATCTGAAAAAGCCGACAGATTCGGGCCCAGAAAATCTTTCCGGGAAGTAAACCTGCACCGGAGCCCGGAGAGAGCCTGGCCGGTGCAGGTTCTCGAGCTTCCTAGGAGGCGTCGTTGTTGAACGAAGGCCTTATGGTGCAGCCGCAGTTGGTGTCCGTAAAGCCGCCGCCCACCTCGTCGAGGTCCTCATCTTCGAGCTCGGCCACCTCGAGGTTCTCGACTTCCACTTTCGGATCCTGTTCCTTCTCAGCCATTTTTCACTCCTTCCTGAGTAAAGCCGGCTGAGGCTCTGAGCCTTGCCGGTGCAGGTGCTTGAAATTACCTAGGCGTTGTTGAACGAAGGCCTTATGGTGCAGCCACAGTTGGTGTCCGTAAAGCCGCCGCCCACCTCGTCGAGGTCCTCATCTTCGAGCTCGGCCACCTCGAGGTTCTCGACTTCCACCTTCGGATCCTGTTCCTTCTCAGCCATGTTTTGCTCCTTCCTGATTAGAGCCGGTTAAGGCTCGGTTTGCAGGTTTCGTGATCCTCTCAGCCCTGGGGAGCTGCTTCCGTCATGCGCCGCCTGGCTGGCGTATCCAGGGTCCCCAGCAATTCCTCTCGGGGATTTCCCCGGGTGGAGATGCACGGTTGAGTGTCGTCCTGGATACGAATCAAGGGGCAGTGGAGGCCCTGGCAGGTCGGCAGCATCACGCACTTGCGGCACTGGGTATCCTGCTCGAAGGCGGGCTCGGTCCACAGCGCCATGCGGTCGTCGTCGAGTTCCAGATCGCCTGCCGGCGTGATCCGGCCCACGACGTTGTAATCGTCCTTGTCGAGGACGATGGTGCATTTCATCACCTTGCCCGTGGCGCCGATGAGGTAATTGTAGGGACGGGCGGCGTAGCAGACCTGGCTGCCGACCCGGAGGCTGTCGCGCAGGCTACCGAAGTTCAGCCCCTGCCGCTTGGCCTCCGCCATGAGGTCGCGCTGGATGCGCGACGAATCTTCGGCGCCACAGACGTCGAGGCTCGCATCGTTGGGACCGCCCCATTTCCCGACGGCATGGAGGGCGATGTTGTAGCGCGGGTCGTCCTTGAACTCCTCGGCCAGCATCTCCATGAGCTTCGGCAGACCGCCGGCATTCACCTGGTCGAAGTTGACCCGGAGGAGCACGTGGAACTCCTCGTCGCGGCGGGCGAGCGACTTCAGGTTGTCGAAGATCCGCTCGAAGGTCGGGCTGCCGTCGCGGCCGGGGCGCGAGTGGTTGTGGTGCTCGGGCAGACCGTCCAGGGTGATCTGGAAGGTGCGGATGCGCCAGGCGAAGAGCTGGTCGGCCACCTCGGGCGTCAACAGGTAGCCGTTGGTCGTCATGTTGGAGCCGAAGGGCACCTCGTGCTGGTCGGCCATCTCGACGAAGAACGGCGCCAGGTCCTTGACGGCCTCCCAGCCGTAGAGAGGCTCGCCGCCAAACCAGCTGACGTGCAGCCGGTTGAGCTTCTTGATGCGCTTGCGCACCAGATTCTTGATTCCCTCGCGGACCTCCGGGATCATGGTGCCGCGGGCGAAGTCCTCGTAGCAGTACTGACAACGCAGGTTGCAATCCTCGGAAGGCATGAGGATCAGCTCCAGCGCGTCGGGCCGATAATGCTGTTTGCCGAACATCTGCTGGAACTGCCGGTACTCGTCGACACCCTTCCGGACCAGGTAGCCGCGCTCCGCTAGATACTTGACCACCTTCTCCTTGGGAGCTTCGAGCCCATGCCTCTCGAGGAGACCGATCACGGTCTCTCGATCCTCGGCCTTGAACGCCGTCAGCTTGCCGCTCATGGTATTCCACAGGACGAAGCGGCCGTCCTCGGCGATGGCCCGGACGTTGTAGCGGGAGGGAACCCAGTGATGCGTCGGGTTTACAGGGGCGAGTTCGAGGGGCGCTTCGTGGGCGTCGTGGGGGGATTGCTGCAGGATGTCGAACTTACCGGTGAGTCCTAAGGGCATAGGGGGACTCCTATCTCCACCATCGGGTGAACCGGACAAAATGGAAGCGCTTTTATGCGCACCAGTACTGTACGACCGTGGATGATCAAAGGCAAGAGGAAAAGCCCCGGCGGCGAGTTGCAACTCGACAGCCTCGTCTTTTTGTCCCAGTATGGACTTACCGTCCTGATGTCGATTGAGAAGATATGGAAAAGCGAGAAAACTCCTGGATCAACTATCACCTTTATTATCATCAGGACCTGGGCTACGCCATTCTCGGATTTGTCCGCCCGCTGGTCGCGAAGCTCCATCGATCCGGGTGGATCGACAGCTTCTTCTTCATCCGGTACCGGCTCGGAGGACCGCACATCCGACTGCGTCTGCACGCCCGGCCTGGCGCCTCCGGAGAGGTGACCGAGACCGCGGAGGCGGAAGCCCGAATTTTCCTCGCGAACCATCCTTCGGCGTCGGCGCTCACCGAGGAGGCGATCCGTCGCGGCAACGGGGAAATTCTGGCGTCCGATCGTCACGAATCCGATTTTTCGAGCTATCCGGACAATACCTTTCTCGCGTTCCCGTTTCGGCCGGAGATCGAGCGCTACGGTGGTCCGGCTCTCTGGGGCGACTCGCTGGATTTCTTCGCCCTCTCGAGCGTGACGGTCCTGGAGATCCTCGCCGGGAACGCGAGCGAGCCGCGTTCCCGCCAGCTGGCGGTGGCCTTCCGGGTCCTGGCCTGCAAGGCGCTCGGCTTCGCCCGGGACGAGGAGGATCTGGTGTCCCTCTTGCGCTACGGTGTCGAGACCTGGGGAGGGGAGAAGCCGCGAGCCCTGGCGCAGGCAGATCGCATCCTCGTCGAGCAGAGAGATCCCTTCGATCGGCTGTTCCGTCGGGAGCTCGACTTCCTGGCGGCCGGACCGGATGCGGTGGGGAGCGCCGGGGAGGAAGCCAAGGCACAACTCGGCGAAGCTGCCTGCCGTCTGTCCTGGGCGATCCGCGAGGCCGATCGCGGTGTGCACCAGCGGATCGGCACCAGCCATCTCCACATGACGGCGAACCGTCTGGGCCTCAGCAACGCGGAGGAGGTCTACCTGAGCCAGATCCTCACGACGGTGGCCACCGGGCTCCTCGCTGCGGGGCTTTTGCCCGGCGAGGCTCTGGGGGCTCGACGGCACGCCGGACGAGAGGTCGCTCCCACGGTACGGGATCTCCTGCCCGGGGCGCTGGCGCGAGTCGCTCACGTGCCACCTCCTCTTTCCGATTCAAGTGGAGTAGACTCAAAGCTCGGAGGAGAAAGAAAATGACTAGCTCGGAGCTTAAGCGCCTGATTTCAGACATGCAGGCGAATCCCCTTCTGGGGGACGAACTTCGACAGCGCCGTGGGGATCCCGACGCCATGATCCGTCTGGCGGCAGGAAAAGGGTACTGGCTCACCCGTGGCGACGTAGGAGAGCTGGTGCTCAGCATGGACGAGCTCTCGGACGACGAGCTCGATCAGGCCGCCGGCGGCGCCTGGAACGATCCGCCACCGCCGGGAACGACGGGAACGGGCTCGGGATCGGGTTCGACGGGCGGTTAGGCTAAGAGCCGGCAGCGAGGGGTAGGGCGAGCTCCCCAGAGAGCGATATCGCTTTTTCCACGTATCTGGGGAGCTTCAACTCGCCGAAGAGTCGGTGGGCCTCCCCAATCTCGCTTCCGGCGAGCTCGGACGCACCGCGCGCGTGGGCCAGCTCCGCGAGGTCGAGCCGGGTCCTTCCTACCTCGAAGAGGACTTCCAGGGCCGCAAAAGTTTCGAGGGCCTCCCCGAGCCGGGCCTCGGCTTCGGCGAGCTCCCCGCTCCCGCGGGCGAGGCGGCCGAGCGCTCGCTGGGCGAGGCCCACGCCGTAGCGGAACTGGGCTTCGCGGGTGATGGTTAAAGCTTGCAGGGCCAGCTCGCGCCCTTCCTCCAGGCGTCCCTCTTTCAAGCAGACCTCGGCCAGGAAGCCCGAGAACCAGCCGAGGAGCGGCTGGAAGCCGGTCTGTTCGAGCATCCGGATCGCCGACTGGAGCGATTCCCGCGCCGCCTGGCTCTCCCCTTTCTCCAGGTAGGCGTAGCCCAAAAACCCCAGGGCAGCGGCGGTGTTGAGAGGATCCCGGGCGCTCTTGAGCCCGGCTCGGCAGTCCTCGATTCCCTTCTCGACATCCCCCATGGAGGCGTAGAAGTAGCCCGTGCTCCAGGAAGTGTCGAGCCGGTGGTCCCCCAGGGCTTCGCCGATGGTGTGCGCCCTCGCCATCGCCTCCAGGGCCGCCTCGAACCGGCCGAGGGCGTACTGATGGAAGCCGGCCACCCAGTAGGCCTGACCCTGCCACCAGGGCTCGCCGCTCCGCTCGAGGGACACGATCGCCTTCAGGGTGTATTGAATTCCCTCGGAGAAGCGACCCGACCAGAAGCAGTCCCGCCCCAGGACGTAGAAGGCTTTGCCCCGGGTGGATTCGTCGCCGCAGGTCTCGGCCGCGGCGATCGATTGCCGCGCCTCCAGGGCGGCGTCCCCCTGGTTGCCGAGGTAACTGTGGGTGTGGGCGAGCCAGAAGTGATAGCGCGCCGCGAGCGCGGGGTCGGCGAGCCGGTCCAGGGAGCTCCGGTAGCGTTCGAGGATCTCCAGGGTCTCCGGGAAGCGGGCGAGGGGGAGGAGCGAGGAGGCGAGCCGGAGCACCAGCTCGAGCAGGCGCCAATCGCGCTCGCCCTCGGGCAACCGTTCGGCGTGCTCCAGGGTCTGGCGGAGGGCCTGGGCCGCCTCGGAGTGGGCGTAGCCGCGCGCCGCCTGGTCGGCGAAGAGGGCGAGGTAGAGAACCGCCTTTTCGGCCTGCCCGGTCCGCGGGTAGTGGTACATCAGCCGGTCGTAGACCTCGTCGAGGCGGTCTTTATAGATCCGTTCCAGGGCCTCCCCGGCGGCGGCGTGGAGCGCCTGGCGCCGCCCGGTCAGCAGAGTCTGATAGGCCACCTCCTGGATCAGGGCGTGCTGGAAGAGGTAGATCGGCCGCTCGGCCGAGGGGACCTCGGAGAGGAACTCCCGGCGCTTCAAGTCGACGAGGAGGGACTCCAATTTGGCCGGGTTTTCCCAGATCGCCTCAAGGAGATCGGGCGAGATCTCCCGGCCGAGCACCGAGGCGGTCTGGAGGAGCCGTTTGTGCTCCGCGGGCAGCCGGTCGATACGGGCGGCGAGGAGTCCCTGGACGGTGTTGGGCACCGCCGCCTCGGGTCCCTGCTCCACGAGGGAACGGGTCAGCTCCTCCAGGTAGAAGGGATTGCCCTCCGCTTTGGTCAGCACCGCGCTCGCCAGCGCCTCCGGCAGCCGGGAGCGCTGGAGGATCGTCTCCACCACCGTCCGGCTGTTCGCCTCCGAGAGCCGCCGCATGTTGATCTGGGTGGCATAGGACCTGTCCAGCCACCGCGGTGTGTAGCCGGCCCGATAGGTGACGAGGAGGAGAATGGGAGAGGCGGCGAGGACCTCGACGAGGGAGGCGAGGAGCTCCTCGGAGGTGGCGTCCATCCAGTGCAGATCCTCGATCTCCAGGATGAGGAGGGAGCGGCGGCTGGCGGCGAGCAGGATGCGGCGCAGGATCGCGAACGTCCGGGCCTGGATCGCCTGCGCCTCGAGGCTCGCGAGCGCCTCGGTTCCGGCCTGAATCCCCAAGAGACGCAGAAAGTAGGGGAGCGACTCGCGGAGATCGTCGCCGACCTCTTCCAGGCTGGAGCGGACGGTCGCCACGACCTGGTCGGAATCCGTGCCTTCCGGGAGGTTCCAGGCGCCGCGCAGCAGGTCGAGGAAGGGCAGGTATGGGATGCCGGCGCCGTAGGAGAGGCAACGCCCGTGGAGATAGGCGACCGGCTGGTTCCCCAGCTGCTGGCGGAACTCGAAGAGGAGGCGCGACTTGCCCGAGCCGGCCTCGCCCACGATGTCGACCACCTGGCCGTGTCCGGCGACCGCCTGCTCCTTTAGCTCGAGGAGGATCGCGAGCTCCCGCTCCCGTCCGACGAAAGGGGAGAGGGCCCCGCCCCCCCGCATGGCTGCCCGGTCCGCCTGGCCGAAGCGCATGCCGACGACCCGGTAGGCGGCCACCGGCTCCTCCCGCCCCTCGATCCGCACGGGGTCCAGGGGCTCGACCTGGACGTGGTCCGCAACCTGGCTGGCAAAGGCCGCGCTGACGACGATGTCGCCGGGAGGGGCGGCCTGCTGGAGGCGGGCGGCGATATTTCGGGTGTCGCCCACGGCCGTGTAGTCGGCACGCCCGATGCTGCCGAAGACGACCGAGCCGGTGGCGAGGCCCATCCGTGGTCCCAACTCGACACCCGCCGCGAGCTCCGTTCCGCGCTCCTTGAGCAGTTTGCGCAGCCCGACGGCGGCGCGGAGAGCGCGCTGCGCGTGGTCCTCGTGGGCGACGGGAGCCCCGAAGAGGGCCATGAAGCCGTCGCCGAGGAACTGGCTGATCGTCCCTTCGTAGCGCTGGACCTCGGCTAAGGCGAGGTCGAAGAAGCGCTGGAGGAGGGCGTGCATCCGCTCGGGGCCGAAGCGGTCGGCCAGGGCCGCGGCGCCGGCCAGGTCACAGAACAGCACGGAGACCTGCTTGTACTCCCCCTCGGCGGCAGTCTCCACGCGGTGGGCCGGGAGAGGGGGCGCCGGCTCGGCCGGGGGGGGCGGAGTGGCTACCGGGACCGGGGCGGCGGTCCCCAGGGGCGTCCCGCACTCGCCGCAGAATTTGAATTCGGGACCATTCGCGGTACCGCAGACGGCGCAGAGGGCGGCGAGCTTGGCGCCGCACTCGCCGCAGAACTTCGCCTTGGCAGGGTTTTCAAAGTGGCATTGCGAGCACTTCACGATAGGTCCCAGGAGGGAGGAGTCTACAACGGGTCAGGCGGTCTGACGCTCCACCAGCCGCGCGAAGAGGCCCCCCTGCCGGACCAGGTCCTCGTAGGACCCCGTCTCGACGATCCGCCCGGCCCGGAAGACGTAGATCCGGTCGGCATGGAGAATCGTGCTCAGACGGTGGGCGACGATGATGCGGGTCGCTTTCAGGCGGGCGAGGCTCTGGCTGACGATCTCCTGGGTGCGGTTGTCGAGGGCGCTCGTCGCCTCGTCGAAGAGGAGGATCCGCGGCCGGTGGACGAGAGCCCGGGCGATCAGCAGCCGCTGCCGCTGGCCGCCGGAGAAGGTGCCGGCCCCCTCGCTCACCACGGTGTGCAGGCCCATGGGCATGGCCCGGATGTCCTCCTCCAGGCCGGCCATTCGCGCCGCCTCCCAGGCGACGTTGATCCCCAGATCGCCCTCGCCCACGATGTTCGAGTAGAGGCTCCCCACCATCGGGCGGCCGTTCTGGAGGACGACCCCGATCTGCCGGCGTACCGAATGGATGTCGAGGGACGGCAGGTCCTGGCCGTCGAAGTAGATCGAGCCCGCGGCCGGCTGCTCGAAACTGAGGAGCAGGCGCAGGCAGGTCGACTTGCCGGAGCCCGAGGGGCCGACCAGGGCGATGAACTCGCCGGGACGGGCGTGGAAGGAGACGTCGTCCAGGATCAGCGGCCCGCCCTCCTGATAGCGGAAGGAGACATGGCTGAGCTCGACGTCGCCGGCGAGCTCGCCAGCCTCCGCCTTGGTCGAGTCGACCTCGGGCGGGGTGGTGAGGATCGGCGAGAGCCGCTCGTAGATGGGCACCAGGGTAAGGAGGGTCGAGAGGAGGCTGATCATCGACAGCGCCGCGGCCTGGAACTGCCCGAAGGCGGCGTTGAAGGCGAGGAACTCGCTGGCCGAGAGGCCCAGCCCCGTGGAGCTGGACGCCATGACGAAGAGGGCGAGCAGGCTCAGCACGCCATAGACGGCGTTGAACGCTGCCTGGATGTTGGCGAAGCGCTGCGCCTCGATCGTCCGCTGCCGCTGCTCGGCGAAGCGTTCGGCCCAGCGGGCGTAGGCGCGCTTCTCGGCCCCCGCCACCTGGAGCTTGCCGACCGCGTTGATCAGGCCGAAGACCAGGCTCGCGATCCGCCCTTCGAGGGCGAGGAGCTGGCGCTGCTTGCGGAGCTGAAGGTAGACCAGGGCCGCCGTCACCAGGAGGAGGAGGGCGACGAGGGCCGTCGCGACGAGAGCCAGGGGCCGGCTGTAGTAGAAGAGGAGGGCGAAGCTGAAGATCGAGAAGACCGCCGCCAGGAGCGCGGTGAGGACGTCGCCGGTCAAAAGCTCGCGGATGGCGTCGATGCCCATCGAGCGGGAGGCGAGGTCGCCGACCGTGAAGCGGCGGAAGAAGGAGACCGGGAGGGAGAGCAGACGATCCCAGACCGCGGCCTGGACCGTACCGTCGAATTTGCCGCTCAGCCGGAGGACGGCGATGCTGCGGGTGACCTGGAAGGCCGCCGCGGCGAAGGCGCCGACGGTCAAGGCGAGGGTGATCTCGAAGAGCTGCCCCCGATCGGAGGCGGGGATGATGCTGCCGAAGATCGAGCCGGTGGCGAAAGGGATCAGAAGACCGAGGAGACCGCCAGCGATCCCCATGAAGAGGAGCGTCGCGAGGTCGCCTCGACGGTTCATCAAGGCCATCCGCAGCAGGTCCCGCTTGCCGAGCGGGCGCTCGGGGAAGGGGGAGTAGAGCATGTGGGCGTCGAGCGCCAGCCGCTCGGCGAGGGCGGCGTCGACCGGGAGGCTCACGTGCTCGACGGGGTCGACCATCTGGTAGGCCGTACCCGAGGTGGGGAGCAGGGCGACCGGCCGCCGGCCCTCCGCCGGTGCGTCCAGGGGGCGGAAGCCGAGGAGCGGGCCGTTGTCCCGGTGCCACCAGTCCTCGCGGAGCAGCACCCGTCGCGACCGGATCCGCGAGGCGGCACAGATGCGGTCGAGGCGGTGCGCCTCGGAGGGGCTCCGCATGCCCTCGACCGGGGGCCGGACGGCGAGCCCCTGAGCTCTTCCCACCAGCCGGCAGGCGACGAGCAGGGGATCCTCCTCGGCCGCGGCGGCCATCGCGGTCTGCGGCACCTCGCCCAGGACCGCGATCAGGCGGCTGTGAGCCGCCGCCACGGTCGAGCGGTCGCGCGCATACCGGCGGCCGAGGCGGGCCCGCTCCTCCTCGGACGTCCGCCTGACCTCGATGGCGACGAGGGAGAGGAGCAGCTGATGGAAGCGGCTGAGCCCTTCCCAGAGACCGCCACCGCGCAGGAGGATGCGGGTGTCGACGCAGGAGAGCTGGAGCGCAGTGGCGCTCTCGAGCCAGGTCCGCTTGGCGACGGGAAGGAGGAACTCCTGGGGGGTCAAGAGCAGCTCCGGGGCTCCGAGGAAGCGGGAGTGGCCCTCGACGTGACGGACCCAGACGACGCCCCGGCTCGAACGGGCGCAGAGCCCGGCCTGCTCCAGAGAGGTCTCGGCGCCCGGCTTGAGCTCGGCGAACAGCTTGGGCGGCGACGTGCGCGGGATCTCGCTCGTGAGGTTCTGGATCCACCCTTCGATCAGGCCCGCCAGGGCGGCGGAGGCCTCGGGATTGCGCGCCAGCTGGCGCAGCCTCGGGACGGCGAGCTTCAAGAGCCGCGTACCCGGCAACCCGACGCCCAGAAGGCCCAGGCCGCCGCCCAGGCCGTCGCCCGGTGCTCCGACCCCGGCGCCGAAGATCATCTGTCCTGCCTGGGCGGTGAGCAGATGGGTACGCGGCCCCGGATCGCCCCCGGCGTCCAGGCGCACCGCGAAGACCTCCACCTTGCCGGCGGCGAGGAACCAGGCCTCCTCCGTCGAGGCCATCCGAAACGGCAGATTGCCGCCGACCTCGATCTCTTCGGCCTCGGGCCGGAGCAGCGCTAAGAGGCTCGCGGGGATCATCTCATTCGTTCTGGAGGAGGCGCGCGTAGACGCCGCCGGCCCCGATCAGCTGCTGGTGGGTGCCACGCTCGACCACCTTGCCGCCGTCCAAGACCAGGATCT
The DNA here is from genome assembly GCA_963757335.1 of uncultured Acidobacteriota bacterium. Lineage (GTDB taxonomy): Bacteria > Acidobacteriota > Thermoanaerobaculia > Multivoradales > UBA5704 > DASQPA01. Next base: position 145,512 of record CAVWRJ010000009.1, on the reverse strand, counting down.
CGTCGGCGTCGCGGATGGTGCTCAGGCGGTGGGCCACGATCAGGCAGGTGCATCCCCTTCGCCGCAGGCTCTCGTCGATCTGCTTCTCGGTCTCGGGGTCGAGGGCGGAGGTCGCCTCGTCGAGGACGAGGAGGGTGGGCCGGCCGACCAGGGCACGGGCGATCTCCAGCCGCTGGCGCTGGCCGCCGCTCCAGTTCGCTCCGTCCTCGTCGACCGGGCTGTCGTAGCCTCCGGAGCGGGCGGCGATGTCCTCGTGGATGGCGGCGTCCCGAGCCGCGGTGACGACCTCCGGCAGGCCGATGGTGGCGTCCCAGAGGGTCAGGTTGTCGCGCACCGCCCCCTCGAAGAGGAAGAGGCTCTGGTCGACCGTCGCGACCGAGTTGGAGAGGATGCTCCGCGGGATCTCGGTGCGCCTTAGACCGTCGAACAGGATCTCCCCCTTCCACGGCGTATAGAGGCCGGCGACGAGCTTGGCGACCGTCGACTTGCCGCTCCCCGAACCGCCGACCAGGGCGACCCGGGCCCCGGGCGTCAGGGTGAGATTGAAGCCGTCGAGGAGCGGCGGCGCCAGGGCGCTGTAGCCGAAGGTGACGTCGCGGAGCTCGAGGCGGCCGGTGAGCTTGACCGGCAGCTCCGGAGAGGGCAGCTCGTCGCCTTCCGTCTCGATGCCGAGCGCCGGGTCGACCGCATAGCTGAGGACGTCGTCCAGGCGGTTCATGTCGCCCTGCGCGGTCTGCAGCTTGCCGGCCACGCTGACCAGCCGGCTGACCGGGTTGAGAAAGCTGATCATGAGGAGCTGAAAGGCGACGAGCCCGCCCAGGCTCATGGCGCCGTTCATCACCCGCAGGCTGCCGAGCCCGAGGATGATCGCGGAGTTGAGCGCCAGGAGGAGCGGCGGCACGGCATCCAGGATCTGGGTGTAGCGCTCGAGCTCCTGGCGGATGTTGACCACCTTGGTCTGATAGCCCGACCAGCGGGCAAAGAGGCTCGATTCTCCACCCATCGCCTTCAGGGTCTCGATCGTCTGCAGGCCGCCGATGGCGGTGCCGTAGAGCTTGCCGCGTTCCTGGAGCAGCCGGCGGCTGTCGTCGGTCCGCTTGCGGGAGACGTAGCGCAGGACCACCACGTTTCCGGCGACGACGGCGATGCCGATGAGGGTGAGGACGGCGTCGTATTGAAAGAGGAGGGCGGCGAAGAAGACGATCATGAGCGTACTCAGGGAGCTCGTCGCCAGGTCGCGCGAGAGCAGCTGGGCGACCCGGTCGTTGATCGCCACGCGGGTGCTGATGTCGCCGGCGAAACGCTGGTTGTAGAACTCGACCGGCAGCCGGAGGACGTGCCAGAAGAAGCGGCTGGAGGAGGTGAGGGCGATCCGGGTCTCGAGGCGCAGGAGGTAGGCCTGCTCGAGCCAGGTCAGGGCGCCGGTGAGGAGGGCGGTCGCCGTCATAGCGAGGAGGAGCGGGCCCAGCCACTCGCGGTGGTTCTCCAAGAGGACATTGTCGACGAAGACCTTGGAGAAGATCGGCGCGACCATCCCGGGGATCACCAGGGCGAGACCCGCCAGGATGACGAAGGCGAGAGCCCAGCCCGTGCCGGTGAGGCGCCGGCCGAGGGCGGGGAGGAGCCGGGGTGGGGCGCCGCTCTTGGCGAAATCGGGACCGGGGGCGAAGGTGAGCACGACGCCGGTGAACGACTGGTCGAGCTCCTCTCGCGAGATCGACCGTGGACCGGAGCCCGGGTCGTTGATGTAGGCGCGATCCTTCTTGAACCCCTCGAAGACGAGGAAGTGGTTGAAGTTCCAGTGCAGGATCATGGGCACCGGCATGCCCTGAAGCTCCTGCGGCTCTTTCTTGTACCCCTTGGCCTCGAGGCCATAACGGCGAGCGGCCCGGACCACGTTGCTCGCCTTGCTGCCGTCCCGCGAGACGCCGCAGGCGAGGCGGAGCTCTTCCAAGGGGATGAAGCGGCCGAAGTGGGCGAGGACGATGGCGAGGGCCGCCGCGCCGCACTCGACCGCCTCCATCTGGAGGATCGTGGGGGTGCGGACCGGCCGCCCGGTGCCCTTCGCGGTCTCGGAAGCGCTCCGCTTCAGCACCTTCTAGACTCCCAGCTTCTCGCGCACGGTGGGGATGACCAGGCTCATCGGGCGATCCTGCTTGACGATGATGCTGCCGGTCGTCAGGGTGCCGCTGCTGATCTTCAAGTTGGGTCCGCGCGAGGACGACCAGCGGTAGCCGGTGGGGGTCCTCGGGTCGCGTTCGAGGGCGACGTTGATCTGGAGCGGCGGCCCCTCTTTCATCAGCTTGGCGACCAGGGCCTCGTTGCCAAGGAGGCGGATCATGCCGCGCGAGGTGGAAGGGTAGGCGGCGGTCCAGGTGACCCGGCCCTCGAGGAAACCGTATTCCTCGCGCTTGACCGTCGTCGGCGAGACGCGGGCCGTCATCCCCGGGTGGATGCGCTTGCCGTCCGCGGCGGGAACGAAGAGGACCGCGATGAGGTCTTCTGAGAGGACCTCGACCGACAGGATGGGGGTACCGGGGCTCACCACGTCGCCGCGGACGACCAGGAGCTCCAGCACCCGGCCGGAGAACGGCGAAACGACGCCGACATTCTCGGCCAGCTTGGCGCGGTCCTCCCGGACCTGAATCTCCAGGTCGCGGATGGCGTTCCGCCGGGTCTCCAGCTGCTGGTCGATCTGCTGCTGGGCCCCCAGGTCCTTGAGCTCCAGGCCGTTCAACTCCAGCCGCGAGCTCGCGAGCTGGTCGCGCGAGGTGTTCAAGCTCTGCTCGGTCCCCAGGTAGGTCTGGTGGGTGATGAGGCCGTCGTCCAGGAGCTTCTTCTCGGCCCCGAGCCGCTCCTCCAAGAGGGTGACGTTCTTCGCCAGGGTGGCGATCGTCCGTTCGAGGTTCGTCCGCTGCTGGGCGAGGTCGCGGAGGCGGAGGCGCTTCTGCTCCTCGGACGAGCGCAGCAGCGCCTGGTACTCGGCCTGCAGGTTGGCCTCCTTGGTACGGGAGTCGTCGATCTGCCGCAGCAGGAGCTCCTGGTGGATCTTGGCGACTACCTGCCCCTTCTCGATGACGTCGCCGACCGCGACCTGGACCTCCTCGACCTGCCCGGCACCGGCCGCGACGAGGTCGGAGACGCCACCCTGCCGGAGCAGGATGCCCTCGCCCGTCGTCTCGGTGGGGACCGAGCCGAAGAGGCCCCAGAGGAGGGCGGCGGCCAGGAGGGCGCAGAGGCCGGTCAAGCGCGAGCCAGCCCTGGGGATTGGTGACCTGCATCAGCTGGTCGAGCTGCTCGGGCGAGGAGAGCCGCTCCAGGGCCACCTTGCGAAAGATCATGGCGCCGCCTCCTCGGGGGACGGGATGGTGGTGAGCCGGCTGTAGCGCACGGCCGGGACCTCGCCGTCTCCCGGCAGCAGGGTCCCGGTCGCGAAGCGCAGCTCGATCAGGGCGAGGGCCAGGGTGAGCTGGGCCGAGACCTGCCCCTGGCGCGCGGCGGTCAGCCGATCGCGCTGGGTGATGACGTTGATGAGGGTCGAGGTGCCGGCGCGCAACTTCTTCTCCTCGTTGATCACGGTGCGCTCGAAGAGGCGCACCGCGTCGCTCGCCTTCTCCAGCTGGAGGGCGCTCCTCGTCACCGCGTCGAGCGCGGTGGGAACGTCGGCTCCGATCTCCTTGGCGGTCAGGTCGACCCGCAGGGAGTTGGCCTGCCGGCCGGCCAGGATCTGCTCCAGCGCTCCTCGCTCCCGGCTGTGGAGAAAGGGCAGGGAGAGGGCGAAGCCGAGCGCCAGGCTCCCCCCCGGCACGTTGCGATAGAGCGGGGAGAAGAAGGTCGTCACCCCGCTGCCGCCGACCAGGCTGCTGTAGCTGGGGGTGAGCACCAGGTCGAGCTGGGGTTTGAGGGCGTTGGTGGCGGAAGCGACCAGGAGCTCGCTCTCGGCGAGCCGTTCGCGCGCCGCCCGGAGGTCGGCCCGCCGGGCGAGGGCCTGGGTCACGAAGGCGCCGGCCGGCAGCCGCGGGATCTCGCCCGTGGGGAGGGCGGGAAAAGGGTCCGCCGGCAGGGGGAGGGCGGCGATCTCGGCGGAGTCGAGGCCGATCTCCCGCCCGAGGTCCTGCCGGGCCTTGAACAGGGTGGTCTCGCCGCCGATCCGCGCCGCCTCCTGGGCCGCCAGGTTGGCTTCGAGCTGGACCAGCTCGGCGGCGGGGGTCTGGTCGCCGGCAACCAACTGGCGGGTGGTCGCGAGCAGCTCCTCCGAGCTCCGTTCACTCTCGCGGAGAATGGCGAGGTTCTCCGCCGACGCCCGGGTGGACCAGTACTGGTCGATCACGGCGACGATGCGCTGCGCCGTGGCATGGGCGAGATCGAGCCCGCTCGCCGTGACCTCGCGCTCCGCCGAGAGCTCCTGGGCCGCGGTCGCGCTCCGTCCGCGCCCGCGGAGCAGCGGCTGCCGGAAGGTGAAGGAGACCGCCGCCGCGTTGGCCCCGCCGGGAGGTTGGTTGGGGTCTTCGGTCCGCAGCAGCTGGAGCTGGGGGGAGATCGAGAGCCCGGTCCGGAACTGCTGGACGAAGCCGAGGTCGTTCTCGGTCGTCTTCGCGTCCAGGCTGGAGCGGGGGGAGAGCGGCGTCCGGGTGCTCGCCTGGGTCAGCGCCTCGGTGAGCAGGGGATCGAACTGCCCCGAGGCGACGAGGAGGGCGCCCCTGGCCGACCGGACCTGGGTCTCGACGAGGGCGACGTTGGGGTCGTGCGCGAGCATCAGCTGTACGACTTCGAGGAGGCCGAGGCCGGCGGGAGGACCGGCTGGGGGAGAAGGTGTTACGAGGTCGGGTGGAGCGGGCCTGGCGGGCAGGGCGGCGAGAGCGGACAGGGCGGGCATGGAGAGGGCCAGCGCGCAGGCCGCGGAGCTCAGGATAGGGAAAAGCTTCTCGAATACAACCAAGCTAACTTAGGCTAGCACCGTGAGTTGGGAGTTTCAAGGCGCCGTCCTCCGCCACCTCGGAGCCACTGCCGGCGAGTGCGAGGAGCTCCTGCGCTACAACGAGAACGTCTTCGGGATCGGCGAGCCCGGGACCGTCCTCCCCCTTCCCGACGAGCCCTTCGTCCCCTGCTGGGAAGGCTGGGCCGCGGCGGCTGGAGCGGCTGCCCGGGCCGGGGCGGCCGGAGACCGGGGGGCCTTCGCCGTTCTCGCCGAGCATCTGCCGCAGCTCTGCTTTCCCATCCGTGAGGGGATGAGCGCGACCGCGGCCTACCGGGCCGCGACCCGCCGGGGCGTGCCGCCGGCGGACCTCCCCGAGGCCACCGGCCTGCCGCTCGCGCGGCCCGAGCTCGTCGAGCTCACCCTCCACCTGAGCCCGGCCGGGCGCATCCCCGTGCTCACCGTACGGGGACGGGCAGAGTTCGTCGCCCTGGTGCAGGCGCTCGGACACCGTAACGAGCCGTTCCCGGTGCCCGACTCCCAGGGGGCGCTCATGCTCTCCGGCTACATCAACTGGGCGCGGATCGGGGCCCTAAGGCGAGACTGGGAATCCCGCCACCCGGCGGCGCCGAAGGGGGAGTGGGAAGAGGAGCTGGCGCGGCTCCGGCCGCGGCGGGAGCTCTATCAGGACCGCCTGATCCTGCTCTCCGACGGCCCTTACAGCGCCGTGCCCGCCGCCGACCTGGGGCTCGACGCCTCTGCCTGGCGGGAGGTCTCGCTCGCCATCCGCCGCGACCACGAGTGCGCGCACTACTTCACCCGGCGTCTCTTCGGCGCCATGCGCAACAACCTTCTCGACGAGCTGCTCGCCGACTACGCCGGGATGGTGGCGGCGCTCGGCCGCTTCCGGGCCGACTGGTTCCTGCGCTTCCTGGGCCTGGAGGATTTCCCCCGTCTCCGGCCGGGAGGGAGGATCGGGATCTATCGCGGCTCGCCGCCGCTCTCGGACGGGGCGTTCCGGGTTCTCCAGGCGCTGGTGAGAGACGCGGCAGAGAACCTCGAGCTTTTCGACGCTTCCCTCCCGGCAGGCCCGCGCGGCTTGGCGGAGCGGGCGAGGGCGATCACCGCCATCGCCTCTCTGCGACTGGAGGATCTCGCCGCCCCCGGCGGGGAGGCGGCCCTGGCGGCGGCGTTTCATCGCCCCCCAAAAAAGGCGGAGGCCCCGAACCGCGACGGGTCCGGGGCCTCCTAGCTACGTTCGTCTGAGGTCAGATGAAGGTCTCGACCTTGGCCTTGGCCTTGAGCGCCTGGATCCGGTCCTGGATCCCCTGCTGGGCCTGGCGCTGCTTCAGCATTTCGCCGATCCGGTCCTTGACCTGGTCATAAGGGATGGTGCCCTCGTCCTGGTGCTCGAGGAGCTGGATGATGTGAAAGCCGAAGGGGCTCTCGACGACCGGGGAGATCTCGTTCTTGGTCTTCAAGGCGAAGGCGGCCTTCTCGAACGGCTCGACGGTATCGCCCTTGGAGATCCAGGAGAGGTCGCCGCCCTGGGCCTTGGAGCCGGGGTCGTCCGAGCTCTCGGTCGCGACTTTGGCGAAATCCTCGCCCTTCTTGACCCGGGCGAGGAGCCCGGTCGCCTTGACCTGAGCCTTCTGCTTGTCGGCCGCGGGGGCATTCTTCTCGACCTTGACCAGGATGTGGCGCAGGTGCAGCCGCTCGGGCTGCTTCATCTTGTCCTTGTTCTGATCGTAGAAGGTCTTGGTGTCGGCGTCGGTCACCTTGGAGGCGTCGACGACCTTTGCCTGGATGTACTTCTGGATCGCCATCTGGCGCTTGAAGTTGTCCTGGAGCTGGGTCTCGGTCATCCCCTCGTCGGCGAGCGCCTTCTTGTACGCCTCGGGGGAGGGGAACTGGCTCCTGGTCTGTTCGAGCTGCTTTTTGACCTCGTCGTCGGTGACGCCGATGCCCGCAGCCTTGGCATCGCTCTCCAACAGGGTGCGGGCGATCATGCCGTCGAGCACCTGGTGGTAGAGGCCGGCCGGCGCGGCGGCCTCGGCCGGGGCTCCCTGCTGGGCCATGCGGGCCTGGACCCCCTTGACCTCCTTGAGCAGGTCGTCCTTCTTGATCTCCTGGCCGTTGACGCGGGCGACCACCGTGGGGAGCTTGGCCGGGTCGATCGGCTTCTCCGCGGCGGGGGCCGGGGAGCCGGGAGCGGTGCCCGGAGCGCCCTGGCGCGTCCCGGTGCGCTGGCCGGCGGCCGCCGGGGCCGCCTGGCGCCGACGTCGCCGACGTCCCCGACGTCGCAGGCTTGGCGGGAGCGGTCGCGGTGGCGGCGGGTTTGTCCCCCTGGGCTCCCGGAGCCTTGGCAGTCGCGCTCTCGCTGGCGCGCGAGCAGCCGGCGCCGGCGACGAGGAGGACGAGACAGGAGAGGGAGAGCGGCAGGAGCTGCGGGCGAGATGCTGCGCTTTGTCGTTTCATGGCGGATTCCTTGCGGGGGGGCGGAGAGGAATCATCCCCGCCGGAATGAAGATCTGCGTATGGCAGTGGACCTCCCACTGCCTATCGAGGGTTGAAACCGGAATGGGTCTGACTTTATTCGCCGGCGCGGTAGTGTACACCCAAACTAGGACGAGACTTCAGGGGGCGACGGAGGACTGTCCGAGCGGCGTCAGCAGGTCGGGCCGGGTGGGGTGCGGGATGCCGACGCGGGAGGAGTGGGCGAGCTCGCGGCCGGGCATCGGCTCCAGGAAGTAGTACCCCTGCCCGTAGTCGATCCCCAGGATGCAGAGGATCTCCGCCTCCTCCTCGGTCTCGACCGCCTCCATGATCGTCGCCGTGCCGGTGCGGGCCGCCATCTCGGCCGTGCTCTGGACGAGGATCTGCTTGAAGGGGTCGCGCGCCAGGTTGCGGCAGAAGGTGCCGGAGATCTTCAGGTAGTCCGGCCGCAGGTCCTGGAAGAGATTGAGGTTGGAGCTTCCCTCCCCGTAGTCATCCAGGGCGATGCGGAAGCCGCGTTCGCGCAGCCGCTGGAGGGTGGTGGCGAAGGCGCGCGGGTTGACGATCGTCTGCTGCTCGGTGAGCTCCAGGATGACGTTCTCCTCGGAGAGCCCCGAGGCGCGGACGACCGCCACCAGGTGGTCGGTGAAGTCGGGATTGGTCATCGAGCGCGGCTGCACGTTCAAGAACGTGTTGACTACCGTGCGCAGCTGGCGCACCTCGGTCAGGGCCGCCTGGATGCAGATCATGTCGGCCTTGAACAGCATCTCCTTGTGGGCCGCATAGCCGAGGAAGATGACCGGGTTGCCCAGCACCGAGTTGGTGGGACCGCGGGCGAGGCCCTCGACGCCGAAGACCTCGAACGGCGCTCCGCCCCGCCGCAGGTTGACGACGGGCTGGAGGACCGAGCGAATGGTGTTGGCGGCCAGGAAGTCCTCGAGCAGCTCGACCTGCTGGACCTCGCCAGGCTCGACCGCGGGTCCCCCCACGACCGCCGAGGCGATCTGGCGGGCGAGGAGGAGCTGGCGGAGCTCCGAGAGGCCGCCCGGCTTTTCGAGGACGGCGGTGACGCCGAGCATCTTGCAGAGCTCGCGCGCCGCGTCGGTGACGTAGCCGGAGAGGACGTAGACCGCCGTATCCGGGAAGTGGGTGGTCACGAAGCGGATGAGGCGGATCCCCTCCAGACCCCCGAGCTCGGAGACCGACAGATCGGTGATCACGACGTCGAAGCGCAGACAGGACAGCAGCGCCTCTGCCGCTTCGATCTCGCGGCAGGTAGTCAGGTGAATGCCGGGGGCGCTCAAGCGCACCACCAGCATGTCGAGCACCATCGACTCGTCGTCGAGGATCAGGACTCGGGACACCGGCAGAGTATAGCGCGATCGGGAGCGCTCCAGGCCCTGCTCGTGGTCGGAATCGGCGCGATCTCTAAAATCGCGCGCGCCCTACGCGCCCTACGCGCCCTAGAAGACCGCCGGCTCCTCGTAGGTCCCGAAGACCTGGCGCAGAGCGTCGCTCACCTCGCCCACCGTGCAGTAGGCCTTCACGCAGTCGAGGATGAGGGGCATGGTGTTCTCGCTGCCGGCGGCGCCGCGCTTCAAGGCGTCCAGGGTACGGGAGACCGCCCCCGCGTCGCGCCGGGCCCGGACCTCGTCGAGGGCCGCCACCTGGCGCTCGGCCAGATCGTCGGCGATGTAGAGGATCTCGATCGGCGGCTCGTTTTCGAGCTGGAAGGCGTTGACGCCGACGATCAGCTTCTCCTTCTCCTCGAACGAGCGCTGGTAGAGGAAGGCGGCATCCATGATCTCGCGCTGCGGGAAGCCGGCCTCGATGGCCTCGACCATGCCGCCGAAGTCGTCGATCCGGCGGAAGTAGTCGAAGGAGCCGTCGACCATCCGCCGGGTCATCTCCTCGACGAACCAGCTGCCGCCCAGGGGATCGATGGTGTTGATCACCCCCGACTCGTGGGCGAGGATCTGCTGGGTGCGCAGAGCGGTCCGGGCGTTGGCCTCGGTGGGGAGGGCGAGCGTCTCGTCGAGCGAGTTGGTGTGGAGCGACTGGGTGCCGCCCAGGACCGCCGCCAGGGCCTGGACCGTCGTCCGCACGACGTTGTTGACCGGCTGCTGGGCGGTGAGCGAGCAGCCCGCGGTCTGGGTGTGGAAGCGGCACATCCAGGAGCGGGGGTTCTTGGCGCCGTAGCGCTCCCGCATCACCGTCGCCCAGATCTGCCGCGCGGCGCGGAACTTGGCGATCTCCTCGAAGAAGTCGTTGTGGCTGTTGAAGAAGAAGGAGAGCCGCGGGGCGAACTCGTCGATCGGGAGACCGGCGTCGACCCCGTACTGGACGTACTCCATGCCGTCCCGCAAGGTGAAGGCGAGCTCCTGGAGGGCGGTCGAGCCGGCCTCCCGGATGTGGTAGCCGGAGATCGAGATGGTGTTCCAGCGCGGCACCTCCCGGGCGGCGAAGGCGAACTGGTCGGTGATCAGGCGCATCGACGGCCGCGGCGGGAAGATGTACTCCTTCTGGGCGATGTACTCCTTCAGGATGTCGTTCTGGAGGGTGCCCGAGACTTGGCTTTTGACGTCGACCCCCTGCTTTTCCGCCACCGCCAGATACATGGCGAAGAGGATGGGCGCCGTCGAGTTGATGGTCATCGAGGTCGTCACCTCGCCCAGCGGGATGCCGTTAAAGAGGGTCTCCATGTCGGCCAGGCTGTCGACGGCGACACCGCATTTCCCCACCTCGCCCTTGGCCATCGGGTGGTCCGAGTCGTAGCCGTAGAGGGTCGGCAGGTGGAAGGCGACGGAGAGGCCGGTCTGCCCCTGGGAGAGGAGGTACTTGAAGCGCTGGTTGGTGTCGGCGGCGGTACCGAAGCCGGCGAACTGGCGCATGGTCCACAGCTTGCCGCGATAGCCGGTGGGATGGATGCCGCGGGTGTAGGGATACTCGCCGGGCACCCCGATGGCGCTCCGCGGATCGATGCCGGCGACCTCCTCCGGGGTGACCAGGTGCGGCACCGCCATCCCCGAGACCGTCGTCCAGTCCGCCTTCCAGAACGGGACCTGGGCCGCAGAGCGGGCGGCTACCGCCTCCCAGCGCTGCCGGGCCTCGGCCATGGTCTCCAGGGCATCCTCCTTAAAGATGGAGCTCTCCCGCGGCGCCTCCTCTGCGGTAGCTGCGACATCGGCCTGCGCGGCGTGGGCGGGGGCTTCTTCTCTGACATCCTTGACGGCCATCACGGCTCCTTTTGGGCTGAGCCCGGCCTGCCGGGCGCCTGGACGGGCAGCTCCCAGTATAGTCGATGCCCCTGCCGAAGCCCCGCGGGACCGGCGCGTCGACGCCCCGCCTCGCTGGGCGAAGCCCGTCCGGTGTGCCCGCGGACGAATGAAAAGCGAATTTCCAATTTGTGTCCCGCCCTTCGATCAGCTGTGCACTAGTGGACCAGACGATCGAAACTGGTTTGCTCGATTCGTCATTGAATACACTGAAGTCTATTTTATTGGGGGGACATATGGTCAAAGACACATCTTAGCTGCGCCCGTCCGCTTTCCCGCTTTTCCCATAGCTCTCTTTCGTGCAGCACTGTAACATTAACCTAAGGGCTCACCCTTTGAGAGGGAAGTCTTTTCTGTTTTGTGGAGAACTACGCCAATGTCGATTCTTGATTTCTATTCGAAGTTCACTTTGGGGCACGATGACAACGCTCTTCTCGGATCGCTGCGCAGGTTGCTGGCGATCGAAGAGCCGACCGAGGTGGGGGGGGGTTCCGGTGGCCCGATGACCGACTGGGGTGTCTGGAACCAGACCGCCGCCGACGGTGAGGCCTTGGTCGTCGCCTGATCGACGTCCCGGCCCGCGGGTCGTACCGCGCGCCGATCGTCGTGAGGCTGGTGCCCCCGGGGCGAGCGCCCCGGGGGGTTACAGGAAAATGGAAAGTATCAAACCGAGAGGGATGCGCGATGAACTTCAAAGAGATGAAAGCGCGGATCCGCTCGCTTCGCGAGGTCGCCTCCTGGCCGGAGATGCTCGACCTCATGGAGCGGGTGGTCCACCGTGAGTCGCTCTCGGTCTGGGACTATCCGGAGATTGTCTGTAAGGCAGTGGGAGGGGACGCCACGAAGGCGCTGCCCGCCGCCGCCGCCATTTTCTGTTCGCTGATCAGCATCCATCTGGTCGACGATATGCTCGACCTCGATACGAGTGGCGACTACCGCCGGTTGGGCGAGGGCAAGGCGGCCAACCTGGCCCTCGCCTTCCAGGCCGCGGGACACCGGCTGCTCGACGATCCGGCGCTCCCGGCGGCGACCCGGGCAGCCCTCCAGGCGAGCCTCGCCCGGATGGCCCTGGGGACCGCCTTCGGTCAGGGGCTGGACGCGCACGAGGTGACCGGCGAGGAGGAGTACTGGCGGGTGGTCGAGGCGAAGACCCCGCCGCTCTTCGGCGCCGCCTTCCGCCTCGGGGCCCTCCTCGGCAACGCCCAGCCCGAGATCGCGGACGACCTGGAGCGCCTGGGGGGTATCCTCGGCCGGTTGGTCCAGGTGAGCGACGACCTGACCGACGCCGTCCAGGTACCCGCCGGGGCCGACTGGCAGCGCCGTTCGAACAACCTGACGATCCTCTTCGCCATGACCGCCGGGCATCCGGAGCGGGAGGACTTCTTGGAGCTTTCGCGCCGGGTCCAGGACCCGGAAGCGCTCGCCGCGGCGCAGAAGATCCTCATCGCGAGCGGCGCGGTCAGCTTCTGCGCCTTCAAGATGTTCGAGTTCTCCAAGGAGGCGAACGACCTCCTGGCGCGCCTGCCCCTCGCCAACCCCGAGCCCATCGCCCGTCTCCTCCAACTGCACCTCGCTCCCCTCCACCGCCTGCTCGCCTCCGTCGGGGTCGAGGAACCGGCGGCGCTCTCGTTCGGTTGAGGATGATGTGACCCCGTTCTCCATCTCCGCGATCGCGCAGAAGGCGCGGCCGGAAGTCGCCTGGAAACCACCCTGGCGCCCGGCCTCCACTCTCTCGCTTCCCGCCCTCCTGAGAGAAGGCCCGGTCTCTCCTCGCCGCCGCTCTCTCGCTGCCCGCCCCCAGGCTCCCGCCCGGCCGAGCCGGGCTCGCGGCCCGCCCCCCTCCTCGCCCTCCTGTGTGTCCGACTCGCAAGGATGTAAACCGTCAAAATTCGAGAAGGGGTTTAAAAGACCCCTCCGCGGGAGGTAGTGAAATGTCCATTCAAGATTTCCGTACGTCGCTAGAGGCTGGCAAAGAGAACAGCTCCCTGTTCGTCGCCCTCACCCGCTTGAGCCGGCTCGGCAGCCTCAAAGACCTGATTCGCGCGGCGGTGACCGACGGCGCCGGAGGTTGGGCCTACTGGACCGACAGCAACCCTGGGCTGGCCGACTCCCCGGCTCTGGCGAAGGCCTGACCTTCGCCCCGCCGGAGGCCCTGACCAGGCCTCTCTCTCCAGTCGTGACCGCGGAGCCCCGAGAGCCCGTGCGCCGTCCCGGGGCCCCGCGGCGCCTCTTCCCTCCTCTCCGAAGGAGGGATCGACTCAGTCTTTGAGCGTGCGCCTGGTGTAAACTTCTTCTGCCAGCCCTATGGAAGTCGACGCGATCAAGGCGCGGTTTCGCGCGCTCAAGACGGATCTGCTGTGGGGATCGATGTCCCTGTCCCTGTTGCTCGTCTGCCTCTATTACGTCTACGCGGCGGTCTTCCCGCAGGTCGACTTCACCTTGAGCCCCACCTGGGAGGTGATGACGACCGCCCCCTGCCCGGAGGGGTTGCAGTGCCTCCAGATCGGCGACCGGCTGCTCTCGATCGGCGGCCTCGACTTCAAGCACTACGAGAGAGACCGGTCGATCAAGCTGTTCTCCGGCGTCGGGCCGGACGGGATCGCGCCGGTCCGCGTGCTGCGGGGCGGCAAGGTGCTGGCGTTCCGTCTCCCCACCCACCTCCACGACAACGCGCACCCGCTGTTGAACGGGGTCGGACCGTTCGCCATCCTCCCTCTCATTTTCTGGCTGATGGGGACGATCGCCGTCGTCCTCCTGCGGCCGCGGGACGAGCGCTGGCTGATCCTCGTCCTCTTCGCCTTCTCGACCACCCTCTGGCTGGCGGCGGGCCAGGTCTCCAACCGGCGGACCGGCGGCTCGGCCATCGTCTTCCATGTCGTCATCTGGCTCTTCCTGCCGCTCGCCGTCCACCTCCATACGATCCTCCCCAATCCGTTGATGGGGAGGAAGCTGCGCCTCGCTCTCCTCGGGCCGCTCTACGTCGTGGCACTCGTCCTCATCATCGTCGACGCGGTGCCCGATCGGGGTCTCGCCGCCCTCCCCGTCTTCTGGGCCCTGGCCGCCGTCCTCCTCTCGGCCGCCATCCTGCTCCTGCGGCTGCTCTTGACGAAGGATCCCGCGGTCAGAGTGGCCAACCGGATCATGCTCTTCGGCCTGCTCTTCGGGCTCGGGCCGTTCATCTCTTTCTTCGGCATTTTCCCGCTCCTCCTGCTGCGCCTCCAGATCGCCGACCTGCGGAACCTCTTTCCCTGGGTCTCCGTCCTCTCGGCACCGTCGCTGGCCCTCCTGCCGATGAGCTACATCTACGCCATCTACAAGCACCACTTAGGGGCGCTCGAGTTCCGCGCCAACCGACTGGTAGGCGCCTACAGCTTCTCGGCCCTCTCGATCCTCGCCTTCGTCGCCGTCCTCCTCGTGGTGAGCGGCCGCTGGGCGCCGATCAACTCGCAGTACCTGTTCTCCGTCCTCGCCGTGTCCGTGCTCTTCGCCGTCACCACCCCCTTCCTCCGCGGCCGGTTCCAACTGCTCGTCGACCGGCATGTCTTTGGCGTCCGCCACACCCAGGAAGAGGTCATCGGCATCGTTTCCGAGCGCATCCCCACGGCCTTCGACCGGGCGGTGCTGGCGCGGGTGATCACCGACGAGATCCTGCCCACCCTGCTCATCCGGCAGTCGGCTCTCTACCTCTTCGCCGACGAGGTGCGGGAGACCCTCTACGAGCAGGCCCTGCCGGCGGGCGAGCCCGAGCCCACGGTGGAGGAGCTCGCCGCCCTTCTGGCCCAGGGCGGGCGCTACATGCCGCCCTCCGCGACCCCGGGGCCGCGCTCCTGGGTGCGCCTGGCGGTCCCGCTCGCCCTCCAGGCCAAGGCCATCGGCGTCTGGCTGATCGGCCGCCGCGATCCCGACGATTACTACCCGGTCTCCGACGTGCGGCTGCTGTCGACGGTCGCCAACCAGATCGCCCCGATGGTCGAGAACATCCGCCTCTACGAGCGCGCACAGCAGGAGATCGCCCAGAGGAAGACCGCCGAGCGGGAGATCCGGCGCAGCGAAGAGCGCTTCCGCAACCTCTTCGAGGCCACTCTCGAAGGCATCGCCATCGTCCGGAATGGCCGCATCCTGGAGGTCAACCACGCCCTGCTGGCCATCTTCGGCTGCTCCGCCTCCGAGCTCCTCGGCCGCGATCTCTCCGATCTCGTCTCCGAAGGGGAGGCGGTCCTCCAGGCCGAGCCGCGCGAGGGGATCGGCTGGAAGAGCGACCGGACACCGGTCGAGATCGAGATCGCCGGCAAGAAGTATGTCTTCCAGGGGGAGGACGTGACCGTCGTCGCCATCCGCGACATCGCGCGGAGGAAGCGCGACGAGGCGGAGAACAAGATGCTCCAGCGCCAGCTCCTCCTCTCCCAGAAGATGGAGGCGATCGGCCGGCTGTCGGCCGGCGTGGCGCACGATTTCAACAACTGCCTGCTCGCCATCTTCGGCTACAGCGACCTCCTGATCGAGAGGTATGAGGAGGATCCGTTCCTCTGCCGCAACCTGGCCGGCATCAAGGACGCCGGCCAGAAGGCCGCCTCGCTCACCAAGCAGCTCCTCGCCTTCGCCCGCCGGCAGCCGATGGAGAAGCGGGTGATGGATTTGAACGCCGTCGTCTCCGGCGTCGAGAAGATGCTCCAGCGGCTGCTCGGTGAGGATGTCGCCCTCTTGACCGACCTCTCGCCGACCCTGGCGCGGATCAAGATCGACCCTGGCCAGATGGAGCAGGTGATCGTCAACCTCGCGGTCAATGCCCGCCAGGCCATGCCCTCGGGCGGCCGGCTGGTCATCCGCACGGCGCCGCTCGCGGTCGTCCTCGGCCGCCCGGCCCCGCACGCCGACGTCCCGCCCGGCTCCTATGTCGTCCTGACGGTGATCGACACCGGCCTCGGCATGGACCCCGAGACCCAGCAGCGCATCTTCGAGCCCTTCTTCAGTACCAAGGGGGAGGGCACCGGGCTGGGGCTGTCGACCGCCTACGGCATCGTCCGCCAGAGCGGCGGCCACATCTTCGTCGACAGCGCCCCGGGGCAGGGGACCTGCTTCAGCATCTACCTGCCGGCCACCGAGGAGCGCGAGACCGGACGGGTGAGCGAGATCGTGGGCGGTGCCGACAGCGGGGCGGAGACCATCCTCCTGGTCGAGGACGAGGAGGAGGCGCGGACGGTGCTCCGCCAGATCCTCGCCGGCAAGGGTTACCGCGTGCTGCCGGCGGCGTCCGGCGACGAGGCCCTGGCGGTCTCGGGGGAGTGCCGCGAGCCCATCGACCTGCTCTTGACCGACGTCACCATGCCGCGGATGAAGGGGCCCGAGCTCGCCTCGCGCCTCGCCGGCCCGCGGCCGCAGATGCGGGTGATCTACATGTCGGGCTACAACGAGGAGCCGCTCTTGGGCGGCGAAGGCGCTCCCCTCTGCCTCCAGAAGCCGTTCTCGGCGCAGGCCCTGGCCCGGGCGGTGCGCGCCGTCCTCGACGCCCGGGATGCCGACGATGCTGACGAAGGGCTCGCGCAGGCGGTCTAGGAGCTTCCTCCTGTAACATCTCCCTCCCGCGCCGCGCCCATCCCCCCAAGATTCGGCGTCGTTCTAGAGGCGGGTGACGAAGGAGGAGCCATCCAGGGAGGATCGATCCAGGCCCCGAAGCGGCCGCCAGCTTGGGAGGAGCGCTTGGCGAGCCCCCTCTTCCACGCCTTTTCGCCCCCCATGCCCCCCCGTCCGCAGCCGAGCCCGCCACCGCAGCTCCTGCCCGCCGAGGAGGTCGTCGTGCCGCGCCCGGGCCGGCCGGGCGAGCTGACGGCGACCTGGTTCCCGCCGCTCGGTCCAGGGCCGGCGCGGGGCGCCGTGCTCCTGCTCCACCCCTGGATTCAATGGGGAAAATCCTACTTCTTCCGCGGCGGGAGGGTGGAGGCACTCCGTGCTGCCGGCTACCAGGCGCTCGCCCTGGACCTCCCCGGCTTCGGCGGCAGCGGCGCCCTCTGCGGGCTCCTCGACCGCGACGTGGCGGCGGGGCTCACCTTTCTGGAGGCGAGGAGCGCCGGCCTGCCGCTCCATGTCTGGGGGGTGAGCAGCGGCGGCTACTGGGCCCACCAGGTCCTGAGCCAGCGCAACGGGGTGGCGGGCGCCATGTTCGAGGACGTCTCTCCCCATCTCCTCGAATGGTCGTGGCGGATGCTGCCCGGCAAGCGGCCGGGCTACCTCTTCGTCCGCTGTGCCTTCCCGCGTTTCTACCGCTATCTCGACCTGCGGCACCACGCGCCCGCCCTCCGCACCGCCGCCGCCGCCTATGTCGGCGGGGCCGAAGACTTAGGGGTCCGCCCGGAGGACACCCGGGAGCTCGCCGGGCTCGCCGGGGCGCCATTCCTCATCGTCCCCGGAGCCCGCCACCTGGGGGCGATCAAGGTGGCTCCGGCGGAAGTGGTGGCGCTGGCGCTCGCGACGTTCGCGGCGGCGGAAGAGACGCGGGGCAGGCGCTGATCTTGGCAATCGGAGACACTATAAAGTCTGATGGAGACGCTGGAAGCCGGCCTTGAGACGCTGGAAAGAGAGCTTGAGAGTCTCCAATCCTCTCCGGAGCGTCGCTTTGAGACTTTCCAGCGTCTCAACCAGACTTTCCAGTATCTCGACCGGTCTTTCCAGCGTCTCAGGGCCGACTTCCAGCGTCTCAAGCTCCCTTTATAGCTTCTCCATTCGGCTCCGTAGCGTCTCCGTCGTCCGTCGTAGCGCCTCAGAGGCTCTTTTGCTTCTCAGGGGATGCTGGCCGGCCGGAAGGGCAGCGCTGCGAGGTCTGGTGGCGTCAGCTGGGGAGCTGAGGCGGGAGGTCGAAGCCTGGCCTCCCGCCCGGACCTGTCGCCATGAGCTCGAGGAGGAGCGGCTGCAGCTCGTAGAGATTGGGAGTTTCGACCAGCGCCTGGCGCTCGGCGGAGGAGAAGGGGAGGGCATGGGCGAGGGCGGTGACGATCTCGGTCCCCACCATGTTTTCCATGATCTCCAGATCGAGCAGCGAACCGTTCCACTCGATCCGCTGGCGCACGACCTCCTTGAGCGCGCTGAAATCCAGCTCTCGGTCGATCGCTTCCGGATCGTCCAGGAACTCGCCGTAGTCGACGGTCATCAGCCGGTAGCCGCGCTGCCCCGGCAGCTCCTCGCATACCCGGAAGCGGATCACCCCCTCGACCAGCGCCACGTACCCGTCCTCCCCCTCCTCACGGCATTCGCCGATCCGCCCCAGGCAGCCGACGAGGTAGAGCCCGGAGCTCTCCCCGGGCAGGCCGATCTCGCCCGCCGTGGATTCTTCCTCGACCGGCTGGAGGATGCCGACGTAGCCGTCCGCCGCCAGAGCGTCGTCGAGCAGGTTCCGGTAGCGCTCCTCGGAGGCGACCAGGGGCACGACGGTGCCGGGCAGCAGGAGGGGCGCCGCCAGGGGGAAGATGGGGAGGACGGCCGGAAAGGTGTCAGAGTCCATGGATAAGAAGCGAGTTTAGCAGGTTCCGTCTCAGGCCCCCAGCCCGCCGTGGCCGGCACAGCGCAGGATGCGGGCGAAGCGGGGATCGCCGCGGAGTGAATCGGCCAGTGGATCGTAGGGCAGGAAGGGGAGCATCCAGCCGAAGTGCTGCCGGCAGGCCTCGTCGAAGAGGCCGAGGGCGCGCTCGTGATCGCCGCTGGCGAGAAGGTTGAGAGCGAGGATTCCGGGCGAAACCCCGACCTGCCTGCGGAGCTCTTCGAGCCGGGCGAGCCGCCAGACCCAGAAGTCGTGGAGCCGGGCGAAGCGGGGAGGGGGCGAGAGGTGCCAGGCGGTCGTCATCCAGGCAGCGAAATCCTGCCCCTGCGCGAGGGCCGGCGCGCTATCGTCCGCTTTCAGCATCTCCGAGAGCAGCCAGTAGAAGCGACCCGGCCGGAGGACCGGGTCGATGCGGGCGGCGAGGGCTCCCTGATGGATGGCCTCGTCATAGCCCCGGGCGAGGTAGTGGAACCAGACGAGGTCGGAGCGGACCGCCTCGCTCAGGGGATCGATCGCCCGCGCGCGCTCCGCCTCCGCGATGGCTTCGCCGAGGTGGCCGCGGGAGGCGAGAGAGTTGGCGTACGAGCGGTGGGCCTCGGCCGATCCCGGGTCGGCGTGAAGCGCTCGTAGGAGCTCGGCCTGGGCGCCGGCGAGATCGAAGCGCCCATAGAGCGCCAGCTCCCCCAGCGCGCGGTGGGCTTCGGCGTTGCCGGGTTCGAGGTGCAACGCCTGACGGGCGGCCCGTTCGACGCCGTCCGCGTACTCTGCGGCCGGCCGGCGCTGGAAGTCGAAACGGGCGAAGGCGAGCGCGCTCCAGGCGGGCGCGAAGCCGGGCGCGAGCCGCGTGGCCCGCTCGAGGAGGGCGGTGCCGCGGGCGCGGGTGTTCGGCGAGCCGGCGAGGTGGAGCCCCTCGAGATAGACCTCATAGGCTTGCCGCGAGATGGGGCGAGTCACCCGGAGAGCCGTCCGGCCACCCCGGGGACCGGCCGTCGAGCCGCCCCTGCCGCCCCTGCCGCCAATATCGCCCATGCCGCCAATGTCGCCAATGCCCCCGATACCGAGCGCGAGGACGGCCAGCAGGACGAGGCCGGCTGCCCAGACCGGGGAGACTCGCCAGAGCGGCGCTTCCCGGTGGACCGGCGGGGGAGTGGGCGGACCGCCGTCGCCGGCCTGCCGCACCGCCGGGAGGAAGCGGTAGCCGAGGCGCGGCAGGGTCTCGACGAAACGGGGCTCGGTGGCGGAGTCGCCGAGGGCTCGGCGGATCTGGCGGATGGCGAAGTTGATCGCCGACTCGACCTCCAGGAAGGCATCCTCCCCCCAGAGCGCGCGGCGGATCTCTTCCCGGGTGACCACCTCGCCCGAGCGTGACGCGAGCAGGCCGAGCAGGCGGGCGGGCTGCCGCTGCAGCTTGACCGGGCTGCCGTTCCGGGCGAGCTCGCAGGTGTCGAGCCGCAGCTCGAAATCTTCGAAGTAGAGACGGCCGGAGGGGAGCTCGGTCGAACTGGGGATAGGCAGGCTCACCCTAGGAAGTACGGTTGTGGAGCGGTTTGGTTGAGGCCCCGCTCCGGCGGCTCAGGTCCAGCTCATCCGCGGCTCCTCTCCGGCCCATCGACCTCCCGGCCGGCTCCCGCTACAAAGGAGCCTGGGCCTGCTTCCAAGGTCCTGAACTCGAAAGGAGCGCATCATGAAGCACAAAGTTCTCCTCGCCGCCGCTTTCGTCCTGCTCACCGTCCTCGTCCCTGTCGCCGCCCGGGCGGATGGAGGTTGCCTGCCGGCCAGAGCGGCCGCCCTCTCGACCCCCGCGGTGACCCTGGCCGCCAGGGCCGGCCTCGACCTCCAGGGATTGGAGACGGCAAAGCCGGTCTGGCTCACCGTGTCGGACTGCTGCACGAAGTGCAACTGGGACTATAACGACTGCCTCCTCGCCTGCCCGCCGATGGGGAGTGGCAATCACTTCTCCTGCATCGCCGCCTGCCGGACCGGCTTCAATAATTGCGGGCGCAGCTGTCCGACGTCCTGCTGACCCTAGCCCCGCTGTAGATTGAGCCGGCCGCGGGGTGTCGTCCTCGCGGCCGGGTTTCTCGCCGACAGCGGGCAGAGAGGCGTCCGGGAACAAATCCGCCCCGCTCCGGGTTGTACTGCGGCTAACTCACGGAGTTCTGGGGAGGAGCAGGTGTCGGCGGGCATCAGGGCCCTTTTCGAGCAGCGGCTGGGCAGGCCCCGGATTGACACCACCCCCTCTCTCTCCCCTATACTCCGAATCCCCGAGTTCTCAAAGAGTTAGGACAGAACTCGACCCCCCAAGCCATTTGGGGCTACAGGCGGAGGCCTGAATCCAAACCCAAGGAGGTAGTTTTTTCTATGCCGTCTACTGAACAGAACCAGCGATTGCTCGCCCTCGACGAGGACGACGCGGCTGCCAACCCGGAGGAGTACCAGAAACTCCTCGAGCTGTACGACGACAGCATGCGCAACCTCACGGAAGGCGAAATCGTCATGGGGCGCGTGATCGGCGTCACCTCGAATTCGGTGATCGTGGACGTCGGCTACAAGTCCGAGGGCCTGATCCCGATCGAGGAGTTCACCGGCCGCGACGGCAAGCTCTCCGTCGAGATAGGGGAAGAGGTCGACGTCCTGCTCGAGAAGACCGAGGACCTGGAAGGGCACGTGCTGCTCTCCTTCACCAAGGCGCAGCGGATGCGCAAGTGGACCGAGGTCGAGCGCGCCTACAAGGATGGCAAGGTCATCAAGGGCCGGGTCATCGAGCGCATCAAGGGCGGCCTGACGGTCGACGTCGGCCTGCGCGCCTTCCTGCCCGGCTCGCTGGTCGACATCAAGCCGGTCAAGAATCTCGAATCGCTCCGCGGCCAGGAGATGGACTTCAAGGTCATCAGCCTCGACCGCCGGAGGAACAACATCGTCCTCTCGCGCAAGGCGGTGTTGGAGAAGGAGCTCGAGAAGAAGAAGGCCGAGACCCTGAAGCGGCTCGAAGAGGGGGCGCGCTTGAAGGGCGTCGCCAAGAACATCACCGACTACGGGGTGTTCATCGACCTGGGCGGCATCGACGGCCTCCTCCACATCACCGACATCTCCTGGGGCCGGGTCAACCACCCCTCCGAGCACTTCTCGGTGGGCGACGAGGTCGAGGTCGTCGTGTTGAAGTTCGACCCCGAGACCGAGCGCGTCTCGCTCGGCTACAAGCAGAAGAGCGACGATCCCTGGACCCTGGTCGACAAGAAGTACCCCATCGGCTCGCGCGTCAAGGGCCGGGTCGTGTCGCTCGTCGACTACGGCGCCTTCGTCGAGATCGAGGAGGGGGTCGAGGGCTTGATCCATGTCAGCGAGATGTCGTGGACCAAAAAAGTCGTCAACCCGGCCAAGATCCTGGAGGTTGGCGACGAGGTCGAGGCGATCGTCTCCGAGCTCGACATGGACCAGCGGCGGATCAGCCTGTCGCTCCGCCAGACCGAGAGGAACCCCTGGGAGGAGCTGACCGACACCCACCCCGAGGGCAGCGTCATCGAGGGCAAGGTCAGGAACCTGACCGAGTTCGGCGCCTTCGTCGAGATCACCGAGGGGATCGACGGCCTCATCCACGTCTCCGACATGAGCTGGACCAAGCGGGTCAAGCACCCCTCCGAGGTCCTGAAGAAGGGCGACCTGGTGAAGGCGCGGATCACCAACATCGACGTCGAGAACCAGCGGGTGTCTTTGTCGATCAAGGAGTTCATGCCCAACGAGTGGCAGGACTTCGCCAACGGCCACCACGTCGGCGACGTGCTCGACGGCCGGGTGGTCAACGTCACCGACTTCGGCCTCTTCATCGACATCTACAACGGCCTCGAGGGTCTCGCCCACATCAGCGAGATCGAGGTCGCGGCCGGTTCCAAGCTCGAGGACCACTACCAGGTCGGCGAGTGGGTGCGGGCCCGCATCCTGCGGATCGAGGAGGACGAGAAGAAGGTCGGCCTGTCGATGCGCAACGTCTCGCAGCCCGGCGAGGACGAGATCAACGAGCTCAACGCGGCGGCGGCGGCCAAGAAGGCGTCCGACTACCGCCCCGGCCGCGAGGCCGCCAAGGAGAGCGGCGTCGTCAAGGCGGCGGCCGAGGAGGAGGGCGAGGAGGCGCCGGTGCGGCGTAAGAAGGGCAAATCGGCCGAGCCGGATATGATGGCCGATGCCGACGCCGATGCCGATGCCGACGAAGCCGATGAAGCCGAAGCCGGCGACTCGGCGGACGCCGAAGCGGAGACCGCGGAACATCGCGGGAGCGACGAGACCCCCGAAGAGGAGTAGCCGTAGACCCGGAGCGTGGGCCCTCCCTCCCTTAAGGGAGGAGGGCCCTCTGCTCCCCTAGCGACGGGACGGGAGACGGGAGATGACGGTTTCCTCAAAAGACGGGATGACGAAAGCGGAGCTGGTCGAAGAGGTCGCACGGAGCACCCAGCTCACCAAAAAGCACGCCGAGATCATCGTCAACACGGTATTCGACAGCATCGTCCATTCTTTGAAGGACGGCGAGAAGATCGAGCTGCGCGGGTTCGGGAGCTTCCGTATCCGGCACCGCGGAGCGCGCACGGGGCGAAACCCCAAGACCGGCGACAAGGTCAAGGTGCCGCCCAAGCGGATCCCTTACTTCAAACCGGGCAAGGAGCTGCGCGAGCTGCTCAATGACGAGTGCTAGAGTGGGGTGGCGCACTTGAGGTATCTGTAGGACAGAACCACTGTAGGACAGAACGACGAGCAGGGGCGTTCGTCCCCGTTCCACTCAACGACCCGCGCCCACCCGCGCCCGGAGACGATCACCCTCGGATGGATACTCTCTTCACGCCCTGGAGGTACTCCTACATCTCCCAAGCCCCGGCCGACGACGAGTGCTTCTTCTGCGCCGCGGCGCGGGACCCTGACGCTGTCGAGACTCCCGATGGGCTGGTGGTGGCGAAGACCGGGCATCACCTGGTGATGCTCAACCTTCATCCCTATTCGAGCGGCCACCTGATGGTGGCGCCGCTCGCCCACTTCGCCTCCCCCCAGGAGGAGGACGAGGCGGCCCGGGCCGAGTTCTGGCCGCTGGTGCTCAAGGTCCAGCGGGTGCTCGCGGGGGCCTACTCTCCCCACGGCTTCAACCTGGGGATGAACCTGGGCAAGCCGGCGGGTGCCGGGGTGCCGGGGCACTTCCACTTTCACCTGGTGCCCCGCTGGTCGGGCGACACCAACTTCATGACCGTGCTGGCCGAGGTCAGGCTGGTCCCGGAAGATCTCCGCCAGACGCGCGAGCGCCTGCGGCAGCTATTTCAAGGCGCTTGATGGGCGCCGTTTCCAGCAGAATGGAGGCGATGTAAGTGTCGGAGCCGACCCCAAGCTCCACCCAGCAGCCCCAGCCGCCGGCGCCGCCGCCGCAGGTCGCTCCGCAGACCGCGGTGGCCAACCCTCTCCTGGCGGCGGTCCTCGCCTGGCTGGTGCCCGGCGCGGGGCACCTCTTCCTGAAGCGCGGCCGGCGGGCCCTGCTCTTCTTCGTCCTGGTGTTCGTCGCGCTCGTCATCGGCTGCAAGCTCCAGGGCAATCTCTATACCCCGGTCGAGGGGCAGCCGCTGACCCTGCTGGCGACCCTGGGCTCTATGGGCATGGGGATCCCCTACTTCGTGCTGCGCTATCTGCTCGACTACCATGGCGAGGTGATGGCGTCGGGGTACGAGTACGGCACCGCCTTCGTCCTCACCGCCGGGCTCATGAACCTGCTCCTCGTGCTCGACGCCTGGGACATCGCCCTGGGCAAGAAGGAGTGATGAACGATGTCGCACTTCCTCCTCATGGTCGTCTACGCTCTCCTCGTGAGCCTCTTCTTCACCGCCCTCTGGCGCCGCGAGCGCAAGGAGCAGGTGAAGCTCTTCCTGCAGCTCTTTCTCGGCATGGTCGCGGGCGGCCTGGCCGTGGCCTGGCTGATGTATCCGTTCCCGCAAGGGCCGCCGGCGCCCATCCCGTGAGGCATGCCGTCCGCCTCTGATCCTCTCCTCGTCGTCGCCGGCGAGGCGTCCGGCGACCTCCATGGCGCCCGTCTGATCACGGAGCTCGCGCGGCTCGACCCGGGCCTCGCGACCTTCGGGCTCGGCGGCGACCAGATGCAGGCCGCGGGCCTGGCGGCGGTCGCCCACAGCTCGGAGATCTCCGTCGTGGGGATCACCGAGGTACTGAAGATTCTGCCCCGGGCGCGGCAGATCTTCGCCGCGCTCTTGGCCGAGACCGAGAGGCGGCGGCCGCGCGGGGCGGTGCTCATCGACTTCCCGGACTTCAATCTCCGCCTGGCGAAGGAGCTCAAACGCCGGGGGGTGCCGGTCCTCTACTACATCAGCCCGCAGGTCTGGGCCTGGCGCCGCGGGCGGGTGAAGACGATCGCCAAGGTGGTCGACCGGATGCTCGTCCTCTTCCCGTTCGAGGTCGAGTTCTACGCCCGGGCCGGGGTCGACGTCGTCCACGTCGGCCACCCCCTGGTCGACGAGGTGCCCGAGCGGAGCCGGCGCAGCCAGTCGCCGGTCCTCGGAACCCCACGGGGCCAAGACGGGTTCGAAGTGGAGCCGGCGGGGCCGTACCGCATTGCCCTCCTCCCCGGCTCGCGCCGCTCGGAGGTCGAGGCGCTCCTGCCGACGATGCTCCAGGCGGTCGCCCTGCTGGCGAAAGAGCTGCCCATCGAGGTCGAAATCATCCAGGCGCCGACGATCCCCGAGGAGATGCTCACCGAGGAGATCGAGCTCTCCGGCCTGCCGGTGCGGATCGTCGCCGGCTCTGGCTCAAAAGACCGCTTCGACGCCATCGCCGGCTCCCACCTCGCCCTCTGCGCCTCGGGCACGGCGACCCTCGAGGTCGGCCTCCTCGGCACCCCCATGATCGTCGTCTACCGGCTGGGAACGTGGACCTACCTCTTGGCCCGGGCCCTCGTCCGGCTGCCCGACATCGCCCTCGTCAACCTCGTCCTCGGCCGGCGGGTGGTGCCGGAGCTGGTCCAGGGGGACGCGACGCCGTCGCGGATCGCCGCCGAGGCCGCCCGGCTGCTCGGCGACCGCGCCGCTCTCGCCGGTATCCGCGAGGCGCTCACAGAGCTCCGCGGCAAGCTCGGCCAGGGCGGCGCCAGTGCCCGGGCGGCGCGCGAGGTAGCCGGCTTCCTCCGCCTGGGGGTCGCGGCATGAGCACCCCGAGCCTGACCAACCGGGAGCTGCGGGACTTCTTCTGGCGCTACGCCCGCCGCTATACCGCCTGGCTGGCGCTCGCCGGGGTCGCCATCCTGGTGTTCGCCGCGGCCACCGCCGCCATCGCCTCGCTGGTCAAGCCGATCTTCGGCGAGGTGCTGCTCTCGAACGACATGCCGAACCCCCTCGCGATCCCGGCGCACGCGGCTTCCGGACCCGCCGCCAGAGCCCGGGACGCCGCGACGCCGCTCGCCCACTGGGCGCGCAAGCTCAATCTCGCCCAGCGGATCGACGACGGCTACCAGTCGTTGAAGCGTCACCTGGGGGTGGGACCCGCCCAGGTCGTCTACTTCGTGCCGCTCCTCTTCGTCATCGTCTTCCTCCTGCGGAGCCTCTCGGACTTCGTCTCCGGCTACTCCTTCCAGCACCTCGGGCTGGGGATGACGACCGATATCAGGAACGACCTCTACCGGCGGGTCTTGAACCAGTCGAGCCGCTTCCATGCCGAGCACTCCTCGGGCGAGCTGGTGGCGCGGGTGATCAACGACGTAGCACTGATGCAGAACGCGGTGTCGAACCGCCTACTCGATCTCCTCCAGCAGTCGGTGACCCTCGTCTTCCTCCTCGCCCTCCTGCTCTCGACCCACTTCAAGCTGGCCTTGATCTCGCTCATCGCAGCCCCGGTCATGCTCTACCCGATCGTCCGCTTCGGCAAGGGAATGCGGAAGACCAGCCACCGAAGCCAGGAGCGGATGGCGGATTTGGCGAGCCTCATGGCCGAGGGCATCCGCGGCCATCGGGTGGTCAAGGCGTTCGGCATGGAGGAGTTCGAGTTCGGCCGCTTCCGGCAGGCGACCCGCCGGCACCTGAAGGTCAATCTCTGGGCGCAGATGTTGTCGAACGCGGCCGGTCCAGTGGTCGAGTCGCTCGCCGTGCTCGGGGCGGCGGCCCTCCTCGTCTACGCCGGTAAGAGCATCCGCTCGGGCGCCCTGACCGGCCCGGAGCTGATCGCTTTTTTGACCACGCTCTTCATGATGTACGACCCCATCCGCAAGCTCAACAAGGTGAACCTCATTCTCCAGGAGGCGGCGGCGGCCGGCGAGCGGGTGTCGCGGGTGATGGCGATCGAGAACGACGTCAGGGACCACCCCGGGGCGCGGTCCATTCACACGGTCGAGAAGGGGATCGCCTACGAGGGGGTCTCCTTCGCCTACGAGGACCGGCTGGTCCTCAAAGAGGTAGTCCTCCCCATCCGGGCGGGCGAGATCGTCGCCCTCGTGGGGCCCTCGGGAGCGGGCAAGTCGACCCTGGTCAATCTCCTGCCGCGCTTCTTCGACCCCAACTCAGGGCGAGTGACGATCGACGGGGTCGACATCCGGCAGATCGACTTGAAGAGCCTGCGCTCGCTGATCGGCCTCGTCACCCAGGACACGGTCCTCTTCAACGACTCCATCCGCGCCAACATCGCCTACGGGCGCGACGACCTGCCGCTCGAGCGGGTGCGGGAAGCGGCCGCGGCGGCCTATGCGGACGAGTTCATCATGCAGCTGCCGCGCGGCTACGACACGGTGATCGGCGAGTCGGGGCTCCGCCTCTCGGGCGGCCAGCGCCAGCGCCTGGCGATCGCCCGGGCGCTGTTGAAGAACGCCCCCATTCTCATCCTGGACGAGGCCACCTCGCAGCTCGACAGCCAGTCGGAGTCGCTGGTCCAGAAGGCGCTCTACAACCTGATGCAGGACCGGACGACCCTGGTCATCGCCCATCGCCTCTCGACGGTGATGCGGGCCGACCGCATCGTCGTCATGGACAACGGGAAGATCGTCGAGGAGGGCTCCCACCGCGAGCTCCTGGCCCGTGGCGGCCCTTACAAGCGGCTCTACGACCTGCAGTTCCGGGTTTGACCCGTGGCGGACGGGAGCCCGGATCGAGGGGGGTGGAAGACCGCCGGCCTGTCGCTCGTCGCGGCCGGTTTCATCCGCGCGCTCCGCGCCACGGTCCGCCTCCGCTACCACGAGGCGGAGGGGATCAGGGCCGCGGAGCGCGAGGGGAGGCACTTCATCCTCGCCTTCTGGCACCGGCACCTGCTGCTGATGCCCTACGGCTACCGCGGTCGCCGGATCTCGGTTCTGGTCTCGCAGAGCCGGGACGGCGAGCTGATCGCGAGGACCGTGGCGCGGCTGGGGATCGACTCCTCGCGCGGCTCGACCACCCGCGGCGGAATGGCGGGGATGCGGGCGCTGCTCCGGAAGGCCGGGGAGGGGTACGATCTGGCCTTCACTCCCGACGGTCCCAAGGGGCCGGCCTCGGTGGTGCAGCCGGGGGTGATCCTGGCCGCGATGGCGACCGGTCTCCCGATCCAGCCGGTGGCGATGGCGGCCAGCCGCTGCCGGCGCCTGCGCTCCTGGGACCGTTTCGTCGTGCCGCTCCCCGGGGCCCGGGTCCACTTCGTCTACGGCGAGCCGCTCGCGGTGCCGCGGCGGGGGGGGCCGGACGAGGCGGCTGAAGCGGCCGCCGAGCTCGCCCGGCGCCTGGGCGCCTGCGAGACCGCGGCTCTACGACTGGCGGAAAACGTTCTACCCACGCTCGACCTGAAGACCGGATAGGAGACCGAATGCGCAGCATGACCGGGTATGGAGAGGCCGCGGCGGAGAGCGCTCGCCATGCCATCGCCGTTTCCCTGCGGGCCGTCAATCACCGTTTTCTCGATCTCCAGGTCCGCCTCTCCGAGGAGTGCCGGGGTTGCGAGTCCCTCCTCCGCGACCTGGTGGGCAAGGCGGTCGCCCGCGGCCGGGTCGAGATGCGGGTCGAGGTGCGCTCGGTCGCCGAGCGCCGGGCGACCGTCCATCTCCACCGCGGGGTGGTCGAGGCCGCCTATGCCGCCACCCACCAGCTGGTCGAGCAGGGGCTGATCGAGCGCGGCCTCTCGGCCGGCGACCTGCTGCGCATCCCGGAGGCGCTCAAAGTCGAGCTCGCCGGCGGCGGCTGGGAGGAGGAGGACCAGGAGCTGCTGCTCAAGGTGGCGGGCGAGGCCATCGCCCAGCTCACCGCCAGCCGCGAGCGGGAGGGGGGGAGCCTGGCCGCGGTCATGGAGGAGCGCCTCGCCGGCCTGGGCGAGGTGGTCGCCCGCCTGGACACCCTCCGCGGTCCGGTGCGCGACGAGCTGGCGGCGGGCCTCCGCCGTCGCCTGGCGGAGCTCCTGGAGAGCCAGACGGTCGACGAGTCGCGCCTCGCCCAGGAGGTGGCGCTCCTGGTCGACCGGAGCGACGTCTCCGAGGAGATCGACCGGCTGCGCTCGCACCTCGACCACTTCCGCTCGGTGATCGGCGAGAACGCGCCGGCCGGCAAGCGGCTCGACTTCCTCTCCCAGGAGGTCTTCCGCGAGCTCAACACCCTGGGTGCCAAGTGCCGGAACGCCGAGATGACCCGGGCCGTGCTCGACGCCAAGGTGATCTGCGAGCAGCTCCGCGAGCAGGTTCAGAACGTAGAGTGATGGCCATGGAAAGAGAACGCGGCGAGCTCTTCATCATCTCGGCCCCCTCGGGGACGGGCAAGACCACCATCATCCGCAGGTTGCTGCATCGCGACCTGATGTTCGACAGCGTCGCCTTCTCGGTCAGCCATACGACCCGGAAACCGCGGGGGAGCGAGATCGACGGCGAGGACTACCACTACGTCGAGCCCGAGGTGTTCAAGCGGATGATCGCCGACGGTCGCTTCCTCGAGTGGGAGGAGGTCCACAATAACTATTACGGCACCTCCCGGGAGGAAGTCCTGCCGCGCCTGGAGCAGGGTGTCGACGTGCTCCTGGACATCGACGTCCAGGGTGCGGCCCGGGTCCGCGCCAGCTACCCGGAGGCGCACAGCATCTTCATCCTTCCTCCCAGCTACGAGGTTTTGGAGAAGCGGCTCCGGCATCGCGGCGACGAGGAGAAGGAGATCGCCCGGAGACTGGCGGTCTCGAAGCGGGAAGTGACGTGTTTTGAACAGTATGACTATGTTATAGTGAGTGACGACGCACACCACGCTAGCGATGTCCTGGCGGCGATCATCCTCGAAAAGCGCCACCGTCGGGACCGCATGCGAGGCCGGATTCAAACTATCCTCAAAGACTTCCAGGACCCGAGTTCCTCGTGAAGATTCAGGCGGCGTCCCCCCCGGGGTGCCGCCCAAGGAGAACGTTCCCATGGACGATAGAGCAGACGGCAAGGTCGACAGCAAGTTCCGCTTCGTGCTGGTGGCCGCCCAGCGGGCCGAGCAGCTCATGCGCGGCGCGCGGCCGAAGGTCGAGGCGGGGAAGCGCAAGCCCACCCGCGTCGCCATGCAGGAGGTCGATTCCAACCTGATCGACTGGGACTACGGTCCGCCCCCCCAGCCGGAGCCCGCCCCCGCGGCCGAGGCGCCGGAAAACCCCGAAGAGGTCCACTAGGCTCGGGGTTCCCCGGGTCTTCTCTCCCCTGACGCCGACGAATGGAGCCGCGGTGCGCATCCTCCTGGGAGTGAGCGGCGGCATTGCGGCCTTCAAGTCGGCCGAGCTGGTACGGCGCCTCAAAACCGATGGCCACGAGGTACGCTGCGCTCTCACCCGGAGCGCGGCGGCCTTCGTCACCCCCCTGACCCTGGAGGTCCTCTCCGGAGCGCCGGTCTACCAGGAGGAGTACCTGACCGCCTCCGGGAGCGGGGAGGAGGCGCACATCACGGCGGCGCGCTGGGCCGAGGTTCTCTGCATTGCGCCGGCCACCGCCAACGTTCTCGCCCGCCTCGCCCTGGGGCTCGCCGACGACTTCCTCACCACCACCGCCCTCGCCTTCGCCGGCCCGGTCGTCGTCGCGCCGGCCATGCACGCCGTCATGTGGGAGAAAGAGACCGTGCAGGGGCATGCCGCGGCCCTCGCCCGGCGCGGGGTGAGGATGGTGGGGCCGGTCGCCGGACCGCTCGCCTCGGGGGAGGTGGGAATGGGGCGGATGGCCGAGCCGGAGGAGATCGTCGCCGTGCTCGACGCGCTCGCCGCCGGCAGGAGTGGGGGAGAGGCGGGACCGCCGGTAGGAACGCTTCAAGGCAGACACGTTCTGGTCACCGCCGGCCCCACCCACGAGCCGATCGACCCCGTCCGCTTCCTCGGCAACCGTTCGAGCGGCCGGATGGGCTTCGCCCTCGCCGCCGAGGCGGCCCGGCGGGGGGCGGCGGTCACCCTGATCGCCGGGCCGGTCGACCTGCCCACGCCCGGCCCCTTCGCCCGCGCCGGCCGACTGGTCCGAATCGACGTCACCACGGCGGCCGAGATGGAGCGCGCGGTGGGCGAGAACGCCCCGGCCGCCGACCTCGTGATCATGGCGGCGGCGGTGGCCGACTTCCGGCCCCGCCTCATGGCGCCGGAGAAGCTCAAGAAGGAGCGGGGAGTGCCCACCCTGGAGCTCGAACCGACCCCCGACATCCTGGCCGGCCTCCGTGCCCTTGCCCCCCGGGCGGTGGTGGTGGGCTTCGCCGCCGAGACCGCCGATTTAGACACCTATGCCCGCGCCAAGCTGGCCCGCAAGGGGGTCGACTTCCTGGTCGCCAACGACGTCTCGCGCCAGGACATCGCCTTCGGGAGCGAGGCCAACGAGGTGACCGTCTACCGGTCGGAGGGCGATCCCGTCTTCCTGTCGCGCCGGCCCAAGCCGGAGCTGGCGGCGGACCTGCTCGATCTCTTCCTGGACCAACTGCCGGACCAACTGCCGCCGCGAGCGCCGCAGAATGGGGGAGCGTGACGATGGCCAGAACCGCCTTTCCTCCCGAGATCGCGCCGCTCCTCGACTACTTGAAGGACATCGGCTACGGCGACGTCTACGTGCGGCGTTCCCCGCTGGGGCCGGCCGGTGCCGGTGCCGGGCCGGGGAAGGAGGATCGCTCCGCTCAGCTGGCCCAACTCGCCAACCTTGCAGCCGAGGCCTCGACCTGCACCCGCTGCCAACTCGCCCAGGGCCGCAATAAAGTGGTCTTCGGCGCCGGTGATCCGCGGGCCGAGCTGATGCTCGTCGGCGAGGCGCCGGGAGCCGAGGAGGACCGCCAGGGGCTGCCCTTCGTCGGTGCCGCCGGCGAGCTGCTGACCCGCATCCTCCAGGCCATGGAACTGACCCGCGAGGAGGTCTACATCGCCAACATCGTCAAGTGCCGGCCGCCGGGGAACCGCGACCCGCAGCCGGACGAGGTGGCGGCCTGCAACGGCTACCTGACGGCCCAGATCGAGCTCGTGGCCCCCAGGATCCTGGTCGCCCTGGGGCGGGTCGCGGCCCAGACTCTCCTCGGCAACACGACGGCGCTCGGTCGCCTCCGCGGCCGCTGGCACGAGGTCCAGGGGATCCCCACCATGGTGACCTACCACCCCGCGGCGCTCCTCCGCGATCCGGATCTCAAGCGCCCGACCTGGGAGGACCTGCAGCAGGTGAGGGATCGCCTACGGGCGTAGGGTCAGTCGCGGTAGATTTGCCGATGTCCTCTCTCTTGGGGCGGGTGGGTCCCCTCCCCTGGGAGGGGGGCCCGGCGAGATCGCCGAGTTGGGCGATCTCGGCCTTCGCCTGGGAGACCGCGAGCTCAAACCTGGACCCCACCCTGCGCTATCATCGCCCACCATGCGCGCCGCCATCCTCGCCATCGGCTCGGAGCTCCTCGGCACCGAGCGCCTGGACACCAATTCCCTCCGCCTGACCGCGGCCCTCGACCGGCACGGGGTCGAGCTGCGCAAGAAGGCGGTGGTCGGCGACTCCGAGGAGGAGCTGGCGGTGGAGGTGGGCGCCCTTCTCGGCCGGGTCGACCTCCTCCTGGTGACCGGCGGGCTCGGTCCCACGGCGGACGACGTCACCCGCCAGGCCGTCGCCGCCGCCCTCGGGCGCGGCCTCCATCTCGATCCCGCGGTTCTCTCCGCCCTCGAAGAGCGCTACCGCTCCTTCGCCCGGCGCATGCCCGAGGTCAACCGCCGGCAGGCCGAGGTGATCGAGGGCGCGGTCGTCCTCCCCAACGCTCACGGCACCGCCCCCGGCCTGCGGATCGACGTCGAGGCGGGCACGATCTTCCTCTTCCCCGGCGTGCCGCACGAGCTGGAGGGCATGATCGCCGACCAGCTCGAGCCCTGGCTCGCCGACCGCTCGGGAGGGATCGCCCGCGGGTCGGTGACCCTCAAGATCGCCGGCCTCCCCGAGTCGGAGGTCGAGGAGCGGATCGCGCCCGCCTACGCCGAGTTCGGGCGGGAGTCGATCACCATCCTGGCGGGCGGCGGCGAGGTCAAGCTGATCGCCACCGCCGCCGGGACGGCGGCGGTGCGGGAGGCGCGGCTCGCCGCCATGGCCGAGCGGCTCGCCTCGCTGGCCGGAGACGCGGTCTACACCCGGAATGCCGAGGACACCCTGGAGAAGGTCGTGGGCGATCTGCTGCGCCAGGCGAACGTCACGCTCGCCACCGCCGAGTCGTGCACCGGCGGGCTCCTCGCCGAGCGGCTCACCCGGATCTCCGGCAGCAGCGACTACTTCCTGGGCGGCGTCGTGACCTATGCCGACGCCGAGAAGACCCGGCTCCTCGGCGTGCCGGCTGCGATGCTCGCCGAGCACGGCGCGGTCTCCGAGCCGGTGGCCCGGGCCATGGCGGAAGGGGTCTGCCGGGCGCTCGACACCGACTATGGCGCCGCGATCACCGGGGTGGCCGGGCCGGGGGGCGGCAGCGAGGCCAAGCCGGTCGGCACCGTCCACGTCGCCGTGGCGGGGCCGGGCGGCCAGGTGGCGCACCGCCGGTACCGTTTCCCCGGGGACCGCGAGCGGGTGCGCTGGTTCGCCAGCCAGCTCGCCCTGGAGATGCTCCGCCGACTGCTCCTCGATGTCTCCGGTACTTCCAGTATTTCCGGGAGTGCCGGGAATGCCGGCAGTGTCGGGAATGCCGACAAAGCCGTCGAATCCCTCTGGAGATAATGATGGAGATGATGAGATAACGGTGCGCCTCTTCGTCGCCATCGAGGTCCCCGAGGGGCCGCGCGCCGACGCCCGCCGACGGCTGCAGGCGGTGCGCGACTGCCTCCCCCCGGCCCGCTGGGTCGACCCCGACGCCGTCCACCTCACGCTGATCTTCTTAGGCAACATCGAGGAGCCGGCCCTCCCGGCGCTGGGCACCGCCCTCGCCACGGCCGTTTCCGCCTACCCCCCCTTCCCCCTGGCGCTCGCCGGTGGCGGCACCTTCCCGCCGCGCCGGCCGGCTCGGGTGGCCTGGATCGGCGTCGAGGCTGGCCCCGAGTTCGGGGCGCTCCAGGCGGACGTCTCCGCCGCCGCCGTCCAGGCGGTCGGTTACCTGCCCGAGTCGCGCCCCTACAACCCGCATATCACCCTCGCCCGCTGTCCAGAGCCCTGGCCGCGGCCGGCGACCGAGACCTTCACCGCCGCCTTTGCCGGTCCGGTCGGAGCACCCTTTCCGGTCTCCCGCGTCGCCCTCTTCGAGAGCCGGCTCGGGGCGGGTGGGGCGCGCTACCGGGTGGCCGCCGCCTTCCCTCTGGCGGGAGCCGCGGCATGAAACCGAGCCCGGGCTTAGATCTCGCCCTGGTGGCCGGCGCCTACCTCCTGGGCTCGATCTCCTGGAGCTACCTGCTCGTCCGGCTCCTCAAGGGGCGCGACATCCGGACCGTGGGGAGCGGCAACGCCGGGGCGACCAACGTCCTGCGCGCCGCCGGGAAGGGGGCGGGGGCCGCCGTCCTCCTGCTCGACGTGGGCAAGGGGGTGGCCGCCATCTCTGCCGCGCGGGCGTTCGCCGCGCCGCCGGCGATCGTGGGCGCGGCGGCGGTGGCGGTCGTCCTCGGGCACGTCTACCCGGTCTTCTTCGGCTTTCGCGGCGGCAAGGGGGTCGCCACCTCGGCGGGCGCCATGGGCGCCCTGGCGCCGCTCGCCCTCGCCCTCACCCTTCTCGTCTTCTTCCTCGTCGTCCTCTGGAAGCGCTACATGTCGCTGGGCTCGGTCGTCGCCGGGGCGACCTTCCCGGCGATGGTCCTCCTCTGCCAGCGGCTGGGCTGGGAGACTTCGCAGGACAGGCCGGCGCCTGGACGCTCCTCGCCGCGGTCACCCTCGGCCTCATCATCGTCGTCAAGCACCTGCCAATCTCCGCCGCCTGGCCGCCGGCACCGAGCCTCGGCTCGGTAGTCGGGGAACTGAGCGGGCGGCTTCCGGGAGCCCTACCCATGCCGAATAAGATCCAGCGCCGGATCGGCGTCCTCGGCGCCGGCTCCTGGGGGACGGCGCTCGCCGTCCATTTCGCGGCGGTGGGCGGCCACCAGGTGGTGCTGTGGGCCCGGCACCGCGAGCTCGCCGAGCGGATGGTGGGCGAGCACCTCAACGCCGACTACCTGCCGGGGGTCACCCTCCCCGACCGGCTGCTGCCGACCTCGAACATGGAGGACCTCCTGGGCTGCGAGCTGGTGCTCCTCGTCGTCCCCTCGCACGGCTTCCGGAAGGTGCTGCGCGATTTCCTCACTCTTCATCCGGGCGACCGGCCGGTCCAACTCGTCTCCGGTACCAAGGGGATCGAGGCCGACACCCTGGCGCGGATGAGCCAGGTGACCTTCGAGGAGGGGATCGCGGCCGACCGCGAAGTCCGCTTCGCCGTTCTCTGCGGCCCCAGCTTCGCCGCCGAGGTGGCGCGGAACGTCCCCACCGCGGCGGTCATCGCCTCGGAGGACGGCGACTACGCGACCGGCATCCGGGAGTCGCTCGCCACCCCCTTGATGCGCCTCTACTCCTCGCACGACGTGGTCGGGGCGGAGCTCGGCGGCACGGCCAAGAACGTCATCGCGATCGCCGCCGGCACGGCGCTCGGGCTGGGCTTCGGGCAGAACACCCTCGCCGCCCTCATCACCCGCGGTCTCCACGAGATCACCCGCCTGGGGATCGCCTACGGCGGCCAGGCGCGGACCTTCGCGGGCCTGGCGGGCTTGGGCGATCTGGTTCTCACCTGTACCGGCGGCCTCTCGCGTAACCGCCGCACGGGCCTGGAGCTCGCCCAGGGGAGGAGCCTGGAGGAGATCACCGGCAGCACCACCATGGTCGCCGAGGGCATCCGCAACTCGCTCGCGGTGGCGAAGCTCGCGGCCCAGCGCGGCGTCGACATGCCGATCACCCGCCAGATGGTGGCCATCCTCTACGAGGGGAAGGACCCGCGCCAGGCGGTCGAGGAGCTGATGACCCGGGAGCTCAAGGACGAGACCGAGCTGTAGCCCCGATCCTTCCGATCCCCGATTCCCCGATATCCCCCATATCTAGTGGCGGGTCGACCTCCTTCCACAACCGGTCGCGAACAGGTACCATCCCGCAATGGCGACCCCCGACTCCGATCCCCGGCCCCGACCGCGGGCCACCAGACCGTCCTCGTTCTCGATTTCGGCAGCCAGTTCACCCAGCTCATTGCCCGGCGGGTGCGCGAGAACCGGGTCTACTGCGAGGTCCATCCGTTCGATCTCTCCGTCGACGAGATCCGGCGCCGGCAGCCGATCGGGCTCATCCTCTCCGGCGGCCCGCAGAGCGTCTACGAGGCGGGCGCTCCCCATGCAGACCCGGCGCTCTTCGCCCTCGGCATCCCGGTCTTCGGCATCTGCTACGGCATGCAGCTCCTCGCTCATCTCCTGGGCGGGAGCGTCGAGGGCTCCGCGCACCGCGAGTACGGCCGGGCGGAGATCCGGGTGACCGATCCGGGGACGATCTTCGCCGGCCTGGCGCCGGTGCAGACCGTCTGGATGAGCCACGGCGACCGGGTGCGGCAGCCGCCGCCCGGCTGCCGGGCCACCGCCGGCACCGATAACGCCCCCATCGTCGCCTTCGAGGACCCCGAGCGCGGCCTCTACGCCATCCAGTTCCACCCCGAGGTGTCGCACACCGTTGCCGGGAGCGAGATCCTGCACAACTTCCTCTATGGCGCCTGCCACGCCCGGGGCGACTGGGGTATGGCCTCGTACCTCGAGGAGGCGATGGCCACGGTGCGCCAGCGGGTGGGGGAGGGGCGGGTGCTCTGCGCCCTCTCTGGCGGCGTCGACTCCTCGGTCGTCGCGGCGCTCCTGAAACGCGCCGTGGGCGAGCGGTCGACGGCGGTCTTCGTCGATACCGGGCTGCTCCGCAAGGACGAGGGGATGCAGGTCGTCCACAGCCTGGAGGACGGCCTCGGCATCCCCATCCTGCGGGTGAACGCCGCCGAGCGCTTCCTCGGAGAGTTGGCGGGGACCGAGGACCCCGAGAAGAAGCGCAAGACGATCGGCCGGCTCTTCATCGAGGTCTTCGCCGAGGAGGCGCGGCGCCTGGAGTCCGAGTTGGGCGGTTTCCAGTTCCTCGCCCAGGGGACGCTCTACCCCGACGTCATCGAGTCGACCTCGGTCAAGGGACCCTCGGCGGTGATCAAGACCCACCACAACGTCGGCGGCCTCCCCGAGAAGCTGGGCTTTGACTTGGTCGAGCCGCTCCGCTTCCTGTTCAAGGACGAGGTGCGCCAGCTCGGCCGCGAGCTGGGCCTGCCGGAAGCGCTCGTCGGCCGCCACCCCTTCCCCGGCCCGGGCTTAGCCGTCCGCATCCTCGGCGAGGTGACGCCCGAGCGGGTGGCGATCCTCCAGGAGGCCGACGCCATCTTCCTCCACGAGCTGAGAGAGAGCGGCTGGTACGACAAGGTGAGCCAGGCCTTCGCCGTGCTCCTGCCGGTCAAGAGCGTCGGGGTGATGGGCGACTACCGCACCTACGAGAGCGTCGTCGCCCTGCGCTCGGTCGAGACCCAGGACTTCATGACCGCCGACTGGAGCCACCTCCCCTACGAGCTGCTTGGGGAGGGTGGCGAACCGGATCGTCAACGAGGTCCGCGGGGTGAACCGGGTGGTCTACGACGTGACGAGCAAGCCGCCGGCGACGATCGAGTGGGAGTGAAGTCGGGGCCATAGTACCCTTTCGCGCTACCGCCTGTGCTTCGTCAGTCTTGGAATGATAGGTAGAGGCTTCGCGTCGCTTGGTCCCGCAGAGCTTCCGCAAGCAAACGCTCTCGTAAAGAGCCGGCTTGAGAAGAGTCCTCGCCGAAGCTTCCCTCCCCCCTGGGCGGGCGACCGGGAAAACGGCGAGCCGCCGCGCGACCGAGTTCCCGGTACTGGCTCATTTTGACCTCGGCTTAATTACTGCTGGCGTCGGGCAGGAGAGCGACCAGGTCGGCTATGTCCCACTTCCGGGTCTCGACTCCCGCCGCCATGGCCGGAGTGACTCCCTTGCCGAGCGACATGTGCGCCCGGCAGAAGTTGTAGTAGGTGAAGTGGACGGTCACCGCCGCCGCGTGATTCTCTACCTTCTTGGAATGGCCGTTCGTCAACCGGGTGAAGCGGCGCATGCTCATGCGCATGGTCAAGTTCTGGCGCTCCACGTAGGAGGTCGAGATGTGCTTCGGGTCGGGGTTGCCGGTGACCGCGTGCTTCTGACAGCCGATGCACTCCGCGGGGCTGTAGCGCGCCTCACCGCCCGGTGCCGCCGCATAGATCTTGTGGAGTTGGGCGAAGTCCACATCCCCGCCGAAGGCGTCTTCCACGGCCCCTACGTAAGCCTTGAGCCCGTCGGTCGAGATCTGCACCCGGCTGGTGAGGCGGTCGGCGAGGTCCTGCACCAGCTCGGTAGCGGAGCCCGCGTCGCGGGGCGCCACGAGCCAGGACGGCACAAGCTTCGTCTCAGCGTCGATCGCCACCCAGGTCCAGACATCGCCAAAGCCGAAGATGCCTTTCTTGTCGGCGGGGACGTTCTTGGCTTTCGCGTAGCAGAACTCCCAAATTTCGTCGATCTGCAAACGCTGGCAGCGTAGGTTCCTCAGCTTCGCGTCCGACACCTTAGCGCACACCTCGGCAAAGTCGAGGAGGAGCTTGGTTACCGTGTTCCGGGCCGTGCCAGTCATGCGGGCCGTGGCGCGAATCGAGCAACCCTCTACCAGGGCGGCGATGACGGAGGTGCGGTCGGCGTTACTGAGGACGTTTGCCATAATGAACATTATGCGTGAGCGGACGCGAAAGGTCAAGAGGCAAAATGAACTTCTTGCTTTCGCAATGCGATGACGCTAGAATAGGGCTGTTGATGGTGGAGGTGGAGAGGATCGAACTCTCGCCGTCAGGTTCTCGAGGCCCACGGCGCCCCCCAGGGACCACCCCCGCTGTCACATTTTTTGGGTCCACCCCCCACCCTCAGATCGGCCCTCGACAAGCAGAACCTGAGGGTGGGGTTCGCCTACTCCTCCGGATCGCGCGGACAGTCACGCCGGAGACTCACCCGGTCTTCTCATTCGTCATCTCCATATGCAGCGAGTTGAGGGTTCGGCCCCGGAGTGGTGAGGTTCTCCTCGCGCATCATCTCTAGCATCTCGGGACCTAGTCGGTAGGTGTAGATCCGCTTTCCCGCCACAGCGCCCAGAAACTCAACTATTACGATGTCGTCACCGTCGAGACCATAAGCCGGAGCACGGCGGGTAATTGCGGCCGTAAATCCGCTGATCTTGTAGGTCTCAGGTACTCCAAGCGCCTTCCGTACCTCCGTGATGTGGACCGGTGCCCCACCCTTTGAGGCTAATAGCCGCAAGGCGTTCTGATGGGTAGCGATCCCAAGCGATTGATACAGCTTGAGCATGGCCTCCTTCTTGGAAGAAGACGGGATCTTGATCTGCCCCGGAACATACCGAGCACGCCCAACGTGCTTTCGGGGTTTGTCCTCTGGGGGTGCCGCGTCTGCCTTTATGGGCTCCGGGATGACGGGGGTAGGAGTCGATTCCGCCGCGCGGGGTAGATGCTGAGGTGCTGAGGAAGGGAGGCCCTCACGCCGCGAGTAGCGGGCGATCAGATCTAGAGCCTGATCCATGTCGTCTACGTGGACAACAGCGCCACCAATTTCTACCTTCACGGCTCACACCTCCCATATCAACAACTCGACCTGGGAAGCATAAGACGAAACCGTGGACGCAGTCAAGGGCGCACAGAACAGCGCAGAACGAAATCAGGTCTTTTTGGCCCACCGCGCTATTGCCGCCTTACTGGCGCTCTCGCTCCGCTCCTCGGGGGTGAGCTTCGCCGCCCGGGCCTTCCCGCCTTTGAGGCCCCCTTTGCGGCCCAAGGCGACGGCGGCGGGGTCTTTCTCGGGCTCGCTTTTCTGGGGGGGCGTAAGTTCCGACCCCGTCAGGATAGCGACCGACTGAAAGGCGCGGGTGTTGAAGTCTCGGGGACGCTTAGGTGTGCCTGACCGGTTTGGCATGCTCCTATCGTAACATGGGGCGGCTCCGGGAAGAGCCGCCCCATTCTCCCCTACATCGCCTCCCTCATGTGCCGCTCGGCGATCCCGAGCGCGGTAGCCTCGTCCCGGACGTAGACTGGCGCCAGCTCCGCCGCCAGCTCCTTCGCCTGCTTTGACGTGCGGACGCTCGCGATGATGCGGCCGGTAGGCAGGTAGAGGAGCGTCCACCCCGCGATGCGGCAGGGACCGGCCCCCGACCCCCGGAAATGCCCGAAGGGTGGAGAGATCATCCCCCGGACGTTGTGCAGCTCCCCGCCGGTCGAGAGGACTACCAGCGGGAGCACCCCGTGATGCCACGCGAGCGGCAGCGGACGACCCGCCCGGGCTCGCACCTTCATGTAGGTATCGACCGCCTCCGCAAGCCAGGTCCCGACCGCCCTATGCCCATCGGCGGTAGATTGCCGGTTCCAGCGGGTCGCTTGCTCCATCGTGGCGCGGACGGTGTACGAGGCTACGGTTACCCTCTCCATCGCTTCAGCGCCTCCCGCCGCTCTCTCTTGTCTTCCAACTGCCTACGCCGCTTCTCGCGACGCATCGCGGCTTCCTTCAGGCGGATAGTTCGGCGAACCTCCTTCAACTCCCGGCGATGCCGGATCACGTACTCGGTACAGAAGATGAAGAAATCGGGGAGCTGCATGCCGAAGCCGGACGCGGCGAGACGGTACCGCCAGCGGGCATGGTCGTCGTCTACGCGGAGGGTGTAGCGGTGGGGGCTGTAGTTGCCGTTGCAGGCCGCTATCCGGGCGTTCAATCGGTCGTGAGCGCTCCAGGAGCCGCTCATACTTCGTAGAACTCCACGCCGTAGGGCAGGGTGGGACTGGCTTCGACGCGGAGGATCTCCCATTCCTGATCCTCGGGGCAGTTGTCCTCAGCGTCCCAGAGCCGCCAGTAGACGAACCACCGGCCGGCGAGGTACCCGACCGTAACGCGGGCTTCGTCGGGGTCGTAGCGCTGGAACCACTCTTCCTTCCGGCGGGCTTCGGCGACCTCCTCCGGGGTCGGGTTGAAGTGGATCGAGACCACCGCGTCGTAGAGAGCTCGGCGCGTGGCTTCTGTGACCTGGGAGAGGTCGATGGGGGGCGGGGGCGGGATAGACTGCGGCAAGCTGGGCATAGGCATGCTCCTGTGCTCGGTCAGGTCCCGGGCGTTGGCGCCACCTTCGCTCGGGGCCGTTTCCTTGGATCGTAGAGAGGTACGTCCCTCCCTTACGGGAGGGACGCTACCCTACTCCAGGCCGGCCGTAAACCCCTGAATCTAAAGATTATTTTACGCTAGGTCAAAATGAGCCAGTACCGAGTTCCCCGCCACAGCGCTCCAAGCCATGAGCAGGTAGATCCAGATCCGAGATACGGCTCTCCAAGCGTGAGCGAGGCGTCTCAAAGTCAGGGGTACGGGGCTCCAGACCAGAGATATGGGGACTCCGACTCGGAGATACGGGGCGCAAGGTTCGAGATACGGGTCCCCAGGCCAGAGACACGGGGGCGCAGACTCAGAGTACGGGGGCGCAGGTTCAGGGATACGGGTCTCCAGGCCGGAGACACGGGGCTCAGACTCAGAGCTACAGGGGCTCAGACTCAGAGTACGGGGGCGCAGAGTCTGAGACACGGGTCGGCAAACCGTAGGAACCTGCGTGGAGGAAATAGGGTGGGGATCAGGACTTGCCCCGAGCCGTAGCGGGCTTCTGCGCCAGGAGATAGCACCGCCGGCTGGGATGCTCGGCCCCAGGGTAGGGCTCGCGCTCGACCGATTCCAGGAGATGGAACCCAGCCTCCCTGAGATGGGAGGAGATCCAGGCGGGCTGGAAGAAGCGGAAATCGAGGGAGATCGGAAGCCCCCACAGCTCGTCTCTGTGGAGCGTCTCCTCGCCGATGTGGAAGGCGACGAGGGCGAGACCTCCGGGAGCGAGGACCCGCCGCATCTCGCCCAGCGCCGGCGCCATCTCCCGGTCCTCCAAGTGGATGAGCGAGTAGAAGGCGAGGATGCCCGCCAGACCGTCGTCGGGGACATCCAGGGACCGCATGTCGCCCACCCGAAACTCGATCTCCGGGTTGAGCTGGCGCGCCTGCCGGATCATCTCGGATGAGAGGTCGATGCCCATGACCTCCGCGCCCTGCTCGCGCAGATAGCGCGCGACGTGCCCGGGGCCACAGCCGAGGTCCGCGGTCGGGCCGCGATCCCGAACGCCTTCCGCGAAGCGGTTGAGCAGATGCCGGTCGAGGGGCTTCTGGGCGAGCTCCGAGGCGAGGTGCTCGGCGTAGGCGGCGGCGAGCGTGTCGTAGCTCTCGCGGGTGGGGTCAAGCATGCGGGTGCAGGGGCATGGAGAGACGGTGGAAGCTCCGCAGGACTGGCCTCCTTTTCAGTCCCGGAAGATCCAGGCCACATCGACCTCCAGCCCAGGCAGAAGCGGCGTCGTCACCTTTTCCCCGCGGCGGTAGATCCCGACGAGGCGGTAGGCGACGGCCTTTCGGTCGAGGCGGTAGACCTCGAACTGCTCCTTTTCCGAATCGGCGAGCCAGTACTCGGGCACGCCGTGACGGGCGTAGGTCTCCATCTTGAGGCCGCGATCGATCGCGGCGGTGGAGGGGGAGAGCACCTCCACGACGAGGTCCGGCACGCCCCGGATCACGTCCCGCACGATTCCGACGTTTTTCGCGAGGACCACCACGAGGTCCGGCTGGAGCGCTGTCGAGGGGGAGAGGACGACGTCCAGCGGGGCGACGAAGACTTCCACTCCCTCGGGAACGCCGGCTCCGAATACGAGGTGGAGCCTGCCGAGGACCTTCTGGTGGCGCGAGGAGGGCGAAGGGCTCATGTAGGCTTCCCCGTCGAAAAGCTCGTAGCGATGGCCATCGGCGGGAAGCCTGGAGAGTTCCTCGTAGGTGAGATGGGGCCGGACGAGCGGGTAGGACATGGGCCTAGAGTTTACCTCACCGCCCCGACCACCACGCTCCTGCGGCGAGAAGCAGGACCGCCGCCAGGAGGACGAACGCGCGGTGCCGCCGGCGCTCGCGATAGAGCTGCCAGACGGACTCGTCCAAGTAGAGGCCGCCGGGAGCCGTCTGGATGGCCCCGAACTTCAGCAGGCGGCGGAGCTGCCAGGCTCGAAACGGGTTCCCGAGCGGGATGTCGACAGCTGATTCCGGCGTCGTCGCGTGCGCCTCGCGCAAGGCGCTAAGGAGCGACTTCTGGGCTTTCGCCAGCAGCCCTCCCAAGAGGCTGGCCAGGGCGGTGAAGACCTCCAGGAGCTGATGTCTCACAGGGCCCCATCTTCGCACGTGGGCTATACTCGGTCTATTAGGAGGACCCCCCCATGCGTCAGCGCGAATCCCGGCTTCAAACCCCTCTGGTCCGTGACAATGGTGTCCTTCGTCCCGCTAGCTGGGACGAGGCGCTCGACCGCGCCGCTTCCGGCTTCCGCTCCGCCGTCGAGGCGAAAGGGCCGTCGAGCTTCGGCCTCTTCAGCTGTTCGAAGACGACCAACGAGCTGAACTACCTGGCGCAGAAGTTCGCCCGGACGGTTTTGGGCAGCAACAACATCGACAGCTGCAACCGGACGTGACACGCCCCTAGCGTCGTCGGTCTGGCGACGGTCTTCGGGATGGGTGGCGGCACCACCTCCTACAAGGAGATGGAGGAGACGGATGTCATTCTCCTCTGGGGCAGCAACGCCCGGGAGACCCATCCCATCTTCTTCCATCATGTCTTAGCGGGCATCCACAACGGAGCCCGGCTCTACGCCGTCGACCCCCGGCGGACGACGTCCGCCCAGTGGGCGGTCCGGCATCTCCCGCTCCACGTGGGGAGCGACATCGCCCTCGCCAACGCGGTGGCGCGGGAGATCCTCACCGCGGGGCTCGAAAACAGGAGCTTCGTCGAGCATGCGACCTCCGGCTTCGAGGCGTTCCGGGACAACGTGGAACCCTGGACCCTGGAGCGCGCCGAGGCGGTCACCGGGGTGCCGGCGGAGTCGATCCGCGAGATGGCCCACGCCTACGCCCGGGCCGACCGTGCCGTCATCTGCTGGACCCTGGGGATCACCGAGCACCACAACGCGGTCGACAACGTCCGCGCGCTCATCAACCTCGCCCTCTTGACTGGCCATGTGGGGCGCTACGGCTCGGGGGTCAATCCGCTCCGGGGACAGAACAACGTCCAGGGCGGCGGCGACATGGGGGCGCTGCCCGACCGGCTGCCCGGCTTCCAGCACGTGGAGAACGACGAGCTGCGGGGGAAGTTCGAGCGCGCCTGGGGGACGAAGATTCCGCCGCAGCGCGGCTGGCACCTCTCCGGGATGTTCGACGCCATGGAGCGCGGCGACCTCTCGGCCCTCTACGTCATCGGCGAGAACCCGGCGAGCTCCGAGTCCGACCAGCACCGCACGCTGCGCCTGCTCGGCGGGCTCGACACCCTGGTCGTCCAGGACATGCTCCTCACCGAGACCGCCAAGCTGGCCCACGTGGTGTTCCCCGCCGCCGCCGGCTGGTGCGAGTCCGAGGGCACGGTGACCAACAGCGAGCGT
Organism: uncultured Acidobacteriota bacterium; assembly: GCA_963757335.1. Classification (GTDB taxonomy): domain Bacteria; phylum Acidobacteriota; class Thermoanaerobaculia; order Multivoradales; family UBA5704; genus DASQPA01. The sequence goes on along the minus strand of CAVWRJ010000009.1, from coordinate 101,319 downwards.
CGGGTCCAGCGGGTGCGCCGCGCCCTGCCGCCGCCGGCAGGGGTGCGCGACGACATGGAGATCCTCTGCGAGCTGGCCCGCCGCCTGGGCCGGGATCTGGGCGACCCCAGCCACCTCGATGCCGAGGAGCTGTGGAACGAGGTGCGCAGTTTAAGCCCGGCCCATGCCGGCATGTCCTACGCTCGGCTGGAGGCGCTCGAGGGTCTCCAGTGGCCGTGCTACGACGAGTCCCATCCGGGGGAGATGTACCTCCACGGCCGGCTCTGGGAGCGACCGGTCGTCGGCCCGCTGGCCCCCTTCGCCGCTGTCCAGGACGATCCGCCGGTCGAGGGGCTGTCGGAGGAGTTCCCCCTCCGCTTGACCACCGGGCGCCGGCTGGATTCCTACAACACCGGCGTCCAGACCGGGCTCTACTCGTCGCCGAACCGCCGCCGCGAGACCCTCGATCTCTTCCCGGAGGACGGCCGGCGTCTCGGTATGGCCGAAGGGGAGGTCGTGCGCGTCGTCTCCCGGCGCGGGGCGGTGCTCGCCCCGGTGCGCTTCGACCCCGGGCTGCGGGAGGGCCTCGCCTTCCTCACCTTCCACTTCCCCGACCAGGTGGCGACCAACGAGCTGACCGTGGACGCCGTCGATCCCGCTCTCCGGCACCTCCGAGTTCAAGGCCGCCGCGGTGCGGGTCGAGAAGGTGGCGCCGGGAGTCCTGGCGGCTGTCGAGTCGGTGGCCGCTCCGGTCCCCGTCCCCGCGTAACCGGAGATCTCGAATGGATCTGCATTTCACCGCCGACGAGCCCACCCCCGAAGAACGGGAGGCCGTCGACGGCTGTCTCGCTCGGCGGGGCCTCCGGGCACCCCTCTGGACCGGCGGCAGTATCTCCTCCCTGTCCTCCATGCCATCCAGGGGCGGGTGGGCTGGATCAGCCCGGGCGCCATGAACCACGCCTGCCGCCAGCTGGAGGTGCCGCCCGCCGACGCCTTCGGCGTGGCCGATTTCTACGCCCTCTTCCAGACCCGTCCCCACCCGCCGGTGACCGTCCATGTCTGCGACGACATCGGCTGCCGTTTCTACCCCGGCAATGACGGAGAGGCGCTCTGCGCCGAATTGGAGGCGACGCTCGGCGCCGCCGGCACGAGCGCGGACGGCCAGGTGACCTGGCACCGGAGCCCCTGTCTCGGCCTCTGCGAGCGCGCTCCCGCGGCTTTGGTGATCGCCGCCGGAACGGCACCGCGGGAGGAGGCCCTGGCTCCGGCCACGATGGAAACGATCGGCCGGGCCGTCGCCGGGATCGGGGCGGCGATCCCGATGGATCTCGCGCTTTCCGTGCCGCAGATGGGGGAGCCGGGTCTCCGCCTCCTCTCCCGGATCGGCCGGGTCGACCCCGCGAGCCTCGACGACTACCGCGCGGCCGGCGGCTTCCTCGCCCTCCGCCGCGCTTTCGAGATGGGCCCCGAGCGGGTAGTGCGGGAGGTGATCGACGCCAAGCTCATGGGCCGCGGCGGCGCCGCCTTTCCCACCGGGCAGAAGTGGCTGGGCGTGCGCTCGACCGCGCAGCCCCGCTACCTGATCTGCAACGCCGACGAGTCCGAGCCGGGGACGTTCAAGGACCGGGTGTTGATGGAAGGCGACCCCTTCGCCCTCGTCGAGGCGATGACGGTCGCGGGCTTCGCCACCGGCTGCGAGCGGGGGTATCTCTACATCCGCGGCGAGTACCCCCTGGCAACCGAGCGGCTCGCCCACGCCATCCGGGTCTGCCGTGACCGCGGCTACCTGGGCGAGAACATCCTGGGCGACGGGGTGAGCTTCGAGATCGAGCTGCGGCGGGGCGCCGGGGCCTACATCTGCGGCGAGGAGACCGCCCTCATGAACTCGCTCGAGGGCCGCCGCGGCGAGCCGCGCAACAAGCCGCCGTTCCCCACCCAGGTCGGCCTCTTCGGCCAGCCCACGGTGATCAACAACGTGGAGACGCTCGTCAACGTCCTCCCCATCGTGATCTACGGGGGAGCGGCCTTCGCCTCGGTGGGCACCGAGCGCTCGACCGGGAACAAGCTCTTCTGCCTCTCTGGCCACGTGGTGCGCCCCGGGGTCTACGAGGTGCCCTTCGGCGTTACCCTCCGCCAGCTCCTCGATCTGGCGGGAGGGATCGCCGGCACCGGGCGACTCCAGGCGGTGCTCCTCGGCGGCGCGGCCGGCGCTTTCGTCACCCCGGAGCAGCTCGACATCCCCCTGACTTTCGAAGGCACCCGCGCCGCCGGGGCGACCCTCGGCTCGGGGGTCATCATGCCCTTCGACGACAGCGTCGACCTCCGCCAGGTGCTGCGGCGGATCGCCCAGTTCTTCCGCGACGAGTCCTGCGGCCAGTGCGTGCCCTGCCGGGTCGGCGCCGTCCGCCAGGAGGAGGTTCTCCATCGTCTCGCCTCGGACCGGCCCCTGGGCTCGGTGGCAGCCGAGGTGGAGCTCTTGAAGGAGCTCGGCCAGGTGATGCGCGACGCCTCCATCTGCGGCCTCGGCCAGACCGCCTCCTCGGCGGTCGAGTCCGCCCTCGCCCGGTTTCCGATATTCCAGGAGAAGCGATGAGCTCGAATCCCCTCCCCCCGGCTGCCGGTCCCACCCCGCTCATCCCCGTGCCGCGCGGGCCGGTGCCGGTCGTCCCGCCACCGCGGGTTCGGAACCGGATCGAGCTGACGATCGACGGCCAGCCCGTGGCGGTGCCGGAGGGCGCGACGCTCTTGGACGCCGCGCGCCTCGTAGGCATCGACACGCCCACTCTCTGCTATCTCGAAAACCTGACCCCGGTCAACGTCTGCCGCATCTGCGTCGTCGAGGTCGAAGGCGCCCGCACGCTCGTCCCGGCCTGTTCGCGCAAGGCCGAGCCGGGGATGGTCGTGAAGACCGATTCGCCGCGGGTCCGCCTCTCCCGCCGGCTCGTCCTGGAGCTCCTGGCCTCCTCGGTCGACGTCTCGACCGCGCCGCAGATCCAGGAGTACATGGCGACCTACGGCGCCGAGCCGGAGCGCTTCGGCACCCCGGCGCCGCCCGCCGGCCCCGGCGAGCGCGACGCTGCCCGTCCCGGCCACCATCATGCCCCTCACGCCGAGAGCGCGGCGACGGTCGCCCAGCCGGTCAAGGTGGACAACGACCTCTACACCCGCGACTACTCGAAGTGCATCCTCTGCTACAAATGCGTTGAGGCCTGCGGCACCGACGCCCAGAACACCTTCGCCATCGCCGTCGCCGGCCGCGGCTTCGACGCCCGCATCTCGACCGAGTACGACGTCCCCCTCCCGTCCTCCGCCTGCGTCTACTGCGGCAACTGCATCGGCGTCTGCCCCACGGGAGCGCTGATGTTCAAGAGCGAGCACGACATGCGCGAGGCGAAGACCTGGGACGAGTCCTCCCAGACCGCCACCGACACCATCTGCCCCTACTGCGGCGTCGGCTGCACGCTCACCGTGCACGTCCAGGACGAGCGGATCGTCAAGGTCTCCTCGCCCGTCGAGAACGGAGTGACCCACGGGCATCTCTGCATCAAGGGGCGGTTCGGGTGGGAGTTCGTGAACCTGCGGAAGTAGGGGAGGGTACCTCCTACCCGCAGTACCCCGAGATCCGCGACCGCCCCCTCCTTCCTGAACTTGAACGGATCTTTCAGAAGAGCCCCACCACCCTACCCTCAGCGTCGATGTCGATCGCCCGGGCCGAGGGGATCTTGGGGAGTCCCGGCATGGTCATCATGTCGCCGCAGATCATCACCACGAACTCGGCGCCCGCCGCCAGGCGGACTTCGCGGATGTCGATCTCGGTTCCCGTGGAAGTACCCAGGCGGTGGGCGTCGGTTGAGAAGGAGTACTGGGTCTTTGCCACGCAGACGGGGTAGTGCCCGAAGCCGTCCGCCTGCAGCCGGTCGATCTGCTCCCGCACCTTGGCGCTCGCGGTGACCCCCGAGGCGCGATAGATCTTCTGCGAGATCTTCTCGATCTTCTCCCAGAGGGTGTCGGCATCCTCGTAGACGAAATGGAAGGACGACTTCTGCTCACAGAGGTCGACGACGACCCTCGCCAAGTCCGCCGCGCCCTTGCCGCCCTCGGCCCAGTGATTGGCGAGGACCGCGGAGACGCCGAGCTCCGCCATTCGGGCCTCGATGAGCTTGAGCTCCGCCTCGGTGTCGGAGACGAAGCGGTTGACCGCCACGACGCAGGGGATGCCGTAGTGCTGCTGGACGTTCTCGACATGCCGCTCTAAGTTGGCGAGCCCCTTCTCCAGGGCAGGCAGGTCCTCCCGGGTGATCGTCTTCAAGTTTCCGCCGCCGTGGTACTTGAGCGCCCGGACGGTGGCGACGACCACTGCCGCCGCCGGCTTCAAGCCCGCCTTGCGGCACTTGATGTCGACGAACTTCTCGCCTCCCAGGTCGGCCCCGAAGCCGGCCTCGGTGACCACGTAGTCGGCGAGCTTCAAGGCGGTCCTGGTGGCGATCACCGAGTTGCAGCCGTGGGCGATGTTGGCGAACGGCCCACCGTGAACGAAGGCGGGGTTGTTTTCGAGCGTCTGCACGAGGTTGGGCTTGAACGCGTCTTTCAAGAGGACGGTCATGGCCCCCTGGGCTTCGAGCTCCCGGGCCCGGACCGGCTTCCTGTCGCGGGTCGTTGCCACGATGATGTTCCCCAGGCGCTCCCGAAGATCGGAGATCGAGGTCGCGAGACAGAGGATCGCCATCACCTCGGAGGCCGCCACGATGTCGAAGCCGTCCGAACGCGGATAGCCGTTCCCGACCCCGCCCAGGCCGGCGACGATCTCGCGGAGCGCCCGGTCGTTCATGTCCATCACCCGCCGCCAGGTGATCCGCCGGACGTCGACGCCGAGCTCGTTGCCGTGGTGGATGTGGTTGTCGAGGAGCGCGGCGAGGAGATTGTTGGCGAGGGCGATGGCGTTGAAGTCACCGGTGAAGTGGAGGTTGATGTCCTCCATGGGGACGACCTGGGCGAAGCCGCCGCCGGCAGCGCCGCCCTTCATGCCGAAGACCGGCCCGAGGGAGGGCTCGCGGAGGCAGATCACCGCCTTCTTGCCGATGTGGTTCAGGGCATCGCCCAGGCCCACGGTCGTCGTCGTCTTCCCCTCGCCGGCCGGGGTGGGCGTCATCGCCGTCACCAGGATCAGCTTGCCGTCCGGCCGGTCCCCGAGACTGTCGAGGTAGTCGAGCGATACTTTTGCCTTGTAATGGCCATAAGGCTCTAGATGAGCCTCGGGGATTCCCAGCTTGTCCAGGGCCACCCTGGAGATGCGTTCGAGCTTTGCCTGTTGCGCGATTTCGATGTCAGACGCCATGGACTCGCGGGTCTCCTCGCTTCAGTGATGGTTCGGGAGTGCCGGCGTCCCCTCCGGAGGTCCGCCGGAGGCGGATGATAGCGTGAACCGCCTCCAGGGGGCGTACGGACGGCTACCCTGGAGGCGGTGAGACGGGCGAGGAACCGGGCGTCAGGGCGCGGCTTTAGGGAAAGAAGCCGGCCTGGAAGAGGTCGGCGAGGTCGTTGCTGCTCGAAACCGTCGACAGGAACGACAGGCCGAGGATCCGCTCGACCGACTTGATGATCGAGCTGTGGGTGTAGGAGACCGTGCCGGTGTAGTTGGCCTTGACCCCGGGGCCGATGGCGAGGAAGGGCATCTTGCTCGTCGAGCTGCCCTCGTCCCAGGTGAGGAAGATGACGCCGGAGTGGATGTTGGCCCAGGAGATGATGCGCGGCAGCTCCGCTTTCAGCCAGTCGTCCCCGGAGCGGATGGTGTTGCTGTTCGGGCAGCCGGTGGCGCCGTGCATGTCGTTGCAGAGGTTCGGGGTGATGAAGACGTAGCTCGCGATGTTGTTGGCCGTTAAATCCGCCGCGAACGAGCTGTAGGGCTTGCTGTGGGCGATGCAGTAGGAATTGGTCTTCGACGGCGGGTTGCCGGAGACGTCCTTGAAGAAGATGAAGGGGTCGTGCTTGGGCGCGTAGAAGCCGCTGCCGGCGATGGGGCAGGAGCCGGTCGTCGAGTTCTGCCCCTCCTGGTAGGTGATCCAGGTCGCGCCGCCGAGCGAGTTCTTGATCTGGGTCACCAGGTGGGCGGTGCTGCTCGTGCTGTTCGAGCTCGACGGGTTGTTGTCGGTCGTGAAGGTGGTGTCGGAGAAGGCGTTGGTACCGGCCTCCATCCACACGTAGTGCGGCTCGCTGGGGATGCTCAGGGCCAGGGGGTCGTTGAAGTTGGTGGCATGGGCGTAGCTCGGGATCAGGGTGTTGTTGATGTAGGGGGCATCGGTCGTGTTGCCGTAGATCTGCGAGCCGTCGTGGTTCTCCATGGAGATCACGAAGACGTGCTGGATGACGGACGCCTCCGCGGCGACGGCACCTAAAGACCACGCGCAAACGGACGCCACGAGCGCAATACCGGTCCGGGTCGACTGCTTCATACGTTCTTCTCCTTGAGTCGTTGAGGTCGCACTTTAGCAAACCTGGGATATTTTATGGAGACCCAGGGAGAGATCCCGTGAAGTTGCCGCGACGATCGGGAAACCGTCGGCTGCGCTCTCGAAGAGGTCTAGAATGACCGTGTTCGCCAACGCTCCTTGAGAGGTGGAAATGTCGCCGAAGCTCCTCCCCGGCATCACCGGCATCACCCTGCTCACTCTCCTCGCCTTCCCGGCGCCGCCGGCCGGTGCTGCGGAGCCGGTCGACCTCGGCATGGTCACCCGCATCCGCGCCGAGGGGTTCGAGCGCTCGCAGGTGATGGACACCCTGTTCCAGCTGACCGACGTCATCGGCCCGCGCTTGACCGGCTCTCCCCAGGCCAAGGAGGCGAGCGAATGGACGCGGCAGCAGCTCGCCTCCTGGGGGCTCGCCAATGCCCACCTGGAGGCCTATCCCTTCGGCCGGGGCTGGTCGTACAGCCGCGCCAGCCTCCGCATGGTGGCGCCGCGGGAGGTTCCCCTGGCAGCGCTCCCCAAGGCATGGACCCCGGGGACCTCGGGCCCCGTCCGCGGCGCGCTGGTGGAGGTGAAGATCGACAGCGAGAAGGACCTTGAGCAGTACAAGGGCAAGCTCGCCGGCAAGGTTCTCCTGATGGTCGAGACCCCGCGCCCGGAGCGGCGGCCGGAGCCCTCGGAGGGGGAGGTGGCGCCCATCCACCGCTACTCCCAGGCCGAGCTGGGCGACCTCGCCCAGTACGACATTCCGGGGGAGCACACCGAGGACTGGCGGCAGCGGGCGCTCCGGCGCCACCGGCTGCAGAAGGCGACCAACGAATTCTTGAGCCAGGAGGGGGCGCTCGCCGCGGTCGCCGTCTCCGCCCGTGGCAACGGTCTCCTGCGGGTGACGGGGGGAGGCTCCTGGGTGCCCGGCGAGAACGTCGGCATCCCCAGCGTCATCCTGGCCCATGAGAGCTACGAGAGCTTAAGGCGGCTCCTCGCCGCCGGGAAGAAGGTCGAGCTGGAGGTCGACGTCGCCGCCCGCTTCCACGACGAGGACAAAAATCTCTACGACACGATCGCCGAGATCCCCGGCACCGGCGGTCCCCGGGGCGAGGTGGTGATGGCGGGAGCCCATCTCGACTCCTGGCACAGCGGCACCGGGGCGACCGACAACGCCGTCGGCTGCGCCGTGGTCATGGAGGCGGTCCGCATCCTCAAAGCCCTCGGGGTCAAGCCGCGGCGCACCATCCGCGTCGCCCTCTGGACCGGCGAGGAGGAGGGCCTCCTGGGATCGATCGCCTACGTCAAGGCGCATTTCGCCAGCCGCCCGCCGGTGACCGACCCGAAGCAGAAGGAGATCCCCGCCGATCTGCGGGACGATACCTGGCCGATCACCCCGCTCCCCGAGCACGCCCGGCTTTCGGCCTATTTCAACCTCGACAACGGCGGCGGCAAGATCCGCGGCATCTACGCCCAGGAGAACGCCGCGGCGCGGCCCCTCTTTGCAGCCTGGCTCGAACCCTTGCACGACCTGGGTGCCGACACCGTGACCCTCCGCGGCACCGACAGCACCGACCACATCTCCTTCGACCAGGTGGGCATCCCCGGCTTCCAGTTCATCCAGGACGAGCTGGACTACTCGAACCGCACCCACCACACCAACCTGGACGTCTACGACCGGGTCTCCCGGAAGGATCTGATGCAGTCCGCGGTGGTCCTCGCGAGCTTCCTCTACGACGCCGCCATGCGGCCTGAGCCGTTCCCCAGAAAGCCGCTGCCCACGGCACCGCCGCACAAGGCGAGCCCGGAGGGGGAGAAGACGCCGTCGGCGGAGGGGCACTGACCATGGCGTGGAAAGTTCGCCGGCAACCTAGCTCGGCCGAAGCGGCCGATTCGCCAGAGCCCGGGAGCCCTGCGCTCCGCCCGTTCGAGATCAAGGGGAAGGTGGGGCGGATCGAGGAGCCCTCCCCGCAGGCCTTCCTCCGCGGCTATGTGGCGGCCAACCGGCCGGTGATCGTCCAGGGGGTGATGGAGCGCTGGCCGGCCCTCTCCGGCTGGTCGTGGGATCACCTCGCCTCGTTCCTGGGGGAGTACGCGGGGGAGGTGATCGTCTCCGCCAACGGTCTCTATCCCGACTACCTCTCCGAGCCCGCCCCGATGACCAAGGTCGCCATGACCTTCGGCGAATTCGTCGAGCGCAGCGTCCCGGAAACCAACGGCGACTCCCGTCCGCGGCGACCGCCGATTCTCGCCCCCGGGGAGACCTACTACATCTACGGCAAGTCCTACCTCTTCGAGGCGTTTCCGGAGCTCCAGAAGGACGTCGCCCCGCCGGACTGCCTGGGGACCACCCCGGTCTCGACGACCAGCACCTGGATCAGCTCTCAAGGCTGCGTCACCCCGCTCCACTACGACCTCCCCAACACCCTCCTCTGCCAGGTCCGCGGCTCGAAAGCGGTCCACCTCTTCGACCCCGCCCAGTACGACCGCCTCTACCTGCGCGGCGAGCTCTTCCCGGGCTTCGACAACTTCGAGCGCCAGAGCCGGGTGGACATCCACCATCCCGATTTCGCCGCCTTCCCGGAGTTCCGGCGCGCCGTGGCGCTCGAAGTCACCCTCCGCCAGGGGGAGGCGCTGTTCATCCCCTCGAACTGGTTCCACGAGGTGGAGACCCTGGAGCCGTCGATCTCCGTGGGCTTCACCTTTGCCGGCGGGACGACGACCTCGGAGCTCGCCATCCTCTCGGACCTCTTCAAGCAGATCGGGGGAGGGGCGCCGGTCTCCGGGATGGATCTCTTCAACCGCGCCGGGGGCAAGACCCCGGCGGCGCCGCCTGCCGGGAGCACCGGGAGCCCGGCGATGGACCCGGTGAAGATGCAACAGTTGATGGCGACGCCGGCGGTCCAGCGGGTGCTCGCCGACCCCGCGATCCTCGCGAGCCTCATGCGGATGCTGGCCGAGAGCTCTGGCGGGGAGGGAGGCCAGGGAGGGTGAAGCTCTTCCGCCGTCCCCCTCCCGCCGTTCCGACCGTTCCCCTCGCGAGCTACGAGCTGGTGACCCGCGCCGGCTGCCATCTGTGCGACGAGATGGCGGCCCTCCTGGACGCGGTGCTGCCGGAGTACGGGCAGGGGTATACGCCGCGGGACGTCGACGCCTCGCCTCGCCTCCTGGCCCGCTTCGGGGAGGTCGTCCCCGTCCTCCTCCGCGACGGCCAGCCGGTCGCCAAGGTCCGCCTCGACCGCCGGACGCTCGAACGGATCGTCCGGCGGCGGATCTAGCGATTTTTAGCTCGACGGCCCCAGGATGGCGAACTGGGCGCCCTGGGGATCGCTCGCCACGGCGAAGCGGCCGACGTTGGGGATGTCCCTGGGCTGGACCCAGATCTTGCCGCCGAGCTCCGCGATCCTGGCGGCGCTGTCGTTCGTGTTCTCGACCGCGACGTAGGGGAACCACGATGAGGGGCCCGGGCTTTCCGCCGGCTTCTGGAGCATCCCGCCGCCGTCCTTCTCATTGTCGCGCTTGAAGAGATAGTAGGTGCCCATGGGGCCCATGTCCATGGGGGCGATCTTCCAGCCGAAAACTGCGGAGTGGAACTTCCCCTCCCCCTCGGGATCGATCGCCAGGAGCTCCTGCCAGCAGAAGGTGCCGGCGGGCCAGGGCTGGGTGATCCCCTCGCCGGCCCAGGTGAGCGGCTTGAAGGGGGAGATCACGGCGCCCTCCGGGTCCTCGATCATGGCGAAGGTTCCGATGCCCGGGATGTCGGTCGGCGGGATGTGGGTCTTCCCGCCGAGCTTCTCGCTGGTCGCCACGGCGGCGGCCACGTCGGGGACGGTGCAATAGGAGACCCAGTGCGGCGGCGCGCCATGGCTGGCGTCGAGCTGCATGAAGCCGCCGTGCTCGGTGCCCGCGGTGTGGATCATCTTGTAGGTGCCCATCGGCCCCATGTCGGCTCCTTTGATCGTCCAGCCGAAGAGGCTGCCGTAGAACTCGATGGCCTGATCGATGTCGGTCGTCACCAGATCGCGCCAGACGAACTTGCCCAGCACCGGCTGCTCTTCACTCATGGTCGCTCCTCCTTACAGGGTGAATGTCTCGTTTCGACGTCATATCCTATCGCAGGGAAGAGCCGGTCCCGGTGTCTTCCCGGTGACGGTACAGGGGGCTCGGCAAAGTCGAGAATTTTTGGCTTGGAGCGTAGGGGCGGCCCCCGTGGCCGCCCTCCCTCCGAGGGCACCCACAGGGGGGTGCCCCTACGACAGAAGCCTCCGCGACGCCAGATTCGACTTTGAAGGGGCCTTGGGGGGGCGCTTCGCGGGAGTAAACCTTCTCTGCACCGCCGCCTTGACACTTTTCGCTTCGCTCAAGTACTCTCACGTAAACCTAAGCTCATGTGCCGCGATCGTCCCCGACCGACGCTGTTTCGTGCCTGGCAGGCTGCCCTCGCCCTGGGCTGTCTCCTCGCCCTCCCCTCCCGGCCTCTCCTCGCCCAAGCGAATTCCGCTCTGGAGACGAAACCGACCATGGCCGCCAAACGCATCGTTCTCTGCCTGGATGGCACCTGGAACAGCACTTACGACGAGAACAAGCGCGACGACGGCACCAAGGTCTTGAAACCGACCAACGTGCTCAAGCTCTGCCGGTCCGTGCTGCCGGTGGACCCGGAGAATCGCCAGCAGCTCGCCTACTACGAGATCGGCGTCGGCTCGCTCGCCGAATATCCGGGGACGTCGAACCGGCTGCTGTACCGGGCCGACAAGTATCTCGGGGGGGTCTGGGGCGCCGGTTTCGAGTCCAACATCGAGAACGCGCTCAATTTTCTCGTCTTGAACCACCAGGAGGGCGATTCGATCTTCATCTTCGGTTTCAGCCGCGGGGCGGCGACCGCCCGCGGTCTGACTCACTTCCTGGACTGGGCCGGCGGCCTGCCGAGAAAGGAGGACGCCTACTACCTGCCGGGGCTCTTCCGCGCCTACGTCGTCGCCCAGGGCAAGGGCTCAGGGGCGGAGATCGTCGCCGGAATCAACAAGGAGCGGGCGCCGCGGCCGCCGCTCGCCCCCTTTCAGGCCGTCGACGTCCAGTTCCTCGGCGTCTGGGACACGGTGATGGCCTTGGGCTCCCGCTTCAAGGCCACCGGAACGAGCACCTCCGTGGTCAGCAAGAGCTTCTATCTCTCCGCCCAGCCGGCGCGCTGCGTGAAGAACGCCCGCCAGGCTCTGGGCATCGACGAGGAGCGCTACGATTTCCGGCCCGAGATCTGGACCGCTGCCGCTCCCGGCCAGACCCTGGAGCAGCGGTGGTTCCCGGGGGTGCACTCGAACGTCGGCGGCGGCTATGTCCACGACGGGCTCGCCAACGATGCGTTCCAGTGGATTCTCAAAGAGGCCGTCGGGAAGGGCCTGGAAATCGATAAGAAGTTCGCCAGCTTCTATCGCGGTTTCTCGCAGGACGAGCTCTACACCTCGTCGTCCTTCTTCTATCGCGCCTTCGACTGGGCCCGCTCGGGCAAGGGGAAGCGTTCGCTCCTCCGGCAGCCGCCGACCGCCAACCTCTCCCTCGATCCCTCGGTGATCCGCCGGATCAAGTCCGATCCCAAGGACTTCCCGAAGCTCAAAAAGCCCTACCGGCCGGAGAACGTGCTCCTCTTCCTCGCCTGCCAGCCGAATGTCGATCAGTACCTGGCCGGGCTCGGGCTCGACGCCGAGCGCCGGCAGCTCCCCCCGGACGTCGTCAGCACGATCGAAAAGCTGCGGCCCCGTTGCGCCAAAGAGGGCCGGCAGCCCTGATAGGCTTCGAAGCCGGATTTATCCGGCGTAGCTTCTAGCCCGGAGATTCATCTCCGGGCGACTCCTCGCCCCCTCGCGCTTCACCCCGCCTCGCCCCTCCCCCCGCCGTTCCCCCGCCCGGTCTCCAGAGCCACCTTCACCATCTTCCCCGGCTCCTTCTTGAGCTCCCCCGCGAGCCGCGCCGCCACCTCGCGCTGGACGGCGCGGCGGTCCCCCGGCGGGACCCTTCCGACGTCGATCCAGCCGCCGGCGGTGCGGCCGTGGCCGCCGCCCTTGCCGCGGCGGCCGAGGAGCCGGCGCATGAGGGTTCCGGCGTCGGCTCTGGGGTTGGTGGTGCGGATTGAGAGATAGATGCGGTCGTTGTAGAGGCCGGTCGCGAGCGACCAGGTCTTTCCCTCCATGCGGAGGAGGAGATCGGCGATCTCGGGGATGATGTCCGGCTGCTCGACGGCGCCTAAGTGCGAGACGACTAAGGTGTCGACCGACTCGAGGCTCTCCAGGGCCTCGTGGAGGTTGCTGAAGTAGGTGAAGGGGAGGCGCGGGGTCTGGATGCGGGCGAGGAGCCGGTGGTTCGCCTGGGGGAAGAAGATGTCGTAGATCTCCTTGTCGTGCCCGGCGTACTCGCGCGCGAAGTCCTGGGTCTCCGAGCGGATGGCGTAGACGAGCGCCGTCGCCACCGCGTGGGTCGAGCGGATGCCGGAGGAGAGGAGATACTCGGCGAGGATCGTGGCGGTGGCGCCGTAGGCCGGCCGCACGTCGTGGTAGGGGGTGGCCGCGGTGGGCTTGCGCATCGGATGGTGGTCGATGACGACGTCCGGCACCACCCGGGGCGGCAGCTGGTTGTTGCCGGTCCGCGGCTGGGTGTCGACGAGGGCGAAGTGGTCGTACTCGCCGAGGTCCAGCGTCCGGACGTGGACGAAGGGGAGCCGCAGGGCGCGGACCATCTCCCGGTTCTCGGCCCTGCCGATGATGCCGCCGTAGGCCGCGGTGGCGCTCTGCTTGAAGGCCCGGGAGAGGAGCTGAGCCAGGATGTGCGCCGAGGCTAAGGCATCGGGGTCGGGGTTGTCGTGGGTCAGCACGAGCCAGCGCCCGCCGGCGCCCAGCCGGCGGACCTTCTCCGCCAGGTGGGCGAAGCAGTCCCGGGTGACCTCGGAGATCATGGAGGGGGGGATTCTACTCCAGGGGGCAAGCGCCCGGAGGAGCCCGCCCGCAGGATCCAACAGAGCCGGCCCCCGCCTTCTGCTACCATTGCGCCGCCGTCGGGGGCCCATCCCGGCCTCCAGAACCCGCAATCCCAGGACAGAAGACCTGCCCCCATGATCCAAGAGCTCTTCCACATCGGGTCGTTCTCGATCAGCCCCTTCGGCGTCATGCTGGTCTTCGCCTTCGTCGGCAGCTACCTCCAGCTCCGCTGGGGGATGCGCATCCAGGGGATCGGCGACGAGGAGGACGCCTCCGCCCTCGTCTTCGCCGCCGGGGTCGGCGGGATCGTCGGCGCCAAGATCTACTACGCCATCCTCTACCACAGCTGGCGGCTGCTCCTCGACCGCTCGGGCCTCGTCTGGTACGGCGGCTTCATCCTCGGCGCCGCGGCCGTCCTCTACACGATGCGCCACCGGCACCTGCCGGCCTGGCAGGTGGCCGACGCCCTGGCCCCCGCCCTCGCTCTGGGCTACGCCGTCGGCCGCATCGGCTGCTTCCTCGTCGGGGACGACTACGGCCGGCCGACCTCGCTCCCCTGGGGCGTCGCCTTCCCCGTCGGCCTGCCGCCGACGACCGCCGGCTCGCTCCGCGACAACTTCCACGTCGCCCTCCCCGCGAACCTCCCCGACAGCGCCCTCGTCCGCGTCCACCCGACCCAGATCTACGAGACTCTCACCTGCCTCGTCATCTGGTGGATCGGAGTCCGGCTGCTGCGCCGCGAAGCGGCATCCGATCGGCGCAATGCCAGGCTAGGTAATGCCGGGCTAGGTAATGCCGGGCTCAGCAGCGCCGGTCCAGGCAGCGCTGGGCCGGGCTCGACGGCCCTCCCCCTCCTCGGTCTCCTCGCCATCGAACGCTTCCTGGTCGAGATCCTGCGCGCCAAGGACGACCGCTTCCTCGGCCCCTTCACCCTCGCCCAGGCGATCAGCATTCTCGTCCTCCTCGTCGTCACCGCGCTCTGGTTCGCCCGCCGGCGCACCGCGACGGCCCCGCACCCGGCGTGAACCGCGAGCCCAGAGACCCCCGCACCCCGCCGCGCCTCCTGACGATCGCTGGCTCGGACTCTGGCGGTGGCGCCGGGCTCCAGGCCGACCTCAAAGCCTTCGCCGCCCACGGCGCCTACGGGATGAGCGCGGTGACCGCGGTCACCGTCCAGAACACGTTCGGGGTGACCGCGGTCCATCCGGTGCCGCCGGAGATCGTGGCGGCGCAGATCGACGCCGTGCTCGACGATATCGGTGCCGACGCGATCAAAATCGGCATGCTGGGCGACGCGGCGATCGTCCGCGCCGTGGCCGGCCGCCTCCGCGTTCATCTCGGCGGCGGGGGAGGGGAGAGGCCGATCCCGGTCGTCCTCGACCCGGTGATGGTCGCCAAGGGGGGAGCGCCGCTCCTTATGGACGATGCTGTCGCGGCGCTCGTCCGCGATCTCCTGCCGCTCGCCACCGTCGTCACCCCCAACCTCCCGGAGCTCGCCCGCCTCACCGGCCTGCCGGTTGCATCGGAAACGGAGCGGCGGCGGGCGGCGGAGGCGCTCGCCCGGCTCGGTGGTGGTGGTGGCGGCGGTGGCGGGGGCCTCGCGGTGCTCGCCAAAGGCGGGCATGCAGCGGAAGACGAGGGGCCGGACGTCGTCGACCTGCTGCTCGCCGGGGGGACCTGGCACCGTTTCGTCCATCCCCGGCTCGCCGTCCGTTCGACCCACGGCACCGGCTGCACCCTCGCCGCCGCCCTGGCGGCGCGGTTGGCGGCGGGGGAGCCCTTGCCGGCGGCCGTGGCGGGAGCGATAGAGTATGTGGCCGGGGCGATCGCCGCCGCCTACCCCCTGGGGGGTGGGATCGGGCCGGTCGACCCGCTGTACCGAATCAAACTGTAGGGGCAGGCCCCCGTGCCTGCCCGCAAGGAGATGGGGCGATGAAAGACGAAACCCTCGACATCCTGGTAGTGGGCGCCGGACCCACCGGCATCGCGATCGGCGCCGAGGCGCGCCGGAAGGGCCTCGCGACGCTCCTGGTCGACCGCGGGCCGCTCACGGCCGCGATCCAGGAGTATCCGACCTTCCTCCAGTTCTTCACCACCCGGGACCGGCTGGAGATCGCCGACATCCCGTTCGCGACCCCCGACGACAAGCCGACCCGCCGCGACGCCCTGGCCTACTACGCGGCGGTGGTGGCGCGCTACCAGGTGCCGCTCGCCCTCCACGAGGAGGTGCTGGAGGTGCAAAAGGAGGGCGAGACCTTCCGGGTAGTCACCCGGCCTGCCCCCCCGCACGCGAGCGCCGAGCCGCGGGTCCGCCGGGCGCGTGCCGTGGCTCTCGCGACCGGTTACTGGGGGAACCCCTACCAGCTCGGCGTGCCGGGGGAGGATCTCCCCTGGGTGCACCGGCGCTACATGGAGCCCTATCCGCACTTCGGGGAGGACGTGGTGATCGTCGGCGCCGGCAACACGGCCTCCGAGGCAGCGCTCGAGATCTGGAGAAATGGCGGCCGGGTCACCCTCGTCCACCGCGGCGCCGAGCTCCGCCCGGGGATCAAGTACTGGCTGAAGCCCGACATCGAGAACCGCATCGCCGAGGGCTCGATCCAGGCCCGGATGAACACCGTGGTGACCGCCTTCGGCCCCCGCGGGGTGGAGGTGCGCACCCCCACCGGCCCCGAGATCCTCCCCGCCGACGCCGCCTACGTCCTCATCGGCTACCGGCCGGACGTCGAGCTCCTCCGCCGCTCCGCAATCGAGGTCGACCCCCAGACCCTGATCCCCAAGCACGACCCGGAGACCTGCGAGTCGAACGTCCCCGGCCTCTACGTCGCCGGCACCCTCCAGGCCGGCCGGCGGACCGACCTGATCTTCATCGAGAACTCCCGGGACCACGGCCCGAAGATCGTGGCCCACCTGAAAGAGCGCCTGGCGGCGGTGCCGGTGCCGGCGTAAGCAGCTCGCTAGTGGGGCAGTCATAGTAGATTTGACTATGTCGTCTCTCTACTTGGAGAGGGTGGGTCCCTCCCCCCTGGGAGGGGGTGGGTTGGGTCAGGGGGGAGGTTAGGAGGGGGGCGCCTCGCCCCTGTATACGCTACAATCTGGCATCCCTTCCGCCAAAAAGGAAGGAGGAATGGCGATGCTGGGGCGATTTTTCCAGGAACCATCGAGTCACTACTTCCTTTTCGGGCCTCGGGGCACCGGCAAGTCGACCTGGCTGCGCGCCAAACACCCCGACGCGCTGTGGATCGACCTCCTGGCGCCGGAGGCGCAGCGGCAGTACGCCGCTCGGCCGGAGCGGCTCCGCGAGGTGGTGGCCGGGAACGCGGACCGCGAGGTCGTCGTCGTCGACGAGATCCAGAAGGTCCCCGAGCTCCTCGACGTGGTGCACGAGCTGATCGAGCGGCGCCTCGGGCCGCGCTTCATCCTCACCGGCTCCAGCGCCCGGAAGCTCCGGCGGGCCGGGGTGAATCTCCTCGCCGGCCGGGCCCTGGTGCGCTCGCTCCACCCCTTCATGGCCGCCGAGCTCGGCGCTCGCTTCCGGCTGGATTCGGCCCTCACGCAGGGGCTCGTGCCGCTGGTGTGGGACGCCGAGCACCCGGCCGACTCCCTTCAGGCGTACGTCGGGCTCTACTTGCGAGAGGAGGTCCAGATGGAGGGCCTCGTCCGCCAGGTGGGCGACTTCTCGCGCTTCCTGGAGGTCGTCAGCTTCTCCCAGGCCGCGGTCCTCAACGTGTCCGAGGTGGCGCGCGAGTGCCAGGTGAGCCGGAAGACGGTCGAGAGCTACCTGGGCATCCTCGAAGACCTCCTGCTCTCGTTCCGGGTGCCGGTCTTCACCAAGCGCGCGCAGCGGCATTTGAGCTCGCATCCCAAGTTCTTCTGGTTCGACACCGGCGTCTATGCCGCCCTCCGTCCGGCCGGTCCCCTCGACCGGCCGGAGGAGATCGCCGGCCCGGCGCTCGAAGGGTTGGTCGCCCAGCACCTGCGGGCCTGGATCGACTACTCGGGAGGAGCCTACCAACTCAGCTTCTGGCGCACGAAGTCGGGCAACGAGGTCGATTTCATCGTCTATGGCCGGGACGGCTTCTGGGCCATCGAGGTGAAGCACACCGCCCACCTCCGGCCCGCCGACCTCCGGGGCCTCCGCGCCTTTGAGGAGGACTATCCCGAAGCGTCCCTGCGCCTCCTCTACCGTGGCCGGGAGACCCTGGACCTCGACGGCATCCGCTGCCTCCCCTGCGAGGACTTCCTGCGCGCCCTGGTCCCGGGGAAACCGCTGCCCTGAGCGCTCCGGACCGAGTTTCCTCACTCCCGGACAGCTTTTGGCAGCTCCCGGACAGGTTTCCGAGGACTTTCCACGGGTTTTAAAAGACTTTCCACGACGTTCTGAAGACTTTTCACGGGTTCCTGAAGACTTTCTACGAGTTCCTGAGGACTTTCCACGACTTCCCGAAGACTTTTCACGAGTTCCTGAAGACTTTCCATGAGTTTCTAAGGACTTTCCACGAGTTCCTGAAGACTTTCGACGGGTTCCGGAAGACTTTCGACGACGTCCGGGAGGTTCCGAACGACGTCCGGGAGGTTCCGAACGGCGTCCGGGAGGTTCCGAACGGCGTCTGGGGGCTTCCGAGCGGCGTGCGGGAGGTTCCGAGCGACGTCCGGGGGCTTCCGAGCGGTGTGCGGACGGCCCCGAACGGCGTCCGGGAGCTTCCAAACGGCGTCCGGACGGCCCCGAACGGCCTCCAGACGCTTCCCTCTCGCTTCCGGCGGCTCTCCTGAGAGATCGCGTTCGCCGTGCTACTCTAGGAAGATCCTGCCATCCATGCTCCGAGCGGCCTAGCGAATGCCAGCGGGAGGTCCTCCATGTACTACGCACACTCCGCGCCCTCGCGCGAGGACTGGGAACCGCTCCGGGTCCACCTCGGAGCCGTGGCCTGCCGGGCGGCGGACTATGCAGGCGTCTTCGGTTCGGCGGCCGAGGGCCGCGCCGCCGGCCTGCTCCATGACCTGGGCAAGTACAGCGACCTGTTCACCCAGCGCCTCGCAGGTCAGGTGTCGGGCCTCGACCACTGGTCGCTCGGCGCCTGGGCGGCCCTGACCGAGCTGGGGGAGACCGGCCTCGCCGTCGCCCTGGCGATCCAGGGCCACCACGTCGGGCTCCAGAAGGGCGACGCCCTCTCGCTTCGTGCGCTGTCGCCCCGATCGCTGGGGGAGCGTCACCCCCTGGGGTTGCGGCTGACGGAGAGTGACCCCAAGCTCCTGCTCCAGCGCTTGGCGGCCGATGGCCTTATCCTCCCTGCCCTCGCCGGCTCGATCTTCAGCCGCCAGGCTCTCCGGGGAGCCGGGATGCTCGACATCCGGATGCTCTTCTCGGCCCTGGTGGACGCCGATTTCCTCGAGACGGAAGCCCACTTCCAGGCCGAAGAGCCGGGCGGCCGTCGCCTCCGCGAGGAAGGTCAGGGCCTGCGGCCCGCCGAGGCCCTGGCGCGGCTCGAAGAGCACATGGAGACGCTCGGACGGAGCGCCCGGGCCGCCCCCGAGGTGCTCTCGCTCCGGGCCGATCTGCTCGCCGCCTGCGTCGCGGCGGCCGACCTCCGGCCGGGTCTCTTCACCCTCTCGGCGCCGACTGGCTCCGGCAAAACCCTCGCCATGCTGGCCTTCGCTCTGCGCCACGCCCAGAAACATGGGCTGCGCCGGATCGTCCTCGCCATTCCCTATTTGAGCATCCTGGAGCAGACGGCGAGGGTCTACCGCGACCTCCTGGAGCCCGTCTTCGGGGCGGGCTACATCCTGGAGCACCACAGCCTCTCGGGGACTCGGGGGGGCGACAGGCCTGGGGGTGCCGGAGAATCGGACGACGTCGCCACCAGCCGGCGCCGGGCGCGACAGCTGACCGAGAACTGGGATGCTCCGCTCATCCTGACGACCAACGTGCAGCTCCTCGAATCGCTCTTCGCCAACCGCCCTGGGGCCTGCCGCAAGCTCCACCGGTTGGCTGGCAGTCTCCTCCTCTTCGACGAGGTGCAGACGCTGCCCGCTTGGCTCGCCGTTCCTACGCTCGCGGCACTCTCGCGGCTGGCGGAGCGCTTCGGAGCGAGCGTCGTTTTCTCGACCGCCACCCAGCCGGCGTTCGAGCACCTGGACACCCGGGTTAAGGGGCTCGCCGCCAACGGCTGGGCGCCCCGCGAGGTGGTGCCGGAGAGCCTCGGCCTCTTCGACCGGGCCCGCCGGACCCGGGAGACCTGGGAGGTGGACCGGCCGCTCTCCTGGAGCGCGCTCGCCGACGATCTGGCGGGACACGAGCAGGTTCTCGCCATCGTCAACCTGAAGCGGCACGCGGCGGACCTCACCCGGACCCTCTCGGAACGCGGGGTTCCCGATCTCTTTCACCTCTCGACCAACCTCTGCCCGGCCCACCGCGAGCAGGTGCTGGCCGAGGTCCGGCGCCGGCTCGACCCCGGCGATTCCCGGCCGCCTAAGCCCTGCCGTCTCCTCGCCACCCAGTGCGTCGAGGCCGGGGTCGACCTCGATTTCCCCTTCGTCTATCGCGCCCTGGGTCCCCTGGAGGCCATCGCCCAGGCGGCGGGCCGCTGCAACCGCAACGGCCGGCTGCCCGGGCGCGGCGAGGTGAAGATCTTCCTGCCCGACGACGAGAAATACCCGCCGGGCGGCTATGCCCAGGCCGCCGGTGCCACCCGCGCCCTGCTCAAGGAGCGCGGGGCGGAGGCCATGGATCTCCAGTCGCCGGAGCTCTTCCGGACCTACTACCGGATGCTCTATCGGCTGACCGGGATCGACGCCGACGAGCAGAAGGGACCGGCCCGCGAGCTCCGAGAAGCGATCGAAGCCCTCGATTTTGCGGCGACCGCCGGGCTCTACCGGCTGATCGACCAGGATGCGATCAACGTCCTCGTCCCCTACGACCTCGCCGCCTTCACCGCGCTCCGCGAGGAGCTCCGGGACGCCGGCCGGCTCACCACCGACTGGGTGCGCCGCGCCCGGCCACACTCGGTGAGCCTCTACCGGCCCGGCCGGAACGCTCCCGTCTGGGCGTTCCTCGATCCCGCCCCCTTGGGCCGGGGAGCGTCGGGGCGGCCGGAGGGATCGGAGGACTGGTTCGTCTATCTCGAACCGAGCCACTACGACCGCGACCTCGGGCTTTTGCAGGCCGACGAGCTGTTGATCGGCTGATCGGGGCCGGGGCTCACCCGGTCGCGTAAAGACCGTGTCTAATCCTATAGAAAGAGAATTGGAGGAGGAGAGCCATGATGCCAAGCCGTCAAGCGCTCGAGGTCTGGGGCGACTTCGCCTGCTTCAGCCGTCCGGAGCTCAAGGTCGAGCGCTTCAGCTATCCGTGCATGACCCCGTCTGCGGCACGCGGGATCTTCGACGCGATCTATGCCAAGCCAGCGGAGTTCCGCTGGCAGATTCTGGAGATCGAGGTCCTCGCCCCGCCCGTCTTCCTCGCTCTGCGGCGCAACGAGGTCAAGGAGAAGGTCAACACTGCCGCCGTCCTCGCCTGGATGGCCGGCAAGAGCGCCCCCGAGCCCCTCTGGGCCGACGGCGATCGCGATCTGCTGGGGACGGACGAGAAGGGGCGGACCCAGCGGCAGACGATGGCCCTGAAGGACGTCCGCTACCGGCTCCACGCCGAGATCCGGCCGTGGCCCGGCCAAGAGGCCCGGCAGACCGCTCTCGAAGCGCAGTTCAGGCGCCGCGCCGAGCGCGGCAAGTGTTTCCACCAGCCCTACTTCGGCTGCCGGGAGTTCCCCGCCTTCTTCCGGCTCGCCGAGCCCGGGACCGCCGCCGAGCCGCGGCCGCTCGCCCTCGACCAGGACCTCGGGCTCATGCTCTACGACGTCTTCGATCTCTCCCGGCCCGGCACGGCGCACGACCGGCCGGCGGTCAGCCTCTTCCGGGCGCGCCTCGCGGGGGGAGTCCTCGCGGTGCCGGACTACGCGAGCCCCGAGGTCCTGAAGGCCGCAGCGGGTGGGGGAGCCTGATGCTCGGTTCGCTGGTCGACTACGCGCGCCGCGCCGGCCTCGTCACCGAGCCCGGCTTCGCACCCAAAGACGTCCGCTGGGCGATCCTCTGCGGTCGCGACGGGGCCTTTCTCGATGTCGTCGAGCTGGGCGACACCGCGGCGAAGCACAACCGGGGCCGGCCCTTCCCGCGCTGCCCGGAGCTCTCGCTGCCGGAGATCCGCCGCGGCGGCACCGGCTGCCGGCCCTTCCTCGTCGATTCGGCCGACGTCGTCGCCTTGCTCGCGGACGGCGAGCCGGACGGGAAGGTTCGCGCCAAGCACGCCTATTTCGCCGGCCTCCTGCGCCAGGCGTCGGCGGTCTACCCCGAGCTCGCGGCCTGCGCCATGGCGATCGAAGATCCCGACTCCCTCGCCGCCATAAAGGCCCGCCTCACCGCCTTGAAGGCCAAGCCGACCGAGCGGGTGACGTTCTCTCTCTCCGAGTCTTCGCTCGACTTCCCGGTCGAGTCCGACGCCTGGCACGACTGGTGGCGCGGCTTCCGGCGTTCGCTGGGCGGGGAGAAGCCCCGGCCCGGCCCGGTCGCTCCGGCCAGCCCGGCGGCGCTCGTCCGCTGTCTGGCGAGCGGAGAGCTGGTCGCGGCCACCCCCACCCAGCCCAAGATCTACGGCCTCTCCGACGTCGGCGGTCTACCCATGGGGGACGCTCTCGCCTCCTTCAAGCAGGAGTCGTTCTGCTCCTACGGCTTCGTACAGTCGGCCAACGCCCCGGTCTCCGAGGAGATCGCCGCCGCCTACCGTGCCGCCTTGAACCACCTGCTCCGGGAGACCGGCGAGCGCCTGGCCGGTACCAAGGTCGTCCACTGGTTCGAGTCGGCTCTCCCGATCGAGGAAGACCCTCTCCCCTGGCTCGTCGCCGACGAGGCCGACCAGGAGCGCGACGCCCGCCGGCAGGGCCGGGAGCTCCTGACCGCAATCCGCTCCGGCCAGCGGCCGGGTCTCCTCGCCAACCGTTACCACGTCCTCACGCTCTCCGGCGCCTCCGGCCGGGTCATGGTGCGCGACGTTCTCGAAGGCCCCTTCCCCGAGCTGGTCGAGAACGTCACCGCCTGGTTCGACGACCTCTCGATCGTCCGCCGCGACGGTCAGGGCCTGGCGCCGGCGCCGAAGATCCGGGCCGTCCTCGCCGCTCTCGTCCGCGAGCTCAAGAATCTCCCCGGCCCGCTCGAAGCGCGCCTCTGGCGGGCCGCCGTGCGCTGCGAGCCGATCCCCCGCCAGGCCCTGGCGCAGGCGCTCCTGCGCTTGCGGAGCGACCTTCTCCAGAACGAACCTTTCCATCACGCCCGGATGGGCCTGCTCCGGGCCTTCCTCGTGCGCCAAGGAGACCGTGCCATGCAACCCTATTTGAACGAAGACCACCCCGACCCCGCATACCACTGCGGGCGGCTGATGGCGCTCTTTGCGGCCCTCCAGTACCGGGCGCTCGGCGATGTCGGGGCCGGCGTCGTCCAGCGCTACTACGCTGCGGCGAGCACCACTCCCGCCCTCGTCCTCGGGCGCCTCACCCGCACCGCCCAGTTCCATCTCGACAAGCTGGAGCGCCCCCTGGCGCGCTTCTACGAGGGCCGGATCGCGGAGGTCTGGAGCCGTATCCACGACCGCGTTCCCCCGGCGCTCTCTCTCGAGCAGCAGACCCTCTTCGCCCTCGGCTACTACCAGCAGATCGCCGCCGACCGCGCCCGTCCGCGGTCCGAGGCCCTGCCCGTCGCCGCCGATCCTTCTTCCGCGTCCCAGGAGACCGACCATGCCCACGCCGATTGAGAACCGTTACGAGTTCCTCTTCCTCTTCGACTGCGAGAACGGCAACCCCAACGGCGACCCCGACGCCGGCAACGCGCCGCGGCTCGATCCCCAGGACATGCGGGGCCTAGTCTCCGACGTCGCCCTGAAGCGCCGGATTCGCAACTACGTCCAGCTCGCCCGCGGCAACGAGATGCCGAATTCGATCTTCGTCGAGCACGCGACCAACCTGAACCGCCCCATCGCCCGCGCTCACGAGGAGACCGGCGGTCTCCCCGATGCCAAGAAGGGGGCAGGCAAGGCCAAGGTGGAGGCGGCGAAGCAGTGGATGTGCCAGAACTTTTTCGACGTGCGCGCCTTCGGTGCCGTGATGAGCACTGGTGCCAACGCCGGCCAGGTGCGGGGCCCGGTGCAGATCGCCTTCGCGCGCTCGATCGACCCGGTCCTGGCGCTCGACCTTTCGGTGACCCGGATGGCGGTCGCCAAGGACGTCAAGGGGGCGGGCTCCTCCGCCGAGATCGCCGCCTGGGAGGCCGAGCAACCGGAAGACCAGCTCCGCACCATGGGTCGCAAAGCGCTCATCCCCTACGGTCTCTTCCTCGGCAAGGGTTTTATCAGCGCCCACCTGGCGCAGGGGACCGGTTTCTCCGCGGAGGACCTGGCGCTCCTCTGGGAATCTCTCCTCGGCATGTACGAGCACGACCGCTCCGCCAGCAAGGGGGTGATGACGGTCCACCGGCCGCTCTACGTCTTCCGCCACGACGGCACCGACGGCGATCCGGTCCAGCGCCGCCGCCAGGCCATGCTCGGCTGCGCTCCGGCGCATGATCTCTTCGACCTCGTCCAGGTGAAAAAGCGGGAGGACGTCAACGCTCCCCGGAGCTTCGGGGATTACGAGGTGACCGTCCATCGCGACCGCGTCCCCCAGGGCGTGACGCTCCTCGAGCTGCGATAAAACCGGCGATGTTCGCCGAGGACGAGCTGCTGCCGCTTTCGGCCCTCCAGCACCTGCTGTTCTGTGCCCGGCAGTGCGCGCTCATCCACCTGGAGCAGATCTGGGCGGAGAACCCGTTCACGATCGAGGGCCGGCACCTGCACGAGAAGGTCGACTCCGGGCCGGGGGAGAGCCGCGGGGATCTGCACATCGCCCGCGGTCTCCCGCTTCGCAACCTCGCCCTCGGCCTCTCGGGGAAGGCGGACTGCGTCGAGTTCCATCGCTTGAGCGAAGCGGGGGAGGGCAGGGAGGGTGCGGCCCTCCCGGGTCTTCCCGGGCGATGGAAACCTTTTCCCGTCGAGTACAAGCGCGGCCATCCCAAGCTTCACCGGGCCGACGAGGTTCAGCTCTGTGCCCAGGCGCTCTGTCTGGAGGAGATGCTCTCCGTGCCGGTCCCCGCCGGAGCCCTTTATTATGGGGAGACCCGGCATCGCCTGGAGGTCCCTTTCGATCCGGTCCTGCGCCGCCTGACGGCGGATTCCGCCGCCCGGCTGCACGAGCTGATCGCCGCCGGGATCACGCCCGGGGCGAGGCGAGAGCCGAAATGCACCCACTGTTCGCTGCTGGAGATCTGTATGCCCGACGCTCTCGGCGGCTCGGTCCGCCGTTATCTCGACACCGTGCTCGGCCCGGCCGGGGAGGCGTGACCGAGCCATGAAACACCACTTGAATACGCTTTTCGTCACCACCCAGGGCGCCCACCTCGGCAAGGAGGGGGACGCCGTTCTGGTGCGGGTCGAGAGGGAGACCCGCCTGCGCATCCCCATCCACACCCTGGGCGGCATCGTCTGCTTCGGCCAGGTTTCGGCGAGCCCGTTCCTCCTCGGCTTCTGCGGCGAGCGCGGCGTGGGAGTCTCCTTCCTCACCGAGAACGGCCGCTTTCTCGCTCGGCTTCAGGGTGCCACGTCGGGCAACGTCCTGCTGCGACGGGAGCAGTACCGCCGCGCCGATTCTCCGGAGGGCTCCGCCGCTCTCGCCCGCTCGTTCCTGGTCGCCAAGGTGGCGAACAGCCGGGCGGTTCTCCTGCGGGCTCTCCGCGACCGGCCGGAAGGGCCGGGCGCGGAGGCCTTGGCGGCTGCCGTCGTAGCGATGGGGCAGCACCTTTCGGAGTTGAAGGCCGGGGTTCCGCTCGACTCTCTGCGGGGGACGGAAGGGGCCGCGGCCCGCGCCTACTTCGAGGTTTTCGATCACCTGGTCGCGCAGCAGAAGAGCGACTTTTTCTTCCATGGCCGCAGCCGGCGACCGCCGTTGGACAACTTGAATGCACTGCTCTCTTTTCTCTACACTCTGCTGCGGCATGACGTGACCGCCGCTCTAGAGGCGGTGGGGATCGATCCCCAGGTCGGCTTCCTGCACCGCGACCGCTCGGGCCGTCCGAGTCTGGCGCTCGATCTCATGGAGGAGCTCCGTCCCTCGTTCGCCGATCGGCTGGCGCTCTCCCTGATCAATTTAAAGCAGATCAAAGCGAGCGGCTTTTCTCCGGGAGAGTCGGGCGGCGTGATGATGGATGAGGCGACCCGTAAGGCGGTGATCGGAGCCTACCAGAAGAAGAAGCAGGAGGAGCTCGTCCATCCCTTCCTGGGCGAAAAGATCACCCTCGGCCTGCTCCCTCATCTCCAGGCCGCGCTCCTCGCCCGCGCTCTCCGCGGCGATCTGGACGGCTATCCTCCTTTCCTCTGGAAGTAGCCTCGCGGCCGACGGCTCGCGCGCTCGGGAGTTTCGGCAATGATGGTGCTCGTCAGCTACGACGTTTCCACCAAGAGCAAGGAAGGGCGCCGGCGGCTGCGCCGAGTCGCCCAAGCCTGCCTGGACTACGGCCAGCGCGTGCAGGGCTCGGTCTTCGAGTGCGTTCTCGATCCGACGCGGTGGACGATGCTGCGCCTCCGGCTGCTGGCGGAGTATGACCCTACCGAAGATAGCCTCCGCTTCTATTTCCTCGGCAGCCAATGGCGCGGCCGCGTCGAGCATCACGGCACGAAGCCGGCGCTCGATCCTGAAGGCCCCCTGATCGCCTGACCAGGGCACGCCGTGCTCTTCGCGAACCGGAAGTGCCCATGCCTCTCTCCGTGAGGTTCGCGGAAGCGTCAAAGCCTTGCAGAACCGAGGTTTTCTTCGCACCCCCTGAGCCCAGCCCGGCCAATCGGGGCACCCGCCGCCCCGGTTCGCGGCAGAGGCATGCTAAGCTACTGAGCCCGCGCCGCTTGTACGGGCGCGGTCGCCCTCCGTGCGGGGGCGTGGATTGAAACGTCCGGCGAGCTTCTCCGCTTTTTCCCAGCGATCAGTCGCCCTCCGTGCGGGGGCGTGGATTGAAACTCGCCGACCGCTTGCAGGACCGCCTCGATCGCGGTCGCCCTCCGTGCGGGGGCGTGGATTGAAACAAGGTCGACGTGGCTTCGCCCTTGGAGTCCTGGCCGTCGCCCTCCGTGCGGGGGCGTGGATTGAAACCGCCTGGAGTTGTTCTTGCGGTCGAGCGTTCAGGTCGCCCTCCGTGCGGGGGCGTGGATTGAAACCGCGTGGACAACGTGCACCCCATCTGGGTGTACAGTCGCCCTCCGTGCGGGGGCGTGGATTGAAACTCCCGAACGGGATGCCCATGGTCGGCGGAGGGTTGTCGCCCTCCGTGCGGGGGCGTGGATTGAAACAACCCGAGGACGACGGCGGCGATCAGGGTCAGGAGCGTCGCCCTCC
Source organism: uncultured Acidobacteriota bacterium (assembly GCA_963757335.1). Lineage (GTDB taxonomy): Bacteria > Acidobacteriota > Thermoanaerobaculia > Multivoradales > UBA5704 > DASQPA01. Next base: position 74,472 of record CAVWRJ010000009.1, on the reverse strand, counting down.
GTGCGGGGGCGTGGATTGAAACATGTCCTGCAGCCGCGGCAGCCAGGAGAGTGAGTCGCCCTCCGTGCGGGGGCGTGGATTGAAACCGAGATGATCGGCGCCGGCCGGGCCGGCTGGGAGGGTCGCCCTCCGTGCGGGGGCGTGGATTGAAACCGAGATGATCGGCGCCGGCCGGGCCGGCTGGGAGGGTCGCCCTCCGTGCGGGGGCGTGGATTGAAACACCTTGCCGTCTTCGCCGACGCGGAGGAACCCCTCGTCGCCCTCCGTGCGGGGGCGTGGATTGAAACTCCGCGGCCTTCGACGGGGATTCGGGTCCGGGCTCGTCGCCCTCCGTGCGGGGGCGTGGATTGAAACACCGTTCCGGTGCTGTGGCACCTGCGGCCCTGGGAGTCGCCCTCCGTGCGGGGGCGTGGATTGAAACTGCCGAAGCCCCAGACCGAGGTCACGACAGACCGCGTCGCCCTCCGTGCGGGGGCGTGGATTGAAACCACGAGGTCGCCGTCGCGAGCACGGGTACGCCGACGTCGCCCTCCGTGCGGGGGCGTGGATTGAAACCAGTTGGTCGCCCGGCCGGCCCGGGTCGACTCGAGTCGCCCTCCGTGCGGGGGCGTGGATTGAAACGAGGACTTCGTCGAGCTGGAGAATCAGCTCGTCCACGTCGCCCTCCGTGCGGGGGCGTGGATTGAAACAAGCTCAAGAAGGACAGCGAAGGCAAGCCCGTCGTCGCCCTCCGTGCGGGGGCGTGGATTGAAACAGCGTCTTCCTCGCTGATCTCCTGCAACCGCTCGTCGCCCTCCGTGCGGGGGCGTGGATTGAAACTCGCTCAAGTTGGTAGTGACGATGGTCGGCGAGCGGTCGCCCTCCGTGCGGGGGCGTGGATTGAAACCTCTCGCCCGGGTGGGCGCGGGTCGACAACGCCCTGTCGCCCTCCGTGCGGGGGCGTGGATTGAAACAACTTAGGGACGTACTTATTTCCCTTCTCCTGCCGTCGCCCTCCGTGCGGGGGCGTGGATTGAAACAGGATCGCCTCCTGCTGCTGGAGGTCGGCCTTCTTGTCGCCCTCCGTGCGGGGCGTGGATTGAAACGCGAGCGCGATCATGTCGGCCGTTTTGAAGCCGAGTCGCCCTCCGTGCGGGGGCGTGGATTGAAACATTGCCAGTCACCGGGGTCCAGCAGGCTCGGGTAGTCGCCCTCCGTGCGGGGGCGTGGATTGAAACTCGGGCGTCGACCAGGCGGCGACCCGCGAAAAGGGTCGCCCTCCGTGCGGGGGCGTGGATTGAAACCAGCAGGAGATCATCCCGCTCTACCGGTCGCCCGTCGCCCTCCGTGCGGGGGCGTGGATTGAAACTTGACCCGCAGGCTCTATACGGTCGGCGCCCCGTAGTCGCCCTCCGTGCGGGGGCGTGGATTGAAACTTGACGTAGATCGCCGGCCGGTTGTCGGCGTTCGCGTCGCCCTCCGTGCGGGGGCGTGGATTGAAACTTGTAGTGCGCGATGTTGGTATTCGCCAGGCTGAGGTCGCCCTCCGTGCGGGGGCGTGGATTGAAACTGGACGAGATCGGCGAGGGCGATCTGCTGGCGCTGTCGCCCTCCGTGCGGGGGCGTGGATTGAAACACGCTGCGTAAGGCTCGCTGCGACTGGAGCTCGCGTCGCCCTCCGTGCGGGGGCGTGGATTGAAACATAGTGTAAGACCGGGAGTACGTGTCGTATTCTTCGTCGCCCTCCGTGCGGGGGCGTGGATTGAAACCAGGCGAAGCCGCGCGGCGGGCGCCCCGCTCCCTCGTCGCCCTCCGTGATGCCGACAAGCTTCTGAGGCGCCTGGCTGATGAGAAGCCACCCGCGGGAATCGAGTTGGCGCGAACCGTCTCGAACCTCCGTCGAGAGAAGTTCCACCCTTATCTGAGCGACGAACTCCTGGCGGAAGACTATGCCGTCGCCCGGCTGGATGTACTCGGTGCCCGCGAAGCCATTCACAGGCTGTTCTACCCGGGTGGTTTCTAGCGTGACGAGGAATCCGAGGGGCTCCGTCACACAGAGACAGGGCTCGTCGTCGAAGCTCAACCACGTGAGATAGACTCCACGCGGCCATGCTCTTAGAGGTACGTGGCCGAAGAGCCATGCGAAAGAAGGATTCTCGAAAGGAGCGAAGAGTGAAAAAGTTAGGTATCAAGAAGCTCAGCTTGAACAAAGAAACGGTGAGGGCTCTCAGCCCTGAGACCCTGGACCAGGCAGTGGGTGGTGGAGTCAAGGCCGACTCTGGCTCTGGGTGCACTGCGTGCTTTAGCTGCACTGTTGCGTGAGCTGCACGACTTGCCTATCGGGTGATGTGCACTAGCCAGAGCCATCTTTACCGATAGGCTGGTGTGGAGGGCGGGGTGTGATGTGCAGCACCCCTACCCCTTCACCTCCACCCGCCCGTTGAGCATCGAAGTGCTCGCCGCCGCCGTGTCCTCGATGCCGACAGCGACGGTGTGGCCGCCTTTCTCCAGCTCGATCTTGAACTCGTAGACGTAGAGCTGGCCGCTGGCGCCTTCCGGTTGGGCCGGGGGGAGGCGGATGGGGACGGTGACGTGGCGCACGGGGGTGGTGCGGCCCTGGTCGTCGCGGGCGACGACGAGGATGCTCAAGTGCGCTTCGGAGAAGCCCGCCGCGGGGAGGAAGACGAGGTTTTCCAGGGGGAGCTTCACTCGCATTGGGACGAGGTAGGTCTTCTTGCCGCCCGCGGCCGGGAGCCCTATCTCCAGGACGGCGCCGAGCGGGTTGGTTCCGGTGCCGTGGAGGAGCGCCGCCATCAGGCGGTCCTCCTGGCGCTCGGCGGCCGGCTGGTCGCGGTAGGTCTGGCGGTGGCGGACGGTGACCCCGGAGCGCTTCACTTTCACTTTGATGGTGTGCTCGCGGCCGTCCCCCTGATGGGCAGGGGTGTAGCCCAGAGAGTAGTAGGTGTGGAGGTCCTCCGCCACCCGGACCAGGGGTCCGGTGAAGTCGTTGGCCTGGAGGATCGCCCGGCCGCCGGTTTCGCTCGCCAGGTCGAAGAGCCCGTCCTGGTGGTTCGAGCGCTCGAAGAACTCGAGGCTGCTCGGCAACGCCTCGCCCGCGTTCTCGACCGACGACGAAGGCGGCGGCGGGATGCCCGTCGCCTCCAGGGTATGGAGGGTTACCCGGCGGGCGTTGGCGTCGTCGGACAGCCGGTGCAGCGCTGCGGCGAGATCGCGAGGCGGGAGGACGCTCCCGGCGCAGACCTGCTTGAAGAGCTGGATCGCCTCGTCGCCGGGCAGCAGAGAGAGGCCGTCGCTCACATAGAGGACGGCTTTCCGCCCATCGATCCCGGCGAGCGAGGCGATGAGGGCACCTAAAGCGTGGAGGCGGATCGACTCGTCGTTGTAGCGGGACTGGACATAGGCGTCGACCATCCTCGCCTTGGCGTCGCAGGGGACCTCTTGCTCCTCCTCGAGGAGCTGGAAGAGCTGCCGGCGCTCGGAGGCGGCCTGGATGCCGTTGGCCGGCATCTTCTCGATCGCGGCGAGGTCCGCCTCTAGCGCCTGGGCGACCGGGGTGAAGGGGTGACGGACGTGGAGCGCCCGGTCGTAGGTCACCAGCATCACCTGGTCCTCGGGACCGAGCCGGTCGGTGAGGAAGCCGCGGAGCTGGCGGAGGACCCGGTTGCGGTGGACGGGGGTCAGGTTCCAGTTGTCGACGTAGACGACGAGATGGAGCCGCTGGCTCTCGGCGGAGGGAGAGGGCGGGGCGGCAGGCTCCGGGGCCGCCTGGGGTGCGGGCGCGGGGGTGGCGGCGGGGGGCGTCCCCCGGACGGGCTTCCCCGAGACGGCATAGAAGTTGACGATCGGCACCGGCTTGCCGTCCTCGAAAACCTCGAACTCCTCCTTCTTGAGATCGGGGACGGGATTGCCGTGCTTGTCGACGACATAGACGTCGACGTCGACGACGTGGACCTCCACCCGCTCGCTGAAGGCGTCGGCCGGGGAGGGGGGGGCCTGGGCAGGGAGGGACGAGGCGCCCGGCGCGACGAGGAGGAGGCTGGCCAGGAGGACGAGGCGGGACGTGGACATCCGGACCTCCTTCGAAAGGGAAAGCTCGCAGGTCCGAGGATAGCACCGAGCCTTCTAGGGCATCCAGGCGTCGTAAGGCCGATCCCTTTTCGCGTCCGAGCCCATCCGCAGGACGTTGCCGTCCAGATCCTCGACATGGAACTCCAGGGCCCAGGGGTAATTCCTCGGCGGGTGTCGAATCCTGGCGCCCTTGGCCTGAAGCTCCGCATAGAGCTCCTCGGCGTCCTCGACGCCGATCCACGCCCAACTGCCGGTGTGGCCCTGATCGCCCCGGGCCAGGTAGATGCCGGCGCGGTCCCGCCGGACCGAGGTGAAGTCGTCATTGCCCCAGCTCACCGGCTGGAAGCCGAGCACCTCGGCGTAGTACCGCACGGCGGCCGCCATGTCCTCGACCCGGAGGATGGGGTCGGCGCTTTCGAATCGGGTCGGATGCGGGGGGGTCATACCCCTATCCCAGCACCAGGAGCTCCGACCCGTCAAGAGGGTACCCGAGCGCCCGCTTCACTTCTCGTTTCAGCCTTTGCCGGAGAGAATCTCGGGGAGGGGGCGGTCGTCGAGGAAAAACTGGACCCGGGTGACGTCCGAGAACTGGCGGGCGGTCTCCTGAAGCTCGGCGAGGATGCGGGGGTTGTCACAACCGTCCCCCAACTCCAGGTAGCCCTTGAGATAGATCCGCGCCTCCTCCCCCTGGCGTTCGATGCGCACCAGCTCCAGGGCGGAGCTGTAGAGAGGGTTGGAGAGACCGGAGGGCTCCTGGTAGCGCTCTCTCAAGGCGAGGAGGGCGTGGAGCGCCCCGGGAAGACCCAGCTCCCGGCGGGGGAGGGCGACCTCGACCGGCACCGCGCTGTCGCCGCATCCAACTTTGGTCCCGGAATGGCCCTGGTCCCCAGGGGAGATGAGGAAGACCCGCACCTGGGAGACCGGCTGATCGGCACGGGTGACGGGGAGGGCCGCCGGAGCGCTCCGGCCGGCTTTCGCCCGGTCGCAGGCGACCAGGCCGAGCGCCAGGCCGAGGGTCAGAGCGAGGGCCCTACCGAGACTGGGGACGCGGCGAGTGCGGCGGAGGCGCACGCCATATAGAATGATAGGCACGGCGCGGGACTGTAGCCACTCCATCCTCATGAGGCAATACCTCGATCTCCTGGAGCACGTCCTCGGCAACGGGGTCTCGAAGGGCGACCGGACCGGCACCGGGACGCTCTCGGTGTTCGGCTACCAGATGCGCTTCGACCTCCGGCAGGGCTTCCCGCTCCTCACCACCAAGAGGCTCCACGTCCGCTCGATCGTCCACGAGCTGCTCTGGTTCCTCACCGGGAGCACCAACGTCCGGCCGCTCCAGGAGAACGGGGTGAAGATCTGGGACGAGTGGGCCGACGAGAACGGCGACCTGGGGCCGGTCTACGGCTCGCAGTGGCGCTCCTGGCCGCTCCCCGGTGGCGGCTCGGTCGACCAGATCGCCAGGGTCGTCGAGGGGATCAAGCGCGATCCCGACTCCCGCCGGCACATCGTCTCGGCCTGGAACGTCGCCGAGATCGACCGCATGCGCCTCCCCCCCTGCCATGCCCTCTTCCAGTTCTGGGTGGCCGAGGGCCGTCTCTCCTGCCAGCTCTATCAGCGGAGCGCCGACGTCTTCCTGGGGGTCCCCTTCAACATCGCCTCCTACGCCCTGTTGACCCTCATGGTGGCCCAGGTGACGGGGCTCGAAGCGGCGGAATTCATCCACACCTTGGGCGACGCACACCTCTACAGCAACCACCTGGAGCAGGCGCGGCTCCAGCTCACCCGCGAGCCCCGGCCGCTGCCTCGGGTGCAGCTCAACCCCGAGGTGAAGTCGATCTTCGACTTCCGCTACGAGGACATCACCTTCTCCGGCTACGACCCCTGGCCCGCGATCAAGGCCCCGATCGCCGTATGACGCTCCTCGCCATTTCGGCGATCGCGGCGATGGCGGCGAACCGGGTCATCGGCGACGGTGACCGCCTCCCCTGGCGCCTGCCGGAGGACCTCGCCCGCTTCAAGCGGCTGACCATGGGGGGGACGCTCCTCCTCGGGAGGAAGACCTACGAGTCGATCGGCCGGCCCCTCCCGGGCCGGACGACGGTGGTGGTCTCCCGCCAGCCCGGCTACGCCCCCGAGGGGGTGCTCGTGGCCGGCTCGATCGACGAAGCCCTGGAGCGGGCAGGGGAGGGCAACGTCTGGATCGCGGGAGGCGCCGAGATCTACCGCCAGGCCCTCGACCGGGCCGAGCGGCTCCACCTGACCCGGATCGAGGCGGATTTCCCCGGGGACGCCTTCTTCCCGGAGCTCGACCCGGACACCTGGCACCTCGTCGAGGAAGAGAGGCGGCCGGCCACGGAGGGATTCCCCCATCCCTACCGGTTCGAGGTCTGGGAGCGGCGGAGGTAGTCTCCGCGGAATGGAGCTCGGCGAGCGATACCCCGCAGGGGCTTATACTTACAGGTCCAGGAAGGAGGCTATATGCGGTTTCAAGTCACTCTGGATCGAGATGAGGATGGGGCGTGGGTGGTGGAGTGTCCTTCGATTCCGGGTTGCGTGAGCCAGGGGCAATCGAAGGATGAGGCCTTAGAGAACATCCGCGAGGCCATCGGCCTCTGTCTCGAGGTCCGAGCGGAGCGGGGACTGCCGCTCACCATAGAGACTCGCGAGGTCGAGGTCGTGGCCTAGTGCCTCCACTCCCAGCCCTCAGTGGACAGGCCGTCGTTCGCATCTTCGAAAGATTCGGCTGGGTTGTGGTCCGGCAGCGGGGCAGTCACATCATCTTGGCGAAGGAAGGCTCCATGGCGACGCTCTCAGTGCCCGATCACCGAGAGGTGGCGAAGGGGACGCTCCGTAGCCTGATTCGCCATGCCGGACTGAACGTCGAGCAGTTCCTCTCCCCGCGATAGGTTGGCGGACCAGGGCCAGGGCGCCGCCGCTTCAAATCGGCTACAATCCGGCCCCCATGAGCGAGCCCATCTCCGTCCAGTCCATCCGCGAGCTGCCGCAGCACATCGGCCAGGAGGTCACCCTCTCCGGCTGGATCGACAACAAGCGGTCGAGCGGCAAGATCGCGTTCCTCAAGGTGCGCTCGACGGGGGGCGTCGTGCAGTCGGTGGCGAGCCGCGCCGATCTCCCGGAGGCCGAGTGGGCCGAGGTCGAACGGGCGGCCCAGGAGTCGACGGTCCGCATCCGGGGGACGGTCAAGGAGGACAAGCGGGCCCCGGGCGGGGTCGAGGTGCAGCTCACCGGCTTCGCCGTCCTCGCGCTCACCACCGACTATCCGATCACCCCCAAGGAGCACGGCACGGCGTTTTTGATGGAGCACCGCCATCTCTGGCTCCGCTCCTCCCGCCAGCGCGCCGCGCTCCGGGTGCGGAGCGAGGTCGAGCAGGCGATCCGCGACTTCTTCTACCAGCGGGATTTCACCCTCGTCGACTCGCCGATCCTCACCCCCGCCGCCTGCGAGGGGACCTCGACCCTCTTCGAGACCGACTACTTCGGCGACAAGGCCTACCTCTCGCAGTCCGGCCAGCTCTACCTCGAACCGGCGGCGGCGGCGCTCGGCAAGGTCTACTGCTTCGGCCCCACCTTTCGGGCCGAGAAGTCGAAGACCCGCCGGCATTTGATGGAGTTCTGGATGGTCGAGCCGGAGGTCGCCTTCCTCGAATTCGAGGGGCTCTGCGATCTCGCCCAGGAGTTCGTCGTCTACTTGACCGGCCGGGTTCTGGAGCGGGCGAAAGAGGAGCTCAAGATCCTCGAGCGCGACACCGCCAAGCTTGAGAAGATCGTGCCGCCCTTCCCGAAGATCACCTACACCGAGGCGATCCAGATCCTGAACGAGGCGGGCAACCCCATCGCCTGGGGGGACGACTTCGGGGGCGACGAGGAGACCCTCCTCGCCAACCGCTTCGATCGGCCCCTGCTCGTCACCCGGTTCCCCAAGGCCTTCAAGGCCTTCTACATGCAGCCTGACCCGGAGAACCCGGAGACGGTCCTCGGGATGGACCTCCTGGCGCCCGAAGGCTACGGCGAGATCATCGGCGGCAGCCAGCGCATCCACGACCACGACCTGCTGCTCGAAAAGATCCGCCAGCACGACCTGCCGGTCGAGGCCTTCCAGTGGTACCTCGACGTCCGCAAGTACGGCGCCTTCCCGCACAGCGGCTTCGGGATGGGGATCGAGCGCTTCGTGGCCTGGATGTGCGGCCTGCCGCACCTCCGGGAGACGATCCCCTACCCCCGCATGCTGTATAAGATCTACCCGTAGCGCCCGAGTCGGGAGTGGGGCTTGCCATGCGTCCGAGCCGCCTCGTCACCTATGCGAGCCTCACCCTCCTCGTCCTCATCTGGGGGACGACCTGGGCGGCGATCCGGGTCGGGCTCAACGGCATCCCGCCGTTCGCCGGGGTAGCGCTGCGGTTCGGGATCGGGGCGGCGGTCCTCCTCCTCCTCACCCCGTTGTTCAAAGTCCGGCTGGGGCGCGACCCCGTCGAGCGCTGGCTGTGGCTGGCCAACGCCGCCCTCACCTTCTGTGTCGCCTATGGCGTCCTCTACTGGGCCGAGCAGTGGGTGCCGTCGGGTCTGGCGGCGGTGCTCTTCGCGACCTTCCCCCTGTTCATCGCCGTCCTCGCGCACTTCTTCCTTCCCGGCGAGCGGCTCACCGGGGCGGGCTCGCTCGGCATCCTCGTCGGCTTCGCCGGGGTGGCGGTGATCTTCTCCGAGGACTTCGCCCGCCTGGGGGGGCCGCACGTGGGGAAGGCGGCGGCGGCCTGCCTCGTCTCGCCGCTCGCCGCGGCGTGCGGGGCGATCCTCGTCAAGCGCTGGGGCAAGGCGGTGCACCCGCTGTCGATCACCGCCGTCCCCATGGCGATCACCGCCCTCGTCATGGGCGGCCTCTCGGGCGTGGTGGAGCGCGGGCAGTCCCTGGTCTTCAACCGGCCGGCTCTCCTCGCCCTCCTCTACCTCGCCCTCGTCGGTTCGGCGGTCTCCTTCACCCTCTACTTCTGGCTCCTCTCGCACCTTCCGGCGACGACTTTGTCGCTCATCAACTACATCATTCCGGTGATCGCGGTGGCGGTGGGGACGATCTGGCTCGCCGAGCCGCTGACGCTCCGGATCGTCGCCGGGACGGCCCTGGTGATCGCCGGGGTGGCCCTGGCCCTCCGCGCGCGTGCAAAAGGGCATCCGTGAGCCGGGCACCCGTGAGCCGGGCACCGGTGAGCCGCGGGATTTCATGACGCTCCCGATCTTCCTCACCCTCGCCCTCCTGGCCGGGGTCGTCGTCTCCTTTTCGCTCGAGAAGATCCCGGTCGACATCACGACCCTCTTTCTCCTCTGCGCGCTCGTCCTCTTGAAGCTCCTGCCCTTGAAGGAGGCGTTCTCCGGCTTCTCTTCAGAGATCGTCATCGTCCTGGGCTCGATCTTCGTCCTCTCGGGAGCGCTCATCAAGACCGGGGTGATGGACAGCTTCGGCACCGCCATCCAGCGGATCGCCGGCAACAGCAAGACCAAAGTCCTCCTCTGCCTCATGCCGGCGACCTCCTTCGTCGCCGCCTTCATGCACAACACGACGACCACCGCGGTCTTCCTGCCCGCCGTCCTCGGTCTCTGCAAGCGGACCCGGATCAGCCCGGGGCAGATCCTCATCCCGTTCGCCTTCGCCTCGATGATGGGGGGGACCTGCCTACTCTTCTCCTCCTCGACCAACATCGCCGCGAGCGGCTACATGCGGAGCCAGGGTCTCGCCCCCATCGGGCTCTTCGAGTTCCTGCCGGTGGGCCTGGCGGTGATCGCCGTCGGCATCCTCTACCTCCTCCTCTTCGGACCGCGGCTGTTGCCGGAGACCGGCGAGGGGAGCTTCACCGAGGAGTACAACATCCGGGAGTACCTCTCGGAGGTCGTCGTCACCCCCGGCTCGCCGCTCGCCGGCCAGGCGATCCGCGATCTGCACATGACGGCGCTCACCGTGCTCGCCGTCAACCGCGGCCGGGAGGCGATGTACGCCGCGGCCGACACCCTCCTGGAGGAGGGGGACCAGCTGATCGTCAAGGCCTCGCGCGAGGGGCTCCTGGAGGTCAAGCGCATCCGCGGACTGGAGATCGTGCCGGACCTCCACCTCGGTAGCCTCGGCCAGCTCGGCAAGTTCGGTGACATGGACTTGGCCGGGGGAGGGGCGCTCAAGATCGTCGAGGCGATCGTCATGCCGCAGTCGATGCTCGTCGGCCGCACCCTCCGAGATGTCGACTTCCGCCGCCGCTTCGGGCTCACCGTCATCGCCATCCACCGGCGCGGCCAGGCGCTGCCGACGAAGATCCGCTATCTGCCGCTCCGGGTGGGCGACGTCCTCCTCCTCCAGGGGAACGCCCTGAGCTTCGAGAAGCTCTCGGACGGCTCCGTCGACCTCTGGGTGCTGGAGGAGACCGCCCACCACGCTGCCGCCCCGCGCCAGCGCCTCCTGGCGGTCGGCATCTTCGCCGCTTCGGTGGCGGCGGCGGGCAGCGGCTGGGTGCCGCTCCCCGTCGCCCTCCTCCTGGGCGCTCTCTCGACCGTGGTCGCCAAGCTGATCACCCCCGAGGAGGCGTACAAGGCCATCCACTGGCGGCTCCTCATCCTGATCGCCGGGATGACCGCCTTCGGCACGGTGATGGCGAGCTCCGGCACCGCGGCCTACCTGGCGAAGCTCATCGTCGCCTGGGGGACGCCGCTCGGCGTGCCCTACATTCTTCTCGGCTTCGCCCTCTTGACCATGCTCCTCACCCAGCCGATGTCGAACGCCGCCGCCGCTTTAGTCGTGCTGCCGGTGGCGATCACCACCGCCCTCCAGCTCCACGTCCAGCCGCGCACCTTCGCCATCGTCGTCACCCTCGCCGCCTCGATCTCCTACATCACCCCGTTCGAGCCCTCCTGCCTCCTCGTCTACGGTCCCGGAAAGTACCGCTTCCGCGACTTCATCGTCGTCGGGGCGCCGCTCTCGCTCCTGCTCCTGGTCGTCGTCATGGTGATGGTGCCGTTCTTCTGGCCGCTGCGCTGACGCCGCTGACTGACGCCGCGTAGAGCTGCTGAAGCGGGCCGGGAGAAGGCTGCTAAGATACGCCGCAACGAGGGGGAGGTGGTTGTGGAAAAGGTCGTCACGGCAATCCTCGGGGGTGGGCAGGGCAGCCGGTTGTGGCCCCTGACCCGCGATCGGGCGAAGCCGGCGGTACCGGTGGGCGGGAAGTTCCGGCTGATCGACATCCCGATCAGCAACAGTCTGCAAGGCGGCATCGACCGCATCTTCGTCATCACCCAGTTCAACAGCGCGAGCCTGCACCGGCACATTGCCCAGACCTACCGTTTCGACGCCTTCTCCTCCGGCTTCGTCAACATCCTGGCCGCCGAGCTGACGACCGAGCGCCGCGACTGGTACCAGGGGACGGCCGACGCCGTGCGCCAGACCCTGCCCCGGCTCCTCGAGCAGAACCCGCCGGAGGTGCTGATCCTCTCCGGCGACCAGCTCTACTTGATGGACATCACCGAGTTCGTCCACACCCACCGCCAGAGGAAGGCCGACCTGACGATCGCGGTCAAGCCGGTCACCCGCGAAGAGGCACCGGCCTTCGGCATCCTCCGGCTGGACGCTTCGGGCCGGGTCGTCGAGTTCGTCGAGAAGCCGAAGGACCCGGCACAGCTCGACGCCCTGGCCTTGGACGACCAGACCCAGGCCGCCCTCGGGTTTCCGGCGCCCCAGGGGTCGCTCCTCGCCAGCATGGGGATCTATATCTTTCGGCCGGAGGTGCTCACGGAGCTCCTGATCGGGAGCTCGACGATCGACTTCGGCCGCGAGGTCATCCCCCAGGCGCTCGCCGACTACCGGGTCTACGCCTACCCCTACGAGGGCTACTGGACCGACATCGGCACCATCCCGAGCTTCCACCAGGCCAACCTCGACCTTACCCTGCCGCTGCCGCCGATCAACCTCTACGATCCGAACTTCCGGATCTACACCCACCCGCGCTTCCTGCCCGGGACCAAGGTCAACGAGTGCTTCGTCCAGTACTCGATCCTGTCGGAGGGGAGCATCCTGTCGGGGAAACGGGTGACCGACTCGATCATCGGCATCCGCGCCGTGGTCCGCTCGGGCTCGGTCATCGAGCGTTCGGTGATCATGGGTGCCAACGCCTGGGAGAATGACGTCCCGGACAGCCACGAGGTCGCCCTCGGGATCGGCCGGGACTGCGAGATCCGGAACGCCATCCTCGACTTCAACGCCCGGATCGGCGACGGCTGCAAGCTGGTCAACGCCGACGGCATCCAGAACGCCGACGCCGACAACTACGCCATCCGGGAGGGGATCATCGTGATCCCCAAGAACGCCGTCCTGCCGCCCGGGACGGTGATCTAGCCCGTGCGGGCCCTCCGGGTCTGCCAGGTGGCCGCCGAGGTCACCCCGTTCGCCAAGACCGGCGGCCTGGGGGACGTGGTGGCCGGCCTCTCCCGCTTCCTCGGCCGGGACGGGCACGACGTACGCATCTTCCTCCCCTGGTACGGCCAGCTCGCGGCCCAGCCGGAAAAGCCGGAAAAGTACGTGCCGGTCGACTTCATCCGCGACGTGCCGCTCCGGATCGGCTCGCGGCAGTTCACCTTCACCGCCCGCACCGCCAAACTCCCGGGGAGCGCGGTCGACGTCTATTTCATCGACTGCCCGGCCCTCTACGGGACCCCGGGGATCTACCAGGGGGACCGGGTCGACTGGCTCCGCTTCGCCTTCCTCACCCGGGCGGCGTTCGAGTGCGCCCAGCGGATGGCCTGGGCGCCGGACGTCGTCCACTGCCACGACTGGCACACGGCGCTCGCCCCGCTGTTTTTAAAAACCCTCTACAGCTGGGACCGGCTCTTCGACGCCACCCGGACCGTCCTCACCCTCCACAACGTGGCCTACCAGGGGAGAATCGACCGCTCCCTGGTGCCGGAGCTCGACCTCGCCCCCTATCTCCACTGGCTGGACGGGGCTCGGCTGGCCGCCGGCGAGCTCAATTTCTTGAGCACCGGCCTGCTCCACGCCGACGCCATCACGGCGGTGAGCCGCACTTTCGCCCGGGAGATCCAGACCCCGGAGCAGGGCTTCGGGGTCGACGGGCTGCTCCGCGCCCGCGCCAACCGGCTGATCGGCATCGTCAACGGGGTCGACTACGACGACTGGGACCCGGCGACCGATCGGCACCTGCCGCACCACTACTCGGCCGCGGATCTGGGCGGCAAGGCGGAGATGAAGCGAGCGCTCCTCGCCGGGGTGGGTCTGGAAGAGGAGACCGCGGCGCCGGTCCTCGGGATCGTCTCCCGGCTGACCGCCCAGAAGGGCTTCGACCTCTGCTTCGGGGTACTCCCCGAGCTTCTGGCCCACGCCGACGTCCGCCTGGTCGTCCTGGGGAGCGGGGAGAGCCAGTACGAGACCTTCTTCGAGGAGCTCAAGCGGAGCTTCCCCGGCAAGGCGTCGTTCTACCGCGGCTACAACGAGCCGATGGCGCACTGGATCGAGGCGGGTGCCGACCTCTTCCTCATGCCCTCGCGCTTCGAGCCCTGCGGGCTCAACCAGATGTACAGCCTGCGTTACGGCACTCCGCCCGTCGTCCGCCGGACCGGCGGTCTCGCCGACACGGTCGAGCCCTGGAACCCCTGGACCGGCAGCGGCACCGGCTTCCTCTTCGACGACCTCCACCCCGACGCCTTCGCCTGGGCTCTCAGGAACGCTTTGGTCGCGTTCGAGGACCGGGAGGGCTGGGCGAAGCTGATGCAGAACGGGATGGCCCAGAACTTCTCCTGGGATGTACAGGGCCGGGAGTACGAAGAGCTCTACCGGCGGTTCTCGGGCGTCGTAGCTCGAAGCTAGAAGTTATTAGAAGTTAGTGCTTCGTTAGTCTTGGAATGATAGGTAGAGGCTTCGCGTCGCTTGGTCCCGCAGAGCTTCCGCAAGCAAACGCTCTCGTAAAGAGCAGGCTTGAGAAGAGTCCTCGCTGAAGCGTCCCTCCCCCCTGGGCGGGCGGGTGGAAGGGGATGGGGGGAGGACAGATACTCTCTGAGAGAGATGGCGGCTTAGACTGCGGCGCGGCCGTACTGACGGGGGGGCGGCGCCGGCCCATCTTCGGGGCGGCCCCGAACGCAAACGGCGCGAATCTCAATCTGGCCCGCGGCCATCGACAGGCTACTCTCGGCGCACCCGGGTTGAGGTGGGCTTCGTGCGATTCGGGTGCCTCATGGACAGAAGTTGAGAGGGAAAAGTGCCCGTCTAGCGGCCGAGATCTCGGCCGATTCCAAGGGCCAGCTCGACGGCCCGCAGGGCGAAGCGCACCGGTAGCTGGAGGGGGGAGGGGAGAAGCGAGACGGCGGTCTGGACCGCGGCGCGGCTGGTCTGCCGGACGGCGATCTCCAAGGCCCGCTCGGGCTGCCGCGCGTAGGTCACAACCTGGCGCAGGGCTGCCGTGACCCGATCGAGCTGGAGCTTGATCTCGGTCGGGCCGCCTTGGACGCGGGCGACCGCAGCCTGTTGGCTCCTGAGGCTGGCCTCGGCCTCGCGGTGGGTCCAGATCGCTGAGCGCAAGCCGGGGATTTCGCGCTCGGCGCTGACGCGCGCCGCGTCTTTGCCGTAGAACTGTCCCTGGCCGCGCAGCTCGCCATAGGCGGCGGGCCTCGCCGGTCGCCAGGCGGTCGAACGCCTTGGGATCGGCGAGGATCTTGCGCAGGGCCTCCTCGGGATGGGCGTAGACCCGCCGGACGGCGGTCTCGCAGCGATCGAGGGCCTGGGGAGACCCCGGCCTGCGGCGAGATCCTCGGAGGCCTCGCGCTGCCAGGGCTCGGCCTGGCGGCGGAGGGTCTCCATAGGCGGACCCAGGACCGACCCCTACGGCCGGACCGCCAGGCTGACCTGCCAGCCCGGGTTGGTCGTATCTCCGGAGTAGGCGCCGCGGAAGGTCGCGAGGCGGGCGAGGCCGTTGAAATCGAGGTTCCAGTCGAGGTAGCCGGTCAGGCCGGTGGTGTCCCAGGGGCTCGCCTGGAGGGCGCCGGTCTTGGGGTAGAGGTTGACCTGGCCCAGGGGGGCCATGGGGTTCAAGAGGACCGTCGTCGCCGCGGCATAGCTCCCGAGGACGTTCCCGACCTGCTGGCCGCCCACGAGCGGGGTGGCGGCGAAGACCGCGTTGCCCTGGGTCCGCTGGCGGTAGGCCGGGTCGCCGCCGAGGATCTGGATGCCGGTGCCGGTCGCTACAACCGTGTTGTCGAAGATCTCGATCAGCCGCGGTTTGTCGTTGTGCGGCTGGATGTGGATCGCCGTGCCGGCGCGGTTGACGAAGAGGTTGTCGTGGAGGGCGATGTTGCCCTCCCCCTGGAAGAGGGCCTCGACCGGGTTCTGGTAGAAGACGTTGCCGTAGATCTGGTAGACGTCGGTCGCGCCCGGACCGGTGAGCGGCCAGTGGCCGACGAGGACGTTGGGGGTCTTCCAGCTCCCGGAGTCGTAGCCCGCCTCCTTGTCCCAGACGTTGTAGCGGATGATCGTCGTCCCCGAGGCGGGAATGCCGAGGGCGGTCCGCCGGCGGGTCTGGTGCTTGATCTCCATGTTGTAGGTCTGGGTGGTCTGCACCAGGTTGTGCTCGATCAGGCCGTTGACGAACTCGACGCTGCCGTCGGAGATCCCGAAATAGAGGCCGGTGCCGGTCTTCTCGACGGTGTTGTAGCGCACCACCCAGTTCCAGGCCGGCGACTTGGTCGAGATCCCCACCGTCTGCAAGGTGGCGTTGTGGTTCTTGATGTGGAGCCGCTCGACGGTGATGTGGTGGGCGTAGGTCGAGGGCCCCTCGGCCTTCACCCCGTCGCCGGCCTTCGATTGGCCGTCCAGAGTCAGGTTGCGGACGGCGAGATAGCTCGCGTTCTCCAGGCTCACCGTGTTAAAGCTGTTGCTCCCCAGAAAGAGCGCCGGGGCGCCGGTCGCCGGCCCCTCGACGGCGATGCAGCGCCCGGGCTGGCCGTTCAAGTTGTGGAGCCAGAGCCCCTGAGTGTAGGTACCGGCGGCGAGCAGCAGGCGGTCGCCGGGCTGGAGAGTCGAGACGTAGGAGCTGTAGTTGGCAGAGTTCGCCTGGATCGTGCGGAGCGGCGCGATGCCGTTGCAGCCGCCGATCGTCTGGTCGAGAGGGAGCGCCTGGGCGGCCGAGGCGGCTGGGGTGACGAGGGAGGGGACGAGGGGGAGGAGAAGGACGAGGGCGGCGCGGAGCAGATTTTTCCTGGTCAAAAGATACGACCTCCAGGGGTGCGTCGCGGAGACGGTAATTGCAGGTAGCAGGACGACCCAGTTATTGCAGAATGTGCATAAGAGTACACGCTGAGGAGACGGAGGGCAACCCCGGAAGCCAAAGAAGCAGAGCCGTGCAGGCCGAGCCGGAAGGCTCACCCCGCTATAATCTCCCCGACCCCGAAGGGTGCCCAGCCATGAAGAGCCCAGAGACCCCTCTCGCCCACGACTGCCGGCTCTGCGGCGAGCCCGTCGAGCTCGCCCCGGAGGATAGGGCATGAACGGTGGGGATCGGGTGGCGGAGGTGCTCGCGCGGCGCGGGGTGCCCTTCCTCTTCACGCTCTGCGGCGGGCACATCTCGCCGATTCTCGTGGGGGCCAAGCGGCGCGGCATCCGGGTCGTCGACGTGCGGCACGAGGCCGATGCGGTCTTCGCCGCGGACGCCGTGGCCCGGCTCTCCGGCGTCCCCGGAGTGGCGGCGGTCACCGCCGGGCCGGGGGTGACCAACACTTTGACGGCGATCAAGAACGCCCAGCTCGCCCAGTCGCCGGTGGTCCTCCTCGGGGGTGCCGCGGCCACTCTCCTCAAGGGCCGGGGGGCGCTCCAGGATATCGACCAGCTCGCCCTCATCGGCCCGCACGTCAAGGAGGCGGTGGCGGTCGCCACCGTGCGCGATCTCGCCCCGGCGGTCGAACGCGCCTTCGAGGTCGCCCGCTCGGGGGTGCCCGGGCCGGTCTTCGTCGAGTGTCCGGTCGACCTGCTCTACGACGAGCCGCTGGTGCGGCAGTGGTACGGCGAGAGCGCCAGGGGCGGCGGTCTCGCCGGCCGGGCCCTCCGCTTTTACCTCCGCCGGCACGCCGACCGGGTGTTCCGCGGCGCCGATCGCAAGCCGCCGGCCCCGCCCGTCGCGGAGAGCGACCCGGCGCCGGAGCGCTCGGAGGTGCGGCAGGCCGCCGCCCGCTTCGCCCGGGCGAAACGGCCGGTGATCGTCCTCGGCAGCCAGGCGATGCTGCGGGTGGGGGAGGTCCCGGCCCTCGCCGCGGCCCTCGGGGCGCTCGGGGTTCCGGTCTATCTCGCCGGCGGCGCCCGCGGTCTCTTGGGCGCCGGCCATCCGCTCCAGATGCGCCACCGCCGCAAGGAGGCGCTCCGCGAGGCCGACCTGGTGCTCCTCGCCGGCATCCCCGCCGACTTCCGGCTCGAATACGGCCGCCAGATCGGCCGGCAGGCCCGGCTCCTCGCGGTCAACCGGAGCGCCGCCGACCTGACTCTCAACCGCAAGCCGGAGCTGGGCATCCAGGCCGATGCCGGGCTCTTCCTCACCGCCTTGGCGAAAGAGGTGGGAAGTGAGCGGCAGAAGCGCTGGGTGGAGTGGACGGCGATCCTCCGCGAGCGCGACACGGCCCGCGAGCGGGCGATCGACGAGGAGGCGAAGCTCCCGACCGAGTACGTCAACCCGGTCCATCTCTGCCGGGAGATCGACCGCTCGCTCGCCGACGACAGCGTGCTGGTGGCCGACGGCGGCGACTTCGTGGCCACCGCCGCCTACACGGTCTCCCCACGCCGGCCGCTCTCCTGGCTCGACCCGGGGGTCTTCGGCACCCTCGGGGTGGGTGGCGGCTTCGCTCTCGGGGCCAAGCTCTGCCGCCCGGAAGCCGACGTCTGGGTGCTCTACGGCGACGGCTCGGCCGCCTACAGCCTGGCCGAGTTCGACACCTTCGCCCGCCACGGCCTGCCGGTCCTCGCCGTGGTCGGCAACGACGCCGGCTGGACCCAGATCGCCCGCGAGCAGGTGAACGTCCTGGGCGACGACGTGGGTACGGTCCTCGCCCGCACCGACTACCACAAGGTGGCCGAGGGGTACGGCGGACAGGGTTTCCGGATCGAGCGCCCGGAGGAGATCCGCCCGGTTCTCGACGAGGCGCTCCGGCTCGTCCGCGCCGGCACCCCGGTTCTGGTCAACGCGCTCCTCGGCAAGACCGATTTCCGCAAGGGCTCGATCTCGATCTGACCTTCTCCTTGCCCCCATCCTCCGTCCGCTCCGCCGCCCTCTGGCTGCTGCCCCCGTTCGCCGTGGGAGCGGCCCTCCGCCTCTTCCATCTGGCGCCCCAGGTGCTCGACGGGGACGAGATCCACGCCGTGCGCGCCGCGGTGTCGCTGCCGCTCGGGGCGATCCTCACCACCTATCAGGAGAGCGACAACTGCATCCCCCTGACCGCCCTCTTCAAGGGGCTCCTCGGCTCCGGGGTGCGGCTCTCGGAGCTGGGCTTCCGGTCCCCCTCGATCGTCTGCGGGCTCCTCCTCCTCGCCCTTCTGCCGCTCGCGGCGCTCCGCCGGCTGCCGCGGGGAGCGGCGATCGTTTTCGCCTGGCTCCTCGCCCTCTCGCCGCTCCTCGTCTTCTACAGCCGGATCGCCCGCTCCTACCTGCCGATGACCCTCTGCGCCCTGGCCGCCGCGGTGGCTTTCGCCGCCTGGTGGCGGACCGGAAAGCCGGCGTTCGCCGTCGCCTACGTCGTTTCTGGCGGCCTCGCGGTCTGGCTCCACCTGGGGGCGGCCCCGATGGTCGCCGCGCCGTTCCTCTTCGCCGCTGGCGATCTCCTCTGGGGCAGGAGAGAGGAGCGCGGGTCCGGGGTCCGTTTGAATCCAAGGACGGACGACTGGCTGCGCGGAGCGCCCGAAGGAGACCGCCCGCAGGTTCAAACGGACCCCGTACCCGAGCGCGGCCGGCGGCTCTCGCACCTCGCCTTTCTCGCCGGGGGGCTCGCCCTCGCCCTCGCCGCCTTCCTGCTGCCGGCCCGGGAGTCGCTCGGCCAGCTGATCGCCGAGAAGCACCAGGCGCAGACGGTCCCCTGGGAATCGATCGCCGACGTGCTGAAGCTCCAGGCGGGAACGGCGTCGCCTCTCTTCGCCCTCCTCTTCTGGCTGGCGGCCCTGGGCGGGCTTGCGGCGCTCCTCGCCTTCGACCGCCGGCTCGGGCTCTACAGCCTCACCCTGGCCGGGGTGCAGCTCCTCGGCATCCGGCTGCTCTCGCCACTGGGGCTCGCCAACCCCCTGATCCTCGACCGCTATCTCCTCCCGGCCCTCCCACTGCTGCTCCTCTGGGTCGCCTGTGCCATGGCGCTCCCGTGGCCTTTCCTGACGCGCTGGGGGAGGGGAGGCACCGCCGTCCAGGCAGGGCTCGCCGCCCTCTTCGTCCTCCTCCTCGCCGCCCGTGGGCCGCTCGCCGACCGCGCGCTCTGGGCGAGCTCCTTCATGCACCACAACGACTTCCTGGGCTTCTACGCGCCCCGGCCCCGGCTCGCTCCGGATGCGGTCCCCTATCCTTACCTGGAGATCGCCAAGACAGGGGGGAGCGGCGCGGTCGTCGAGTACCCATGGAGCTCCTTCGCCGGCCTGCGCACCCCCTATCTCTACCAGGAGGTCCACGGCCGGAGGGTGCTCGTCTCCGGCCCCCAGCGGCTGCTCTTCGATCCCGCCCTCGCCCTCGCCAACGTGGTGCCGCCCGGCCCCGAGGGGTTCTGCGCGAGCGGCGCCCGCTTCCTCGCCGTCCACCTGCACGTCGCCCGCGAGGAGGATAAAATCGTCGCTCCCGAGGAGGCCCGGCTGGGGGAGCGCGAGATGCGCCCCGACCTCCGCCGGACCCTCCGCACCCAGGCGGAGGCGATGGCCGGGAGCCTGACCGATCTCTGGGGCGACCCCACCTGGTCGGCTCCGTCGCTCCGAGTCTGGGATCTCGACCCCGCCTGCAAGCGCACGAAAGGTGGATCTTGAGCGGCGTCGGCCCCGCCGGGCTTCCGGGGGCGGCGACTGGCCGCGCGGAGCGCCCGAAGGAGCCGCCCCCGGAAGCCCGGTGGGGTCGACGCCCGGTCGCCACCACCCTCGCCCTCTGGGCCGCGATCGCAATCCTCCTGGCCTGGCGGTTTGCCGGCAAGGCGACCGACGACATCTACGTCACCTACCGCTACGCCTGGAACCTCGCCCACGGCCTCGGCTTCACCTTCAATCCAGGGGAGAGAGTCTTCGGCCTCACCGACCCTGGGGTAGGGCTGCTCCTCGCCCTCGTCCACCGGCTGACCGGCCTGCCCATCCCCCTCCTCGGCACCGTTCTCTCGGCCCTCGCCCTCTACGGGATCGCCGCCCTCCTCCTTCGAGAGAGCGCCGAGCGCGGCTGGCTGCCGGAGGGGATCGCCGGCGGCACCCTGGTCCTCACCTCCCCCTATTTGTGGACCGCCCAGGGCTCCGGCCCTCTCTTCGCCCTCCTCCTGCTCCTCGCCTCGGCGCGGCTCGCCGGGCGCCGGGATCTCGGTTCCCGCCGGGAGGTACCAGCCGGGATCGTCGCCGGCCTCGCCTTCTGGTGCCGGCCCGACGCCGCCCTCGGGGTCGCCCTCCTCGGCCTCCTCCTCCTCCGCGAGCGCCGACGCCTCCCCTGGGTCTGGGCCGCGGCGGCGGGAGCGGTGATGCTCGCCGGCTGCGCCGCCGCCTTTGCCGCCTTCGGCACCCTCCTCCCCAACACCCTGGCCGCCAAGCGCGCCTACGCCGCCTTCGAGCCGGCCACCCGGATGGGGGTCGCCTTCTGGCGCAGCGCCCTGGAGCTCTTCAGGGGCTACCAGGGTCCCGGGGCCAGGCTCCTCCTGGTCCTGGGGATTCTCGGCCTGGCCCCGCTCCTCTGGAGAGGGGGCCGCGCCGGCCGTCTCCTCGTTCTGAATGGCCTGGCCCTCGCCGCCGCCTACACCCTCCTCCGGGTCCCCTTCTTCCTCTGGTACACGGTGCCGGCCGCCGTCGCCGTGCTGGTGGGCGCGCCCTTCACGGTGGGCGCCGCCGTCCGGTTTCTGGCGGCGCGCGAGCGGCTGCGCCCCCTGGCGCTCGCCGGGGCGATCGTCGGGATTCTCCTCCTCGTCCTGCCGCTCTGGGGGACCTGGCGCTGGTTCCGCGGCGGCGCTAGTGGCGATTGGCGGCTCGCCGCCTACTCGCGGGCGGGGGAGTGGATCCGCGACCACTCCGCTCCCGGCGACGACGTGGCGTTGGAGGAGATCGGCATCCTCGGTTACACCAGCCGGCGACCGGTCTCGGATCTCATGGGGCTGGTCACCCCCCGCGCCGTCCCCTATGCCGCCGAGGGCGACCTGATCGGGGCCTTTCTCGCCCGGCCGACCGCCTTTCTCGTCTTCCACACCTTCACCTGGCGCGGCGGGACCCGGCCGATCGTCACCCGGCCCTGGTTCGCCGCGGCCTACGAGGCGGCCGCCCGCTTCGATCTGCCCGCAGAGGGAGGCTCGATCACCGTCTACCGCCGCCGTCCGGCGGCGAAGATCCCGCCCCCCCGGCCGCCCCACGCCCACCGCCCGGAAGCTCCGGTATGATCGGCGGCCAACCGGCCGCTCCCGGCCGTCTCCCCTCTCCTCTGGAGGACCGATGCGAACGCTGATTTTCGCTCTCTCCTGGCTCGTCTGCGCGGGGGTCGTCGCCCTCCCGGCCATTGCCAATGCCGCCGATGCCGCCAATGCCGTTGAGCCGCACCCCTTCACCGCCCACGACCTCCAAGCCATGCACCGCCTGAGCGACCCGCAGCCCTCGCCGCAGGGCGACCAGGTCGTCTTCGTGCTGCGGAGCACCGACTTCGCCGCCAACAAGGGGCGGAGTCACCTCGTGCGGGTGGGCCTCGACGGCGGCGACCTCACTCCGCTCACCGACGGGGACTCCTCGGAGAACAGCCCGCGCTGGTCGGCGGACGGCAAGAGCCTCTACTTCCTCTCCAGCCGCTCCGGCTCCTCTCAGGTCTGGCGCCTCGACGGCGTCGCGGTGGCCACCGCGGCCGCCCCGCCGGTCCAGGTGACCCACCTGCCGCTCGACGTCGGCAGCTACCGGCTGGCGCCGGACGGCCGGCACCTGGTGGTCAGCCTGGAGGTCTTCGTCGACTGCCCGAACCTCGCCTGCACCAAAGAGCGGCTCGACCGCCGGGCGGCCAAGGGCCAGCCCAGCGGCCAGCTCTACGACCAGCTCTTCGTCCGTCACTGGGACACCTGGTCGAACGGCACCCGCTCGCATCTCTTCGCGGTGGCGATCGAGGGCGGTGGCGAGCCGGTCGACCTCACCCGCGGGCTCGACGCCGACGTGCCGTCGAAGCCCGACGGCGGCGCCGAGGAGTACGCCATTGCCCCCGACGGCCGGAGCGTCATCTACACGGCGCGCACCGCCGGCCGCGAGGAGCCCTGGTCGACCAACTTCGACCTCTACCAGGTGCCGATCGACGGCGGCAATGCCTCGGCGACCCCCAAGAACCTGACCGCGGCGAACCTCGCCTGGGACGCCCAGCCGCTCTTCTCGCCCGACGGCAAGACCCTGGCCTACCTTGCCATGACTCGCCCCGGCTTCGAGGCCGACCGCTTCCGGATCGTCCTCCACTCGCTCGCCGACGGGCGTTCCCGGGTGCTGACCGAGGCATGGGACCGCTCGCCCGGCGAGCTCTTCTTCTCGCCCGACGGCAAGACCCTCTACTGCACGGCGATGGACGTCGGCCACGCCGCCCTCTTCGCCGTCGACGTGGCGACCGGGAAGGTGCAGACGGTCGTCCGCCAGGGCTCGGTCCACAGCCCCTCCTGGGCCCATGGTCCCCATCCCCGGCTGGTCTTCGGCCTCGACGACCTGCGCCATCCGACCGACCTCTACACCGCGCGCCCGGACGGCTCGGATTTGAGGAAGATCACCGACCTCAACCGCGCCGAGGTCGCCGCCGTCCGCATGGGCGAGCCGCAGCCCTTCCAGTTCACCGGCGCCCAGGGCGACACCGTGCATGGCTTCGTCGTCAAGCCGGTGGGCTTCGACGCCGGCAAGCGCTACCCCGTGGCCCTCCTCATCCACGGCGGTCCGCAGGGATCGTTCCACGACGAGTTCCACTACCGCTGGAACCCCCAGATCTACGCCGGGGCGGGCTACGCCGTGGTGGAGATCGACTTCCACGGCTCGACCGGCTACGGCCAGGCCTTCACCGATGCCATCCGCGGTCACTGGGGCGACTGGCCGCTCGAGGACCTGCAGAAGGGGCTCGCCGCCGCGCTCGCCGCCCACCCCTGGATGGACGGCGACCGGGTCGGCGCCCTGGGCGCCTCCTACGGCGGCTTCATGACCAACTGGATCGCCGGCCACTGGCCCGACCGCTTCCGCTGCCTGGTCACCCACGACGGCATCTTCGATCAGCGGATGATGTACTACGCGACCGAGGAGCTGTGGTTTCCGGAGTGGGAGATGGGGGGGCCATACTGGACGAACCCGGAGTCCTACGAGCGCTGGAACCCCGCCCAGTTCGTCGAGCGCTGGAAGACCCCCATGCTGATCGTCCAGGGCGGGCTCGACTTCCGCATCCCGATTACCCAGGGGTTGGGCGCCTTCACCGCCCTGCAGCGGCGGGGGATCCCCAGCCGCTTCCTCTACTTCCCGGACGAGAACCACTTCGTGCTCAAGCCCGCCAACGCCCTCCTCTGGCACGAGACCGTGCTCGGCTGGCTGGACCGCTGGCTGAAGCCCGGCACCTCTGCAATCTCGGCCAGCTCGGCCAGCTCGGGCACCCCCGCCACGTCCGCCGAATGATCTCGTGAGGAGAGGGGGGTGCCCGGTGCGCCCCCCTCGCTTTCGGCAAGCGTTTCGGCACGCCTTCGAATTGTCTTATTCCAAGCGAATTTCTTTCCTGACGGCTGCGGGAAGATTGTGGAAAAAAGTTGTCCCCAAGACCCCCCCCAGCGGCAACCATGATTATGAGCGCGACCGATAGATCGTTTAGCTCGAAATAGATAGCTTGGATCGAGCACCTATCTATAGAAGGGATCAGAGATGAATATTTTGACCATGGCCATGCCTGGGGCGCTGCGGATGAGGAGCCTCTACCCGCTGCTCGAAGCGGACGGCTCGTGCACCCTGATCTACGACCTGGAGCGGGCGGCGGTGCTCGACGTGCCGGAAGAGCTGCAGCTCCACGTGGGAACGACGCTCGACACCGGCGACCTCGACGAGTCGCTCCTCGGCTGGATGCTCTCCGAGGACCTGCTGACCGCCGAGGGGTGGTCGGGATACGAGGAGTCGGAGGCGCCGCTCGTCATGGCCAGCTGGTGGAGCCTCGGCCTGGTCTTCAGGCGGGGCGGCGAGGTCCATGCCCGGATCGACAACCCGGCGCTCGACAGCGCCCTCTCCGCCCTGGACTTCATCTTCAAGCAGAGCCTGGGGGCGGCGCGGGTCATTCTCCGCCTCTCCTGGGGAGGGGCCTTCCCGGCCACCCAGATGCTCGAAGGGATCGTCGTCGAGGCGAACCGGCGGGCGGCCCTCAACCGGCAGGAGGTCCGTTACGAGCTGTCGCTCGACTCCTGGGTGGTGACGCCGGCCGTGGCGGCCTTCCTCGCCGACTACCCCTTTCACGTCCGCCTCCACTGCGGCAACTTCGCGAGCGTCGCAGGCGTCGAGACCGGCGCGCCGGTAGAGGGGGCCCACGCCTGGAAGCTGGCAGAGAAGGGGGTGCGGCTGCTCCTTGGGCAGACCGAGCGGTTGACCGTGCAGTGCGTGCTCGACGGCCCGTCCCGCCTGCGCGACCTCTGGGCCTGGGCCAAGGAGCTCGGGGTGCGCTTCTTGGACCCCGTCCGGCTGGAGACGAACGATCCCTTGAGCCCGTACCTCGGCCAGTACCGCGACGACCTCCTCGCCATCTCCGAGGAGATCTGCGCCGGGCTCGGCAATCCGCGGGCGCCCCAGCCGCCGCAGCCGCCGCAGCCGACGGTCGACTGCCAGCCGCTCTCGCGCGTGGTCACCACCCTGATGCGCACCGAAACCCTCGCCCTGAGCGCCCGCCGCTCGACCGAGACCTCCTGGGGGACGGGCGACGTCTACCCCTCGCCGGAGGACGAGGTCGAGTCCACCCTGCTCTCCCACATGTGGAACACCCTGGAGCAGCGCGGGCAGGAGGATCGGGAGGCGGCCGGCGTGCCGGATGGCGAGAGGGGCGGCATTGCCGAGATTCCCTGTACCGGCTGCTGGGCGCGCTACCTGTGCAGTCACAGCGCGCTCCCCGCCTCGCCGGTCAACGCCTCCGCCGACCACCGCGATCCGGACGAGGCGCGCTGCGCCTTCTGGCGCACCGAGGTGGAGGTCGGGCTGCGCTTCTACCATCGGCTGGCCCACGCCGACCCGATCCAGGCCATGCGCCTCTTCGACGAGCCCGAGGTGCCGATCGATCCCTTCGACCGTCACTACCAGATGAGCCAGCCCAAGATGCCGTTTTAAGGCACTGCTCCGTCTCGCGCCATCAAACGGACCCAGTACCGAATTTTGGGCAACTCAAGCCAAGAGACCTTGCTCTGAGGCGCGCGATTGCATAGCCTGCGAGCCGCATGCCCTCGAACACCTGGCAACGCCTCCGCTATACGATCTGGGCGCCGCACTACGACAAGGTCACGAAGTTCCCCGCCGAACGCCGGCACTCGATCGAGCTCCTCGGCCTCGCCGCTGGCGAGCGGCTGCTGATCATCGGCTGCGGCACCGGGGCCGACCTGCCGTTCGTGCCGCCGGGGGTCGAGGTGCTGGCGGTCGATCTGACCCCCGCCATGCTCGAGCAGGCCCGGGCGCACGCCCGCCCCGGGGTCACCTTCCGGCAGATGGACGGCCAGCAGCTCGACCTCCCCGACGGGAGCTTCGACGCGGCGATTCTCCACATGGTCTTAGAGGTCATCCCCGACCCGGTCCGTTGCCTGGCCGAGGCGGCGCGAGTGCTGAAACCCGGTGGGCGGCTCGCCGTCTTCGACAAGTTCCTGCCCGACGGCGCCCGCCCCTCCTGGCTCCGGCGCGCCGCCCTCGCCCTTTTGGACCTCGTCTTCACCAGCACCAACCGGCAGATGGCCGACATCCTGGAGCGCTCGCGGGCCCCCTTCGCCGTCGTCCACGACGAGCGGGCGGTCGCCGCCTACCGCCACCTCATCCTGCGCCGGGCCGAGCCGGCCACCTGATCTCATGGAGGACTCGATGGCCCACTTCGACCGACTCTTCCGCTATGACGACTGGGCGAACCGCGAGGTGCTCGCCTCCCTCGGCCGCGCCCAGCCCGTGCCGCCCAAGGCGCTGCGCTGGCTCGCCCACATCCTCGCCGCCGAGCGGCTCTGGCTCCACCGCCTCTGCGCCGACCCCACCCCGGTCGTGGTCTGGCCCGATCTCACCCTCGACCAGTGCGCGGCGGAAATCGCGGCGCTGGCCGCTCTCTCCCGGGCCTATCTCGACTCCCTCGACGACTCCCTCGAACCGGGGCGGCTCGACGCCTCGGTCACCTACGTCAACACCCAGGGCGAGCCCTGGACGAGCCGGGCCGAGGACATCCTTACGCACGTCGTCATGCACTCGGCCTACCACCGGGGGCAGATCGCCGCCGCTCTCCGCGAAGCCGGCAGGACTCCGCCCTATACCGACTTCATCCACGCGGTGCGGCAGGGGCTGGTCGAGTAGCTCACCCGAGCCAGCGGACCGCCGCCGATATCGGCGGTATCGGCGATATCGCCGATATTGCAGCCGTGACGGCGAGCGAGACGAGGGTGACCGGCAGCCCCACCCGCAGATGATCCCGGAAGCGGAAGGGTATCCCCAGGCGTTCGGCCTGCTCGGCGACGATCAGGTTGGCGATGCTCCCCACGAGAACGGCGTTGCCGGCGAAGGTGCTGGCGAGGGCGAGGAGGTAGCCGGTCGCGGGGAGGCGGTCGACGAAACGGAGGAGAAGGAGGACCGCGGGCACGTTGCTCACCAGATTCGAGAGCACCGCCACGACCGGCACCAGGACGGCCGGCCGGGAGAGATCGACATGAGCTGACGTGAGGGCGCCGCGGGCGGTCTCTGTCCAGCCCGAGAGCTCGAAGCCGCGGACTACCACGAAGAGCCCCACGAAGAGGGCGAGGAGCTGCCAATCGACCTCCGCCAGGAGATCGCGGGTGGACATCTTGCGGCTGACGAGGACGATCCCGGCCAGCCCGAGCGCAGTCAGCGGGGCGGGCACGGGGGAGAGGAAGAGCCCGATCGCCACGACGGTCAAGAGGATCGCCTTGACCGCCTCGCCCCGGTCGAGCGGCACCTCGTTCTCCGGCACCTCGTTCTCCGTACTGCCTGCCATCGCGGGCTCGCCCCCGACCTGCCGCGCCAGGAGCCAGTAGAGAAAGGCGAGCGACAGGGCGACCGGCAGCACGCAAGCGAGAAAGAACGGCAGGAAGGCGAGGTGGAGGCTCTGCGTGATGAGGATGTTCTGCGGGTTGCCGATGGGGGTGAGCGCGCTTCCGATGTTGGCGGCACAGGCGAGGGCCAGGAGGTAGGGGAGGGGCCTGCGCCCCGAGCGCTGCAGAGCGCCGGCGAGGAGCGGCGCCAGGGCGAAGCAGGCGACGTCGTTGGTGAGCACGGCGGAGAGGAGGGCGGCGGCCACGATCGTGCCGAGGAGCAGCCGGTGGGCGCTCCCGGAGCGGGCGAGCCGGCCGCCGATCGCCGTGTAGAGCCCGGACAGCCGGTACTGCGCCGAGAGGAGCATCATCCCGAACAGCACCGCGAGGGTGGGAGCGTCGAGCGCCGCCTTGGCCTCGGCGACCGAGATCCACCCCGTCGCGAGGAATCCCACGGCCCCCAGCAGCGCGAATCCCGTGCGGTCGAGCTTCAACCCCGGCAAACGGCCGGCGGCGAGGCCGGCATAGGTGGCGGCGAAGAGGAGGAGAGGTAGGAGGTGCAAGACGAGAAGGTCAATGCCATCGATGGCACTGGCAGATTCAGGGCAGACCGGGCTCCGTGGTGAGCGGCCGTGCCTGGCCGTGGACCGCCACGATGCCTGCCAGCACCTCCGAGACTTCCGAGTCCATCCGGTCGAGTGGAACATAGGGAGCCAGGCTGTGGTAGTCCGTCTTCCGCATCAGGTCGGGGAGCTCGAGGTGCTTAAAGAAGTTCGCGAACAGGGGATCGAGGAAATCGTCGGAGACCTTGGCGTCGGGTGACCAGGGGGAGCCTTTGCCGAGGGTCGCCATGGCAGCTTCGATCCGGGCGATCGAAGCCTCCATCTCGGTTTTCCACAGTGAGCCGAAGAGCGGCCCCACGTTGAGCTCCCCTTGACCTTGTGCCCAGCCGAGGAGAGCTTCGCGGTAGCACAGGTAGTTCTCGATCTCCCTCCTTCGCCAGGCATGCTGCCGGAGGTGAGGGCTGGGGTCGAGTTGGATCGACAGGCGGTCGAAGAGGGCGAATCCCTGGAGATCCTGGCGGGCTTCGCGCAGACCGTAGAAGTGATCCCGCGCTTTTCCCGGTTGGTTCAAGACATAGTGGACGAAAGGGCGCTCCAAGGCTTTCTTCGCCGGATGGTCGAGCACCTCGGCGAACGCTCGCAGGATCGCAAGGTCGGTCGAACCCTCCAGATAGAGAACCCAACCTGTCTGCTCGGCTTGATAGTACTGGTCGAAGCCGATCTCCTTCAAGGATTTGAGGAGCTGACTGCCGCGGTCGTCGATGCGGTGGGGCCTGCCGACGAAGGCCACCACGATGTCGCGGTCGGCGGCTTCGTTCAAGATGATTTCGGAGTGGCTGGCAAGGATGATCTGGCTTCCGTTCTCGCGGGCGGCGTCGGTAAGGACCTGATAGATCTGCCGTTGCCGCAGGATTTCCAGATGAGCGTCCGGTTCGTCGATCAAGAGAGCCGATTTCGGGTTGAGAGTCAAGTGCGCCAAGAGCAGGAGCGTCTGCTGAAGACCCCGGCCCGCCGCGGAGATGTCGAGACGAATATCGGACGGATCGCGGTAGGTCATCGTGATCTCGCCCCGTTCCGGAATGTAAAGGGGCTCGTCGAGATGGACCTTGAACAGATCGTGAATCCGGGTGGATAGGCTCTCCCAGCTCCGCTTCTGGGATTCGTTTGCGATCTGATAACACAGGTTGCGGAGAACTTCCGCTGTGCGCCCCTCGCCGAGTCGGACGTTGATGGCCCCTGGATCGAGCCGGGTCTCGTTGGCCGCCAGACCCGACATGGGGGGAAGGAACGCGATCCGCTCGTCGGCGGCCTCGGTCGGGATGGGCCAGCGGTCGGGGCTCTTGGCCTCCGATCTCCTGAGCGGCCGGCAATAGAAGGACTCTTCGTTGGCATAGTCGAATTCAAGACCGCACTCCCATCGCTTGCCGTCCGTGACACCTTCGACGACGATGTCGATGCGAACATTGTGGGTCTCGGTCTTGGTGCCGTTCTTATGGGCGTCTCGGACGTGGAGGCCACGCCACAGGAGGTTCGCGTTGGGCACCGGTAGAGCGATGAGATCGCGCCGATTGATCGTCACGCCCGGCCGCTTCTCCGGCGTCTTGCCCGCTCGCTTCTCGTTCCACCGGCGAAGGCCGAGGTCCCAGAGAGCCAGAGCCTGGAGGGCGGTGGTCTTGCCGGAATTATTGGGACCGATGAAGACGACGGGGTTACCCAACTCGATGACGACGTCGTCGAAGCGTTTGAAGTTACGGATGGTGACCTGGGTCAGCAAAAGGGTTCCCTCGAGTTCCGGGTCATTCTAGCGTTGCAAGCGGGGGAGAGCGAAGCCGTGGCGCATCCCGTCCTCCGGGGGTGACAGATTGTGTCACCCCAGAGACAACTGCGTGCCATTCCAGACTCGCTTTCCGGGCTGCGAGGAGACGGTATGAATGTTGCTGAATGCTTCAGTGTGCGGTCGTTTTCGCACGAAGGAGTTGGACGAGAGCCTTGCCAGACCCCAGCTTGCGCTTCGTAGTCGCCCTCCAGGCGGAAGCGAGACCTCTCGTCGAGCGTTTCGGGTTCGCGCCGTTGGCGGAGAGCCATGCCTTCCATGTCTACCGGGGCGAGCGGGGCTGGGCGATCGTGGCCGGCCCCGGCAAGGTGGGGGCCGCCGCGGCCACGGCTTATCTACATCTCCTCTCCGGGGGCGAACCTGGTCATGCCTGGCTGAACGTCGGCATCGGCGGTCACTGCCAGCGGCCGGTGGGGGACGCCCTGATCGCTCACAAGATCCAGGACGCCGCGAGCGGTGTCTCCTGGTATCCGCCTCTGGTCGTCGACCTGCCCTGCCCGACCGCGTCGGTCCTGACCGTCGAGCGGGTGGAGGAGGAGTACACCCTGCCCTGGGTGCACGACGGGGAGGCCGCCGGCTTCTACCCGACCGCCTGCCGGTTCTCGACCTCCGAGCTCGTACAGAGCTTCAAGGTGATCTCGGACAACCCCGAGGCGACGCTCGAACGTTCCCCCTCGGCGAGCTTCGTCGAGAAGCTGATCCGGGACAACCTGGAGAAGATCGACGCCTTTGCCGGCGCCCTCCAGGGCCTCGCCCGCGAGTTGGCGGCGCTCGCCGCCGATCCCCCGGGGTACCGAGATCTCCTCGCCCGCTGGCCTTTCACCCTGGCCGAGGAGCGCCGCCTGCGCCGCCTGCTCCAGCGCCTCGCGGTGCTCGCCCCGCTCGATCCGCTGCCCACGCTGCCCAATACCAGGGGGGCAGAACGGGGCCGGGACGTCCTCGCGGCGCTCGAAACCCGGCTCTCGGAGATTCCGATCGAGATCGCGAGGCCGATGGAGACCTCCCATGCTGTACGTTGAAGAAGAGATCCTCAATCATCCGCGGACGCTTCAGATCCGCGGCCGCTTCCCCGACGACGAGGTGATCCCCTGTGCCCGCTACGGCGAGGTGTTCAACCGCCGGGCGCAGAACTTCCGTCTCCAGAAGCGCCGGCCGTCGCTCATCCTGGCCAGGAAGCACCGCAACTTCGTCCTCGAAGCGCCCCCCGGCTTCGGCATTCCGGGGACCCAGAGTCTCTACTTCTCCCACATGCTCAACTGCATCTACGACTGCCGTTACTGCTTCCTCCAGGGGATGTACCGGTCGGCCAACTATGTGGTCTTCGTCAACTTCGAGGACTTCCAGTGGGAGATCGAAGCGAAGATCCGCGTCGCCCGCGGTACCTCGGGAACGGCCGGAGGCGCCGAGCCGCTCTACTTCTTCTCGGGCTACGACTGCGACAGCCTGGCCCTGGAGCCGGTGACCCGCTTCGCCGCGACCTTCGTCCCCTTCTTCGCCAGGTTCCCCGATGCCATGCTGGAGCTGCGCACCAAGTCGACCCAGATCAAGTCGCTCCTCGAGGTCGACGCGGTACCCAACGTCGTCGCCGCCTGGAGCTTTACCCCGGAGGAGGTGGCCGAGTCGACCGAGCACCTCACCCCCTCGGTCGACCGCCGACTGCGGGCGATGAGCCGCCTCGCCGAGCGCGGCTGGCGGCTCGGGCTGCGCTTCGATCCGCTGATCTACGACCGGAGCTATCGCGAGCGCTATCGGAACCTCTTCGCCCAGGTCTTCGCAACCGTCCCCGTGGGGAGCCTGCACTCGGTCAGCCTTGGCCCCTTCCGGCTGTCGGAAGGCGCCTTCAGCACCGTCGTCCGCCTCTACCCCGAGGAGCCGCTCTTCGCCGCTCCCATGGCGGAAGCGGGCGGCGGGGTCGCCTACCCGCGCGAGATCGAAGCGGAGATGGTCGCGGCGGTCACCTCCGATCTGCTCTCTCACATCCCGCGCGAGATCTTCTTCCCTACCCTCTCGACGGCGCCGGCCTGAAGGCCGTCCGGTCTACGCCGAGCGGCCGAGGGGAGGGTACTGGATCCGTTTGAATCCGAGGACGGACGACCGGCTACGCGGAGCGCCCGAAGGAGACAGCCCGCAGGTTCAAGCGGACCCCGTACCGAGGGGGGAGGAGTCGTAGCGGGCGAGGAGGTCGGCCGCGTCGTCGTAGAGGGCGAGGGCGCCTTCGAGCTCCTCGTCCGGGAAGCCGCCGCTCCGCACGGCGAGGGTCCCCACTCCCGCCCGGGTGGCGGCTTCGATGTCATAGGGTGTGTCGCCCAGGAGGAGCACCTCCTCGGGCCCTAGCTTCAGGCGGGCGAGCGCTGCCTTGACGACGTCGGGGTCTGGTTTCGAGCTTTCAGCGTCCCCCGAGTCGGCGGCACCCTCGACCAGGTCGGTCACCCCGGCGATCTCCAGCAGGGCTTTGACATCGTCGGGCTCGGCGGAGGTGGCGACGAGCCGCTTCAAGCCCTCCGCCTTCATCTTCTCGAGGAGCGGGCGGACGCCAGGGAAGGGGCGGAGCCGGGGCAGGCGCTCCTTGAACAGCTCGCCGTGGCGCTCGGCGATCCGCTTCCCCGGGCCGCTCTCCTTGTCGACCCCCACCGCCGCGGGCAGGAGGTTGTCGCTCCCCATCCCGATGAGCGGCCGGATCTTTTCTTTTGAGACCTCATAGCCGTTCTCGTGGAGGGCCTGCACCCAGGCCTCGACGTGGGCCTCGTTGCTGTCGACCAGGGTGCCGTCGATGTCCAGGAGGATCCCGCGGTAGCGCATGGGGGGCTTAGAGCAGCAAGCCTTATACCAGGAGCCTCGCTCAGGGTCTTCCTTCCCCCTTGAGGTACCGTTCCAGAAAATCGAGGATCGCCTTGTAGCCGCGCACCTGGTTCGCCTTCTTCGAGATGCCGTGCCCCTCGTCGGGGAAGACCAGGTACTCGACCGGGGTGCCGCGCCGCTTGGCGGCGGCGACGATCTCGTCCGATTCGACCTTCAAGACCCGGGGGTCGTTGGCGCCCTGGAGGACCAGGAGGGGCCGCTCGATCTGGTCGGCGTGGAAGAGGGGCGAGATCTTCTTCAGATATGCGGCATCGGTCACCGGATCGCCCATCTCCTTGTAGAGCGCCTTTCTGAACGACTCCCACCAGGCGGGGATGGCCTGCAACGTGCGCGGCCAGTTGGCGACGCCGTAGAGGTCGACCCCCACCGCGAACTCGCGGGGCCGGAAGGCGAGGGCGGCGAGCACCATGTAGCCGCCGTAGCTGCCGCCGACGATGCCGATCTTCGCCGGATCGACGTAGCCCAGGGCGCCGAGCATCTTCTTGCTCGCCACGCAGTCGTCTAGGTCCGCCTCGCCGTGCTTGCGATCGTCGAGCCCGAAGAAGGTCTTGCCGTAGCCGGAGGAGCCGCGGTTGTTGATGGCGTAGACGACATAGCCGTGGTTGACCAGGTACTGACTGAGGGCGCTGTAGCCGAGCCGCGACTGGTCGCCCGGGCCGCCGTGCACGGAGACCAGGGCGGGCAGCGGGTGCTCGGAGCTCGCCCCGTGCGGCGTGTAGAGGATGCCGGGGATCTCGACTCCGTCGTAGGACTTGAAGCGGACGACTTTGCCCTCGACCAAGGCGTTCGGATCGATCGCCGGGTCGAGCGAGCGGGTGAGCTGGCGGTACTGGCCGCTCTTCAAGTCGTCGACGTAGAGGTTCCGCGGCGAGCGGCTGGTATCGGCGTAGAAGGACATCAGCCGGCCGTCGCGGGAGAACTGGATCGAGGTGACGTCGGCTTCGGGCAGGGCGGGGAGCTTGACCGGGGTCATCCCCTGGGTTTCGAAGAGTCGCACCTCGGTCCGCCCGTCGTTGTTGATGCCGACGACGAAGTAGCGCCCGTCGTGCGAGAAGTAGGCGTAGGTCACATCCCAGTTGGTACGCAGCACCTCCTCCGCCTTGGCGGTCGCCAGGTCGTAGCGCACCAGGTAGGAGAACTCGGAGCCCTGGTTGGTCGCGTAGTAGAGCGACCTGCCGTCCGGGCTGAAGGTGTAGGGGGCGTTCGCGACATCGCCCTCGTGCGGAGTGATGTTCTTCGCCTTTCCGCTCTTCGCGTCGTAGAGATAGATGTCGCTGTCCGCGGTCGAGCCGCCGCTCTTGACGAGGGCGAGAGTCCCCCGGTCGGGCGAGATGGCGGCGTAGGAGAGGCCGGCCTCGTCCTTGTAGATCATCTTCCGGGAGTAGCCGTCGGCCTGGTACTCGTAGATGTCGAAGAAGCGCGGGTCGCGCTCGTTGGTATGGACGAAGAAGGAACGGTCGTCCCGCGCCCAGTCGAGAAAGCTGGCCTTGAGCTTGTCGCCCGGGGTCAAGTCGACGACGGCGTTGCCCGGCGACTGGACGTAGAGGTGGTCGAGCTCGTTGCCGCCACGGTTGCTCAGGTAGAGGAAGCGCTCGTCGGCCGGGAAGTAGCCGACGGCGATGACATTGTCGGTCGTCGAGCGGGTGAGCGCCACCGGCTCGCCGCCGGCGACCGGCACGGCATAGACGTTGAAGATGCCCGTCCGGTTGCTGCCGACGAGGATCTTCGAGGCGTCGGGAGAGAAGGAGTTGCCGACGAAGTTGACCGTGCCCAGGAACTGCTCGATGGTGTACCGCGGCCCGCTGGCAGCCGCTGTCGGCGATGCCGGAGCCGGCGGGGGTGGTGGAGCGGGCGCGGGTGGCGGGGTCGCCGCCGGTGGCGCCTGACGCGGGGCGGGAGCCGGAGCCTGAGCCGGGGGAGGCGCCGGAGCGGGAGCCGGGGAGGGTGCCGGAGCCTGCTGTGGGGAGGGCGCCGGAGCCGCCGACGGCGCAACCTTGGCACTCTGGATGGGCACGGACCGGCAGCCGGCCACGATGCCGGCGAGGGCGGCGAGAGCCGAAACGGCCGCGAGGACGAGCAACGTCCCCAGAGCGGTGCGGAATGGAATCTTCATCGGGATCTCCTGGTGCCAAGAGTACGTTCTAGAGGGCTCAAGTCTACCCTTGCGGGCGCTACGGGGCATAGCCGGTCAGCTCGACGTAACCGTTCCCGGGGGTGGTCCCAGTGACCGCGACCGCCCCCTCCCAGTAGCGGAAAGAGGTGTCGAGCTCCTGGTCGGCGAGGAGGGGGCGGACGTCCAGGTCCAGCCCGAAGGCGGGGAGCCGGAGGTGGAAGCGGGCGGGGTAGCGGGCGCCGCTCCGCGGGCTCGTCCAGCTCCCGGAGGTCTCCAGGCGGACGTCGGCAAGGGTGAGCGGCCGGCTCGTGCCGTCCGCCGCGATCAAGGTGCCGGAAGAGGCCGGGTCGGCGCTGCCGTCTTTCCGCCGTAGGCGGTAGAGCATGAGCTCCCGGCCATCCGCCAGCTGCAGGGAGAACCAGTCCCAGCCCACCTGGTCGGGACCGAGCGAGCTGGTGCTCCACTCGCGGTCCATCCAGGCGAGCCCGGAGACCGCGAATGCCGCCCCGCCAACGCGCACGGTCCCCGCCGCCGGCATCCGGGGAAGCGAATAGTAGTAGGACGCCTGCCCGGGCTCGGCCCCCTTCCGGGACAGGCCGCGGTCGCCCTCCAGGATCGGCGGCTTGCCCGCCTGGAGGGTGAGGTCGATCGCCGCGCCGTCCTCCCCTCCGGCCCCTCCGGCCCCTCCAGCCCCTCCGGCCGAAGCCGCGAGGTGCATCGGGAGCGCCAGGTCCCCCTTCGACGGACCGGTGCTCGACCAGTCGCCGAGCCAGACCCGGAAGGGGGAAGCCTCAGCTCCGGCGAGGCCCACCGCGCCGCGCTCCAGGCGTTCGAACGAACGGAAGCGTTCGCCCTGGACGTCGGTCAAGGCGAAGTGGGCGAGGTAGACCTCACCCGTCGCCCAGCGCGAGGCGCGGGCCGGCGGGTGCGGGGAGAGGGCGTTCCTGAAGAAGGTGAGCTGGAAGCCGAAGCGCCGCCCCGCCGCGGTCGCCAGGTTTCCCGTGTAGTACCACCACTCGGTGCGGAATTCCAGGTGCGGGCCGTGATCGGCCGGGAAGTGGAAGACCCGGGGGGTGAGGGCCCGGGCGAAACCCTCGGTCGCCGTCCCGCGCAGGCTCTCGGCGACCGACAGCCGGGCCTGAAGCTCCTGCGGCCGGTCCGGACGGCAGGCCAGGGTAGTGAAGGCAAGGAGCGCCAACCCGGCGCCGGCGCCTCGCGCTGGCCACCGCACTACTCCTCCCTCAGGGCGCGGGCCGGCGAGGTGCGCGCGGTGCGGAAGGCCGGATAGATCCCGGCCAGGAGGGCCGCGCCGAGGGCGAGGAGCACCGCTTCGACGAGCACCCCGGGGGCGGTCTCCATCTCGACCGTCCAGCCGAAGGAGCGCCGGTTGACGACGAAGATCATGATCGCCGCCAGAGTCATCCCGACCGGCAGCGAGAGGAGGCCGGCGGTCAGGCCGAGGAGACCGGTCTCGGCGGTCACCAGCTTCCAGACCTGGCCGGGGGTGAGGCCGTTGGCGCGCAGCACGGCGAACTCGCGGCCGCGTTCGAGCTCCAGCGCGAGGAGGGCGGAGAGCACGCCGATCCCCGCCACCAGGCCGGCGAGCAGCCGGAGGACGCTGGTGATGAGGAAGGTGCGGTCGAAAATGGCGAGCGAGGCCTGCTTGATCGCCCGGTTGGACTGCAGGGAGAGCCCCTCGGTGGTGCTCGAAAGACTGGCGCGGAGCGCGCGCTCGACGCTATCGGCGGCATTGGCGGTCGAGGCCCCCGGGGTGAGAGTGACGGAGAAGCCGGTGAGCCCGGGATCCCGGAACGCCGAGACATAGGTGTGGCGGCTCATCATGACGAGCCCCTGGTCCGAGGCGTAGTCGTAGTAGACCCCGGCGATCCGGAACGGCCGGAGGCCGGTGGCGGTGCGCAGCTGGAGGGTCGAGCCGACGCCCACGGAGTGCCGCCGGGCGAAGGGCTCGGAGACGATCACCGCTCCCCCCGCGAAGGCCGGCCAGACCTGGGCCGGGTCGCCCTGCCGGAGGAGGATGCCGCCACGGCTGGGGTTCCGATCGAGGGCGACGATCCGGATCGGCCCGGTGGGGGAGGGGAGCTCGGCGCGGCGGATGCGGTCCACCCGGGCCACCCCGGGGAGGCGGGCGGCGCGATCGGC
This sequence comes from uncultured Acidobacteriota bacterium, assembly GCA_963757335.1. Classification (GTDB taxonomy): domain Bacteria; phylum Acidobacteriota; class Thermoanaerobaculia; order Multivoradales; family UBA5704; genus DASQPA01. The sequence continues at coordinate 37,463 of CAVWRJ010000009.1, read as the reverse complement.
GAGGGCCGGATCGAGGTTGGGCCCGGCGAAGCCTCCCCCCCGCCCCGGTGCGGTGACGTAGAGGTCGGCCTGGAGCGAGCTGTCGAGCCAGCGCACGACCGTCGAGCGGAAGCTGCGGATCATCACCCCCACCCCCACGGTCACCGAGACGGCGACGACGAGGGCGGCGATCGCCACCGCCGTCCGCGACAGCGAGGCGACGACCCCGCCCGCCGCGAGGCGGCCGAGGAAGCCGAAGAGGGCACCCATGGGACGCCGGGCGAGCCGCATGAGGAGCACCGTGGCCGCCGGGGCGAGGAGGGCGAAGCCGAGGATCACCGAGAAGAGGCCGAAAAAGGCGAGGACGACCCCCCCGGGGAGCGCCAGGAGGGCGCCGCCGAGGGCGAGGAGGCCGGCCCCCGTCAGAGCGGCCCGCGGCAGGGCCTTCCGGAGCCGCGCCTCTAAAGTCGAGCGGGTGAGGACGGCTCGGGGCGGCGCGGTGGTCGCCTCGATCGCCGGTCCGAGGGCGGCCAGGAGGGTCGCCCCCACCCCCACGGCCAACCCCTTGGCGAGAGTCCAGGGGGGGATCGCCAGGTCGCGCACGGTGAGCACGAAGTAGAGGTCGTTGATGGTCTGGGTGACGAGTTGCACGAGGCCGCGGCCGAGCGCCACCCCGGCGAAGAGGCCGGCGCCGCTCCCGGCGAGGGCGACGACCGTGGCCTCGGCGAGCACCAGGCCGAAGATCTGCCCCCGGGTCACCCCGAGAGCGCGGAGAGTGCCGATCAGGGTGCGGCGCTGGACGACCGAGAAGGTGATCGTGTTGTAGATCAAAAAGGCGCCGCAGAGGAGGGCGAGGAGCGAGAGGGCGGTCAGGTTCAGCCGGAAGGCCCGGGTCATGCTCTCCGTGCTCTCCCGGCGCTGGGCAGTGCGCAGCAGCTCCGCCCCGGGGGGCAGAACGGCCCGGACGCGGGCGAGGACGCGCTCGCCCGGTGGCCCCGGAGCGACGATGAGATCGATCCGCGAGAGGAGCCCGATTCTGCCGCTGAGCTCCTGGGCGGTCGCAATGTCGACGACGAGGAGATCGCCGACCGCCCGGCGGGTGCTCTCGTCTTGGGGCTCGATCGTCCCCAGGAGGACGACCTCGACCGGCCGGCCCTGGGCGCGGAGCGCCAGCCGCTGCCCGGGGCGGACGCCGAGCTCGCGCGCCGTCTGCCCGGCGATCAGGGCGGCGCCCGGCCGGGTGAGGAAGCCGGCGAGGTCGATCCGCGAGCCGGAGCCCCGCGAGCCGGCGCCGCCACCCAGGGCCGCCAGGTAGGGGCGGAAGGGGGACTCGGCGAACGGGTCGATCCCCAGCAGGTGGAGGGTCCGCCCGCCCTTGCCGTGGGGCCCGCCCCCGGCGGTCACCCAATCCTCGACGACCGGCGCCGCCGCCGCGATGCCGGTCTCCAGCACCAGCCGGCGGTAGACGTCGTCGGGGAGCCCCCCGGGCCCGGCCACCACCTGGTGCGTGGCGCGGCCGGTGACCGCCTCGGTCGAGAGATCGAAGGCGAGGAGGGCACTGCCATTGGCGAGGTCGACCGCCACCACCACCGCCACCCCGAGGGCGACTCCGAGCACCGCCAGCCCGATCTGCCAGGGATGGCGGGTCAGGTAGCGCAGGCTCGATCGGTAGAGGAGGGGCGTCACGGAGCCCTCATCGCGCCCCCCTCGGGGAGCGGCTGCTCGACCAGCCGGCACTCCTCGATCCGGAAGACGCGGTCGGCGAGGCCCACGACCTCGGGGCTGTGAGTGGCCATCACCAGGGTCTTCCCGGCTCTCCGGGTGAGCCGGTCGAGGAGGGCGAGGACGGCGAGGCCGTTCTCCAGGTCGAGGTTGCCCGTCGGTTCGTCGGCGAGGACCAGAAGCGGGTCGTGGGCGAGGGCCCGGGCGACCGCCACCCGCTGCTGCTCGCCACCGGAGAGACGGTCGGGAAAGCTCGCCGCCCGGTCGGCGAGGCCGACCTCGGCCAGGAGGTCGAGCGCCGCCTGGCGCTCCGCCGGCCGCACCCTGCCTTTGAGCTCCAGGGGCAGAAGGAGATTTTCCTCGACCGTCAGGGTGGGAATCAGGTTGAAGAACTGGAAGACGAAGCCGATCCGGTCGCGGCGGAAGAGGGTGCGCTCGCGCTCCCGGAGCCGGGTCAGGGGAACGCCGTCGATCACCACCTCGCCGGCGCTCGGCAGATCGATTCCGGAGAGGAGGTTCAAGAGGGTCGACTTGCCGGTGCCGCTCTTTCCCACCAGGACGGCGATCTCGCCGCGGTAGAGGCGGGCGTTGGCATCGCGCAGCACCACGCGCTCCCGCCCCCCCTCCTCGTAGGTGCGGGAGAGATTGCGGATCTCGATCAGAATCTCCCCCCGCGCTGCCATCGTCCGGCATGCTACATCACCGGGCCCACTCGGCCAGTACGGACAGGTGTCCCCAAACCGGCGCCAGCCGGCACCTTAGCCTCAGAGTCACCTAAAGAGTCGCTAGAAGAGCCCCCTCTCTCCGGCCGGTCGCCCGCAAGGACGATTCTGGAGAGAGGCGGGGCCAGATCGCTTGTCGCGCAACCGAAACCCGGTTGCCGCACCTGTGCCGCCCTATAAGAGAGGCGCGCGGGTTTTCCTTCGGGGCTCCCTCGGGCGCCCCATTTTTTTGGCCCGTCAGCGCAGTGATAAGCTTTCCCTATCATGACCAACCAGAGCGAGCGGGCAGGCGTCGGCGGCACCCCGGGAGGGATGGGCGAGTTCCTGATCGGGCTCGTGATGGCGGTCGCCGGGGGGTACCTGCTCACCAACCAGGTGACGGTGACCGGCGGCTGGGGCACCCTCTGGGGCTACAGCAGCTTCGGCCTCTCCCTCGTGCCGTTCCTCCTCGGGGTCGCCATCCTCTTCTTCAACGGTCGCTCGATCCCCGGCTGGCTCCTGCTCCTCGCCGGTCTCACGATCATCTTCGCCGGTATTCTCATGAATCTGCACATCTACTTCCAGCCGACCAGCCTCTTCAACACCCTCGTCATGCTGGTGCTCCTGGCCGGCGGCGTCGGTCTCCTCGCCCGCTCCCTGCGAGACCACGGGACGGTAGCGCCATGAGCACCGCCGCCGCGAGCGTCTCGGAGCGGCCGGCGCGGGCCGCGGTCGCCGCCGCCCGGGAGCGCGCCGCTGCCGAGGGCAAGCGGGTCGCCGTCGTCTTCGGCGCCTCCTGGTGCCCGGACTCGCGCGCCCTGGATGCCGCCCTCGGCCACCCCCTGGTGGCACCGATCGTCGAGCCGGCCTTCGTCGTCGTCCCGGTCGACGTCGGCTACCGCGATCAGAACCTCGATCTGATGAGCGACTACGGCATGGATGTCTGGCGAGGGATTCCCGCCGTGGCCCTCCTGGAGCCCGAGGGCACCGTCGTCGCCGCCCAGCGGGCCGGCGAATGGAGGAGCGCCCGCGAGCTCTCGCCGGTCGAGATCGCCACGTTCTTCAACGATCACCGGCGACGGTGAAATCGACGACCCCGGCGTCGCGCACGCCGGGGCCGTACCCTCCGCATGGATCAGCGGTGCAGGTAGAGGGTCCAGTCCCCCGCGGCCGGCGCGCTGAAGCTCCGCACCGTCCCCCCCACCACCGGGAACGCCGTCTGGAACGTTCCGGTCTGCGGGTTGAACCACTGCGCCGTGAGGTTGCCGGCAGCCGCCGTCAGATCGACAGAAACGGTGCCGCCGTTATAAAGGTAGAAGACGTACGTTTTGCCCACCTCGGCCAGGGCATAGGCGCCGCCGGAGCGGACGAGGCCGTCGTTGGGGCTCAGGCTCTGGAACGGAACTTTGGAGATGAAAGTCGACAGCGGCGCGAGATACGAGCCGGTGCCGCTGCCGCCGACCCCGGCGGTAAAGGCCGCCCAGGCCTTCTGGCGCTCTAAAGTGTTCTCGGGACCCATCGAGAACTCCTCCTCGATCATCGGCTTGACCGCCAATCCCCGGCTTTTGAGCGCCGCGGCGTGAGTGGTGGCATAGTCGATGTAGTTGCCCGACTGGACGTCCAGGTAGTCGACCCAGGGGCTCGCCGGAAACGCGAACTTGCCCGGCCAGCCGTGGACGCTCACCAGCCTCGCCCAGGTGTTCAGGCTCTGCACGTAGCTACCATGGGCGTTGACCACATCCTGGGTCCACGCCTCCTGCCATTCGAGAATCAGGATGTACAGGGTGTTGACGTAGCCCGAGGTGCGCGCCATGGCGTAGCGGACGAAACGTTGATAATCCGCTTCGGAGAGGGAACCGAAGTGCGAATCGTCGGCCAGGAACCAGAGCTCGGCGACCATCCCCGAGGCGCGGAGCTTCAGAATGAAGCTCTCGTAGGTATGCCAGCGGGCGAGGTCGAAGCGCGTCTTGTCGCTCGCCGTCGCCTTTCCCACCCAGGGGGTCACCGGGTAGATCCCGCCGTAGTCGCCGACGTTGGCGAGGAAAAGGTTCATCTTGTTGGCCTTCATGCCGAGGTGCCGGTCGAGCATGTTCTGCCGGTCGGCGTCGGTCAGCCGTTCGGAGAGGGTGACGAGCGACCACTGGAGCGGTTTCGGGGCGTTGCTGTCGAGGAACTTGCCGAGCAGATAGACCGGCCCTCCCGCCTGGCGCATGAAGGTTTGCGGATGGGACGGATTCTCGACGATCGGCCCCTGGCCGAAGACCCCCGGCAGCAACCCTGAGCAGGCGAAGCTGCCCTGGGCCCCGCCGAGCCCGCCGACCGCGCTCGTCGTCGTATAGCGCCAGGTCCCCACCTGATCGGCGTAGACGCGGGCTTTGAAAACATTGCCGACCGAGCCGCCGTTACCGTCGCCATCGAAAAATCCGTCCACCGTGAAGCGGCGGCCGTCCGGCGCGGTGACATTGGCAGTGACCGTGAGATCGAAGGGATTGGGATTGTTGCCGTTCACGCCGTCGTAGACGGCGGCGGAGTGGAGGACGATCTCGGCGGTGTCGAAGCGCTGGACGGTGTTTTGGGCCTGGAGAAGGGTGGGAACGAGGAGTGCGGCAAAGCTGAAGATCAGGATGTCGAGGCGTGATTTCGCCATAGGCAGGTGATCCTCCATGGACCGGTGGCACGAGGTGCCAATTTGAAGAACCCCGAGGCAGCAACAGCCGCTGCCTCTAGGGTCCGGTCACCCTACCAAACCTTTGACAAGTGCGCAAGCATCTATTAAAAAGAATTACATTACTATGCTCCTTAAGTTATTGGGCGGTTACGGAGAGGGCGGCGGAGCCGTGACCGCGCCGACCAGGATCTTGAGCAGGTTGTCCATGGCCTGGGGAAAGGTGTTCGAATCGCCGGCGGTGCTCTTCCAGGCGGCGACGATGTGCAGGCTCGGGATCACCGTCACCACCTCGCCGTTGGCGTGACCGTTGGCCTGAAAGGTGTCCGCCGGCGCGTCCGGCCAGAACGCTCCGGCCGTATTGTGCCACCAGTTGAAGCCGTAGACCCCGGGGCCGAAGGCCGACTGGTTGGTGGCGCCGCCATAGGTCCCGATCTGGAGATAGTCGTTCTGGCCGCCCGCCGTCCGCGGCAGGTTCGCCGGGACGTCGGCGTTCACCATGTAGGAATCGAAGAGGCTCGAGGGGAGGAGAGGGGTGCCGTTCCAACTGCCTTTGTTGAGCCACAGCCAACCGACCCGGGCATAGTCGCGAACCGACGTATAGAGGCCCAGAGCGCCGCGGACCGGCCCGAAGAGCGAGCCGTCCTGGAGCTGGAGCGCGCCCAGCCGGTTGGGGTTTCTGGCCGCCGCGTCGGCGGTGCCGTCGGTGAAGACCCGGTTGAAGAGAGTGAGGGCGTAGAGCTGGATTCCATAGTCGTTGTAGGCCCAGCGGGTGCCGGGAGCTTCGGGGAGGGCGTAGCCGCTCGTCATGTCGGCGAGCTCCCGGAAGGTCATCGGCTGATCCTTCGCCGAGAGATTCCATCCCCAATCGCGGACGAGGCTGTCGGGGCTCGCGACCCGGCCCTCGTTGATGGCGAAGAAGAGCATCGTCGAGAGCACCGGCTTCGCCGCCGAGCCCCAGTCGAACTTGGTCGCCGTGTTGCCCCAGCTGTAGACGAGGTAGCCGTCTTTGACGATCACCCCGATCTGACTGCCCGAGGCGGCCTTCAGCTGATCGAGCTTGCTGCGATCGAAGCCCACCATCTCGGGCGACGTGGTCGCCCAGGCGGTGCCCGGAAAGACGGCAGGGAGCGCGGCCAGGGTGGTGACGGTCGCGGGGTCGGAGAGCGCCGACTCGTTGCCGTAGATGTCGATCGCGCTCACCTGATAGCCGTAGCTGGTGGCGGCGTAGCGGCCGCCGTCCGCATAGGTGCGGGCGCTCGTCGTCGCGATGAGGCTGCCGTCCCGCCAGACGTGATAGTTGGCCACCGCGGCGTTGTCCGTCGAGGCCTGCCAGGAGACGCTCGCCTGGTAGGGCGAGCTGGTGCCGACGGCGGTGATGACGGGCACCGACGGCGGGGTGACGTCGGGGTCGTTGTCGACCTCGACGGAGACGGGGTCCGAGGTCGTGGAGTTGCCCGAGAGGTCGGTCGCGATGGCGGTCAGGACATGGGGGCCGTCGGCGCCGACGAGAGTGTTCCAGGAGACGTTGTAGGGCGGGGCGGCAGCGACGCCTACATCGGCGCCGTCGAGCTGGAAGCGCACGTTCCCCATGGCGACATCGTCCGTGGCGGCGGCCGAGACGACGACCGTATTGATGAGGCCGTCGCCGTTCTGCGGAGCGGTGATGGCGACCGTCGGCGGTGTGGTGTCGACGACGCCGGTGTAGAGGGTCTGGATGTCCGGCTGCCCGAGCACTCGATTGTAAAGGTGGAGGTCGTCGAGCTTGCCCTTGAAGAAAGGCGTGAGCTGCGAGCGGGTACCGAGCGAGAGGGTGAGCGGACCGGCGGGATTGTAGTTCGCGAGCGCGCCAGCGGAGTCGAGGACGCCGTTGATGTAGGTCTCCAGCCGGTGGGTCGAGTAGTTCCAGGTGAAGGCCAGGTGGGTCCACTGGTTGAGGTGGAGGGGCGAGATCGAGGTCAGCACGTTGGCGCCGGCGGCGAACAGCTCGTTGCTCAGCCGCAGGTCGCCGTTCAAGCGCAGCTCGAAGGCGTCGTGAGCGCCGAGGATGCGCTGGCCCGCCTTGTTCGAGGTGGGGTAGATCCAGAACGCCAGCGTCCCTTGAGTCGGCGGGGTGAACGGTGTGATGTCCACCCGGTCGTTGACGCCGTCGAAGCTGAGCCCGCCGCCCAGCTTGCCGCTCGTCCAGAGCGGTCCGTTGTAAAGCGTGCCGTTGTTGCCGCTCCCCGAGCTGTCGGCCGCCAGGGTCGACGACGGATCGTCGTCGAGCGCCCAGTAGCCGACGAGCCCCGCGGTGGTGTCGGCCCACGCCGCGGTCCCGGCGAGGGAGGTGGCGAGAGAGGCGGCGACGATCGCCGCGGTAAATCTTGCCAAACGCCCGATTGAGAGAGCTACTAAGGATGACATGGAGCTCCTCCCTGATAAAAAACTGGGAGGTCTTACGGCAGCCTGGCTGTCTCGGAGTTGAGATCCTGGGCTTTGCGTGGTCGCCTCGCGGCGGCGTTGCCTTTAGCGTACGGCCTGATTTCATTGTCGATCGACAACCGGGAGGACGTCAATCTTATCGTTTCCTTTAGATTTCTGTAAATGATATTGATCCAATTGATTTGTTTATTCCCCGTCGTGAATGCGTCACGACGGGGCGCCGGGGCGGCCGGCCCCGAGGCTTCGAACCGGGCTGCCGTCCGGGTTGTTTTAGAATTGGAGCAGGTCATCTCCTGCATCCGCCGGTTGGCGCTTCCCCCGGCCGCGCGTTAAAATTCGTCCGTGACCCCCGTAGAGGCTCATGATGGGGCCGGTCTGCCCGGCCGGATCGGTTGCTACAGGATCGAGGAGCGCCTCGGCACCGGCGGCATGGGAGCCGTCTACCGGGCCTTCGACGAGACCCTGGAGCGCTCCCTCGCCTTGAAGCACCTGCTCGCCGACGGCACCGATCCCGTCCGCCGGGCCCGCTTCCGGCGCGAGGCGCGGGCCGCGGCCCGCCTGAACCACCCGGCGATCGTCCATGTCTACGAGATCGTCGAGACCGCGGCCGGCGACTGGCTCGCCATGGAGCTGGTGGAGGGGGAGACCCTGGACCAGCGCCTGCGCGGCGGGCCGCTCGACTGGCGGGAGGCCGTCCGGCTCGGCCGGGAGATCGTCGAGGGGCTCGCCGAGGCTCACCGGCAGGGCATTCTCCATCGCGACCTCAAAACCGCCAACGTCATGGTCACCCGCGCCGGCCATGTCAAGATCCTCGACTTCGGCATCGCCAAGTTCCTCGGCGAGCCCCAGGACGAGGGGCTCTCGCGAGCCGGGGTCATCCTCGGCACCTCCCACGCCATGTCGCCGGAGCAGGCCATGGGGCTCCCCATGGACGCCCGCGCCGACCTCTTCTCCTTCGGCTCTCTCCTCTACGAGCTGCTGACCGGGGTATCGCCCTTCCGCGCCGCCAACGGGGGCGAGACTCTGGCGCGGATCTGCAGCCTCGCCCACCGGCCGATCCCGGCGCTCCAGCCCGAGGTGCCGCCCGCCCTCTGCCAGCTCGTCGACCGCCTGCTCGCCAAGGTCCCCCACAACCGCCCGGCGAGCGCCGAGGCGGTCCTGGCGCTGCTGGCGGAGATCGACGCGGCCCTCCCGGCGGGGGTGTCTCCCACGGCGGCCAGGCGGGATGCCGCGGCCCCGGTGGAGAGCGTCGCCTGGCCGGACTGGAGCGTTTCGGCGGAGCAGACCCTCTCCCAGAACGTGCCCTGGCAGCGTCAGCCCCCAGCCGCTCCTCCGACCTCCCCGGAGCCGATCCCGGTGACTGCCGCCACCGCCGTCACCGCGGGCTCGTCCCGTCAGGGCCGCCCTCTCCGCGAGCGGCGGCAGGTGACGGTCCTCTGCTGCGAGCTGACCCCGGCCGGCGGCGGCCGGAGCTCCGGCACTTTAGACCCCGAGATCCTCGACGAGGTGCTGCCGGAGTTGCGGGCCGCCGTGGCGGCGGTCACCGCCCAGCTCGGCGGGCACCTGGCGAACCTCCTCGGCCACCGGCTGGTGCTCTGCTTCGGCTATCCCCACGCCGACGAGCACGACGCCGACCGTGCCGTGCGCGCCGCCCACGAGCTGGCTCTGCGGGCGGCGCGGTTTCTGGGCGGCACCTCCGGCCTCGCTCTGCGCTCCGGCATCCACACCGGCGCGGCGGTGGTGGCGACCGATCCCGGCCAGGCGGATCCGCTCACCCTGGGGCCGACCCTCGACCTCGCCCTCGGGCTCGCCGCCCTGGCCGAGCCGGGGTCGGTCCTGCTGAGCCCGGCCACCCAGCTCCTCGTCCAGCGCGGCTTCGCCACCGAGCCGCTGACCCCGGCCCGCCTGCCGGGAGCGGAGGGGCCGGTCACCGCCCACCGGGTGATCGCCCCGGCGGCCTCGCCGGAGGAGACCGCCGCCGGCGTTCCCTTAGCGCCGCACGCCCCCCTGATCGGCCGCGAGCGCGAGCTCGATCTCCTCCTCGGCCGCTTCGCGCTCGCCGCCGAGGGGATGGGCCAGGTGGTCCTGGTGAGCGGCGAGGCCGGGATCGGCAAGTCGCGCCTGGTGCAGGCCTTCCGCGAACGCCTGGGGGAGGGGGCCGCGCGTTGGCTCTCCTGCTACGCCTCGCCCTATCTCCAGGGCTCCCCCCTCCAGCCGGTGGTCGCCCTGCTGCGGCAGGCGCTCGCCCAGGACATCCAGGACGCCGAGGAGAAGGGTACGGCGGGCCTCCCCGAGCTCGAACGTTTCCTCGCCGGGCTCGGATTGGCCGAGTCCCTGCCCTTCCTCGCTCCCCTCCTCGGCCTGCCCCTCCCCGCTGCGGCGCCGCTCGACCTCGGCCCCGAGCGGCAGAAGGAGCGGACCCTCCAGGCCCTGGTCGCGGTCCTCGTCGAGAGCGCCGAGCGCCGGCCCCTGGTGGTGGTGATCGAGGACCTCCACTGGTTCGACCCTTCGAGCCTCGGCTGGCTCGACCGCATGCTCGACCCGGTGGCGACCGTCCCCCTCCTCCTCGTGGTGACGCTCCGTCTGCACAGCCTGCAGGTCCTCTGGGGCCCGCGGGCCCATCTCACCCCGGTGACCCTCAACGCTTTGAGCGCGGGGGAGGTCGAGCGGCTCGTCGACCGGGTGGCGGCCGGCCACGACCTCCCCGCGGGATTAAGGCGGCGGATCGTCGCCCACACCGACGGCGTCCCCCTCTTCGTCGAGGAGCTGACCAAGGCGGTGCTCGAGACCGGCGATCTCTTGGACACTGGCGGCAGCCGACTGGAGCTGCCGGCGACGCTCCGCGACTCGCTCGCCGCCCGGCTCGACCGCCTGGGGCCGGCCAAGCAGGTGGCGCAGCTCGCCGCCGTCCTCGGCCGCTCCTTCACCTTCGAGCAGCTCGCCGCCGTCTCCCCGCTCGACGAGGCGACCCTCCACCGGGAGCTGCGGCAGCTCGTCCAGGCCGAGCTGGTGCACCGCCGGGGCGCCGGGGCGGAGACCCGCTACCTCTTCAAGCACGCCCTGGTGCAGGACGCGGCCTACGACTCGCTCTTGAAGCGGGAGCGCCAGCAGCTCCACCGCCAGATCGCCGAGATGCTCACCGCCCGCTTCCCCGAGGTCGCCGCCCGCCAGCCGGAGATCCTCGCCCGCCACTGGACCGAGGCCCAGCAGGACGACAAGGCGGTGGACGCCTGGCTGAGCGCCGGCCTCCAGGCGCTCGCCGGCTCGGCCGACGTGGAGGCGGCCCAGTATCTCCAGAACGGCCTCGGGCGGGTCGCCGCCCTCCCCGCTGCCGAGCGGCGGCGGCGGGAGCTCGAGCTCCTGATCACCCTCGGGCCGGCGCTCAGCAATACCCGGGGCTTCGGGGCCGCCGAGGTGGAGGAGGTCTACCAGCGCGCCTACGAGCTCGCCGAGGGCCCGACCTCGGGGCCGGAGCAGTTCCGCATCCTCCTCGGGCTCTGGCACTTCTACGTCGTGCGGGCCGACATGGAAAAGGCGCGGGCGCTGGGCGAGCAGATCCTCGCCCTGGCCGAGGCGAGCGGCGACCGCGACCTCCTGGGGCAGGCCTGCTACGCCCTGGGCTCGACCTACTTCTACTGCGGCGACCTCGAAAAGGCCCGGCTCCAGATGGAGCGCGGCCTCGACGCCGATGCCCTCGACCGCCCCATCCCCACCCAGCAGAACGTCGACGCCCAGGTGGGACTGCGCTCCTGCCTGGCGATCGCCCTCTGGCAGCAGGGCTTCCCCGACCAGGCCCTGGAGCGGACCCGGGAGGCGGTCGAGCTGGGGACCCGCAGCCAGCACCTGCCGAGCCGGGCCTTCGGCCTCAACTACACCGCCTACCTCCACCTCCTGAGGCGGGAGCGCGAGGCCTGCCACGCCGCGGCCGACGAGCTGCGCCGGCTCTCCGAGGAGAAGGGGCTGTTCTGGCTGGCGAGCAGCCTCACCTTCCTCGGCTGGACCCTGGCGCTCTCCGACGACCCCGGCGAGCGGTCGACGGGGATCGCCCAGATCGAGGGCGCCCAGGCGGCCTACTTCCGGGTCGGCGCCCGGCTCGGCCAGTCCTCCATCCGCTCCTACCTGATCGAGGCCTATCTCGCCTCGGGGCGGACGGCGGAGGCCCTGGCGGCCGCCGACTTTGGGATCGCCGAGTCGCTGCGGACCGGCGAGCTCTTCTGCCTGGCCGAGCTCCACCGCTGGCGCGGCGAGGTCCACCTGGCCCTCGGCGAGCCCGCCGCACCTGGCGCCCCTGGCGCCCCTGGCTCCGAAACCGCGGCCGAGCGGGACTTCGAAGAGGCCCTGCGGATCGCCCGCGGCCAGGGCTCGCGGCTGCTCGAGCTCCGCGCCGCGGTGAGCCTGGGGCGCCTCTGGCAGGCCCAGGGGCACGGCGCCGAGGCCCGCGCGCTCCTCTCCCGGCTGCTCGCCGGCTTCACGGAGGGCTCGACTCTCCTGGACCTACAAGAAGCGCTCGACCTTTCTCTTTAAGCGAGGACAGGCATGACCCTGAGCTGGATCAACACCGTCGACTACACGACGACCGAGCTGGTGCTTTTCGGGCTGGGCTGTGCCCTCTGGGCGGTCGCCTACATGGGGGTCATCCGGGGGATCGTCAAGAAGCAGTTCGTCGAGATCCCCGCGGTGGCCGTGATGGCCAACATCGCCTGGGAGTTCAACTGGAGCTGGCTCTTCCATGTCAACATCGGCCGGCTCTTCGTGCTCGGCTACCAGCTCTGGTTCTTCCTCGACCTCTTCATCAACTACGGGCTCTGGAAGTACGGCCACAAGCAGGTGCAGAACGCGGTTCTGCGCCGCTGGTTCAAGCCGATGTACGTCGTGGGGGTGCTCGCGTGGACGGTGGGGCTCTACTACTTCGTGGGCGAGGGCTATGACACCCCCACCGGGGCGACCTCGGCCTTCCTCCTCACCGTCGTCATGGGCTTCATGTACATCGTCCTCTTTCTGCAGCAGGACCCGGCGCTCTTCTCCGGCGTCGTGGGCTGGACGAGCTTCCTCGGCAACGCCCTCTTCGCCGGGTTCGTCCTCCTGGTCCTTCCCCACAAGCACTTTCTGGGGACGATGGTCTGGGTGACCCTCCTCTTCAACCTCGTCTACGTCGTGGTCTTCCACCGCCGCCGGGCGGCGGCCGGGGCCGGGGCGGTGGAGGTCACCGCCGCCCGGTCGAAGGCGGCGTGAGCCGGACCCCTACCGCAAAGCCGGCCCGCGCAATCCGAACCAGGTGACGGGGATCTTGAAGTTCACCTGACCGCCGCGGTCCAGATCGATCATGCCCTGGAACATCAGGGTGGCGAGGCGGGAGGAGAACGGGGCCACGTCCTGGAAGCCCTGGACGAGGTGGAGGACGAGGCTCAACAGCCCCTTGGTCAGGGCATGGCCGGCGGTGGGGGAGACCCCCACCCGGGCCAGCTCCTCGGGCGTCATCAGCTCGGCCATGGCGACCCGCGGCGCGGCGCCGAAGCCGAGCCAGCGGAGCCGCCTGGGGAGGAGGCTCACCATCATGCCTACGTTGTCCGTCGTCAGCACCACCCCGTAGGGGTTGGCGGCGGCGGCGGTGTCCTGCCGGCGGACGTAGGCGTTGTAGAACTCCTCCGCCTCGGCGACGTTCCCGGGGATCAGGCTCGCGTCCTCCGGCTGCCCGTCCGGATGGATGCCCATGAGCTGGGAGTAGATCCGCCAGAGATAGTAGAAGTCCTCCTCCTCCTCGGCGCTGAGCGCGAGGCGCAGCCGCCGCAGCCCGTCGATCACCAGGAAGGAGAACCCCATGATCGTCGCCAGCATGTCCTCATGGTTGACCGGCAGGCCGTGCCGCTCCTCGTAGCCGGGGCGGAAGCGGGGGACGAGCGTCCGCACCCCGGCATGGAGGAGCCGGAGCTTCTGCGCCGTCACCACCGCCCGCCCCTGCGGCGTGAAGGCGGCCGGGGTCGAAATGTTGACGAGGAGCTGGAGCACCCCCATCAGCCGGTCGTAGGGGTGCTGCTGGAGATCTCGCGACACAGAGAGGATCTCGCAGAGGCAGGGAGCGGCGTAGCCCCGTGGCAGGCTGGAGGCGAGGAGTACCAGGGAGCTGGGGAGGGCATGGCGGAGGAACACCTGGCCGCCCCGGGTGAGGCGCTCCCCGTCGATCCCCGGCGGCAGCCCGCCGGTCGCCGCCATGAACTCCCGGAACGCCTCCGGGGCATCGGCCGGCAGGGGGGAGTCGTCGGCCTTGAGCAGGGGGAAGATCCGGTTGGCCGCCATCACCCCGTGCTCCGCGAGGAGGCGGGCGACCGCCTGGTCGGCCTCCGGGTCGCCCTGCTGGCGCAGGCTGTCGAGAAAGCGATCGTCCGACCACTGGGTGCTGGACATTGGAGACCCTCCCTGGCTCCGCTCAAGCCCTGGGATACCCGGTAAGAAGAAGTTTGAACGAGGATGGCACAGGGGTGCCGGAGGGTCAAGCGGCGGGTGGTGCCGTCCCCAGCATCTCGTCAAAGTCGCGTCTCGAAGCTCGGGCAGACGCAAGATCTCGCGGGAGGACGGCCCCGACGGGGCAGAGGTTGGTAGCCTGGGGCGCGAGCCCCAGGAAAGCAGGTTCATTAAAATTCCAGCCCCGAAGATCCGGACATATGTCTGACCGGTAGCGTGGCCGGTGTGAGTAAGAAGCTCATTGAGGGGAAGCATCGCGTTCTCCGAGCTCGCGGTCAATGGCCAGGTACTCCTCGACGAGCCGCACGGAGCAGGCGAGCATGTGGGCCGTCTCGGCGGGCGTGAGTCCCTGGAGCCGGCAGTGGCGGACGCGGTCGTACTGGCCCAGGTAGCGGTCCACGGCTTCGAGGCTGTGATAGGTCTCACGGGCGACTTGGTCTGGCTCCTTGCCCTCGGCGTAGCGCTTCCAGCAGATGATTCTCTTATGAGTCAGACCAGTGCCCACATCATGCAGGGTGGCGCGCCGAGGCACGAGGCGCCCGGTCTTGCGCTCATGTTCGGCTAGGACATGGGCGATGCTGGAGTCGTGGACGCAGAGCAATTCGGCCAGATCGCAGTTCGACAGCAGGGCGCCCTGCTCGTGGGCCTGCTCGCAGAGGCGGACGGCTTTGGCCGTCAACCGGCTGGGGGCGGAGTCGCGATCCAGGCGGGCCCGGATATCGTCCGGGGTACTAAGGTCGAGGACGAGGGGAAGGAGATGGCAGTCGGCGATACGCTGGTGGCGCCGTGGTGGATCGTCGCGGCTGATGCCGAGCCAAAGCACCTGTCCTTGACGGACCTGCTCGCGCGGCTGGAGGTGTTGGCCGAGGACTTCCAAGATCATCTCGGCGCATAGCCGCTGGATGCGCGGCCCGCCGATGCGAGGAAACTCGGTGGCTATGCAGTGAGCCAGAGCGGTCTCCAGGGTTTTGGCCAGCAGCGGCCCGTACTTCTTGCGGATGTAGTCGGGGCGGCTAGCCATGGGAGGTCCCTCCGGCGGGTTCTTTTCCCCCCCAACGGCGCCGAGGCGGAGCAACTCGTCGAGGTGATAGGCGAAATTGCGGTCTTTTTCGCAGTCGACAAGAAGCTCCAGGTAGCGCTGCACCAGCTTGGGTCCTCGCCGTAGCAGGAAGGCAATCTGGCCGGCCTGCAGGCCCTTTCGGTGCAGTTGCACACACCGCACGAAGGTGGACAGATAGTTAGCTACAGCTCGGGGGGAATGACGCAGGATTGTGCAGATCTCGCTCGTCGTTTTGCCGGTCAAGGCTAAGCGCACGATCTCGGTTCGGTGGGTCAACACCGGTCCGAGGTCATGGACCGTGCTGCGCATGGGGATCATGGCCCCGGGTTCGGCCTCGCGCAGGACCTTGAGGTCGCGGCTGATCGTGCGCGGGGTGACGAAGAAGACCCGGTAGGCGAGGTCCTCGGCAGTGAGCAGGCCACCCTGGCTGAGGGCTTCCTGGCAGATCTCGGGGATGCGAGCCTGTCGCAGGGCCGCGGGTCCCTGCTGCTGCAAGATGCGGTCGTCCTCGGCCCCGCGGTGGACGGTCAGGCAGACGGTGACCTTGCGGCAGGCGGGCACGGGCTTGCCTGCGGGCTCCTCGGCATCGACTGCGATAAGGGTGACCTTTCCTGGGGGCGCCTGGCCGGCGGCCTCGTCGAGAAAGGGAAAGTAGACCTCCTGGACGACCTCAAGAACGGCTTCAGCCTCGAAGGGTGAGCAGTTCAGGCCGTCACGGATCTCAGTGAGGAACCGCGCGTCCAGAGTCTTCGCCTCCAAGCGCAACAACTCTTCTCTCTGCGGGTCACGAATGCCCATCCGTTCCTCCTTCCAGATACGGCCCAGCGTAACCCGGACATATGTCTGGAAGGTAGGGGCGACGGTACGCCGCCAAGAATGACCGTCGCCCCTTCGGGGCTCTCTGTTTTCAATGGGATCGCCGACCTGGGGCTCGCGCCCCAGGCTACAGGCCTGCACCCCTTCGGGGTGGCACCCGAACGACCGCTCTCAGGCATTGGCGACTTTGACGTGACCCTGGTGCCGTCCCCCCAGTCTCTGCGGCCGAGCGGCCTAAAGCTTCTCTGGCTGTCCCCCCTTCGCCCTGGTAGACTTAAGCGTTCTCCTCAGGGAGCCCGATGTCCCAGCAGAACCGCCATTCTCCTGCCGGCGCTCGACCGCCCGCGGTATCGTCCCGCCCCGCGGCTCACGTCACCGCGGCCCTCCAGGGCTGCGCGCAGCCCGCGCAGCCGAAGATGCCGAAGACGCCGCCGACCCGGGTCGTGCCGAAGCCCCTGGCGACTCACGTGGCTGCCGCCGTCGGCCGTTCGGCGCAACCGAAGCTCGCGCCCCATGCCCCCCCGGTCCCCCCTCGCCCCGTCCATCCGGTGCCGGTCGTCCAGCGCTCCCAGTACACGTCGTTCGCCGATCTCGGCATGGGCTCGCCCCCGTCGTCGCCCCCGTCGTCGCCCAAGTCGTCGCCCAGGTCCAGCCCGCCCAAGGTCTCGATGGCCGTCAAGCCCACGCCGGTTCCAGTCAAACCCACTCTCCCGACGGTGATCCTGTCCCCGCCTTCCGCACCGGCGAGCTCGTCGGTCCAGATCGACATCTCTTCCGGGTCGCGCTCCCGTAGCAACTCGTCGGACTCCGAGGAGGAGATCGATCCGAACTCCGCCCAGGCCCTGAAGGTCATGTTCCCCCGGTTGGACGTCGGCCATCTCGATATGCTCGACGAGCCCAGCGCGCGCTACAACTGCCACGCCTGGACGATCGGCATCACCGACCAGTTGGTCCTCGCCTATACCAAAAATCCCCAGACCATGCGCGCGGGGCTCGAAGAGATGGGCTACACCGTTACCCTGTCGCGGCAGGCTGTCCACGGTGCCGACGCCCTCTGGTATGGGCCGGACCCGGCCACGATCGAGCATTCGGCACGCCGAGACGGCAGCCAATGGAGCAGCAAGCTCGGCAACGGTCGCGTCATCCGGCATACCCTCAAAGAGCTCGAAGGGGGCTACTACGGCAGGGTACAGTATTGGGTGCGCCTCGCGCGGCAGGTCCCAGGCCGAGCGGAAACCGCCCCTCTGCTCGGAGCCGATGCGAGCCGCTCCAGCAGCTGGTGCTGCTGCTTCCTGACCACGGCTTGCGTCGAGGCCCGCGGTCTCCCGGACGATTGCGAGGAGCTCACGGTCCTGCGCGCCTTCAGAGACGGTTACCTCAGCGCTTCGGACGAGCGCCGGGCGCTGGTCGAGCGCTACTACGAGATCGCGCCCGGCATCGTCGACGCGATCGCGGCCTCCCCAGCGAGGCTCCAGGAGCACGAACGGATCTACGACACGGTTGCCCACTGTGTCGAGCTCATCCGCCAAGAGCGCCCCGCAGAAGCTTTGAACGGCTACCGTGCGCTGGTCGAGACGCTCGAGCGAGAGTACCTTCCCTGAGGGTGTCCTGGCGGGGAGGGGGCCACGGAGGGCGCCCCGCGCCCCCTACATTGGCAGGACGAAAGGGCGAGGACCTAGACGGCGCGCCGGCGCAGCACGACGACAGCCGAGAGGAACAGCAGCGCCGACAGCACGATCATCGCCCAGCCCGAGAGCGTGGGGATCGCCTGGCTGGGCGGAAAGAGGGGACCGGTGGGGGCACCCCCGCTGCAGACGGTGACGTGGCTGTTGTCCAAGGTCACGGCGCCATTTCGCGCCAGAATTCTTCCCGACACGCTGGCGCCGGTATTCAAGGTGATGCTGGTGAGCGCCGCGACGCTGCCGAGGAGCGAGGTGCCGATCCCCAGGGTCGCGGAGCTGCCGACCTGCCAGAAGATGCCGCAATTCGACCCGCCGTTGATCAGGAGCACCGACGCGGCGCTCGCGGTAGTGAGCGTGCTGCCGATCTTGAAGACGAAAACGGCATTGGGGTTGCCCTGGGCGTCGAGGGTGAGCGTTCCCGTCAACTGGGCCGAGGTGGAGAAGCAGTAGACGCCGGGGGTGAGCGTCTTCCCTCCCAGGTCCTGGCCCGTGAGGTCGGTGTCGCAGGCCGTGCTCGCCAGGTTGTTGTAGGTGGCCGAGAGGTCCGTCTGGGCCTGCGCCGCGACCAGGTCTGCGGCGTGGATCGTCCCGCCGGTCACGATCCCCGGGGGAAAGCCGGTGACCGCGCTACCGGGCGAGACGCCGAGGTTGCCGATGACCATGGTGGGTGTAGCGGTATTGGTCACCGTCGAGCCCCCCAGCACCGCGAAGGAGCTGAGCTGCGCCCCGGCAGTGGAGGAGCCTAAAAGAAGCGCGGCCAATCCGAACGCCAGCGCACACGGGCACTTACACTTCATCCAAGACTCCTTTCAAAAGTCGAGCACTTATGATAGGTAAAATTCACGTAGAAGTCAAGAATTTTGGGGCTCCAACTGCCTTCCCGTGCCCTCCCGGCGGCGGCCTCCGACGAGAAGCTCTGGGCGCGAGAAGCTAGGGGCAGGCCCCCAGAAATCGCGCCTTCACATGGCTGGTGATTTCTTTCCCGCCCACGTCGGTCGTCCTCTGACCTTCGAAATTGTCCCCATGGTACGTTCCCGTGTACTTGACGACGGCCGTGTCGCAGACCAGCTTGTAGGAAACGGTGTCCCCTACGATGTTGAACTCGGGGAGCGAGCACTGCTTGCCGGCGCTCTTCTCGGTCGCGGCGCGGGCCTCCTGGGCCGTTCCATTGACGCTCTTGGCCTCGACGGGGGTGACGCAATGCTTGACGGTGCGTGGCTCCTGCCCCGGGGTCGTGGAGGTGAGCTCCCACTGTCCCGCTTTCATCCGATCCGCCGCGAGCAGCGGGGACGCCAGGGTGAGGGTCAGGACGGCGACGGAAAACAGAGCAGCTGCGTTGATTTTTGTCATGGCGCCGACAGTATCCAGGTTCTCGTCTCTTGTACAGGCAGCGAGAGGAAGGGCGCTTCGGGTGGTTCGACGTATACCCTGCAGAACGAAGGAGACCGACGTATGAAGATCCTGCTGGCCCTGTTGCTGCTCTCCCCGGCCGCCGCTCTGGCCGAGCCTGCTCCCCTGACCCATCCTTTGACCTCCGAGGAAGTCGCTTGCAACCAGGCGCAGTTGAACCGTCTCCTCAACCGGCTTTCCCTCCGCCCCTCGGTCCCCGCGACCGCTAGCCCCACCCGAGAGCTCGCGGTCACCTACAGCAACGAGCGCGCCTTCTATGAGGGCCTGGGGATCGTCGGCCAGGACTTCTTCTCGGGCCAGCTCACGCCCGAGTCTGAGCTCGCCTTCAACCTGAACCCCAGCCTGCGCGACCTGCTGGCGAATCCGGCCCGGCCGCCGCTGCCTCAGATCAGCCTCAGCCGCGAGGCCGCGGCCTCGAATTTCGTAAAGCCCACGAACCCCCACGCTTTCACCCTCCTCCTCAACCCTCGGCTCGCCGGCACACCGTCCGAGGCGGACCTCCTGCTCGTCAACAATTTCGAGGTACCCGCGGTAGGGCAGCCCTACAACGGCTTCCGGGAGACGAGCGCCGGCCCCGGGCGCGGCCTGGCGGCGGACAGCCTGCTCGACCCCTGCCACCTCGACCTCACTCCCTTCGATCGTCGGATTTTCGCCCTGCTCGAGCGGATGGTGCGAACGACGGCCGACCTCTTTAGCCGCGCGACCTTGAGTCGTTTCGACACCCAGGTTGCGATCTACCGCGGTGAGGACCCCCACACCTACCGCGTGGACGTTGCCCCCCTCGGGTCCGTCTCCCTCCCCGCGGAGGACCCCAGGATGGTCGTGGCGATCCGGATCGACTGGGACGCGGACGGCCGGCTGACGACCGGGCACCTGGAGGTGCTGCCGGTCTGCGCCACGCCGGGAGGGATGGACTGCAGCGGCCAGAACCTGAACCGTTTCTCCGACGTGACGCTCCGGCTCATACCCCCCGTCTTCCCCGGCTCCCAGACCTGGAGCGACACGGACCCGCGGGTGAAGAGCGTCACCGGCGGCACCGGCCGGGTCCCCGTGCCGGTCGATGTGGACTTTGCCGCCCTCCTCTCCGGGACGGCGTGGAATCCCGGTGGGTAGAAGCCGGAGTGGTGGTACGCCGCTCACGGCCCTTCCGCGACGGGTATCTCAGCGCCTCCAAAGAGCGGGACCTCCGACCCGCGGCACCGGGACTGCGGCTCCAAGTCCCGGGACTGCGACTCGTCGTCCCGCGACCACGCTTTAGAGACCGACACAACGTCTCCAGGGGCTGGACTCTGCTTCGTGGTCCGCGGACTCTGTCTTCGCGGACCGGGACTGCGGTCCAAAGTCCCGGGACTGCGACTCACGGTCCCGCGATCACGGCCCGAATACCGGTTCACGACCCAAAGTGGCTGGACTCTGACCCGTGGCCCCGGGACTCTGACCCCAAGTCCGGGGACTGCGACTCGTCGTCCCGCGCCCACGCTCTAGATCCCGGGACTCGGACCCGCGGTCCGCGGACTCTGTCTTCGCGGACCGGGACTGTGATCCAAAGTCCCGGGACTGCGACTCACGGTCCCGCGATCACGGCCCGGATACCGGCTCGAGACTCAAAGTGGCGGGATTCGGACCCGTGGTCGCGGGACTCTGTCTTCGAGTCCCGGTCCTGGGAGGCAAAGTCCCGGTCCTGCGACTCTCTGTGGCGCGCCCCAGAGCTCAATCCCGGTACCACGACTCTGAGTGGCGGGACTCTGACTCCGAGTCCCGGTCCTGGAAGACAAAGTCCTGGTCCTGCGACTCGCTGTCGCGCGCCGCAGAGCTCAATCACGGTACGACGACTCTAAGTGGCGGGACTCTGTCTTCGAGTCCCGGTCCGGTGAGACAAAGTCCCGGTCCTGCGACTCGCTGTCGCGCGCCCCAGAGCTCGATCCCGGTACCACGACTCTGAGTGGCGGAACTCGGACCCGTGATCGCTGGACTCTGCCTTCGAGCCCGACTCGCCAGCGCTCTCGTCTGGAGCCTGGCGGCGATTGTGGAGAGGGTCCTTCACCTCCTCTCCGTACCTGGGGCAGGCAGGGCGGGGCGAGAGCTATACTTCGCGCCTGCCGCCTCCGGACGAGACCGGAGGGGTCATCTCGAGGCCCAGGGTGGCCTCCAAGGAGTGCACCTCTTGAAGAAGAAGACCCTAAAGAACCTGCATCTCAACCGGGAAACGATCCTTCACCTCCAGCATGTTGCCGGGGGCTTGGAGGGGGACAACCAAAAGATCTCTGACTCCTGCACGGATAACGGCTCGGCATGTGGGCCGGCGGCGACCAGTAACCTGGGGGGGTCCTGCTGCTCGATCTGCCACCCGTAACCTGTCGGAAGCTCCGAGTGAGCTTGATCGCGGCCCTGCATCTCCTTCGAGCTGCAGGGCCGTGACATTTCTGCCGTATCAGGCACCCGGCTCGGCCAGGAGACCGGCGGCGGCGCCGTCTCCACGAAGCGCCTGGCCCCCTGGGTCCCTGAAGGATAGGGGCGGCCAGCAATTCATGAGAGAATTAGAGTCGGACCCGAGGAGGAGGCCTCTCAGTGGAACTTCGCGCCTTTTTTCTCTCCGCCGCGCCGGCCCCCGCGCGGCCGGTCGCCCCCCATGTTCGCGCCGCTGTCGGCCATCCCGCGCCGACGCCGGCTGTCCAGGCCAAGGCCGCGCCGGCCCCCGCGCGGCCGGTTGCCCCCCATGTTCGCGCCGCCGTCGGCCATTCCGCGCCGGTGCCGGCTGCCCAGGCCAAGGCCGCGCCGGCCCCCGCGCGGCTGGTCGCCCCCCATGTTCGCGCCGCCGTCGGCCATCCCGCGCCGGCGCCGGCCGCCCAGGCCAAGACGACAGGAATGAAACCGCCGGCGGCGCACGTCGCGGCGGCCGTCGCGCGCTCCTCGGCAAAGCCTGCCGCGCAAGCCAAGCCCGCGGCGACGGCGACGGCGAGGACGCCGGCGCCCCATCTCGCGGCCGCCCTCCAGCGCGCGCCCGCTCCACCGCCGCGGCCGGCAGCGGGGGTGCTGCAGCGGTCCGCCCGGCAGGTCGCGTGGCAGAAGCGCAGGCAGGGTTATATCGACGATGTCGGCGCCACCAACCAGACGATCCACGGCCTGGACAACACCCAGCCGAGCTATTTCACGCTCTTCCCCGACGTGCCGGCCGACGTCAAGGTCTCGATCAGCGGCTTGCCCTCTTCGGGCCCGCTCAAGCTGGGTCAGACCGAGAGCCAGATGGTCAACTTCTCCTATTCGATGAAGGAGATCTCGGAGGCCGCGCCTGAGCTGCAGACCGCGATCATCAGCGACAAGTCCAAGAAGATCAGCAGGATCCGCCTGTCGGCCAACGACAAGAAGACGAACAAGACGCTGGTCGGCCTGGTGAAGAAAAGGAAGCTCTCCGAGGTCTACAAGGACGAGGTGCGCCCCCACCATGTCACCAAGCGGCGGAAGATGCTCGAACGGACCGCGACGAGCCTCTCGAAAACCGAGATCCGGGCGATCTTGGACGAGGCCAAAAAAGACCCGCAGGTCAAGATCCGAAAGGATTTCGACAAGGAAGTGAACAGGCGGCTGGCGCTCAAGGCCCATAGAGCACCCGGAAGGACGAGGGCCGCCGGCGGATGAAGTCCGCCCGCCAGTTCGCTTACGGCCCGATCCATTCGAGCCTTCCGGTCGATGTCGCCAACAACGACCAGGAGATCCACGCCGAATCGGCGATCTATACCCAGACCGAGAAGAATACGAACGAAGAGATAACGATGGTCTATGGCACCAAGGTACCCTGCCTCGCCTGCCAGGCCTTCTTCCGCGGCAAGGGTGCTCCCCATTTGATGATCGACCACTCCAGCTTCGCCTGGCTCTCGGAATCTTCGCTGAAGCAGCTCGGCTTTAAGAAGGGCGAGATTCAGCAATACCTGCTGCACATCCGGGCGACGCTGGGGACCTCCGGCATCAACGAATACGGCGTCTCCTCCGGCGAGATCGCCATCACCGACCTCACCGTCGAGGACGACCCGTCCTCGGACTCCGAGGACGAAGACGCGCGCACTGGATTCGACTACCGGAAGCTGAGCTCGGGCAAGAAGAAGCCGACCAAGAAGGACCAGTCTTTTCTGATGGAGATCGAGACTGTGGGGAAAGGTTACAAATAGCTTCCGAAAGAACGGGCCGCCTCGCCAGGAGGCGGCCCGCCCGCCTCGCGGCTCCCCTGAGAGCGAGAGGGGGCGCGGACGCTACGAGAGCTGTCCCAGCTTCAATACTTTTTTCTTGACGAACTCGCTCAGAACCTGGTTCTGGTCCGACGCATCGGCCATTGCGACGTCTTCCAGATCGCTCACGTCCGAGGCGCTGAAGTGGGGGAAGACGAAGATGGGCGCGCTGCCCTTCTCGAAATGCCGGTAGAGGGGATAGAGGCCGCTGCCATATCCCCTCGCCCCCTTCTGGGCGTGGAAGATCGCCGCCTCCATCATCTCCGCGGTCCACTTCCCGCCGTTCCAGGAGGCCAGGTCGTCCATGACCTCTTCCATCATGGCCCAGGTGCCCTTGCTGTAGGCGGAATGGTAGCCCTGGTGGAACGATCCGGAGAGCTCCGAGTAGTCGACCCCCTTGCTCGGGAGCTTGATGACACCGGAAGAGGACGCCGACCAGACCGGCACCAGCGATTCGAGCTCGTCTCTGAACTGGGTCTTGTTCGGCAGGAGCTGCGAGTTGAAAGGGTGCTCGCTGTTGGCGGTGAACAGCTTGACGACCGACGCGCTGTGCAGCTCCGAGAAAGGGACCACGTGCTGGGCCTGGGTGTCGAGGCCGGAGGTGTCCCGGCGATGCTTTCTGCCCTTCCAGAGCCGGATCGCCTCCTCCGAGTTGTCGCGCAGCTTGCCGCTCGCCGCCGGCCGGCCGGAAGCGGCGGTATAGACGTCCACCATCTTCATCTCGGCCTTGCTGGGTTTGCCGCTCGCCGTCAAAAAGGCCCCGCCGGGTCCGTGGAAGCCCGAGAGCGCCACCAGCTCCCCGGTCATCCTGGGCACCTCCACCTTGAAGCTGCCCATGAAATTGGCCTTCGGCCCCACCAGCATCAGGTCGTTGAACTCGCGGATGACGTCCCGGTCCTCGCTCTTGCTCTCGGCCGCCCGCTGGATCGTCTGACCCTGGCGAGCGAGTGGCGGTCGCAGCGCGGCCGGAGCGGGGGA
The DNA here is from genome assembly GCA_963757335.1 of uncultured Acidobacteriota bacterium. GTDB lineage: Bacteria > Acidobacteriota > Thermoanaerobaculia > Multivoradales > UBA5704 > DASQPA01. The sequence goes on along the minus strand of CAVWRJ010000009.1, from coordinate 13,347 downwards.
CCGCTGGAGGGCCACCCGGCTCACCGGAGCCAGCCGAGGACCTCGCTGCGGCGCCTGTCTCTCCGGCTCTCCCGTCTTCTGCCGCAGAACCCCAGGCACCCGGCCCGGCCAGGAAACCGGAGGCGGTGCCGGCTCTCTCCGCGGCGCCGGCCGAGTCTCTGCCGGAGCGCCCTGCCGCTGAACGTTCGCGCTCTTTCGCTGCAACGAGCCCGGAGCCGGGTGCTGCCAGAAGACCGGCGGCGGAGCGGCAGCATTCCGTGACAGGGGCTGCGGCGTGGGGTTCGGCTGAACGGTCGCCGGAGAGGCCCCCGGCCCCGGCACGCCCGAGCTTCCTCGGCTGCACCGCGCCCGGCGCCGGCCGTGGCCAGACTATCGGCGGTATGGGCAGCTTGGGAGTTGTCGCCATGCTGAATTGTAGCATGTGGGGGGGAGGGCCCTGGGGTTCTATCGGTCATCGCCGCCCTGCTTGCGGTGCCTGCCAAGCCGGGGTCTCGGAAGCTCGGAAGCCTCGCGAGACCCTCGAAGCCTGCCACGAAGGCCCGGGAGGTGCCAGCGGTTTCTCTTGGTGGGCCTCCTGGGCACTTCCATTGACGCTCTTGGCCTCGACGGGGCGACGCAATGCTTGACGGTGCGTGGTTCCTGCCCCGGGGGCGTGGAGGTGAGCTTCCCCTGTCCCGCTTTCACAGCGTCTCAAGGTCAGTTTTTAGGATCTCAATGACCCCGGGACGCTGGAGAGCCGGGCCACCGCGTCCGTAGCGAAGACCGCATCGGCCTCGTGGCGGACGTCGATCACCCGGATGCCGCGCCGCTTGGGGGAGACCCCCCGGCTCTGCCGGGGAGGCAGTAGCAGTTTGACATTCCAGGGGTTGTCCATCGAGGAAACTACCGTCGTGAGCCGCCAAGCGCACGAGAGCCCTCCGGAGACTCTTGAACGGCTCCACGAAGGCTCCGACACTTGAGATTCTAGGGGCCTTTCAAAGGGTTTCACTGCCCGTCAAGGTATTTTGGCAGCTTTCGTTTAATGATTGCTGCCATTTTCGCGTTCTGGTTTGGGATGGAGATTTCTCAGCCCTCGCGCTCACCGAAGCGCTGGCACCCCGCGCTGTGCGTGATTACCGAGCAGCCCGGCAAGATCAAGATTTATGAACTATGGCTGGTGTTGCGCAACCCAATTGATCGCCATGCGTTTAGGGAGCCATATAGCAATCACGGGGACCTGTTGCGCAATTATGACGCCACCCTGTTTCAGATCCAAGACGTGCACTTGTATCGTTACGCGGCCATCGTCATGGAAGGCGGCGTCGCCAGGATAGCTGTAGCCCCCTCCTGCAAGACGCGTCGGACCTTGGAATAGCTCATTGATCCTACCGTCGTGATCCGTTGCGCGTTGCCGAGGAAAGCCAGGGCTGATGTGGTACACGGTGCAGAGTTCGTCAGGATTAGTCTCCAATGCTTGGGAGAGCTGCAACATAACTCCGATCATATTATTGGCGTCACTAGCGCCAGTGACGCGGAATGGAACGACGAGGTCGGAGACGACCCGCGTTAATGCCACATCTCGGCATACTAAGTGGCGCTGTGCTTGCTCTCGTTGTTGCCCGTCTTGCTCGAGCTGGAGACTAGAGACGAAGACCTGAATAGCAGCGCGATTGGCGTCGATAACCTCACTGGGCGCGAGCACCACAGCGGGCTGGAACCATTGATCTGCGTAGTTTCCCCGCGCATAGTCGTACTGCAGAACGTTCTGTCGGCAAGGCCGAAGGGCCGGTGCGAGCACGAATGCACGCTTCCAGACGCTAAGAGGTTGGCCACTTTGCTGAATGGTCTGAAGCTGTTCGCGCATAAATTCTTCATGCTCTACATATTCCTCAAACGCCGTGAGGGCAGCCTGCTCGAGGTAGATGCGACAATATCCAAGATAGCGTCGCTTGTATCCAAAGAACCGTCCACGCTGCTGCACGGTGTCGGCATTACCAACGCCAGGCCCACGCGGCATGTACGTCACAGTAAGGCCTTCAACTGTGAATCCGCGGTCCATGGCTTGTCCACCCACTAGGATCCATCCGTATGATTGGCTCCAGTCCACAATCGGAGTTTGTCCAGCCCTCGCATTAACCTCCTCGATCGTCGTTAGGCGAAATGCGCGAGGAAGGCGGCGAGCAAGATCGTCGAACGCCTGAAGTTCAGGAACTGTACGACAAAGCTTGCTGTATGACTGACGGAAAATATTGAGAAGATCCTCCCGGTCAGGATCACTTTCCGGCAGCTCTAGTACTCTCTGCCACTCATCAAAGATTTCGCCAATCCAGTGACGAAATTCTCGATGATAATCTATTCGCTGGGATGGATGTACCAACATTGATCGGTTGGCGTTTCGTGCGCTCCGGCCTTCGGTCAGTCCAGCAGCCACCCCTATGAGGAAGATACGGAGCGCTTCGAGCAGAGACTCTGGGGGCTCACGCAGAGGATGGTCTTCCGTCATGATCTCATGCGGTGGTATTACCTCGACGAGGCCGGCTCCACCACCGAAGAATTCGTGTCCTCCCACATACTCGGTTCCAGGTTCGAGTACCTCGACAAAACCTGGAGAAAGTGCATCGATAATATTGATGAGCAAGGGTGCTTGCGGGGTCGCAGTGTATTGGAGGAAGGTATGGTTAGGAAGCGCTCCACGCAGTTCCAATAGACGACGATACGTCGTACTCTGGCGTCCCTGCACTACAAGTATATTTAAGCTAGCTTGGTCAGCTTCATCGTCGACGATAAGGGCTGGAACTCTCTGAAGCTGGAGGTTTTGCAACAGAGCAACGAGATTACGAAGGTGCCGATGCTGCTTCATCACCGTGATAAGAACCGTTGCCTTCTCGCCAGCCTGGACATCGGGATCTCTCCAATCATTGATGGTTTGCTGGATATGACGTCGGTTATTTTCGTTATCGACTGGGTTGGTGTAGAGCTTCCAGCGTAGCGGACCATCCACGTCATCAATCCGCAGGTCCTTGCGGAGGCGCTGTGTTGATTGGTTAAGGAGCGGCTTTGATGTGCCTGCCACAACGATGACAAGCTGGAAACCGTTGTCTCGTGCCAAAGCCATCACAGTGGTGAAGGAGAGAGTCTTGCCACTCTGTACGTAGCCCACGACCAATCCAGTAGCCTGTCCTTCGACAGACTGGGGGTCGGTTCCCTTCGACAAGATCGAGACCGACGACTCCAGAACAGAGGCCCGCGCGTCAGGAGGCAATTTGTATCCGACTACGCCTTCAGCCTCAGCGCCTGTTGTTGGCCGCCAAACTGTAAGTGGTGTGCCGATCGCAATATTATTTTTTAGGGTCATACTTTCCTATGGGCGGGATAGCGCCTGTCTTAGTATATCGTTTAGATTTCTGCGGATGGTCTTCGCCATCGGGACTCCCGCGTTACGGGCTAATTTTTCCGACAGGGCCAGACCAGACGCAACGCGAACTAATGCTTCGACGTTGTTCGGATCAGTCTGAGCAAAGCTCACCATAAACGGATGAGCCATAGAAATCCGAATCTCAAGTGTCTGTGGGTTAGCGCCTACTGCCTGTTGGTCGCTCATCGCCAGCCATTCACCTTGAGATGGGTCATTGGTTAGCTCAACCTTTATGAGCCAGCACAGGCCTCTAAAGTCAATAGTGAATTCTCGGGCTACAAGCGTCGGCTCAGGAGCGAGTGGGAATGTTTGAGTCTCGACAGGTGGCTGGTCGGCTATGCGCGGAAGAACCTCTGGCAAGGTAGCCTGCATCGCCTCGACGGCACCCGTGATGGCGCGCTGCGCGGCCTCGGCAACTTCGTTGCGTGCTACCTGAACCCTATATAAATCAGCTTGACGTAGGAGTGGCAACTCTTCGCTGTCGAGATGATCGCGCAGTAACTCTAGGAACGGCTGCTCGTTCTCATCCCATTGAAATCCGTCCTTTGTATGGCTAACTTCGAACCCATCTAGATGGAGTTCCCCGAAAAGGCGGCGCCAGCGAAAGTTGCCGGCTTGTCCAAAGATCAACGACGGCCTATAGCCCTCGTCGCCGCTGCCTTGGATGAGGCGGCTTCGCCGAAACAATGAAAATCCAGAGCGGGCCGTGTTCATCGGGTCTACAAGGCCTGCGAAGCCGGAAACAGAGAGGCCATCTCCAAAATCGAAGCTGATCTCCTTTCGCCACGATCGTGGTGCCCCCGCTGAATCGCGCGCGAACGGCGCTATTAACGTTCGTGGCTCGGTGTAGCTAAGCTGCTCTCCTCCAATCTTAAGTTCCAATAGGCCCTGACGGATATACACGCGAAAAATATCAGTCAAATGCTCCTTAATCTTGGCTAACGTACGACCAACGGGGGCGTGGTGCAAGTCATCGAGGATAATCTCGGTAAAATGCACTGCTGGTTCCGCGCCGATCTCGAGTATATCGAGTTCTTCGAGTTGATCAAGAACAATCCGCTCCACGTCGAAACAAACCGTTCTCTCGATCTCTTCATTGAGAGCCTTGGTACGTACCTGCCAGCGTGACGCGAACCAGCACGCTGCGCTTTTCATTCCCATTCCGAACTCGGAAAGTCCACTCCGATCAGGAGGTATGGCAGCCGGTCGGAAGGCACGCGGGAAGTCTGCACGCGCAATTCCAGCAGCGTTATCTCGTACCGAGATGCGAGGCATTGGCGCTGAGTCGATGTCGATCTGGACCCTTAGTTTGAAGCTCCTTCCATGCAAAGACTCCAGTCTGCCTCGGTTTGACACATAGCTCTGTACGGCGTTATCAACGAACTCCGCAAGGGCGAACCAAGGCTTATAGTTAAGATGGCGAAGGATCGAGAGAACGCTGACTCCCGGCCGAATACTAATTCGCTCGATTGGAGTATTATCTGGGCTAACTGGCACGATTCAGTCCTCTCGCTGATTTGGCGATTCTCTTGGTTGACCCAACCGGGGCCACGTCAGCACAACTCTTGCCAATAGCTAGTAATTGACTGGCAACTGCCACGATCACATCGACGTTCACGGCATTACCCAGCGCTTTATGGGCCGCTGTCTGGGTCCTGGGGAGATACTCTAAATCCTGCATGCTTTGTAATCGCGCGCATTCGCGCATAGTCATGTATCGGAGTTCCCATGGAATGACTGGAACCTGACTAGTAGTCAGCGCGACCAGGGATGGCGCAGCCCATGGCCGCTTCGCGCGGATGCCCGAGGCGCGGAATTGAATGATAGTTTGCCAAAGGTCCCGAGGGCCTCCTTTCCAGTTCCATTCCAATTTTTGGAAGCTCGACGGGAAGTTCTGAACGGTTGGTAGCCATGGCTCAATGACCTGCTTGTGACGACGGTAATAGGCCCGATTCTGCTCGATGAACTGGATCTTCCATTCTGGGAAGCATGCAGAGGTATTTCGGGCATATGGCGGGAGGGCAGCAAGAACTTGCGCAGCCGATAGCCCGGTTAGCTTCGCTCCGAACGCACCTTTGAACGATCTTATCTTTAGTAGACCCTGGTGAATTGGGGTCGCTGTGGCAACTGGGTAAGTCGCGCCAAACTCCATTGCCCAGATTGGGAAAGAAGGTAGATCCTCATCTGTCGGCAACTTATTCAACAAATTCTGCCACGCTTCCAAGTAGCAAATGAAGTGTGGTGGCAGGAGTTTCGCACCAGCGGGATTTATGTCCAGCACCGTCCGAATGCTCAGGTCATTTGCTTTGTGGGTGGGTTGCGGCCATTCGAATCCGTCAAGGCTATCTCGTGCTCCCACAATGATTGCTCGCTCTCGAATCTGGGGTACCCCAAACATATGCGGTGATAGCCGATTGGAACTAATATCATAGCCAGTTCTGCGCAACCGGGTATCCACACGACGCCAAGTTTTACCATCGGCGTGTCGCATGAGATTAGGAACGTTCTCGATAATGAGGAAGCGCGGCTTATGTTTTTTCAGAATTTTGATAACGTAATCGAATAGGTCGCCCCATTGTAGGCATTCGAACCCCTTTTGATCTCCTGCCTTTGAAAACGGCTGGCATGGGAACCCCGCGCATAGGATGTCATGAGCTGGAACATCCATATATGAGGTGCGGATATCAACGGCTGGTCTGAGGCCAAAGTTTTGTTCATAGAGCCTAGCCAACTCAGCGTCGATCTCGGAGGCGAACACGCATTTGTGGCCCAACTTGCCCAACGCCAGGTGAAAACCTCCAAGGCCAGCGAAGAGGTCAATGAACCGCAGAGAGCTATGAGGACCCATTGCTCTTGGAGGCATTGGTGCAGGGAGCACCTAGAATTGTATATTCGCGAAAGCGGTTCTGTTGACGAACGGCAGGGAGGTCTTTGACATGTCGAATTCGCATACCCCCTTATACACCAACGGATAGGGTGTGTCGAGTCTTGTGTGCGACTGTGAGGCGCCGGATTACCTCTTCTGCGGCTCCTTTCGCTATGGACAGAGGGCCCAGTACAGCTGGCCTAGATTTTGCCACTGATCGCCGTGTTTACTGCTGCACAAGAGGTGGCGACCACTACGAAGCCGCCACAGTCTCGGCCAAGAGAGCTTCCTGGGTTCTGGAGGCTATCCTTCGAGAAATACTCGTATTATTTTTCTAAGACGGAGGTGTCCCGAACCTCACATTCCCAAATCATCATCACTCCTCAAACGATTTGCGCAATTCAATCTGCGCTGCGTCGTCGCGCGTGACATTGCGCCGTAGCTTAGGTCCCCAATATTCCACACGCGTGCGAGGTGGCCGCACGCAAAAATGACAGGCATGCTGATGCCAGAAGCACCCATGCACGAAAATAATTTCGTGGCGGGCCGGAAAAGTAAGGTCCGATGTACCGGGCAAGGCGCTTCGTATAGCTGAAATCGATAGCCCAGCACATGAGCGATTCGGCGGACGACGATCTCTGGTTTTCGTATTCGTTTTTTCTGACCCGCGCCATGCGATGGCGGATCACGTCGGGAACATCTGAAGGCATTAAGGCTCTCCAGAATGATGCGGCTCCCAAGATCGCATTCAGAGATATCCTCGCTTTATCAACCTAGCACCGGTGCCGGCTTGACTACTGCGCATCGGGCGGCCCTAGCCCACCCGCCCCCGCCCCCGCCAGCTCCCATGCCAAGCGCACAGCGGCCCGAGGAGCGCATAGATCCACCCCGGAGCCCCCACCTTCAACCCTACCTCCGCCCAGGCCAACCCCATCGAGAGTAGCCCCACGACGACGAAGAGCAGGTAGTGGCGGCAGGTGGTGATGGCGTCGTAGCGCTCGCGGTCGGTGAGCTCCAGGGCTTCCTTCTGCCTCGCGGCGTGCCCGTAGAGGAGGGCGATGCAGAGGAAGACGGCGACGAAGGCCAGGCCGTAGAGGACGAAGAGGGTCCCCAAGTCGTGGAGGCTCCCGAGGCGGGCCTCGCCGCGGTGCGGAGCGGACTCGCCGAGCAGCCAGTCGGAGAGGGAGACGGTGAGGAACTTGAGCGGGTAGACGTAGAAGAGGACGACGAAGAGGAGAGCCCCGTTCAAGACGACCGTCATCCGATCCTGGAGACCGAAGCGGCGGAAGAAGGAGTTGTGCACCGCCCAGATGGCGAGGAGTGCGGTGAAGCTCAGGCCGAAGGCCAGGAAGCCGTGGAGGCTCGCCTGGAGCTCGGCGAAGGTCTTCGGCACCTCCAGCGAGACGACGAGGAGGGTCGCCGCGAAGGCGAAGACGGCATCGGAGAACGCCTCGACGCGGACGACCTCCCGCCCGCGCAGGCGGAACCGGCGGTGGAGCGGTGCGGCCGGAATCTCGGGATCAGCCATGGGAGAGGCGATTCTACCGCGATCCCGGGAGGACCGCCGCAGGCCGGAGAAGGCGGCGCGGATCGGCCTAGACGGGTACCGGAGAAACTCCGTAAACGACGGCAGACTCGCATCTATGAAATGAGGTGAGAAGATGAAAGCTGCCCACCCCGCCGTCCGCCTCTCCCTGGTCCTCCTCTTCGTGCTCTCGGGCCTTGCCGCTCCGCGCGGGGCGTGGGCGCAGTTCGCGACCGGCGTCTACCGGGGGGTCGAGAACGACACGGGCAACACGTTCCTCCTCCGCCTGGAGCATCCGCCCGTGCCGAACAGCACCTCTCTCTTCGTCGGTACCGTCTTCAACCTGGAGGCGGGAACCTACAGAGTCGCCGCCGGCCGGACGGATCGCGGCGGGTTGAACATCTACTACTCGAATCTCTGCTTTGCCCGGAGCCAGGCCGCGGCCGCCAAGATCCTCGCCGCCCCCGAGTCCGCGTTCGTCACCGCGCCGGACGGCAGCCTGATCGTGAACACCGCGCTGATCGATCCCGGCAACTGCTGTCAAGTGGAGCAGGCCGGCGGCATGGATCTCAGCTACCTCTGCGCGCAGAGCGGTGTTCTGCATTTTCTTCGGCCGTAGAGCTCGTCGAACCCGGTTCCGAGACGGCCTCGCGGGGAGGAGAGCGGCTCGCGCTCTCCTCTTCGACGCTGCGGCGTGCTCGATCGGCGTTTCCTCGGGTCTTTCGAGGCGGCGTTGAGTAGCTCTTGCCAGCACGTGGAACATCAAATTCATGCACATATGGCAAACGCAGGGCGAACCGGTCACCGCACGTTGGCTTGACAAAATCCAAGCAGAGGAGGTGCAAGTGCCAGAGGGTACGGATAAATACGATAGGGAGACGCTACGCTTCCTCTATGACAAGCGGATGGCGCTCTTCAACTTCCGTCGGGACCACGAATGGAGAATCATCTTCGGTGTGTTGATTCTGCTCGGAGCCGTAGACGCGGCCTTGGTGAGCAAGCCGATATGTCTTTCTCCAGGCCGAACTCTGATGTGGCAGATCGGAATCGTTAGCTTGGAATTGCTACGGTCATGACGAATTCGGAATACAGGCACGAAACCGTGTAGATCGCCGGGTGATGGACCGTTTGCAAGTGATGTTATGCGAGGCCGGTGGGATCCGTGATGAGAAAGTCCAGATTTGTATCGACATAGGAATTGATGATTGCAAATTTGAACCCAAGATTTTTTTGCACTGGACCTATTTCTGGGCATTCACCTCGCAATGCCTGGTTTTGATCGTAGCTTGTACAGTTTCTTGCCTGGTGCCAAAAATTGCCTGTCAATTATGAGGCGATCCTCACCCAGTACCCGGCCGGCCTTCTCGGATGGTACGATTCGCACCCGATGGCGCGGAGGCGCAGGGCCTCTGGGGACCGAACCGCAGCGAGGAGAGAGCGATGACCACCGCCGTAGTGGAAACTGTGAAGGAAGTCGAAGTGTTCCGCCACCAGGCCCAGATGATCCGCGAGGTCGTTCGGCGGAACGTCGACGGTTTCACCCAGGAGGAGAGCCTGCTCCAGCCGGCCCCCGCGGGCAACTGTCAGAACTGGGTCGTGGGGCATCTCCTCTGTATCTACAACCAGGTGCTCCCGCTCCTGGGACAGCAGCCGGTCCTGGAGAAGGACGCCCTTGAGCAGTACGCCCGCGGCAGCTCTCCTCTGGCGGACCCCGCCGCGGCCCTGGACTTCCAGCAGCTGCTGACCTCCTGGGCCGAGGCGAACGAGCGCATCGATGCCGGCCTCGCGAGCCTCACCGCCGAGGCGCTGGACCGGCCGGCTCCAGTCAGCCCCAGCAACAACCCGAACGAGACCGTCCGCTCCCTCGTCTCGACCGTTCTCTTCCACCAGGCCTACCACTCCGGCCAGACCGGGCTCCTCCGGAGGATGGCGGGGAAGGAAGGGGCGATCCGTTGAGAGGCAAGGTGCCTGGAGACGACAGGGTGGGATAAGCGGCTGGCGATCAGCGTCCGCCGGCCCCTGCCGCCCGCGGCGGCAGGGCCGTTTCTCTGATGGGAGTAGGCCCGGACCTTGCAATCCTTTCGGCAGATGGTGTCATTCAAAGTTAGCGCGCAGTCAAACTAACTACATCTCCGGAGATCGCGCTTATGAAGATTCGTACTCGGCCGGTCGTACTCTCGCTCACTCTGCTCTTAGGCTTGGTCGCCGTGCCGTCCACCTGGGCGGGCGTGCTGCTCAGCGATAATTTCAGCTCCTACACTCTCAACTCCCCATGGGCGGAGGGTTCTACCAATGGCAACTGGTTGGACCAGTTCAACGGGTTCGGCACTACGCAGGTCGTGACCTCGACCAATCCGCGGCTGCAGGAGAAGCCCAAGACCTCGACCTCAGCCTCGCAGACGAGCGCCGCTCTCGTCACCTCCACCAGCTCGTTTGGCGATTTCGATGCGAGCCTCAAGATGAATACCCTTGCCCAACTGCGTACCGGCTCCCCGCCGAACGCTTGGGAAATGGCCTGGGTGCTGTGGCACTACCAGAGTAACAACGCCTTTTACTATCTCATCCTCAAGACCAACGGCTGGGAGGTGGGGAAGGAGTACACCAATACCAGCGGGCAACAGGACCAGTGTTTCCTCTCCACCGGCTCCTCGCCGACCTTCGCGCTCAACACCCAGTACACCACGCGAGTGCAGCAGGTAGGGAGCACCATTACGGTGTGGGTCAACGGTCTACAACTGACCAGCTTCACCGACAGCTCGAGCTGCGGCGTCAGTCCCTACACGAACGGGAATCTCGGTCTTTATACCGAGGATGCCAAGGCGCAGTTCGACGATATCAGCGTCAGCTCGGTTCCCTAAACCCGCGCCTCGGCCCGATCGGGGACCGTAGGGAAGCGCTCATCCCTCTCGCTGATCCGTTGAGAGGCAAAAGGTGCCTGGACGCGACAGGGTGGGATGAGCGGTTCGCGATCAGCCTCCGCCGGCCCCTGCCCCCCGTGGCGGCAGGGGCCGTTTCTCCAGGTGCCAGTGGAAGTTCCCCTCGATCTCGTTCCTCTCCTCCTGACTCAATCCCCGATATCCGTAGGGCGGCTTGCGGAAGCGCCGGGCGAGGTTCAAGAGCGGCCAACCGAGGGGTAGGTAGAAGCCGAGGAGATCCCAGTCCCGGAGGACCCCGCCGAGCCAGCTCTTTGCCGGCAGCCGGCGGCGGTCGCGGTCGTGGCGGACGAAGATCCAGGGCCAGCCCAGGGGGAGCACCTTCCACCAGTGCCGGCCTGCTTTCTTGAGCTCGCGAAAGAACGAGCGCGCCTGGTAGGGCCGGCGGCCGTAGCGTTCCACCTGGCGGTCGAGCTCTCTCTGGCAGTCGTCCCGGACCCGGTTCGCCACCTGGCGCAGACGGGTGCGGTCGGGGTTCTGGAAGTCGGTCTCTCCCGCGTCTTTCAAGAGCTGGCGCATGTCGATCGGCTCGCCGACGACGAAGACCATCCGCGCGGGTAACGCCAGGTACCAGAGGAAAGGGAAGAGGATGCCGAGCGGCGCCACCGGGAGGGGGAGGAAGGGGACGTGGAAAAACTTTTGCAACAACCGATCGAAGGGTTTCCAGGTGAAACAGAAGGGGATCACCCACTCGGCGTTGACGATCGAAACCGGGAAGACCGGCGCTTCGTGGCGGGCGGCCATCATCACGTAGCTGGTCGAGAAGCGCTGGAGCTGGTAGCGATGGTAGAAACCCTTGCCGATCCCCGGGACCCCCTCGGGGTAGTAGAGCAGCCGCTCGCCCCGCGCTAAGAGCTGGTCGAAGTTCTCGAAGGTCAGATCGACACCGCCCGCCCGCCGCCAGAAGTTGTCGATGCCGAAGGGGCGCATCCACCAGGTGACGGCGAGCTCCTTCTCGAACACCGAGCGGAACTTCGCCTCCGGCCGCAGCCCCGAGCGCTCCCAGAGGAGGCCGTCCAGGACCATGCCGTCGTAGGGAAAGGCGTTGCCGCTGTGGTTGGGGGCGAGGATCAGCGGCCCCCGCTCGGGGATCTTCTCGCCGCCCAGGAGGATCGGCCGGAAGTAGGGGCCGAGATAGGGCTTGAAGAGGTCGTCGATCACCGCCTCGCCGTAGCGGGGCTCGAACGGCTCGTAGGTCGGGAGCGGCGCGAGGGGTGCGGCGGGAGCGAGAGGCGGGGCGGGAACGCTCTCAGGCACGCTCTAGCTCCTCCCGCGCGACAGGGCCGAGGCGATCCCCAGGACGAAGAGGGCGAGCCAGATCGGCCAGGGTCCGTGGGCGCCGGCGAGCACCGCCCCGGCGACCAGGCAGAAGCCGCCGAAGATGGTGCCGCGGAGGCCGGCGAAGGGATTCTCGGGGGGCCGGCGGGTGACCTGCTGGAGGAGCCGCACCCCCTCGGTGATCACCGCCGGGGCCTTGGTGATCGCCTCGAGGATCTCCGGCACCCCGCGCATCAGCTGGCGGGCCAGGTGCGCCGGCTTGAACTGTTCGAGGAAGAGCTCGTTCGCGTGCTCCCGGGAGACCGCCGCCACGTCGATCCCCGGCTTCAGGATCTGGCCCACCCCTTCGAAGGTCACCAGGGCCTTGACCATGAGGACCATCTCGACGGGGAAGTACATGCGGTGCTGGGCCCCCTCGTTGACCGAGAGGAGGATGAGCTGGGCGAGCGAGAAGTCGCGGAAGTTGGCGCTCCGGTTCCAGCGGTGGAGGATCTCGGTGACCTCGCGCCGGAACCCCACCGGGTCGGCTCCCGGCCCGGGCTGGGCGACGGCGGCGAGATACCCCGCGGCGCTCTCGGCGTCGCCCATGACCAGGGTGTAGTAGTAGTAGAGGAGGGTTCGCCTGAGCTCGCTGTCGAAGCGCCCGACCATCCCGAGGTCGATGAAGCCGAGCTTGGGCCCCTCCGGCGCGGGGAGGATCAGGAGGTTCCCGGGGTGGAGGTCGGCGTGGAAGAAGCCGTCCTGAAAGAGCATGCGGATGATCGACGCCGCGCCGAGGCCGACCAGCCGGTCGCGATCCTCCTCGGAGAGCTCCAGGGCCTCCGGGGCGGTGGGCTTGAAGCCGTCCAGGAACTCCATGGTGAGGACGCCGGGGCCGCTGTACTGCCGGAAGATGCGGGGGAAGACGACGCCTTCCAGATCGGTGAAGTTGGCGGCGAAGCTCTGGGCGTTGTCCGCCTCGCGGCGCAGGTCCACCTCGCGGCGGGTGTACTCCACGAACTCGGCGATCACCCGCTGCGGCTGGTAGCGGGGGATGAACTTCTGGAGGATCCAGCCGAGGAGTTTGAGGAGCCGGGCGTCGCGGGTGAGGGTCTCCTTGATCCCCGGCTTCACCACCTTGAGGATGACCGAGTCCCCCTCTTTGGTCGTCGCCCGGTGGATCTGGGCGATCGAGGCCGAGCCGGTGGGCACCGGGTCGATCCAGGTGTACATCTCGGCGATGGGGCGGCCGAGGTCGTTGACGATGAGCTCCAGATAGCGCGGGAAGGAGACGACGGGCAGGCGGTCGAGGAGGTTCTTGAGCTCGTCGGTGATGTCGGCGGGGAGGAGATCCTGGCGGAGAGCAAGCACC
>CAVWRJ010000008.1:0-1162321 GCA_963757335.1 uncultured Acidobacteriota bacterium | reverse complement strand
GCCGGACGACGCCGGTAGGCGTTCTCAGGATCACCGACAGCGACAGACTCAAGAGGCGCTGGAGCCGCTGCTCGAAACGCTGGTACTGGACACCCGAGCGGGCGAGCTGGAAGGCTTCGAAGAAGTCGGTCAGGTTGGTGAAGGTGACGAAGCCCGTATCGTAGGTGAGGGTGGTGATCCAGGCGAGGAGGGCTCGATCGGCGCCATACGGGATTGGGACGCCGGGCTCTGTCGTCGAGAAGTAGACGGTCAGGTGAGTGTCGGCGCCGAGTTGAGCCTGCCGCGTAAGCGAGGTCAAGGGGGTGGGCTGAAGAGGAAAGCCGCAGAAGACAAGAGCCTTGGCGGCGAGCAGGAGAGATCCCGCATCCTCAGGGCGCGAGCTGGAGGTCGGCCGGTAGACGCTGCCCGGACTCGGCAGATCGATGGGCGGAGCCCCCTCTGGCAGGAGGGCCTGCTGGCCTGTGTCGAGCCAGTGGCGGAACCCCGTTCGAAGGATCCGCTGAGGGACGCGGTTCATCGGACTCCTCTGGGGCGGTCGAACGCGAGAGCTCGACTCGACTCAGAGACCACGTCGCTCAGAAGCACGCAGAGGTGCTCTTCGACTTTGGTTGCCGCTCTCCCGAGATCAGGGCTATGCTGGTGGAGGTAGACCGTGTCCGTCATGGCCATGCCCCGGTGGCCCAGGAGCTGCGGGCGGTGCTCGGGTGCGGGCATAGACTCAGGCGCCCCAAGCCATTGAACGGATTAGGTTTAGCTCAGCCAGAAGGACGAAGAGCGGGTTCGAACTCGTCCCCATTGGGGATACTCTTTAAATCAAGAACTTACGACCGTTTCGCCCTCCCCGAATACGCGAGACACGCAACGGAGCCTCCCCGGTAGAGCCCTGCCCGGGGCTCCTGCCGGCGGACCTTTCCTTCCGGCGTGGTTCAGGTCAAGTATGCGCGCGCGTGAGGTTTCGCGGCGGGCGCTCTACAGTGGAGTGGGTCCCACACAGATGGGCCCCGATACGAGCTTGCGGTTCTTGGGTGTCCGCTCTTAAGGCATTTCTGACGCACTACACGAGCCCCGGCGAGTCCGCCCGCAGGATCCGACGGAGCCAGTACCGAACGGCAGCCCGGCGCGGCTCGCCGCGCCAGGCGTTCTCCGTCTACTTGGAAATCATGCCGATCGCCGCCAGCCAGGCCTCCAGTAGGTCCGGCCAGTGCGTGATGGGCGAGGCGGTCGGCCGGAGCCCGAACGCATGCCCGCCCTTCACGAAGACGTGCATCTCGGCGGGAACGCCGGCCTTCCGGAGTGCCGAAGAATAGACGAGCGAGTTCTCCACGGGATCGACCGGATCGTCTTCCGCCTGAATCAGGAGCGTGGGCGGGGTCCGGCGGGTCACCTGGACATCGGGGTTCAGCACGAGATCCTTCTCGTGGATGGCCAGGTGTCCCGGATAGAGAGCCACCGCGAAATCCGGACGACAGCTCTCTTTGTCCGCGGCATCCACGGCCGGATAGAGACGCTTCTCGAATTGGGTGCTCATCGCGGCGACCATATGGCCCCCTGCCGAAAAGCCGAGCACTCCGATCTTTTGCGGATCGATGTGCCAGCGCGCGGCCTGGGAGCGCAGCAGCCCCACGGTCCTCTGCGCATCTTCCAACGCCATCGGGCATTCCCGATACGGCCCGACCACCTTGCACGGCACGCGGTATTTCAGCAACACGCACGTGATCCCCTTGGACGTCAGCCAATCGCAGGCCTCGGTGCCCTCGAGGTCGATGGCCAGAATCTCGTAGCCCCCGCCGGGGAACACCACGACCGCGGCGCCGGTGTTTTTTCCTTGCGGCGAATAGACCGTCATCGTCGGTTGCGAGACTTTGGTGACGTAAACCCAAGGCTTGCCGCCCACCAGCTTCGGGACCCCCTCCTGCACGACGGTCCCGGCGACCTCGGGGCCGTCGACGGGCTGCGCATCCGGCACCGCACCCGGCCAGATCGGGATTTGCACATGGCCCGGTGACGGCTGCCAGCCGGCCGGCTCCGCCAACAGTCTGGACGCTCCCGTTCCGCAGGCCCAGAGGGCCAGGAGAACGATTCCTGCTCGCAACTTAAGTTTCATCGGTATCTCTCTCTATGGATCGTCCGGCGAACAAAGAGGCCTCTGCCGGCGCCTGCGAGTTGAGCTGGCGCCCCCGGAGCTTCGGGGGCAGGATGTCGTTGATCTCCCGGCGCACCTGGGCCGATGCGGTGCCCTGGACGTCCGGGTAGGCCTGGCGGAAGAACTGGCCGGGGGTGAAACCGAGGAGCGCGGCGAGATCGAGGATGTGCCTCACCTTGACCTCCGATCTGCCGGCGAAGAGGAGGCGGAGCCAGCCGTGCCCCACTCCGAGCGCGCGTTCGACCTCCCGTTGGGTGCGGCCGGAGCGCGCGACGAGCTCCGCCAGGAGCTCCAGCAGACGCGCCGTTTCTTCTTCGTGCATGCCGGAGAATCCTAGACCAAAAGGAAGCGGATTCGCACGTCAGGTCTCGCCGACACGTCGCGAACCTCTTTGACGTCGAGAGCCATCTCCTGCGCGCGGAGCTGCGGCGCCGTCGCGCCGCTCGGGAAGCCTCGCGGCTCTTGCCGACATCGGGGCAGGAGGGGAAGGACGGGGGCGGCCTTCGCCGGGCGCGGAGAGAACCCCTCCGCGCCTCGCCAAACCCCGTCGAATCTCGCAGAAAACTCCTGCCGTTTCCACCCGAGGGTCTCGAATTCAGCCTCGGATCTCTCCGCTTCGGTCCCGGCGGTCTCGGATTCCATTCCAGCGGCCTCGAATTCGACTCGAAAGGCCTCGAGCTCGGTCTCAGGGGGCTCGGATTCGACTCGCAAGGCTTCGAGTTTGGTCGCAAGAGTCTCGGATTCGACTCGAGAGGGCTCGAGCTCGGTCTCGAGGGTCTCGGATTCAATTTATTCGGTCTTGAATTCAATCCGCACGCCTTGGGAAGAAACTTTGGAGGCCTGGGCGGAAACTTCATGGGCTCGGGAAGGAACCCAGAGAGGTTTTTGCAGCTCCCGGAGGTGTTTTTGGCGATGACCGGAGGGGAGCGGACAGGCCCGGAGAGGTTCGCAAGCAATCTCCAGGGGTAGGGGGAGCTCCCAGAGAGGTTCCAGATCCTCTTGTCCGACTGCCAGGGCGAGCGGCTGCGTCATCCACATGCCGCTGTCACGTTTGACCCCTTTATGGACACTGTCCTCTCAGCGAGGCGAGGCGAGAGACGTCGATTGCTCTTTAAACAGAACATTTCTCGAGACTTACAGGTCCTTCGGGCCGCGGCTCCATGACTCCCTCTGCAAGCTCTCGGAGGGCGCTTCCCACCTTCGTCGAGGTGCTCCGCGCCCGCGCCGCGGAGAGCCCGGAGGCCTTGGCCTACACCTTCCTCGACGCGGCGGGCGAGGAGGCGGCGACGCTCACCTTCGCCGACCTCGATCGCCGGGCGCGGACGATCGCCGCCCACCTCCAGGCGCAGGGCGCCGCCGGCCTACGCGCCCTCCTCCTCTATCCCCCCGGCCTCGAGTTCGTCGCCGCCTTCCTGGGCTGCCTCTATGCCGGCGTCGTCGCCGTGCCCGCCTACCCACCGCGCTCCGCCCGCACCCTGCCGCGCCTCAAGGCCGTCGCCGCCGACGCCCGGCCGCGCTTCGCCCTCACCGAGTCGACACTCCTCCCCCAGCTGCGGGCGATGGGGCCGGGCGCGGCGGCCTTCGACGTCTTCGGCGTCTTCGGCGCCATGACCCTGGTGGCGACGGACGTCCTCGATCCGGCGGCGGCCGACGCCTGGCGCCAGCCGGCGGTCACCGCCTTAAGCCTCGCCTTCCTGCAGTACACCTCCGGCTCGACCGCGGCGCCCAAGGGCGTCATGGTGAGCCATAGAAACCTCCTCCACAACGAGGAGATGATCCGCCGCGCCTTCGGCCAGTCGGCGCGCTCGGTTGTCGTCGGCTGGCTGCCGCTCTACCACGACATGGGCCTCATCGGCTGCGTCCTGCAGCCCCTCTACCTGGGGGCGCGGGCGGTGCTGATGTCGCCCGTCGCCTTCCTGCAGAGGCCGGCGCGCTGGCTGCAGGCGATCAGCCGCTACCGGGCGACGACCTCGGGCGGCCCGAACTTCGCCTACGAGCTCTGCGCCTCCCGCATCGACGACGAGGAGCTCTCGCGGCTCGACCTCGCGAGCTGGGAGGTGGCCTTCAACGGCGCCGAGCCGGTGCGCGCCGAGACCCTCGAGCGCTTCGCCCGGCGCTTTGGCCCGGCGGGCTTCCGCGCCGACGCCTGGTACCCCTGCTACGGCCTCGCCGAGGCGACCCTCTTCGTCGCCGGGCCGCCCCGCGATTCGACGGAGCCGCCGATCGCGAGCGTCGCGGCGGCGGCCCTGGAGCAGGGGCGTGCCGTGCCGGCCGCGGCCGGCGAGGCGGCGCGCACGCTCGTCGGCTGCGGCACCCCCTGGCTCGGCCAGGAGGTGGCGATCGTCGAGCCCGAGTCGCGCCGCCCGCAGGGCGCCTTTGAGGTGGGCGAGATCTGGGTGCGCGGGCCGAGCGTCGCCGGCGGCTACTGGCGGCGCCCCGAGGAGACGGCGCGCGACTTCGGCGGCCGGCTCGCGCCGGCCGCCGCGGACGTCGCGGTCGCCGGGGAAGACGAGCCGTACCTGCGCACCGGCGATCTCGGCTTCGCCGACGCCGCCGGCCGGCTCTTCGTCACCGGCCGCCTCAAGGATCTCATCATCCTGCGCGGCAGGAACCTCTACCCGCAGGACGTCGAGCGCACCGTCGAGGCGAGCCATCGGTCGATGCGCCAGGGCTGCGGCGCGGCGTTCGCCGTCGACTTAGGAGGCGCCGAGCGGCTCGTCGTCGTGCAGGAGGTCGACCGCCATGCGAAGAACCTGGGCGAGATCGCCGACGCGGCGCGCGCCGCCGTCGCCGCCGAGCACGAGGCGCAGCTCTACGACCTCCTCCTGGTGCGCGAGGGCGCGGTCCCCAAGACCTCGAGCGGCAAGGTGCAGCGAAGCGCCTGCCGCGCCGCCTATCTCGACCGCAGCCTGGCCGCCCAGGCCGCCGGCCGGCCGGAGAAAGCTGCCGGCCTCGCGGTGCCGGTCGAGGCGCGGCGGCCGGCGCTCGCCACCCGGCTCGGCTCGCTCCTCGCGCGCATCCTCGGCGTCTCCTTAGGGGAGCTCGCGGCCGACCGGCCGTTGACCGCGAGCGGTCTCGACTCGCTGCGGGCGATCGAGCTCTGCCACGGGGTCGAAACGGAGCTCGGCGTCGCCCTCCCCATGGCCTGGCTGCTCGAGGGCGCCACGCCGGCCGAGCTCGAAGGCGAGGTGCTGCGGCGCTTAGCCGAAGCTCCGGCTGGCGGCGAGAGCGAGAAATCCGAGGACGGCGCGCCGGAGGCCGTCTCGCCCGGCCAACGCGCCCTCTGGCTGCTCGATCGCCTGGCGCCTAAAAGCGCCGCCTACGTGCTCGCCGGCGCGGCGCGCGTCGTGGGCAATGTGGGCGATGTGGGCGACATGGGCGACATCGACGGGGCGGTCCTCCATCGCGCGCTCGACACCTTAGCGGCGCGCCATCCGGCGCTTAGGACGGTCTTCGCGGAGTCGGCGGGCGAGCCGGCGCCGCGGCCGATCGCCGGACCGGCCGTCGAATGGCTGGAAGAGGACGGCGCCGCCTGGAGCGACGAGGAGCTGGCGCGGCGCCTCGCCGATCGCGCCTACCGGCCGTTCGACCTCGCCGCCGGGCCGCTCCTCCGCGCCGGCCTCGTCGCGCGGGGCCAGCGAGAGCCCGTACTGTGGCTCGCCGTCCATCACATCGCCGCCGACTTCTGGTCCGTCGAGGTGCTCTTGGGCGAGCTCGCCCAGCTGTACCGCGGCGCGGGGAGAGCCGAAGCCGCCGAAGCCGCCCTGCCGCCGCTGCCGCCCATGCCGGCGATGCCGCCGACGCAGCGCGCCACCGACGCCGAGACCCAGCGCCTCCTCGCCTTCTGGCGCGCCGCGCTGGCCGACAAGCCGCAGGTGCTGGAGCTCCCCACCGACCGACCGCGCGGGCGGGCGCAGAGCTTCCGCGGCGACTGGCGGACGGCCCGCCTGCCGGCCGATCTCACCCGCCGCCTGCGGGAGCTTGGCCGCGCCGAGTCCGCCACCCTCTTCGTCACCCTGGCGGCCGGCTTCGGCGCTCTCCTCGCGCGGACGAGCGGGCAGGACGAGCCGCTCTTCGGCACCCCGACCTCCGGTCGCGGCGGGCGCGGCACGGCCGAGCTCGCCGGCGCCGTCGGCTACTTCGTCAATCCGGTGGTCTTGGCCGCCGACCTCTCGGGCGATCCCAGCGCCGCCCTGGTCCTGGCGCGCATGCGGCGGACCGCGCTCGCCGCCTTCGCCCACCAGGAGCTGCCCTTTCCGCTCCTCGCCGAGCAACTAGCGGCTTCGCCGGGTCGGCGCGCAGGAGGCGCCGAGCGCGATCCCTCGCGGTCGCCGATCTTCCAGGCGATGCTGGTGCTCCAGGGCGGCCGCGGGCCGCTCGGCGAGCGCCTCACCGCGCTGACGCTCGGCGCCGCCGGGGCGCACTGGGAGCTGGATCTGGGCGGCCTGCGCCTGGCGCCGCTGCCGCTCGCCCCGCGCGGCGCCCAGCTCGACCTGACGCTCGCCTGTGGTCTCCTGCCGGGCGAAACGGCGGGCGGCGAGCCGGCCGGCCTCGCCGCGGCGCTCACCTTCAACTCCGACCTCTTCGACGGCGCCACCGCCGAGCGCCTCCTCGGCCACTTCGCGGCGCTCTTAGACGGCATGGCGGCGGACCCCGCGGCGCGGGTGTGGGAGCTGCCGCTCCTCTCGCCCGCCGAGCGGGCGCAGCTCGCCGCCTGGGGCGGCGACGAGGGCGGGGCGGCGTCGGCGGCGTCGGCGGTCTGCCTCCACGAGCTGTTCTTCCTCCAGGCGGCGCGCACGCCGGAGGCGACGGCGCTCGTCGCCGGCGGTGCCGCCGGCGATGCCGGCGGCGATGCCGGCGATGCCGGCGAGGAGCTGACCTACCGCGAGCTCGCCCGCCGGGTCGCCGGCCTCGCGGCGGTCCTCCGCGCCGCGGGAGTCGCCCCCGAGGTGCGGGTCGGGATCTGCCTCGAGCGCACGCCGGCGATGGTCGTCGCCCTCTTAGCGGTGCTCGCGGCGGGGGGCGCCTACGTCCCCTTGGATCCCGCCTATCCGCGCGACCGCCTGGCCTTCACCGCCGCCGACAGCGGCATGACCGTCCTCCTCACCCAGGCGGCGCTCCGGGACCGGGTGCCGCGCGTGCCGCGCGTGCCGGAGGACGGCCTGCGGGTGATCGTGATCGAGGAGGCCGCCGCCGCCGCGCCGCCACTCCGCGGCACCCTCGGCACCCTCGGCGCGCTGGCCGGCGGGCCGCTCCCCGGCAACCTCGCCTACGTCATCTACACCTCGGGCTCGACCGGCCGCCCGAAGGGCGTCGCCATCGAGCACGCGTCGGCCGTCGCCTACGTCGAGTGGGCGCGGAGCGTCTTCTCCGCCGAAGAGCTTTCGGGCGTCCTCGCGGCCACCTCGATCTGCTTCGACCTCTCGATCACCGAGATCTTCGTGCCCCTTGCGAGCGGCGGCGCCGTGGTTCTCGCGGCGAACGTCCTCGAGCTGCCCGAGCTGGCGGCCGCCGAGCGCGTGACCTTAGTCGACACCGTCCCCTCGGCGATGGCCGAGCTGGTGCGCGGCGGCCGGGTGCCGGCCTCGGTGCGGACGGTGAGCCTCGGGGGCGAGCCCTTGACGCCGAGCCTCGCCGAGGCGATCCGGCGGGGGACGCGGGCGACGCGCCTGGGCAATATCTATGGACCGTCGGAGACCACCACCTGCTCGACCTGGTGGGCGGCGCCGCTCGCCCCCGATGCCGCCGATACCGCCGGCGCTGAAGCGCCCTTCCCCACCCTCGGCCGGCCGATCGCCGGCACCCGCGTGCACCTCCTCGGCCCGGGCCTCGCGCCGGTGCCCTTAGGCGTCGCGGGTGAGGTATGGATCGGCGGCCGCGGCGTTTCGCGCGGCTACCTCGGCCGGCCCGAGCTGACCGCCGAGCGCTTCCGCCCCGATCCCTTCGCCGCCGCCCCCGGCCGGCGCCTCTATCGCGTCGGCGACCTCGCCCGCTGGCGGCCGGACGGCGAGCTCGAGTTCCTCGGCCGCGTCGACCACCAGGTGAAGATCCGCGGCTTCCGCGTCGAGCCCGGCGAGGTCGAGGCGGCGCTCGCAGCCCTTCCCGGCGTCGGCGCCGCGGCGGTGGTGGCGCGCCCGGCCGGTCCGGCGGGCCCGGCGGGCCTGCCGGGAACTGCCGAGCTGCGCCTCGTCGCCTACGCGGTCCTCAGGCCCGCCGCGGAGCCGGGCTCCGCGGCGACGGCCGAGTCGCTCCGCCGGGACCTCGCCCTGCACCTGCCGCAGCACCTGGTGCCCGCCGCCGTCGTCCTCCTCCCCGAGCTGCCGCGGACCCCCAACGGCAAGCTCGACCGCCGGCGGCTGCCGGAGCCGGAGTGGAGCGACGGAGCGCCCGCGGTCCCGCCGCGGACGCCGCTCGAGGCGCGCCTCGCGGGCATCTTCGGCGAGGTGCTGGGGATCGTGGCGGTGAGCATCGACAACAGCTTCTTCGCCTTGGGCGGCCATTCGCTCCTCGCCGCGCGGGTGCTCGCACGGGTACGCGCCGAGCTCGGCCTCGAGCTGCCGCTCCGCACCCTCTTCGAGTCGCCGACCGTCGCGGCGCTGGCGCTCGCGGTAGAGCGGGCGGCGGACGCCCGCGGCGAAGTCGACGAGGTCGACGGGATCGAGGAGCTCCGCGGCGGCGAGCCGCCGCTCTCCTTCGCCCAGGAGCGGCTCTGGTTCCTCGACCGCCTGG
The DNA here is from genome assembly GCA_963757335.1 of uncultured Acidobacteriota bacterium. Taxonomy (GTDB): domain Bacteria; phylum Acidobacteriota; class Thermoanaerobaculia; order Multivoradales; family UBA5704; genus DASQPA01. The sequence continues at coordinate 1,153,449 of CAVWRJ010000008.1, read as the reverse complement.
AGCCGGGGAGCGCGCTCTACAACCTGCCCGCCGCGGTCGAGCTCTGCGGCCGTCTCTTCGTCCCCGCCCTCGCCGCGAGTCTGGCGGCGATCGCGGCGCGCCACGAGATCCTGCGGACGTCCTACGGCGAGCGCGACGGCCGGCCCTTCGCCGTCGTCGCCGATGTCGGCGAGGTCTCGGACATCGCCGACCGGCCCGTGGGCTGGCTTTCCGTCGTCGACTTAGCGCCGCTCGCCCCGGCCCGCCGCTCGGCTGAGGCGGCGCGGCTCGCCGCCGCCGAGGCGCTCCGCCCGTTCGACTTAGCGGCCGGGCCGCCGCTCCGCGCGGCGCTCCTCCGCCTCGCCAGCGAGGAGCACGTCCTCCTTGCGACCTTCCATCACATCGCGGCCGACGGCTGGTCGCTCGCCGTCTTCGTCCGCGAGCTGTCAGCGCTCTACGGCACCGCCCTCAGACCGGGTGACCCGAAAGACGGCCCGCCCAGAAGCCTGGCCGCCAGCCTGGCCGATACCCTGCCGGCGCTGCCGCTCCAGTACGCCGACCACGCCGCCCGCGAGCGTCGCGAGCTTAGCCGTGCGGCGCTCGAGCGCCAGGTCTCCTACTGGCGCGAGCGCCTGGACGGAGCGACCGCCGTCCTCGACCTGCCCACCGACCGGCCGCGGACCGCCGCGCCCGACCTCCGCGGCGGCCTCCGCCGGCGGACCCTGCCGGCCGCCCTGGCGGCCGACCTCCAGGCGCTCGCGCAGGACCACGGGGCGACGCTCTTCATGGTCCTCCTGGCGGGCGTCGAGTCGCTCCTCGGCGCCCACTCTGGGCAGGACGACCTCCTCCTCGGGACGCCGGTCGCCAACCGCGGGCGGCTGGACGTCGAGGGACTGATCGGCCTCTTCGTCAACACCCTCGTGCTCCGCGCCGACCTCGCGGGGGAGCCCACCGGCGCCGAGCTGGTGGCGCGGGCGCGGGAGGCGAGCCTCGGCGCCTTCGCCCACCAGCAGCTGCCCTTCGAGCGGCTGGTCGAGGCGCTGGCGCCGGAGCGCGAGCTCGGCCGCGCGCCGCTCGTGCAGGCGCTCTTCGCCCTGCAGAACGCCCCCGCCGAGCGGCTGGCGCTCCCCGGCCTCGCGCCGGCGCTCCTGCCCGAGGCGGGCGGCCTCGCCAAGCTCGAGCTGGAGATCGAAGCGGAGGAGGTGGCGGGAGAGGGCTTAGTCCTCCGCCTGCAGTACCGCCGCGAGCTCTTCGACGCGACGACGATCGATCGCCTGGCGGGCCATCTGGCGCGCCGGCTCGCCGGGCTCGCCGCCGAGCCCGGCCGGCGCGCCGCCGACCTGCCGCTCCTCTCCGCGGCGGAGCGGGCAGAGCTCCTCGTCGAGTGGAGCGACAGCCCGTTCCGGACATGCGCGGCGGCGGAGACCGTCGTCGGTCTCTTCGCCGCTCAGGCGGCGCGGACGCCGGCGGCCGTCGCCGTGCGCTCTGGCGCCGCCGCGATCACCTACGGGGCCCTGGCGGCGCAGGTGGGACATCTGGCGCGGCGTCTCCGCCGGCTCGGCGTGCGGCCGGGGGATAGAGTCGGCCTCTGTGCCGAGCGGTCGCCCGACCTCGCGGCCGGCCTCCTCGCCATCTTCCAGTCGGGCGGCGCCTTCCTGCCGCTCGATCCCGGCTATCCCGCCGAGCGCCTGCGCTTCGTCCTGGAAGACGCCGCGCCGGCGGTCGTCATGGGCGAGGAGGCGCTCCTCCGCTCGCTCCCCGCGCACGGCGCCGCCAATCTGACCCTCGACGGGGCCCTCGACGCGGCGGAGGATCTCTCCGCGGAGTCGAGCGCGGTGCTTCCGGCGGCCTCCGACCTCGCCTACGTCATCTACACCTCGGGATCGACCGGGCGGCCGAAGGGCGTCGCCGTCGAGCACAGAAGCCTCGCCAACCTGCTCGCGGCGAGCCGCGACGAGCTCGGCTGGCGCGCCGACGATGTCGGCGATGTCGACGCCGCCGGCGCCGTCGTGGCGCCCTTCTCCTTCGACATCTTCCTCTTCGAGCTGCTGGCGCCGCTCGTCGCCGGCGGCTCGGCCGTCCTCGTGCCGCTCCTGCCGGCGCTCGACGTCGAGACCCTGGTCGACGGCTTGGCCGAGCTCACCCATCTCCACGCGGTGCCGGCCCTGATGCGCCAGATCGCCGCGGCGGCGCGGCGCCGCCGACTCGCCGCGCCGCGTCTGCGAACCCTCTTCGTCGGCGGCGACACGGTGCCGCTCGACCTCCTCCGCGAGATGCGTGCGGCGTTCCCCGCGGCGGCGATCCGCGTCCTCTACGGGCCGACCGAGGCGACGATCCTCGCCACCTCCTGGACGATCCCCCCGGGCGAAACCCCGACCCGCTCGCTTCTCGGCAGGCCCTTGGGCAACGTAGAGGTCGGCGTGCGCGACGCCTTCGGCCGGCCGCAGCCGATCGGCGTCGCCGGAGAGCTGTGGATCGGCGGCGCCGGCGTGGCGCGCGGGTACCTCGGCCGTCCGCAGCTGACGGCGGAGAGGTTCGTCGCCGCGGAGACCGCGGAGGGCCGGCGCTTCTTCCGCTCGGGAGACCGCGCGCGCTTCCTCGCCAGCGGCGAGCTCGAGTTCCTCGGCCGCCTCGACCAGCAGGTCAAGATCCGCGGCTTCCGCATCGAGCCGGGAGAGGTCGAGGCGGCGCTCGCCGAGCACCCGGCGGTCGCCGTCGCGGCGGTGGTGGCGGTGGCGGCCGGAGACGGCGAGGGCCCGCGGCTGGTGGCCTACGTCGTCCCGCGGCGGGATGCCGGCGATGCCGCGGCGCTCGCCGCGAATTTACCCGACGCCGCGGCGCTCGCCGCGGACTTGCGCGCCCATCTCGCCCTCCGCCTTCCCGCCTACATGGTCCCGGCGGCCTTCGTCGCGCTCCCGGAGCTGCCGCTGACCTCCCATGGCAAGCTCGACCTCCGGCGGCTGCCCGCGCCGGAGTGGCGGGCCGGCGAGACGGTCGGCCCGCGGACGCCAATGGAAGAGCTCGTCGCCGGCCTGTGGAGCGAGGTCCTCAAGCTGCCGCGGGTCGGCCTCGACGACGACTTCTTCGCCACCGGCGGCCATTCGCTCCTCGCGACAAGGCTGGTGTCGCGGCTCCGCGAGGCTCTCGGCACCCCGATCCCCCTTCGCGCGCTCTTCGAGTCGCCGACCGTCGCCGGCCTCGCCCGGCGGCTTCAAACGGCGCGCCGAGAGCGCGCTTCGATGGAGGTCGGGGCGCCGATCCCGCCGCCGATCCTACCGACACCGCGGCCGCTCGACGCGCCTATGCCGCTCTCCTTCGCCCAGGAGCGCCTGTGGTTCCTCGACCGCCTGGCCCCGGGCGGCAGCGCCTACAACCTCGCCGCCGCGGTGCGCCTCCGCGGCAGGCTCGAGGTCGCCGCCCTGGCCGCCGCCTTCCGCGAGATCGCCCGCCGCCACGAGGTCCTCGGCGCCACCTACGGGGCGAACGGCGGCACGCCGTTCCAGCGGGCGGGCGCCGGGGCCGCTCCCGAGCTGCAGCAAATCGACCTCGGCGGGCTGCCGGCGACGGCGGCCGGCGCCGCCAATGCCGCCAATGCTGCCGAGGCCGCCCTGGCGGTCGCCGAGGCAGAGCGGCCGTTCGATCTGGCGCGCGGGCCGCTCTTCCGCACCGTCCTCCTGCGCCGGTCGGCGGTCGATCACCTGCTCGTGGTGACGATGCACCACATCGTCTCCGACGGCTGGTCGATGGGCATCCTCGTCCACGAGCTCGGCGCGCTCTACAGGGCGGCGGTCGCCCGGCGGTCGTCGCCGCTCGCGGCGCTGCCCATCCAGTATGCCGACTACGCGGCGTGGCAGCGGCGATGGATGGCGGGGGAGGTGCTGGCGGGCGAGATCGCCCACTGGCGCGCCGTCCTCGCCGGCCTGCCCGAGGCGCTCGAGCTGCCGGCCGACCGGCCGCGCCCCGCCCGGCAGAGCTTCCGCGGCGCCGAGCCCGGCTTCGCCCTGCCGCCGGCGCTGTGGAGCGGCCTCGGGGCGGCGGCGCGGCGCTCCGGGGTGACGCTCTACATGCTCCTCCTCGCCGCCTTCGACGTGCTGCTCTACCGCCTCACCGGGCAGCGCGACCTCGCGGTGGGCTCGCCGATCGCCGGCCGCACCCGCGGCGAGACCTTTGGGCTGATCGGCCTCTTCGTCAACACCCTCGTGCTCCGCGCCGAGGTCGCCGCGGACGACACCCTGGCGACCCTCCTGCCGCGGCTGCGCGAGACGGCCCTCACCGCCTATGCCCATCAGGAGCTGCCGTTCGAGAAGCTGGTCGAGGCGCTGGCGCCGGCGCGCGACCTCGCCCGCTCGCCGCTCGTCCAGGTGATGCTCGCCCTGCAGAACGCCCCCCTGGGCGCCCTCACCCTCCCCGGCCTGACCTTGGAGCCCCTGCGGCTCGCCGGCCGCGCCGCGAAGCTCGACTTGACCTTGAGCCTCGTCGAGGCGGACGGCGGCGACGTTGGCGACGTTGGCGACGGTGGCGCCATAGGTTACTGGGAGTACGCGACCGATCTCTTCGACCGGGCGACCATCGCCCGCCTGGCCGAGCGGTTTGCCGCCCTCCTCGCGGGCGCCGTCGTCGACCTGGCCGGCGACGCGGCGGCTGGGCGCCGCCTTGACGACCTGCCCCTCCTCTCCGCCGCCGAGCGGCAGCAGCTCCGCGAGTGGAACGACACCCCGGCCTTACGCGCGGAGCTCACGGGGACGGTCGCGGGGACCACCCTCTACGGGCTGATCGCGGCGCAGATCGAGCGCACGCCCGGCGCGGTCGCGGTCTCTTTGGCGGGCGACGAGCTCACCTACCGGCAGCTCGGCGACGCGGCAGAGCGGCTGGCGCGGCAGCTCGGAGGCAAAGGGGTCGGCCCCGGCGTCCTCGTGGGCCTCTGCGCCGAGCGCTCGCTCGGGCTGGTGGTCGGGCTCGTCGCCATCCTCGCCGCGGGTGCCGCCTACGTGCCGCTCGACCCGGCGTACCCCGCCGAGCGGCTGGCCTACATGGTCGAGGACGCCGCGGTCGGTGTGCTCCTGACCCACGGCGACGCGGCGCGCGCCCTGCCGTTGCACGGTGCCGCTGTCGTCGAGATCGACCTCGAAGCGCTCCTCGCCGCGGGGCCGGACCGGTCCGACCTGCGGCTTAAGGCCGCCGATCCCGACGACCTCGCCTACGTGATCTACACCTCGGGCTCTACGGGTAGCCCCAAGGGGGCGATGAACAGCCATCGCGCCGTCGTCAACCGGCTGCTCTGGATGCAGCAGGCGTTCGGCCTGACGGGCGAGGACCGGGTGCTGCAGAAGACGCCGATCTCCTTCGACGTCTCGGTCTGGGAGCTCTTCTGGCCGCTCCTCGCCGGGGCGCGGCTGGTCCTCGCCCGGCCGGGCGGCCACCAGGATGCGGCCTATCTCGCCCGCCTCATCGCCGAGGAGCGGATCACCACCGTCCACTTCGTGCCGTCGATGCTGCAGGCCTTCGTCGCCGCGCCGGGCGTCGAGGCCTGCACCTCGCTCCGCCGCGTCGTGGCGAGCGGCGAGGCGCTGCCGCGGGAGCTGGTGCGCCGCTTCGCCGAGCGCAATCCGGCGCCGCTCTGGAACCTCTACGGCCCCACCGAGGCGGCGGTCGACGTCACCTTCCAGGATTGTTCCCAGCACCGTCGCCAAGGGGCGGGCGACGGCGATGGGGAGGGGGGGGGAGCGTGCCCATCGGGCGGCCGATCCCGGGCGTCGAGATCCGCCTGCTCGACCCGTCGCTCCGGCCCGTCCCCGTCGGCGCTGCGGGCGAGCTCGCGATCGGCGGCCTGGCGCTGGGGCGCGGCTACTGGCGGCGGCCGGACCTGACGGCGGAGCGTTTCGTGCCCGATCCGCTCTCGGGTGTCTCCGGCCTCTCCGGCAGCCCCGGCGGCCCCGGCGGTCCCGGCGGCCCCGGCGGCCGGCTCTATCGGACCGGCGACCTCGCCCGCTTCTCGGCCGAAGGCAGCCTCGACTACCTCGGCCGCCTCGACCATCAGGTGAAGGTCCGCGGCGTGCGCATCGAGCTGGGGGAGGTCGAGGCGGCGCTCGCCGCCCATAAGGCGGTGGCCGAAGTCGTGGTGATGCTCCGCCCCGAGCTCCCCGGCGGCGGCCTCGCCGCCTATCTCGTGCCCCGGCCGCAGGCCGAGCCGGGGCCCGGGCTGGATCGGGCGGAGCTCCGCCGCCATCTCGCCGCGCGCCTCCCCGAGGCGATGGTGCCGGCGGCCTTCGTGCTCCTTAAGGCGCTGCCGCTCACCCCCAGCGGCAAGGCCGACCGCCGGGCGCTCCCCGCGCCGAGCGCCGAGGACCGCGGCGCCGGCGCCGGCTCGGCCGTCAAGGGGTCTCCGCCGCGCCCCTTAGGGCCCATCGAGGAACTGCTGGCGGACATCTGGACGGAGGTGCTGGGGATCGACGCCGTCTCGATCGACGACGACTTCTTCGCCTTGGGCGGCCACTCGCTCCTCGCGACGCAGGTGCTGGCGCGGCTCGCGAAGGCCCTCGCGGTCGAGCTGCCGGTCGCTGCCCTCTTCGCGGCGCCGACGATCGCGGCGCTCGCCGCGCTGGTGGAGGAGGCCCAGCGCCCCGAGGCGGCTCCGGCTCGCGCCGCCGCGCCGCCGCTCGTCGCCCGGCCGGCGGCCGAGCGCACCGAAGGCGGGCTGCCGCTCTCCTTCGGCCAGGAGCGGCTCTGGTTCCTCGATCGGCTCACCCCCGGCGGCACTGCCTACAACGTGCCGGTGGCGATCCGCCTCCGCGGCGCCTTGGACGCCGCGGCGCTCGCCGGCGCGTTCGGCGAGATCGTCCGCCGCCACGAGTCGCTGCGCACGACGTTCGTCACCGGCGATGGCGGCCATGGCGGCGATACCGGCGATGCCGGCGATGCCGGCGCCTGGCAGCGGGTGGGCCCGCCGTCTCCGGCGGCGCTCGCGGCGCTCTCGTGCATCGACCTCGGTTCCCTGCCGGCGGCGGCGAGGATGGCGACCGGCATCGCGCTGGCGATGGCGGAGGCGGAGCGCCCGTTCGATCTGGCGCGCGGGCCGCTCCTGCGCACCGCGCTCGTACGGCTGTCCGGGTCGCACGAGGTAGGCGAGGCAGGCGAGGCGGGCGATCACCTGCTGCTGGTGACGATGCACCACATCGTCTCCGACGGCTGGTCGATCGGCATCCTCGTCCACGAGCTCGGCGCGCTCTACGCGGCGGCGGTCGCCCGGCGGCCGTCTCCGCTCGCGGCGCTGCCCATCCAGTACGCCGACTACGCGGCGTGGCAACGGCGATGGATGGCAGGGGAGGTGCTGGCGGGCGAGATCGCCCACTGGCGCGCCGTCCTCGCCGGCCTGCCCGCGGCGCTAGAGCTGCCGGCCGACCGGCCGCGCCCCGCCCGGCAGAGCTTCCGCGGCGCCGAGCCCGGCTTCGCCCTGCCGCCGGCGCTGTGGAGCGGCCTCGGGGCGGCGGCGCGGCGCTCCGGGGTGACGCTCTACATGCTCCTCTTAGCCGCCTTCGACGTGCTGCTCTACCGCCTCACCGGGCAGCGCGACCTCGCAGTGGGCTCGCCGATCGCCGGCCGCACGCGCGGCGAGACCTTTGGGCTGATCGGCCTCTTCGTCAACAACCTCGTGCTCCGCGGCGAGATCGCCGCGGACGACACCCTGGCGACCCTCCTGCAGCGGCTGCGGGAGACGGCGCTCACCGCCTACGCCCATCAGGAGCTGCCGTTCGAGAAGCTGGTCGAGGCGCTGGCGCCGACGCGCGACCTCGCCCGCTCAGCCGTAGTCCAGGTGATGCTCGCCCTCCAGAACGCCCCCTTGGGCGCCCTCACCCTGCCCGGCCTGACCTTGGAGCCCCTGCGGCTCGCCGGCCGCGCCGCGAAGCTCGACTTGACCTTGAGCGTCGTCGAGGCGGACGTTGGCGACGTTGGCGACGTTGGCGCCATAGGCTACTGGGAGTACGCCACCGATCTCTTCGACCGGGCGACCATCGCCCGCCTCGCCGAGCGGTTCGCCGCCCTCCTCGCGGGCGTCGTCGTCGATCTCGCCGGCGATGCGGCGGCCGGGCGCCATCTTGACGCCGACGCGGCGGCTGGGCGCCGCCTTGACGACCTGCCGCTCCTCTCCGCCGCCGAGCGGCAGCAGCTCCGCGAGTGGAACGACACCCCGGCCTTGCCCGCGGAGCTCACGGGGACGATCGCGGGGACGATCGCGGGGGCCACCCTCTACGGGCTGATCGCGGCGCAGATCGAGCGCACGCCCGGCGCGGTCGCGGTCTCTCTGGCGGGCGACGAGCTCACCTATCGGCAGCTCGGCGACGCGGCGGAGCGGCTGGCGCGGCAGCTCGCCGGCAAAGGCGTCGGCCCCGGCGTCCTCGTGGGCCTCTGCGCCGAGCGCTCCCTCGGGCTGGTGGTCGGGCTCGTCGCCATCCTCGCCGCGGGTGCCGCCTACGTGCCGCTCGACCCGGCGTACCCCGCCGAGCGGCTGGCCTACATGGTCGAGGACGCCGCGGTCGGTGTGCTCCTGACCCACGGTGCCGCGGCGCGCGCCCTGCCGCGGCAGGGTGCGGCGGTCGCGGCGATCGCCGCGATCACGGCGATCGTCGAGATCGAGATCGACCTCGAAGCACTCCTCGCCGCGGGGCCGGAGCGGTCCGGCCCGCGGCTCCCGGCCGCCGATCCCGACGACCTCGCCTACGTGATCTACACCTCGGGCTCGACGGGTAGGCCCAAGGGGGCGATGAACAGCCACCGCGCCGTCGTCAACCGGCTGCTCTGGATGCAGCAGGCGTTCGGCCTGACGGGCGAGGACCGGGTGCTGCAGAAGACGCCGATCTCCTTCGACGTCTCGGTCTGGGAGCTCTTCTGGCCGCTCCTCGCCGGGGCGCGGCTGGTCCTCGCCCGGCCGGGAGGCCACCAGGATGCGGCCTATCTCGCCCGCCTCGTCGCCGAGGAGCGGATTACCAACGTCCACTTCGTGCCGTCGATGCTGCAGGCCTTCGTCGCCGCGCCGGGCGTCGAGGCCTGCACCTCGCTCCGCCGCGTCTTCGCGAGCGGCGAGGCGCTGCCACGGGAGCTGGTGCGCCGCCTCGCCGAGCGCAATCCGGCGCCGTTCTGGAACCTTTACGGCCCCACCGAGGCGGCGATCGAGGTCACCTTCCAGGATTGTTCCCAGCACCTTCGCGAGGGAGCGGGCGACGGCTTAGGGGAGGGGGGGGGAGCGTGCCCATCGGGCGGCCGATCTCGGGCGTCGAGATCCGGCTGCTCGACCCGTCTCTCCGGCCCGTCCCCGTCGGCGCTGCGGGCGAGCTCGCGATCGGCGGTCTGGCGCCGGGGCGCGGCTACTGGCGGCGGCCGAACCTGACGGCGGAGCGTTTCGTGCCCGATCCGCTCTCGGGTGTCTCCGGCGGCCCCGGCGGTCCCGGCGGTCCCGGCGGGCGGCTCTACCGGACCGGCGACCTCGCCCGCTTCCTGGCCGACGGCAGCCTCGACTACCTCGGCCGCCTCGACCATCAGGTGAAGGTCCGCGGCGTGCGCATCGAGCTGGGGGAGGTCGAGGCGGTGCTCGCCGCGCATCCGGCGGTCGCCGACGTCGTCGTGATGCTCCGCCCCGAGCTCCCCGGCGGCGGCGGCCTCGTCGCCTACCTGACCCGCCGCGCCCGCCGCGACGCCAGCCCGGACCCGCTCGACCCGCTCAACCCGCTCGACCCCGAGCTCCGGGACGACCTCCGCGCCTTCCTCGCCGCGCGGCTGCCGGAGCCGATGATCCCCAACGTCTTCGTGCTCCTTGCGGCGATGCCGCTTAACGCCAACGGCAAGCTCGACCGCCGGGCGCTCCTGGCGATCGAGCCGGGCCTGGCGGAGGGCGGCGGCTTCGTGGCGCCGCGCAACCCCGTCGAGGCGCTCTTCGCGGGCATCTGGGCCGAGGTGCTGGGGAGCGGGCGGCTGGGGCGCGAGATCTCTGTGCACGACAATTTCTTCGAGCTCGGCGGCAACTCGATCCTCTCGATCCAGATCGTCGCCCGCGCCGCGCGGGCCGGCTACCACATCACGCCGCGCCAGCTCTTCGAGCAGCAGACCGTGGCCCGGCTCGCCCTGGCCGCCGGTACCGCCGGGACCGGCGCCGAGGTCTTGGCGAGCCAGGGACCGGTCACGGGACCGCTGCCGCTCACCCCCATCCAGCGCTGGTTCTTCGGCCAGGACCTCGCCGATCCGCACCACTTCAACCAGGCGCTGCTCCTCGCCGTGCGGGAGGTGGGGCCGCGGGTGGCCGAGAGCGCCTTGGGCGCGCTCGTCCGCCACCACGACGCGCTCCGGCTGCGCGTCTCGCCGGCCGCGGAGAACGGCGGCCTGCCGCGGGCGGAAAACGCCCCGCCGGAGCCCGGCTTCTTCCTGCCGCGGGTCGACCTCGCGGCCCTGGCGCCCGCCGACGCCGAGCGCGCCCTGGGTGCCTCGGCCGACGCCGCGCACGCCAGCCTCGACCTCGCGCGCGGACCGCTGCTCCGGTTCGTCTGGTACCAGCTCGCGGGAGAGGCTCGGCTCCTCCTCGTCCTCCATCATCTGGCGGTCGACGGCGTCTCGTGGCGCATCCTGCTCGAGGACCTGGAGACGGCCTGCCGGCAGGTCGCCGCGGGAGGGCCCGCCGCCCTTCGCCTGCCGGCGAAGACCACCTCGTTTCAGGATTGGGCCGAGCGGCTCGACGCCTACGCCCAGAGCCTCTCGCCGGAGGCGGTCGAGCGCGAGCTCGGACACTGGACGGCGCTCGCCCGGCTGCCCTTCGACCGGCTGGTATTCGAGCGGGCCGAGCGGGCCGAGCCGGCCGGGAGGACCGACCCATTCGATTCCTTCGCTCCCGGAGCGCCGCTCTCCCCCACCGCTGCCACCGGCCTCGTCGCCTCGTCGCGGACGGTGACGGTCGAGCTCGACGAGGCGGAGACCCGCGCCCTGTTGACCGAGCTGCCGTCGGCCTACGGCACGCAGGTCAACGACGCGCTCCTGGCAGCGCTCGCGGCGACCCTCGCCCGGCCGGGCGGCGCGCTGTGGATCGACCTCGAAGGGCACGGCCGGGAGGAGGTCATCCCCGCGGTCGACCTGTCGCGCACCGTGGGCTGGTTCACCACCCTCTTCCCGGTGGCCCTGGCGGTCGAGAGCACGGCGCCGGGCGCCCTCCTGCTGTCGGTCAAGGAGCAGCTCCGCGCCATCCCCGACCGCGGCTTCGGCTATGGCGTGCTGCGCTACCTGCGCGGCGGCGAGGCGGCGGCCCTCCTCGCCGCGCTGCCCGCCCCGAGAGTGAGCTTCAACTACTTAGGCGAGTTCGACGGCAGCTTCGCGGGCGGCCTGTTCGCCCCCGCCGCGGCGCCGAGCGGCGCCGCGCAGAGCCCGCGCCAGCGGCGCCCGCACGCCCTCGCGGTCTCCCTGCTCGTCGTCTCCGGACGCCTGCGGGTCGACTGGGGCTACAGCGCCGACCTCTGCGACCGCGGGACGATCGAGCGCCTCGCCGCCGCCTATGCCGCGAGTCTGCGGGAGCTCCTCGCTCACTGCCGCGCCGCCGGGACCGCCTATACGCCGGGCGACTTCACCTACGCCGATCTCGAGGCCGACGACCTCGCGAACCTGCTCGCCGAGCTGGACGAGGCCTGAGCGCCCCGGCGTTGCCGCATGGCGTAGGGCTCGCGGAGCTCGGCCGTTCAGGGTACCTGCGGTTACAACTCGTCCGACGCGGCGGTGGGCGGCCACGCCCCTATCCGCTGCCGCAGCGCTACGATTTTGCCAAAGTGATATGCGTTATGTACCGCCACACTGTTCAATTCATCGGCCAGTGTCACGCCCGGTTCAACCTCGACCGCCAACCGCTCGGGCGCCTGCCCCAACGCTGCCGCAGCGCGAGCACCGTCCAGGAACACTCGCACCAGGTCGTGCCATTGGTGCTCGTGCTCCGGCGGGGCGGTCGGGTAGTGGTCGCCGACTGGGCCACCCGGTTGGAGGATACTCTGCTGGTACCCCACAAGGTGCCACAGTTCCTCATAAATCGAGTGCGACGCGCCGTCAGGACGAAGCGTGACTTGCCCGAGCGAAAGCGCCGACAGCAGGTGGGCTCGCTCGGGGAACTCGCCGACGAGAAATAGATGTTCGAGGTTATGCATCGCCTTCTCCTTTTATTCCAGTGTTCGTTGCCCTTGGCGCCGGAGTACCACATGGGTGGCTTTCTCCGATGCGACGAACTGAACGCATTCGTATCCCAGAGCGCGGACGTTAACCCCCTCGAACAGTCGCTCTCCCTCGCCCAGCAGGACCGGCGAGATCGCGATGTGCAGCTCATCGATGAGGCCCGTACGAAGATATTGCTGGATCGTGTTAGGTCCGCCGCCAATGCGCACATCCATTCCGTTCGCTGCGTCGCGCGCCCGGTCCAGCGCCTCGTGAATACCGCCGGTGACGAAGTAGAATGTCGTTCCGCCTTCCATCTGGAGGGGCGCTCGCGCGTGATGAGTCAAGATGAAAGTTGGAACGTGATAGGGTGGGTTGTCCCCCCACCAGCCTTTCCAGTTCATGTCGGGCCAGGAACCGCGAATCGGTCCGAACATGTTTCTTCCGAGAATCCAGGCGCCAACGTTCTTGAAGCCCCGCGCAGCGAAGTCGTCATCGATCCCCGTGGTGCCGCCGTCGGCGCCAAATAGGGTCCGTTGGAACGTGCGTGTCGGGACTAGCCACTGGTGCAGATCTGTCCCGCCCAGGCCGAGCGGATTCTTGATGTCCTGATTCGGACCCGCTCCGTATCCGTCAAGCGAGATCGTAAAGCATTCAACTCGGACTCGTGTCATTTTCATACCTTCCTTTCGATGGACGCCTAACGCTGTGGCGCGCGTCAGCGGCGGCGGCGCGGCGTTCGAATCTTCCGTGCAGGGTCAGGTTAGATCAAGGACCAGGGAAAAATGCTGGCCGCGGGAGCAGCGAAAGACCGTGAAACCAGAGGACCCGTGTCGAGGAGCCAGGCTCTCAACGCCGCCAGTTCCGTTCCCTGAGCTGCTGGCGCCACGGGTCGGAATCGCCGGACGAGAGATCCAACTGCCCGCGCAAGTGTCCGACGCTCTCCGCCAAGGGACGCTCGGAGACAGCCTCGGTCAGGATCTCCCGGGCGAGCTCAGAGACGGTCTTGCCCTGGACCTCCGCCCGCTTCTGAAGGGCCTTGCGCAAACCTTCGTCCGTGCGGATCATTAAGGTCGTGGTACGCATGTATACAGTGTACGACAGATGCAGGCCCAAGGACACACCGAGGACACCTTGGCGGTGCAACGACGCACTCTTGGCGGCGCTCGTGGCGACCCTCGCCCGGCCGGGCGGCGCGCGAAAGCGCGATCGGCGGCCCGAAGAGCACTCTACCTTATGAAAGGAGGTCTCTATGTATCATCGACAGAATGCTGTTCTTGCCCTCGCAACGCTGGTGCTCGCCGGCTGGCTCGCCGCCGCGGCGCCGGCCGCCGAGTTGACCGTCCCCAGCACCCCGGTCACGCCGAGCGCCTGCGCCGCGCCGGCACTCCAGCTAGTGCCGCCGGCCATGCTCACGCCAGCCACAGCCGCCGCGGAGCCGCTTGCCCTGCCCCGTCTGCTCTCCGCCGTCCCACCACGCCCGACCGCCGCCCAAAGCTGCCAGTTCCAATGCTTGCCCATGGGCTGCGAGACCTGCTGGATAGACACTCATTGCGTGAAGCACTGCTGTAGCTGCAACGACCCGAGGTGCGCACCACCTTGCTAGGCTCCTCGGAATCGCGTCCGCTGGGCGTAGAGCGACGCCCTAGACTCGAGTTAAGGCGACACACCGCCAGGGTGTGCTCGAAGTGGGCACGGGGCTCTGCAGCGGCCGCCGCGATTCAGCACGTGGGTGTAGATCATCGTCGTCTTGACGCTCCGATGGCCCAGGAGCTCCTGGACGGTGCGGATGTCATAGCCGGCTTGGAGCAGATGGGTGGCGAACGAATGGCGAAGCGTGGGGCAGGTGGCGTGCAAGCCTGTATTTTGCGCGGCGGCCGAAGCCCCTTGGCGTTATCGCTTCGCTTTCTTTTCCGTCGTCGCCTTCTTCGGCTTCTTCTTCGGGCGCGAGCTCTCGTAGCGTTCGACGTGTTGGTCGACGGCGACGCGGGCGATGGTGTTGCCCACGACGTCCAGCGGCAGATCGTCGAGCTTCTTGAAATGGACGCAACAGCCGCCCATGTCGAGCTTCTTGCCCGTCTTCTTGTAGGCGGTCTCGAACTCTCTCCTGATCTCGGAGTCTTCGTAGAGGCCCATGAGGTAGACGGTCATGAGCTTCCTGTGCGCGCCGAGCGCCGCGAGCATCAGCGGATGGCCGTTGTGCGTGTTCGATAGCGTGGAGAGCGGCACGACCCAAGCGAGCATGCCCCAGTCGACGGTCTCCTCGTATCCCTGCGGCAGGTGCTCGTTGATGACGTCGCGGACGGCGTTGATAGCATCTTTGCGCTCGGCGGGCACCGACGCAAGCCACTCCTCCACCGTGAGCGCTGGACGTTCTTTCACCATTTGCCCCAGCATAGCACTGGCCGATCCGGGAGGAGGTGCGGAACCCGCTTATGAACCGGGCCGGTAGAGGTGCAGGCCGTAGAGGACACGCGCAGTCCGCGCGGCGACGGGAGCTCCGGTGCTTGGCCCGACCGCGATTCCCCCGCGAGGTGCCAGGCGATTCGCGGGCAGATGAGCGGGGGCTTGCCGCCCGCTCGATCGGCTGGGTTAGCCGGTGCTCTTCTCACGTCCAGGCAAGGGACGTTGGCGCAGACGGTCCCGCTCCAAGACAGAGAACATCCCAGCCCACGAAGCTCCCGGTACGGCCAACGCCGCGGAGATCAACGCTGCGGCCTCCTCTGGCGTCGTAGGCACGAGGCGCACTAACAAGATGCCGGCCTTGGCGGCTTGCCCAAGGTGGTGTACCAGTGTACCGAAGTCCCGATCGAACGTGACGAGAAGTCGCCCCTCAGCCGTCGCGCGCTCCAAGACCTGCGGGTCTGAACTTCCAGGGGAGACTTCAATGATCGCGAGCACGTCGTGCCCGAGGCTGCGCAGAGACTGGATGGCCAAGCCAGGTACATTCTCGTCCGCCAGCAGGCGCATTTAGCCGGCCTGGCGATGCACTTGGTAGAGGGTGTCTTCCGAGATTGCGTCGGCTGCGTACCCGTAGACCGCACGCAAGGCCTCGGCCGACACCGAGGGATAGTTCGCGAGGATTTGCGCCTCCGACCAGCCCGCAGCCGACAGACCAAGGAGGAATTCAACGGCGAGGCGGGTGCCCCGCACAACGGGCTTGCCGCCGAGAACCTCAGGTGAGCTCGTGATGTGATCTCGCCAATCCATGAGCTGCTCTCTCTTGGCTCCCAGCTTACCACGTGCTCTTGGGATTGCCTCACCGTAGAGGTGCCCGTAGAGGCCGCTTCTCCTTGGGCCCACTGCGCCACCGCCTTGCTCACCGGCGATCCCGTCGAGGGCACCTGGTTCGACCGCACGCAGGAGTGGAGCGCCCGCCAGCGCGGGGTCCTCTTTGAGCCACGGAAGTTCGCCTCGACCGAGAAGGCCTTCCTCTCTCCCCTGCCCTGCTGGCGTCATCTCGCTCCCGAACGCTACCGGGCTCTCGTCGCTGGGCTGGTCGAACAGATCGAGGCCCGACCTGCAGCAGTCCGCGCGGCGACGGGAGTGGCAGTGATCGCCCCTCTTCAACCACGGCGCTCCCAGCCATGAGCAGGTAGATCCAGATCCGAGAGACGGCTCTCTAAGCGTGAGCGAGACGTCTCAAGGTCAGAGATACGGGTCTCCAGACCCGAGATACGGGGACTCCGACTCGGAGATACGGGGGCGCAAGGTCCGAGATACGGCTCTCCAAGCCAGAGATACGGGGGCGCAGAGTCCGAGATACGGGTCTCCAGGCCAGAGACACGGGGGCTCAGAGTCAGAGATACGGGTCTCCAGGCCAGAGACACGGGGGCTCAGACTCAGAGACACGGGGGCGCAGACTCAGAGATACGGGGGCGCGGGCTCAGAGTACGGGGGCGCAGAGTCTGAGATACGGGGTCGGCAAGCCGAGCCCCCTTGGCGCCAGGCCGGAGAGGCGTAACCGGAGTACAGGGCAAGAGGCTGGCACTCTCGGGGTTCCGGATCCTCGATTTCGGTCTCCTCCTGGTGGCGGACAAGGTACGCGGGATCTGAGGGCCAGCGCGGGGTCCTCTTTGAGCCACGGAAGTTCGCCTCGACCGAGAAGGCCTTCCTCTCTCCCCTGCCCTGCTGGCGTCATCTCGCTCCCGAACACTACCGGGCTCTCGTCGCTGGGCTGGTCGAACAGATCGAGGCCCGAGCTGCAGCAGTCCGCGCGGCGACGGGAGCTCCGGTGCTCGGCCCGACCGCGATTCAGGACCAGCACCCCCACGACCGCCCGAAGCGTTCCAAGAAGTCCCCGGCCCCCTTCTTCCACGCTTTCACCAAGAGCGCCCGCAAGCTCTTCCAAGAAGCCTATGCTCGATTCCTGGTCGCCTTCCGGGAAGCCGCGGAGAGCCTGAAAGCCGGCGACCTGACCGCTCCTTTTCCCGTGGGGCGCTTTCCACCTGGGCTGCCTTTCGTGACCGCCTCGCCCTCAAGTCGGGACTCGCTCGAAGGATCGGCCGAAGCCTGGGTGAGAGATCTGAGCCTGTCGGCGCCGGGTAAAAGAGATCTCGTTAAAGAGTGTCGGGATCGGCTCGGGATCGGCGGCAGATTCGTAGAGCACCCCAGCCAAAACTCCGAGAAGTAACTCTCGTGCAGTCACAGGAGCTCCAAATTTGCCCTGCGGCTGTACACAGCCCCACCTTTGCCCTCAAGAAACGCATGGCACCTAATCTGCTCAGATTGAAGGCGATGAGACTCCGCGAAGAGCTTGAATATGCCGACGGCGCCTCAGGTGCCAGCTTGAGGCCCTTGGTTGGGCGCCATTGTCGCATTCCCGGCATTCCTGATTGTGGCCGTAAATTCCGCGAGGTTACAGGTTGATAACGTTTGAGGAAATAGCCTTTCCCGGTTTATTCGTTGCACCAAGCTGTGTCGTTCATTGTCAAGAACTGACAACTCGGCGTAAGGCACCAGACCTAGTTGATGGATATCGCCGATATCAGACGCCTTACCATTCTTTTTCTGTACGTAGTACTCCAGGAATATTGCCAAAATCGGCATGTGGACCGACTTGAAAAGATCAAGCTTGACAACCTCGCCGGCTTTGATCCTACTCTGAAGAAACTCCTTATGGTCAAGGTACAACACTCTCATCACGTTAAAGTCAAGGAATATCCGCAGCTCGGTTTGCGAATACTTCCCTCCCTTGTCGGGAAGGTACGAAGAACGCTTATCCAGGATACTCTTCAAGATCGGCCCGTAGGCACCCTTAAACCAATCCTTATGATAACGGGCGACCTCGCCCTTAAGCATAGCAGCCAGTACTTCCCTGAGTTCCATCTGAGAAAGCGAGTGATCCGTCGAGCGAAATGCAACCGGGGACTCCAGAATTGGATCTGGGTACCTCAGCACTTCGGCGGAGGTTACATCTTCCGGGCTTGAGGCAATAGAGAAGGGAACCGAGGAAAGGAAGTTCAATACTTCTGGCCACCGCCTAGGCCAGGAGAAGATCTCCAATAGGTTGACTACACCAACGAAGAGCTCAAATCCCACGACATTGATATAGTTTCTTGCTAACGTTGCAAGCAAGGGATCTGACGCCACCTTCACTGTGGCGAATGTGTCTAAGTAAAGAGCCTTTCGCATCTACTCATCTCGTGACTTTGGCCAAGCCGTCCGCCACCAGCGGCGGAGCCGCACGGTGGAGCAGCCGAGTTATCTGTGTCATTTTCTTGTACGACCCAGTTTCTCAAGGATGAGCGCCCCTAGCTGCTCCGGTGTCCTGGTTCTCAAGTCCACATAGCCAATAGTTGGCCTGATTCCTGGAAGCTCCGAATCATCGAATCGCGCAGGAAGAATGTACTCTTGGCGCTCCTCAACGGAGCGAGCAAGCGCCGATCTCCGCTCGTGATTAGGCCAGAGTTTTCTAGCGTAATGCCCTGAGATAAACATCACGCAATAGCGAGCACTGCTCCGGTAAACAGCATCTAAGTGTTCCGCCAGATCCTTACCCCAGAGTGTCGCTTCCTGGTATCGATCGTAGAAGACCTCGACGCCATGTTCTTTGAGATACTCCGCCACATCTTCAACGTAGGCACGGTCTTCGCCAGCAAAGGAGAGGACAATCTCAAAAATCGGGACCTCGCCTGGGCTGTTACCGCCAATCCTCTTGGCTGCGTAGCGGGGTCGGCCAGACATTTCCGAGCTCGGAACAAGACGAAACCCATCTTGGCTGAGCGCCCCGTTGATTTGCTGCAAGCGATCGGCTATCTCGTCTGCATCGCCGACCATCGGATGAACAGTAGTCTCAGCGAACTTAAGGAACAATTCGTCGGGGCAGTCGCATAGCGCCAAGTAGTCGTAGAGTAGAGTGGTGAGTTCCCAATCGTCGTTTCGGACAGTATGTTGCCAGATGTCTCCTTCGGCATCATCGAATCGATGATCCGTGGATGGCATGGAGCCCAGATTCCATATCCTCTTCAAGAAGTCGAGTAAGTCCATGCGGCCGTGGAAGGACTTGGGGCGCAGTAGAAGGCTATCGACTATGGTGTGCCGTGTTATCTCTGAAATTTTCATTTCTGCTCTATCGGCAGCCATGGCATATAAACGGTTCTGCCCGTCAGCGCGCGGCGTCAGCCGTCCGCTGCGGGGCTGGGTTCGGTGCCGGTCCCAAGGCGAGATACTGCCTAAATAGATTCCGCGACTCCGTAAACTGGCCAGAAATCCAGTTCAACAACTCCGAGTCCTCCTGAACAAGTGCATGAAGTTCTTTTTCCGATAGTGTCTCTGGATGATTAAGGCGCTGGCCCACAGCACGCAACTTAACCGCCTGTTGATAGACTTGGTCCAAATATCTCGCTACCTCTTCGTCAAAAAGAAAGAGCGCCTCGTCGGTCTCCTCTGCAAAGCTCCGGAGAGCATCGATCTTAACACCTGGATCAGTCAAGATGCTTATAAGAATCCGCCGGAGGCTCCGATAGATCGCAATTCGTCGGTCATAGACCTCCAATTCTATGCCCCTCCTTTTTCCGCTATCGTGAGACGTACTGGGGGGCAGGGCCAAGCCGGGCCAAAATTCCTGGCTGCCGAAAAAGCTGTCGAGCTCTTTCCGGAATTTCACCACTTCTAAGGCCGTGTAGCCCTTTGCCTGGCTGGCCTTGCTGTCATACAACTCGTGGTGCTCGAAACATAGGAAGCATAAGTTGTCCGGGTCATTGTTCGAGGGATTTCTATCCAGGTGCGCGATCTGCCCCAGCTTTATCCCGACGTCACGGGACAACCCGAAACACACAGCACACCGCCGCCGCGAGCGGACCAGAACGTCCATAGTTGTCGCAGGCTCTACCCTTTTGCGTTTTGTTGCCATACTAACCTGCCCGGTGGGCCTCCAGGAAAGCTGCTGGTAGAGGTGCCAGCCGCTTCTCATTGCCGCTTCTCATTCTAGCTTACTCCTCGGCGTTCCGTCCCATGTCCAGAGATCTCGCAGTCTGTCCAGATCTCTGGACACGCCTTCCAGCCCCACCTTTGCCCTCAAGAAACGCATGGCACCTAAGAAGATCTGGCTCGAGCGACAAGTGAGCCGAGCGTTCCGCCTGGAGATAGTAAACGATCAGTGACTGTGCTCTCGATAAAATGTCGGCCAAGAAGACTACCAAGACAGGCATCCAAGTACACGGCGCCGATGATACCCACTGCGAGATTCGACTCTCCGTTCAACACATCGTAGACTGCCTGGGTGTCGGCAGACAGAGTTTCGAGCGGTGGAGGTAAACGTCTTCTCTTCATGTTGTCTAATCAGGTATGCGCTTTGCCCCTAACGTTGATGTGTAGAGCGGATGCCTCAGCAGGCCACTCGAACGCCGGGTTAGGCATCTCTTTCCAGTTTCTTGGCTTTGCTTTCGGACGTAGGGGAGGAATCAAATTTTCATTGGGCCTTAAACCTCGCAAACGCATTGTTAACGGCATCGGCATCGATCTTCTCCATTAGATTGAAGAACTCATGTGACAATACGGAGTGAGCATCGTGGACAGACCGCAAGACGGAGATGAACTCCGGAGTTGGAAATGCGAATCTGTCGAGATTTTCCAGGAAATATGTGTTTATGACCTTGGTGGCCATCATGAGCTTCTTCATCTCCATCCCGAAGACTGAGTTCGGGAGAACATACTCTGTTAGAGCGCAGAGTTCGGCGACACTGGAAGAGCTACCGCCAATGCGCCAAGCCATGCTGCCCAGCCGCTGTTGGAATAGGTTCACCTGCTCGTCTATCGATTCATCGTCAGGAGTGAACTCCAGCGCGGGCTTCCTGTCAAGGTATGCAAGATAGTCCCGGAGTTCACGCACGATGAACATTCGATCATAGAGCATGTGGTCGAGATTCTTGAGAATTTTCGCGGACAATACGAGGTACTCTCTTTCCTGCCTTCTTTCAAGCGAGTGGGTACGGTAGTTGGAGATATCCTCAAGCGCCTTTACTATGCTCGACAGGTACTTGCCGATGTCCAAGATTGACGCAATTGCAGATGAAAGAGATTCCATGCGTGGCTCAATGTCGTCAGAGTGGAAGGTATGCGGGTGTTCCGCGCTCGCTGAGACGCCTAACCTTGTGTTGAGATTCACCGTCGGCCGCGGCCTTGGATTGTCTATGATACCAATCGGCTCCCCCTTGGGCCTCGGCATTCTACCTGCTCAGGTCTAACTTCCCCGCTTCTGCAATTTAGCTTAATCCTATGCCAGCTGTTTGCCTCCGTCAACTTAGCTTCCTCGTGACGGATAAGCGCTCCGGGCCCGACGACGCAACGGCGAAGGACGAGATGCCAACAGGTCACCTCCGGCCGCCGCCACTGAAGGCCGGAAGGTGCAGCAGCTTCAAGGTTTAGCCGAGGAGCCGCCCTCTGCCCGGTGGCGGTAAGGATTCCGCCTTCTTGGACGGTGGAACGCTATCCGTCTCCAAGGTGGTGGCGAAGCCGGCCGACCTGCGAGTCTTCTACTTCCTATCTCATTGGGGAACTACGGTTTTCGGTCTTCTGCCCACGCGGCCGAGGGCGCTCCCCGTCACAGGGCTTGGCGGAGAAGCGCCCCTGGCTTACACGTCTAGGACAGGTCGGCGGGGCTCTGCACCGCTGCGGCGGGACCGCGGCCGTCAGACGGAGAGCGGCAGCGCGCCCTCGACCCGCGTGCGCTCGAGGCGAGGCGCGGCGCCGGCGGCCCATCGCCGGGCGCTGTGGGTGACGCGGTAGGCGAGCGGACCGCCGTCGGGGCGGTCGCTCCGCTCGAGCGGGCGGACGACGCAGACGAACTCGACCTCGAGGTCGTCGGCGCCGGCACGGACGACGGCGTAGCCGTGGCCGCCGACGTCGGTGAAGGCGAGGTGCGGCGTGACCTCGGGGTTGCTCGCCTTTAGGGCGCGCTCGCGGTCGTGGGTGCGCTCGTCGAGGCTGGCGCGGACGCCGTGGAGGACCGTCCAGTTGAGAGCCGGCTCGAGGGGCGTCGGGGCCGGCGGCTGGTGGAGGTAGAGCGCCCAGAGCGGGTGCTCCTTGGGGATTTTGTGCGACGCCGCCTCGAAGAGGCCAGGGGCCGATGCCGAGCTGACGACGAACTGGACGCCGACGGGTGCTATGGGCGACGGCGGCAGCGCCGCCGAGAGGAGGCCCGCGGCGAAGGCGTGGCGGCCGCCGGCTAGCGTCGCGAAGCCGGCGAGGTTCTCGCGCCGAACGAGGTCCAGGATCTCGTTCCGCTCGGTGCGATAGCTGGCCCAGTCGCCGGTGCCCATGAGGCCGTAGCCGGCGAACGGCCACTTCGCCCGCAGCTCCGGCGGCAGGTTCTGCAGATCGGCCCGCCAGTCGAGCAGGGCGACGGAGTTCCCCCACAGCCGCCAGCGCGCCGTCGAGGCGCGGAGGCGCGCGAGGAACCAGGCCTTCTGGGCCGCGCCGAGCATCGACTGCGGCGGCGCCGTGCGCCGCGGAGAATCAAAGTCCAGAGACCGCGTACCGCGATACGTGGACTCTGAGACGAAGTACGCGTACCGCGACTCGTGGTCCGGGATCGGAATCAAAGTCCAGAGACCGCGTTCCGCGATACGTGGACTCTGAGACGAAGTCCGTGTACCGCGACTCGTGGTCCCGGATCGGAAGCAAAGTCCGGAGGCCGCGTTCCGCGATACGCGGACTTTGAGACGAAGTACGCATACCGCGACTCGTGGTCCCGGGATCGGAAGCAAAGTCCAGAGACCGCGTTCCGCGATACGGGGACTCTGAGACGAAGTCCGTGTACCGCGACTCGTGGTCCCGGATCGGAAGCAAAGTCCGGAGACCGCGTTCCGCGATACGCGGACCCTGAGACGAAGTACGCGTACCGCGACTCATGGTCCCGGGATCGGAAGCAAAATCCGGGGACCGCGTTCCGTGATACGCGGACTTTGAGACGAAGTCCGCGTACCGCGACTCGTGGTCCCGGGATCGGGATCAAAGTCCGGGGACCGCGTTCCGCGATACGCGGACTCTGAGACGAAGTCCGCGTACTGCGACTCGTGGTCTCGGGATCGGAAGCAAAGTCCGGAGGCCGCATACCGCGATACTCGGACTTTGAGACGAAGTCCGCGTACCGCGACTCGTGGTCCCGGGATCGGGATCAAAGTCCGGAGACCATCTCACGCGGGTCCGTGGAGCTGAGACGAAGTCGGCGTACCGTGTAATTGGGTAAAATGTCGGGCGACGCTCCTTCACGACCGCCCTTCGCTCTCCCCATTCTAGTGGGCGCCCGGGAGGGCGTCCAACCGGCGCCGGGTGGATGCCGGCGCAGGTCGATCTCGCGCGCTCACTTCGATTGAAGATAGGCTATCGGAGTGATTGTCGGGCCATCCTTGCCCGCTGAAACTACGGTTGGAGAGGAGACGCCATGACGCCCACGGCGCTTAAGACAGCTGAGCTGGGCGCCACCGGTCTCAAGATCACCCGCGTCGGCTTCGGCGCCTGGGCGATTGGAGGCGGTGGCTACGAGGGGGGCTGGGGACCGCAGGATGACGAGGAATCGATCGCGGCGATCCGCCACGCGCTGGCGCTCGGGGTGAACTGGATCGACACCGCGGCGCACTATGGCTTCGGGCACTCGGAACGGGTCATCGGGCGCGCCCTGGCCGGTGTCGAACCGCGCCCCTATGTCTTCACCAAGGGCGGGCTGCCCGAGGGACCGGGGAGGACCAAGACACGGAGCCTCCGGCGCGACTCGCTGCTGCGCGAGGTGGAGGGCAGCCGCGAGCGCCTCGGCGTCGAGGCCATCGACCTCTACCAGATCCACTGGCCGGTCCCCGATGAGGAGATCGAGGAGGGCTGGTCGACGCTCGCCGAGCTCAAGGAGCGCGGGGTGGTGCGCCACATCGGTGTGTCGAACTTCAACGCCAGACAGCTTCGGCGAGCGCAGGCCATCGCGCCGGTGGAGACCCTGCAGCCGCCGTACTCGCTCCTCGACCGTCGGATTGAAGTGGAGATCCTCCCCGTCGCCGAGCGGGAAGGGATCGGGATGATCGTGTACTCGCCGATGGCCTCCGGCCTGCTCTCCGGCGCGATGACGCGGGAGCGGATCGCGGCGCTGCCCGCGGACGACTGGCGCCGGCACAGCGAGTGGTTCCGCGAGCCCCAGCTCACCCAGAACCTCGAGCTGGTGGAGCGGCTGCGGCGGGTCGCCGCCCGCCACGACACTACGCCGGGGGCGGTCGCGGTGGCCTGGACCCTCCGCAACCCGGCCGTGAACGGGGCCATCGCCGGCTTTAGGCGCCCTCTACAGGTCGATCCGATCGTGGCGGCGGCGAACCTCACGCTGGATAAGCACGACATCGCGACGATCCTAGGGAGGAAGTGAGACCGCCGGGGGGTGACAAGCCGAGGCGGTTCGAGAAGCCACGGCCCGCGAGGCGCGCCTTTCTTGCGCTCGCGAGTCACTCCGCCGTAGGCTAGCGCCACTGACTGCCCTCCAACTCACAGGAAGGAGCCGTATGAAGAGCGTGTTCTTTGGTGTCAGCCCGCGCTTGTACACCGCCCGGAATCCGCGCAGCCTGGGTTTCGAGGAGACACCGGTGGGGTTCGACAACGGCAGGTCCCCAAGCTGTGCGATCAACAGCCAGAATCAGTTCATCGAAGTGCACATGGGGGAGATCAACGACACGTTGAACTTCCGGCAGGGGAACCTCGTGAAGCTCGATCTCCGCTTCACCGACAAGGCGAACCGCGGGAAGATCGCCGATGGGAAAAACCCGGCCGTGGCGTATAACGACGACTCGGTGGCGATCGTCCTGGCGGACCAGAACGACAAGGTGAAGTACGCCGCCGCCAGGGTGGACACCAATGCGGACGCCAATCCGCCGTTCCAGTTCACCGAGTTCTCACCGACCGGCTCGACCTTCCCGTCGGTCGCCCTGAACAAGTCCGGCGTCGTCCTCGAGGTCCATCAGACGGGGAACAACCTCTCCTACCGCCGCGGCAAGCTCGCCGGCACCACGCTCACCTGGTGTGGCGTGAATCCGTTGGTCAATAACGGCGCGCATCCGTCCGTGGCGATCAACAACCAGGGATCGGTGGTGGTGGTGTTCGAGCGGAGCGGCAAGCTGTCCTGCTTGACCGGCTCGTTCGATCCGTCGCAGACCGCGATCACGGCTCCCATCATGTTCAACCGGCCGGCGTCTGCGTATGCGGATACCGGCAGCCAGCCCTCGGTCGCCCTGACGGACGCGGGAGAGGTTTTCGCCACGCACACTTCCGGGTCCTCCCTCTATCAGGTCGTCGGCCTGCTCGCCGGCACGAAGATCACCTGGCAGGACTTCCTCGTCCCCGGCCAGACCGCATATCGATACGACGATGGGATCGTCGCCCACGTTGCCACCAACGGGAAAGTCGCCATCCAGCTCTTTTACCTCAACTCGGGAGGCTTCAAGCTCTTCGGCAACGCGTCGCTGGTCTTCGACCGCAGCCGCTGGATGGGCGACTCATCGCGATCAGCTCAAGGACAAGACGCTGCGCCAGATCGCCATCCCCGGCTCGCACGACGCGGGGGCGTTCGCCGACAACATCGCGCGGACGCAGGATCTCTCGATCCGGCAGCAGCTGAGCTCCGGCGTGCGCTATTTCGACCTGCGGCCCCTCTACAGCGGCGATCTGAAGACGATCGACCCGGCGAAGATCACGACCTACCACCAGATCGATGTCAACGTGCTGAACCCGGACTTCCCCGGACCGAGTTTCCCCGGCCTGGTCGCGAGCATCCGGACCTTCATGCAGTCGCACAACGAGCTGGTGATCCTCAGGGTCTCGCAGTTCAAGAACTTCAACCAGCAGGTTTTCGACGCGCTCGCCGGCGTCTTCCTGGGTGACAGCAAGGGGAAGACCGGCCTCGCGAAGTGGCTCTTTCCGCTCCAGAGCGACGGCCGGCGGCTGGCCGACCGGCCGCTGGGCGATTTCCTCAAGCCGAATCAGGGGACGGTCCTGGTCGTCTTCGATGTCGACGGTCCGAACACGGCGCCGGCCGCCAGGCCGAAGGACTACGTCACCGACGCCTATCGCCGGCAGGGGCTATACAAATACCGCGACTGGTATGCGAGGGATCCGGCAGCAGGGGATCTGACGGTCTTCGACATCTTCAGCGACACGAACGTCTTCGACACCATGGCCCTCAACAGCGCGGCGAGCGACTCGAAGTACGCGATCCCGCCCGGCGGCACCCCACTCCCGATCGGTCAGCTCAACAAGTTCGACGGGTTCGACGGCCTGTGCCAGAAAGACGATCGGGACCCGAACAAGCGCAGCAACGTGCAGTGCGACCTCTTCCTGTTATCGTGGACCTTGACCCCGTCGATCCCGATGACCGGAAGGCGACCCTTGGAGCGGACCGCGTTCGCCGGCGCGGAGAGCGCGAACCGCAACCTGACGAGCTATCTCGCCATCCCGAAATACCAGGGGGCCAACGCGAAGAAGCTCTCCATGAATGTGCTGTACACCGATGCGGTGGAGTTCTCGCGGTCGGTTGACCTCGCGTTGATCCGCAACGGCATCGGGTGAACGCGCTTGCCGGCGGGAGGCGCGACCGCCGCCCGCGATCGCCCCGTCCCGGATGCGGGCCAAGCGGCCGACGGCGCCTAAGTCGTTGCGTCGGCCCCGACGCCCGGCGCCTCGCAGCAGGCGTCGGTGCCCTCGTCACGAATCGCGGCGGTGGGAACGATGATCTGGCGCCAGAGGGTGGCACCTCTCGGGGCCGGGCCCGGGGCGATCCTTCCGGGGTCTAATACCTCTATGAAGATGCTGACGGCAAAGGTCGTCCGAGGTCAACTCGATCTCCCAGAGGGCCTCCTCGAAGAGGGTTCCACGGTCACCGTGCTCATCCCCGAGGCCGAAGAGGGTTTTGACCTCTTCCGAGGACGAGGTGGCTTTCATCCGGGAATCGATGGACCAGATCGCTCGCGGCGACTGGGTGGACGGGCAGCAGCTTCTCGACGAAATTCGACAGCATTGAGGCACGCTCTCCGCGTGTCCGCGAACGCCGCTCGCCAGATCCGCAGGGCAGCGAAGTGGTGGCACACCAACCGACCTGCGGTCCCGGACCTCCTAGGTCGCGAGGTCGAGCGCGGATTCGACCTGATCTCCACCAATCCCTACCCAGGGGCTCCCGCCCACGATCCGCGAGTCGAAGGGCTGCGACGCCTTCATCTCCGGCGAGTGCATTACTTCCTCTACGACCGGACGGTCTCTCCCGAAATCGTCGAAGTCGACGCGTTTTGGCACACCAGCCGCGGCACCGCTCCAGAGCTGTGACGCAGCGGCCGGCACCCGAGAGGTGAAACCCTCTCGGCGAGAGAGAAATCGGGCCTCATTCCGAGACGAAGATAGCCATCTGCAGCCGGTCAATGCAGCAGAGAGGCTTGCAGTGCGCGCCCGCCCGCGCCGTTCACCTGGCACCCTGGCTGGGGTCAGTTTTCGGGTGGACGGGTCTCCCCCCCTGGGAGGGGTCGCCGGAAGGTACCCGCTAATCAAGAGCCGCGCTGCCCAACGATCGGCATTGAGCACAGGCGCAACACCCGCAAGCCGAACCGAGGGCGAGCGAAGCGAGCCGAGGTGAAGGCGGCGAGTGTTGTCGCCTGCAGCGAACTGTTCGGCGTGCTCATCCACTGCCTCGGTCCCCAGATCCAGTTGTGTCCCAGTATGTCTTGCCAGAGGACAAGCCGTGTGGCGGTGCACCGAAGCGTGACCTGTAGAGTTGAAGCCCGTTCTCTACCTCAACGTGCACGTCGCGCACGAGTTCAATCCCGCTCTTGAGCGCTTGGGACTGGGCAAGGTATTTTGCTCTCAGCGCAGCATACTCACCGGACCCTAGCAGGATCGCTAGCCACTGAACCGTCACGTCTACCCATTCGGTACCGTTGACATCACGCGCGATATCGATGGGCCACAGTGCATCCGATGGCTTGGAGAACGGCAGCCCTATTGCCTCGTATACCCTGCCGACCAACTGAGAGCAGAATGCCGTATCGTCCCGCTGCCTGCCTGGCGACGTGATCTTGTAACGCTGTCCAAGATAGAACTCGGCCAGGTCGCCCACCAGGACTCCCGTTTCCGGAAAACCCGCATCATGGCGCTCCAGCAGCCTGAGATTGCGATATGCACGCCACGACCCGAGTGGGAGCCCGCTCAGCTCCGTGAAAGCCGACGCGACGCAGACTCCAGAGCCCTTGACGGCGTGGATTAGCAGGCCCGTGCTGATACCGAATGCCGCGTGGGAACATGTATCCCCGCTCCAACGAAAGCGGGCGAGTCCCTGAGCGATCTCCAGGAGTCGACTGAGGCCGCGACCCCTAAAGAGGACGACGTCGCCCGCCAGCATCACCGGAAACGCAATGTTCTCCATGTGCACCTCCGGCACCCGACGGACAGCTCCTTTGAGCTGCCTTTTCTTTGACCGTAGCGCTTCGCCTAACGTTTAGCGTGTCTTTCCGGGTTCCTCCCACGCCAGAGGTCCGGAGTCCGCCACCGGTCGCGGGAGGATCTCGGATAGACGCAGGTTGAACACAACCGCGGGGAAGCCGCCAGGGCTGCTCTATGGGTAATCAATCCGCAGGAGGGGGCCGCACCACGACCCCTAGCTCGCCCGAACGCCTCCATCGTGAGCTTGCGGCCGGCATCGAGATCCCTCACCAGCGATTTCGTTTCCACCACTCTACCGCAAGGCCACGACGGGAGGCACTCCCCCCATACTCTCGCGGAGAGCCGATGGGACAAGGACACCAGAGTCGAAGGCTCATGGCGGCGATCTCGATAGCGGGTTCGGTGCCACGGGAGCAGATCCGCGAGGTGCCAGCCGTTCGGCCTCGCCTCTATGGTACCTGAATCGCGTCCGCCCCACCCTTCCATTACCGCTCCATTCATGCTACCTTCCAAACATCGGGAGGATCGTCCTCCCAACCCCCAAACGGGGCCGGCCCGAGTTACCAGCTCGAACCGACCCCTGACTCTGCAAGAGGTAACCGCTCATGCAAAGCTCCCGTCATGGTATCAGTGTCCCTCCCGCCCCCCTCGACAACGCCTTCTCCCCCGCCTACCTGGCCCACCTGCGCGAGCAGGACGACTCGCTGACCGCCGCGGAGGCGGAGCTCTCCGGTCCCTGGAAGATCGAGCCTGTCCCTGGCAAGCCGGGGGCGGTCGCCGTTCTACGGCAGTGGGAGGAGGTCGACGCCGGCGATCCTCCCGTCGCTGTCCTTTGGCATGAGGAGACCGCGCGGCTCCTCTCCGTCCTCCTTCCCGTGATCGACCGCGAGCCGCTCTTCCATATAGAGGACGGGGCGGCTCCCGAGGGCTATCCTTTGATCGCGGTCTATGGCGACCAGGGTCCCCAGGTCGCCGGATGGCTCGACCGCGGGGAGCCGCGGTGGGCCGAGGGGCTTCATATCCTGGAGGCGATCGTCCGCTCGCCTCTCGCTCTGGCGACTCTGCTCGAAGCGGCTGGGCCGGGGGCCGAAGAGCAGGTCGGGCGGATCCGCGCCCGGCATCAGCGCGGGTAGGGACGGTTCGGCCGAGGTTACGCCGGGCAGGCACGGGGGCTTAAAGCCCCTACCTGTCCGGCGGGTACTGTTGGAAGAGCGAGGTTTGCCAGGCGGCATCCGCGAGTAGGACGTCAACGACCGCCGGCTGCCACCGGAGCCCCCATGCTAGACTTCCCTCCCAAGAGGTCAGGCTCAGGCGGGTTCTTGTGCTCGGATTGCGCGCCCGCCGGAGCCGGAGGTTCCCGATGTCAGCGATCGCTCTCTCTCACCCGCTGCACTACCCGGAGTCCGACGGCCGGCCCATGGCAGAGACCCAAGTCCACGGCCAGGTCATGCTCGACCTGATCCACACCCTGGGGCGGCGCTACGCCGACGTTCCCGATGTCTACGTCTGGGGCAACATGCTTCTCTACTATGAGGAGGGGAACCCCGGAGCCTGCGTGGCACCCGATCTCTTCCTGGTGAAGGGAGTCGACAAGCGGGTGCGCCGCGTCTACAAGCTGTGGGAGGAGGGACGGGCCCCGTCCCTCGCCATCGAAGTTACCTCGAAGAGCACCCGGGCCGAGGACACGCATCTCAAAAAGCGGATTTACGAGCGGCTGGGGGTGGAAGAGTATTTCCTGTTCGATCCTCTCGGAGAATACTTGCGGCCCCGACTCCAGGGCTACCGGCTGGCAAACGGGAAGTATCAGGCGCTGGAGGTGGAGGGGAGCGGAGCGCTCGCCTGCCGGACGACCGATCTCCATCTCGTGCCCGAAGGGGAGAGACTGCGCCTACGGGACTCGATCTCTGGTGAACCCCTGCTCTGGGCGGACGAACAGGACCAAGTGATCCGGGCGCTACAAGAGGAGTTGGCCCGCCTCCGCGGCGGCAACTCCTAGGAGTACCGGCGGAAGCTAAGTCGTCGCCTCGGTTGCGACGCTCGCCGCCTCGCAGCAAGCCTCGCAAGCGAGAAAGAAGAGCGACTTCCGGATCGATTTCTGCGCGCCCCAATCTCGATGGTCCCAGCTCTCGCCTCCGACATTGTCTCCTGCGTAGAGAAGTTGGGCCACGAGGACGTTTCTGAAGTCGCCGATGGCGAAGAGCGCGGCGGCTTCCATCTCGACGACGATCGCCCCCTCGGCCCGCCTCGCCTGGATTTTTCCGCGCGTCTCGCGGAAGACGGCGTCGGTCGTCCAGGTCTTGCCGAACGAGTACGGACGGTCCTGGCACTCGAGCACCTCGCGGAGGATCTCTAA
This sequence comes from uncultured Acidobacteriota bacterium, assembly GCA_963757335.1. Taxonomy (GTDB): domain Bacteria; phylum Acidobacteriota; class Thermoanaerobaculia; order Multivoradales; family UBA5704; genus DASQPA01. Next base: position 1,123,061 of record CAVWRJ010000008.1, on the reverse strand, counting down.
GCCGCGGGGATGGGCCGCCACCTCGCGGCTGGGCGGGAGGTAGTGATACGAGGTGCCCTCGTCACGAATCGCGGCGGTGGGAACGATGATCTGCCCCAGCGGGATCGTCGGATCGAGCACCCCGGCGCCGCCGCAAGCGATGACCACTCGGGCGCCATGAGCGATCGCCCCCTCGAGCAGACCCGCAGCCATGGGCGCCCCGGCGCCGGCATGAAAGATGGCGATGCGGCGCTTCCTATAGGAGATCTCATAGATGGGGTGCTGCCCCATTTCGCTCCGCTGCGTCGTCAGCGGAACCAGGTTGTCGCGCTGGACGATGTCGTCCACGACGTCCTTGAAGAAACACGCCACCGCCAATTCCGGGATCGAGACCGGCGTGATCGTGCGGTGGGGCTCGATCAGCGCCGACCTCTCCGGATCGAATTCGAGGATGGGCCAGTCGGGGGTCATGTCACTCCGCCTGAAGCTCGGCCTCTTCGTCGGTGAGGCTGTCGATCTGCTCGATCAGGAGTTCCTGGATCGCCACGCCGAGCCGGCGGACGGTGGGAGATTCGAAGAGGAGGCGCAGCGGAATCTCTAAGTCCAGGGCGTCGTAGACGCGGGCGGTGAACTGGATGGCGAGGAGCGAGTGCGCTCCCAGGTCGAAGAGGTTGTCGTCGAGGCCGATCGGCCCGCGCCCCAGGAGGTCTTGCCAGATGCCGGCGAGGAGCTCCTCGAGCTCCGTCTTCAGATCGCCGAGATCGCCCTCGGGCTCGCTCGTGGGGGCCATGGGGACCGTGGGCGCCAGCTCGCGGGCCGGGCGGAGGGCGCGCAGGGCGCCGCGGTCCAGCTTGCCGCTCGGGGTGAGCGGCAGGGCGGCGACGAGTACCAAGTCGGCGGGCACCATGTGCTCCGGCAAGACGCGGCGGAGGGCGTCCTTGAGCTCTCCCGCCCCCGGCCCGGGCCCCGGTCCCGCCGGCACCACGTAGGCGACGAGCCGGATCTCTCCCGGCTGCCCCGGCTTCCCCGGCTCCCCCGGCCGCTCCTCCCGCGCCACCACCGCCGCCTCGCGGACCGCCGGATGGCCGGCCAGCGCCGCCTCGATCTCCCCCGGCTCGATGCGGAAACCGCGCAGCTTCACCTGGTCGTCGGTGCGGCCGAGGAACTCGATCTCGCCGTCGACCGAGAAGCGCGCCAGGTCGCCGGTCCGATAGAGCCGCTCGCCGGGTCGGCCGAGCGGATGGGGGACGAAGCGCTCCGCCGTCAGGCCGGGCCGGCGGAGGTAGCCGCGCGCGAGACCCGTCCCGCCGATCCCGCCGATATAGAGCTCGCCGGGCACCCCCAGAGGCACCGGCTGAAGCTCCGGGTCGAGCAGCCAGATACCCAGGTTCGCGATCGGGCGGCCGATGGGGACCGCGCGCCGGGCCGGCCCCGGCAGCGTCCGGTGCGCCGTCACGTCGACCGCCGCCTCGGTGGGACCGTAGAGGTTGTGCAGCTCGGCGGTTTCGAACGCGCCTCCCAGGACCTCATGGAAGCGCGCCGCGAGCTCCGCCGGCAGCGCCTCGCCGCTCGCCATCACCCGCCGGAGCGAGCGGCAGCGGCCGAGGCCCGCCTGCGCGAGGAAGGCCTGCAGCATCGACGGCACGAAGTGGAGCGTCGTCACCCCCTGCTCCTCGATCCGCCGCATCAGGTAGGCCGGATCGCGGTGGCCGCCCGGCCGCGCCAGCACCAGCCGCGCGCCGACGGCGAGCGGCCAGAACAGCTCCCAGACCGACACGTCGAAGGAGACGGGGGTCTTCTGCAGCACGCGGTCGGCGGCCGTGAGGCCGTAGGCCCGCTGCATCCAGGCGATCCGGTTGACGATGCCCCGGTGGGTGTTGAGGACGCCCTTCGGCCGCCCCGTCGAGCCCGAGGTGTAGATGACGTAGGCGAGATTGTCCGCGGAGGCGCCACCGTCAAGCGGGACGCTATCGGCGTCGCCCGCCGGGCCGGTCGCGGCGTCCAGGTCGACCAGGCGGGCGCCGGCGCCCGCCACGGACGCGGAGAGGAGGTCGACCTGCGCCAGGAGCACCGGCGCCCTGAGGCCGTCCTGCCCATCCTCGATCATGAAGGCCAGCCGCTCCGGCGGATAGGACGGGTCGAGCGGCAGGTAGGCGCCGCCGGCCTTCAGGATGGCGAGGAGACCCACGACGAGCGCCGGCGAGCGCTCGGCGCAGATCGCCACCGGCTCGTCGACCCGCACCCCCAGCCGGCGCAGGCGGCGGGCCAGGCGGTTGGCGCGGGCGTCGAGCTCTCTGTAGGTGAGCGATTCGCCCTCGCCGACGACCGCCATGGCGCCCGGCGTCAGCGCCGCCTGCCGCTCGATCCAGCGGTGGAGAAGGGGCTCGGCGCCGCCGGCGAGCCCCGAGAGGTCCGCCGCCGTGTCGTTCAGCTCGACCGCCACCTGCTGCCGCTCGGCCGGCGACAGCAGCTCGATCGCCGCCACCCGGCGCGACGGGTCGTCCGCCGCCGCCGCCAGCAGGCGGACGAAGTGCCCCGCGAGGCGCGCCATCGAGGTGCGGTCGAAAAGGTCGGTGCTGTACTCGAGCTCCCCGGCGAGCTCTCCCCCCTGGTCGGAGAGGCCGAGGCTCAGGTCGAAGCGGGAGACCCGGGCGGAAGTGTCGAGCCGCTCGACCGCGAGACCGTAGAGGGCGAACGGGACTCGCGGGGTGCTGTTGAGCGCGAGCATCGTCTGCATCAGCGGCTGGCGGCTGCGGTCGCGCGCCGGGTTGACCTCGTCCACGATGCCCTCGAAGGGGACGTCGGCGTGGTCGTACGCCGCGAGAGCCGTCCGCCGCACCCGCGCCAGGAGCTCGGCGAAGCTCGGATCGCCGCCGCCGTCTGTCCGCAGGGCGAGCATGTTGAGGAAGACGCCGATGAGCGGCTCGAGCTCCGGCCGGGTGCGGTTCGCGATCGGCGTGCCGACGGCGAAGTCGGTCTGCCCGGAGTGGCGCTCCAGGAGCGCGTGCCAGGCGGCGAGGACGGTCATGAAGACGGTCGCCTGGCCGCGCCGCGCGAGAAGGTGGAGGGCAAAGGCGAGCTCCGGCGGCAGGTCGAGCCCCAGGGAGTCGCCGCGGAAGCTCGCGATCGGCGGTCGCGGACGGTCGGTGGGGAGGGTGAGCGCCGGCGTGCCGGCGAGCCGCTCCTTCCAGTGGGCGAGCTGCGCCGCGAGCGCCTCCTCCGGCCAGGCGCGCTGCCAGGCCGCGAAGTCGGCGTACTGGAGGGCCAGCGGGGCGAGCGGCGACGGCGCCGCCGAGAGCGCGGCGGCATAGAGGGACGACAGCTCGCGCCGCAGCACCCCCTCCGACCAGCCGTCCGCCGCGATGTGGTGGAGGGTGAGGAGGAGGGCGTGCTCGTCGTCACCCAGACGTACCAGCGTGGCGCGGAGCAGCGGGCCACGCTGCAGGTCGAAGCCGTGGCGGGCCTCGCGGCCAGCGAGCGCGGCGAGCTCCGGCGCCCGGCGCGCCGGCGGCAGGCCGGAGAGGTCGGCGAACGGCAGCGATGGCGGCGGTGATGTCGGCGGTGGCGGGCAGACCTCCTGCCCCGGCTCGCCGTGTGCGACGGCGACGATCCGCGTGCGGAGCGCCTCGTGGCGGCGCAAGATCTCGGCCAGGGCGGCGGCGAGCGCTGCCGGCGCGAGCGGCCCGCGCAGGAGATAGCCCGAGGGGATGTTGTAGGTCGGGCTCTCCGGCGCCAGCCGGTCCATGAACCAGAGCCGCCGCTGCGGGTAGGACAGCGGCAGCACGCCGTGCCGGCTCTCTAGCGGCACGATCGGCGGCAGCGGCGGCAGCGCCTCCTCCCGCCGGCCGGCCTCCGACACCGCCGCGGCGAGGCCGGCGACCGTCGGCGCCGCGAACACCCGCTGGACGGGCAGGTCGGCGCCGAAGGCCTGGCGGAGGCGCGACAGCAGGCGGGTGACGAGGAGCGAGTGGCCGCCCAGGTGGAAGAAGTCGTCGTCGACGCCGACCGGATGGTCCAGGCCGAGGAGATCCTCCCAGATCCCCGCGATCACCTCCTCGACGGGATTCTTGGGCGGCGTCCGCGGCGCGGCGTCCGCCTCGCTGGCCAGCCGCGGCTCGCCGGCCAGCCGCGCCTCGGGCGCCGGCAGCGCCCGCCGGTCGACCTTGCCGTTGGCGTTGAGCGGTAGCTCCGGGAGGGACACGAAGAGCGACGGTACCATGTGCTCCGGCAGGTTGTCGCGGAGGTGGAGGCGGAGCTCCGCCGGTGTCGGCGGCGTCGGCAGCATCGGCCCGTCCGCGCTCCTGGATACGTAGTAGGCGACCAGCCGGTGGCCGCCGGCCGACTCCGACTTCTCCGGCATCGCCGTCACCACCGCCTCGCGCACGCCCGGATGGCGGAGGAGGGCGATCTCGACCTCCCCGGGCTCGACGCGGAAGCCGCGCACCTTGACCTGGAGGTCGCGCCGGCCGAGGAAATCGAGCGTCCCGTCCGGCCGCCACCGCGCGAGGTCGCCCGTGCGGTAGAGCCGGTTGTCGGCCTGCGGGCCCCGCGGGTCCACCCCGAAGGGATCCGGCACAAAGCGCTCGGCGGTCAGCGCCGGGCGGCCGAGATAGCCGCGCGCGACGCCGGCGCCGCCCACATAGAGCTCCCCGACAGAGGCGACCGGCAGCGGCGCGAGCGAGCGGTCGAGCACGTAGGCGCGGCTGCCGGAGATCGGCCGCCCGATCGGCACCGACGTCTCGCCCGCCGCGAGCCCCCCCTGCAGGCGATGCAGGGGGTGGGTGGTCGAGAACGTCGTGTTCTCGGTCGGGCCGTAGCAGTGGATCAGCTCGACCTCCGGCAGCGCCGCGATCGCCCGCTCCAGGTGGGCGCGCGACATGACTTCGCCGCCGGTCAGGAGAGAGCGCAGCCCCGCGAACCCGGTAAGGCCCTCGTCGACGGCGACGTGGAAGAGCCCGGTGGTCAGAAAGAGCGTCGTCACCCCGTGGCGCGCAACCGCCGCGGAGAGGTCGGCCAGCGCGTACGGTCCGGGCGGCAGGAGCGCCAGTCGGCCGCCGTGGAGAAGCGGCCCCCAGAGCTCCAGGGTCGCCGCGTCGAACGACATCGGCGCCATCTGGAGGTAGACCTCGCCGGGGCCGAACGATACATAGTCGGCCTCGCAGACCAGCCGCACCACCGCACGATGGCTGACCTCGACCCCCTTGGGCGTGCCCGTCGAGCCCGAGGTGTAGACCACGTAGGCGAGGCTCGCGGGCGGCACGTCGGCGATGTCGGCGGCATCGGCGGCATCGGCGGCATCGGCGGCGATGGGGTCGGCCTCCGCCTCGACGACCTCGGCACCCCCGAAGAAGACGTCCTCGAACGCCAGGCGGGGCGCCTCACCGGGGAGAGCCGCCAGCAGGCGCCGGGGCCCCACCACGGCAGCCGGCGCGGCGTCCGCCAGCAGGAGCGCCAGCCGCGTCCGCGGATAGGAGGGGTCGAGCGGCAGGTAGCCGCCGCCCGCCTTCAGGATGCCTACGAGGGCCGCCAACATCTCCGGCGAGCGCTCCGCGACGAGCCCTACCCGCGCCTCGGTCGCGACCCCCAGCCGCCTTAGGCGCCGGGCGATCTCGCCGGAGCGCCGGTCGAGCTCGCCGTAGCTCGTCGCGCCCGCCTCCCACGAGACGGCGACCGCGTCCGGCCGCGCCGCCGCCTGGTCCGCGAAGAGGCCGTGCACGGTCCGGTGCGGGAAGCCCGACGCCGTGTCGTTCCACTCGGAGGCGAGCTGGTGGCGCTCGGCCGGCGCCAGGAGTGGCAGGCGCGAGAGCGGCAGCTCCGGCGCCTCCGCTACGCCGCAGAGGAGCGTCGCGAAGTGGGCGAGGAGCCGCTCCGCGGTCGTCGGGTGGAAGAGGTCGGCCGCGTACTCCAGCTCGAGCAGCAGGCTCGGCCCGCCGTCCTCGTCCGCGAGCTCGGTCGCCGCCAGCGAGAGGTCGAGCTTCGCCGTCGTCCGCTCGGGCGAAGGCAGCCGCGCGAGGCGGAGGCCGCCGCCGAGCGACCGCTCCGGCCGCGCGGCGCTCCCCAGCGAGAGCATCGCCTGAACCAGCGGGGCGCGCGACAGGTCGCGCTCCGGCCGCAGCTCTTCGACGAGCGCCTCGAACGGCAGGTCCTGGTGGGCGAAGGCGGCGAGCGCCGTCTGGCGCGCCGACGCCAGCACCTGGCGGAAGTCCGGGTCGCCGGCGGGGTCGCCTGCGAGCCGCGCCCGGAGGGCCAGGGTGTTGACGAAGAAGCCGATCAGCTCTTCGAGCTCCGGCCGGGTACGGTTCGCGACCGGCGTGCCGACCAGGAGGTCCTCCTGGCCGCCGAGGCGCGACAGCGTCGCCGCGAAGGCCGCGAAGAGCAGCATGTAGAGCGTCGCCCCCTCCCGCCGCGCCGCCTGGCGAAGTCGCGCCGCCTCCGGCGCCCCGAGGAGCCGCCGGCGGCCGGCGCCGCGGAAGCTCGCGACCGCCGGGCGCGGCCGGTCCGTCGGCAGCTCGAGGGCCGTCGGCGCGCCGGCGAGCTGCCCGCGCCAATAGGCGAGCTGGCGGCCGAGCACCTCCGGCGGCCAGGCCCGCTGCCAGGCCGCGAAGTCGGCGTACTGGAAGGCCGGCTCGGCAAGGGGAGACGGCGCCCCCGCCCCCGCCACCCCGGCCACCCCCGCCAGCGCCGCGCCATAGAGCGCCGCGAGCTCGCGGAGGAGCACCCCCTCCGACCAGCCGTCGTAGACGATGTGATGGAAGCTCAAGAGGAGCGCGTGCTCAAAGGTGCCCAGCCGGACGAGAGCGGCGCGCAGGAGCGGTCCCGCGGCGAGGTCGAACGGCCGCTCGGCCTCCGCGGCGCGCAGGCGCGCCAGCTCGGCAAGCTTGGCGGGTTGGCGCCCGGAAACGCCGGGAGCCAGGGCGCAGAGATCCACCAGCGGCAGGAACCCCGGCGCCTGAGCCTCCGCGATCTCCAGCCGCGGCTCGCCATCGCGCTCGACGAAGCGGGCGCGGAGAACCTGGTGGCGGCGCACGACCTCGGCTAAGGCGGCGGCGAGCGCCGCCGGCGCGAGCGGCCCGGCGAGGCCGTAGGCGGAGGGTACGTTGTAGGCCGGGCTCCCCGGCGCCAGGCGGTCGAGGAACCAGAGCCGCTGCTGCGCGTAGGAGAGCGGCGCGGTGGAATCCGCGGAGGCGCGCGGTGCGAGCGGCGGCAGGGCAGGGCCGGCCGCCGCGTCGCCGGAACCCAGAGCCCGAGCCACCGCCGCGGCGAGGCCGGCGATCGTCGGCGACTCGAAGACCTGCTGCACCGGCAGGTCTACCCCGAGTGCCGCGCGGAGGCGCCACAGCATGCGGATGGCGAGGAGCGAGTGACCGCCGAGGTGGAAGAAGCTCTCCTCGACGGAGAGCGCGCGGGGCGCGTGGAGGATGCCCAGCACCTCCGCCCAGATCCCGGCGATCACCTCCTCGACGGCGCCGCGGGGCGCGACGACGGACCGGGCGCCGCCCTCCTCTCCGGCGCCGGCCGAGCTCAGAGGCGACGGGAGCGCCCGCCGGTCGACCTTGCCGTTGGCGTTGAGCGGCAGCTCCGCGAGAGGCACGAAGATCGACGGCACCAGGTGCTCCGGCAGGCGGGCCTGGAGGTAGGCGCGGAGCTCCGCCGGCGTCGGCAGTCTCGGCGACGCCGGCGGCATCGGCCCGTCCGCGCCTTCCGGCACGTAGTAGGCGATCAGACGGTGGCCGCCGGCCGCCTCCAACTTCTCCGGCATCGCCGTCACCACCGCCTCGCGCACGCCCGGATGGCTTAGGAGCGCGCTCTCGACCTCCCCGGGCTCGACGCGGAAGCCGCGCACCTTGACCTGGAAGTCGAGCCGGCCGAGGAAGTCGAGCGTCCCGTCCGGCCGCCACCGCGCGAGATCGCCCGTGCGGTAGAGCCGGTCGCCGCCCCGGGGGCCCCGCGGGTCCGCCGAGAACGGATCCGGCAGAAAGCGCTCGGCGGTCAGCTCCGGGCGGCCGAGGTAGCCGCGCGCCACGCCGGCGCCGCCCACGTAGAGCTCCCCGACGCTTCCGACCGGCAGCGGCGCGAGCGAGCGGTCGAGCACGTAGGCGCGGCTGCCGGCGATCGGCCGCCCGATCGGCACCGACGTCTCGTCCGCCGCGAGCCCACCGCGCAGGCGGTGGGTGGTCGAGAAGGTCGTGTTCTCCGTCGGGCCGTAGCCGTTGATGAGGTCGACCCCCGGCAGGGCCGCGAGCGCTCGCAGCACGTGGGGGTGCGACAGGACGTCGCCGCCGGCGAGGAGCTGGCGCAGGCCGTCGAGCGGGGCGAGCCCCTCCTCCACCGCGAGGTGAAAGAGGCCGGAGGTCAGCCAGAGCGTCGTCACCCCGTGGCGCGCCACCGCCGCGTAGAGGTCGGCCAGCGTGTACGGCCCAGGCGGCAGGAGCGCCAGCCGGCCGCCGTGGAGGAGCGGACCCCAGATCTCGAAGGTCGCCAGGTCGAACGACATCGGCACCAGCTGGAGGTAGACCTCGTCGGGGCCGAACGACGCGTAGCCCGCCTCGCGCACCAGCCGCACCACCGCACCATGGCTGACCTCGACCCCCTTGGGCGCGCCCGTCGAGCCCGAGGTGTAGAGCACGTAGGCGAGGCTCGCGGGAGGCACGTCGGCGGAGATGGAGTCGGCGTCCGGCTCGGCGACGGCGTCCGCCTCGGTGACCTCTGCGACGTCGGCGAAGACGTCCTCGAGCGCCAGGCGGGGCGCCGTATCGGGGAGAGCCGCCAGCAGGCGCCGCGGCCCCACCACCGCCGCCGGCGCGGCGTCCGCCAGCAGCAGCGCCAGCCGCTCGCGCGGATAGGCCGGATCGAGCGGCAGGTAGGCGGCGCCCGCCTTGAGGGCGCCCAAGAGCGCGACGACCAGCTCCGCCGAGCGCTCGGCGCAGACGGCGACCCGCGACTCGACACCCGCTCCCAACCGCCGCAGCCGGCGCGCGACGCGGCCGGCGCGCCGGTCGAGCTCGCCGTAGGTGAGCGCGCCGCCCTCCCAGACGACGGCCGCCGCGTCGGGCCGCGCCGCCGCCTGCTCCTCGAACAGACGGTGCACGGGGCGGCGCGGGAAGCCCGACGCCGTGTCGTTCCACTCGGCGAAGAGCTGATGGCGCTCGGGCGCGGAGAGGAGCGGCAGGCAGGAGAGGGGCAGCTCCGGCGATTCCGGCGAGGCGGCCGCCCCGGCGACGAGCGCTCCGTAGTGGCCGAGGAGCCGCGCCGCGGTCGTCGCGGTGAAGAGGTCCGTCGCGTACTCCAGGACCAGGGCGAGCTCCGCCTCGTCTCCCTCTCCCGATCTGTCGCCCGGCATCTCCATCGCCGAGAGCAGGAGGTCGAGCTTCGCCGTCGACCGCTCGCCCCAGGGGAGCCGCACGAGACGGAGCCCCGCGCCGAAGTCCGGCGTGTCCTGGCCGGCTCCCTGAAAGCTGAAGAGCGCCTGGACCAGCGGGTTCCGCGACCGTTCGCGCTCCGGCCGCAGCTCCTCGACCAACATTTCGAAGGGCAGGTCCTGATGGGCGAAGGCGGAGAGCGCCGTGTCGCGCACCGCCGCGAGCAGGCGGCGGAAGGACGGATCGCCGGCCGTCCGCGCCCGGATCGCCAGGGTGTTGACGAAGAACCCGATCAGCCCAAAGACCTCCGGCCGCGGGCGGTCCGCGACCGGCGTGCCGACGAGGAGGTCCTCCTCTCCCGTGACGCGCGCGAGGAGCGCCGCGAAGCCGGCTAAGAGCAGCATGTAGAGCGTCGTCCCCTCCCGCCGCGCCGCCTGGCGGAGCGCCGCCGCCGTCGCCGCCGGCAGGCGGAGCATCGCGGAGGCGCCGCTGAAGCTCGGCGCCGCCTGGCCCGGCCGACGCGGCCGACGCTGCCGATCGACCGGCAGCGGCAGCGCCGCGGGTGCCCCTCTGAGCTCGTCGCGCCAGTAGGCGAGCTGCCGCCCGAGCACTTCAGGCGGCCAGGCGCGCTGCCAGGCGGCGAAGTCGGCGTACTGCACGGCGAGCTCGCCGAGCGGCGAGGGGCGCCCCGCGAGGGCCGCCGCGTAAAGAGCCGTGAGCTCGGCGATCAGCACCCCCTCGGACCAGCCGTCGTAGACGATGTGGTGCACGGTCAAGAGGAGCGCGTGCTCGCCCTCGTCCAAGCGCACCAGGCCCGCCCGCAGCAGGGGGCCGCGGGCGAGGTGGAACGGCCTCCCCGCCTCCTCGGCGCGCAGGCGCGCGAGCTCGGCCATGCGCCGATCCCGCCCATCCCGCCCATCCCACCCGATACCGCGGAGGTCCACCTGCGGCAGCGGCACCCGCCAGGGGGCGCCGATCTCCTGCCGGGGCTCGCCGTCCACCTCGACGAACCGGGTGCGGAGCGTCTCGTGCCGGCGGACGATCTCGGAGAGGCCGGCTTCGAGCGCCGCCGGCGCGAGCGGCCCGGCGAGGCCGTAGGCGGAGGGTACGTTGTAGAGCGGGCTTTCAGGCGCCAGGCGATCGAGGAACCAGAGCCGCTGCTGGGCGAAGGAGAGCGCCGGCGGCCCCTGCCGCGGGACCTTCGCGAGCGGCGGCAGGGCGCTCTCCGCCCCCCGGCTCTCCGCCCCCCGCCGGGCCGCGGCGACCACGCGCGCCTGCGCGGCGAGGGTAGGGAACGCGAAGACCGTCTGCGCGCCGAGCTCCACCCCGAACGTCTGGCGGATGCGCGACAGCAGGCGCATGACGGAGATCGAATGCCCGCCGAGGTCGAAGAAGTCTTCGTGGGCGCCGATCCGCCGGTTCCTCTCGAAGGGCAGGGTGGCTTCGGCGGCATTGGCGGCGTCGGCGGCCGGCCCGCGCCGGGGATCGGGGTCGAGCACGTCCTCCCAGAGCCCGGCGAGCAGCTCCATCACCAGATCGCCCAAGTCGCCGATATTGCTCGGATCGCGGAGCGCCCTTGCCGCTTCGCCCGCCGCCGGCTCGACCGCCGCCGGTTCGAGCGCCTCGGGGGCCAGGAGCGCCCGCCGGTCGAGCTTGCCGACGTTGGTGAGCGGCAGCGCCGCTAAGCGGCACGAAGACGGCGGGCACCATGGGCTCCGGCAGGCGCTCGCGGAGGAAGGCGCGCAGGTCCTCCCGGCCCGCCTCCGCACCCGCCTCCGTCACGTAGTACGCCACCACGCGGTGGTCGCGGCCACCCTCGGCGAGCCCCACCACCGCCGCCTCGCGCACCTGCGGATGGCGCAGGAGGGCGGCCTCGATCTCGCCGGGCTCGATGCGGAAGCCGCGCACCTTGACCTGGAAGTCGTGCCGCCCGAGGAACGCGAGGGTGCCGTCGGCGCGCCACCGCACCAGGTCGCCGGTCTTGTAGAGCCTCCCCTCCTCGAACGGGCTGGGGAGGAAGCGCTCCGCCGTCAGCTCGCGGCGGGCGAGATAGCCGCGCGCGAGCCCGGGGCCTGCGAGGTAGAGCTCGCCGGCAGAGCCTACCGGCACGGGCGCGAGCGTCGGGTCGAGCACGTAGGCGCGGCAGGTCGCGATGGGCCTGCCGAGGGTGACCGATCCCTCGGCCAGCGGGCGGCGCACCCGGTAGGTGGAGGTGAAGACGGTGTTCTCGGTCGGTCCGTAGCAGTGGATCAGCTCGACCTCCGGCAGCGCCGTGATCGCCCGCTCCAGGTGGTCGCGCGACAGGACGTCGCCGCCGATCAGGAGAGAACGCAGTCCTGAGAGCCCCGCGAGGCCCTCCTCGACGGCGACGTGGAAGAGCCCGGTGGTCAGGAAGAGCGCCGTCACCCCGTGGCGCTCCACCTGTTCGTAGAGGTCGCCGAGCGCGAAGCGCCCGGGCGGCGGCAGCGCCACGCAGCCACCGTTCGCGAGCGGCCACCAGAGCTCGAGCGTCGAGGCGTCGAAGGACAGGAGCGCCACCTGGAGGAAGACGTCCCCGGGGCCGAAGGAGAGGTATCCCGTCTCGCGCACCAGCCGCACCACCGCCTCGTGGGTCACCTCGACGCCGTTGGGCGTCCCGGTCGAGCCCGACGTGTAGAGGACGTACGCCAGGCTCTCCGGCGGCACGTCGGCCGAGAGCTCCTCCGCCGCGGGTGCCTGGGGCGCCGGCTCCGCGTCCTCCCCGGCCGTCCCAGCCGCCGGCGCCATCGCCCGCGCCATCGTCCGCATGGTTGCCCGCAGCATGGTCCGGGTGTCGCCGCCGGTCGCGCGGTAGACGCCGGCCAGCCGATCAACCAGCGCCTTAGGAGGCTCGTCGGGGACGAAGCGGCCGCCCAGCCGGCGGGCGAGATGCCGGGCCGTCGCCGGATGGACGGCGAGGAGGTCGACCGCGAGCTGCGGCGCCTGGCCGGGCAGCGAGGCCAGCGAGCGGCTCGTGCCGACGACCGCCGCCGGCGCCGCGTCCTTGAGCAGGAGCTCCAGGCGCTCCCGCGGATAGGAGAGGTCGATCGGCAGGTAGGCGCCGCCCGCCTTGAGAACGCCGAGGACCGCCGCCACCATCTCCGCCGAGCGCTCCAGATAGAGGGCCACGCGCGACTCCGGCCCCACCCCCAGCCGCCGCAGCCGGCGGGCGATGCGGTTCGCCTGCCGGTCGAGCTCGCCATAGGTGAGCGCCCCCCCTTCCCAGACCACCGCCACCGCGTCCGGCCGCGCCGCCGCCTGCTCCTCGAAGAGCTTGTGGAGCGCGCGGCGAGGGAAGGCGGACCCCGTGTCGTTCCACTCGGCGAGCATCTGGTGGCGCTCGGCCTCGCCGAGGAGCGGCAGGCGCGAGAGCGGCAACTCCGGCGTCGCCGCGGCGCCGGCTGAGAGCGCCGCGTAGTGCGCGAGAAGGCGCGCCGCGGTCGGGGCGTCGAAGAGGTCGACGGCGTAGTCGAGCGTGAGGAGGAGCTGCGGCTCCCCTCCTTCACCAAGGTCCTCGCGGACGGAGAGGGCGAGGTCCACCGCGAGCTTCCGCTCGCCTGAGGGGAGGCGGGCCGAGCCCTCGTCCGGCGGCGCCGATATCGGCCCGACACCCGGGCTGGCACCCGGCCCGGTGAAGAGCACCTGGAACGGCAGATCGGCATCGGCGAGCGCGGCGCGGAGGGCGCCGTCCGCCCATGCCACCAGCTGCAAGAAAGACGGATCGCCGGTCCACTGGATGCGCACCGGCAGGAGGCCGGCGGCCCCCATGGCCCCGATGACCAAATCCTCGGCGCCGCTGTAGCGCGCCAGGAGGGCGGCGAGGCCGGCTAAGAGGAACACGTCGAGCGAGGCCCTCTCTCGCTCTGCCGCCTGCCGCAGGCTCGCCGTCACCGCCGCCGAGAGGCGCAGCGCGCGGGTCGCGCCGCGGAAGCTAAGGACGGGAGGACGCGGCCGGTCCGCCGGCAGCTCGAGGCCGCTCGGCGCCTCGGCTTCGGCGATCACGAGCGGACCTCCGGGGCCTCTGGCACGAAGGCGACTGGCGGGCCGTCAGCGGCCCTGGGCGCCGCGGCGAGCGCACGTTCGATACAGGAGAGGAGGCGATCCGCCAGGCCGGCGACCGCGGGGGGCATCAGCATGGAGTAGTGGTCTGCAGCCATCTCATGAACCTCGACAGGATCGCCGGCGAGCGCCGACCAGCCGTTGGTGGGCTCGGGGGACGAACGAGGGCGGAAGAGGGTCAGGCGGTCGTCGCCGGGCCGTGGCCGGTAGGCCCGATAGGAGGAGTAGGCGCGCACGTTGGCGCTATAGACGTCGAGGAGCGGCCGGACCTGCGCCGAACGCAGGCTGGCCCGGAGCAGGCCGGCCTCGTGCGCCCGGGCGAGGAGCCAATCGAGAGCCGCCGCCTCGCCCATCCCCGGCGGCTCCCCGTCGAGCCAGGAGGCATCCAGCCCCTGGAGGCCCGCCTGGTCGCGCAGGTAGAGGCGGACGATGTCGTCTTCTCGCGCGTGGCGCGCGGGCGCCGGCATCGGCACGAGCGCCGGCTCCCAGGGCGCCCAGGGCGCCCAGCTGTCGAGGAGCGCCACGAGTGCCACCGGCCGGCCGCGCTGCCGCATCTGGCGTGCCATCTCGAACGCCACGACGCCGCCGAACGACCAGCCGCCCAGCAGGTAGGGGCCGTGCGGCGCGACGGCCTCGACCGCGGCGGCGTACTGGGCGGCCATCGCCAGGAGGTCGTCGACCGCGCGCTCCCCCGCGAGGCCCGCCGCCTGGATGCCGTAGAACGGCTGCTCCCCGCCCATGAGGCGGGCGAGCTCGCGATAGGAGAGCACCGCGCCGCCGATGGCGTGCACGCAGAAGAACGGCGGCCTCGTAGCGGCGGCCGCCGGGAGCTCCGGCCGCAGGTCGACGAGGAGCGCGGGCTCGCGCCGGGCGCCGACCGGCGCACCGCCGGAGCCGGCCTCGCCGCGGATGCGCTTCGCGAGGAGCTTCCGCTTGGCCGGCGAGAGAGATTCCAGGCGGCGGGCCGGCTCGCCGAGCTCCCCCGCCGCGGGCGCGGGGGCGGGGGCGGCCTTCGTCTCGGCTGGGCCGGCGGGCGCCGGCGCGCTCGCCTCCACGGTGCCGTCGGCGAGGAAGCGGGCGCGGCGACCGGCGGGCGCGCCCGCCACGCTCGCCGTGTCCGCCGCCTCGCCCCAGATCCCGATCGGCGCCGGGCCGTCGTCCAAGCGCACCGCCTCGCCCCACTCGACCGTCACCTGATGGCGTTCGCCCGCGGAGAGGAGCGGCAGCTCGGTGAGCGGCCGTGCCGGGTCCGCCACCGCGCCCGCCAGGAGCGCCTCGAAATGTCCCCGCCAGCGCAGGGCCGTCGTGAGGTCGAAGAGCGCCTGAGTGTAGGAGAAGCTCCCCGTCAGGCGGCCGCCGACCTCGGCCAGTTCGAGGGCGAGGGCGAAGGCGAAGTTGGCCCCGCCCTCGGTCACCTCGACCGGGAACGGCGCGACCTCGGCGCCGGGGACCGCGATCGCCGGCCTCGGCGGTTGCGAGAGGAAGAAGACCTCGAAGAGGGGTGGCTCCCCCGGCCGCTCCGCGCGGAGCGCCTCGGCGAGGTACGAGAACGGCAGGTCCTGGTGGTCGTAGGCGGCGAGGGTCGCCAGGCGCGTCCGTGCGAGGAGCTCGCCGAAGTCGGGATCGCCCGCCGCCGCGGCGCGGATGACCAGGGTGTTGGTGAAGTAGCCGAAGAGCGGCTCTAAATCGGCGCGGGTCCGGCCCGCGGTGACGGCCAAGACCGCGAAGTCGCCCCGGCCGGTGTGCCGGCGCAGGAGGCCCGTGAAGGCGGCGAGGAGCGTCATGAAGAGGCTCGCCCCCTGGCGGCGCGAGAGGGCGCTCAAGCTGGCGGTTTTGGCGACGTCGAGCTCGAGCTGCAGGTTGCCCGAGCGGAGCAATACGCCGCCCCGCCTCCGGCGGCCGGTCGAGAGGCAGGTCGAGGCGCGGCACGCCGGCGAGCCGCGTGACCGCGGCGTCCAAGAGGCGCTCCAACGCCTCGCCCTGGAGCCACGCTCGCTGCCAGATGGCGAAGTCGCGAAACTGGAGGGGGAGCTCGGGGAGCGGCGAGGGTAGGCCGGCGAGCGCGGCCCCGTAGAGCGCCGTCAGCTCGCGCGCCAGGACGAGCATCGACCAGCCGTCCGACATGATGTGGTGGAAGGTCAGGAGGAGAACGAAGACCTCCTCCTCCCGGCGGAGAAGGACCGAGCGCAGGAGGGGCCCGCGCGCGAGATCGAAGGGGAGTGTCCTCTCGACCGCGGCGAGGTGTTCTATCTCGCGCTCCACCACGGCGGGCGGCAGGCCGCGCAGGTCCACGAGCGGCAGGGGAGGCCGCCAGGGCGGGTCGACCCGCTGCAGGGGCCTGCCCCCGACCGAGACGAAGCGCGTGCGGAGAGCCTCCTGGCGTTCGACCTCCGCGGCGAGCGCCGCGGCGAGCGCCGGCACCGACAGCGCGCCGCGGAGCGCCAGCGCGAGCGGCACGTTGTAGACCGCGGTGCCCGGCGAGAGCTGGTCGAAGAGCCAGAGCCGCTCCTGGGTGAACGACAACGGCGCCTCGGTACCGCGGGGCGCCCGCACGAGCGGCGGTGCCCCGGCGGTCGCGCCGCTCCCCCGCAGCCGCTCGACCTCCACGGCCAACGCCGCCACGGTCGGGCGCTCGAAGAGGGCGCGCAGCGGCAGCTCCACGGAGAACGCCTTGAGCACCCGCGAGGTCACCTGAGCCGCGACGAGCGAGTGGCCGCCCAAAGCGAAGAAGTCGTCCTCCACGCCCACCCGCTGCCGCTCGAGCACCTCCTCCCAGATCCCGGCGAGCACCTCCTCGGCCGGGCTCCGCGGCGCCAGGTACGCCCCGCCGCTCCCGCGCTCTTCCGGCGCCGGGAGGGCCGCGCGGTCCACCTTGCCGTTCGGGGTGAGCGGCAGCCGGTCGAGGAGCACCCAGGCCGCCGGCACCATGTAGCCGGGCAGGCGCTCGGCGAGGAAGGCGGCGAGCGCCTGCGGCAGAGGATCGGGCTGGGCGGCGGCGACGCCGGCGGCGGCGGCGACGGAGCTCACATAGCCGACCAGCCGCACGTCGCCCGGGCGGTCCTCGCGCGCCGTAACCGCCGCCTCGCGCACCTCCGGGTGCTCGGCGAGCGCCGCCTCGATCTCGCCGAGCTCGATGCGGTAGCCGCGCACCTTCACCTGGCGGTCGATCCGCCCGAGGTATTCGAGGTCGCCGTCCGCGCGCCAGCGCGCCAGGTCGCCGGAGCGGTAGAGCCGGAGCCCGCTGGCGAAGGGGTCGGGCACGAACCGCTCCGCGGTGAGGGCGGGGCGAGCGAGATATCCCCTCGCCACCCCGGCGCCGCCGACGTGGATCTCCCCCGGCACGCCGGCCGGCACCGGCCGGCCGCCGCCGTCGAGGAGGTGGAGTGCCAAGTCGGACAGCGGCCGGCCCACGGCGCTCCCCGGCCGCGCCAGGTCGCTCTGCCGCAGCCGCCGCCAGGTCGTGTGCACCGTCGTCTCCGTGATGCCGTACATGTTGATCAAGAGCGGCCGCTCCTCACCGTGGCGCTCGAGCCAGGGGGAGAGCGACGGAAGATCGAGCGCCTCGCCGCCGAAGACCACCAGGCGCAGGTCCGAGACCATCGCATCGTCCGCATCGTCCGCATCGTTGCGCGCCAAGGCCGACTCTTCGGCCCAGAGGAGCTGGCGGAAGGCCGAGGGCGTCTGGCTGAGCACCGTCACCCGCTCCCGGCGCAGCAGCTCGTAGAACGCCTCGGTCGAGCGCGCCGTCTCGCTCGGCACGACGACGAGTCGCCCGCCGAAGGCGAGCGCCCCCCACAGCTCCCACACCGAGAAGTCGAAGGCGATCGAGTGAAAGAGGGTCCAGACGTCGTCGGGACCGAAGGCGAAGGCCTGATGGAGGACGGCGAAGAGACGCGCGGCGTTCGCGTGGCTGACCTCGACGCCCTTCGGCCGGCCGGTCGATCCCGAGGTGTAGATGACGTAGGCGAGGTCGCCGGGATCGGCGCGGGGCATGGGAGGGGGGGAAGGGGGGACCCCGCCTTCGGCCTCCTGGCCGGCGGTCTCCTGACCGGCAACGAGCGCGTGCAGACCGACCACCCGCGCGGCGCCCGCCGGCAGGCGCTGGCGGAGAGGCTCCGCGACCAGGAGGACCGGCGCCCCAGCGTCGGCGAGCGTGTACGCCAGGCGCTCCGTGGGATGGGCGGGGTCGAGCGGCAGGTAGGCCCCGCCGGCCGCGAGGATCGCCAGCACTCCCAGGATGAGCTCGGGCGAGCGCTCGGCGCAGAGCCCTACCAGCATGCCCGGCCCGACCCCGAGCTCCGCCAGCCGGCGCGCCATCCGGCTCGACCTTCGCGCCAGCTCGCCGTGGGTCAGAACCTGATTACCGGAGTCCAGCGCGGAGCCCAGCGCGGAGACCAGCGCCACCGCGTCCGGATGCCGCGCCGCCTGCGCCGCGAAGAGCTCGTGCACCGGGGTCGCCCCCCCCGCCGCACCACCGACGGGCGCCGCGTCGCTCCACTCGCGGAGGAGCTGCTGCCGCTCCGCGGCGGAGAGCGGCAGGCCGATGGCCGCGAGCTTCTCCTCGCCATCGCCGGCGAGGCCGCTCCTTAGGGACGCCGCGAGCGTGGCGAACAGGCCGTGCAGATGCCCCAGGCGGCGCTCCACAGTCGTCGCATCGAAGCGGGCGCGGTCGTAGCCCAGGGAGAGGAGCAGCCGGTCGCCGCCCGGCACGACGGTGAGGGTGAGGGGATAGTGGGTCTGCTCGATCACAGAGACCTCGGTGATCCGGCGACCGAGGGCGCTGGCGCGGAGCGCCGCCTGCGGGTAGTTCTCGAAGACCAGCACGCTGTCGAAGAGCGCCGTCCCGCGAGCCACCGGGCTCACCTCCTGGATGCGCACCAGCGGGGCCGCCTCGTGCTGGCGGAGCTCGGCCTGAGCGGCCTGGAGGCCGGCGAGCCAGGACGAGACGGGCGCCTCGTCCGGCAGGCGGACCCGTGCCGGCAGGGTGTTGATGAAGAGCCCCAGCATCGCCTCGACGCCCGGCAGCTCCGGTGGCCGTCCCGAGACGGTGACGCCGAAGACGACGTCGCGCTCGCCGCTCGCGCGGCCGAGGAGGAGCGCCCAGGCGCCCTGGGCGAGGGTGTTCAAGGTGAGCCCGCGGGCGCGGACGGCGGCCTGAAGCGCCGCGGTCTCCGCTGTAGAGAGGCTCAACTCGGCGACTGCCGGGTCGGGCGCCGTGTCGAGGGCCGGCGCCGGGCGGTCGGTGGCGAGCGGCGTGGGCGCCGTGGAGCCGGCGCCGAAGCCGGCCAGGTAGGCGGCGAAAAAGTCGTCGTCCGCCGCCGGATCGCGGCGCGACAGCCAGGCGATGAAGTCGCGGTAGGGCGGCCGCGCGGGGAGCGCCGGCTCGCGGCCGGCGGCGAGCGCCTCATAGCAGGCGGCGAAGTCGCCGATGAACGCCGCGTAGGACCAGCCGTCCAAGAGGGCGTGGTGATGGCTCCACAGGAAGCGCCAGGCGCGCTCGCCCGTGCGCACCAGGGTCCAGCGCAGGAGCGGCGGTCGCGCCAGGTCGAAACCGCGGCGGCGGTCGGCGCGCACCAGCTCTGCGAAGCGGCGCTCCCGCTCGGGCTCCGCGAGCGGGCGCCAGTCCTCCTCGACGATCTCGACGGTCTCAAGCTCGGCCCACCGGTGGACCGCCTGGAGGGGCCGCGGGAGGTCGTCGCCGTGGAAGGAGGTGCGGAGGACCGGCGTGCCGGCGACGATCCGCCGCCAGGCCTCGCGGAAGGCCGCGAGGTCCAAGTCCCCCTCGAAGGTGGCGAGGAGCTGCTCGACGTACGCTCCCGAGCCCGGCGCATACAGGCTGTGAAAGAGGAGCCCCTCCTGCAGCGGAGAGAGCGGATAGACGTCCTCGATGTCGGCGATATTGGCCGGAAGCCGGGCGAGGTCCGCCGCGGAGATGGGCGCGGGGATGGGCGCGAGCGGATCGGCCCCGGCTGCTGGCGCCAGCGTCAGAACACGGGAGCGGGCGCCGGCGGCGAGCTCTCGGAGGCGGGCGAGAAGGCCCTCGGCGAGACGGCGCACGACCTCCTCCGCGAGGAGGTGCGCGCCGTAGGTCCAGGTCACCTCGAGGCGCCCGGCGGCGACGAAGGCGACGACGGCGAGCGCGTGGCTGCGCCCGGCGCGCGGGCTCTGGGACGGGCCCACCGGCTCGCCGGCGGCGGCGAACGGCGAGTCGGCGGGGAGCACCGCGTCGAGCTGCCCCAGGTAGTTGAAGCTGACAGGGGAGGATGGCCGGTCGCGGAGGGCGGCCGCCGCCGGGTGCTCGGAGAGGTAGCGCAGGAGCCCGTAGCCGAGGCCGCGCCCCGGCACGGCGGCGAGCTGGCGGCGGACGGCGGCGAGGACCGCCTCCGGGCGCGGGTCGTCGCCGGGCACGAGCCGCACGGGGTAGAGGCTGGTGAACCAGCCGACGCTCCGCGAGAGGTCGAGATCCCCGCCGCGGTCCCCTCCGAACTCCTCGCGGCCGTGCCCTTCGAGGTCGATGCATGCGGCACCGCCGGGGCCGGCAAGTGTTGCGGCGAGCGCGGCGACGAGGGCGTCGGCGATCGAGGCGCCGCCATAGGCCGCGGGGAGCACACGCAGGAGAGCGGCGGTGTCCTCTGAGCCGAGCTCGACGGCAATGTTGGCGGCGCTGGCGGCGGTCGCCATCGTGTCTTGGGCGGGGGGCGCGAGCAGCGCCGCGGGCGTCTCGGGAGCCGGCGCGGTCTGCGCCAGCCAGAAGGCGATCTCGGGCTCGGCCTCCATCGTCCGCGCCTGTTCGGCGAGCCGCTCGGCCCAGCGCCGGAACGAGGCGGTCCGCGGCGGCAGGCGAGCCGGCTCGCCGCGGCCGATCTGGCGCCAGGCCGTCGTCAGGTCGTCCAGGAGGATGCGCCAGGAGACTCCATCGACGGCCAGGTGATGGACGGCGAGGAACAGCCGCGCCTCGCCCGCCGGCAGATCGAGCCAGAGGGCGCGGAGGAGGGGTCCGGCCGCGAGGTCGAGGCTCTGCTGGGCGTCCGCGGCTGCCGCCGTGACCGCCGTTCGCACCCGTTCCTCGGCCAGCCCCGAGAGATCGATCCGCACCATTTCCTGTTGCCCGGCCGGGCTCGCTTCCGGCTGGGGGGCGAGGCGCCGCTGGCGCCAGCGCCCGTCCTCGCGCCAGAAGCGCAGGCGCAGGGCGTCGTGGTGAGCGACCAGGGCGGCGATCGCTTGCGGCAGGAGCGTGCGCGGTAGGAAGGGATCGTCGCAGTTCCACCCCCCTCCTGTCCTCCCCCCATCCCCGCCCGCACCCCGCCCAGGGGGGAGGGACGCACAGCAGGCCGCCTTGCCGGTCCGAGAGTCCCTCTCGACGGAGGGTTCCTCCCCCGCCAGGGGGGAGGGATTCACGGCGGGCTGTCTTTCCAGTCCCAGAGGCCCTTCGCCGGAGGGTTCCTCCCCCCTGGGCGGGGTGGTGGGTGGGGATGGGGGGAGGCTAGGAGGGGGGTGGCCTCCGGCACGACCTTTTCCTGCCGCAGAGGCTCCTAGGGCGGCGGCGGGGGCCGGCGGCGGCCGCCGCACGGCGAGCAGGAGCGCCTGGTTGAAGTGATGGGGATCGGCGGGCTCGCGGTCCAAGAACCAGCGTTGAATGGGGGTCAGGGGAACCTCGCCGGCGGCCTCGTCCTCCTCTCGCGCGCCGGACGGCTCGGCGGTCTGTCGGGCGTTCTGCTCGGTGTTCTGCTCAGTTTTTTGCTCGGCTTTTTGCTCGATATTGGCGGCGAGCCCGGCGATCGTCGGATGCTCGAAGAGCTGCCGCGGGGTGAGGCGGCAGCCCGCCTGGCCCGCCCGCGCCACCACCTGGAGGGAGAGGATCGAGTCGCCGCCCAGAGAGAAGAAGTTGTCGTTTACCCCCACCTCCGGCAGCCGCAGGACCTCGGCCCAGAGGCCGGCGAGGAGCTCCTCGACCGCGCCGCGCGGGGCGATGCGCTCGGCCGCGCCGGCGCGCGCCGCGGCCGCGTCCTCGGCGTCTTCTAGCGCCGCGAGCGCCCGCAGGTCCACCTTGCCGTTGGGCGTCAGCGGCAGCGCCGCGAGCCGCACGATGGCGGCCGGCAGCATCGGCTCGGGGAGCGTCCTCGCAAGCCGCGTCCGCAGGTCGGCCGCCGTCTGCTCCATGGGTGCGGCGACATAGGCGACGAGGCGCCGCACGCCGTCGCGCTCGCGCGCCACGACCGCCGCGGCGCGCACGCCGGGGCAGCCGGCGAGAGCCGCCTCGACCTCCCCCAGCTCGACGCGATGGCCGCGGATCTTGACCTGGCGATCGGCGCGGCCGAGGAACTCCAGCTCGCCGTCCGGCCGCCACCGCGCCAGGTCGCCGGTCTTGTAGAACCGGGCTCCGCGGCCCCCGACGCCGCCGCCGAAACCGAAGCCGTCGGGCAGGAAGCGCTCGGCGGCGAGCTCCGGCCGGCCGAGATAGCCGCGGGCGAGCGCCGTGCCGCCGACATACATCTCCCCCGCGACGCCTAAGGGGACGAGCCGCCCGTGGCGGTCCAAGAGGTGCACCTGGAGATGGGCGAGCGGCCGCCCGATCGGGCTCGCTGGTCTCGCCGCCGTCGCCAGGTCGGCACGGCCGAGCGGCCGCCAGGTGGCGTGCACCGTCGTCTCGGTGATGCCGTACATGTTGACCAGCCGCGGCCGGGTCTCCCCGAAGCGGCCCAGCCAGCCGGCGAGGACCGCCGGATCGAGGGCCTCGCCGCCGAAGATCACCAGCCGGAGATCCGGCAGGATGTCGCCGCCATGGCCGCCCGCGCCGCCCGCGCTGCCAGCGACCGCCGCGGGCGCGAGCTGGGCGAAGGCCGAGGGGGTCTGGTTCAAGACCGTTACCCGCTCGGCGGCGAGGAGCCGCAGGAGCTCCTCCGGCGCGCGGCTGACCGCGTAGGGCACGATCACCAGCCGGCCGCCGTGGGCGAGCGCCCCCCAGATCTCCCAGACCGAGAAATCGAAGGCGTAGGAATGGAGGAGGGTCCAGACGTCGTCCGGCCCGAAGCCGAAGAGCGGACGGGTGGCGGCGAGCAGGCGCGAGACGTCGCCGTGCGTGACCGCGACCCCCTTCGGGCGCCCGGTGGATCCCGAGGTATAGATGACGTAGGCGAGACGGTCGCCCCCAGAGTCGGAGACATCGTCGGAGCCGGGCGGCGCCGCGGCCTCCGTCCTATCCTCCGCGCCGCCCTCTCCGGCGTCCGCCGCCACCAGCTGCGCTCCGTGCGGCGGCAGGCGGGCGGCGAGCTCGGGGCGGGAGACGAGCACGCGCGCCCCCGAGTCGTCGAGCATGAAGCCGAGCCGCTCGGGCGGATAGGTTGGATCGAGCGGCAGGTAGGCGCCGCCCGCCTCGAGCACCGCCAAGAGGGCCACCACGAGATCGAGCGAGCGCTCGAGGCAGATCGCCACCAGCGACTCCGCGCCCACGCCCCGCCGCCGCAGGATCGCGGCGAGCCGCCCGGCGCGTCCCGCCAGCTCTCCGTAGGTGAGCTCGCCGCCGCCCTCCCGCTCGCCCGGCGGCACAGTGAGCGCGACCGCGTCCGGCGTCCGCGCTGCCTGGGCGGCGAAGCGCTCGTGGAGGGAAACCCCGGCGAGCTCGGCGGGCGGCGCCGGATTCCACTCGGCCACCATCTGCTGGCGCTCCGCCTTGGACAGCATGGGGAGATCGCCGAGCCGCGGGCCGGCGGATCCTGGGGCCGCGCCCAGCGCCTCGCCCAGCGCCACGAGGAGGCGCGCCCAGTGGGCGAGGAGGCGCGCCGCCGTCGCGGCGTCGTGGTGCTCGGGGTCCCAGGCCAGGCGGAGCTCCAAGTCCTCTCCGGCCGGCGCCGCGATCGCCGTCAGCGGATAGCTCGTCCGCTCGCGGAAGCGCACTAAGCCGAGCGCCAGGCTGCCGTCCTTCGGCAAGATCGGCTGCGGGTAGTTCTCGAAGACGAAGAGGCTGGCGGCGAGCGGCGTGCCCGGCGGCAGCTCGCTCCAGCCCTGGATCCGCGGCAGAGGGGTCGTCTCGAAGGCCTGGCGCGCAAGCTGGCTCTCCTGGAGCCCGGCGAGCCAGGCCCCCACCTCCGCCCGGGGGTCGAGCCGCGCCCGCACCGGCAGCGTATTGATGAAGAGGCCGATCATCGACTCGATCCCGGCGAGCGGGATGCCGCGCCCGGAGACCGTAGTGCCGAAGACCACGTCGTCCGCGCTCCTCCGCTCGCCGGCATGGCGCCCGAGATAACGCCCGAGGATGGACGCCCAGGCGCCCTGGAGGAGCGTGTTGAGGGTCAGCCGATGCCGCCGCGCGAGCTCCGAGAGCCGAGCGTACGGCTCGCTGCCGAGGGTCAGCTTGCAGTCGTCGGCATCCTCGGGGGCGGGGGCGGCGACAGGGCGCGGCAGGTCGACCTCGGTGGGCTCAGTAAAGCCTTCGAGCTCGCGCCGGAAGAAGGCCTCGGCGGCGGCTAGGTCCTGCCGTTCGACCCAGGTGATGTAGTCGCGGTAGCGGCGCGGCGCAGGGAGCGCGAGGTCCCGGCCGCCTTCGCCGGCGGGGCCGCCGGCACCGCCGGCAAAGGCGGCGTAGAAAAGGAGCACCTCCGAAAGGACCAGCGGCAGCGACCAGCCGTCCAGGAGCAGGTGGTGAAACGTCCACACCAGCCGATGCTCGCCGGCGCCGAAACGCAGGAGGGCGATACGCAGGAGGGGCGCCCGCGCCGCCTCGAAACCCCGCTTTCGATCCTCGGCGAGGAAGCCGGCAAAGCGCGCCTCCCGCTCGCCGGCCGCCAGAGGGCTCCAGTCCTCGCTAGAGAGCGGCAGCGCGACTTCGCGCTGCACCGCCTGGAGAGGCCGCTTCTGGCTCTTCCACACGAACGCCGTGCGGAGCACCGCGTGCCGCTCGATCACCCGCTCCCAGGCGCGCGCGAAGGCGGCCGCGTCGAGCGGCCCGGTGAGCGCGCAGCTCAGCTGCTCGACATAGACCCCCGACTCCGGGGCGTACAGACTGTGGAAAAGGATCCCTTCCTGCAGGGGGGACAGCGGATAGACGTCTTCAAGATTCCGCGTCGCCATGTCTACATCTACCCAGGTGTTCCATGATCGCAGAAGGAGGACAGCGGCGGCAACCGGCAAACGCTCGCAAATACTGAACTTAAAGCCGGCGGCTCACATTCAGGATCCCGTCAAAGTCGCCTTCGTAGGGGCACCCCCCTGTGGGTGCCCGGGCGGGAGGGCGGCCACTTTCAGGCGGGCAGGCTAGACCTTCCAGCGAAGCGCGTTTCAGGCGTCGGCGACGCGAACCGCATCCGCGTAGAAGACCGCCCAGGAAACCAGGGGCGACGGGGACGACACCGCGCGGGCCGTTGAGACACTACGGTGGAACCG
This sequence comes from uncultured Acidobacteriota bacterium, assembly GCA_963757335.1. Taxonomy (GTDB): domain Bacteria; phylum Acidobacteriota; class Thermoanaerobaculia; order Multivoradales; family UBA5704; genus DASQPA01. The sequence goes on along the minus strand of CAVWRJ010000008.1, from coordinate 1,098,267 downwards.
GCAGTCTTCCCCCGCTCCGTCGAGACCCGAGAATCCGGTCTGGAGATACCAGCGGAGGTCGTGGAGGCACAAGGACCTCGCCCAGAGACACAAGCCGTTCGCTTGGAGACGCTACGGTCGTCGCCTGAGACACTACAGCTGTGCTTGGAGACACTGCGATTGCCGTCGGAGACACTACCCTTGTGGCCGGAGACACTAGTTCGACTCATTGAGACGCTACGATTGCGGCTAGAGACACTACGATTCGCGCCGGAGACACAAGAAATCTCATTGGAGACACTACAATCTCCGCGTTAGTGTCTCCAGTCGCAATCCTTGTGTCTCCGCGCCAGGTTTTTGTGTCTCGCCGAGCTCTCGACCGGCCGAGCGAGCCTCCTCTGAGCCCTGGATTCGGGTCTCTTGCCTCTCCAGCCAGCTGCGGGCCGCCTGCGGCTCGGAAGCCGAGACCTTCCGGTGGAGATGGGAGAGCTTCCCTTCTTTCGGCGGTTCGGCTTCTTGCGTTTCGGAGCCGAAGGGGTGTACCCGCTATGCGATGGCCTCTTCTCCGAGTTCTTCAGGCGCTCTGGCGAGCAAAGGTACTCGGCGGTCCCGGGCCGGGAGCCTTTTCCGATAAGCTGTCAGACAGATCATGGCGACAGAGCACGGCCCGGCCGACGTCTTCATCTCGCATGCGCACGAGGACAAGGAGGTCGCCCGTCCTCTGGCGGAGGCTTTGCGGCAGCGGGGGCTCACCGTCTGGTACGACGAGTACGTCCTGCGCCTCGGCGACAGCCTGCGGGAGGTCATCGAGCGCGGGCTCGCCTCGGCGCGCTTCGGCGTCGTCATCCTGAGCCCGAGCTTCTTCGCCAAGGAATGGCCGCAGCGCGAGCTCAACGCGCTCCTCGCCCGGGAGACGACGAAGCGGTCGAAGGTGCTGCTCCCGGTCTGGCACAACCTGACGCTGGAGGAGGTCACCGCGCGTTCGCCGATCCTCGCCGACCGGTTGGCCGTGTCGTCGGCTAAGGGGATCCTCTTCATCGTGGAGCAGATCGTCCAGGTGTTGGAGGCCGAGAAGCCGCGGAGCCCCCTCGCGGTTTCACCACCCTCCATTGGGAAGGAAGCAGCTTCGATAGAAGAGACCACCGAGAACGGCATCGTCTTCGTTCGCATCCGCCCGGGGTCCTTCATCATGGGCTCGGCCGAGGACGACCCACAAGCTTCTGACAACGAGAAGCCGGCTCATCAGGTCACGCTGAGCGAGTTCTGGATCGGCAAGACCGCGATCACCAACGAGCAGTACCGCCGCTTTCGCCCGGACCACCAGGGCGAGGCCAGTCTGCCGGCGACCAACGTCACTTGGGCCGAAGCCAAAGCGGCCTGTGAGTCCTTCGGCGGCCGCCTTCCCACGGAGGCGGAGTGGGAATACGCGGCGCGCGCCGGCAGCCAGACCGCCTGGTCGCTCGGTGCCGCCGAGTATGCCGAGTACTCCGGCAACACGCCACACCCCGTAGGCACGGCGAAGCCCAACGCCTGGGGCCTCCACGACATGCACGGAAACATTTTGGAATGGGTAGCCGATTGGTACGGCCCATACACTAGCGCCGCGCAAACCGATCCCTCCGGGCCGCCCACCGCAGGTGAAGGGCGTGTGCTACGGGGAGGCGCCTTCGACGTCTCGTCAAGATTCTTGCGCCCCGCGTTCCGGCGCAGGGACGTGCCCAGGCTCAGGTACGGGGACGTCGGCTTCCGCTGTGCTCGTGGTCCCCGCCGCCAGCCTTGATTCTTGCCCCGCCCGGAGATTTATCTCCGGGCGAAGGTCCGGATCGCGTTAAAAACCCCTTCCTCTTCCGCCTCTTTCCTGCTACGCTCCGACCATCGAGAGGATTCGCCTCTCGTCCAAAACAAGCGAGGCCGAACAGAGCGCTAACTCTGTCCGACCTCTAGCCACGCAGGAGCATCTACCTCATGCGCAGCCGGCATCATGCTACCAGTGTCCCTCCCTCCCCTCTCGACAACGCCTTCTCCCCCGCCTACCTGGCCCACCTGCGCGAGCAGGACGAGACCCTGACCGCCGCCGAAGCGGAGCTCGCCGGCCCTTGGAAGAGCGAGCCGGTCCCCGGCAAGCCCGGTGCCGTCGCCGTTCTCCGCGCCTGGGAAGAGCTGGCGGCCGGCGATCGGCCGGTCGCGGTCCTCTGGCAGGAGGAACGGGCGAGCCTCCTCACCCTCCTCCTTCCCGTTCTCGATCGTGAGCCGCTCTTCTACATCGAGGACGAAGAGACCCCCGACGGCTACCCCCTAACCGCCGTCTATGGCGAGCAGGGCTCCCAGATCGCCGGCTGGCTCGACCGCTCGGAGCCGCGCTGGGCGGAGGGGCTCCACCTTCTCGAAGCGATCGTCCGTTGGCCCTGGGCGCTCGCCATCCTCCTGGAGGTGGCCGGACCGGGCGCCGAAGAGCAGGTGGGGAGGATCCGCGCCCGGCGGCAGCGGGTGTAGAAGCGAGGAGCCTTCAAGCGGGCGGGGAAGCCCGGGGCTCCCCTGCCCGCTGCAGGCGACCCGGCACTGGGGCGCAAGGGGGCGCAAGTTTTCGCAAAGCGAGTCGCCCCCCTCCTAACCCAACCACCTCCCGCCCAGGGGGGAGGGACGCGGGGCGGAACGCTGCCGAGGACGCAGTCACCGCCCGGGTGCCGTCCGAGCTGAAGGAGGCGGCCAAGAACTTGCACCGCCATTCGCATCTTCTTTTCTCCTGGGGTCACTACATCCCAGGACAAGGTAATATACGTTACCGAATATCGGACCCACTACCCGTGGCAGAAGGGCCCGCCGCAGAAGGAGTACTGGTACACCCACTCGCCGCCGATGCACTGGTACCGATCTTTCGGGGTCGTCATCCCGTCCGCGCAGCTGCAGATAGGACCGGTGGTCACATTCTGGATCTGTCCTTCGGTGCACGCACAGGTCGCAGAACAGTACGTCGTGACCCCATTGCAGGTTACATGTCCTCTCTCCGCCGAGCAGCTCCGGTTCACCGCTGTGCAGGTCCCAGAGGTGGCCGTGCAGGAGACACTGGGACCCGAGCCGCAGGTCGCGGTGCAGGTGACGTCTAAGGGGTGACCGGTCCCGCCGCCCGCCAGGAAGAGGATGTGGCTCTGCGGCGGCGCACCCGCGTCCCCGGGGAGACCCAAGATCGCGGCGAGGTTGACCGGGGCGGCGCTCGGCGCCTGGGCGAAACAGGGAGCAGTGACAAGGGCGATGAGGCCGACGAGAATCAAGACTCTTTGCATGTGTTTTCCTCCTGTTATGTTGTGCGCAAACTATACCCCAGAGCAACAGTCCCCTGGCCAATACTGAACTTAAAGCCGGCGGCTCGCATCGTCTTCTCGTTGACCCACCGCCGGCCTTATGCGAAGCTGACCGGTCATGGAAACCCTCTGGAGTGACGTCCGCTTCGGGATGCGGAGCCTGCGCCGCTCGCCGCTCACCGCCGGCGCCGCTCTCCTCGCGCTGGCGCTCGGGATTGGCGCCAACTGCGCCATCTTCAGCGTCGTCAACGGCGTGCTGCTCGAGCCGCTGCCCTACCCCGATCCCGACCGCATCGTACTCCTCCGGGAGAGCAATCCGGGGATGGGTTTCCCGACTTTCAGCGTCGCCAGCCAGAACTTTCTCGACTGGCGCCAGCAGAGCCGCTCGTTCACGGCGCTGGCGGCGCTGGACTCGAAGAGCGTCAGCCTGACTGGCCGCGGCGAGCCGCAGAAGCTCCGGGCGGAGACGGTCTCGGCCGAGTTCTGGCAGGTCTTCGGCGTCGCCCGGATGCCCGGCGGCGTCGGCCGCGTCTTCACCGCCGCGGAGGACACCCCGGCCAACCACCGCGTGGCCGTGCTCGCCGACGGCTTCTGGCGGCGCCGCTTCGGCGCCGATCCGGCGATCGTCGGCCGCAGCCTGACGCTCGACGGCGAAAGCTACACGGTCGTCGGCGTGGCACCGCCCCGCTTCGCGTTCCCCAGCCGCCGCGACCTCTGGCTGCCACTCGCCGTCGATCCCGCCAAGGCCGACCGCGCCCAACATACGTTCTCCGTCGTCGGCCGCCTCCGGCCGGGCGCGTCGCTCGCGAGCGCGACCACCGAGATGGTGGGCCTCGCCGGCCGCCTCGCCCGCCTCTTCCCGGCGACGAACGAAGGGTGGACGGTGCGCTTGATCGGGCTCAAGGAGCAGATCGTGCAGCCGATCCGGCCGGCGCTCCTGGTGCTGGTGGCGGCGGTGGCGGCGGTGCTCCTCATCGCCTGCCTGAACGTCGCCAATCTCCTGCTGGTCCGCATGGCGGCGCGCGAGCGCGAACTCGCCGTGCGCACCGCGCTCGGCGCCAGCCGCGGGCGCCTGGTGCGCCAGGTGCTCACCGAGAGCGTCCTCCTGGCGCTCGGCGGCAGCCTCCTCGGGCTCCTCCTGGCGATCTGGGGAGTGCACGCCCTGGTCGCCCTGGGGGGCACCAAGATCCCGCGCGCCGACTCGATCGCCGTCGATTGGAAAGCGCTCGCCTTCACCTTGAGCGTCGCCGTCGGCACCGGCCTCCTCTGCGGCCTCGTCCCTGCTCTCCAGAGCTCCGGCAGGCATCTCCACGACTCGCTCAAGGAGGGGGGGCGCGCCGTCGCCGGCGGCGCCCGCGGGCGCCTCGCGCGCCAGGCCCTGGTGCTCTCCGAGGTGGCGGTCGCCTTGGTCCTCCTGGTCGCGGCGGGGCTCCTCATCAAGAGCTTCTCCCGCCTGCAATCCTTAGACCCCGGCTTCCGGCCGCAGGGGGTCCTCACCGTCGGCCTGGCGCCGGCGGAGCTCCGCTATAAGGAGCCCAGGCAGCAGCTCGCCTTCTATCGCGAGCTGCTGGCGCGGGTCGCGCGGCTGCCCGGCGTCGACCAGGCCGGGACCGCGTACCCGCTGCCGCTCGGCAACGACGTGATGATCCTCAACTTCGCGGTCGGCGACCGACCCTACCCGCGGCCGCAGGACGCGCCGGCGGCGAACGTGCGGTGGGTCTCCCCCGGCTTCTTCCGCGCCTTGGGCGTGCCGCTCCTCAAAGGTCGGGTCTTCGACGATCACGACACCGACGCCACGACCCCGGTCGCGGTCCTCAACCGCACGCTCGCCAACAAGCTGTGGCCGGGCGGCGAGGCGCTCCACCAGCGCCTCACGCTGGACGATCCGCATCAGCCGCCCGTGCGCTGGATGACGGTCGTCGGGGTCGTCGGCGACGTGCGCCACGAGAGCCTGGACGAGGACCCCGGCAACGAAATCTACACCGCCCAGCTCCAGAGCCCGCTCCTCAACGCCACCTTGGTCGTGCACACCGCCGGCGACCCGCGGAAGCTCGCGACGCCCATCCGCCGGATCGTCTCGGACCTCGACCGCGATCTGCCGGTCGATCCGGCGCTGACGATGGACGAGGTGATCGCCGCCTCGCTCGCCTCGAACCGCTTCAACACCGTGCTCCTCGGCCTCTTCGCCGGGCTCGCCCTCGTGCTCGCGGCGGTCGGCGTCTACGGCGTGGTGAGCTACACGGTCGACCAGCGCACCCACGAGATCGGCATCCGCATGGCGCTCGGCGCCCATCGCGACGACGTGCTGGGCCTCGTTCTCCGCCAGGGGATGATCCTCGTCTTGATCGGCCTCGGGCTCGGGCTCGCCGGCGCCTTCGCCGCCACCCGCCAGCTCGCGAGCCTGGTCTACGGGGTGAGCACGAACGATCCCTGGACCTTCGCCATCGTGGCCCTGGTTTTAGCCGCCGTCGCCTTCGCCGCCAACTTCCTGCCGGCGCGCCGCGCGACGCGGATCGATCCCCTGATCGCTCTGCGCCAGGAATAGCCGGTGTGACGGCGCTTCCGGAGGAAGCGGTCCGCCCGCTCTCCTTCGCCCAGGAGCGGATGTGGCTCCTCGACCAGATCGACCCCGGCGCGGCCACCTGCAACCTCTTCCACACCGTCGACATCTCGGGCCCGCTCGCCCCCGACCTCCTCGCCCGCTCGCTCGACGAGGTGGTCCGCCGGCACCAGATCCTGCGCACCACCTTCGCCGCGCCAGGCGGCACGCCGGAACCCGTCGTGGCCCCCGCCGCGCGTCGGCCACGCCGGCCACTACCGCTCGTCGACCTCGAAGGCCTTCGGGAGCCGTCGTCGAGGCCCGAGGTCGCGCGCCTCGCAACCGAGGAGCGGCGGCGCCCGTTCGACCTCGCGGCGGGGCCGCTCGTCCGCCTCGCTCTCGTGCGCCTCGCGGCGGGCCGGCACGCCGGGCTTCTCGCCGCTCACCCCATCGTCTTCGACGGCGGATCGAGCCTCGTCCTCTGGCGAGAGGTCGCGGCGCTCTACGAGGCCTTCGCCGCGGGACGGCCGTCGCCGCTCCCCGAGCCCCCCTTGCAGTACGCCGACTATGCGCTCTGGCAGAGGCTGCACCTCGCGGGCGAGGTCGATTTCTGGCGGCGCGAGCTCGCCCCGCCGCTTCCCGTCCTGCGATTGCCGGCCGACTTCGACCGCGCCTCGGCGCCTGGATTCCTCTTAGGCGTAGTCCACCGCGTGCTGTCGGCGCCGCTCGCCGCGGCCCTCCGCGAGCTCGGCGACCGGTTCCGGGCGACGCTCGCTTCGACCCTCCTGGCTGCCTGGGCCGCCGTCCTCGCGCGGACCAGCGGCGAGGAGGACATCCTCATCGGCACGCCGGTCGAGAGCCGCCCGGAGGCCGAGGGGCTGATCGGGCCCTTTAGGAACACCCTGGTCCGCCGCGCCCGCCCGCGGCTCGACCGCGGCTTCGGCCCGCTGGTCGACGAGGTACGGGAGGCGGCAGCGGGCGCCGGCGCGCACCAGGACCTGCCGCTCGAGCTGCTCTTAACGGCCCTCAACCTGCCGCGCGACCCGCGCCGCGCGCCGCCGTTCCAGGTCCTGTTCCTGCTCCGGACCCAGCCGGCGCCGCCGCTCTCCTGCGCGGGCCTCCGGATCGCCGTCTCGCCCCCCGATCCCGCGGCGGATTTGGCAGGGGAAATCTTCGAGCTCGGCCTTATCGCCGAAGAGGCCAAAGAGAGGTCCGATTCCCGCGGCGAGGGAGATGCGGTGGCGGCATCTGCGGCATCGGGCTGCGGCTCGCCTACGACGCCCACCTCTTCACCGAGGCGACGGCCGCGCGGCTCCTCGACCACCTGGCGGCCCTCCTCGCCGCCGCGCTCGCCGCGCCGGAGCGGCCGCTCGCCGAGCTCCCCCTCCTCTCGCCGGCCGAGCGCCGCCAGCTCCTCGCCTGGAGCGACGCCGCCGAAGCCGGAGAAACCGGCGAGGACGGCCAGGCTGGAGACGAGCCGCCGCTGGCCCATCACGCCTTCCTCGCCCAGGCGGCGCGCACGCCCGGCGCGCCGGCCGTCGTTGCCGAGGGTCGGGAGGTCTCCTATGGCGAGCTCGCCCGCCTCGCGCGAAGCCTGGCGCGCCGGCTCGTCGCCCGGGGGATCGGCCCGGAGAGCCGGGTGGCAATCGCCCTCGAGCGCTCGCCGCGCATGGTCGCCGCCGTCCTCGCCGTGCTCGCCGCGGGGGGAGCCTACGTGCCGCTCGACCCGGCGAGCCCGGTCGAGCGCTTGGCCGTCATCCTCCGGGACATTGGTCGCGGTGCCGTCGCGGCGGCTCTCCTGACTGGCGGCGGGGGCGGCGGGCGCGCGGCGGCCCAACTCGCCGGCCTGCCCGTCGTCGACCTCGACGAGATCTGGCCGGCCCTCGAGGCCGAGCCCGCTTTGGCGGGAGTGTCGCCAGGGGACCCGGCGGGCGAGCCGGCGCTTGAGGCCGGCCGCGAGGGCCTCGCCTACGTCATCTACACCTCGGGCTCGACCGGCGCGCCCAAGGGGGTGATGATCCGCCACGGCGGGCTCGCGAGCTACGTCCTCGCGGCGCGGCGGGACTTCGCGCTCACCCCTTCAGATCGCATGCTGCAGTTCGCCTCCCTCTCCTTCGACGCCAGCGCCGAGGAGATCTTCTGCTGCCTGGCGAGCGGCGCGGCGCTCCTCCTCAGAAACGACGCGATGCTCGCCGGGGCGCCGGCCTTCCTGGGTGCCTGCGCGAGCTGGGGGGTGACCGTCTGCGACCTGCCCACCGCCTTCTGGCAAGAGCTGGTCGACCGGGTCGACGCCGGCGAGGCCGCCTGGCCGCCCTCCCTCCGCCTCCTCGTCATCGGCGGCGAGCGGGCGCTCCCGGAACGCGTCGCGCGCCTAAGCCGTCAGCTCGGCCCCGCGGTGCGGGTGATCAACACCTACGGGCCGACGGAGATCACCGTCGTCGCCACCTCGCACGCCTTCCATGGCGAGCCAGACGGCCCGCCGCGCCCGCTCCGCGAGCTCCCCATTGGCCGGCCGCTGCCGGGCGCCCGCGCCTACGTCCTCAACGGCGCGCGCGAGCTCTGCCCACCGGGGATCCCCGGCGAGCTCGCGATCGGCGGCCTAAGCCTCGCCCGCGGTTACCTCGGGCGCCCGGACCTGACCGCCCGCGCCTTCCTTCCCGACCCCTTCGCGGGCCGCTCCGGCGCGCGGATGTACACGACCGGCGATCTGGTGCGCCATCGTCTGGAGGGAGGGGAGGACGGCGCGCTCGAGTACCTCGGCCGCATCGACCGCCAGGTCAAGGTGCGCGGCTTCCGCATCGAGCTGGCGGAGATCGAGGGGGCGCTCGCGCAGCACCCGGCGGTCGCCGAGGCGGCCGTGGGGGTCGACGAGCGGCGCGCCGGCGAGCGAGCGCTGGTCGCCTGGTGGGCGGCGCGGCCGGGGGAGGGCGCCACGGCGGCCGAGCTCCGCGGGTTCTTGAAAGAGCGCCTCCCCGAGCCGATGGTGCCGTCGCTCTTCGCCCTGCTTCCCGCCTTGCCGCGCAACGCGAGCGGCAAGCTCGACCGCCGGGCTCTTCCGGTCCCCCAGCTCGAGGCGACCGCGGCCGGCGGCTACGAGGCGCCGGCGACGCCGGCCGAGGAGGCGGTGGCGTACGTCTGGCGCGACGTCCTGGGCGTCCCGCGCGTCGGGCGGCAGGACGACTTCTACGCCCTGGGCGGTCGCTCGCTCCTCCTCCCTCGTGTCCGCCATCGCCTGGAACAGGAGCTCGGCGTCCGGCTGTCGCTCGCGAGCCTCCTCGAGCGGACGACCGCCGCGGCGCTCGCCCTGGCCGCCGAGGAGCTCCTCTTGGACGAGCTCGAGCGCGAGCTCGCGGCGGCCCGCTGAGGGGATACCGCGCCGCCGCCGCCCCCGCTTTCCTCGGCTTTCCTCGCCGAACGGCTTCTGGCACTTATTGGCCGATCGAACCGTTCCGCGACCGGCCGGACGACGACCCCTTCGCGGATTTGCTGGTCGGGCAGGGTGGTCTTGGCCGTGGGAGACTCGGCGACCCGCCAAGTGGCACCAATTTCCGGGTAGACCTGGGTGGTTGCCCACCCAGGCCCCCCACAGACCCGTACGTGCGGAATTCCCGCATACGGTTCCTCAAGCCACGGTTTCGCTACACGACTTACACGGCTTGACAGACTCTCGGTCTTGGTAGCGGATAACGCTTCAGAAGAAGGTTGTACCGTTCCCAGGTCACCGTTGATGTTCGTGAGCGGCGACTGAGCCACTTACGCCAGATTCTCACAACCTGGTAGTGCAAGCTGCGCAGGGCATACGAGTTTCCGGTGATCCCGAAATACCCAAAGTGCCCGCGAAGCTTAAGGCTGAGTTGAGCCTGTTGCCATGCCATGGGCGCGTGCCGATACCGTTGACACCACAGGTTGAGCTTCCACAGAAACCGGGTGATCCGGTCGGAGGCCGTCTTGCGCTTCACCACCCAATTGCCCCGGCGAGACTTCTCCCAGAAGTGTGTGAAACCGAGAAAGTCGAAACTCCTCGGTTCCTCGTGTGGCTGCGCCTTCTCAAACCTTTCCTTGCGGTCGGGCTGTTCGACGCGCACCAGATGTGTCTTCTCCGGGTGGAGGCGAAGGCCGTACTTGTCGAATCGCTTCGGCAGCACCTCCAGCATCCGCCGGGCATCCTTCTCCAGTTGGAAGACCAGCACGAAATCGTCTGCGAAACGGATCAGGAATGCCGCCCCTTGCAGCCGGGGCTTGACCGTTGTCTCAAACCATTCGTCCAAAACCTTGTGGAGATAGATGTTCGACAGAAGCGGAGAGATGACTCCTCCCTGCGGAGTTCCTGTAGTCGCATGGCTGAAGTTTCCACCTTCCATCACTCCCGCCTTCAGCCACTTGTCAATGGCGCGGCGGAGCACCCCGTCGCGTACCCTCTGGTCCAGAAAGTTCCTGAGCTGACTGTGGTCTAGATTGTCGTAGAAACCCTCGATGTCGGCCTCCAGAACCCAACCCCCACCCATCGCCATCAAGCCTCGCCACAGCTCCCTGATCGCCTGATGCGCCGATCGCCCTGGTCGAAAGCCGTACGAACAGTTCAAAAAGTCCTGCTCGTAGACCGCTTCCAGTACCATCGCGACCGCCCTCTGGAGGATTTTGTCCTCAAAGGTCGGCACCCCGATTGGCCGCTTCTTCGACGGGTCGCTCCCTTTCGGGATGTAGACTCGACGGACCGGCGGCGCTTTGTAGGAGCCCGACTTGAAGCGGTCCAAGAGGCTCCGGAGGTTCTCTTCCAGATTCTCTTCGTATGCCGCCGCGGTCCGGCCGTCTACGCCCGGAGCACCGTCTTTGCGCGTCAGACGATAAGCTTCCTGTAGAAGGTCGAGGTCGACGTGATGGGCCAAGCTCATAAAGGCCCGCTGCGGGTCTTCCCTCGCCAGTTGTGCTATCCGTTGTAGTTTCGTTGAGACGCTTTCAAGGTTCGGTGACCTTGCCATCTTTCCCTCCAACGGTTCCGTGACCCGACGTCCCTCTTTCCTCCACGGGGTCCCTCGGGGTGGTTCCCCCGCTTCCTTGGTACTATTGGGGCGCTAAGACGCCCTGAGTCCATCCCACCGCGCTTCGTTTCCTTCGCTTGGCGGTACCGCGGGTACGCCCGCCGATTCGATCCCACAGGGTGCGGACGCCCTCTGCTGTGGGCCTGGACCTTTGGTCTCCCGGAGCCCAGCCGGGATTGGACCGCGGAGATCTCAGGGTTCTCCCAGGTTCCTGGGTGACCCGATGCGTGTGCATGCCCTGGGCTGATACCCCGGGGGACCCTCGACGCCAGGCCTATAGAGCGCCGAGGAGATAGCCTTCCGCCGGTGCCACGACGTCGGCTCCCCGATCACGATCTATCGAGGCTGCATTACCACGGCCTACACACTCGCTGTCTACGCCTCGCAGCGCCGGGTTACCCCGACGGTACGCAAGACTCGCTTCCGGTGGGTGGCCAGCCCTTACCGCGTAGGATTCGGACCTACCGGGCCACAACGAAGAGTTTCAGGATCTGACTACTTCATCCGTCCTCCCTTCCCAGGCTTGGCCTGGCGCGAGGCACCTCTCGGATACTTCATAACCTCTCAGTTCGCCAAGCCTGCCTCAAAGTTCAAGGATTCCAGGTCCTCGTCGACCTTCACGTTGACCTTCTCCACCTCTTTCAGCTTGCTCACCTCGCGCTCGGCGTCGACGCGTCCCTCCTGCTGTGCACGGAGAATCGCCTCGACATCGTTGCGCACGCTGGCGATCTCGCCCGCGAGCCCGGCATCGAGCGCTTGCTCGATCTTGGCAAGCTGCTCGGCGACTTTGTCCTGGACCGCCTTGGCGAGCTCACCACGGCGCGCCGTGATCTCTTCGCAGACCTTTTCTCCGACCATCTTCTTGATGCTCTTCTTTAACGACAGTACGTTCAGGAACGCGCCGCCGAGGATCGTGCCCACCACGGCCAGAGCGATCGCCACCGGATTGAGCAGGCCGAAGATGCCGAGGAGCACACCCGCTGCGACCTGGAGCGCCATGGTCTTCGCCATCGCCTGTAATCCCAGAGTGGCGCCGAGACTGCCGGTGAGCACGTCGCCCGTCAACGCGATGTAGGTCACCGCGACGATGCGGCCGAGCACCGAGACTTCCTGTTGCTTGGTGACTCCGCTGCCGTCCACGCCCACGGCGATCTGGAGGCGGATCTCTTCGAGCCGCCCCATGAAATTCCTTGCGTGCTCTTCCAGAGACTCCTCCATGCGCTCCCTGCGGGCAGCCACCATGGGCGTGAGGGTCGAGGCCGCCCAGCGGCCGACGTCCTCCTGCATCTTCTCCTTAAGGTACCCGGCCACCTCCTCGACAATCGGGGTGAGGTTTTTTTTCGTCGGCGGGAACCCGGCGCCCCCCTGGATCTCATAGGCCTCGGCCCACGTCTTCACCTGATCGGGCAGTCCCAGGAAGTAGCGTTCGGCCATGTCTCTCGCCTCTGTCGCGATGTCGCGGATGGTGATGGCGATGCTGGCGACCATGGCCTGGCGGGTGGCCTCCAGGGTGCGCAGGGGCTGCTCCGCCTCTTTGTAGCGACGCTCGAGCTCGGCCGCGGAAGTCTGCCAGAGGCCGATGCGCGAGGGGATCACCGTCCTCACGGTGCGGCTCAGGGCGCGCAGGCAGCGGAGGGAGGTCAGCAGCTTGGCTCGTCCCTTCTCCTCGCTGAGGAAGCGGTAGAGCGCTTCCTCCACCTCCACAATGCCCGATTGGGCCAGCCTGAGCGCGTCGTTAGCCATGCGGGCCAGCAGCGCGGTCTTCGAATCCACGAACTTGATCCCGTTCTTGCCTAGCTCCGTCCACGGCGCCAGGTTTCGCCACTGAACGGCCACGAACTCCTCTTCCGTCATCTCGCCCATCGCCGCCGCGGCCCGGATGTGGTCCCAGTAGGTCACGAGGAAGAAGAGCGAGGTGTAGCCCAGGGACTGCAGCATGCCCAGCACCTGTTTGTCCTTAGCGGAATAGGCATCCTGGCTCTTCATGCAGTAGAGGATGGCGTCCGCCGAGGCCGCCTGGCGCAAGGTAACCTCGTCCCGCGAATCGGGGTCGTCGAGGCCCACCGTATCGATGATGTCGACGCCGTGCCGGCACATCTCCAGGGGCCAATAGATCTCCGCCCGCTGATAGCGGCTGGTTTGGGAGTCGTCGCCGAAATGGTTGATCTTGACGTAGTGCTCGAGCTCCTTTTTGAGATCCGCGATCTTGACGTCGAACGGCTCACTCCGTCCGTCCGGGCCCATACCCGGCTTCGGGAACAGGGTGGCCTTCTTGTGCTCCTCGTCCGCATAGCGGATGTCACACAGGACGCCGGTGGTCGGCGTCGGCGACGCCGGCAGTATGGTCGTGCCCAGGAGAGCGTTGAGCAAGGTCGATTTGCCGGCGCTGAAGCGCCCGACGACGAGGACGCGGAAACGATCAGATCCCAGGCGGCGGATCAACTCTGCGATCGTCTGGGACGGCCGGTTTCCATCCGGCAGCGCCGTGTCGTCGCCGAGCGCGGCCAGGACTTCCTGCTGCCGGCGCGCCACGGAAAGGAGCTCAGTGCGCCGGCGTTGATAGATCTCGAGATAGTTTCCGTTACCATTGGCCCCAGGCTTCATCGTCCATCCTCCTTGTCTTGATGCTCCGTGTCCGTCGCCGGGGTATACGCCCGGATCTCCGCCGCAACCTTGGTGCTCTCATCGAGAATCGCCTGCCACTCCCCGAGCTCGCCGGCCGTCGGCGCGGGCGCCCGCAGCGCCGCGGTCTGCGCCTCGCGCCAGCTCTGCTGCTCCTGCCTCACCGCCGCGGCGATGGCGCCATAGCCCTCTCGCAGCTTCTCCGAGACGGCGGCCGCATACGCGAGCCAAGTCTCGTGGATCACCTTGTCCAGGTCGCCGCGCACCGCTACACGATCTTTGGCGGTCAGGCGTTGCGTGATCAGCTCGGCGGCGAGCCCCGCCAGCGCGCTCACCGCCATGGTCACACCGCCCAGTCCGGCCGTGCCCGCTTGCGCCAGGGTCGTTCCGACCAGCAGGATGGTGCCGGCGATGCCTACCCGTGAGATGACGCGTAGCACCTGCATGTTCGCGAGGTTGACGAGGGGCGGCTCCGGGCCGTCCGCCTCGGGGGAGATCGCCAGCTCGCCGACCGCGGCCACCAGGGGATAGCGGAACCGGCGATGGAGCTCTTCCTGCAGCCAGCGGACGTCGACGGCGCTCTGCCGAGTCATCATGGCGGAGAGCTGGCCTGCGATGCCCCGCAGCTCGCGCTGCAGGCGGAACGGCAGGTCTCTCTGCCACCACTGGCGCACGTCGTTGGTCTTCTCGAGCTGCATAGAAGAGGCTCTCCAGAGCGGCTTCGCGGGTCGACATGAGATGGGCGCGCAGTTGATCGTCGAGGCGTTGCCGCCGCAGGCTGAGCTCCTGCTCGAGTTGCATCCAGACGAGGCTCTGCTCATCCAGGCGCTGGCGCCCCCGGCTGGCCTCGGCGGCGCGTTCGGCTGTGGCCTCCCGGCTCCGGTCGACGACGGCGTGCGACGCGAGAGCGATCCCCTCCAAGATCTCCAACAGGAGCTCCCGGAAGCGCTGGAAGCGGATCCGCGCGAGATCGATGCCGGCGGTCCGCGCCTGGATCACTCCCCGCAGGGCCTCGATCCCTTCCGCGCGGTCGCCGGCCACCGCGGTCTCGACGATCTCCGGCGCGAGCGACAGGGTCTCGATCTGGCGCACCACGTAGTCGAGAACGCCGCGGTGCTCCTCAGGCGGCAGCAGGTCGACCTTCGAGAGCACGACGGCCAGCGGGAGTCCCGCCGTGGCACAGGCGCCGAGCAGGAGCGCATCGCCGTGGGTGAACGGCATCAGCGCGTCCATCACGATCACCGCCAGGTCGACGTCGCGGAGCGTCGAGCCGGCCACCGCGAAGGCGTCCACCGTCTCTTCGCCCGGCCGCCTTTCCACGAGCCGGAGCGCGGCTCCGCGCAGCCAGGCGCTGTCGATCGCGAGCTCCGCATGGGCGGTCGATTCCGGAGTCTCTTTGCGCAGGGCGGCCAATGGCCGCGGGACGCCGTCCACCGAGCACTTTTCCGCGCTCCCCTCGGGACAGGCCTGGACCGTGGCTTCGAGTAGCGAGGGCAGCGGGCCTACAGGGAGCAGGGCGCGCCCGACGAGCGCGTTCACGCGTCCGGACTTCCCACAATTAGGGCTGCCGATCAGTCCCACGCAGGCGGTGTCCGCACCGAGCTGCTCGATCCTGGCCGTCAACGTGGTGATGTCTTCGGCGCGCCCGGCGCGCCGCGCGAGGTTGTGCACCGCGCGCAACCATTGGGCGCGCTCGGCCGAAGTCGTGCTCCAGGCCGCGTTCTCCAGCCAGTTCATTGGGCTCCTCCCGTGGTTGCGGCCACCGGTGTCGAAAGGCGCTGCCGCAGGACGTCCAGATGCCGGCGGCGCCATGTCAGCTCATCAATGTCGACGCTGGTCTGCGCCATCGCGTCGTCGAGGGACCGGCGGTTCTTCTCGTGTTCCCGTCGGAGGTTTTCCACCGCGTCGCCGTAGGTGGCGCTGTGGCGGGCAACGGCATCCGCAAACCCCTTCAGAACGTCGTCGACGCTGCTCCGTACGAAGGCGCCGAGATCGCTTTCCAGTTGGTCGAAAAACATTTGGATTCCGGGGTCGATGCGCTGGCGCAACAGGCGCTGGCGCTCGGCTTGACGTTGCTCGCCACCGAGGCCGCCCAGTGCCGCGCCCGATTTCCTACCGAGGACAACAGCGATCACAAAGCCCAGAAGACCGCCCATGAAGAAGCCCGTAAAGGCCGAGTCACCGTGTCCGCTAAGACCGGCACAACACCCAACGAATGCCCCCAACACCGCGAAAAGGCAGCCAAGCGGAACGGAGGCGAACCCGCCGAGCGTGGCGAACCCCGCCTTCCGGTTCTGATCGAACCAGTCCTGCTTGACGGCGAATTGGATGCCCGAGCGGAACAGCGACGAGTCTGGGATCGGTGCGGTCTTCAAGGGCGGGACGGCGACGTTCATGCCGAGCGCCTTCAACCCGCGATAGCTCGCCTCGAACTGCCGCCCGAACTCCGACGATGCGCTCTCACAGGCCTTACGCAGCCGGTCGAGCTCGCCGTTAACGCTGTCGACGAAGGCCCGGCCGTAGTGCTTCACGGCCCCATCGATCGCCGTCGCCAGCTTGGCCTGCCCGTCCTTGCTCGTCCGTTCGATGAGGTCGTGGATCCCCTGCGTCGCCGCGGCGCGGTGGACTTCCTTCTGCGCTGCGGCCTGCGTCCGGAGGGAGCTCTCCTGGCGCCGGATCTCGGTCTCGCTCCGCGCCTGTAGGCCTGAGAGGAGCGTCTCGATCTTCTCGACTGAGCTCTCCTGGAGGCGCCGCTCCTCCTCGGCCAGCGCGCCCTGGCGCAGCAGCAGATCGCCGTTCAACGCTTCGAGCACCTCGGACAGAAGGCGGGCGAGGCTCTCGGCGATGATCAGCGTCCGCTGCCGCGCGAGCGCGCTCTTGATGGCCGTCTCGAGCGACTCGTGCTGGGTCCGCCAGTGCTCCCGCGATTCGCGCAACGACTCCGGAACCACGGAGAACGGCAGCATGGCGATCGCCGCCGACTCCACCACCCAGGGGTCGCGCAAGCCGAGCCTCTCCGCGAGCTTCTCTCGGACGAAGGCGTTGATCTCGGCGCGCGAGGCGTCATCCTGCCGGTCCATCGCCGTAATCACGAACAGGCAGCGGTGCAGGACCGGCCGCGCGTACGTCTCCAGGAAATCGAAGAGCGTGCTGGTCATCGCGTTGGCCGAGGGGATGAGGACGATGGCGAAATCGATCACCTCTCTCAAGGCCCGCTGAGTGAGGCTGCCGTGGGTTTCGGCGATGCTCGCGCCGGCGCCGATCCCCGGCGTGTCCAGGATCACGAGCCCCTCGTCCAGGCGCTCGGAAGGGAAGCGGACCTCGATCTCCCGCACGCTCCCGGCGACCGCCGGATCGGACGTCAGGCTCGCAAGCAGGGCCGTGAGTGAAGCGTCCGCCGGCAGCTCGGGCTGCCGGGACCGCACCGTGGCGGCGAGAGCCTCCTTGTCCTCCTCGGTGCCGAGGACCTCGGTGCCATCGTCGAGCCGCGCGCTGACCGAGAACGCCGGGCCTCGGCGGATGCGGGTGATCGAGGCGGTCGTCACCACGCAGGCCGCCTTCAACAGGCGTGTCCGCAGCAAGCCGTTGATGAAGGTGCTCTTGCCGCTGCAGAACTCACCGATCACTCCCAGGTAGAGGTTGGGATCGTGCATGCGGCGCTCGATCGCCTCCAGCTTCCCGAGGTGTTCGCGCCGCCGCGCCTCAGCGGGGATGTGGCGGTCGACGATCCCGCGCAGGAAGGCGCAGGTTGCCACCGCGTCGGTCAAGGTATCGATGTCCTCCGGGAGCGTGGCAAACCGCGGAACGGTGGCCGCTCCAAGAGGTGCTTCCTGAGTCTCATCGCTCATCGCTTGCAGTCCTCCACTCGCTATTCGTGATCGTCGCCGTCGTGATGGTCGTCCGCGGGAAACCCGATATCGTGATCGTGTGCCTCGTCGAGGTCATGCCCGAGGTGCGGCTGCATGTCGAGGTCCTCGTCATGATCCCCATACCCGGCTGCGTGCGGCCAGTGGCTTTCGTCGTCGTGGGGGCCACCAATCGCTCGCAACAGCTCGCCTTCCTCGGTGCCGGGATGCGCCGCGTGCTCGTGAAAGAGCTGCTCGAAATGATCGTAGGGGAGATCTCCGATGTGCTCGAGGTGGCCGCTTTCGTAATCGAAATTTCTCATCTCCGGCAGGCGCAGCTCGACCGGAGGCGGCTCCTGGGTCGCGACCATGAAGAAGTCGCTGCCCCTCCAGCTGGCGATGAAGTCTTGAATCGGATAGCGCGCCGCAGCCTCTCCAGATCCGGGGTCGCTCACGATCACGTGCACGGTGTGGGGATCAGAGGTGTCGATTCCGGCCACCACGATGGCATGGTCAGCGGGGCCGCCCAGCCCGAGAGCATGGTGAATCTCGTGAGGGATCGGTTTCACCCGATGCTCGTGAGAGTCGACTCCAATGATCACCTTATGTCCTTTCGCAAGCTCCGCGGTCAGCTTGTACACGTTGCCGTGCTGATAGCGATTGACGGGAATTCCGTGCAACTCCAGGAGGTTCCCCACGTCGCCGGGCGAAGTGCCACGGTCATCGGTAAACCACTCGTGTACGTGCGCTTCTTCGGCAAGGATCTTTTCCGGCACTCCAACCCCGGTGAACTGGCGGAGGATCAATTCCTGGCAGCGGATCGCGCAGGTGTCGGTAGAGATTTGAGCTTCCGGGAAATACTGAGTGTCGGCCAAACGACCGAGTGGCTCGGAAAGGGTCCTGCTGCGAGCGAGAACACGATGGAAGCCGGGTGGGGCCCAGGCAAAGACAGTTCTCAGGACAGGGCGACTCTCGAGGGCGGCTCTCGGAGCGATTGGCTGGGCCGCTCTTATGTTCTCCTGGCTACGAAGGAAGAGAACCGGGGTCGACCATTCGGCAGAACTTGGATCGAGGCGGGAGATAGCGAGGCGGCCGTGAAACAAGGCGGTCTCGATCCGGTCGCCGAGCAAGAGATGTTGGTAGAAGGCGCGGCTGAAGACAATTGCTGCACTGTCGGCAATGGGGACCCGCATCGCCAGAACAGAGGGGAGCCCGGCCAGTACCAGGGCGGTGGCAGCCCCCAAGAAGGGACTCCGTTGCTCGTCTTGGATCACTTGCGCCGTGCTGCAGGCATTCAGAAAGATCAGTTGGAGATCGCGAAAGGCCGAGAGCTCGGTGGCGAGAGCACTGCCGCTAACCTGTTCAGCACTACCATCGGGAGCCTTGAAGCAAAGCCCACCCTCGCCGAGCTGCTCGTCGAACCATCCGTGCCCCGAGAAGTGCAGGATGTGAAAACGCCCCTTCGCGAGCACCTCGGCCAAAGTCTCGCGGCGGGCGTCCTTGAGAACCACGAGCTCGACTCCGTCCTGGTGCGCCGACTCCTCAAGGTAGCGGTGCTCTTTTTCTAGATCGAGGGCCGGGTAGCCAGACGCGGATAGGTCGGAAAGGACCGCCAGGATTCGCAAAGGCCTGGGCATCAGCCAAGGTCGTTCCGGCCGCGGGACATCCAAATAGCGGGCCACCAGAGTTTGATCGCTCAGGCTGAGGAACTCACGAACATCGGTACGGTAGAGGAGCTCCCAAGGGATAGCGTGGAGCCGAGAGAGGCTCGGGAAGATCGATCTTCAGCTGCACTCGCAGACCGCGACCGGCCTCTTCGACGCGACCAAGGCTATAGTCGAATCGGCGCCGAATTTGGCCGGCGAAGAGGGCGTGGAAGAGCCGCTCGCCAATCTGCTCTGGAGTGCGCGACTGCGAAGCGAGACGCACCGGTCTCAAATGGCGTTCGCAAGCCGGGCTGGACCAACCAGGCAATCCTGAGAGATCGCTTGGATCGAACGGTAGGTCGAAGCGGCTTCGCGCCTGACCTCCCGGCGACTGCACTACCCGGACCTCAATTCCTCCTGCAATCGAGGTGCTGAGCTGGATGACGAAGTCTTCGTAGTCCACGCAGGCTCTCCTCCATGAGATATGCAGTTCTCATGTAGACACCCTTCTCGGGTCGGATGTTTATCTTCCAGCCCGGGCTTCTCGGTGGTGGCACCAGGAGAGCGCGGCCGGCGGCGTCCAGGGCGCAGTGGCGAGTGAGGTCAGCGGGCACAATCGTTGCGCTGAGGGCGAGCCGTGCGCGCTCTCGAAAGCGGTTGGCCTGAATCTGGAGAGCCTGAGCGATCCGTTGGGCCACCTCGGCGCTGGGCTCGGCCGGTCCTCTCTGGAAATCCCTGGCGGTCGGCGTCGTCGCCTCAATCCATAGGTCGAAGACGTCAACCCCGCGGCGCGGGAGATGGCGGTGACGGCATCGGGCTGCGGCTCGCCTACGACGCCCACCTCTTCACCGAGGCGACGGCCGCGCGCCTCCTCGACCACCTGGCGGCCCTCCTCGCCGCCGCGCTCGCCGCGCCGGAGCGGCCGCTCGCCGAGCTCCCCCTCCTCTCGCCGGCCGAGCGCCGCCAGCTCCTCGCCTGGAGCGACGGCGGCAAAGCCGGAGAAACCGTCCAGAACGGCCAGGCTGGAGACGAGCCGCCGCTGGCCCATCACGCCTTCCTCGCCCAGGCGGCGCGCACGCCCGGCGCGCCGGCCGTCGTTGCCGAGGGTCGGGAGGTCTCCTATGGCGAGCTCGCCCGCCTGGCGCGAAGCCTGGCGCGCCGGCTCGTCGCCCGGGGGATCGGCCCGGAGAGCCGGGTGGCGATCGCCCTCGAGCGCTCGCCGCGCATGGTCGCCGCCGTCCTCGCCGTGCTCGCCGCGGGGGGAGCCTACGTGCCGCTCGACCCGGCGAGCCCGGTCGAGCGCTTGGCCGTCATCCTCAGGGACATTGGTCGCGGTGCCGTCGCGTCGGCTCTCCTGACTGGCGGCGGAGGCGGCGGGCGCGCGGCGGCGCGCGAGGCGGCCAGCTCGCCGGCCTGCCCGTCGTCGACCTCGACGAGATCTGGCCGGCCCTCGAGGACGAGCCAGCACCGGGGGAGCCGGCGAGCGACCCGGCGCTCGGGGCCGGCCGCGAGAGCCTCGCCTACGTCATCTACACCTCGGGCTCGACCGGCGCGCCCAAGGGGGTGATGATCCGCCACGGCGGGCTCGCGAGCTACGTCCTCGCGGCGCGGCGGGACTTCGCGCTCACCCCCTTAGATCGCATGCTGCAGTTCGCCTCCCTCTCCTTCGACGCCAGCGTCGAGGAGATCTTCTGCTGCCTGGCGAGCGGCGCGGCGCTCCTCCTCAGAAACGACGCGATGCTCGCCGGGGCGCCGGCCTTCCTGGGCGCCTGCGCGAGCTGGGGGGTGACCGTCTGCGACCTGCCCACCGCCTTCTGGCAAGAGCTGGTCGACCGGGTCGACGCCGGCGAGGCCGCCTGGCCGCCCTCCCTCCGCCTCCTCGTCATCGGGGGCGAGCGGGCGCTCCCGGAACGCGTCGCGCGCCTTCGCCGTCAGCTCAGGCCCGCGGTGCGGGTGATCAACACCTACGGGCCGACGGAGATCACCGTCGTCGCCACCTCGCACGCCTTCCATGGCGAGCCGGACGGCCCTAAGCACCCGCTCCGCGAGCTCCCGATTGGCCGGCCGCTGCCGGGCGCCCGCGCCTACGTCCTGGACGCCGCGCGCGAGCTCTGCCCGCCGGGGATCCCCGGCGAGCTCGCGATCGGCGGCCTAAGCCTCGCCCGCGGCTACCTCGGGCGCCCGGACCTGACCGCCCGCGCCTTCCTTCCCGACCCCTTCGCGGGCCGCTCCGGCGCGCGGATGTACACGACCGGCGATCTGGTGCGCCATCGTCTGGAGGGAGGGGAGGACGGCGCGCTCGAGTACCTCGGCCGCATCGACCGCCAGGTCAAGGTGCGCGGCTTCCGCATCGAGCTGGCGGAGATCGAGGGCGCGCTCGCGCAGCACCCGGCGGTCGCCGAGGCGGCCGTGGGGGTCGACGAGCGGCGCCCCGGCCTACGCGCGCTGGTCGCCTGGTGGGCGGCGCGGCCGGGGGAGGGCGCCACGGCGGCCGAGCTCCGCGGGTTCTTGAAAGAGCGCCTCCCCGAGCCGATGGTGCCGTCGCTCTTCGCCCTGCTTCCCGCCTTGCCGCGCAACGCGAGCGGCAAGCTCGACCGCCGGGCTCTTCCGGTCCCCCAGCTCGAGGCGACCGCGGCCGGCGGCTACGAGGCGCCGGCGACGCCGGCCGAGGAGGCGGTGGCGTACGTCTGGCGCGACGTCCTGGGCGTCCCGCGCGTCGGGCGGCAGGACGACTTCTACGCCCTGGGCGGTCGCTCGCTCCTCCTCCCTCGTGTCCGCCATCGCCTGGAACAGGAGCTCGGCGTCCGGCTGTCGCTCGCGAGCCTCCTCGAGCGGACGACCGCCGCGGCGCTCGCCCTGGCCGCCGAGGAGCTCCTCTTGGACGAGCTCGAGCGCGAGCTCGCGGCGGCCCGCTGAGGGGATACCGCGCCGCGCCCCCGCTTTCCTCGGCTTTCCTCGCCGAACGGCTGGCACCCATCGTTCCAGGGGGCAGTCCTTGCCCCCTGGATGAGCCCCCTCCACTAAAACCAGTCCTCCACCACCAGACCCCGGACGCGGCCAAACTCCGCAACATTGTGCGTCACCAGGACTGCCCGGTGGCTCAACGCCGTTCCAGCGATCAGGACATCGTAGGGCCCGATTGGCAAACCGATCCGTTCCAAGTCTGCGCGCACTTGAGCTGCGGTTGCGGCTTCTGGGGGACCAAAGGGAAGAATCGTCGCGAACCGGGTCAATTCCTCGAGATCTCTTCGGCGGCGCTCGGGGTTTCGAGATTTCAGCCGGCCGACCTCGAGCTCATAGAGAACGACTGCTGGAAGGACGATTTCTACGGGTGGGACTCCCAGGAACCGCTTCGCGACGTCTCCCATCCCCTTGAAGAGATGGATAACGGTATTGGCGTCCAGTGCGTACATCAAAACGGTTCGCGGGGCAGATCCTCTCCGATCCCCGCCCGAATCTCCTCGTGCGAGGGGAAATCGTCGTCGGCCCAGGTGCCCACGAGCTTGATCAGCGACTCCGGCCATCGGGCCGCCGTCTTCTCCCGAATCAGATCCGCCACCCAACGGCTCTGGGAAACACCGGCGGACCTGGCAGCCGCCTTCATCTTGGCTTCGGTCTCGGGATCCAGGTAGAGAGTCACTTGAGACATCGATCCTCCTTGGGTATACGTGCAAGTATATGTGCCCAGGGAGGAGATGCAAGGCCCACGGCCGGAGAATTCGCCGCCGCCCCCGGCCGCGAGAGCCTCGCCTACGTCATCTACACCTCGGGCTCGACCGGCGCGCCCAAGGGGGTGATGATCCGCCACGGCGGGCTCGCGAGCTACGTCCTCGCGGCGCGGGGTAGTCGATCCTGGCATGGGGCTACGTCCGGAGTCTGATCTGGGTAGGGTGGTTCCCTGGAGCGGAGCCACAGGTGATGAGGGCGCGCGCAGGAGTCCCAACCGGGGGATCTCCAAAAGCCTGGACCGGTTGAAAAGGGCCAACCTAAGAGGAGCCGAGAAGCTGCTGCCCGCCGGCCCCCCCTCCCTCGGGGGGGAAGCCCCCGGTGTGCCATTCCCTGAGCCTCTCTACTGAAGGCCTTGTAGATCGCCTGCGAGCTTAGTTAGACGGCGTGGGCCGCGTCGGCGTCCGGTTTCATCGGGACAACCGGAATGGCCCTCGGGTTGGGGCTCCCGTCGAACTTCGAGTACCAGACGTCCGTGCCTTGCGCCGGCGGCGGGCCGAGGACGTTCTGGACGTGAAAGAAAACGCCATCGGAGCCGTTGGAGCGAATGAAACCGAAGGTCCGCACCGGATAGCTCTCGATGACGCCGACCTCTCGCACCAACGGCTGGTAGCACAGCTCGTCGCACAGAGTGACGAGTCGCTCCGCTGACGGCCGGCTCAGGGGATCCTGTTCGAAACACCGCAGAATCACGTTGCCCACGGCCAAGGAGAGCGGCCCGAACTGATTGTGAGCGGTGATCTCACCGGACAAGGTGGGCTTGTTCCCTTTGAGGATGGCGGCGACTGCCTTCAGGCCAGTGCCGAACGGAGCGCTGCCCGTGAGCAACTCCCAGGCTATCGCCGCGATAGCCCACACGTCGGCAGGGGGAGACGGGGTGCGCGGATGGTCGATGACCTCCGGTGCCATGTAAGGGAGCGCCCCCCTCGCGGTCCTCGACGACTGCGTTGTTTCGTCTCCGCCGGAGACTGCGTCCCCAATCTCCTTCTCTGCCATCTTCGCGATGCCGAAGTCGGTGACCTTCACGGCCCTGAACGCGAGGCCGCCGGCCACCAAGATGTTCGACGGCTTGAGGTCACGGTGGACAACACCGGCACGATGAGACGCGGCCACCCCGCGTGCAAGGTGATGAAGGACATGCGACACAGCATGGGGATCCAACCTCTCGAAGCGTGCCGCGATCTGCCGCAGGTCGGGCCCCTCGACCAGTTCCTCGACGAGGAAGAACCTGCCTTCGCCGCCCTCGAAGTAATCGAGGGTCTTGGCGACGTTCGGGTGGTTGACCTTGGCGCTGATCACCGCGCTCTCGCGGAACCGACGTGCGACCTTCGCGTCCTGCGGCACCTTGAGTGCGACGGGGCGTTGGAGCTTGTCGTCGAGGGCGCGATAGACCTCCTGCATGCCGCCCCGACCGACTTCGCCCTCAATGACGTAACGGTCGTCGTCGCCGACGCAGTCGCCTACTGCCAATATGCTCACAGTACAACCCCCGGCTGCGAGACGTCCATGGTGATGAAAATGCGGTCCGATGAGAGGCGGTGTGGGCCGCCGAGGGCGATGACGCAGCAGTCCGGTAGCGTCGCTCCTGCCTCGAGCTGGATGTTGTTCGCCCAGACCTCGTCCGTCACCGACGTGGCTCGGAAGTCCAGGCCGTCGTACTCGATGAACATGCTGCCGCGAGGACCTTTGAAGCTCACGCGCGGATTGCTTCCGTTCAGCTCGAAGGGCTTCGCTGCTCCCACAAACAGGGCACGGTGCTTGCCGCGAAGCAGGAGCCGAGCGGCGCGCCGGGCAACCTCCGCGGCGGTCGGTCGATCCGACGGCGACACGTCGAGGCAGGCGTCGAGCAGGCGCGCCAGTTCGGCGTCGAGCCCTGGAAGCGCCCGAAACCCTCCTGATGCCGCCTTCCACATGTCGGGCCGTGGGGGCTTCGAAGCCAGTTCCTTTGGAAGCTTCTTCCCGTGAACGAGCGCCCAAGCCGTTACGCCAAGCGCGTAGACATCAACGGCGGCGTCGAACACCACGTGCCCTGGCGCGTACAACTCGGGCGCGGCGTAGCCCGGCGTGCCCCTGAATCCGACCGTGTGGGCATCATCCTCGGACCGCGAGAGGTTGAAATCGATGATCTTCAAGATACCCTCTGGGTCGACGAGCATGTTGGAGGGCTTGATATCGCGGTGGACGATGTCGACCGCATGGATGTCGGCGATCCCCGTCGCAGCTTGGTACAGTACCCGCAGAAACCCGTCCTTTACCGTGACCTTGCCGAGAACGGTTTCGAGGTTGTCGCCCTCAATAAACTCCTCGACGATCCCCATTCGTGGACCCGGTTTGAAGTATTCCACGTCGTAGATCTGAACGACGTGCTTGGAACGGATGCGTTGGAGTGCGGTGAGTTCGTCGAGAAGCCGCCGGTGCTCGCCGCCGGGCTGCATAAACTTGATCGCAACCTTGCGTTCGAGATTGTTGTCGGTGCATACGACGACGGCCCCGATGCCACCAGCTACCGTCGCGCCCGTTGGCACGTACCGGCTCACGGCTTGTCCCCGGCTGTGGGCTCTGGCTCGCCCGGCGTCACGCGAGCGTCATCCGTGCAGGTCGCGGGCGCAGGTACGATTGCGGGTTCCGGCTCGGGCGCCGCAGCCTGGGTCGGGGGGGAGGCATCGCGCAAGAGCGCTTGCGCAGGAGTAGACCCGCTGGCCTCGCGCGCGGACGGAACGTCGAAGTCTACGAGGGGAAGGGGGGTTGCCTGCGCGCGAGGCCCCCGAAGTTTCGCCTCCCGCGTGCGGGCTTGGGAGCCCTTCCTCCCGCCGCCGCCCCGCTTCCCCCGTGTAGTTTGCTCCGGTGCTCGCGGCTCGACCTGCGCGGTCGGTTTCGCCTCTGGCCTGGCAGGCACCTGCGGGTTCGCAGTTACCGGTACCGCGACCCGGTCCCCGGCGATCCAGAAATCAGCCGCTCCGACGGATTCTACGGGAGCCCCGTTCTGTAAACCGACAACAATGGCAGTCGCGTTGTCCCGCCCGCCGTGCCACTCGCTCGCGGCGACGAGGCGCTCCGGTAGAAGCTGAAGTTGCGCGGCGCCACGGACGATCCATTCGAGGACCGCAGCAGGGATGGAGTGGACCCCGTCCGTGGAGAGCACCAGCCCACGAGAACCGTCCGGCACGGCGGCGACGTGCGGCTCCAGGTCCGGGCCAACGCCAATGAACTGCACGAGCCCTCGATGTAGTTCGGGCTCGCTCTCCCGCCGACGGCCCAATCTCGCAAGCTCCGCGTCCAGCGTATCGTCAATGGTGAGCTGCTTGATTGGAGGGCCGTCGGGTCCGGCCACGCTATAGGCGCGCGCGTCACCAGCGTGCGCGACGAAGCGGGCCCCATCCTTCCATGCGGCGAGGACGACGGCTGCACCGCCGTCGCCTCGGAGAACACGGAAGACCTCGTCGTTCGCGAAGCGCAGCGCGCCGTCCAGAAGACGGTCGAGCGCGCTGGTTGCGTTCCCGACGCAGTGCGTGGCCGTTGCGGCGACGGCCAGCGCAGCAGCCCGCGCGCCCTCCTTCATCCCGCCCATCCCGTCGGCCAACACGGCGAAGGCGAGACCAGAAGGCGCGAGCCCGACAATCAGGCGGTCCTGGTTGTCCTGCCGGGATGTTCCGCGTGTGGACGCCCACGCCACGGACAGAGGGGACGTACGCCCCTTGCCCGACGGCTCACGCGCGGCTATGCGGACTAGAACATCCTGAAGACCCTTGTACTCCATCGCAGGCACGGTTTACTCCGGCCCCGCGCCGCCAAGGCAGCGCGGGAGGGTCAACAAGATATCACGGGCCCAAGAAACGGTCCCGGTCGAGCGCTTGGCCGTCATCCTCAGGGACGTCGGGCGCGGCGCCGTCGCTGCGGCGCTCCTGACTGGCGGCGGGGGCGGCGGGCGCGCGGCGGCGCGCGAGGCGGCCAAGCTCGCCGGCCTGTCCATCGTCGATCTCGACGAGATCTGGCCGGCCCTCGAGACCGAGCCGGCGAGCGACCCGACGCTCGGGGCCGGCCGCGAGGGCCTCGCCTCGTCATCTACACCTCGGGCTCGACCGGCGCGCCCAAGGGGGTGATGATCCGCCACGGCGGGCTCGCGAGCTACGTCCTCGCGGCGCGGCGGGACTTCGCGCTCACCCCCTTAGATCGCATGCTGCAGTTCGCCTCCCTCTCCTTCGACGCCAGCGTCGAGGAGATCTTCTGCTGCCTGGCGAGCGGCGCGGCGCTCCTCCTCAGAAACGACGCGATGCTCGCCGGAGCGCCGGCCTTCCTGGGCGCCTGCGCGAGCTGGGGGGTGACCGTCTGCGACCTGCCCACCGCCTTCTGGCAAGAGCTGGTCGACCGGGTCGACGCCGGCGAGGCCGCCTGGCCGCCCTCCCTCCGCCTCCTCGTCATCGGCGGCGAGCGGGCGCTCCCGGAACGCGTCGCGCGCCTTAGCCGTCAGCTCGGCTCCGCAGTGCGGGTGATGAACACCTACGGGCCGACGGAAATCACCGTCGTCGCCACCTCGCACGCCTTTCATGGCGAGCCGGACGGCCCGCCGCGCCCGCTCCGCGAGCTCCCCATCGGCCGGCCGCTGCCGGGCGCCCGCGCCTACGTGCTGGACGCCGCGCGCGAGCTCTACCCGCCGGGGATCCCCGGCGAGCTCGCGATCGGCGGCCTAAGCCACGCCCGCGGCTACCTCGGGCGCCCGGACCTGACCGCCCGTGCCTTCCTTCCCGACCCCTTCGCGGGCCGCTCCGGCGCGCGGATGTACACGACCGGCGATCTGGTGCGCCATCGTCTGGAGGGAGGGGAGGACGGCGCGCTCGAGTACCTCGGCCGCATCGACCGCCAGGTCAAGGTGCGCGGCTTCCGCATCGAGCTGGCGGAGATCGAGGGGGCGCTCGCGCAGCACCCGGCGGTCGCCGAGGCGGCCGTGGGGGTCGACGAGCGGCGCGCCGGCCTACGCGCGCTGGTCGCCTGGTGGGCGGCGCGGCCGGGGGAGGGCGCCACGGCGGCCGAGCTCCGCGGGTTCTTGAAAGAGTGCCTCCCCGAGCCGATGGTGCCGTCGCTCTTCGCCCGACTTCCTGCCTTGCCGCGCAACGCGAGCGGCAAGCTCGACCGCCGGGCTCTTCCGGTCCCCAAGCTCGAGCGCGAGCTCGCGGCGGCCCGCTTAAGGGGATAACGGAGAGCCGAAAGGCTCGCGGCCGGCCACGGCACCGGGTCGCGGCCCCCGCGCGGCTCAAAGAGAAGGGGGACTCGACCGGCCCCGGATCCACGACACGCAACCGGGCGCTGAGAGAACCCCTCCGCGCATCGCCAAACCCCGTCGAATCGCGTAGAAAACTCCTTCCGTTTCCACCCGAGGGTCTCGAATTCAGCCTCGGATCTCTCCGCTTCCGTCCCGGCGGTCTCGGATTCCATTCCAGCGGCCTCGAATTCGGCTCGAAAGGCCTCGAGCTCGGTCTCAGGGGGCTCGGATTCGACTCGCAAGGCTTCGAGTTTGGTCGCAAGAGTCTCGGATTCGACTCGCGAGGGCTCGAGCTAGGTCTCAAGGGTCTCGGATTCAATTTATTCGGTCTTGAATTCGATCCGCACGCCTTGGGAAGAAACTTGGGAGGCCTGGGCGGAAACTTCATGGGCTTGGGAAGGAACCCAGAGAGGTCCTTGCAGCTCCCGGAGGTGTTTTGGCGCTGACCGGAGGGGTGCGGACCGGGCCCGGAGAGGTCCGCAAGCAATCTCCAGGGGTAGGGGGAGCTCCCAGAGAGGTTCCAGATCCTCCCGGAGACTCCGGAGACCTTCTCCAACTCCCCCTCCCCCAAGAAGAGCGGGTGGAAGCCCGCCCTCGACTCTCTCTCCCCTGCCCCGGTCGCGAGGAAAAACATGCTTCTCGGAGACTTCCATCTCCGAGTCCTGGTAACGACAAGGCCACCCCCGCCAGCATAGACTCGGAGCCAGTTCCGATCCTATGCAGGTTTCTTGAGCGCGCCCGGGCTTCGCGGCAGGGCTTCGCTTGGGGGGGAGAGATGCGACTGAACCGCAGTCCTGGGTGGACAGGTGTCTTCGTTCTTCTGGCGTTCCTCGCCGGTCCCGGTGCCGCTCTGGGGCAGGGGAGCTGCGTCCAGCTCACCGGGGGCTGTTCCGCCGGCGCCCATCCGAGCCAGTGCTTCCCCGACGCCCTAGGGCCGGTCTCCTGGCAGGACCTCGCGGGCTTTCGCACCCGGCAGGTCCGCACCCTCGCCAACAGCCCGGGCTCGACCTGCCACCCGCCGGTGGGGATCGGCGCGCCGCCCGTCTGCTGCAGCCCGTTTCACCCCCCGGCGAACCCGGGCCCCGCGGTCCAGCTCCGCATGGAGGGCCAGCGGGTCTGGGTCGACTACGACGCCCCCAACTACTACTGCCAGAACACAGGCGACTGGCCGCCCGGCTATACCTGTACCAACGATCCGCTCGTCTCCTCGGACCACCTCCTTCTCTTCCGCGGCCCGGATCTCCTGGCGAGCGGCTTCATCTACTACGAGCACGGCTCCTGGGACACCGGGGTCGACCTCCCCTGCGGCAGCGACACCCTGACCGCCCAGATCGCCTACACGGCCCAGCCGGCTCAGCCGATCGGCGCCATGGACACCGAAACGGTCCAGACCCGCTGCGCCGACCGGCGGACCTGCCCGAGCTCCGGGGTGGGCAAGCCGGTGAACGTCGGCTCGGGGGACGTGTCGCTCTCGGTCCCCCTCTTCACCCTCGCCCAGGAACCGCTCTCGCTCTCCTTCGGCCTCGACTACCACAGCGGACAGCCGCTCTATCCGGGGCTCCTCTCGTCGCCCGTGGGCCTCGGCTGGACCCACCCCTACGCCCAGACCCTGCGGCCGACCGACCTCTCCGGGTCCACCCTCTACCACCTGACGGCGGCGGGCTTCGAGTCGACCTACACCCAGAGCGGCCCGGGGACCTGGAAGGCCTCGAGCCCGGGCGAGCTGCGCGGCCAGGTGACCCTCGCCGGCGGCCGCTATGTGCTTACCGATCTGGACGGCACGGCGACCGCCTTCGACGCCGGCTCGGGGCTCTGGCTCTCGACGGCCGACCGCTGGGGCAACCGGATCTCCGCCAGCTACGACGGCAACGGCAACCTGGCGACGATCGCCGACAGCGAGGGGCGGCAGATCGCCCTCACCTACAGCGGCTTCGCCCTCGTCCAGATCACCCTCCCGGACGGCCAGACCTGGCGCCTCGACCTACGACGGCCCCCGGCTCGCGGCGATCTTCGATCCCCTCCACGCCGGGGCGACCCCCTGGCGGAGCTTCGCCTACGCCGCAGACGCCCAGGGCGTTTCCCGCCTCCTCACCGAGATGCGGGACGAGGCCGGCTTCCTCCTCGAGGGGCACGCCTACGACCTGGAGGACCGTGGCACCACCTCCGTCGCGGACGGCGGCCGGGACCGGGTGACGATCGACTACGACACTCCGGCCCCCGGGGAGCAGACGGTCACCCACGTCATCGACGGCACCACCTCCCAGCTCTCGCAGTTCACCTTGACCTACAACCGGGGGAGGTATCTCCCCACGCACATCCTCGGCAACTGCGCGACCTGCGGCGGGGCGACCTCGGACGACCAGAGTTTCACCTACGCCCCGGACAACCACCTGCTCACCCGCTTAGACGCCCTGGGGCACCTCACCCGCTACGCCTACAACGCCGACGGCAACGTCACCTCGATGAGCGAGGCGGTGGGGACGGCGGCGGAGCGGACGACGAGCTATACCTATGGTTACCCGGCCTGGCCGAACTTCCGGACCGAGATCGACGAGCCCTCGGCGGCCAAGCCCGGGGCGGTCAAGGTGACGACCCTCAGCTGGAATACGTCCGCCGGCACCGGGACGCCCGAGACGACGCTGACGACCGCCGAGTCGGGGTACCTCACGCCGGCCGATACGGCGCCGACGACCTACACGACCGTCTCGACCTTCGACCCCCGCCACCGGCACCTGGCGAGGACGGCCCGCGGACCGACGTCGCCGACATCGTGACGATGGCCTTCTACGCCGACACCGATCCGACCCTCGATCGCCGGGGGCGCCTGGCGCGGACGACCGACGCCACCGGCCTCGTCACGACGTTCGATTCCTATGACGTCTTCGGCACGGCGCGCACGGCGACCGATCCCAACGGGGTGGGGATGCGCCGGGAGACCGACGGCCGCGGGCGGACGGTTTCCTCGACCTCGAAGGCGGTGGCCCCCGATCCAGTGGAGGCAGCAGACTACGTTTCGACCTTCACCTATGACGGCCGCGACCGGCTGGTGCGGGCGACTCTCCCGCGCGGCAACGCCAGCGCCTACGGCTACGAGGACGGCACCGACCGGCTTCTTGACACCCTGCGGCTCGACGCAAACGGGAACGCCATCGAGCGCCGGCACCTGACGCTCAACGCGATCGGCGGCAAGGCGAAAGAGGAGGACCAGCTCTGCACCGCGCCGGCGCCCAGCTGCGCCGCCTGGACGACGGCGCGGAGCGAGAGCTACACCTACGACCGCCACAACCGGCTCGCGGCGACCCTCCATCCGGTGCCGGCGGGAGCGGGCATCTTCTATACCTATGATCCGGATGGTCTCCTCTCGACGATTGAGGACGAGGACCACCCGAGCCCCAACACGGGCTACACCTACGACGCCCTCCACCGCCTGACCCGGGTCACCCAGACCCTCGCGACCGCCCCGGGAGGAGTCGCCACGACTGCCTACGGCTACGACGTGATGGACAACGTCTCCGCGGTGACCGACCCCAACGGCAACACCACCCGCTACCAATATGACGACTTCCGCCGGCTCGCCCGGCAGGACTCGCCGGTCACCGGCACGACGACCTACCGCTACGACCCGGCCGGCAACCTCACCGCGACGACCGACGCGCGGGGCGCCGGGACGACCCGGACCTACGATCCGTCGAACCGCATGCTCTCGACCACCTCGCAGCTCGCAGGAACCGCGACCGAGACGGTGACCTACAGCTACGACGGCTTTACCGCCGGCAGCGCCAGCACTCCCGGCAACTATGGCCGCGGCCGGCTCGCCCAGATGACCGATCCCTCAGGCTCGACCGTCTCCACCTACGAGCGGCGCGGCCTGCTCAAGAGCGCGGTGCAGACGATCCTCGGCACCGCCTACACGACGGGCTTTCAGTACGACCCGAACGGCAACCGCGTGGGGATGACCTATCCCTCCGGCCGGCAGGTGACCCAGACCTTCGACTTCGCCGACCGGCCCTTCTCGTCGGTTTCTGGATCGACCGCTTATGTCGCTTCGACCTCCTACCTCCCCTTCGGCCCCGAGACCCGGACCGCCTTCGGCAACGGCACGGTGCGGACCGCCACCTACGACCAGCGCTACCGGCCGGTCGAGAACCGGCTCGACGGCAGCGCCGGCCCGCTCGCCGACTATCTCTACTCGGAGGACCCGGTCGGCAACATCACGGCCCTTCACGACGCGCTCGATCCGGGCTTCAACCGCGATTTCGCCTACGACGACCTCTTCCGGCTGACCGGCGCGACGACCGGCGGCGCGCTCTGGGGGAGCGGCAGCTATCGCTACGACCCGATGGGGAACATGACCTCCCTGGGGCTGGGGACGGCCCGGGCGCTCGACTTCACCTACCAGGGGAGCCTCCCCAAGCTCTCGGCGGTGACCCCGTCGGGCACTCCGCCCGGCAGCGGAAGAGCGGTGACCTACGACGCGGCGGGCAACGAGGCGACCGTGGGCGGCGCGCCCTACGCCTACTCGTCCCGCGACCTCCTCGCCGCGGCGGACGGCCTGACCTACACCTACGACGGCCGGGGCGTCCGCGCGGCGCTCGCCGTCACCGCCGCCCTGGGGACCGCCTCGGGCACCGTGGTCGACGATGCGACCGGCCTTCCCGTAGCAGGGGCCACGGTGCGCCTGACCGCCACCGCGGACGCCACCTCGACCGACGCCGCGGGCGCCTTCACCCTCACCCGGGCGGCCGGCACCTACACCCTGACGATCCAGGCGAGCGGCGATCAGCCGGCGACGAGCCTGCCCTTCACCATCCCTTCGGGAGGGGACGTCGCGCTCGGCACCTTCCGGCTCCAGAAGGCGCCGGGGAAGATCACCGGGACTGTCCTCGGCTCGCTCGACGGCCAGGCGCTCGCCGGGGCGGTGGTGACCGCGATGGAATCCGGCGACTTGACGGTCGCCGGCACGGACGGCACCTTCACTCTCCCCGAGCCCGCCGGCACCTACACCCTGACCGTCACCCGGCCGGGCTACGCGAGCCAGACCCTCCCCGCCTTCACCCTGGCGGCAGGGGCCGTCCATCGGGTGGGGACGGTGACGCTCCTCGCCGCTCCGGCGAGCCTGACCGGCACGGTCGTCCTCTCCTCGACCGGCGCCCCCTTGTCCGGGGCCACGGTGACCGCCGTGCCGGCCGGAACAAGCGGCTTCTCCGCGACTCGCATCACGGCGCGGGATGCGCTTTCTACGACGACCGACGCCACGGGCGTCTTCCGCCTCAACGTCTCGGCCGGGACCTACGTCGTCACCGCCAGCCGGCCGGGCTTCGGCAGCCGGACGACCGCCGCGGTCGCGGTCGGCCCAGGCGCCAGCTTCGCCCTCGGCGCTCTCGCCCTCGATCCCCTGGGGACGATCGCCGGCACCGTCGTGCGAGCGGCGGACGGCACGCCGATCGCGGGCGCCTCCGTCGCGGTCTCCGGGACTCTCAACGTGGCGACGACCGGTCCCGACGGCAGCTTCTCGCTCACCCAGGCGGCGGGCACCGTGACGCTCACCGTCTCAGACCCCGGCCTCGTCTCTCTCACCACCGGCCCGCTCGTCGTGCCGCCGGGAGGGACCTTGAACGCCGGCACCCTCCGGCTCTCGACCGCGGCCCTCGCCGTCTACGTCGGCTACGCCGACAGCCTGCGGCCGACCGCGGTCTTCCCGCTCCCCTGGCAGGGCTCGCCCAACGTCGTCTTCACCGGCAACGGCCCGACCTTCGACGCCGGGGCGCTGCGCTTCGACAACGGCACCGGCGAGGCGATCGACGTCGACTCGGTCTCGGTCGACCTCGGCCGCCCGGGGCCGATCTTCAGCCTCTGGGGGAGCTTCACCATCCCGGCCCACGGCACGGCGGTCCTCACCCAGACTGCGGCCTACAACTTCGACACCAGCGACTCGCCGATCCTCCACTGCGGGGAGAGCCTCACCCCCGGCGATCCGCGGGTGCCCCAAGTGACAGTGACGATCGGCGGGGTGGCGACGACCTATTTCGACACCGCCCACGTCCTCGACACCGGCGGGGTCGACGTCGCGCTCTGCCCGGGCTCGCCGAACGAATCGCTCGGCTGGCGTCCGATCGGCCAGACCGGGGTCGTCTCCGGCGGCGACTTCGCGCTCTCGCCCGGGATGGCGACCCCGCCGCTCGGCACCCCGTTCACGCTCACCGCGACGGTGACCGGGGCCGACCAGCGCCCGGTGCCGGGGGTGACCGTCCTCTTCTCCCTGGTGAGCGGCCCGAATCTCGGGACGACCGGCCAGGCGGTGACCGACGCGGCGGGGCTCGCCCGCTTCACCTACACCGGGACCCTGGCCGGCACCGACCTCTGGCTGGCGAAGATCCCCAACCCCTCGGGCGGCGCCGCGGTCTCGAACCCGGCGGTCGTCGTCTGGCCCGCCCTCGCCGGGATCGCGGTCTCGGTGGGCTACGCCGACAGCCTGCGGCCCAACGCCTCCTTCCCCAACCCCTGGGACCCGGGGCCGAACCTCGTCTTCGTCGGCAACGGCTACATCTTCGACGCCGGGGCGATCCGGATCGACAACGAGACCGACCGGCCGCGCCACGTCGACAGCGTCGTCCTCGACCTCCAGCGGCCGGGGCCGGTCTTCGACTTCGAGGACTGGCGGGACTTCACCATCCCGCCCCACAGCTCGGCGGTGGTGACCCAGCTCTCCTCGTTCGACCTCGACACCAGCGACTTCCCCATCGTCGGCTGCTTCGAGACCGTGCCGCCGAGCGACCGGCGGATCCCCAAGGTAACCCTCTCGATCGACGGCCTGACGGCGAGCTATCTCGACACGGCCCACATCATCGACACCTTCGGCTATGACCTGGCGGAGTGCAGCGGCACGTCGACCCTGTTGAACGAGTCGCTCCAGTGGCGGCCGATCGGCGGCGAGGCGACGACGAGCCCGGGGACCGTGGCGCTCCGTCCGCTCACCTCGACCTTCCCGGTGGGAGGAAGCGCGACCGTCGAGGCGATCGGCATGGACGCCGGAGGCGAGCCGGTGCCCAACGCCCTCGTGCGGTTCACGATCTCCGCTGGCCCGCACGCGATCCAGATCGTCGAGAGCCACACCGATGTTACGGGAACGGCCCGTTTCACCTACCCCGGCACCCAGGTGGGGATCGACACCATCAAGGCGACGATGTTCAACACCACCTTCACCGGGATCGATTCGAACCCGGTGTCGGTCACCTGGCTGCCGGCGGTCCACCTGGCGCTCTCGCCCGCCTCCGCCGCGCAGGCGGTGGGCACGGCCTACAACGCGACTCTTCTCGCGACCGATGATGCCGGTAATGCCGGTAATGCCGGCCAGCCGGTCCCGAACCTCACCGTCCTCTTCAAGGTGACCTCCGGTCCGAACGCCGGCAAGAGCGGTCCGGGGACGACCGGGCCAGACGGTAAGGCGATCTTCACCTTCACCTCGAAGCTCGCCGGAACGGACATCCTGGAGGCCGACCTCACCCTCCAGGGGGGCGCCACCCTGGCCTCCAACCCGGTGACCACGACCTGGGGCGCGCCGGGATCGCTCACCCTCTCGCCGCTCACCGCGAGTTTCCCACTGGGGAGCCGCGCGACCGTGACCGCTCTTCTCGCCAACGGAGCGCACCAGCCAGTCGCGAACGCCGCGGTGACCTTCCAGGTCGTCAACGGTCCCGACGCCGGGAAGACCGGCCAGGCGATGACCGACGCCACCGGCCATGCCACCTTCACCCTGACCGGCGCCAGCCAGGGAGCCGACGCCATCCAGGCCACCGCGACGGGCGGACCGGTCTCCAACCTGGTGACGGTAACCTGGACGGCGACGGCAACGACGCTTCTCTATACGGGGGCGGCGGTTGGAGAGTACAGTGACGCCATGACCCTCTCGGCGCGGCTCACCGAAGCCGCCACGGGACGCCCCGTGGCCGGGCAGACGATCACCTTCAGCCTGGGGACGCAGACGGTGACCGCGCTGACCGGCGCCGACGGCACGGCGACGACGACGTTGACGCCGACGGGGGCTCCAGGGACCCCCGGCGCCGTCGCGCTCACCATGAGCTTCGCGGGGGGCGGCGGCTTCGCGGGCACCTCGGCCGCGCTCCTCCTGCCGCTGCTGCCCGACGAGACCATCCTCACCTACACCGGCAAGCCCGCCCTGGCGAACGGCCAGACCCAGGCGGTGACCGCCCGCCTGACCGACGGGGACGGCACACCGCTCTCCGGCGAGCCCGTGACCTTCACCTTCGGCACCGTCACCGCCACGGCGACGACGGGGGCGGACGGCACGGCCACAGCGACCCTCAACCTCGCCGCCAGCCCGACGACGGGACCGGCCACAGTCGCGATCGCCTTCGCGGGCGACACCTACCGCCGGCCGGCGCACACGAGCGTCCCGGTGCTCGTCTATCAATCGAACGCCTTCGTCGTCTGGGGCGGCAACACCCCGGGCCTCGCGGTTGGCCAGAGGGTTAGCTTCTGGGGCAGCCAGTGGGCGCAGCAGGTGACGGGAGGCGACTACGCCGCTAATCCGAGCTTCAAGGGCTACGTCACCCCGAAGACGACTCCGATCACCCTCTGCGAGCCGACGGCCCACACGACGGGCACGCCGCTCCTGGATGCCAACTGCTGGACCTCCAAGCCCGGCAACAGCTCGCCGCCCGCGACGATCGGCGCCTACATCGGGGCGATCGTCTCGACCAGCCTCGCGAAAAGCGGCTCGACGATCTACGGCAACATCGCGGCGACGGTGGTGCTCCAGGTCGATCCGAGCTCGCCCTACGGCTCGGACCCCGGGCATCCGGGCTATGGGACGATCGTCGCTGTGATCGAAGACGGGGCAGGGCTCTTTCCGAAGACGGCCCGGCAGCCCTCGGCGCTCGTTGCGCCCCCGATCTCGAAGGCGTCTACGGGACACCTGCAAAGCACCTCCCTCTCGGCTGTCGCCGCCGGCACCCGGGAGTTCTTCCTCTACACCCCCGAGCTGCACCTCCTCGCCGAGACCGAGCTGTCGGCGAGCGCCCACCCCCTGATCTCCAACGAATACCTCTGGTGGAACGGCCACCCGGTCGCCCAGGTCGACGCCACGGGGGTGACCTCCTGGACCTTCACCGATCACCTGGGAACGCCGATCCTCCAGACCAGCGCGCAGCAAGGGATCGTCTGGCGAGCGGAGTACGAGCCGTTCGGAGAGGTTTACGCGCTGCGCTCCTACGACCGGCACCAGCCCTTGCGGCTGCCGGGGCAGGAAGCGGAGCAGTTGGGGTTGGGAGAAAACGGGGTGACGGACCGGAGCTATAACGTGCATCGGTGGTACCGAGGGGAGTGGGGGCGGTATACGCAGGCGGATCCGATTTTTGCCCTCCTGTCCTCTCGACCCGGCAAGCGGGATTCCATCTATGGCTACGCGATGGACATGCCGCTCGTATTGTCCGACCCGCTCGGTCTTTGCTCCTGTCTGGATGAGTGCCCGAGCGGCATGTGGGACTACCTTGGCATCCAGGCCGATGCCGGCTTCATCGGGGGGCTCAATATCGGCTTCGGAAGATTTAAGTGCCGTGGACGAGCTGTACGGGTGAGGGTAACCTTCGTCTGCGGAATGATCGGGGCTTTTGGCGGTTATGGTGCCGGCGTAGACTTCAGTATCCCGGTCATCAGTGCTCCGGCCGCCTGTGCCTGCAACAAAAGAGAGCTGGGCGGTCTATCCGATTCCTGGAATCTTTCGATTCCCGCTTTGGGTCTTATTGGCCCGGCGGTTTCCGTCGGTTCGTGCAACAATACGAGCTCTCCATTGACCAGCACATTGAACGTCAGCGGGTCGCTGGGGGGAGGGGGCTATTGGCAGCGCTGCAGTTACACCCTGAGGGGAACGTATTGAGACATCGGGAACCGAGTAAAGCTACGCTCCGAATCTTGCGCAAGCTGGGAATTGGCTTGTTTGCTGGCGGCCTCGCGAGCTTCTGTTTGGCCTTCATTATGGCGGGTTTTCCCTTTGACGTTCCGATGCAGTTTGAGATCGCCTATGCAGGGATTGGGGGAGCGCTTCTTTGTTCTCTCCTCCTGGTCGGGTTGACGGTCACGCTTCGGGTCCGCGTGCCGCAGGATCCGGCCCTGCAGAGAAAGGTGCGACAATATTTCTGGTTCTATGGGCCGGTCGGTTCGATCAAGGCCGTCCTCGCGTTGACCCAAAGCGCCGAGGAGGACGGCGCAACCCAGGAACCCGTCGTTTGACCCGACCGGGGGAGGGGGAACCGCCCTCGAGGCAGGGCAAAGCCGACAGTTTCCTGGAATCCCGGGCAGGCCTCGTTCCTCTCCTCAGCTGCATGGTGGCCTGGGCGGTACGGTTCATCTGGACGACTTCCTTCGTCTTTGCGGGCAGGCGGATCTTCTGTCTCTTTCCGGATGCCATGGTCTCCATGACCTATGCCCGGAACTTCGTCGAAGGGCATGGGTTCAACTGGGCTCGGGCCGGCGCGCCGGTCGAAGGTTTCACCAGTCCCCTGTGGACCGCTCTGATGGTCCCGATCAACACGCTCGGTCTCGCTCTCGAGCACCGGAGCCTGGTGGTGCAGCTCCTCTCGCTCGTCCTGCTCGTCGCCAACGTGCTCCTCGTTCGGCGACTGACCCTGCGTTTTTTTTCGACCGCTCTCGCGCGGCACTGGATGCCTGCGGCGCTGCTGACCGCCTTCTACTACCCGCTCGGCTACTGGGCTCTCCTGGGCATGGAGAGCGGCCTCCAAGCGCTGCTCATTACCGCCTCGGTGCTCCTGGTATTCGACATCGTCCACCGCGGCCTCGACCGACACCGCGAGTTGCTCCTCCTCGGAGCGGCCTCCTACCTGCTGCGCAGCGACATGCTCCTCCTCGTGGCTGCGATCCAGGTCTATCTCGTTGTCCAAGGCGGGCTCCGGGAACGCTGGCAGCGCGGCCGCTGGTACCAGGGGCTCCTCGCCTTCTCTGTCGTCGTCGCCGGCTACAGCGCCTTACGGTGGCTCTATTTTGGGGACGTTCTCGCCAACACCTACTATCTCAATCTCTACCGCATACCCCTCGATCTTCGGCTCACGCGGGGAGTTTTCCTGCTGGGGGCGTCGCTCTCGGAACAGCTGGCTCTGCTCGCCGCGATCGGCATCGGCCTCGGCCTGCTGGGGCGACAGGGTCGCCAGAATGACGGGCCTGGTGGGCGGATGGCGCTCCTCGCAAGCCTGTTCCTGGTGGCGTCCGCGTACAGCGTCTACGTTGGGGGCGACGCCGGGGACCTCGACCTGCAACTGCGTTCCAACCGCTACGTCGTCTATGTCATGCCCCTCTTGTTCGTCCTCTTCAATGGGCTGGTCAACCAGGCGGCCGGCTGGATCGCGGCACGGCCCTGGGGGGACGACCTCGCCCGTCGTTCCTTCTTGACGCTCACCACGGTTCTCGCCCTGGCGGTCGCCGATGGGTTCTGGCTCAGCTCTGACGTCGGCGGGAACGCGGTGGCGTTTCTCGCTGTGCTCCCGCCTCACGGAGCCCAGGCGCAGGCCGAGATCTATGCCCGGACGAGAAAGCTGCAGGATGTTCTGGGACCCACGGGGGTCGTGGCGACGAGCGATGCCGGCGTGCCCGCCTATTTCACCGACTATCGGATGGTCGACCTGTCCGGCGGCAACGAGCGCCACATCGCACGCCTGCCGCCGGCGGTCCCGCTCCAACGGGAAGACTTCATGGGCTACACCCCGGGCCGCGGCAAGTCGGACGACCCCTACGTTCTGGAGCGGTACCACCCCGACGCCGTTCTCGGCGAAGGCCGCGCGGATCCCTTGAGACGGCAGAACCTGCTCCGTACGGTGGGCTACCACTACCATCCCGATGGCGACTTCTGGCTCCGCGAACGATGAGCGACGAAGACGAAAAGGCCGTGACGGCGACCGATGCGGGGGATCGCGGGGACCACCCCAGGAGCCTCTGGCTGCTGCTGGCCGCCATGGTCGGCTGGTCGGGCTGGTTCATCTACAGATCGTCTCTGGTCTTCGCCGGCCGGCGGATCTTCTGCCTCTTCGAAGACGCCATGATCTCGATGACCTACGCCCGCAGCCTGGTCGAAGGCCACGGGCTCAACTGGGCCCGCACCGGGGAGCCGGTCGAAGGCTTCACCCATCCGCTCTGGGTGGCCCTGATGGTCCCGGCGAACCTGTTGCCCTTGGACCTCCGGTACCGCAGCCTGGTGGTACAGCTGTTGTCGCTCCTGATTCTCGTCTGGCATGTGGTCCTGGTGAGGCGCCTGGCCGGGCGCTTTTTCTCGGCCGATCGGGCCCACACATGGCTGCCCGCGGCTCTCCTTACCGGCTTCTATTACCCCTTGAGCTACTGGTCTTTGATGGGGATGGAGAGCGGGCTGCAAGCGCTGTTGACCACCGCTTCTGTGCTGTTGGCTCTCGACATCGTCTGCCACGGCGAGGATCGTCACCGGGAGCTGTTCCTCCTCGGGGCCGTCGCCTATCTGCTGCGTATGGACATGATCCTGATGGTCTCCGTGGTGCAACTCTACGTCATCGCCAACGGCGGGCTGCGGCAGCGACGGCAGCGCGCCCACTGGTGGCAGGGGGCGGCGGTCTGGAGCGCCGTGGTCGCCGGATACAGCGTCTTTCGCTGGCTCTACTTCCACGACGTCCTGCCCAATACCTACTATCTCAAGCTCTCTCAGGTCCCCATGGACATCCGGCTGCTGCGCGGCGCGAGGGCCTTGTGGGAATCGTTCGCGGATCACTTCCTTCTGCTGGCCTCAGTCGGCGTCGCCGTCGGTGTGCTCCTTCGGTACTCCGCCGATCGCGAGCTGCGCCGCCGGCTGTGGTTACCCTCGGCGCTGTTCGCGGTCCTCTGCGCCTACAGTGTCTATGTCGGCGGCGACGCCTGGGAGATGCCGCTCAACGTGCGGGCGAACCGCTTCGTGGTCTACGCCTTCCCCCTGGTCTTCCTCCTCCTCAATCGAGTGCTCAGCGAGATCGCGGTCCGGATGCGGGGGGGCGACCGGCGACGCTTCCTGATCGTGTCGACCGTCTGCGCGCTGGTGACGGCGGACGGGCTCGGGCTTGCCACCAGGTCCGGAGAGAACTGGCTGGATCTTGCGGTGGCCCGGCAGCCGTTGCTGGTCGACAGCTACGCAGATCTCTATCGCGAATTGCAGCGGCTCCAAGGCGTGCTGGGCCCCAGCGGCGTTCTGGCGACCGCCTGTGCCGGCATTCCCGCCTATTTCAGCGACTACCGCATGGTCGATCTGTTGGGTTACAACGACCGGCACATCGCGCGCCTGCCCCCTACCCTCCCGCTGGAGCTCAATGAGTACCAACGCTTTACGCCCGGGCACATGAAGTGGGACTACGCCTACCTGCTGGCGCACGATCACCCGGACGCCATCCACAGGCCGGTAGCCGTCGGCCACGGCAATACGTGGAAACTGCTGACGGCCGCGGGCTATCGCTACGACGCCAGCGGTTCTTACTGGCTCAAACGTCCGCTGTCGACAGCACGGTGACCCGCACCTCGGGCAACCGTCCGCGGGGGTAGACCTTGGGGTTGGGGACGGATCGAAATCGGGGGAGTGCCGGAGGCATCTTCGACGCGTTGGTGTACGCCGAGTTAGGGATATCATCCAACGTCAAACGGAGCTCCGGCCGCCATGATCTCGACTCCGCACCCCGCACCCTCCCCCGCCACCCCGGCTGCCCTGGCGACCCCGGCGACCCCGGCGACCGCCGCCGCGCACCCGCTCGAACCCTCCGCCGCCGAGATGCGGGAGATGGTCGAGGCGGCGCTCGCCCGGATCATCCCCCATGTCTTATCGCTCCCGGCGCAGCCCGCCGCGGCGACCGAGGGGGCTTTCGCGCTCGCCCGCTCGCTCGCCGAGCCGCTGCCGCAGGTGGGCACCCCGCTCCCGGTGCTCCTCGACCTGCTCTTCGAGCGAGCCATCCCGGCCTCGTTCAACGCCGCCGGGCCGGGCTACCTCGCCTACATCCCGGGGGGCGGGCTGTTCCATGCCGCCGTGGCCGATCTCATCGCCGACGCGGTCAACCGCTACACCGGGGTCTTCGCCGCGGC
The DNA here is from genome assembly GCA_963757335.1 of uncultured Acidobacteriota bacterium. Classification (GTDB taxonomy): domain Bacteria; phylum Acidobacteriota; class Thermoanaerobaculia; order Multivoradales; family UBA5704; genus DASQPA01. The sequence goes on along the minus strand of CAVWRJ010000008.1, from coordinate 1,056,224 downwards.
TCCCGCCCTCTCCCAGCTGGAGGCCAACGTCGTCGCCTGGCTGGCCGAGATCGTCGGCTACCCCCGGGAGGCGCGGGGCTTCCTCACCAGCGGCGGCTCGCTCGCCAACTGGACCGGCCTGGTCACCGCCCGGCGCGAGCGGCTGCCCGAGAACTTCCTCCAAGGCATCCTCTACGCCTCGGCCCAGACCCATCACTCGGTGGAGAAGGCGGCCCTCCTCGCCGGCTTCCCGCCGGGCAACGTGCGCCGGGTGCCGACCGACGAGCGCTTCCGCATCGTGCCGGAAGCTCTGGAGGCCCAGATCGGCGCGGACCGCCGGCAGGGGCTCACCCCCTTCCTCGTCGTGGGCAACGCCGGCACCACCAACACCGGCGCCGTCGATCCCCTCCCCGAGCTGGCCGATCTGGCGGCGCGCCACGGGCTCTGGTTCCATGTCGACGCCGCCTACGGCGGCTTCTTCCTGCTCACCGAGGAGGGCCGGCGGACGATGCGGGGCATCGAGCGCGCCGACTCGGTGGTGCTCGATCCGCACAAGGGGCTCTTCCTCCCCTACGGCACCGGCGCCCTCCTGGTCCGCGACGGCGCCGCCCTGAAGCGCGCCCACACCCTGGCGGCCGACTACATGCCCCCCCTCCAGGAGGACCCCGATCTCGTCGACTTCTGCGAGATCTCGCCCGAGCTCTCGAAGCCCTTCCGCGGCCTTCGGGTCTGGCTGCCCGTGAAGCTCCTCGGCATCGGCCCCTTCCGCGGAAGCCTTGACCGAGAAGCTCGCGCTCACCCATTGGGCGACCGCGGAGCTCCGCACGATCCCCGGGATCGAGATCCTCGCCGAGCCCCAGCTCTCGATCGTCGCCTTCCGCCTCCATCCGCCCGAGTGGCAGGGCCTGCCGGTCGAGGAGATCAACCGCCGCAACCGGGACCTCCTCGACCGGATCAACGCCCGCAAGCGGGTCATGCTCACCGGCACCCTCCTCGGCGACCGCTTCGCGCTCCGCATCTGCGTCGTCTCCTTCCGCACCCACCGGGACCGGATGGAGGAGTGCCTGGCGGACATCCGGGCGGAGGTCGGCGATCGACATCCGATACAATCGCCTGCCGCGGGTACCGGGTCCGTTTGAATCCGAGGACGGACGACTGGCTGCGCGGAGCGCCCGAAGGAGACCGCCCGCAGGTTCAAACGGACCCAGTACCCCGCCGCGAGCCGCTAGATCCCCAGACCCTGTCGAGGAGAACCTGACGATGACGATCGAAATCTTGAAGTGTGGAAAAAGGCCGTCCCTGGCCGCCCTGGCTCTCCTCCTCACCGCCACCGCCTGCGCCGGGAGCACCCCCGCGCCCGCCGCTCCCCCGGCGGCCGTCACCGCTCCGGCGGCAGCTCCGGCGGCCACTCCCACCGCTCCGAGCGCCGCTGCCGGTCCTGCCCTGCCGGCGGGCGTCCTGCGGGTTCGGATCGGCGAGGGCGTGCGCGACCGGAGCGCCACCGGCATTCCGCGCTGCATGATCCCCCAGCCCCTCCCGGCACCGCAGAGCTTCGAGCCCGGCACGACGGAGATCGCCTACACGATCGACGTCGATCCCCAGGTGGTCAAAGGGGTGACCGCGAAGGTCGTCGGCGACCTCGGCTGCGCCGAGCCGTGGTCCCAGGGCTGCCCCGGCTACACGGTCTGCGGCGGCGGCGTCTGCCAGAACCAGTACGGCGCGACCGTCAAGTGCCCCGGGGACAAACCGCTCAAGAAGGGCTCCTACAAGCTCTCCATTGCGGTCGGCGAGCGGACCGTCGAGCTGCCGTTCGAGATCCAGTAGAGCGCCGGGCGGGCGCAACTCTCCCGTGGCTCCGGCGTTGTAGGAGGAAAGCCATGAGGAGATCCCGATGAAGGTTCTCGCCTCCGACCTCCACCACGCCCTGCGGACACTGCGTACCCACCCCGGCTTCGCCCTCGCCGCGGTGCTCACCCTCGCCCTGGGGATCGGCGCCAACAGCGCCATCTTCAGCCTGGTCGAGGCCCTGCTGCTGCGGCCGCTCCCCTACCGCGACCCGGGGAGCCTGGTGTGGGCGACCGACTACGTCAGAGACTTCAACGCCGAGATCACCTCCGGCGGCGACTACCTCGACTGGCAGGAGCAGAGCCGGCTCTTCGCCGCGGTCGAGGCCTTCGACGACGGCCAGAGCTTCACCTTGACCGGGCGCGAGCAACCCGAACGGCTGCGCGGTGCCCGGGTCTCCGCAGGCTTCCTGCCGATGCTCGGCATCGAGCCCGCTGCCGGACGCGGTTTCCGGCCGGTGGAGGGAAAGCTCAACGGGCCGCCGGCGGTCCTCGTCTCAGAGCGGCTCTGGGAGCGCCTGTTCGGCGGTACCGGAACCCGTCCCGCCGGCCAGCTCCTGAAGCTCGACGGCCGCTCCTACCCGGTCGTCGGGGTCCTGCCGCACCGCTTCGTCTTTCCCGGCAACCCCGAGATCGACGTCCTCGTGCCGCTCCAGCTCGATACCGCCCGCGAGCGCGGCCGCCAGCAGATGTCGGTCCTCCGGGTCGTCGGCCGCCTGCGTCCGGGGGTCACCCTGGCGCAGGCGAGCGGCGAGCTCCTGGCGATCCACCAACGCGCCGAGGCCGCGGCCCTGGAGGCGGCGGCCTCGATGCCGATGCCCCAGGGAGGACCGGGGCCCGTGCCCCAGGGCGGACCGGGGCCCATGCCAGGACCCGGCCGAGGCTCCGGCGGAATGCAGATCCGCCTGCAGGGGGGCGGACCGCAGGGGGGCGGGAAAGGCGGCCCCCGGATGCGGCTGCCCGAGAGCGAGGTCCGCCTGACCCGCCTCCACGAGCACCTGGTGGGCCAGGTCCGGCCGGCCCTCCTCCTCCTCGCCGGAGCGGTCGGCCTGGTGCTCCTCATCGCCTGCGCCAACGTCGCCCACCTGCTCCTCGCGCGCGCCGCCTCCCGCCGGCGGGAGATCGCCATCCGCGCCGCTCTCGGTGCCGGCCAGGGGCGGCTCGTCCGTCTCCTGCTGGCCGAGAGCGCCGTCCTCGGCGTGAGCGGCGGGGCCGCCGGCCTCCTCGTCGCCTTCTGGGGGGCGCGGCTCCTCGTCGCTCTCACCCCGGCCGACCTCGCCGGGGTCCTCCTGCCGCAGGTCGAGGTCGGCCTCGACGGCCCGGTGCTCCTCTTCACCGCCGCCCTCGCGCTCGCCACCAGCCTCCTCTTCGGGCTCGCCCCGGCTCTCGCCGCGGCGCGGGTCGACCTCCGCCAACCGCTCCAGGCCTCGGCCAGAAGCGGCCTCGGGCGGGGCCGCGGCTTCCTCGTCGCCGCCGAGGTGGCTCTCGCCGCCGTGCTCCTCGTGGGGGCCGGGCTCCTCCTGCGCAGCTTCGCCCGGCTCCAGGCGGTCGACCCCGGCTTCCGGCCGGAGCGGGTGCTGACGATGGCGATCGACCTCTCCGCCTCCGGTGGCTACGAAGAGCCCGCCGCACCGACCGCCTTCCTCTCCGAGCTGGCGCGCCGGGTGACGGCGCTCCCCGGGGTGCGCTCGGTCGCCTTCGGCGACTCGCTGCCGCTCGCCCGTGCTCTGCGCATGCTGCGCGGTCTGCGGGTCGAGAACCGGCCGCCCAAGGACCCCCGAGAGCAGCCCGAGGTGATGCTCTCGTCGGTCTCCCCGGCCTACTTCAGGACCCTCGGGATCGCTCTCGAACGGGGCCGCGCCTTCGACGACCGGGACGGCAAGACGGCGCCGCCGGTCGCGGTCGTCAACCGGACCCTCGCCCGCTCCTTCTGGGGTACCGAGGACCCGGTCGGCAAGCGGCTCCGCTTCGGCCCGCCGGGCCGGCCCTGGGTGACCGTCGTCGGGGTGGCGACGGATGTCCGCCGGGAGGACCTGGCGACCGCCCCCAAGGCGGAGCTCTACCTCCCCTTCCTCCAGCAGCCGAGCCCCTTCGGCTTCCTCGCCGTCCGCACCCAGGGCGATCCCGCCGGGCTCACCGCGGCGGTCCGCCGCGAGGTGCGGGCGCTCGACGCCGACCTGCCCCTCTTCGACGTCTCGACCCTGGAGCAGCGCCTCGCCGCCTCGGTCGCCGCCCGCCGCTTCGGTCTCCTCCTCCTCGGCGCCTTCGCCGCCCTCGCCCTGGCGCTCGCCGCGGTGGGCCTCTCGGGGGTCATCGCCTACGCGGTGTCCGAGCGGACCCGCGAGATCGGCATCCGCATGGCCCTCGGGGCGGACCGCGGCGACGTGCTGTCGATGATCGTCGGCAAGGGGCTCGCCATGGCCGCGGTGGGGGTTGCGATCGGCCTCCCGGTGGCCTTCGGCCTCTCCCGCTTCCTCGCCTCCTCCCTCTACGGTATCGCCCCCAGCGACCCGGTGACCTATCTGATGATCCCGGTCGTCCTGTTGACCGCGGCGCTCTTCGCCGCCTATATCCCGGCGCGGCGGGCGACCCGGGTGGAGCCGGTGGTGGCTCTCCGGGAGGAGTAAAGTGAACGCGCTGTCTTTCACCCTTCATGAGACGCTCGCCCGGGACACCGCCCCGGTGACCCGGCTGGCGCTCTGCCGCGTCCTCCTGATGAAAGACCGTCGCTTCCCCTGGTTGATCCTGGTCCCGGAGAGAGAGTCGGTGCGGGAGATCCACGAGCTGCGGCCGGCGGATCGCGCCGTCCTCGTCGAGGAGATCGCGCTGGCGAGCGAGGCGCTCGCACGCCTCTTCCGGCCGGACAAGGTGAACGTCGGCGCCCTCGGCAACGTCGTGCCCCAGCTCCACGTCCACGTCGTCGCCCGCTTCGCCTCCGATCCCGCCTGGCCCGGCCCGGTCTGGGGCTCCGGCGCGGCGGTGCCCTATCCGGAGGGCGAGCTCGACTCCGTGCTAGAGCGCGTCGCGGCGGCGCTCTCTCGCTAGCCGCTCACCTCCCCCGCTGCAGCTCCAGCACCGACACCCTCCCGGCCTTCGGATAGGGCACTTTCTCGCCGCGCAAAGCGGTCCAGAGAATGCGGTTGAAGGCCGCCTCGTCGGCCCGGTCGGGGGCTGAGAGGTCGAGACGCAGGGAGGCGGCCGCTCCCGCCGACTTGGCGGGGTTGCGCTCGCCCAAGGGCACCCCGGGTTGGAGCGCGCGGTAGGGCGTGAGGTCGGGTTGGGTGGTGAAGACGTCGTCCAACGAGCGTCCGAAGTGGTCGTAGTGCGAGAGCGCCGGGAGGCCGAGGATCTCCTCGATCGTCTCCGTCACGTCGGTCGTGTTGACGAAGCGGTGCACCGCCCCAGGGCGGTTGTAGGGCGAGAGGACGAGGAGGACCGAGCGGTGCGAGTCGACGTGGTCGGGACCGTTCTGGGCGTCGTCCTCGAGCACGAAGACGACCGTGTTTTTAAAGAACGGCGACCGGCTGAGCCCCTCGACGATCCGCCCCAGGGCGAGGTCGTTGTCGGCCATCGAGGAGCGCGGGGTGAACTTCCCCGGCGTCGCCCCCGAGGTGTGGTCGGAGGGCAGCCAGACGATCTCCAGGGCCGGCATCTTTCCACTCTTCACGAAGCCGTCGAGGTCGGCGAGCCAGAGGTCGGCCCGGCGCTGGTCGGGGATGTCCAGGTCCCAGCCGGGGTAGTCGGGGTGGACGTAGGGGCCGAGGGCCGGCCGCATCGCCTTCCAGGTGGTCCGGCCGTCCGCGGCTTGGACCGGCGTCGTCGCCTCGCCGTAGTCGCGGACGGAGAGCCCCTTGGCGAGAGCCAGATTCCACAGGTACCCCTGGGCGGGCTCGTCGGTCTCCCCCTCCTCGATCTCCGGCCGGCGGTCCGAGTATCCGGAGGGGGTGGTCTTCTCGCCGTAGTCGGTGACGTAGGAGGCGGTCGACCAGGAATGCCCCTGGGTGCTCACCTCGGCGTTGACGAAGAAGCGGTCGAAGAGGCCGAAGCGCTCGGCGAGCGCGTGGTGGTTGGGCGACACCGGGCGCGGGAAGAGGGTCAGGCCCGGATCGCCGTCCGCCCCCGGGAGGTCGCCCAGAACCTGGTCGTAGGTGCGGTTCTCCTTGAGGATGTAGACGACATGCTCGAAGGGCGGGTATTTGCGGGGCTGGCGCGGCCGGTCCCAGCGGTCGGCCTGGACCACCCGCCGGGTGAGGGCGGCGAGGGCGTTCCCGTGCGGGACCTCGGGGAGGACGGTGACGGTGCCGTCGAGCTGCCCCAGGGTGTAGGCGTGCCCGACCGCCTTGTGGACGCCGGGCACCGCCCCGTCCGGATTGGGGCCGGTCCCCTTCCCCTTACCGTTGACCACCGCGAGGGTCTTCCCGCTCGCCAGGAGAGCGGTGGGATACCAGCCGGCCGGGAGGCGCCCGGCCAGGCGGTCGTCGCCGTGGGCCGACTCGATGCCGGCCGTGGCCGCGGCGAGGTCGAAGACGGCGACGGCGTTGGCGTCCGCCTCGGCCACGTAGAGGCGCGACCCGTCGAGCGAGAGAGCGAGGGCATCGGGGGTGCACCCTTCGGCCGGGCCGGCGGGGGGCGGATCGAGGAGCTCCTTCTTCACCTTGCGTGCCGCGGTGTCGACCACCGCCACCCGGTCGGTCGAGGCCGAGGCGACGAAGAGCCGGGTGCCGGCGGCGTTCAAGAGGAGCGCCGAGGGGTGGCGGCCGACCGGGATGCGGCCGGCCTCGGCGAGGCGACCGGAGTTGCCAGGCGTGAAGACGGAGACCGTCGTGCCCCCCCAGGCCGAGGCGTAGACCGTGCCGTCCGGGGCGGTCACCACCGCGTACGGGAAGCGCTCGGTGGGATGCCGCTCGACGACCCGGCCGCTCGCCAGGTCGACGACCGCCAGGGTATCGCTCAAGTTCTCGGCCACGTAGAGGGTCGTCCCGTCGGGCGACAGGGCGAGGCCGGCCGGGAAGCGGGTGCTCGGCTTCTTCGGCTCCTTCTCGGCTTTCTCCGTCTTCTCGGCGAGCTCGATGCGGTCGAGAAGGGTGAGGGCCCCGTCCTGGAAGCGGTAGCGGAAGAGGGCGTCCTCGTTGCCCCCCGAGGCGTAGAGGGTGTGGCCGTCGGGAGAGAAGGCGAGCCCGAGGAAGGCGGCGGGCTGATCGACGGTCTGTACCACCCGGCCCGCCGCCAGGTCGATCAACTGGAGCCCCTGCTGCCGCCAGCCGGCGAGGAGAACGACGGCACGGTTCGGGTCGCCGGGAAGGGCGGCGATGGCGAGCGGCATGTTGCCGACATCGAAGGACCGCCCGGCCGGGTCGAGCCGCAGGCCGGTGGGGAGCGGCCGGGCTTCCGGAGCACCGCCGTGCGGCCCCTGGGCCGGCGCGCCGGGGCGGCAGCCGAGGGTCGGGACGAGGGCCCCCAGGAGGGTGACGAGGGAGAGAAGAAGGCGGCGCGGGCGAGCGGTCTTCATGGTTCGGTCTCCAGGGGCGATCTCCAGGGAAAGCCGGCAGGGCGATCCGGTACTGGGTCAGTTTGAATCCGAGGACGGACGACTGGCTGCGCGAAGCGCCCGAAGGAGACCGCCCGCAGGTTCAAACGACCCAGTACCGGCGATCCTACCGCGGCGGGGCCGGCGCCGGTCCCCCTGGGGGCACCGGCAGGGGACGCGGCTTTAAGATCCCCAGCCAGCCCGCGACCTTCCCCGCCACCTCGGTCGAGGCGACGGCCGAGCTCGTTCCCGGCAGCACCCCCTGCCCCACGACCATGAAGATGCCGTGCATGTTGGGATTGCTGTTGAGATAGCCGTGCGTGCCGTAGACGGTCGCGGGGACGGCGGCGCGGCGCTCGCGGACGTCGCCGCTCGCCTGGAAGGCGTAGCCCTCCTGGGCGAAGAGGAGGAGGTCGCCGCTGTTGGGATGGTCGAGGCCGACCTCGCCCGCCTCGCTCCGGCTGAGGACGCGGGCGAGCGGATGGACGCCGTCCACCGTCCAGCCGTCGAAGAGGGCGCGCAGAGTGCCTGAGAGCTTCTCCCGCTTCGCCGGGTCGGAGCCGGCCCGAGGCCCGAGGTAGAGGTGGGAGACGGCCCCGTCAGAGACCGCGACGACCCTGCTCTTCCCGGCGAGGATCTTCCCCTGCCCGTCCGCCGCCAGGTACCCCTTGGCGAGGAGGAGCAGATTGGGATCGAGCTGGGTGTGGACGGGCGCCATCCCGTGGTCGCTGACGACGACCACCCGGGTCGTCGCGAGGTCGACCTCGGAGAGCAGCCGGCCGAGCTCGCGGTCGACGGCCTGCCAGGCGCGCAGACGCCCCTTGGCGAAGGCCGCGCTCCGCTCGGGCGAAAAGCCGGACTGGCGCGGATCGAGGAGCGAGAGGGTGTGCCCGGCCTCGTCGATCACCGGGATGTAGCCCAGGAGCAGGTCCCAGTCCTGCCGCGCGGCGGCCACCCGCAGGCTGCCGCCGAAGAACTCGGCGAAGCGCTCGGTCTGCTCGCTCCAGGTATCGAGGTCGATCCCCGGTTGCCCCTGCCAGGAGGCCTGCAGCCGTTTCTCGTCCGGCGCCCCGGGCCAGACCAGGCCGCGCTCGGCGAGCGTCGTCGCGAAGCCCGCGGGGTAGGCGCGGGTGCGGGTCAGGTTGCCGAAGTAGAGCCGGACGCTCCCCAGGCCGGGATCGATGGCGAGCACCTTCATCCACAGGGCGCCGGGCGCCCCCTCCGGCTTGCCGGCCGCTCCCGGGGCGAGCACCCGGTGCCACTGGCCGGCGGCGAGCGTCTCCTCCTCCGTTCCCCCGGTCCCTCTGGGCTTCCGATATCTCCGGCGTTTTCGGCCGGGGGCGCACGAGCAGATGGTCGTAGCGGACGGCGCCGTCGTCGGCGGTATCGAGGGCGAAGAGGTCGAGCCCCTCGTTCTCCCCGGGCTGGCTGCCGGGGAGGTCGACCCGGGCGGTGAGGACCGGGGCGTAGCTGGTGGCGAAGGGGGTGCCGCGCGGGATCTCCGCCGGCGTCCAGTCCTTGCGCCCGAGGGTCAGCAGCGCCGACGGCCGCTCGGGCTGGGTGTAGAGGAGGCCCCAGTCGGCCCGCCGGCGGTCGTCCCTGCCGTCCACCCCGGGCCAGGTGACGCAGCCGACCCGCTTCCCCTGTCGCCGGGCCGCCTCCCAGAGGGTGTCGGTACCGATCGGGGCATCGAACCCGCTCACCACGCTTCCCCAGGGGGCTCCGGGGGGATGGAAGCGGTTGCTCACGATCCCCGTGGCGCTCGCGGAGTAGCCGGTCGCCAGGCTGATGTGGTTGGTCGAGGTGAGGGTCGGGTTGACCGGCACGATCGACTCCGCCACCTGGCCCTCGCGGAAGAAGCGGACGAAACCGCCGCCGTCGAGCTGCCCCTCGCTGTAGAGGCGGTGGAGGGTCTCGCTCGCCGCCCCGTCGAGGCTCAAGAGGAGGACGCGGCCGGCCGGAGCCCCCGCTGCCGCGACCGGGGGCGAAGCCGGTGGTCGCGGCGAGGCCGGGGCTGGCGGCGCCGTGCCCTGGCAGGAGAGGAGAGTGAAAAGGACGCCGGAGGCGAGGAGAGCGGGAGAGAGACGCCGGGCTCGGGGACTCATGGGCCGAGACTCTATCCCGGTCCGGCCGGCAGCGGTGGACGTCAGAGCCGTGGCTCCGTTGGGCTCCGAGGACCTGCGACCGAACGGAGCCGATCCCCTCAGGGCCGGAACGGTCGCCAGGCCACCCCGACCGAGAGGGTCAGGGGATTGACGTCGAGCATCAGCTCCTGGCTCTTGAAGACTTCCCCTCTGGGGACGACCACGAGGGTCTCGGCGAAGGGCACCCAGTGCAGATCGACGACCAAGGCCGTGCTCTCGGAGAGGGCGACGTCGGCCCCGAGATTCACCACCAGGGCCGGATGGTCGGGGCGACGGAGGGTAGCGATCCCCGCCTGCCGCGATGCCGGGGAGAGGTCGGCCCTGGGGAGGAACGGGAGGGTGAGACCGGCCCCCACGTAGGGTTGCAGCCGGCCGCGGGCGGGGAAGCGCAGCTGCTCGACGATCGACAGGGGGACGAAGTCGATCCGCCCGCCGGAGACCGAGCCCCCGGCGCCCGCGAGCCGCAGGGGGAGTCGTGCGATACCCAGGGTAACCCGGGTCGCCAGATGGTTGGGTTCGAGGAAGACCAGGCCGGCCCCCACCCCCGCGCCCGGCCGAACACTGAGCTTGGCGCCCGGCGCGACGATCGTCTCCGCCGAGGCCGGGGCGACGCCGGTCGGGAAGACTTCGAGCTCCGCCGGGAGGAACGCCGACGGCAGGGCCGCGACCCTTCCGGCAGCGAGGAGGCCGAGGACCAGGGCGCCGGCGGCGAGGCGGAAGGGGGGCATGGGCACCATGATATCTTCACCGCCCGGAGAAGCGCATCGAGAAACGACGGTTGCCTCGTCAATAGGGGGTCTTCCATGAGTGTGAACTATTCGCAAACGCCACAACCGCCCAAAAAGGGCATGGGCCCGCTCGGCTGGATCGCCATCGGGTGCGGCGTCCTCCTCGTCCTGGCTTTCATCGTCTTCGGCGTCGTCGGCTACTTCGCCAAGAAGAAGATCGATCAATTCAGCAAGAACCCCGCAAAGGCGACGGCCGAGCTCATCGTCCGCGCCAACCCGGACCTGGAGCTGGTCAGCGAGGACGACAAGGCCGGCACGATCACGGTTCGCGACAAGAAGCAGAATCAGACGGTCACCATGAACTTCGACGACATCAAGAACGGCAAGTTCAAGATGACGACCGACAAGGGCACGACGACGTTCGACGGCAGCTCGGCCGGAACTGATGGCCTCAAGGTCACCGACGAGAAGGGCGGGACCGCGACCTTCGGCGGCGGCGCTCCCAAGGACCTGCCCTCCTGGCTGCCGCTCTACCCCGGCGCCACCGCCCAGGGATCCATGGCCTCGACGACGAATGAAGGGCGCACCGGCGGCTTCTCCGTCAGCACCAAGGACTCGATCGAGCAGGTCGCCAGCTACTACGAGTCGAAGCTCAAGGACGCCGGCCTGACCGTCGAGAAGAACATGTTGTCCTCGAACGACAAGACCTCCGGCGGCACGATCTCGGGCAACAGCGCCGATAAGAAGCGCACCGCCGCGGTCATCCTCTCGGTCGTGGACACCGGCACCCAGGCAGTGGTCACGTACGAAGAGAAGAAGTAGACAGGCTCTACACCGCTCGCCGGCCGCCCGGCCGGCGAGCGGACCTACCCGCCCGCCGCCTCGCGAACCTTTACCACGACGAAAGTGACGTCGTCCCCCTGGGGGCGCGAGCCGCGCCAGGCCTCGCCCGCCGCGGTGAGGTCGGCGAGGATGCCCTCGGGGCCCTGGTCCCTGCCGGCCGCGGTGGCGAAGAGGGCCTGGAGCCGGGGGTAGCCGAGCGGCTCGCCCTCGGGGTCGAGGAGCTCGGGGAAGCCGTCGGTCGCGAGGAGCAGGGTATCTCCCGGGGCGACTTCGATCTCCCGCTCGCCGTAGGTGCAGCCGGAGAGAGCACCGAGCGGGGTGCCGTCGACCGCCACCTCCAGGACCTTCCCGTCCGCCCGCGCCACGAGGAGGGGCGGCATCCCGGCGGCGGAGAAGCGCAGCCGACGGCCGCGGAGCTCGACGAGCGCCAGGGCCATCGCCATCCGCCCGAGGTTCATCCGCCGGATCACCTCGTTGGTCTCGGCGAGGAAGCGAGAGGGGGAAACGGCGCCGCCGCGGGCCATGAACAGCCCCTTGACTGCCGTCACCAGGGTCCCCGCCGCCGCGCCGTGGCCGGTGGCGTCGCCGATCGCCATCGTGAGGGCGCCGTCCTCCCTCTCCAGGAAGTCGTAGTAGTCCCCCCCCACCTCGGTCGCCGTACGGGTGAGGACGGCGAGCGAGAGGTCGGGCCGCCTTGGCAGCTCGCGGGGGAGGAGCGAGAGCTGGAAGGCGCGCGCCTGCTCGAGCTCGGCGCTCTTCCTCGCATGCTCGGCGGCGAGCAGCCGGCGCTCGACCTCCTGCTCCTCGCGAAGCCGGGCCTCTTCCAGCAGGCGCCGCTGCTGCGCGGCCAGATCGGCGGCCATCTGGTTGAAGGCGGTGGCCAGGCGGCCGAACTCGTCGCGCGAGGAGACCGGAACCCGCGATTCGAGGTCACCCTGGGCGAGCCGTTCGGCGCTCCCGGTCAGGGCCGAGAGGTTCCGGGTCATCCGCCCGGCAAGGGGGAAGATGCCGGCGCAGGCGAGCCCCACGAGGCCCAGCCCCCAGGTGAGATTGCGCGCCGCGGTGCGGCCGATCTCCTCCATCGACTCGCGGACCGGCCGGGCGATGCCGAAGCGCAGGCCGGTCTCCGGGTCCTGCCGGGTGACGACCACCCAGTCGCCACGGGTGGCGGCCGAGCGGTCGGAGGGCGGATCGGTCAGCCGCAGCTCCTCCAGCCGGGCCTTCTCCGCCGGGGTGAGGGTGTAGAGGTGGCGCTGGGCGTCGATGGCGAAGGGGATCTCGCCCTGCTCGCGCCGGACTCCGGCGAGCACGCCGCCCAGGACGGCCTGGGCGCGGATCTGCGGGCGCAGCTGCCCGATCACCTGGTGGTCCCGCCGCACCGTGCAGCCGAGGCCCTCCCCGAGGAGCAGCTCGGTCCGCTTCTGCTCCGACGCCAGCGCCCGGCGCGCCTCGGGAGGCAGGTCGGGCCGCGCGATGACCTTCTGGAGCTCGACCCGCCGCTCGGCCAGGGCGCCGCGCATCGCCTGCTGGGCCGTTTCATGGCCCCGCTCGATCTCCGCCTGGAAGGCGGCGGCAGAGGCGCCCCCCGGCAGGGCCGGCGAGGCGGGCGGCGCGGGCGGCCGGGGCGGAAGGTAGACGAGGAGGGGTACCCGGCCGGAGGCCGCGGGCTTTGGAGGATTGGGAGAATTGGGAGTGTTGGGAGCCTGGGGAGCCTGGGGAGCCTGGGGCGCTGGTAGCGCGGGAGGCGCGCCTTGCGCCGGAAACTCCGGGGTGAACTCCAGCGACTCGACGTACGGTTCGAGCGACTCGTCGACCCGTCCGGCGATCTCGCGGACGATCTCCTCGCTCGCGGCGCTCGAACCGCCGGACTTTCCGGGGAGCCCCGCGGCCAGGTCGAGCCGGCGCTTGAGGCGCAGCCGGGCCGCCCCCAGCCGCTGCTCCATCTCTACCGCCAGCGACTGCGACTCCGCCCATACCGCGCGGCGGAAGGCGCGGAGCGAAGAGACGTAGGAGTAGGAGACCAGCCCCGCCAAGGGGACGACGGAGAGGAGGAGAAAGGCGAGGACCAGCTGGGTGCGCAGCTTCATGGCGGCGGTGGCGGCGATGGCGGCGGCAAAGGGGTGCCGCCCGAGCCGCACTGGCGCTTCTACGGTCGCGCGGGCGATTTGTTTTCGGCGCGTTCTAGGCTTAGCCTACGGCCTGGGCAGCCCGGGGGCCGCGGCGCGCACCGCCGCCAGCAGCTCTTCCCCGATCACCTCGCGCCGCCAGCCGGCGAGCTCGCGCGGCAGCCGCGGCTCGGGATCGACTAAAGCGCTTTTCAACAGGCCGCTCAGATTGCGGCGCGACGAGAGGATCTCGGGCGGGATGCCGAGGGCCGCGGCGCGCTCGGCCACCAGCTGGCGCAGGCGGTCTTCGAGCTGGCGGACGGCGGGAGTGAAGGGCAGCCGCTCGGCCGGCTCCGGGAGCTCCGAGTCGGGCCGCGCCAGGGCCTTTTCGATCAGCGCCAGCCAGGTGGCGCTGTCGCGGGCGGCCTGGCGGGCATCCAGGGCAGGGAGGCGCTCCAGGTCCCGGACCACCGTGGGCTGGCGGGTGGCGAGGGAGAGGAGGAGGTCCTCCTTGAGGACGAAGCTCCGCGGCAGGTCGCGCCGGCGGGCCTCCTGATCACGCCAGGCGGCGAGGGTCTGGAGCACCCCGAGCTGCCGGCGGTTGAGCCGGCCGGCGCCGCGGATCCGCCGGTAGGCCGACTCGGGGTCCTCGTCGAGCCGGGTGAGCCCGGAGAGGAGGGCGGCCGAGTCCTCCAGAACCCAATGGAGACGGCCCAGCCTCTGAAGCTCGGCGCGCAGCCGCTCGTAGACCGGCAGAAGGTAGGCGACGTCCTCGGCGGCGTAGGAGCGCTGCGCCGACGAGAGCGGGCGGGCCAGCCAGTCGGTCCGCGTCTCCCCCTTCCCGAGCTCGACCCCGAGGACCGTCGCGACCAGCTTCTGATAGCCGAGAGAGCCCCCGACCCCGGCCAGGGCGGCGCCGATCTGGGTGTCGAAGAGCGGCTCCGGAACGGCGTCCAGGGCGCGCTTGAAGACCTCCAGGTCCTCGCTCGCCGAGTGCACGACCTTGACCGTCCCCGGGGCGCCGAGGACGGCGGCGAACGGCGCCAGGTCGGAGACGGCGAGAGGATCGATCAGGTAGGCAGTACGGCCGTCCGAAACCTGGATGAGGCCGAGCCTGGGGAAGAAGGTGCGCTCGCGGACGAACTCGGTATCCAGGGCGAGGGCCGCCGCCCCCGCCCAGGCGTCCGCCGCGGCGGCCAGGGCGGCAGCGCTCTCCACCGAGACGACCGGCTGCGGGGGTGGCGGCGGCGTGGCCGGGACGGCCGGCGATGCCGGCAATATCGACGATACCGGCGATACCGGCGATGTTGGCGATACCGGCGAGGCGGCCGGCGACTCCAGCTCCTCCCCCACTAGCGGGCCGCCAACGCCTTCTCGTCCAGCCACTTGAGGATGACCCGGAGGGCCTCGGGGCGGATCTCGTGGCCCATGTCGAACTCGCGGTAGGTGAGCGCCACGCCGAAAGGGCGGAGGAGCTCGCGCGACTCGCGGGCCTTCCCGATCTCCAGCATGGAGTCCTGGGTGCCGTGCACGACGAGGACGGGGAAGCCCTCATGGGCCGGGGTTTTGGGGAGCGTCTCGGCGAGGAGCTCCGGGAGCCACGAGGAGAGGGCGGCGACCCCGGCGTAGCGGCCGGGATCGCGGAGGGCGAGGTCGTAGGCCATGACGCCGCCCTGGCTGAAGCCGATCGGCACGATCTTCTTGGGATCGACGGGATAGCGCGCCACCGCCCCATCCACGAAGGCGCGGAGCGCGTCGGACCCGCGCTGGAACGCGGCGACATCGGCCGGCGCGCCGGGGTTTAAGGGGAACCAGCCGTAGCCGTAGCTCCCACCGCCGGTCGGCACCGCGACCGGCCCCTGCGGGCAGAGCACGAGGGCGCGGCCGCCGTGGAGCGAGGGCGCGAGCCCCAGGAGGTCGTGGGCGTTGGCCCCCCAACCGTGGAGGGCGAGGATAGTCGGAAAGGGGCCGTCCCCGGCGGGGACGTGAGCGGCGTAGAGCAATTCCATGGCCGGGTAAGGATACCCTACGCGGGAAGCTCCCCGGGAACGGGAACCGCGGGCGCGAGCTTGCCGAGCGGCGGATCGCCGGGGTAGAGCACGCGCTCCAGGAAGAGCCCGGAGGGGGGGGCCGTCCACTCGGCGGGCAGCCCGCCGCCGTCCTTCTGCCGCGGCGACTGGCCGGCGAGGAGCGCGGCGAAGGCGGCGGGCGCCAGCCGGCCGCTCCCCACCTCGACCAGGCTCCCCACCACCCGGCGCACCATCTTCCACAGGAAGTGGGAGGCGACGAGGCGGACGAGGACGAGAGAGCCGGCGGTCGCGAGCTCGGCACCCTCGACGACCACCAGCGTGCTCGTCTGCTCGGCCGGGCGCTCGCAGAACAGCTTGAAGTCGTGGCGGCCGGCGAGGAGCGCGGCGGCCGCCTCCATCCGCCGGGTGTCGAGGGGGCTCTTCACCCACCAGACGAAGCGCTTGGCGAGGGCGGTCCGGCGGCAGGAGATCTGGTAGAGGTAGGACCGGGAGGCGGCGCTGTGGCGGGCGTGGAAGTCGGCCGCGGCCGGTTGGAGGGAAAGGAGGTGGATGTCGGGTGGCAACCGGTCGTTGACCGCCCTTCTCAAGGCCGCGGGGTCGACCCCCTTGGCGAGCCGCAGGTGGGCGACCTGGGCGAGGGCGTGCACCCCGGCGTCGGTCCGCCCGGCCCCGCCCAGATCCTTGATCTCCACCCCGGTCTCGGCGATGGCCCGCCGCAGCTCCCCCAGAACCGAGCGGGCGTTCTGCTGCTCCTGCCAGCCGCGGTAGCGGGTGCCCTCGTACTCCAGGGTGAGGCGATAGGTCGGCACGGCGGGGATTATGTCAGGCCGGCCGCCCCCACGCGCGGGTCGGGCGACACCTGTATACTGGCGACCCTTCCGGCGAGCCCCAGAGACGAGAGAGGAGCATCGAGTGCCGACCCGTAGGTCCAACCTCCACGACGGCCCGGTCCGCCCCGCGCGGCGGCTGCGGCGTATCCATACCCTGCCGCACGACGACGCGAGCTGCGGCTGGTTGGCTCCTCTGCCAGCTCCAGCCCCGTCCCGGCGCCTCGCGAGCAGCGAGCGCGCCGACTGCGCGGTGATCGGGGCCGGCTTCACGGGCCTGGCGATCGCCCGGCGCCTGGCCGAGGCCCGGCCGGAGCAGCGGATCGCCGTCGTCGACGCCCAGCGCGCCGGCTTCGGCGCCTCCGGCCGGAGCTCGGGCTTCGTCGTCGACCTCGCCCACTTCATCGCCCGCATGCCGGAGGCCGCGAGCCGCGACTACATCGCCCTCTCGCGCCTGGGGATCGGCGCTCTCCGCGACCTCGTCGCCCGGTATGGGATCGACTGCGACTGGGACGCGACGGGGTGGATTCATGCCGCGGCGGGCGAAGCGGCGGCGAACGCCCTGCCGATGCTCGGCGCCTGGCTCGACCGCGTCGGCGAGCCCTATCAGGAGCTCGACCGCGAGGGCCTCGCCGCGATCACCGGCACCCGCTTCTACCGGCGCGGCCTCCGCCTGCCGGGGACCGTCCTCGTCCACTCCGGCGCCCTCGTCCGCGGGCTCGCCTCCCACCTCCCCCCGAACGTCTCGCTCTACGAGGAATCTCCGGTGCGCGAGATCCGGAGTGACGGCGAGCCCGGTTTCCGGCTGATCGCCGCAGAAGGGGAGCTCCAGGCGGGCCAGCTCTTCGTCGCCGGCAACGGCTACTCCCCCCTCCTCGGAGTCGTCCCGGACCGCGTCTTCCCCCTCGTCACCTTCGGCAGCCTGACCCGGCCGCTCTCCGCCGCCGAGCAGGCGGCCCTCGGCGGCGAGCGGGAGTGGGGCCTCCTCGCCGAGGACAACATGGGCTCGACCGTCCGCCGCACCCACGACCAGCGGATCCTCATCCGCAACTCGGTTCACTATCGGCGCGACCTCGCGGTCGGCGACGAGGTGATGCAGCGGGCCGGAGCCGCCCACCGGAAGGCCTTCCTCGCCCGCTTCCCCGCCCTCTCAGGCGTCCCCTTCGAGCACACCTGGGCGGGGGTCATGGGGGTCTCCCCCAACCGCGGGCACAGCTTCGGCGAGATCGAGGCGAACCTCTTCACCGCCGCCGGCTTCACCGGGGCCGGCATCGCCATGGGGACGACCGCGGGGATGCTCCTCGCCGACCTCGCCCTGGGGGTCCAGTCGAAGCCGCTCGCCGACATGCTGGCCCAGTCGACCCCCACCTGGCTCCCCCCGCAGCCCTTCCTCGACTTTGGCGTCCGCTACCGCGTGGCGCGGATGAACGCCTCGGCGGGACCGACTCTCTAGAGGGTACTGGCTTCAAGCTCGATCCTGCGGGCGGGCTCCTTCGGGCGCTTCGCGCAGCCAGTCTCCCGTCCTCGGATCGAACTTTAAGCCAGTAGAGGGGGTCCAGGCGGAAGGTCAACGAGCGGCGCCCGACGGAGCGGGCGCCGCGGTGGGAGCGAGCGAGAGGAGGGGCAGAAGCGGCGGTTACGACTTGGCGCTCGTCGTGCCGACCTCGACCAACGCCCTCTCCGGGAAGGACTTGGTGCGGAAGTCCATGCCCCGGTAGAAGAAGTGGGTGTCGATCTGCTTCGGCTCGAACCACTTCTTGACGAACTCGACGACATCGGCCTCGTCGAACGGCCGGCAGGAGTAGACGTCGATGCTGATGAAGCGGTTGTTGGCCGAGGTGTGCACCTGGATGCCGCTCTCGATGATGGGAATCCAGCCGCTGTACCCGGGCTTCCCCGGGAAGGTCGTCTCGCAGGTCTTGAAGATGTAGGGCTGCGTCTGCTTCGTCATCCCGAGGTGGACGGTGATCTTGTCGAGGAACTCGTAGCCCCGGTCGAGGTCGCAGCATGCCGATTCATCGCAGCCGAAGCAGTCGATGATCAGCTGGAACCCCCAAGACGGCTGGTCTTTCTTGTCCTGGCAACAGTCCTGCTGTTCCATGTCTCTCGCTCCAATCCTTTCTTCAGCGTTCAACTTGAGCCGGTCCACGGTGGGTCCGGAAGGCGTCTGGTTTCTGCAGTCAAAGGCCTCCCATCTATAGGGTGCAGGGAAGGCCTAAAACCGCTCCAATTTAGCTTTCTAATGTCAACTATCTGTACCAACTAGGAGGCCATCGCGTGACGAGTTGCGATCGGCTGCTCCGGCTTGTCCAGCCTCTCCGGCTGCTCTGACTTCTCAGGCAGGCTTGAGAAGTACTGCCCGCCCAGGCTCACCTGCTGGCCGGCCGGTACCCAGGTCGGCCGATCCTCCCAACGGAACTCGGCGAGCGGCGTCTCATAGCCGAGCTCGCGCCAGAGGCGGGCGGCGAATTCCGGCATGATCGGGGCCATGACGAGCGCCAGGGCCTTGGCCGCCAGCAGCTCCAGGCTGATCCCCGTCCGCCGCTCCTCACCCCGCCCCGGGACCCGCTGCCAGTTCTCCTCGGCGCGGCCGAAGCGGCGGGCGCTCCGCACCAGCTCGATGGCGGTGCGGACCGCCTGCTGCGGCGAGAAGGTGCGCGGCTCGTAGGCGGCGGCGGCCTCGGCGAGGAGAGCTTCGACCCGCCCGTAGAAGCGCCGGTGATCCTCCAGCCAGTCGCCGGTCGAGGGGACGGTGCCGCCGAAATCGCGCGCCACCCGGCTCCCCAGCCGGGAGAGCCAGGGCTGCCAGGTGCCCACCAGCTCGCGCTCGACGGTTTCCGCGAACTCCTCGCGGGTGAAGTTCGTCCCCTCGGTCTCCGGGCCGCTGTAGGCGAGGTAGAAGCGCACGACGTCCGCCGGCACCTCGGCGACGATGTCGCGCCCCCAGATGGCATGCTGCCGGCTGGTCGAGAACTTGAGCCCGTCCAGGCGGTAGAACTCGTTCATGACGAGAGCCTCGGGCAGCCGGATCTCGGGATCGAAGGCGATCAGCAGGGCGGGCACGAAGAGGCCGTAGAAGAAGCCGTTGTCGAAGCCGAAGCACTGGACGACGGCGGCCTCTCTCGACTTCCAGAAGCGGGTCCAGTCGGCACCGGCCTTGCCGAGGGTCAGGTCGAGCTCGTGGGCGTAGGAGAGATAGCGCGCCGCCATCTCGCACCAGACGTAGATCGTCTGCCCCTCGTAGCCCGGCACCGGCACCGGGATCCCCCAGTCGGCGATGTGGGAGACCGCCATGTCCGGCGCGCCGGAGTCGAGGATCTGCTCGCAGAGCGAGCGCAGGCTCGGGTTCATCCCCACCTTCAAGTGGAACTCCCGGAGCTGTTTCTCATAGCGCGAGAGCGGGAAGTAGAGCCGCTTGAAGAGCCGCGGGACGGGCGTGCTGCCGCAGTGGGTGCAGACCGGCTCTACGAGGTCGCAGTCGTTGGGCCGCCCGCACTCCTCGCAGGAGTTGCCGCCGGTCACCGCCCGGCAGTGCGGGCAGCGGCCGCGGATGTGCGCCTCGAAGAGGTAGCGCTCGCAGCTCTCGCAGTAGGGCGAGGGGGCCTCTTTCTCTACCAGCTTGCCCTCGTCATAGAGGCGCTTGAAGAACGCCTGGGCGAGCGGCACGTGGGTGGGCGAGCTGTTCGGCCGGGAGAAGAGATCGAGCTCGATCTCCGCCGCTTTGAGGGTCTCCTCGATGTCGTGGGCGAACCGATCCGCCGCCTGGGGCGCCGAGAGCCCGAGCTGCTGGCCCTTGAACTGGACGTAGCTCTGGTTGTCGTCGGTGCCCAGGACGTAGCGCGCCTCGACCCCGCGGAGCCGCAGGTAGCGGGTGAGGATGTCGCCCGCGAGGTAAGGCCCCGAGAGGTGCCCGAGGTGGAGGTCGCCGTTGGGCGTCGGTGGGGCGGCGGTCACCAGCACGCGCTCCGGCCGCGCCGTGGAGGTCTCCTCTTTCCCCTGCCAGAGGTTCAGGTCCTCCCACCAGACGGTGAGGAAGAGCAGCTCCTCGGTCGCCGAGGTGTTGGTCAAGATGTGCTTGTTGAAGGGCGGCTGGAAGCAGACGTCTCCCGGCTTGATCTCGTGGACGTCGTCGCCGATCCGCATGCTGCCCTGGCCCTTGACGAAGAAGAAGGTCTCCCCCTCCTGATGGCCGTGGTGCTTGGTGCTCTCGCCCGGCCGGACGATCGCCCAGGCGGCGCCGAACGGCGGGGTCACCACCCCCTCCCAGGGGTAGAGGACCTGGCACATCGTGTTGTAGGCGTCGACCTGCTTTTCCGGGTCCAGTCGTTGGATGAACATGTCTTCTCTCTCCCCAAGCTAAAAAGTAGGCACCGCCGCCGTCTCGCTCTTTACTGCCGGCTCCGGCAACCCTTGCGGCACGAGGTCGGCGGCCGGTGCGGCCAGGGCGACGCTGGCGGAAAAGGCGGACAGCGACTTGACGATGTCCCCGGCGCGGATGGGCAGGAGCGACAGGACGGGCTCGCTGGCGCCGTGGGTGTCCTCGGCGAAACCCTGCAGATAGATCCGCGGCAGGAAGCCCGGCTCGGTCGCCAGGCGGTAGTCGCGTTCGACCCTGTAGGCGCCCTTGGCGGTGCGCACGAGGTAGGGCGCGAGCGGCGCCAGGAGCGGATGGTCCCGCTTGTAGCTGAAGCCGGTCGCCACCACCATGGCATCGGCCTCCAGTTGCACCGGCTGGTCCGAGAGCAGATGGTTGAAGCTGACGACGACGCTCCCCGGCCGCTCCTCGAGCCCGGTCAGCTCCATGAACGAGCGGATGCGGGCGCGCTCCTTGCCCTCGACCTTCTCCTGGTAGAGGCAGCGGTAGATCCGGCGGATCAAGGACATGTCGACGACGGCATAGTTGACGTCCTTGCACTGGTCCAGGAGGAGCTGCCGCTTTTCGTCCGGCAGGTCGTAGAGGAAATCGACCATCTGCGGGAAGAAGATCTCGTTCGTGAAGTCGCTGTCGTCGACCGGCTTGTAGGCATAGCGGCGGATCGCCGCCGTGACGTCGGCGTTGGGATAATGGTTGAGCAGGTAGAAGAAGAGCTCGGCACCGCTCTGCCCCGAACCGACGACGACGAAGCGGTAATTCCCCTGCTTGTCGGGGAAGTCCTTGCGCATCCGGTGCAGAAACTCGCTGGCGTGGAAGGCACGGCCGCCAGGAGTGAGCTGGATCCCCGGCGGCGTGCAGGGGACGCCGCCGGTCGCCAGCACGATGCTCCGGGTGAGGCGCTCCTCGGTCTCGCCGGTAGCGAGGTTCCGGGTCAGCACCCGGAGCTTCTCGACCGGGCCGCCGGCGGCGCTCGAAACCGGTTCGAGAGCGATCACCTCCCGCCCGTAACGTACCCGCTGGCGGAGCTCCCCCGCCACCCAGGCTAAGTAGTCGTTGAACTCGATCCGGGTGGGAAAGAGGTCGCGGAGGTTCAGGAACTCGAAGAGCCGCCCCTTGGTCTTCAGATAGTTGAGGAAGGTGAAGTAGCTTTGCGGGTTGCGGACGGTCGCCAGATCCTTGAGCACCGAGATCTGGATCAGCGAGTCCTCGAGCAGCAGACCGGGGTGCCAGATGGACTTCGGCTTCGATTCGAGGAACAGCCGCGCGAGGTCGCGCCCTCCCGGCTGCTCCGGCGCCTCCTCCAGGCAGACCGCGAGGGCCAGGTTGGCCGGGCCGAAGCCGATCCCGACGACGTCGTAGGTCTCGGGTTCCCCCAGGGGTTCGTGCCCGTTCTCAGGCTCGCTCGTGCGCATGCTCACCTCTCTCTTCAGCTGCATAGATACCCTTCGGATACACAGTGCCGTGCAACTCGCAGAGAGGGACTCCCGCGTTCAACACGAGCGAACGAGCTCGTCTAGAGTCTTCAGGCGTATAGCCCTGCGGGAATGATTACGAGCGGGAACCGCTCCGCGGATCTACTACTCGTGGCGGAGGGCGATGATCGGATTGACCCGGGTGGCCCGCCGGGCCGGGAGGTAGCTCGCGAGGAAGCCGAGGAGGGCGAGCAGCAGGGCCACCCCGCCGAAGGTCGTCAAGTCCAGGGTGCCGATGCCGAACAGCAGGCCCGCCATCAGCCGGGTGAGCCAGGCGGCGAGCACGAGGCCGATCCCCACCCCGAGGCCGGTGAGCCAGAGGCCCTGGCCGACGATCATCTGCAGCACCTGCTCCTCGCGGGCGCCGAGCGACATACGGATGCCGATCTCGTTGGTGCGCTGGGTGACCGAGTAGGCCATGACGCCGTAGACGCCGACCACGGCGAGGAAGAGGGCGACGGCGGCGAAGATGCCGAAGAGGATGGTGTTGAAGCGCGGCTGCGCGACCGACCGGGCGACCACCTCCTCCATGGTGCTGACGTCGGCGACCGGCTGGTTGCGGTCGATCGACCCGACCGCCTCGCGCACCCCGCGGGCGACCGCGGTGGGCTCGCCCGCCGTACGCAGCACGATCGACATCATGGGCCCCGGGACCTGGGAGTAGGGCAGGTAGAGGTGCCCGCGCGACTGGGCGTCGAGCGCCTGGTGCTTGATGTCGTGCACGACGCCCACCACCTCGCGGAAGGGGCTCGTCGGGCCCATGTCGTTGATCCGCAGGCGCTTGCCGAGCGGGTCCTCGCCCGGCCAGAGGCGGTCGGCCAGCCCCTGCTCGACGATCGCCACCGCGGTCGACTGGGCGCTGTCGGCGGGGCCGAAGACGCGGCCCCGCTGGAGCGCAATGCCCATCACCGAGAAGTAGTCGGGGGAGCAGGTCCGGAGGGCGACCGGCGGGTGGGGATCGCTGGTCTCGATCACCCGCTTCTCCAGGGTCACCTCGGCGTTCTCGGCCCAGCCGCCGAGCGGGAGGATCGAGACGGAACCGACTCCGTTCACCCCGGGGAGCGAGCGGAGGCGGGGCAGCAGCCGGTCGAAGAACTGCCCCTGCTGCACCGGGTTCGGGTACTTGTTCGCCGGCAGCGTGACCTGGAGGGTGAGCAGCCGCTCGGAGCGGAAGCCGGGATCGACGTGCGAGAGGGCGAGGAAGCTCCGGATCATGAGGCCGGCGCCGATGAGGACGACCAAGGCGGCGGCGACCTCGAGGACGACCAGGACGCTGCGCAGGCGGTGGCGCCCGGTCCCCACCGACGAGGTCTTGCCGCCGGATTTGATCAGCTCGTGGAGGCGCCCCCCCGAGGAGCTCCTGAAGGCGGGCAGGAGGCCGAAGACGACGCCGACGACGATCGTCACCGCCACGGTGAAGGCGAGGGCGCGGCCGTCGACGCCGATCTCGTGCAGCCGCGGCACCCGCTCGGGGTTGAGCGCCACCAGGGCCTTCATCCCCCACCAGGCGAGGAGGAGCCCCAGGCCGCCCCCCCACAGCGAGAGGAGAAGCCCCTCGGCGAGGAACTGCCGGGTGAGGGCGCCGCGGCTCGCCCCGAGAGCGGTCAGGATGGCGACCTCCTTCTCCCTCCCGGTGGCCCGGGCGAGGAGAAGGTTGGCGACGTTCAGGCAGGCGATGAGGAGGACGAAGGCGACCGCCCCGGCGAGGACTAAGAGAGCGGGGCGGATCTTCCCCACGATCTCCTCCTGAAGGGGCCGGAGGTAGACTCCCCAGCCGCTCCTCGCCGGGTAGTAGTCCGGGTTGTCCCGCGCCATCTGGCGGGCGACGGCGTCGAGGTCGGCCTGCGCCCGGGAGAGGGTCACCCCGGGCTTCAGCTTCGCGGTCAGTACCAGGCCGCGGGCGTCGCGCGGGAAGGGGAGGCTGTCGAAGGGGATGGCGATGGGGAGGAAGAGCTCGCTCGTCCTCGGGCCGAACTGGAAGTCCTTGGGGAGCACCCCCACGACCACGTAGGGCGAGCCGTCCAGGGTGAGCTTCCGGTCGAGCACCTTGGGATCGCCCCCGAAACGGCGCTGCCACAGGCCGTAGGAGAGGAGGAGGACGTGCTCGTTGCCGCGGCGGTCCTCGTCGACGAGAAAGTTGCGGCCGAGGATCGGCTGCACCCCGAGCATCGGCATCAGGCTCGCCGAGATCCGGAGACCGAGGAGCTGCTCGGGCTCCCCCTCGCCGGTCAGGTTCACCACCTTGCCGATGCTCGCCGCGACGTCGGTGAAGACGTGGTTCTGCTCCCGGAAGTCGCGCAGCTCGTAGCCAGAGGCCGGGACGCGGTCCAGGCCCTGGCGCTGGGTGAACTGCTCCCAGATTGCCACCAGCCGGTCGGGCTCGTTGAACGGCAGGGAGCGCAGGAGGATCGAGTTGACCAGGCTGAACACGGCGCTGTTGGCGCCGATGCCCAAGGCGAGGCAGAGCACCGCGACGGCGGTGAAGCCGGGGGTCTTCAGAAGCCGGCGAGCGGCGAAGCGGAAATCCTGGAGCACACGTATCCTCTCATAAGTCCCACCTCTCTTGAGTGCAGGTGGTGGGGCGTGCCGGGACGGCAGGAAGGGCTAAAAGGGAAAATCGACACCCTGGAGTATGATCAGGGCGATCCGGGCATGGCCCGTCCATCCAACTCTATCCTATCGGAGGAAACCGCATGAAGAGGTACTCTGTGCTGGTCGCCGCCCTCGCCGTCGTCCTCGCTCTCCTGCCGCTCGCGAGCCTCCGGGCTGATACCGGCAGCTGGAGCGGCTGGATCACCGACGACTCCTGCAACGCCAAGGGGGCCAAGGCCTCGCACGCCGCCTGCGCCACTAAGTGCCTGGGCAACGGCGCCAAGCTCGTCTTCTACAACAACGCCGACAAGAAGATCTACAAGCTCGACAAGCAGGACGTGGCCAAGATGCACATCGGCCACGAGGTCACGGTCAAGGGCGAGGCCAAGGGCGACACCATCGCGGTCGCCTCGATCGAGCCGACGCCGGCGCCGGTCCAGTAACCGGCCGGCCGCAAACCTCAAGTCCGCCGCACCCTTAAGCGCGGGGCCGAAAGGCCCCGCGCTCTTGTTTTTCCTAGATCCGCGCCTTGTGGCTCACCAGGGTCACGTCCCCGTCCTGGCCGGGACCGGCGTCGGCCGGCCGGGTGGCCACGAGGCTGGCGCCCACCGGCGGCAGGCCCGGGGAGCGGTCGACGAGGGTCCACTCCTCGTGGCCGGGGGCGCCGAGCACCACCTCGATCTCCACCCCCTCGGGCGGCGGGGCGGCGATGCCGACCAGCCGGTAGCCTCCCGGGAGCTGGACGGCGCGGCCGGCCGGAGCGGGCGGGACCTCCTGCCCGGCCACCCGGAGCGACTCGAGCTGGGCCGCTTTGGGGATCGAGAGGATCAACGCGGTCGCCCCGCGCCGCGAGGTGAGGCGGAGCCGGACGTGGCGCTTCCCCCCCTCGCTGGTCTCCCCCAGCACGGCGATCTCCGGCGCCGCGAGCGCCACGACGGGAGCGGGGGCGCTGAACGCCCCCAGGCCGGACCACGGGAAGGCCGGCGCCGGACGGCGGGTGAAGTCGGCCCCCTTGCGCACCGGCGGCGGCAGCGGCGGCAGGGTCTGGGCGAGGTAGCGGGCAGCGCCGCTGTCGGCATCCAGGTGGTAGGTGAAGTTGAGCCGGCGGGGCGAGTCGGCCGAGTAGACCGGAGAGGCCAGGATCCCCACCGCCATCACCATCGTCAGCACGCCGGCCACGACCGGCAGCCCCCAGCGCCACCCCGCTCCGGCCGGGCCGATGAGCGGCACGAGGGCGGTCAAGAAGATGGCGAAGAAGGCGGCGACGACGACCAGCCCCGGCACCGTCCCCAACCCCCCATAGAGGAGGATGAGGAGGGGGAACCAGAGGACTCCCGCGACCACCGCCGGCACCACTCCGGCGAGGGCGGCCGCCGTCCCCCCCAGGGGCAGGACGAGGCCGCAGATCCCGGCCACCAGGGCGGGGACGAGGAAGAGGTAGGACACCCCCGGGAGAGTCATCGCGGTCGCCAGACCGGCGATCGCCCAGACCAGCCAGATCCCCGTCCACAGCCCGAAGAAGCGAGCCCGGCGCAGCCAGTTGCCGAGGCTCGCGGCGACGGTGAGCGCGAGCAGCCAGAAGGTGGCGACGCCGGGGAGGGCGCGGGCCGGCCAGGGCACCCGGAGGCCGGGCCCGAGGAGTTGGAAGATCCGGCTGAGGGCGAAGGCGACGACGCCGGTGGCGATCAGGATGAGGGGCACGGCGAGGGCGCCCAGGAGGAGCCCGCCGGGGGTCAGCCGGCGGCCGGCGAAGAGGCGGACCGCCGCGACGAGGACGAGGAGGATGGCGATTCCCCCGAGAAGGAGTCCGCGGCCGGCCGGCCACCAGACGATCGAGCTGCCGAGGAGGTCGAAGAAGACCGCCCGGCCGGGGCGCGGCGCCGCCGTGAGGTCGGCCTGGCCGAGGGCGCGGGCGGTCGCCAAGGCGTTGTCGCCATGGTGCTGCAGGCTCGCCGGCGAGATGTGGGCGAGGTCGTCCTTGGCGCTGTGGTAGCGCGCGGCGCCGCCGATGAAGGCGAAGTTGAAGCCCGAGAGGCCGTGCCGCTTGAACACCGAGAAATCGGTGTCGTTGGGCAGGAACTCGTAGAGGGTGGTGAAGATGGAGCTGGTCACCGGATGCGGCAGCTTGAGGAGCGGCAGGAGCCAGGCATTGTTGGCGCCGGTCTCGAACATCAGGCTGGGGCCGGTCGTGCCGCGCGCCTCCAGGTTGATGGCGACCTTGATCCGCGCCGCCTCCGGACCGTCCTCGAACGCCCGCGCCCCGAGGAGCCCCGCCTCCTCCCCCTCGTCGAGGAGGAAGACCAGGGAGTTCCTCGGCTGCGGCTCCGCCTTCATCATGCGCGCCACCTCGAGGAGGCTGGCGACGCCGGCGAGGTCGTCCGAGACTCCGGGGCCGGCCCCCACCGAGTCGTAGTGGGCGGCGAGGATGACGGCGTTGCCGGGCTCGCGGCCGGGCAGCTCGGCGACGACGTTCTGGACCGGCGCGCAGTTGACCCACGAGACACAGGAGAAACCGCTCTCGACCCGCGGCTCGTACCCCGCCCGGCGGAGCACGGCGAGCACCCGCTCCCGGGTGGCGGTATCGGCGGCGCTCCCCACCGGGTGGGGGCGGCCGTCGCCGGCGATCTCGGCGAGAACCGCTCGGGCCCGGCCGGCCGCGAACTCTGAAGCCGGCGCGCTCGCCGGCTTGGGCGCCGGCGGCTCCAGCCGGACGTAGACCAAAAGCAGGGTGAGGATCAGCAGGACCAGGGCGGCGGGCAGGCCCCAACTCGCGGCCGGCCGGAGGGGTGCGACTGCGACGGGGGTCCCGGACGGCGTCTCGAACCTCACAGGCGTTTCAGGCATGGCGTCCTCTCTGTAGCGGCCGGAACCGTTCCCGGGGCCGCACGCTCTCCTAGAGTGCCGCCCGAGGCGGCGTCCGCGCCGGGAAGGACTCCCGGGAATTGGGCGCGGATTGTAGCAGGGTCGCTCCGGAAGCTTCCGAAACCCGTCCGGGAGCTCTCAGCCCGCTAGATCTCCTCCAGCAGCAGCTTTCGCTTGGCGTCGAACTCGGCCTGGCTGATGAGGCCGTCGTCGAGGAGCGCCTTCAGCTGGCGCAACCGCTCGGCACCGGTGGCGGCGGTGGGGGCGGCGGCGGGGCCGGCGGGGCCGGCGGGGCCGGCGACGGCGGCCGGGCGGTTGCCGGCGGTGCGGTAGGACTCGGCGGCGGTCGAGACCGCGCGCTTGAACCCCAGGGGGTCGGCGACGTTGGGGAAGAGCGACGGCTCGTCCGCGTTGGCGGTGTCGATCTTCAAGGTGCCGTAGCCCAAGAGCCGCCCGAGAAGGGTCTGCGAGTGCTCGATGTTGTTGATCTTCCCCAGGTAGGAGTCGATCGACTTCTTGGCGAGGAGCCCCTCCTGCTGGATGAGCCGCTGGTTGGTGAGGATGTACTCGCGGGAGATCAGGTGGAGGTAGCGGATGCCGGCGACCCCCAGGAGGAGGAGGATGGGAATGGCGAAGCCGATCCAGGTAAGGTTGCGGTTCTCGGGCGCCACGAGGCGCGAGACGGCGATCCCGGCGGCGACCAGCAGCACGACCCCGGCGAGCGGCGGGATCAGGGGGACGCGGCTGGGGTGGGCGCGGTAGAGGACCTCTTCGCCGGGCTGCAGGTGCTGATCGACCGCCATCTCACCCCTCCTCACAAGTAGGTCTGCCGGCACGATAAACCCGCTCCCCCGGGGCGTCAACTGGAGCCGGTGCCCGGCGCGTCCTGGCAAGGAGCGTGCACAGGTAAAGCTTCTGATGAAGGACACTTCGCGCTCCGCGAGCGGATCCCCCACTTGAGCCCCCAGGTCCGCCGGCTCCTCGTCGTCTCCAACCGCCTGCCGGTGGTCCTCGAACGGACGTCCGGCGGCTGGAGCCTCAAGGGCGGGTCGGGCGGGCTGGTCTCCGCGCTCGCCCCGGTCCTCTCCCACCGCGGCGGCCTGTGGATCGGCTGGCCCGGGCTCGCCCTGGAGAAGGGGGGCGACTGGGAGCCGGTTCTCGGGGAGGGCTTCCGCGAGCGCGGCTACGAGCTGGTCCCCGTCCTCTTGAACGAGGACGAGGTCAAGGGCTTCTACGAGGGGTTCTCGAACGCCGTGCTGTGGCCCCTCTTCCACGACCAGACCGGCTCTTGCAACTTCGAGCCCGCCTTCTGGTACAGCTACTTAGAGGTCAACCAGAAGTTCGCCCACGAGGTGATCGCCCACAGCGACGACGACGACTTCGTCTGGGTCCAGGACTACCAGCTGATCCATGTCGCCGAGATGGTGCGGACCGAGGCCGCGGAGCGCAAGATCGGCTTTTTCCTCCACATCCCCTTTCCGCCGCTCGACGTCTTCCTGAAGCTCCCCTGGCGGGCCCAGATCCTCGGCGCCCTCCTCGCCTACGATCTCCTCGGCTTCCAGACCCCGCGCGACCGCCGGAACTTCCTCACCTGCCTGGAGCATCTGGTCCCCGAGGTCCTGATCACCCGCGACCAGCCGGTCGCCCGGGTCCGGGTGGGCGACCGGGAGATGAAGGTGGGCGCCTTTCCCATCGGCATCGACTACGAGGCCTTCGCGGAGACCGCCCGCTCGCCCGAGGTCGAAACCCGGATGGCCGAGCTGACCCGGGCCATCGCCCCCTGCCAGCTCGTCCTCGGGGTCGACCGGCTCGACTACACCAAGGGCATCCCGGAGCGCCTCCTCGCCTTCCGGAACGCCATCGAACGCTTCCCCGCGCTGCGCGAGCAGGTCGTCCTCTTCCAGATGACGGTGCCCAGCCGGGAGGGGGTGCCGGAGTACCAGGCCTTGAAGGCGCGGGTCGAGCGCCTGGTGGGGGAGATCAACGGCGAGTACTCGACCGCCGGGTGGGTCCCCGTCCACTACCACTACAAGAACCTCAGCCGGCGCGACCTGATCGCCCTCTACCGGATCGCGCGGATCGGTCTCGTCACCTCCTTGAAGGATGGGATGAACCTGGTCGCCAAGGAGTTCTGCGCCTGCCAGCTGGAGGGGAGCGGGGTCCTCATCCTCTCCGAATTCGCCGGTGCCGCGGCCCAGCTCCAGCGCGGCGCCCTCCTCGTCAACCCGCACGACATCGAGGGCATGGCCGACGCCCTCCACGCCGCCCTCGAGATGGACGAGGGCGAGCGCCGGAGGCGGATGGAGCTGATGCAGGATCTTCTGCGCAAGCAGGACATCTTCTGGTGGGTGGACTACTATCTGCGGGCCGCCCTGGGAACCGTCCCGGACGACTTCCGCACCCCCAAGGAGTACTTCCCCCCCATGGACCTGGAAGACAGCTGGGTCGATGTCTGAACTCCTGACGCCTGATCCCTGGCCCTCCGTACTGGCTCCGTTCGATCCTGCGGGCGGGCTCCTTCGGGCGCTTCGCGCAGCCAGTCGCCCGTCCTCGGAACCCAACGGAGCCAGTACCCGGCGCTCCATCCCCTCCCCGTGACCTCCGGCATCGCTCCGCCCGACGCCCTCGCCCACTGGGACGAGATCGTCCGCCGTCTGGCCGGGGCCCGGCTCGCCCTCTTCCTCGACTACGACGGGACCCTGGCGCCGATCGCCCCCACCCCCGAGCTCGCGACCCTCCCTGAAGCGACCCGGGAGGCCCTCCTCCGCGCCGCCGCCCGCTTCCCCGTCGCCATCCTCTCCGGCCGCGGGAGAGACGACGTGGCGGCGAAGGTCGGCCTTCCCGGCCTGGTCTACGCCGGCAGCCACGGCTTCGATATCGCCGGCATCGCCGACATCGCCGACATCGCCGAAGACGGCCTCCGCCACGAGGTCGGCCCGGAGATCCCCGAGGCGATCGAGGCGGCCGCGGCGCGGCTCGGCGAGGATCTCGCGGGCGTCCCGGGAGTGCGGATCGAGCCCAAGCGCTTCGCCCTCTCCGTCCACTACCGCCTGGCCCCCGAGGAGCGGCTGCCGGAGATCGAGCGCGCGGTCGACGCCGCTTTAGCCGCCCATCCCACCCTCAAGAAGGGGCTCGGCAAGAAGCTCTTCGAGCTCCGCCCGGCCCTCGACTGGGACAAGGGCAAGGCGCTCCTCTGGATTCTCGACCAGTGGGGCCTCGATCGCCCGGGGGCGGAGCCGAACCTGCCGGGCCTGGTGCCGCTCTACGTCGGGGACGACATCACCGACGAGGACGCCTTCCGGGCTCTCCGCGGCCGTGGCGTCGGGATCGTCGTCGCTCAGGACAGCGAGCTGCCGCGGGAGACCGCCGCGGCCTACTCCCTCCGCGATCCCGAAGCGGTGCGCGAGCTCCTCGACCGCCTGGCCGCCCTGCCGCCGGGGTAAGAGACCGAATCCGAGTACTATACCCGGCGCTAACGAGCGCTCTGCGGATCGAGATCGTCCGCAGATGAGTGATTTTCATCCTCACGTCCGTCTCTCTTTCCATCCGGCTTCGCCCGGATCAGGTTGTCCTCTCGGGTAGCTTTCGATAACTACCTAAGAGAACGTTCCGTGAAAGGGGACTCGGTATGCGAGAGAAGGGCACCCCCATCCTCATCGCCATCCTGGCGGTGATGGCAATCCTGCGGGGACCGAGCTCCACGCCGACATCCCCCTCACCGGCGACGGCGGTCGTTCTGCCGAAAACCGAAACCGGTACGACCACACCCCTAGTCTCAGACTCGACGACGCCGGCGGTGGAACCGAAGCCTCAATGGCAGGAGCCGCTCCGCCTCTATCAGGAGTTCTTCGGCCTGGACGGTCCGAAACCCGAGAAGGAGGCTCTCACCCTGGATCTCCAGACGGTAGGCGCATCAGGTGATCGCAAGGAGCATCTCGAGTTCAAGGGGGAA
The DNA here is from genome assembly GCA_963757335.1 of uncultured Acidobacteriota bacterium. Classification (GTDB taxonomy): domain Bacteria; phylum Acidobacteriota; class Thermoanaerobaculia; order Multivoradales; family UBA5704; genus DASQPA01. The sequence goes on along the minus strand of CAVWRJ010000008.1, from coordinate 1,024,944 downwards.
CGGGAACGCAGAGGGACGACTGACGCCTCGGCGATCCTTCCGATCGCCAAGATGGCGAGCAAGAACCACTACGCCCTCGTGTTCACGATCGCGCTCGTCCCGGATCCGCTCGACTCCGATCTCGCCGCGAACACCGACCAGGCCCTGGCCGCTATCCAGGAAGGCTTCGCCGAATCAGGTTATCTGCTCGATCGGCTCTGGCTGCCCTGGAAGAAGGATGAAGCGGCGAGCCGGGACAAGACCTACCAAAAGGTTCCGGGCGTACTTCTCTTCCGCCGGGACGACAATACCGGCAGATGGCTGAACGCAGTCTTTCTCATCGGTGAGACCTCGAAGCTCGGCATTCACAAAGCGGCCTTCGCCAATACCCTGGAGCTGATCGCCGCCTTTCGGGATGCCTCGCCGGGTGACACGATCGTGCGGATCGTGGGGCCCTCCTTCTCGGGCTCGGCAGAGTCGTTGCGGCTGGCGATTCTCACTTGGCGAGAGAACGAGACAAGAGATAAGAAGTCGCCGTTCACGTTCAAGATCATGACCGGCTCGGCCACCGCGCCGAAGCTGGAGGACCTCTTTGAGGACGTGGGCCCCGCCACCTTCTGCCGCAGCGTCGTGCCGGACGATATCCTCCTCCAGCAGGGCCTGGAGTTCCTCGACGGCCTGGGATGGAAGAATCAGCCGATCGCCTTGCTGAGCGAGTCTGATACCGGCTACAGCTTCCGGGGGTCTGGGGAGGAGTATGCGCAGCGTCTCATCCAGGTGCCCTTCCCGAGCGGGCTTTCCGGATTACGGACGGAATCTGAGACTGCCGGCCGAGGGCAGAGCGCGGAATCGTCCAAGCCAGTCCTCGCCGTTCCCAAGACGTCCCTCGATTTAAGCCTCGCGGAAAACGGAGACTCCGTCGACATTATTCCGGAGTGGAGCACTCTCACCCCGCGCAGTAAGCAGCTCGCGATCTCGAATCTCCTCGCCGCGGTCTCCCGAGACGGTATTCGCCGAATCGGCATCCTCGCGACCAATGTCCGCGACCGCATGTTTCTCGCCAAGCTGAGCCGTAACCTGTTCCCCGATGCAGTGCTTTTCAGCCTCGGCAACGACCTGCTCTATGCGCATCCCCAGTACGGCGCCGACTTGGACGGCATGCTGATCTTGAGCAGCTTCCCTCTCCTTACCGAGGGCCCGCGCTGGCGCCAGATGTTAGGGGGTCCTGAGCATCGCTTCCGCCGGCAGTTCGAGAGTGAATTCGAGGAGGGAATCTTCCGCGCCGTCCAGGCTTCGCTCGATTCCAAGGCCGTTCCGGCGGAGAGATCGGGAGAGCCGAAAGTGTGGATCGCTGCGGTCGGCAACGGCTCCCTATGGCCGCTCGCGAGCCTCCCCGTATCCGAGCCCTTCCCTTTCTGCAGCACCTCTGCGGCCACAACTGCACAGAGCCCCGAGGAGGGTCATCCCAACCTGACGGACCAGATCGACATGCCGCTCATCACCTTCATCATTCTGCTGGCGCTGCTCGCCTTCTGGCTCCGTCGCGTCGCGCCGCCAGTGGATCTGCGCGACGAGAAGGGCAACCGGGACCGGACGACTCCCCGCCTGCTGGCTCTCGGCTGGGCAGTGCTCTGGCTCCTGGGGGCGGCACTGATCGCCATCGGTACTTTGCCCGTCGCTGCCGACCTCCTACCCCAGTTGCTAGCGGCCGGCGCCCTGGGGATACCCTACACTCTCTTGTTCTGGGGCGCCGCACGCTGGAAGACCAGGCGCTTGGGTAAAGCCTGGAAGGCCCTACCCTGGCGGGAGAAATGGGCGGTCGTAACCAAGAAAATTTCAACGGGGCTGCCCTGGCACGAAGTCTGGTTAGTCGTGCCGGCTGGTGCCATTGGAACCCTCCTCCTCTCCTGGGTCCTGCACCAGCTATGGATGCCAGCGAACGGCGCGACCTTTTTCCACCTGCGGGCCCACAGATTCGCAAGTGGTCTCTCGCCACTGGTGGGGCTTACCCTGTGGACCTCCGCCCTTTACACCTGGGCTCTTCTCGAGCTCAAGCGGCGCCGGCTGATCGCCCGCCAGGCGATCCCCTGGCCTCTGACCGAATACTGCGAGCCGCCACTCTTAAATTGCGGCAAGATGGCCGAACCCTTAGACCGCCTGGTGCAGAGGACCCTGCCGCCAGAAGGAAGCCGCTTCTGGTGGGCGCTCGTGCTCGCCATCATCCCTTCGGCGATCTTCCTTTTCGACACCGTCCAACCGGTTGCGGAGACCAGGCTTTACGGCTGGATCTTCCTCCTCGGGATCCTTTCCTCTCTGGGCTTGGCGGCCGTCTCCTTCTACCAATTCGTCTGGCTATGGTTGACACTGAGCCGAATCCTCGACCGGCTCGGCCATACGCGCCTGATGGCGGCGTTCCACCGCATCTCGGGTGACGTTGATTGGAAACCGATGCGTTCCTTCGGATGGCAGATGCCGAAGTTTAAGACCCTCATCCTTTCCGTCGGAAAGCTGGAGAAGATCGACCAACTGCCCTTGTTCTGGCGCGTGGGACGCCAGGGAAAGGTCCGCTGGCTCCTGGAGAAGGTCTTCGAACAGGAGCGGCGGGGCTCGCTCACCAAAGAAATTCGCTTCCGCCGAGAGATCAACAAAGTCTTCTCCGAAACCTGCCGCGAGATCGCCAAGGAAAAAACCGCCGAGATCGACGAATTCTTTGCGCTCTGGCTGGTGGCGTACCTGCGCCCAGTGCTCGGCCACATGCGTAACGCCCTGCTGGCCAGCATGACCTCGGGACTATTGACCCTCGCCGCGGTGCGGACCTATGCCTTTGAGCCGCAGCAACTCCTCTCTTTTGGCATTTGGGGAGCGCTCCTGGTGGCCGTGGCGGTAACCCTATGGGTCTTCGTCGAGATGGATCGCAATCCCACCCTGAGCGCGATCGGCAACACCGATGCAGGCGAGGTGACCTTCGACCGGCACTTCTTCCTCAACATTTCGACCTACGGGCTGATCCCCGTCCTCGGCGTGCTCGTCTCCCAGTTCCCCCAGGTCAGCCAACTGTTCGCCCAGTGGTTCAACCCTCTTCTGCGGGTGGCCGGGGCGAACTGAGCTGTTAAAGCCGGCCGTTGCCGCCCCCCGAGCCCGCCGGCCGTCGCCGGGCTGGTGGTCCGTCCACGAGCACGCCTGCTACCTTGCCGAGTCGCAGCCGATCTTCTTCGCGCGGATCGAGCAGATGCTGGCCGAGGACTGCCCGAGTCTCGCTCCCTACGAGCCGCCCGAGGAACAGGAGGAGGGGCCTCCCTGGCGGTCGAGCGCGAGCCGTCGCTCGAGCGCCATGTCCGCGAGCGAGCGTTCCTCGTCGAACGCCTGCGCCAGCTCTCCCCCGAAGAGTGGGAGCGGACGGCCGAGCACCCGGAGGACCGCCGGTTCTCAATGGCTCCCGGTTTGACGAGCGGAGGATGTCGGAATAGACTTAGTCCTGCCAACTTAGTCTTGGGAGGAATATGGTAACCGTCAACATCCATGAAGCCAAGACCCAGCTCTCGAAGCTGGTCGATCAAGCCGTCAAGGGCGAAGCGTTCGTGATCGCCAAGGCGGGCAAGCCGCTGGTGAAGGTGGCGGCCCTGGATGCCCCCCCGGAGCCGCAACGGCTGGGCTTTCTGGCGGGCGAGATCGCCGTGCCCGAGGATTTCAACCGCATGGGCGAGGCCGAGCTCGCGGTCCTGTTCGGGACAGGAGAGTGAAGCTCCTGCTGGACACCCAACTCCTGCTCTGGGCAGCCGGCCAGCCCGAGCGGCTCTCCGCGGCGGCGCGCAAGCTCCTGAACGATCCGCGAAACGAGCTTATCTTCAGCGCTGCCAGCCTGTGGGAGATCGCCATCAAAAGCACCCTGGGACGGGAAGACTTCCGCGTCGAGCCTCGCCTACTACGCCGGGGATTGCTTGATAACGGCTACGTAGAGCTGCCCGTTACCAGCCAGCACGCGGTGAGCGTTGATGTCTTGCCCCTCCTGCACAAAGATCCCTTCGACCGCCTGCTGCTGGCCCAGGCCTTAAGCGAGGGCATCACCCTCCTCACCAGCGACGCGACATTGGCCCGGTACCCCGGGCCCGTGCGCAAGGTGTAGACGCTGTGGACCTGCCCGATCAGGGACCACGGCGCGGTCGACTACGCGATCTCGATCGAGGTGGACAAGAACGCGAGCGGCGGCGCCGGCTCGGGCGGCCGTCCAGGACTTGCCGATCAGCGGCGCCGCACAGCGGCGTCCCCTGCATCGGCGTGTTGGGCAGCCTTATCACGAAGGCGTCGCAGGAACGGATCATCGAGTTTCCAGCGTGACACGCGGAGCCGTTCGCGCAGCGCAGGATAAGCGTTGCGGTTGTCATGTCTTTGCCTTCGCCTCGTTAAAACCGTTATCCGATGGAAGTGAACAGACCTCCATACCTTGAATTAAGCCATGCTCAATGGTGAAACGATGACCAACGCGTTCATCGGCAAGAATGGTTCCAGCCATGTCGCGCACGACCTGATGCACCTCGACCAAGATCCGCCCGGCGTCCTCCGGGTGAAAGGCCAGCGGCGTCACAGTCGGGTCAATCTCGCTCCACTGCTCCGTCCAATAAGCGCGGACCTCGTCGGGACCGCGGACAAAACCGCCTTTGAACGCTCGCGGCCAAGCCACGTCCGTCGTCATGAGGGGGAGGGCGGCGTCAATGTCCCGCGCGTTGAAGGCCGCGTAGGCTGCGCGGAGCAGTTCGATTTGTGGTGAAGGTTTCTCTGGTGGTGGGCTTGGCATAAGTGTGGGTTTCTTGGCTTTCGTTACTGGGAGCGCGTAGCTACGCCTACCTATGTGTGACCGACAGCACCCATCGCTCGGCTGTATGCCTTAGCGTCACCTTTTGGCGGTTGGAGACATCTGCCACTGCGGCTCGTATAGATCTATCTTCCTGTCTCAGTCTAACTTACCGGCACTCTACTCTAATTCAGGATCAGCGTCAACGTTGCTATCGGGTGCCAGCCGTTCGGTAGGTTCGGTTGATCTCTATATCCTTTGGCACCAGTATCTAGCCCGTCCGCTGCAATTCCGGGTTAGCCAGGGGTCGCCAGTGTCCGGCCGGTCATCGGTCGCGCCAAATGCGACTCGACGACGCGTGGCCGGTGAAAGTACCACCAGTCCTTGTGAGGAAAGTAGATCTATGCCTGCGTCAATGTCAGCTCTGTTCTTTTAATGGTCCGGGAGGCGATGCAGGAACTGCTGATAGGTCAATTGCTATCCGGGCAGAAGGTGGTGTTGAAATTTTTGAATGGCGGAATTAACCCGATTGACAACATTAGGCTCGTCGTTGGACGGAACAGGAGTCGCCACTAGAGAGGCTAGACTGGGTCGAGGACGGCGACTACCTCGCCGTGGGCGGATAGACGGATTTCGAAGTGCGCAGAGGCCTTGCCGCCGACCAACCGCGAGCGGAGCCACAGTCGCGGCCTACTCTTCCGCGGCGGGTAACGTACCCCCGAAGGCCCTGTACTTCGCCTCGAAGGCATCGAGTCTCTCCCGGAGAGCCTCCGATTCGTAGTAGTTAAGGGTCGGAGAACCATAATCCTGCGGCTTTTTGCTCTCCTCTCGGAGCCTCTCGATCTCGGCCAGGATGCGGGCCTTCTCGGCCTCCAGGCGGCCACGGGCCTGCAGGGCCTCGACTTCGCACTCTACTGCTAGCCTCATGTTGAGCCGATACTGCTCGGCTTCCTCCTCAATCAGCGTCCTGTGCTCCACTTGTAGGGCGCGCCAATAGCGATCGACTTCGCCTGGGTCCTGAACGGACAGCTGGTCCCACAGGAGCTCATAGCGCTCGAGGAGGGAACTCCACCTCGCTTGGAGGGCGGCGAGCCGCGCCGCGGGCTCTTCGGAGCGCCCGTCAACGGCGGCCAGCACCCTCTGCCAGAGGCCCGGCTTTTCAGGGAGCCGGGCGAAGTAGCGGGCCCGGACGTCGGCCTCGATCAAGCTCTCCCAGATCTTGCGCTTAAGGCGCTCGAACTCCTCAACCAGGAACGGGGATGCCGGAGGGAGCATGGCGGTCAGTGGGTAGCTCCAGTCGTGGCAGTTAGTCTGTCGTCCAAGAGGTCTCGCCGACTTCGTAATAGCCGCACTTGCTCAGAGTACCAAAAAGGTGCCAAAAAGGTGCCAGGCGCCTGGGGAGGTGGACAACGCTTCCGGGTGCCGCTACCTCGGCTCTCGGCACCGAGACTCGAAGACAAAGACCGGGACAATGCCTTGATGCGCCGCCATCCTGGCTCGCGGTACCGCGACTCGAAGACAGCGGCCCCCGACAACGCTTCCGGAGACCGCTATCTCGGCTCTCGGTACCGAAACTTGAAGACAGAGACTTGGACAAAGCCTTGGCTGCCGCTCTTGCGGGTCTCGGGACCGGACTCGATGACGGAGCGCCGGGACTTGGGCTCAGGGCCCCGGGACTTCGGTCCTCCGCCAGGGAGAAAGACCGTCGTCCCGCGGCTCTGGGTCGCAGTCCCCGGACTCGACGTCGTGATCCCGGGACGAAGAATCGCCGTCCCCCGGCCAAGGGTCGCGGTCCCGGGATGGCGGTCGGAGGCGCGGGACTCGGAGTCTCCGGCCCGCTACGTTGAGTCGCAGTACCGGGACTTGAGAGCGCAGCCCCGGGACGGCGGTCTTAAACTCTGGAGTCCAACCGTGGTGACGGGACGGCGACTCGTCGTCCCCGGACGACGACTCTCAGTCCGGAGACTTCGACTCTCAGTCCCGGGACTCGACATCTCGGTCCCGGGACTCGACATCGACGGTGCGGCACCGGAGACGGAGTCCAGGCAGCGAAGACGTCTTCTCCTTACCTGGCTCTCAAGTCCGGCGAACGCGGAACAGAGTCCCGGGACATTGCCACTCAGTTTTGGCAGCGGTCGTAAAACGAGGGGACAGCGGAACGGAGTTTGCCGACGTCGACTCTCGGTGCGGGGAAATGGAGCGGGAGCGGGCGGAGCACGCCTCCAAACGGCTGGGCTGGCGCCCCAGCCAGCCGGCGCTACTCTTCGATCTCGACGTTCTTCACCGACCGCGGCACTGATCCGTCGGCACCCACGGGATCTCGGTCGGGATATCCCAGTAAAGGTCGGTGACCACGCCCCGAGCGTCGAGGAGGACGGCGAGGTAGCGGTTGAGCGTCTCCGTACTGATGAGCCAGCTCATGACATGGGCTTCGTGGAAGAGACCGTCCCGGCTCGGCTCGCCGAGCTTCTGGCGCAGCTCGGCATCGGTCGTCTTGCAGAGCACGACCGAGCGCGCCACGGCGCGGGCGTCGAGGATCCGATCGGGCCGCTTCGCGGCAGAAGGGGCGCTCGCGCAGCCGGCGGCGAGGAGGCCGAGAAGAACGGGGACGAAGGCGGACAGCCGGGTGAGCTTGCTCATGGCGGGGACGACTCTATCTCCTTTTGGATCTCCTTTTGGCGGGCTCGTGACCGGAGCTCTGTTTTCGCGCCAGGGACCCGTCCTCGGCGACTTCGCCCTGCGGAGGCTTCTGCTTTGTCGCCCGTGGTCTCCTTTTTGCTAGTCTCCCCGCGGACCGGGCGCGCCTTTCCGTGCCGCCCCTGACGCTTTCCGAGGACATCTCCCGTGAACGATCCCGAAGCCGTACTGACGGCGCTCGCCAACGCTCCCGCGCTCCTCCTGCCGCTGGTCCGCGAGGTGCCCCCAGAGATCCTCAACCGCCGGCCGTCGCCGGGCCGGTGGTCCGTCCACGAGCACGCCTGCTATCTGGCCGAGTCGCAGCCGATCTTCCTCGCGCGGATCGAGCAGATGCTCGCCGAGGACCGCCCGACCCTCGTCCCCTACGAGCCGCCCGAGGAGCAGGAGGAGGGCGCCTTCCTGGCGGTCGAGCTCGAGCCGTCGCTCGAGCGCTATGTCCGCGAGCGGGCGTTCCTCGTCGAGCGCCTGCGCCAGCTCTCCCCGAAGAGTGGGAGCGGACGGCCGAGCACCCGGAGTACAACCACTACTCGCTCCTCCTCCTGGCGCGCCACCTGGCGCTCCGCGACATGAGCCACGGCTATCGGATCGAGGAGCTGCTGCTCAAGAAGGACTGGCCGGCGGAGGTGCAGCCGGGGGAGCCGGTGCCGGTCGAGGTCGGCATTCCCGGCTCGCTCGGCCGCCTGCACGCCGGGGGCGTCAACGTCCTCGGGCCGTTCTCGGTGCCAGGGTTGGCGCCGCGCTTCGTGCGGGTCTACCTGCCGCGCACCTACGACCCCGAAGGGCAGCACTTCGCCCTCTACATGTTCGACGGTCAGAACGTCTTCGACGACGCACCCTCCTTCTCCGGCGGCTGGCACCTCCACGAGGCGGTCGAGAAGCTCTCGGGGAGCGGCCGGCCGGTGCCGGTCGTCGTGGGGATCGATCATGGGGGCGAGCAACGAGTGCTGGAGCTCTCCCCCTTCCCCTTCGAGGGGGAGGAGCCGAAAATCGACCTCTTCCTCGACTGGGTGACCAAAAGCCTCATGCCAGCGTTGAACGCCGAGCTCAAGCTCATCCCCGGCCCCGTGGGCGCCGTCGTGGGCGGCTCGTCGATGGGGGGACTCGCGGCGTTCTACGCTCACTTGAAGCGCCCAGAGGCGTTCGGCGGGACGCTCGTAATGTCGCCCTCCTTCTGGGTGGCGGGCAACAAGATCCTCGAATGGGTGGTGGATCAGCCGACGCCCGAGGTGTCGCGCGTCTATCTCGACTGCGGGGCGCGCGAGGGGCGGGGCAGCCTGATGCCGATCGTGGCGGCCATGGCCGCGCACCTGGCGAGCCGGGACTATGAGGACGACCGGCTGATGTGGCGGCCCGATGCCAAGGGGGGGCACAACGAGGCGAGCTGGCGGCGTCGGCTGCCCAAGGCGCTGCGTTTTCTCTATCGATGATCCTCGAAACGGCCGACCGACGCTCCCGGGTCGGGAGCGTCGGTCCTCCGGTTAGACCGCCGGCGGATCGATCGCCCGATCCCAGTTGCGGTGCCGGCCCACCGCTGCCATGAAGGCCGGTAGCTCGCGGACGATCGCCCAATCGCTCTCGTCGTCGAGCGGAATCCCGGCCTCTCCCAGCACCGCCTCCCCCGCTCCCATCATGAGGATCGCCTTGCAGTGCCGATACTGGTCCTTGAGGAATTCGAGGGCCTGACCGAGGGAGCGGAGCTCTTCCGCGGCGGCATCGCCGTCGGGGACGATCACGGCGTCGAAAAGCACGGACGGCATGGTCTCCAAGGTCGCATCCGCCGCGAGCGGACCGCCCTCGGCCTGCAGCGTGCCGAGGCGCGCCGCCACGAGTCTGACCACGGCACCGGCCGCGCTCAGCTGCTGCTGCAGGTCGGTCACCGCGCGGCCGTCGCAACCCGCGGCGACGAGAATGGCGATCTTCCTCCCCCGGATCCCGCCCTCGCCGGGCCGCGAGGTCAGCGAGAGCGCCGGCGAGCTCGTGATCTCCGGCTTGGCGTCGACGAGCCGCGGCATCGCCTTGGGGAGAGGAATGCCGATGCCGTCGGCGACCGCCCGCGCCAGCTCGTCGGACACATTGCGGAGCATCGAGACCGTGCGCTGACGGATCGCGGGCACCTGCACCTTGGTGAGCTCGAAGCGGAAGGCACGGACGATGTGCGCCTTCTCGTAGGCAGTCTGGCTGTTCCAGAACAGGGTCGCCTGCGCGTAGTGCTCGGCGAACTTGAGAGGTTTCCCCCGCACCTTGTCGGCGGCGATCGGCTCAGGGAACGAGGCGAACCCCGCCGACCCGGCCTGGAACGGACAACCGCCGGCCAAAGAGTTGGGCTCGTACGCGACCCGGCCGCGCGGAATGGCCTGGCGATGCAGCCCGTCGCGCTCGTTGTTGTGGGCCTGGGCGATCGGCGAGTTGATCGGAATCTCATGGAAGTTCGGGCCGCCGAGCCGCGACAGCTGGGTATCGAAGTAGGAGTGGATCCGCCCGGCGAGGAGAGGGTCGTTCGAGAAGTCGATACCGGGCACCAGGTTCTGCACTCCGAAGGCCACCTGCTCGGTCTCGGCGAAGAAGTTGTCAGGGTTTCGGTTCAAGACCATGCGACCGACGGGCACCACCGGCACGAGCTCCTCGGGGATGAGCTTGGTGGCGTCTAAGACATCGAAGCTGAGCTCGTCCGCCAGCTTTTCGTCGAAGAGCTGAAAGCCCAGCTCGTACTCGGGGAACACCCCCGACTCGATCGACTCCCAGAGGTCGCGGCGGGTGTAGTCGGGGTCGGCGCCGGAGATCTTGACGCACTCGTCCCAGTCGAGCGAGTGGGTGCCGGCGAGCGGTGTCCAGTGGAACTTGACGAACCTCGACTGCCCGCGAGCGTTGAGCAGCCGAAACGTGTGCACGCCAAAGCCCTGCATGGTCCGGAAGCTCCGCGGCAAAGCGCGATCCGACATGACCCACATCAGCATGTGGGTCGACTCCGGCATCAGGGAGACGAAGTCCCAGAAAGTGTCATGGGCGCTCGCGGCCTGCGGCATCCCGTGGTGCGGCTCGGGCTTGAGCGCGTGGACGAGATCGGGAAACTTCATGGCGTCCTGGATGAAGAACACCGGGATGTTGTTGCCGACGATGTCGAAGTTGCCCTCGTCGGTATAGAACTTGGTCGCGAAGCCGCGCACGTCGCGCGGGGTGTCGCTCGAGCCGCGCTCGCCAGCGACCGTCGAGAATCGCACGAACACGGGGGTGCGCTTGCCGGCTGCCGAGAGGAAGGAAGCGCGGGTGTATTTAGCGAGCGGCTCGTAGCACTCGAAGAAGCCATGGGCCGCGGAGCCCCGCGCGTGCACGATCCGCTCGGGGATGCGCTCGTGGTCGAAATGGGTGATCTTCTCGCGGAGGATGAAGTCCTCCAGCAGGGCCGGACCGCGAAGCCCGGCTTTGAGCGAGCTCTGGTTGTCGGCGATCGGTTGGCCGAAATTCGTCGTCAGCGCCTGGCCGCTCGAATCGACGCGGGCCCGATCGAGGGGCTCGTTCCCGGGATTGAATCCGGGCCGCGCCTGGGTCCCGGTTTTCGGCGACTCCTGCGCCTCGGTCAAGGTGCTGCCGGTCGTCGTCCGCTCCGGCGGCTCCTGGGTCGCTCCGGCTTTGGGCTTGAGCGCCGCCTCGCCATACTCGTTGGGCTTGTTTTTGTTGGTGGGGAACGCCGCCGCGAGGCGGTTGGTGCCCTCCGCCTTGCGCAGGATCGGATCGTTACTGCTGGAATCGTTACTGCGATCATCGCGAGTACCGCGAGTATCGCTACCCCGGGCGGGACCGCTGACGGTGGATTTGGCAACAGACGGGTTCTTGCGCGGCGCCTTCGGCATCAGGATCTCCATGCAGTTCGGTAGGGAAAGCGGGGCGTCGTGGAGCGGATCCACGCAACACCCGAGGTATCTGCACGAGATACCTGCACGAGATGTGCCGGGAAGGAATGCCGCCTACAGCCCCGGAGCGTGGTAGGCCTGGCTCGCGCCGATCCAGGTCTTCTCCTTGTTGAAGTCGACCCCCATCATGGCCCCCTTGCTCATCCGCACGAGGTTGTTGACGAGCTGGGGCCGGGGCGCCCCGGGGGTCCAGGCGAACATCATCCGCACCTCGGCCTTGGCGCCGCCGTCGGGAGTGACGACCAAGGGCGCATAGTCGACCTTCCGCTGGAGGATGTAGTGCTCGGGCCGGGCCAGCGAGCGGAGGCGCTCCGCCGTCACCCCGACCTCCACCCCGAGGCCGGCGAAGGAGAAGAGCGGCTTCAGCACGTAGTTCTCCAAGTCCGGAGGGATCTCCGGCAGCTCCGAGACGAACCAGGCGGGGGGCGCGTAGCGGCTGTGGATGAAGGGGAGCGAGAACTTGCTGATCTTCAAGAACCAGTCGGGATGGCCGACCCACTCGACATCGACCTCGCGCTTGAAGAGCGGCCCCAAGTCGAGCCCCTTGCGGGCTGCCTCGTCGAGGATCACCCGGTTGTAGATGCGGCGGATCGGCACCTCGCGGCCGTTCTTCCGGTAGAAGACCTCCCGGCCGCGCACGGTCACCTGGTCGACCCCCACGATCTCGATCCCCACCATGCGCTCGGTGACCGCGAAGTCGACCCGGGTCTTCTGCTTCTCGGGCTCGATCTCCAGGAGGACGACGGTCTCTGGATCGCAGGAGCCGAGGATGACCTCGCGCATCCGGGCGGCGTAGGTCTCCTCGTCGAGCCCGGAGAAGTAGGGGGTCCAGCCCGCCGGCATGGCCGGGAAGTGCTGGCGGTAGCCGCGGTCGATCAGCCACTGGAAGCCGTAGAGGGACGGAAAGCCCTGGAGCTCGATGAGCTGCGGCACGATCTCCCCGGAGCCCTCGGGCGCCCCCTTGTCGCGGACGAGCGCGAAGTCGACCTGGAGGAAGACCGGGTTGCCCAGGTCGCCGGGCACCGAGAGCTCCGGCGGCACCGCCCGCTCGGAGGCCTCCAGGTAGTCCGGGGAGAGGACGGCCTCGACCACCTCGGACGCCGCCCGTTCGAGCTCGCGGGTGAGCGCGTCCGAGAGGAAAAGGGGGGTCTCGCAGAGACGGAACTCGATATGGAAACCGGCCGCGGCATCCAGGTCGCGCTGGAACGCCAGGTAGGCGTCGTCGGTGAAGCCGGCGTTGTAGGCGCGGCGGAGCTCGGGGACCATCAGATCCGCTCCAGGTTCTCGACCGTCCGCTCGCCCCCGGCGTTCCCCGTGTTCAGGGTCGAGGCGGGCTCGAAGAGGAGGATGTGGACCTCTTCGTTCGCCACCGGGCGGTGCTCGACGCCTCGCGGCATGATGAGGAACTCCCCCTCTTCTACCGTGATCGTGCGGTCGCGGAGCTCCATGTCGAAGCGCCCCTGGACGACCAGGAAGAGCTCGTCCTCAAAGTCGTGATGGTGCCAGACGAAGGGACCGAGCGCCTTGACCAGCTTGACCTGCTGGCCGTTCAGCTCGCCGACGATCTTGGGCTCGAAGTGGGCGGAAAAGAGCGCCAGCTTCTCCGCCAGGTTGACCTTCTCGATCGCCTGTCCGTCCATGGCTCCCTTTCTCTCGATCGTCTAGATGTCCGTCAGGCCGAGGTGGGTCTCCTCGACGATGTGGTCGACGACGCTCTCCAGGCTGTTCGACTGGTAGAAGGCTTCGAGCTGGCGGTCGGCGCCGGTCCCCATCCGCAGGATCTGGTGGATGAACTCGATCTCCTTGCGGCTTCCGAGCTCGTCGACGACGTCGTCGACGAAGGAGAGGAGCTCGTGGATGAGGGTCACGCAGTCGACCTCCTCCTGCTTGCCGAAGTCGATCAGCTTGCCGGAGATGCCGTAGCGCGCCGCCCGCCACTTGTTCTCGTTCAAGAGGATGCGCCGGTAGAGACGGAAGCCGAGGTTCTGCCTGATGAGCTTCGAGAGCTTGACCGTCACCGCCTGGATGAGCGCCGCTAAAGCGATCGTCTCGTCGACCCGCATGGGCACGTCGCAGATGCGGAACTCCAGGGTGTCGAAGAAGGGGTGCATCCGGATGTCCCACCAGATCTTCTTCGCGTTGTCGATGCAGTTTGTCTTCACCAGCAGCTTGATGTAGTTGTCGTACTCCGAGAGGCTCCCGAAGTGATCGGGGATGCCGGTCCGCGGGAAGCGGTCGAAGATCTTGCTCCGGTAGGACTTGAGGCCCGTGTTTCTGCCCTGCCAGAAGGGCGAGTTGGTCGACAGGGCGAAGATGTGCGGCAGGAAGTAGCGGGCCGCGTTCATGACATGGACGGCGAGCTCCCGGTCGTCGATGCCGACGTGGACGTGGAGGCCGAAGATCAGGTTTGCCCGTGCCACCTGCTGGAGGTCCTCGATGATCTCCTTGTAGCGCGGCGAGGGGGTGATCTTCTGGTCGCGCCAGTGCGAGAAGGGGTGGGTGCCGGCGGCGGCGATGGTCAGGCCGTTCTTCCGCGCCAGGGCCGCCAGGTTGCTGCGGAGCGCCACGACCTCCTGCCGCGCCTCGGCGATGTTGGCGCAGATCTTCGTCCCCACCTCGATGACCGACTGGTGGAGCTCGGACTTGAGCTGCTCTTTTAGGATCCCCTCCCCCGTCGTGTCCATCAGGTGCTGGACGTGGGAGCGCAGGGCGCGGGACTTGGGATCGATGAGCTGGAACTCCTCCTCGATCCCCAGGGTGAACGGCTGGGCTGGCGCCATGCGGACCTCCCCTCAGGCGACGCTGACGGCGGTCTTCGCGGTCTTCGAAGCCACGAACTCGCCCCACTCGATCCGGGCCTGCCCGGGGACGTAGCTCCGGGCCTGCTCGATCGCCAGATTGGCGGCCGCCTCGACCACCCACTCGAAGTTCTCGCGGCCGATCGAGGCGAGATCGGCATCCGGGGCCGGGTTGCAGAAGTCGATGGCGTAGGGAATGCCGTCGCGCACCGCGAGCTCGACGGTGTTGAAGTCGTAGCCGAGGGCGAGGTTGAGCTTCATGACGTCGCCGTGGAGCCGCTCCAGGAGCGCGGGCTGGATCGGCTCCGGGTTCTGCACGTAGCGCAGGTGGTGCGGCTGGCGCGGGTCGTACTGCATGATCCGCACGTCCTTGCGGCCGATCGAGTAGCAGCGGAAGTACTCGGAGAAGACGATCTCCTCCTGGAGCATCATCACGAGCTCGCCGGTCTGGCCGTAGACGAGGAAGAACTCCTCGGCGCTCTTGACCCGGTAGACGTGCTTCCAGCCGCCGCCGGCGTGGGGCTTGAAGAAGGCCGGGAAGCCGATGTAGGAGAAGATCGCCTCCCAGTCCAGCGGGTAGGCGAGGTTCCGCATCGACTTCTCGCTGGTGTCCGGCGGGTGCTGGTTCGACGGCAGAAGCACCGTCTTGGGGACGGCGACGCCGATCTTGGTCGCCAGGCAGTTGTTGAAGAACTTCTCGTCCGCGCTCCACCAGAACGGGTTGTTGATCACCGCCGTGCCGTTCAAGGCGGCGTTCTTCAAGTAGGCGCGGTAGAAGGGGATGTCCTGGGAGATGCGGTCGATGATCACGGCATAGCCCGAGGGCTCGCCCTGTGCCAGCTTGTCGATGCGTACCGGCTCGGCGACGATGCCGTCCACGCGCTTGCTGTTCACCCGCTCGATGAAGGCCCAGGGGAAGGTGTCTTCCTGCCCGAACAGGATGCCGACTTTCCTCATATCGTCGTCCGTCCTCTCGCTCGAAAGCGGTCCGGGGCCCTCCCGGCCGCAGAGCCATGCCGTAAGTTAGCGTGGCATGGACCGAGAAACATACCATAGGGAAAGTTGCACGGCTGGGGCTGCTAGACTTCCGCCTGCCTCGCCCACAGACCGGAAGGCGAAGGGAGAGCCCCCATGCTGCAGAAGCTAACGCTCGATTACGTCGGCCCAGCGGAGCACATGCAGCTGGCGTTCGCAGATCGGCTCAATCTGCTGACCGGCGACAACGGACTCGGCAAGTCGTTCATCCTCGATACCGCATGGTGGGCGCTCACCCGGACCTGGGCGGGAGAGCAGGCCTGGCCCCAGCCGCGGCACCGGAAGCAAGCCCGGATCACATATCTGGTTCGTGGCAAGGCGAGGTCGAGCTCCCAGACGGCAGAGTTCGACACCGCGGCATGGTCCTGGAAGCGCCAGGCGGGCCGTAAGCCCAATCCGGGATTGGTGGTCTATGCGCGTGTCGATGGCGGCTTCGGAGTCTGGGACCCGGCGCGGAACTACTGGCGAGAAGACCAGGAAGCCGGGGAGACCCGCGCCGAGGGATTCGTCTCCAGCTATCTCTTCTCCAAAGAGGCTCTCTGGGACGGCCTCTCGAACCCGCAGGACGGAACGGTGCTCTCGAACGGCCTCGTGCGCGATTGGGTCTCCTGGCAACGCAGCAATTCGGCGGAGTTCAGCACCCTCGAGAGCGTGCTCGAAGTGCTCTCACCCGGAGCCGACGAAACCTTGAAGCCGGGCAAGCCGATCCGCCTGGCACCCCAGGATGCCCGCGACATCCCGACGCTGGCGCTTCCCTACGGCGAGATCCCTCTCCCACACGCCTCGGCTGGCGCCCGGCGTATCCTCGCCCTCGCCTATCTCCTCGTCTGGAGCTGGCATGAGCATCTGCGCGCGGCCGAGCTCCGGGACGAGACTCCGACCGATCGGATCGTACTCCTCATCGACGAGCTCGAAGCCCACCTGCACCCACGCTGGCAGCGGCTCATCCTCCCCGCGCTTCTCCGCGTGGTCAAAGAGCTGCGCTCCTCGGCCACGGTACAGGTGATCGCGGCGACGCACGCCCCTCTGATGCTCGCCTCGGTCGAGACCGAGTTCGACCCGGCGCACGACGCCCTGTTCACCTTCGACCTCGCTGGCAGCGGTACAGAGCGAACGGTTCAAGTCGACAAGGCGGCCTGGATCCCCCGCGGCGACGCGAACTCCTGGCTGGTATCGGATGTCTTCGACCTCAAGTCTCCCCGTTCCGTGGAGGCGGAGCAGGCGCTGGAAGAGGCGAAAGCGGCTCTCCGCGAGCCGAATCTGGCGATCGAGCAGGTCAAGCAGATCCACCACAGGCTTCATGAAGTGCTCAAGGACACGGACCCTTTTTGGCCCCGCTGGGAGCTCCGGGCGAGGGCGGCAGGAATCGAGGCGTGATCCACGTCGAGCCTCAGCCAGAGCCTCCCGATTTCGACCAGAGGGTACGGCAGCCCGGCCGGGAGGCTCTAGCGAGGAGCCCACGGCGGCTCCCTCCCCACTGGCGCCGGTGCCTGGGGCAACTCTGGGAGACCTATGACGGGATTTGCGCGTACCTCGCGGTGCGCATCCCACCGGGAACGGGGAGCCGGACGGTCGAACACCTCGCCCCGCGGAAGAAGCGACCCGACCTTGCCTACGAATGGAGCAACTTCCGGCTCGTCTGCTCCCTGATGAATGCGCGGAAAGGTACGTTCGAGGACGTGCTCGACCCCTTCGAGGTGGAGGACAGCTGGTTCATCCTCGAGCTCTCGTCCCTGGAAGTCCTGCCGAATCCGGACCTACCCTTTCCGTTGCAAGAAACGGTGCAGCGGACGATCGACCGGCTCAGGTTGAACGATGCGGAGTGCCTCAAAGCCCGCGCGGAGCACTACGACGCTTACCTCGAGCACCTCCGGGACACGCTTCTCGGTATCTCCTTTCGGCAGCTCCAGCGCTGGAATCCCTTCGTCGCCAAGGAGCTTCTGCGCCAGGGCATCGTAGCGGCAGCCGCGGTCCCGGTCTGACGGAAGCCGTTCCGGCACCATGCTATCTATATAGCCTCCGGAGGACGGACTATGGACATCGTTCTGCTCGACGAGCACGGCCGGCTGTTTCTCTCGCCCAAGATCGAGGACTGGGGCCCGCTCGAGGAGCACGGCATCTCGGTCGTCTTCGACCTCGACGGCGACATGGACACCTGCATCCCCACCACTCCCAACCGGGTGCTCTACATCTACTTCCCCATCTTCGACGAGGAGCTCCCGGACCTGCCGAAGCTCCATGCCCTAGCGAAGCTCGGGGCGGAGCTCGCCGAGAGCGGCCACAAGGTGCTCTCCCACTGCGGGATGGGGTTCAACCGCTCGGCGCTCCTCGCCGGGCTGATCCTCGTCCACCTCGGGTTCTCCGGCAAGGAGGCGATCGCGCTCCTCCGCGCCAAGCGGCCGGGCGCCCTCTTCAATACGGTGTTCGCCGACTACCTGCAGACGATCGAGGGCCCGGGACGCTGATGGCGCTCTCCTCGACCATCTACAGCTTCGACGTCGAGCTGGCCGACGCCGACCGCGGGGTGTACGAGAGCCTCCCCCTCCGGCTCGCCCTCCATCCCTCGGAGTCGGTCGAGCGCCTGCTCACCCGGCTCCTCGCCTACTGCCTGGAGTACGAGGAGGGGATCGCCTTCTCGAAAGGCGGGGTGTCGGACGGCGACCTGCCGGCGATCTCGATCATGGACCCGGCCGGGCGCTTCAAGGCCTGGATCGAGGTCGGCCTCCCCGAGGCGAACCGGCTCCACCGGGCGGCCAAGCAGTCGGAACGGGTCGCCGTCTATACCTTGAGACAACCGGCGAATCCGCTCCGCCAGCTCGCCGGCCAGACCATCCACCGGGCCGCCGAGATCCCCTTCTACACGATCGACCCCGCCCTGATCGCCGCTCTCACCCAGGCCCTCGACCGGCGGATGAAGATCTCTGTGTCCATCTCCGGGGGCCAGATCTACCTGACCGTCGACGGCCGCAGTGTCGACGGAGCGGTGGTCGAGCAGCGGCTCGGCTGAGAGCGGGGACTGGCTCTGTTCGATCTTGCGGGTCGGAGCCAGTACCGAGGAGCGCCGCTCCCGTGGCGAGACCGGGATCATGAATTGCATTCGGGGGGAGCTATGAAACTAATCGTCCTGGTGAATCGCTCGGCCGGCACGGTCCTGTCGGGGAAGATCACGCAAGAAGGGGTGGAGAAGGCGTTCCGGGACGCCGGGGTCGAGGCCACGGTCGAGATGATCCCCGGCGGCGAGATGGAGGAGCGGGCGCGGGCCGCCGTCCGCGCCGGGGTCGACGGCGTCGTGGCGGGCGGCGGGGACGGCACGGTGCGCTGCGTCGCCGGGGTGCTCGCGGGAACCGGGATCGCGCTCGGCGTCCTCCCCCTGGGGACGCTCAACCACTTCGCCCGCGACCTCGGCATCCCCGAGGAGATCCCCGAGGCGGCGAAGGCGCTCGCCGGCGGGGACGTCCGCGATCTCGACCTCGGCGAGGTCAACGGCGAGGTCTTCGTCAACACCTCGGTTCTCGGCTTCTATCCGCCGGTCGTCCAGGAGCGCGACCGCCAGAGGAAGCGCGAGGGGCGCAACAAGTGGCTGGCGGCGGCGGTGGCGCTCTTCAAGCTGCTCCCCAGGGTCCCCGCCCTCCACCTCTCCCTGACCTTCGAAGGCAAGAAGGTCGAGCGCAAAACCCACTTCGTCCTCGTCGGCAACAACGAGTACAGCATGAGCGTCTTCACTCCGGAGAAGCGCAACCTCTTCGACAGCGGCAACCTCTATCTCTACATCACCAACTGCCCCGACAAGCTCTGCCTCTTCCGCCTCGCCCTCCTCGCCCTGGTCAGCAACGCCACCCGGTCGGATCGCTTCGACTCCTGGTGCATCCCGGAGCTGACGATCGACGTGCGCCGGAAGAAGAAGAGGAAGCTGCCGGTCTTTCTCGACGGCGAGGTGGTCCTCCTCGATCCTCCCCTCCGCTACCGGGTGCGGGCGAGAGAGCTCCGCGTCCTCGCCCCCAAGCCCGATCCGGCGGCCGCGAAGGAGCCCTGAACCTCGCAGGACGCGACCCGCCCCGCGGACCGGGGTATCCTGTCGCCATGGCCCGACCCCGATCTCCCGAGCGTCTACCCCGTCTGCGAGCGGGGAGCGACCGCGCCGCCCGGCTGGAACCCGCTCCGCGGCGGGTCGAGGTGCCGGTCCTGGTCGACAGCGCCGGCACCGTCTGGGCGCCGGGGGTGATCGACACCACGCTGCGCCATCAGGGCCGGGTGGTGCTCGCCGAGTCGCCGCCGCCCGGCCTGCCGGGGGCGCTCGAGCGGGCTCTCCGTTCGACCGCCGCCGGCCTCGCCCGGCCGGGTGCGGCCGGGGCCTCGACGATCCGCTTCGAGGTCGACCTTCGGCGCGGCGAGTTCCGCTATGTCGAGTCGATCCCGGGGCTACCGGCGGAGAGCGCTCTGGTCGAGGCGACCACCGGACTCGACCTCGCGGCGCGGCAGGTCCACCTCTCGCACGGCGGCCTGCTCAAGGGCGAGCCGCCGGAGCCGCGGGGGTATGCCGCCCAGGTCTGTCTCTCGGCGCTCGATCCGGAGGCCGGGTTCGCCCCGCGGCCGGGGGTGGTCGAGGTGCTCCGTCCTGCGGCGGGGGCCGGCCTGCGGGCCGATCCGGAGGTCGAAGAGGGGGAGAGCCCGCCGAACCCCGAAGCGCCCGCCCTCGTCCGCCTGACCGCCCAGGGCGCCAGCCGGCCCGAAGCTCTGGACCGTCTGCAGCGCGGCCTGGCGCGGACGGTGGTGACGGTCGCCGGCGGGGTGACCGACAAGGCGTTCCTCGCCGAGGTCTTGGACCGCATCGGGCTGGGCGCCCCCGCCGAGGCGGCCTGGCTCGACCGGCTGGTGGCGAGCGGCGAGCACCTCCCCCACCGCGGCGCCGAGGCGGCTCTCCTGGCGGCGGCGATCGACAGCTGCGAGGCGGGGCTCGACCTCGCCCGGGCCCGCTTCCTCGCCACCGCGGCCCGCGGCCGGCCGGAGGTCCCGCCGGTGGCCGGCCACGGCGTCGACCTCCTCTATCGGGGGCAGCGCTACGGGTTCCGCGTCCTCCGTCTGGAGCCCTTCCTCTACCGGGTGGAGGTCGACGGCCACCGCTTCGAGGTGCGGGTGGGCCCCCGCGGCCGCACCGGCCGGTCGCTCGCCTTCGGCCGCCGCCGCTTCCGGGTCCGCACCGACGCCCAGGGGCAGGACCGGCGGGTCGAGGTCGACGGCATCCCCCACCGGATCGCCCCCGGCGAGGCGAACGCCGGCCCGGCGCCGGCCGGGGCGCGGGTCCGCTTCGACGCCCCCGCCGGGCTCGCCGCACCGAGCCCCCCCCATGCCGGCAATGCCGGCGATGCCGGGGGATCCGCCGGGGCCGGGCTGGCCGAGGTGCGCCGGCTGATGCTCGGCTACGACTTCGATCCGCGGGAGGTGGAGCGCCAGCTCGCCGCCCTCCCCGCCCTCGCCGCCGGCATTGCGGGTACTGCGGCGGGTACCCAGGAAGTCGCCGAGGAGGAGATCCTCCGCACCTTCGCCGATTTCGCCGATATCGCCGCCCTCTTCCGCGGCCAGCCGGACCCGGAGATCGAGGCCGGCGCCCGGCAGAGCGCCGAGGAGTACCTCGCCATCTACCTGCGTGACCTCGACGGCGAGGGCGCGGGGCTCCCCGCCTCCTTCCTGGAGCGGCTCCGCCAGGCCCTCGCCCACTATGGACCGCTCCCGAGCCTCGCCCGCTCGCCGGAGCTGGAGGAGAGCCTCTTCCGGATCGCCCTCGCCCACCGCCGCCGGGCCGAGCAGCTGTCCCCCATCCTGATCCTGCTCGAACGGCTGCTCGACCGCGGCGATCTGACCGGCCTCTCCGGCGCCGGGGCTCTCCGCGATCTGCTCGACCGGATGATCGCCGAGACCCAGGGGCGCGAGCCCGCCGTGCACGACCTCGCCCGCGAGGTGCGCTATCGCGGCTTCGACCGGCCGCTCCTGATGGCGGCCGGCGAGCGGGTTTACGCTGCGGCGGAGGCCGACCTCGCCCGCCTGACTGCCGGCGATCTCGGCCCCGACGAGCGGGCGGCGCGCCTTCGCTCTTTAGTCGAGTGCACAGAGCCGCTCCACCACCGGCTGTCCCAGCGTTTCGGGAGCAGCGCGGCGGCGGGGCCGGCCCTGCAGCAGGCGATCCTCGAAGTCATGCTGCGGCGCTACTACCGCATCCACCCGCTGACCGACCTCCGGCACCTGGCCGTCGAGGGCCACGATTTCGTCCGCGCCGACTACCGGCACCAGGTGCCGGTCCGGGTGCTCGCCACCCATGCCGAGCATGCCGAGCTCGCGGCGGTCCTGGCGGCCGTGCGCCAGCAAATCGCGGCGCTGGAGCCGGACGGGCACGAGGTGGCGGTCGACCTCTATCTCTGGCGCTCCACTCCCCCAGCAGAGACCGCGGTGACCGCCGAGGAGGTCGCCGCCGAGCTCTCTGCCCACCTCGCCGAGCCCGGCTTCCCCACCGGTCTGCGGCGGGTGGCGGTCTCCCTCTCCGACCCCTCCGGGGTCGAGCACTTCACCTTCCGGGCGACCGCAGCGAGCGCGACGGGCGCGGCCGGCGATACCGCCGATACCGCAACGGGCTACGCGGAGGACCGGCTCCAGCGCGGCCTCCACCCGATGATGGCCCAGCGGCTCCAGCTCTGGCGGCTCGGCAACTTCCGGCTCGAACGGCTGCCGGCGCCAGACGGGATCTACCTCTTTCATGGGGTGGCCGCGAGCAACCCGCGGGACGAGCGGCTCTTCGCCCTCGCCGAGGTGCGCGACTTCACCCCCGTGCGCGACCCCTCGGGCCTCGTCGTCCAGCTCCCCGAGCTGGAGCACATGCTGATGGAGTGCCTGGCGGGCATCCGCCGCTTCCAGTCCCGCCGGCCGGCGGGCCAGCGGCTGCAGTGGAACCGGGTCCTCCTCTACGCCTGGCCGCCGGTCGACCTCCAACCCGCCGAGCTCCAGGGGCTCGTCGAGCGGATGTCGCCGCTCGCCTTCGGCCTGGGGCTCGAAAAGGTGGCGGTCCGCTGCCGCATCCCCGACCGCGAGGGGGGCGCGCTGCGCGAGTGGGTGCTCGAAATTTCGAACCCCGGGGAGGGGGAGAGGACGCTCCGCTTCCGCAAGCCCTCCGCGGCGCTCTTGAAGCCACTCCGCGAGTACGCCCAGAAAGTGGTCGAGCTGCGCCGGCGGGGGCTCGTCTACCCCTACGAGGTGGTCAAGCGGCTCGCCCCGCCCCGCCAGGAGGCCCAGACCGGCCTGCCGGCGGGCGCTTTCGCCGAGCACGATCTGGACGGCTCGGGCCGCCTGGTGCCGGTCGACCGCCCGTACGGCGGCAACACCGCCAACCTGGTGGTGGGGGTGGTGCGCAACTTCACCGGCCGCTACCCGGAGGGGATGGCGCGGGTGATCCTCCTCGCCGACCCCAGCCACGATCTCGGGGCCCTGGGCGAGCCCGAGTGCCGGCGGGTCCTCGCCGCCCTCGACCTCGCCGCCCTGACGGGGGTGCCGGTCGAATGGTTCGCCGTAGCGGGCGGCCGGGAGGACGCGGAGTGGGCCGCCCGCGTCCTCCGCCGGATCGTCGAGCACACCAGGAAGGGCGGCGAGATCAATATCGTCGTCCACGGGATCAACACCGGTGCCCAGTCCTTCTGGAACGCCGCGGCGACGACTCTCATGCACACCCGCGGCACCCTCATCATGACCCCGCAGGGGACGATGGTCCTCGGGGCTGGGGAGGGGGAGGGGGATCGGGAGGGGGAGGAACTCGGCGAGAGGGGCGGTCAGGAGCGGCTCCTCGGCCCCCACGGACCGGCGCAGTACTTCGCCCGCGACCTGGGAGAGGCCTGCCGGCTCCTCCTCGCCCACTACGAGCACACCTACCGGGCCCCGGGAGAGCGCTTCCCCCGGCCGGCGCCGACGAGCGATCCGCGGGAGCGCGAGATGACGACCGCTGGCTGGGCGGGGGCCGACTTACAGCCGTTCGAGATCCGCCGGGTCATGGCCGCCCTGGTCGATCAGGACCATCCGACCCTCGAACGCTGGTACGGCATGCGCGACGCCGAGGTCGCGGTCGTCTGGGAGGCCCACCTGGGGGGCATCCGGTCTGCCTGGTGGGCTTCGAGGCGAAGCCGGACGCCTGGAGCGGCGTCACCCTCTCTCCCCGGGCCGCCAAGAAGGTGGCGCGGGCGATCGGCGCGGCCTCCGGCAACCGGCCGCTCGTCGTGCTCGCCAATCTCGCCGGGTTCGACGGCTCGCCCGAGTCGCTCCGCGCCGGCCAGCTGGAGTACGGCGCCGAGATCGGCCGGGCTTTCGTCGAATTCGCGGGGCCGATCGTCCTCGTGACCGCCGAGAGCCGCCAGGGCGGTATCTCCCCAGTCTTCTCGCCAGCCTTGAACGCTGGGATCGAGTGCGCGGCGCTCGGCGCCTCCCCTCCCGCCATCCCGCCAGAGCGATTGCGCCCCTTTCTGATCGAGGCGGTCGAGCGCGGGATGGCGAGGGAGCTCGCCGGCCGCCCGGGGTAGCGACCGCCCGCGTGCTACGATCCGCCCGTGCGCCCCCGGCACCTCCTGCGCAGATGCGGATTCCTGCTCCTCGCGGCGTTCCTGACTCCCGCGCCGCGCGCCGCCTTCGGCGCTCCCAGCCCCGCCCTCGACCGCGTCACCCTCGCCACCAACTGGAAGGCCGAGGCCGAGCACGGCGGCTTCTATCAGGCGATCGCCACCGGGATCTACCGGCGGCACGGGCTCGACGTCACCCTCCGGATGGGCGGGCCGCAGGTCAACAACCCCCAGCTCCTGGCCGCCGGCCTGGTCGACTTCAACGTCGGCGCGAGCTCGTTCGCGGCGCTCAACTACGTCCGGGCCGGGGTGCCCGTGGCGACTGTCGCGGCGCTCTTCCAGAAGGATCCCCAGGTGCTCCTCGCCCACCCGGGGCAGGGCAACGACACGCTTAAGGCGCTCAAGGGCAAGCCGATCCTGATCGCCGCCGCCGCCCGTGCCACCTTCTGGAACTTCCTCCGCATCCGCTACGGCTACACCGACGACCAGATCCGCCCCTACACCTTCAACATGGCCCCCTTCCTGGCCGACAAGAAGACGATTCAGGAGGGGTACCTGACGAGCGAGCCCTACACGCTCGAACGGGCCGGGGTGAAGCCGGTCGTCCACGTCCTCGCCGACCACGGCTTCGACAGCTACTCGACGACGATCGAATGCTCCAGAAAGCTCGTCGAGACCCGCCCCGATCTCGTGCAGCGCTTCGTCGACGCCTCGATCGAGGGGTGGTACAGCTATCTCTATGGCGACCCCAGGCCCGCCAACGCCCTCATCCGGCGGGACAACCCGGAGATGACCGACGGCCTGATCGCCTATGGGATCGCGGCGATGAAGCGCTATGGGGTGGTCGACTCCGGGGATGCGCTCACCCTCGGCATCGGCGCCATGACCGACGCCCGCTGGCGGTCGTTCGCCGCCTCCATGATCCAGGCCGGCGTCTACCCGCCCACGATCGACCTCCAGAAGGCCTACACCCTGCGGTTCGTCAACAAGAAGGTCGGCCTGCAGCTGAAGCCCAAACCCGGTGTCCCCGCCCAGCCCCCGTCCAAGCCGCAACGCTGAGCCTGTCGTCCAGCTCCGCGGCGTCGGCAAGCGCTTCGTCGGCCATACCGGCGGCTATTGCCGGCATTGACGGCACCGAGGCGCTCGCCGGGCTCGATCTCGACGTCGCCCGGGGCGACTTCCTCTCCCTCCTCGGCCCCTCGGGCTGCGGCAAGAGCACGGCGCTCCGCCTGATCGCCGGCCTCGCCGCCCCGACCGCCGGCACCGTTCGCCTCACCCTCCCCGATCCCCGGGCCCTGGGCTTCGTCTTCCAGGAGCCCACCCTCATGCCGTGGGCGACCCTCGAGCGCAATGTCGCCCTCCCCCTGCGGCTCCTCGGGGTACCGCGGGGCGAGGCCGCCAGCCGGACCGGCGAGCTGCTCGAACGCCTGGGACTCTCAGGCTTCGCTAAAGCCTACCCGCGCGAGCTCTCCGGGGGGATGAAGATGCGCGCCTCGATCGCCCGCGCCCTCGCCCCGCGGCCGCGGCTCCTCCTCCTCGACGAGCCTTTCGCGGCGCTCGACGAGATCACCCGCTGGCAGCTGAACGACGACCTCCTCGCCCTCTGGCGGGGGCAGGACCTGACCGTCGTCTTCGTCACCCACAGCGTCTACGAGTCGGCCTATCTCTCCACCCGGATCGCGGTCTTCTCCGCTCGGCCGGGGCGGGTCCTGGGCGAGATCGCGATCGATGGAGACGGGCCCCGGACCTGCCCCGCGGGGCGGAGTACCGGACCTCCGCGGCCTATCTCCAAACCTGCCAGGCGGTCTCGGCGCAGCTCGCGGAGGCGCTCGAGGCCCCATGAGCCGTTTCCTCCGGGATCTCCGGGGTCTCCTGCCCCCCGCGCTCCTCGCCGTCCTCGCCCTCGCCGGCTGGGAGGCGATCGTGCGCCTCCGGCATATCCCGGAGTACCTTCTCCCCGGCCCCCTGCGGATCGCCGCCGCCCTCAAGGACGACTGGGCGACGCTCTACCCTTCTCTCCTCGTAACCCTGACGGTGACGGTCGAAGCGCTCCTCGCCGCCGCCGTCCTCGGAGCGGGGCTCGCGGTGCTCCTGGCGCAGGCGCAGTGGATCGAGCGGAGCCTCTTCCCCTTCGCGGTGGTCCTCCAGGTGACCCCGCTCGTCGCCATCGCGCCGCTCCTCTTGATCTGGGTGAAAAACGTCCAGCTCGCCCTCGTCCTCTGCGCCTTCCTCGCCGCCTTCTTCCCGGTGGCCGCCAACACCACCCTGGGGCTGCGGAGCGCCGACCCTCACCTCCTGGACCTCCTCCGTCTCTACGGCGCCTCGCGCTGGCAGGTGCTCGCGACCGTCCGCCTGCCCTCCGCCCTCCCCTATTTCCTCGGGGGCTTAAGGATCAGTGGCGGCCTCGCCCTGATCGGCGCCGTCGTGGCCGAGTTCGTGGCCGGGACGGGCGGCACCGCCTCGGGGCTCGCCTACCGCATCCTCGATGCGGGCTACACCCTCCAGATTCCGCGCATGTTCGCCGCCCTCGCCCTCTTAGCCGCCTCCGGGGTGCTGCTCTACGCCGCCCTCTCCGGCCTCTCCCATCTCCTCCTCCGGCGCTGGCACGAGAGCGCCCTCCGGCGGGAGGTTCCCTGAAGTGCAAATCTCCCGAGGTGAACCGATGAAACGCCTGCTCGCCTTCAGCCTACTCCTTCTCCCCGCCTCCCTGGCGTTCGCCGGAGGCCACTCCGTCTACACCCCGCCCCCGGTCTCCACCTTCTCGATCGTGGCGATAGATCCGGCTACGGGTGAGCTCGGGGTCGCCGTGGCCTCGCGCTACTTCTCGGTCGGCGCGGTCGTCCCCTGGGCCATGGCGGGGGTGGGCGCCGTCGCTACCCAGGCGAACGTCAACGTCGGCTACGGACCGCAGGCGATCGACCTCCTGCGCCAGGGCCTGACCGCCCAGCAGGTCCTCGCCAAGCTCCTCGCCGACGACACCTTCCCGGGGAAAGACGGCCGCCAGGTGGCGATCGTCGACGCCCATGGAGGTATAGCCACCTACACCGGACCGAAAGCGCCGAACTGGGCGGGGGACCGGCAGGGGAAGACCTGGTCGGCCCAGGGCAACATCCTGGTCGGACCCCAGGTGCCGGAGGCGATGGGAAAGGCGTTCGAAGCCACCCCCGGAGAGCTGGCGGAGCGGCTCTATGCGGCATTGAAAGCGGGTGACGCTGCCGGCGGAGATGCCCGCGGCCATCAGTCGGCCTCGATGCTCGTCGTCCGCAAGCAGGGCGGCAGGAACACCAACAACGACCGTTCGGTCTACATCAACGTCGACGACAACCCCCAGCCCTTCCCGGAGCTGCGGCGGCTGCTCGATCTCAACCTCTCCTACCTCCACGAGGAGGCCGCCGACCGCTTCCTGCAAAAGGGGGACACCAAGAGCGCGCTCCTCGAAGCCCGCACGGCGGCGCGCTATGCGCCTGGGCACCCTTCGACTCATATGACTCTCGGCCTCGTCGAGTATTTGAACGGAGACAAGAATGCCGCGCTCAGGGAGCTTCAGCAGGCCCAGAAGGCAGATTCAGGGTTTCAGAAGGATTTCGAGGAGACTTTGAACGACAGCCCTGAGCTCAAGGGCATGAAGGCGGATCAGGAGTTCCTGGGGAAGCTGTTCCCGCGGAAGTAGCGCGATCGAGTCTACTCGTACCCGACTCGCCACGCCGGCGCTCTTCCCAGGCCGTGGCCGCGGCGACGGCCTCCTCGACCGTCTCGGGCTCGTCGTCCTCTGGGGCATGGTCGAGAGCCTGGACTACCGGATCCGCTGTGGCGTGCAGGGCTCCGAGTACGCGCGCCGCAGTGGGCAGGTCCACCTCGGGTAGCTCATCGATCAATTTGTGAAGGCTCTCTCGGGTCATCACACCTTCTCACAACGGTCGCTAGCCTAGCGCTAAGGCGACTCCGCGTCTCCAACGGCCCACTCTGGCGTCTCCAAAGCCCTCGACGCTCGTGCCGGACTGGTTTCACCGAGCGTTAACCTATGTTACGATCGCATGGTATCCGCTTCCCGAAACTCAGCATAGGAGTCTGACCGCATGAAACGAGTGCCTCTTTATCTCCTCGGCCTCACGTTCCTCGCCAGCAGCGCGGCCCACGCGCAGACGGTGTCGTACATCCCCATCCCCACCATCACGCCTGGCGTCACGGTCACCAAGGTAGAGATGCTGAGGAAGGATCTCTCTCTCACCCAGGTACAGACCTCCTTCGTCGGCGAGGGCAAGTCCGGGCTCGGTGTGACGCCGAAGACCCTCAAGACCTACATCGGTCCGTCCACCTCGCGAGTGAACCCGCTCCTCGATCTGACCCCGATCGTGACCAGCGGCGGGATGGCGATCATCGAACCGGTGCCGGGCCTGGATGCGGTCGAGGTCTCT
Organism: uncultured Acidobacteriota bacterium; assembly: GCA_963757335.1. GTDB lineage: Bacteria > Acidobacteriota > Thermoanaerobaculia > Multivoradales > UBA5704 > DASQPA01. The sequence goes on along the minus strand of CAVWRJ010000008.1, from coordinate 996,738 downwards.
TTCGAGGTCGAGGAGGCTCCCATCCGTACCGCCTGGAAGCTGCCGCTGCTCTCGGCGGACGACTTCTTCACCCCGGGCTCGACGGTCTATGTCCAGAACCTGGTGAAGAACGTCGACGCGACCAGCAGCCTGCAGATCTTCAATCGCGGCATCAAGCCCGCCACCTGCAGCCTCTCCGTGCTGCGCCCCAGGGGCACCTCCATCGAGGATCGCACCGGCATTTCGGTGCCGGCGATCGGCGTCATCCGGATCGCCGACATCCTGCGCAAGGTCGGCACCGCGACCGCCGCGGGGATCAATGTCTCGGTCACCTGTGACTCGCCGTTCTACGCTCTCGGCGCCCTGCCGGCCACCAACCGTTGGGAGTCGCGGGTCATGTATCCCATCGCCCAGGCGCCGGGACCCAAGACCGCGGTCACCCTGGCCAGCCAGCCGGGCGATTTCCTCCGGGTCACGCGGGCCAATCCGGTCCTCAATCTCCCGCTGCCCCTGGACGCCAACACCACCTACCACTCGCTCGCCATCAACTTCGACCTCACGACGGCCAATCCGCCGGACTTCGTCGTCTTCCGGAACGTCGTCGGCATGTTCCGCGCCGGGGGCCGCCGCTTCGGCAAGACCCTCTACTTCGGCAGCTTCGAGAACTTCGACAAGGGGAAGTACGTCATCGACCTGGGCTCGCCCTTCATCGAGACGACGTTGAAGCGCCCCATCGACCTCTCCGGCCGCGGGACCTACCACTTCACCATCACCCTGGACAACGACCAGCGGTCGCTGCACTACCTGATCACCAACGCGAAGGGCACGGTGGTGGTGATGGACGTTCTGGGCGGCCTGTACAACCCGGTCGGCGTCGTGGGCGGCAACACCCCCACTCTCCAGTTCGGCCTGCCGGGAGTCGCCGACAACGCCTACTTCCCGCCCTACGGCTGGCACTTCTCCAACCTGAACATCGTCGCGACCAAGTAACCCGCTTCAAGAAGCCCGTCTCCGGAAGACCGGAGACGGGCGGTTTGGCTCCGTCTGTCCCCTGCGGGCCGGCTCCTTCGGGCGCTCCGCGCAGCCAGTCGCCGGTCCTCGGGGCCAAACGGAGCCGGGCCCGGCAGCCCCCCAGCAGCCGAGGCGGGAATCCGCCAGTAGTAGGCGGTTATACTTCCCTCATGCCGCCGCGTTTCGACTCCGAGAAAAAGACCCTCGACCTGGCGGTGGCGGACCTCCTCGAAGGGTCGCTCCTGCGGAGCCTCGGCTTCGGGAACCGCGGAGGCTACGAGCGGCTCTGGCTCGGGCAGGCGATCCACAGCCGCTACCAGGAGCAGGCGCTCTCGGGGGACGGCACCTACCGGCGGGAGGTTCACCTCACCCACAGCTTCCCGCACCGGGGCTGGACGGTCACCGTCACCGGCCGGATCGACGGCCTGCGCCGGGAGCCCGGCGGGGCGCTGGTCGTCGAGGAGATCAAGTCGGTCCGTAGGGGCGGGGTGCTCAGCCCGCCGGTCCGCGAGATGTACCAGCGCCAGGCCCTCCTCTACGCCTGGATGCTCGCTGCCCTCCCCGAATACGCGGAGAGCGAGATCCGCGCCGAGCTGGTGCTGATCGCCATCGGGAGCGACGAGATCGAGCGCGAGCCCCTGCGGGCGGACCCCAAGGGGCTCGACGCCGCGGTCCGCAGGCGCTTGAACCTCCTCATCCACACCTACGAGGCGGACCGCCAGGCCGCCGCCGACCGCCGGGCCGCGGCGGAGCGGCTCAGCTTCCCCTACGGCGAGATCCGGCCGGGCCAGGAGGACATCCTAGCCGCGGTGGGCACCGCGGTCGAGAACGGCGAGCACCTCCTCCTCCAGGCGACGACCGGCATCGGCAAGACCGTGGCCGCCCTCTATCCGGCGCTCAAGTACGCGCTCGCCCACGACAAGCGCCTCTTCGTCCTCACCGCCAAGACCCTGCAGCAGGAGATGGCGGTCAAGGTGCTCCAGCTCTTGAACCAGGAGGGGGCGTTCCGCTCGCTCCGGCTGCGGGCCAAGGCGAAGATGTGCGCCAACGACCAGATCCTCTGCCACGAGGAGTACTGTCGCTACGCCAAAGACTACGCCCAGAAGCTGCAGAGCTCGGGGGTCACCGGCCGGCTGCTCGCGGAGCACCCGACGCTCGAACCCGACGACGTCTTCGCCGCCGCCAAGTGGGCCGAGGTCTGCCCCTTCGAGGTGAGCCTGGATCTCGCCGGCCGCGCCCAGGTGGTCGTCTGCGACTACAACTACGCCTTCGACCCCTACGTCTCGCTCCCCGACTTCGGCCCCGACCGCGACCTCTCGGACACCCTCCTGGTGATCGACGAGGTGCACAACCTGGTCGACCGCGGCCGCGGCTACTACAGCCCGGAGCTCTCGGCGGCCGCCGCCCGGCGGGCGGCGGAAGCGGTGGCGCGGGGCGGCCAGCACCTCCACATGCGGCTCGCCAACCTTGCCATGAAGCTCGCCCAGGCGATCGAGGAGGCGGTGGACGACGCCATGATCGACGGGCCGCAGAACGAGCGGGCGCAAGAGGCCCCCCTCCCCGAGGACCTCCTCTGGGGGCTGCGGCCGGCCTTCGACAGCGCCTTCGTCGACTACCTGGAGCACCAGCGGGAGACCAAGACTTTCAGTGCCGAGGACCGCTTCGTCGAGCTCTACTTCGCCTTCCTCCGCTTCTTGAACGGCCTCGTGGTCTCGGACGCCGCCTTCAGCCATTACGTGGAGCGGACGCGGGGCGACAGCCGGTTGAAGATCCTCTGCAAGGACCCCAGCCGTTTCTTAGGCGGGGTGCTCTCCCGGGTCCACTCGACGATCGGCCTCTCGGCGACCCTCTCGCCGCCCGAGTTCTACACCGGGCTCCTCGGTTTCCCGGTCGGCTTGACCGCCTTCGTCGAGATCGCCAACCCCTTCCCGGTCGACAACCGCCGGGTGGTGATCGACGCCACGATCGAGACCACCTGGAAGCGCCGGCCGGACAACTACGAGCGGATCGCGACGAGGCTCGCCGAGTTCGCCGACTCGGTGCCGGGCAACTGCCTGGCCCTCTTCCCCAGCTACCAGTTCCTGGCCGAGGTGGCGGGGCGGATGCGCCTCGCCAACAAGCGGATCCTCATCCAGCGCCAGGCCGACAGCGACCGCGAGCGCGAGGCCCTCCTGCAGGCGCTCCGCGCGGCGGTCTTCGGCGATGTGCTTTTAGTCGCCGTGGCGGGCGGGGTCTTCGCCGAGGGGGTGGACTATCCGGGCGAGGTGATCAAGGCGGTGGCGGTGGTGGGACCCTGCCTGCCGGGGATGTCGCTCGAGCAGCAGCTCCTCAAGGACTATTACGAGGAACGCTTCGAGCGCGGCTTCGAGTACGCCTTCGTGGTGCCGGGGATGACCCGGGTGGTGCAGGCGGCCGGCCGGCTCATCCGCTCTCCCAAAGACACCGGCATCATCGCCCTCTTCGACCGTCGCTTCCTCTACACCCCCTACCGCGACTACCTGCCCGCCGACTGGCTGCCGGAAGGCGGGCTGGGAGAGCTCGTGGGCGACCCCGCCGGGGCGGCGGAGGAGTTCTTCCGGGTGATCGCGACGCGCGCGGTGCGCTAGAGCCCTACCGCACCACCTGCACCCGCCGGTCCGCCGGCAGGCCCGCGAAGATCTGGACCTTGCCGTCCGGCCAGCGGACCCGGAGGCGGTCGACCTGCTTGGCGCTGCCGAGGCCGAAGTGGGCGGTGATCGCGTTCTGCGACTCGTAGGAGGAGCCGGTGCGGACGTCTCTGATCTGCTTTCTGCCGGCGGTCTCGACCTCCAGCTTGGCGCCGATCCCGAAGCGGTTGCCGGTCCCGGAAGCGAGGTCGACCTGGAGCCAGCCGCCGGGGGCGCCGACGTTCTCGTAGACCGCGGCGAGGTCGTTGTTGTTGTTGATCACGACGTCCAAGTCGCCGTCGCCGTCGAGATCGCCGATCGCGAGGCCGCGGGCGGAGCGGATGACGTCGAGCCCCGAGCTCTCCACCTCGCGGAAGCGGCCGTCGCCCTGGTTCTCGAACAGCTGGCTCCGTTGCTTGTAGGTGGTGCCCGTCCCCCACTGCTCGACGTTGTGGATGATGTGGCCGTTGGCGACCACCACGTCGAGGTCGCCGTCCTGGTCGAAGTCGCCGAAGGCGAGGCCGAAGCCGACCTTGAAGATCGAGGGCTCGGCGAGCTTGGTCGCATAGCGGACGTCGTTGAAGAGGCTCCCCCCCTGGTTGCCGTAGACGGCGCTGGTCTGCCCGTCCAGGTGGGTGACCATGAGGTCCAGACGGCCGTGACCGGTCAGGTCGCCCATGTCGACCCCCATCCCCGCCTCCGGTACCCCCTGGTCGGAGAGGGCGACCCCGGCGGCCAGGCCGATCTCCTCGAAGGTACCGTTCCCCTTGTTGTGGAAGAGGAAGCTCGGGGTCATGTCGTTGGCCACGAAGAGTTCGGGCCAACCGTCGTCGTCGACATCCCCCCAGATCACCCCCAGGCCGTTGCCGAGCACCCCACCGGCGCCACCGCCGAGACCGGCCTGGGCCGTGGCGTCCTCGAAGGTGCCGTCGCCCTTGATTGCGGAAGAAGTGGTGAGGGAGCGGGTTGTAGTCCTCGGGGTGGCAGTAGGAGCGCAGGTTCTTCGCCTTCAAGCCGCAGATCGGGTTGTTGGCGAAGCTGAAGTCGACGTAGGAGGCGACGTAGAGGTCGAGGTCGCCGTCTTTGTCGGCGTCGGCGAAGGCGGCCGAGGTGGTCCAGCTGGTCACCCCTACCCCGGCCCGGTCGGTGACGTCGGAGAAGGTGCCGTCGCCGTTGTTGCGGAAGAGCTGGCTCCGACCGAAGGCGGTGACGTAGAGGTCGAGATCGCCGTCGCCGTCGATGTCGCCGGCCGTCGCCCCCATGCCGTAACCGGTGATCCGCAGGCCGGAGCGGTCGGTGACGTCCGTGAAGTGGCCGCCGCCGTCGTTGCGGTAGAGGACCGGGTGGGGAGCCTCCTCCCCCTTCCCGGTATAGCCCGGGAGAGTCCCGCTGTCGAGGAAGAGGATGTCCTGGTCGCCGTCCCCGTCGTAATCCCAGATAACGACCCCGGAGCCCATGGTCTCGATCATGTAGAAGTTGCCGGTGCCGGCGTTGTGGTGGCGGAAGTGGAGCCCCCAGGGGCCGCTCACCTCACGAAAGCGGAGGAGGGGGAGGGGGAGAGAGGGGGACGCCTGCCCAGGCACTGACTTGCGATCTTTCCCCTCCTGGGGCGGCTGGGTCCCTCCCCCTGGGAGGGGGCGGGTTGGGTCAGGGGGGAGGCCAGGAGGGGGGCGCCTCGCTGAGGTAAAGCCTCCCCGCCCCGGGTAGCAGTCAGGGCGAAGAAAGCTGCGAGCAGGGCGGCGCGACGGGCGGTGCTGACGGCGCTAGGCATACGAGAAGGATTCTACGCCCGGCCGCCCAAATCAACACTTCGGCTCCAGCCTCCGTATACCTTGGTGGAGCAGGCAAGAGAGCACACGGACAGGCAATCTCCTCCTCCACCTCCCTCCTCCTGACCCCGCGCGCAGCGGGGTCTTTTTTTGCTCACGGCTGGGCCGCCGGCCGAGGCGGCGTGGGCTCGCCCTTCAAGCCCCGGTTCCAGGCGGGGCCGGGAGCGCCGGGCTGCGCGAAGGGACCCTGGCCGGGGCGCATCTTCTCGATCAGGTCGAGGAAGATGGACTCCTGCGCCGGTTTGAGGATCTTCCGGGTTTCGAGCACGTTCGCGGTCACCGCACGTTCGACCGTCAGGTAGAGCTGGGAGGATTCGGTGAGCAGCTGCTCGATGCGAACGGGGTCCGGGCGGGCCGAGATCAGCTCGCGGCGGACCTGGCGGTAGATCTGCTGGAGGCGCTTCCTGTCGCGGGTGGTGCCGGTGAAGAACTGGCGCTGGAGGGTGAGGAAACGCTCGCGCTCCGCCCCGGCGAGCCCCAGCCGGTCGGCGAGCCGGGCGAGGCGCTTCTCCGGCGGCCCCTGCGGCGCTTTCTGGGCTGCCGCCGGCCGCAGGCGGGCGACGGCGATCGTCGCCAGGATGCCGGCGTTCACCCCCAGCGACAGCAGGAGGGCGAGGACCAGCCACCACCGCTTCACGGCCGCTCCTCGCCGCCCGGCGAGGAGAAGAGGCCATGGCCGGAGGAGGACGCGGCATCGTCCTCGAAGACCGACCAGTAGCTGTCGGCGAGCGGCACCCTCTCCCCCATCGAGGTGGTCCCCGGCGGGGCGTCGTTCCCCCGCGCCGGCAGGAGGCCGAGGCCGGCTCCCAGGGCCATGCCGCCGACCAGGGCCGCCGCCGCCGCCGCTCGGACCCAGGTCGGCGCCAGCGACCAGGAGAGGGTTGCGCTCTCGCGCGCCGAGCTCGCGATCCTTGCCATCACCCTCCGGTCGAGGCCGAGCGGCACCGGGGAGGGGGGCGGCAGGGCGAGGCCCTCCCAGCGCTGCCGCATTCGGCGATAGTGGAGGGCGAGATCCGGCTCGCGGCCGAGCCGGGCCTCGAGCTCGCGCGCCCGCTCCGCCGGCAGCTCGCCGTGGAGCAGGCGCATCAGGTCGATTTCCATCCTGCGGTTCATGTCCGTCATCCTCTCCCTGTCTTTGTAACATGCGGGGGGGCAGAATCTTGCGCTTCGAGCCGGCGCATGGCGCGGAAGAGGCGGCTCTCGACCGCCCCCTCGGAGACTCCCAGGGCCGCCGCCGCGTCCCGGTAGGAGAGCCCCTCGAAGCGGACGAGGACGAGGACCGCCCGCTGGTTGGGGGGCAGAGCCTCGATGGCGCGCCGAGTGGCCGCCCAGCGGCGCCGGGCCGCCAGGGCCTCCTCGGGGGAGGGCGCGCCGTCCGCGGGATCGAGCTCCGGGGCTTCGGGGGATTCCGGGGCGCCGGGCTCCGCCGGGCCCGCGAGGCGGGTGAAGCGCACCAGGCGGCGCCGGCGCAGCCGGTTCAGGCAGTGGTTGACCGCGATCCGGTAGAGCCAGGTGTAGACCTGCCCGCGGGGACGAAATTCGCCGGCCTTGCGAAACGCCTTCAAGAAGACTTCCTGAACGGCGTCCCGCCCCTCTTCGAGGTCGCCCAGGAGGCGCTCGCAGAGCCTCAAGAGCCGCTGCTGGTGGGCCTCGACCAGGAGGGCGAAGGCCTCCACGTCTCCCGCCGCAACCCGGGCCAGCACCTCCCAGCCGGGATCGGCCACCGTTCCCGCGTCCGTGTCCACCTCGCCCGGTGGAACCCGCGAGAGAGTGGAATCTTGCGCTCCGGGCACCTTGAGGATGAAACGGTTTACGAGCGCTCGGGGGAACGCCGCTGGCGCTCGTGGGCGCGGCGCAGGCAGGTCCGCTTGAGGGTGGCGAGCAACCAGAGCTCCCGGTTGGCGATACGGTCCCAGCGGTAGATCAGCATGCCGAGGATCTCCTGCAGGACCTCCTCGGCCTCGCGCTCGTCGAACTCGAAGGAGGAGAGGACCTGCTCGATCTCGCCGCGGAGACGGCGGAGCAGGTCGACGATCGGTGCGCCCTCGCGGGTGCCATGCGGTGGGGAGGTCACGGCCACAAGGGGTGCGGACGGCCCGCTCGTCTTCAGGTCCGGCTCTCGGCCGCCTCGTGCATCTGCTCGGGGTCGTAGGCGTAGATCAGGGAGCGCACGGTCTTCTCGGGGGCCAGGGTGACCCCCTCCTCGTACCCCCACATGTCGATCGTCTCCCACGGGCAGTAGCGGGCGCAGAGCTGGCAGCCGATGCAGCGTTCGAGATCGACCTCGACCAGCTTCATGAACTCCGGGTGCTCCGGTCCGGGCACGATCTCGATGCAGTCGACCGGGCAGAAGGTGATGCAGGCCTCGCAGCCGGTGCAGCCGGTCTGGTCGATGACCGCCAGCTGGCGCGGCGGCTTGGGGCGCGGCGGCTTGTCGATCTCGATCTTCTTCGGGTAGGGAAAGCTTTCGGCCATGAGTCCGCGGGCTCCAGGGAGGTGCTATTTGGATAGCGACTTTACCATAACCGAAGCCGGCAGCCGTGACAGAATCGCGCCATGATCGTCGAGCGCATCTCCCGCTACCTGTCCGTCCCTGGGGCTCCCGCGGAAGACGGCGGACTTCGCGGAGCTGGCTCTCCAGGCCTTCGCCTTTCAGTTCGAGCATATCGCCCCCTACCGCCGGCTCTGCGAGGGGCGCGGCGCAACCCCCGAAACCGTCCAATCCTGGCGTCAGGTCCCACCGGTGCCAGCCGCCGCGTTCCGGTCCCTCACCCTCGCCGCGGCTCCCGCGGTCGAGGTCTTCCGCAGCAGCGGTACGTCCAGTTTGGGGAGCGGGAGCAGGGAGGATATCGGGAGCCAGGCCGGGCGAAGCGTCCATCACCAGCCCTACCCGGACCTCTACCGGCAGGCGATCGACGCCTCCTTCCCCCAGTTCTGCCTAGCTTCCAGCTCCGGGGATCCGCTCCCCATCCTCTCCCTCGTCCCCGGCCGCGAGCTGGTCCCCGATTCGAGCCTCTCCTTCATGGCCGAGCACGTCCTGGCCCGCTGGGGGGGGCCGGAGAGCGTCACCGCCTTCTCCCGCGGCGTCGAGGTCGCCAAGGCGCGCTCCTGGGCGGCGGCCCGGCAGCGCGAGCGGCGGCCGGGGCTCGTCTTCACCACCGCCCTGGCCCTCGCGCAGTGGCTCGACTTTCTCGACCGCCAGGATCTGCGCTTCCGGCTCCCGGCGGGGACGGTGGTCTTCGAGACCGGGGGGTTCAAGGGGCGGACGGGGGAGATTTCGCGCCAGGCGCTCCTCGACCGGCTCGCCGCGCGCCTGGCGGTGCCGGCAGCGGCGGTGGTCAGGGAGTACGGGATGACCGAGCTCTCCAGCCAGTGCTACACCCGGACCCTCGCCGGGGGCGACCCCGACCTCTTCGTCGCCCCCCACTGGGTACGGGTGCGGGTTCTGGACCCCGAGACCCTCGCCGAGGCCCCGGCCGGGACGCCCGGCCTCCTCGCCGTCTTCGACCTCGCCAACGTCGGCTCCGCCGTCCACCTGCTGACCGAGGACCTCGGGGTGGCCGAGGGGGAGGGCTTCCGGCTCCTCGGGCGGGCCGCGGGAGCGGAGCTTCGCGGCTGCTCGCTCACGGTCGAGGAGCTCTCCCGGAGTTAGCCTCCCAGAGGCCGAGCCGGTTACCCTCGGGGTCGAGGAAGCGGGCGAAGCGCCCCAGCATTCCCGCCGGGCCCGCCGGGCCCACCGGGGTGGCCGGGAGGTCGACCGTCCCGCCGGCGCCAGCGATCCGTTCCAGGCACTCCTCCAGGGTCGCCTCCGCGATGTGGATCATGAGGAGGGGCTGGTCCCCCGCATCGCCGCGCGAGGTGAGTCCGCCGTCGATCCCCTCCCGTCGCGGGCCGTCTGTGGGGCTGGCGGGGGGGCCGGCCGCCCGTACCCGGAAGTAAGCCGGCCCCTCCCAGGCGAGGGGCTCGACCGTCCAGCCGAAGACCTCCCGGTAGAAGCGCGCCGCCCGCTCGGGGTCGCGGGCGGGGATCTCGAAATGGCTGACCGTGGCGCGCATCGCGAGGACTGTACCGCGACCGTCATAATCCCTCCATGCTCGGCGACTCCTTCCTCCCTCCCGACGTCCCAACTCCCGAGAGCGCGCCGGCCGAGCGGGCGGGCGTCGTCTACCGGGCGGCCCACTTTACGCCCGCGACCCTCGGCGGGATGGTCGCCGCGCTCGCTGCCCGGGGAGGGGAGGCGCTCGCCGCGATCGGCGCGGCGGACCTCCTCGCCGCCTGGGCGGAGACGGTCGAGGTTTTCCTCGCTCCCGGCTCTCCCGAGCGGCGGGCCCTCGACCCCGCCCTCGCCCGGCTATGCCGGCTCTCCCCCGAGGGCCTGGCCGCCGGGATGGCCGCCGTTCTAGGGGGAGTTCGAGAGGGCCCTGCGGCGGCGCTCTTCGCCCGGGCCCGCGGGCTCTCTCCTAGAGCGGCGGGTCCGGTGCTCGCCGTTCTCGCCGCCAATCTCCCGGCGCTCGCCGTCCAGCCCCTCCTCCCTGCCCTGGCGCTCGGCCGGCCGGTCCTCCTCAAGTCCCCCTCGGCCGAGCCGCTCTTCGCCCCCGCCTTTCTCGCCGCCCTCGTCCGGCGGGAGCCGCGGCTCGCCGCCGCCGTGGCCGCCGCCGCCTGGCCGGGCGGCGACGCGGCCCTGGAAGCAGCGGTCCTCGCCGAGGTAGGGACGGTCCTCGGCTACGGCGGAGAGGAGGCGCTCGCCGATCTCGAACGGCGGGCGCCCGGGAAGCTCGTGCGCTACGGGCCGAAGACCAGCCTGGCGGTCGTCGGGAAGGAGGTCGATCCTCTGGCGGCCGCCCGGGGTCTGGGGCGGGACGTGGCGCTCTTCGATCAGCGGGGGTGCCTGTCGATCGCCGCGGTCTACACGGCAGGGGATGCGGAGGAGCTGGCGGCCGGGCTCGCCGCGGCCCTGGCGGAGCTCGCCCGGCGTTGGCCGCCCGGCCCCGCCGAGCCCGGGGCGGCGGCGGCCGTCCAGCAGCTCCGCCTGACCGCCGAGATGCGGAGGCTGCGGCTCTTCAGCCCGCCGCTCGGAACGGGGACGGTGATCGTCGACCCCGAGCCCGCCTTCCACCCCACGCCGGGCCTCCGCACGGTCCACGTCCACCCTCTCGCCGACCTCACCCGGCTCCCCGGCCTCCTCGCCCCCTGGCAGGGCCGTCTCCAGGGAGCGGCGCTCGCCGGTGCGGACGCCTGGCGGCTCGCCGGCGCCCTGACCGGCCTCGGGGTTTCGCGGACCGCTGCCCCGGGGGAGCTTCAGAGCCCCGACGCCTCCTGGCACAATGGCGGGATCGATCCGCTCGCCGCGCTCGCCGCTGAGACGCATCTCGGCCCTGGCTCCGTTTGATCCTGCGGGCCGGCTCCTTCGGGCGCTTCTCGCAGCCAGTCGCCCGTCCTCGGAACCCAACGGAGCCAGGACCTCGTCCACCGGAACTACCGGGTCGCGGTGACGCCGGCGCCGGAGAGAATGGTGGCGAGCGAGGTCTCCGGCGAGGACCAGGAGTTGCCGGTCAGCCGGCCGCTCTCCTTGCCGTTGACGAAGACGATGCCGGTCGGCACCCCGTTGATGCCGTACTTCTTGGCCTCGGGGACGTTCGCCATGCCGGTCTTCGGCAGCCCGAAGTACTCGAACTTGACCTTCGAGCCCTTGAGCTCGTCCTCGACCCGCAGGATGAGCGGCACGAAATGCTGGCAGTGCGGGCACCAGGAGCCGAAGAAGACCCGCACGGTCACCGGCGCCGAGGAGCGCCTGAGGGCCGCGATCATCTGGTTGTCCGGGTGGTAACCCCTGGCGGCGGTGACGTAGACCGGCGGGCTGTAGGCCTTGAGGTCGCCCGCCGGGTGCAGGCCGAGGAGCGGCGGTCGGGACTTGAGCTGCACCGCGTGCTTGTCGGCGGTGAAGCTCACCGTGCCCTCGCCGTTCACCGTGATCGCCCCCTGGGGGGCGAGAGCGGCGTCGGCCATGAGGTCGACCGTCCCGTCGGTCTGCTTGGCGACCTTCATCAACTGGACGGTCTCCGCCGTCTGGGTGCGGACGGAGAGCAGGACCGGGGAGCTCAGCCGGGAGGTGAGGACGAGGAAGGCGGGGACGCGCTCGGAGAAGTAGATCTCGGCGTTCGGCACGTCCTTCCCGTCGACGACGAGCAGGTAGTCGCCGTTGGGGCGGAAGTCTTTCTGCACCGCATCGGTGGGGACCGCCTGGGCGAGCGCCGGCAGCGCTCCCAGGAGGAGGGCCACGGCGGCGGTCCAGGGCAGGCGTCGGATCGGGGTGTACGTCATGGTCGTCGAACCTCGTCGTGGGCTGGGAGTCGTTCGGGCCGGCCGGGGGCCGGCTTAGCGCTGGCGGTGGCCAGCTTCGAGGGGGCTGAGAGGGGCGGCAGCCCCGGATAGGTACGGGTGACCCGGCCGTTCTCGACTACGAAGGAGCGCGGCAGGCGGCGGTAGAGCGGGCGGAGCAGGGCGCCGGGGGTCTCGACGATGGGGAACGAGGGCGCCCAGCGCCAGAAGAAGGCCTGCTTCTGCTCCGACGTGACGTCGGCGAGCACCTGGACGGCGGGCTCCCGGCCGCTCCCGGCATAGGCGTTCAAAGCCCCGACGGCCTTCTGGAAACCCGGATCGGCGAGGTCGGCCAGCACCACCAGGTGCGCCCCGGAGCCCAGGTCGGTGGCGACGGTGTCGAGGCAGACCCGGTCGGTGCCCGCCCCGGCGCACATCTGTTTGATCTCGGCCCCCGGCTTCAAGCGGGTCGCCAGGTCGTCGAGCGGCAGGTCCGGCGCCTTCCAGGCGAAGACGACGGCCGCCAGGGCGAGGACGGCGGCGAGGGCGGTGCGCGCCACCGGAGGACGCCCGACCCGGCCGGTCCGGTCCCGCCGTCCCAGGAAGGCGAGGGCGAGGCCGGGGACGAGGAGCAGGAGGTCCTGCCAGAAGGCCTCTGCCGGGGAGCGCTGCACGAGGTTCCCGAAGCAGCCGCAGCCGGCCGCGTCGGGCGCCACGCCGTGGGTGGCGAGCCAGTAGGTGCGCCCGGTCAAGAAAAGAAAAAAGGCGACGAGGAGGGTCGCCGGCACCAGCACCCAGAGACGGCGGACGCCCAGGAGGAGCGCCGCTCCCAGCCCCACTTCGAGCCCGAGGGCGAGGAGGGCGAGGGTGGGGGCCGGCAGGAGGAAGTCGAGCTTCTCGCCGTGGATCTGCTGGGCGAAGGCGAGCGGATCGAGCGCCTTGGCCCAGGCGGCGACGAGCAGCACCAGGCCGAGGAAGGCGGCGCCCAGGAGCCCGAGCCCCCGCAGCCAGGAGGGACCGGGGGCGGACCAGGTGATCGGTTCGGTGCGAGAGATCGTCACTGCATCATCCTAGCGACGAGCCTGCGAGGCTGCAAGCCGGAGGGCATCGAGAGCTTCAACAGGCGCCGGCCCCGGCCTCTTCCCTAGGACGATTTCCGGCCCTTGAAATAGCCGGAGAGCCGGGACCACAGGCCGGCCGAGGCCTCGGTTCCCGGCGGGGAGCCGGGATCCCTGGGGGCGGCCGGAGCGGTCGGCGGTGAGAACCGGATGCCGCCGCTCGCGTCGCGCGGGCGGGTCTCCGCGGTCGACGCCGGATCGGCAAGCTCCGCGGTCCCCGTCGCCGGGGCGGCATCGGCGATCGACGTCGCCGATGTCGCCGGTGTCGCCGGCGTCGCCGGTGTCGCCGATATCGCCGATATCGCCGGTGCTGTAGGCGCCGCGGGCATCGCCGGCTCGGGAGGGAAAACGGGCTCCGGCGGGAGCTTGGGCAGCCCCACCGGGGCGGAGATCCCGCGCGAGCCGGCGGCCGCCCGCGCCGCCCGTTGCCTAAAGCCGGTGCGGTCCCAGGAGTCGGAAGCGGTGCTCAGCGCCTCCCCCACCGGCAGGACCTCGCCCAGGCCGGAGGCCTCGGAGATCCGCGGCAGCCGGCCGCCTGCGAGCTCGGCGCCGCAGCCGGGGCAGCGGCCGCCGGCAGCGCCGTGGATCGGCAGGCCGCAGGCCGGGCAGAAGAGGCTGACCTCGCCGGTCTCGATCCGTCGTCCGCCGGGGCCGTCCGGCCCGCTCTCCCCGGCGCGAACCCGGCGGAGGAAAAGCTCGGTCTCGCCGATCACCAGGCGGTCGCCGTCCTCGACCACCGTCTCCTTCTCGAGCCGCTTGCCGTTGACGTAGGTGCCGTTGCTGGAACGCAGATCCTGGAGGGTCACCCGCCCCTGGCGCACCGAGAGGAGAGCGTGACCGCGGCTGACGCTCGGGTCGCGGAGGACGACGCCGCAGCCGCGGCTCCGCCCGAGGGTGACCTCGCCCTCCCGGAGGTCGATCCTCCGCTCCTCGTATTCGAGGAACCAACCCTCATCGCTCCCGCTCGTCATCATCTCCACGACCGGACCGCCCGGAGCGTCCGGGGTTTGAACGTCATTGAATCGAGACTCCAATCATAGCAGAGGGGGTAACCGCTTGAGGGTCGTGGCTCCGTTCGATCCTGCGGGCGGGCTCCTTCGGGCGCTCCGCGCAGCCAGTCGCCCCGTCCTCGGAGCTGAACGGAGCCACAACTCCGGTTCCTCAAGGCGCCACCGCCGATGCCGCCGATGCTGCCGCCAGGGGAACCGGCCACTTGAGATGCCGGCGCAGCTCGTCGGCGGTGGGGCTTTCGATGTGGTCCAGGAAGGGCTCGAGCGGCCCCGAGTAGAGGAGCTCGCCGCCGTGGGCGCCGCCGCCGGGACCGAGGTCGACGATCCAGTCGGCGCGGGCGATCAGGTCCGGGCTGTGCTCGACGATCACCACCCCGTCGCCGCGCTGTACGAGCCGGCGGAGGGTGTGGTAGAGGAGGTCGATGTCGGAAAGGTGGAGGCCGGTCGTCGGCTCGTCGAAGAGGAAGAGCTGGCGGCCGAGGGTCGCCGGGCGGTCGAGGAAGCTCGCCAGCTTCAGCCGCTGGGCCTCGCCGCCCGAGAGGGTCGACGTCGGCTGGCCCAGCCGCAGGTAGCCGAGGCCCACCTCGGCCAGGGTGCGCAGGCGCCGGCAGAGCCGCCGCTGGTCGGCGAAGGCTTCGAGGGCGGCATCGACGGTCAGCTCCAGGGTTTCGGCGATGTTCCGGCCGCGGAAGCGGACGGCGAGCACCTCCGGCCGGAAACGGCGTCCCTGGCACTCTTCGCAGGGGACGGTGACCGGCGCCATGAACTGCATATCGACCTCGGTGACCCCGGTCCCCTGGCAGGCCGGGCAGCGCCCGCGCTCGACGTTGAACGAGAAGTGGGCCGGAGTGACGCCGTGGGCGCGGGCGTCGGGGCTCGCGGCGTAGAGCTTGCGAATCTCGTCGTAAGCCTTGATGTAGGTGATCGGGTTCGAGCGGCTGGAACGGCCGAGCGGCCGCTGGTCGATCAAGGTCACGTCGGCCAGCTCGGCGAGGCCGACGAGCGACTCGACCTCCCCCGGCTCGACGTCGACCACCCCCCGGGCGCGCTGGTAGGTGCCGTAGACGACGTTCTCGACCAGGGTCGACTTGCCGGAACCCGACACCCCGGTCACGGCCACCATGGCGCCCAAGGGGAAATCGACGCTCAGGCCCTTCAGATTGTGGGCCCGGGCGCCGCGCACCTCGACCCGGGGGAGGTGCAGAAGCTCCTCGTCGAGCGACTCCCGCCCCCGTTCGCGCCTAAAGCGGGCGACGTGGCTCCGCGCCGAGGTCGGCGGCCGCTCCTTGAGATACCGGCCGGTCAGCGATTCGTCGTTCTCCAGGATCTCCTCGATCGTCCCCTCCGCCACCACCGCGCCGCCGTGTTCCCCCGCCGCCGGCCCGAGGTCGATAATGTGGTCGGCGCCGCGGATGATCGTCCGGTCGTGCTCGACGACGAGGACGGTGTTGCCTCTCGCCGCTAAGTCCCGGAGGAGCGAGAGGAGGCGCTCGCTGTCCTGCGGATGGAGGCCGATCGTCGGCTCGTCCAGGACATAGAGAGTGCTGGTCAGCCCCGAGCCCAGAGCCGCGGCCAGGTGGATGCGCTGGGTCTCGCCGCCCGAGAGGGTGCGCGACTGGCGGTCCAGAGCCAGATAGTCGAGCCCCACCCGGTGGAGGACCTCGATCCGCTCGGCGAGCTCCTCGATCAGATGCCCGGCCACGTCGCGCTGGCGGGCGCTCCAGGGGCGTTCGGCGAGCCAGGCCCGGAACTGCTCGACCGAGAGGGCGGTGAGCTCGGGGAGAGTGCGGCCGAAGAGCCGGACGGCCAGGGCCTCCGGCCGCAGCCGGGTGCCGCCGCAGTCCGGGCAGGGGGTGTAGGAGCGGTAGCGGGCGAGGAGCACCCGCACGTGCACCTTGTAGGTCCGCTGCTCCAGCCAGGCGAAAAAGCCGTTCAGGTTGACGAACTTGCCCGTGCCGCTCCAGATCCACTCCCGGTCTTCTGGGGAGAGCTCCTGCCAGGGCACGTCGAGCGGCAGCCGGCGCTTTTTACAGGCGGCCAAAAGCTCGTCGTAGAGCTCCTCGTAGGCCGGGGTGTTCCAGGGCGCGATGGGGCGCTCGGCCAGAGTCCGCCGGGGATCGGGAACCACCCGCAGCCGGTCGATGCCGATCACCCGGCCGAAGCCCTGGCAGGTGGGGCAGGCGCCGAGCGGCGAGTTGAACGAGAAGAGCGGCGGGGTGGGCCGGCGGACGACGAAGCCGCAGACCGGGCAGGAGAGCTCGCGGCTGTAGAGGCGAACGACGGGGCGAACGACGCTCTCGCCCCCGGCCTCCCCGCGCGCCTCGACCCGGCCGCCGGTCAGCCGGTAGGCCTCCTCGACCGTGGCGACGACCCGCGCCGCCGCGTCCTCCTGGTTGCCTCCGCTCCGGAACCGGCCGAGGACGAGCGGTAGAGGGTCGAGCTTGGCCGGCCACTTCTCGCCGGGCTCCATGCGCACCACCTCCTCCCCCCGCTCGCCGCCCAACCGGCGGAGGAAGCCCTGGCGGACGAGCTCGCCCAGGGCGAGGTCGGCGGAGCGCTTCGGCCGCGGCAGCCGGGCGACGAGGAGAAACGGGTCGCCCACCGCCCCGGCGAGGAGGTCCAGTGCCGCCTCCTCCGGGCTGACCGAGAGGGCCGGCCCGTGGCCGCGCGGGCAGACGACGTCGCCCAGGTGGGTGAAGAGGAGCCGGAGGACGTCGTGGGTCTCGGTGATGGTGCCGACCGTCGAGCGGGCGTTCTTGACCGCGTTCTTGGCTTCGAGCGCCACCGCGGGGAGGACGTTCCGGATGTCGTCGACCGGCGGCCGCTCCATCTGGTCGAGGAACTGCCGGGCGTAGGTCGACATCGACTCGACGAAACGCCGCTGCCCCTCGGCGAAGATGGTGTCGAAGGCGAGCGACGACTTGCCGGCCCCGGAGGGCCCGGTGACGACGGTCACCGCCCCGTGCGGCACCCGGCAGTCGATCCCCTTGAGGTTGTGGGTGTAGGCGTGCTCGACTTCGATGGCGGGTCGCTTCTGCATGAAACTCCGGTTCCGCCCGCGGGCAGAGCCGTCCATCATATCCCATCCGCTCTACCCTGCCCCGTTCCCCCCGGCGCCCTCCGGCCCGTCCTGCGATCCGTCCTGATCGTCGCCGTGGTGTGGCTTTCTCTCCTCCTTACGGTCCCGCTCGTCCTTCCCCTTGTCCCCCCTGTCGGCCTTGTCGTCGTCCCGGCGGCCGAAGACGCGGTGCAGCCAGTTGCGGAAGGGGTGGGGCTTCTCGGGCTTCTCTTCGCCGGCGGCCTCGGTCCGGGCCGCCGAGCGGTCGCCGTCCGCCGCATCCGCCGCGGCGCGCCCCTCCCGGCCCGCGGCACCGCCCTGGTCCTGAGCCAGCAGCTCCTCGTTCGTCCACCCCTGGTGGCGGTTGCAGAGATCGGTGGGGACCTGGCCCTCGGGATAGACCTCGGTCAACACCGTCGGGCAGTACTCGGTCGCCAGGAGACCGGTCGTGGGGTCGATGACCGCGGTCTGGATGCCGTCCGGCTGGGCGAAGGTCGAGTAGCCGCCGGGCGGGTGGACGGCGGCCATGAAGCGGCCCCAGATCGGCACCGCACCGCGGGCCCCGGAGAGGGCGGTGGGCGAGTTGTCGTCGTAGCCCACCCAGACGAGGCTCGCCCGCTCCGGCGAGTAGCCGGCGAACCAGGCGTCGCGCTGGTCGTTGGTGGTGCCGGTCTTGCCGGCGAGCTCCCCCTCCACCCCCGCGGTGCGCACGCCGCGGCCGGTGCCGCGGTCGATCACCCCCTGGAGGACGGAGGTGACGAGGAAAGCGGCCTGGGCCGAGAGCACCCGCTCCGCCTTGGGGAGGGCGGTACCGGCGACCGCCTTGCCGTGGCGGTCGCGCACCATCTCCAGGCCGTGGAGGTAGGGCCGCACTCCGCCCCGGGCGAGGGTGGCGTAGACGTCCAGGAGCTCGACCGGGGTCACCGCCGCCGCCCCCAGGGCGGTCGAGGGGAAGGCTTCGAGGGGGGTCTCGATCCCCATCTTGTGGGCGAGGGCAACGATCTTCGGCAGGCCGACCTGGAGGGCGAGCCGCGCCGAGGCCGGGTTGTAGCTGTGCTCGAGAGCCGTGCGCACCGAGACCCAGCCGTGGAAGCTGCCGTCGTCGTTCTTCGGGCTCCAGGTGCGCCCCCCCGCCTGGACGGTGAGCGGCGCGTCCTCGATGAAGGAGGCCGGCATCGCTTGGTGCCCCTCGAAGGCGGCGGCGTAGACGATCGGCTTGAAGGCGCTCCCCGCCTGCCGGTGGGCCTGGCCGGCGCGGTCGAACTGGCTCCGCCCGTAGTTCCGGCCGCCGACGTAGGCGAGGATGCCGCCGGTCCGCGGGTCGACCGAGACCAGAACGGCTTCGAGCGGCCCCCCCTTGTGCCCCTTCTGCCAGCTCTTCTCGAGCGTTGCCAACCCCGAATCCACCGCCTTCTGGGCGATCAGCTGGTCGTGGAGGTCGAGGGTGGAGATCAGGGTGTAGCCGCCGTCGGCCAGGTCGGTGATCCCGAAGCGGCGCTCGGCTTCCTGGGCGATGGTGTCGGCGAAATGCGGCGTCCGCCGGCGGACGATCGGCTCCGGGGAGAGCTCGATCGCCTGCGCGATCGCCTTCTCGACCCGGGCCGGCTCGGCGAACCCGAGCTTCTCCATCCGCCCGAGCACCCAGTCGCGGCGCTCCTTGGCGCGCTCCTTGTGCTCGACGGGCGAAAAGACGCCCGGGGCGCTGATCATCCCGGCGAGCATCGCCGACTCGCCGAGATCGAGCTGGCCCACGTCCCGGCCGAAGTAGGCGTGCGCCGCGGCCCCCACCCCCATGACGTTGACCCCCGAGCTCGCCCCGAGGTAGATCTCGTTTAAGTAGGCCTCCAGGATCTGCTTCTTGCCGTAGCGCACCTCGAGGAGCAGGGTGAGGAGGATCTCCTGGAGCTTCCGGGTGACCGTCCGCTCCTGGGTGAGGTAGATGTTCTTCACCAGCTGCTGGGTGAGAGTGCTGCCGCCCTGGCGGATGCCGCGGCCGCGGACGTCCACCCAGGCGGCCCGGGCGATGCCGGTGACCGAGATCCCCGAGTGGCGAAAAAAGCCGTCGTCCTCGGCGGCCAGCACGGCGTTGATGAGGTCCTGAGGGACGTCGCCCACCGCCACCGGCCGGCGCTCCTTGAAGTCGTCGCCGTAGTACGAGGCGAGGAGCGGCGGTTCCAAGAGGACGGAGTCGGCCTTGTGGCCGTTTAAAAGCAGCTCGCTCACCCGCTCGCTCTTCTCGCCCGGGTCGCCCGGCGCTCCGCTGAAGCGCGCCTCGACCAGCCCGCCGTCGCTCTCCCCAAGGGCGGGGAAACGGCGCAGGTGGACGAGGAGACCGCCCTTCTCGCGCCGGTAGCGGCCGGGGGCGAGCGGCAGGCCCGAGCCCTCGCGGTAGCCTTCGGCGCGGAGTTCGGCGGCGATGCGGTCGGCGTCCAGCCGGTCGCCCGCGGCGAGCCGGGGCGGGCGGGCGTAGAGCCGGGAGGGCTGGCGGTAGGTGATGTCGTCGAACTGGCTGGTCAGGCGCCAGAACGGCTTGACGACCAGGGCCGCCCCGGCGATCAGCAGAATGGCGAGCGCCCCCAAGACGAGCAGCAGGCGGCGCCTTAAGTTTGGCGAGGACGCCTTAGAAGTGCTTCTTTTTAAAGGCATTGCGTTATCGAGATCCCGCTCGCGGCACCCGCCTCGGCAGCCTTCTCGAAGCGCGCGTCAGGGTCGGTCCGGATCGGAGTCCTACCCGAAAGCTGCAAGAACTGCTCCACGGAAAAATACCCACGGGGGACCGGCTCCATGGGCCCAATGGCACGACTGTTGCTCTAGACCTGAAGTGGGTAGTGAAGGCAGCTAAACGAGACTAGAGAACCTCAACGAACGACTTACAGGAGGAGCACCGTCATGAACTTCATCATCTATTTGATCGTCGGTGGTTTGATCGGCTGGATCGCCAGCATCATCATGCGCACGGATGCCCAGCAGGGGATCATCCTGAACGTCGTCGTCGGCATCGTCGGCGCCCTGATCGCCGGACTCTTCGTCGCCCCGCTCTTCGGCACGAGCAGCATCAACCAGGGAAACTTCAGTCTTCCGGGCCTGCTCGTCTCCCTGGTCGGAGCCATCATCCTGCTCGCGATCGTCAACCTGTTCCGCCGCGGCACGGTGCGCTAAGCGCGCCACCCCTTTCTCCCTCACGCTCCACCAGGCGGAGGTTTCCGGAAGATTCCGGGACCTCCGTTTCGGCGTTTGCGGTAACCCACCGCTTAAATCCGCCCCACAACTTCCTCTTTCGTCGTCGTTGTCATTTTTACAAGACAACCCTCTGAGACTTTAGCGGGCAGGGGTCAAGCGGAGGAGATGCGCCGTCTCCCGCTCGACCCGGCTCCGCGAGTAGAGGAGGGGGAAGTAGCGCCCCTCCGCCCAGAGGGGGAGGAGATCGTCGTAATAGGGGCTCCCCGGCTGGCCCGACTGCCCCGGAACGTTGACGGCGAGCGAGCGGTCCCAGTCGCCGAGGTCGATGACCTCGCGGTAGGAGGCGCCGTACTGCTGCTCGTAGGCGGCGCCGCCGGTAGCGTTGACCGTATTGCCGTCCCCCCCCCGGGGAACGGCAGGCAGGTCGAAGGCGGCGGCCAGGGGGTGGCGGAAATGCATCTGGTGGAGGGCCCCCCAGCTCCAGCGGGCACGGTCGGGGCCGAGCCGCGAGCGGATCTCGGCCCGGGCGTCGTCGAGCGCCCCGAGAGCCGCCGCGTCCCGCCCCTTCTCGGGCGGGGTGCCAAAGCCGCCGTCCGGCACGGTCAGCAGCCGGAGGAGGACCCCGGGGTCGTAGTGCGGCGCCTGCGAGTAGGCGACGCCGTGCATCCGCTCGCTATAGACCCGCTTGGCGACCGCCGCGAGCCAGGTTTCGAAGAGGAGGGGGGCCGCGCCCACCGGCCGCATGTGGAAGTCCCAGCCGGCGAGCGCCTGGATATCCGGGTCCTCGGCCTGGCCCCGCGCCCGGGCGGCGGCGACGAGGACGGGGACCAGATGACGGGCGAGGAGCGAGAGGTCGTCCCCCTGGAGGGCGGCGCAGTCCTCGACGGTCAGCCGGTCGGCGCGGGTGAGGACCTCCCGGATGCGCTGGGCCCTGTAGGGGGGTGCGAACTCGTAGGAGAGGGCGTGCGGATAGCCCGGCGGCAGGATGTTGTCGTTCGCCGTGACGATCAGGCCCGCGGGGGGATTGAAGGCCTGCGGCAGCTCGGCCGCGGGGAGGAAGCCCTGCCACTCGAAGCGGCCGTCCCCCGGCACCGGCAGGAGGCCCGACCAGTGGCGCAGCGGCAGCAGTCCGGCCGCCACCCAGCCGATGTTGCCAGAGACGTCGGCGTAGACGATGTTCTCCGAGGGCAGCTTCCAGCGCGCCGTGGCGGCGAGAAAGCCCGGCCAGTCGCGGGCCCGGTCGACGGCGAGCTCGGCGAGATAGCCCGCCGTCCCCGGCTCGGTCCCCACGAAGCGGAGGGCGAAGGCGCGGCCGCGGCGGTCGCCGGGTGGGTCCTCGGCGACGATCGGGCCGTGGGCGGTGAATTCGAGCCGCACGGTGCGCGGCGCCTCGCCCTTGACGGTCAGAGTCTCGGTCCGCACCTCGATCGGCCGCTCTTTACCGTCCATGAGGTAGCAGCGGGCCCCCACCGCCAGCCCCTCCCTTTTGCGGGCCGCCGGCGAGCAGGGGGCGACCGACTCGACGTAGACGTCCTGCTGGTCCATGCCGACGACGGTGAAACCGAAGGCGATCCGCTCGTTGTGGCCGGCGGCGATCCCGGGGAGATGGGGCTCGCCGGCGCCGATGACGTTCCACCCCGGGGCGACCAGGTGCGAGACGTAGCGCAGCGACGGCAGGGTGAGGGCGCGGTGGGGGTCGTTGGCGAGGATCGGCTTGCCCGAGGCGGTGCGCTTGCCGGCGACCACCCAGTCGTTGCTCCCGGTGAGGTGCGGATAGGGGGCGGCCCGTAGGCCTCGCCCGCCGCGCCGAGCGAGCCGACGTCGATCCCCGTCAGGTCGAGCCCGGGGACCGGGTCCAGGGGGCGCGGTGGATCGCCCGGCCAGAGCTTCTCGACCGTGGCGGCCCCGAGGAGCGAGACGAGGTGCGCCCGGTGGAGCTCGGACAGGGCGTTGCCGGTCATGGCGAGGGCCGCCATGCGGTCGAGCGGCACCCTCTCCCCCAGGGCTCGGGGGCGATTTTCAGCAGCGCAAACTCGACCGGGGCACGCTCCGGATGCTCGCGGACCAGGGCGATGTAGGCGTTCACCCCGGCGACGAAGGCGCCGACGATCTCCCGCGCGTCCGGGGCGTAGCTCGTCCACTCGGCGGCCCCCGGCGCGGTGTCGCCACGGTAGGCGAGGAGGCGGGCGAAACGGTCGCGCTCGACCGCCGCCGGCCCCAGCACCTCGGAGAGCCGCCCCTCCCCCGCCCGGCGCGACATCTCCATCTGGAAGAGGCGGTCCTGGGCGACGACGTAGCCCTGGGCGAGGAAGAGGTCGTGCTGGCTCCGGGCGTAGATGTGCGGCACCCCGAAGCGGTCGCGGCGAACCTCGACCTCGGCTTCGAGCCCCGGGACGGCGACCGCCCCGTCGAGCTGCGCCAGGCGACCCTTCGCCTGCGCGGCGAGCGGCGGCGGGGCGGGGGAGGCCGCCGGCACCGGGGAGAGAGCCGCGAGGAGCAGGGCGAACAGAGCTTTTAGGTCCATCTTTCTCATCCCCGCGTTACAATAAGCTAAATTTTTGTCGGTCTGTCGTGAACGGCCCCTGCGAGGGCGTGGTAGAGATCCCGGAGCACTCTAGGAAGCGCCATGGCCTACTTTCGCGAGATCACCGAGCACTATCGTATCGAAAAGCCCCTCGGCACCCGCGCCGACGGCGGGGTCTACCGCGCTGCCGACCCGGTGACCGGGGCTCCGGTCACCCTGAAGCTCCTCCCCCTGGCCGACGCGCCGCCGGAGAGCGCCCAGGACTTCGTGCGCGCCATGGGCATCCTCCAGGCGCTCCGCCACCCGAGCCTCCCCACCCTCTTCGACTTCGGCTTCACCCCGGACGGCCATGCCTTCCTGGTCCTCGAATACGTCGACGGCCGCGGTGCCGAGGCTCTCCAGGGCGGCTCGCCGGCGCAGATCCTCCCCCTCCTTGGGCAGGTGCTGGACGGTCTCGAACGGCTGCACAAGGAGGGGATCTCGCACCTCAATCTCTGCCCTGAGAACCTCCTCGTGGTGCCCGGCCCGGCGCCGGGACGAATCCAGATGGTGGGCCTGGGGACCGCCCCCCTCCGCGCCCCCGGGGAGCGCCCGGAGCGGGAGGCCGCGGGCTACGCGGCGCCGGAGCTCGGCCGGCCGCAGGATCTCGGCAAAGACGCCTGGCGGGCCGACCTCTTCTCGCTCGCCCTCGTCGCCTGCCGGCTGCTCGAAGCGCGCCTGGAGGAGAGCGGGAAGGAGCCGCAGGCTCCGGCGGTCACTCTCCCCCTGGGGGTGAGCTTCGAGCTGGAGGACGACCAGGTTCTCCAGGAGGTCCTCGAACGCTCCCTCCGTCACCGGCCGGAGGAGCGCCCCGGTTTCGCCGAGGTCCGGCAGGCCTTCACCCGCGCCCTGGCCGGCACCGCCGGGCCGCGGACGCTCCCCGAGAGCCGGATCTTCCTCTCCCCCGAGCCCGAGGGGGACCCCTGGCTGCCGCTCCCCCGGCCGAAGGCCGCCCCGCCGGTCCGCGATACCCTGGAAGACACCAACCCCGTCTTCCGCCCCGAGCTCGTCCCCCCGCCGGTCACGCCGGCCGCACCGCGCAGCCGTGATGCAGGCGCCCCTCGGCACCGCGGGGGAGCCGGTGCGCGCGGAGACCCTGGTCGTCCCGCCGCCGCCCGCGGCCCCGGAGCCGGCGCCCACGATCCCGGAGCTCGCAATGCCGGCCCCGTTGGTCTTCCCGGACCCGCTGGTCTTCCCCGACCCATTAGTCTTCCCGGACCCGTTGGTTTTCCCGGACCCGGTCGTCTTCCCGGACCCGGTTGACCTGGAGCGGGCACCGGAGGCTGCACCCGAACTGCCGGTCGCCGTCCTGCTGCCGGAGCCCGTCCACACCGCGCCGCCGCTCGCCCGGATCCCCCCTGCGGCCCGGCCGCCGCGCCGTTACCTCCTCTGGGCTGGAGTCGCGGCGGCGACCCTCGTGGCCGCGGCAGGATTCTTCGTTCTGCGCTCGCGCCCGGACACCGCTGTCCCCACTTCCGGACCGGCCGCGCCGGTCGCGGCTCCCCTCCCTCCCCCGGCTCCGGCGGCGGTGCCCGCGTCTCGCACCCCTCCCCGCGAAGCTCGCCGCCGCCAGCGATGCCTATGCCGAGGGCAAGGACGACGCGGCCCGCCAGGCTTTAGCCGCGCTTACCTCGGACGAAGAAGCTGCCTTCACCCCCGAGGCCTGCAACGTCTACGGAGTGCTCCGTTCGTCGCTCGATGCCGCCGATGGCTCCGATGCCGCCAACGCCGGCGACCTCCAACGCCACCGGCATCCCCGATCTCGCGGCGCGGGCGCGCCGGGTGACCGACCTCCGAACAGCCTTGAAGGGGGGGGACCTGGTGCCGCTCGTCGTCGCCCTCAAAGCCATCCCCGCCCAGGAGCGCTCCGCCCTCCAGGCCGAACCCGGCCTGCGCAAAGAGCTCGCCGCGGCCAAGCGGGGGGTCGACCTCTACCAGCGCTACCAGAAGGCGGCCAGGGCCGGCGAGCCGGTCGAGCTGCTGGCCGCCGCCGGTGCCGTGACCGCGGCCTTCCCGCGCTTCAAGGAGGCGGCGGAGCGGCGGGAGAAGATCGCCACCGGCCTCGAAGGGGAGGCTGAGACCCTCGCCCAGACCGGCGCCTTAGACGGCGCCGTCGAGCGTCTGGAGACCCTGCACCGCGGCTGGCCGGAACGGCCGGGGCTCGTCGACCGGCTCGCCCGCTACTCCGCCGAGCGGCGCTCGGAGCAGGCCATGGCGGCGGTACTCTCCAAGGTGGCGGCGGCCGAGTCGCGGAAGCGGCCGGACGAGGGGCTCGCCCTTTTAGAAGGCGCCAAGCCCACCCCGCGCTACGAGGCGCGCTTCGGCGAGGCCCAGAAGCGCCTCGAAGCAGAGCTCGCCCAGCTCGACAGCCACCCCCCCGTCGTCCAACTCGCCGCCACCGCCGCGGCGCTCGAATTCGAGAAAGGGGCGGCCGCCCGCATCCCGCTCAAGATCACCGACGACTTCCAGGTGAAGACGGTGACCGTCCACGTCCGCCCCGAGGGCGGTGCCTGGACCGAGCTGCCCTGCAACCGCGCGGGCGCCGACTGCACGGTCGAGGTGCCGGAGTCGCTCCACCAGAACCGCACGGTCGAGCTCTACGCCGTGGCGACCGACCTCTCGGGCCACAAGGGTCAGCTCGGCAGCCCCGAAAAGCCGCAGCAGATCAGGCGTAAGCACTGGTACGACCGTCTGCGCGGCAAGGGGTAGGGCGGCGCCCTACTGCTGCGCCGGCCAGCCGGCGTAGAGCTTGTCCCGGAAGGCCTTGTCGGCGTCCTTGATCTCCTCACCCTCTTTGGTGAAGTTGACCGAGATGATGGAGTCGGAGGCCACCGGCCTGCCCTGGAAC
This sequence comes from uncultured Acidobacteriota bacterium, assembly GCA_963757335.1. GTDB lineage: Bacteria > Acidobacteriota > Thermoanaerobaculia > Multivoradales > UBA5704 > DASQPA01. Next base: position 971,179 of record CAVWRJ010000008.1, on the reverse strand, counting down.
ATCGCCGGCTGGAAGACCCAGTGCTTGACCGCGTCCACCGCGGCGCCATCGAGCTCGTTGCCCATGCCGCCCGAGACCGTCGGGTTGACCGCGCAGCCGTCGCGGTCGATGCTCACCTGCACGAGGACCGAGCCCTGGAGCTTCTTGCGCGACGCGCTGGGGGGCTGGCGGTAGAGCGGCCGGGGCGGCTCGATCTCCGCCCCCGCCTCGGGCGCTGGCTCGGCCGCCCCCGCCGAACTCCCCCCCTTCCGCGCCAGGCAGACCAGCATCCGCGCGTCGGTCGCGGCGCTCCCCGTGGGGGCGTTCTTCAAGTACTCGCGGGCGAGGGAGGCCGCCTCGTCCGCATGGTTGTTCTGGAGCAGGAGGCCGGCCAGGTTGAAACGATCGACGTTCCAGTCGGCGGGGGCGATCTCCAGCGACTTCCGGAACGCCCCCTCGGCCTCGGCCAGGGCGTCGGCACCGCGGTTGGACTGGGCGAGGAGGGCGATGCCGAGCTGGTGGTAGCCGCGCGCCAGGAGGGGCTTGGGAGGGTTCTGCTGCAGCGCCTGGCGGGCGGTCTCGACCGCCTTCCCCGCCTTGCCCCAGGCCACATAGGTACGCGACAGGCCGAGGAAGCACTCGGCGCACGGCGAGTCCGCGAGCCGGCCGGCGTCCTCGAAGACGGCGACCGCCCGCCGGTACTGCTGTTGGGAGAGGAGCTGGTCGCCCTGCGCCAGGAGCTGGGGACGGGTGGGGACATCCTGGGCCCGGGCGGAGTCCCCGACCCACAGAGGAACGGCGAGGCAGCCAGCGGCCAGGGCGATCGAGACGGCGCGCGAGAAGCACTGCTGCATGGCGACCCTCCTTGGAAGGTGCAACCCTGAGAGGTTGGATCTCGCTCATTATACAGAGGAAAGGGTCGGACTGCGCGAAGCGCCCGAAGGAGCCCCAGGGTCTCGTCAAACTTTGTAGGGGCGGCCCCCCGTGGCCGCCCTCCCTTCCAGGGCACCCACAGGGGGGTGCCCCTACGACGGGGCCCTGGAAGGAGCCCGCCCGCCGGATCAAATGGAGCCAGTACCCACCGCACTGGCGCCGCCCCCGCGAGAAGCGGGGGGCGGCGCCATTGCCGAAGAGAGTGCCGAGGAGAGTGCCGGGAGGTGCCCGGCCGGCTCAGTTGCCGGCGGCGAAGGCCTGCCGGTAGTGGTCGATCGCGAAGGCGAGGGAGGAGCGGGTCACCAGGTTGGTCGGCTTGACCTCGGCCACGAGCCGCGGCTGCGGATCGTCAGGGCCCTGCACGAAGCTGAAGGAGGCGCTGAGGATGCCGCGGTCGAGCGCCAGCTGCACGTAGCCGCGGAGAGCGGCCGGGATGCCCGACTCGTCGCTCACCACCACCGTCGTCCCGCTGTTGGTGACGGTGACGTCCGCGCCCGCCTTGGCCGCGGCCGCCGCGTCGAGCCCCAGGGCCTTGACGAGGGCGACCGCGAGGTCGGTCCGGTTGACCCCGCTGCTGGCGGAGAAGCCCGGCCCCGGGGTGGCGATCATGCCGGTGGGGGTGAAGTCGAAGTCGCGGAGGGTGGAGCCGTACGCCGTCACCGCCTCGGCCATCGCTTCGAGCGAGCCCGTCGTGTCGGTGTAGAGCGGGGAGTCCGCCAGCGACTGGCGCAGCGCGGTGTTGAAGACCAGGGTCTGGGCGAAGCTGCCGCGGGTCACCGTCCCGGCCGGATGGAAGAGACCGTCGCTCTCTACGTCCATCATCCGGTTCCTGAGCACGAACTCGATCTCGGCCTCTGCCGGATCGCCCTGGATGTCGGCGACCGCGGGGAGGGTGATCACCTGCTGGGTGATCGACCCGTCGACCGGACCGGGGAGGGCAGCGCCCGAGGTGGGCAGCGAGACCTCCGGGAGGGCCGCCAGGCCGCGGACGCCGCGGACCTCGAGCAGCCAGGAGCCCGGTACCGGGTTCTTGACCACCACCTCCCGATTGGCGGCGTCGAGGATGGGGAGCGCGATCCCGCTCGAATAGGTCTTCCCGTTGGGATCGGTGAGGAGGAGCCCCACGGTGTTGCCGTTGCCGGTCGCCAGGGCGTCGTCGATGGTGGCGAAGACGTCGAGGATCGAGATCCCGGCCTGGACGGCGAAGGTCGTCGAGTTGGCGCTCCCTGGACCCGGGGTCGACGCCGGGCTGTAGTCGATGTGGAACGGCGATTGCGCCACGGTGGTAGTGGCGATCTGCAGGTTGTAGGGCTGGAGGTCGAGCGGCCCGCCGTAGGTGCCGTAGGCCTTGCTGCGATGGAACGTCTTGTCGATCGCGGCATAGACGTTGATGTAGCCGGCGCCGACCTCGAACTCCGAGTAGCCGGGCATCTGCGAGGCGGTCTTCGTGAGGATCGACTTGACGTCGTCCGGCGAGAGAGTCGGGTCGGCGCTCAGGAGGAGCGCTACGGCGCCGGCGGCGAAGGGGGTCGCCATCGAGGTGCCGCTGATCTCGGTGTAGAACGGCAGGTCGCCGGGGGCGAGCTCGGCATCGGCCTGGGAGATCTCGCCGTTGGCGAAGATGTTGGTCTTCGCGCGCGTGGACACGACGTCCGAGGTGAACCGGCCGCTGTCCGAGGCGAACTCGCGGCCGGTGCCCGGGGCGGTGATCACCGGGGCGTTGAAGTCGCCGGCCGCGCGCCCGGCCTTCGGCACGCCGCGCGACGAGAAGCTCGCGAGACCGCCCTCCTTGGTTCCGGCGGCGACGCTGATCACCCAGGGCGCCTTCGACTCCGGACTCATGGTGTCCTTGCCCGGGCCGGAGTTGCCGGCCGCGAAGAGGACGACGATCCCGCGGTCGTGTGCCAGCTTGCTAGCGATGGCGATCGGGCTGTCGGCGCTGAACGCGCCCGAGCCGCCCCAGGAGTTCGAGATGATCCGGATGTTGTAGCGCGCCTGGTTGGCGAGCGAATACTCGAAACCGCCGAGGCCGTTCAGGATCAGGAGCACCGCACCGGAGCCGTAGCCGATGAGGTTCGCCCCCGGGGCGACGCCGGCATAGCGGCCGCCCGAGGCGGCGCCGGTCCCGGCCGCGATCCCCGCGCAGTGGGTGCCGTGGCCGACGTTGGTGTCGGTGTCCGGCACGTTCTCGATCGCGAGGGAGGGGGTGAAGCCGGTCAGGGTGCCGGTGTCGGTCACCGCTTGCACGTTCTGGATCAGGTGGTCCGGAAAGTGGAGGTCGGGATGGGTGCCGTCGATCCCCGAGTCATTGATCAAGAGCGAGAAGTTCCCCTTGCCGGTGACCGGGAGACCCCCGTTCTTCTGGATGAACCCGGGATCGCTCCGCATCCGGTCGGTGCCGGTGAGCACCCGAGTCTGGTCGTTCAGGTAGTGCAGCCGGTCGTTCGCCCAGATCGAGCGGACGGCGGGATTGGCGGCGAGGGCGCGGACCTGGCCGGCGGTCGCCGGCACCGCCACCATGCCGAGGTTCTGGAGCGTATAGCCGCGGCTGATCCCGGCGAGGGTCAGGGTCGCCAGATGCGCCGGGGTGAGGCCGGTCGTCGTGTTGAAGGCCACGATCACCGTACCGACGCTGGCGTTGTCGGCGAGGCCGGGGAGCTTGGCGCTCAAGGAGGGTCCCAAGGTGGTGGCGGACGCGCCGGCGTTCAACCCCAGGAACAAAAGCGCGGAGAGCACCGGGGCGATGGCCCTCTGGGCACCCGTTGGGAAGCAGCGTCGGAAGCAGCGGATGAGTGATGCGTTCATATCTCCTCCCTCCTTTTGGTCTCCCGATGCTAATTTCTTGCCAGGTTCGCCCAGGTCCGGCGGAGCGACCCACGGGGCTTCCGTAAACCGTTCCCCGGCGGTAGGATTCGGCCCATCCTCCAGGGAGGCACTATGCGTCGCGGCCGGGCTCTGGCTTTCGCTCTCTGTGCAGTCTCGCTGTCGACGGCGGCCTTCGCGCAGCCGGCCGATCCCTGCGCCAAGCTGCTGCTCTTCCCGCTCCACGATCCCGGCCTCGCTCTGCCCGAGGACGACCGGTCCTTTTTCACTCTCCATGACCTCTGCTCGACGGAGCTCGCGAGCGAGTCCGAGGCTCGGGATTCGGGCGTCGACCTGAAGCTCGCCTATGCCTCGGCGGGGATTCCCCCGGGGGACGCCAGCCGGTTCGACCAGCTCAAAGACTTGGAAGACAGGCGCACTGCCCGGAGTACCTGGCGCCGCGGAACGAGGCGAAGCTCGGCTCCATCGTCCACTCCATTCTGGCCAGAGAGATCCCGGCGGTCCGCCAGGAGTACGAGCGCTGCCGGACGAGCCGGGAGAGGCCGAGCTGCCATGCTGTCCCGGTCGGCGCCGACGCGGTGGCGTTCCTGGTCCTCGCGCCGCCCGCCGCGACCGCTCCGAACGCCACCGAGCCGCCGCAGGTCACCGAGGTCCGCGCCACCGGCCTGCTCCTCCCCGACACCTTCGATCGGTCCGCGGCGAGCGGCGACCCGCTGCCGGTCGAGGTCCCGTCGCTCGTCAACCTGCAGATCCCTCCCGGCGGCCTGCTGCGGCTCTTCGCCCGGCGCAGCGGCGCCCCGGCGGTCGCCTTCGACGTCCAGACCAACATTGGCAAGTGCAGCGTCCAGGCGACCGCCCCGGCGGACCGGATCAACCGCGTCTACTCGATCCGCAGCCAGCACACCCCCTGGAAGGAGAACGGCTCTCCTCCCTGCTCCTTCCAGCTCGGCGACGACATCTGGATCGACGTCGCCAACCTGCACCGGGCGATCGAAACCCTCGCCGCGGAGCGGCGAATCGCGCCGACCGCCGCCGGGGTCGCGGACCTCGTGCCGATCGTCGACGGCCATGCCCTGGCGGGATCCACCCGACGAACCCGGCCTCGGCGCCCGACCCGGAGCCGCTCGAGGACGGCCAGCCGGTCCACCACCTCAAGTTCCACCTCGTACGAAACGACGCCAACCGGCTGGCCTGGTCCCGGCTCCTCAACGATCCGTTCCCCTTCAGCCGGCGAGTGGAGGTCACCTTGGGCTTCGAGAACGGCGCCGCTCTCGACACCTGGGTCGTCAAGGACGGGGCGGAGCCGGACGGCCAGGCGTTCCTCACCGTCGTCCCGGTGTGGAAGGCGAGCGTCGGCGGCCTCCTGATCGGGAGCGCCCTCCTCGTCTTTCTCTTCCTCGCCGGCCGGACGGATATCGTGCGCGACACCACGGCGCCCCTGCGGCCGGATGGCCGCTACCCCTACAGCCTGGCCAAGGCGCAGATGGCCTTCTGGTTCTTCATCGTGATCTCGGCGTACTTCGTCCTCTGGATGATCACCGGCGACAAGGACACGATCACCAGCTCGGTCGTCGTCCTGATCGGCATCAGCGCCGGCACCGCCCTCGGGGCCGCCCTGGTGGACGTCAACAAGAACCATGGCGCCTAGGTCGAGAAGTTCGTGGCGAACGGCCTGCCGGCCGACCGGCAGGAGCGGGAAACCGAGCTCGCCCGGCGCCAGAAGATCGAAGAAGAGAACCTCTCCCGCCTGAGAATCCAGCAGGCCGAGCAGGTCGAACGCGCCGGGCTCGTCGACCCGGAAGCGATCGCGGCCCACGAACGGGAGCGGGCGGCCGTCCTCGACCGGCTGCACGTCGTCAAGCGCCAGCGGGAGTTCTTCGCGCTCTCCCCCGCCAAGCGGGCGCTCTACGATCTTCTGGGCGACAACTACCTCATCAGCTTTCACCGCTTTCAGATCTTCCTCTGGACCCTGGTGCTCGGGGTCATCTTCGTCAGCAACGTCCTCCACGACCTCGCCATGCCGGAGTTCAGCCCCACCCTCCTCGCCATCATGGGGATCAGCGGCGGCACCTACCTGGGGTTCAAGCTGCCGGAGCAGAAGCCGGGCTGAAGCCGCCCGGGTGTATAAGTTCGTACTCACAACTTCGCTATTTCGAATTTCTGTATACTGCTCCGCTCACGCGCGGGGAGCCCCCCCGCAAATCCAATCGGGGCCAACTTCAAGCCCCTAAAGACGCGGAGGTTCTCGAGATGAATCAGATCCGATGGAGATGGTATGGAGTCCTGCTCGCCCTGGCGCTCGTCGCCCTGCCTTCCGGCGCGCGCGCCGCGGACACCGTGGGCGGGCATTTCGGCGTCCTCTTTCCCCTGGTGACGCGGGCGAACGGCGAGACCACGAAGATCTCGGACGACTTCAACGTCGGCTTTCCGACCGGGATCACGATCAAGCCGGGCGGCCCGTTCGCATTCGACCTCGAGCTCGTCCCCCTGATCCACAGCCACGGCAAGAAGGTGGATCTCACCGTTCACCCCGGGATCCTCTACAGCCTGGGCGGCCCCTGGACAGCCGGCCTCCGCGCCGCCTTCGACGTCAACGCCCGCTCCTACGGCTTCACCCCGCTCCTCAACTTCGGTTTCCCGCAGGCGAACGGCACCACCCTCTTCGCCGAGCTCGTCCTCCCCGTCCGCTTCCAGCAGAACGACGCCAACAAGGGGCAGACCGCGGTCACCCTCGGCCTCCACTTCGGCTGGGCTTTCTAGGAACTTACAGGTCGTCGCGGGCGGGGGTCCGAGGGGCTCCCGCCCGGAGCTTACCGCTACCCCCGCCCGCCCCGCACCTTCACCCGCCGGTCGGGGTCCTGTTTGCGGACCCAGGCGAGGAAACGCTGCATGCGGGGCTCGTCCTTCAGGCGCTCGACCCGGTTGAGCTCGCGTGCCAGGCGGGTGTTGTCGAAGAAGGTGTGGATCTGGCGGTGGCAGGCGGTGCAGAGGTCGGCCGTGGCGACCGCCCGTTCCCTTTTTCTGCCGGGGGACGAGATGGTGGACGGTGAGGCGGCTCACCTCGCGCTCGCAGAGATCGCAACGCACGGCAGAAACAACAACCGCCACCCCCGTGGCCCTTCCCGATCAGGCGATCGTCACCCCGTCGCAGAGATAGACGTCCTGGATGGCGCGGAGGAGCTCGACGCCCTCCTTCATGGGGCGCTGGAACGCCTTGCGGCCGGAGATCAGGCCGGTGCCGCCGGCGCGCTTGTTGATCACCGCCGTGCGCACGGCCTGCGCCAGGTCGGCGCTCCCCTTCGACTCGCCGCCCGAGTTGATCATGCCGGCGCGCCCCAGGTAGCAGTTGGCGACCTGCCAGCGCACCCAGTCGACCGGGTGGTCCGCCACCAGCTCGCCGTAGATCTTGGGGCTCGTCTTGCCGAAGTTGATCGCCGGGTAGCCGCCGTTCCGGTTGGCCTGCTTCTGCTTGATGATGTCGGCCTGGAGGGTGACGCCCAGGTGGTTGGCCTGGCCGGTCAGGTCGGCCGACTCGTGGTAGTCGACGCCGTCCTTCTTGAAGGCGTTGTTGCGCAGATAGGTCCAGAGGACCGTCGCCATCCCCAGCTGGTGGGCGTGGTAGAAGGCCTCGGAGATCTCGACGATCTCCCGGTCGGCGTCCTCGCTCCCGAAGTAGATCGTCGCCCCGATCGCCGCCGCCCCCATCTCCCAGGCCTGGTCGACGTTGCCGAAGAGGATCTGCTCGTACTTGGTGGGGTAGTTGAGCAGCTCGTTGTGGTTGATCTTGGCGATGAACGGGATCTTGTGGGCGTACTTCCGGGAGACCGCCCCGAGCACCCCGACGGTCGAGGCCACGGCGTTGCAGCCCGCCTCGATCGCGAGCTTGACGATGTTCTCGGGCTCCATGTAGATCGGGTTGGGAGCGAAGGAGGCGGCGGCCGAGTGCTCGACCCCCTGGTCGACCGGCAGGATCGACAGGTACCCGGTCCCGGCCAGGCGCCCGGTGTTGGCCAGGCGCTCCAGGTTGACGAGGACCCCGGGCTTCCGGTCCGACAGCGCCCACGCCCGGTCGACGTGATCGGGGCCGGGGAGCGTCAGCTGGTCCTTCGTGATCCCCTTGCAGGTAAAAGACAGAAGGCTCTCGGCATCCGCCCCCAGAAGCTCCTCGATCCGGTCGATGCCCGCCGCGGTCTGCTCGATAATCGCCATGGAAAATCCTCCTCCTTGAAGTCCGCTCTCCGCCGGCTCCAACGCTTCCGGCCGGGTGGCGACGATCCTATCAGGCCCCCGCGGCTTCCCAGAAGCATGGTAGAACCCCTCGCCATGACCACCCCCCGCCGACACCACCGGGTCCGCGCCGTTCTCGACCGCCGGCAGGGCGACCTCACGGTCTTGATGGAGGACGTGCAGGTGCCGCGGAACCTTGCCGCGATCCTCCGGAGCTGCGACTCCGTGGGGGTGTTCGAGGCGCATGCGGTCTGGCCGGGGGGGCGGCTCAAGATCTCCCGGCCGGCCTCGGGGGGGACCCGCAAGTGGGTGCCGGTCCGGAAGCACCGCACGCTTCCGGACGCCCTCGCCCATCTGCGGGCGAGCGGCTTCCGGGTTCTCGCCGCCCATCCGGCGGCTGCGGCCCTCGATTTCCGGGCCGTCGACTACACCCTCCCCACCGCAGTGCTCCTGGGGACGGAGGAGACCGGGGTGACCGCGGAGGCCGCCGCCGCCGCGGACGGCTGGATCGCCATCCCCATGAGCGGGATGGTCACCTCCTTGAACGTCTCGGTCGCCGCCGCCCTGATCCTCTTCGAGGCCCAGCGCCAGCGTCAGGCTGCCGGCCTCTATGAGACCTCCCGCCTGCCGGCGGACGCCTACGCCCGCACCCTCTTCGAATGGACCTACCCGAAGCTCGCGGCCTACTGCCGGAGGAAGAAGGTCGCCTATCCGCCGCTCGGGGAGGACGGGGAGATCCTGGGGGAGATCCCGCGGTCGTGAGGTGATTCTGGAGAAAAAAGCAATCCTGGCCGTCTCCTCCGATAACGGCAGATGACACTTCGGTCTCTCCATAGATCGAAGACCCCGTCTGCACTTCTCGGAGGCAAGCCATGTGCGAGAAAGAGCCGGTCTGTTGCCAGATCATCCCCCCTCACATCCTGCGTCACTTAGCGGAAGCGGGCGATTCCAAGATGAAAGATATCGCCTTCCGGGCGATCAACCTCTCCGCGCACTTCCGCGGCCAGCGGCAGGTTCTCGGGCAGGTGGCGATTCTCGGCACGACACCCACTGGCGAGAAGCGGCGCACGATTTACGACGCCAAACACGACCTGACACTCCCCGGCAACCGAGTTCGCGGCGAAACCGACGGCCCGACGAGCGACGAGGCGGTTAACGAGGCGTTCGACTTTTCGGGCAAAACCTACGACTTCTTCGAGACCGTTTTCGAGCGCAACTCGATCGATGATCGCGGATTGCGCCTCGATTCGACGGTGCATTACGGCAACGACTATGACAATGCGTTCTGGAATGGTCAGCAGATGGTCTACGGCGATGGAGACGATCGGATCTTCAACCGTTTCACCGCCTCTCTCGATGTCATCGGACACGAATTAACCCACGGAATCACCCAACACGAAGCGGCCCTCAATTACGAGGGCGAGACCGGAGCTCTCAACGAGCACTTCTCGGACGTCTTCGGCAGCCTGGTCAAGCAGTATCATCTCAAGCAGACGGCCGCTCAGGCCGACTGGCTCATCGGCAAGGAGCTGCTGAAGACCGGGATTCCAGACGTGGCAGTGGCACTCCGCTCGATGCAGGCGCCGGGTACAGCGTACGACAATCCCCTCATGGGCAGCGATCCCCAGCCGGCCCATATGGATGACTTCGTCAAGACAGAGGACGACCACGGCGGCGTGCACATCAACTCGGGCATCCCCAATAAGGCGTTCTATACCTTCGCCACGAGCCTCGGTGGCAACGCCTGGGATCAGGCTGGTAAGGTCTGGTACGTTACGCTGTGCAATGAGCTGAGCTCGAATGCCACCTTCCAAGATTGCGCGGACAAGACCTACAAGGTGGCCCAGGATCTCTTCGGTGCGAGCGTGGCGGCTAAGGTTCGCAAGGCATGGCAGGCGGTCGGCATCGAGGCGGCGATGACCTTGAGCTTCCGGCATCAGGCCGCCAGCCAGACCCCGCAACCGCAGAAAAAGGCGGCCGTCAGGAAGAAGAGCTGAGAGCTTGTGAAAAAAACGGCTTGCCGGAGCTACTTGCGCCGGGCTCTAGGAATCAATGGGAAACTAGCCCCGGAGGCGCGACAGCAATCAGCGACCTGGAGTTGCCGTCGCCCCTACCTTCCAGACATATGTCCGGATCTAGGGGGCTTCAATTTTTGGAAAACTACCTGACCAGGGGCTTGCGCCCCTGGCTAAATGCCGCCGCCCCTCCGGGGCTGGAAACGAGGACCAGATTTTTTACAGCCTCTGAGAGGATCTCGGACGACAAGGCAGACCTCCATGATCTGGCCCCGAGTTGGAGAATCGACCATGTACATCCGCTTCAAGCGTTCCGGAGGCTTCGCCGGTCTTCAGGGGCCGGGTCAGGTGATCGACCTCGATTCGCGGCAGCTTCCTGCCGAGGAGGCGAGTCAGCTCGAGGCGCTGATTGCGCAGGCACGCTTCTTCGATCAGCCCGTCAAGGCGTCGGGGAAAGCCCCGGCGCCGGACGGTTTCCAGTACGACCTCAGCATCGAGGACGCAGGCCGTAACCATGCTATCCAGGTGAGCGACGGTGCCTTGCCCCCCGAGCTTGCGCCGCTGGTCCAGTGGCTCGATCGTGCCGCGAGGGAGAAAAAATAATCCTCCCTGCGGCATCCGAGGCCTCCTACTCGCTCCCGCGAGGTGGACTTATTTTCGAGGGCCGGTGCCCCTTCCCCTGCCGCCCCTCCCAGACCGCCCGCGAGATCTCGGCGATCGTCTGGTCGGCGACCTTCTCGTCGGCGATCCCGGAGGTGAGAACGACGAGCACGTAGGGGCTCTCTCCCGGCGGATAGACGATGGCGGCGTCGTGGTGGATCTTGGTGATGTCACCGGTCTTGTGGGCCACGGGGGTGCCCGGGGGGAGGCCGGCGGGGATCTTCTCGTTCCATTCCTGGTGCTTGAGGATGTCGAGCATGCGGTCGGAAGACTCCGGGCGCCCCTCGGCCACCGCCGAGAGGACGAGCATCAGGTCGTAGGCGGTGACCTTGTTGTTCCGCCCGGCGTCGTAGGCCTTCTGGTCCTCCACCCCGCGGAGGATCAGAAGGTCCTCGGCCCCCAGCTCGCGCATCCGCTCCATCACCCGCGGGGCGCCCACGAGCTCGATCAGGAGGTTGGTCGCGAGGTTCGAGCTGCGGACGATCATCCGCCGCATCAGCTCGTCCACGGGGGCCTCGGTGCCGAGCGACTTATAGAGGTCGGGGTCGCCGTCCTCCTTGGGGTCGAGGTGGAACGGGGAGCCGTCGACGATGCTCTTGAACTCGTTCTTGATTGGGACCGGCTGGTCGAGCCGGAGATCGCCGCGGCCGGCGGCCTGGAAGAGAGCGACCATCACCGGCACCTTCATGGTGCTCGCGGCGTGGAGCTTGACGTGCTCGTTGCGCAGCAGGCTCTTCCCCGTCCCCAGGTCGCGATAGGCGACGGCGATCGTCACCCCCCGGCCGCCGTGGTGACGGAGCACCTCGTCCACCCCTTCGGCGAGAGCCGGCGGGCGCTTGCGCTCAATGGTGTAGACGCAAGCCCCCAGAGTGACCAGGAGGAGCAGGCAGACGGCGGAGCGCATTGAGGAGAAAGTCTATCCCAGGCGCATCTGCTTTCCCGGCGCCCAGCGCTCGACGTAGGCGTTGACCTTGAGCTTCCGGCGGGCGCTCTCGGAGCTCATGTAGCGGATGACCCCGAAGACCGGGCGCTCCGGCGCCCAGGGGCGGTCGAAGCGGCCGAGGCACCAGAAGATGCCGCTGTAGGAGTTCGGGTCGCGGCCATCCAGGGCGTAGCGGTTGTTGAGCTCGACCATCACCGCCAGGGCCTCCTGCGGGCTCGCCGTCCAGTGGAGGATCTTCTTGCCCCAGAGCATCCGCAGGTAGTTGTGGATGCGCCCCTCCCCCACGAGTTGCCCCTGGGCGGCGTTCCACAGCTCGTCGTGGGTGCGGGCGGCGGCGAGCTCCGGCAGCGTATAGAGCTCGGGCCGCGGGTCCCCGGCATGTTTGGCGAGGGTCGCCCTGGCCCAGTCGGGGAGCGACTGGTAGCGGTCGTAGCCCGGCTGCTTCGCCGCCCGGTTGAAGCCGACCTCCCGCCAGGTCACCAGTTCGTCGAGAAACCCCTCGGCCGGGGCGCTCATCCCCCAGAAGCCGACCTTCGCACCCCGCCGGTCGTTCCCCAGCTTCTCCGGGGTCCAGCCCTCACGCTCGGCGAGGGCCACGAACGCCTCGTGCGGGGAGAGATGGCCGAAGTGGAGATAGGGGGAGAGGCCGCTCGTCGCCTCGTTGTCCAGGTCATTTCGGTCCTCGGTGTAGCGCGCGAGCCGCCGGTCGAGAAAGCGGCCGAGGGCCTTCCGCGCCGCCTCGTCCCCACCGCGGATCTCCGGCACCGGAGGAACCTCGTGGTCGATGGGGAGAGCGGCGAGCGCCGCGGCGGAGCCGGCGAGGAGCTCGGCCGTGGCGGGCGGGAAGCGGCGGAGCACGTCCTCGGGGAGAGCCTTCAGACGTTCCAGGGGGGCGCCCGCGAAGGGCCGCGGCGAGGGCAGGGCGCCCAGGTGCTCCGGGAGAGCCTTCTGGAGGAAACGGCGAAAGGCGTAGGCGGTCGGATAGACCTGGTCGGTCGCCGCGAGCGGCAGGAGGCCGTTGCCGTCGACCGCCTCCAGGCGGACCGGGAGGCGCGCCGCGGCGGCGGCCACCATGCGGGGAAAGAAGAAAGCCGGCGAGTCGTCGGTCACCACCAGGCAGGCGCCCCGGGCGAGAGCAGCGAGGAGACCCGAGCCCGCTCCCGGCCGCGGCTCGACATACGGATAGTAGGTGACGGCCGTGCCGGCGAGCCGCCGGGCGTGACCGGCCATGCCGTCCATCACGAAGCGGTGGAAACGGTCGCTCGCCCAGGGGTAGCCGGCGCGGAGAGGCTCCAGGATGACGAGCGGCCGGCCGAGCTTCCGCGCCCAGGAGACCGCCCGGTCGAGAGCGAAGCTCCAGGCCAGCCGCCTATAGGCGATCATCCAGTAGAGGACGTACTCGCCGTCTTTCCGCACGTCCGCGGTATTCGCGATTCGGACGCGGATGTCGGGAACTCGGGTCATGGGAAGGTCGCCTCGGCAGGCACGAGGCAGGCGAAGCCACCCAGGCCGACCGAGCGGCGCGCCTATTTCGGGTGGTTCTTGCTAGACGCCTTTCGGTAGGGCAGGAAGCCATCCAGAAAGAACAGGGCAAGGAGCAGAAGCAGCGGCAGGAACATGAAGAAGACGTTCATCTACGTACCTCCGGATCGATGCGAACCCCGATAAACAGCAGAGCGAGCCCGACCAAGATCCACACTATCACCCAGGAGGAGACCTTGGCAGGGCTGAACAAGGCGTCCAACGCTGCGAAAACCACGACCAGCGTACCCGCCTCGCGAAGTGCCTCGCAGTACAGGCCAAGAACCTTGGCCTGGTTCAACCCACTTCTCTTCGGGATCCCCAATCAGCCTCCCCCAGCTCTCTCCTACCCTCGCCCATCCCGGGTATGGTCGAACGCTTTTAATACTCTACACCCAACACCAACCTCAGGGCACCGTCCTTTCCAGCCGGTAGATCCCACCCCCCTGGGTGGCGGCGTAGACCGTGCTCGGCGAGCTCGGATCGAGGCTCAACTGGGTGATGATCTGGGGCAGGCCCTCGCCCAGGCGGGTCCAGGTGGCGCCGCCGTCGGCGCTCGCGAAGGCGCCGGCAGAGGTGCCGGCGAGGAACCCGTGAGGGACCAGCGGGTCGGGCAGGAGGTTGCCTACGGCGGCGGGCTGGACCGGGAGGTTCCCCGCGTGCCAGGTCGCCTCACCGTCCGCCGTCCAGAGGATCTCGCTGGTGAGGAGCGAATCGGCGTCGAGCTTACCGTGCGCCACGACGACCCTCTGCGGGTCCGCCGGGTCCGTACCGATGCTGGTGACGGTGCCGCCGGTGACCCTTAGGATCGTCGTCCAGGTCGCCCCGCGGTCGGTGCTCCGCTGTACGCTGTCGTCGTTTCCGGGTCCGACCGCGCTCGCCGTCGTACCGTTGGCGTAGAGAGTCGCGGGGGAACTGGCGGCGACCGTCAGAACCCCGGCGGCGAACGGCCGGCTCGTCCAGGTGGTACCGGCGTCTCGGCTGACATCGAGAACGCTCGCGCCGGTGGGAGCGGCGAGGACGTAGAGAGTGTTCGGCTCCTGCGGCACGGAGACTAAAGCGCGGGCGAAGGTCGTGGGGAGGACGACCCGCCAGTGCTGGCCGCCGTCCATGCTCCGCAGGAGTCCCTGGCCGAAGACGTCCGCGAAGAGACTGTGGCCGGTGCCGGCGATGGTGAACGCATCCACGTCGGCCGAGTTGAAACCGGCCGCCGCCCAGGTGGCACCGCGATCCGAGCTCTCGAAGAGGCCGCGGGGGGTCTCGGTCAGTGGGGCTCCGGTGGCCCAGAGCGTCGCCGGATTCCCGGGATCGACGGTGACGGAAGCGAAGTCGCCGGCGAAGAGCCCGCGGATAAAAGGCGTCCAGGAGGACCCGAAGCTCGCGGTCTTCCACACCGTTCGTCCGAGGCCGAAACCGGCGACGGCGACGAAGCCGAAGCCTGGGCGGACGGGATCGAGGGCCAGGGCGAGGGCGGTAGGGTAGGGCGAGGGATGCGGGAGAGGGACGGAGCTCCAGTGCAGGCCGGCGTCGGTCGTGCGCTGGAGGAGGCCCTGGGAGCCGGTGGCGACGAAGGCCCCGGGCGTCGTGGGATCGGCGAGCAGAAAGCGGAGCGGCTCCCCGAAGAGCCCGTCCCGCAGTCGCCAGGTCTTGCCACGGTCGGAGCTGACATAGATGGAGGTCGCCGGGGCGCGGGGATTGCCGTTCGAGACCCCCGCCAGCAGGCGGTGGCGCGGCCCGTTCTCGATGCCGAGCTGGAGCACGGTCCCCGTCAGGTTCCCGGCCGCCCAGGTGGCCCCGCCGTCGGCGCTCGTATAGACGCCGTCGGTGGTCCCCGCATAGACGAAGCGGGGGTCGCTCGGATCAGCGTAGACGCCGAAGGGGAACACCGCGGCCGGTGGGACCCAGACGATCCGCCACGAATCGCCGCCGTCGGTCGACTTCAAGATGTCCGCCTCGGAGCTCGGCCCCCCCCTCGTCGCGGCGGCATAGAGGGTCCCCGGGCTCGTCGACGTAGCGAGAGCAAGAGCGTAGGGCATCAGGCCGGCGGCGCTGAGCCCGGCGGCCAGGGGAACCCAGGAGGCGCCGCCGTCGAGGCTCCGGTAGAGGGTCCGCGAGAGGGTCCCGGCGACCGCATAGACGGCGTGGGCCCCCGGGGCGACGGCGAGGAGGACGATCCCGCCGTCGAGCCCGGCCGGTTGCCAGGAGCGCCCGCCGTTCGTGCTCCGATAGACCCCCGCCTCCCGGGTGCCGGCATAGACCGTATCGACGTTCTGCGGATCGATGGCGAGAGCGGAAACCGTACCGCCGTTCGGCCCCAGAGGGGTCCAGGCGTCGGCAGGGTCTGCCGCCGCGGCCTGCCGGGCGAAGGGCAGCCCCAGAGCGAGGACGGCGATCACGGCGCCGACGAGCCGGAGACTGCGCAGGGCGGAACGGTTCATGGGTTCGTCCTTTCGAGGTGCAGGAGAAGGCTGAGATGGAGCGGGCGGCGACCGAGCCCGGTGAATACTCAATGTACGGATGGGAAGAGATTGCGTTGGTGCGAAGTTGGAGGAGGTCGCCCGAGCAGGAGGGGGATCGGCCATCCCGGGCCCGGGATGGCCGATGGCCAGGATCAACCGACCCGGTTGGCGTTCGTCAAGCAGGCGTAGTCTCCCGACCGGCAGCAGATCGTGTCGTCCGTGTAGACGATCGCGCCCGCCGCCTTCCGCAGCTCCGGCGTGTCCAGGCTCCGGACGGTCTCCTTGGCCAGCTTCAACTTCTTCACTCTCTTCTGCATGGGGGTCTCCTCTTCTGGGCCGGAAGGAACATCCCCCGGCCCGGGAATTCTAACCGCACCCGCTCTCTGCGATCCGAGCGGACAGCGATTGCGCTGGTACGAATGTTGCTGCGAAAGATCCGTTCGAGATGGGCTTCGACATCAACCAACAGTGAATTGCCGCCGGGGAGGGTCCCCAGCGGGTTCGACCGAGGAGATTCATCCCAGGCGAGGCTCGACGTGAGGCTCGCTGAGGGTAAATGTAAGCAGGTCCAAAAAAAAGGAGAGTTGCGCATGAAAAGGATTCCATGTCCCCTGCTCGCCACCGCCCTGTCGCTTTCGTTCGCCGCCTTCTTCGCGCTCGGAGCCCGGGCGCAGATGAGCTGCGACCAATGTACCCCCACGAGC
The DNA here is from genome assembly GCA_963757335.1 of uncultured Acidobacteriota bacterium. Classification (GTDB taxonomy): domain Bacteria; phylum Acidobacteriota; class Thermoanaerobaculia; order Multivoradales; family UBA5704; genus DASQPA01. The sequence continues at coordinate 954,915 of CAVWRJ010000008.1, read as the reverse complement.
TCCTGCGACGAGTCCTGCTACGTCTGCCAGGGACCCGACCAGCAGGACGGCAGCTGCAGCCGTACCCTCGACACCACCTGTGGCGCCGCCGGCGGCAACACTAGCGGCTGCATCCAGTCGGGTTGCACCCCCTCCTTCTATCAGTCGTCGATCTCCAACCGCGGCACCTACGGAGTGGGCTACCTCGTCTACTGCGAGCATCACCGGGTGGACTGGATCACGGAGACCGACTCCAATCAGTGCAACACCAACTCGTCCTACTGGACCCGCTCTTCCTGCCAGGACACCCAGGACGGCTACAAGTACGGGACCTCGACCCCGGACTGCTGCGACGGATCGCCCGGGTTCACCTGCAACCACTACCACTCGTGCTAGGGGTCTCTCAAGGCTGAATCGCAGCGCCGCCCGGGTCCTGGCTCCTCTGCCGGTCCGGGCGACGCCCCCCGCCTTGACCTCTCCGCCCCCCGCCCGTACTCTCCCCCGATGCCCTACATCCTCGCCCTCGACCAGGGGACGACCAGCTCCCGGGCCCTGGTCTTCGACGCCGCCGGCCGGGTCGCCGCCCTCGCCCAGCGGGAGCTCCGCCAGAGCTTCCCCCAGCCGGGCTGGGTGGAGCACGACCCGGAGGAGATCTGGGAGTCGCAGCTCGCCGTCGCCCGGGAGGCCCTGGCGCAGCTGCCGCCAGGGGCACTGGCGGCGAAGTCGGAGGTCGTCGCCCTCGGGCTCACCAACCAGCGCGAGACGACCCTCGTCTGGGAGCGGGCGACCGGGAAGCCCCTCTTCCCCGCCATCGTCTGGCAGGACCGGCGGACGGCGGACCGCTGCGCGGAGATGAAGGGGCGCGGTCTGGAGCCGCTCGTCCGGGCGCGGACCGGGCTCGTCCTCGACCCCTACTTCTCCGCTACCAAGCTCGCCTGGATCCTGGACCGGGTTCCGGACGCCCGCTCCCGTGCCGCCTCAGGCGAGCTCGCCTTCGGCACCGTCGACAGCTGGCTGATCTGGCAGCTGACCGGCGGCGCCGTCCACGCGACCGACCCCTCGAACGCCTCGCGGACCCTCCTCTTCAATCTGGCGACCGGCGACTGGGACGAGGAGCTCCTCGACCTCTTCGGGGTGCCGCGGGTCGATGCTGCCGGCGGTCGTCCCCTCCTCCGGGGTGCTCGGCGAGACCGCGCCCGGCCTCTTTCCCCGCCCGCTCCCCATCGCCGGGGTGGCCGGCGACCAGCAGGCGGCGCTCTTCGGCCAGGTCTGCGTCCGGCCGGGGATGGCGAAGTGCACCTACGGCACCGGCAGCTTCCTCCTCATGAACACCGGCGACCGCCCCACCCCCTCGGCGCACGGCCTGCTGACCACCGCCGCCTGGCGGATCGGCGACCGTACCGACTACGCCCTCGAAGGGAGCGTCTTCATCGCCGGCGCCCTCGTCCAGTGGCTGCGCGACGGCCTCGGGGTGATCGCCAAGGCCGCCGAGATCGAGGCGCTCGCCGCCAGCGTTCCCGATTCTGGCGGGGTCGTCCTCGTCCCCGCCTTCGCCGGCCTCGGGGCGCCGCACTGGGACCCGCAGGCGCGCGGTACCATCCTCGGCCTCACCCGCGGGACGACCGCCGCCCACCTCGCCCGCGCCGCCCTGGAAGCCATCGCCTTCCAGGCGGTGGAGGTGCTCCAGGCGATGGCGGCCGATTCCGGTGTCGCCTTAGGCGAGCTGCGGGTGGACGGCGGCGCCGCCGCCAACGATCTCCTCCTCCAGATCCAGGCGGACCTCCTGGGCACCCCCGTCGTCCGCCCGCGGATGCTTAGAGACCACCGCCCTCGGCGCCGCCTACCTGGCCGGGCTCGCGGTGGGGGTCTGGCCGGATACCGAAGAGATCGCGGCCCATTCCGAGGTCGAGAGGATCTTCCGGCCGGAGCTGCCGCGCCCCCAGGCCGAGAGCCGCCTCGCCCGCTGGCTCCAGGCGGTCGAGCGGGCGAAGGGCTGGGAGGAGACGCCCGAAGCGCCGGAAACCATCCCAGCCTCGGCGCCATGAATCGCAGCGCTCTCCTCGCCCGCCTCGCGGAGAGCGAGCCGTGGGACCTCCTGGTGATCGGCGGCGGCGCCACCGGGCTGGGGACGGCGGTCGAGGCGGCGGCGCGGGGCTACCGCACTCTCCTCGCCGAGGGGCACGACTTCGGGAAGGGCACCTCGTCGCGGAGCACCAAGCTGGTGCACGGCGGGGTCCGCTACCTGCGGCAGGGGAACGTCGGCCTCGTCTTCGAGGCCCTCCGCGAACGCGGCCGCCTGCTCGCCAACGCTCCCCACCTGGTGCACAACCTCTCCTTCGTCGTCCCCCGCTACGACTGGTGGGAGGGGCCGTTCTACGGCGGCGGCCTCAAGCTCTACGACCTCCTCGCCGGCCGGCTGGGCTTCGGCCCCTCGCGGCTCCTCTCCCGCGCCGAGACCCTCGCCCACCTCCCCACCGTCGAGCGCTCCGGCCTCCGCGGCGGGGTGATCTACCACGACGGCCAGTTCGATGACGCGCGCCTCGCGGTCACCCTCGCCCGCACCGCCGCGGATCTCGGCGCGGTGCCGATCAACTATCTGCGGGCCGCGGCGCTGACGAAGGCGAACGGCCGGGTGACCGGCGCCCTCCTGCGCGACGAGGAGAGCGGCGCGGTGTACCCGGTGACCGCCCGGACGGTGGTCAACGCCACCGGGGTGTTCGCCGATGCCGTCCGCCGGCTCGACGACCCGGGGGCGGCCGCCCTCGTCGCCCCCAGCCAGGGGGTCCACCTGGTCCTCCACCGCCGCTTCCTCCCCGGCGACAGCGCCATCATGGTCCCCCACACCGACGACGGCCGGGTGCTCTTCGCCGTCCCCTGGCACGGCCGGGTGGTGCTGGGGACGACCGACACCCCGCTCGCCCCGGGTCCTGAGGGGCCGCCGCTCGAACCCCGCGCCCTCCCGGAAGAGGTCGAGTTCCTCCTCGCCCACGCCGGCCGCTATCTCGCGAGCCGCCCCGTCCGCGGGGACGTCCTCGCCGTCTTCGCCGGTCTCCGCCCCCTCGTGCGCGAGATTCAGGCAACCGCCCATGCCACCAAAACCGCCCATCCCGCCCATCCCTCCGATACCGCGGCGCTCGCCCGCGACCACACGGTCGTCGTCTCCCCTTCCGGCCTGGTGACGGTGACCGGGGGCAAATGGACGACCTACCGCCAGATGGGAGAGGACACGGTCGATCAGGCGGAGCTCGTCGCCGGGCTCGCCAAGCGGCCGTCGAAAACCGCCGCCCTCCCCCTCCACGGCTGCCGGCAGGGGATGGACCCGGCCGAGCCCTGGAGCGTCTACGGCAGCGACGCCGCGGCGCTCCGCGCCCTGGTCGACGAACGGCCGGGCCTGGGGGCGCCGCTCCACCTCCGCCTGCCCACGAGCGGCGCCGAGGTGGTCTGGGCGGTCCGCGAGGAGATGGCGCGGACGGTCGAGGACGTCCTCGCCCGCCGCACCCGCGCCCTCCTCCTCGACGCCCGCGCCAGCCTGGAGGCCGCCCCGGCCGTGGCCCGGCTCATGGCCGCCGAGATGGGAGAGGACGCGGCGTGGGAGGCGCGGCAGGTCGCCGCCTACCGGGAGGTGGCGGCGGGCTATCTCCTGCCGCCTTGAGTCGAGGTCGCGATCGGTGATCTCATGGCGCCATGGATTCGCCGCAGATCACGATCGCCGGGGCCGGGATCATCGGCCTGTCGCTCGCCTACGAGCTCTCCGGCCGGGGCGCGCGGGTGACCGTGCTCGAGCGCGACCAGCCCGGTCGGCAGGCCTCCTGGGCAGGGGCGGGCATCCTCACTCCGGCGAGCTCGGCGGCCCGGGAACCCCTGGACCGGCTGCGGGCGCTCAGCCTCGAGCGGATCGCCCGCTGGTCGCGCGAGCTCCTCGCGGCGACCGGGATCGACAACGGCTACCGGCGCTCCGGGGCCCTGGAGCTCGCGTCGACCCCGGAGGAGGTCGCGGCGCTCCGCCAGGCGGCGAGCCGCTGGCGCGCCCAGGGGGTCGCCGCCACCGAAATCCCGCCGGTCGTCCTGCGCGAGATCGAGCCCGCCCTGGCGCCGGGCATCGCGCTCGCCTGCGAGCTCCCCGGCGAGGCGCAGATCCGCAACCCGCGCCACATGCGGGCGCTCGCCGCGGCCTGCCAGGCGCGCGGGGTGGAGATCCGCTGCGAGTCGCCGGTCACCGCGATCGACGCCCAGGCCGGCGGGAGCGGCCGGATCGTGGGCTTCAGGACGCCCGGGGGGCCGGTGGGCGGCGACCTCTTCGTGGTCACCGCCGGCCCCTGGTCGGCAGGGCCGCTCGCCAGCCTGGGGATCGACCTGGCGATCCAGCCGGTGCGCGGCCAGATCGTTCTTCTCGCCTGCCCGGCCCCGCCTTTTCGCCACATTCTCTGGGAAGGCTCCCGCTACCTCGTGCCGCGCGACGACGGGCGGGTGCTCGTCGGCTCGACCGAGGAGAACGCCGGGTTCGAGGCCGTGCCCACGGCCGCGGGGGTGAGCGGGCTCCTCGCCCTCGCCCACCGCCTGGTGCCGAGCCTCGCCGCCGCCCGCTTCGAGCGCGCCTGGGCCGGCCTCCGCCCGGCGCCGATGGCGGGGGACGAACGCCTGCCCTACATCGGGGGGGTCCCCGGCCATCCCAATCTCTTCCTCGCGGCCGGGCACTTCCGCGCCGGCTTCGAGCTCTCGGCGGGCACCGCGCTCGTCCTGGCCGAGCTCCTCCTCGGCGAGACGCCGAGCGTCCCCCTGGACGCCTTCCGGCTCGACCGCCGCGATCCCGGCGATCCCGGCGACCGCGGCGACCGCCGGCCGTCGGTCTAGCTGGTGACGTTCAAATCGACCCCCGCGTAGTAGCCGAGATCGACCGCCTTGCGCGCTTTGACGAAGTAGGAGATCTGGCCCACGTGGTAGGAGAAGTGCTCGATGACGTGGACGAGGATGCTCAAGCCCGACTCCTCGTACCCCTGCACCCGGCGCACCGTCAGCAGGCTCGCCGGATCGATGCCGTCCAAGGCCACGTCCACCTCCGCCATCAGCTCGTCGAGCCGGCGCAGGAGCTCCGCCGCGGGGAGCGGCCCCGGCTCGTCGAACTCGGTCTGCCGGCGCCGCCCGTCGGGAGCGCCGGCCAGCCCGGAGAGGATGTTCTGCCGCACGTTGCCGAGCAGGTGAAGGACGAGGTTGCCGACGCTCACCGTCTCGGCGTTGGCCCGCCACCAGATCTCGTCCTCGGCGAGCTGCCCCAGGCAGCGATGGATGCGCGGCGGGAACTCGCGGATCAGCCGCCGCTTGGCCTCCGCGATCAGGGCCCTGCCGAAGTCGCTCCCCTCCGTCGTCGCTGCCGTCGCTGCCGCCACTGTCGCCATCGTTGTCATCTCCAAAGAAAAAGTTTTCAGCCGAGCACGAGCTTCTGGGTCACCGGGGGCAGGCAGCGGGTGGCGTCGCAGGGCTGGTAGGTGAGGAGGAGCCGGCCGCTCCCCACGCTCACCTCGCCCTCGATCTCGATCGTCCCGTCGTAGCCGTCGAGCGGGTGGTCGACGGCGGCGAGCTCCATCTGCCCGGGAGCGGGATAGCGCAGGTTGCGCAGAGCGACCCCCTCGGCGGTCACCTCGGTCGCCACCAGGTAGCTCTCCGACGCCGGGTTGGCGTTGATGTGCCAGCCGGGGGCGATGTCGAGGGTCAGCCGGAAGGGCCGGAAACCCTCGGCGACCTCCCCCAGGGCGCCGCGGACGACGACCACCCGCTCCTCCTCGCGCTCCAGCTGGCGCATCCCGGCCTCGGGCGCCCGCTCGTCCGTCGCCGCCGCCGCCAGGGCATCGGCGCCGCCCACCGCCCGATGGTAGCGCCGGTTGGCGAGCGCCAGGGTCCGCACGGCGTCCGGGGCGCGCTCGACGAGCGGCGCAAAGGCGGTGAGGGTCCGCCGCGCCTCGACGATCCAGCGCTCGTCCCCCGTCCGCTCCCAGAGCTCGACCAGGTTCCAGGCGGCGACCGCGTTGCCCGCCGGCATGGCGCCGTCGAAGATGTCCTTGCTGCGGAAGAGGAGGTCCGGGCTCTCCCCGGCGGCGAAGAAGCCGCCCCCCTCGGGGGTAGGGTCGCCCAGGCGCGCGATCTGCTCTCCGGTCAGCTCGGCCGCGGCGGCCAGCCAGCGCTCGTTCTCCGGGGCAGGGATGGCAGTGTGCAGGGCGAGAAGGCCGCGGACGAGGAAGACATAGTCGGCGAGCATCGCCGGCACCTTCGCCTGGCCGGCCCGGTAGGTGTGGAGGAGCGGCCCGCCCGCCGGGCCGCCCGTCCCCCGAAGCCGGGAGAGGAGGAAGTCCGCCGCCCGCGCCGCCCGTTCTACATAGGTGGGCTCGCCCAGGAGCTGGCCGGCGACCGCCATGCCGGTGATCGCCGTGCCGTTCCAGTCGGCGAGGACCTTGTCGTCGGTCGCCGGCCGCTCCCGGCGGGAGCGGGCGGCGAAGAGCCGCCCCTCTAGCGCCGCGACCTCGGAGAGGAGCGCCGCCGGGTCGAGCCGGCGTTTCTCCGCGACCGCGGCGAGCCGCTCCGGCAGGTGGAGGACGTAGCGCCCGCCCTCGAAGAAGGGGGCGCCGGCAAAGCCCAGGAGCGGCGCCAGGAAGCTCGCATCCTCCGCGCCCAGAACGGCGTCGATCTCCCCCCGGGTCCAGACGTAGAACGCCCCCTCGTCGCCGGCAGTCTCGGCGTCGATGGCGGAGAGGAAGGCCCCCTCGGGGGAGGTCATCTCGCGGGCGAGGAAATCCGCCGTCTCCCGGGCGGTCCGCGCCGCCTCGGGCGACCCGGTGCGGGCGTACTCCCGGGCGTAGATCTCCAAGAGGAAGCCGTTGTCGTAGAGCATCTTCTCGAAGTGCGGCACCTTCCACTCGCGGTCGGTCGAGTAGCGGTGGAAGCCGCCCCCCAGCTGGTCGTAGATGCCGCCTCTCGCCATGGCGTCGAGGGTCGCGGCGAGCATCTCCGCGGCGTCCGGCCGGTCGGCGGCGAGGTCTAAGAGCAGGAGGAGGTTCGACGGGGTGGGGAACTTGGGGGCGTCGCCGAAGCCGCCGAAGCGGCGGTCGAAGCGCTTCGCCAGGGCGTCGACGGCGTGGGTGGCGGCCCCGGGGTGGGGCGGCATGGCCGCCGGCTGGGAGCGCTCCTCCAGGTAGTGGTGCATCGCATGCGCCATCTCCTCCGCCTGCTCGTGGACCTCGGACCGGCGCTCGGTCCAGGCGGTGGCGAGATCGGCGAGCAGAGTGCGGAAGCCCGGCCGGCCGTGGCGGTTCTCGGGCGGGAAGTAGGTGCCGGCGTAGTAGGGCTTGAGATCGGGGGTGAGGAAGAGCGAGTTGGGCCAGCCGCCATGGCCGGAGAGGATCTGGGTGGCGGCCATGTAGATCTCGTCGACGTCCGGGCGCTCCTCGCGGTCGAGCTTGATGTTGACGAAGTCCCGGTTCATGACCGCCGCCGTCTCCGGATCGGAGAACGACTCCCGCTCCATGACATGGCACCAGTAGCAGGTCGAGTAGCCCACCGAGAGGAAGATCGGTTTGTCCTCGCGCCGCGCCTTCTCGATCGCCTCCGGGCCCCAGGGATACCAGTCGACGGGGTTGTGGGCGTGGAGGAGGAGATACGGGCTGCTCTCCCCGGCCAGGCGGTTGACGGTGGTGATGCTGGTGCTGCTGGAATCGGCCATCGACGGCTCCTCAGAGATCGAAATCGGGCGGCAGGCAGGAACCCCGGCCGCCCCGAACCAGTGTAGGACATCCGGCAGGAAAAGGAGCGCGGCCGGCGGCGCGGCCCCGCTCCCCAGCCTCGCGGTATCCTGAGCCCCCCCCGGGGAAGCCTTCCCAGCACCTGGGGAAGCTTCCCAGCACCCGGCGAAGCCTTCTCTACACCTCGCGAAGCTTTCCATACACCTGATGAGGCTTTCCCAAGCCTTGGCGAAGCTATTTAGCCCTCGGCGAAGCTTTCCCGGCACCTGGCGAACATTTCCCAGCGCCCGGCGAAGCTTTCCCACCGCCGGGAAACCCCTTCCCGGTGCCCGGCGAAGTCTTCCATACACCTGGCGAAGCTTTTCATACACATAAAGAGGTTGGGCCCGCGCCGGGCAAGGCTCCCCAGAACGACCGCGGCTCCTACGGCCCCTTCACCGGCTGCACCTGGGTCACGTAGTACTCGGTCTCCCCGAAGCAGGAGGTCGGGACCCCTTTGTGCTGCTCGTAGTGGAGCGCCACCCGCTGGCCCATGCTGTGGTTGATCTGGTCGGCCACGGCGGGACTGCGCACCGAGAATTGGAAGAGCTGGGGCATCGTCCCCGGGAGGTTTGCCATGGCGAGCTCCCCCTCCCAGGTCTTGCAGAGCCAGCCCTTGCGGGAGAACTTCTGGATGAACCCGGCCCGCTCGCCGTCCGAGTAGCTGAAGCGCAGCGCGCTCCAGACGTAGAGGGCAGCGCCGCCCAGGACGACGAGGAGGAAGAGGAACGAGAACAGACCGAGCCGCGAACGGCGCCGGCGTGGCGCCGAAGCCGCCGATGTCGCCGATGTCGCCGATGCGGCCGGGGGGTCTGGAGCCGGGGGTTGGGGTCTCTGGGCCATGATCGATCTCCTCTCTTCTCGACTTGCAAAATATCATCCACCCGGCCGTGCACCCTATCGCCTCTTGTATTAGCATGCGCAAAACTCGATGTGGTCCCCTTCCCTTCGCGAGGAGCCCCCGACCATGCACCCGAATCTCCGTAGGTCCCTCTCCGCCGCCCTCCTCCTCGTCACCCTCGTCCCGGCCCTAAGGCTCGCCGCCCAGAACCCGCCGAAGCCGATGATGGCGACCGACACCGATCCCCGGGCCAACGAGGTGGCGGCCCAGATGCTCGACGCCCTCGGCGGCCAGCCGGCGTGGGACAGCACCCACTACCTGCACTGGACCTTCGCCGGCCGCCGCACCCACACCTGGGACAAGTGGACCGGCCAGCACCGGGTGGAGGGGGAGGACAAGGATCACCACAAGTACGTCGTGATCGAGAACCTCAACACCAAGGAGGGCAAGGCCTGGCTCGACGGCAAGCCGGTCACCGGCGACGCCGTAAAGCCGATGCTGGAGAACGCCTACGGCGCCTGGGTGAACGACAGCTACTGGTTGATCATGCCCTACAAGATCAAGGACCCCGGAGTGCACCTGACCTACGTCGGCGAGGAGACGGTCGACGGCAAGCCCTACGACAAGCTCCACCTCTCCTTCGGCAAGGTGGGCTTGACCCCCGGAGACGAGTACTGGGTCTGGATCAACAAGTCGACCCACCTGATGGACCGCTGGGCCTTCCACCTGGAGAGCATGAAGGCCGACGAGGCCCCCTCCCCCTGGGCCTGGACGGGCTGGCAGCGCTACGGCAAGGTGATGCTCGCCCCCCACCGCACCCAGCTCGCCGGAGGCGACCGCAAGCTCGAATTGGGGGATATCGCGGTGAGCGACAGCGTCCCGGCGAGCACCTGGACGGCGCCTTAGATTAGCGGCCTGTCACGACTGAACGTACGCCACTCGCTCCAATGTTGACGCTGATCCTGAATTAGGATAAAATAGTAAGTCAAACGTGCAGAAGGAGATAGCTCGATGCGAGCCGAAGTGGGCAGACGATTCTGGCCACCCCTTTGGTGACGCAAAGGCAGACAGCCGAGCGATGGGCACTGTCGCTCACACCTAGGTTCGCCGTATAGGAGTGAAACGAGAGGTCACTCGTAGCGTGGTGGCCTCGCTTCGGCACTCCATCTGGTAGACCACTCTCGATTAAGGAGGATACATGAAGAGGATCGCCGCCGCCTTCGGAATGCTGCTCGCCTTCGCCCCCGGCGCCTTCGCCGCGGAGCAGGCCGCTCCAGTCACCCAGCCCGCCGCCTCGCCGGCCTCCGCCGCGGTGTCGGCTACCGGTACGCCCGCTTGGCTCCCGGCGTCGGGCTTCTGCTCCGGCAACTGCAACGTCTATTGCGGCTCGGGCGCGGTCGATAGGTACTACGAGCCCGCCGCCGCCTGCTGCAGTCATGACTCCTGTCAAGACGGCTCCCTGTTCCTCTACGCCAACTGGCAACCGCCCGCCGGCTGCTGGGGCGGAGGCGAGTGCGCGATACCTTAGGTCAGCGCGGGCCCCTACAGGCGAGGAGCGGCACGCCCCCCCTGCGGATTGGCGACGAACCCACCGATCGAGCGGCGGAAACCGCAAACAGCGCGGTCCCGCCGCTCGAGTTCAAAGCCGGCAAGGAGGGGAGGGAGAGCCGAGATCGCGGCTGTGGCGATTCCCGGCCGGACCTGTCGCGACCCCTACTATTCCGCCTAGGCGGTCTCCGATATCGGTGGGCCTGACGAGCGCGTAGCTGCTCGCACAGGAGGTGGATATCCCCACCGACCGTTGCTACGATTCGTTCGCGCGCCGCCCGGACCTCGGCGACGATTGGATCCGGCCCCCCCTAAAGAGCTTAGCGATGGCTCTGCGGCGCGGAGGTCGAATCGCCATGGGAAGGGCAAATATGACACGACCCGTCATCTCCAGTATCTCACCGTTCTTCATCGTTTCCGACATGGCGGCCACTCTCTCGTTCTATCGCGACAAGCTCGACTTCGCGGTGACCTTTCAGGAGCCGCCTCCCGATGATTTTTTCGCGATTGTATGCCGCGATGGGGCGTCGATCCTGCTTAAGGATGTGGGGCTCGAACCGCTTCCCAACTGCGAACGTGAACCGGGGGCGCGATGGGATGCTTATCTCCATGTGCCTGATCCGGATGCGCTGGCGGCCGAGTTCGCTTCACGAGGTATCCCCTTCTCTGTGCCTCTCAAGGACACGCATGATGGTCTGAGAGGTTTCGAGCTCAGGGACACAGATGGCTATGTATTGTTTTTCGGCCGCCCCCGTTAGGTGGACTCAAGCGGAGGCGGTTCCGAGCAGTGCTGCTAACCGTTTCCCTAGACATCGGAGCTTAAGAGATGGCAAATCCCGATTCTCACGTAACGATCCACATGGTGGCGAGCCTCGACGGCTTCATCGCTCGAAAGGATGGGAGCGTCGACTGGCTCGAAACCTCCGACGAATTCGTGGGCGGGGACACCCTGGAACCAGGATTCGTCGAGGCCTTCCTCAAGACGATCGATTGCTACGTCATGGGGTCCAAAACCTATGAGACCGCGCTTCATTTTGAAGCCAAGGGGTTTGGGTGGTCGTACGGCGACAAACCCACTTTCGTCCTCACGAGCCGCGAGCTGCCGCGGATCGGGGATACCGTCGAGTTCTACTCAGGCGATCTCGCGCAGTTCGTGAATGGGCGCCTGCGGCCGACGTTCCGTTCCATCTGGTTTGTCGGGGGCGGTATGGTTTCCGGCGAATGCCTTCGCCTCGGGTTGGCAGACGAAGTGCGCTATTCGATCCTGCCGATCTTGATTGGGGATGGAATCCCATTCTTCGAGAAACTCGACAGAGACATCGCCCTCCATCTGGCGGAGGTCAAAGCCTACAAGAGCGGCATGGTGGAGCTTCGTTACGAGGTGCGAGACGTCGCGACGAAACACGGAACGCCACCTTGTATTGGTTCTCTTGGAACATGACGTCCCTACCGCCACATGTTACGTATGGCAAGGAGGTTTTCATGTCCGAAGAGTCCAAGCGTTCCCGTCGCCAGTTCAACACCGAGCAGAAGGTCGCCATCCTGCGTCGCCATCTGGTCGAGCAGGCGGTCTTCCATCACGAGCAGAGGGCTCTCCATGCCGCCGAGCTGCAGACCGCCGAGGAGCGGTATACCGCCTTCCGGTCGGCGGCCACGGCGGCCGGCGAGCTGGTAGAGCGCCGCCGCGCCGCTACGGCGCCGCCGTCGCCTGGGGACGAGGCGTTCCCCGGCGGCACCCGGGGTCCGGTCGGCCGCCAGCACTCTCCCTGTAGGATTGCAGCGTTGCTCCCAGCTTCGCGACGGTAGACCGCTGCCGGGTCACGGTATCCTTGGCGCTCGAGCTTGTGGAGGATGGATGGAATGAAGAGACCGATCCTGCTGCTGCTGCCGCTCGCCGCCGCACTGGGGGTTTTGGTGGCGGCCCTGGCGGCTCCGGGAGCCGCTGCCCGTGCCACGCCGGCCGCTCCCCCGCTCTGGCAGGTCTACGAGCAGTCGCTCCGGCGCGCCAAGTATGTCGACTTGACCCACACCATCGCCCCGGGCATCCCGGTATGGGCGGGGTTCGGCCCCTCGGCGTTCGGCCCGGCGGTCAACCCCAAGACCGGCAAGGCGTATACCTATAAGGACGACGGCTTCGAGGCCACCCGCTACAACCTGGCGACCGACCAGCTCGGCACCCAGCTCGATCCCCCGGCCCACTGGAACCCGGACTTCCCGGCCATCGACGAGCTGCCGCCGACCTTCGCCGTCCGGCCGCTGGTCGTCGTCTCGATCGTCGACCAGGTGGCCCGCGATCCCAACTATGCCCTCTCGGTCGCCGACATCCTGGATTGGGAGAAGCGGCACGGCCGCATCCCGGCGGGCGCGGTCGTCTTCGTGCGCTCCGACTGGTCGAAGGAGTGGCCCAAGCCGGAGCTTGCGACCCGCACCCGCTTCCCCGGGGTCCAGCTCGCGGCGCTCCGGTTTCTCCATCTGGAGCGCCACATCCTCTTCCACGGCCACGAGCCGCTCGACACCGACACCACCCCCAACCTCGAAGGCGAGGCCTGGCTCCTCCGGAACGGCTATACCCAGGCGGAGGGGGTGGCCCATCTCGACCAGGTCCCGGAGACCGGCGCCCTGGTCGCCATCGGGTTCCCCAAGCTCCAGGGCGGGACCGGCGGCTACGCGCGGTTCATCGCCATCTGCCCGCCCGAGTGGAAGTACGGGGTCACCGTGGGCCAGCTGCCGGAGTCCCCCCTCGCCAGGAGCCCGCGGCCCCTCCACTGGGACCCGAAGCTCGGCGTGCGGGTGCGCTAGGCGGTGGGCGAACGGGCGGTCTGGAGCCAGCCGCCGTCGTCGCGGTGCCCGAGGCGGACCGGGGGGGTGCGGCAGTTCTCGACGAAGAGGGCGGCCTCGCTCCAACCCTCGGCGGGGCCGCTCCACACCGTCAACCCGAGCCGGAGGAGCGAGGCGCTCCGGCAGGCGACCCCCTCCCGCCCCTGGCGGTGCCAGCCGACGGCGGCGCGGCGGGTGGCGCCGCGGTCGACCCCCTCGGGGTAGCTCTCGGGGAATCCCGCTGCGGCCACCCCGGGGGAGGTCGCCACGTCGACCAGCTCGCCGCTCCAGCCGACCTCCACCAGCCGCGGCCGGTAGTCGGGCTGGAGGTCGTCGAGCTCGACCCCGGCGAGGCCCAGGAGGTCGCGGGTGATGGCGCGCGCCACCTCCAGGCTCAGACAGCAGTAGAGGGCCGGGAAGTCGGCGGTGTTCCAGCGCCGGTCCCCCGCCGTCTGGCTCCAGGTGGCGTCGAGCGGATCGCTCCAGCCCGCCCGCACGACGCGGTAGAGTGCCTGCCCGGCGAAGGCCAGGGTACGGAGGGCTCTCATCCCTGATAGCTGAGAGCGGTCTCGTAGCGCCCGGCCGCCGCGCCGATCCGCCCGCGGAGAATCCAGTCGAGCGCCGACTCCCCCTCGAAGAGAACGGCCTTCCGGCGGACCACCTGCGGCAGCCGCTCCGGCCGGAACATCGCCTCCAGCCGGCCGAGGGCCGCATCCGCCTGTGCCAGGTCGGCGAGGCGCTCGTCGGGGATCGGATGGCTCCCCCGCTCCCAGCGCCGCACCGTCTCCCCGGAGACACTGAAAGCGCGGCCGAGCTGGTCGTAGGAGAGAGCCAGGCGGGACATCAGGTGGCGCGCCGTCCCCCGGCCCCGCCCCTGCACCTCCGCAGCGCGCAGCACCTCGAAAACGGCAAGGTTGAAAAGGACGAGCAGCTCCTGGTCCGCCGCCGGATCGGCGAGGCGCAAGGGAGGACCGTAATAGAAGCCGCCTTCCCGGACCTCGGAGTCACCCCAGCCGCGGGCGAACAGGGCATGCACCACCCGCTCCCACTCGGTGGTGAGGAGATGCCAGGCGAGACTGGGGGCGCCGTGCCGGTAGGCGAGGAGGACCGGGAAGGCGGCCTGGAGGACGGCGAGGCGGACCAGAGGAGCGAGCTCCGGGGCCACTTTCGTCGCCTCGCCGAGCTCGCCCAGGCAGCGGTCGAGCTCCTCGACCACCTCCCGCATCGTCCCCGGGTCGGGCAGGTCGGGGCCGGTGAGCCGCTCGGCGACCGTCTCGATCCGCTGGCGCAGCTGGCGTTCGATCTCCGTCTGCATGGCGAGAGTATGCCACATAAGTGGCACATCGACAAGCACACCCTTACACGGTTTGGCAATCGCCCTCCTCTTCGGCTATCTTTCAAAGGCTCTAGGAGACCGACTGCCGTGGCGACGATCAAACCCATCCTCCTCCTGGCCGACAGCCAGCTCCTCTTCTACCGCGGCGAGGAAGGGGGATTCCTCGAACAGCGGGTCCGCCCGCTCCTCGACGAGGACGAGCCCAACCCCGATCCCAAGGCCGCCTACCTGGGCGCCTCGAACGGCGACGCGCCGGAGTTCTACGATCTCTTCCAGTCGGCGATGTCGACGATCGGCATCCGCACCTGCCGCCTGATCCCCACCGAGCCCTCGGAGACCGACCGCGACTTCCTCGCCGAGGCCGACCTCATCCTCCTGGCCGGCGGCGACACCCGGCGCGGCTTCCGCGCCTTCGAGGCGGCGGGGATCAAGGATCGAATCGTCGAGCGCTACTACGGCGGTGCCCTCCTCCTCGGCATCTCGGCCGGCGCCGTGCAGCTCGGCCTCAAGGGCTGGGACGAGGAGGGGGAGAAGCTCTTCGACACCTTCCGGCTGGTGCCGTTCGTCGTCGACGTCCACGACGAGCCCTCCTGGAGCCGGCTCCTCCAGGCGGTGCCCCGGGCCGGCGAGCATGCCCGCGGCTTCGGCATCCCCACCGGCGGCGGCGCCATCTACCACCCCGACTACTCGGTCGAGCCGGTGCGCCACCCGCTGACCGAGGTCGCCTTGAACGAGGAGGGCGAGGTCCGCCAGGCGCTCCTCTTCCCCGGCGAGCGCTCCGACCCCGAGGAGGGTGATGCCGGCGAGGCGGGGAAAGCCGAGCGGGGGGAGTGGGGGGAGCGGGACGGGGCCGAGCGGGTCCACTAGCCCGCCTCCCTCGGCATGAAGCTCTACGCGATCTCCGACCTCCACCTGCGCTACGAGGGCACCCGAAAGGCCCTGGAGGATCTCGCTCCCCATCCCGAGGACTGGCTGATCGTGGCCGGCGACGTGGGCGAGAGCGAGCAGCACCTCCGCTTCGCCTTGGCGGTTCTGAAGCGCCGCTTCGCGCGGCTCTTCTGGGTGCCCGGCAACCACGACCTGTGGACCGCTCCGCCCCACCCCGGCGAGCCCCGCGGCCAGGCGAAGTACAACCGGCTGGTCGCCATCTGCCGGGACTTCGGCGTCCTCACCCCGGAGGACCCCTACATCGAGTGGCCGGGTCCCGGTCCGCGCGTCCTGATCGCCCCCCTCTTCCTCCTCTACGACTACACCTTCCGGCCCGACGACGTGCCGGTCGAGGAGGCGATCCAGTGGGCGGCGGAAGAGAACATCCTCTGCTCGGACGAGGTGCTCCTCCACCCCGACCCCTACCCCTCCCGGCAGGCGTGGTGCGCGGCCCGGGTCGCCGCCACCGAGCCCCGGCTCGCGGCCGCCGCGGAGAGAGCGCCGCTCATCCTCGTCAACCACTGGCCGCTGAAGCGAGACCTCGCCATCCTGCCGCGGGTCCCCCGCTTCTCGATCTGGTGCGGCACCCAGTCGAGCGAGGACTGGCACCTCCGCTACCGCGCGCACGCCGTGATCTACGGCCACCTCCACATCCGCGCCACCAAGCACCGGGACGGCGTGCGTTTCGAGGAGGTCTCGCTCGGCTACCCCCAGGACTGGGACTCGCGGCGGGGGATCGAGCCCTACCTGCGGGAGATCCTCCCCGGTCCGCAAGCTCCCGAATCGCCCAGGTAGGGGGTTCGTTTGAACCTGCGGGCGGGCTCCTTCGGGCGCTTCGCGCAGCCAGTCGCCCGTCCTCGGATTCAAGGAACCCAACGAACCCAATGCCGCGACACCGCCGGCTTGACCCCCAGCGCCTTGTAGAGCTCGCCGGCGTCGTACATCGTCCCCCCCTTGATCGTCCAGACCACCCGGCGGATGTCGGCGATCCGGGCCGCCGGGTCGCCGTCGACGAGGACCAGGTCGGCGAGCTTGCCGGGAGCGATGACGCCTCGGTCCTCGTGGTGGGTCACCCGCGCCGCCCCGGAGGTCGCGATCTGGAGGACCGCGGGGGCCGGGATGCCGGCGTCGACGTAGAGCTCGAGCTCCCGGTGGAGAGAGAAGCCGCAGAGGGCGTCGGTCCCGGCCTCGATCGTGATCCCATTGTCGTAGAGCGCCTTGACCATGGCGAGGAGGGCCTTCTCCGAGTCGCGGTAGCGCCCGTCCATCCCAGCGGGGACCGGCAGGCCGCCGCCACCCGCCGCGGCGCCGCGGCGGACCTGGGGCGGCATGCGGTCGGCCACCTCGACCATCCCGGGCGACATCTGGCCCGGGCGGGAGAGAAACATCTCCTCGAAGATGTTGACGGTGGGATCGACCGCCACGTGGCGCTCCTTCAGCAGCGCGAGGAAGGAGCGCACCTTCTCCGAGTGGAGATCGAGCTCGGCGGCGTGCTGGGCGACCTCGGTGAAGCGCGCCGGGGTGCGGGTGTCGGGGACGGGGAGGAAGTTGAGGAAGAGGAAGTTGACGTGCTGGATCTCGTCGAAGCCCTCCCGCACCGCCTGCTCGGCGGTCATGAAGGCCGGGATGTGGCCGGAGACCCGGAGACCGAGGCTGTGCGCCTTGGCCACGATCGCCGGCACCAGCTTGGGGTCCATCGAGCTGTAGACCTTGATCTGCTCGTAGCCGAGCTTCTTGTAGCGTTCGATCCAGGCCTCGGCCTCGGCCTGGGTCGACACCAGCACCTTGCTCGGGCCAGCGTAGGGACCGGGGCCGTCCATGAACCCGGCGCGGATCACCCGCGGCCCGATCGCCCGGCCGGAATCCCAGCGTTCCTTGAGCGCGCTCAGCAGGTCGATGTCGTTCGCCATGTCGCGCACGGTGGTGACCCCGGCGGCGAGGTTCAGGAGGCCGTCGTTCGGGGTGAGATGGGTGTGGAGGTCCCAGAGGCCGGGGAGGAGGGTCCGGCCCCTGGCCTCCATCACTTCCGCCCCCGGGGGGATGGCGACCGAGCCGTCCGGCCCCACCGCCTGGATCTTGTCGCCGACGACGACCACGGTGGTGCCGGGGCGGCTGGTTCCGGAAGCGCTGTCGAAGAGCCGGGCGCCGGTGATCGCGAGGCCCTTTTCCGGCCGGTGGGCGAGGCGCGCGGCGAGCGCCGACTCGCGCTTCTCGTCCGCCGCCTGCTGTGCCGCCACGAGCTGCGGCATGGCATCCTCCCAGCCTTCGCGGACGAGGGTCGACCAGCCGTCCGAGAAGGCGAAGAAGGTGCCGTCCGGGTCGAGCCAGAGGGGGCTCGGGGTGAAGCCAAGCCCCGAGATGGAGACCTCCTCGACCGTGCGCGACCGGCCGCCCGCCTTGACCGCCACGCTCCCCAGCCGTTCCGCCGACGCCTCGCCGACGGGGAGGAGCGGCAGCCGGCCGCCCGGGGCAGCGAGGAGAGCCCGGGCGAGGACCGCCGTCGCCTCCGGGGCCCCTTCGAGGGGGATGTAGAAGGGGGGCGCCGCCGCTCCTCCCGGGAGCGCCGCCGACGCATCCTCGGCCGAGTTCTTCCAGGCCGCCCTGCCGTTCGCGATCCCGAACCGCTCGGCGACCGGGTTCTTCAGGTAGTCGGTCCCCGTGATCTCGAGCTTCAGGGGCACGCCGCCCGCGCCGAGGATCCAGCGCATCGTCTCGTCCGGCCCCCGGCCGCGGTCTTGGAAGACGAAGTGCGCCTCGAAAGAGCCGTCCGCTTTGGCCTCGACGGTCTCGGTGCCGGCGATCTTCCCGGAGATCAGGAACGTGTAGCGGAGCAGGACCCGCTGGCGCGGGCTGGCCGGCGGTGTTCGCGGGAGCGGCGAGCAGGGCGGCGAGTACCGGGAGGAGCGGGAAGAAGAACGTAGGTTCGCATGCCTTCTCCTACGCAAAAGGAGCGTCGAAGTTCCTCCTCCCGACGGCGTTTAGAGGTGGAGCTTGAGCTCGGGGATGGGGATCACCCGGTGCTCGCGGACCGGCACCCGCACGATTCCCACGACCGGCACGTCGAAGCGGAACTCGGCCTCGATGTCGTACGCCGGCCGGGGGTGGTCCTTGAGGCTTTTCAACACGCGGAGGAAGTCGTCGTAGCGGATCGTCACCGGCAGGGTCACCCGGGCGGCGCCATGGGCGGGGATGTCGACCCGGTTCGTCTCCGTGCCCACGAGGAAACGCTCGCCGTTGACCCAGACCTGGTAGTCGACGCCGCTCAAAGGGAGTCTCACCCGGTTGGGGTTGGCGACATCGAAGTCGAGAACGAGATCGGCACCGCTGCTCGACAGGCCGGCGATCGTCGCTTCCCGGAGCTGGACCTTGGGATCCTGGAAGAAATGCCGGACACAGCCGCCCAGGAGGAGAGACAGGAGGACGACGGCGGGGAGGATCGCCGTCCGGCGCGTTCGAGGGTTCCGTCCCGTCATTCGGGAAGCATAGCAGTCCATCTGGAGTTGCGATCCACAGCCGCGGCGCCGTGCTAGACTCTCAACCGTTCCGGCAGGTATTTCTCCCCAGAGGACGTGCCTTCCGGAGTTGGAGGTTCCCGATGACCGCGATTGCGCTCTCGCGCCCCATTCACTACCCGGAGTCCGACGGCCGGCCCATGGCGGAGACCCAGGTTCATGCCCGAGTGATGCTCGACCTGTTCCACACGCTGGAGCAGCGCTATGCCGACGTGCCTGACGTCTACGCCTGGGGCAACATGATGTTCTACTACGTCGAGGGCAACCCCAAAGCCTCGGTGGCTCCCGACGTGTTCCTCGTCCACGGGGTGGACAAGCGGGTCCGGCGCACCTACAAGCTCTGGGAGGAGAGGACCCCCTCGCTGGTCGTCGAGGTGACCTCCGCCAGCACTCGCAGCGAAGACTTGAAGCTCAAGAAGGGGCTCTACGAGCGGCTGGGGATCGAGGAGTACTTCCTATTCGATCCCCTGGGGGAGTACCTGCGTCCCCGGCTCCAGGGCTACCGGCTAGTGAACGGACGCTACGAGCCCCTCTCCGCCCAGGAAGACGGAGCGCTCCTCAGCCGGACGACGGGCTTGCGGCTTGAACCCGAGGGGGACCGGCTGCGGCTGCGGGACGCCGCGACCGGCAAGCCGCTCCTCTGGGCCGACGAGGAGGCGAGGGCACGGGAGGCCGCGGAGGAAGACGCTGAGGCTGCAGAGGAGAACGCCGAACAGGAGCGGCTCGCGCGCCAGGCTGCAGAGGAGAACGCAGAACAGGAGCGGCTCGCGCGACTGGCCGCGGAGGAGGAGGTCCGGAAGCTCCGGAAAGAGATCCTCCGCCTCCGCGAAGGCCGCTAGTGTAAGTGGGTCTTGCAGATTGAGCCGCGGTGGGTCGAGGGGCGCTCCTGCGAGAGCGCCCTTCCTGCTTTACGAGCAGCCCTTGAAGGGGAAGAACGAGAGCCCTGAGGGCCCCGAAAAGAGCCGATAGCGCCATGACAGCCTCCCATAGGACGCAAGCCCCCTCACTTTGGACGCGAAAGAGAGCTCGCGGGAGCCTGGAGTGCGCGTGTTCGCGCCCGAAAAGCTCTCCCACGCCTCCGGAAAGAGCTGGGCCGAGTCAGGAAAGCTCTTTCCGGAGTCAGCAGGGCTCACACCGGAGCCCGAAACAGCTCTCTTCGGACTCGAAAAAGAGCTTTCCGCGGTCCAAAATGTTCATTCTCGTGTCCGAAGTGGTCCTCTTCGCGTCCAGAAGGGGGGAGTCACGTCCCAAAAGGGGCCTCGTAGAGTTCTGTCGGACGCAAGCCGGACACTACGAGGGGAAGCGCGTGACCAGAGAGCCCTCCCCGGAGCGCTGCCAGGAGGTGCCGAGGGGCTGCGGGACGCGAGCTGTCGGCTGCAGGACGCGAATCACCCCCGGCAGGACCCGAATCATGGGCAGCAGGACGCGAACGGCGCTGCCTTACTTCGAGTCGCCGATCCGCATCACCTGCGCTCCTTCCAAGAGGCGCCTGGCATCTAAAGCCTGGGCTAACGGCAATCAGCTCACCGGCGGCGTGGCCGTCCGGTGGAGCGTAGGTTAGCCCTCTCCCAATGCCATTCCGAGCCAGTCTTGAAGTCCATGCAGGTCACGAAGCTCTAATTGCCAGCGATATTCTTCGGCAAGCCGCCATGCTCCTCGCGAGAACGTAGCTGTTGTAGCAAGGCAAGCCTTGGAAGCACGGTGGTGCGACTGTAGGAATAGCAGTTCGCGAACTGGCTCGATCCCTACCCTGTGCGACCAGCGCTTAGCCTGGATTAAGTAGCGATGCGCCCCAAGAGCAGGATCACACTTTAAGGCAAAAATATCAATACCGCCATCCTTTGTCCCACGTTGAAGTTCGATTTCGAAGCCAAGGCGCTCTAATATTGAGGAAAGAACAATTTCAAAGGTGCGCCAGTCAAGCGACTTCAACAGCTTTGGATCGCGGCGTAGAGCCTTGAGAAGATTGCTCTCAATAGGAAGAACGACAATGGGAGATGCTCGCTTACAATTAACATTGATTACTTCCTTCAACCGCTCCCAATCCCTGCGCACCTCGCCTAGAGAAAGCGACAACCTCTCCGAGATCTCGGCCAGCCTTAGCTCTCCAAATAGTCTTAGAACCGCAAATCGGGCAAGCAACGGATCTGTTTCACCAATGGACGCAACAATTTTCCCAATATTATCAACAGATTGATTCCAGTCTCCGGAGAAAAGCCCATCGGGTCCTAGAGTCGGAATCGCTACCAAGCGGTCGGTCTGAGGATCCGGCCGGACAGGAGACCTGCCTTCTGCCAACTCTTCCTTTTCCATGCTCTCCAACATTTCAAGTAGCTCTAGGCGACTAAGGTTATTTTCCTCTGCCTCGACAGCAAAAAGCCCAGCCACAGGCGAACCCCTCCTTTTAGCCGCTACAAGATCAGAGGTCAAAAGAAAATCTATATAGTCTGCAAATTCCCTATCGTTTTCAAAAAACTTCGGGTTCTGCTCCAAGTAGCTAATTACACCGCCTACGAAACTTGGCGACATCCCTAGGTTCCTAGAGTTTAGAAGGGTGGACAAAACGCTGCCGCGGCTGAGAACGAACTCCCTGGCAGAGATTTCCCCACGGTTCCATCTAGCAATCCATGAACTAGGATTTACCATCTCTTGAACTCGATGCAGCCAACGGTATGGTGTTCACCGGTGGGTTGCCGTCCGGTGCAACACCGGGGTTTTCCGGCGGCCCCCTTGTCGCTAAGGCAGCCAACCCTACTCCAGCAAGCGAAGCATGAGCCACCTATCCACAACATTTAGAGGAGATCTTAACTCCCGGGCACCAGACGCGTCAACGACATGAGCGGGGCGGCCGGGGGCGGTCGCCATCCTCCGGATCTGGGAGGATCTCGCCGTCGGCGATCCGCCGGTCGGGGTGCTGTGGCATCTCGAAACGGCGCAACTTCTCTCCGTGCTCCTGCCGGCGATCGACCGCGAGCCGCTCTTCTATCTCAAGGAAGAGCCGGCGACGGAGGGCTTCCCGCTGATCGCGGTGTACGGCGAGCAGGGGCCGCAGGTCGCCGGGTGGCTCGACCGGTACGAGCCGCGATGGGCCGAGGGGCTCCATCTGCTTGAGGCGATCGTCCGTTCGCCGTGGGCGCTCGCCACCCTTCTCGACGCCGCCGGTCCGGGCGCGGAGGAGCAGGTTGTCAAGCGACACCTACCTTTACGAGCTAAGGCGACACCTACTGTTCCGAGGGTGTCGGGGGTATTAGGGGGTGGCCGGCGGTCCCCGGGGGAAGACCGTAGGGGGAGGCATAGAGGCTCCTCGGCCCTGGGAGGGGCGGAGGCCGGGGGTTGGGGTGGGGGCAGGCCGGAGCCCCTCCCAGGGCGGCCGAATCGCCAGATGGGCGAGCTGCTCGATCACTCCGCCCGCTCCACTGCCCGCTCGAGATCGCGCAGCCGGTAACTCCGGCCTTTGATGTTGAGGACATGGCTGTGGTGGAGCAGCCGATCGAGGATCGCGGTCGCCAGGATCTCGTCTCCAGCGAGTACCTCGGGCCAATCCCGAATCCCCTTATTGGTGGTGATCAGGAGGCTGCCCCGACCGTAGCGGTAGCTCACCAGACGGAAGAAGAGACTGGCTTCTTGCCGGCTCATCACCTCGAACCCCACCTCGTCGACGATGACCAGAGAGACGTTGTTGTGCTTGCGTCGGCGCAGCCGAGACGCTGGTAGGTCGCCGTCCCGTTTGAGGGCCAGCAGCAGCTCTTCGAGGCGAAAGAAGGCCACCGAGAAGCCGTTCTCCACGGCCTTGACCCCCAAAGCGACGGCGAGGTGGGTCTTGCCGACACCGGGCGGTCCCTGGAGCAGAAGCGTGAAGCCCTCGCGGATCCAGGCGCAGGTGGCCAGGGTCTCGATACGGCTCCTATCCACCGACGGCTGGAAACTGAAGTCAAAGTTGGCGAGAGTCTGGCCGAGCGGTAGCCCCGAGAGGCGCAAGGCGGTTCGCACGCGTCGTTCTTCGCGGGCGCAAAGCTCGGCGTCGAGCAGCTCGTCGAGGAAACGATGAGGGGAAAAAGTCTCCTTGACGGCGGCGGTAACCCGCTCGCCGAGTTGTTCGGCGGCATGGACCAGGCCCAGTCGCTGCAGCCGTTCCCGGGTGATGTCGAGGTCGACGCGAGGCTTCGCAGCGCTCATCGTGCCACCTCCGCACACGCCGCGTAGAGGTCGAGGGGCCGTTTCTCTGGCTCCATCGCGGCGATTTCCGCCAACCGCTGGCCCATCCGCCCCAAGGGAGTTGGCGGCAGCACCCGGTCGGTCGGCTCGCCCTCGAAATGAGCCGGGTTGAGGACGAGGAGCTCCGGCGTACCACGGGGGTGGGTCGCCACCAAATCTCCCTCGTGGCGGATCTCCACTTCGCCGGAGCAGCCGTAGATCTCCACCTCCCTCTCCAGCAGTGCGAAGGGAACCGAGTAGGCACGCCCCTCGAAATGAACCGTACAGTCGTGGGCCACTCGGCGGCGGACCACCACGTCGAAGGGGCGAGGTAGGGCCACGAGCTCGCCCAGGAGCGGCCGCTCCTGCTCCCACGCCTCGAGCACGGAGCCGCCGGTAGACGGGCACTGGCGACGCTCGGCGCGACATCGCACCTGTCCATCCGTCCAAACCTGGAGCTCCTCCAGGCTGTCCCACTCGCGGCATCGCGGATCGAGCCAGTGCCGATGGTCGCGAATCCGCCGTTCGATCTTGCCCTTGGCCTCTGGGGCCCGCGGCGGGCAGAGGTCGATGTGGAAACGAGCCCGTTGGGCGAACCGCTCGTACGCCGGATTGTGCTCACCCCAGGCACCGGCTCCCCGCACTACCGCCGTCTTCTCGTTGTCCACCCGGATGCAGGCGGGAACGCCGCCCAGCCGCGTCAACGCCGCGATGTGCGCTTCCTGCCAGGACAACTGATCTTTGCGCAGAGCCCATACCAGAGCAGCGAAGCGTGACCAGGACAGCTGAAGATGGAAGCCCAGCAAATCCACGGCTCGCCGAGCTACCACGACCTCCGAAAAGAAAGCCCAGTCCGCCTGGCCCTGGGCGCCTGCCGGTGTCTCCACCCGCCGCCGAGCTCGTAAGCGCGGCGGCGCATGGTGAGCCGGAAGTAACGCTGCACCGATCGCAAACTTCCTGTATAGCCGTGCTCGACCACCAGGTATTCGTGCAACGCCCCAAGATTCAATCGCTCTCGCCGGCTCGCCTCCGCCGACAGCCATGCTTCTACTTCCGTCGACAACGCCGCTAAACGGTGCTGCTGCCGGCCCACCCGACCGTCGCTCTTGCCTTCTTGGCGACGGCGATCGTGATAGCGGACCGAACCCTCCGTGACTCCCAGCGACTTGGCGATCGCCACTCGCGACCAGCCCCGCCGCAGCAACTCGATGATCGTCATGCGTGCCTCCAGACTTAGCTTGGGCGCCATGCACGACCCTCCCTACCGGAAGCATCGCCCATGGCTCACCAGGTCGTAAGACTTGGTGTCGCCTTAGCTCAAGTCTGGCGTGGCGCTCTACACAGGTCGGGCGAATCCGCGCGCGCAGGCAGACGGCGTAATCGGGAGACCGGAGTGGGAGGGCGCCCTCCGGGCGCTCCTCCCGCTCGATTGCCTTCCGGGCGGGAGCGGTTACGACTCGCCCGACTCTGCCGGAGGCGGCCACGCGCCGATCCGCTGCCGCAACGCCACAATCTTCCCAAGGTGATATGCGTTGTGTACCGCCACACTCGCCAGTTCATCAGCGAGTGTCACGCCTGGCTGTACTTCGAGTGCCAACCGCTCCGGCGTCTGCCCCAACGCTGCCGCGGCGCGAGCGCCGTTCAGGAACACTTGAACCAAGTCACGCCATTCCTTCTCGTCTTCGGGCGCCGCGATTGGGTAATAGTCGCCGGTTGATTCGGCGGGCTCGCCCGGCTCGATGATGCTCTGCTGGTACGACACGACGTGCCACAGTTCCTCGTAGATCGAGTGCGACGCGCCGTCCGGGCGGAGCGTGACTTGCTCAAGCGTTAACCCTTTAAGTAGGCGGGCTCGCTCGGGGAATTCGCCGACAAGAAAGAGATGCTCCAGGATAGGCATCGATTCGCTCCTATTCTCGCCGCGCCTACGCGGGATCACGGGACTTGAGCTCCTCGGCGAGCCCGATGAGAAGTCCTTCGGGGCCGCGGATGTAGCAGAGCCGATACACCTCTTCGTACTGGACCACTTCGCCGACGAGCTGCGCGCCATGCCCGCGGAGTCTGTCAAGCGTCGCGTCGAGATCGTCCACAGTGAACATGACCCGCAGATAACCGAGTGCGTTCACCGGCGCGCTCCGATGATCGGCCACGACCGGCGGGGTAAGGAATCGCGAAAGCTCGAGCCGACTGTGGCCGTCCGGGGTGACCAGCATGGCGATCTCGACGCGCTGGTTCCCCAATCCTGTGACGCGCCCAGCCCACTCTCCTTCGATCACGGCTCGCCCTTCGAGTTTCAGGCCGAGCTCGCTGAAGAACGAGATGGCGGGATCGAGGGATTCGACCACGATGCCGACGTTGTCCATCCGCTTGAGACTCATGGCATCCCCGCTCCTTCTTGACCGAAACGTCCGGGAGGTGATCCATAGGGCGTCTAACGCTACCTTACCCTAGATCCGACGTGCTTCCCGGGTCAGCCAACCCCTTTTCCGGCGGGCGGCCCTCCCCTATGCTTGCCGGCATGCCCTCTTCCGACAACTCCGGCGCCGCCGCCTTCCAAGCTGCCCGCGACTTCCTGCTCTCCCACCGGGAGGACTATGAAGCGGCCTACGCCGGCTTCCGCTGGCCCGCGCTCGACACCTGGAACTGGGCCCTCGACTACTTCGACCCTCTGGCGCAGGGCAACAGGGCAACCGCGCTCTGGGTGGTGGACGACGAGGGCCGGGATATGCGGATCACCTTCGCGGACATGGCGGAGCGCTCGAACCGGGCGGCCAACTTCCTGCGCGGCCTGGGGGTCGCCCGCGGCGACCGGGTGCTCGTCATGCTCCCCAACGTCGCTCCCCTCTGGGAGATCACCCTCGCCGGCATGAAGCTCGGCGCGGTCCTCTCCCCGGCCACGACCCTCCTCTCGACCGCCGACTTGGAAGATCGGATCGTCCGCGGCGGTATGCGCCACGTGATCGCCGACGCCGCGGGCACGGAGAAGCTCGCCCAAATCCCGGGGAGCTACACGCGGGTCGTGGTGGGCGAGGCCGTGGACGGGTGGCACTCCTACTCGGACGCCCAGGCCGCCGCCGCCGAATTCACCCCCGACGGCCCGACCGCCGCCGACGACCCCTTCCTCCTCTACTTCACGTCGGGGACGACGGCGAAGCCCAAGATGGTGCTCCACACCCACCAGAGCTATCCCGTGGGGCACCTCTCGACGATGTACTGGATCGGCCTCCGGCCGGACGACGTGCACTTGAACATCAGCTCGCCAGGCTGGGCCAAGCACGCCTGGAGCTGCTTTTTCGCCCCCTGGAACGCGGGGGCGACGATCTTCATCCCGCCGCAGGGGCGCTTCGACGGCCGGAAGACCCTGGAGACGATGGTCCGCTGCGGGGTCACCACCCTCTGCGCGCCGCCGACCGTCTGGCGCCTCCTCGTCCTCGAAGACCTCGCCTCCTATCCGGTCGCGCTCCGCGAGGTGGTGGGGGCGGGCGAGCCGCTCAATCCGGAGGTGATCGCCAAGGTGCGGGACGCCTGGGGGCTGACGATCCGGGACGGCTACGGCCAGACCGAAACCACCTGCCAGATCGGCAACTCCCCCGCTCAGCCGGTGAAGCTCGGCTCCATGGGCCGGCCGCTCCCAGGCTACCGGATCGCGCTCGTCGACGCCGAGGACAATGCGAGCGACGAAGGGGAGATCGCCATCGACCTCGCGGCACGCCCCACGGCCCTGATGGCCGGCTACGTCGACAGCCCGGACGCGGCCCATGTCGCCAACGCCGAGATTCTCGGCGGCCGCTACTACCGCACCTCGGACGTGGCGACCCGCGACGCCGACGGTTACCTCTGGTATGTCGGCCGGGCGGACGACGTGTTCAAGAGCTCCGACTACCGGGTGAGCCCGTTCGAGCTCGAAAGCGCCCTCATCGAGCACGAGAGCGTCGCCGAGGCCGCGGTCGTCCCCAGCCCCGACCCCATCCGCCTGGCCGTCCCCAAGGCTTACGTCGTGCTCAAACCGGGCCTGGCGCCGTCCCCCGCACTCGCCCACTCCCTCTTCCGCTTCTCCCGCGAGCGCCTCCCCCCCTACGCGCGCATCAGGCGGCTGGAGTTCGCCGAGCTGCCGAAGACGATCTCCGGCAAGATCCGCCGGGTCGAGCTCCGCGCTCTGGAGAAGGAGAAGCACGCCGCGCAGGTCCGCGGCGAGCACGAGTACTGGGAGGACGACTTCCCCGATCTCGAATAGACGAGCGGTTCTGAGTCCGTTTGAACCCTGCGGGCCGACTCCTTCGGGCGCTCCGCGCAGCCAGTCGCCGGTCCTCGGGTCAAACGGCCCAGTACCGACGAGCGGGGTGTCGGCCGCGGCTTGACAGCCCTCCGTGGCCGGTGCGACACTCCTCCGCCACGAGCTTTGAAGCTCGTCAGGAAACTCGATGATACCCGCCCTCACCCCCCACGAGATGCGCATGCCCATGCCTGGCCCGGGCGTGTGCGCTCGTGCCGCGGGGGTTTAGATCACTTCGAGCTGACGCTCCTCCCCGCGTAACGACGCACCGCCCGGGCCCCCTCCGCTGGCCCGACACCCCGGCTCCGTCGTTACCCAAACTCTTGCGCTCCAGGGAGGAACGCCATGACCCGAGACTCCGTCCTCGCCCACCCGGCAGGCGTCGCAGGCGCCAGGCGGGCCGTCAAGCCCGCCACCCAGCTCGCCCGTTTTGCGGCCGCCTCCGGCGATCCGTTCGCCGCCACCGCGGCCCCGCTCTACCAGACCGCCACCTTCGCCCAGGATTCGGCCGTCGAGACCGGCCCTTACGACTACACGCGGAGCGGTAACCCCACCCGCACCGTCTTGGAGGAGCGCCTCGCCCAGCTCGAAGGGGCCGCCCGGGCTCTCGCCTATGGGAGCGGGGTGGCGGCGCTCGCGGCGGTCGTCCGCACCGTCGCGTCCCGGGCCGGCGGCGGCGAGGTGCTCGCCGGCCTCGACCTCTACGGCGGCACCTACCGTCTCCTCTCCCGCCTCCTGGCGGCCGAGGGGATCGCCGTCCGCTACGTCGACGCGACCGAACCCGCCGCCGTGGCCGCCGCCCTCTCCCCCAGAACCCGGCTCCTCCTCGTGGAGACCCCGAGCAACCCGCTCCTGAAGATCGCCGACCTCGCTGCCCTCGCCGATCTGGCCCACGCCCACGGGGCGCTCCTCGCGGTCGACAACACTCTTTTGACCCCCTACTTCCAGCGCCCGCTCGGGCTCGGAGCGGACCTCGTCGTCCACTCCGCCACCAAGGCCCTGGCGGGCCACGGCGACGTCACCGCCGGAATCGTGGCGGTGGCCGACCCCGCTCTCGCCCTGGAGCTCGCCTTCCGGAGGAACGCCGAGGGGACGGCCCTCGCTCCCTTCGAGGCCTGGCTCCTCCTCCGCGGCTTGAAGACCCTCGCCGTGCGGCTCGAACGGCAGGAGGAGAACGCCCTCCGGGTGGCCCGCTTCCTCGCCCGCCGGCAGCTCGTCCGCCGGGTCCACTACCCGGGCCTCCCCGGCCACCCGGGCCACGCTCTCCAGCGGACCCAGGCGACCGGCTTCGGCTCCCTCGTGAGCTTCGAGACCGGTTCCGTCGAGCGCTCCCGCCGGATCGCCGAGGCGACGGAGATCTTCACCCTCTCGGTAAGTTTCGGCAGCGTCGGGTCGCTTGTCTCCCTCCCCTGCCGGATGTCCCACGCGAGTATCCCGGCCGAGGTGAGGGCCACTCGCGAGCTGCCCGAGGATCTGGTGCGTCTGGCGGTGGGGATCGAGGATGCGGGGGATCTGGAGGCGGATTTAGAGCAGGCGCTGGCGGCGGGCGCGGGGGGGAACGGTGGGAGAGGAGGAGCGCGGGCGGGGGATGCGGAGGAGGTCCGCATCCTCTAGATGTCGACACCATGCTCCTGCCTCGCTCGACCGAGGCAGGAGCGGACAGGAGGTCTCTTGCGCTATACCGTGATCCTCGAGCAGGGCCGGTCTCTGGACTGATATTCCTTCGCCGGGTCAGGCCGTCAGATCGCGCGGGCGCGCGCCGCTGCCGGCACGGCAGCCGGTGCCTCGGCCTCGGCGAGCCGCGCCAGGGCGAGGGCGCCGAGCGAGAGGCCGAAGTCGCGCAGGGCGATGTCGTAGTACCCGGGGACGAGCAGCAGGTTGACGATGATCCCCCACAGCCAGGCCATGACCACGTAGGCACCGAGCCGCGGCTTCCACCAGACGAGCAGGGCGGCCACGATCTCGATCGCCCCCACGAGCAGCATGAAGGTATGCCCGGAGAAGGGCAGCAGCCGCGCGACGAACGGCGCCAGGTACTGGTCCCAGTTCACCAGGAGATGAAAGAATTTGTCCAACCCGGCAACCAGGGGTGCGACGGTGAAGGCGATATGCAGGATCTGATACGCCTGATCGGAATGGGTGCTGGTTCTGTCCATGTCTCGTTCCTCCTTCGAGAGAGAGAGTGGCGAGGCGGGGAAAGGTTACGAGCGAGACCGGCCTCCTAGGGTGCCTTGGGGAAGGGCTGAGGAAGCACGCGACGACGAACGTCCGCGGCGAGCAGGAGTACTGGGAGGGGGACTTCCCGGACCTGGAGTAGAGGGCCTACCGCCTCTTGCGCGCCGCGAGCTCCTCCCGGACGGCGGTACGGACCATCGCCGCCAGCTCTTCCGGCGAGGGCGGGGCGGGCGGCGCGGCGGGCGGGTGGGTGGAACCGGCCGGGCCGAGCCAGTCCGTGAGGCGGTGGCGCGCCGTGGCGTTGGCCTCCGGACAGCCGGCGGCCAGCAGCTCGCCGGGGGGAATGCGCAGCAGACGCGCCAGGTTCGTCAGGAAAGGCTGAGCCGGATAACGCGGCCCGCGAACCGCTCACCCACGGTGCCAAACCTGGAGCGGCAGCTTCGAGGCGGCGCTTGCGATCTGGGTTCATACCAACCCCTGGCCTTGCGGTTTAGGAAAGCCCAACTTCCGAGCATCAGTTCCGCTCCCTCTTGGCAAGCTCTTCGCGGAGCTTCTTCCTCTTCTCTTCCAGCTTGGACACGGCGTGCCCCCGCAGCACATAGGGCTGCCCTTCGCACATCGGTCCGAACCAACTGTGGGCGCCATAGCCGGCGACGACTCCCGGATAGCCGATCGTGAGGGCTGCGTCGACAAGAGTCCACCGGCGGCCCAGATCCTTTTCCACGGACACGGCCTCAGCAAGGCGCGCCGTCTCCTTGGCAAGCCCGAGAGCCTCGAAGGCGGCGCGGGCGGCGACCCGGACATCCCAGCTCGGGTCTCTCAGGAGAGGCCGAACTAAATCTTCCAACTCCTGCGACCATCGAAGCGACTCCATGACGAAGCAGGCGCCCTGCCAAACCCTGTGATCGCGATCTCCGAGCCAGGCATGGAGTGGCTCTGCCGGCCGGCGGCGGTCTAGTGCTTCGCCGATGGCGGCGATCAGAAGGAAGTCCTTGGAGGTAGTCAAGGTCTCGTGGAAGAGATCGAGTGCAGCCTTCGGGCTGAGCTTCAACAGTGTCTCCGGGCACAGCAGCCGATCCTCGTCGTCTGAGCGAAAGAGCGCCTTAGCGGCCTCAAATGCGTTCTCAGGGTCGGACCGAGCCAGCCCTTCGATCGCCGCGTGCCGATCCGCTCTATACCAGGTGCCCCGCCGGTCGGAGAAGGCCGCATTCCGTAGAAACTCCTGAACTTCGGGTAGGTCCAAGACAGCAAGATACTCGATTGTGTCACCGGCGTAGAAGAGAAGATCGCGTTGGTCCAGATGACGCCAGAGGAGTTCGGCCGCTCGCTTTCGAGTCTCCTCACGGATCAGCAGATTCATGGCGAGCATCTGCCGGTCCCTTCCCTCCGCTTCATGAAGATAGCGAAGCCGGTTTAGAAGAGCCTCGTTGCCCTGTTGTGTCCTGATTGTACCAAGGAGAGCTCTTACCGCTACCCAGCTGTTCTTTGGCGAGTCGAGGTTCTCGAGGAAGAGGTTCTCGGCCTCTAGATCCCTGAGCGACTCCAAGGCTAGGAGGCAGGCGAGGGCACGCTCCGAGTCGCGTTCCGACCGACTATAGATAGCGCGAACCTCAGGTGCCAGCTCCGGCCTCCCGCTGAAACCCACCATGCAGAGTGCACCGGGAGACGGCGCGCCGGAACGGAGCTCGCTCAAGGCGTCCGCTAGTTCCTCATCCGTGAAGACGTGTCCCTCAAGGTACTTTGGCAGCGATTTAGGAACGCGCATCCCTGGCCGCAGGCAGCCGTTCACTACTTCGCGCCATTGCCCCAGAGCTGCGAGCGTCTTGACCACCTCGTACTGGACAAGAGAGAAACCGTTCTTGTCCACCTGGCTTCCCCTCTCAGGGTCGTGCGCGATTTCCACAACGAGTCGCACCGTCTCCTCCTCCGGCCTACGAACCGCGAGTAGGAAGCCGTCACGGATGCCGAAGCGGGTCTGTGCGGTCCGCAGATGGTGGTTGGTCAGTCGGGTGAAACCGTCTCCACCGATCCTCTGAAGCACCGAGATCCCATTCCACACGCCCCAGCGATACCAGCCCTCATCGTTAGGGCCTTGGCGGATCATATATTCGGTCAATGCTTCCTCGAATCGGGTGCCCCGTCGGGCCTCGAAGCACACCAGGAGGTCGAGGCGCGAAACGTCCGCAAGAAAGGCGAAGGGCTTGTAGAGCGGGTCTTTGTCTTCAGTCTCCGGCAGCGCGAGAGCTTCTTCGAGCAGCTTTCCGGTCACATCCAGAAGGTAATCGAGGATGTCGGGCGTGATCAGGTTTTCGCGATCTTTGTAGACTGCCGCTTCGAACCAGGGTTTCTCATGCGTCTCAATCTTGTGGCGAAGGATCTCGGAAGTGCGATTGTAGTTGAACGCAAGAAGCTGGGGGAGCCACCAGGAACGGGCGAGGAAAAGAGAGGCCTCGAGAGGAACCTTCTCCAGAGCAACAAGAGCCTCTTCGGGGGTCACAAGCTCCAACGCACGCAGTGCGGCCGGAGCGACGAGATCCTCATCGAGGTGAACCGAGTCGGCCAACCGGGACAGGGATTCTCGGTCTCGGAAGCTCTCGCTTACATAGAAAAGAGCTCGCTTATCCGTGTCTGGGGTCCTCTCAAATACGATCTCGCGTATACTGTGCCAGATCCTTTCACCCTCCTCGACTTCGGCGAGCTGCACCAATAAGTAGACCAGAACCGCGAAGGGCTCGGCGCTCGGATCGGCACGCCGGATCGCGCGCTGCAGCCACTCGGGCGCCAGCTTCACACAGGCCGCGAGTGCCTCCTCCACTTGAATTTTGAAGAAAAAGCGTTCGTCGTCGCCCTCTAGCGAGCGGCGAAGCTCCCAAAGTCTGTCCAAAGCGGAGGGCGAAGGCCTCTCGATCAAGATCTCCACTGCCGCCTTTTGGGCGGTCGGGTTCAGGCTGCGGAGCAAGGCGGCGGCCCGGTCCGGGATCGTGGAATCCTCGATCTGCTTGAGGATCTCGGTATACAGGTGGCTCAATCTTCCTCCTCGTTGCTAGGGTCCTCTTCCAACCGGGAGAACAAGTAGGGAATGATTCGTGATCCCAAAGTTGGCAGGTTTCGGAGGAGGCTTTCGCGCTCCCACTGTCCTTCAAGAGCGGCAAGGAACTGGCGCAAGGCATTGTCCAACCCGAACTCGGGAGTCGTTAGGAGCCAGAGGGTGTCCATCGCGACGTAGTCTAGACGCCGATGGAGAGGGTCATCACTTTGGTCGTGGATCGCTCGTGATATCAGCGTTTCACTGGTGATCTCACCGCTGCGCAAAGCACTGACCAGCCCTTCGGCAACTGCCCAGTTGAGGATTCGGTCGTGCCAGATCTCCAGGCTCCGGCCGCCGCTCGCCAACCGAAGGAGCCCCGAATCCACCAGACACTTGATGTCCTGGTCACGCAGGCCTGCCGCCCAGACCCTGGCTATCGGCCACGGATAGACTCGCTCGGCGGGAAGGCAGGCCGCAAGCCCGGCCACAGCTGAGGCGGCGAGGTGAGCTCCTGACGTATGCCGGCTCCAAGCCCGCTCAAAGAGGTGATACTCGTTGACCGGCTTCCAAGTGGTGACGCCGCCCTGAAGGTCACAGAACAATCGAGCGAAAAGCGGCAGCTTCATATGTTCCCGGACGTCCTCGGGGAAGTCGATCCAGCCCACACCCAGCCGTCGTTTCAAGTATCTGGAAAGCTCGCCCATAGTGAAATTCGCTACGGGAATGATATGAGGCGCGGCCTCGGTGAATCGGTCGTTCCACCGGCAGCCCAGCACCACACGCACACCGTGCCGCTGCCAGGGATACTGGAGCAGGTTCAAGGCGTACTCCTCATCCCTCACGCCGTCGATCAGCACCGTAAGCCATGGTTCTTGTACCTCGGGCAGCTCGCGCCGCCTCAGGTCCACGAGGTCCGCGAGAGATTGCACGGAGCTCGATCCCCAAATCTCGCGGCAGAACACTGCCGCCACCTCACTAAGGTCGGAAGCGACCGCGCCGGTCCCTTGGATGAGGACAGCCAGCTGTTCCTCCTCCGCCAGCTCGTATCCCAGGCGGTAGAGCTGCCAGCTCTTGCCTTGTCCACTTCCACCCGTCAAGAGGACGGCAGAACGAGTGCTGACCAGTGGCCGCTCCGAACTTGGAGCCATTACCTCCTCGGGCCTTGGCTCCTCGATGAACAGGGATCGCGCCGCACTTACCTCCCTGACGTCCCACTCGCGACGGTAGCCTATGATGGCTAGGCAGTCCCGCATGTGCCGGCTGGACCGGGTCTGGACATCTATCCAGCGCTTGAGGGAGATCTCGCTGATGCCATGGCTTTGGAAGAACCCGGTGGATTCGAGTTTGCCGTTGCCTTGAGCGGCACGACTCAGGAGATCTGCGATGAGTTCCCCTCTCTTCGTCCGGAGCTCGCCGAGAGGCGTGCCATGGTTGGCCAGGGCACGTTCGATCTTGAACACGACGGAGGAGTAGTCCTGGTTACCCAGGAATTCGAAGCCGCAGAGGAGATGCCAGACCCGCAGGCGCTCGTCGCTCCCGAGCGTACGGCCCGCCATAGCCTTGGCCACATGCTCGAACAAACGCCGCTCGGTAAAGACCTTTTTTACCCCGCCCACCCTGAGCTTCCCTCTGTCATCCAAGGAGGGAAGGATCTCGGTGGACCGCGGCACCGGTTTTTCCTTGAGCTTCTTGAAAAAGTCGTACGCCTCCTGCCATTGCCCCATAGACGACTCTGTAATGAAGACATAGGCGGTGGGGACCGCAATGTCCACGCAACGATAGAGGCTGCGTAACACTGTGCGGAGAAACTCGGCGAAGCTCCAGGGTCTGTTCGTAGATCGGGACTTGATCTGCTCCACCCGGCGCTCTTTCCCGAAGCGGTACTCGAAGTCAATGCCGCTCTCGGGCTCCAGCATGGCCGTGATGCCATGGTCGGGTCCAAACTCCACCTTCCACTGGGTCGCATGGAAGAGCGACCAGAGCAACTGATACTCGGCCCCGCGAAGAGCAGCGGGACCGCCGAAAGGCACTCGACCGGAAGTCATCGTAAAAGACTTTACCATCGCAACCACTCGTACGTCGGTAGGGGCAGTCTCCATAAATTGCCGCCGAACATCTCGTGCCGGGGCCGTCATGTTCCAAGAGAACCGGTACACCGAGCCGCTCGCCCGGGAAGCGCTGTCGATCGCCGACGAGACCCTCCCCCGGGAGCACCCGAGGCGAGCCGTCTACCGGCGGCGGCGGTGCTCGCCGCCGCGGGGAAGGGCCGGGAGGCGGAACCCCTGGCGCGCGAGGCCCTGGCGTTCTTCCGCGCGTCCGCGGCAGGCGGCTGGCGCTCCGCAGACGCCGAGAGCGTCCTCGGGGGCTGCCTCGCCTTCCAGGGTCGTTTCCGCGAGGCCGAACCGCTGTTGCTCGAGAGCTACCCGATCCTTCAAAAAGACCCGGGGGACGGTGCCCAGTACGCCCCGGCCCAGGCTCCCTGAGCCGTCACCGCCTCTTGCGCGCCGCGAGCTGCCTCCCGGACGGCGGCGCGGACCATCGCCGCCAGCTCTTCCGGCGAGGGCGGGGCGGGCGGCGCGGCGGGCGGGCTGGGTGGAACCGGCCGGGCCGAGCCAGTCCGTGAGGCGGTGGCGCGCCGTGGCGTTGGCCTCCGGACAGCCGGCGGCCAGCAGCTCGCCGGGAGGAATGCGCAGCAGACGCGCCAGGTTCGTCAGGTGCAGGGCCGTGAGGTCGAGGTCGCCGGCGAGCACCCGCGCGAGCGATCCGCTGCCGACGCCGATCTCCCGCTCGAGCTCGCGGCGCGGCCTTCCGGAGGCCTCTACGGCGCGGGCCAGGAGCTGCCGCAACTGCGCGAGGTCGTCGTGGATCATAGGAGGTGAGAACTCTAGCCGGGCGAGGGGCCACGCCGCAAGCAGCGCGCTCCTTGAGAATCGAAGGCCCCTCCTCCAGGACGAAACGGCCCTCCCCCAGAACTGAACGTCCCTCCGCCAGGACAGAGTACAGGCCTTCCAGGACAGAGGACCGGTCCTCCAGGACAGAGCACCGGTCCTCCAGGACAGAGTACCCCTCCTCCAGGACCGAGCGTCCCTCCTTCGGGACGAAACTCCACTCCGCAAGAACGGATCTCCCTACTGTCAGATCAGGATGCGGCTCTCCAAGAACCGAGGAGGGTCTTAAGCCCTCTAGAGCTGCTTCTTCTGGCCAAGCTCGCGGCGGACGGCGTCGCGGATCACCGTCCCCCAGTCCACCGCCGGCTCGGGCGGTTGGAACGGGGGTCTGGGCGCGAGCCAGTCGTCGAGCCGCAGATCGGCGGCATGGCTCGCCGCCGGCAGCCCGAGGTCGAGGAGGTCGCCCGGAGGCACGTCGAGCAGGCGCGCGAGCGCCAGGAGATGATAGACCCGGAGGATTCGCCGGCCGGAAAGGAGCTCCCCCCAACCGCCTCGGGGCAGCCCCAGTGCCTCCTCGATCGTGCGCACGGGGAGCCGGGCGGCGACGGCGGCGCGCCCGAGAACGGCGCGGAGCGGTTGGAGCTCGCGGGCGGACATAGGGGTGTGGAGGAAGTCTACCCCAACCCGGAGCTGGAAGAGAGAGAACGAGGCTGTCAACCCGATCCCTGCCGGCGTCTATGGGTCCGGGAGGATCTCCAGCACCGCCTCGGGCGGCCTCCCGAGCGCCGCCTTTTTCCCGGCCAGGACGATCGGGCGCTCGATCAGGATAGGGGTCTCCGCCATCGCCGCGACGAGTTGGGCGTCGGTCACTCCCGGCTCGCCCAGGCCCTGCTCGGCGTAGGCCGGCTCCTTCTGGCGCAGGATCGCGCGCGGCCCCTTGCCGAGCCGCGCGAGGACCTCCTGGATCTCCTCGGCCGTGGGTGGGGTCTTCTGATAGTCGACGATTTCCGGCTCGATCCCCCGTCTCCCGCAGGAGGTCCAGGGTACGGCGCGAGGTGCTGCAGCGCGGGTTGTGCCAGATCGTGACCTTCATCCCCGACTCTCCCTACTCCTTCGGCCCGCGCGGGGTGTAGATGGGGACCGGGAAGGGCTTCACGGCCCCACCGCCCTCCTTCACCTCCCGGATGCGCGCCACCCCCTCGTGCTCGACCTCGTCGATGCGGATCACGGCGTGGAGGGGCAGGTAGATCCGCTTGGCCTCGCCGAACTCGCTCTTCAGGTTCTCCTCCGAGGGATCGACGACGAGCGTCGTTCGGGTGCCGAAGATCAGCCCCTCGACCTCGACGAAGCCGAAGAGGTTCCCTTGGCCCGACCTGGCGGGCGTAGAGCTCCACCACCTGCCCCTGGTGATGGAAGACGACCTTGTAGATGGACTGCGCGCTCAATTGGTGACCCTCGGATTACGGAAGAGGATGGAGGCGGATGGTATCAGACGGCCTCGGCTCTCACCACTCGACCGGCAGCCGGAGCTTCGCGTCCACGCCCTTCGGCGGTAGTAGACGCAGCCCTCCTGGCGGCCGTGGAGGAAGAGATCGCGGAGGATCTCGACGTCCTTCCGGCAGTAGGCCTCGACGAGGTCGAGCCGCCCCTGGCGCACCCATTCGAGCGACTGGAGGCCGTCGGCGGACTTGTCGCAACCGAGGGTCTCCTTGGCGAGGTGCCCCATCCCCAGCCGGAAGCCGAGGCGGTTCCGGACCTCGTCCAGGAGATCCAGGGTGGGGAGGGTCTGCTCGAAATCCTCCCCCGTGTAACCGGCGAGGACCCGGTAGTCGAAGCGCCGGATGTTGAAGCCCACCACCAGGTCGGCCGCGCGGAGAGCGTCCGCGAGGGCCTCCACGTCCGGCTCGCGGAAGACCTCGAAGCGGTCCTCCTCCAGGTGGCAGACGACGCCCATGGCGATCCCCATCTTGTGGCAGTTCTGCCACCCTCCCACGTCGGCCGCCGAGCGCAGGGTTTCGAGGTCGAAGAGGATCGTGCGCGGCCCGTGCGACAGCGCGGCGGGACGGCGGAAGCGGTCGCGGAGCCAGCGGAGGAGGGAGGGAAGGCGAGGCCTCTTTTCCGGCTGGCGTAGCGCGGTCTCGGGCTCAACCTTTCCTACCGTCCTCCTGAGCGGAGCGAAGGATCTGGGGGTTGGGAGCGCCCCCCTCCCAGATCCTTCGCTCCGCTCAGGATGACGATGATCGGGAAGCGCGTTCACCACCACCTCCGTCGCCTCGACCGGCATCTCCTTGCCCAACAGCAACCGCAGCACCCGGGCCGCTCCGCCCTTATCGAGCGGCCGGTTGCCGTTGCCGCATTTCGGCGACTGGATGCAGGAGGGGCAGCCGGCGTCGCAGGAGCAGGCGTCCAAGAGCGCGAGGACCTTCCCGAGGAGATCCGGCAGCTCCTCGAAGACCCGCAGCATGATCCCCACCCCGCCGGGATGGCCGTCGTAGAGGAAGACCGTGCCGCAGCCGACCTGCGGATGGAAGGGCATGGAGATGCCGCCGAGGTCGTTGCGGTCGCAGAGAGCGAGGGTGGGGACGAGCGAGATCGCCGCGTGCTCGCTCGCGTGGAGGGAGCCCATGAAGTGCTCGCCGGCCCGGGCGAGCGTCGCCTCGACCGGTTTGCCCGCCAGCCACCAGAGCCCCACGGTCTCGAATTCGGACGGCGGGAGATCGAGAGTCTGGCGGTCGATCACCTCCTGCCCCTGGATGCGCTTCCTCTCGAAGCCCACCACCTTCTCGGTCACCTTGAGCCGCCCGAGCCGGGCGGTGAGCGGGCCGTCCGTGCGCTCCTTGAGCACCTCCAGGATCTCCGTCTCCTTCTCGGTCAACGGGGTCGTGAAGTAGTCGAGGTCCGCCGGCGCCGCCCGCACCCGGTGCTCCTCGATCCGCAGCTCCTCGACGAGGAACTGCCGGCCGGCGTGGAGGTAGACCGCCCCGGGGTGGCACTCGTGGTAGGCCCGCACCCCGTCGACCGTGCCGATCACCCGGCCGTTCGCCACGTTCTCGATGGTGAAGGTCTTCCCCGAGCCGCGGAGGTTGATCTCGCGCTGCGGCCGCCGCCGGGTCGAGTGGAGCTCACGGTCGTCGACCGCCTCGGCGAGCTTGCCCTCGCGGAGGAGATCGCCGACGAGCGCGGCGTGGCGCGACAGGTATTCGCGGTCCCCCTGGCGGGAGAGCGGCAGCTCGGAGGCGGCGCAGACCAGGTGCCCGCGGGCGACCTGGTCGTTCCCGGGATCGACGATCAGCCGCTCGCAGGGGCGTTCGAGGAACTGCTGGGGGTGGTCGAGGAAATACTGATCGAGAGCGTCCGGCATGGCGACCATGGCGGTGATCGACTCGCGGCCGTCGCGTCCCACCCGCCCGGAGCGCTGCCAGGTCGCCATCATGCTCCCCGGATAGCCCACGAGGATGCAGGCGTCCAGACCGCCGACGTCCACCCCCATCTCCAGGGCCGAGGTCGAGATGACGCCGTCGAGCACCCCATTGAAGAGGTCGCGCTCGATCTGCCGCCGCTCCTCGGGGAGGAAGCCGGCGCGGTAGGAGGCGACCCGCCGGGCGAGCTCCGGCTCCTGGCGGCGCAGCCAGGAGTAGAGGAGCTCGGTGATCCGCCGCGCCTTGGTGAAGACGATCGTCTTCATCCCTGCCTTGACCAGAGTGACGAAGAGCTGGAGGGCCGCGGTGTACGGCGAGCCGTCCGGCCGGAAGAGGAGGAGGTGCCGGCCCTCGCGCGGCGCTCCGGACTCCGAGATCCAGTGGAACGGCGCGCCCGTCAGGGTCTCCGCGAACTCGGCGGCATTGGCCGCGGTCGCCGAGGAGGCGATGATCTGCGGGTTCGCGCCCACCGCCCGGCAGAGGCGGAGAAAACGGGCGAGGACGTGGTGGAAGTGGCTGCCGAAGATGCCGCGGTAGGTGTGCAATTCGTCGAGCACGACCCAACGCACGTCGGCGAGGAACGGTCCCCAGCCCGTCCAGTGGCCGAGGACCCCGAGGTGGAGCATGTCGGGATTCGAGATCACCACCCGTGGGAAGCTCCGGCGGATCGCCTCGCGGAGAGCCCGCGGCGTGTCGCCGTCGTAGATCTCACACCCTGCGATGTCGGGCGGGAGCCCCGCCTCCTCGGCGAGGCGGAGGAACTTCCCCCGCTGGTCCTGCCCGAGAGCCTTGAGCGGAAAGAGAAAGAGCGCCCGCCCCGGCCCGCCGGCCGCCGCCTCTTCGAGCGCCGGAATCTGGAAGACGAGCGACTTGCCCGACGCCGTGGGGGTGGTGACGAGGACGTTCTCCCCCCGCCGCACCGCCGCGATCCCCTCCGCCTGGTGGCTCCACAGCCGCTCCACCCCGGAGCGCGCGAGGGCAGCGGCGATCGCCGGAGGGAGCGGCGGATCGAGCTCGCCGTAGAGCGGCGGCGTCGACGGCATGGCGGTCGAGTAGACGAGCTGCTTCCCCAGCTTACCCTCGTGGAGCGAGTCGAGGAGGGAGGCAAGCGAGGCGTCGGGAGCGGCAGCCGGTGCGGGATTACGACTCATTCGCGCTCATCATACCACCGCGATGGACCGCTCCTTAGGTAACGGGAGAGCCTTGGAGGTCGCCTACAAAAAGACGGCGAGCGTGTCTATTTTGTAGAAGCGCCGGAGAAACGGCCGCCGCGAGCCGTCCGTAGAGGGAGAGATCATGAACGGACGCCGACCCAGCGAGATCGTCGACCAGCTCGTCGAGTACTGGCGTGGCAATCCTCCCGCAAACGGCGCCGACCACCACCGCTGCCGCCGCCTGGAAGAGCGCCTGAACCGCCTCCTCCCCGCCGCGGAGGCGCGCGCCCTCCAGACCGCCCCGGAGCGGCATCGGGCGGAGATCGAACGGGCGTTGGCGAGGTTGGGCGAGAGCGATCCGGAGCAAGGAGAGGCGTAGCTCCGGCCAGGCCTCGGCGCCCTGCCGCCTATTTGCTGACTCAACTCCGCCCTTTTCTCCCTAATTCCTCAGTAGTATCGCGAGCGCGGCCCCGCCGTGTCCGGCCTCTACTTTTGAAGGAGAAAGACGATGAATAGATCTCTGCACGTCGTGCAGGGGGCGGTCCTCGCGGCCGTCCTCACCGCTGGAACGGCTTTCGCCACCGGCCCCTATCGGATCACCGGCACCGCCCAGAGCCGGGATGGCAGCCTGGTCCGGAGCGAATTCGTCGTGAAGGCCGGACCGACCCCGCTCGACCGCTTCAAGATGATCCGGCTTTCGAAGCACGTCCCCAGTTCCCGGCTGCGCGGCTCGATCCTCTTCCTGCCGCCCCTGGGGACCACCTTCGCCTTCTACGAGCAGCGCGACCTCGACGGCACTTTCGGCTCGTCGATCGCCGAGTACTTCGCGCTCCGCGACTTCGACGTCTACGGCTACTCGCCGCGCTACGAGGCGATCCCCGCCGGCACCTGCGAGGTAGGGGCTCTCGACTGCTCGCCGATGGCGGGCTGGAATATCGCCTCGATGGTGGACGACATCGCCTTCGTCCGCTCGCAGATCGCGGTCCTCCATCCCGGCACCAAGATCGTGGCGGGAGGCAACTCGCTGGGCGGCATGCTCGCCCTGGCGTCCGCCAACGCCCATCCCGCCGACTACGACGGCATTTTCCCCTGGGAGAGCATGCTCTACAGCGCCGATCCTCAGGTGCGCGCCTTGAATCAGGGATACTGCGCCACCGAGGAGGCAGAGCTCGCCGGCGGCATTCTCTACGACGGTCTGATGGACAGCGTCGCCAAGGACGTGACCAAGTTCGCCAAGACGGCACCCGGCGGCCTCAACATCATCCCGCTCTTCCCCTCGACCCTCACCAGCCACCAGCTCTTCGTCTCTCTACTCTCGGTCACCGCGCCGGGACCGATCAGCATGCCGGTGCCGAACTTCATCGAGTTGAACGGCGACCCCGCCCAGGACCGCTTCTTCTATGCCTCCGAGCCGCGCCTGTTCGAGAGCCTCCTCGCGACTTTCAACAACTACATTCCTCTCGCCGTCGACCGCGACGTCAGCTGCTCGCTCGCCGGGGTGGAGACCCGCTATACCAACAACCTCGGTGCCTTCCACGGCTCGGTCCTGGCGATCGGCGGCACCCACGCCTTCGGTTCCTTCATGGCAGACAACCTGGCGCTCCTGGGCTCCAACGACAAGACCTTCCTCCTCGAGCCCGGCTTCGGGCACATCGATCACTTCATGACCCCCCGGCACCGGGATTTCGTGGAGCGGCCGATCTTCGAGTGGGCGAAGCGGGTGGTCGGGGAGTAGGAAGTCGCTGGAGAGGAAATTCGGGTGTGGGCGGCTCGGCAACTGCCGTCCGCACTCGCTTAGCTACGCTCCGCTCACCCTCCTCAACACTCGATCACATTGATCGCCAGCCCGCAAAGCAAGTCGCTTGATCATCTTCCTACAGGCCGTAGCACCCTGATCTTCCTCTCGGTGACCACGACAAAACAACCGGCCCAGTCAGCTACGTTCTGAGACGAAAAGACTTCCCGGACCATCGTAGCCAGCGCATCGCGCCCTGGGTCGCGTAAACGGACGAGAAGCAAGCCGTGATGGGAACCTGGAGCAAACTGTCGCATATCAGAGAAGTCGAGGTCTTGAGTGATCAGGAAGCGGGATTCTTCCTGAGCCGCGCGCCAGACTTGGGGATCGGCCTCTCCAGTCAGAGGCTGTGAAAAAATCTGGTCCTCGTTCCCAGCCCCGTAGGGGCGGCGACATGTAGCCAGGGGCGCAAGCCCCTGGTCAGGTAGTTTTCCAAAATTGAAGCCCCGTAGGGGCGACGGCAGGCTGATCGCCGTCGCCCTACGGGCTTTGAATTCAATGGTTTGACGAAACCAGGGGCTTACGCCCCTGGCTACATGCCGTCGCCCCTCCGGGGCGAGTTTCCCATCGCATTCTTAGAGCCCTCGGCGCAAATAGCTCCGGCAAGCCGAATTTTTCACAAGCTCTCAGCCCCTCCTCCTGAACGGTGTCGACGTCGTGACCCAAGTCACGGAGATCCTGGCCAAGCCGGGCAGGAACGTTTTCGTCCAGTTTGATCTTCACCGGAGTGCAGGAATCGCCCGGAGAGGGAAATCCTCGGCGGTCGACGCCGCGGCGAAAGCGATGACCGCCCGGACGCCCTCCGCATCGAGCAAAGGAAAGTCCTCGAGGATCTCCGCAACCGTGGCTCCTTCCGCCAGGCTCGCGAGCACGGTGCGCACGGGTACCCGGGTGCCGCGGAGCACCGGCTCTCCGCCGCAGATCTTCGGATCCTGGACGATGTATCGCGAGTAATCCAAGGTCATTCTTTACCTCCTCAACACTCGATCACATTGATCGCCAGCCCGCCGCGCGAGGTCTCCTTGTACTTCGTCTTCATGTCCGCCCCGGTCTCGCGCATGGTTTTGATGACGCGGTCCAAGGAAACCTTGTGCGAGCCGTCCCCCGACATGGCGATTCTCGCGGCGTTGATCGCTTTCACCGAACCCATGGCGTTTCTCTCGATGCAGGGGATCTGGACGAGGCCGCCCACCGGATCGCAGGTCAGGCCCAGGTTGTGCTCCATGCCGATCTCGGCGGCGTTCTCGACCTGGGCGGGGGTGCCTCCCAGAGCTTCGACCAGACCTCCGGCCGACATCGAGCAGGCGACTCCCACCTCGCCCTGGCAGCCGACCTCAGCTCCCGAGATCGAGGCGTTCTCCTTGTAGAGGATGCCGATCGCTCCCGCGGTCAGGAGAAACCGGATCACCCCCTCGTCGTCCGCCCCCGGGGTGTGGAAGCGGTAGTAGTGGAGGACGGCCGGAACGATCCCCGCCGCGCCGTTGGTGGGCGCGGTCACCACCCGGCCGCCCGCCGCGTTCTCCTCGTTGACCGCCAGGGCATAGAGGTTCACCCAGTCGAGCACGGTCAGCGGATCGGCGGGCCGGCCGTCTTGGGCGCGCTCGCGGAGTTCCCCGTAGAGCCGGGGCGCCCGGCGCGGTACCTTGAGGCCCCCCGGCAGCACCCCGGTCTGGCGGTAGCCGCGCTCGACGCAGGCCTGCATCGCCACCCAGATGCGGAGGAGGCAGGAGCGGATCTCCTCGTCGCTCCGCCAGGCCCGCTCGTTCTCCATCATCAGTTCCCAGACGGCGAGGCCGGTCTCGTCCGAGAAGCGCAGGAGGTCCTCCCCGCTGTGGAACGGGTAGGGGACGACGGTCTCGCTGGCGACCACCCGATCTTCGCTCGAGGCCCCCTCGTTGATGACGAAACCGCCGCCCACCGAGTAGTAGACCCGCTGCTCGAGCGACTCCCCCGCGGGGTCGAAGGCGGTGAAGCGCATGCCGTTCGAGTGCACGGGGAGGAGATCCCGCTTGTTGAACTCCAGGTCCTCGACCTCTTTCCAGGAGACCGGATGCCGGCCGAGGAGGCAGATCCGCCCCTCGGCGCGGATCGCCGCGACCCGCGGTCCCACCCGGTCGGGGTCCACGGCTTCCGGGCTCTCCCCTTCGAGCCCCATGAGGACGGCGCGGTCGGTGCCATGGCCGCGGCCGGTCGCGGCGA
Organism: uncultured Acidobacteriota bacterium; assembly: GCA_963757335.1. Taxonomy (GTDB): domain Bacteria; phylum Acidobacteriota; class Thermoanaerobaculia; order Multivoradales; family UBA5704; genus DASQPA01. The sequence continues at coordinate 911,064 of CAVWRJ010000008.1, read as the reverse complement.
GCGAGCCGAAGAGCTCGACCCGCACCCGCGCCGTCCGGTCGAGCACCCCATCCGCCTCCAGCCGCTCGGAGAAACGCCGGGCCGCCCGCATGGGCCCCACGGTGTGCGAGCTGGAAGGTCCGATACCGATGGTGAAGAGATCGAAAACGCTGATGGACAAAGAAGTTACCTCCCCAGGGAGATCTATTGTATGACGGGCGGAGAGGCTTCGGGGAAGGGCAACTCACCACTCTTCCCGGAGCAGGGGAAGTACAAATCTCATTCCTCGTGCTTGGGGGCGCCGTAGAGGTAATGATCAAGGTTCTTCGCCAGGTCTTCAGGAACCTTGGCCCACTCCGAGGCAGGCACTTCTGCACCGACCTCTTCAATGATCTCCCAAATCGGGCGTGCCGAGCCGTGGGCGAGCGCCTCCTGGGAAGATTTCGCTGCCGGCGAACCTAGCATTACGATGATGTCCACTTCTTCCCCGGGAGGAAGCTCCGGGTGCGAGATCTCGATCACCCCTCCTGGTTTTATCCGGACCCGGCCTTTGATGGTATGGCTCATAGATGTCAGTCTAACAACTCCGTGCTCTCGGCTCGGGCTCACCCGGCCAAAGAGCCGACCGCGGGCGCTTAACGGTCCTTGGAACCCGTCTGCAACAGCACCACTGCCGCCGCAATGAGCACGCCGCCCCCTAAAACCGCCGGGGAGATCGGCTGCGCGAGGACGAGGAGGCCCAGCACGGCGATCCAGAACGGCTCGACGGTCGAAACGATGGCGGTCCGCACCGGCCCGAGGACCGCCAGGCCGCGGAGGAAGGCGATGAAGCCGAGGGTGGTCGAGATCAGGGCGAGGGCGAGGACCGTCGCCCAGCCGACCGGGGGCAGAGCGAGGCGGAAGTTGCCGGTGGCGAGGCCCAGGATGCCGAAGAGGGCCGAGGCGGCCAAGACCACGTAGGTCGAGGCCGCTGCCGGGTCGAGCCCGGCCTGGAGCCGGCCGATGAGCGGGATGAAGAGGGCGTAAACGACCGCCGCGCCGAGCGCCAGGGCCACCCCGGCCGGGTGGAGCGCTCCCGACGATCCCAGGAGGGGCGCGCCGACCATGAAGACGATCCCGGCGAGCGACAGGCCGAGGGCCAGGACCCGGCGCCGGTCGAAGCGCTCGCTGCCGCGGAAGGCGGCGAAGACGGCGACCCAGGCCGGGTAGGTGTAGAAGAGGAAGCCCAGGGTTGCCGCCGGGATCCAGTTGAGCGAGGTCATGGCGAGGAAGATGACCAGGGCCTGCCCGCCGCCGCCCAAGACGAGGAGCGGGAGGAGACGCCGCCGCGGGATGGCGAGGCGCCCCGGCCCGGAGAGGGCGGCGGTGCCGGCGAGCATGGGCGCCGCCAGGCCGTAGCGCCAGAAGAGGACGGCGAAGAGCGGCACTCCCGCCCGCGTCGCCACCAGGGTGAGGATCGAGTTGGCGCCGAAGCAGCCGGCGGAGAGGAGCACGAGGAGAGTGGCGCCGAGGATCGGCCGGCGCGCTTCCTGTACCCCGGCCTCGGCGAGGCCGCTCCCCGGATCGCTCGCCATCTCCTAGACCTGGCCTTCGAAGCGCTCGATCCGCCGGCGGAGGTCGGCGACGATCGTCCGCACGGCGTCGAGCTCGGTCGCGCCGAGATACGGGGCGAGCTCCGCGAGGAGGGGCTCGATCGCCGGCCGGTAGGCCTGGAGGAGGGTGGCGACGTCGTTCTCGTAGAGGCCGACCCGGGCGAAGTTGGCCTGCCGGTAGAGCGAAGGGAGAGCGTAGAGCTTCAAGAGCAGGAGCCCCTCGACCGTGGCGCAGGGGATCTCGCGCTCGACGAAGCGCCGGGTCGTCCGGTGGCGCCGCCTGACCTCGTCGAAGAAGGGGTTCCCGGTCAAGAGGAGGTCGACCTGGAGGCCGTCGAAACGGCCGCGGACGAAGTCCCCCTCCCGGCTCTCGATCCGGATCTCGGGCACCGCGGCGAGCGCCGACAGGGCGAAGATCAGATCCAGGTCTTCGGTGTTCCGCCCTTCGACGTACTGGAGGAGGGCGACGCCGCCGACCAGCAGATAGTCGATCCCCCGCGCGTCGAGGGTCGCGAAGAGCCGGGATACCGTCGCCGAGAGCGGTTCGTCCATCCTCAGATCTCCCTCGCAGCCCCGTCCACCTCTTCCCCCGTCTTTCCCAAAGACGGCGGCATGGAGCAGGATCTCCCCGATGTGGACCTCCCGGCTGGCGGCTCGTCGCATGGCATGGCCTCGGCGGTCATGCTATCTTAAGCCCACCCGGAAACATCCCGGAATCCCCCGCTGTTATCCCTCTGTGGACCCCGGAGGGACCTCCCTCCGGCCCGGACCTGCCGTCTCTTCCGCCGCTGCTATACTGGCCGCGACGTGGCCCTCCCCGGATCGCCCCGCAGCGGGCATCGGTTTTGACGGCAAGCCCCAACCCCCCCACTGGAGGATCGGACCTGGACATGGCGAGTGTGGAGCAGGAGCGGAAAGCCTTGAGCACGGAAGCGGAGTGGAAGAACCATCACCGGGTAATCGTCCTCGGTTCGGGACCGGCCGGCCTGACTGCGGCTCTCTACGCGGCCCGGGCCGACCTCGTCCCCCTGGTGCTCGAGGGCAACCAGCCGGGCGGGCAGCTGACGATCACGACCGACGTCGAGAACTTCCCCGGCTTCCCCGAGGGCATCCTGGGCCCCGAGCTGATGGACAGGATGCGCGAGCAGGCCCGCCGCTTCGGCGCCAAGGTGAAGTTCCAGGCCGTCGTCGAGGTCGACTTCGAAGCCCGGCCGTTCCGCCTGCGGACCGACGAGGACGTCTACCACGCCGACGCCCTCATCATCGCGACCGGCGCCTCGGCCAAGCTTGGCGGCATCCCCGGCGAGATGGAGCTGATGGGCTACGGGGTCTCCGCCTGCGCCACCTGCGACGGCTTCTTCTTCCGCGGCAAGGAGGTGGTGGTGATCGGCGGTGGCGACTCCGCCATGGAGGAGGCCACCTTCCTCACCAAGTTCGCGAGCAAGGTGTCGGTGGTCCACCGCCGGGGGGAGCTCCGGGCCTCGAAGATCATGCAGGACCGGGCCTTCGCCAATCCGAAGATCGAATGGGTCTGGAACAGCGCCGTCACCGAGGTCCTCGGCAGCCGCGAGGGCGGGGTCACCGCCGTCCGCCTCCAGAACCTGGAAACCGGCGAGGCGAGCGAGTACCCCACCCAGGGGGTGTTCTACGCCATCGGCCATTCTCCCAACACGCAGATTTTCAAAGGGAAGCTCGAGATGAACGAGCTCGGCTATATCAAGGTGCTCGAGCCGACGAGCAGAACCAACGTTCCCGGGGTTTTCGCCTCGGGGGATGCCTGCGATCCCATCTACAGACAAGCTATTTCCGCCGCCGGCACAGGCTGCCGGGCGGCGATCGACGCCGAGCGCTGGCTCGGGGAGTTGCACGACTGATGGCCCCTAGCAAACGTCCCACGACCGTAGGAGCCCTCAAGAAGAGCGGCTACCGCCCGCGCACTGTCAAGCAGGAGCTGCGCGCAAACCTCCGCGCCAAGATCGCCTCCGGCGAGCCGCTCTTCCCCGGCGTCCTGGGGTACGACCGAACGGTGATCCCCGGCGTCGTCAACGCCCTCCTGGCCGGCCACGACTTCATTCTCTTAGGCCTCCGCGGCCAGGCGAAGACCCGCATCCTGCGCTCGCTCGTCACTCTCCTCGACGAGGCGATCCCGGTCCTCGCCGGCACCGAATTGAACGACGACCCGCTCGCCCCCATCTCGACTCACGGCCAGCGGCTGATCGCCGAGTCGGGGGACGACGCTGTCGTCGAGTGGCTGGGGCGCGACGCGCGCTACAACGAGAAGCTCGCGACCCCCGACGTCTCGATCGCCGACCTCCTGGGCGACATCGACCCGATCAAGGCGGCGACCCGCAAGCTCACCTTCGCCGACCCCGAGGTCATCCACTTCGGGATCGTGCCGCGCACCAACCGGGGGATCTTCGCGATCAACGAGCTCCCCGACCTCGCTCCCCGCATCCAGGTCGGTCTCTTCAACCTGCTCGAAGAGCGCGACCTCCAGATCCGCGGCTTTCCCGTCCGCATCCCGCTCGACATGCTGATGGTCTTCTCCGCCAACCCGGAGGACTACACCAACCGCGGCAGCATCATCACGCCGCTCAAGGACCGCATCTCGTCGCAGATCCTCACCCACTATCCGCCCGAGGTGAAGATCTCGGCCGACATCACGCGGCAGGAGGCGTGGACCGAGCGCGACGTGCCGGGGGTGGTGATCCCCGAGGAGGTGCGGACGCTGGTCGAGGAGATCAGCTTCGTGGCCCGCGAGAGCGATCTGGTCGACCAGTCCTCCGGCGTCTCGGCCCGGGTCTCGATTTCCGCCATGGAGCTCCTGGTCTCGAACCTCGAGCGGCGGGCGCTCGCGACCGGCGACAACCCGATCTCCCCGCGTCTCTGCGACCTTCAGATGCTGCTGCCGGCGATCACCGGCAAGGTCGAGATGGTCTACGAGGGCGAGCAGCAGGGGGCCGAGGTGGTGGCCCGGCGGCTCGTGGGTCTCGCGGTCAAGAAGGTCTTCGACGCCCGCTTCCCCGAGGTCGGCAAGGAGGCCGGGAGCGGCGGCGAGGAGGACAAGGGCCCCTACGCCAAGATCATCCGCTGGTTCGCCGAGGGCAACGCGATCACCCTTTCCGACGAGCAGCCGTTCGCCGAGTACGAGGCCGAGATCCGCAAGGTGCCCGGCCTCTTCGACCTGGCGGCGAAGCACTCCCAGAACGGCGGCGGCGTTGGCGGCAAGGAGGAGCGCTGCTTCACCGCCGAGACGATCCTGGAGGGCCTCCACCAACACCTGAAGCTCGCCCGCCAGGACCTGGACAGCCAGGTGAGCTACAAGGAGATGGTCAAGTTCCAGCTCCTGCGGCCCAACAAGAAGGGCGGCAGCGGCAGCGGCAATCGGCGCGGGGACATCAATTAGGATGTAGGGGCAGGCCCCCGTGCCTGCCCTCCTCTAGGATGTAGGGGCAGGCCCCCGTGCCTGCCCTCCTCCGGAGGCCCCAGGGCAACCACGGGGGGTTGCCCCTACGACACCCGGCAACGGAGTTTCAACACCATGCGCCACCGCTATCAATATCTGGACCCCGCCCTCATCCAGGCGATCCTCGCCGGGCTCGACCTCCTGCGCCTGTTCAACCAGCTCGTTCTCGCCTCGGGCGGCGACGTCGACGAGGCGATGAACTGGATGCGCTACCTGCAGCAGGAGGGCTACCTCTCGGAGGAGGTCGATCTGGACGCCTTCTTCGCCAGCCTGGAGGATCAACAGCTGATCGGCCGGGACAGCGAGGGCGGCATGTCGCTCACCAGCGGCGGCGAGCGGAAGATTCGGAAGAGCGCCTTCGAGGAGATCTTCTCCGGTCTCTCGAAGTCCGGCCCCGGCTACCACCCCATCCACGCCTCCGGGGACGGCATGGAGCGCCAGCCGGAGACCCGCGGCTACCAGTTCGGCGACGAGCTCCACCTCTTGGAACCGGCGAAGTCGCTCCAGAACGCCATGCGGCGGACCAAGGGCGAGCTCGAGCTGGCCGAGGAGGACCTGGAGGTCTACGAGACCGAGCACCTGACCTCGTGTGCCACGATCGTCGCGATCGACATCAGCCACTCGATGATCCTCTACGGCGAGGACCGCATCACGCCGGCGAAGACCGTGGCGCTCGCCTTGACCGAGCTCATCACCACCAAGTACCCCAAGGATCACCTGGGCGTCATCCTCTTCGGCGACCGCGCCGAGCAGGTGAAGCTCAGAGACATCCCCTACATCGAGGCCGGCCCCTTCCACACCAACACGAGGGAGGCCCTGCAGCTCGCCCGCGGGCTCCTCTCCCGCCAGAAGCAGCCCAACAAGCAGATCTTCCTGGTCACCGACGGCAAACCCTCGGCGATCACCGAGAACGGCCGCATCTACAAGAACCCCTTCGGCCTCGACATGCGGATCGTCAACCTCACCCTGGAAGAGGCCGACATCTGCCGCCGCCAGAAGGTGGTGATCACCACCTTCATGCTGGCGACCGACCCCATGCTGACCCAGTTCGTCGAGAAGCTCACCCAGATCAACCGCGGCCGGGCCTATTTCGCCTCACCCTACAACCTGGGGGAGTTCATCATGGCGGACTACATCCGGAATCGGCGGCGCCGGATCCGCTAGTCGATTCTAGCGAGTAGCCGCAATCCGCTGGATGGCGCTGCGCAGGGTGTCGAGGTTCACCGGCTTGGTGATGTGGAGCGCGAAACCGGACTCGTGGCTCTTCGCCACGTCCTCCTCCATGCCGTAGCCGGAGAGCGCGATCCCGCGGAGGCCGTGGCGGAGCGAGAGGTCGCGCATGAGGTCGTGACCGTGGCCGTCCGGCAGGCCGAGGTCGGAGAGGACCAGGTCCAGCTCGTTGCCCTCGGCCGCGGCCAGGGCCGCCGCGACCGTACCGGCGACGGTGACCCGATGGCCCAGCACCTCGAGGAGCGCCGCCATGGCTTCGGCGGTATCGCCATGATCCTCGACGAGCAGGATGTGGAGCGGCCGGTCGGCAGCGGAGAGGGGCGGGAGCAGGCCCGGAAAAGCCGCTTCGCCGGCGTCCTCCACCCCGACCGGGAGCCCGGACAGCGGCAGCCGGACGGTGAAGGCCGCTCCGCGGTCCCGGCCGGCGCTCGCCGCGGTGAGCCGGCCGCCGTGCAGCTCGACGATGGCCCGGCTGATCGCGAGCCCCAGCCCCAGGCCGCCGAAGCGCCGGGTGGTGCCCGCCCGGCCCTGGTCGAAGGCGTCGAAGATGTGCGGCAGCGCCCCCGGCTCGATGCCGATGCCGGAGTCGGCGACCTCGACGACGAGGAAGCTCGCGCCGGGAGCGCCCTCGCGGAACGACCGCACGGCGATCGTGCCGCCCTCGGGGGTGAACTTCAAGGCATTGCTCAGCAGGTTCCAGAACACCTGCGCCAGGCGGGAGGGGTCCCCCCAGATCAGATGCTCCTCGGCCGCCAGGTCGCGGACGACGTGGCGCGCCGCCAGCTCGCGCTCGCCGCAGGTCTCCAGGGCCTGGGCGATCACCTGCCGGAGGTCGGTCGGCGCGCAGTGCAGCTCGAGCTTGCCGCGGGTGATCCGGGTGAGGTCGAGCAGGTCGTCGATCAGCCGCGCTTCGAGCTCGACGTTCCTCCGGATCATGTCGAGCCCCTCCCGCACCTCGGGCAGCACACGGCCGTCGACCTCCAGCCGCGAGGCGATGGCGAGGACCGGGGTGAGCGGCGTGCGCAGCTCGTGGGAGAGAGTGGCGAGGAAGTGGTCCTTGGCGCGGTTGGCGGTCTCCAGCTCCCGGAAGAGCCGGGAGTTGTCCAGGGCCACGGCGGCGCGGCGGGCGAGCTCCAGGGCGACCTGCAGGTCCTCTTTCCGGTAGCGCCGGCCGGACTCGGCATAGAGAAGGTCCAGACCCCCAGGGTCCGGCCGCGCGCCACCAGGGGGACGGCGAGCGAGGAGCGCGGCGCCAGCTGGCGGATGATCCGGGCATGGTCGTCGCTCCGCAGCTCGGCCTCGACCGTGGCCGTCGAGAGGTCGGCGGTGAACAGCGGCTCCCCCGTCTCCAGCACCCGCATCAGCCGCGAAGCCGAGCTCCCGCGGCAGGGGATGGCGCTTCAGCTCCTCCATCAGAGAGCTCCAGAGAGGGATCGACGTGGCGGCTGACCACCCGCCGGCAGTCGCCCTCCTCCTGCACCAGATCGATCATGCACCAATCCGCGAGGGCTGGCACCGCGAGACGAGCGGCGTTGTCGAGGGTCGTCTCGTAGTCCAGCGACTGGGAGAGCTGCTCCCCGGCGTCGGCCAGGAGGCGCAGGGCCTCCTCCGCGTGCTTGCGCTCGGTCACGTCCTCGACGAAGCTGACGAGCCCCTGGACCTCCCCGGCGTGGTGGTGAGGCATGTAGGTGACGTGGACGAAGCGGTCCCCGGCTTCCCGGTAGGGTATCCAGCTCTCGTAGACCACCTGGCGCCCCGCTAAAGCCGCGTCGATGTGCTCCCGCACCAGCTCGTAGGCCGAGGCTCCCACCAGCTCCGCCACGGAGAGCCCCACGAAGTCGTGCGCGGGGCGCCCGAACCAGGTCTCGTAGTGGCGGTTGACGAAACGGTAGCGGCGGTCGCTGTCGACGTAGGCGACGAGGAGCGGCAGGGAGTCGGTGATCAGGTGGAGCTGACGGAGGAGCTCCGCGGTGCCCAGAGTATAGACCCGCTCGCCGCCGGGCTCGAGCACCACGAAGGCATCGACCTCGCCCTGACGGATCGCTTCCACCGTCTCCTCGGGCTCGGCGAGGCGCAGGCGGAGCTCCGCGATCTCAGCGAGCAGCTCCTCGTCGGGTCTTTTTCGGAATCTTCTGTCACTTGCATGAGACAGCGTGCCGGTAGCGGGCGGCTCTTGGAACCCCCTTGAAGCTCAGACTTCTCAGCTCCGGGGTTGGAAGTCGAGCCCGAGGAGCACCCGCTCGGTCTGCGAGAGGTCGCCGATGATCTTCCGCGCCGGCGCCGGGAGCTTGCGCACGAGGGTCGGGATGGCGAGGATCTGGTCGGTGCGGGCGAGGGCGGGGTTCAACATGAGATCGACGACCTCGACCCGGTACTTGCCCGCGAGGTGATCCTCACAGATCTTTTTGAGGTTGGCGATCGCCGCCATCGAGCGCGGGGTCTGTCCGGCGACATAGAGCCGCAGGTCCAAGAATCCGTCCGGCAGGACTTCCGGCAGGACTTCCGGCAGTGCCGGGCCGCTGGGGCCATTCTCTGGAGAGGAGGTCGGGTCCGCCATGTCGTAGCTCCTAGCGAGTGCTCCTAGCGAGTGGATCTCAAGTCGGTGTCAGACTGGCGGCTGCGAAGGATTTCCGCACGTTCCATAGCGAGGCGGTCGCGGCTCCTACCCTCCGCCTCGATCAGACGCTCTAACTGCTCCTCTTCCATCTTGAACTCGGTGTGCAGGGTCGCGATGCGCGCCTCCATCACCTGGCGTCTGAGGTCCAGCTCGCGGCGCTGGCGGGCGATCTCCTCCTCCCGCGCCGCGATCCCGGTCCGCTCGCGCGCCTCCTCTGCCCGCCGGGCCGAGCCGGTGAGCACGCCTTCCGGACCGACGCAGACGTCGACCAGCTGGATGCCGCGGTCGGTGAGGAGGAATTCGCGGACCTGGTTCGAGTGGCTCATGCCGCGGGACTTCAGGACGTAGAGGCCGCGGTTGCGCTCGCCGCCGCTCTCCAGGTCGCGGAGCAGCAGCCAGGTGTCGATCAGGGAGGAGATGCCGATGTCGGTCTGTTCCAGGCTCCCCCCCGGGGTCGTCAGGCTGGTGAAGAAGGCCGTGATCTGCCGCGCTTTCAAGAAGTCCATGAGCCGCACGAGGAGGGCCTTGACGTCGTTCGCGGCGCTCACCGAGAGGAAGGTGCTGATGGGATCGACGATCACCACCTGGGGCTCCGCCTGGCGAACCACCTTGTGCATGAGCGCGAGATGGCCTTCGAGCCCGTAGAGGGTCGGGCGGGCGGCGTGGAACTTCAGCCGCCCTTCCTTCAGTGGAGTCGCCAGGTCGACGCCGATCGAGCTCATGTTGCGGACCACCTGGTCCTCGGATTCCTCGAAGGCGAAGTAGACGCAGCGCTCGCCGCGCCGGCAGGCCGCGGCGGCGAAGTGGGCCGAGAGGCTGCTCTTGCCGCTGCCGGCCGTGCCGGAGACGAGGACGCTGCTGCCGCGGTAGTAGCCGCCGCCGCCCAGCATGGCGTCGAGCTGGGGGACCCCGGAGGACACCCGCTCCCGCGACACGGTGTGCGTGAGGCCGGCCGAGGTGATCGGCAGGACCTCCAATCCCCCCTCGTCGATGAGAAAGGGGTACTCGTTGGTGCCGTGGGCCGAGCCGCGGTACTTGACGACCCGGAGCCGCCGGGTGGCGGCCTGGTCGATGACCCGGTTGTCGAGCAGGATGACGCAGTCGGAGACGTACTCCTCCAGGCCGTAGCGGGTGAGCGCGCCGTCGCCGCGCTCGGCGGTGATGACGGCCGTCACCTGCCGGTCCTTCAACCAGCGGAAGAGCCGGCGGAGCTCCGAGCGCAGGACCGCCTCGTTCCCGAGCCCGCCGAAGAGGGTCTCCAGGGTGTCGAGAGCGACGCGCTTGGCGCCGATCGAGTCGATGGCGAAGCCGAGCCGGAGGAAGAGCCCTTCGAGATCGTACTCGCCGGTCTCCTCGATCTCGCTGCGCTCGATGTGGACGTAGTCGACCGAGAGGAGATTCCGGCGCACCAGGTCGTCCAGGTCGAAGCCGAGGGAGCGGACGTTCTGGGCCAGCTCCTCGGGCCTCTCCTCGAAGGCGAAGAAGACCCCCGGCTCGCCGTACCGGATCGCCCCGTGGACGAGGAACTCGATGGCGAAGAGGGTCTTGCCGCAGCCGGCGCTGCCGCAGATGAGGGTGGGCCGCCCGGCCGGGAGACCGCCGCCGGTCACCTCGTCGAGGCCTTGAATACCGGTGGGGGACTTGACCAGGGTGCTTGCGGTCGACGTTTCTAGTATCTCGGCGGCACTCATTCCGGTACTTCGTTCTCTCAGCTGAGGGTCGTGGGGCTTTCTGGAGAAAGCGGTGCAAGTATATGCCAAGAACGACTCCTAAGGTTACGCGCAGGTTACGGGGGGCTCGCGGGCTCAAGGGCCGGCCCACGGCTTCTGGTATCCTTGGCGCGACAAGTTCTCTCTCGACGGGCCTGACGTCCTCGGAGCAAGGAACTCGGAACGCCTACCCCATGAAAGTCTTCTTGAGCTGGTCGGGAGAGCCGAGCCGGCGCCTCGCCGAGGCTCTCCGGGATTGGCTGCCGGCGGTCCTTCAGGCGGTCGAGCCCTGGATGTCTTCGGAGGACATCGACAAGGGGGCCCGCTGGAGCGCCCAGGTCGCCGGGGAGCTCGAGCAGGCGAAGGTGGGGATCCTCTGCCTGACCCGCGACAACCTCGGAGCCCCCTGGGTGCTCTTCGAGGCCGGGGCCCTGTCGAAGACGTTGGACAGGACCTACGTCTGCCCCTACCTCCTCGGCCTCCGTCCGTCCGACCTGCGCGGGCCGCTCGTCCAGTTCCAGGCCGCCGAGGCGAACGAGGCCGACACCCGGCGGCTGGCGGCGACGATCAACTCCGCCCTCGGTCCGAACGCCCTCTCCGAGAAGGCCCTCGACCGCGCCTTCGCCACCTGGTGGCCCGGATTGGAAAAGACCCTGAAGAGCCTGCCCACGGGCCGACCGCCGGCCCGGCCGGCGCGCTCGGAGCGCGACCTCCTGGAGGAGACCCTCACCCTCGTCCGCGAGCTGGCCCGGGAGCGGAGCACCCCCTTGGCTCCCGGAGCCCCCGGAGCGCTCGGAGCCAGAGCCGTGCCGCCGGAGGTCCAGCGGGCGTTCCTCCAGGGGCTCGCCGAGGGACTCCAGGGTCGCCTCGAACCGGAGGAGGCGCTCGCCGCCCTGGCCGACCGGGTGGAGGCGGAGAAGGAGCGCCCGCGCCAACGCCAGCCCGCCAGGCGACCGGGCAGGGGCGGCCGGACCCCAAAAGGGAGATCGGCGATCGGATAGAATCCGCCTTTACCGACCCGGAGGGAACGTCAGGTGGCGACATCGTATCGGCAGGTCTTCCTCGCTCTCGTCCTCGCCGCTCCGGCCGCGATTGCCGCGATGGCCGCGATTGCCGCCGCCACTCTCTCCGGCTGCGGCCCGACCTCCGGCTCCCAGGCGGGAAAGAGTGCCGCCGCACCCGTCCGCCAGGTCGACGCCTGCACCCTCTTCACCGAGGCCGATGCCAAGGCGGTCCTCGCCGAGGAGGAGGTGGTCGAGATGAGCAGCTTCCTGAGCGACGGCCAGAAGCAGAAGGACCCCTCCCAGTGCGGCTACAACGCCGGCTCCGATCCCTCGAAGATCGTACGGATCGAGGTGCGCCGGGCCGCCAGCCCCGAGGCGGTCCAGGGCGCCTTCGACTCCACCCGCTCGCTCCTCGCCGGCTCCGCCCCCCAGGACGTGCCGGGCTTGGGCGACGGCGCCTTCTGGGTCGGCGGCACCCTGGAGCAGCTCCACGTGAGGAAGGGAGCGACCCAGCTCATTATCACCAGCCAGACCAGCCAGAAGACCCGGCGAGGGGAAGGACCCGCTGGGGATCGCCAAGGCGATCGCCGGCAAGGCCCTCGGCCGGCTCTGATCGCTCGACAATCCTTCGCCCTACTCCTCTCCCCCGCTCGTCCGCCGCTCGACCAGGTAGTCGAGCGCCACCGCGATCCCTTTCCGGTAGGGCAGGGTGAGCCCGATCACCACCAGGGCGATGGCGGCGACGGCGAGCTGCCCCAGCCAGACGATCCGTGGCCGGAGGAGGAACATGCAGACGACGAGGCAGCCGGTCAGCCCCGCGGTGCTCATGTACATGAAGAACCAGGTGTCGCCGGTGTGGCGCTCGTAGCGCAGGCCGCAGACCGGGCAGCTCTCCCGGAGCCGGTTCCAACTCGCGAAGAGCGGCCCCTCCCCGCAGCGCGGGCAGCGTTGGCGCAGACCGCGGCGGAGGGCGAGGATGGGCGGGACGGCGGGGGTCTCCACGGCCCGGCCAGTATAGCGATTCGTTACGATACGATCGGGAGCGGAGGAACCACCTTGCGAGGTTCGCTACCGCGAGCTCGCAGCACCTGGTGCCGCCCTGCTCGCCGGCCTGGCCTTCAGCGCTTGCAGGCAGCCGGCGAGCCCGGAAGGCAGGACCGCCGCGGTTTCGGCCCCGGCCACCACTCTCGGCACTGCCAGCCCGATCGACGCCTGCGCCTTGATCCCGCAAGCCGACGCCGAGGCTCTCCTCGGCGGCCCCGTGGCGCCTCCCACCACCAACGCCGGCGAGCCGGCAGGCACCGTCGTCTCGCAGTGCGCCTACGTCTCCCCCGCCACCCACCGCCACCTCACGCTCCTCGTCCGCCAGTCTCCCACCCCCGCCGCGGCCGCGGCCGCCTACGACCGCGCCCGCTCGGAGGCGAGAGCCCTGACTGGCAGCGATCCCCTGGATGTCTCTGGCATTGCCGGGATCGGCGAGAAAGCCTACTGGACGGGAGGGACGTTCCGGCAGTTGAACGTGCTCGCGAAAAATGTCTGGCTGATCGTGAGCGCGGATCTGGGCGACGGCAGGGACCGGCTCGAAGGGGCGAAGGCGGTGGCCCGGAGGGCGCTCGCCAGGATGTAGAACGGGGTGGAGGCTCCGTCCGGCGGACGGAGCCCCTCGCTCTACCTGGCCCTAGATCCCCGCGGGACCCGCACCGCCAGAGGTGCGTTTCCGGTCGCGGAGGGCGCCCACGATCAGCCAGCCGCCGACCAGGATGAGGGCCACCGGCCAGAGGTCGAAGAGCCAATCCAGGTTGATCGTCAAGTAGCGGTCGGCCAGGGCGAAGAGCCCGATGAGCACGAGGAGGACGCCCGCCACCGCTCCCACCTGGCCCGCCACGGGGTTGTGGGGGAGATCCAGGAGCCCGAGGTCCTGGGCATAGCCGTAGTTGATGAGGGTCGCCTGGCGGTAGGCGTCGAGGACGTTGAACAGCCAGAAGAAGACGAGGGCGAAGCTGACCAGCGCGTGGCCGCGGATGACGATCGTGAGCAGGCTCGAAACGACGAGGAAGAAGACCAGCCCACGCAGGTAGAGACCGTTGTAGACATGCCCCAGGCCCGGACAGAGAGCGAAGAAAGCGGCCAGGACGGGGCGCTTGGCGGCGACGCCCGGGGGGCCGGGCTGGGGAACCGGGGCGGGGCCCTCGGAGACTTCGTAGGGTGGCAGCGGCTCGACGGCGTTCATGGTTTTCTCCTTTCGCGGCCGGGAGCCTCGCTCCCGCCGCGGTTCTCGTTCTGGGAAGCCGGCAGCAGCCTGCCGGCGATTTGAGCGATATGGGCAAGGTGGCCGATCTCTTCGTGAGTCAGGGTGGAAAGCCGGCCCTGGAGATTCCGGACGGAGGCACCGAGGCCGCCGCGAAGCTCGCCGTAGCGCGAGGTGGCGGTCGAGTGGAGGGCGCGGAGCTCCTCCTGCCCCGTCTCCCCCGCTCGGACGAGCGGCGAGGAGACCTCGCGCTCGACGAAGCTCGACGCCCGGGCAGCGAGATCCGCCGGGCTCCCGAGGAGCGCCGCCGAGAGGGTGGTCAAGAGGAGGCTCGCGGCGATCGCGTAGCGGGGGCTCGTGATCCATGCCGGGGGCTTCTGCCGTTCCCTGGCTCCCCGCCTGCCCTTCCGGCCGAGCCATCTCCCGCAACCGGGAGCGGAGGGCGGCCGGGAGGGGGAGCGCCGGGACCGGCAGCCGGCCGGGCAGGAGCCCCCCGGCAGCCGCGGTGGGCAGGCTCGACAGCTCGGCCCGCAGGCGCTCGGGGAAGGGCAGGCGGACCGCCGCCGCCCGCTCCATCGCCTGGGCGTAGTCGGCGCATTCAGCGCACCGACTCCGATGCCTGGCGCCGGCCCCCGGCTCCGCGGGGGAGAACTGCGCCCGGAAGCGGCGGCAGCCCCAGCTCAGCATGGCGCCTCCACAGCGCGCAGGCGCGGCCGGCCCGTCACCCGCTCGGCGAGCGCCAGCCGGGCCCGGTGGAGGCGGGACTTGACGGTCCCCAAGGGGACGTCCAGGTAGGTCGCGGTCTCCTCCAGGGTCCACCCCTGGAGGTCGCGGAGCAGTACCACCTCGGCCAGATCCTCCGGCATCTCCTCCATCGCCCGGTAGACCGCCCGCATCTGCTGGCGCGACTCGGCTTCCGCCCCCTGATCGTCCCCTGATGGGATCTGCTCCAGCACCTCGTCCGGCACGGCGACCGACCGGCGCTCGCGGCGCAGCCGCCGGTAGTGGTCGATGCAGAGGTTCCTGGAGAGCCGGAGAGTCCAGGCGGCGAGCGGCGAGTCACCGCGGTAGAGGCGCAGATTCTGATGCAGCCGCAGGAAGATCTCCTGACAGAGATCCTCCGCCTCCGGCAGCGAGCCGGTGAAGTGGAAGGCCAGGTTGTAGATCTTCTGCCCGTAGCGGGAGATCAGCTCGTCCCAGGCCGCCGCCTGGCCGGCGGTGGCCTGCCGGGCGAGGAGGAGGTCGGGAGTGGGGAGGGATGGGAGCATGGCCTTTCCCACTAGGACGACGGGAGGAGAGAAAAGGTTCGCACGGGGTGAGGCCCAGTATAGGCCCACCC
Organism: uncultured Acidobacteriota bacterium; assembly: GCA_963757335.1. Lineage (GTDB taxonomy): Bacteria > Acidobacteriota > Thermoanaerobaculia > Multivoradales > UBA5704 > DASQPA01. The sequence goes on along the minus strand of CAVWRJ010000008.1, from coordinate 895,880 downwards.
CTTGCATACCCTCGCCGGCCGGAGGAAACAAGATGCGGATCACGGTTCTGACGTACCTCGAAGAAGAGGGTTCCAAAGAGCACGACATCGTCGTCGACCAGGTGGTCGAGGCGCTCGGCGAAGGCGGGCACGAGGCCTCGATCCTGGGCGTGCACGCCGACGTCAAGAAGATGCTCACCGGTCTCGAGAAGCAGAAGCCGGAGCTGATCTTCAATCTCCTCGAGATGTTCGGGAAAAGCGTCAGCGCCGACATCGCCGTCGCCGGCCTGCTCGATCTCCTGTGCCTGCGCTACACTGGCAGCGGTCCCGGCGAGCTTTACCTGGGGCAGGACAAGGGCCTGGCGAAGAAGATCTTCGCCTTCGAGGGTGTGCTCTATCCCGACTTCGCCATCTTCTCGAACGACGCGGGCCTCGAGACCGGTGGCAACCTGCGGATGCCGCTCTTCGTCAAGCCGCTCCGGGCCGATGCCTCGATCGGCATCAGCGGCGACTCGCTGGTACGGGACGCGACCGCGCTCATGAAGCGGGTGATCATGATCCACGAGAAGCTCAAGGACTCGGCCCTGGTCGAGGAGTACATCGAGGGGCGCGAGATCTATGTCGGGGTGATCGGCAACGGCGAACCGGTCGCCCTGCCGCCCATGGAGATGGACTTCTCGGGGATGCCGGAGGGGATGCCGCACATCGTGGACTCCAAGGCCAAATGGTCGAAGCGGAGCGCCGAGTACAAGGGGACGAAGTCGGTTCTCCCCGAGCTCCCCGACGAGCTCAAGGCGCGCCTCCAGAAGGTCGCCGTCGAGGCCTACCGGGCGCTCCGGGTGCGCGACTACGGCCGGGTCGACCTGCGGCTGACCGAGACCGGCGAGATCTACGTCATCGAGGTCAACGCGAGCTGCTACCTGGAGAAGGAGAGCGAGTTCGCGACCGCCGCCGCCGCTCACGGCATGGACTTCACCGCGCTCGTCAACCACATCGTCGAGCTGGCGGTCGAGCGCTACAAAAACGGCCGCTCGTGACGACCCTCCCCCGGCCAGTCCTCTTCGTCAAGTACTACGACAAGGGCTCCACCGTCATGGGGGCGGATCAGGTGAGCGAGGCGCTCCGCGCCCGGGGCGTGGATGCCCGTTCGGTCCACGTCCCCGACATCGCCGATATCCGGGGCGCCATCCTCGTCTTCATCAAGACCTCCCGCTGGCTCGACCTCTGGCGGGCCCGCAACCGCGGCAACACCGTGATCCTGGATGTCCAGGACACGGTCTGCTTCAAGCGCCGGATCAAGAACGCCCGGCTGTGGGACGGCCTCATCTTCAAGAGCCGGCGGGCGCTCGACGACTTCGCGACCGACCGTTCGCAGCCGGTCGTCCTCTACCACCAGTGGGACCCGCGCTACCGCCCGCACGAGGCGGGGGTGGAAGAGCTCAAGGTCGCCTATCTCGGCCATCGGCGGTCGCTCAAAGCCTGGGGTGAGCTCCCCGGGATCACCTGCATCGACGAGGACGCTCTCCGTGCCGCCGGCAGCTACGGCGACCTGATGACCGCCGCGCGGGCCTTCAACTGCCACTTCTCGATCCGTGAGGAGGAGCGGGAGTTCCTCTACAAGCCGAACGCCAAGGTCTCGACCGCCGCCGCCTGCGACGTCAACTTGATCACCACCCCGGACGAGATCTCGGTCGAGCTGCTCGGTCCCGACTATCCCTACTACACCGACGCCGACGGGGCGAGCATCGCGCGGGTGATGGAAAAAGCCCGGGCGACCCTCGGCGGGCCGGTCTGGCAGCGCGGTCTCGCTACGATGGCGGAGGTCCGCGAGCGGACCAAGATCGAGCGCATCGCGGCGGACTATGTCGAGTACTTCCGGCGGTTCTGCTAACGCAGTGCTTCCTGCCGCAAAGACCCGGAACGTCTCCCGACACCGCTCGGAACCTCCCGAACGCGGTTGGGAAGCTCCCGGACGCCGCGGAAAGCCCTCCGGACGGTGTTTGAGACCTGCCAGACGGAGTTTGGGGATGGCTGGACACCGTTTGAGACCTCCCGGACACCGTTGGGGACCTCCCGGACACCGTTGGGGACCTCCCGGACAGCTCCTGGAAGCTTCCGGACGGCTTTTGGAAGCTTCCGGAGCTCGTGGAAAGTCTTCGGGAACCCATGGAAAGTCCTCGGGAACCCGTGGAAAGTCTTCGGGAACCCGTGGAAAGTCTTCAGGAACCCGTGGAAAGTCCTCGGGAACTCGTGGAAAGTCTTCAGGAACCCGTGGAAAGTCCTCGGGAACCCGTGGAAAGTCCTCGGGAACTCGTGGAAAGTCCTCGGGAACTCGTGGAAAGTCTTCAGGAACTCATGGAAAGTCTTCAGAAATGCGCGTAGAAAGTCTCTGGAACCAGACGACTGCCACCGCCATGCGGGCCTGCTACTTCGTCCAGACCCACGTCAATCCGGAGCAGATCCACCGGCTGGTGCGGACGCTCAAAACGGGGAGCCCGGGGGCCCGGGTCCTCCTCGGCCACGACTTCGCGAGCTGCCATCTCGACCTCGCCCCCCTCTCGGATCTTCAGGGGGTCGACCTCTTCGGCTTCGAGGGCCCGCTCGACCGCGCCGGGATGGGGATCATCGAGCCCTACTTCACCGCCCTCGACTGGCTGGCCGAGCACGAGGTCGACTTCGACTGGCTGATCTACCTGACCGGCCAGGACTACCCGACCCTCCCCCTGGCAGAGGCCGAGGATTTCCTCGCCCGGAGCGGCCGGGACGGCTTCCTCTCCCACTGGGACATCCGGGCGCGGCCCGGCTACTGGGGGGAGAGCCGGCGGGGCCTCCGGCGTTATCTCTACCAGTACCGGCCGGCGCCGGCCTGGGTGGGCTGGTGGAAAGGAATCAACAGCCTCCAGTCGCGCTACCACGTCTCCTCCGCCTACGGGCTGCGCCTGGGAGTGCGGGCGGACCCTTCCCCCTTCTCCGCCGCCTTCCCCTGCTATGCCGGCGACCAGTGGCAGGCCCTCTCCCGGCCCGCGGTCGAGTACTTGCGGACGGCGCTCCGCGAGCGGGCGGACCTGGTGGAGTACTTCCGCCACACCCTCTGCCCCTGCGAGGCGATCGTCCAGACCCTGCTGGTCAACAGCGGAAAGTTCGATCTGGCGAACGACAGCCTGCGCTACATCGACTTCGCCGGCACCCGGGACGGCCGGCCACGGCTGCTCGGTGCCGCGGACTTCGCGACGATCGCGACGAACGCGAGCGGCAGATACCACTTCGCGCGGAAGATCGACAGCCGGGTGGACGGGGGGCTGCTCGATCTCCTCGACGACTGGGTGCTCGCCGGGAAGCGGCCGGACAGATAAAACCCTAGGGCGGGAAACGGGCTCGGTTGGATTCCGAGGACGGGCGACTGGCTGCGCGGAGCGCCCGAAGGAGCCCGCCCGCAGGAGCCAACCGAGCCCGTTTCCTACGGCTGGTAGCTCCCGCGGTGCACGTAGCCCGCAGCGAGGGTCGTCACCAGGGTCGTCAAGGCCATGATCGCCGGGGTCTCCCGATCTTCTGGGTAGACCTGCTGGAGGGCCTCGGCGCGCTCGGCTAAATGCTCCAGGAGGGCCCGGCTGCGCTCCGGGAAGTGACCGGTCCAGCGGAAGATGCAGGTCGGCAGGTCCCGTTCGAGCCGGCGGATGAGCTCGGCCGCGGGGCGGCGGACCGCCTCGGCGCTCTCCTCGTTCGGCTGGCCCAGGTCCTCGAAGATCGAGCGGAGCGCCCCGTCCAAACCGGGCGGGAACTCCTCGCGCGGCCTGTCGAGATCCCGGTAATACTGGTCCAGGCTGTAGGCGATCTCCCCCACGTCCTCGTCGAGATCGGCATCGGCGACCAGGGTGACCAGCGGCTCGCGGTCGGCGAGCTCCCGCAGGGTACGGGCGCAGTATTTCAATTTCGCCAGGGCCTCCGGCCAGTCCGCGTACTCGGCCGGCCAGGTCGAGCCCGGGGTCATCCAGACGGCGAAGGTCTCCGCCCAGTCCTCGTCCGGGTGCTTCTGGGCGTACCAGCCCGGCAGGTGGTGGACGTAGCGGCGGCTGAACGCCTGCGGCCGGTACTCCTCGAGGTAAGGCTGGGTGATGGCGCCGAAGCACTCCACCCAGTCCTCCTCGTCGTAAAGCTTGTAGGCGTAATTGACCACGTGCCCCATCTCGTGGCGCAGGTAGCGCAGGAGGTCGGACCTCCCCACCCCCTCGGTGAAGCCGGTGCGCTCGATCTGGAGGGCGGTCAGGTCGGGCCGGGCGAGATAGAAGGGGATGGCGATCGCCACCGTGCCGAAGGGCACCCCCCACTCGGTCGAGAGGTAGAAACGGGGGTGGACCTTCCGGATTCCCACCTGCTCCAGCTCCCGCCGGAACTCCGCGATCACCGGCTCCAAGGCGGTCCCCTCGATCTGGAGCCCCAGGTCGCGGATGGCGAGGGTCGAGAGGTGCGCTTCCTGGAAGGGGGAGGATCGGCGGGCCATGGGCAGCTCCAGTCGATTGGGGAGAGTAGGCAAGAACGATGCCTCTCCGGGTAAGCTCCCCCCGTGCCCAACGACCTCAACGATCTCCACGTCATCCTCGTCGAGCCGGAGATCCACTGGAACACCGGCAACGCCGGCCGCACCTGCCTCGCCGCGGGCGCCCAGCTCCACCTCGTCGAGCCGCTCGGTTTTTCTCTCGGCGAACGCGAGCTGCGCCGGGCCGGGCTCGACTACTGGCCGCGGGTGGCCCCCCGGATCTGGCCGAGATGGGAGGAGCTGGAGGCCGCCCTGCCGGAGCTGGGGGAGCCCTTCTTTTTCAGCGCCGAGGCCGAGCGGCCATTCTGGGACGTGGCGTATCCCTCGCGGGTCGCCCTCGTCTTCGGCCGCGAGAGCGTCGGCCTCCCGCGGGAGATCCGGGAGCGCTACCGCGACCGGCTGGTCGGCATCCCCATGATTGACCCGGAGCTCCGCTCGCTCAACCTCTCGACCTCGGTCGGCCTGGCTCTCTACGAGGTGCTGCGGCAGCGGCGGGCCGGGGGAGCTCCGCCCGGAGATAAATCTCCGGGCTACAAGCTACGCCGGCTAAAGCCGGCTTAGAAGCCAGAAGGCATTCGAGTCGGTTGTCACGGAAATCGCGGCCGGCACTCTCGCTTCGGTCGGTGTGGCGTGTACCTGATCACTTCGAAGCCGGCTTCAGCCGGCGTAGCTCCTAGCCCGGAGATTTATCTCCGGCGAGGCCTCGACGTCCACAGCGTCTCCTTCCGGTCGCCCTGGCTCTCTATGAGGTGCTGCGGCAGCGGCGGGCCGGGGGAGCTCCGCCCGGAGATAAATCTCCGGGCTAAGCTACGCCGGCTAAAGCCGGCTTAGAGGCCAGAAGGCATTCGAGTCGGTTATCAGGGAAATCGCGGCCGGCACTCTCGCTTCGGTCGGTGTGGCGTGTACCTGATCGCTTCGAAGCCGGCTTCAGCCGGCGTAGCTCCTAGCCCGGAGATTTATCTCCGGCGAGGCCTCGACGTCCACAGCGTCTCCTTCCGGCCGGCCTGGCTCTCTACGAGGTGCTGCGGCAGCGGCAGGCCGGAGCGCACCTACGCCCCGGCCCCGCCTAGAGAGGTCAAGCGTACGAACCGCCCGCAGTTTCGCAGTTCGCTGACTTGAGAGGAGGATGATAGACCGTGTCGTTCAACTTCGAGCCGCCGGTCACCTGCTCCAGGTTCGTCAGCGTCTCTCTCTGCAGGGTCAGCTTCTTGGGGGTCTGCTTTTTCACGGAGTCTCCTTCGTTGAAATTCCCGGCATTTGCCGGTGCCCCTATTTTAGCGCACCAAGCTTTATGCGCAATTCATGTCCCGACACCTCGACCGTCGCTTTCTTGAGCTTGGCGGTGAACCCCGGAAGGTCCAGCCGCGCCCAGCCCGCGCGCTCGTGCACCTCCGGCTTCTCCGGGAGGCCGGTCACGGTCAGCTGCCGCACCCCCTGAAGGAACGGGTGGGGACCCACGGCCACGGTCAAAGCCTCGCGGTCCAGCACCTCGAACTCGGCGTCGGCGTTGCCGAGCTTCAGCCAGCGCCGGTGGAGGACCTCGCCGTCCCCCAAGCGCAGGACGTTCAAGGGGTCGAACTTCTGCGGCCAGAGCGGGTCGTCGCCTGCCATCACGATGACCGACCAGCCGGGCCGGCCGAGGAAGGCGGCGCGGGCGGACTGCCGCTCGCTCGCGAGCCGGGCCAGATCCTCCCCCGCCCGCCGGGCCGCCGTCGCCCTCTCCCCCGGGGAGAGATCGCAGGGGGGCGATCCCGGCCGGCCGGCATTGACGGCAGCGGCGAGCAGCTCGTCGAGGGTGCCGGGCTGCGCCGCCTTGGCGCTGTCGAGGCGCTCCTTCCAGGCAGGCTCCAGCCGGTCGAGGAGGATCGCCTCGGTCCGGCCCACGGCGTAGGCCCGGTCGCGCACCTTCTCTACGGGGAAGTCGTCGGCCGGCAGGTCCATCCGGGTCTCTCCGCGGGCGAGCCCCTCGACGTAGGTCGCGAGCCCCTCGTTGAGCTCGGTCCCTCGCTCGTAGGCGGCGGCCTCTTTGGGCAGGAGGGCGAAGCGGTCCTTTCGCAAGTGGACGGCCAAGTCCGCCCAACAGGCGGTCTCCACCGAGTCTCCGGCGGCGAGGGCGTGGCGCAGGGCCTGGGTCTCCTCCCGGCGGAGGGTCAGCGGTCCCTGGTCCTCTATGGGGTAGACGAAGAGCTCCATCTCGTCCCCCGACCAGGTGGGATGGTGCTCGCGGGCGAAGACGTGGAAGGCCTCGTGCACCGCCACCGCCGCCCAGTCATGGGCGGAATGGGCGCCGGTCAGGAGGAGGGTGGCGGTGGCAACGCCGCCGATCTGCGCCCCGGTGTTCGCCCGGAGCGACTCGGGCCGGCCGTCGGCGATCCGCGCACCGCCCTGGCCGGGGCCGAACTCGGGCGGCGGTTTCGGGTGCCGGAAGAGCCAGGTGGCCTCGCCGTCGTAGAGCGCCAAGGGAACGGCAAGCGGGTCGAAGCCGGGCCAGAAGCTCCGTCCCGAGGAGACGGAGGCACCGACGATCTTCTCCAGCTCCTGCTCCACGGCAACCGGCGAGACTGGCTGGGCAGTCGGCGGATCGGCGGGCGACGGTACGGAGGTCCGCGCGGCCGGCGGGGTGCCGCAGGCGAGGGGGATCAGGAGGGCGAGGGCGGAGAGAAGAAGACGGCCCTTCCTCTTTATAGAGGCGACCTTCCTCACCCCGGAAATCCCCACCCGCCCCCGCCCGGGGTCTCCAGGATCAGCCGGTCGCCGGGACCGACCTCGCGGCCGTCGACCGAGGCCAGCTCCTCGCTCTCGCCCGCGGCGCGCACCAGGCGTTGGCGGCCGGGGAGGCCGGGCTCGCCGCCCTCCCGGCCGTAGGGGACCTCCACCCGGTGCTGGGTGAGGACGGAGAGCGACATCGGGGCGAGAAAGGTGATCTCCCTGACCGCGCCGTCGCCGCCGGGAAAGGCGCCGGCGCCGCCCGAGCCGCTACGGATGGCGAAGCGCTCCAGGCGGACCGGGTAGCGGTGCTCCAGAAGCTCGGGGTCGGTGATCCGGGTGTTGGTCATATGGGTGTGGACCGCCGAGGCGCCCGCCCACCCCGGCCCGGCCCCGGCGCCGCCGCAGACCGTCTCGTAGTAGCCGAAGCGCTCGCTCCCGAAGAGGACGTTGTTCATCGTCCCCTGGCTGCAGGCGGCGATCCCGAGGGCGGCGAGGAGCGTGTCGACCACCCGCTGACTGGTCTCGACGTTCCCCCCCACGACCGCCGGGCAGAGCGCGGGGTCTTCCGGGAAGGGCGGATCAAGGAGCCCCGGGGGGACCCGGATCTCGACCGGCCGCAGGAACCCCTCGTTCAAGGGCAGAGGCTCGGCGATCAACAGGCGCAGGCAGTAGAGGACGGCGCTCCGCGACACCGCGGGCGGGGCGTTCAAGTTCCCCGGATGGACCGGCCCGGTGCCGGCGAAGTCGATCACCGCCTCGCCGCCCCGGATCGTCAGGGTCACCCGGATGGGGGTCCCGTCGTCCAGCCGCTCGGCCGCCCGGCGCTCGCCGGGAGCGAGCGCGGAGAGGGCGGCGCTCACCCGCTCCGCCGCCCGGTCTTCCAGGGCGGTCATGGCGTTGCGGACGGCGGCGGCCCCATGGGCAAGGGCCAGGCCCTTCAGGGCCTCGGCACCGCGATGGTTCGCCGCCGCCGCGGCGCGCAGGTCGGCCAGGTTCTCCTCCACCGCCCGGGTGGGGTAGGGAGCGGTGGTCAGGAGCTGCCGCAGCTCCTCGAAGCGGGGCTTCCCCGCCTGGACGAGGTAGGTCGGGGCGATCACCACCCCCTCCTCCACCAGCCGGGTCGCCTGAGGCGGCATGGAGCCGGGGCGGATGCCGCCGATCTCGGCGTGATGGGCCCGGTTGGCCACATAGCCCAGGAGGGCGCCGTCGGGGAGGAAAACCGGCGCCACGACCGTCACGTCCGGCAGGTGGGAGCCGCCGAAGCCGGGGTGGTTGGTGACCACCACGTCCCCCGGTCCCATCGGGATCGTCTCCCGCAGCCGCCGCACGCAGAGCCCGAGGGCCCCCAGATGGACGGGGATGTGCGGGGCGTTCGCCACCAGCCCCCCGAGCGGGTCCAAGAGAGCGCAGGAGAAGTCGAGCCGCTCCTTGACGTTGGTCGACACCGCCGTCCTCTTCAGCATCTCCCCCATCTCCGCCGCGATCCCCGAGAAGCGGTTGGTGAAGAGCTCCAGGACGACAGCGTCCGGGGCACTGGCGGGGCGGGCGGGGTGGGCGGGGTTCGGTCGGCTGGACATTCAGCGGTCCTCGTCGAGGAACCGTATCAGGAGGTCGGCCACCTCGCGAGGGGAACTGTAGTGGAAGGCGTGCGCCGCCCGGGCGACGATCGCGAGGCGCCCCTGCGGCAGCAGGTCGCGGACCCGCTCGGTCCAGCGCTCGGAGACGACCGGATCGCGCTCGCCGCGGAGGACGAGGGCCGGCATCGGGAGGCTCGGGAGCTTGTCCTCGATCCGGTCGGCCAGGGCATGGCGAAGAGTGCGGAGCGCCCGCCCGAGACCGGCTTTCCAGTAGTCGACGACGACGATGGGGACGAGCGAGAAGGGCTCCCGCCAGGAGTCGAGGAGGAGCCGCCCCAGCTCTTGCGGCAGGCTCCGCCCGGCGGCGTCGATCGTCGGGGCGGCGAGCGCCAGCCGGAGGATCCGCTCCGGATGATGGAAGGCGAGGTCCGCCACCACCTGGCAGCCGAGCGAGTGGCCGAGGAAGTCCGCCCGGTCGAGCCCCAGGGCCGGCATCCAGCCGGCGAGGAACTCCGCCTGCTCGTGGATGTCGAGGGTTCGCCGGGGCTTGTCGCTCTCGCCGAACCCCGGGATGTCCGGCGCGTAGACCGGCCGGCCCGCGGCGAGAAGCTCGGCCAGGGGCATCATGTAGCGGGACGAGACCCCGAGCCCGTGGACGAGCACTAGAGGGGCTTGGCCCCCCACCGCTGGATCGGTGGAGAGCCGCACGTGCACCCGGAGGCCGCCGACCTCCACGAAGCGGCTCGCGATCCTCCTGGCGGGTGGGGACACCGGGGTGATTATAGGGGCCGGGACGGCACACGGAGGGGTAATCCCCACATTGGCTCACCTCTTGCACTCTTCGCACCCTCAATGCCCAGACGACCGAAAAAATCCCTCCTCGACTCCCATGGCTACCCTCGCCCGCAGCTCGAACGCGCGGAGTGGACCTCGCTCAATGGCCCCTGGGACTTCGCTCTCGATCCCGAGGGGAAGTGGCAGGTGCCCGGCGAGGTCGCCTGGAAATCCAGGATCGTCGTCCCCTTCTCCCCGGAGACCCCGGCCTCCGGCATCGGCGACACCGGCTTTTACCGGCGCTGCTGGTACCGCCGCACCTTCGAGGCTCCCGAGCTCGTCGACGGCCAGCATCTCCTGCTCCACTTCGGGGCGGTCGACTGGGCGGCCGCGGTGTGGTTGAACGGCTGCCTGGTCGCCCAGCACGAGGGGGGCTATACCCCGTTCACCGCCGACATCACCCGCTACCTCACCAGCCCCGGCCCGCAGACCCTCGAGGTCCGGGCGGACGACGACCCGGCCGACCTCGCCAAGCCGCGCGGCAAGCAGGACTGGCAACTGAAGCCGCACGGCATCTGGTATCCGCGGACGACCGGCATCTGGCAGACGGTCTGGCTGGAGAAGGTGCCGCGGACCTTCCTCAACAACCTGCGCTGGACCCCGAGCCTCGAACGCTGGGAGATCGGCTTCGAGGCCTGGCTGGGCGGCGAGCCGCGCGACCTGCTGCGCCTGGGGGTCAAGCTCCGCGCCCGCGGAAAGGACCCGGCCGCCGACAGCTACACGACCCTGGCCGACGACACCTACACCATCGTCGCCGGCGAGATCCATCGCCGGATCGCCCTCTCCGACCCCGGGATCGACGACTATCGAAACGAGCTCCTCTGGAACCCGGAGCGCCCCAACCTGATCGAGGCCCATCTCCAGCTCTGGGCCGACCGTGGCGCCCTCCTGGACGAGGTCAAGAGCTACACCGCGCTGCGCACCGTCGCCACCCAGGGCAACCGGGTGCTCCTCAACGGCCGCCCCTACACCCTGCGGATGGTGCTCGACCAGGGCTACTGGCCGGAGACCGGCCTCACGCCTCCCGGCGATGCCGCCTTGAAAAAGGACGTCGAGCTCGCCAAGGCGATGGGCTTCAACGGGGTGCGCAAGCACCAGAAGATCGAGGACCCGCGCTACCTCTACTGGGCCGACAGGCTCGGGCTCCTGGTCTGGGAGGAGATGCCGTCCGCCTACCGCTTCAACAAGCGGGCGGTGCAGCGGCTCACCCGCGAGTGGATGGACGTCATCCGCCGCGACTACAGCCACCCCTGCATCATCGCCTGGGTGCCGTTCAACGAGTCCTGGGGGGTGCCGAATCTCCCCGACAGCCAGTCCGAGCGCCACTGGGTGCGCGCCCTCTACCACCTGACCAAGACCTTCGACCCCACCCGGCCGGTGATCGGCAACGACGGCTGGGAGAGCGTCGCGACCGACATCATCGGCATTCACGACTACGACGCCGACCCCCAGAAGATCGGCCGCCGCTACCACGCCGAGGACCTGCTGCCGCGGCTGTTCAAGAGCGAGCGGCCGGGCGGCCGCCTCCTGGTGCTGGAGGAGAACGGCCAGGCCGACCTGCCGGTCATGCTGACCGAGTTCGGCGGCATCGCCTTCTCGGCGAGCACCAAGGGCACCTGGGGCTACTCGCGGGCGAAGACCCCGGACCAGCTCGCCGGGCTCTACGCCGACCTCCTCCAGGTGGTGGGCTCGCTCAGCCTCCTCTCCGGCTTCTGCTACACCCAGTTCGCCGATACCTACCAGGAGGTCAACGGCCTGCTCAAGGACGATCGCACCCCGAAGTTCCCCTTGGACGACATGATCCAGGCCATGAAGGGCGGACACCGCCGCAAACGGCGGGTGGGCCCCGCCGGGGTCGTCGGCCTCGGCCGGCGGACGGTGCTGCCGGATTCGCCGGTCGATCAGGACTAAGCCGGCGGACGCCGGCGCTCTCAGGGAAAATGCCATGTTCAAAGAGACCCTGACCAAGCCGGACGGCCGGCAGATGAGCTTCTACTCCCGCCGGCCGCTGCCGGCGGGCCTCTCCGCGCCCTCGGCGAGCACCGAGCCGCCGGGGAGCCAGTCGCACCTGCGCTGGCACCCTCTCCGCGGCGAGTGGGTGGCCTACGCCGCCCACCGCCAGAACCGCACCTTCCTGCCGCCTCCCGAGTACAACCCGCTCGCTCCGGCGACGAGCCCGGATCACCCCACCGAGGTCCCCGCCGGCGACTGGGAGGTGGCGGTCTTCGAGAACCTCTTCCCGACCTTGAGCTCGCGGGCGGCCGAGGCGCCGCCGGAGATCGTCCCCACCCGGCCCGGGAAGGGCGCCTGCGAGGTGGTGGTCTTCACCCAGAACCCCCAGGCGACCCTCGGCGGGCTCCCCCTCTCTCACCTGGAGCTGCTGCTCGAAGTCTGGGCCGACCGCACCCGCGAGCTGGGCGCCCGGGAGGACGTCCAGTATGTCTTCCCGTTCGAGAACCGCGGGGTGGAGGTGGGGGTGACCCTCCACCACCCCCATGGCCAGATCTATGCCTACCCTTTCATTCCGCCCATCCCGGCGCGCGAGCTCGAACAGCAGAAGGAGCACCTCGAAGAGCACGGCCGCGGCCTCCTGGAGGACCTGATGTCGGCCGAGATCGAGGACGGCCGCCGGCTCCTCTCTGCCACCGATGCCATGGCCATGGCCTGGGTGCCGGTCTGCGCCCGCTACCCCTACGAGATCTGGATCGCCCCGCACCGGCCGGTCCCGACGGTCGCCGATCTCGACGCCGGCGAGCGGGCCGGCTTCGCCCGGGCGCTCAAGACCGCGCTCTTGAAGCTCGACGGCCTGTGGGGGAAGCCGATGCCCTACATCCTCGTCTTCCACCAGGCGCCGACCGACGGCCTCCCCCACCCGGAGGCCCATCTCCACATCGAGATCTACCCCGCGCTCCGCCAGCGCGAGCGCCTGAAGTACCTCGCCGGGAGCGAGATCGGCGCCGGGGTCTTCACCGCCGACACCCTCCCCGAGGAGAAGGCGGCGGAGCTCCGGGCGGTGGAGGTGCAGCTTGAGTGAGCTTCAGGGTCCGGACACTCTTCCCACCTTCACCGACCTCTTCGGCCGCCCCTCCGAGCTCGCGGCCTCGGCCCCCGGCCGGGTCAACCTGATCGGCGAGCACACCGACTACAACGGCGGCTATGTGCTGCCGCTCGCCATCCCCCAGCGCACCCGGGTGGAGCTCGCCCGACGCAGCGACCGGACGGTGGGCGTCTGGAGCGCCGAGGCGGCGCCGGCGGAGGAGCCCACGACCTACGGCCTCGGTGAGGAGGCGCGGCGGGGGGACTGGCTCGACTACGTCCAGGGGATCACCGACGTCCTCGGCAAGGAGGGTTTCGAGCTCGGCGGCTGCGACCTCCGGATCTCGTCCGAGGTGCCCTGGGGCGGCGGCCTCTCGTCGAGCGCGGCGCTCGAAGTGTCGCTGCTCCGCGCCTTCGCCGAGGCCTTCTCGCTCGCCCTGGACGACGTCCGGCTCGCTCTTCTCGGTCAAAAAGCGGAGAACGACTTCGTGGGGGCGCCGGTCGGCATGATGGACCAGATGGCTTCGAGCCTCGCCGACACCCGGCACGCCCTCTTCCTCGACACCCGGAGTCTCCAGTTCGAGCGCATCCCGCTTCCCGCGGGAGCCGAGCTGGTAGTGATCGACTCCGCCCTCCCCCACAACCTGGCGACCGGCGAGTACCGCACCCGGAGGAAGGAGTGCGAGGAGGCGGCGAAGCGCCTCGGGGTCCCCCAGCTCCGCGACCTCTCCGCCGCCGACCTGCCGCGGATCGCCCAGCTCCCCACCCCGCTCGACCGCCGCGCCCGGCACGTGGTGACCGAGGACGACCGGGTGTTGGCGGCGGTCGAGGCGATGCGCCGGGGCGACCTCCCCGCCTTGGGCAAGCTCCTCGACGCCTCCCACGCCTCGCTCCGCAACGACTACGAGGTCTCCGTCCCCGACGTCGACCGCCTGGTCGAGATCGCCCGCGAGGAGGAGGCCGTCTACGGCGCCCGGATGACCGGCGGCGGCTTCGGCGGCTCGATCGTCGTCCTGGCCCGGGACGGCGCCGGGCGGCAGGCCGGGGAGCGGATCGTACGGCGCTACCGCGAGAGCACGGGGCAGTCGGGGCGGCTGCTGGTGCCGGAGGAGTAGGGCCTGAGAGCAGGCCCGCAGGACCCAACGGAGCCGCTCGACGGCGGGCTATACTTCCCGCGACGGTGAGAGGAGAGAGAACGATGGCGACGATGGATCGGCAGGGGGCCTGGGAGCTGATGACGGCGAACGTCCAGGCGCAGGGGTTGCGGCGGCACATGGTGGCGGTGGAGGCGGCGATGCGGTGGTACGCCGTACGGCTCAAGGAGGACCCCGAGGTCTGGGGGCTCGCCGGGCTCCTCCATGACTGGGACTGGGAGATCCACCCGACCTTGGAAGAACACCCGGCGGCCGGCATCCCGACGCTCCGCGAGCGCGGCACGGACGAGGCCGTCGTTCAGGCCATCCTCGCCCACAACACCGCGGGGACGGGGGTCGAGCGCTCGAAGCCGCTCGACTATGCCCTCCTCGCCTGCGATGAGGTGACCGGCCTCATCATCGCCGCCGCCCTCGTCCGCCCGAGCAAGGACGTCCGGGAGGTGGAGGTCAAGTCGATCAAGAAGCGCTGGAAGGAGCGCACCTTCGCCGCCGGGGTCGACCGCGAGCACGTCGAGGCGGTGACCGCCGACTTCAGCCGCGTCTGCTTCGACGGCAAGCTCGAGCTCTGGGACCACGTGGGGAACGTCCTCGAAGCGATGCAGGGCGCCGCCGCCGAGCTCGACCTCGACGGGCGCCTGGTCGGGAACTAGCCCTTCGGGGTGTCGAAGCTCGCCAGCAGCTCCTGGATGCGGGTCGTCAGATCGACCGCCACCCGCTCGAAGGCGCGCTCCTGCTCGCCCTCCTCCCCCTCCTCGACCACCGAGGGGTCGGGGATGCTCCAGTGGAGGCGCTCGCCCGGCCCCGGGAAGACCGGGCAGGAGGCGTTGGCGTCATCGCAGACCGTGATCACATAGTCGAAGTGCAGGTCCTTGTATTCGTCGAGCGACTTCGAACGCTGACGGCGGAGGTCGATCCCGCGCTCCGCCAGGACCTGGATCGCCAGGGGGTGGACCCGCGAGGCGACGGTGCCGGCGCTGCAGGCTTCGACCCGGTCCCCCCCGAGCGAGCGGAGGATGCCCTCCGCCATCTGCGAACGGGCGCCGTTGTGCGTACAGAGGAAGAGGACACGGAGGCGGGCCTCCGGGGCGGAGCTGGTGGGCGAGTCAGACGGCAGGCTCATGGGGTCAATATACAATGAACCGCGATCGTGGGCCGGACCCACCGGCAGGGTCGCGACGATGACAGAGGGGCCGGAGAGCGGCTCCGCGAGGAGAGCGAAGTGAGCCAGGGAGACGCGACGCAGGAGTCCGTTCCGATCCGCTTGACCCAGTTCGCCAAACGGGCGGGCTGCGCCGCCAAGCAGCCGCCGGGGTACCTGCTGCCCCTCCTGGCCACCCTGCCGCCCATCCGCGATCCCAACGTCCTGGTCGGCACCAGCACCGCCGACGACGCCGCGATCTACAAGCTCTCCGACGACCTGGCGCTCGTCCTGACGACCGACTTCTTCACCCCGATCGTCGACCGGCCCTACGACTTCGGGGCGGTGGCCGCCGCAAACGCTCTCTCGGACGTCTATGCCATGGGCGGCCGGCCGATCGCCGCCCTCTCGCTCGTCGGCTTCCCCAGCGCCGCGCTCCCCGTCGAGGTGCTCGGGGAGATCCTCCGCGGCGCGGCAGACAAAGCCGCGGAGGCCGGCATCGCGCTCGTCGGCGGCCACACCATCCAGTCCGAGGAGCCCATCTTCGGCCTCGCGGTGACCGGTACCGTCCATCCCGACCGGGTGTGGACCAACGCCGGGGCCCGGCCGGGGGACGTGCTCCTCCTCACCAAACCGCTGGGGCTGGGGATCATCACGACCGCGGCGAAGAATGGCGAGGACCGTCTGGGCGCAATCGCCGAGGCCATCGCCGTCATGACGACCTTGAACCGGGCCTCGGCCGAGGCGCTCTCGGGCTTCGAGGTCCACGCGCTCACCGACGTCACCGGCTTCGGGCTCCTCGGCCACCTCCGCAACCTGACTGCGGCGAGCGGGGTGACGGCGCGGATCTGGGCCGGCGCCGTCCCGGTCCTCGCCGCGGCACGGGAGTACGTGGCGGCCGGGATGGCCCCCGGCGGCACCCATGCCAACTGGCGTTTCCTCGCCGACTGGGTGATCTGGGACCCGGCGCTCGCCAAGGAGGAGCAGCTCCTCCTCTGCGACGCCCAGACCTCGGGAGGTCTCCTCGCCGCCGTCCCGGAGAGCGTCGCCGAAGCGGCCCTCGCCAGCCTGCGGGCGGCCGGCGTCCCCGCCGCGGCTCGGGTGGGCCGGATCGAGGCCGTTGGGGAGGGCCAGATCACTGTCTCGGCCGGAACCTCGGCCGAAAGCTCGGCCGGGAGCTAGGGGGCCGTTCATCCGGCCCGTTTCCGGTTCCGTACAGAAGAGAGAGATGAAGAGCCTGACCGCCGGCGGCCGGATCGCCTGGATCTTAGCCCTGGCGCTCACGCTGCTCGCCGGGACCGCCACGCTCGGGACCGCGGCGGCTCCGCCGGCGCCCGACAACCCACAAGCCGCCGCCAGCGCGGACCCGCCGGACCCTAACGCCGAACCGAAGAAATCCCCGGAGGAGCCGCCAATCCCGCAGGGTGCCGATTCGACGACGCCCGAGAAGCTCAAGGTCTACGACAAGATCGACGTCACCGACCGCGCCTCGGACCTCGTGGGGATCGCCGACTCGGCGACCGAGGGGGTCACCGGCCAGGCGGACCTCGCCAAGCGGCCGGTGCTCCGCCCCGGCGAGGTGCTGGAGACGGTGCCGGGGGTCGTGATCACCCAGCACAGCGGCAGCGGCAAGGCCAACCAGTACTACGCCCGCGGCTTCAACCTCGACCACGGCACCGACTTCCGCATCACCGTCGATGGCATCAACGTCAACATGCCGAGCCACGGCCACGGCCAGGGCTACAGCGACCTGAACTTCCTCATCCCCGAGCTGGTCGACACCGTGTCCTACCGGAAGGGTCCCTACGACGTGCGGGACGGCGACTTCTCGGCCGCCGGGGCCGCCGACATCGAGTACGTATCGACCCTCGCCAAGGCGATCGCCGAGCTCACCCCGGGGACGGCGGGCTACCTCCGCACCCTCGTCGCCGACTCGAAGAAGGCGGGCGGCGGCGATCTCCTGGGCGGTATCGAGCTGTCGAAGAACGACGGCCCGTGGGTCCACCCGGAGGACTACCGGAAGGCCAACGGCGTCCTGCACTTCAACCGCGGGGACGTCGCCAACGGCTTCTCGCTCTCCGCCATGGGCTACAGCGGCCGCTGGGATTCGACCGACCAGGTCCCGGAGCGGGCGGTCGCCGAGGGGAGCCTCTCGCGCTTCGGCGCCGTCGATCCGAGCGACGGCGGCGAGGCGAAGCGCTTCAGCCTCTCTGGCGACTACCGGCGGGGCAGCGCCGAGTCGCTCACCCGGGTGCGCGCCTACGGCCTCTACTCCTCCTTGAACCTGTTCTCGAACTTCACCTACTTTCTGGACGACCCGGTCCACGGCGACCAGTTCCGCCAGAGCGACCGCCGCTTCGTCACCGGCCTCGCGGTCAGCCACGAGTGGCAGGCGCGGGTGGCCGGCCGGGAGGTGGGGGCGTCGGTCGGGTTCCAGGCGCGCCAGGACGACATCCACAACGGCCTCTTCCGCACCGAGGACCGCCTCCTCCTCTCGACGACCCGGAAGGACCACATCGAGCAGCTGGGGGGCGGCCCCTACGTCGAGGCGCGGCTCCGCCTCACCCCCTGGCTCCGCACCATCGCCGGGGTGCGCGGCGACTTCTACCGCGCCACGGTGACGAGCGACCAGGCCCTGAACTCAGGCACCGTGACCCGGGGGATCGCGAGCCCCAAGCTCTCCTTCCTCCTCGGCCCTTTCGACAAGACCGATTTCTATGTCAACACCGCCTACGGCTTCCACAGCAACGACGCGCGCGGCGCCACCATCACGGTCGACCCCACGACGGGGCAGCCGGTCGAGCGGGTAGAGCCCCTCGTGCGGGCGAAGAGCTTCGACGTCGGGGTGCGCACCAACCTCATCCCGCGCCTCGAAACCTCGCTCACCGTCTTCCGGCTCGACCTCGACTCGGAGCTGATCTTCTCGGGCGACGCCGGCTCGACGGAGGCGAGCCGGCCGACCCGGCGGGTGGGCTTCGAGCTCGCCAACTTCTACAGGGTCGGGAGCCACGTGACCCTGGACGCCGACCTCGCCTACTCGCGCGGCCGGTTCACCAACTTCGACCCGGTGGGCGACCACATCCCCGGCGCGGTCGAGGGGGTCGTCTCGGCTGGCATCGCGCTCGACAACTACGGCCCGGTCTTCGGCGGCCTCCGGCTGCGCTACTTCGGACCCCGCCCGCTCATCGAGGACAACAGCGCCCGCTCGCACTCCTCGGGCCTCCTCAACGCGCGCGCCGGCTACCACCTCGCGAACGGGCTCGACCTGCGCCTGGACATCTTCAATCTCCTCAACCGGCAGGTGAGCGACGTCGACTACTTCTACGCCTCGCGCCTCCCTGGCGAGCCCGCCGAAGGGGTGAACGACATCCACTTCCACCCCGCCGAGCCTCGGGAGGCAAGGCTCAGCGTGGACTGGCGCTTCTAGAAAGAACGCTTCGGCTTCCATGAACTAGTTGCATCCAGCAACCAGATCGGGCATACTCGGTCCATGGCCGCCGTTCCCCCCCTCGATGTCGCCGACAAGGCCGATAAGACCGCCGACCCCGCGCTCGAACGGGACGTCCATCTCTTCTACGACGCGCTCTCCGACCTGATCCGGGTCTACCAGTTCCGCGACCGGGACCGGATCTGCTGTTACGACGTCTCGGTCAGCCAGTGCTACGGCCTGGAGGCGCTAGTCCGCCGGGGTCCGATGACCTTGAACGACCTTGCGTCCCACCTCTACCTCGACAAGAGCACGGCGAGCCGGGTGGTCGACGCTCTCGAAAGGAAGGGCTACGTGGCCCGCTCTCCCCATCCCGAGGACGGCCGGTCGCTGCTCCTCGTGACGACCGCGGCGGGCCGCGACCTCCACTCGCGGATCGAGAGCGACCTCGTGGGCGAGGAGCGCGGGCTCCTCTCCGACTTCGATTCCGACACCCGTGCGGCCATGATCCAGCTTCTCGGCCGCATCACCCGGGCGGCGAGCGCCCGGGTCGAAGCTTCCGGGGGGAGCTGCTGCCGGATTGGCGACAAGTGCTGAGCCGACAGCCCCCTTTTTTAACCTGACTGTTGCAACTGACAACCAAAAGGAGTGACCCCATGACCACGATCCCCGTCTCCACCGAGCCCACCGCCCTCCCGGTACCTCCCACCGGCGAGACCCTGCACGACGTCATTCGAGAGAAGTACGGCGCCGCCGCGCGCGAGGCGCGGAACGGCGGCGACCGCACCCAGTCTTCCGGCTGCTGTGGCGGTAGCTGCGGGGCAAAGGCCGCCGACCCGATCACCTCCGGCCTCTACGCCGACGAGGAGACCGCCGGCCTTCCTGCCGAGGCGGTGCTCGCCTCGCTCGGCTGCGGCAATCCCACGGCGCTCGCCGAGCTGGCGCCCGGCGAGGTCGTCCTCGACCTCGGCTCGGGCGGCGGCATCGACGTGCTCCTCTCCGCCCGCCGGGTGGGGCCCACCGGCAAAGCTTACGGCCTCGACATGACCGACGACATGCTCTCCCTGGCGCGCGACAACCAGCGACAGGCGGGGGTCACCAATGTCGAGTTTTTGAAAGGGGAGATCGAGGCCATTCCGCTCCCCGCGGAATCGGTCGACGTGGTGATCTCGAACTGCGTGATCAACCTTTCGGCTGACAAGCGGCGCGCCCTGGCCGAGGCCTTCCGGGTCCTCCGGCCGGGGGGGCGCTTCGCCGTCTCCGACGTGGTCGTCCGCGGCGAGATGCCGGCCGAGGCACGGCGGAGCGTCGAGCTCTGGATCGGCTGCGTCGCCGGGGCTCTGGCCGAGCCCGAGTACCGGAATCTCTTGGCGAGCGTCGGCTTCACGGAGATCGACATCGAGCCCACCCGGATTTATCGCGCCGAGGACGCCCGGAGCTTCCTCGCCGAGGCCGGGCTCGATCCGGCGGGGGTGGAGGAGATCGACGGCAAGGTGATGAGCGCCTTCGTTCGCGCGCGGAAGCCAGGCCGGTCTATTTAAACCTTTTTTCCCCGCGCTCTCGACAACAGCTGAAGCGCCGCGGCACCCAGCCCCAAGGCGAGCGCGAGGAGGCCGAGGGGAGAGAGCGCGGGGATCTCGTCCGCCTGTCTTGGACCGACGGTGCCGACCGGACCCAGGAAGACGTCGTCGATATTCAATGCGTGGGCCTGCGAGTCCAAGTTGGGATCGAATACCGCGGTGAAAAGCACGGCCGCCGCGCCGGCGGGCGCGGTGCTCTGTCCAAACAGGATCCGCCACTGGCCTGGCGGGGTCTCGTTCGACAACAGATCTACGTTGGCGATGCCATTGACGCAGTTGGTGTCGGTGGTCCACGTGAGAGTAAACTGGACGAATTGTGAGGGTACGGCAGTTTGGAACATATATTGCCCACCCCAGGCATAGGTGACTCCCGGCTTCACCGGCACGCAGGCGCTGGTGCTGAGCGCGGCGCCGAAGGGGAGGCTCAGAAGGGCGCTTCCCCCCAACCCGAAAGCGCTGTGGAAGCGATCCCAGGAGAGCCCATGGGTGTAGAACGGAGGCGGCGACCAGCCGCTAACATCGTGATCGAACTCCGGGTTGGGTAAGAGATTCTGTGCCCGACAGGGAACGAGACCGCCGAGCAGGACCAGCAGGACCAGCAGATAGCGCATCGGAATTCCCTCTGGGGGGCTCTCCCCGACAAGATTCTTGGGTGGAGTCAATTTATCTGATGGAGCCTGCCTTTCGCAAAAATCAAGCCATGCCCCGCCGCGACCTCCCGCCGGCCGCGGAGACCTGAAGAGACCTCCCGCAACCCTCTAAGCTTCTGAATTTTCGTCGCGCGCCCTTCATTTTTTGTCACTTGCATTCAAGCTTTTGCGCAGTTTTATCAGGGCGCGGTGGGCGGCCGATCCGGCACTATGATCCTTGTACGAGTGTGCGAAACCTCGCCTCGTCGAAAGGAGCATCCCCTATGAACCCACTCTCCCGGCTGCCTCGGCACGCCATCCTCTCCCTCCTCGCCAGTCTCTCCTCGCGGCCGCCGCAATGGCCCAGCCGGCGGCCACCTCGCCCTCGACGCCGGTCGTCGGCTCGGGCAATACGGTCACCGCCGATCCTCCCCTGCCACGGCCGCGGACGACCCCCTGCACGGTGCAGCTCTTCGCCAATTACCAGTTCGCCGACTTCTCTCCCAAGCCGTTCATCTACGCCCCGCCCGCGGCCTGCCCCGGGCCGTGGGCGAAGGTCGTCCTCTCGGCGGATTTCTCGGTCACCGCGGGGCGGCAGTTCGACCGCACGGCGGAGATCGCCCTCGGCCACACCAACCTCTACTTCGGCACCACGGCCGAGCCCTCGGGCACCGTCGCCCGCAACTGGCACGTGGAGCGCGACCTGACCGACTACAGCCCGCTCTTCAAAACCGCGCAGACGGGGGAGGTCAATCTCGGGAACCTCGTCGACTCGACCTACACCGGCATCCTCCACGGCAGCGCCGTCCTCCAGTTCTACCCGGTGGCGAATCACGCGGCGGCGCCGCGGACGGCGGACGCCGTGATCTCGCTCTCGACCGGCACCGGCGGCACGGCCACCCTCGCCAACACCTCCGCCCTCCTGGCGCCCACTCTCAACCTGCCGGGGAACGTCGAGGCCGCCTATCTGGACGTCATCAGCCAGAGCCAGTCGGCCGACGAGTTCTGGTACACCTGCGTGCCGGACGACGTGGCGGGCGAGCTGTTCAGCTGCGGCGGGACCGCCTTCCGCGAGGCGGAGGTGACGGTCGACGGCCAGCCGGCCGGGGTGGCGCCGGTCTACCCCTGGATCTTCACCGGCGGCATCGACCCCCTCCTCTGGCGGCCGATCCCCGGCGTCCAGACCCTCAACTTCCTCCCCTACCGGGTGGACCTCACCCCCTTCGCCGGGGTGCTCGCCAACGGCCAGCCCCACCAGGTGGGGGTCCGGCTCTACAACGCCAACAACTTCTTCGTCGTCGCCGCCACCCTCCTCCTCTACCAGGACCACGGCGCCAGCCAGGTGACCGGCGCGGTGACCCGGAACACTCTCGCCGCCGCTCCGAGCCCGGCGGTGGCAGAGAACCTCACCACGGCGTCCGACGGCACGATCACCGGCACGGTGACGACGACCTCCGAGCGGCGGTTCACGATCGCCGGCTACGTCAACACCTCGCACGGGCGGGTCGACACCACGGTCTCTCAGAGCGTCGACTTCTCGAACCGCCAGCAGTTCACCGTCTCGGCAACGCAGTACGTCCAGAACATCACCCAGGGGACGAAGATCGACTCGGGGACGGAGACCCGCCAGTTTGGCGCGGTGACGCTCGCCGGACAGCACTTCTCCTATCCGCTGACCTTGGACATCTCGGTGCTCGGGAACCCCGACGGTTCGAGCTCCCAGACGACGACCTGCGACCAGCGCTTCGACCGCCAGGAGGCCCGGGTGGGCAAGGGCCTCCCCTTCCTGGGAACCTTGGACGTCCACGTCGCCTCGGCCGACACGCTCCTCTTCGACGCGGCAGGAAACAACACGGGCTTCGCGAACCGGAAGAGCTCCGAGGATTACTACTCGTTGGCGACCGACTCGGGCTGCTACAGCCGGTCGATCACCTCGCAGGACGGGCTGCTCACGACGGTGACCGACGGGAAGGGTTGCGGCTTCTCACATTAGGCTGAAGAGAGCGGCGGCCTCGAGCTCCAGGGCTCGGGCCGCCGTTACGGACAGGCCGCGAAAGCCGCCGTATCCGTGGTCGCCGGGGAGGTCCGGCCGAGGGGGTTCATGTAGTGGACGACCCGGCCGCTCTTGGTGTCGGTCACCACGAGGTCGTAGCCGATGTTGGTCGTGGCGGCAGAGAAGACCCAGAAGCGCTGGTTCAAGGCGCAGCCGTCGATCACCTTGAGCATCAGCTCCCAGTTGTCGGGGCTGAAGAACCAGAAGAGCCCCGAGCCGTCGTTGGCGCAGGCGGCGACCTGGCCGGGGCCGCTGTGGCCCTGCGGGTCGGTCCAGGTGACCTCGGCCCGGAAGCGCCCGCCGACGAGACAGAGGGTGGTGGGACCCGGCAGGCAGGCGGGAGGGGGCGGAGGTGGCGGCGGCGCGTCGGTGTAGGTCTTTCCCACCAGGAAGAGGAAACCGTCGATCATCGACTGGACGGGCCAGGTGTTGTGGCCGAAATTGGCCTTGACGTCCTCCTGCCAGGCGATCTGCAGGCGGTCCCACTGCGCCCGGAGCGCCGCCTCGCCGCCGCCCGTGTAGTTCGGATCGGTGGTGCCGTAGTACATCCGGATGGGCGCCAGATAGGCGGGGTCGGCTACCGCGGGGACCGGGTAGTTGGGGGCGGAGAGGGTGAAGACGGCGCTGTACTTGGAGACGCTGGTATAGGCGAGGAGATAGGCGTAGGCGCCGCCCGCCGAGTGGCCGGCGATCGACACCCGGCGGTCGTCGACCGGCAGCTCCGCTTTGACCAGCCGCAGGCTCTCGGCGACGATCTGGTCGTCTGCGCCCAGGCCCCAACCCATCGCGCTCGACGACTTGGGCAGCACGACGACCGCCTTCGCTGCATCCGCCGCGTCGCGCACGAACTCCTGGTAGTTCTCGGGCGCGCCGCCAGCCCCGTGGAGGAAGAGGATCACCGGCAGCGGCACCGTCGGATCGGCGCCCGGCGGCAGGTAGCGCCAGAGATAGGAGCCGTACGCGGGGATGTCCAGACGTTCCCAACCCGAGACTGAGGATGGGGAAGAGACGGCTGGGGTGGCCGCCGGAATCGCCCATAGGTGAACCGCGAGTGCCAGAAAGAGCGCGAGGGCCAGTCCTACCCTACCGCCCCTACGCCTGGGCATCTTCACCGCAACTCGCGCGCAGCACGTCGATGAACGGGCGTCCCCGGGATTCCAGGCGGGCTTCGAGTTTGGCGGTGCAGTCGCAGTCCGAGCAGGCCCAGGGCTCCTCGCCCGAGAGGTCGCGGCAGCGGCTCCGATGGTGAGCGTCCTGCACCCGGACAAGATCGAGGTACTCCTCCCAGTAGGGGCGCTCCTCGTCGAGCGGCTCGTAGCAGAAGCAGACCTCGACCCAGCGGAGGCTGCCGTCGCCGGCATCGCCGGTCCATCGGGCCTCAGTCATGTTGCGCAGGTATTCGTCCCCCGCGACGGACCCGCGGCCCAAGGTGCCCTCTTCGATCGCCTGGAGGAGAGCCTGCTCCCGGCCGGGGCGCACACGGGCGGTAACCAGATAACGCATACTCCTGGGAACAGCGGACCAGGGGGCGGGATTCCAGGCTGTACAGGCTCCGTTGGGCTCCGAGGACAGGCGACTGGCTGCGCGAAGCGCCCGAAGGAGCCCGCCCGCAGGATCGAACGGAGCCAGTACCACGGCCGTGCTACGCTGGGGCGTTTCGAGAGGAAGGAAAGACTATGCCTGCCCAGGAGTACGCCATTGTCAGCCGGGAGGTGAGAGCGGTCGAGATCCCCCAGGGGACCCCGACCCTCCTCGCGACCGGCGCCCACGTCCGCATCACCCAGTCTCTCGGCGGGAGCTACACGGTGGTGACCGAGGAGGGCCAGCTCGTCCGCATCGAGGCACGGGACGCGGACGCGATCGGCAAGGAGATCGCCGGCGGACCCGGTGGCCCCGAGACCGGGGAAGCCGCAGGTCCGCTCGAAGACCAGGTCTGGACCCAGCTCAAGACCTGCTTCGACCCGGAGATCCCGGTCAACATCGTCGATCTGGGGCTGGTCTACAGCTGCGAGGTGACCGCGATTCCAGAAGGCGGGAACAAGGTCGACATCAAGATGACCCTGACCGCCCCCGGCTGCGGCATGGGCCCGGTCCTCGCCCAGGACGTCAAGACCAAGGTCGAGTCGATCCCCGGGGTGAAGGAAGCCGACATCGAGGTGGTCTGGGACCCGCAGTGGAACCAGAACATGATGACCGAGGCGGCGAAGCTGCAGCTCGGGTTCTTCTAGGCCGCGTCTTACCGCTTCTCCGCCATCTCCGCCATCTCTGCCGTGCCGGGCATCTCGGGCATCGTCGCGGGAGTGGGCATCGGCGGCATCGGCGCTCGGTCGGGCACCGGGGGCCGCCTCCCCAGGCTGTTCTTGAGCGCCAGGCGGACGTTGTCGAGCTCGGCGTAGAGCCAGAGCTTCAAGCCCTTGGCGGCCATGCGGAAGGGGGCGAGCTTGAGGTCGAAGAGGACCTTCACCCGCCGGCCGTCGTTGCGCAATCCCTCTTCGCCAGCCCTGCGGCGGGCCAGGGCGATGGCCTTCATCCGGCGGTTGGAGAGCCGCAGCATGTGGTAGGAGAAGAACGCCGGCTTCGGGCCGAGGACCGGCATCCAGTGGAAGCGGCCGTAGAACTTGTAGGCCGGGATCACGACGAAGATGTAGTACTGGGCGGTGTCCAGGAGGGTCGTCGCCGAGAGCAGGTCGTGCTCCCCCATGTAGAAGTACTTGTCCTGGAAAATGCCGCGGAAGAAGCGGTGGTAGGAGCGCAGGAAGGTCCGGTTGTGCTCGGCGATGCGCTCGGTGATCTCCGGCCCCATCGGCCACCGGCCTCCCCCGCCGCGTCCGCCTTGAGGATCTCGACCGTCGCCTCGACGCTGAAGCCCACGTGGTCGAGCCCCGGCGAGTAGTAGGGATCGAGGAAGGCCGCCGCGTCGCCCAGGAGGGCCCAGCCGCTCCCCATGTACTGCCGGGTGACGTAGGCGAGGTGGGAGTAGGAATGGAGATCCTCGCTCCGCGGGGTCGCTCCTAGAAGGATCTCGGCCAGGGCGGGGATGGCTTTGAGGAAGGCGAGGTACTCCGCCTCGCGGTCCTTCGCCCGCACCTCGTGGAGCGAGTGCATGCGCTTGTCGAAGACCACCCCGATGCTGGTCTCGCCGTTCCCCAGGGGGATCACCCAGACCCAGTAGCCGAACCCCATGTAGTGGTTGGTCGCCAGCCGGCGGGAGGCGACGTTGCCGCGGGAGAGGGAGAGCGGCCCGCGGGCGGCGAGGTCGTCCAGATGGCGGACGCCTTTCCAGCGGCACCAGATCGCCGCCGTCGGGTGCTCCTCGTTGCGGTCGATCAGCCCCAGGCGCCGGCCGAGGAAGGTGGCCCGGCCGGTGGCGTCGAGGAGCCAGCGGCAGGCGACCGTCCGGGCTTCCTCTCCCTCCGGCTCGATCCGCACCCGGTGGTCCCGCTTCCCCAGCTCTCCCAGCTCGACATCGACCGCCCGCGCCGGCCGCCAGAGCGTGGCCCCCTCGGCCGCGGCGGTGGCCAGGAGGTGCTCGTCTAAGGTGTCGCGGCGGAGTTGAAAGGAGGGGACGGTGCTCCGCTGGTAGGCGCCGGTCTCGCTCGCCTCGGCGTGGCGAGTGGACCTTGTCGTTCTGGAACCAGTAGCGGAGCCCCTCCTTGGGGAGGTGCTCGCGCTCCAGGTGCTCCCACTGGGCGAGGCGGCGGGTCAAGAACATCCCCGACATCTCGGTCGTCGCCTCCCCCACCTTGGCGTCGAAGGCCGCGGCGCGCTCGACGACGAGCACGGAGAGCTGGGGGAGATCCCGGCGCAGCAGGATCGCCGCCGCGGCACCGGCGACCGCGCCGCCTAAGACGACGACGTCGTAGCGGGCGTCGACGCCCGGCTCTGCGCCAGCTTCTGCTGCTGAAGGGGAGGTGGAGTCGGCCATCCGCTGGATCTCCCGGTGGAACCTCCGGGGGTCTGCAGGAGGAATTTAGCACGGGGAGCCCGGTCTCGGGCTCCCCGGCTCGCAGCAGGAGAGGCCGGCGCGTAGTTGCGCGGCGGCGCGGATCGTCAGGGGTTGACGATCGTGTGGCCCGGCTTCCTGGGAGGGTCGTTTCTGGGCCGCTCCTCGACCTTGGGATTGTTCTCGTACTCCGGAGAAAGCTGTGCGTTGATCGCCGCCCACTCCGGCGACTCGGCCTCGTTGTCGACGATCGCCCCGATCGGGCACTCGGGCAGGCAGAGACCGCAGTCGATGCACACCTCGGGCAGGATGACCATGAACTCCTCGCCCTGGTACTCCCCCGGCTTGATGCAGTCGACCGGGCAGACGGACACGCAGGTCGCATAGCGCTCCCCGAGGCATATATCGGTGATCACGTACGTCATGAGCTGACTCCCTCCCGCCGACGATCGGCGCTAGATATGAGCGGTTGATTTTCGCGGCGCAGAGTATAGCAAGCCGAGTCGCGGGGAGGGAGCCCCCCGTGAGAGACGAGAACGCTCGTCCCCTACCGGAAGAAGATCGGGTACCCCTCCGGGTCGCCCTCGTGCATCATCTCGTAGACGGTCTCGACGATCTGTTCGCGGTTGGGCTTCGAGAAGTAGTCGCCGTCCGAGCCGTAGGCGGGGCGGTGGGCCTGGGCGGTCAAGGTGCGGGGCGGGGCGTCGAGCCAGGCGAAGCCGCCCTGGACCTCCAGGACCTGCTGCAGCATGTAGGCGGTGGCGCCGCCGGGGACGTCCTCGTCCAGGAAGAGGATGCGGCTGGTCTTCTGGAGCGACTGGCCGATCCGCCCCGGAAGGTCGAAGGGGAGGAGGGTCTGGATGTCGATCAGCTCGACCTCGATCCCCATCCGGGCGAGGAGCTCTGCCGCTTCGAGGGCGATCTTGCAGAGGGCGCCGTAGGTGACGACCGTCACGTCGGTTCCTTCGCGGAGCACCTCGGGCACCCCGAGAGGCACGGAGAGCTCGCCGATATTGGCGGGGAGCCTCTCCTTCAGCCGGTAGGCGTTCAGCACCTCGATGACCAGGGCCGGGTCGTCCCCCTTTAAAAGAGTGTTGTAGAAGCCGGCCGCCTGGGTCATGTCGCGCGGCACGCAGACGTACACCCCGCGGGCCAGGTTCAGGATGCCGGCCATCGGCGAGCCGGAGTGCCAGATCCCCTCCAGGCGGTGGCCGCGGGTGCGGACGATGACCGGCGCCATCTGCTGGCCGTAGGTGCGGTAGCGCAGCGTCGCCAGGTCGTCGGACAGGATCTGCAGGGCGTAGAGGAGGTAGTCCAGATATTGGATCTCGGCGAGGGGCCGGAGGCCGCGCAGGGCCATGCCGATCGCCTGGCCGAGGATGGTGGCCTCGCGGATGCCGGCGTCGGAGACCCGGAGCGGCCCGTACTTGGCCTGGAGGCCGGCGAAGCCCTGATTGACGTCGCCCAGCTGGCCCAGATCCTCGCCCATGGCGACGAGCTCCGGGACGCGGGCGAGCGCCGCGTCGAAGCAGGCGGTCAGGACCTCGAAGCCGTTGACCAGCGGCGAGTCCTCCCGGTAGACCGCCGGGACCGCCGGGACCCCCAGGGCGGCTTGCGGGGTCGCGCTGTAGAGGTGCGAGCTGTAGCGCTCGCGGTTGACCGCCTCCTCTTCGCGCTTCCAGGCGAGGAGGTCCCGCCGACCGGGCGGGTCGACGTCCCAGGTGGCGAGGAGGACCGCCTCGGTCGCGGCCATGAGGTCGCGGCGCAGCGAGGCCTCCTTCTGGGATTCGAGCCGGCCGCGGATCTGCTCGACCTCCGCTCGATAGGCGGCGGTCTCCGGCTGCCGGGCGCCCTCGGCGATCTGCCCCATGTAGGCGAGGATCTGCCGCTTCTCGGCCTCGATCGGAGCGCGGAACTGCTCCCAGGCCCGGTCCCGGCACTCCCGTACCCGCTCCCGGGCCGCCGCCTCGATGGCGTCGAGCTCCGCCGCGTCGGCCAGACCGTCGGCCAGGATCCACTGGCGCATCCGGGGGAGGCAGTCGTACTCGATCTCCCAGGCCAGGCGCTCCGGCGACTTGTAGCGCTTGTGCTCGCCCGAGGTCGAATGCCCCTGCGGCTGGGTGAGCTCGACGACGTGGACGATCGCCGGCACATGCTCGCGGCGGACCCTCTCCGCCACCTCCCGGTAGGTCAGGGAGAGCGCCGGATAGTCCCAGCCGCGGACCGTCTGGAGGTCGTAGCCCTGGTGCTCTCCCTGATTGCGGCGAAAGCCCGAGAGGAGGGTCGAGAGGTCGCCCTTGGTGATCTGGAGCTCGTTGGGGACCGAGATGCCGTAGCCGTCGTCCCAGATCGAGAGCAGCATGGGCGCCGCGAGGACCCCGACGGCGTTGACCGACTCCCAGAACAACCCCTCGGCGCAGCTGGCGTTGCCGATCGTCCCCCAGGCGATCTCGTCGCCCTGGTGCGAGAGGTGCGCGAAGCGCTCCAGGTGGAGCTCCGGCAGCTCGCGGAAGAGCCGCGAGGCGTAGGCGAGCCCCACCAGCCGGGGCATCTGGGAGCCGGTCGGCGAAAGGTCGGCCGACGAGTTGTAGCGTGTTGTCAGATCGAGGAAGCGGCCCGCCGGGTCGACGAAGGGGGTGGCGAAGTGCGCCGTCATCGAACGCCCGGCCGAGCAGGGCTCGCGGGTCAGGTCGGGGTCGGCGTAGAGCTGGGCGAAGAACTGCTCCAGGGTGAGGGCCCCGATCGCCAGCATGAAGGTCTGGTCGCGGTAGTAGCCGGCCCGGAAGTCGCCACGGCAAAAGGCGCGCGCCATGGCCAGCTGGGCGACCTCCTTGCCGTCCCCGAAGATGCCGAACTTGGCCTTGCCGCCGAACACCTCGCGGCGGCCGAAGAGGCTCGCGTGCCGGCTCTCCCAGCCGATCCGGTAGTCGGCGAGGACGGCCTCGCGCGAGAACGGCGCGGCCGCTCCCTCCCGCTCTTCCGGGGGGCCCTCTCTAGAGTCAGCCAGAGCTGGGGTGGTCAGGGCCACTTGCATGTCCTCCTGGGATCGACCGCAGGCTTTGGCCGCGGGCTGCGGCGCAATGGTAGCATGTAGCCTCCTTCGGTAAGGACGAGGCTGCCGGGCCGGGCTTGGTGCCCGCCCGGGTGGAGGGCTCCTGTCCGTCGCTCCGGCTGTCGTGGAGCGACCAGGGCTCCCCCGAGCCGCGTCCGAGAAACCGGCCGATCGCCGGCCGGCTCGCCGAAACAGGGATGGGAGGACCCATTCCGCTAAAAATTCATGGAAGAACGCCGCAGGCATCGCCGCTACGAGGTCAAGGGCCTCGTCGGGACGCTCGCCGGCCGCCACCGATTCGCGGTGCTCACCTTGAGCCGCGGCGGTGTGCTGGCGGCCTCGTCCTACGAGCCGCCCGTGGGCCACGTCTTCGACGTCGAGCTGCCGCTCGGGAGCGCGCTGTTCCGCTCCTCGGCGCGGATCGTCTTCGCGGGCGAGGACCGGGGGGCGCCCCGTAGCCATCGATACCGATTCGGTCTCGCCTTCACCGTAGAATCGGAAGAGGACACGCTGCTCCTCGACCGGTTCATACGGCGGGAGCTCGAGGCCGCGGCAGAAACGGAGCCAGCTTGACACGCAGAATGCTCATCAACGCGCAGCGTCCCGAGGAGCTCAGGGTCGCCATCGTCAGCGGGACGGTGCTCGAAGAGCTTCCAGGTGGACGTCGCCGAATCGGGGCTCACCCGCGGCAACATCTACCGCGGGACGATCGCCAGCATCCAGCCCTCGTTGAACGCCGCCTTCATCGACTACGGGACCGAGCGCCACGGGTTCCTCTCGATCCAGGACGTCGTCCCCCAGGCCTACTACCACGAGCCCACCGGGGGCCACCCGCGGATCGACGAGGTGCTCGACCGCGGCAAGCCGATCGTCGTCCAGGTCTCTAAGGACGCCGTCAGCACCAAGGGGGCGGTGCTGACGACCAACCTCTCGCTCGCCGGCCGCTACCTCGTGCTCACCCCCTTCGACGACACCCGCGGGGTGTCGCGGAAGGTCGAGGACGAGGAGACCCGAAAGAAGCTCAAGGACCAGGCGGCGAAGCTCGCCCTCCCCGACGGCTGCGGGGTGATCGTCCGCACCAACGCTCTCGCCCAGACCAAGGTCACCCTGGCGCGCGACCTGGCGGCTCTCCTCCGCCTCTGGAAGCGGGTGATGACCGAGGCCACCCACGGCCGCGGCAACCGCCTCCTCTACAGCGACCAGGACCTCCTCGTTCAGGCCCTCCGCGACCACCTCGAAGCCTCGATCGAGGAGGTCTTAGTCGACGACGACGATGCCTACGAGCGGGCCTTCCACTACATGCAGGCCTTCATGCCGCGCGGCAAGACCGTCCTCACCCGCTACGCCGAGCGCCTCCCCCTCTTCAGCCGCTACGAGGTCGAGGGGCAGATCGACCGCATGCACGAGCGCAAGGTCCCTCTCCCCTCGGGCGGTTCGATCGTCATCGATCCCACCGAGGCGCTGACGGCGATCGACGTCAACTCCGGGCGCTCGACCCGCGCCGCGACCCAGGAGGAGACCGCTCTCAACACCAACCTGGAAGCCGCCAAGGAGGTCGCCCGGCAGCTCCGCATGCGCGACATCGGCGGCCTGGTGGTGGTCGACTTCATCGACATGCGCGCCAGCCGCAGCCAGCGCAAGGTCGAGAAGGTCTTGAAGGATGCCATGAAGGACGACAAGGCGCGCTCCTCGGTGGGCCGGATCTCGGAGAACGGCCTCCTGGAGATCAACCGCCAGCGCATCCGCCAGGCTCTGGCCGTCCGCACCCACCGCCCTTGCCCCACCTGCGGCGGCCTGGGGAGCATCGCGAGCCCCGAGATGGTGGGCTTGAACGTGCTCCGCCGGATCGAGGCGCGCGCCGCCTCCGGGCTCATCGAGGGGGTCCGGTTGAGCCTCCACCCCGAGCTCGCCGACGCCCTCCAGAACGGCCGCCGGCAGGAGCTCGCAGAGCTCGAACGGGAGTTCGACATCAAAATCGAGATCCTCGCCACCCCCGGCCTCCACCGGGCGGAGGAGAAGATCGAGTGGCTCTACCGCGAGAAGCCGGCCGCCCCCAAGCCGGCGCGGCCGGCCCGCCCCGAGCGCCCGGTCCTCCGCGCCGCCGACTTGGCGGTCGCCACGGTGCGCGAGCTGCCGGTCCTCGAATTGGAGGAAGACGAGGACGACTTCGAGGACGAGGAGGAAGGAGCGCCGGGCGCCCCATCCGGCGAGTCGGGAGAGGGCGGCAACAAAAAGAAGCGCCGCCGGAAGCGCAAGAAGGGCAAGGGCGGAGAGCCGGGGGCGGCCGCGGCCCCGGAACGGCAGGAGAGGCGAGAAAGACAGCCGAGGCAGGAGCGGCAGCCGCGAGCGGCGGCAGCGGGCAGGCAGCCGCGCCAGGCGCGGACCCCGCGGCCGGTGCCGGCGGAGAGCGTCGGCGCCGCCCTCCCGGACTTCTCCGACAACATCGGCAATCTGATCGACCCCCATGCCGCTCACGCCGCCCATGCCGCCCATGCCGCCGCCGTACCTCACGAGTCCGGCGCCGAGGGTGGCGGACCGCGCAAGAAGCGCCGCAGCCGCCGCCGGCGGGGCAAGAAGCCGGGCGGTGGAGCGGCTGCCGGTGGGGAGGGCGGTTCCGGGGGCGAGAACGGCGGCGGCGGAGACTTCGGGTCGATCCCCGATTTCGGCGGGCCGGAAGACTGATCGCGGGCAGGCAGGGCAGGCCCCGTGCCTGCCCTGCCCAGTAGCCCCAGACTTTTCGCGACGCTAAAGGCCCCCGCTCCCCCGCGGCGGCTCGAGCAGGAGCACGGAAGGTACCTTCTCCACGGCGGCCAGGCGGAGCAGCTGGTAGCCGATACCGGCGAGCCCGGTCATCAGGCCCGGGATCTCGGGGGCTTGCTCCGCACCGGAGAGCCAACCCCGTTCCTCGATTCCCCCCAGGATTCCGGCCGCCAGCCGGGAGACGCGGCCGAGGAGCTCCTCCTCGCCGAGCCGCCGCCCCGCCTCCAGCAAGAGGTCCAGGTTCCCGAGGTCGCCATGGCAGAGGCTGTGATTCCCGCCGAAGCCCCAGCGCAGGGTGGTGCTGACGGCGATGTCGATCTCGCCGCGCAGCTCGGGATCGCGATGGAGCGGCAGGCAGGCGAGGCGCGCCAGCCCGATCCCGGGGGCGCCGTGGCACCAGGCGCACATGAACTCCCCGTTGAGCGGTCGATCCGAGGAGGGGTCCACCCGCAGGTCCCGCCAGTTCCTCTCCTCGGCGGAGAAGAGGCTCCGCTCGTAGGCGAGGGCCCCCCGGCAGGCGGCGCGGAACCGCTCCTCCCCGGTGACCGCGGCCAGCTCCGCCAAAGCCCAGGCGTAGCCGGCCGCGCCGTGAGAGAGGCCGGCCAGAGGCTTCATCCCCATGCCGGGCGCGAGCCAGCCGAGCCCGGTCTCCATCTCCTGCGCCTGTGCGAGGAGCCGCTCTCCGCAGAGGACGGCGACCGCGAGGGCGCGCGGCGAGGGGCGCAGGGCATGGAGCTGCAGGAGAGCGAGCAGGCAGCCGGCGGAGCCGCCGGTCACGTCCAGCGTCTCGTCCCGCTCGATCCTCTCGGGAAGCTTCTCGACGATGGACTCGGCCTTCGCGAAGAGGTCCGGCTCGCCCCAGAGGGTCCCGAGTTGCAGACAGGTATAGAGAATGCTGCCCAGGCCGGTGAAACCGCCTAAGCCGATCCAGGCTCCGGGATCGTACTCGACCCGGCCGCGCACGGTGGCGAAAGCCGCCCGGGCGAGCTCCGTGTAGCGGCTCTCCCCCGTCACGGCGCCCAGGTGCCCGAGGAACAGGGCGATCCCGGAGAGCCCGGAGTACAGGCCGTAGCCGACCGGCTCGAAGGACCAGAAACCGCTCCCCGCCATCGGGCTGAACCCCAGCCAGGTGGCCGAGCCGTTCTGCCGAAAGGCGAGAGACTCCAGCCGGTCGCCCACGCCCCGGGCGGCGGTCAGGAAGCGGTCGGCCGGTGCCGGGAGATCGGCCTCGGCGAAGTGATAGGTCGGCCAGAACGCCTCCTGCGAATGCATGTGCAGGGTCTGGAGCGTCCCGCGGATGATACGGAGCTGCCGCGCGAGATCGACCTCCCCCATCTCCAGGAGAATCCCGCGGGCCCGCGCGAGGCCGCTCTCCGGCAGCATGTCAGGGATGCGCTCGCCGGTGCTCGCCCAGAGGTCCCGGGAGTCGACGAGCGAGGTGAAGAGAGGGATGTCCCCCCGCTCGAGGTCCCGGTGCTCCCAGGGGAGCAGCCGTTCGAGACCCGGCCGGACCTCGGCGTCCACCCAGAGCCGGTCGAGGAGCCGGTCGCGGTCCAGGGCGTCCTGGAGGACGTAGGGGTGGTAGCTCTCGGTGAGCAGGCGGTCATAGACGATCGTCGGCCGCGCCAGGATGCGCGCGGGAGCCTCGGCGCAGGCGGCGAGCGGCCCTCCGGGGGCGAGGAGGTCCTCCCGGAGCCGGACGAGGAGCTGATAGACCCCGGTGAATCCGTCGGCGATGGCCTCGGTGTGATCCCGCACGTCGACCTCCTCGCCGTCGAGGCTCGGGCGGTGCCCGACGCCGACCGGGAGGTCCACGATCTCACGGCTGAAGCGAGGCAGGTCGGCCTCTCCCCCTCCCAGCTTCAGCACCGGAACCGAGGTCACCTGTCCGTCGGTCGCGCCGAAGCCGGAGATGTCGACTCCCGCGTTGTCGCGGGCCCAGATCCGCTGGGGCAACAGCCCGGGCCGCAGGACCGAGTCCCAGACCGCCTCGTCGGCCAGCCGCTCCCAACGCGGGGTGCCCACCTCCGACGGGCGGGGATGGAACAGGGTCTCCAGGTCGATCGGGATCGGGTGCTCGCCGGCGGCGAGCAGGTTCTCGTAATGGAAGTCGGTCGCCGCCAGGGCGTAGAAGAGAGCGAGGTACCCTCCCTGGCGCTGGTAGAAGCGGCGGACCTCGGCCGCCGAGGCGCAGGCCGAGGGGGTGATGAACTCGACCCAACCGTAGGTGCCGCGGTCGAGCAGGCGGAGCGGCCGGAACGCCGGGCTGGCCCCCCGGTCGTTGAGCCAGCCGAGGAGCTCCTGGAAGGCGGCGTCGAGCGCCAGCGGCTTGGGCTTGTAGACCAGGCGGAAGCCGGAGCGGAAGCGCAGCAGGAGCACCGTCCGCTCGCCGCGATGGGGATCGCTGACGCCCCCCTTCACCTGGACGAGAGGCCCGGGATCCTTGCCGGGGGCGAACGCCTCGCGGATCCGGCCGAAGTCGGCGGCCAGCTCCTCCAGGACCTCGGAGGCGAAGGCGAACCACCGATCCGCGCATTCGACGGCATGGCGGGCGGCGACCGGGTACTGCCGGAGCAGGTCGAGGGCGAAGTCGGGCTCGCGGAGCCGGGCGAGGAAGTCGGCCAGCTGCTCTTCCGGGCTGTCCCCCCGGAGCCGGCCTTCCCGGGAGGCGAGGTGCAGCTCGAGGACCAGGGTGCGTTTCAGGGCCTTGGTCAGGTAGGTCACCAGGAGGTCGAAGAACGCCTCGACCGCCGCCGCGGGTTCGAAGGGAGCGGGAGCATGGCGTTCAGCGGTCCGCTCCGCCGCGGCCAGGAGACGCTGGCGCGCCCGGACCACCAGGGGCTCGACCAAGAGCACCATGTCGAGCTTCCGCGCCGCCTCCGGATCCAGACGTACCGTCGAACCCGGCCCGGCGAAGGCCTCCGCCAGGTCGGCGAGCCAGGGCAGCGGGTCCGCGCTGCGCTCCCGCAGCGCCTGCTGCGGCTCGCCCAGCAGGGCCCGGAACTCCGCGAGAGAGAGCTTCTCGGTCGCCAGCCGTCGCCCCAGGAGCTCCTCCTGCTGGAAGGGGGTCTGGGCCCGCCAGCGGCCGAGTCGCCGGTCGGCCCGCTCGGCGTCGGTCTCGACGGGCGCCCCCTTCCGCTCCCCTAAGGCGGCGCGCTCGCGGAGCGTGGTGGCACGGTACCAGTCGGCTTCATCCAACAGATTGGGCATCGCGGGACCTCTCGTCAAGAATAAAAGCGCCTGCCGGACGCGCGCTCATGGTTTTGGGTCGACTAGTGACAGATGACGCAGAACGTCACGTTGCAGGCGGAGACGTTGGAGCAGCCGATCGCCGGGTGACTGCAATCGGTATTGGTGCTGCCGGAACCCCCGAAGGCCTGACGGAGGTCGTCGTCGGAGATCTCGATCAGGCCCGCCGGGTGAGCCGGCAGGGACTTGCGCTGCTCTTCGGTCAAGCTCGAGTAGTACTCCTCGTCCTTCCACGCACGAGACACATTGATCACGTGTAACTCCTTTCGGTTGATGATGATGAGAGAGGGGGTGAGAGGGTATGAGACACGCCGGCAGGCGATAGGGACGACATTCCAAGCCATAGCTCGATCCGCTCCGTACGACCCAGAGGTCACGACTCCGCAGGTACCCCTCGCTTCCGGGAAGGAGAGAGAATCGTACAAGTCTAAGTTGTTTACGTGCGAGCAGAGCTACTTGTCTATAGGACGGTAGACTTCATCTCGGGGTGGCGCGCTCGCCTCTGGGGGCTGAGCGACCTGCACCTCTCGGTACGGGTTCTCCGCCGTAGCATGGTAGCCGTGCTACCATGAGCTGATGATCCGGTCGTTCAAGGACCGCGGGACCGAGGAAGTTTTTAACGGACAGAACACCAAGGAGGCTCGCCGCAGTTGTCCTCAGGGCCTTTGGGCTGTAGCGGCTCGCAAACTGGATCAGCTTGATTCTGTCCAGAGCCTGGAGGAGCTGCGTGTCCCTCCCGGCAATCGCTTGGAGCGGCTTTCAGGCGACCGGGGCGGCCAGCTCAGCATCCGGATCAATGAACGATACCGGATCTGCTTCGTGTGGACGGATTCGGAGCCGGTCGAGGTAGAAATTGTCGACTATCACTAGTGAGCCCAGCTTCCATCCAGCGAGGAATCTATGATTCGGGTACCCACGCACCGCGAGCCGACACATCCAGGCGAGATGCTGCTCGAAGAGTTCCTGAAGCCGATGGCTCTATCGCAGCGGGACTTGGCCGAGGGGCTCCACGTTCCGTACCAGAGGATCAACGAGCTGATCCATAAGAAGCGCGGGATGACGCCGAGCACGGCGCTCCGGCTGGCGAAGTTCTTCGACATGTCCGCGGGTTTCTGGATGAACCTGCAGCTGCGCTGGGATCTGTACCAAGCGGGCATCGCAGAGGCCGAAGAGTTGAAGCAGATCAGGAAAGTCAAGGCGGCAGGATGAGCCCGGGGGGGCCGACACGATCGGCACCTATGGACACCACGCCGGCTCCCGGTGCAGGCGGAGCCTCGCGCGGCATCGAAGCTTTAGCAAAACGCCTGGATTTCCTCGATGGCTGCTCGGACGGCGGCGGTCTCCTTGACCTGCTGACGGGAGCGCTCCGGCACCTCGTCGTAGGTTCGGCCCCGGAGCTCCCGGCCCGTAACCGATTTGCGTCTCCCTCCCCATTGCTTGAAGAAGAAGGGGACGCCCGCACGATGGCACTGGTCGCGGAGGTCGAGGACCCATGACTCCTCGATCGCTCTCGCCCCGGGGCCGCTCTCACCGCCGACGATGACCCAACCGATACCCGACAGGTCGATCCTGCCCAGGCTTTCGAGGAGCGGCTCGACCGAGAGGAAGCGTAGGGCGGCAGGCGCCGATCGCAGGTGCTCGACGCGGGGGAGGCCCTGGACCCGGTTCTCCACGCTCACCCCCCACCAGATATGAGGCTCTCGCGCGGCGGAGCGCAGCTTGGTGGCGAGGAGCTCCTGCAGTCGCTCCGAGCGCTTAGTAAGTACTTGGTAGGTATGCCAGTTG
The DNA here is from genome assembly GCA_963757335.1 of uncultured Acidobacteriota bacterium. GTDB lineage: Bacteria > Acidobacteriota > Thermoanaerobaculia > Multivoradales > UBA5704 > DASQPA01. The sequence goes on along the minus strand of CAVWRJ010000008.1, from coordinate 858,441 downwards.
GCGAGCTGCATCACACGAGCGGCTGCAACGATATAGCTGTCCGGCACCGACTCGTGGAAAAGATCGCTCATCGAGTTGACGAAAATCATCTTGGGCTTGCGCCAGAGAAGAGGCTGCGAGAGTTTCTCCGGGATCAACCGGAGGTCAAACCCCTGTTCATAGGGATGCCCTGGAACTCCCCGAAACCGCTCGGCGAAAGTCTCGGCGTAGCAGTGGGCGCATCCCGAGCTAATCTTGGTACACCCTCTGACGGGGTTCCAAGTCGCGTCTGTCCACTCGATTGAAGAATGTTCGCTCATGTCTCTCTTCCCGAGGTATGATGTGCGCCGATCAAGCGTAAGTCAAGCGGCAGCTCTACAGGACAGAGCCACTCCTACTCCGCCATCTGGCGTGGACGTTCCGTGTGGCGACGCCCAGATGATGAGCCTTGGCGATCGCGAGAATCAACAGATCTCTCAGCTCGAACGCGCGGCCCCGACGCCGCGCTTCGGACTCCAAAGCGGCACAACCGAGAGCCCTGGCTCGGTCAGCTCTCGACTCTCACGCTGCCGGCCGTGGAGGTCTACGAGCTTGCCAACTCAAGGTACAACTGCCTCGACAGATGGATCGAGCCCCTCGAAGTGCCGACGGTTGAGCGTCAGGATCTTGCTGGCGCCGCCTCTCTTGGCGCAGGCCACTATCAGGGCATCATAGGTCCGGCCTCCTGAAACGCCGCGGGAGGCCAGAGTGCCAACGAAAGTCCACCCCTCGCCGTCGGGAAGACCGACCAAGGAGGAAAGCCTTAGCGGCGAATCCTCCAGGAGAGCCAGGGCCACGTCCGGGCTCAGGCGGTGAGGAGCGGGGAGGCGAGTCATCACCGAGTACGCTTCGAGCAGCGCGGGTAGAGGGAGAACGACGCCTAGCTCTCCAGCGAAGGCCTCCTCGAGCGCCTGTAAGGCCTCCGCGTGGTGCTGGTGCCAAGCGAGGAGCCCCGCGACGATGGTGCTCGTGTCCAGGGCGATCGGCGAGTTCTGTTCCATCAGCTGTTACGCCCTCGCAGCTCACCCCGTATGCGCTCGACCATCTCCTCGGTCAGCGGCTCTCCCGGCTCGACCGGTACGGCGACACGGAACGAGCCCTTCCGGACCAGCTTCACGGCTCGGGGAGCAGTCTCGATCTCGATCCTCCCCTCACTGCAGGTGATGGCGAGGGGAACACCGGGGCGCAGACCCGCTCGCTCGCGGATCGGCTTGGGAATGACCAGGCGACCCGAATCGTCCATGGTAATTTCTGTGGCATTCTTCATACCATGATCCTAGCAGGGAAACGAAACTCCACGTAGCCAAGAAGGGAGCGGACTGACCAGACGGCAGGACGCTGCCCTCCACCACGGAGCATCGCGGGCGGTTCCCGAAGGTGCCCGGACAGATTTCCGTGCTCCCGGACAGGCTCCGGAACCTCCCGGACGGATTTCGGAACCTCCCGGACGGACCTGGGGCGCTCGCGGACCGCTTCCGGGAGGCGTCGGACCCCTTCCGGAAGCTCCCGGACCCCTTGCGGACGCCCCCGGACCCCTTTTTAAAGCTCCCGGACGGCTCTCGGAAGACTTTCCACGGCTTTCCGAGGACTTCCGACGAGATCCGGAAGACTTTCTTCGCGTCGAAAGTCGAGCTGCACGCGAAGAAAGTAAAGTACCAAGCCTCAAAAGTCTTCAGAAACCCGTGGAAAGTTACTTTTGACCCCTCGGAAGTCGATCCGGACGGGATGGAAGTCGACTTCCATCCGTCGAAAGTCGCCAAAAACTCGTTCCCCAGGACTTTCTCCGGCTCCGGGCGAGCGCGGAGAGCCTCCGGGCGCTCCCCAAACAGCTGCGGAGACTACCAGACGAAGACGAGGTGGAAGGGAATGCCGTCCCGGCTCCCTTCCTGGGCGGCGGTGAGCCAGGATTCGACAGGCCTCCGGCCGCCTTGTGGCCGCGGTCCCAGAAGCGGGTGGCGTGGTCGACGAAGAGACGTAGCCGGTGCCGGGGACCGCCAGCCACAGGTGCCAGGCGATTCGTCAGACCGCCGCCGCCGACCCCGGTGCTAGACTGCCCGCCGCGTCCGGGGCTTCTGGCCGACTCCGTCTCCCGGCGCTAGAGAGAGCCGACATGACCCGACACCCCGTTCCAGCCCTGTCCACTTTCGCCCTCCTCCTGCTCGTCCTGGCGCTCGGGTTGGGCCGCGCCGCTCTCGTCTCCGCCGGTGTCGGGGGCGTACCTGGCGCCGCGCCCTCGCCTTCTCCGCTCCAGCCGGCGACGACCGGGGGGCTCGCGACCGTCGACCGGGCTCTCGCCAAGCTCTCGACCCACAAGCGCCTTCTCGTCATCGGCGCCCACCCGGACGACGAGGACACCTCGCTCTTGACCCTGGTGGCGCGCGGCGAGGGGGGCGAGGCAGCCTACCTCTCGCTCTCGCGCGGCGAGGGCGGCCAGAACTTGATCGGCCCCGAGCTCGGCGTCGGCCTCGGGCTCATCCGCACCCGCGAGCTCCTGGCCGCTCGCGAGATCGACGGCGGCCGGCAGTACTTCACCCGTGCCTTCGACTTCGGCTTCACCCGCTCGCTCGACGAGACGCTCCACCTGTGGCCCAAGGACGCGATCGTCGAGGATGCGGTGCGGGTCGTCCGGCGTTTCAAGCCGCAGGTCGTCGTTTCGGTCTTCCCCGGCACGGCGCAGGCCGGCCACGGCCAGCACCAGGAGGCGGGGGTGGTGGCCCCGGAGGCCTATCGCCTGGCGGGCGATCCCGCGGCTTTCCCCGAGCTCCTCGCCGCGCGGGAGGGGCTCGTCCCCTGGAAACCGCTCGCCTTCTACCGCGCCGCCTGGTTCGATCGCAAGGCGGCGACGATGGACCTGCCGCTCGGCGGCATCGATCCGCTCTCCGGCAAGTCCACCTACCAGCTCGCCATGGCCTCGCGCAGCATGCACCGCTCGCAGGACATGGGGCGCCTCCAGGAGCTGGGCGGCCCGGAGACCCGCCTCGCCTGGGTGGAGGGCGGCGCGGGCAAGGACGGCAAGGGGATCTTCGCCGGGATCGACACCCACCTGGCGGCGATCGCGGCACCGCTCCCGGAGGGCGACGCCAAGAGAGAGGTTATCTCCCACCTGGCCCAGGCCGAGGCCGCGGCTTTAAAGGCGCGCGCCGCGCTCGCCCCCGAGCGGCTCGCCGACGCCGCGCCGCCGCTCGCCGAGATCCTGAAGCATCTTGAGGCGGCCCGGGCCGTCCTCAAGGGCGGGACGGGGGAGGCGCTCGCCGTCCTCGAGCTCCTGGACGAGAAGATCGCCGTCGCCGAGACCGGTCTCGCCGCCGCAGCAGGGATCGCCGTCGACGCCGCGGTCAACCGCGAGACGGTCACCCCGGGGAGCGCGGTGGATGTCGAGACGACGCTCTGGAACGGCGGGAGGGCGACGCTCGGAAGCGTCGCGGTGGCCCTGGTCTCCGACTGGGGGGACGCCCTCCCGCGGTCGACCGGCGAGGCCGCCCCCCTCGCCGAGCGCCTGGCACCCGGTGAGAAGAAGGATCACAAGGGGAGCTTTACCGTCCCCGCCAAGACCCCGCTCACCCTCCCCTACTTCCTCCGCCGGCCGCTCCAGGGCGACCTCTACGACTGGTCGGAGGCGGCGCCGGCCGAGCGCGGCGAGCCGTTCGGACCACCGCCGCTCACCGCGCGCTTCACCTTCACCTTCGAAGGGGTACCGGTGACGCTCGACCGCGAGGTCGTCTTCAGGCGTCAGGACGAGGCGGTGGGCGAGGTCCGCCGGCCCCTCCGCGTCGTGCCGCGGGTCGAGGTCGCCACCCCTGACCACCTCGTGATGTGGCCGCTCCCGGCAGGCAAGCCGCGCCACCTCGCCGTCACCCTGACCTCGCATTCGGCCGACCCGGAGAGCGGCCGGCTGGTGGTTCAGCCGGCGGCGGCCTGGCCGGCCCAGGCCTCGTTCCCCTTTAAGCTCGCGCCCGGCGCGGCGACGAAGATCGAGGTGCCGCTCACCGCCAACGCGGCGCTCGCCCCCGGCCGCTACTCCCTGACCTTGACCGCCGAGCTCGACTCGGGGGAGCGGAGCGCCGTCGCCGTCCCGGTCGTCGAGTATCCCCACATCCGCCCCACCCCGCGACCGGAGCCCGCGACGATCGAGGTGAGCGCGACCGACCTCCGGCTGCCACCGCTCCGGCGGGTCGGCTATGTGCGCGGTGCCTCAGACCGGGTGCCGGAGTTCCTCTCCCAGGTCGGAGTGCCCATCGTCCTCTTGGGCCCCGCCGACCTGACCGACGGCGACCTCTCGACCTACGACGCGATCGTCGTCGGCAGCCGCGCCTACGAGACCGAGCCGGCGCTCGACCGCGCCAACGGCCGGCTGCTCGACTATGCGCGCAAGGGCGGCCTGGTCCTCGTCCAGTACCAGCAGTATCCCTATATCGAGGGGCACTACGCGCCCTTCGCGCTCGACATCGCGCGGCCGCACGACCGGGTGACGGACGAGACCGCGGCGGTCAAGCTCCTCGATCCGGCCAACCCCATCTTCTCGACCCCCAACCGGCTCGGACCCGCGGACTGGGAGGGCTGGGTGCAGGAGCGCGGCCTCTACTTCGCCCACACCTGGGCCCCGGAGTACAAGCCGCTCCTGGGGATGGCCGATCCGGGCGGCCCGGAGCTCCAGGGCAGCCTCCTCGTGGCCCAACTCGGCCAGGGACACTACATCTACACCGGCCTCGCCCTCTTCCGTCAACTCCCGGCCGGGGTCCCCGGCGCCTACCGTCTGTTCGCCAATCTGCTGGCGCTCGGGCGCAAGGGGCGCTGACGGTTGTCGCCGGAAGCCCTCACCGCCCGCTAGCCAGTCCCGGGCCGGCCGGACCGCCGGGACCCCCGGGGCCGCCGCCAAGTGACTGGTGCTGCAGGATTGCATTCCACACCAGGGGATGGCTGCCGACGGTCGAGCCGCGCCAGATCGGGTTGATGGCGAAGAGCAGCAGGTGCCCCTTGCCGAGGGGGACCTCGACCACCGCGGCGCGGCGGGCGAGCTCGGCTCCGTGGTCGAGGAGGCCGGAGACCAGGAGATCGTCGGCATCGCCGAAACGGACCAACGTCCGCGGGCGGAGCGCCTCGGGGATCGCCGCGGGGTTGTGGCGGAGCTCCTCGACTTCGAGCGGCCGCGATTCCCAGCGCTCGACCTTCGCCCGCTGAGGCCGCGGAGGCTGGGCGGGCCGCCCCTGCGGGGTGTCGGTGTCGTGAGCATCGCCGCGGCCGGTCGGGCGGTCGTCCTCCTCTTCCGCCCAGCCTCCCGCCGCCGACTGGCTGATCTCGAAGCTCAGCCCGTCGGCGCTGTAGACCGACAGCCGATCGCCCAGGCCGTCGACGAGCGGCGACTTGGGGTCGGGGAAACGGGCGTCGAGCACGGTGCCCACCACCCGGAGGTTCTTGGCGTTTGCGACCCGCACGCCGGGAGCCATCCCGGTCGCGATCAGCAAGCGCGCCGTATCCTCGACGGCGACCAGGAGCCCCCCCTGCTCGACGAACTGGCGCAGGTGATCGAGCCCGGCGAAGCCGAGGCCGGGCCGCTGATCGTCGGTGGCGTCGATCCGCCCGAGGTTCGGAGTCTCGGGCGTCGTCTTCCAGGGGATCGGCTCGCCCCACATCGGCAGGCCGGAGACGATGCGCTCCGGATCCCCGACCCCGACCGGCGGAAAGAGGATGACGTCGAAGCGCGCCGCGAGGTCAGCGTCGGCCGCCACGTTCTGGGTGCTGATGTAGCTGTAGGGGATCTTCAGCAGATCGAGGCGCTCGCGCCACCAGCCCTCGGTCTGGGTGTTGAGCCAGCTGTGGAGAAGCGCGATGCGCGGCTTGGCGACCGGCCGGGTCTGGACCGTCGGCGCAGCAGGCATCGCAGCCAATGCCTCCACCGCGACGCCGGCCTCTGAAGCGGCGTGGTCGAACGCTTCTTTCCCGATCCCGCGCACGAGCCAGGTGCCGCGCGGATAGTCGTGCCCGCCGGCCCGGAACGGCTCGGCCGCGGCGTCGACCGTGGCGTCCCCGAGGGCGTAGCGGAGCATGAACATCGAGTCGTCCCCCCGCTGGGCGACGGCGAACACCGGAGCCGTTCCCGGCATTCCTGGCGTTCCCGGCGTTCCCACCGTTCCCACCTTTCCCGGTAACGCCGCCGTGCAGGCGGACCGGCCCCTCGATGCGTGCCATGGGCGCCTTGAGCACTGTCCGGTCGGTGACCCGGACGGCCTCGACGTCGAAGAGCGCGCTGAAGCTCCAGCCGGTGTCGTCGTAGGGGTGCTTCTGGGGATCGTCCGGGCTCCAGTACTGGCGATCCAGGAGAGCGTCGGCGGCGCGGCTGTAGGGCTGGTCCATGCGGACGACGTAGCTGCCCGCCGGGAAGGTGCGGCGGGTGGGCGCCTTGTCCTTGACCGCGGGCGCCTCTTTGCCGTCGGCGCCGTCGGCCTTCTTGTCGGCGGGCTTGGCAGCGCTGGGGACGGTCACCGTGAACGCCCGATCGGCGCGCGAGATCTCGACGTGCTGCAGTTGGAGGACCCGGAGGAGCTCGGCCTGGGCGCCCGGCCGCCGGCCGTCGGCGGGGAGGACGTAGGCCGCCGGCCCCTCCCGCTCGGGCTTGGCGATCGAGCGCTTGCTCTTCGCCCAGAAGTTCCGCAGCAGCTGCTCGCGGTTCTCCGCCACGAAGGCCAGCGAGACGAGGAGGCCGGTCTCCTCATAGTTGTTGTTGTTGCGCTGCGACCAGGAGACGGTCCGGTAGGGCGGGTCCTGGCGGTACCAGGTGCGGGACGCCTCGCCGGGCGGGATCTCGCGGTTCTCGGTGTCGGCGCCGCCGTTGCCGAAGGTCTCGTAGAGCCGCGAGACGCCGTTGTGCATGGCGGCGAGGAACATCAGATAGCCGGGGCTCCAGGTGTCGAAGTCGCCATGGGTGAAGACCCCCGGCATCCCGAACTTGCCCATCTCCGCCACGTTCGTCCAGCCGAAGAGCTGCCACTCGTTGGTGAGGATCGGATCGACCCAGGCGTTGTAGGGGCCGTCGCCCACCGTGTTGTCGTAGAGGAACGGCACCGACTCGTGCAGGTCGTGGAGCACCTGGGCGTGCCAGCCGAGATAGGTGTCGAGCACCTGCCGGGAGAGCGAGAGAGTGAGGCCCATGGCGTCGCGGTTGTTGTCGTGCGCGACATAGTGCCCCCAGTAGACCAGGCGGGGCGGGTTGGCCTTGGGATGGGCGAGATGCCAGCGGTAGACGTCCACCATGCGATCGCGGCCGTCGACCTCGACGATCGGCGTGATGAGGGTGATCACGTGATCGCGGATGGCGCGGATGTACGGGCTCTCGTCGACCGCCAGCCGGTAGGCGAGCTCCATGAGCGCGGTGGGCGCCCCGGTCTCGGGAGAATGGATCGTCCCCGTGATGTAGTAGACCGGCACGCTCGCGGTGATCAGGCCCTCGGCCCGGGCGTCGTCGAGCGCCAGGAGCCGCGGGTCGGCGAGCTGCGCAAGGCGCGCGTCGTTCTCCTTCTGATGCAGAAGGTTCGCCTCCGAGCTGACCGCCACCGCGATCCGCTCGCGCCCCTCCTCGCTCATCCCGAGCGAGATCACCCGTACCCGGGGGCTCGCCGCCGCGAGCATCCGGAAGTAGCGATTCACCTCCGCCGTGTACGGCAGGATGCCCGGCGCTCCGGCGACGTCGCCCAGGACCGCGCTCGGGCTCGGCACGGTCGTCGAAGCCGGCAGGTAGTCGGTGAGCGGCGAGTTGAACTCCGGCGCCGTCGTGTACTTGCGGATCTTCGCCGTGGCGTCGGCATCGATGGGCAGCCCGGGACCGGGCTTGAGCTCGGTAGGGACTCGGGTCTGGGCGGCTGAGGGTGCAACGAGACCGGTCGCCAACAGCAGAACGGCAAGGACGAATCGACGCATCCGTAATCCTCCTGGGCAAATACGGCTTGACTCGGGCATCCTATCCCGACACCCCCTCCTTACGGCCGCTCGGTGGGGCTCTTCTCCCCCGGCCCCGGCAGGGCCGGCCGCCGGCCGCCGGCGGCCTCGGCTTCGAGGAGATCCTCGACCGACTCGTAGCGGTAGAGGACCCCGGCGCCGTTCGCCGCCAGGCCGCCGGTGTCGGCGGTGGGGCCGTAGGTCGAGTAGAGGTCGCGGTCGAGGAGCCGGAGGCAGAGGGTGAGCTGGCCGCGGTGGTGGGCGGTGTGGGCGATCCGCCGGGTGAGGACCCAGGCGCGGCTGCGGTCGACGTCGAAGAAGCGGGTGGTCTCTTCGAACCAGGCCTCCGGTTTCCCCCGCAGCTCCTCCAGGCGCCGGGCGGAGGCCTCGGCGTAGCGCCTGAGGAAAGCGAGCCGGGTCTCGTCGGGCGGCAGCGGCGGCTCCCCGAGGTCGATCCCCAGCATGGTCCGCATCCAACCGTCCTCGGAGAGACACTGGTGGACCATCTGCTCGTGCGGGCTCCGCGCCCGCGGATCGGGGCGGAACGCCAGGTCGGCGTCCGCGAACTGCGACCAGACCGAGAGCGTCTTCACGCGCTCGGTCTCATAGGTGTCGAGCAGGAAATCGTAGCGTCCCATCGCGAGCCCCCCCTCCAATTTTAGAGGTCTTGCGGAGATTATCTCCCGGTCTGCTCTACAATCCGAAGAGTAGAGAAAGGAAGGAGAAAAAATGCTGACCGCCCTGTTGCTCGTAGCGTCCTTCGCCGTGGGGCCCACACCCGCCATCGCCGTGAGCGGCTCCGCTCCAACCCGTCCCGAAGGGGTCGGCCAGGGGGTCTCCACCGAGGACCTGAGCTTCGCGGGCTGGCTCGCCCGCGAGGGAGATTTGCCGACGGGCTCGGCGGCTGCGAGCCCCGCCGCCGAACTGGCCGTCACCTGCACCAGCTGTACGACCTGCGCCGTCACCCATCGGAGTTGCTGCTTCAGCAGCGCGTCCCAATGCAACTACTGCGTCGCATACGGCTTGAAGTGCACTTGAGAGCGATCCCCTACGGCCGCCGGCGGAGCCGCCGTACGAAGCCGCTCGCCATCTCCCGCGCCTCGGGGAGCCCGAGGGCGGCGGCCGCCCCGAAGTAGCCGAGCCCGTAGAGCCCGAGAGCGGCGGCGCCCAGGAGGAGTGGGTGCGCCTCTCCGCGGGCGCCGAGGAGAAGCTTCACCCCCCAGCCGAGGGCCGCGGCGGCGAAGGCCGCGGTCCACAGGCGGACGAGGAAGGCGGCCGGCAGACGGACGGCCCCGATCCGCCGGCCGAGGCCGCGCGAGAGGAGCAGGAACTCGACCCAGCCGGCCACCCCCGCCGAGACGGTGAGGCCCGCCGCCCCCCATTTGAGATCGATCCCCAGCGCCCGCGGCAGGGGGAGCGCGCAGAGATAACCGAGAACGGTCGTCAGGAGGACCCGGACGACCGCGTAGCGGAGGGGCGTCCGGGTGTCGTGGAGGGCGTAGAAGGTGGACGAGTAGAGCCGCCCGAGGGTCGAGGCGAGGAGCCCCACGGCCGAGCCGGCGAGGATCGCCCAGACGTAGACCGCGGCGCGATGATCGAACCGGCCGGTCTGGAAGATGAGGCCGGCGACCACGTCCCCCAGGGCGAGGAAGGCCATGGCCGACGGCACCACCAGAAAGGCGATGCGGCGGAGCCCCGAGCCGAGGCGGCCCCGGAGATAGGCGGCGACCTCCTCCGCTCCCCCGGTGGCGCGCGACATCTCGGGGAGCTCCGAGGCCGAGACCGCCATCCCGAAGAGGCTGACCGGCAGGGTGTAGAGGGTCTGCGCGTAGTTCAGGCTGGCGACCGCCCCGCTCCCCAGGAAGCTCGCGATCATCTGGTCGATGTAGGCCGAGACCTGGACCACGCCGCGCGAGAGGACCACCGGCCCGAAGCTCCTGAAGACCTCCCGCACGTGGGCCGAGGCGGTATCGAGCGACAGCCGGAGGCCCCGCGCCAGACGGAGCACGGTGGGAAGCTGCATGGCGATCTGCAGCCCCGAGCCGATGGTGGCCGCCCCGGCGACGATCGCGGCCAGGCGGTACAGATTGCCGCTGCCACGGCCGAAGGCGAGCATGGCGGCGATCATCGCGGCGTTCCAGGCGACCGGCGCGACATAGGAGAGGAAGAAGCGCCGGTGGCTGTTGAGCACCCCCAGGCACCAGGCCGAGAGGACGAGGAGCCCCACCCCGGGGAAGAGGAGGCGAACGAGCCGGATGGTCCATTCGCGCTTCTCGCCCGAAAAGCCCGGGGCGATGATGTCGATCAAGAGGGGTGTGGCGAGGACCCCGAGGAGGACGAGGACCGCGGTCAAGAGGGAGAGGACCGTCGCGATCACCCCCGCCACCCGGTTGGCCTCCTCCTCCTCGCCGCGCCCGAGGAGGCCGGCGTAGACCGGGATGAAGGAGGCCGAGAGCACCCCCTCGCCGAACAGGTTCTGGAGGAAGTTGGGGATGCGCAGAGCGGCGGTAAAGGCGTCGGCCGCGTCGCTGTTGCCGAAGTAGTGGGCGAAGACCCGCCCCCGCACGAGGCCGGCCAGGCGGGAGAGGAGGATGCCCGCGGCGACCAGCCCGGCGGCACGCCGGACCGGGCGGGCGGGGGCGGCCGGGGCAGCCGGCGGAACCGAGGTCACCGGGCTCACGAGGGCGTGCTCACGAGGGGAAAAAGAGAAGGACGACCCCGGCCACGGCGAGAACCGCGCCGGCAATCCCGCCCAGGCCGACCCGCTCGCCGCGGAGGAGGACGACCGGAGGGATGATGAGAATGGGGGTGAGCGCCATGAGGCTCGCGGCGACCCCGGTCAGGGTGCGCTGGACGGCGATCAGCGATAGGGATACACCGAGGAACGGGCCGAAGAAGGAGCCCACCGAGGTCGCCGCCATGGCCGGACGGTCGGCGAAGGCTCGCCACACCCGTGGCCACCAGCCGAGGGCGGAGAGGATGAGGACGTACCCGGCGGCGCCGGCCAGGACCCGAATCTGGGTGGCGGCAAAAGGGTCGTAGGAGCCCATCCCGAGCTTCGAGAAGACCAGCCCGCTCGCCTGCCCGAGGGCGCCACCCGCCCCCAGCGCCACCCCGACGAGGGGGTGCTTGGGATGAAAATCGTCCGCCGGAATCTCGGGAATCGCCGGCCGGTGCCCTTCGAGGATCGCCCAGGAGACCCCGCCGACGGTCAGCCCCATGCCGAGGAGGGCCCGCCCAGAGAGGGTCTCGCCGAGCACGATCCAGCCGATGAGCGCGGTCAAGGGGGGAGCCAGGGCCATCATGACGCTCGCGAGCCGCGGCCCGAGATAGAGATAGGAGCGGAACAGGCAGAAGTCGCCGAAGGTGAACCCCAGGAGCCCGGAGACGCCGAGGATCGCCCAGGCCCGCGGCGTGGCGTCGGAGGGGAACGGCCGGCCCCGGATCGCCGAGCAGAGGGCGATCAGGAGAACGGCGGCGATCGCCAACCGCAGGATGTTGACCGTCAGCGAGCCGATCCGCCGGGTCGCCTTATCGAAGGCGAGCGACGACGCCACCCAGCAGCCGGCGGTGCCCAAGGCGGCGAGCTGACCGGGGTAGGGGATCGGCATGGCGGGGAAGCTTACATGTACGGCCGGGTGGAGGCCATGGTCGTCACTCGCGACGCCCAGATCCTCGCCCTGACCGGCGCCGAGGCCGAATTCACCGACCCGCTCCCTGGTCTCTCGGAAGTCGGGGACGTCGCGGCGCTCCTCCCTATTGAGGCGTCGATGGATTCAGGCTTGTCGAGGGTTGGAGACCTTTCGCCGAGCCTTGATTCCGGAATTCGTCCAGGTGCTCCGCCTTCCAGCGCATCGCCATCAGGATGCGGTTGTAGCCGCTCGGGTGGTCGAAGAAGACGAACTCCTCGATCGGGCCGGGGTGGAGCTTCCGGTACTCGCCGAGCTGGAGCGCCACCTCGGCCATGCCGTCGGGCTGGCGGCTGGCGTTGATGCCGAAGATGTCGGCCTCGCCCTCGTCGCTCCTGACGACGGTGTTGAAGACCGGCGTCAGGACGAAGAAGTAGAGCGAGAAGACCGCCACGAAGAGCGGCAGGGCGGCGAGGTCGCCGAGACCGGTCAGGCCCCAGCGCGGACCCCAGCGCTGGAGCGCCCGAGTGTAGGCCCAGCGGAGAAAGGCGAAGCCCAGGAAGATGAGGACGCCGATGTCGATGATCGACTCGTAGACGTGGTTCAGCACGTAGTGCCCCATCTCGTGCCCCATCACCTCCTCGATGCCACCCAGAGAGGCGCGGCGCAGAAGGTTGTCGTTGAGCTCGATCCGCAGGGTGTCGGCGAGCCCCACGACGTGGGCGCTCACCCGCTTGGTCTGCTTCGAGGCGTCCTGCACATAGACGTGGGTCGCCGGAATGCCGTTCGCCCGGGCGAGCGAGAGGATGGGGTCGCGGACGACCGGGTTCCGGAGCTCGGTCGTCGTGTTGAAGACGGGCTCGATGAGGATCGGCGCTACAAGCGCGCCGACGATCAGGAGAAAGATGCCGAGCACCGTTCCCCAGACCCACCAGGTGCGCGGCTTGGCGCGGAGGAAGGAGTAGAAGGCGGCGATCGCCAGGCTGCCGAGGACGACTGCGAGGCCGAGCCCCTTCACCTCCTCGACGAACCAGCCGGAGAGGGTCAGGTTGGACATCCCGTACTGGTGCTCTCGGAAGTAGCCCTCGTAGATCGAGAGCGGCAGGCCGAGGAGGGCCGTCACCAGGATGTACTGGACGGCGTAGACGAGCCCATGGACGAAGCCGGAGCGGGTCACCCGCTCGGCGGCGTTGCGCATCCGCACCGAGAGCCCGCTGCCGAGGAGCAGCCAGGCCACCCCGAGGCCGTAGAGGAAGTCCCAGAGGAGGAGCCAGTAGCCGCCCTCGAAGTAGGCGTCGGAGCGCGCCAAGGCCTCGGGCGACAGAGTGTGGAGCCAGGCTTCGGTCGCCGCCACCGGGTCGAAGTGCCCGCCGGGCGGAGGCGCCTGGGCCGCCAGGGGAACCGGAGGGGGAGCCGGCGGGATGGGCTCGAGGGTCGCCGGAGTCTCCGGTGTCGCGGATGTCGCCGATGTCGCCGGTGTTGCCGATATTGCCGGTGTTGCCGATATTGCCGAGGCTGTGGCCGACAGGACCGGCATCGCCGGGAGGGAACCGAGGAGCACGGCGCAGAGCGCGATCTGGGTCGTCCGGAGCATCCGGGTCATGGGGCCATCCTTTCGTGTCCCAACTGGTACGCGGCGTGGACAGGAAGGTTACAAGAGACCGGCGTAAGAGACGAAAGGAGGACGAGGTGGTATAGTTGGGAACTCCCCTTCCAATCGTTGTCCTCGACCTCGGGGAGAGCTGCCGCGATGACCGCCGAACAGATCACCGCCGCCATCACGAGCCGTATGGGCTACGTCCCGCCCTTCCTGGCGGTGGCGGAGGAGAGCCCCGTGCTGCTCGATCAGCTCTGGCAGCAGGCCCTCTCGGCCGACCTCGACAGCCCGCTGCCAACGCTCTTCCGGGAGCAGCTCGCGGCCTATCTCGCCCGCTATTGCGCAGTGCCCTACAGCATCGTATGCCATAGCTGCGCCCTGGCCGCCCTGGGGTCCGCGCCGGAGGAGATCCTCACGCTCCTCGAGATGCCGGTCCCGGCGGAGGACGAGATCGAGCGTGCGCTCGACCTCCTGGCGGCGCAGCGGGCACCCCTGGCCGACTTTCCGCCCCCGGGTTCGGGGCTGGCCAGGGCGGTTCTCCGCCTCGCGGTCTACTTCTTCCTCAACCGGGACCGGGCGGCGCGCTGCCGGGCGGGCCTTCGGCGGCTCCTCGGCGACCGCGACTACAACTATTTGATGGCGTTCCTCGCCTACCTCAAGGCGAGCCACGTCTGGGTCGAGGCCCATCCCGAGCTCAGCTACGAGCTCGACCAGCGGGTGAAGGATCACCTCCGCGGCCTGCTCGACCGGGAGCCGCGCCTGGCGGAGCTCTTCCGGCTCTACCGCGATCGGGCGCGGCGCGAGTACCGCCGGCTGGAGGAGCGGCTGGTGGCGGACATCGACCGCCACCGGCACGCCGAGGAGCAGCTGACGAGCCGGGTCGAGCAGCTCCAGATGCTCTATCAGCTCAACGAGGCGGTCGGCCGGGCGGAGGCGGTGGAGGAGATCTACCGGGTGGCCCTGGACGGGCTGGTCGGCAGCCTGGGAACGGACCGCGCCTCGATCCTCCTCTTCGACCCCGACGGGGTGATCCGCTTCAAGGCCTGGCGCGGCCTCTCGGAGGAGTACCGGCGGGCGGTCGAGGGGCACTCGCCATGGACCCGGGACACTCTCGACCCGCGGCCCATCGTCGTCGGCGACGTCCTCCTGGACGGCGACCTCGCCCCCCTTCTCCCCGTTCTCACCAAGGAGCGGATCCGCGCCGCCGCCTTCATCCCCCTCATCCACCAGCGCCGGCTGCTCGGCAAGTTCATGCTGTACTACGAGAGCCCGCGCCAGCTCGCCGATGCCGAGGTGCAGCTCGCCCAGAACGTGGCGGGGCACGTTGCCTTCGCCATCGCCCGCCGGCAGGCCGAGGAGGAGCGCTCGGGCCTGCTCTCGCGGGAGCGCGAGGCGCGGGCGGAGGCCGAGGCGGCGAGCCGGACCAAGGACGACTTCCTGGCGACCATCTCGCACGAGCTGCGCACCCCGCTCACCGCGATCCTCGCCTGGCCGACGATCCTGCGCGGCAAGCTCGGCGACCCCGCCGCCGTCACCCACGGGCTGGGGGTGATCGAACGCAACGCCCAGCTCCAGGCGCAGATCATCGAGGACCTCCTGGAAGTCTCGCGGATCGTCACCGGGAACCTCCGCCTCGATCTTCGGCCGCTCGACCTCCCCCCCATCCTCACCGCCGCGATCGAAACCGTGCGCGGGGCAGCGGAGGCCAAGAAGGTGGAGCTCGCCGTCCGGATCGAGCCGGGGATGGGACCGGTCCAGGGGGATCCCGACCGCCTGCAGCAGATCCTCTGGAACCTGCTCTCTAACGCCGTCAAGTTCACCCGTCCCGGCGGGTGGGTGGAGATGGCCGTCGAACCGCGGGGGAACAACGCCGTGATCCGGGTGCGGGACGACGGGATCGGCATCGCCCCCGAGTTCCTCCCCTACGTCTTCGACCGCTTCCGCCAGGCGGACAGCTCGACCACCCGCCGCCACGGTGGGCTCGGGCTGGGGCTCGCCATCGTTCGCCACCTGGTCGAGCTGCACGGCGGGACGGTGGCGGCGGACAGCCAGGGCCCGGGCCAGGGCGCCACCTTCACGGTCGAGCTGCCGCTCGCCTTCCCGAGCCGCGCGAGAGCTGGAGAGAGCGGGAGGAGCCTGGTCGCCCCGGCGCCCTTTCCGGCGGCAGCCCCCGACGAGGAGATGCTGGAGAGCGCCGGGACAACCGCGCCCGCCGACCTCTCCGGCTTCTCCCTGGTTGTGGTGGACGACGAGCCCGACACCCTGGAGATGCTCGCCGCGGCGCTCTCCGGCCACGGCGCCGAGGTCCGCGCCTGCCGCTCGGCGGCGGAGGCCCTGGCCACCCTCGCCGAACGCCCCGCCGACGCCCTGCTCTCGGACATCGCCATGCCGGAGATGGACGGCTACGAGCTGATCCGCCGGGTGCGGGCCCTGCCTGCCGCCGGCATCACGGCCATCGCCCTCACCGCCTACGCCCGGGCCGAGGATCGCGAGCGCTCGCTGGCGGCCGGGTACCAGGCCCACGTCGCCAAGCCGGTCGAGCCCTCCCGGCTGGCGTCGCTCGTCGGCAGCCTGCTGCGTTAGAGTCCCTTCCCCTCCCCGGCGCGCTCCTTGCAGTCGCTCCTGCCATGAGCAGGAAAGGAGCAGGACGTGGCTGAGATCAAGGTTGTACACAAGCGGCGGAGCGTCTGGCCTTGGGTGGTCGGTCTGGTACTGGTGGCGGTGGTTCTCTGGATGGTCTCGCAGGTCGTGGCGCGGGCGGACTACCAAGGCGGCAGGAGCACCGCACGCCTGGTGAAATCGCACCCCGCCGCGGTCACGGTCCAGCGTCCCGGCAAGCCGCCGGTCAAGGCGCCGCGGCCAGCGACCGAAGAGGAGGAGGCGCTCCGCCTCCGCTCGCGGGTCATGGCCTAGGCGAAGGAGAGGAACGTGGCAGAGAGGATCGGGAAGCCGAGCCGGATCGCTCCCTTAAGCGACTTCGACGATCGTGACGTGGCCGCCGGGGATGTGGATGTCCGCGGCTGGGACGTGATCGCGGCCGACGGCGAGCGGCTGGGCGTCGTCGACGAGCTGCTGATCGACACCGGAACGGGGCGGGTGCGCTACCTCGACGTGGATTTAGAGGACGACCTGGTGGAGGCTGTCGCCACCATCGCCGCCACCAGCGAGGCCCAGGCGCCGAGCCAGAAGATCGAGCGCCGGACAGACTCCCCCGCCCCTGCGGATCTCGAAGGCGTCCGCCACATCCTCCTCCCCATCGGCCAGCTCCGGCTCGATGCGGACGCCGAGCAGGTTTTTCTCGGAAGCATGGGGAGCCGCGAGGCGGCGGCCCTCCCGGCGTACCGGCCGGGAGCGAGCCTTCCCGCCCTGGAGCGCGCCCTCGCCGAGCGCTTCGGTCCGACCCCCAAGACCGGGGACACCCCGAGCGTCCCCACCGCTACTACTGCCGAAGACCGCTTCTGGCGGAGCGGGGCCGGAGCGGCGGACATCGGCACGGTGCCGCCCGAGCCCGGGACCACCCCGGCCGAGTTGGAGCCGGAGGAGTTGGAACCAGGGCTGGAAGCGGCAAAGCGCGGCTCCCGGTAATCCCTCCCTCCCTTCCCTCGCTCGCCCAGCCTCCCCAGCTGGACTCTCTTAGAGCGATATGCTAAAACTTGAGCCACCTTCAAGGAACGGTGCAAAGAACGCCGGCAGTGCGGTCCGGGGGGTAGTCCGGTCCGGCACGACGGCGCGCGCTCACCGCGGCTGGGGTGCGCTCCAGGAGCGCCTCCGGGAGAATCGGGCAGAAATGACTCATGCACGCGACGCATCCGACCTGACCGGCGACCCTGAGCTCGCGATCATCCAGATCAAGAACTGCCTCCTGGTCAGCATCCAGACCGAGCTCCACGACCGCCTGGCGTTGAACCTCCAGGCCGCCATCATGGAGCGGGTCCGGGCGGTCGGAGCCCGGGGGATCATCCTGGACGTGTCTGCGGTCGAGATCATCGACAGCTACATCACCCGGATCTTGAACGACATCGGCAAGTCGGTGCGCTACATGGGGGCCGACTGCTACATCGTCGGCATCCGCCCGGCGGTCGCCATGACCCTGATCGAGATGGGGGTCGAGCTCGATTCGGTCAATACCGCGCTCAGCCTCGACCTGGCGCTAGAGAAGCTCGAGCTGCTGCAATGAAGACGGTCGAGAGCGCGGTCTCGGCGGTCCTCAACGGATCGATCACCGGGATCACCCAGCGCAGTATTTTCAATCGCATGGGGCCGATGGCCAGCCGGCCGCTCGCGGAGCTCGCCGACAGCGACCGGCAGGCGATCATGAAGGAGCTCGAGAACTCGGTGCGCCTCTTCGCGCGCTCCGGCGCCCCCGAGCTGATCGCCGCCTGCTCGCGGGCGCTCCACGGCGAGGCTCCCGGCGAACGGCGGGAGTCCCCGGCCGCCGGGCGGACCGCCGCCAAGACGCTCGAGATCCAGCAGGAGAAGGACATCGCGACCGCCCGCCTGGAGGCCTGGTCGGAGGCGGTGCGGATCGGTCTCTCCAAGTTCACCTCGGTCAAGGTGGCGACCGCGGTCTCCGAGCTCGCCAGAAACATCGTCTTCTACGCCGACCGGGGGAAAGTCGAGCTGCGCGCCAGCACCGACGCCTCCGGGGCGCGCCTGCAGATCATCGCGAGCGACCAGGGACCCGGCATCGAGCCCTCCCGGCTGGCCCAGATCTTCGACGGTTCGTATCGCTCCACGCGCGGAATGGGAAAGGGCCTGATGGCAGTCAAGAAGCTGGTCGACGAATTTCACTTAGACACCGCCCCCGGCCGCGGCACGACCGTGACCTGCGTCTTCAAGGGGGAACGGTGAAGTCCGGCGGCTTCAGGCGGCCGTTCGTGGGCTTGAACGTCTGCGGCGACTGCTACATGTTCGAGGAGAACGAGGACGGCGACTTCCTCGCCGCGGTGATCGACGGTCTCGGGCATGGCCACGAGTCGGCGGTCGCTTCCGAGCGCGCGGTCGAGGTGATCCGCGACTCGATCGGGCTGACGGCGAGCGCCATCGTTCTGCGCTGCCACCAGGAGCTCAAGAGCACCCGCGGCGCCGCCATGGGCCTCTTGAAGGTCGACGCCCAGGGCCGCGGCGAGTTCTGCGGCATCGGCAACGTCGAGGTGCAGGCGCTCGCCGGCAGGCCGCCCTCCGTCTTCTGCCTCGCCGGCATCGTCGGCCACAACCTGCGCGTGGCGCGGCCGATGCCCGTCCGCATGGAGCCGGGGGACATCTACTGTCTGATGAGCGACGGCATCTCGACCCGGGCGAACCTGAAGTCCTGCCTGCCCGGCCCGCCCGAGCTCGTCGCCCGGCGCATCGTGGAGCAGTGGGGGCGGCCGCACGACGACGCCTCCGCCCTGATCGTGGGCTTCGGGGCCAGCCCGCTGCTCGAAGAGGTTCCGCCGTCGTGACGGCCGGCCCCAGATCTCCAGAAATGCCAGCAAGAAAGTGAGAAAGCAAGGATGTCGAACGAACCGGAAGTCATCGAGATTCCACCGGACCGCCTGGAGCGGGTCATCCAGGGGCTGTCCTACGCCACGGTGGACAAGTTCGCCGCCTGTCTGGACCTGTTGCGGAGCGGCGGCCACAAGGAAGACGAGTTCGGTGAGCTCGAAATGGCGTTCACCGTCTTCGTCGAGGAGCTCTCCGGCGCCAAGACGGCGCTCAAGGACACCTTGAACAAGCACGAGCAGGCCAACCGCGAGCTCGAGATGAAGCTGCAGATGATCGAGATGCAGCAGGCGGCCATCCGCGACCTCTCGACGCCGATCATCGAGGTCTGGGCGGGGGTCCTCTGCCTGCCGGTGGTGGGTCTGGTCGACAGCCAAAGGAGCGCCGAGATGACCGAGACGCTCTTAGAGATGATCGTCGCCAAGCAGGCGCGGACGGCGATCGTCGACATTACCGGCATCGACGTCATGGACACCAAGACCGCCGACCACTTCATCAAGATGGCCAAGGCGGTCCGCCTCCTGGGCTCGGAGTGCATCCTCTCCGGGATCAACCCGAGCATCGCCCAGACCCTGACCCACATCGGGGTCGACCTGACCGGCATCCGGACGATGCGCAACCTGCGCGACGCTCTCCAGGCGCATCTGCGCGACACCGAGCAGCTCAGCGGCATGCGGAGGGCGGCGGAGAGCGGCCGCAAGGAGAACGGCTTCAAGGCCGGGGCCGCCAGCCGTCCGGAGACCGCGGGGTAGGCGATGCTGCTGCCGGAGAGCGAAGCCCCCCCCGGCCCGAGAGGGCCGAGCGGGCCTACCCCGTGAGCTGCCGGGAGGACGCCCTGGTGGTGGGCCGGGAGGCGCAGCGCCTGGGCCTCCTTTTCGGCCTCGGCAAGACCCGCGCGGCGGAGCTCGCGATCGTCGTCTCCGAGCTCGGCTCGAACATCGCCAAGTACGGGATCCGCGGCGAGATCGCCCTCTCGTTCGACCCCGACTGCGACGGCGACGTCCGGGTGGCCGCGCGCGACGTCGGCCCGCCGTTCCGCGACCTGGAGCTGGCGAAGACCGACGGCTGCGACGACCGCGGGCCGATCGACCCCGCCGGCATCCTGGGGCGCCGCGGTCTGGGCACGGGGCTGGGCGCGGTGCTCCGTCTCGCCGATCATTTCGAATGCCGTCAGGACGAGGCCGGCAAGGAGATCACGGTCCTCTTCCATCGCGAGTCCGTCTCGAAGAGACGGCGAATCTGAACGCAGTCTGACCTGGGAGACGCGGTCTCTCTTCGCCTGAACGTCGGCAAGGAAACGTCGGCAATGGAGTGGCAATGAGCAAGACAAGTGAAAATGGCGGCCCCAAGGAAGCCATCCGGGTCGCCCCCGACCGGTTGAAAGGGGTGATCCAGGCGCTCTCCTATGCGGCCGACGAGCAGTTCGACGCCTGCCTGGAGCTCCTCCACGCGCACCCCGAGCAGGACCAGTTCTCGGAGCTGGAGACGGCGTTCACCACCTTCGTCGAGGAGCTGGCGCGGGCGAAGCGGGCGCTCAAGGAGGCCCTCGGACGCCACGAGGTGGCGAACCGCGAGCTCGAGGAGCAGCTCCGGATGATCGAGCTGCAGCAGGCGGCCATGCGCGAGCTGTCGACGCCGATCATCGAAGTCTGGGCGGGGGTCCTCTGCCTGCCGGTCGTCGGCATCGTCGACAGCCAGCGGAGCGCCGAGATGACCGAGTCGCTCCTCGAGATGGTGGTCACCAAGCAGGCGTCGACGGCGATCGTCGACATCACCGGCATCGACGTCATGGACACCAAGACCGCCGACCACTTCATCAAGATGGCGAAGGCGATCCGCCTCCTCGGGGCCGAGTGCATCGTCACCGGCATCAACCCGGGGATCGCCCAGACTCTCATCCAGATCGGGGTCGACTTGACCCAGGTGCGGACCATGCGCAACCTGCGCGAGGCCCTGCAGTTCCACATCCGGGAGTCGGCGCGACAGATGGAACAGGGCTAGGAGGGCGCGCCGGAACGCCGCGCTCCACCCCCCTCCCGTGCAGGAGGGGGGTGGCGAGAGACTCCTAGTGTCCGACCTCGCGGGCGATCCCGCGGGAGATTGCGTCGCTCACCAGGACCTTGAACTTCTCCTCCGCCTCCCGCGCCAGCTTGTCCTGCTGGCGGCCGAGCTCGTCCTGCTGCTTGCCGAGCTCGTCCTGCTGCTTGCCGAGCTCGTCCTGCTTCTTCCCCAGCTCGTCCTGCTGCCGGCCGAGGGCGTCCTGCTGTCCCGAGAGCTCGTCCTGCTGCCGGGCCAGGCGGTTGTTGACCTCCCTTCCGTCCGTGGTCTCGCGCGCCTCGTCGCTCGCCACCCGCGCCTGCTCGGCTCCCAGGCGAGCCTGCTTGGCGCCGAGCTTCGCCTGCTCCGCGCCGAGCGCTGCCTGGCGGCTCCCCAGCTCCGCCTGCCGGCTCCCCAATTCCGCCTGGCGGCTCCCCAGCTCCGCCTGGGGGGCGAAGAGGGCGAACGCGGCCTGGAGCGTCTGCGGATCGCGGACGACATACTCCTTGCCGCCGTGGCGGAACCAGAGGATCTCCTTCTCCCCCGGTCCGAGGAGCTTCCTGGCGCGCCCGATGTCCGCCGTCGAGCCGTTCATCGTCGACGAGCCATTGGCAGAGAGGAGGACGTACTCCTCGCCGCTCTCCGAGTGAGGGGACCGCGGCGCCCGTGGCGCCACCGGAGCCCGCGGCGGCGGCGGAGGCGGACCCGCCAGCCGGAGGGCCCGGGAGGCCTCCTGGGCGGCGACGAGCCGGAAAGGCACGAGGGCGAAGAGGGCGACGAGCCCGAGGAGGCACCACCAGGCCGGATGGCCGCGATGGCCGCGACCACCGCGATGGCCGGGATCGTCGCGATGGGTGCGAGAGGCTTGAGCGAGCATTTCCAGTCTCCTTTTCAGCTGTTGGCGAGAGGGGGCCGCGGTGGCCAGGGCGGCCGCCGAAGAGGCGAGGCCGCCGGCCCGCGGGAGGGGAGAGATTCCGAGTCTCAGGAGGAGGCGCCCATACGCCTGGGGCGCCTCGCCGAGGACGGCGAGCACCTCCGCGTCGCAGGCCGCCTCGCGGGCGAGCGCGTACTCCCGGGCGGCGAGAACCGCCAGAGGGTGGAAGAAGAAGAGCCGCCCGGCGACCGCCGGCACCCAGGCGAGCCAGAGGTCGCGGCGCCGCAGGTGGGCCAGCTCGTGGCAGAGGACCATGGCGAGCTCCCCCGGAGAGAGCCGGTCGAGCCCCGCCCGGGGCAGGATCACCCGCGGCCGCAGGAGCCCGCTCGCCTGCGGGGTCGTCACCTCGGACGAGAAGAGGAGCCGGGCGTTTTCAACCCCCTGCTCAAGGCAGAGCCGCTCCCAGAGCCCGGCGATCCAACCGTCGGTCACCGCCGTCGAACGCAGGCGGATTCCCCGCAGCTGCCGGAGCTGGCGGCTCAAGAGGACGAGCTGGCCGAGAGCGGCGAGGAGCCAGACGCCGCCCAGGACGCTGCCGACGACGCCGAGCGGAGAGGGCCAGGCGCTTGGCGGCGAGCCGGCCGGCGAAATGGCTGGCGAAATGGCTGGCACCGCGGAAAGGATCGCGGGGAGGACCGCCGCCACCCCGGACGGCACGACGACCGGAGCCGGAGCGGCAGCGGGCGCGACCGGCAGCAGCG
Source organism: uncultured Acidobacteriota bacterium (assembly GCA_963757335.1). Classification (GTDB taxonomy): domain Bacteria; phylum Acidobacteriota; class Thermoanaerobaculia; order Multivoradales; family UBA5704; genus DASQPA01. Next base: position 836,112 of record CAVWRJ010000008.1, on the reverse strand, counting down.
GCAGAGGGATGGGAGCGATCCCGGCCAGGCCAGTCAGTCCGACGACGAGCCGCAGACAGGTGAGCCACCAGAGGGAGGCGCGGAGCGCGGCCGGCAGGCGCGGGGCGAGCCGGCAGAGGGCCCAGACGGCGAGGATCAGAAGTCCCCCCTCGAACGAGGCGCGGCCGAGCGCCCCGGCCCAACGGCTCATGACGATCCAGATCTCCATGGCCTACTCCTTTTTCCGCGAGTGGAGCTTCGCCACCAGCCGCTCGAGCTCGGCGAGCTCGACGTCCGAGACCTCCTCGGTCTCGGTCAGATAGGCGACGAAGGGGGAAACGGAGCCGCCCAAGGTCCGCTCGACGAAGTCGCGGACGACCCCGTGCAGGAGCTCGCCGTCGGTCTCCCGCGCGGAGTAGCGGAAGACGCCTTCGGCCTGCCGGCGTTCGAGGTAGCCCTTCCCACGCAGGCGCTCCATCATGGTGAGGACGGTCGAGCGAGCCAACCCACGCGGCGCCCCAAAGCCCTCCGCCGCCTCGCCGACCGTGGCCTCCCCCTGCTCCGCCACGTAGCGCAGCAGGGTCAGCTCCTGGTCTCCGATGCTCTTCGCTGTCTTCGATCTCATGGTCTCTCTCGTAGCGACATCTGTAGTCAGGATACTAGTGACTACATCTGTCGTCAAGTGAGATACGGCGGGACAGTGGTCCTCAAGGTTCCGGAACCGAACCTATCCGTTCTCCGCCAGGATCTTCTTCAAGAGCGCGATATTGTCCCGGTGCAAAAATTGCTCAGCAGAGTCTGGATATCCCCGTATCTCCTCGTGAGCGCGCTCTTCAAGGGGCTCTTGGAGAACCCACTGCGTGGAGCCCATCCCGGATTGGGCCTTGCGGGTCGCGGCCGTGCGCGGCGCAAAGCCCAGAAGGCCGAGGACGATGGAGCAACGGTAGCAGTTCCATGGTCGCCTCCCGGGACGTCTTCGCAGGAGCAACAGCGTACCGCAAGGCGTCATCCTACCGCGGCACTCTCGACATCCGACCCTTCCGGGTCGACTTCCCGACCTTCAAAAGTAACTTTCGACGGGTTCCGGAAGACTTTTCACGCGTTCATCCCGACTTCAGAGGCTTGGAAAGTCGCCGTCCACGGATTCCGGAAGCTCCCGGACAGGCTCTGGAAGCTCCCGGACAGATTCTTGAAGGACCCGGACGGGTTTCCGAAGCTCCCGGAGACAGCTCGGGCGGACTTTCTACAGAGGGCGGAAGCCCCCGGAGGGGTTGCGGAAGACTTTCATGGGGCTCCGGAAGCTCCCGGAGGGCTTCCGGCAGATTTCCAAGGCTTTCCGGAAGCTCCCGGACGACTTCCGGAGGGTTTTCAACAGGTGGCGGAAGTTCCCGGACGGGTTCCAGAAGACTTTCCACGGCTTCCGGAAGCTCCAAAAGCCGTCCGGGAGCTTCCAAACGGAGTCCGGGAGCTGGCAAACGGCGTCCGGGAGCTGGCAAACGGCGTCCGGGAGCTATCCAAGGGAGTCCGGGCGCTACCAAAAGGCGTCCGGCAGGTTCCGAACGGAGTCCGGCAGGTCCCGAACGGACTCCGGGAGCTACCGAACGGCGTCCGGCAGGCTATTTCTGCTCCTTCACAGGTCGATCACACCTCGCGCAGGGAGGGTCTCTGCGATATCCTCCCCACCGTATTCCGTCTTGCCCTGTCTGCATTTCGATCGATGCCTGCATTCTCCTGGCTGCACCTCACCGACCTCCACTACGGCCTCCAGGGGCAGGACTGTCTCTGGCCGACGCTGCGCGGGCCGTTCCTCGAGAGCCTCGGCCCGCTGCACGACCGCTGCGGGCCGTTGGACGCCGTGCTGTTCACGGGCGATCTCGTTCAGTCGGGCGAGTCGGCGCAGTTCGAGAGGATGCAGGCCGAGGTGCTCGACCCGCTGTGGAGGCGGTTGGGTGAGCTCGGTTCCGGCGGCGCCGTGCTGCTCGCGGTGCCCGGCAATCACGATCTCTATCGGTCGAAGGACCCCGACAGCCCCGCGCTCGACGTGCTGCTGGAGAAGGGCGGCTTCGAGCGCGTCGCGGCGAAGTTCTGGGACCAGCCGGCCGGCAGCTACCGCCGGGTGGTGCACGACGCGTTCGCGGCGTACGGCGCCTGGTGGGAGAAGGTTCCGCACCGTCCTCCCGGCGTCAAGACCGGCATCCTGCCCGGCGACTTCGCGGCGACGCTCCCGTGCGGCGATCGGAAGGTCGGCCTCGTCGGGCTGAACACGACGTTCCTCCAACTCGCCGGCGGCGACTACGAGGGGCGGCTCGTCTGGGACGCGCGGCAGCTGCATGCGGTCTGCGAAGGCGGTGTCGACGCCTGGTGGGATCGGCACGACGTCTGCCTGCTCCTCACGCACCAGGGTCCGAGCTGGCTGACCCAGGAAGCTCGGGAGGCGGGGGAGTCCGAGATCGCACCGGCCGGTCGGTTCGCGGCGCATCTCTTCGGCCACCAGCACGAGACGGAGATCACCTATATCCGCCGCGGCGGCTCGACGAAGGCGGTTCGCCTCTGCCAAGGCTGCTCCGTCTTCGGGATGGAGAAGCGAGGCGAGCCGCCGGCGATCGAGCGCAGGCACGGCTACGCGGCGGGCCGGATCGAGCTCGACGACGGCGCGGCCCGCCTCCGGCTCTGGCCGCGGATCGCGACGAAGAGGACGGGACCCTGGCGCTTCATCCCGGACGGGGAAAACGCCGAGTTGGAAGGGGATGAAGGGACAGCGGCGGAAGCCGTCTCGATGCGCTCGCGTGCCACCGGTGGAGCGAAGCGGCCGAACGCGGCGGTTTCCTCGACGGCACCCGCCGCTCCCGCCGCTTCGTCGCCCGGGCCGACCGCACCGCACTCCACGCTGCCGGCACGCCGGCCGTTCTTCGGCCGGACCGAGGAGCTGCGGACGATCGCGCGCTACCTGCTCCCCGAGGATCGCAGCTGGGGCATCGTGCTCGACGGCCCCGGCGGGATGGGGAAGACGGCGCTGGCGCTCGAAGCGGCGCACCTGGCGCCGGCCGAGCACTTCCCTCTCAAGTTGTGGATCACGGCGAAGACCCGCGAGCTGTTGCCGGAGGGGGAGCGGCCCCTCCGCGATCACCGCGTCGAGAGCTACCCCGCGCTGCTCAACGAAATCGGTCTGGCGCTCGGCCGCGACGACATCCCGAAGGCCGTTCCGGAGGCACGGCCGCAGCTCGTCCGCCACGCCCTCGCGAGCTACCGGGCGCTCCTCGTCCTCGACAACCTGGAGACGTTCACCGTCTCCGAGCGCCGTGCCGTGTTCGAGCTCCTCGGCAGCCTCCCCTCCGGCTGCCGAGCCATCGTCACCAGTCGCCGCCGCAACGACGGCTCGATCGCCGGCTATAACCTGCGCCTCCACAAGCTCGAACGCGAAGCCGCCGACGAGCTGATCGCCGAGCTCGGGAAGCGCTGGGAGCCCGTCGCGCGTCTCGCCCAGGGCGATCGCGACCGGCTTTACGCAGAGACTGGCGGCAATCCGCTGCTGCTGACGTGGACGGTCGGCCAGCTCGGGCGGACGACGGGTCGCTGCCGAACCTTGGACGAGGCTCTGGCGCGCTTGCAAGAGGCGCACCGGCGCGAGGCCCTGGACGAGAAGAACGATCCGCTCGACTTCATCTTCGGCGATCTCGTCTCAAGCTTCACCGCCGACGAGCTCTCTGTGCTTGCCGGCCTCGTCCACTTTACTGGGCCTGTTCCCGTCGAGTGGCTGCTGCCGCTCGCCGGTCTCAGCAACAAGGCCACGGAGATGGCACTCGAGGGTCTCAGGGATCGCGCGCTGTTGATCGAGGACGACCGGGCCGGTACCTGGCTTCTCCCCGCTCTCACTGCGCAGTTCCTTCGCCGCTCGCGTCCAGCAGCCGTCCATGTCAGCGCTGAGCGTCTGGCCGATCGCGCGTATGCGATCGCGGTCGAACACGGGTACGACAAATTCTCCCAGTTTCACATCCTGGAGACGGCATGGCCGCAGCTGGCAGCCGCATTACCCGCCATGGTCGTGGGCGACAACAAGCGCCTGCAGAGCGTGTGCGATGCCCTCTCTCCTTTTCTTGACTTTTCCGGGCGCTGGGACGAAAGGCTCGCCTTAGAGAGTGAGGCTGAGCAAAGAGCGCTCCGCGAAGGAGATTTCACGAATGCTGGCTGGCGGGTCTACAAGGTTGGCTTCTGCCATGCGCTACGAGGACAGACAACCGAGGTTCTAGCCTGCGCCGACCGTGCTGCGGCCCACTGGCTGAAGGCCGGTGCAGGTGCTCACGAGCGTGCTACGGCCATCGGGCTACGTGGTATCGGTCACGAGTTGTCGGGAGACTACGCCAAAGCGATCGCCGACTCGCGTGAGGCCATAGATTTGTTCCACAGCCTTTCCCATAAGAGCATTGAAGTCAGCTCAGCTCTGGGTACCCTGGCACAAGCACTCCGGCTCTCAGGCCAGCGCGACGAGGCAGAGGCACACTACCGCGAAGCCCTCGCCATCGCTCAAGAATTGGGCGATAGCGAAGCGGTTGCAATCTCTATTTGCAATCTTGCCGAGCTTGCCCTCGACCGCGGAAGGTGGTCTGAGGCCGAGCGGCTCTCGCGCGAAGCTCTGAAGTTGGCCGAAGAGATCGGCCGCAAGGAATTGATAGCCGAAGGCTGCTTGTGGCTCGCTACGGTTCTTTCCCGCCAGAGCCACGGCGCCGAGGGTCTCCCCTTTGCCGAACGCTCCGTGGCGATCTACACGGACCTACGTGCGCCGAACCTGCGCTTCGCCGAGCAGATCCTTGCCGAGTGCCGAGCTGCCGTGTGACCAGCAGCCGATGACAAGACGACGTGGATCTGGAATGCCTCCACCGGGTGCTGCGAAGACGTGGCTCTCGGCTCGCCAGTCGAGGTAATTGGCGGGCGACACCGGCCCAGCCTGCGTCCCGGGCTCTCCCGCGGCGCCTCCTGGAGCCGCATCAGCCGTCGACGCTCCCGGAGCGGTCGCGCGCCGCGCTACTCCCCTGGAGCACGGTCCTGGCGTCCTCGCGGGTGGCTCGGTAGGCGGGCAGGCCGTTGGCGGCCAGGGCGAGCCTCGCGAATCGCCTGGCACCTACGGTCCCGATTAGGTCCGCTCAGGTCCGCTCAGGTCCTTAAGGTTCCGGACCCGAGCCTACCCGTTCTCCGCCAGGATCTTCTTCAAGAGCGCGATGTTGTCCCGGTGCCCCGTCAACCGCGCCGTGACCTTGCCGCGGATGGGATAGCCCAGGAGGTAGAGGTCGCCCACGATGTCTAAGATCTTGTGGCGGACGAACTCGTCCGGGAAGCGGAGCTCGGTGTTGATGACCTCGTCGTCCCCCACCAGGATGAAGTTGTCGAGCCGGCCGCCGGAGCCGAGGCCGAGCTCGTTCATCATCTTCAGGTCCTTCATGAAACCGAAGGTGCGGGCCGGGGCGATCTCCCGCTTGTAGGTGGCGAAGTCGGCGAGGTGGAAATCGTAGTACTGCTCCCCCAGGGGTGGCGGGTAGCGGAGCAGGTAGGAGACGGAGAAGCCGTCCGCGGGCTCGATCGCGAGCAGCTTTTCGCTACCGCTTCCGTTCACCTCGTAACGGCGGTCGATCACTACCTCCTGCTGCGGCTCGGCCTGGTCCTCGAGCCCCACCCCTTCCAGAATGCGGCAGAACTCCAGGGCCGAGCCGTCGAGCACCGGGATCTCGCCGTGGACCTTGATCAGGAGGTTGCCCACCCCGCAGGCGTGGAGGGCGGAGAGCAGGTGCTCGACGGTGCGGATGTTCTCCCCCTCCCGGGACAGGGTGGTGGCGTAGTCGGTATCAGCCACCGCCCCGACGTGGGCGGGGATCTCGACCCCCGTCGGCAGGGTGATGAAGTGGATGCCGCTGTCGGGGGGGAGGGGCTGGAGAGACATGCCGGTGCGCTGCCCCGAGTGGAGCCCGAGGCCGTAGACGACGGTGCTCTGGCGGAGGGTGCGCTGCGGCCGGTCGGTCGTCTGGAGGAGGCGCAGAGCCGGGGCGGGGGTGAGCTGGCGCTCCGGCTCCAGCCGGTCCTTGGGCAGGCCGACGAGCGGCAGGGGATCGCCCCCTTCGCCGAGCGACTTCTTGTAAGAGAGGGCCCCGGCCGCCGCCTCGACCGCCCGGCGGTAGGAGAGCGGCTTTTCCAGGTAGTCGAAGGCCCCCATCTTGATCGCCTTGACCGCGGTCGCCGCCGTGCCGTGGCCGGACATCATGATCACCGCCGCCGTGGGGTCGCTCTCGCGGAGCGCCTGGAGGGTCTCCAGGCCGTCCCGGTCGGCCAACCAGATGTCGAGGAAGACGACCGCCGGCCGCCGCTCCGCGTAGAGGGTGAGGGCCTCCGCCCCGCTCGTCGTACAGAGGGTGCTGTAGCCCTCGTCCGACAGGATACCCCCCAGGGTGGTCAGGATCCCCGGTTCGTCGTCCACGATGAGTACCAACTCGCCGGTCTCCGGCATGCGCGCTCCTCTGGGGCTCGATGTTAGGATCAGCCCCGAACTGCCAATCGAGGTGTCCATGATATCGAGTCGAGAGAGTGTTCGCACGGGCATGGGCTTGGGCCTGCTCCTCGCCCTCGCGATGGCCGGCCTGGCCTGCGCCAGCGCCCCGACGCATCCGACCCACCCAACGCACCCAACCCACCCGGCGACCGCCGGGACCCCGACCCAGGCCGCCACCGCCCCGGGCAAGCCGTCGCCCGAAACCCCCGCCGCCCTCTACCCCTCCACCTACAAACCGATCCCCTCCCCGCCGACCCTGATCCGGAACGCCACGGTGCTGACCGCGGCCGGCGACCGGATCGAGGCCGGGTCGGTGCTCTTAAGAGACGGCCGGATCGTCGCCGTGGGGAAGACGATCGAGGCGCCGGCCGGAGCGGTCGTCGTCGACGCCACGGGCAAGTGGGTGACCCCGGGGATCATCGACATCCACTCGCACCTCGGCGTCTACGCCTCGCCCGGGGTGGAAGGCCTGGACGACGGCAACGAGGCCACCGACCCGGTGACGGCGGACGTCTGGGCCGAGCACTCGGTCTGGCCGCAGGACCCGCAGTTCCCCCTCTCGCTCGCCGGCGGGGTGACCTCCATGCAGATCCTCCCCGGCTCGGCCAACCTGATCGGCGGCCGGAGCGTGACGGTCAAGAACGTCCCGGCGCGGACGGTGCAGGCGATGAAGTTCCCCGGCGCCCCCTATGGGCTCAAGATGGCCTGCGGCGAGAACCCCAAGCGGGTCTATGGCGAGAAGGGCCGCGCCCCCTCGACCCGGATGGGCAACATCGCCGGCGACCGCGAGGCCTGGGCCAAGGCGGTCGACTACAAGCACCAGTGGGACGCCTACCGGGACAAGATCAAGAAGGGCGAGAAGACCGATCCGCCGAGCCGCGACATCAAGATGGAGACCCTGGTGGGGGTCTTGAACGGCGAGATCCTCGTCCACAACCACTGCTACCGGGCGGACGAGATGGCGGTGATGATCGACGTCGCCAAGGAGTTCGGCTACAAGATCGCCGCCTTCCATCATGCCGTCGAGTCCTACAAGATCGCCGACCTCCTGGCCAAGGAGGGGATCTGCTCGGCGATGTGGGCCGACTGGTGGGGCTTCAAGATGGAGGCCCTGGACGGCATCCGCGAGAACATCGCGATGGTCGAGAAGGCCGGCGCCTGCGCCATCGTCCACTCCGACTCGGCGGACGGCATCCAGCGCTTGAACCAGGAGGCGGCGAAGGCCATGGCGGCGGGCAACCGGGCCGGCATCCCGATCACCCGCGAGCAGGCGATCCGCTGGCTGACGATCAATCCGGCGAAGTCGATCGGGGTCGACAAGCAGACCGGCTCGCTCGAACCGGGCAAGATGGCCGACGTGGTGGTGTGGAGCGGCGACCCGTTCAGCGTCTACAGCCATGCGGAGAAGGTCTACGTCGACGGCGCACTGCTCTACGACCGCAACGATCCGAAGCGCCAGCCGAAGATGGATTTCTCGCTCGGAACCGCGGCCGGAGGTGGCCGATGAACGCGCGCCTGAAGTGGAACCTGGTGCAGGGCCTGGCGGTCGTCGCCTGTCTGGCGGCGGCGTGGGGTCCGGCGGATGCCGAGACCGTCGCGATCGTCGGCGCCACCGTGCACACGATGGGGAGCGCCGGCACGCTGGAGAACGCCACGGTGGTGATCGAGGGCGGCCGCATCCGCGCCGTGGGACGGGGCATCCCGGTGCCTCCTGGGGCGCGGACGATCGACGCCCGCGGCAAGGTGGTCACCCCCGGCCTCTTCGACTCTCTCACCCAGCTCGGGCTGGTCGAGGTGAACGCCGTCGCCGGCACCCGCGACGGGGTGGAGCAGAACGACCGCATCACCGCCGCCTTCGACGTCGCCGATGCCATCAACCCGCGCTCGATGCTCCTGCCCATCAACCGGGTGGAGGGGCTGACCCGGGCGGTGGTGGCGCCCGGCGCGGGCAAGAGCCTGATCGCCGGCCGCGGGGCGGTCATCCATTTGGGGATGGGGCCGGATCTCCTCGTCCGCTCGCCGGCCGCCCTGTTCGCCGTCCTCGGCGAGCAGGGGGCCCGTCTCGCCGGCGGCTCGCGGGCGGGAGCGATGCTCCTCCTCCGCGAGGCGCTCGACGACGCCCTCGACTATGCGACCCACCGGGCAGCCTGGGAGAAGGCCGAGCACCGGCTCTACACCCTCTCCCGGCTCGACCTGGAGGCCCTGGCGCCGGTCGCCCGGGGCGAGCTGCCGCTGGTCGTCTTCGTCGATCGGGCGAGCGACATCGAGGCCGCCCTGCGGCTCGGCCGGGAGCGGCACCTGAAGCTCATCCTCGCCGGCTGCGACGAGGGCTGGATGGTGGCGGACCAGATCGCCGCGGCCAGGGTGCCGGTGCTGATCAACCCCCTGGCCGACCTGCCGTCGACCTTCGAGCATCTCGGGGCGACCCTCGAAAACGCCGCCCGCTTGACACCGGGCCGGGGTGACCTTCGCCTTCATGAGCGGCGACGCCCACAACGCCCGAAACCTCCGCCAGCTGGCCGGCAACGCGGTGGCCAACGGTCTCCCCTGGGACGAGGCGCTCCGCGCCATGACCGTGAACCCGGCCCGCATCTGGCATTTGGAAGACCGGTTAGGCACCTTGGAGCCGGGCAAGGAGGCCGACGTCGTAATCTGGGACGGCGATCCGCTGGAGGTGACGAGCGGCGCCGAGAAGGTCTTCATCCGCGGCGTCGAGATGCCGCGGAAGACCCGGCAGACCGAGCTGCGGGACCGCTACATGAAGCTCGACGGGCCGCTGCCGCCGGCGTACGAGCAGCCGTAGGGCTTACCGGCGGTGGGTACTGGCTCCGTTGGGTTCCGAGGACGGGCGACTGGCTGCGCGAAGCGCCCGAAGGAGCCCGCCCGCAGGATCAAACGGAGCCGGTACCGGCAGCGGGTACCGCCCCCACCGGCCACCGCCGCTCGGTCCACACATAGAGGCTGTAGGTGATCGCCCAGGCGCCCACGACGTCGATCGTGTAGTGCAGGTGGCAGAGGAAGACCAGGGCGACGGTCACCGCATGGCCGGCGAGCGCCGCCGCCCCCAGCCCGCCGCGGCCCCGACAGTAGAGCCAGAGCAGAAACGTCGTCGAGACGTGGCCCGAGAAGAAGAGGTCCTGGGTCAGGTAAACATGGGCGGCGTTGCCGAAGAGGCTGGTCAACGGGTTGATCAGGACGAGCCAGGCCGCGAGGATCGCCCGGCCGTGAAGGCCCGCATTGAGGGCGATATTGGCGGTATTGGCGGTCTTCAGATCCGACCCGTCGACGGGACCGAGCCCCGTCAGGCCCACGGTCACCCCGCGCAGCAGGCTTAAAACCCCGCCCAGGTAGAGGAAGTGGATAAAGGCCCGGCGGTCCCGCCGCCAGAGCCAGAGCGCCGGCGGCACGTAGCAGACGAGCCAGATCAGGTAGTTGTGGGCGTCCAGCCAGGGGAGCCGGGGGACGTGGGCGAGGACGGTGTCCGGCAGCGACGGCGCCGGCCGGCTTTCGGCGCAGAGCGACAAAAGCAACATCGCCGAGTGGCAGGCGTAACGCCAGAGGAGCGCGGCGAGAACCGGAGAGCGGAGCCGGCGAAGGGGGAAAAGAGGGCGCACTCAGCCGTTGAAGCCCTGCATTGCCGCCTCGATCCCCTCCGCCAGCCAGACCTCGCAGGCGTCCGCGGCGCGGCCGACCATCTCCTCGATGGCCGGCTTCTCCTCCGTGGTGAAGGGAGCGAGGACGAACTCGACCAGCTCGTCGCCGCCGGGGGGTGGGCCGCCCTCCCCCGCCACACCCAGGCGGAGCCGGGGGACCTGGTCGGTGCGGAGACCCTCGGCGATCGACTCCATCCCCCGGTGGCCGCCGGGGCTGCCGGCGCGGCGGAGGCGCAGACGCCCGAGCGGCAGGTTGACGTCGTCGAAGACGACCAGGATCTCCTCGGGGGAGAAACCGTGCCGCTCGACCAGGCAGTGGGCAGAATGCCCACTCCGGTTCATATAGGTCTGCGGCTGGGCGAGAAGGAGGTCGCCGTCCCGGCCGACCAGGGCGTTGCACTCCTCCCCGGTCTTCTCGCCGAGGCGTACACCGCGCCGCCGCGCCAGCTCCGCCACGACGAGGAAACCGACGTTGTGACGGGTGTCTCTGTAGCGCTCGCCCGGGTTGCCGAGACCGAGGATGAGCCGGCCCAGACCCTACGCCCCCTCTTCGGTCTTGCCGCGCTTGGCGGCGAGCTCGGGCTCTGCCACAGCCTCGGCCACCGCCGACTCCTCCGCCTTGGTGTGGGAGAGGGAGAGGATGACGCGGTCCGGCTCCTCCGCCAGGGTCACACCCTCGGGCAACTTCAGGTCCTTCGCCTCGACGTGCTGGCCGACGCGGAGCTCGGTGACGTCCAGGTCGACATGCTTCGGGATGTCGCCCGGCATACATTCGACCGCCACCTCGCGGTGCACGAAGTCGATCATGCCGCCCTCGACCTTCACCCCGTGGGCCGTGCCCACGAGCTCGACGGGCACCTGGACCTTGACCTTCTCGGTCATCACGATGCGCTGGAAGTCGATGTGGACGACCTGCCGGGTCAGGGGGTCGATCTGCATGTCGTGGATCATCGCGTGCCGCTCCTGGCCGCTGTCGGCGAGCTTCAGGAGGAAGATGGCGTTCTCGTTCTCACCCGACTTCATGAGATCGATCAGGGTCTTTCTGTTGAGCTGGATCGGCACCGTCTCCTTGCCGCCGCCGTAGACGACGGCCGGGATCTTGCCGCTCTGGCGCAGCCGGCGGTTGGCGTTGGTGCCGGTCTCGGTGCGCTTCTGGACATCGATCGAAAGTTCACTCATGGTATTTCCTCGCTTCTTATCGCAGCCTTTTGAAGCGCCCTCAGACGAAGAGGGAGCTCACCGAGCTGTTCTCGTGAATACGTTTGATGGCCTCGCCGAGGAGCGGCGCGACCGACAGAGTCCTGAGCTTCGCCGTCTGGGAGAGCTTCTTGTCCACCGGGATCGTGTTGGTGATGAGGACCGCCTCGAGCGGCGAGTCGTTGATCCGGGAGAGGGCCGGCCCCGACAGCACGCCGTGGGTGCCGGCGGAGAGAATCCGGCGGACTCCCTTGCCTTTCAAGGCCTCGACGGTCTTGGTCAGGGTGCCGGCGGTGTCGATGATGTCGTCGACGATGAGGGCGTTGCACCCCTCGACGTCGCCGATGACGTGCATCACTTCCGCCGTGTTGGGGGCGGTCCGCCGCTTGTCGACGATGGCGAGCCCCACCTCCATGCGCTTGGCGATCGCCCGCGCCCGCTCGACGCCGCCGGCGTCCGGGGAGACGATGACGAGGTCGGGGATGGCCAGCTGGTGGACCGCCTCCAGGATCACCGGGGCCGCGAACAGGTGGTCGACGGGCACGTCGAAGAAGCCCTGGATCTGGTCGGCGTGGAGGTCCATGGTGAGCACCCGGTCGGCCCCCGCCCGCGAGATCAGGTCGGCGACGAGCTTCGCCGTGATCGGCACCCGCGGCCGGTCCTTCTTGTCCTGACGGGCATAGCCGTAGTACGGGATCACCGCGGTCACCCGGGAGGCCGAGGAGCGCTTGAACGCGTCGAGCATGATCAGGAGCTCCATCAGGTTCTCGTTGACCGGCTCGCAGGTCGACTGGACGATGAAGACGTCCGAGCCGCGGACGTTCTCGTCGATCTGGCAGAAGATCTCGCCGTCGGAGAAGTTGAGGGCCGAGACGTTGCCGGCCGAGAGGTTCAGGTATTCACAGATCTCCTGCACCAGGGCCGGATGCGAGCGTCCGCCAAAGATCTTCAGGTCACCGGGCATGATCCCCTCACAAACGATGTGCTCTGCCAAATGGAGCGGGCTTAAAGCCCCCTTGTCGGGGCCGGCCCACGGGATGCTGCTGTGGCTGGGAGCTATTCTCCTGCTCGACCTGGTTGGGGCGGGAGGATTCGAACCTCCGGATGCGGGAGCCAAAGTCCCGTGCCTTACCGCTTGGCGACGCCCCAGTCTCGCGGCCCGCGCGGCTGCCCCGAAAGCCGCCGCGCGTCCGTTCTCCCCCACCGCGTGGAGCTTATAAGCTTCGGGGCCAGGCGCCGCCCGGCATCCGGAGCCTAGGTTACATCCCAGAAGGAGTCGCGGAGATGCATCTCCGCGACCTCCTCCATAGTCCTCTCCGCAACCGGCGGCATGGCTGCCATCGGCACCCTCGCCGATGTCGCAGACGATGCCGACGACGGTGGCGGCGACATCGCCGGCATCGCCGTGCCGGCATCAGCCGCCAGGCCGATCTCGGTGCGCAGCTGCACGGCCGCGGACAGCTCCGGCGTCCGCTCGCCACGCTCGCCGAGCACCCGCTCGTACTCGGCTAAAACCTGGGTCTCGATCATCCGCCGCGTCTCGTTGTTCAACGGGTGCGCGACATCTTTGAACTCGCCGTTCTTCTTCTTCCGGCTCGGCATGCTGATGAAGAGACCGTCGCGCCCCTGGATGATCTTGATGTCGTTGACCATGAAACACTGGTCGAAGACGATCGAGACGAATGCCCTGAGCTTCTCTTCGTTAATCGGAAAGACCTTGACTTCAGTGATCTCCATGTGCGTCCTCTCCGTCATCCCTAGTCGGACCCCTCTGGCGCGGTAAAGCGATGGGCGCAACGGCATACGCGCTAGGCTCCAGACCGCAGCTCCGGGCTCCGGCAGGAGGATCGCTGCGGCTTAGCGGGATCACGGAATCCGGCAAACAGGACTCACCTTCCCGGGGCGCCGCCTTAAACACGCGTCGGCATCAACCAACGCATTATAACCATAGCGGCCCCTCTGGGAGCGTTTCCGACCCAACTCTTGGCGATCACCCCGTCCCGGGGGCGTGAGGGCATACCATCCTCCGCCAGCGGGCCACTATGCTAGAGGGGGTGGGCCGGGGTGTCAAATCAGGGGGGCGGTCGGTTCCGGGGTCCGTTGGATCCGAGGACCGGCGACTGGCTGTGCGGAGCGCCCGCAGGAGTCGGCCCGCAGGATTCAAACGGACCCGGTGCCGGGGCGGTCAGCTCGCCGGCTCTCTGCAGTCCTCCTCCTCGAAGCCCTCGGGCGCCGCGAGCGGCTGGGGCGGGTGCGGCAGGGGCTCCCGCACGACCTCCTTCCAGCGCATCTGCACCTTCTGGGCACGGTCCGAGAGGATGGCCCAATCGTCGCGCTGCACCCAGAGGACCGCCGGCTTCTGGCCGTCCCAGAGGGTCCACGAGACGACCTGGCCGGAGGCCAGGGTCGCCGTCCACCGGCGTTCCAGGTTGTCCTTGAAGGTGATGTCCTTCCCCTTCTCCTGGGGCGTTGCCGCGGGCTCGGCCGGGAGCCTCCCCAGGAGGAGCGAGGGGAGCGAGAGGAGCGGAAAGGGCGCCAGGGGCACCCCGGAGATGTCGAAACGGCCCTCGAACCGGCAGAAGGTCCGGTTCCGGTGGTCGAGCCAGAGCCCGGAGTCCTCCGCCACATCCAGGCTCCAGAGGGTGCGGCCCACGGGGTCGGCGGTCGTCACCTGGTAGCGGTCGGGCGCCGCGAGCCGCAGGGTGAGCCGGATGTTCCCCTCCCCCTCCGGCCCGGAGTAGCTCACCCGGTAGAGGCGCTGCGAGCCATAGGCGGCCTCCGGGATCTGCCAGGGCGGCGAGCTGCCGGCCGGCACCGGGCGGGGGGAGCGATGGAGGAGCGAGCAGCCGCCGAGGGCGAAAAGGAGCGCGGCCGTGGCGAGGCGGGGCCACGGCGACCGCAGCCAGCGCGGCGACCGCTGACACGCACTCCCCCGGCCGTACGCCGGAGAGAGAGGTAGGGTCACAATCGTCCGTTCGGGAAGCGGGTCAGCGGCGGGGGGTGGGAGCGCTGCCGGCCAGCCCGTCGAGCTTGCGCCGAACCTGCTCGGGGTTGGGATCGCGGAGAGCGAGGGCGCGGCGGTACATCTCGCGCGCCTTGTCGCGCTGCCCGAGCGCGAGATAGACGTCGCCCAGGTGCTCGTGGACGGTGGCGTCCTCCGGCACCAGGCGGGTCGCCCGCTCCAGGTAGTCGCGCGCGCGGTCGTACTGGCCGAGGCGGTAGTGGGCCCAGCCCAGAGAATCGACATAGGCGCCGTTGTCCGGATCGAGGGTCACCGCCCGGCGGATCATGGCGACCGCCTCGTCCAGGTTCTCCCCCTTCTCCGCCCACATGTAGCCCAGGTAGTTCAAGACGGCATGGAAGTCGGGGGCGGCCTTGAGCACCTTCCGGAAGACGGCCACGGCCTGGTCGCGCTTCCCGGTCCGGTCGTAGGCGGCGCCGAGCATGAGGCCGGCGGCCGGCAGGTCCGGGTGGCCGGCCAGCACCTTGTTGATCAGCGGGATCGAGTCGCCGTACTGGTCGAGCCGCTGGTACGCCTGGGCCACGGCGAGGAGAGTCTGCGGGTCCTCCGAACGGGAGAGGCGGTCGAGCTGACGCCGGGCCTCGCGCTCCTTGCCGGATTTGAACAGCACCTCGCCGCGCTTGGCGGCGATCGCCGGCGCGGGGGCGGGAGCGCTCGACGACGGCGGCACGAGGACGGCGAGGGCCTCGTCGTAGCGCTTGAGCTCGAGGAGCGCGTCGGCCTTGATCAGCAGGGCCTCGGTGCGGACCCCGGCGTCCTCGGCGCGCAGGAGGGGGGCGACCGCCTCGCTCTCCTGCTGCCAGTCCTCGGTCGTGGCGTAGAGCTGAGCGAGCTCGAGGGTCGCCTCGCGCGACTCCTTGACCTTGCCGTCTTTGG
Organism: uncultured Acidobacteriota bacterium; assembly: GCA_963757335.1. Classification (GTDB taxonomy): domain Bacteria; phylum Acidobacteriota; class Thermoanaerobaculia; order Multivoradales; family UBA5704; genus DASQPA01. The sequence goes on along the minus strand of CAVWRJ010000008.1, from coordinate 820,853 downwards.
CGAGGTCTCTCGCCAGATCCGAGAGGAGCTTCGCGGCGTCCTCCTTTTTCCCCTCGCGGCGGAGCACCCGCGCCAGGGTCACCGCGAGGACCAGATCCTGGGGATCGGTCTGGCGCAGGCGAGTAAGGAGGGTCAGCGCCTCGGGGTTGCGCCCCTGGGCGGTCAGGATCAGACCCTTGAGCAGCTCCAGGTACTGGTTGTCGGGCTGCGCCTTCAACTGATCGTCGGCGGTCTTCAAGGCGGAGTCGAGGTCGCCCGTGAGATAGAGGGCGGAGGCCAGCTGGCGGCGCAGCTGCGGGTCCTCGCGCACCGGCTCCGGCGCGGCGAGGAGGGTCGCCAGGGCCGCCCGCTGGTCGCCGCGCTGCCCCTCGACCTCGGCCAGGGTGAGCCGCGTCTGGAGTGACTCCGGATTGGCCGCAAGCAGGTCCTTGAGGACCCCTTCCGCCTCCGGCTTGCGGTCGGCCTTGAGCAGCGCCTCGACGAGCAGCAGGGTGGCGACCTCGTTGTTGGGGGTGTAGCCCACCAGCTCCTTGAAGACGTCGGCGGCGCGCCCCGCCTGGCCCTCCTCCAGGTAGATGCGGCCGAGGGTGACCATCACCTGGAGATCTGCAGGATCCTGCCGCCTCAGGGTCTCGTAGGCCGCCTGGGCGGTGGCCATGGCCTTCGGATCCTGGTCAGCGAGCGCCAGGTAGATCTCGCCCACGCCGCGCAGCACGTCCGGGTTGCCGGGCGCCAGCTGGCGCGCCCGGTCGACCTCCTCGACCGCCTGGCCCAGGTACTCCGCGCGGTTCTTCGGCGTCCGCGCGATCGAGCCCAGCCGACCGAGGAGCTGGGCGCGCTCCAGACGGACGTAGGGGTCCTGAGGAGCGAGCTTCCCCGCCTCTTCGAAGGCGGCCAGGGCCTCGGGGAACGAACCCTCGGCGGCGAGCACCTTGCCGAGGGTGAACTGGAAGGCCGCCTGCTCGGCCGGCTCGGGCCGGGCCGCCGCGGGAGTGCCGGCAGTGCTGGCACCGGACGGCTTTACAGACGGGGCCGACGGGGCCGACGGGGCCGCCTCGGCCGCCGGCATCGGGAGAGCGGGGAGAACGGCACAGAAGAGGGCGAGGAGCGCGGGAGCCAACACTTTCACCGCTCCAGAATACCGGGCCGCTGGGTGCTTTACAAGGCGAGGGGCCGCCCCTATAATCTCCCCCTTACTGTTAAGTAGCCTAAAGACAAGAAGTTAGAAACCGAACCGAAGACGAAGTAGGGCCGGGGACGATCGGCTATTAGATGGGCAAGTAGATGGGCAAGCTCGGGCAACTCCTGGTCGCGCGCGGCTGGATCACGGTCCAGCAGCTGACGCGTGCCCTGAAGAACCAGGGCGTCGTCGGCGGGCGGCTCGGCACCTGTCTGCTCGAAATGGACGCGATCACCGAGGATCTGCTGCAGAAGGGGCTCGCCGAGCAGCTCGGGGTGCCCGCGGCGCGGGTCGAGGAGCTCCACGGCATCCCCGAGGAGGTGCAGGAGCTGCTGCCGGCGAAGCTCGCCCGCCGCTGCCGGGCCATCCCCTTCCGCGCCATGGGCGGCCGGCTCGACGTGGCGATGCTCGACGCCCGGAACCTCGCCTGTCAGGACGAGATCGCCTTCGCCACCGGCAAGCGGGTGCGGATCCACGTCGGCAACGAGATCCGCATCTTCGAGGCGCTCGAGAAGTACTACGACGAGGAGTGCCCGTCGCGCTTCGGCAACCTGCTCGATCGCCTCAACCGCTCGCGCTACCTGTGGGAGAAGGCCGCCCCGGCCCCCGCCGAGCCGCCGCAGGAGGTCCTGCCGCCGCTCGAAGGCGACCGCTTCGCCCGCCCGCCGCGCATGCAGCCGCCGCCACACCTGCCGGACGCCCCCACGCCGCAAACGCCGGGGGCGCCGCCGCGCCGGCCGCGGGTCGTGCTCCCCGCCGAAGGCCCGAGCTCGCTCGCGCCCGCCGTCCGCCCGGCCACCACGGCGCTCTTCGCCGCCGCCGACAGGCCGGCGCCCGCGGCACCTCCGGCCGCTGCGGCAACTCCGGCCGCCGCGCGCCTCCGGCCGAACCTCCGGCCCCTCGGGCCGCCGCCCCCCCGGCCCGGCCGCGCTCCCTGTCGCTCACCCCGGAGGAGCAGGCGCTGATCCAGGGCTCGGAGAGCGGCCCCTCCCGCCCACCTCTCCCACCCCCCCCGCTCCCCCCAGCTCTGGCGCAGGTCCCAACGCCCTCGCCATCCCGCCGATCCCGCCAATCCCGAAGCTCGCCCCGATCCCGACGATCCCGCCACCCACCACCCTCGCCGCGGCCCTGGAGGCGCTCGCCCTCGTCCGCGACCGCGAGGAGGTCGGCGACCTCCTCCTCGCCTTCCTCGGCACCCGCTACCGGCGAGTGGCGCTCTTCCAGGCGAGCCGCGACGAGGTCTCGGCCTGGCGGGCGGCGGGCGCGGGGATCGACCTCAAGGCCTTCTCCGCCTTCTCGGTGGGCTTCGACCGGCCGTCGATCTTCCTCAATCTCCGCGGCGGGAGCGGCCTCCACCTCGGCCCCCTGGCGCCGATGCCGATCCACCGCGAGCTCGCCGCCACCTGGGGCGGGGAGCTGCCGCGCGACTCTGTGGTGATGCCGGTCCGCCTGCGGGGGCGGCTGATCGCCATGATCTATGCCGACCGCGCCGAGAGCGGTCCGGCCGGCCTCCATCTGGAGGAGCTGAAGCGTCTGACCGATGCGACTGTCGCCGCCTTCGAGCGTTGCATCCTCTTCAAAAAACAGGCAGTACGGGGCGCGTAGGCGGTGTCTTTTTGTTGACACCCTGAAACACCCGTTGTTAGACTCGCCGTCTCCTTCGGAGTACAGATGATCAAGTCCGACATCGTAGACCGCGTCGCGGAAATCACGGAAGTCCCGCGGGTCAAGGCAGCCCAGGCGGTCGACACCATCATCGAGGCGATGAAGAACGCCCTCTGTGACGGCAAGCGCATCGAGCTCCGCGGCTTTGGAGTGTTCCAGGTGCGCGACCGCAAGAAGGGCGTCGGCCGCAACCCCAAGACCGGGGTCGAGGTCGCGATCACGCCCGGCAAGACCGTCCGTTTCAAGCCCGGCAAGGATCTCAAAAACCTCTGAACCGCGACCAGCCCGGCCCGTCGTTCCCCCTGCTCGAGCTGCTGCCGCCGCCGCGGCCCGTGGTCTATGTGCCTCCCCCCCAGCCCAGGCCGCGCTGGGGGCGCTCGCTCGTTCTTCTCTTCCTCACCTTCCTCACGGTGACGACGATTGGCCCCGTCCTCCTGCGGTCGACCCGCACGGACCTGCAGACGGATCTCTACCCGGCCCTCCTGCCGTCGACGGTGCTCCAGGTGTGGCACGACCCGCAGCTCCTCGTCCCCGGCCTGGAGATCTCGCTCACCCTCCTCGGCATCCTCTTCGCGCACGAGATGGGGCACTACCTCGTCTGCCGGCATTACGGCATCTCCGCCACGGTGCCCTACTTCCTCCCCTTCCCCGCCGGCTTCGGGACGCTCGGCGCCTTCATCCGCATCCGCAGCCCGATCCGCGACAAGCGCGAGCTGTTCGACGTCGGGGTCGCCGGCCCGCTTGCCGGCTTCGTGGCGCTCCTCCCCTTCCTCTTCTATGGCGTGGCGCACTCGCGGGTGGGGAGCTTCGTCGAGGTCGCCGACCTCCGCCAGGCACGGGCGGAGCTGCTCCTCCCCGGGCGCTGCCTGGCGATCGAGCTCACCAGCCGGCTCTTCCACCACCGGCTGCTGCCGGGGCAGACCCTGGATCTCCACCCGGTCGCCTTCGGCGCCTGGTTCGGGCTCTTCGCCACGGCGCTCAACCTCCTCCCCTTAAGCCAGCTCGACGGCGGGCACATCCTCTATGCCGTTCTCGGGCGCTGGCAGCGGCGCCTGGCCAAGCCGCTCTGGGTGGGGCTCGCCGCCGCCGGCTTCCTCTGGCCGGGCTGGTGGCTCTGGTGCGGGATCGTGCTCGTTCTGCGCCTGCAGCACCCGCCGGTGGGCAACGAGTCCGAACCGCTCGACCGCCGCCGCCATTGGGTCGCCGCCCTGGCGCTCCTCCTCCTCGTCCTCTGCTTCGCCCCGGTGCCGCTCCGCCAGATCGCGGTGCGCTGAGGGTCCCTCTCTCTTTAGACCTCCAGCAGGAACGTCACCGGCCCGTCGTTGACGAGGGCGACCTCCATGTGGGCCCGGAAGCGGCCGGTCTCGACGGCGAAGCCGCGGCCGCGGAGGTCGCTGACGAGCGCCTCGACCAGGGGGGCCGCCGCGGCCGGCGGGGCGGCGTCGTCGAACGAAGGGCGGCGGCCGCGGGCGAGCGAGCCGGCGAGGGTGAACTGGGAGACGACCAGAAAGGCGCCGCCCACGGCGCGGGTATCGAGGTTCATCTTGCCGGCGGGGTCGTCGAAGATGCGGAGCCCGGCGAGCTTTTCGGCCGCCGCGGCGACCTCCTTTAAGCCGTCGCCGCGGGCGATGCCGGCGAGCACCAGGATGCCCCGGCCGATCCGTCCCACCTCCTCACCGTCGACCGTCACCGAGGCCGAAAGGACCCGCTGCAAGATTAGACGCACGTTTTACGTCCTTCCTCAAAAGGAGGGCCTGGCGGACGTCGCCAGCGCCCCCGCGCCCCCACCGGCTGGGCCGGTTCTGGCTGGTCTCGGGGGGTGTGATACCGTAGCTCATTCGAGACAAGAGGAGAATGGACGCATGATCAACAAAGTGATCCTGGTGGGCAATTTGGGCCGCGACCCCGAGGTGCGCTCGACCCCCTCGGGGCAGCCTGTCGCCAGCTTCACCCTTGCCACCAGCCGCAAGTGGAAGGACAAGAGCGGCCAGCGGCAGGAGCAGACCGAGTGGCACCAGATCGTCGTCTGGGGCCGCCAGGCCGAGGTCGCCGGTCAGTACTTGACCAAGGGTAAGCAGATCTACCTGGAGGGGCGCCTCCAGACCCGCTCCTGGGACGACAAGAACAGCGGCGAGAAGCGCTACCGGACCGAGGTCATCTGCGAGAACTTCCAGATGCTCGGCTCGCGCGGCGGTGGTGCCGGCGGCGAGTACGACGGCCCCGGCGGCCACCCACCCTCCGGCCCCAGCGGCGGGGGTGGCGGTGGCTACGACGAGGGCGGCTCGGGCGGCGGCGGCTTCGGCGAGCCCGAGGACGACGACATCCCGTTCTAGACCCGGCGGGAGACCGCAAGGACCTGCGCCGCGCCTGGGGCTCCCGCCCGGGCGCGGCGTTTTTCTTTAAACGCCGCTCGAACCTCCAGAAACTCCCGCCGGCGGCCTCCGTGGAGGCTCCGAACGTCTCCGGGAGGTCTCCGAGGCTCTCTAAAGTCCCCAAAAGCCTGCCTAAACTCTGCCAGGACCTCTCTAAACTCCGCCAGAACCTCCCTAAAGTCCCGCCATCGGTCTCCGGCGGTGCTCCGAACGTCCCTGGACAGGCTCCAACTCCCTCCAGAGTCGCTCCAAACCCCTCCAAAGTCCGCCGAAACCTCTCTAAAGTAGAAAAGAGCGACGGTATTTCAGTTTAGAGAGGTTCGCGCGGAGTTTAGAGGCCTTCCATTTCAGTTTACGGAGGTTCCAATGGAGTTTTGAGGGGTGGTATTTCAGTTTAGCCAGCTCCTTAGGGAGTTTGGAGGGCCCGTCTTTTAGTTTATCGAGGGCCGAAAGGAGTTTAGGGAGACTTTTTTGGAGTTTAGAGAGACTTTTCCGGACTTTATCGACGTTTCTCGACCTGCAGACAGTTTCCGCAGGAATACCCGGGAGCCTTCAGCACGCAAAATGGGGCGGAGCCTCGCGGCCCCTCCCCGGGGACAGCCGGGAAGGCGGAACGGAACAGCGAGTTGAAACCCACCGCCCGGGCCGCCCGTAGTGGGAGGCGAACCGAACTCGTAGCAGAGAAGGGCATGGAGCCGACGACACCGACGACCCGGACGGCGATTCCCGCGGACCGGCCCCGGTCCACCGGCTGGCGTGCGCTCTTCCGGAATGCCCAGGAGCTCCGGGCGGGATGGAGCTTCCTCCTCTTCGCCGTCCTCTACCTGATCGTCGGGGCCGGCTTGACCTTCGTCCTCCGGGCGCTCCTCCCCAACCTTCCCGAGGGGTGGACGCCCGGGGTGCTCATCCCTTTAGAGGCCGTGTCGCTCCTCGGGGGAATCGTCGCCCTCGCCGTCCTGGGGCGGATCGAGCGCCGCTCCTTTGCCATCTATGGCGTCCCTCTCCGGGCCGCTTTCGGGCGGCGCTTCGGGGAGGGGGCGCTCTGGGGGATCGCCGCCAGCGCCGCCACGATCCTCGCCATCGCGGCGGCCGGCGGCTACTCGGTCTCCGGTCTCGCCCTCCATGGCGGCGCGCTCGCCCGGAGCGCCCTCCTCTGGGGGCTCACCTTCCTCCTCATCGGGGTCTCCGAAGAGATCCTCTTCCGCGGCTTCCCTCTCTTCACCCTCGCCCGCGGCATGGGCTTCTGGCCGGGAGCCCTCCTCCTCTCGGCCGTCTTCGGGGCCCTCCACTACTTCACCAAGCCTATGGAGACCTGGATGGACGGGGTTTCGCTGGGCCTCCTCGGTCTCTTCCTCTGCCTGACCGTGCGACGGACGGGGAACGTCGGGTTCGCCGCGGGTTTCCATTTCAGCTTCAACTTCGTCTCGATGGCGCTCTGCGGCAGCCCCAACACCGGCAACCACGGGCAGCCCCTCCCCGGTCACCTCCTGGCCGGCACGTTTCACGGCCCGGCGTGGCGGACCGGCGGGCCCATGGGAGCGGAGGCGAGCGCCTGCGTCTTCCCCGTTCTCGGCCTTCTCTTCGCGCTCTTTCTCCTCCGCTTCCGCAGGGCACAGTTCCCCAACGAGCGGTAAAATACCTGCCGGGCCGGAATGCCACGGCAGGAAACGGAGTTGAGGTCCCTGGAGGGAAACACCGTGAAATCGATGCTGGCTGGGCTCGAAGCACCGGAAACGTTCGCCGCCGAGGATGCCGGCTCGGTTGAGGACCTGGACGCGCGCTACCGCGCCGTCCGCGGCACGACCGACTGGCTGACCGCGCCCCTCTCCCCGGAGGACGCGACGGTCCAGTCGATGCCCGACGCCAGCCCCGCCAAGTGGCACCTGGCACACACGAGCTGGTTCTTCGAGACCTTCGTGCTGGCTGAGGCAATCCCCTACTACCGCCCCTTCCACCCCGACTTCCGGGTTCTCTTCAACTCCTACTACAACACCCTCGGGGCGCAGCACCCGCGGGCGGAGCGCGGGCTCGTCACCCGGCCCGGTCTCGACGAGGTGCGCGCCTACCGCGCCCACGTCGACCGCCACCTCTTCTCGCTCCTCGCGGGCGGGATCGAGCCCGGGCTCGCCCAGCTGGTCGAGATCGGCCTCCAGCACGAGCAGCAGCACCAGGAGCTGATCTTGACCGACCTCAAGTTTCTGCTCTCCAGAAATCCCCTGCGCCCGGTCTACCGGGAGAGCGCCCGCCCAGGGTCAGCCGGGGCGGGCGGCCCGCGCCCGCTCGTCTTCCGCCGCTTCGAGGAGGGGATCCGCTGGATCGGCCACGCCGGCCCCGGTTTCGCCTTCGACAACGAGGGCCCGCGGCACCGGGTCTTCCTGGAGACCTTCGAGATCGCATCCCGGGCGGTGACCTGCGGCGAGTACCTGGCGTTCCTGGCCGACGGCGGCTACCAGCGGCCCGAGCTCTGGCTGTCGGACGGCTGGAACGCGGCGCGCTCGGAAGGCTGGCGGGCACCCCTCTACTGGACCGAGCGCGACGGTCTCTGGCAGATCCACACCCTGGGGGGCCTGCGGGCGCTCGACCTCGAAGAGCCGGTCTGCCATCTGAGCTTCTACGAGGCCGAGGCCTATGCCCGCTGGGCGGGAGCCCGGCTGCCGACCGAGGCGGAGTGGGAGGTGGCTGCCGCCGATGTCGCTGATATCGCCGATGCCGCTGGTCCGGGCTTGGCCGGAAATTTCCTGGAGGACGGCCGTTTCCATCCCGCCGCCCCAGCGTCCACTTCAGACGGAGAGCTGGTCCAGATGTTCGGCGACGTCTGGGAGTGGACCCAGAGCCCGTACACGCCCTACCCTGGCTACCATCCGCCCGAGGGGGCCCTGGGCGAGTACAACGGCAAGTTCATGTGCAACCAGATCGTCCTCCGCGGCGGCTCCTGCGCCACCCCGCGGTCGCACATCCGTTCGACCTATCGCAACTTCTTCCCCCCCGGGGCCCGCTGGCAGTTCAGCGGTGTGCGGCTGGCGCGCGACGTGCGGTAGCGAGCTTTAGATCTCTTCCCCGGCGCGGGCGCTCTTCAGGACCTCGGCCAGGGCCTCGCGGACGGCCTCCAGCCGGTCGCCGCTCGCCGCCTGGTCGACGAGGCTCACGTGGTCGCGCGCCGCCCTGAGGGTCGAGAGGCGCTGGCGGTAGACGTCGAGCCGCCCCAGAGCCTCCTCCCGGCGGCCGTCGAGCGACGGGTCCTCCAGGCGCTCGATCACCCCCGGCAGATCCGCGAGATGGTGGCAGACGAGGACGACGTCGCAGCCCGAGGCGAAAGCCCGGGCGGCGCGGTCGGGCATCTCCCCCCAGGCCGCGAGCGCCTTCATGTCGAGATCGTCGGAGACCGCGAGGCCGGCGAAGCCGAGCCGGCCGCGGAGGAGCCCGCCCAGGATCTCCGGCGACATCGTGGCCGGGTGCATCGAGGCGTCGTAGGCCGGGTAGGCGGCATGGCCGATCATCACCGCCCCGGCGAGCTCGCCGAGCGCCGCGAACGGCGCGAGGTCTACTTTGAGCTCGTCCGAGGGGAGATAGACGACCGACCCCTCGTGATGGGTGTCCTGCCCCGCCCCACCCAAGCCCGGGAAATGCTTGATGCACCCCCCGGCGCCCCCCGCGTGCAGGCCGCGCAGGAAAGCGCGGGCATGGGCGATCACCGGCTCCGGGGTGGCCCCGAAGTAGCGGCCGTCCAGGGCGTTGTCGGTCTCCCCATGATCGAGGTCGACGACCGGCGCGAAGTCCAGGTCGAAATCGAACAGGCGCATCGCCTGGGCGATCCAGCTCCCCGCCTGGTAGGCGAGGCTCGCCGGGCGCCGGCCGAGAAGCGAAGCGGCGGGCGCCGGCCCCACGATCTCCCGCATCCGGTCCACCCGGCCCCCCTCGGCGTCGATACAGAGCACCACCTCCGGCAAGAGACGCCGGATCTCGGTCGTCAGCTCGGCGAGCTGCTCCAGAGTCTTGAAGTTCCACCCCAGGAGCACCACCCCGCCCGGCTGGTGCTCCGTAAGGAGAGCCGCCGAGGCCTTGTCGAGATCGGGGCCGGGGACTCCGGTGAAGACCAGCTCGTTGGCGCGCATGGCGAACGGCATGGTATCGCGAAGCCTCTCCCGATCCCTATCCCCAGCCCCTACCCCAGCCGCGACCGCAAACTGTGCAGCAGGTTGAGCGCCGCGAGCGGCGTCAGCTGGTCGAGGTCGGCGTCGCGGAGGATCGTCGCCACGACCTGCTCGGGCGGGGCGAAGAGGGTGAGCTGGCCGGTCGCCACGGGTTCGGGTACGGGCGTGCTGCCGCGGGCGAGGCGCGGCTTGCCGGTCATGTCGTACTCTTGGGATTCGAGGTTGTGGAGGATCTCCCCGGCCCGTTCGATCACCTCGTTGGGGAGACCGGCGAGGCGCGCCACGTGGAGGCCGTAGGACTTGTCGGCGCTCCCCGGCACGACGCGGCGGAGGAAGACGATCCGCTCGTCCCACTCCTTGACCGCCATCGTCCGGTTGACCACCCTCGGCAGGAGAGCGGCGAGCTCGGTCAGCTCGTGGTAGTGGGTGGCGAAGAGGGTCTGCGCCCGGTTGTGCTCGTGGAGATGCTCGACGATCGCCCAGGCGAGCGAGAGACCGTCGAAGGTCGCCGTCCCCCGGCCCACCTCATCGAGGATGACGAGGCTCTCAGCAGTCGCGTGGCGCAAAATATTGGCGGTCTCGATCATCTCGACCATGAAGGTCGACTCGCCGCGCGCCAGGTCGTCCGAGGCGCCCACCCGGGTGAAAATGCGGTCGACGACGCCGATCCGCGCCGCTTCCGCCGGCACGAAGCTCCCGGCCTGGGCCATGAGGACGATCAGGCCTACCTGGCGCAGGTAGGTCGACTTGCCACCCATGTTGGGGCCGGTCAGGAGGACGATCTGGGCGCTCTCCGGATCGAGCTCGGCGTCGTTGGGCACGAAGGCGTCGCGGCTCGCCAGCTCGACCACCGGGTGGCGCCCCTCGCGGATGGCGATCCCTCGCGCACCTCCGGGAGCTTCCGCCGCTTCGACGAGCGGCCGCACGTAGCGGTTGCGGACCGCCACCTCGGCGAAGGTGGCGAGGGCGTCCAGGGTGCCGATCGCGCCGGCCAGCCGGGAGAGCCCCTCGGCCGCCGCCGCCACGGTCGACACCAGCTTTTTGAAGAATTCACGCTCGAGGGTGACCTGGCGCTCCTCGGCGGAGAGGATCTGCTCCTCCAGCTCCTTGATCTCCGGGGTGACGTAGCGCTCGGCGTTGACCAGGGTCTGCTTCCGAATGTAGTCCTCCGGCACCCGCCGCTCGTTCGCCCGCGTCACCTCCAGGTAGTAGCCGAAGACCCGGTTGTAGCGGATCTTGAGCGAGGAGATGCCGGTCCGCTCGCGCTCCCGCACCTCCAGGGCCAGGATGTGGCGCTTGCTGTCCCGGCAGAGCGAGCGGTAGCGGTCGAGCTCGGCGTCGACCCCGGCGGCGATCACCCCGCCCTCGTCGAGCGACGGCGCCGGGGCCTCCTCCAGCATGCGGGCGAGGTACTCGCCGAGGGCGGGAAGGGGATCGGTCGCCGCCAGGCTCGCCAGGAGGGGCGCCGGCGGGCCGGCCCCCGCGCTCCCGGCCGCCACCTCGGCGAGCGCCGCGGGGAGCTGGACCAGGGTGTCGCGGAGAGCCGCGGCCTCGCGCGGGGTGAGGGTGCCCAGAACGGCGCGGCCGAGGAGGCGCTCGGGGTCGCCCATCCGCGCCAGGCCATCGCGCAGGCGTTCCCGCCGCGGGTTGTCGGCAGCGAGCTCCGCCACCGCCTCGTGCCGGGCGGCGATCGCCGCCGGATCGCGGAGCGGCCGGTGCAGCCAGTCGCGGAGCAGCCGCCCGCCCGGGGCGGTGACGGTGCGGTCGAGGACCGAGAGGAGGGTCCCCCGCTTCCGCCCCTCGCGCTGGGTCTTGAAGACCTCCAGGTTGGCGAGGGTGGTGGCGTCGACGATCAGCCGGTCGCCAGGCTCGCGGAGAACGATGCCGCGGACGTGCGCCAGATCGCTCTTCTGGGTCGCCTGGGCGTAGGCGAGAGCAGCGGCGGCGGCGCGCACCGCCGGCTCCGCCGGATCGAGGCCGAAGCCGCGGAGCGTCGCCGTCCCGAACTGGCGCCCGAGGAGCTCCGCCGAGCGCCGCAGGTCGAGCAGGCGGTCGCCGTCGCGATCTCCCCCTAAAACGGTCTTGCACGGGCACTCGCGGTCGAGAAAGGCGTGCACCCCCTCGGGGAAGCCGTCCCCCGCGAGGAGGGCCTCGCGCGGCCGGAGGAGGGCGAGGTCCCCCACCGCCTCCTCCTCGCCGGGCCAGCGGCGGACGAAGAAGCTCCCGGTCGAGATGTCGAGAAACGCCCCGGCGCCCCCCTCCCCCTCCCAGACCAGGCTCGCCAGGAGGTTCTCCTCCTTGCCGTCGAGGAGACCGGGGTCGGAGATCGTGCCGGGGGTGACGATCCGGGTCACCTCCCGCCGGACGAGCCCCTTGGCCTCCTTCGGGTCCTCCACCTGGTCGCAGATCGCGACCTTCAAGCCCGCTTCGAGGAGCTTCCCCAGGTAGGAGTCGAGGGCATGGTGCGGAATGCCGCACATCGGCGCCTCGTTGTCGGTCCCCTTCTGCCGCGCCGTGAGCTGCACCTCGAGGAGGGGCGCGGCCTGCCGGGCGTCCTCGAAGAACATCTCGTAGAAGTCGCCCATCCGGTACATGAGGAGGGCATCGGGGTGCTGCGCCTTGACCTCCAGATACTGCCGGAGCATCGGCGTCCAGGCGAGCGTCGCGGGCGGCGGGGTGAAGGAGGGCTGAACGGGCGTCGGCATCGCGGCAGAGAGTATAGCCGTGGTCCCGGTACAGGGAGGCCGGTCGGGCATGGGAAGAGAGGAAAAGGAGTGGGGTTCGGAGATGGCGGGGATACTTCCCAGCTGCCTGGCTCAGGACTGCTCTACAATAGGCTCGTTGCGAGGGCTCAGAGATCGATTACTTCATCCTATATAAGCCGGTTCCGTCCGTGACTGTGAGTCGGAGGCTGCTCGCCGAAGGCATCAGCGTCGACGTAGTGCAGGTAGAACAGGTGGCGGCCCACCAGCTGCGGCTCGCTTTCAGCGACGGCACGAGGCGTACCGTCGACTTTGGACCGTTCCTCCTGAGCTCCAGGCATCCAGAGATCCGCTCCTTCCTCCAGCCGGAAAAGTTCGCGAGCTTCAAAGTCGAGCAAGGCGATCTGCTTTGGGGTGACTACGAATTGTGCTTTCCGGTAGCGGACCTATATGAAGGCCGCATCCAATAAGCTCTACATCCGCTTCTAAGGCCCTCGCGCGTCTCCTTTTTCCAAGCTCCAAGTCGAGTCAACCCACCGCCACCCCTTCGGCCGCGGCGGCGCGGATGCCCGCCGCCGAGAAGCGGACGACGTGGTCGATCAGGCCGGGCTCCTCGATGCTGTCCTCGAAATGCCCCGCCGCGCTGACGAAGAAGCGCTCGAAGCGCATGAAGTGGGTGAGCTGGGCGACCAGGGAGTGGGCGGAGCGCCGGGCGCGGACGGGGTCGAGACCGGGGCAGGCGCGGAGCAGGACCTCGGCCAGCTCCTCGTAGACGGGGGTGATGATCTCCGCGGTGAAGAGACCCCGCGGCAGGTGGGGCTCCGACAGCTCGCGCCACATGAGCTGGACCCAGAGCCGCCCCTCGCCCGGCGCCTTGAAGGGGGCGAGGAAGGCGAGGACGAAGGAGTGCAGGAGGATCTCCAGGCGGTCCCGTCCTCCGCCTCGCAGCGGATCTCCCGGAGGCTCGCCAGGCGCTCCTCGCGCATCCGGCCCAGCCGGCGGCGGAAGATCTCCAGGTAGAGCTGTTCCTTGCCGCCGAAGTGGTAGTTGACCGAGGCCAGGTTGCAGCCCGCCCCCGCCGTGATGTCGCGCACCGAGGTGTCGGTGTAGCCGTGCTCGGCGAACCGGCGCTCGGCGACCTCGAGCAGCCTCTGGCGGGTGGGGACGCTGTTCTCTAGAGATGGGAAAGGGAGCGGGGCAACCGAGGTCCTGGCCATTTCAAACACAGTTTGAAACGGTGGTTCGAACCTGTCAAGGGGCGGCGCGCCCGCGCCAGGCCCTCCTCGATATACTCCGGTCCATGGAAGGAGCGGTCCTGGTCCTCGACAGCGGCTCCCCCCTGGTCAGCGTGGCCGTGGGGAGGGTGGGACGAGACACCGCGGTGCTCGCGATGCGGGCGCGGGAGATCGCGCGTTCGTCGGCGCTCCTCCTCGCCATGGTCGACGAGGTGCTCGCCGAGGCCGGGCTCGACGTGGAGGCGCTCGCCGGGATCGCCGCCCTGGGCGGGCCGGGAAGCTTCACCGGCCTCCGCATCGGGCTCGCCACGGTGCTCGGCCTCCACCAGGCGCTGGGGACTCCCGCCACCACCCTCCCCACCCTCCAGGTGCTGGCCACGCTCGCCCCAGCCACCCCGGCGGAACTCGGGCGGGCCGTGGGGGCGGTCGACTCGCTCCGCGGCGAGTGGGCGGTCGAGGAGTGGACCGAGGACGTGGGCCGGGGGATGGCGCTCGTTCCGGGGCCGGAGCTCGCCGGGCTCGCTCCCTGTACCCTGGTGGGCTTCGGGATCTCGCGGCTGGGTGAGCTGCCGGGCTGGCCGGCGGGAGCCCGGCTCGTCGAGCCCGGTCCCCTGGCTCCCGCGGCCCTCCCCCTCCTCGCCAGACTTAAGGCGGAACGCTGGGACCCGGCGCTCCTCTCCGCCCCGATCTACGCCCGGCCCCCGGCGGTGACCGCGCCGCGGCCCTTCGCGATGAAGAGAGCCGGGCGATGAGCGCCGAGACCTCCCTCTTCCCGTTCCCCCTCCTCCGCACCGCTCGGCTCGACGACCTGGAGCGCATCGTCCGGTTGGAGCAGCTCGGCTTTCCCGACCCCTGGCCGCGCGAGCTCCTCGCCTACGAGATCAGCCACCCGATGTCCCTCGTCCTCGTCGCGGTCTGGGCGGAGGGGCTGCCGCCCGCGGGCTACGCGAGCTTCCGCAAGGGAGGAGGGGAGGCCGAGCTGTTGCGCCTCGCCGTGGCGCCCGGCGAGCGCCGGCGCGGGGTCGCCCGGGCTCTCGTCACCGGCGGCATCGAACGCCTGCGTCCGGCCGGCATTGAAACCTGCTTCTTGGAAGTGCGGACGAGCAACGACGGCGCCATCGCCTTCTACCAAGAGCTCGGATTCGAGCGGGTGGGACGGCGTCCCGGCTACTACCGCGACGGCTCCGACGCCCTGGTCTACGCTCGGCCGGTGGCATCCGCCTAGCATAGATTTTTGGATGTGCCGTCCATTCCCTTGAACCGGGCCAAACCCCGGTGCTATCCTGACCCCAGCAGGCATGCTGAACATCATCTCCACCCCGCTTGCACCCCTCGCCCGGCAACCACGGCGGGGGGGTGCGAAGGGACCGGTCTGCCGATGAGCGCCGCCCTGATCGTGAGGATCTCCGGGCGCGAGCGGCGGCCACCGCGTCCTCTCCTATCCATCGTCGCGACCCACGACCAAGGAGGTACCGGCCATGCCCATGACGGACGAGCTCAAGGAGGAATTGATTCAGACTGACGAGGAGTACCGCCGCCTGCACGACGAGCACCTGGCCTGCAAGGAGCGGCTCCACGAGATCAACCAGAAATCCCTCCTCTCCCAAGACGACGAGATCGAAGAGAAGAAACTCAAGCTCCACAAGTTGACGCTCAAGGACCGCATGGAGGAGATCGTCCGCGCGCACCGGGAGGCGCGAGTCTCCGCGTAGTACGATCCGCGCCATGCCCCTCTCCCGGACCGCACTTAGACGCCCATGAAGTTCGCCAAGGAAGCCTGGCCCTTCGTCCTCCCCTTCGTCCTCGCGGCGGCGGTCCTCCTCGCCCTGGGGCACCCGGGCTGGGGCGTCGGTCTCTTCGTCGCCGGGTTCCTCATCCTTCTCTTCTTCCGCGACCCGCACCGGTCCTACGAGGGTGAGGCGGGAGTCGTCCTCGCCGCGGCGGACGGCCTCATCACCCGCGTCGACGAGATCGAGGACCCCGAGGTCGGTCCGGGGCGCCACCAGCGAATCGTCACCTTCCTCTCGGTCTTCGACATCCACGTCCAGCGCGTGCCGGTCACCGGCGCGGTCGTCGCCTCGCGCTACGCCGCCGGCCGCAAGGTGGCCGCCTTCCGGGAGGACGCCGGCGAGGTCAACGAGAAGCACCTGACCGTCATCCGGCGCGAGAACGGCGATCTCGTCGGAGTGCGGCAGATCGCCGGCCTCCTCGCCCGCCGGGTCGTCTGCTATCTGAAGGACGGGGATGCGGTCCGCCGCGGCCAGTCGATGGGGCTCATCAAGTTCGGCTCGCGGGTGGACCTCGTGGTACCGGCCGGCTACCGGGTGCTGGTCAAGAAGGGGGATCGGGTGAAGAACGGGGTTACGCCCATGGCCCAAGCCGCCGAGAGTGCCGGGAGTACGGTGAGCGCCGCGCCGGGAGGAAGGCCGTGAACCCGGCCCGGGCCGAGCGGGCGGAGCGCCGCAAGCGCCAGCTGCGCCGCGGCGTCTACGTGCTGCCCAGCCTCTTTACCATCGGCAACATCCTCCTCGGCTTCTATGCCATCGTCCTCGGCCTGCGCTCGGCCGGGATGGTGCCGCACGAGCCGCACCCGGCCGACCTGCGTTCGGGCTTCCAGATCGCGGCCGCCCTGGTCTTCGCGGCCGCGATCCTCGACGCCATGGACGGCCGGATCGCGCGTCTGACCGGTACCGAGAGCGAGTTCGGCAGAGAGTACGACTCGCTCGCCGACGTCTTCACCTTCGGCGTCGCGCCCGCCCTCCTCACCTATCTCTGGGGGCTCTACGAGTGGGGGCGGGGGGGCTGGCTCGTCCCGCTCTACTTCCTCGTCTGCACGGCGACCCGTCTCGCCCGCTTCAACGTCCAGACCAAGGTCGTCGATTCGCGCTACTTCGTCGGCCTGCCGGCGCCCGCCGCCGCCGGGACGATCTGCTCCATCCTCTTCTTCGCCCCCGATTCCGAATGGACGAAATGGATGCAGCTCCTCATGCTCGTCACTCTCATGGTGGTCGGCAGCCTCATGGTGTCGACCTTCCGCTATACCAGCTTCAAGAAGTTCGACCTCCGCAAGCGCTGGAGCTTCCGGGCCCTGGTCCCTTTCGCGGCCATTCTCCTCGTCGTCGTCTTCGAGCCCCGCGCCACCTTCCTCGCCATCGCCGTCGTCTTCGCCCTCTCGGGGCCGGTCGCCTACCTGACCTCCCGGCTGCGCCCGCGGCGGTCGCGGGGCGACGAGCTGCCCCCCGGACCGCCCCAGGACCTTCCCGGAGTGCCATGAGCCGAGTCCTCGCGATCGTCGAAGCCACCACTCTCCTCGGCAAGGAGGTCCGCGACACCCTGGTCGGCAAGCCCGGGCTGTGGAGCGAGGTCCGCCTGCTCACCACCCGCGAGGACGAGCTCGGGGCCCTCTCCGAGGTGGCGGGAGCGGCCACTTTCGTCCGCCGCGCCGACGCCGACGGCCTCTCCGGGGTCGACCTCGTCTTCTGCTGCGGCACGGACGAAGAGGCCCGGCAGGTCCTCTTGGAGCTCCCCGAGAGCGCCACGGCGGTGGTCCTCGCGACCGATCTTAAGGACTACGCGGCGATCGCCGGCCAGCCGATCGTCTCTGGGGTCAACTTCAGCCGGGCCCAGCACGGCCGGGTCCTCCTCTCGCCCCATCCGGCGGTGGTCCTCCTCGCCCATCTCCTCCACCCGCTCCGCGGCCTGGGGATCGAAGAGGCGGTGGCGACGGTGATCCAGCCCGCCTCCATGCACGGCGACCCCGGGATCGACGAGCTGTTCGAGCAGACCCGGCAGATCGTCACTATGACCCAGCGCCGGCCGTCGCCCATCTTCGGTGCCCAGCTCGCCTTCAACCTGCTGCCGACGCCGGCCTCGGTCCAGCCCCTCTCGGCCCAGCTGCGCGAGGTGCTGGCGGGAGACCCCCCGGCTTCGCTGCAGCTCCTCCAGGGCGGGGTCTTTCACTCGCTCGCGGCGAGCGTCTACGTCCGTTTCGCCAACCGCGCCGACGCCAAGTCGCTTCGCCGGACCCTCGGCCAGCACTCTCACCTGGAGCTGGCGAAAAAGCCCGGTCACCTGGGGCCGGTCGACGCCGCCGCCCACGAGAAGATCCTGGTCGGCGCCGTGCAGGAGGAGCCCTCCACCCCCGGCGGCTTCTGGCTCTGGGCAGTGATGGACAACCTGACCCGGGGTGGCGCCCTGAACGCCGTCGAGATCGCCGAGGAGGTTCTCTAGGAGGCGGGCGAGGAGGGCGGTTATACTCTCTTCCGGCGGGGTACCACCATGGCTGTCGACATTCAGAAGAGGCTTTTCACCACTGACGAGTACGAAACGATGCTCGCGGCCGGCATTCTGTCGGAAGACGACCGGGTGGAGCTGATTGAGGGGGAGATCCTTCAAATGTCGCCTATTGGCAGCCCCCATGCGGGCGGCATCAATCGCTTGAACGCGCTCTTCGCCCGCCTGGCGGGGCGGGCGATCCTCAGCGTGCAGAACCCGCTCCGGCTGAACGACCTCTCCGAGCCCCAGCCCGATTTCGTCCTGCTCCGCCCCCGCGAAGACTTCTATCGAGACGCCCATCCCCGCCCGGACGACGTATTGCTCGTCGTCGAGGTTGCCGACGCCAGCCTGGCGTTCGACCGCCGGGTGAAGGCACCCCTCTATGGCATGAACGGTATCGCCGAGCTGTGGATCGTCGATCTCGCGAGCCAGGCGATCGAGGTCTACCGCCGCCCCTCGCCCCGCGGCTACCTGGAGATCCGGCGGTGCGACCGGGGGAGTTCCCTCGGGGTGCTCGCCTTTCCCGAGCTCGAGCTCTCCGTCGCGGAGATCCTGGGATAACCGGCTCACCCTACCGATGCCTTTCACCAAGTCTCTGCCCCTGCTCCTCTCTCTCGCCCTCGCGGCCGCCCTGTCCGCTGCGCTCGTAGAGGCCGCCCCGGCCGTGAGGGCCGCCCCCGCTGCCGGCTCCGCCCCGGTCGTCGAGCTGACGCACGGCGGCTCGGCTCTCCCGGCGCCGGAGCGGCGGGCGACCGAACAGGCGATCGTCGCCGCCGCGGACGCCGCGGGCGTCGTCGTCTGCCGGGACGGCACCTCGCTCACTCAGCCGGTGAGCCCCGCTCTCGATCAGATCTGCTCCACGCCGGGTCTGCCGCGGCTCTGGTGGGATGCCGAGATCGGGACGGAGAAGAGCGGCGACGTGGAAGTGCTCGACGTCCTCCTCAAGGTGGCGATCGGCGGTCCACCGGCCGAGAGCCCGCAGGCGATCGTCCCGCCGCACGTCCTGCTGCCCACGCTCCGTACGGAGGCCCAGGGTGAGGAGCGTGAGACCGCGCTGCTCGACGGGATCCACCGCTCGCTCCTCGCCGCCGACGAGCTGCACGCCTGGCTCTCCGGGCTCAAGAAACGGCCGGAGCTCCTCCGCGTCCGGCCCGCCTCGGCGATGTCGGCCTCAGCGGGAACGGTGGGAGCGGCGGGAGATGCCACTGCCCAGGGCCGGCGGAAGACCCATTCGGCCGGACGGCTCCGTGCCTGGGATAAGGAGCTTCGAGAGATCGCCGACCTCCTCATCGACGGCCACTATCTGGAGGGGCGCGACCGCGCCACCCACCTCTTGAAGGAAGATCCGCCGCCGGAGATCGCCGGGCGTGCCCGGGAGCTCCTCGCCAAGGCCGACACCAAGCTCACCGACCGCAAGTCCTCCCCAGCGGGAGAGTCGAACCCGATCGTCATCCGGCCCTCCCAGGGGGCGGCCACCCTCTCGGGCGCCCCGGCGCGGCGGCGCTGGGAGCGCAGCTTCGACGTCCGGGTGGCGCGGGACGACCGCGGCTTCGAGGGCGGCCTCGACGGCCAGCTGCTGGTCTCCGAGGACGGTGTCGTCTTCACCCGCAGGGGGGAGAGCCGGCCCGACTGGGCGATCGTCTGGACCGACCTCGCCGCCGCCCACCGCGCCGAGGGGCTCTGGGACGTCCCCTACCCGCTCGCCCTCGCCGAGAAGAGCGGCCGGGTCCACCATCTCGTGGTGGTCGACACCGCCGGCAAGCCCCGGCCCGGCGGAGCGGTCCTCTCCGCCCTCGCCGAGGGGCGCCTGGCGAGCCGCAAGGGCTACAAATAGCTTCCGAACGGAGTCCGGGAGCTTCGGAACGGGCTCCGAAGCTCCCGGACGCACTCCACTAACGGGCAGCCAGAAGGCTCGCAGCGAGCTCTTCCCGCCGTATCGGTCCAACGGGCGCGACCCGCGGTGGGCAGAGCGGGGTGTCCGATTCTTCCTCGACCGCCACGGCGGCCCGCAGGAAGTCCTCACGGGCAATGGCGGTGCGGGCGGCGGCGGTCGCCAGGTGGGCGGCGAGCCGGCCGACGGCGCGCAGGCGCTCGAGCGCCTGGACCGCGACCGTGTCCCACTGCCGGACGACCTCGGCCGTCAGCACGGCTCCATAGCGCTCGCGCAGGGCGGCCACCGCCTGGCGGGAGACCCGCATCGCCCCGGTCCCCTGGCCGAAGGCCACGCATGCCTGGCCCAGGAGGACCAGCTTGGGGTCTACGGCGGGCCCGTCTTTCCAGGGCTCGGCATTCGCGGCATCTGCGGCATCCGCGGCGGGCGCTGGCGGGCACCAGGGGCAATCCCCGACCGTGGCGACGTTCCATGCCGCACGGATCGTCTCCTCGGGACCGATCGCCGTCTGGCCCCGCTCGACGGCAGCCTGAGCCGCCATCCGCCCCACGGCACGAACCCGCTCCAAGACCTGCACGGCGAGAGTCTCCCAGCTCTCCACGAACTCGGAAGTGAGGGAGGGTTGGTAGTGGGCGTGAAACGCCTGGACCGCCGCGCGGGAGACCCGCACGGCCCCCGTGCCCTGCCCCAGGGAGACGCACAGGTGTCCCATGACCGTCTCGGCTGGATCGCTTCGCATGCCTGACTCCTTTCTAGAAACCTACACCTTTGTTACGAACGAGGAGCGCTCCGCGTTTCGAATCTCCAGCTGGCATCCGCCCCTGGAACCTGCTGAAATAGAAAGCGCCCGATCGCCACCAGAGAGCGGGAGCGGGAACGACCCCGTCCCGAGAGCGGAGACCTCGACCATGCGCGATCCTCGTCCGACCGCACCCGCTAAGACCCTCCTCTCAACTCTCCTCCTCTCCCTGGTGCTCGTCGCCGCGGCGCCCCCGGCCCGCGCGGTGACGATCCAGGAGATCCCCAGCCCGCGTCCCACCGGCTGGTCGGTCGATCTCACCGGGCGAATCCCGAAGGCGACCCTGACCGAGATCGACCGCGTGGGCGACGAGGTCAAGGCCAGGAACGGCGCCGAGCTGGCGGTTGTGGTGGTGGGGACGACCAGCGGCGTCCCATCGCACACCTTCGCCACGAACCTCGCCAACACCTGGGGGATCGGGGAACGCGGCAAGGACAACGGAGTCCTCGTCTTCGTGGCGCTCGACGACCGCCGGATCGAGATCGTCCTCGGCAACGGCCTGGCCTCCCCCGCCCTCCAGGAGGCGAGCGCCGCCATTCTCCAGGGCGACATGGTGCCCCTGCTCCGCCAGGGCGATCCCGCCGGCGCCGTGCTGGCCGGAGCCCGTGCCTGCGCCCGGCGGCTCCTCGAAGCTCCCCCCACCGCTCCCACCAACTCCTTTGGGGCGATCCTGGCGCCCTCTAAAGACGAGACGGCGCCCCAGTCCGTGGTCCAGCCGCCGGCACCGATCCAGCCCGCGGCAGCTCCCCCCGCCACGTTCCCTGCGGCGAACAGCTCGAACGGCACGGCCGGCATCGTCCTCGCTCTTCTGGGTTTCGGCGCCCTGGGCGTCCTCGGCTGGGTCGCCTACAAGCTCGTCGCGCGGCCCCGGCCCTGCCCCCAATGCGGCGCCCCCATGGAGCGTCTCTCCGCCGAGGCAGGCGAGGCGGCTCTCCCCCTTACCGCCATCGAGCAGATCGAGAATCGCCTGGGCAGCGTCACCGTCCAGGTCTACCGTTGTTCCAGTTGCGGCGCTCTCGACAAGGCGAGCCGCCGCCACCCTCTCTCCGGGTACGAGAGCTGCCCCCAGTGCAAGGCGGTTGCCCTTTCCAAGCGCCAGTCGACGGTGCGGGCGGCCTCCTACGACCACGAAGGACTCGTGCAGACCGAATGGCAATGCCTGTCCTGCTCCTACCACGACTCCTCGACCTCCACGCTCCCGCGGCTCTTCCACCAGGACCACAGCGCTTCCACCACGGCGGCCGCCTTCCTTTCCAGCTCCTCAGACTCCTCATCCTCGTCCTCCTCCAGCTCGGACTCCGGCTTTGGCGGTGGTAGCTCCTCCGGGGACGGAGCGAGCGGGAGCTGGTAGGGCGTACATCCTCTACAATGCCAAGGTGGCCGATCCGCTCCCCCTCCTGACCGACGATCCTGCCTCCGGCGGGCCTCCCCTACGCACCGTCGTCCTCGCCCATGGGGCCGGGGCGGCCATGGACTCGCCCTATATGAACACCATGGCCGCGGGCCTCGCGGCGCGCGGCATCCGGGTGGTGCGTTTCGAGTTCCCCTACATGCACTCCCGCCGGGAGGGGCAGCGCCGGCCGCCCGACCGCGAGCCGGTCCTCCGGAAGACCTGGCACCAGGTGATCGGGGCTCTCGGCGGCGGCTCCGAGCTCGTCATCGGCGGCAAGTCGCTGGGCGGCCGGATCGCGAGCTATGTCGCCGAGGAGGCCCGGGTCAAGGGGCTCGTCTGCCTCGGCTATCCCTTCCATCCGCCGGGCGACAAGACGCGCCTCCGCACCGCCCACCTCGCCACCCTGGCGATCCCGACCCTCATCGTCCAGGGCACCCGGGACGACTTCGGCACCCCCGCCGAGGTCGCCGGCTACGACCTCTCCCCCGCCATCCGCCTCGTCTGGATGGAGGACGGCGACCACTCCTTCAAGCCCCGCAAGGCTTCCGGCCGGACCGAGGCGGGGAACCTGGCGGATGCGGTGGAGGCGGTGGCCGAGTTCGTGCTCGGTCTTTAAAGCGGAGCCCTCAACGCTGATAGGCGTACGAGACCTTGAGGAAAAACTCCCGGTTCGCCCGCTCCAGCCGGCCGGTGAGGTCGGTCAAAGTACGCTCGTCGCCGTAGCCCACGAAGAGCACGGTCTGCCAGTCGATCTTGTAGGCGAAGAGAGCCGAGCCGGTGAAGTCCTTGCTGTGGGGCGCGACGCTGGAAGTGGCGAGGGTCGGATTCTCGTCCACCCGGGTCTGCTGGCCGATGAGGCGCAGGAAACAGCGAGAGCTGAAATTGTAGGTGGTCTTCAGCCGTGCCACATCCGCCGTGAAGAGGCGGCCCTGCGGGAGGTCCAGCCACTGCCGGGTACCGTCGAACCGGACCGCCAGGGCGCCCGCCGGGCGGACCGTCGCGCCGAGGGTGACGAACCCCCCAGTACCGCGCCGGGCGCCGCCGAAGTCGACGTCGTCGCCCAGAGAGCTGTTGACGCTGAGTTGAGCGAAGGTCTGCGAGGGGCTGATCTCGAAGTAGGTCTCGATGTGCGGCCGTTCGAGGATGCGGTTGCCCGCCCGCACCCGCTCCCACCGGTAGCTCACCCGGGAGAAACTGTTGAACCGCCCGTCGAACTCGGTGCCGAGGCCGATCTGGCGGAAGATCAAATCGCCGTCCTGACCCGAGGTGTAGTGCTCGTTGACGAAGGGGCGCCAGCGGCTGAAGAAACCGGACTGCGGGTAGAACGACCGGCCCGCCTCGCTCGTCGCGTCGCGAATGCCGACCTGGGGGAGGAAGCCGACGTCGGCGCGGAAGCCTTTGCCGATGTCCTTCCACTCCGTAAAGAAGTCCCAGGTGCGGGTGGCATGGTTCCAGTTGACATCGGCGGCGTGCGAGGCGAAGTGCTGGCCGTTCCACTCGGCGGCGAGATCGGGCCGGTCCGGGGTCACCGTGTCGGAGAGGAGGAACTGGCCGTTCACCGAGTCGCGATCGTTCGGGTGCCAGCGGAAGTCCGGCCCCAGCACCCGGCTGTGGGCGCCGCCTTCGATCTCGCGGTCGGTCACCAGGAAGCTCGCAAAGGAGCCGCCGGACTCGCGGCGAAAGCGGCCGACCGTCACGGTCGACGAGAAGTCCTGGTCGGCGAAGGAGGAAGAGACCGGGCCGGGGAGGACGACGCTGCCGCCCCCGCGGTCCTCGGTCACCAGGAAGGTGTAGGCGCTCTCCCCGAGCTTGCCGGTGGCCCGCACCCCCCAGGCCGGCGAGGTCACGGTACGGGTGTAGACCGCCTGGAGAGGGGTCTGGAAGAGGTCGAGCCCCTCCAAAAAGAACGGGCGCTTCTCCGGATAGAAGAGGGCGAAGCGCTGGTCGGTCGAGATCTGCGCCACGTCGGACTCGACCTGGGAGAAGTCGGGGTGGAAGGTGGCGTCAATGGCGCTGTCGGCGCTCGGGCTCCATTTGACGTCGACCCCGGCCCGCTCTCTCACTGGGCCGTTGTGGAGCGGGGTGCCGAGGCCGCCTTCCGGAGCGGCGCTCTCCCCCGCCGTGCCGTAGGGCGCTACCACCAGGTGCCCGCCTGGGGGGAGCCCGGAGAGGCCGTCGAGCTTGTTCTCGTGGCAGATGAAGCAGTTCGAGCCGTGCGCGATAGGGGCGGAGAACATCTGGTAGTGGAAGTCGCGCGGGTAGTTGCGATAGAGGAGGATGCCCCAGGTCTGCGGATCGCTCTTGCCGTAGCGGAGCGATGAAAAAGGGATGCGCATCTCGAGCACCCAGCCCTCCTTGGTGATCCGCGCCGCCGAGTCCCAGAAATAGTCGGGCGAGGAGTCCTCGCCGGAGGCGTCGTTGGTCAGGGCGTCGTATTGGACGTTTCGCGGATTGGCGAGAAAGAGGACGGCGGTCTTGCCGTCGTTCCGGGCATCCAGGATCACCCCGCCGTAGTCGGTGTCGCCGCCGACGGCGTCATGGTCCCCCAGGGGAGCGCGGATGGCCTCGGGGTGGGGATCGGCGAACTCGAAGGCGGCGTAGAAGTAGCGCTCGTCATAGGCGAGATGGGCCACGGTCGCGACCGGCGGCTGGACCGCATCGCCTTTTTTGGTCTCCCAGAAAGTGTCGATCCGGACGGCATCCTTCCAGGCAGCCTCGGAGAGGTCGCCGTCGATCGTGATGGGGCCCGTGGCCCGGCGGATCGCGAGCCGCGGCGTTGGCGTCGGCGTTTGCTCGGCCCGAAGGCCGCAAGTTGTTGCAATCATGAAAACAAGGAGCACCGCCACCCGTGCTGGGGTTCGCATGGCCTGTCCTACGCACGGGGAGGGGAAGAGTTTCTGGCGTCCTAGTTTTCGGTCCCGCTCTCCAAGCCCACCCGGACGAGCAGGTTCTGGAGGATGCGGGCGGTCGCGCCCCAGATCTGGCGGCGGCCGACGTGGTAGATCCGGAGGCTCCGCACGGCGCCCTCGATCTCGACCTGCCGCTCCTCAACCACCCTGGGATTTGCGAAGGCGGAGAGGGGGATGCTGAAGACCTCGGCGATCTCGGCCTCGTTGGGCCGGGTCTCGTAGGGGAAGGGGACCGCCCCCACGCAGGGGATGATGCTGAACCCCGAGGGGACGTCCACCTCGTCGAGCTCTCCCAGGCGGAGGACCTTCGTGGGATCGATCCCGATCTCCTCGTGGGTCTCTCGGAGCGCCGCCGTCCAGGCGTCCTCCCCCACCTCCCGGCTACCGCCGGGAAAGGCGATCTGGCTCCGGTGGCGCGGCAGGGTGTCGGTCCGCAGGGTGAGGATCGTCCACAGCTCAGAGGCGTCGACATAGAGCGGCACGAGGACCGCCGCCTGCCGCGCCTCGGAGGGCGCCAGGCGCTGCGGCGACGGCGAGGCGAGGCGCTCCCGCAAGGCCAGAATCCAGGTCCGCTTGGGCGTCTCCATCATCCCTCCCCGCCCAATTTTGTCAGATTCCGCTCGGGCAGGAGCCGCATCCCGATCGGCGTCCTGGGCGCCCCGGGGAGGCGGAGGTCCAATTGATAGAGATAGTAGGGTTGCCGGGTCCACCACATGGGGTGGATGGCCTTGGGCTTCCCGAGCTCGATCGCGAAGACGACGGTGCCGTTCGGCCGCAGGAGGCTCGGACGGAGCGTCTCTCCCCCCGATTCGAGCCGGGTAGGGGCCCGCGGATCGCAGACGACGAGGAGCCCGCGGAGCGGCTCCGGGCTCCCCACGAGGACCTCCCCGCGGGCGTCCCCGAGGAGGCTCTCGGCCTCGCCGATCCGCCCCATGTTGTCGTCCAGGAGCTTGACCCAGAGACCGTCGTGGGAGGAGTCCTGCCCGCCCGGGATGTGGCTCTGGGTGGTTTCATAGGGGAAGTTCCGGGAGGCGAATTCCGCGACGTGCCGGTAGCGGCCGTCCGGCCCGATGGGAAAGGCCGTGGGGTGCTGCCAGAGAGGGAGGAGGAACGGCGCGGCGAGCGCCCCGGCGAGGACGGCGAGCGCCGGCGTCACCCAGGAGGACTGTCGGGCCTTCCCCGCGAGGTACCAGAGCGCCGGGTAGAGAGGGAGGAAGTAGCGGTTGCCGATCGCCCCGCCGCCGCCGTAGAAGTTGAACGGCCGCACGAGGAGAAAGCCGCCGGCCGCGAGGAGGACCGCCCAGGGGAGAGCCCACCGCCCGCGCTCCCCCGAGAAGGCGAAGAACCCGAGGAGGAGGGGCAGGAAATAGAGCAGGATCCCGATGTTCCGGCCGACGAAAAAGTAGAGCGCGTTCCAGGCCCAGAGCCGGCCGTCGAAGTAGGGATCGATCGCCCCTTCTTGAGTCCAGGAGGTGTTGCCCCAGTGCCGCAGCGAGCTCTCCCAGCCGGAGGCCGGGAAGTCGACCTCGGGGTAGCCGGTGCGCGGGTAGAAGCCCTGGCGCTCCCCGCCGTAGCCGGAGAAGGCGCCGCCGGCATGCCACTGGACGAGGCCGGTGAGAAGGAGCAGCCCCACGGTCCCGGCGATCAGGGCGAAGAAGGCAGCCCACCTCGCCCGCCGCCCGGCCTTCCCGGTCAGCGCGGCCAGCGCCGCTGGCAGGAGGAGGGCCAGATAGAACGGCCGGAAAGCGCCCGGAATGGCGAGGAGCACCCCCGCCGCCGCCCAGCGGAGGAGAACCGGCCAGCAGAGTGCGCTCTCCTCCCCCTCGTAGATATCGGCCAACTTCGCAGACGGTGCCGCCCGCGGCCGGTCGTCCCACCGGTCGTCCCACCGGTCGTCCCAATAGACGAGGGCGAAGCCGGCCGCGGTGGCGGCGAAGAGGAAGAGGTCGGCGTGCACCCAGTAGACGTAGGCGAAGGAGACCGAGGCGAAGAGGAGGACCGCCACCCAGAAGGGGGCGGCGCCGCCCAGCCGCTGGCGGAGGGTCCGGGCGGCGAGGAGCGCCGCGGCGGCGAGGAAGAGGGCGTTGGCCACCAGGGCGCCGCGGATGGGCGAAAAGCGGACGAAGGGGGCGACCGCCAGGGCGTAGAGGAAGGGCTTGCCGTAGGTGATGTGCTTGCCGAAGTCCCGGCTCTGGAGGACGAGGCCGTCGGGCTTCCCCCCCACTGGGCGACGAAACGGTCGTAGTCGGCCCGGTGGTAGGCGAGGTCGCCGTCCCAGGCGAGGCTCGCCGCCTGCATGGCGTAGGTCGCCTCGTCGCCGACCAGCGACGGCCGGCCGGCGCGGTCGAAGCGCAGTGCGGCCCAGAGAGTGGCGAGGAGGAGCGCCGCGAGCACCGCCCAGCCCAGCGCTTCGGCGATCCCGATCCTCGGCTTCACCGGAGGTTGACTTTCCTTCACAGCTCGCGCTCCCAGGTGGGACCGCCCAGGAGCGAGAGGCGGCCGCCAGAGAAGAGGTGGGGCTCGACGTGGAGCCGCGCCGGCCCGAGGGGGCGGCGCACTTCGGTCGCTAAAAGGATCTCCTCCCCCGGCGCCAGGTCGTGCGGCAGGGAGAGCCAGCGGCCGGTCTTTCCCAGGAGGTCCTCCGGCTCGTCTTCGCTCCCCACCAGGAGCTTGACGACGACCGCCATCCCCCCCGGTCCGCGGTCGCCGGCCAGCCAGCGGGCGAAGCTCCGGTTGACGAGGCGGATGCCGATCCGGCGCCGCTCCCCCTCCGGCCAGGGCGTCTCGGCGCCGGAGACTTCGAGGTCGCCCGGGAGCTCTCCCCAGGCGACGCTCGAAGGCGGCGGCGGGACCGCCCGGTCCCACGCCCCGGGGGGAGGGAGCGATCCCCACTCCTCGCAGGCGGCGAGCACCGCCGCCGCCGAGCGCTCTGGATCGTGGTGACGGCGGACATGCTCGCGCGCCGCCTCCCCCATGGCGCGCAGGCGCTCGGGGTGGGCGAGGAGACGCCGGAGCAGCTCGGCGAGCCCCGCGGCCTCGTCCTCCCTGCGCTCCGCGAGGGGCACCCGGAGCGCCACCGCTTCCGGCAGATCGGCGAACTGGGCGTAGTCGGAGACCACCGCCGGCCGGCCGGCGGCGAGCACCCGGAGGAGGGAGGCCGAGGTCTCCCCGGCCGAGGGGTAGCGCAGGTTGAGACAGAGATCGGTGGCGGCGATCGCCGCCTCGAAGTCGCTGTAGGGCAGGAAGCCGGCGAGGTGGACCCGCTCGGCCACCCCTGCCCGCCGGGCCTCCCCTTCCAAATCCATCACCTGCGCCGCCTCGCCCACGATCAGCAGGTGGACCCGTTCGAGGCCGGGGGCGGCCAAGGCCGCGATCGCCGTGCCGGTGCGCTTGATGGGGGTCTGAAAGCCGAAGGAGCCTAAAACCGGCACGCCCTCCGGAACGCCCAGCCGGTGCCGCAGCTCCCGACCGGCGGCGATCCCGGCGGGGGTGTCGGCGGCCGGCGGCAGCGGCACTCCCATGGGGATCGCCCGCACTCGCACCTCCGGGTACTCCTCGCGGACCACCCGTTCCGCCCAGGGGCTGTGGACGAGCACCCCCCGCTGGGAGAGGAGGAGCCGGCGATGGGCGGGGAGGAAGAAGACCGGCGCCTCGCCGTAGGCGTGCCAGCGCTTGGCCATCGCCACCGCCTCCCCGATCCAGCCGTGGTCGTGGGCGAGGAGGTCCAGGTAGGGGAGAAACTCGTCGTGACCGAGGGTGATGTCCAGGAGCAGGTGATGGAGCACGACGTCATGGAGGGTCAGTACCCCGGGGATGCGGAGGGCCAGCTCGCGGATCGCCTCGTGGTAGCGGTTGTTCCCCATCTGGTAGAGCGGCAGGCGATCCCCGCCGTCCCCGCCGGCGCCGGTCTCCTCGATGGACGCCATGGGCCAGCGCGCCGCCACCTCCTCGGCCACGGGCTGGCCGGGGAGCCGAATCAGCCGCACGTCCGCCCGCGCCGCCAGGTGGGGCAGGAGGTCGACGCTGTAGTCGGCGATCCCCGAACGGACCGGCGGGAGCGGCGAGACGTAGTCGAGCCGGAGCGTCAGGAGGGGATCTCTCCGGGCGTCCCCATCTGCCCCCTCAACCAGGCCTCGATGAAGGGGTCGAGGGTGCCGTCGAGCACCTTGTCGGCGTCGCCCACCTCGGCGCCCGTCCGGTGGTCCTTGACCATCCGGTAGGGGTGGAGGACGTAGCTCCGGATCTGACTCCCCCAGGCGTTGTCCTTCTTCTTGCCCTCGCGCTCGGCCTGCGCCGCGGCCCGCTTCTGCATCTCGCGGTCGTAGAGCCGCGAGCGCAGGACCTTCATCGCCATCGCCCGGTTCTTGATCTGGCTGCGCTCGTTCTGGCAGGCGGCGACGATCCCCGACGGGATATGGGTGATGCGCACCGCCGACTCGGTCTTGTTGACGTGCTGGCCGCCGGCCCCCGACGAGCGGTAGGTGTCGATCCGCAGGTCCTTGTCCTGGACGTCGATCTCGACCGTATCGTCGACCTCCGGATAGACGTCGACCGAGGCGAAGGAGGTGTGCCGCCGGCCCTGGAAGTCGTAGGGGCTGATCCGCACCAGCCGGTGCACCCCCGCCTCCCCCGACAGGTACCCGTAGGCGTAGGCGCCGCGGACGGCGAAGGTGGCGCTCTTGATCCCCGCCTCCTCCCCGTCCTGGCGTTCGAGAAGCTCGACCTCGTAGTCGTTGCGCTCGGCCCAGCGCAGGTACATGCGGAGCAGCATTTCCGCCCAGTCCTGCGACTCGGTGCCGCCGGCGCCGGGATGGATAACGACGATGGCGTTCTTGTCGTCGTCGGGGCCGGAGAGCTTGAGCTCGAGCTCCAGCCGTTCGAGCTCGGCCGACAGCCGGCCGAGGAACTTCTCGACCTCGGGGTCGGCCTCCCCCTCGGCGAGCAGCTCGCGCCAGGCGGTGAGCTCCTCGGCGTCCGAGCGCAGCCGCTTCAACGTCTCCAGGCGGCGTTCCAACCCCCGCCGCTCCTGGAGGACCGGGGCGCTCTTCGCCGGGCTGTCCCAGAATTTTTCGTCTTCGAGCTGGTGGTCGATCTCGGCGAGCCGCCGTTCTAGGCCGGTATCCTCAAAGATACCCCCGGATGTTCTGCAGCTGGTCCGCGAGCTGGTCGATGCGTTGCTGGACTTCGGAGGCGATCATGGTGGGTTTCCCTTTCGGGGGGATGATACCAAAAGCGGGTCAGCCTTGACTTCATCAGCACCTGATCTTTACTCTTTACCGTCAAGGAGCGAGCCATGGTATACACGAGCAGGCTTTCCAGCAAGGGGCAGGTAACGATCCCGAGCGAAGTGCGGGAGTTTCTGCGGCTCGGCGCGGGGGATCTCGTAAGTTATGAGGTGCGTGAAGGGGAAGCCGTGTTGAAGCGGATCGAACCCTTCGATGCCGCCTTCCACGCCTCCCTCTCTGCAACCCTCGATGAGTGGAGCTCGCCCGAGGATGAAGAGGCCTTTCGTGACCTTTGAACCCTGGCAGGTGGTGGTCGTTCCCTTTCCCTTCTCCGAGAGGGCAGGCAGTAAAAGGCGGCCGGCTCTGGTCTTGAGCCGGCGGTCCTTCAACGACGGCGGACATGTGATCCTGGCCATGATCACAACCAAGTCCGAGCCTATCTGGCGGGGCGATACGTGGATTGAAGAGCCCGAAAGTGTCGGACTGACCGAGCGCTGCCTGGTACGGTTAAAGCTCTTCACAATCGACAGCCGATTGATCGTTCGCCAGGTCGGTCGGCTCCTCGAATCGGATGTTCAGAGGGTCCAAGAAAATCTGGCGCGCTGCCTCGTACGTTGAACGGACAGTGCCGTGACGGACGGGCGGCCTCACCGGCCGAGGGCGGAGGGTTCCGTCGAGTCGTGGGAAGGCGCGGAGGCTTGGCGGGAAGCCGCCGCACGCCAGCGAGCCCTGCCGGCGACGACGAGCGCCGCGAGCGCGAAGATGGTCGAGAGCATCGGCACCAGCCAGGGGCAGCGCGCGAAAGGGGAGAGCTCGCGCTCCCCCAGCACCCGGCCGCGGATCACCCCCTCTCTGAAGGGGCCGATCGCGGTGCGCACCGAGCCGTCCGGGGCGATGAGAGCGGAGATGCCGGTGATCGCCGCCCGGAGCATGGGGCGGCGGTTCTCCGCGGCCCGGAAGCGGGCGGCGCGGAAGTGCTGCCAGGGGGCGGCGGTGTCGCCGTACCAGGCGTCGTTGGTGATCGTCACCAGGACCGTGGCCCCGGAGCGCGCGAGATCCGCCACCTCCTCGGGGAAGACCACCTCGTAGCAGATCGCTATCCCCAGACGTTCGTCCCCCCAGGGGAGAAGCCGGGCGGTCTCCCCCGGCCGGTACTCCCCCGCCTCCCGGGAGAGCTTGTCGACGAACGAGAACACCCCGCGGAAGGGGACGTACTCGCCGAAGGGGACGAGGTGGCGCTTATCGTAGCGCGCCGTCGTCCCCGCTGGGGAGAGCAGATAGGCCGAGTTGTAGAGGAAGTTCTTCTCCGCGTGATCGGAGTTGAAGAGCACCGTGCAGCCGCTCCGGACGAGCTCCTGGAGGTCGCGCCGGACGTCGGGATCGCGCTCGAAGGAGAACGGCCAGGTGGCGCTCTCGGGGAGGACCACGAGCGCCCCCTCCTGGCAGGCGGCGCGGGAGAGGTCGAGCACCTGCCGGTAGTTGCGGAGCGCCAGCCCCTCGTCCCAGGCGGTGAGGTTCGCGATGTTCGGCTGTAAAAGCCGGATCGGCGTTCCCGGGTTCTCCGCCAGGCGCTCGAACCGGCCGACCTCGAAGCGGGTTCCCCAGCGCCCGCCGAGGGCGAGCAGCAGGAGGGGGACGGCGAAACCGGCGGCGAGCGGCTCCCAGCGGCGGCGGGTGACGCCGAGGGCCACACCGGTAGCGGCGAAGACGAGGAGAAAGGAGATGCCGTAGGCACCGAGGGCGGCCGAGAGCGGCAGGGCGCCGGGCACGTCGGTCCAGGCGTAGGCCGCGAGGTTCCAGGGGAAGCCGCCGCCGAGATAGGTGCGCAGCCATTCGAGGGCGACCCAGAGCGCCGGCAGGCCGAGCCAGGGGAGGAGACCCCCGAGACGATCGCGCCGCCAGATCCAGGCGCCAAAACCGGCAAAGGCGGCATGAAAGAGGGCTAAATAGGCGGCTAAAAGCCCGACCAGAGGGACCGCGGCGGGGAACGGCATCCGCCCGTAGGTCACGAGGGTGGGCGGTATCCACCAGAGCGCGGTCATCCAGTAGACGAAGCCGTGAAGCCATCCCAGCCAGCCGGGGCGCCGGGCCTGCATGAGGAGGACGAGCGGCGCCAGGGCGAGAAAGGAGGCGACCGGCAGCGACTGGCGGCCGAAGCAGAGGGCCCAGAGCGCACCCGAGACCGCGGCGGCGAGGGGCCAGAGGAGGCGTCGCAAGGAGAGGGGGGCCTTCTCCGCCGCCTACTGCGTCAACCAGGTGTCGAGCTTGAAGTTCTTCCGCACCTTCTCGGCCACCACCTGGGCCTTCGGGCGGTTGGCGAAGGGACCGATGCGCACCCGGTACATAGTGCGGCCCTCGACCGTCAAGGGCGACAGGAACGCCGCCTGCCCCCCCTTCGAGAGGCGGTCGCGCACCCGGCCCGCCTCGGCCTGGTCGGCGGAAGCGAAGACCTGGATGACGACGGAGCCCGGCCCGCCCGCCGAGCCAGAGCCGGGCTGGGATGAGGAAGCCCGCTCCACAGAGCGGGGCTGCACCGGCTCCGGGCGGGCCGGCTCCTCGGCGGGCTCCTCGCGGACCGGGGCGGGCGGAGTCGACCGCACGACGGGCGCCGGAGCGGGCCGGGGCGTCCGCGGCGAGCGGGCCGGAGGGGCGCTCCGGGCGGGCGGTTCGAGGTCCTGCTGGAGGGTCGTCCCCGCCGCGCCGGCGTCCGGCGCCGGGGCGGGGGTGGCCGCCGCCGCGGCTTCGGCCGGCTTCTCCTCCGGCTTTTCAGCCGGCTTGTCCGTCGGCTTTTCGGTCGATTTGCCAGCCTTCTTGTTCGGCCGGTCGGCGAAGAACTTGAGCTCCTCCAAGTTCCGCCCCTCGGCCGAGGGCTGCGGCGGCGGGGTGGCGCGCACCATCTGGTCGCGGCGCGGATCGATGCCGCCGCGGCCGATCCAGACGCCCGAGAAGAAGGCGGCGAGCAGGCAGGCGAGGAGGATGACGAAGGCGACGACGACCTGACGGTTGGTCAGGGCGATCTCGTAGTAGCTGGGCTCGTGGTGCGGTTCCGTCACGACAATCCTTACTCCGCTCGCCCGCGGGGGAAAAACGCTTTCATCATCTCGATGGGCAGCGGGAAGATGATCGTCGAGTTCTTCTCCGAGGCGATCTCGGTCAACGTCTGGAGGTAGCGCAGCTGCAAGGTCACGGGGTTCGAGGCGATGATCTCCGCCGCCTCGGCGAGCTTGACCGAAGCCTCGAGCTCGCCCGCAGCGTGGATGATCTTACCGCGCTTCTCGCGCTCCGCCTCCGCCTGGCGCGCCATCGCCCGCTGCATCTCCTGCGGCAGGTCGACGTCCTTGACCTCCACCGCCGAGACCTTGATCCCCCAGGGCTCGGTGTGGCGGTCGATGATGTCCTGCAGCTGGAGGTTGAGCTTGTCCCGCTCCGAAAGGAGGGCGTCGAGGTCGACCTGGCCCAAAACCGAGCGCAGGGTGGTCTGGGCGATCTGGCTCGTGGCGTTGAAGTAGTTCTCGACCGCGACCACCGCCCGGCTCGGATCGACCACTCGGAAGTAGACGACGGCGCTCACCTTGACCGAGACGTTGTCGCGGGTGATGACGTCCTGCGGCGGCACGTTGTGGACGACGGTCCGGAGCGAGATCTTGATCATCCGCTCGAAGGGCCAGAAGATGAGGACGAGCCCCGGCCCCTTCGCCTGGCGCGACAGGCGGCCGAGCCAGAAGGTGACGGCGCGCTCGTACTCGTTCAAAACGTTCACCCAGCGCGAAAACAGAAACAGGCCGATGACGACGACCAGGACGATCCCATAGAGCTGCATCGCGAACCCCTTTTCTCCTACCTCATGCTGCCGGTGTCGGCGATATCGCCGAGGCTGTCGATGTCGTCACGGCGGGCCGCAGTGGCCGCACCGTCAACGTCAGATCCTGCATGTTGACCACCTCGACCGGCTCCCCTGCCGCCACCGCCCGGCCGCCCGCTTCGAGCACGGCGTCCCAGATCTCGCCGTGGACGAACACCTTGCCCCGCGGGCTGAGCGGCGTCCGCGCCGTCGCCACCTCGCTCGCGAGCCCTTCGACCCCGGTCCGCACCGGCAGCTGGTGGGTGCGCATGACCATATAGGAGAGAAAGCCGACCACCAGGGCCGAGAAGGTGGCCAAGGTCACGATGACGTTCAGGCTGACCCGGAGCGCCGGCTCCGGGCTCTTGAAGAGCATGAGCGAGCCTAAAACGAGCGCGACGATGCCGGCGACGGCGAGCATGCCATGGCTCGAAATCTTGATCTCGGCGATGAAGAAGAGGAGCGCCAGGAGGAGGAGGGCGACTCCCGCGTAGTCGACCGGCAGGACCGACAGGGCAAAAAAGCCGAGGATGAGGCAGATCCCCCCCACCACCCCGGGCAGGATGGCGCCCGGGTTCATCAGCTCGAAGAAGAGACCGAGGGTGCCTAAGGTCAGCAGCACGTAGGCGATGTTGGGATCGGCGATCGTCGCCAGGAGCTTCCTGAGGGGCGACATCGTCACTTCCTGAAGCGGCGCCTCGGCGGTCCTCAAGGTCAGGGTCCCTTCGCCCTTCTTCACCTGCCGGCCGTCGAGCTTGGCGAGGAGCGCCGGGAGGTTGGGAGCGACGAGATCGATCAGGTGCCCGGCGAGCGCCTCGTCGGCCGAGAACGAGCGGCTCTTGAGCACCGCCTCCTCGGCCAGGGCGACGTTTCTGCCGCTCCGGGTGGCGAGCGAGCGCATCGAGGCCGCCGCGTCCTGCTCCACCTTCTGGCCCAGGGTCCCCTCGATCGTCTCCCCCCGGCTGCCCACGGGGTGGGCCGCCCCGGCGTTGGTCCCCGGCGCCATCGCCGCGACGTCCGCCGCCATGAGGAGGAAGAAGCCGGCCGAAGCCGCCTGGGCCCCCTGCGGCGAGACATAGACGACGATCGGGGTCTTCGCCGACAGCATGGCGGTCGAGATCTCGCGCATCGACGTCATGAGGCCGCCCGGCGTGTCGAGCTCGATCACCAGGGCCGTGGCCCCTGCCGCGTCGGCCGCGTGGATCGCATCCACGACGAGCTCCGCCGATACCGGATGGACGATCGAGGAGACCCGGACGTGGAAGACCTCGCGGTGCGCCTGGCTCGGGGCCATCGGTGCCGGAGCAGCCAGCGCTGTCGCCGCGAGCAGGCAGGACACCAGGACCAGGACGGCCGCCTTAAGGCGGAGACGCGGGAAAGGAGCGATGGGGAGCATAGGATCTGCTCTGAGTATAGCAAGCTCCAGCCCTGTGCCTTGGCATACACTGGAAGTCGAACCTGTTCGCCGAATTCCGAGGATCGAAATGACCGGACATCGAGCTGGACGCGCCCTCCTCGCGGTATCGACTTCGATCGTTCTACTGACGCTCCTCCTGGGCAGCGCTCCAGCCCCGCGTAGCCAGCCGGAGGCAGGGATACCGGTGACCGGGATCGACGTCCCGGACCTCGCCTCCTTCGACCGCATCGTTCTCCACCTGATGGAGAAGTTTCAGGTCCCCGGAGGCTCCCTCGCGGTCGTCAAGGATGGGCGGTTGGTGCTCGCCAGGGGGTATGGATGGGCCGACCGGGAGGGGCGCCGGCGGGTCCTGCCCGACTCGCTCTTTCGCATCGCCAGCCTTTCCAAGTCGCTCACCGCCGCCGCCGTTCTCAAGCTGGTGGAGGACGGCCGGCTGCGGCTCGACGAGCCGGCGTTCGCTCGGCTCGACCTAAAACCTCGCGACGGGGAGCGGGCCGATCCGCGGCTCGATCGGATCACCCTCCGCCAGCTCCTCCAGCACACCGGGGGCTGGGACAGCGACCAGAGCTTTGATCCCATGTTCCGGTCGAAAGCGATCGCCCGGGAGATGGGGGGTTCCCGGTCCGGCTCAGCCTGAGGACATCATCCGCTACATGCTGGGCAAGCCCCTGCAGTTCGCCCCCGGAACGCGCTATGCCTACTCAAATTTCGGCTACTGCGTGCTGGGCCGCATCGTCGAGAGGGCCTCCGGTCAGCGCTATGAGGAGTACGTCCGGACCCACATCCTGCGGCCGGCCGGGATCGCCTGCATGCGCCTCTGCCATACCCTCCTCCAGGACCGGGCGCCGGGAGAGGTGCATTACTACGGTTTTCCCGGTATGGGCCTCGCTTCCTCCGTCTTCCCCGGCCAGCCGTCCCAGGTGCCCTGGCCCTATGGCGGTTGGTCGATCGAGGCGATGGACTCGCACGGCGGCTGGATCGCCTCGACGATCGAGATGGCCCGCTTCGTCGATGCGGTCGGCGGCCAGAGCCATCCGCCGCGGATTCTCCGCCCGGCGTCGATCCGGCAGATGGTCGCCCGTCCCGCCCCGCCGGTCGCGGTGGGGGCGGACAGCTGGTATGGGATGGGGTGGCAGGTGCGGCCGGCAGGCGGGGACGCGAACTGGTGGCACCTCGGTTCCCTGGACGGCACGGAGACCCTCATGGTGAGGGCGAACCACGGGCTCACCTGGGTCGCCTTCTTCAACTCCCGGCCGAAGAGCTCGGATCGCTTCGACGGAGAGTTGGACGCCGGGATGTGGAAAGCGGTCGACAGCGTGAAGCGCTGGCCGGCCCACGATCTGTGGAAGCAGTACGGCGGCTGCCCGGCCGGGTAGCTCTGCCGCCGGAACGCCTGGGGCGCAAGGGGGGGCCGAAGCCCCCCTCCTCGGGCTCAGGCCGGTTGAGTTCCTGAGACCTTCCGGGCGCAGAACAGATCGAGCAGGCCGACGCCCAGCACCATGCCGGTGGCGCCGGCAACCCGGCCCCGCTGAGCGCGGTCCGACCGCAGTGCCGCCGCCAAGAGCGCGACATCCATCACGTCTCCCACCACCCTCCCCCACATGCCGATTTTCCGCTGCTCTTTGGCCGGCACCAAGAGCGTCAACCCCGTGAGCGCCTCACGGGCTCCCAGGGCGCGGAGAATCCCGGTCTTCTCGCCAACGCCGATCTGCCGTCCCAGCCATCGCGGGGCCAACAGCTGGGTCGCTCCCAAGCCGATGCTGAACCAGCCCAAGCCTCTTGCCAACTTTTTGCTCTTCATCGTACGGACTCCTTACAGAAGACATTCGTGGTGGGCAGCGGGCGAGCGAAGGCGCTCGGTCCCGCTGCTATGGATCAGGACTTTCTCTTAAGCAAGAATCTGTCCTACTCCAGCTCCCGCACGAACACCCCGGCCCCGTTCGTAAGGCCGGCCGCCAAGTCGCGGAGGTGGGCGTGGTGGGTGAAGAGGATGACCTGGGTCTTACGCGACAGCTCGGCCAGGACCTTCAAGGTGGCGGCGCTCCGCTCGTCGTCGAAGTTGACGAGGATGTCGTCGACGACGAAGGGGAGGGGCTCGGGATGGCCGGGATGCCCGGGACCGCCGGGATGGCCGGCGGGATCGAGATAGCGCTCGAGGGTGGCCAGGCGGAGGGCGAGATAGAGCTGGTCCCGGGTGCCATCGCTCATCCCCTCGACCCGGACCCGGCGGCCGTCCCGGCGCACCCCCACGAGGACGGGCTCGTCGCGCTCGTCGAAGTCGCTGCGCAGAGCGCTGTAGCGGTCGAGAGTGAGGGTGGCGAAGTGCTCGGCGGCGCGGCTTAAGAGCGGATCCTGGTTCTCGGCCCGGTAGCGCTCGATCTCCCGGCGGAGCACGATGCCGGCGAGCCGGACCCGGGTGTAGCGGCGGACGTTCTCCCGGAGGCCGGCGAGGATCTCCTGGGAGCGCTCGGCCTCCCGCGCCGCCCCGCCGCCGGCCTTCTCGCCGGTCCTCTGCCGCAGTTCCTCCTGCCCCTGCCCCAACTCCTCCCGCAGCTCCCGGGAGCGCGCCTCCAGGTCCTCGATCTCGCCGTCGAGCTGCTCGATCCGGCCGGGCAGCGCGTCGGCCTCGATCCCCCCCGCCTCGGCTTCCAGCTCGGCCAGGGTCAGCCCCTCGCCGTCGGCGAGGAGCTGGCGCTCGGTGCGCGTCAGGCCGTCCAGCACCTCCGCCAGCTGGGCGGAGCGCCGCTCGGCCTCCTCCAAACCGGAAGCGTCGGCGCAGCCCGCCGCTTGGACCAGCCGGGCGAGGCGGCCCTCCAGGGTCCGGCGGGCAGTCTCGGCGGCCCGCACCTCCTCCGCGAGCTTGGCGGTCTGGCGGTCGAGCTCCTGGCGGAGGTCGGAGCGCCGGCGGGCGTCGGTCCAGTGGGCCTGGAGCTGCACGGCGGCCTGCTCGGCCGGCCGCTCGGCGAGATCCGGCGCCACCTGGAGCGCCAGGGCGCGGACCGAGGCGCGGAAGGTCTCCAGATCGCGCTCGATGCCGGAGATCCGGCGGGCCAGCTTGGCGGCGTCCCCCAGGCTCGCGAAGGCGGCACGCAAAGTCTCGACGACGCGGACGGCCTCCGCGGGCCGGGCCTCCCGGTCGAGACCGAGACCCTGGATGGCCTCTCCCCAGTCGGCCTGCCAGCGCTCCAGGACGGCGAGCGCGGTCGCTTCAGCCTCCCGGGCTTCGGCGACCCGAACCTCGGCGTCCCGCCGGGCGGCGGTGACCCGGACCCGCTCGGCGGCCTCCCCCTCCAGGGCCCGCACCCGCTCCTCCCCCTCGGCGAGGAGAGGTTCGAGCGTCTCGCCCTCCAGCTCCGGGCCACCCCCCGCGGCCGCCAGCTCGCGGAGGATGGCGAGCGCGGTGCTCGGCCCGGGTGGCGCGGAGGCCCTCGATGCGGCGGCGCTCCACCCGCAGGGCTTCGGCGCGGGCGCGGAGCTTCTCCTGCCGGTGGGTCCAGGCCGGGTGCATCTCGCGCGGCGGGAGCGGCTCGATGCCGCAGGGCTGCCAGAGCGCCTGCCAGGCGGCGGCGAGCGTCGCCCGCCTCCCCCGCGGCCCGGGCCTCGCCCGCTTCCAGCTCCGCGGCGGTCCGGCGCTGCTGGTCCCGGCGGGCGAGGAGCTGCGCCTGCTCCTCGACCCGGCCGGCCTCCCGACGCAGGCGGTCGGCGAGGTCGTCCGCCTCTCCCACGCTCCGCTCGTAGGCGGCGGGGTCAGCCGCCACGGCCTCCCCCTCCAGCCAGGCCCGGCGGACGAGACCCCAGCCGGCGTCGCGGCGCGCCCGCGCCGCGTTCATCTCCTCCTCGGTGGGGACGGCGCCGGCGCGGCGGATCTCGTCCAGCCGCCGTTCCGCCTCCGCCAACTCGGCGCGAGCCGTGCCGAGCTGCTGGGCGAGAGCGCGGCGGTCCCCGGCGGAAGCCTCGAAGTCTTCCGCGAATCGCCGCAGGGTCTCCTCGCCGGGGACGGGGAGCGCCTCCAGCGCCTCGGGCGTCCCCGCCAGAGGCCGAGCCGGCCGAGGTCGAGCCGGAGCTGCTCCTCCTCGCGATCGAGGGCATCGGCGGCCTCGGCCAGGGTGCGGTCGAGATCGCCGCTCTTCCGCGCTGCCGCGAGGCGGCGGCGGAGAGCGCTCGCCTCCCGCTGGGCGGGGAGGGCCGCCACCGCGCCATCGGCCGCGGCGAGCGCCCGCTCCGCCTCGGCGGCCTCGCTCTCCGCCTGACTTCTCCCGTTCCACAGCGCCTGGCGCTGGTTGCCCAGCTCCTGGATCCGCAGCCAGCGGTCGAGGGCGGGCCG
Source organism: uncultured Acidobacteriota bacterium (assembly GCA_963757335.1). GTDB lineage: Bacteria > Acidobacteriota > Thermoanaerobaculia > Multivoradales > UBA5704 > DASQPA01. The sequence continues at coordinate 781,474 of CAVWRJ010000008.1, read as the reverse complement.
GAGCGCCTCGGCCTCCGCCACCGTGAGGCCGGGCCGCAGGTCGTCGAGCCGCCGCTCGGCCGTGGCGAGGAGCTCGCCGTGCTCGCCGAGCAGCCGCGAGCGGTCGGCGATCCCCTTGGTGTAGAGCGCGACCCCCTGGTGGAGACGCTCGACGGTCTCGGCCTGATCGAGGACGGTCCGGGAGAGGGTCAGAGCGGCCGCCTCCTGCCGCACCTCCTCCAGCTGGGCCGCGGCGCGGGCACCGGTGTCGACCGCCGCCCGGAGCGCCTCTCCGGTCTGCCGCCGGCTCTCTCCGAACTCGGGGGGCAGCGCGATCACCTCCCCCAACTCCTCCCGGCGGCTCACGAGGTCCCGCCGCTCGCCCAGCCGGGCCTGGACCCGGCGGATGCGCTGGAGCCGGTTGCGCTCGGTCTTCCGCACCGCCAGCTCGCCTTCGAGGCCGGCGGAGTCGGCGCGCTTCTTCTCCAGCTCCTGGCGCTTCCCCTCCCAGTCGCGGCCGGAGAGCGAGAGCTCCGCCAAGGCCCGCTTCGAGTCGCGGTGCTCGGCGATCCCCTGGTTGATCCGCGGCTTTAAGCCCCGGGGGAGAAAGAGGGCCTCGGCCTCGGCGTCCAACCCCTCCAGGACCTGGCGCAGGTTGCGGGTGCCCAGGCCGGCGGCGAAGAGGGCCTGCCCGACGTCCCCCTTCTGGGCCAGCAGCTCTCTCCCCCCGGCGACCAGGCCGTCGTGGCCGAGTCCGAAGAGAGAGGAGAAGAGCGCCTCGTCGATCCCCTGGAGACAGCGGTCGAGCCGCAGACCGTCGACGCCGTTGATGGGCGTCTCGCCGTCGGCGGCGAGGAGGGTGCTCTTCTTGCCCTTCCGCCGCAGCAGCTCCAGCTCCGCGCCGTCTTTGAAGCGCAGCCGGGCGCCGACCCGCAGCTGGTCGTAGGGGTGGAGGAAATCGTCGCCGCTCCTGGCGGGGAAGCCGTAGAGGAGGGCCTTGAGCGCCCGGAGCGCCGAGCTCTTCCCGGCCTCGTTGGGGCCGAAGATCAGCTGCAAACCCTGCTCGCCGCCCGAGAGGTCGAGCCGGCGATCGGTGAACGGGCCGAACGCCTTCAGATGCAGTTCGAGGAGCCTCAAGGCTCGGGGCTCTCCGCGGTCTCCAGGGCCTCGGGAGCGGCGAGGAGCCGGGCGAGGAGCAGATCCTTTACCTCGGCGAGCAGGCCGCGCAGCCGCTCCGGCCGGGTGGGATCGAGGGTCTCCGGGTCCGGATCGGCGAACAGCTCGGCCGGGAGCTTGGCCTTGAGCTCGGCGAAACCGGCGGCGAGCGCCGCCAGCTCCTCGTCCCCAGCCTCCAGATCGCGCACCGTGCGGAGCAGACCGCCCAGGGCATCCTCGCGGTCGAGGCAGGCCGCCGCGTCCGCGGCGTCCGCCGCGGGGCGGGTCTCGAAGAGCACCTTCTCGATCCACAGGGCCCCGGCCCCGAAGCCGTTGGCGAGCGAGCGGAGCTCCTCGCGCCAGTGATCGGCGGCCCCGACGAGATCGGCGTGGACCGGGCAGGCTCCCCGGAGGCGCAAGCGCACGGCCAGCGGGCGGCCGTCGGCGCCAGCGAGCTCGCGCTCCAAGGCACCGCGCACCCGCTCCAGGGCCTCGCTCGCGGTCCCAGCCGCCGCCAGATCGACAGGAGAGACCGCCCAGCGGAAGACGTCGAGGTCGCGGTGCTCTAAGGTGACCCCGCCCTGCCGCCCGGGGTCGTCGACGGTGACCAGGGTGGCCCCCTTGGCGCCGGTCTCCCGCGCATGCCGGCCCTGCAGGTTGCCCGGAAAGACGATCCAGGGATCTTCCGCCACCACCTCGCGCTCGTGGACATGCCCGAGAGCCCAGTACTGGTAGCCGCGGGAGCGCAGACCGTCGACCGTACAGGGAGCGTACGCCGCATGGCCCGGCCGGCCGTCGAGGCTGGTATGGAGGAGACCGAGGTTGAACAGGTGGGGCACCGGCCGCGGGAAGCCGGCGGCGAGGTCGTCTGAGACCACCGCATGGGCGAACCCCTGGCCATGGATGGCGACCCCGAGATCCGCCAGCACCTCCGTCTCCGGACGCTTGGTGGCGAACACCTTGACGTTCGCTGGCGGCCGCAGAACCTTGGTGATCTGGCTCTGCGCGTCGTGGTTGCCGGCGACGAGGAAGGCGCGGATTCCCGCCTCCCCCAGCCGGGCCATCTGGGCCGAGAAGAAGAGCCCCGTGTTGTAGTCCTTCCAGTCGCCGTCGTAGAGGTCGCCGGCGAGAAGGACGAACGCCACCTCCTCCTCGATCGCCAGGGCCACCAGGTTCTCGAACGCCCGCCGGGTGGCGCCGCGGATCTCGTCGACGGGCGCTCCGGAGTAGCGCTCCAGGCCGCGCAGGGGGCTGTCGAGGTGGATGTCGGCGGCGTGGAGGAATCGGAACATCACGATTGGGATTGGAGGGCGGTCGTCTTGCGGCTGGATATTTTAGCAGGAAGGGACGAAACGCAGGATTTCGGCGTTCGAAGGGAGAGGCGGGCGGGCAGAGCGGGATAGAATCCATCTCGCTGGAGGAAACGAAATGGCTCGCGTCAAGCTCAGTGAAGATCTCCGTCCCCTCTCCGACCTCGAGACTCAGGTGTCGGAGGTGCTTCAGCAGGCCCGCTCGACGGGACGACCGGTGGTGCTGACCCGTGAAGGCCGAGGCGTGGCCGTTCTCCTCTCGGTCGAAGCCTTCGAGGATCTCCAGATCTCGTCCGAACGCCTCGAGCTGCAGCGGGCCGTCGAAGAAGCAGAGCAGGACATCACCGAAGGCAACTGGGTTGAAAGCTCCGCGGTTGTGGAGAAGCTGAAGCGGTGGTCCTCTGGTTAGCCGAAGGCGGCCGGTCCGCTGGTCGCGACTGGCGGATCTTGACCTCCAGGCCGCCTACACCTACTTGGAAAAAAAGAGCCCGAGCGCCGCCCGGCGATTCGCGACAGACATCCTTCAAGCGTTGGACCACATAGAAGCTCATCCCGAGGCAGGGGCTGTGGCCTCGGATCTCTTTACCCCGCCGGCGATACAGGCACTGGGTCTGCGGTCCTCACCGCATCATCTTCCGAATCGACGATGACTGGATCTGGCTCCTGCGGATCTGGGATTCGAGGCGAAATCCAGCGGACTTACGACCCGACTGACTGCCGCACCGCCAGACGAGTCGCTCGACATCTGCGGCTTCTTCCGCTTTTAGCGTTCGAGCTAGTGCGACGCTTGGAGCTCACGCCGGCGCTTCTGCGCCCGGCGGACCCAGGGGCGGACGCTCCGGCGCAGGTAGGCGGGGACGTAGTTGGCGTCGTCGATCAGCCGCTCCAGGGTGGCCGTGGCGGCCGCCCGGTCGCCGGTCGCCTCCTGGACCCGGGCGAGCTCCCAGAGGAAGGGCGGGGTGGCGTGGCGGGTGATCAGGTCCTCCAGGGTGGCGAGGGCGGCCTTCAAGTCGCCGCTCTGGTCCTCGGCGAGAGCGAGCGCGAAGAGCCCCTCCCCGTTCTCCACGTAGCGGTTGCGGGAGAGCGCCTGCCGGAGGGCGGGGACCGCCTCCTGCGGGCGGCCGGCTGCGAGGAGGCTCCGGCCCATCTCGTAGCGCGCGTCCAGGCTCTCCCGGTCGCGCTCGACCGCCTTCCCCGCCGCCGCCAGAGCCTCCGCCTTCCGCCCTCTCCGGCGGAGGAGTGAGGCGTACTCGGTCCAGGCGTTCGCGGTGTCGAGCCGCCGGACGTTCAGAGCTGCCTCTTCGAGCTCCCTGGCGGAGACCGGTTGCAGGGTCGAGACGAAACGCGGCAGCGATCTCACCCCATACTCGGTGACGAAGTAGATTGCCGCCCCGATCGTGGGGAAGAAGAGGATGAGAAACAGCCACGGGGTCCGCCCCTGGCGCAGGGCGTCGATCGCCGCGGCCGCGGTGAACGCGAGGCCCAGCACATAGATGACCTGCATGGCGCCCCTCCGGGGAAGGCGGATCGGATGACCTGGGGAGAACGCGGTGCGACGGTACCCGGGAAGGGTAGCACGGGGGGAGAAGACAGGGCCGCGAAGCGGCGGGAGAGGGGGACCCTCCCGCCGCCCGATCCCCGGGAACCGGCTACGGGCAGAGTGACCTGAGATAATTCTCGGTCTGCGTAATCTGTAGATCCAAGGGATTGGGCAAGCCCTGGACCAGGAACGGCGCTATGTGCCCGCGGGCGCTTGCGATGTGCGTCTTGGCCTCCGGGCACTGCTTCTGGCCCATTTCCGTCTGGGCCCAAAGCATCTCGGTCTGCGCATGGGTCGTCTCTTCATACCAGCGGTTCCGCGAAGGCTGACTCTTGAAGATGCCCAGGGCCCGATCGTAGGTGTCCCGGCCGGCCTTGAAGTTGCCTTGGAGGAAGTAGAGGGCTGCCCGAGAGCGGAGGATGCTCACGCCGTCGTTCGCATCTTTGACTACCGTCTCCGCCCGTTCGTAGAGCTCCGAGGCCTTGTCGACGAGGTTCGAATTCATGAGGGCGTTGGCGACAAGGATGTACTCACTCGAGGTGATCTGGTCGGGAATGCTCGCCATTACCTCCGCGGCTTGCTTGGCAAGCAAGGCATTCTCCTCCTGGAGGAGGCCGGAGATCTGCCCCAGCGCCGCGGGGTTGTTCTGATAGGTCTGAAGGGTTTCGATGTTTTCCTTGGGGAGCGCGCTCAGGCGTTGGATCAAGGACCTGAGCTCGGCACGGGAATCGTGAATTCTCGTCTGTTTGGCCTGCTGGTAGGAAAAGACCGTCGTTCCGAGCGAGAACAGGAAGGCGAAGGCAGCGATGAGAGTGGAGACATCTTTGAAGGGGTTCTTGGCATGGACCTGATCCTCCTGCAGGTCGGCAACCTGGCTGTCGACGAGTTGCAGTCGATCGGCAAGCCTGCCCTGAGCCCGGCGGATCTCCTCCAGATCGGCAGGGGTGGCCTCCGGCGGCGTCGCGTTCCCGGCGCGAGCACCCAGGACTTCGTTTCCGGGTGCAGGGGAGTCGAGGTTGGAGGGCTCTGGCATACGGCACGCTCGCTTTCAGCATGTAGACGGACGCCCAGCCAGCTTTTCGCACGGGGGACTCGAAGCTCTGTCTACGGCTTGCAAAACAAGCGTAGGTGGGCGGCAGGGCGGCGTCAACGAAATGAGCGCATCGCCATAGCCCTCGCGCAGGTACGAGCATCGGATAGGCCCGCTCGCCGCGAAGCGGCGGGAGAGGGGGACCCTCCCGCCGCCCGATCCTCGGGAATCGGCTACGGGCAGCTTTGCCGAACGGGGGAGGTCTTGGGCGTCGCGTGGGTGCTGTTGCAGGGAGCGAGGGAGGCGCCCTGCGCGAGAATGGCTTCCTTGTCGCTCAACTGGCGCAGGGTTTCACGGTTGAGCGTAAGCTTGAGGTGCGAGTTGGCATTCGCCTTCTTTTTCATCCTCTGCCTCTCTTTCCTGTATGGCCGTAGCCGTATAACTAAATCCTACTCTACGCAATAAGGAGAAACAAGGATGGACGGCTGGGAGCTCAGGTCCGCGCACTTGCCGGAGGGCTCAGGCGGCCGCGGCCGGCGCCAGGAGGACCGCGGTGCCGTAGCAGAGCACCTCGGTCACCCCATTCATGACCTCGTTCGCGTCGTAGCGGATGCCGATCACGGCGTTCGCCCCCAGCGCCTCGGCGTGCTGGAGCATGAGGCTGAAAGCCTCCTGCCGGGTCTTCTCGCAGAGCTCGGTGAAGATGGTGATGTTCCCTCCGACCAGGGTCTGGATGGAGGCGCCGACGGTGCCGAAGATGGAGCGCGAGCGCACGGTGATCCCGCGCACGACGCCCAGGGTACGCTGAGTGCGGAAGCCGTCCAGGGCGAAGGCTGTCGTCGTCATCGCGGTGTTGATCATGGTCTCTCCTCTAAGAACCCCAATCTAGCGCCAGCCCCGCGGGGCGTCAAGCGCGCCCTTGAAAACTCTCCGGGAGCTTCCGAAACCCGTCGGGGGCTACTTCCTTGAATGGGAAGTCGACTTAAATGGGCAAGAAGTCCACTTGAACGGATTGGAAGTCGACTTAAACGCGTCGGAAGTCGACCTGAACGAATCAGAAGTCGACTTAGACGGATGGGAAGTCGAGTTCAACGCGTCTTAAGTCCACCTGACGAATCGGAAGTCGACTTCTACCGGATGGGAAGTCGACTTATACGCGTCTTAAGTCCACTTGGACGGATCGGAAGTCGACTCAGAAGCGTCGGAAGTCGACTTACACGGATCGGAAGTCGACTCCGAGGCATCGGAAGTCGTCTCAGAGGCGTCGGAAGTCGACTCAGAGGCGTCGGAAGTCGACTTACACCGGTTGGAAGTCGACTTCTACGGATGGGAAGTCGACACGCACCTCCTTGGCACCTTTGTTGCTTGCCCTAAATTCCGGTAAGGGGGATGAAAATGGCGGAAAAAGGGGTGGAGATCGCGCCGGCGAGCGGCAAGCTGGGAGTCCTCCTGGTGGGGCTGGGAGCCGTGAGCACGACGTTCATCGCCGGGGTGGAGGCGATCAAGCGCGGGCTGGGGCAGCCGATCGGGTCGCTCACCCAGATGGGCACGGTCCGGCTCGGCAAGCGGACGGAGAACCGGGTGCCGAAGATCTCCGAGCTGGTGCCGCTCGCGCGCTTGAAGGACTTGGAGTTCGGCGCCTGGGACATCTTCCCCGACGACGCCTACCAGGCGGCCCTGACCGCCGGGGTGCTCGACAAGGATCTCCTGGCGAAGCTCCAGCCGGCGCTCGAGGCCATCCGCCCCATGCCGGGGGTGTTCGATCCGCGCTACGTCCGCCGCCTCCACGGCACCCACCTGAAGACCGGAACGAGCAAGTGGGACTTGGCGCACCAGCTGATGGCGGACATCGAGCGCTTCGCGGCGGAGAAGAAGGTCGAGCGGCTGGTGATGATCTGGTGCGGCAGCACCGAGGTCCACATGAGCCCCGGCCCCGTCCATGCCACGATCGAGAGCTTCGAGCGCGGTTTGAAGGCGAGCGACCCGGCGATCCCGTCGAGCATGATCTACGCCTATGCCGCGCTCTCGCTCGGCATCCCCTTCGCGAACGGCGCCCCCAACCTGACGGTCGACGTGCCGGCGCTCTCGGATCTAGCGCGGGAGAACCGGGTGCCGATCGGCGGCAAGGACTTCAAGACCGGGCAGACGCTCCTGAAGACGATCATCGCCCCCGGCCTGAAAGCGCGGCTCCTCGGGCTCTCCGGCTGGTTCTCGACCAACATCCTGGGCAACCGGGACGGCGAGGTGCTGGACGACCCGGAGTCTTTCAAGACCAAGGAGCAGAGCAAGCTCTCCGTCCTGGAGCACATCCTCCAGCCCTCCCTCTACCCCGAGCTCTACAAGAACTTCTGCCACAAGGTGCACATCCACTACTACCCGCCGCGGGGGGACAACAAGGAGGGGTGGGACAACATCGACTTCTTCGGCTGGCTCGGTTATCCCATGCAGATCAAGATCGACTTCCTCTGCCGGGACAGCATCCTCGCCGCCCCCCTGGTGCTCGACCTCGCCCTCTTCATGGACCTCGCCAAGCGGTCGGGGATGTCCGGCATCCAGGAGTGGCTCTCCTTCTACTTCAAGAGCCCGATGACGGCGCCGGGGCTCTACCCCGAGCACGACCTCTTCATCCAGCAGACGAAGCTCAAGAACACCCTGCGCTACCTCCGGGGCGAGGAGCAGATCACCCACCTGGGGATCGAGTACTACAAAGAGGAGCTGGCGCCGGTGGCGCCATAGGCGTAGCCGCGCCGCACCTGCAGGCGCACGGTCTCCCGGTCCACCGCGCCCCAGCGGTACTTGTAGGTCTCCCGGCCGCGCAGGAAGTCGATCGCCCGCGCCCCCTCCCGCACCGCCTCCTCGATCACCCCGCCGAGAACCATCACCCCGGGGGAGAGTTTTTCGAACTCGGGATCGAACCCCTGCAGATAGCAGTAGACCGTCTCTTTCTCCCGGAACCCGTAGACCGCGGCGAGGGTGCGGCCGGCGAGCCGCAGGGTGTGGAGGACGAGTGCACCGCGGGCGAGAAAGCCCGCCGCCACCTCGCGATGAAAGGCGAAGAGTCGGTTGTTGGGGTCGTTGGGGCCGGCGAGGACTCCGGGCTGGCCGGTCGCCTCCCAGCGGGCGCGGTGGAGAGCAAAGAGGGCGTCGAGCGAGCCGCTCCAGGTCGTCTCGTCCGCCCGGTCGAGGACCAGGGCGCCGAGGGTCTCGGCCTTGCGGCGGAATTTGCGCAGATTCGAGAGCTGGCGGGTGGGCACGACCTCGCCCAGGGCCTCGATGGAAGCGGGGAGGGCGAGGACCGGGCAGGGGTCTCCGGGGAGCGACGCGGCCCGGAAGCCCGGGGGAGCCGGGTGGCGGGCGAGCGGCGAATCGGCTGGCACCTGTTCCCAGTCGCAGAGGTCCCAGCGGTCCTGGTGGGTAGCGAGGAAGGCCCACAGAGCTTCTAAGACGGCGGTCTCGCGGCCGGGTTCGAGGACGGCGTCGAGATAATCGGAGATCCCCGCTCCCAGGGGAGCCAAGGTGCGGTCGGGGCCGTTCGGGTAGAGGAAGAGCGGCAGGAGACCGGCGAGCCGGCCGGCGTCGTGGACGGCGAGGACCCAGGGGTCGTGCGGCGGGAAGGCGCGGGCGTAGGGGAGGAGCCACTCGGGGCGCTGGAAGGGGGTGACCCGGGAGGCGCGGTCGCAGAGCTCCGACCACTCGGCGCGGAGGGTTGAGAGGAGGTCGAGGCCGCCCCGCGTTACCTGCATGAGGAGGCGAGCCGCAGGTAGAGATCGAAGTAGCCGGCGACCATCCGCTCGGCGGAGAAGCGCTCGACCGCGGCCCGGCGGCAGGCCGCGGGGTCGATCCGGTCGACCTGCCGGATCGCCGCCGCCATCGCCTCGACCCCTTCGACCAGGAACCCGGTCTTCCCGTCCTCGACGATCTCGGGGAGGGCGCCGGCGGGAAAGGCGATCACCGGGGTCCCCGAGGCCAGGGCCTCCATGGCGACGAGCGAGCTGGTCTCCGGGGCGAGGCTGGGGACGAGCAGGCAGCGGGCGGCGGCGAGGAGCCGGCGCTTGCGGGCGAGGGGGAGCGGCCCGAGGAGGCGGTTCGGGGGGGTGAGCCGGGGCTCGATCTCCTCCCTGAAGTAGCGCTCGTGCTCGGCATAGGGGAAGACCTGGCCGCCGAGGAGGAGGGGGAGGCCGGCCCAGGCGGCGGCGTCGAAGGCGAGATGGAGCCCCTTTTCCGGGCAGATCCGGCCGAGGGCGAGGGCGAAGCAGCGCTTGCGGCCGGCGGGCCGGAAGGTCTCCAAGTCGACCCCGTTGGGGACGTCTTCCAGGAGCGGCAGGCCGGGCGGGCAGGCGCGGCGCTGGACGGCGGAGACGCAGTGCAGGAAGGTGCGGGGGCGACCGACGTGGAGGGCGGCGGCCGAGTACCAGGCGGGCGGCAGGTGGAGGGTGACGAGGGCGGGGGGGCCGTCGGGCGGCAGATAGGCGTCGAAGTCGATGCCGTGGAAGTGGAGGACGTCGATCGGGAAGCGGCGGAGAGCGGCGGCGATCGCCGCCCGGCAGGCCGCCGTGCGCCCGTTCCCGGGCGGCCTCGTCGAGAGGACCCGGGGGGAGCGGGATGGGGACGAGGGTGCCGGCGACCTTCGAGCCCGCGCAGGCGACGACCACCGAGCGGTGGCCGGCGGCGACGAGGGCACGGTCGAGGAGGGTCAGAATCCGCTCCGCCCCCCCTACGCAGTCGGGGCCGACCGGGGCGAGGGGATAAGCGACCGAGAGGACGGTGAGGCTCCTCAAAGGGCGGCCTCCTCCCGCGTCGCCGGCGTCGCGGGCAGGCCGAGAGCGCGGAGCGCCTCGCGGGCGTGGTCGCGCCAGGTGGGGCCGTCCAGGGGGAAGCCCCAGATCTCGTACTGGAGGGGACCCGGATGGGGCGGCTCCGCTGAAGCGGTAGGCCGGGGCCTTCCGGAAACGCTCGATCCGCGGGGGGAGGAAGGGGCGGAGGGTCTCCTCCTGGGTGACGAAGGCGGCGATCATCCGGCGCTTGCGCTCCGCTTCGGCCGGCGAGAGGGTCAACACGGCCTCTCCCTCGTGTGGAGACTCCCAGGGTGTAGGGGCAACCCCCCGTGGTTGCCCGCGCTCCCAGGGCGTAGGGGCAACCCCCCGTGGTTGCCCACGCTCAGGGCAGGCACGGGGGCCTGCCCCTACAAGGGAGCTTCTTTCTCCCCCTCGGGGTAGAAACGTCCCCGTCACCATCCTCCCCTGGAGCGCATGGTAGAGCGCCATCTCCCACAGCTCCGGCGCTCCCCTCCCCCGCCGCCGCAGGAGCTCCACCGCGGCATGGGCGGCGAAGGCGATGGCGTCGTGGTCCGGGTGCCCCCCTTCGTAGGCGAGGGTGAGGATCCGGTCGGGGGCGAGGTCCACGAAGAGCTCGGCGAGCCGCTCGGCGAGGGCGGGGAGGGCGAGCACCGCCTCCTGGTCGACGATCCCCAGGCTCAGCAGGCGGCCGGCGGGAACCCCCGCGAGGTCCATGGCGGCTTCGAGCTCGCGGCGCCTGGCGCTGGCGTAGCCTTCCCGGTCGGTGGTCGCGGTGGTCGCGGCGGGCGCGGCGGGCGCCCACGTCAAGTCTCTGGGGGCGCCGTCGGTGACGTGGATCACCGCCTCCGGGGTCCGCCGGCCGAGGAGGCCCGCCGGCGCCGATCGTCTCGTCGTCGGGATGGGCGGCGAGGACGAGGAACCGCGGGTCACCCGGCATACCGCCGGGTCATCCGGGCGCAGAAGTCGGCGAAGCCCTCGATCCTCTGGGGCGGGCTGGTGTGGTGGGGGCGGAGCCCCTCGTGCTCGGGGGTGAAGCAGTAGGTGATCGTCACGTCGAAGTCCTCGAGCGCCGCCATCTGGCGGTCGAACCAGGCGTCGGCGCCGGGGCGGAAGCTGTCGGCCCAGGAGAGGCCGGTGCGCAGGCGCTTGACCCCGGCCCGCTTCAGCCAGCGCACGGCGTCATCCAGCCGGTGGTCCTCGAAGTGGAACCACTGGCAGATGCCGAGCTCCGGGGCGTAGCGGGCGAAGTGGCGGGCAGCGAGCTTGGGGGTGCCGTCCTCGCGCAGCAGCCCCATGTAGAAATGCCGGTAGTAGGAGGAGCCCTCGGCCTCCCGGTGGCGGGTGGTGGCCGGCCAGGCGCGCGGCAGGTCGTAGAGGCTGTACCAGTGGATGCGCGGCGCCCGCCCGAGGAGCAGCTCGGCCGTCCTTTCGAGACCGAACTCCTGCACCTCCTCGGCGCCGAAGGTCGAGACCCCCACTTCGGTCACCCAGACCGGCAGGGGGGTGATCGCCTGGATCTCGGCCAGCCGCTCCGGCCACTCGTCGATCTGCCAGTGGTTCCAGTCGAGAGGGAAGCCGTGCACCGCCACCACGTCGACATGGTCGAGCACCCCCTGCCCCGCCAGAGTTTCCAGGAACCCGCGGTCGATCGGCGAGATGCCGCCCAGGACCCGGGGGAGGCGCGGGCTCTCGGCGCGGACGGCCTCGGCCGCCTGGATCGCCATGCGGGAGAAGATCCGCCAGCCGGGGTCGAGCTCGAAGTCCCAGTGCGAGAGGTTGTTGGGCTCGTTCCACAGCATCACCGCTTCGACCACATCAGCTCCTCCCGCCGCAGCGGTTCGTCCTGCGGAGATCTCTCCTGCCGCCCCCCGAGGACGCGGATCGCCTCCCGGTAGCCGCCGAGCGTCCCCACGTCCACATAGGCTTCCCCCGCCGCGAACCGCCCGCGCCTCCCCCCCCGCCGCCAGATAGGCGTTGACCAGGGTGCCGATGTAGAGGTCCGCCCCCTGCCGTTCGCACCACAGGGCGTGGAGCGCCTGGAGGACCCGGGCCGGCAGCCGGAACGCCCCCCAGATCCAGGTCGAGGCAGCGCCCGGCTGCTTGACCTGGATCTCGATCACCCGGCCCTCCGGGTCGGTGACCACGGCGTCGAAGAGCTCCGGCCGCTCGACCGGGAAGAGGAGGAAGGAGAGGACGTCCGCCGGCAGCCGGGCGAGGCCGTCCGCGGGGAACCAGACGGTATCGGGGAGGCCCACCAGCACCTCTTCGCCGGGGTCGATCAGGGGGAGCGAGCGGAAGATCGCGTCGCAGAGGCCGCGCGGCTCGGGCTGCACCACGTAGCAGAGGTGCGCCCCCCCGAAGCTGCCGCCGTAGTACTCCATGATGTCGCTCTTGCCCGGCGAGACGACGAGACAGATCTTGTCCGCCCCGGCGCGGAGCATGCGCTCCAGGAGGTACTCGGAGACCGCCTTCGGCCGCTCGGTCCCGCCCTCCATCCGGCTCCCCACGGGGAGCAGCTCCTTGGAGAAGGCGAGGGGCTGAATCCGGCTCCCCACCCCGGCGGCAGGCACGATCCCCCACATCGCCTAGGCGTCCCCCGCCCGGGCCGCCGCGAGCTCGGGCAGCCGGGGTTCGGAGAGGGGTGCTGGAGGCGTGGGGGGCGCCGCCAGGAGATCGAGCATCTGCCGCGCCCGGCGGTCCGCGGTGTGCTCGGCGAGGGTCCGCTCGCGCGCCGCGGCGGCGATCCGCGCCAGGTCGGCGGGCGGCAGGTCGAGAGCTTCCAGAGCCTCCTCGGTCGAGCGGGCGACGAGGATCTCCCGCCCCGGCTCGAAGAAGCGGTCGAGCCCCTCCCAGTCGTCGGAGAGGAGGGGGACGCCGCAGGCCGCGGCCTCGAACAGCCGGCCCGAGGGGCAGTAGCCCATCCTGGCCATGGCGGCGCGGGTGACGTTGAGCGTGAGGGCGGAGGAGCCGTAGAAGGCGGGGTGCTCGGGCGGCGGTACGTGGCGGACGTAGAAGACGTTCTCCCCCCAGGGGAAGTCCGGCGGGTAGAGCGAGCCGCCGATCAGGAAGCGCCGGCCGGGCCGCTTGCGGGCCGGGGCGAGGAAGAGCCGGTCGAGCTGCTCCTGGCGATCGCCGGCGTAGGTCCCGAGATAGGAGAGGTCGGCCGCGTACTCCGGCCTCGCCGCCGCCGGCCGGTGCGCCGCCGGGTCGACGCTGCCGTAGAGGGGGGCGACCCGGCGGGCGCCCAGGCGGCTCCGCAGCTCGTCCAAGGCCGCGCCGCCGGTGTAGCTCAGCACCAGGTCGAACCCGGCGAGGCCGCCGGCCCCGAGGTAGGGCACCCGCTCGCCGGCGCGCAGGCGGTCGAGGGTGACCGGGGTGTCGAGATCGTAGAAGGTCTTGAGCGGCCCCTGGCAGGCGAGCACCAGCTCCGACGCCATGGCGCCGTCCGGGCAGTAGGAGGTGACCATCGCGACATCCGAGTCGGCGAGCTCCGCCTGCGCCTCGGGCAGGGCGGCGGGCCAGTCGGGATAGAGGACGATCCGATGGCCGGGGATCTCCCGGCAGTCGCGATTCCACGCATAGTAGGGGACGTCGCGCTCGAAGAAGGTCACCCGGTGGCCGAGGCGGGCAAGGCCGGCGAGCAGCCCGCGCCAGAGGGTGGCGTGCCCGTTGCCCCAGGAGGAGGTGACGGTGAGGCCGAAGACGACGAGCTTCATGCCGTCTCCCCTTCGGCCGCCACCATCCCGGCGATCTCCGGGAGGAGCCGGAGCCCGGCCAGGCGGGCGCGGGCGGCGGGGCTCATCCGGCCGAGGGTGAAGGCCACCTTGAGGCGGGTGGGCTCGGCGCCGTGGTAGCGGAGAAAGCCCGGGCTGTTGAGGGAGAAAAAGGAGAGCGAGTCGGCGTCGGCGAGGAGGGAGAGATCGGGATCGGCGGTCTGGCCCCCCTCGTGCCCGGCGATCAACCCCGCCACCCGGGCGCGGAGCGCAGTGCAGTCCCCGGCTTCGACCAGGAGCTCGTCCGCCAGCTGAGCGCCGCGCCGGGCATGAGCGTGCTTGAAATCCCCATATTCGCCGGCATCGCTCGCGGTGGGCTCGATCCGGCGGTCGGCTTCGGAGAGCAGCCGTTCGACGTCGTGGAGAAGGGCGGCGAGCTGGACCGCGAGACCGGCTTCCGGAGCGAGGCGGAGGGTCCACTGCCAGACGTCCAGGGAGTGATCGTAGTCGGCCCGCACCAGGGGGCGCCCGGGATCGTCGAGACCGTAGCGCGCGTGGAGAGCATGATGGAGGGCGAGGGCGCGCTCGAAGACCCGGCTCCTGGAGGCCGCGTTCCGCCGGTCGAGGAGGCGCTGAGCCCGGGTGAGGACCTCGGTGGCGAAGCGCGGCAGGCGCTCCGGGAGGGGGGCGGCGAGGGAGAGGGGACAGCCCTTCTCCACCAGCGCATCGAGATCGCGGTCGAAGGCCCAGAAGTCGAATCCGGGGGCTTCCCAGGCCTCGGCGCGGAGGGTCTCGGCGGGAGCTTCCCCTGTTCCTACTGTAAACCTTACAGCCGGGAACTCGGCATTCAGGGGCAGGAGGGGAGGAAGAACGGAGCCACCCCAGACGATCAGTTCCATCAAACCGCTAAAATGCAAAGGCCGAGCCAGGAATGGCTCGGCCCGAGGTGCCGGAGGAGGTGCCGCGCTCCTACTGTGACCGATCTCTCGGCTAGGCGGAGGCGGCCACCGGATGGGGGACCTGCACGTCCTCGATCAGCTTGCCGTCCTCCAGCTTGAGGACGCGGTCGGCCACCCCGAAGTAGCGGTCGTCGTGGCTGATGACGAGGACGGTCTTGCCCCGCCTCTTGAGCTCCGGCAGGAGGTGGTTGTAGAAGATCTCCTTGAACTGCGGGTCCTGGTCGGCGGCCCATTCGTCGAAGACGTAGAGCGGCCGGTCCTCCAGGTAGGCGGTGAGGAGCGCCAGGCGTTTGCGCTGGCCGCGCGACAGATCGGTCGTCGACAGCCGGCCATCCTGGATCACCACCTTGTGGGCGAGCCGCAGCTCCTGGAGATAGACGCGCGCCTGCTGGTCGATCGTCGTCGCCTCGAAGCCGAGCAGGCGGTCGAAGAGGTGGAACTCGGAGAACACCGCCGTGAAGTGCTGGCGGTAGCGCTCGCGGTCGGCATCGGCGACGGTGACACCGTTCAGGCGGATCTCCCCGGCCTCGGGCAGGTAGAGCCCGGTCAGGAGCTTGGCGAAGGTGGTCTTGCCGCTGCCGTTGCCGCCGACCAGGAAGACCAGCTCGCCGGGTTCGAAGACGAGATCGAAGGGGCCGAGGGTGAAGCTCTTCTCCTCCCCCTCCCGCTCGTAGGCATGACAGACGCCGACCATCTCCAGCCGCTCCCAGGAGGCCCCCGGCTCGTCCGCCGGCCCCGCCTCGGACGCCTCGACCGGCAGGGTCAGCCCCAGGCGCTCGATCTTCTCCAGCGCCACCCCGCCCTGGCCGATCGCCGGCAGCATGTTGAGGAACATCTGGATCGGACCGCGGATGAAGAGGAGGACCAGGGTGAAACCGGTCAGGGCCTCGTTGCTCTGGCCGCTCGTCTGCGGCAGGAAGAGGAGGAGGCCGATGACGAGGAAGAAGAGCACCCCCGCCCAGTTGGCGGCGAGGCTGAACATCGTCCGCGCTTCGAGGACGAGCCGGCGGAGGGTCCGCGCCGTGTCGTCCAGGAGGTCGAGAAAGCCGAGCCGGCGGCGAGCGTGGAGCTTGAGCTCCTTGGCCCCCTCGGTCATGCCGCGGAAGTGGCCGAAAAGCTCGTCCTGCTTCTCACGCGACTCGCGGAAGCGCCGCATGCCGCCGCGGATGGCGAAGTGGTAGCTGCCGCCGCCGATGATGAGGAAGGCCAGGGCGACTAACATGAGCGACGGCGCGAGCCAGCCCAGGTAGACGAAACAGCCGAAGACGACGGTGCAGTTGACGACCAGGTTCGGCAGCTCGACCAGGGCGATGGTCATCTGCAGGATGTCGTCGGTCAGGGCGACCAGGAGCCGGGGCGCACCCAGGCTCTCCAGGCGGCGCAGCGGAGTCGACAGGATCCGTTTCGAGAGCCGCATGCGCATCTCGTAGACGGTGTCCTGGGCGAGCCTGAGGAGCAGGTACTCCGAGGCGAAGCGGGTGACCGGGGTCAGCACGAAGAGCGCCGCGAAGGCGAGGATCAGCTCGGTCATCGGCTCGCCGGACTGGCGGTTCGCCAGGGTGGAGTTGATGATCGCGATCAGGGCCGCGCCGCAGATGCCGGAGAGCGAGCCGGTGACGATCGCCCAGATCATGCCGCGACGAGAGTTTTTGAGCAGATACAGGACGAGCTTCATTCAGGGGACCTCCTTCGGCCACACTCCATAAGTACGCGAGCGGACGGCAGGCGGGACAACTCCACAGGCGGACGGCTCATCTCTCTTTAGCTGGAGAGGGGTCGTTTCCGGCCCGATCCGGCACTGGATAGGGTGTGTGTTAGCATCCGTCGACCTGCCGTAAGCCTCAAGCGCCTGGCTTGCGAGCAGCCTGCAGATCAGCTCAAAGCGCCAACTCTTTCACGAAGGAGGGGAGTTGTGAAACTGGGAGACGTCATCAAGAAGGAACGAGAGAAGAAGAAGCTCTCGTTCGAGCACACGGCGAGCCAGCTCGGGCTCACCGAGGAGCAGTACCGGGAGATCGAGGGAGGAACCTCGCCGGCCGAGGAATGGGGGCCGCGCCTCGCTCTCATCGCCATCAAGGTCGAGAAACCGACCTCGCGCCTGCTGGCCGAGAGCGGCAAGTCGGCCGACACCAAGCCGGGCCAGGCCGGGCCGCTCATCAAGAAGGCTCGCGAGGAGTGGCCGCGGGACCCGCGGAAAACCGAGAGGCTGACACCCGAGAACCTCGCCGAGTACCTGAGCATCCCGGTCGAGGACTATCTGAAGATCGAGGCCGGCGAGTCGGGCATCGAAGAGTACGGCCCGCTCTTCCTCCACTTCGCCGAGCTCATCGAGCAGCCGGTCTTCAACCTCTTCTACCCCTGCGGCCTGCCGTTCGACAAGCTCGACGACTATCCGTAGAAGCGCCGTAGAAGCGCCGTAGAAACGCCGTAGAAATGCCGTAGAAGCGCCGGAAGCGTGGGCGCGGAAGCTCGCTCTGGGCGGTGGCCGTTCCGGCCGCCGCCGCGTTTCTCCTCCCCCCTGGACAGATTCTGCTCTCGTTCCTCGGATAGAATGCCCGCAATGCCGGCATTCACGATCGATCCCCCCACCGACCCGGACCCCGACGTATGACCCTCACCACTCTCGAAGCCAAGACGTCGTACCAGCTCTCCCGTTGGGACCTCTCGGAGCTGCTCCCCGAGGCCAGCGAGGAGGTCGTCGCCCACCGTATCGCCGCGATCGAGAAGGAGGTCGCCGCCTTCGAGGCCCGGCGCGCCCACCTCGCTCCCGGCATGGACCCCGCCCTCTTCCTCGACTCCGTCCGCCAGTACGAGGCGATCCTCCAGGGGATGAACGAGCTCTCAGGGTACGCCTCGCTCTGGTTCTACGAGGACACCGGCAACACCGAGGCCCTGACCTTCCAGAACCGGGTTCGGCAGCTGATCACCGCCGCCTTCAATCGCATTCTCTTCTGGAGCCTCTGGTGGAAGGACTTGGACGACGCCCAGGCCGCGGCCCTGCTGCCGGCCGACCCCCAGGAGCCCAAAATCGCCGACCTCCGCCACTTCCTCCTCGACTTGCGGCGTACCAAGCCCTACACCTTGGACGAGCGCTCCGAGCAGGTCATCAACATCAAGGACGACAACGGCATCTCGGCGGTGACGACGCTCTACTCGATGCTCACCAACCGCCTGGAGTTCACCCTGGCGGTCGACGGCGAGGAGAAGAAGCTCACCCGCGACGCCCTCCTGGCCTATGCCTTCTCGCCGCGCGCCGATCTCCGCGAGGCCACCTACCGGGAGCTCTACCGCGCCTATGAGGCGGAGGCGCCCATCCTCGGGCAGATCTACGTCAACCGGGCGCGCGACTGGTACAACGAGTACGTGGGGCTCCGCGGCTACCGTTCGCCGATCGCGGCACGCAATGTCGACAACGACGTGCCCGACGAGGCGGTCTCGGCCCTCCTCTCGGTGACGCGCACCAACGCGCCTCTCTTCCAGCGCTACTTCCGGCTCAAGGCCGGCTGGCTGGGGATGGAGCGCCTGCGCCGCTACGACATCTACGCCCCGCTCGCCACCTCCGACCGCGAGGTCCCCTACAGCGAGGCGGTGCAGCAGGTGCTCGACACCTTCAGCGAATTCCACCCGCTCTTCGCCCGCCAGGCCGAGCGGGTGTTCGCCGAGGGGCACATCGACTCCGAGCTCCGCCGGGGCAAGCGGAGCGGCGCCTTCTGCTCGACCGTGGGCCCCCGTCACACCCCCTGGGTGCTGGTCAACTACGCCGGCAAGGTGCGCGACGTGGCGACCCTCGCCCACGAGCTCGGCCACGCCGTCCACAGCATGCTCGCCGAGGGGCACTCCTACCTCACCCAGCACTCCTCGCTGCCGCTCGCCGAGACCGCCTCGGTGTTCGGCGAGATGCTGATGACCGACCGCCTCCTGCGCGACGAACGCGACCCGGTCACCCGGCGGGAGATCCTCGCCGCGGCGGTCGACGACGTCTACGCGACAGTGCTCCGGCAGTCCTACTTCGTGCTCTTCGAGAACGAAGCGCACGACGCCATCCTCGCCGGCAAGTCGATCGAGGATTTGAACGACCTTTATATCGACAAGCTCCGCGAGCAGTTCGGCGACAGCGTCTCGGTGTCGCCGGAGTTCCGCTACGAGTGGCTCTGCATCCCGCACCTCTACAACACCCCGTTCTACTGCTACGCCTACAGCTTCGGCCAGCTCCTCGTGCTCGCTCTCTACCGCCGTTTCCAGGAGGAGGGAGAGTCGTTCAAGCCCGGCTATCTGAAGCTCCTCTCCTACGGCGGCTCGGCGCGGCCGCAGCAGATCCTCGCCGAGGTCGGGATCGACATCACCGACCGGGCCTTCTGGCAGAGCGGGTTCGACCTCGTGCGCGAGCGGATCGACGAGCTGGAGCGGCTCTAGGGGCTTAAGGGTCCGACCGCGACGCCGTCCAGTGTGCTGCCGGCCGGCAGATAGAGATAGAAGAGGTACTTCCCGGGCCGCGAGAGGGTCAGCGGCCCCGCATTCCCCCCATTCACCCCGCGCAGCGGGAACCGCCCCACCTCTCCCGATTCCAGGCTGACGACCCGGACCTCTCCGGCCCCCCCCGGGAGGCCCGTTCCCCGCGCCGTCAGGGTGTAGACGCCGGCCGGGAAGCAGCCCTTGACCATCGCCCACTGGCCGGCAGTGAAGACCACCCGTTCTTCTCCCACCCGCATCGTGGAGTCGGGCACGAAGGCGTCCGCCGCCGGCATCTCGTGGCTTGGAGCACAGTCGCCGGGCAGAGGCTCGAGGCGATAGAGCTTCAGGATCGGCCCCAGCCGGGTGTCGCTCGGGAACCATTCCTCGATCGGGTGCCAGCCGTCCAGGATCGCCTGGTAGCGCTGGGCGATCTGGCGCTGGTGGGGCTTCACCGTCAGCTCGGGGTTCAAGAAGCGCTGGTAGGCGTCGCCCGCGAGCAGCAGGTAGTCGTTGTCTCCATCGCGCAGTTCCTCCAGGGTGAAACGCCCGGCGAAGCGGTTCTCCAGCATCGCGAACTCGCGGGGGTCGAGCTCGGGGGTGTAGGCCTCTTTGACGATCCGCGCTCCCGGGGGCAGGTGCTGGCGAATCCAGCCGGCGGCCTGCTCGCGGGTGGTCGGCTGGATCAGCCCGGCCGCCTGCTCCGCCGTCGCCCAGACCGGAAGGGTGAAGCAGGCGAGGACGACGAGCACCGCCGAGCCCCTGAGGGCGAGGGTGAGCGCGGCGGGGCGAGCTGTAGCTGCAGTACCGGCGGCATTGGCGCTATCCCTCCGGGGGCGCCAGGCGAAGGCGACGAGGGCGCCGAGCCCCGCCCCCAGGAAGGCCGCGAGGGCGGGGAGCGCCGGATAGAGATTGCGCTTGACCACCATGTTCATCGAGCAGATCAGCAGCCAGTAGAGGGCCGGGAAGGGGAGCAGCCAGAGGAGGCGGCCCAGACGCTCCCGACCGAGGAGCGCCAGCCCCGCCAGCCCGGCGACCAGGGCCGGCCAGCCGAAGCTCTCGGCCAGGTTTTCGAGGTAGAAAAGGCCGTTGCTCTCTTTGACGACGCCGATCCATCCCCCCCGGCCGTACTGGTGGACGCCGAAGAACATGCCGTGGCCGCCGCCGAAGGCGATGTCCGGATAGGCGAGCAGGCTCGGCATGGCGCCGACGAAAGCGGCGAGCGCCGCGAAACCCGCCCAGAGGAGCCCCCAGGAGAAGTTTCTGCGGACGATCCGCCAGCGCAGCCAGACGGCGACGATGGCGACGGCCGAGAGCCCGGCAGGATACTTGCTCACCGCCGCGAGCCCGGCGGCGACGCCGGCGAGCACGTAGCCCCGAGTGCTCTCGCCGTCGAGGAGACGGGCGGCGCCGAGCAGGCAGAGGGTGGCGAAGAAGGCCGAGGGGACGTCGCAGGTGTTCAAGTGCGAGCCGGCGTTGTAGAGCGGCGAGAAGATCAGGAGGGCGGCGCCGGCCACGCCGCCGGGGAGCCCCGCCAGACGCCGGGCGAGGAGGAAGACCGGCACGGCCGTCAGGGCGCCGAGCAGGGCGACGACCAGCCGCAGGAGCACCCAGGAGACGGCGAGCGGGTCGTCGAGGCCGAACGCCATCTCCCCCAGTCGCGCCACGGTGCCCGGGAAGAGGCCGGCGGTCCACAGGGTAATGGCGTCCAGGTAGTAGGTCAGGTGGGGATAGACGAAGGAGCGGCGGAGGATCTCGCCCTCGTCGATCTTGCTCGCGTGGTGATAGTAGGTGCCCTCGTCTGCGTAGTAGCGGCCGCTCGCCTCGTGCGAGATGCCGGCCAAGCGTACGGCGAGGGCCAGGAGGACGACCGCGGAGAGCGCGATCGCCCTGGCCCGCCGCTCCCCGCCGGCGCGGAGGGCCGTCCGGAGGAGCCCCCCCAGCCAGCCCAGGGTGGCGAGAACGGCGAGGATGGCGACCGCCGCTCCCACCTGCGGAGCGTGCAGCCGGCCGGTGATGTCCAGGAACCAGGCGAGGAGGAGGAGCGCCCAGAGGGCAGCCGCCGCCCAGGCGACGCGCCCCAAAAACCCAGTACCGGGCGGTGGGACGACGGCATCGGGAAGGGCGGTCATGGAGCGCGTTCCCAGCATGTCAGAGCTTCGGGTGCTTGCGGTGGAAACCGGTGGCGTCCTGGTAGGCCCTGGCGAGGGCGAGGAGCTCCGCCTCCCCGTAGAGCCGGCCGGTGAAAGTGATGCTGGTCGGGGTGCCGTCCTTCCTGAAGCCGTTCGGCAGGACGACGGCCGGATGGCCGGTCAGGTTGGTGATCAGGAGGTTCTCGCCGCCGAAAGAGGGGGCGACGTAGGCGTCGACGGTCGCCATCCGCTTCGCCATCTCCCGTATCAGCAGGGTCCGCACCCGGTTGGCCTGGAGGTACTCGACCGCCGGGATGGTCCGCCCCTGGCGGAAGACGTTCGGCCAGGCGTTCTCCTCCTTGTGCCGGACCATGAGGTCGTCCCGGCCGCTCCGGGTCAGCTCGTCGAAGGCGGCGGCACCCTCGGCGGTGAGGATGAGGCGGAGGGCGGCGATCGCCTGCCCCGGGAAATCCGGCAGGTCGATGGGCTGGAGGGCGACGTCCAGGCGGCGCAGAGCATCCAGCACGGCGAGGTCGTTGGCATGCGCCTCCTCTCTGTCCTTCTCCGGCTTGGCGTCGAAGAGCGCCTTCACGTAACCCACCCGGAGCCGCTTGACGTCGAGCTCGGGGTTCCAGGTGAACGGCCGGTCGACCGCCGTCTCGTCCCATGCCGTCGGCACCGTGGATGGCGTCGAAGACCGCCGCGCAGTCCTCGACCGAGCGGCAGAGGACGCCGATCTTGTCCATGCTCCAGGCGAGGGCCATGGCACCGTGCCGGCTCACCCGGCCGAAGGTGGGGCGGAGCCCCGTCGCCCCGCAGCGGCTCGCGGGGGAGACGATCGAGCCCAGGGTCTCGGTGCCGAGGGCGAAGCCCACCGCGCCCGCCGCGGTGGTCGAGGCCGAGCCCGCCGAGGAGCCGGAGGAGCCCTGCTCGGGGTTCCAGGGGTTGCGCGTCATGCCGCCGAACCAGACGTCCCCCCAGGCGAGCTCCCCCACCGCCAGCTTGGCGACCAGCACCGCCCCCGCCCGGTCGAGGCGCTCGACGACGGTCGCGTCCTCGGGGAGGATCTGGTCCTTGTAGGGGACCGAGCCCCAGGTGGTGGGATAGCCGCGCACGGAGAGCAGATCCTTGGCCCCCCAGGGGACGCCGTGGAGGGGGCCGCGGATCTTCCCGGCGGCGATCTCCCGATCCGCCGCCGCCGCCCTCTCCAGCGCCCGCTCCTCGGTGTAGGTGATGACCGCGTGGAGCACCGGGTCGAGCCGGCGGAGCCGAGCGATGTACATCCGGGTCAAGTCGACCGAGCGCACCTTCCCGGAGCGGAGGAGCCGCCCCAACTGGGTGACAGGCAGGAAGGCGAGGTCTTCGAGGTTCGCCGGGACTTCCGGATCGGGGCCGGCGGCGCTCGCCCGGAACGGCTTGCGTTCCTCGGCTTCGGCAGAGACGGAGGCTAGCTTCGGAGGGGCGGGCGGGGTGGGGTCGAAGCGGAGGGCGGGGGGCACCGAGTTGTCGAGGAGGACCGTGCGCAGCCGGCGGTAATCCTCCTCCTGGTCTCCCAGCCCCTTGAGCATCAGGTCGCGCTGGGGATCGGTGAAGCGGAGCCCGGTCAGGTCCTCGACCGCGGTCAGGTCCTCGCGGGTGATCCGTTTCTTCTCGGCAGCCATGAGGAGGTGAGGAACGGCCACGGCTCCGATCCCCAGGGTTCCACAGAGGGCGACGAAGCGCCGCCGGTCCAGCGTCCGCTCCTCTCCTGCGACCTTCCCGTCAGCGAGCTCCGTCGACATGCGACCTCCTCCGTGTTGAGTCCGGCGCTGAAACTGTCGGATTCTAGGGCCGATCCGCTTGAAACAAAAATCTCCCGCGCCTCGTCTTGTCGGCTGAACCGAAAGGAGAGGCATGATGAAAATCAAAACGACCCTGATCACCGCCGGCCTGGCCCTGGCGCTCGCCGGATCCGCCTATGCTTCCGATCTATGGCTGCACTTGAACGTCCACGAGGGGGACGGCGGTCACGTCACCTTGAACTTCCCGCTCTCGACCGCCCTCGGCATGGCGAGCCTGGTCGCGAGCGACGACCATCATCCCGGCAGGGCCGGCAAGGTGCGGGTGGGCGACAAGGACATGGACGCCCGCGAGCTCCGCCGCTTCTGGCAGGCGGTCAAGGACAGCCCCGACGCCAACTTCGTCACCGTCGATGGACCCGACGGCAAGGTGCGGATCGCCAAGTCCGGCGGTTATCTCGTCATCCACGCCGACGATCCCAGGCCGCACAAGTCGCGGGTGGACATCAAGGTCCCCACCGCGGTCGTCGAGGCCCTCCTCTCCGGGGGTGGCGACGAGCTCAACCTGCAGGCCGGCCTCGAAGCCCTGTCCCGGCAGGGTGAAGGGGAGCTGATGACGATCGACGACGAGCACGACACGGTCCGCATGTGGGTCGACCACTCGTCGGAGTCCAGCCGCTAGCAGTGAGTTTTTGGTCCGCGCTTGCGGGCCTGCTTCTTCGGGCGCTCCGCGCAGCTAGTCGCAGGTCCTCAGCTCGGGCTGAAACTCCCGAAACCCAACGCCTCGGCCGCCAGCCCCGCGATGTAGCGGCCGATGGCGAGCGAGGCGGTGGCGGCGGGCGAGGGGGCGTTGAGCACGTGCAGGCTCCCCTCGCCCCGCTCGACGTGGAAGTCGTCGACCAGCCGGCCCGCGCGGTCCAAGGCCTGGGCGCGCACCCCGCTCCCCCCCCGCACCAGGTCGGCATCCACGAGCTCGGGGACGAGCTTCTGGAGGTCGCCGACAAAGGCCCGCCGCACCGCCGAGCGCCAGACCTCCCCCGCCGCCGTCCGCCAGGTGCGCCGCAGCATTCGCCAGAACCCCGGCCAGCCGGCGGTCTCGACGACATCGCGGATCGACACGTCCGACCACCGGTAGCCCTCACGCTTGAGGGCGAGGACGGCGTTGGGCCCGGCCTCCACCCCGCCGCTCACGGTGCGGGTCAGGTGCACCCCGAGGAAAGGGAAACGCGGGTCGGGCACGGGGTAAATCAAGCCGCGCACCAGCTCCCGCCGGGCAGGCACGAGATCGAAGTACTCGCCCCGGAAGGGGACGATCCGCACCTCCGGCAGGACGCCGGAGAGCCGGGCGACGCGGTCCGCCTGGAGGCCGGCGCAGTTGACGAGGAGCGCGCAGTCGAAGGTCCCGCGCGCGGTCTCGACCCGGGTGCGGCCGGACGAGCGGACGATCCCCGTCACCCGCGCCCCGGTCACAACCTGTCCCCCCGCCGCCACGATCCGGCGGGCGTAGGCCCGGGCCACCCCCGGATAGTCGGCGATCCCCGACTGCGGCACGTGGAGGGCGGCGATCCCCGCCGCGTGCGGCTCGATCCGCCGGATCTCCTCTGGCCCCAGCCGGGTGAGACCGGTAAGGCCGTTGGCCGCCCCGCGGCGTTCGAGCTCGGCCAAGGCCGGCAGCTCCTCCTCCCGGGTCGCCACCACCAGCTTCCCCGTCCGCTGGCAGGCGACCCCCTCCTCGGCGCAGAAGCGGTAGAGGTCGGCCGCCCCGACGACGCAGAGCCGGGCCTTGAGCGAACCGGGCTTGTAGTAGAGCCCGGAGTGGATGACCCCGCTGTTGTGGCCGCTCTGGTGGGCCGCGAGGCTCTCCTCCGCCTCCAGGACGACCACCCGAATGTCGCGGCCAAGGCGGCCGGCGAGGGCCAGGGCGGTCCCCGTCCCCACCAGCCCGCCGCCCACGATGGCGACGTCGAAGCTCGTCCCGCTTCCCAGGATCGCCACGTTCGTGGTCAGGGGGAGAGCCGCTCGATCCGCCAGCCCCCCGCGGGCGAGCGCTCGTAGCGAAAACGGTCGTGGAGGCGGCTCGGGCGGCCCTGCCAGAATTCGATCGCCGCCGGGAGGAGGCGATAGCCGCCCCAGTAGTCGGGAAGCGGGACCTCGCCGTCCGCGAAGCGGGCTGCGGCCTGGGCGACCTCCCGCTCCAGCTCCTCGCGACCGGCTAAAACCCGGCTCTGGCGAGAGGCCCAGGCTCCCAGCCGGGCGCGCAGGGGGCGGCTGCCGAAGTAGGCCGCGGACTCCTCGCGAGAGGTGCGCTCGACCCGGCCCTCCACCCGGACCTGGCGGTCGAGGAGGGGCCAGAAGAAGACCAGGGCAGCCTGGGGATTTTCCGTCAGCTCCCGCCCCTTCCGGCTCTCGTAGTTGGTGAAGAAGACGAAACCGCCTTCGTCGATCCCCTTAAGCAGGACGATGCGGGCCGCGGGCCGCCCCTCCCGGTCGGCGGTGGCGAGGGTCATGGCATTGGCGTCCCTGGGGTCCGCCGCCAGGGCCTCGGCGAACCAGGCGCGGAACTGCCCGACGGGTTCGGCCGCCAGGTCGCCCTCGGCGAGCCCCGCCTGCTCGTACTCCCGGCGCAGATCGGCGATGTCCATCGGCGGCGATTGTAGCGCCTTTGGGGCCGTCCCTCTCCCCAGCGCTTCTTCCTCCTGAGTAGCCGGAAATGACAACGGCTCGTGTCGGCGGTGGGAAATTTCTATTGCAAGGTTTTCGTCCAGCCGCCTTTGTTCATCTCCAGGGCGATCTCAATATCACGGCACGCCTGCCGGAGACCGAAGGTGTCGATCCTCGCTAAATGCTGGCCTGGTTGATGTTTTCTCCCACGAAGGTCACATTATTAACGTTTTCATCTGGATTGACTTACGCCTTCGTTTCGCTTTATGTTGACACTGACCGCGGGGAGATCGAAAGCGACATGAGCCAGTCTACAGCCAGCGCGTTGCCGATCGGGCCACCCCCCCGGGCCGCTGCCGGGCACGCTTTCACGCTTCTGCGGGCAGCGCTGCCGCACTCCCTCTCCGGCCGGGTGGGGAGCGCCCGCGAGCTGGCACGCACCGTTCGCGAGGAGGAACGGGAGCCCCTGCCGACCGCGCTCCCGGCCTTGGACCACCTTCTCGCCGGGGGTCTGCCCCGGGGGCAACTGGTCGAAATGGTGGGCGGCCGTTCGAGCGGCCGCTTCTCGGCGGTGTTGACGGTGCTCGCCGCGGCGACCGGCGTCGGCGAGGCGGCCGGCCTGGTCGACCTGGGCGACCATTTGGACCCCGAGACCGCCGCCCGTGCCGGGGTCGACCTCGCACGTCTCCTCTGGCTCCGTCCGGGCAACCTGAAACAGGCCCTGGCCGGGGCCGAGATGCTCCTGGGGAGCGGCTTCCCCTTAGTCGTTATCGAGCTCGGCTTTCCGCCCCTCGCCGGCGGGCGGGGAGCGGAGGCGGCCTGGCTGCGGCTCGCCCGCGCCGCCCGCGCCCAGGGTGCGGCGCTCCTCGTGGCGAGCCCCTACCGGGTGAGCGGCACGTCGGCGGCCGTGGTGCTCAAGGTGGGGAAGGTACGCGCCGCCTGGCAGGGGAGCGGCGCCTCCCCCCACCTCCTCAACGGTCTCTCCTCCCAGCTGGTCCTCGAGAAGCGGCGCGGGGCGCTCCCCGGGCAGACGGAAGCCTTCGCGCTCACCGCCTCTCCCTCTCCGTGCCCCGGCAGAGCGGCCTGTCGCGCCAGCCGTCAGCCGTCTCCCCCGTCCCGACGAGCGGACGATCGACACCGACGAGCGTGGGCTCCGCTCCGGCTCGCCGCCACCGGCTAGCGACCGGCGACCGGGACTTCGACCGCCATGGCGTCCGCGCGCATCGCCTGCATCGCCGTTCCCCTCTTCCCCATGGCGGCGCGGCTGCGGAGCGAGCCGGAGCTCCTCCGGGAGGCGGTCGTCGTCGTCCTCGGCAACGGCAATGCCGCCCGGGTGCTCGCCGCCACCCGCCCCGCCCGCGATGCCGGGGTGCGGCCCGGCCTCACCCTCCCCCAGGCCCGCGCCCTCTGCCCCAAGCTGGTGGCCCGCGCCCGCGACGAGCAGTGCGAGCGCTCCGCCCGGGAGGCGCTCCTCGAAGCCGCCGAGAGCCTCTCGCCGCGGATCGAGGACGCCGGCGACGGCATCGCCTTCCTCGACATCCAGGGGATCGAGCGCCGTTTTCGAGGCGACTCCCCCGAGTTGGAGCTGGGGCGGGCCCTGATCGCCGTCGTCGAGGACCTCGGGCTGCCGGCACGGGTGGGCATCGCGTCGAGCAAGCTCGCGGCGCGGATCGCGGCGAGCCTCCCCGACTCGCCCGTGATCGTCCCGCCGGGCGAGGAGGCGGCCTTTCTCGCCCCCCTCCCGCTCTCCCGCCTGGCGCCCGAGGTCGAGCTCGCCGCCACCCTGGAGCGCTGGGGCCTCCATTCGATCGGCGATTTCGCCCGCCTGCCGAACGCCCGGGTGACGAGCCGCCTGGGGCCGCGCGGCAGCGACCTCCACGCGACCGCCCGCGGTGTCGATCCCCGGCCCCTCCTGCCGCGCGAGCCGCCGCCCAGCTTCGAGGAGGGGATGAGTCTCGAATGGCCGCTGGTCGCCCTCGAACCCTTCCTCTTCGTCGGGCGGTCGGCCTTGGAACGGCTCTGCCACCGGCTGGAGGCCAAGGGGCTCGCCTGCACCCGCCTGGAGCTCGCCCTCCGGCTCGAGCCCGACGGCCGCCAGGAGCGCTCGATCGACCTCCCGGCGCCCAGCCGCGACGTCAAGACTCTCCTCACCCTGGTCCGCCTCGATCTCGAAGCCCGCCCGCCGGGAGCGCCGGTCGCGGGCTTCGTCTTCACCGCCCACCCCGACCGCCCCCGCGAGGCCCAGCTCTCCCTCTACGGCCCGGCGGCCCTCTCCCCGGACAAGCTGGCGACCACCCTGGCCCGCCTCTTCGCCCTCCTCGGGCCCGGCCGGGTGGGCTCCCCCCGCGCCGTCGACGGGCACCGCCCGGAACGCTTCGGCCTCGTCGACTACGCCCCACCCCCACCGCCGCCGGTCCGCCGCGCGCCGCGAGCCGGCCGCGGCCTCCTCGCCGTCCGTGCCCTGCGCCCTCCCCTGCCGCTGGAAGTGATCGCAGGCCAAGCCCCGGCCGAGGGAGGAGACCCGGCCACCCTCTCCCCCGTCGAGATCCGCACGATCGTGAACGGCGAGGCCGCCAAGCGGACCCAGATCGAAGGACGGGTGAAGGTCGCCGCCGGACCCTGGGGATTAGAAGAGGAGTGGTGGGCGGAGGACCCCACCGGGCGCGACTACTGGGACGTCGAGCTCACCGGTGGAGGCCTCTACCGCATCTTCCGCGACCGCGCCACGGGGGAGTGGTATGCGGATGGGATTTACGACTGACCCGGACTCAGGTCCTGGCTCCGTCTGGCTCCGAGGACGGGCGACTGGCTGCGCGAAGCGCCCGAAGGAGCGGCCCGCAGGAACAGACCGAGCCAGTACCCACGCTCAGGGATTCGGAGTGAATCCCGTGCACGCGTTGTCGTAGTGCATGGCATTGAAGCCGGCGCTGAAGTGGCCGTTGGCGTCCATCTCCGCGCCTACCCAGGCCTGAGCGCGAGTCGGGTCCTCCGGCGGAACGCTCCCCGCCACCGACACCGTGTTGTTGAGCCCGAGGATCATCCAGCCGAAGGTGAAAGGCACCGGCAGGGCCGGCCCGTTCACGTGGACGCTCTGCGCCACCGCCGGAAACGGCTGGAGGGTGCCCGCGCTGGCGCTGTGCGCCTGCTCGTCGAAGATGAAGAGCGACTGCTGGCCCAGGGGATACCAGGACGGTGCCGTCCCACACCGGAACGCCCCCTGCTCGACCTTCGAGTCGCGCCAAACTCGCAGGTTGGTCCCCCCGCTGAAGGTCCCACCGTTCAAGAAACGGACGCCGTAGGTGCTCGGCAGCGGTTCCCGGTTGTCCGTGGCGGTCCAGTTCACGAACTTGCCGTAGAAGGTGTACTGCCCGGCGGTCGAGGTCTCGGGATTGGTGCTGCTCGCCTCGATGTGGACCAGGATCTCGCCGTCGGTGAAGTTCTGGCTCGGGTTGACGTAGAAGTAGTCCCCCCACAGGGCGTTTCTATTGCTCGCCACCCCGGTGCCCCCCGGGCCGAAATAGCCGTCGTTCCCCGGGTACAGGGTCGTGCAGCCGTTGACGACGTCCACCGTCACGTAGCCGCGGGCGATGTTGTCGCCGTGGTCGAGACCGGCGCAGCCGGAGAGAGCGGGTACGGGCTTGCCGGTGAGCGCGGTCTGATAGGTCGTCGCCGAGCAGAGGCCGGGCGGCGGTGGCAGGGCCCCCGCGCAGGAGCCGGTGAACTGCGAACCGGCAGGCAGGGTGGTTGCGGGCAGGTTGCAGTTGAGGACGTCCCGCATGTTGAGCGACTGCACGTCGAACCCGTCGAGATAAATGTTGAAACCGCCCAGGGCCACCCCCAGATCCGACCAGATCTCGACCTTAGCGATCAGCGGCTGCATATAGCCGTTGTTGACCGAGAACAGGGTCGTGATTCCGTTCGGGTTGCCGAGGTCGACCTCGAAGTAGGGCAGGAGGAGTGTGGCGGCGGGAACATCGTCCCGGCTGCAGATCTCCGCCGCAGCGGGAACGGCGAGGACCAGGAGACCCACCGCGATCCAACTCAGCGCGATTCGGTGCATGAGAACCCCCTTTCAGGAGGAACGTGCTTCAGGAATAGGCTCCGCCGAGGCGGGAACATCTAGAGAGGCGGATACGCAATTCCTGGGCCTGACAAAAAGAGCCCGGGTCGCCCAGCTAGGCGCGCCCCGGATCACCTCTGGTCAGGGGTGCTACAATTCGGTATCCAATGACTCGACGTCTCAGCCAAGCCTTTGCCGAAGCCGCGCAGCTTCCCGAGCCAGAGCAGGATGCCCTGGCGGAATGGCTTCTCGCGGAGTTGCTGTCGGAGAAGCATTGGGAAGAGGCTTTCGCCAAGTCGGCGGACGGCCTCGCGGAGGAAGCACTAGCGGAGCATGGGACTGTGGGAAGGGGATGAGGTGATCTGGTTCTGGATCGGTTCTCACGCCGAGTACGACAAGATCGTGTCTCGCCTCTGATTGGAGATCCAGGACCGTCAACCGCAACAAAAAGAGCCCGGGTCGCCCCGGGCTCTCCTCATCAAAAAGAGACCTGTTCCTTCTAGGAGTAGGCGTCGAGCTCCGTCCAGGGATCGGTTTCGAGCGTCTTCTTGACCTCGATCATGAAGCGGTCGGCGTCGGCGCCGTCGACCAGCCGGTGGTCGTAGGTGATCGCCAGGTAACACATGGTCTTAATGGCGATCGAGTCGTTGCCCTCGGCGTCGGGGACGACGATGGGGCGCTTCTCGACTGCGCCCACCCCGAGGATCGCGACCTGCGGCTGGTTGATCACCGGCGTCCCCCAGAGGCTTCCGAAGACGCCGGGGTTGGTGATCGTGAAGGTGCCGCCCTGGGCCTCGTCGGGCTTCAACTTCTTGTTCCGCGCCCGGTCGGCGAGGTCGTTGGCGGTCTTGGCGAGACCGACGAGCGAGAGCTGGTCGGCGCGCTTGATGACCGGCACGATGAGGCCGTGCCCGAGGTCGACCGCCATCCCGAGGTTGATGTCCTTCTTGTAGACGATGTTGGTGCCGTCGATCGAAGCGTTGATCTTCTTGTAGGCCTTGAGGCCGTTGACCACCGCCCGGAAGATGAAGGGCATGAAGGTGAGCTTCGTCCCCTCCTTCCGGAGGAAGCCGTCCTTCGCCTTGGCGCGGATCCGCGCCACCCGCGAGAGGTCGACGTGGAAGACGGTCGTTACGTGCGCCGAGGTGGCTTTGGAGTAGACCATGTGCGCCGCCGTGATCTGCCGGATCTTCGACATCGGCTCGATCTCGACGTTGTCCCCCTCGGCGTAGGCGGGGACGGAGAAGCCGCCGGTCGGACGCTGGGCGGGAGCGGTCGCCGTGGCCGGCGCGGCCGCCGGAGTCGGAGTCGGGGCGGGGGCCGCCGGGGCAGCCGGCTGGGAGCCGCCGCCGCCGGAGCCGGGGCCGCGGGCTTGGGAACGGCTGCCGCCGGAACCGCCGCCGCAGGCTGCTGGCCGCGCTGGTCGATGTAGCTCAGGATGTCCTGCTTGGTCACCCGGCCGTAGGCGCCGGTGCCCTTCACCTCTTCCAGGTTGACCCCCTCTTTGGCTGCGATGTTGCGGACGAGCGGACTCGAGAACTTGCGCGTCCGGTCGGAGAGCAGGGCGTCGCCCGCCTCCTCGTCGGACTCGACCGCGAGCGAGGTCTGGCCGGCGTCGCGCCGTACGTCCTGCTTCTCGTCTTCCACCGCGGGTGCCGCGGGCGCCGGGGATGCCGGGGATGCCGCGGCGGCGCGGGGCGCGGGCTCCGGAGGTGGGCCGGGCTGGGGAGCGGCAGCTGGAGACGGTGCCGCGGCCGGCTGGGGCGCCGGGGCGCCACCGCCCTCTCTGGCCTCTTCCTCGCGCTTCACCTCGGTCCCGGAGGAGACCGGGGCCGCTGCGGGGGCGGCAGCCGCCGGGGCGCCGGCAGCTTCGCCCGCCTCGCCGATCCGCGCCACGATCTGGTTCACGGGGACCGTCTCCCCCTCCTTGTGCAGGACCTCCAAGAGGGTCCCGGCGCTCGGGCTGGGGATCTCGGCGTCGACCTTGTCGGTCGAAATCTCGAACAGGGGCTGGTCGCGCTCCACCTTGTCTCCCACCTTCACCAGCCACTTGGTGATCGTCCCTTCGGCGATCGACTCCCCCATCTGGGGCATCACGACATCGGTTGCCATACTCGTCCTCTCCCGTCTCTCTAGATCTAGAGTCGTCTCCGGTTCAGTAGCTCGACAGCTCCCGCACCTTGGCGACGAGCTTGTCCACGTTCGGCAGGTAGGCCTCCTCGAGCGGCGGGCTGAAAGGCACCGGGGTGTCCGGGCAGCAGAGCCGGTGGACCGGCCCGTCCAGCCAGGGAAAGGCGTGCTCCGCGATCCGCGCCGCGACCTCGCCGGCCACCGAGCCGGTCTGCGGCTCCTCGGTCAAGACGATGACCCGGCTGGTCTTCTTCACCGTGGCGAGGATCGCCTCCTGGTCGAGGGGCTTTAGGGTGCGCAGGTCGAGGACCTCTAAGTCGATCCCATCGGCTTCCAAAAGGCCGGCAGCTTCGAGCGCCACATGCAGCATAGCACCGTAGGTGATGACCGACAGGTGGCGCCCCTCCCGGGCCACCCGGGCCCGGCCGATCGGCACCTCGTAGTCGCCGTTCGGCAACTCTTCCTTGATCCGCCGGTAGAGGTACTTGTGCTCGAAAAAGAGCACCGGGTTTGGATCGCGGATGGCGGCGGTCAAGAGCCCCTTGGCGTCGGCCGCGGTCGCCGGAGCGACGATCTTGAGCCCCGGCGCGCGTTGAAAAAAACCCTCGGGGTTCTGGCTGTGGAAGACCGAGCCGTGGACGTTGCCCCCCGCCGGGCCGCGGACGACGATCGGCACCGGCTGCCCCCAGCGGTAGTGGTTGGGGGCGGCGAAGTTGACGATCTGGTTGAAGGCACAGGAGATGAAGTCGATGAACTGCATCTCGACCACCGGCCGCATGCCGAGGAGGGAGGCGCCGATCGCCGCCCCCACCATGGCCGATTCGCTGATCGGGGTGTCGATCACCCGCTCCGGCCCGAAGCGGTCGAGGAGGCCGGCGGTCACCCGGAAGGCGCCGCCGTAGATCCCGAGGTCCTGGCCGAGGAGGAAAACCCGATCGTCGCGCTCCATCTCGTCCCACAGCGCCTGGCGGATGGCTTCCAAATAGGTGACGGCGCTCATACGGCGACCCTCCCGCCGCGCGCCGAAGACGCCGGGGACTCGGCGTAGACCCCCTCGAACGCCCGCTCGGGCGGCGGCAGGGGCGAGGCGAGAGCCCGGTCCACCTCCTCGTTCAGCATCGTGTCGAGCGCCTGGACGATCGCGTCCAGGTCCTCCCGGGTGGCGAGGCTGTCCCGGACGCCTGTATCCAGAAGATGGCGCTCGAAGCGGTCGAGCGGGTCCTTCGTCTTCCAGATCTCGAACTGCTCGCGCGGCACATAGCCGGCGTCGTCGTGCTCGGCGTGCCCTTTCATCCGGAAGGTCTTGGCCTCGATGAGCGAGGGCCCGGCCCCGCCGCGCGCCCGTTCGACCGCCCGCCGGGTCGCCTCATAGACCGCCAGGACGTCGTTGCCGTCGACGATCTCGGCCGGAATGCCGTAGCCGGCGGCCCGGATCGCGATGTCCTTGATCCGCATCTGGCGGGAGGTCGGGGTCGAGTAGGCCCAGCCGTTGTTCTCGACGATGAGGACCAGGGGAACGTTCAAGACGGCGGCGAGGTTCAGCCCCTCGTGGAAGTCGCCGGTCGAGGTACCGCCATCGCCGATGTAGGTGAGGGCGACCGTGTTCCGGCCCTGCATCCGCGCCGCGAGCGCCACCCCGGCCATCACCGGGATCAGGGCGCCGAGCATGGAGATGGGGGCGATCAGGCCGCGCGAGACGTCGCCGAAGTGGGTGTTGGCGTCCTTCCCCCCGGTCGGCCCGCCGCCGCGGGCCATGTACTGCATCATCACCTCGCTCGGCTGGACCCCGCGGACCAGCATCGAGCCGAGATTGCGGATGAGCGGCCCCACGAAGTCCTGCGGCGCGAGAGCGTAGGCGCTCCCCACCGAGATGGCCTCCTGGCCGCGCGAAGAGTAGAGGCCGCCCACCACCTTGCCCTGGCGGTAGAGGTTCCCCAGGCGCTCCTCGGCCATCCGGTTGAGCTTCATGAAACGGTAGAGCTCGAGCTGCGCCTCGCGGCCGAGCTCCGTCTTCGCCAGCCGCTCCGGCGGCTCCGCCCCCTCCCCCTGGGGGGGAGGCGCCGCGGGGTGCAGGGGACCCCAGTACTTGCTCACCTTGGCCATCTATATCCCTCTAGAAATGGATCGCATGTCCCCACGCCGCGTGCGCCGCCTCCGCGATCGACTCGGAGAGGGTGGGGTGGGCGTGCATGGTGCGGAAGAGCTGCTCGGTGGTCGACTCGCCCGCCAGGGCGACGCAGGCCTCGGCGACCAGGTCGGTCGCGTGAGCGCCGAGGATGTGGATACCCAGGAGCTCGTCATACTTTTTGTCGCGGACGACCTTGACGAAGCCGGCGGTCTTCCCCAGGATCGCCGCCTTGCCGGAGGCGAGGAAGGGGAACTTGCCGACCTGAACGTCGTAGCCGCGCTCTCTCGCCTTGGCCTCCGAAAGACCGACGCTCCCCACCTCCGGATCGCAGTAGGTGCAGGAGGGGACGAGGTCGTAGTTGATCGGCTTGACCTCCTGCCCCGCCATGTGCTCGACGGCGAGGATGCCCTCGGCCGAGGCGACGTGGGCAAGCCAGGGGGTGTTGACGACGTCGCCGATGGCATAGATGTGGGGTACCGCGGTCTGCATGAAGGGGTTGACCTGGACATAGCCGCGATCGAGCTGGATGCCGAGGGCCTCCAGGCCGATCCCCTCGGTCACCGGGCGCCGGCCGACGGCGGAGAGGAGCAATTCGGCCTCGACGTCCACCGGGCCGTTCTTCCCCTCCAGGTGGATGCGGACGCCGTTCTCGGTCCTCTCCACCCCGGTGAGCTTGGTGCCGGTCATCACCTTGATGCCGCGCTTCTTGAGCTGCTTTTCGAGCTCGGCCGAGACCTCCTCGTCCTCGATCGGCAGGATGCGCGGCAGCATCTCAATGAGCGTCACCTGGGTGCCGAAGGAGGCGAAGATCGAGGCGAACTCGGTGCCCACGGCGCCGGCACCGAGGACGGCGAGGCTGGCGGGCACCCGTTCGAGGGCCAGGATGTGGTCGGAGTTCAAGATCCGCTCGCCGTCCGCCTTGGCGATGGGGATGTCCCGCGGCACCGAGCCGGTCGCGATGAGGAGGTTCTTCGCCTGGTACGTGCCCCCGTCGGGCCCCTCGACCTCCACCGTGTTCGGGCCGGTGACCCGGCCGAGGCCGTGAAGGCCGGTCGCCCCGTACTTCTTGAACAGCCCTTCGATGCCGCGGGCGTTCTTGTCGACCACCTTGCGCTTCCGGGCGTGGACCTTGGCGATGTCCAGGGCCGGAGCGGCCACCTGAATCCCCAGGTCGTCCGCGTCGCGAATCCCGTCCAGCACCTCCGCCGTGTGGAGGAGCGCCTTGGTGGGGATGCACCCGCGGTGCAGGCAGGTGCCGCCGAACTTGGGGTCCTTCTCGACCACCCCCACCTTCATGCCGAGCTGTCCGGCCCGGATGCCCGCGACGTAGCCGCCGGGGCCGCTGCCGATCACCATCAGGTCGAACTCTTTGTCGCCCATCCGATCTCCCGTTCCTATGTGGACGCTGGCGCGCCGCCGGAGGTCTTCCGCGGCGCGCCGGGTATGTAAGGGTAACGTCTGACGTGCCCGGGCCCAGGGGGCCCTCACCTACTGTATCGCACCGGGCAAGGATGGGAAAACGGCCTCAGCTGCGCAGCGGAAGGAGCGCGCGCAGCCGGCTGTCGCGCAACCAGAGCCCTCCCCAGAGCAGGGCGGCGAAAACGACCGGGAAGGGGACGTGGACCAGGTCGTTGACGCGGACGTGGGTGGCGACGGCGCCGCCCAGATAGCCGGTCAGCAGGATCGCGCCGAGAACGGCGGTCCGCGGAATGAGATAGAGGATCGTACAGGCCAGCACGGTGATCCCCAGGCCGAAAATTATGTTTTCGGGATATCCCATTTTGAGGGTTCCTTCGACGACCGACGGCGGCTTGACCAGATCCATGACGCCGCTAAAGAGCAGCATCAGTGCCGGCAGGCCGCTCATGATGCGTCCAGCCCAGAGCCTTCCCGGCGAGACGGGAACCGTTTGCACGTCCGATTGCATAAATTCTCCTTGCTGTCTGTCTGTAGCGTTTGGATGGTGGCCGCGGTCGCTCAAGGGACGGGGATCGGCTCCGCCTTGAAACGGCCGGGGCGCTCCTCGACCACCCGGGCGAGGGGGATGTCGGCGTCGTGCTCGAAGAGGCCGAGCCACCCTCCGGAGACCGCCCGGGCGAGCCAGACCTTCTTGTTCTCCAGGGTCTCCATGGGATAGAGGTCGTAGCCCATGATCCAGGGGAGCGGCACATGGGCGGTCGTGGGGACGAGATCGGCCCAGAAGACCCCCTGCGCCTCCGGGCTGCCGCCGTCCAGAAGCACGATGCACATGTCCCGGTTGTGGCCGGGAACGCGGACGGCCCGCACCCCGGGCATCGGCTCCGCCTCGTCGTCGAACAGTTCGACCACCCCGGCGGTAAAGAGCGGCTCCCAGTTCGGCAGCATATAGCTCGCCCGGTCCCGCTCGTTGGGCTGCCTGGCGTGCTCCACCTCGCCGCGGTTCAAAAAGTAGCGGGCGCGGGGGAAGGTGGGGACGATCCGCCCTCCCACCTCCCGGGTGTTCCAGCCGCAGTGGTCGAAGTGCAGATGGGAGAGGAGAACGTGGGTGACGTCCCCAACCTCATACCCCGCCCGCCGGATCGCCTCCGGCAGCCGCACCGCCGCCGGGTCCATGGCGTAGATGGCGCGGAACTTCTCGTCTACCTTGTCGCCGATGCCGGTGTCGATCAAGAGGAGATCGCTGCCGCGGGCGACCAGCAGGCAGTTGGTGCCCATCCGGATGCGGTTCTCGCCGTCCGGAGGCTTCACCTTCCCCCACATCGTCCGCGGCACGACTCCGAACATGGCCCCGCCGTCGAGGCGGAAGACGCCGTCGGAGACGACGGTGAGGTCGAGGTTGCCGAGACCGATCATCGGGGGAGTCTAGCGGATTCCCCGGTCCCCCGGGGGGGGCCGGAGCGGCCCTCCGGGGCGTCGCCTGGGTTGGCCGTTCTTCTTCTCCACCCCTTGGCTTCTCGGAGGCTTAACGCAGCGGGTCGATTTTTCCGAGTGGCTCGAGGCTCCTTGCCCGTTGCCAATACGCTCTCAGCTCCTCTTGGTGCAAGGACGCCCATTCGGCAACAAGGCCAAGGGCGCGCGCGGGAAGATGCCCGTCGATGACGGCGAGGGTATTGATGTCGACGATTGCTCCTTCCGAGCCGTATTCGGCATGAAAGTGTGGCGGATTGTGATCGTCAAAGTACATTTTAATGATGATGCCGTAGAATCGGCAGAGCTCAGGCACCGACTTCCGTCCGAACCAAGTTTGGGAAGACCTCTTCTGGATTCTTCTCAGTGAGCTTCAGGTACAGGCTATCTGGACAGAGCTCCACCTCGTC
This sequence comes from uncultured Acidobacteriota bacterium, assembly GCA_963757335.1. Taxonomy (GTDB): domain Bacteria; phylum Acidobacteriota; class Thermoanaerobaculia; order Multivoradales; family UBA5704; genus DASQPA01. Next base: position 744,358 of record CAVWRJ010000008.1, on the reverse strand, counting down.
GTTCCATGCGATCTCCCCGCTGGGTCCGAGGTGCACATGCCGAAAGGCTGAGTAGTCTTGCCACAGGGAAAAGACGCCGCGTCCGGCAAGGTAGGACAAGTCCACCTCACCCGCAACACCGTCCGCGAAGCGGACCCAGATCCTATAATCCGCCAACGCCTTGACTTCGACTGCTCTAAACATGTTTCCCTAGCCTCCGGAGGCATTTTACCACGGCCCGGCATCCAGCCGTGGAGCCGTGGAGCGGTGCTCGCTGGAGCGCCGGCCCGCTCGGGAGTCCTGGCTCCCCCAAGCCGTCGCAGCCCGGGCGCGGTTGTCGCCGAGCTCTATGGCTGCTTAAGCCGTGCCGTCAGGCATTCGCTTGAGCAGTTGGCTAGACGGGTGAGCGTCCACGCCCTTCACGAGGAGCCATAGCATCAGCGCTACCTCCGCCAGAAAACCGAGCACCTGAGTGTAGCGGGACAGGTCCTTTGCGAGCGGCGGCGAGAGAAAGGTCAGCCAACCCATACCTGCAAGCACCATCAGCGCGCCCAGAATTCGCGGCAGGAAAGTCGACCTTAGAATGAGATATCCGATCAGAAGGCAATAGAAGGCAAAAAATACCAAGGCGATGTTGATGGCCTGCGTCTGCAGCTTTAGAAAAAATAGCGCCAGAGCCTGCAACTGTTCCACCTTGAATACGTTTAAGTAGTGGCTGCTGCCTCCCAACACTACTAAAGGGGCGAGTTGAAAGAGGCTGCCGAAAATCTGAATGGTGCATCCCACGAGGCTGAAGAACGCCGCGATTAAAGAGAGGCTCCGGTTCACCGGCTTGAACAATTCATAGAAGAGGGCGGTCAGCGCGATATACCACGCATTCGCGAGGAGGCCGATCGCAAAGCCCAACCGAAAGAGCGGCTCGTGCGCCAGGACGTTGCTCGCCGTCGCCGCCGCGTCGTCAGCTACGACAAGACCTTTCGTCGAGAGCACGGCGGATATGGTCGTTATAAAATAGAGCAGATAAACGACACCGATGATCCTGCTCTTGGGACGCGGCGATGCCGTCAACAGACGCACGCGCTCGCCTTGTTCGACCACACGCAGCACGCCGCAGTGGAGCCGAACGGCGGCGCGCTGCACTTGCTCGCCGCCTCGGAGCCGCTGGCGTCGAACCAGGCGTTGAAATCCGGGTCGGTCACGGTGTTGAGCGTGTCGCGGCAGACGAAAGTCTCCTGAGTCCGCGCTGACGTCCAACCCGAGACCGTGCAGCCGCTGCAGCTTGGATACGGCTGGACCGAATACTTCACGTCCCGTCCACTGCTGGTGAATTGACCGTGATAGGAGCAGTAGGCGAGGCTCGGCCCGCCGCACGAGGTGCTGCCACCATTCGAAGAGTACGAGGTGCTCGGGAGGAAGACCTCGTAGACCGTGCTGGAGTCGAAGGGATGGTTCGCCAGGTAGGCCACGATCTCGGCCTGCACGGCGGCGTCGGTGACGTTGGTCGGCGGTGTCGACGGGTCGAACCAGTCCGTGGTTCCCGTGCCGAGATTCGAGAGCTGGATGTGCGAATACTGGGTGATGACGTTGTAGGTACCAGAGGTGCCGAACTGGTTCCGAAAGCTCTCCAAAGTCGTGGCGTAGGTGTGATCCGGAGAGGCGGCATTGGCGAAGCTCGGCCCCCAGAAGATGTCGACCACCTTGGCCGTGACGACCACCGGCCCGCCATGGTAGGTCAGATTCGAACCGGCCTTGGAGATCAGCTTCTCGGTCGGACCTTGCGCCAGAAGGGCTCCGGCGAACCCTGCTGCGACGAGCGCTGCCACGAATGCGTTCATCTCGAACCTCCCTTTCGTGTTCGATCGACAGTTCGGCTGTAGAGGACGTCTCGAGAGCGTAGGTGAAGCAGGCCGCGAAGAGCGAGCCTCTCCCCCTTCCTGGCTGGCTGGCAGCTCAGTCTTGAAGATTGCTGCGACTTAGGACCGCGCCGAGTCTTGCGGGATGTCGAGTGTGCCGCAGCCGCTTTCCACGGCCTGAGGAACCGTTCCTAGCCGCTCAAACCCTCTTCCATACACCAAAAATCGCTATCCAGGTGTACGAAAACGCTCGCCAGGGCTCGGGGAGCACTTTCCGAGCCCTTGGCGAAGCTATCCGTACACATAGCGAAGCTATCCATGCACCTGGAAGCGCTGCCGAGGGCCGGGATTCCTTCGCCGGGCGCTCGGCAAGCCATTCCGTGTGTATGGAATCGTTCCCAAGGTGTAGAGCGGAGCTCCCCAGCAGTTGGGGAGCGGGCCTGGAACCCTGTTTCAGGCCGCACGGGCCATAATACTCCAACCCGGGAAGAAAGCTGCTTCGTCTCCCTTGACGCGCAACCGCACGGTTGCCTATAGTCCCTGCCGTGGGGGATGCGGTCGACGAAATCTTCAAAGCGCTCGCCGATCCGAGCCGGCGGCGGTTGCTCGACCGGTTGCAGGTTCAAAATGGGCAGACGCTCGCCGAATTGTGCCAGGAGATGGAGATGAGCCGCCAGGCGGTCACCAAGCATCTGGCGGTGTTGGAGGCCGCGAACCTCGTGGCCACGGTCCGGCGGGGGCGGGAGAAGCTGCACTACTTGAACCCCGTGCCGATCCAGGAGATCTACGACCGCTGGATCGGCAAGTACGAGCGTCACCGGGTGGAGGCGCTCGCCAATCTCAAACAGGCTTTAGAGAAGGAGGAGGATCGCCGTGGGTAAGCCGGAATTCGTCTATGTCACCTATATCGCCACCACCCCGGAGAAGCTCTGGGCAGCGCTCACCGACGGTGCGTTCACCAAGAGCTACTGGTACGACCGCCGCATCGAGTCCACCTGGACGGTCGGCGCGGCCCTGCGCTTCTATGACGGCGATAGCGACGTGGTGACCGACAGCGGAACCGTTCTCGAATGCGATCCCCCGCGGCGGCTGGTCTATTCGTTCCGGCCGGAATGGAGTGCCGAGGCCCGCGCCATGCCGCACAGCCGGGTGGCGTTCAACCTGGAGCCGCACGAGGGCATGGTCAAGCTGACCCTGCTCCACGACGAGCTCGAGAGCGACGAGCTGGCCCGCCAGTTCCGCGAGGGCTGGGCGCCCATCCTCTCTTCTTTGAAGACCCTGCTCGAAACCGGCACGCCTCTACCGCGGATGGCGAGCCTGGTGGCGAAAGGGCGGCCGGAGACGCGGTGACGGCGGTGTCGTCTACCGTGGCGGCTCAGGGCTCCGGCTTCGGCGCGGGCTCGGTGTTCTTCGGCACCGCGCCCGGGCGCTCCCCGTGCTCCTCGCCCGCCTCGGGGGCCCCGTGCGCCGGAACCAGGGCCTGGTACTGCTGGGGGGTCATGGTGGGGAGCTGCTTGACGAAGGCGGTGATCGCCCACAGCTCGCTCTCGTTGTGGGTGGGGCCGAAGGCGGGCATGCCGGTCATCCGGATGCCGTTCTTGACGATCCAGTAGGCCTCGGCCGGGCTCATGTCCCGGGTCGAACGGATGAGGTTGGGGGGGCTCGGGTTCAGGCCGGCGCCGATCTCCGACATCTTGACCCCGGGTGCACCGTGGCAGGTGACGCACATCTCCTGGTAGTGGGCGGCGCCGAGCTTCAGCTGGGCCGCGTCTCCCAGGGGTGGCACCTGGATGCCCGCGGCGTGGTGGGCGACCGACTGGTCGGACACCTGGTGGGCGATCTGGTCGATGAAGCCCCGGCTGCCGCTGGTGGCGGCGACGTCGTAGAGACCGGAGTGGATGTAAACGTAGCCGCAGAGGCCGGCGACGATGGCGAGGACCAACAGGGTGACGATCGTTCTCATGCTCCCCCTCCCTTTAAGGGCCGGGCTGTCTCCCGCCCCGGCCGCCTGACATAATGCCACGCGTCCCGGCCCGGCGGCGAGAGCGTGCACGAGCCGTGCCCTGGCGGAAGACCCGGAGGCTCCTTGACGATGCCCGACATCCCAGCAGTCCCGGCCGGCAGGGCCACCGCCGCCAGCATTGCCGGCGTTGCGGGCGCCGCCAGCGCGGCGGGCGACCTCGGCATCGTCCTCACCGGCGGGGGCGCGCGCGCCGCCTACCAGGCGGGGGTGCTGCGCGCCCTGGGGCGGCATCTCCCCGAGCTGCGCTTCCCGGTCATCGCCGGGGTCTCCGCCGGCGGCATCAACGCCACCTTCCTCGCCGCCCACCCCGGTCCGGTCGCCGAGGCCGCCGACCAGCTCTGCGATCTCTGGCGGGGCCTGACGGTCGAGGACATCTTCCGGGTCGACCTCCCTTTCCTCTCGCGCAACCTGGTGCGCTGGGCGCCCCATCTCGTGGCCGGCGGCAGCTCGGTGGCCCCCGACGTCCACGGGCTGGTCGACACCGCCCCCCTCCACGCCACCCTCTCCCACGCCGCCGCGACGGTCGACGGGGAGATCATCGGCATCGGCCGGAACGTCGAGCGCGGGCTCTTAAAAGCCCTCGCCCTGACCGCCCTCAACTACTCGACCGGCCAGAGCGTGACCTGGATCCAGGGCAAGAACGTCACCACCTGGATCGACCGGCAGCGCCGCTCCGTCACCGCCCGGATCACGATCGATCACGTCATGGCCTCGGCGGCGCTCCCCGTCTTCTTCCCCGCTGTGCGTCTCGGCGACGCCTGGTATGGCGACGGCGGGGTCCGCCTCTCGGCACCGCTCGCCCCGGCCCTCCGGCTGGGGGCGACCCGTATCCTCGCCGTCTCGCCGCAGCACCTGCCGACCCACGCCGAGGCGGAGCGGCCGCAGATCCTCGGCTACCCGCCGCTCGCCCAGATCCTTTCAGAGCTTTTAAACGCCATCTTCCTCGACGTCCTGGAGCAGGACGTCGACCGCCTGAAGCAGACCAACCATCTGCTCGCCAAGCTCCCCCCGGAGGAGTGGGGAGCCCTGCGGCCGGTCGAGATCGTCCTCTTCCGGCCGAGCGAGGACCTCTCCGCTCTCGCCGCCACCTACGAGCCGCGCCTGCCCAAGGCCTTCCGCTATCTCACCCGGAGCCTGGGCACCCGGGAGACCAGCCGTCCCGACGCCCTCTCCTACCTGATGTTCCAGCCCGACTACCTGGAGCACCTGATCGCGATCGGCGAGCGCGACGCCCTCGCCCGGCTACCGGAGGTCCGACGGCTGGTGGAAGGCCCGGCGGCGGTGGCGGCATCGCCGGTGGAGGCACCATGACGCGCTGGCGGCAACTCTCGCGAGGCATCGTCCTCGCCCCCCTTCTGGCGGCCGGCCTCGCTCTCGGCGCGGCGCTCCCCGCCCGGGCCGACGGTCTCGCGGAGGTGCGCGCCGCCCTCGCCCGGCTCAACGGGCGAGAGCCGGTGCATGCGGCGGTCGAGGTGCAGCTCTTCACCGAGACCAAGGAGGACGGCAAGCCCCGCCCCGAGCAGGGCAAGGGCACGGTTCAGGTGGAGGACGGCCCCGAGGGGCTCAAGGTGACCTATCCGACCGCCCTCCTCGAGCGGGGAGCCCAGGAGGCGCGAGCGCACCGGGCCGACCCCGAGCGGACGACCCCCACCGAGGCGGTGCTGCGGGAGATCAACGGCACTGACCTGGCCGAGGCCCTGAGCTTCGCCGGCCCCTTAGCCACCCGGATCGAACGCGCCAAGCTCGCCCTCGAACGCCCCGAGGCCCTGGCCGGCAAGCCGGCGAAGCTCGTCGTCCTGAACCTGGAGCTCGCCGTCGCCGAGGCCGAGCGCAAGCACATCAAGGATTCGAGGGTCACCCTGAAGCTCTGGCTGGCCCCCGACGGCGTACCCCTGGCCGCCGAGTCGACCACCGAGATCAAGGCCGGCTTCCTCTTCCTCACCTTCACGACGGAGAACCGCGAGCGCTGGGACCTCGCCCGGGTCGGCAACCGCCTGGTCGTCACCCGCCGCCACCAGGAGACGAGCGGGGCGGGGTTAGGGCAGGAGTTCCATCGGAGGGTGACCGAGGTGCTGAGTGTCGAGGGGGAGGCCCCGCGATAGCCGGATTGAGCCTGCGCGGCTTCGAGGCCGGATTCATCCGGCGTAGCTCCTAGCCCGGAGATTTATCTCCGGGCGGGCTCCGGCCGAGACAACGCTCCCGACCCTGGAACATCTCCCCGCCTCCCATTGTTGTACCTTTCGGCAGGAGCCTCCCGCTCCGTTCATGCCTCCACCTTACTCGATGGTAGAATCTTCGGCCCTATGATCGCCGTCTCCGACCTTGGTAAATCGTTTGGACCCCAGACCCTCTTCGAGAGGGTCTCGATCCAGTTCACCCCCGGCAACCGCTACGGCCTGGTCGGAGCGAACGGCTCCGGCAAGTCGACCCTGCTCCGCATCCTCTCGGGCGCCGACCAGCCCAGCCAGGGTACCGTCTCCATGCCCAAGCGCCTGAAGCTCGGCGTCTTGAAGCAGGACCACTTCCAGTACGAGGAGATGTCGATCCTCGAAGTCGCCATGATGGGCAACCACGAGGTCTGGGAGGCCATCGAGGAAAAAGAGCGCCTCCTCGCCCACGCCGAGACCCACTTCGACGCCGACCGCTACGCCGAGCTCGAGGACACCATCCTCCGCAACGACGGCTACAGCCTGGAGGCCAAGGCCGGCGAGGTGTTGGAAGGCCTGGGGATCATCACCGCGGTCCATCGGCAGGCCCTCTCGACGCTCTCGGGCGGTTTCAAGCTGCGGGTGCTCCTCGCCCAAGTGCTGGCGGCGACCCCGGACGCGCTCCTCTTGGACGAGCCCACGAACCACCTGGACATCCTCTCCATCCGCTGGCTGGAGAAGTTCCTCGACGAGTACAAGGGTCTCGCGATCGTCATCTCCCACGACCACCGGTTCCTGGACAACGTCTGCACCCACATCGTCGACGTCGACTACGAGACCGTGACCCTCTACCACGGCAACTACACCGCCTTCGTCTCCGGCAAGCAGGACAACCGGGACAGAAAGGAGGCGGAGATCGAGAAGCGGGAAAAGCAGATCGCCAATCACCAGGCGTTCGTCGATCGCTTCAAGGCCAAGGCGACCAAGGCCCGCCAGGCGCAGAGCAAGGTCAAGATGATGGAGAAGATCGTCATCGAAAAGCTGCCGCAGAGCTCCCGGCGCTATCCGACCTTCAAGTTCAAGCAGGTCCGGCCGAGCGGCCGCGAGGTGCTGGCGATCGAGGGGGTCTCGAAGTCGTACGGCACGAAGCAGGTGCTGAACGACGTCTCGCTCAAGGTCCAGCGCGGCGACAAGATCGCCATCATCGGCCCCAACGGCATCGGCAAGTCGACGCTCTTGAAGATCGTCATGAACGAGACCGACGCCGATGCCGGGAAGATCGACTGGGGCTATGAGACCCACCCCGGCTACTTCTCGCAGGACCACCACGAGCTCGCCGGGGCCGGCAAGCAGTCGGTCGAAGCCTGGTTGTGGGAGGCGGTGCCCGCGGAGCCGATCGGCTTCATTCGCGGCAACCTCGGGATGGTCCTGTTCTCGGGGGACGACGTCAAGAAGACCTGCCAGAGCCTCTCGGGCGGCGAGGCGGCGCGGCTCGTCTTCTGCAAGCTCTCGGTGACCAAGCCGAACGTGCTGATCCTCGACGAGCCCACGAACCACCTTGATCTGGAAGCGATCGATGCTTTAGTCGAGGGATTGAAGGCCTACGACGGGACGCTCATCTTCGTCTCCCACGACCGCTGGTTCGTGTCGCAACTCGCGACCCGGATCTTCGAGATCTCCCCTCGGGGCATCCAGGACTTCCCCGGCACCTACGACGAGTACCTGGAGCGGCTGGGCGACGACCACCTGGACGGCGAGGCGGTGCTCCGCCAACACCGCGCCCAGCAGAAGCGGGAGAAGGCCAAGGGGAACGGCGCTGGCGGCGTTGGCGGCAATGGCGGCAATGGCGCCAAGGCGCCCGTCGACGACCGCGAGCGCCAGCGCCGCCAGAAGGATCTAGCCAAGCGCCGCGACCAGCTGACGGTGGACGTCGAGAAGGCCGAGTCCCGCATCCACGAGATCAACGAGCTGTTCTGCGACCCCACCTTCTTCGACAAGACCTCGCGCGACAAGGTGAAGAAGCTCGAGGAGGAGCAGAAGAGGCTCTCCACTCAGGTGACCGGCCTTATGGGCGAGTGGGAAGGGATCGAGAGTCAGCTCTCCGAGCTGGGGGGGTGAGCGCTCCGGGGAGAGTTGCCCGGGAATGTTCTCAGGCAGCCGACTCGATATTTTCGAGGTTCTCGCGAAAGATCCGCGGATGCCGAGCGGCGATGCGCAAGAGGGCAATTGCGGGGCCTTCTGGATGCCGGCGATCCTGCTCCCAGTTGCGGAGGGTATGAACGCTGATCCTCATGGCGAGAGCGAACTGGACTTGAGTGAGGCCGACAAACCGGCGTAAGGCTGCAATGTCCTTGCCTGAATCCAACTGTCCCAGCATGAGACGTTTTCGAATGCGCGCGGGGATCGCCCTTGCGAACTGCTCGTCGGTCAGCTCCGGGATGTCAGTCATCGGTATTTCCCTATAGGCGTGGAAGAGAGCTTGCTCGCGTTCGCTGGCATGGCGAGCACTGATGATACGCAGTGTGTCGTCGTCGCGCGATGTCCATACGACAAGAACAAGACCGCGGGTGATAGGTCCAATGGCGATGAACCGATCCTCCGATTCGGAATGAGCCTCGTCGAAAATCTCTAAATAGTCGGCGCTCGAAGTGAAGAGCTCCTCGACCTCTTCGAAAGAGATGCCGTGCTTCCGGCGATTTGCGACGTTCTTGGCTTCATCCCATCCCACCTTCACCTGAAGTAGTGTAGGTCCCGGGTTGAGCTAGGTCAATGGCTTAGCTGCCCAGGAGCCGCAAGAAAACTACTCAGCAGCCAAGTCAGGATGGGCTGGGACATCAGCCCAGGCGAGCTTCAGAGAGCCCACGACTCCCATGCTACGCTCCCCGACCGCCATGCTCGCCGAGCCCGCACCGCCCCCGGTTCCCGAGCCGGCACCCGTACCGTCTACCCCGTGGGGCCCCCTGGCTACGAGCGGTCTGGCCCTGGTGGCTTTCGTCGTCTACGAGGTCCTCCAAGGGGCGGTCCTGGTGCTCTTTCCTGGTCTCCTCAAGGCGGGCAACTTCGGGCTCGCTTTCACCGCCACCACTCTCGCCTCGGCGCCGGTGGGGGTCCTCCTCGTCCTCGGGTTCGCCTACCTGCGGAAGAGTTTCCCGGTGCGGGAGTATCTCGGCCTGCACCTCCCCACCCTCCGGCAGGCGCTCGCCTCCCTGGCCCTCCTCGCCGTCTTCAACCTGTCCTACGACCAGCTCACCCGGCTTCTCCACCGGCCGCTCGTCCCGGACTTCATGCTCTCCGCCTACCGCACGGCGCACGGCCTCCCCGGGCTCTACCTGGCGGTGGTCTTGGCCGCCCCGGTTTTCGAGGAGCTGCTCTTCCGCGGTTTCCTTCTCCCCGGCCTCCGTTCCGGCCTGGGAGCTGCCAGCGCCGCCGTTCTCTCGTCTCTCGCCTTCGCCCTGCCACATTTGCAGTACGACCGAATCGACATGGCCGCGGTCTTCGTCCTCGGCCTGCTCTTCGCCGGGGTGCGCTTGAAGACCGGCTCGACCTTCCTGACGATCGCCCTCCATGCGATCACCAACCTGGTCGCCACCCTCCAGGTGGCCTGGGTCCTGTCGCACCCCGCCGTGTACCATCTATAGAGGAAGAGGGAGGCCCGATGAAGATCGCCACCTGGAACGTCAACTCGATCCGCCAGCGGGTCGACCGGGTCACCGCCTGGGTGGAGCGCGAGAAGCCGGACGTGCTCTGCCTGCAGGAGATCAAGACCGAGGATGCCGGCTTCCCCCGGGAGCCGTTCGAGGCGCTCGGCTATCACGTCGAGACCTACGGCCAGCGCACCTACAACGGGGTCGCGATCCTCGCCAGGAAGCCCATCGAGGACGTCGTCCGCGGCTTCCCCGGCGAGGAGCCGGACGCCGCCCGGCGGCTGATTGCGGCGACGGTCGGCGGTATCCGGGTGGTCTGCGTCTATGTCCCCAACGGCCAGGCGGTGGGGAGCGAAAAGTTCGCCTACAAGCTCGAATGGATGGAGACCCTGGCGAAGTTCCTGAAGAGCTCGGCGTCCCCTTCCGATCCCCTGATCCTCTTGGGCGACTTCAACGTCGCCCCCGAGGACCGGGACGTCCACCGGCCCGACGAGTGGCGGGGCGGCGTGCTCTTCCACCCCGAGGAGCAGAAGCGGCTGCGGAAGATCGAGAAGTGGGGCCTCTTCGACCTCTTCCGCAAACACCACGAGGAGGGCGGCTTCTACTCCTGGTGGGACTACCGCCAGCTCGCCTTCCCGAAGAACGACGGCCTGCGGATCGACCTCATCCTGGGAACCGAGCCGGTCCGCGAGCGCTCGAAAGACTGCGCCATCGACCGCAACGAGCGCAAGGGCAAGTCCCCGTCGGATCACGCGCCGGTGATCTCGGAGCTGCGGTAAAAAGACGGGCCCGTGGCAGGTGCGCTCCCCAACCTCCGGGGCGGCGTCCCTTCGGGCCGGTCTCAACAATTTCTCCGCTACGGTGTCTCGGGAGAGGTGCTCCCCAAGAGGGGACATGGCCTCGACGAGGCTGGACCCGAGCTGGGCCAGCCTCGCTTTTTGCTGCCACGCCTACATGCTGAGCTCGACCCGGTCCCGCCCGGCCGCCTTGGCCCGGTAGAGGGCGGCGTCGGCGGCGGCGACGAGGGCCAGGGGATCGACTCCCACGGCGTCGCTCGACGCCACCCCGAGACTCACGGTGACCGGCATGCGGACCTTGGCGAGCTCGATGGGGGCCAATCCCACCCGCGAGCGGATCTTCTCGCCGATGCGGGAGGCGCTGTCGGTGCTGCAACCCGAGAGGACGACGAGGAACTCCTCCCCTCCATAGCGGCCGATGGCGTCGTAGGGGCGGACCGCGGCGCGGAGGCGCCGGGCGACCTCCTGGAGAGCGGCGTCGCCGGCCAGGTGGCCGTGGGTGTCGTTGATCGTCTTGAAGTGGTCGACATCCGCCATCAGGACGCCCACCGGCTCCCCCGTCCGCCGGCTCCGTGCCAGCTCGCGGTCGAGGACGTCGAGGATCGCCTGCCGGTTCCAGAGGTGAGTGAGCGAGTCGAGCATGGACTTGCGGTAGATGGCGTCGCGCTCGCGGATAAGGTCGAGCTGCGCCTGGCTTAAGACCTCCATCTTGATCTCGTTGTCGATCAAGGCCGCGAGATCGCGCAGGACTTCCAAATCGGCGGGGCCGATCTCGCGCGGCCGGCGGTCGATGACGCAGAGGGTCCCCACCTGGCTGCCGTCCAGAGTCTTCAAGGGGTGGCCGGCGTAGAAGCGGATGAAGGGCTCGCCGGTGACGAGCGGGTTGTCGGCGAAGCGCGGGTCGAGGAGAGTGTTGGGGACCACCATCGTCCCCTCCTCCAGGATGGCGTGGGCGCAAAAGGAGATCGTCCGCGCGTCCTCGGAGGCGAGCGTCCCCTGCTTCGACTTGAACCACTGGCAGGCGCCATCGACCAGGGTGACCATGGCGATCGGGGCGTCGAGGAGGCGGCAGGCGAGCCGCGTAATGCGGTCGAACCGCTCCTCCGCCGGGGTATAGAGGAGCCCCAGGCCGTGTAGGGCCGTCAGGCGCGCCTGCTCGTCGGCAGGCAGGGTGGCTTCGATCATCACCGGTGCCGGGGTGCTCCGTGCTCGTAGAGGATGCTGGATTATAGCGCAGCTTTCCCGTTTCTCCATACGGAGCCGAGGGAGGGTCTGGATGAGGTGTTGAGGGCGCCAGGTGACGCCCTCCAGACTGCCCCCCTCGTCACCCCTTGAGCTTCTTCTCGAATACCCCATCCTCTCCCAGCACCCCGGCGAAGCCGCCGCGGGAGAGCCAGGCCCGGGCCTCGACCTCGCCCTTGAGATAAGCATCCCAGAAGGCGATCGATCCCATCTTGATGAGCTCCTGGAACGGCCCGTCCTTCTCCCCCCCTCGCGCCTCCCGCGGGCGGCCGGAGAAGACCCTATGGTCCCCCCCCTTGAAGGTCACCAGGTACTGGTCGGCGCCGTCGATGCGGTCGAAGGGGATCCGGCGCTCGCCGGCTGAGGTCTCCCCCACCGGGCTGTCGTCCTTCGTCCCGGTCATGTGGAAGCAGGGGATCTGGATGCCGCGAAAGACGAAGGCGTGCTGCTCCTTGCGCCGCGGCACCGGGGCGCTCATCGAGAGGGCCGCCTTGATCCGGCGGTCGACGAACGAGAGCTCCCGGCCGCTCGGGGCGATCGCCAGCTGGCCGGCGAGGGCGAGGGTCGTCCAGGCGCCGAAGGAGTGGCCGGCCATCCCCGTGCGTTCGAGGTCGAGCCGGCCTTTGAGCGCCGGCTCGTCCCGGTTGAGGACCTCCAGCCGGTCGAGGACGAACCGGACGTCGGCCGGCCGGTCGAGGGCGGTCCGGGGGTTGGCGAGAGCTTTCTGGACGGCCTTCCCCACCCTCTCCTTCTCCCGATCCTGCCAGATCGCCTCGTCGCTCCCCAGGTGCTGGACGTGGACGACGACGTAGCCGTAGCTCGCCCAGTAGCGGCCGAGATACCCGTAGCCGTCCCGCGAGCCGCCCAGGCCGTGGGAGAAGACGATCACCGGAAACGGACCCTCCCCGCCCTTGGGCGAATAGACCGTGACCGGCACCGGGCGGTGCCGCGCCGCGTCCACCCAGTCGTAGTGGGCCCTCCCGACCTCGTGCGGCCCAGGCCCCGGCTTGTAGGGGATGAGACGGGGCGGCCGGGGGGGCTTGGCCGGGGAGGTCCCGGCCGCTGGCGGGGGCGCCGGCGGTGAAGGGGAAGGAGACGCAGCCGCCGGGGGCGCGGCCGGGCGGGCTAAGGCGGGGAGCAGGAGGAGCCCGAGCGCGAGGAGCGCGAAGATCAGGGCGGCGCGGCCCAGCGGACCGGGGGGGCGGTGCCGGGGGGGAGCGGGCGAGGCGAGGGCGTGCGGGAGCATCGGGGACCTCTCTCCGGGAGCCGAAGGATGCCGGAGATTGTACCGAAGAAGGGTGCGAATATACTGGCCGCGTGACGCCGAAGCCCTCTCTGTCCAAAGCGGAGAGTGAAATTGAGGATGAGAGAACGGCCGTTCGCGGCCGAGGAGGTGATCCGCATGCTGGACCGTACGCCCCCCGAAAGGGACTTCGATCGTGAGTACCCCAAGCTGGACTGTTCGATGACCCCGCTGGCTTTTGCCGGGCGCGCCCGGTGCACCCGGCGCGCCCTGGGCTTCACCTGCCTCGCCGGCCTGCTCGTCCTCGCGGCCTGCGGCCGGGGCGGCAACGAGACCGCCCAGGGGCCGGTCAAGCAGGCCTCCGGCCCTCCCGGACCCCCGGCCGCGGCGGCCCCGGGCTCCCAGGAGCTGTCGGACGAGGCCAAGGAGATCGTCCTGGTGACCCGCCGGGCGGCGGATCGGGGCAACTTCGTGGCCCTGAGAAAGGGCCTGGGCGACGACTACCGCTTCGCCGGTCCCGACAAGAAGACCGCCGATCATCTGAACGGCGATCAGGCGGCCGAGAAGTGGAAAGAGCACCAGGAGCTCCTCGAGGCCCTGGTGACGATCGCCGACAAGGGCTGCCTGCCGGACGGCACCGAACACGTGGTCTGCCCGCCCGAGGCCCTGAACGACCCCGGCTACAAGGGCTACGCCGCCGGCTACACCCACCAGAAGAGCGGCGACTGGAAGATGACGTCGTTCGAGAACCGCGGCTGAGCGGCGCCTAGCGGGTGATCAGGCGGCGCCTAGCGGCGTTTAGAAGGCGCTGAGCGGCGTTTAGGAGGCGCTGAGCGCCTGGCGGACGAAGCCCTCGATCTGCGCCGCCGGGCGCGCACCGCTGGTGCGCGCCATCTCGCGCCCGCCGCGGAAGACGGCCATCGTGGGGATGCCCTGGATCCGGTGGGCGGCCCCGACCGCGGGGTCGACATCGGTGTTCACCTTGACCACCAGGAGGCGGCCGGCGTTCTGGGCGGCCACCTTGCCGATCTCCGGCGCCACCGTGCGGCAGGGGCCGCACCAGGGGGCCCAGAAGTCGACCAGCACCGGCAGCGCCGCCTCGCTCAAGACCGCGGCGAGATCGCTCCCGGAGTCTACGGCGAGCGGTTCGGACGGCGGCGGCAGCGCCGCCCCGCAGCTGCCGCAGTGCGCCTCCTCGCCCAGCCGGGCATAGAGCAGCCGGTTCTTCTTGCCGCACGCCGGGCACTCGCGAACGATTCCCTGGTTCATGATCAGACTCCTTTCGCTCCAGACAGTAGCAACGAGAGCGGCGGGGCGCGGGATTCCGAAAATCACCGGTATGGTAGTTTCGAGCCAGCGCGGGAGGTGAGCCATGAAGCAGCATCGGGTGAAGCCGGGGCAAAAAATCGACCTGTCCGCCGTCGACCCCGGGGGGACGCCGGGCGCCGAGGGGGGGAAGAAAGAGGCTTTGCAGGAGCTCGGGCCGCTCTCTGCCCGGCTGGCGGCGCTTCAGGAGAAGCTCTGGGCGGAGCACGAGAAGAAGGTCCTGGTCGTCCTCCAGGGCATGGATACCAGCGGCAAGGACGGCACGATCCGCCACGTCTTCCACGAGGTGAATCCCATGGGGGTGCGGGTCACCGCCTTCAAGGCGCCGACCGAGGCGGAGCGCGAGCGCGACTTCCTCTGGCGGATCCACCCGCACGTCCCCGGGGCGGGGGAGATCGCGATCTTCAACCGCAGCCACTATGAGGATGTGCTGGTGGCGCGGGTCCGCTCCCTGGTGCCCAAGGAGGTCTGGAAGAAGCGCTATGCCCAGATCAACGACTTCGAGCGGCTGCTCGCCGAGAACGGCACCCTGATCCTCAAGTTCTTCCTCCACATCAGCCCCGGGGAGCAGAAGGAGCGCCTGGAGGCCCGCCTCAAGGACCCCGAGAAGCGCTGGAAGTTCCGCCTCGGCGATATCGAGGACAGAAAGCTCTGGCCGGGCTACAGGAAGGCGTACGAGGAGATGCTCTGCCGCACCAGCCAGGACGAGGCGCCCTGGTACGTAGTGCCGGCGGACCGCAAGTGGTACCGCAACCTGGTGGTGGCGACGGTGCTGGTCGAGGCCCTGGAGGGGCTGAAGCTCACCACCCCGGAGCCGGAAGAGGATCTCTCGCACGTCGTGATCGAGTAGGCACGCTGGCTCGCCCCTTGCTTCTTCTAGAGAGAATAGGGAAAGCTCATGGACAAGCGACGGACCGTGGCGTTGGCACTGCTCCTCGGGGTGATCTGGGGGGTAACCTGGGGGACGGTACCGTCCTCCGCAGCGGACAAGCGCATCGCGCAGCTCGCCCCCAAGTACCGCCAGTGGCTCACCGAGGTCGATCTCCTCCTCCGCAAGGAGGAGCGGGCCGCCTTCCTCGATCTCAAAGAGGACTACCAGCGGGACGGCTTCATCCAGAAGTTCTGGGAATCGCGCGACCCCTACCCCGAGACCCCGCAAAACGAGTTCAAGGACACCTGGTACGCGCGCCTGGAGGAGGCCCGGCAGGAGTACGGCAGCATCACCGAGGACCGCGCCCGCATGCTCCTCCTCCACGGTCCGGCGAGCCAGGTCTGGAAGACCGACTGCCAGCTCCTCCTCTGGCCGCTCGAAATCTGGTACTACTCCCGGGGGGAGCGGCTCTCGAACGGTCTCTTCCTGATCTTCGTCCAGCCGTCGGGCGGCGGCCCCTACCACCTCTGGCGCCCCCTCGAGGGCTATCAGGAGGTGCAGGCCCTCTTCCGGAACATCGGGGACGACGGGCGCAACGAAATCGCCTTCGAGACGATCGTCCAGCGCAAATGCGTGGGCGACTCGGACGTCGTCCTCCGGGCCTTCCGCATCGTCCGCCAGGAGGACAGCCTCGGTACCCTCTCCTTCGTCGAGTACCCGCCGCCCGCCCGCGACACCGAGTGGCTCGCCACCTTCCTCGGCTTTTCGACCGACCTCCCGAAGGGGGCGCCGCCGCTCCCGGCGCAGCTCACGATCGGCTTTCCCGAACCGCGGGGCAACCGCACCCTCCTTCAGGGGGTCCTCCAGGTGCCCAGGAAGTCGCTCCAGGAGGCCCGCCTGGCGGGCCAGGGGGTCTACAGCCTGCTCCTCACCGGGGAGATCCTGAAGGACGACGTCCTGAACGAGTCCTTCCGCTACCGCTTCGACCTGCCCTCCGAAGGGGCCGGCGAGACCGTACCCCTGGTCTTCGAGCGGACTCTGCGCCCTGGCGACTACAATCTGATCCTCCGCCTGGAGGACCTGGCTGGCAAGCAGAGCTTCCGCGAAGCGCGGCCGCTCGCGGTGCCGAAGCTGGCCGCCGCGGCTCCGGACCCGGCGGTCGCTGCTGCCCTCAATGCGGCCGGACAGACGCTCGCCGAGGAGACCGCCACTCTGCGCCTCGTGCCGCCGCTCGGCGAGACCGCCACCGGCCCCACCCGGGTCCTCGCCGAGGTGAGCGGCGGGGGGGTCCACAAGGTCTCCTTCTCTCTGGACGGCAAGCTGCTCCTCACCAAGGCGGCGCCGCCCTACAGCGTCACCTTCGACCTCGGGACTCTCCCCACCCCCCACACGGTGCGGGCGGTGGGACTGGATGCCGCCGGGAGAGAGCTCGCCACCGACGAGCTGGTCTTGAACGGCGCCCCCCAGCGCTTCGCGGTCAAGCTCGTCGAGCCCCGGCGGGGCGAGCGGCATGCCATCGGGGGTCGTGCCGGAGAGAGCCTGCGGGCGCGGGCCGAGGTGCAGGTCCCCGACGGCCAGACCCTCTCCCGGCTGGAGATCTACTTAGACGAGAGACGGGTGGCGATGATCTTCCAGCCCCCCTTCTCGCTACCGTTGACTCTCCCGTCACCGCTCCCCCGCTACCTGCGGGCGGTGGCCTATCTGACCGACGGCAGCACGGCCGAGGACCTGGTCCTCTTGAACGCCCCGGGCTATCAGGAGAACGTCGACGTCCCCTTGGTCGAGGTCTACGCGGCGGTCAAGGACGCCCAGGGCCGGCCCGTCCTCGACCTCGAACGCCAGGACTTCAAGGTGCTGGACGGCGGCACGCCGCAGCAGCTGGTGCGCTTCGAGCGGGTGACCGACCTCCCGGTCACCGCCGCCCTCCTCCTCGACACCTCGGCCTCGATGGTCAAGAGCCTGCCCGAGGCGCAGCGGGCCGCCCTCGGTTTCCTCCAGACCATCCTCTCGCCCCGCGACCGGGCGGCGCTCATCCCCTTCAACGAGAGCCCGCGCCTGGCGGTCAAGCTCACCAACGACCTCCCCGCCCTCGCCGGGGCCCTGGCCGGGCTCCAGGCCGAGCGCGGCACCGTCCTCTGGGACAGCCTGGTCTTCGGCCTCCACTATCTCCAGGGGGTGCGCGGCCAGCGCGCCCTCCTCCTCTTGACCGACGGCGGCGACCGGAGCAGCCACTTCTCCTTCGACGAGGCCCTCGAATACGCCCGCCGCTCCGGGGTGACCCTCTACACGGTCGGCCTGGCGGTCGCCAAGCTCGACCTCGACACCCGGAAGCACCTCACCCGGCTCGCCGAGGAGACCGGCGGCAGGAGCTTCTTCCCCGACCGGGCGAGCGACCTCTCGGCGATCTACAGCCGGATTCAGGAGGAGCTCCGCTCGCGCTATCTCCTCGTCTACCAGCCGGCCGCGCCAGGCAAACCGGGCGAGTACCGGCCGGTGGCGGTCCAGGTCGACCGCCCGGGGGTGACGGTCGAGGCCCTTCGCGGGTACTATCCCTAGGCGCCGAGCCCCCTCCGCTTCCGGTAGTGGCCGGCATCCTGGGATGCCATGCGAATCCTCGTCGTCGACGACAATCGGGACCTCGCCCAATCGCTCGCCTCCGGGCTGGCGGCGGAGGCCTATGCGGTCGACATGGCCCACGACGGGCCGACCGCCGACGAGCTGGTCGCGGTCAACCCCTACGACCTGATCGTCCTCGACTGGGGGATCCCGCCGCCCTCCGGGATCGAGCTCCTCCGCGCCTGGCGGCGGCAGGGGCTCACCATGCCCGTCCTCATGCTGACCGGGAAGAGCGACGTGGAGGACCGGGTGAGCGGGCTCGACAACGGGGCCGACGACTACCTGACGAAGCCCTTCTCGTTCCCCGAGCTCCTCGCCCGGGTCCGGAGCCTGCTCCGCCGGCGCGACCGGCCGCTCGAACCCGAGCTCCGGGCCGGCGATCTCGTCATGGACCGCGCCACCCGCCGGGTGACCGTGGGCGGCGAGGTCCTGGAGCTGACCCGCCAGCAGTTCGCGCTCCTCGAATACCTGCTCCGCCACCGGGACGAGGTGGTGACCCGCACCGATCTCGCCGACCACGTCTGGGACGGCACCCTCGACTCCTTCTCGAACCTGGTCGACGTCGCCGTCCATCGCCTGCGGCAGAAGATCGACGGCGACCGCGACAAGCGCCTGCTCCATACCGTCAAGGGGGCGGGGTACATGCTGCGGGGGGAGCGGACGTGAGCTTCCCTGCCCCGCTGCCGCCCCCCGCTCCACCGGGGAGGAGCCCGCAACCGGCCGTCCTCGCCGTCGCCGGGCTGGGGGTGGCCGGGCTCCTCCTCGGGCTCGTCGTCGGGCCGGCCCTGGAGCGCTGGGGGAGCGCGGCCACCCTGGGCCTCGCGGTGCTCTGGATCGTGACGGTGGTGCTGACCGCGGCCGGCCTCGCGGCGCGCGAGCGGCGGCAGGCGGCGGCCGAGGAGGCCCATCGGGCGAGCCTCGCCGCCCACGCCCGGGCCCAGAAGATGGAGGCCATCGCCCGCCTGGCGAGCGGCCTCTCCCACGACCTCAACAACTACCTGGGGGTGATCACCGGCCAGGCCGAGATGGTCCAGCGCGACCTGCCGGCGGCCGACCCGGTGGTGCGCCGGATGGAGATCATCCTCGCCACCGCCTGGCGATCCTCGGACCTGATCCGCCGGGTCCTCGCCTTCGGCCGCCGACAGGGGGCGAAGAGCGAGGTGATCGACCTGGGCGGGGTGCTCGCGGAGCTGCCGGAGACCGCCCGCCCCCTCCTCGACGACGGGGTGCGGCTGGACCTCAAGGTGGGGCCGGGCCTCTGGCGGATCGACGGCGACCCGACCCAGCTCCGGCAGGCGCTCATCCATCTCCTCGCCAACGCCCGGGAGGCCATGCCGCTCGGCGGGGTGATCACGATCGAGGCCGAGAACCGCGCCCTTCCCGACGGCGACCGGGTGCTCCTCGCCGTCTCCGACCGCGGGCACGGCATCCCCGCGGCCCTCCGCGACCTGGTCTTCGACCCCTTCTTCACCACGCAAGAGGAGCTCGGGAAGAGCGGCCTGGGGCTCGCCGCGGTCTACGGCTTCGTCCGCCAGAGCGGGGGGACGATCGACCTCGCCAGCCCGCCGGGGCAGGGGGCCCGCTTCGAGATTCTCTTCCCCCGCTCCCAGCGCTCGCCGCTACCGACCCTCGGCGGCACCGTCCCGGGACTCGCCTGCGGCAACGGCGAGCGCATCCTCCTCGTCGAGGACAACCGCGACCTCCGGCTCTCCACCCGCGCCCTCCTCGAATCGCTGGGCTACCGGGTGACGGCGGCCGGGGACGGCAACGAGGCCCTCGCCTTCCTCGCCGGCAGCGGGGAGGGGGTCGACCTCGTCGTCACCGACGTCGTCCTCCCCGGCCCGAGCGGCGTCGCGGTGGCGGCGGCGGCGCGCGAACGGCAGTCGGATCTGCCCGTCGTCTTCCTCTCCGGCCATACCGCCGGCGTCCTCGAACGCCACGGCCACCCCCCCGGCGAGGACCTCTTCTGCCCCAAGCCCTTCTCGGCCGAGGCCCTGGCCGGGAAGGTCCACCGCGCCCTGGCGACCCGCGGCCGCCCCCGTCTTACCGTCTAAGCGTTCGTGTAATGGAGCGGTAAGGTGCCGCCCCCTACACTCCACCCATCGACATCCTGAGCTTCTGAGCGGAGTAACGCGGGAGGGTCTTTCCCCCCAACTTCCCGCGGATCCCCCCAAGGAAGCCGCTCGAGAGCCTGGGATGGCGCAGACTCTCCACGGGCGTACAGCCCCTCGTGACCCCGGAGTGCTGGCGAAAATGAATCGCCCGGCTCCGGGCTTTTTTTTTATTTTTTTTCTTCCACAGACCCGCATGGAAGTCTGGAGCCGGGGGTTTCTTCGGGCAGGAGCGAACGCCGACCGGCGCACCGCCCCTCCCCCTGGAGGGAGATCGATCCCTCCCCTTGCCTGAAGAAGGAGAACCGTATGAACATGAAGCTCAAGGCCTTAGCCCTCACCGCTCTGCTCGGTACCCTGGCCCTCCCGGTCCTCGCCGCGAGCCATCCGGCCGCCCCGCCACCCCCGCCGGCGCCAGCGGACGCCGGCACCGCCGAGAACCTCCTCCATCATCCCAAGGCCCTCGCCCGCTTTCTCGGCCTGTCGACCGCACAGGCGACCCAGCTGAACGGCTTCTGGACCACCCTGCAGGCGGCCGAACAGCCCTTACGGCAGGCCCGTCCCCCGCTCTGCCAGCAGCTGCGGACCGACCTCGCCGTGACCAGCCCCGATCCGGCGACCGTCGGCAAGGACACCCTCTCCCTGGTCGACAACAAGGATCAGATCCGGGACGCCCGCGAGGCCTTCGACACCAGCTTCTCGGCGATCCTCACCCCGGCGCAGCTCGCCAAGTACGACACCTTAAAGCAGCTCGCGCACCTCGCCAACCACCCCGGCTCCGATATCCTCGGCGACTGCCCGGAAGCCTCCTCGTAGGCCTTCCCGTCGTGGCCCAGTTTGGCTCCGAGGACCTGCGACTGGCTGCGCGGAGCGCCCGAAGGAGCAGGCCCGCAGGACCAAACTGAGCCACGACCCTCCACTCTGGACCGGCCGGCCCCACGGCGGGTCGGCCGCTACCCTCGTCGATGGCAGAACGCTTGCACAGCTCCCCGCTCGATCGGCAGGACCCTCTCCAGAAAGGATCTCGATGATCAGACCATGGAGCTCTGCGGTGTTGTTGATGGTGCTCGCGGCAGGCTGCACGTCGGTGCGCCCGCAGCAGGCCAGGGTGGTGCCGTCGGCCGCTACGGCGCCCGCGGCCGTTCCCGCCACTCCCGCTCCCGTCCCGCCAGCTCCGGCTCCCGCGGCTCCGGCTCCCGCAGTTCCGGCGACGTCTACCGCGCCCGTGCCGGCATCCGTGCCGGCTCCGACCGCCACGCCGCCTGCGGCTGCCGCAGCGCCGCCCCCCGCTGCGGCGTCAGCGCCCGTCGTAGTTGATAAATCGGCCGAGCAAAAGGCCGCGAAAAAGCCCGATTGCGTGACGATCCAGGCGACCACCGAGCCCGCCGGGCTCAAAGAGGAGGGCCGCTGGTTGCGCGACCACTACTCCGGCTGGAAGAAGGTCGGCCAGCACCTCCTCATGGGCCAGGGCAACCAGCGGTTCGACTCCATCGACATCGTCTCGCCCTCCGGCGAGAAGCAGTCGGTGTGCTTCGACATCACGAATTTCTTCGGCAAGTTCTGACGGGATACACTCCGCCGAGACGCCACGAGACTCGAAGCCCCGATCTCGTTCCAGGAGAGAGCCATGAGCAGCGGAGTGAAACCGATCCCCGCGGGGTACGAGGGCGTCACCCCGTATCTCTGCGTCCGCGACGCCGCCCGCGCCATCGAGTTCTACCGGCAGGCCTTCGGGGCCACCGAGGTGGTGCGCCTGGCGGGCCCCAGCGGCAAGGTCGGCCATGCCGATCTCCGGATCGGCCGCGCCCACATCATGCTCTCCGACGAGTTCCCGGAGATGGGGGTGCGCAGCCCGCAGACGCTCGGCGGTTCGCCGGTCAGCCTGGAGCTCTACACCGAGGACGCGGATGCGCTCTTCGCGCAGGCCGTGGCGGCCGGCGCCAGGGTGCTGCGGCCGGTGGCGGACCAGTTCTACGGCGACCGCGGCGGCAAGCTGGAGGACCCTTTCGGACACGTCTGGTGGATCGCCACCCACAAAGCGGACATCTCGCCCGAGGAGATGCAACGCCGGGCCTCGGCCCTCTTCGGAGGCGCGTGACATTCATGACGAACGCGACCGTAACCCCCGATCTGGGCACCCTGGCCGACGGCGATCCTCAAACCCTCGCTCGGGCGGTGGCCGGGATGCGCGCCGCCGACCTCGCCGAGGCGCTCGACCGGCTGCCGCCCGAGTCCGCCGCCCGGGTCCTCGCCGCCCTGCCGTTCGAGCTCGCCGTCCAGCTCTTCGACGAGCCCGAGTTCACCCGCCGGCGCCACGCTTTCGGCTGCCTGCCGGTCGAACGGGCGGTGCCGCTCCTCGAAGCCATGTCGGCCGACCAGCAGGCGGACCTCTTCCGCGAGCTGCCGGAGACCGAGCGCACCCGCATTCTCGCCGCCGTCGGGCCGGCGACCCGCGAGACCCTCACCCGCCTCCTCGCCTATCCGCCGACGACCGCCGGCGGCATCATGACGACCGAGCTCGTGAGCGTCGCGGCGGACTGGACGGTCGAGCGCGTCCTCGCCCACATCCGCCAGGTGGCGAGCGAAAAGGAGACGGTCTACGCCGTCTACGTCGTCGATCCCGGAGACGGCCACCTGGTCCACGTCGTCTCGCTCCGCGACCTGCTCCTCGCCGATCCGCAGGCGGCGGTCCTCACGATCGGCAAGCGCCGCCCCCCCCTGACCGTCCGCCCGCTCGACAGCCGGCGGGACGTCGCCGTCCTGATCTCGAAGTACAACCTCCTCGCCGCCCCGGTCGTCGACGAGGCCGGGAGGATCCTCGGCATCGTCACGGTCGACGACGTGATCGACGCCATGGTCGCCGAGCAGACCGAGAGCGCGCAGCGGTTCGGCGGTGTCGAGGCGCTCGAGAAGCCCTACACCCAGATCGGCTTCGGCACCATGATCCGGAAGCGCGCCGGCTGGCTCTGCGCTCTCTTCCTCTCCGAGATGCTGACCGCGACCGCCATGCAGCACTTCGAAGGGGAGCTCAGCAAGGCGATCGTCCTCACCCTCTTCATCCCCCTCATCATGAGCTCGGGCGGCAACTCGGGCTCGCAGGCGACCTCGCTCATCGTCCGCGCCCTGGCCCTCCGCGAGGTCACGGTCGCCAACTGGTGGCGGATCGCCCTGCGCGAGCTGCCGACCGGGCTCACCCTGGGCGCCATCCTCGGCGTCATCGGCATCGTGCGCATCTTCCTCTGGCAGCACTTCCACTTCTACAACTACGGCGTGCACTGGCCGCGGGTGGCGCTCACCGTCGGGGCGGCGCTCGTGGGCGTCGTCACCTTCGGCTCGCTCGCCGGTTCGATGCTCCCCTTCCTCTTGAGGCGGCTCGGCTTCGACCCGGCGGTCGCCTCGGCCCCCTTCGTCGCCACCCTGGTCGACGTCACCGGGCTCGTCATCTACTTCAGCGTCGCCTTCCTGATCCTCCGCGGCACGCTGCTGTAGAATCGGTACATGTCGTCGCTTCCCGAATACCGGCTTTCGCCGGATGAGTATCTCGCGTTGGAGCGGTCCGCTGACCGGCGTAGCGAGTACATCGACGGCTACGTGGTCGCGATGGCCGGCGGGAGCGAGCCGCACAACGTGATCGCCGGCAATCTCGTGACCCTGCTCAACGTGCACCTGCGCGAGGAGCCCTGCCGCATATTTCCGAGTGACATGAAAGTCCATCGGGTCGACACGACCCGCTACTTCTACCCGGACGTGACCGTGGTCTGCGGCGAGTCGCGGTTCGTCGATGACAAGAGGGACGTCCTGTTGAATCCTATCCTCCTGATCGAGGTCCTTTCGGACGACACCGAGAGCTTCGACCGCGGGGAGAAGTTCAAATCCTATCTTCGGCTCGACTCGCTACAGGAGTACGTGCTGGTGGCGCAGAGCTCGCCGCTCGTCGAGCGCTATACCCGGCAGGACACCGGCGACTGGCTGTACTCCCGTGCCGAAGGGCTCGACCAGACCGTCACCTTCGTATCCGTCGGTCTGGTCGCCAGGCTCGCCGATATTTTCCACAAAGCGCTCTGACCCATCGGCGATATCGGAGCCACAGGCTCGAAGCTCGCGAGGACCGCCTCTCGCAGGCGCTCGGCGAGGAGCTTGCGGTCGGTTTCCGTGATCGGCTCGGGATCGAGGTGGACGCTGGCGAGGACGGAGCGCAGCCCGAGGATGCCCAGGGCATGGCGGGCGAAGGGGACGTTCCCCCAGTAGCAGACCGTCTCGTCGGCCGGGGGCTCGCCCGGCGGGGTGCGGTAGCCGAGCGTCGCGTGGTGGACCGGACGGCCGAGCCGGACCGGCAGCTCCAGGAGAGACGGCTTGAAGGGGGCGACCGTCTCCCCGCGGGAGCTCGTCCCCTCGGGGAAGAAGACGATCCCCAGGCCGCGGTCGAGCGCCGCCTCGATCTCCGCCAATACCCGCGGGATCTCCCGCCGCTGCCCGCGGTCGATGTAGATCGTGCCGAGGGCCGTGCAGATCGGCCCCAGGAGCGGCCAGCCGCGGACCTCCGCCTTGGAGACGAAGACGCAGGGCAGGCAGCTCGCGAGGACCGGGATGTCCAGGTAGCTCAAGTGGTTGGCGACGAGGAGAAAGGGCGGCCGCGGCGCCTGCCCCGAGGTCTCGACCCGCACCCGGAGGAGCCCGAGGACGAGCCGCGCCCAGCCGCGGAAGAAGCCGGCGGTGAACCGGGCCCGGGCGCGCGGGGCGCCGGCCAGGAGCAGCCGCCCGAGGAGCACCAGGGGAAAACCGCCGAGAATGACCAGGCCCACGACCGGCACCCGCAGGGCCACTCGCAGCCGAGCCCGCGCGGCGAGCGGGACGGGCGGTACGGCCGGGGCGGGAGACGGTCGACGGGGCTCATGCGGGTCAGTATAAGGATGCCCAGCGAGGATGACGCAGCCGGCATCGGCAACCTTTCGGCGCCGGCTGCGTATCTCCCCTCCGGGGTGGGTGTGCCTGGGGCGCCCGGAATGAACGGGACTGCCGGAGCCGTTACCGGATAGAGCCTTCGCCGCTGGGTCTCTCGAAGGGCTACACTTGTCGGCTGGCGTTTCTGGGGGACTCGGGATCCCTTTCTATCATTCTTCCGACCGGTGACGGTCGTTGCGGAGAGAGTATGTCGAGGTGGCGGAACGTGTCGCTGCCGCTCGCCCTGATCCTTCTTTTCCCCTTCGCCTTCGCCGGCTGCGGCAGCGGGTCGGCGGAGACGCGGAAGAAGGACGACGGCAAGGCGGCCCCGGAGCGCGAGGTGCGGGTGGCGCGGGCGGCAGAGGGGAAGCTCGCGCGGACCGTGGCGGTCGCCGGGACCCTCGCCGCCGACGAACAGGTGGAGCTGGGGATGAAGGTCGCCGGGAGGCTGGGCTCGATCGCCGTCGACCTCGGCACCCCGGTCCGCCGCGGCCAGGTGATCGCCCGGCTCGACCCCGCCGACTTCGAGCTCAAGGTCCGCCAGGCGCAGAGCGCCCTCGACCAGGCGCGGGCTCGCCTCGGCCTGCCGGAGAGCGGCGGCACGGACGCCGTCGAAGATTTAGAGAAGACCGCCGGCGTCCGCCAGCAGCGCGCCCTCCTGGAGCAGGCGCGGGTGAGCCGCGACCGCGTCCGCTCGCTCTTCGAGCAGCAGCTCGTGCCGCGCTCGGACATGGACAACGCCGAGGCCGCCCTCCAGGTCGCCGAGGCCCGCCACCAGGACGCCATCGAGGAGTCGCACAACCGGATCGGGATGCTCGCCCAGCGCCGCTCGGAGCTCGACATCGCCCGCCAGCAGCTCGCCGACTCGATCCTGGTCGCCCCCTTCGACGGCGCCATCCGCGAACGCCGGGCCGCGGCCGGCGACTATGTCGCGGCGGGCCAGACGATCGCCGTCCTCGTCCGCATGCATCCGCTGCGCCTCCGCCTGCCGGTCCCCGAGCGCGAGGCGGTGGGGCTCGCGGTCGGCCAGGAGGTCCGGCTGAAGGTCGAGGGCGACCCGGCCTCGTACACCGGCCGGCTCGCCCGCATCTCCCCGGCGATCAGTGAGGACAGCCGCACGCTCGCGGTCGAAGCCGAGGTGCCGAACCTGGACGGGCGCCTGAAACCGGGCTCCTTCGCCCGGGCCGAGATCGTCGTCCGCTCGGCCGAGCCGGCGATCCTCGTCCCCGCCTCCTCGATCGTCACCTTCGCCGGGGTCGACAAGGTGATCGGGGTCTCCGGCGACACCACCCACGAGCAGCAGATCAAGAAGGGCCGCCGCTCCGGCGACCAGGTGGAGATCCTGGCCGGGGTCAAGGCGGGCGATCCGGTGGTCGTCGAGCCCGGCAACCTGGTGAGCGGCGAGAAAGTCCGCGTCGTCCGCTAGCCCATAGGTTAAAGAAGCAGGAGTCCCATGCAGAAGCTCGCCGAGATCTGTATCCGCCGGCCGGTCTTCGCGGCCATGATCGTCCTCGCCCTGGTCGTCGTCGGGGCCGCCAGCTACCAGCGCCTGGGGGTCGACCGCTTCCCCTCGGTCGACCTGCCGACGGTCTCGGTCCGCACCTCGCTCCCCGGCGCCTCGACCGAGGAGGTCGAGTCCGAGGTCTCGCAGCCGCTCGAAGAGGCGATCAACACGGTCGACGGGATCGACGAGATGCGCTCGATCTCCGGCTCCGGCGGCTCCTTCATCATCACCACCTTCAACCTCGACCGCGACATCGACAGCGCCGCCCAGGACGTGCGCGACCGGGTCGCCGCCGTGGTGCGCAACCTGCCGCGCGAGGCCAAGCCGCCGGTGGTCTCCAAGTTCAACAACGACAGCGACCCGGTGATCACGGTCGCGCTTGACCGGCGACCGCCCCATCCGCGAGCTGACCGAGCTCGCCGACAAGGTGGTGAAGCTCCAGCTCGAACGCTCGCCCGGGGTGGGGGCGGTCAACATCGTCGGCGGCCTCACCCGGGCGATGAACATCTGGGTCGACCCCGATCGCCTGGCCGCCTACCAGATCCCCATCACCGCGGTGCGCGACGCTCTCTTGAGCGAGAACGCCGACGAGCCGGGGGGCAACGTCACCACCGGAGCGCGCGAGCTCACTCTGCGCACCATCGGCCGGCTGGCGGACGAGACCTCGTTCAACGACCTCGTGGTGACGACGGTCAAGGGCTCGCCGGTCCGCATCCGCGACCTCGGGCGGGCCGAGGACGGCACCAAGGAGCAGCGCTCGCTGTCGCGCCTGAACGGGGTGCCGACGGTGACCCTGGAGGTCCAGCGCCAGTCGGGCGCCAACACCGTTTCGGTGATCGAGGGGGTGAAGACGGCCCTGGCGCGGATCGAGACCCAGCTCCCCAGGGACGTCAAGCTCGAGATCATCCGCGACCAGTCGACCTACATCTACGCGGCGCTCCACGAGATCAAGCTCCATCTCATCCTGGGGAGCATCCTCGCCTCGCTCGTCGTCCTCGCCTTCATGAAGAGCTGGCGCTCGACCCTCATCGCCGCGGTCGCCATCCCGGCCTCGGTCGTCTCCACCTTCGGCATGATGAAGGCGCTCAACTTCACGCTCAACAGCGTCACCATGCTCGCCCTCGTGCTGATGGTCGGGGTGGTCATCGACGACGCCATCGTCGTCCTCGAAAACACCTTCCGCTTCGTCGAGGAAAAAAAGATGCGCCCGTTCGATGCGGCGCGCGAGGCGACGGCGGATATCGGTCTGGCCGTCCTCGCGACGACCCTCTCGCTGGTCGTCATCTTCGTCCCGGTCTCCTTCATGTCGAGCATCTCCGGGCGCTTCCTCTACCAGTTCGGGATCACCGCGGCGGTGTCGGTGATGGTCTCGCTCCTCGTCTCCTTCACCCTCACCCCGATGATGAGCGCCCGGCTGCTCCGCGCCGAGGACGCCGCGTCGGGTCACGGTGGGGCTCACGGGGAGCCAGCTGGATCGGGTTCGGCGGCTTCTCGGCGCGGCTTCTATGCCTGGCTCGACTCGGGTTACCTCCGCCTGCTGCGCGCCACCATGGCGCGGAGGAAGCTCGCCGCCCTCTTCTGCCTGGGAGTGATGGCGACCGGCATCCCCCTCTACAAGCTGGTCAAGCTCGAATACATCCCGAGCGATGTCGACGAGTCGCAGTTCGAGGTCAACGTCACGGCCCCCGAGGGGACGAGCCTCGCCGCTATCAACGAGATGATGCAGGGGGTGGAAGCCGAGCTCCGGAAGACCCGCGGGGTGCGCACGGTGCTCTCGACGGCGGGGAGCGGGTTTTTGGGCCAGGTGAACCAGGGGTATGCCTTCGTCACCATCGCGCCGCACGAGGAACGGGTGTTCTCCTTCGGCCGGTTCTTCAAGGGCCTCGTCCACCTCGATCCCCTGGCGGCCTTTCGCGGCAACTACAAGCAGCGCGACGTGATGGCCGAGGTGCGCCAGCGCCTGGCCCAGTTCAAGAACCTGCGGCCGGCGGTCCGCAACAGCGCCTCGCTCAATATCGGCGGCGGCAACTGGGACATCGACTTCGTCATGCGCGGCCCCGACCTCCAGGCGCTCGCCACCTATGCCGAGCGGCTCCGCCTGCGCAGCAAGGAGTTGGGCGGCATCATCGACGCCGACATCACCTTGAAGCTCAACAAGCCGGAGCTCCGGGTCGCCGTCGACCGCGCCCGAGCCGCCGACCTCGGGGTCTCGGTCGAGGACCTGGCGACCGCCCTCTCGCTGATGGTAGGTGGCGACGACCAGGTCTCCCGCTTCCTCGATCCCAAGAGCAACGAGGATTACGACGTCGAGCTGCGCCTCGACGAGGGGGAGCGGAACGACCCCGAGGCCATCCCCCACCTCTACGTACCGCGGATCACCCCGGCCGGGAAGTCGCTCGTGCGGCTCGACAACCTCGTCCACCTCTCCGAAGAGGCGACCGCCTCCCGCATCGACCGGCTCGACCGCCAGCGCCAGGTCGCGCTCCGCGCCGGGATCGCCCCCGGCTACGCTCTCGCCGACCGCCTGGACGCCTTGAAGCAGGAGGTGGCGCGGATGAACCTCCCCGCCTCCTACACCACCGCCGTCTCCGGCCGGGGCAAGGAGCTCGAGCGGACCTACCACGAGTTCATCTGGGCCTTCACTCTCTCGATCGTCTTCATGTACATGATCCTCGCCTCGCAGTTCGAGAGCCTCGTCCACCCGCTGACGATCCTCCTCTCGCTGCCGCTCGCCGTCCCCTTCGCCCTTCTCTCGCTCTGGGCGACGGGCAACACGCTCAATCTCTACTCGGCTCTCGGCGTCCTCGTCCTCTTCGGGGTGGTGAAGAAAAACGCCATCCTGCAGATCGACCACATGAACAACCTGCGGACCGCCGGGCTCGACCGCGAGACCGCCATCCTCCAGGGCAACCGCGACCGGCTCCGGCCGATCCTCATGACGACCCTGGCGCTCGTCGCCGGCATGCTCCCGCTCGCCCTCGGGAGCGGCCCCGGCGCCGAGGAGCGGCGGGCGATCGCCGTCGTCGTCATCGGCGGCCAGAGCCTGTCGCTCCTCCTGACTCTCCTGGCGACGCCGGTCTTCTACTCGCTCTTCGACGACCTGCGCGGCCCGGTGCAGGCGCGGGTAGCAGCGGTGGCTCCACCCCCAGGCCGCCCCAGACTCCCATGCCCCCCCATTCCCCCGATGCCCTACCGGCCGGCCAGGATTGAGAACCGGGTCTCGATGATCCGAACCGTCGCCGCCACCCGCTACGTGACGCCGCTCCGCGAGGGTGGATCGCTCCCCGCGATCGTCGAGGCGGACGATCTCGGCCTCTATGTGCTCAAGTTCCGTGGCGCCGGCCAGGGGACGCTGGCGCTGGTGGCGGAGTGGATCGCCGGCGAGATCGGCCGGGCTCTCGGCTTGCAGGTTCCCGAGCTGGTGCTTGTCGACGTCGATGGAGCGCTGGGGCGAAACGAGCCGGACGCCGAGATCCGGGCCCTCCTCCGGGCGAGCGTCGGCTCGAATCTCGGGCTCGACTACCTGCCGGGGTCGGCGACCTTCGATCCCGCCGCCGACGGCGAGCGGGTCGAGCCGGACCTCGCTTCGGCCCTGGTCTGGTTCGACGCCTTCGTCACCAATGTCGACCGGACGCCCCGGAACCCCAACCTCCTCTGGTGGCACAAGACTCTCTACTGCATCGACCACGGCGCGGCGCTCTACTTCCATCACAACTGGCAGAGCCTGGACGCCTCGGCGGTCAGCCGGTTTCCCGCCATCCGCGACCATGTGCTCCTCCCCTGGGCGAGCCAGCTCGAAGCGGCCGATCGCCGGCTCCGGCCGCTCCTCCACGAGGCCCTCTTCGCGCGCCTGGTCGAAGCGATCCCCGACGACTGGTTTCCGGCCGAGCCCGGCCTCTCCGATCTCTCCGGCATCGACTGGCGGGCCGGATACGTCTCTTTTCTGACCCAGAGGCTCGCCGCCGCGCCGGCCTTCCTGGAGGAGGCGATCCGTGCCCGGGCCCAGCTTTGACTATGCCGTCGT
Source organism: uncultured Acidobacteriota bacterium (assembly GCA_963757335.1). Taxonomy (GTDB): domain Bacteria; phylum Acidobacteriota; class Thermoanaerobaculia; order Multivoradales; family UBA5704; genus DASQPA01. Next base: position 714,037 of record CAVWRJ010000008.1, on the reverse strand, counting down.
CCGGGTGGTGCCGCGGGTCGAGCGGGAGGAGTTCGTCAACGCCGGGGTGATCCTCTTCTGCCTCGAACGGGACTTCCTGGCGGCCCCAGTCGAGGTCGCCGAGCCCCGGCTCCGGGCGCTCTGGCCCGAGATCGACCTCGATCTCGTCCGCCAGCACCTGGAGGCGATCCCCGAGATCTGCGCCGGCAGCCCGGAAGCGGGTCCCATCGCAAGGCTCTCGCTCCGCGAGCGCTTCCACTGGCTCGTCGCCCCGAGAAGCACGATGATCCAGGTCTCTCCCGTCCACGTGGGGCTCTGCGCGGAGCCGGAGCGCGCTCTGCGAGAGCTTTTCGACCGCACCGTCCGCCTCCCCTGACAACTGTCATCCCCAGATCCTGACATTCCACCCTCGCGCCCCAGGGTTCGGCGGGCGGAGAATCGCGGTTGTCGGCACAACCTTAGGAGATCCTATGAACCGCTCCGCCTTCCGCTTCCCCTTGCGCCCGCTCCGGGCCCTTGCCCTCGGCTTCCTTCTCCTCGGAACGCTCGCTACCGCCACGACGGTCAACGCGGCCGAGGCCCCCCGCGCCCTCTGGTTCCACCAGGTCCGGGTGTTTGACGGCAAATCGGTCCTCCCCCTGGCCGACGTCCTCGTCCTCGACGGCCGGATCGCCGCCTTCGGCCCCGAGGTGAAGGCCCCCGGCGATGCCGTCAAGATCGACGGCCACGGCAAAACCCTCCTCCCCGGCCTCATCGACGCCCACACCCACATCTACCCGGGGGCGCTCCAGCAGGCCCTGGCCTTCGGGGTCACCACCGAGCTCGACATGTTCTCCGACCCCAAGCTCGACGCCCAGCTGCGGGACGAGCAGGCGGAGGGGAAGGGCCTCGACCGCGCCGACCTGCGCTCGGCCGGCGTCCTGGCGACCGCCCCGAAGGGTCACGGCACCGAGTTCGGGATCGAGATCCCCACCCTCACGAGCCCCGCCGAGGCGCAGGCGTTCGTCGACGCGCGGATCGCCGAAGGCTCGGACTACATCAAGATCATCTACGACGACGGGAGCACCTACGGTCTCCACTTCCCGACCCTCTCGCCGGAGACGATGAAGGCGGTGATCGCCGCCGCCCACAAGAGCGGCAAGCTCGCCGTCGTCCACATCGGCTCGCTGGCGGACGCCCGCGAGGCGATCGCCGACGGCGCCGACGGCCTCGCCCATCTCTTCGTCGACCGCGCGCCGGACCCGGAGTTCGGCCGCTTCGTGGCCGCCCATCACGCCTTCGTCGTCCCGACGCTCACGGTGCTCGAAAGCATCGCCCTCCGCCCGAGCGGCGCCGCCCTGGCGAAAGATCCCCGGTTCGTCCCCTTCATCCCGCCCGTCTTCTTAAGCAACCTCGAGCGGAGCTTCGGCCTCAAATCCGCGTCCCCGCTGCACTACGAGGGGGCGGAGGAGGCCGTGCGGCAGCTCAAAGCCGCCGGCGTTCCCCTCCTCGCCGGCTCGGACGCCCCGAACCCCGGCACCGCCCACGGTGCCTCTCTTCACCGCGAGTTGGAGCTGCTGGTGAAGGCGGGCCTCACGCCGATCGAGGCGCTGACCGCGGCTACCGCCACCCCGGCCCGGATCTTCGGCCTCACCGACCGCGGCCGCATCGCTCAGGGACTCCGCGCCGATCTCCTCCTGGTCTCCGGCGATCCGACCAAAGACATCCTGGCGACCCGCGACATCGCCGGCATCTGGAAGGCGGGGGTCCCCTTCGACCGCAACGCCTATCGGGCCAGCCTGGAGACCGCGAAGACCACCGCCGCGGCGCCCCCCACGGGCTCGGAGAACGGCCTGGTCAGCGACTTCGACGACGGCACGACCAAGACCGCCTTCGGCGCCGGCTGGCAGATCTCGACCGACCAGCTGATGGGCGGTAAGTCGACCGCCAAGATGGAGGTCGTGCCGGTGGCCCCGTGGCCAATGCCGCCGACAAGAATGCGGACAAGAACCATGCGCTCCAGATCACCGGCAATCTCCAGGAGGGAGCCCCCCCGAAGTGGGCCGGCGCGATGTACTTCCCCGGAGCGACCTTGATGGCGCCCGCCAACTTGGGAGGCAAGAAGGCGATCCACTTCAAGGCCAAGGGGGACGGCAAGACCTACAGCGTCCTCGTCTTTACCCTCGCCGGAGGGAGGATCCCCGCCTCCCAGACCTTCACCGCCGGACCGATGTGGCAGGAGGTCAGCTTTCCCGCTGAGCGCCTTCCACACCGACGGTCACGACTTGAACGGAATCGCCATCGTGTCGAGCACCACCTCGGGACCGTTCGTGCTGGAGATCGACGACTTCGGGTTCCGGTGAGACCGGCGAAGCGTCCGGAGCGCCGTTCCAGATATATTTCCCTTCCGGCCGGGGCGCGCTCGCGCTCCGGCCGAACTTGGAGGGAGCGCGCATGATCAAGCTGGTCCTGCTCCGGCATGGGCATAGCACCTGGAACCAGGAGAACCGCTTCACCGGCTGGACCGACGTCGATCTGGCGCCTCAGGGGATCGAGGAGGCGCACGAGGCGGCGCGCCTGCTTGCCGCGGGGGGCTACACGTTCGACGTCGCCTATACATCGCTCCTGAAACGGGCCATCCGCACCCTGTGGATCGCCCTCGACGACCTCGACCTGATGTGGCTGCCGGTCGTCCGCCACTGGCGCTTGAACGAGCGGCACTACGGCGCCCTTCAGGGCTTGAACAAGGCCGAGACCGCCGCCAAGTACGGGGACAAGCAGGTCCTCGTCTGGCGCCGGAGCTACTCCGATCCCCCACCGCCGCTCACTCCCGACGACGAGCGCTACCCCGGTCACGACCGCCGCTACGCCGGCCTGACGCCCGCCGAGCTCCCGCTCGCCGAGTCGCTCAAGGACACCGTGGCCCGCTTCCTCCCCTACTGGCACGCCACGATCGTCCCCGATCTCAAGGCCGGCAAGCGCGTCCTCATCGCCGCCCACGGCAACAGCCTACGAGCCCTGGTCAAACATCTGGACGGCGTTTCGGAAGAGGAGATCGTGGGGCTCAACATCCCCACCGGCATCCCCCTGGTCTACGAGTTGGACGACGAGCTGAAGCCGCTACGCCACTACTACTTAGGAGACCCGGAAGCCGCCAGGAAGGCCGCCGAGGCGGTGGCGAGGCAGGGCCAGGCGCGGTAGGACCCCCGCCTACGCCCCGCTCCGCAGCTCCAAAGTCTCGCGCTGGTACCGCATGACCACCCGCGAGCCGTCGGCGAGCAGGTATCCCAGATCGCGGTAGCGGGAGAGGAGCGCCCGGCCCTCGGGGCTCTTGGCGTCGACGCTCGCCCGTGGGGCGGGGTTCGGCGTCAATCCCTGCTCCACCCAGACCGGCCGGCCCCCGTCGGCCGACTCGGTCTGGCCCGCCGTATCGTAGAGGAGGTAGTTCCAGAGATCCTTGTCCTCCTGGCGTACGAAGGTGCGGCCGGCCACGTCGATCGTCGTCTCGGTGACGATGAAGTTGGGGTCGTAGTTGGCTTCGACCGGCCCGGGATAGGTGGCGAGGCTGGACAGGCTTCCCAGCCCCAGGCTCCCGCCGATGAACGAGAAGAGCAGGACCACGAAGCCGGCGGAGAGGAGCACCGAGCATGCGCTCGCGAGAGGCGTCGCGAACGGCAGCTGCAAGAAATTCCCGCCGAGCCGCCGCCAGAAGCTCTCCTTCTTTTTGTCGACCACCTCGCGGCGCACCTGCGCCATGAGCCAGGGCGGCGGCGCCGGCCGGTCGAGCCCGGAGAGCTGATGAACGACGCCGCGCAGCTGGCGCAGCTTGCCGCGGCAGGCGTCACAGATTTGCAGATGAGACTCCAGGGTCCTCGCTTCGACCAGCCCCACCTCGTCGTCGAGGTAGGCGGAGAGAAGCTCCGAATCCGGATGTCGCGCCTTCAGGGGACTCATGATGGTGAACCCTCCAAAAAGGACCGCAGCTGCTCCCGCCCCCGCGCGATACGCGAGCGGACGGTGCCGATGCGGACTCCCAGCACTTCGGCGATTTCCTCGTAGGCCATGCCTTCCAGGTCGCGGAGGACGACGGCCACCCGGAAGCTCTCGGGAAGCCGCGCCAGGCCCGCCGCCACCCGCCGTCCCTCGTCCGCGGCGACCGCCAGCTCCTCCGGCCCGCGGCCGGGATCGGCGATCACCGCCCCGGTCCGCTCTTCCTCCGGCTGCTCCTCGGCGAGCGGCTGCATCGGCAGATGCTTGCGTCCGAGGCAGCTCCGGCAGTGGTTGACGGCGATCCTGAAGATCCAGGTCTTCAAGCTGGAGTTACCGCGGAACTGCCCGACATAGCGAAAGACCCGGAGGAAGATTTCCTGGGTCAGATCGGCGGCCTGCTCGCCATCCCCGGAGAGGCGCAGAGCGAGGTTGAAGACCATGTGGTCGTACCGGTGGTAGATCTCGTCGAAAGCCTGGACGTCGCCGACCCGATGACGCTGGACCAGCTCCAGGTCAAGGTCGTGAACGGCGTCGTTGGTGACGGTTGCGGCTTCCACCGGTCCCCCCGGTTGTGCTCTAGGCGACCTACGAAGAATAAGACTCATGATGACACGAAAAGGTTCCCGCGAGGGGGCCTACCGGTGGAACGCGTTTAGAAGAGAACTGGAAACTAGCGGTCCGGAATGCCGATTGTTGGGAAAGCTCGGTTCGATCTACAGATGGCGCATGGCACGAAACGAGATCAGATCCACAAAGCCAGTGCCCACCCACAGGTCGCGGCCTAGGCCAGCAGGCCTCTTCCTCGAGTCCTTCTCAGGGGTCGAGATGCGCCCGCGCCTTCATCTCACGCCCCGGGATGCACGACGGCGGCGATCGAGGCCTGGCCACCGGTCGACACCGAAAAGACGAGGTGAGCGGTCTACAGGCCGGTACGTTTTGCGTCATCCCCTCTAAAGGCCGGCATCCTGCCGGCCGACGGAGGTGCGATGGCGGATCACGACAGCGGCTACAAGCTTCTCTTCTCTCACCCACAGATGGTCGAGGAGCTGCTCCGCGGCTTCGTGCGGGAGAGCTGGGTCTCGACTCTCGACTTCACGACCCTCGAACCGGTGGGGTCCAGCTTCGTCAGCGACGACCTGCGCGAGCGGCACAGCGAATGATCGGCGGCTGCGCCGCAGCGGACCTGACCGGGCTCGATTCTAAGTCTACCTGCTCGTCGAGTTCCAGTCGACCCCCGTCCCCTTCATGGCCGTGCGCCTCCTCGGCCATGTCGCCCTCCTCCTCGCCGACCTCGTCCGTAAGAGCACCGCCACCACCGCCTCCGGCCTACCGGCCGTGCTGCCGCTCGTCCCCCACAACGGCGGGCGCCACGTGGAACGTGCCGCACGACCCCGCGAGCCTCTTCCAGGCAGCGCCTCAGGGCGCCGAGCGCCTCCCGCCGCAGCTCACCTATCTTCTCATCGACGAGAGCCGACTCGGCCGACCGAGACCTGGACCTGCCGGCCAACCGGGTGGCGACCCTCCTTCCGCCTGGAGACCGGCGCGCCGAGCGATCTCCGCCCGCTGGACCGCCCAGCTCGCGGCACTCCTCCCACAGGGAAAAGGGACCGTCTCCGCCAGGACATGACCGAGTGGCTCCTCCACCTGCTCCATCGCCTCATGCCTGGAGGTACAATTCCTGAGAAGGCAAAGTTGGCGGACATTGACCATGCTCGGAGCGAGACCCTGCTCAATTGGTGGAACGGCGCTCGGGAAGAGGGCCGGTGAAGGGGCAGATTGAAGGTAGACAGCAAATGCTCCTCCGCCTCCTCGAAAAGCGCTTCGGCAGACTGCCGCGGAAGGTCAACCGCCAAGTCGGGGCGCTCACTTCGGTCCAGGAGCTGGACCGACTCTTCGACAGCGCTCTGGTCGCCGGGTCTTTGGAGGAGCTGGGACTCGGGTAGTCGTCTCTCGCCCGCTGAGCGATCTCCCGGACGTTTTGCGTCATCCCCTCTAAAGGCCGGCATCCTGCCGGCCGACGGAGGTGCGATGGCGGATCACGACAGCGGCTACAAGCTTCTCTTCTCTCACCCACAGATGGTCGAGGAGCTGCTCCGCGGCTTCGTGCGGGAGAGCTGGGTCTCGACTCTCGACTTCACGACCCTCGAACGGGTCGGGTCCAGCTTCGTCAGCGACGACCTGCGAGAGCGGCACAGCGACATGATCTGGCGGCTGCGCTGGAGCGGACCTGAGCCGGGGTGGTTCTACGTCTACCTGCTCGTCGAGTTCCAGTCGACCCCCGACCCCTTCATGGCCGTGCGCCTCCTCGGCTACGTCGCCCTCCTCCTCGCCGACCTCGTCCGTAAGGGCACCGCCACCACCGCCTCCGGCCTACCAGCCGTGCTGCCGCTCGTCCTCTACAACGGCGGGCGCCCGTGGAACGTGCCGCTCGACCTCGCGAGCCTCTTCCAGGCAGCGCCCCCGGGCGCCGAGCGCCTCCTGCCGCAGCTCACCTATCTTCTCGTCGACGAGAGCCGACTCGGCGACCGAGACCTGGACCTGCCGTCCAACCGGGTGGCGACCCTCTTCCGCCTGGAGACCTGCGCGCCGAGCGATCTCCCCCGCTGGACCGCCCAGCTCGCGGCACTCCTCCCGCAGGGAAAAGAGGACCGTCTCCGCCAGGACATGACCGAGTGGCTCCTCCACCTGCTGCATCGCCTCATGCCTGGAGGTACAATTCCTGAGAAGGCAAAGTTGGAGGACATGACCATGCTCGAGGAGACCCTGCTCAATTGGTGGAACAGCGCTCGGGAAGAGGGACGCGTGGAGGGACGGGTAAAGGGGCAGATTGAAGGTAGCCAGCAAATGCTCCTCCGCCTCCTCGAAAAACGCTTCGGCAGGCTGCCGCGGAAGATTCAACCGCCAGGTCGGAGCGCTCACTTCGGTCCAGGAGCTGGACCGACTCTTCGACAGCGCTCTGGCCGCCGGGTCTTTGAAGGAGCTGGGACTCGGGTAGTCGTCTCTCGCCCGCTGAGCGATCTCCCGGACGTTTTACGTCATCCCTCTAGTACTCCGTCCGTCGGCGGTCTGCCGGACGAGCCCCTCGGCTTAGAGTGAGATCTCGACCCGATGGAGATCCTCGCCCCCGCGGTCTGGGTGAGGCGGAGCTTCGGCATTCTGGTCATGGAGAACCGGTTCCTGGCAGCAAGTGTAAGGCACCGCCCAGCGCGAGCGCGCAGAGAGCTCCCCGCGCCGAGCCGGCAACCTCTGCGCACCCAGGGGCAGCCGTTGCCCCTCGGAAGCCGACGACCGGCGACGAAAGGGCAGCCACTGCCCCTCGGAAGCCGACGACCGGCGGCGAAGGGGCAGCCGTTGCCCCTCGGACGCCGACGACTGACGGCGAAGGGGCAGCCGCTGCCCCTCGGACGCCGACGACCGGCGGCGAAGGGGCAGCCGTTGCCCCTCGGACGCCGACGACCGGCGGCGAAGGGGCAGCCGTTGCCCCTCGGACGCCGACGACTGGCGGCGAAAGGGCAGCCGCTGCCCCTCGGACGCCGACGACCGGCGGCGAAGGGGCAGCCGTTGCCCCTCGGACGCCGACGACCGGCGACGAAGGGGCGGCCGTTGCCCCTCGGACGCCGACGGCCCGCCGCCTTGCGGGGAGGACGGCGGGAGAGAGCCGATTAGTCGGAGGAGGGCGCGGGGGCTTTGCGGGCGGCCGTCGAGCGGCGGCGGACCGGGCGGGGGTGGATGCCGAACTGGACCAGCCCCATCCAGCGAGGGCCGAAGGCCGCGAGGAGCATCCCGCGGATGGCGATCGTCAGATCGTCGCCGTCCCGGCGGGTGGCGACGAGGTCCTGCGTCGCCAGCTGGCTCTCCGCCTGGAGGCGCTGGCGGCGGGTGTCGAGCTCGCGGACGCGTTCGAGCGCCGCCTGCAGCTCGGCGAGGCGATTCTCCAGCCCCGGGACCCCCGCCCCCTGCTCGGCGGCCGCGGCGAGCAGTCCTTCCCAGTCTTGTAATGGTATCGGCGAGCGCGACTTTGGGCATGTGCGATCTCTCCTCGTCTCCAGGTGTCGTCAGGAGCAGACGATATCTCAACCGGGCCGGAGTGCCTGCCGGCAGCGCCAATGGAAAGCCCTAAGGCCGCCGCCCCGCGAGCCGCCGGGCCAGGAACTCCGCTGCCGCCCCGTAGGCACGGAGCCAGGTGGCGTGGAGCAGCAGGTCGTGCACCTCGTCGGGGAGGACGAGCTGCTCGGTCTCGACCCCCTGCTCGCGGAGAGCCCCGACCAGGCTCACGGTCTCGCTGAAGGGCACGTTCCGGTCGTCGTCGCCATGGATGAAAAGGACGGGCGAGCGCCACCTCTTGACCGCGGCCATGGGCGAGGACGCGAAGGCGAGCCGCAGGGCCTCGGCGTGAGCGGCCGAGTCGTGCTCCGAAGTGCGATTGCCGAGGAGGGCGGTCCAGTCGTGGACGCCGTGGAAGTCGACCCCGGCGGCGAAGAGGTCCGAGGCGCGGGCGAGGCCCAGGGCGGTCAGGTAGCCGCCATAGGAGCCGCCCCAGAGACCGATGCGGGTCGGGTCGACGTCGGCGCGGCCGCGCAGGTAGAGCCCTGCCCCCAAGACGTCGTTCCACTCGCTCGCCCCGCTCTGGCCATAGCCCAGGGCCTCCCGGAACTCCATGCCGTAGCCGATGCCGCTCCGGTAATTGACCGCGAGCACGACGAAACCGCGGCTCGCCAGATACTGATTGAAGGCATAGGAGTCGTGGTAGTACTCCAGGTAGTGCCAGCCGAGGAGCATCTGGCGCACCGGGCCGCCATGGAAGAAGACCACGGCCGGCCGTCGTTCGCCGCGGGCGATGCCGGCGATGCCGGCGACATCTGAAGGCAGGAAGAGCTGGCCGTGGATCGTGAGACCGTCGGCGGCCGGGAGCTGCACGGCCCGGGGGGTGACCAGGCGGTCGGCGGGAAAGCTCGCCGGCAGGGCCTCCGGGGCGAGGTCGCGGAGCGCTCCCGCCCTACCGGCGGTGCCGCCGGGGCGGGGGCGAGGAGGGCCGGCCGCCCGGGACGGCGGGCGTCGGAGTGGAGACAGGCGAGCTTCCCGTCGCTGGTCTCGACCGGCCTCCACTCGATCCCCTCGCCCGAGGTGAGGGCGGCCGGCGTGCCGCCCGCGGCCGCCACCCGAAAGAGGTGCCGGCGATCGGCGTCCGGGTTGCCGGTGTAGAGCACCTCGCGGCGGGAGGCGGCGAGGGTGGCGTTCTCCACCTCGAAGGGGCCGGGAGTGAGGAGGAGCGGTTCGCCGCCCCCGGTCGGGATCGCCGGGATCGAATAGAGATGCGTCCAGCCGTCCGCCTCCCAGGGGAACACCAGGCGGCCGTCGGCGCTCCACAGGAGCTGGTCGGGGGAGGCGATCTCCCGGTAGACGCTCCCCCTCCCCTCGCGCGCCCGAAAGACCTGCCGCGTCTCTCCCGTCGCCAGATCGGCGAGCTGGATCGACCAGGGGGTCCCCGAGCGCCGCGCCTGGAAGCGCAGGAGGTTCTGCGACGCCGGCAGCCGCAGGAAGGCGAGGGAGCGGCCGTCCGGCGACCAGGCCGGCTCCAGGTCGCGGTCGACGCTCGGAGCGAGGAAGGAGAGCGACCTCGCTGCCAGGTCGTAGATGCCGATAAAGGCGTGGTCCCCGCGGTCGCTCTCGAAGGCGAGGCGCCCGCCGTCGGGCGACCAGTGCAGGTTGCCGGCCTCGCCGCGGGCATGGACGAGCTGTGCCGGCTCCGGCTTGCCGGCCGAGGACCCGGAGAGGGGGGCCGACCAGATCTGGCCGCCGCGGACGAAGGCGACCCGGTCGCCGCGCGGCGAGACCGCCGGGCCGGCTCCTTCGCCCAGCCGGCGGGGCGTCCCGCCCTCGGCGCCGATCGCGTAGATCGCCTGCTCGGCCCCCGCCGGATCGCTCGTCGGGTTGGGGCGCTCGCCCTTCGCGTTGGCCTCGCCGCCGCGGACATAGAAGAGGGTGCGCCCGTCGGGGGTCCAGGCGAGATCCGAGATCTCCTGCCCGTCGTCGGCGGTGTAGGGGGTGAGCCGGTACCCGTGGTAGTCCGGCGGCGCGGCCACCCAGACGTTTCTCATCCCGCGCTCCACGAGCACCCAGGCCAGCCGCCCGCCGGCCGGCGCCGCGGTGAGCTGCGAGGCGAAGGGCGCGCTCATCACCTGCTCCAGGCTGAAGGGCGGCGGCGCGGCAGCCGCCGTCAGGGCGACCAGGGCGAGGGCCAGGGAGAGGGTAGCGGCGCGGCGGCGCATGGTGGCGGTCTCCGTGGAAGAGAGAGAGGATTCTATCCTCGATCTCCCGCCGCGGCTGACCTTGCCAAGGATCACCTCCTACCCGAATTGTACTCCTCAACCGCCTTGCGCCTGGCCGTGGATGATGCGGTGGACTCCGCGGTCGGACGTGCCGGGGGTTGGCTGTGCATCGTGGTAGTAGAGCACTCTTCCAATCAGGCTCTCAGAGAGTTGATGTACATCTGCCGGAATAGAGCGACCGTGGGGCGCCAATCTCCTTGCATCGCCGCAGCGGAGACGCGGCCATACCCATCACCCGGTCTTGGGCGGATACGCAGAAAGGGCGGCAGGCCGTAGCGCATCGCAATGCTATTGACCCAAAGCCGAGCGGTACGTCCGTTGCCGTTGGCGAAGGGATGAATGCGAACCCACTCCGAATGAGCCCATGCGCACAGCGCAAGGACCGCCGCCAAGTTGTCGGCAGACAAGTCCTGGCCGGGATGGATCAATGGATCCAGCGTAGCGATGGCCAGCCGGAGCTTGCGATCGAATTCAGACAGCTCAGCTGCTACATCGGGTGCCAGGGCGCCGGGAAGGCCACCGACCTCGACATCGTAGTCTTCGAGTCCGGCCTCACCCCGAAACCTCCCCACCCGATTCGGACCCGGCGGGACAAGCCCAGTCATGATGTCCAACTGCCAGCCGCGAGCGACCTCGATCGTCAGCGGCTGCCGGCTTAGAGCTTCGTCTCGGACCCTGCCGAATACCTTGGCGAGGTTGCTGCGCAGCTGGGGCGTGTCGTCGTCCCAGTCAACCATTGAGCAGTTCGAGTATCCTCGTTTGAGCGGGACCAAAATCTCCCGCTCTCTGCCCTTGCGCAGGGTCTTCCTGGAGGGAAGCCTCCGCATCGACGTAGTCTGCGAGCGCCCGGTCGAAATTGGGGTCGCTCTTGCGATAGGCGCGCAAGCTCTCAAGAGTCGCCTCGAGCTCCACCTCGACCTGCTTGACTCGTCTTGCAACGAAATCCCGAACCGCCTCGTTGACGAGCTGATTTTGCGGCCGACCCAAGACTTTGCTCAGTTCGGAGAGGCCTGCCTGAACGATCGGATCGATCCGGTAGGTTGTGGCTTTTCTGGGCATAGGTAGATCGTAGGACCCTCCAGGAGTGATGTCAATGCCGCGTTTTGACGTCACTGTTCAGCGGACGCCCTCCGCCCTCTGGCGCAATGGCTCAGCCGCCCTGCAGCGCCTGCCGGCAACGCCGTAGCGCCCGCTCGCGGTCGGGGAGCGGCAGGGCCGAGAGAGCTTCCAAGTTGCGCTCGCGGCCGTTCGTCACCAGGGTCAAGACCTCCTTGAACTGCTTCTCGGCGAGCTCTCTGTGGCCGAGACGGAGGAGGCAGTCGGCGAGGAGCAGCCGGGCCTGGTAGAGGGCGGGATCGAGGTAGAGGGCGGCGCGATAGGCGGTCACCGCCTCTTCAGGCCGTCCCGAGAGGTCGTGGAGGAACCCTTCCAAGGCGTGGGTCGCCGGCTCGGACGGATCGGCGGCGAGGAGATCCGCGACGGCGCTTGCCGCCGCGGCGATCCGGTTGTCGGCGAGGAGGAGCGCCGCAGCGGCCAGGCGATCGGCCGCCGGGACGGCGGGGGCGGACCGCTGCGCCGCCGGCACGGCTTGCATGGAGATCACGGGGGGCGCCTTCACGGTCGGCTTCCGCTTCGGCGCGGCTGGCGGCCGGCGCGCCGATTTTACCGCGGCCGGCATGGCCGGCGCGGGTCGCTCCGGCCGGGCTGCGACGGCCGGCGGGGCCGGACGGTCTGCCGCGGGGTGGCGGTAGGCGAAGGAGCCGCCGAGGTCGACCGGATCGAGGGCGTCCTGGATCTGCCACAGGGTTTCCGAGGCGCCTAAGAAGAGGTAGCCCTCGCGGGCGAGGTGATCCGCCACCTGCCCCACCACCCAGCGCTGGAGCGGCCGCCTAAAGTAGATGAGGACGTTTCGGAGCAGGATGAGGTCGAGCTCCGGCTCCGGCAGGCCGTAGGGCGCCTGGGCGAGGTTCAGGGCCTGGTACTCGATGCCGGCGCGGAGGGTAGGGTCGAGCTCGTAGAGCTTGCCGCGGCGGGTGAAGTAGCGGGCCAGGAGGCCGGGGGGGACCTGCGACACCGCGCGCTCGCCGTAGAGCCCGCGCCGGGCGCCCTCCAGGGCCTCCTCGTCGACGTCGGTGGCGACGATCCGCCAGCGCCAGCCGGCGAGCGCGGGCTCTTCGGCGAGCAGCATGGCGAGGGTCCCCGGCTCCTCGCCGCGGGCGCAGGCGGCCGACCAGATGCGGAGCGTGCGCGGCTCGGCCCGGGCGGCGAGGAGCCGGGGGAGGACCTCCCGGCGGAGGGCCTCGAACTGCTGCGGGGCGCGAAAGAAGTAGGACTCCTTGATGGTGACCGCCGAGATCAGCCCGTCCCACTCGCCGGCGAGCCGGCCGGAGGCCAGGGCTTCCAGGTAGGAGGGGACGTCGGGATAGGAGAGGGCCCGGGCCCGGCGCTCCGCCAGCTCCGCTAGGAGGGCGAAGCGCTCCTCCGGCACGACGTTGCCGGTGACCTCGCGGATCAACCCGGCGAACTGCTCGACTGCCGGCGCGGTCGGCCCGGTCACGGCCGCACCCGGTTGCGGCCGGCCGCCTTGGCCTCGTAGAGCCGGTGGTCGGCCAAAGAGACCAGGAGATCGGCGGTCTCCGCCGTAGCGTTCCCGGGGACCTCGGAGAGCTCGGCGACCCCGAAGGAGGCGGTGACCCGTACCTCCTCCCCGGCGACCAGGATGACGTGCTCGGCGATGCACCGCCGCAGCCGCTCCGCCGCCTGGCGCCCGGATTCGAGGTCGACCTCGGGGAGGACGGCGAGGAACTCCTCGCCACCGTAGCGCCCCAGGAGGTCGCTCCCCCGGAGGCAGCGGCGGAGCTCCGCTGCCCCCTCGCGGAGCACCGCGTCCCCCCCCAGGTGGCCGTGGGTGTCGTTCACCCCCTTGAAGTGGTCGAAGTCGCAGAGGATGACCGACAGCGGATGCCGGTAGCGGCGAGCCCGCTCGAGCTCCTCGGAGAGCCGGTCGTAGGTGGCCCGGTGGTTGAGCTGGCGGGTGAGGCCGTCGCGGGTCGACAGCTCGTGCAGGCGCTCGGCGAGGCGGGCGTTGTCGAGCACCAGGGCGAGGTGGCCGGTCAGGCCGCCGACCAGGCCGCTGCCGGCGGCGGCGAACTGCTGCGGGTCGCGCGGGTAGATGGCGAGCACCCCCCGCGCGCCGCGCACCGCGAGCGGCAGGAAGACCGTGCGGCCGAGGTCGAGCGCCGGCCCGACCGCCCGCCCCGGCACCGGGGGCTCGCCGCTCACCTGGAAATCGACGGGGACCCCCGGCGCCGGCTCGACCTGGGCTTCAAGCTGGGTACAGGCGCGCTCCAGGTCCGCCTGGCCGAGCGGCTCGGGGAGGAGGACGTGGAGGGTCGCCCCCTCGCTCTCCCCCACCGCCACGGCGAGGAAACGGGCGTCGATCACGTCGGCCAGCGAGAGCAGGGCGGCGTGGCTGGCATCGTGGAAGTCGACCGCCGCCATGCCGCGTTCGAGCAGGTTGTTGATCAGGGTGGCCTGGAGGAGGCTGGCGTCGAGCTGGCGGGCGACCCGGGCCAGGATGTCGAGCGGCCCGACGCTCTCGGTGGGAAGGGTGGCCGGCGCCGGCGGCGCGTCCCGCATCAGGCGCTCGATCGTCGCCACCAGCTCGTGCGAGTGGTGATCCTTGGTGAGATAGGCGTCGGCGCCGGTCCGGAGGCTCCAGAAGCGCGAGGCGGCCTCGCCGTGGCTGGTCAGGATGAGGACCGGGATGTGGGCGCTCGTCGGCTCGGCTTTGAGGAGACGGAGGAAGGGGAAGCCGTCCATCGTCGGCATCTCGAGGTCGGTGACGACGACCGAGGGCCGTTCGCGCAGAGCGAGCACCGCCCCTTCCAAGCCGTCCTTCGCCTCCATCACCTCGAAGCCGGCGGCGCGGAGCGTGCGCGAGAGGATGGCCCGGGTCACCTCGCTGTCGTCGACGACGAGGACGCTCCGGGCGTTCACCCGGGCTCCTTCTGCCAGCAGCGCACGAGGGCGCGGGCGAGTTCGCGGGGCGGCAGGGCGACGTCGGCCGCCCCGCGCTCCAGGGCCACCTTCGGCATGCCGAAGACGGCCGAGCTCGCCTCGTCCTGGGCGAGGGTGAGGCCGCCGGCCTGGCGGAGAGCGAGGAGCCCCTCGGCGCCGTCGGCGCCCATGCCGGTCAGGATCACCCCCGCCACCTGCTGCGGACAGCTCTGGGCGCAGGAGAGGAAGAGCTCGTCCGCCGAGGGGCGATGACCGCGCCGGGCCGGGGTGCCGGAATCGAGCCTCAGGACCCCGTCCGGTTCGAGCAGGAGATGCGCCCCGCCGGGGGCCAGGCGCACCGCCCCGGGCGGCGGCCGCTCGCCGTCCCGCGCCAGGCGGACGTCCAGGGGGAACTCTTTGTTGAGCCAGTCGGCGAAGCCGACCTCGAAGCCGGCGGCGATGTGCTGCACGATGAGGAAGGAGACCGGCACCTCGGCCGGGATCTCGGCGAGGAGCTCGCGGATGGCGGCCGGTCCGCCGGTCGAGGCGCCGATCGCCACATAGCGCAGAGCGACCGGGGTGGCGACCGGCGGCGCGGCACGGAGGGTGCGCGGGCGGGAGGCGAGCGGCTGGGCCCGCGCCTCGGCGACGGCGCGGACGGTGTCCGGCAGGCTCTCCGCGAGCTGCTGCCAGCTCGGGGTGTCCTCCGGCTTGGGGAGGACCTCCAGGGCGCCCCGCCGCATCGCCTCGAAGGCGGTCTGCATCTGGTTGCGGTTGGCGCGCGAGGAGAGGACGACGATGGGGGTGGGGCGGACCGCCATGATCCGCTCGATCGCGGCATAGCCGTCCATCACCGGCATCTGGAGGTCCATGACGACGACGTGCGGCTCGACCTCGAGCACCGCCGCCACCGCCTGCGCACCGTCCTCGGCCTCCCCCACCACCTTAAGGTCCGCGGTCTTGGCGAAGAAACGGCGGAGCACCGCCCGGACCGAGGGGGAGTCGTCGACGAGGAGGACGCGGATCGGAGGCACCGCTCGGAAGTCTACGCCTAACGGCCGCTCAGCCGACGGACGAGGTCGACCAGCTCGCCGGCGTCGAGGCTCTGCTTGGTGAGATAGGCGTCGGCCCCCGCTTTCAAACCCCGCAGGCGGTCCTCGGGGCGGTCGCGGGTGGAGACGATGACGATGGGGAGCTGAGCGAAGTGCTCCATGCTGCGGAGCTGCGCGGTAAGCTCGAAGCCGTCCATCCCGGGCATCTCGATGTCGGTGACGACGCACTCGAAGCTCTCCTCCCCCAGCCGGGAGAGGGCCTCGGCGGCATCCCCCACCGCCACCACCTGGAAGCCGGCGTCCTCCAAGAGCCGGCGCTCCATCTCGCGGGTGACGAGCGAGTCGTCGACCAGAAGCACCCGCACCCGCCGGACCACCGCGACCTCGCGGGCGAGCGGCACCGCCCGCATGTACTCCTTCTGGGCCAGGACGTTCGGCGACAGCACCCCCACCGGCTCGCCGGAGGCGAGGAGGGCCACCCCTTCGAGCAGGCGGTCGGTGGGCACCGAGCGGGTGATCGGCCGGACGAGGACCTCCTGCTCGCCGAGGACGTCGTCGACCGAGATCGCCAGCTCCTGGCCCGAGGCCACCCCTTCCAAGAGCAGCTGGCGCTCCGGGATCGGCTGGCCGTAGAGCCGGGCGAGCGGCACGAAGGGGACGAGCCGTTCCAGGTGCTCCCCCACCCGGGCGAGGGTACGGCCGTCGCGCTCGACGACGTGGCGGGTCTCGATCCGGATCGCCCGGCGGATCACCGCCGCGGGGAGGGCGAGCCGCAGCTGGCCCACCCGCACCAGCATCACGAGCTCCCCCCGCCGGGCGACCGGCACCTGGACCCGCACGGTCGACCCCTGGCCCTCGACGGCTTCTAAAAAGACCTCGCCGCCCAGCCGGTTGACGATCGTCGCCACGACGTCCAGGCCGACCCCGCGGCCGGAGATCTCCGAGACGTTCTTGCGGGTCGAGAAGCCGGGGGCGAAGAGGAGGCGGAGAGCATCCGCCCGGCTCATCCCCGGCGCCGCGGCGGCGTCGATCAGCTTCATCTGGACCGCCTGCTGGAGCACCCGCTCGGTGTCGATCCCGCCGCCGTCGTCCTCGATCGTCAAGCGGACCCGCGCCCCCTCGGCCGAGGCGACGATGCGGATCCGTCCGGCCCGCGGCTTGCCCCGCGCCATCCGCAGGTCGGGCGACTCGATGCCGTGGTCGACGGCGTTCCTGACCAGGTGGAGGAGGGCCTCGTCGAGCTCGCGGGCGATCCGCCGGTCGAGCCGGGTCTCCTCGCCGGCGATCTCGACCTCGACCTCCCGGTAGAGCGAGCGCGCCAGCTCCCGGGCGTAGCGGGCGAGCGAGAGGAGCGAGCCGCGGAGCGGCTGGAGCTGGAGGGCGAGCATCTTCTCCAGCTGCTCGTCGGCCGAGCGGATGAGCCGGCGCTGGCTGCCCTCGATCTCGACCGCCACCCGGCGCAGCATGGTGGCGAGGACGGCGAGCACCTGGGCCGGCTGCGGGTCGTGCAGCCCCTCCTCGGCGAGCCGGGCGAGGTCGTAGATCCGCTCGACGATGGGGTGCGAGCCGAGCGCCATGATCCGCACCTGGGTGGCGCGCTCGGCGATGGCGTCGAGCGAGGCGGCGTCGACCCGGATGTCGCCGCCTACCGCAGGGGGGGCCGGCGAGGCGGGAGACGAAGCGCTCGCGGGAGCGAAGCGGGCAACGGGAGCGGCCGCCGCCTCGACGGTGATCTCGGCGCCGGGTATACCAGCGGGGACCAGCACGGGCTCCGGCTCGGGCACCTCCTCCGGGGTCTCCGGGGTCTCCGGGATCTCCGGCGTCCGGCCGGCGAGGAGGTCGAGGAGAGCCGGGTCGGCGACCGGCTCGCCGCCCTTGCCGATCGTGTCGATCATCGCCGACAGGTTGTCGACGACCCGGGTCAGGAGCCGGGTGAACCCCGGCCGGCCGGTGGCGAGGAGCTCCTCGGCGGCGTGGCAGAGCTCGGCCAAGGCGCCGAGCTGGAGCATCCGGCCCGCCCCCTTGATCGTGTGCAGCTCGCGCTTGGCCTCGACCATCGCCTGCGGCTCACTTTCGAGCCGGGGGAGAGCGGTCGCGAGGCGCTCGATTCTGTCTTTGGCCTCCTCGACGAAGAGGGGGACGAGGTCGGCGAACTCCGGGTCCACGGGCGGGATCTCAGATCTTCGTCCAGCTGTCGACGTTGACGTCCAGACCGAGCACCCCGACGAGCTCGCGCCCCTCTTCCCGTCCCTGCGCACGTACCTGCGCACGTACCTGATAGATGGGGGCCGCGGCGGTGAAGATGGGGGCTCCGGTCAAGAGCGAGTTGAAGAGCGGGGTCAAAACCGTCCGCCCCTCGCGCACCGCCGCCTTGTACCAGGGGCGCTCGGAGAACCCCTGGCCGGTCTTGACCGCGGCCGAAATCTCCTTGTCGCCCACCAGGCTGCGGTTGACGACCAGGGCCACCTGCCCCTCCCGGCCGTCGTAGAAGTAGAGGCACTCGACGAAGCCCTGCTTGCCGATCAGCTCTTCGAGCAGCCGTTCGATGGCCTCCCAGTTGCCCACCCGGCGCCGGACCTCGGCCGCCCAGGTCTCGGCGACGTGCTTTAACGAGTGCGGCGAGTCGAGGTGGAACGACTGGGCGAGCATCTGGATGATGAGGCCGAGCTGGTTCAAGCGATCGGCGGTGTCGGTGAAGACCTTCAGGCCATCGGCCATCCGCTGCACCACCTGGCTCACCTCCTTCAAGGTGAGGACGACCTGGTCGGAGGCGGCGTTCTGCTGCTGGGTGGCGAGCGAGATCTCGCGCGCCACTCGGGCGGTGTCGCCGGAGGCGTCCCTCAGCTCCTCGATCGAGGCGGCCGCCGCCTGCGCCCGTTCGAGCACCCGGCCCGCCTCCTTGCTCCCCTCCTCCGTCGCTACCACCGTGGCGCGGATCGAGCCGGCGAACTCGTCCAGGAGGTTCCGCACCGAGTCGACCGACTCCTGGGAGCGCTGGGCGAGCCGGCGCACCTCCTCGGCCACCACCGAGAAGCGCCGGCCGTGCTCCCCCGCCGCCGCCGCCTCGATGGCGGCGTTGAGCGACAGGATGTGGGTCTCCTGGGCGATCTCGGTGATCAGGTCGAGCACCCGGTAGATCTCCTTCGAACGGGTGCCTAAGGTGTCGGCGCGGCTGGCGATGCCGCTGATCCGCTTCCTCACCTCCTCGATCCCGAAGACCGCCTCCTCGACCGCCGCGGCCCCGGAGTTGCCGCTCTCCTCGGCATGCTCGGCGAGCTCGGCCTGGACGCTCGCGTTGTCGGCGATCTGCGAGGCGGTCCGCGCCAGCTCTTCCATGGCGGCGGTGATCTCAACCACCGAGGCCGCCTGCTCGGAGGAGCCGGAGGCGAGCTCGCTGGCGATCTGGTTGACCGCGTTGGCCGCCGATGCCACCTCGATCGAGCTGGTCTGGATCTGCTCGGCGAGAATATCTAAAGCGTTGGTGGCGCTCGTAAAGGCGAGCCCCACGTCCTCGGGCAGGAAACGCGCCTGGGAGGAGCAGTTCATGAGGTCGCCCGAGCGCAGCCGGTCGAGCGAATCGACCAGCACCTCCTCCACCTCCCGGGCCCGCCTGCCGCTCCCCGCGAGCCGCCGTTCGAGCCCCTCCTGGGCCCGGTAGACGAAGCTCCGGTAGGCGAGGAGGGCGATGATCGCGAGGAGCAGAAAGGTGTCGAAGAGCCAGCTCGGCGCCCCGGAGGCCTGGGCGAGGATGAGGAAGAGGAGCCCCAGGCCCCCCACTGCGAAGAGGAGCACCAGGCCCATCCGGGCATGCCGGCGGACTTCTCCTGCCGTTCCAGACGCCGGGGCTCCTACGTCGATCGCAGATTCACTCGCCATCCGACCTCTCTCCTTCCGTCAGCGCGCGCGGCGGCCGGCGCGCATCGACGACGACGACCGGTTTGCCACCATGGATCGCCCAGCCGATCGCCCGGCCCTCCGACGACTCCGGCCAGTAGCGGCGGACGAGGAGCCCGAGGGGCCGCACGTCCAGGCTCTCGACCACCCCCACCACCTCGTCGGCGAAGAGCCCGCGCTCGGCGACCTCCACCCGGTAGGTCCCCTCCCGCCGAGAGAGGCCGAGAACGTCGGCGCTCGCCACCCCGAAGAGGCCGCCCGCCCGGCGGAGGAGGAGGTATCCCTGGCGGGGTACCGGCGCTGTGATCTGCGCCGTCGGCACTGTGATCGGCGCTCTCAGGGGCACTGTCATCGAGGCCGTCATCGGCGCCCCAGAGCTTCCAGGTTGAGCACCCGCACCACCTCGCCCCCGACGCTCGCCTCGCCGACGACGAAGCCGCCGTCGCCGACAACGACCGAGCCGGGCGGCACCGAAACGACCCCGAGGGCGGCCTCGGCGGCGAGGCCCACCGCCTCCCGGGCCTCGGGCGGCCCCGCCCAGGCGACGATGGTGACCGGGAAGGGCCGGCTCGCCCCCGGCGGTGCGCCGACCAGCCGCGCCAGGTCGAGGATCGGCAGCGGCTCGCCGGCGAACTCGGAGAGACCTCTAAGCTCCGCGGTCGCCCCCGGCAGGGGATGGACGGTGAGCGCCCGCATCACCCGCCGCACCGATTTGAGCGGCAGGGCGCAGACGAAGTCGCCCGCCCGCACCAGGAGATGGCTGCCGACCGCGAGCGCGGCCCCCTCCTCCACCGAAACCGCATCGACCGCCGGCTCGTTCATCCCTAGATCCGGGTCCAGCCGTTGACGTTGACGTCGATCCCCAGCACCCCGAGGAGCTCGCCGTTCGGGCCGTAGAGAGGGGAGGCGGCGGTCAGGCAGGCCTCGCCGGTGGGGATCGAGTCGTAGGGGGGGATGAGCACGGTCCGGCCCTGGCGCAAGACCCCCCGGTACCAGGGGCGGTGCCGGAGATCGGCCTCGCGGGCACGGGCGGCGCGGGCTCTCTGCGCCTCGGGGACCCGGCCCTGGAAGCAGAGGATGGCGGTGGCGCCGGTGACGTCGACGAAGTAGGCCATCTCGACGAACGGCACCTGCTTCAAGAGCTCCTCGAGCAGCTGCTCCTGCTCGACCGGGGTCGACGTTTCGGCCTGGAGCTGGCCGGCCCAGCCCTCGACCAGATGCTTCAAGGAGCGCGGCGAGTCGAGGTGGAAGGACTGGGCGAGGAGCTGGATGGTGAGCCCCAGCCGGTTCAGCCGGTCGGCGGTGCCGGAGAGCTGTTTCAAGCCGCCGGTCATCCGCTGCACCACCTGGCTCACCTCGCGGAGCGTCAGCACCACCTCGTCCGAGGCGGCGTTCTGCTGCTGGGTGGCGAGCGAGATCTGGCGGGCCACCCGCGCCGTGTCGCCGGCCGCGGCGCGGAGGGACGAGATGGCTGCGGAGGCCGAGACCGCCCGTTCGAGCACCCGGGTCGCCTCCTTGCTCCCCTCCTCGGTGGCGACGATCGTGGCGCGGATCGAGCTCGCGAACTCGTCCAGAAGGCCGCGAACGGAATCGACCGACTCCTGCGAGCGGTGGGCGAGCCGGCGCACCTCCTCGGCGACCACCGCGAAGCGCCGCCCCTCGACCCCCGCCGCGGCCCCCTCGATGGCGGCGTTCAAGGAGAGGATGTGGGTCTCGTCGGCGATCTCGGTGATCAGGTCGAGCACCCGGTAGATCTCCTTCGAGCGGGTCCCCAGAGCGTCGGCCCGCGAGGCGATCCCGGAGATCCGCTTCTGCACCTCCTCGACCCCGCCCACCGCCTCGTCGACCGCCGCCGAGCCGTCGTCCCCGGAGGTCTCGGCGCGCTCGGCGAGGCTGGCCTGACGGGTGGCGTTATCGGCGATCTGCGAGGCGGTGCGGGCGAGCTCCTCCATGGCGGCGGTGATCTCGACCACCGAGGCCGCCTGCTGGGAGGAGCCGGAGGCGAGATCGGAGGCGATGCCGTTGACCTCGTCGGCCGCCGAGGCGACCTCGATCGAGCTGTCCTGGATCTGCTCGGCGAGCCCGGAGAGGGCCGCCGTGGCGGCGAGGAAGATCTGGGCCACCCGCTCGGGGAGACCGGAGGTGCGGTCGACGGCGCGCACGAGGTCGCCCGCCCCGAGCTCGTCGAACGCCTCGACCAGGCGATCGGCGAGCGCCCGCGACTCGGCCTCCCCCACCGGTACCCGTGCTTCGAGCCGGCGGTAGAACTGGAAGACCGAGACCCCGTAGACGACGACCGCCACCGCCGCCACGAGCCCGAACGTGTAGGCCATCCAGATCGGAGCGCCGTCCGCCACCCCGAGGGCAAGGAGCCCGCTCCCGGCGAGCGCCAGGAGGAGGACGATCCACCAGCCGAGGGCCGCGCTGGTGTTCGGCGCGGCGGCGGCCGCCGACCCCGGGACCTCCGGCCGGTACGCCCCACCGGGCTTCTCCGGCCTCTCCGGCCTCTCCGGCAGGGAGGACCGCCCGGAGCGGTTCTCCCCCTCCGGCCGCGGGGACCCTCCGCCGGCCGGGGTACCGGCCTCGACCCTCTCAGCGATCAAACCTGTCTCCTTCCACCGCCGGCGGGAACGCTCGCGTGGGGTCCGGCCTTGGCGCAGAGGTTCACCCCCTGCGCAGCCCGGTCCCGGTGCTTTCGAGCTTCTATGTGGAACGTAGAATAGGAGATTCTAGCGCTTGCTGCAAGACCGCACCGTCCCCGGCCATCCCCAGATTGACAACCGGTATTGACGCCGGCTTGATTCGGATATAGTTTCGCGTTCACTTGACCATATGCAAGGTCTTCATTGCACGCTGCCTCCGCGGCTGCCGGCGGCGCGAGCTTTCATTCACTCGACTCGCACTCGACTAGGGAGATGACCATGTTCAAGCGTTCCCTGCTGTTGCTCGGTCTCACCGCACTCCTGGCCGCTCCGACCTGGGCGTTGGACGGCCACCTGCTGCACGGCATCGGCGCTGTCAACAGCTCCATGGGCGGCGCCGGCGCGGCGCTCCCGGACGACGCTCTGGGCGCCCTCAACGCCAACCCGGCCCTTCTGACCCGGCTCGACGGCCACAAATTCGAATTCAGCTCCGAGATCCTGCGGGCGACCAACACCCTCTCGAGCTCGGCCGGTCCGTTCTCCGGTACCACCAAGGACAGCAGCGCGCTCTCCGTCCTCCCCGCCTTCGGCTGGACCTACCATGCGCCCGGCAGCAACGTCGCCTTCGGCATGGGCTTCCTCGGCCTGGCCGGCTTCGGCGTCGACTACCGGCAGGACCCCAACAACCCGATCCTCTCCCCGCAGCCGCACGGCGCCGGCCGGGTCTTCTCGAGCTACCAGCTGCTCCGGATCCCGCTGACCGCCGCGATCCAGGTAGCGCCCAACTTCTCGCTCGGCTTCTCGCTCAACGCCGAGCGGGCCACCCTGGAGGTCGAGCCCGCGGGCTTCGCCGCCCCCGACTGCTCACCCGGGCCAGCGGGCCCGATCTGCTATCTGCCGGGCGTCCACAGCGACAGCCGGTTCGGCTTCGGCGCCACCGTGGGCGCCCTGTGGGAGATCACTCCGGCCTTCAATCTCGGCGGCTCCTACACCACCAAGACCAAGTTCCAGAGCTTCGAGTGGAACTCGACTCACGCCAACCCCAACCTCCTCAACTACGGCACCGCGAGAGACATCAAGTTCGAGGTCGACACCCCGGCCATCGCCGTCCTCGGCCTCGGCTTCAAGCCGGCCCCGAATCTCTCCTTCGCCCTCGACGGCAAGTGGATCAACTACGCGAGCGCGGCCGGCTTCGGCAGCGGCCCGGAGAACCTGGGCTGGCAGAACATCAAGGTGATCGCCGCCGGGGTCGAGCTCAAGGCCACTCCGAGCCTCACGCTCCGCGCCGGCTACAACCACTCCGACAACCCGATCCCGGACAACCTCTCCTTCAACAGCATCATCGCCCCGGCGATCTTCAAGAACCACGCCTGTCTGGGCCTCGGGCTCAAGATCTACGACAACCTGGACGCCAACCTGGCGCTCTACAGAGTGTTCAAAACGACGGGAAGTGGCCCGTTCCTGTCCCCCTCCGGGCCGGTTCCCGGCACTCAAGTAACGAACAAGCAGGAAGTCAACTCCGCCGTACTGACGCTCTCGTTTCACCTCTAGAGAGGAGAGCGCGTCATCCGGCGGGGCGGGCGCCGGATGATGTTCTCTTATCTTTTGGGGGGGTACGTTGATGCACAGGATCGAGGAAACGAACTACGGGTACCGGTTGACGTTCGAGGGTTTCCTGAAGCGCGACGAAGCCGGCGAGCTTCTCGCCAAGATGAAGAGCACGGTGCGGCCGAGGAACGGCGGCTTCGCGGTGCTCCTCGACATGCGCCACTCCCGCGCCTTCCCCGCCGAGGCGCAGGACTTGATCAAGGAAGCCCTCGGCTTCTGCAAGAGCGCCGGCCTCGAACGGAACGCGGTCGTCCTGAACAGCGCCATCGCGACCCTCCAGGCCCGGCGCCTGGCGAAGCAGACCGGGAGCGCCCAGTGGATCCGCTACATCGACGCCTCGGCCGAGCCCGAGTGGGAGAAGGTCGCCGTCGGCTGGCTGGCCGACGCGGTCGACCCCAGCTACCACTGAGGAGAGGCCCGGAGGGTTCCCGGGGTTCCCTTTAAGGGGGGACTTGAATCCGGGAGGAAAAACAGGCATCATCTGCACGTCCCGACGCGAGCGGTTGTACGACCCTGCCAAGTAGGAGGAACTCGTGCGACCGCCCGGGAAGCTCCGCGAGGAGGGGGGAGGGGAGGGGCTTAGCGC
Organism: uncultured Acidobacteriota bacterium; assembly: GCA_963757335.1. Taxonomy (GTDB): domain Bacteria; phylum Acidobacteriota; class Thermoanaerobaculia; order Multivoradales; family UBA5704; genus DASQPA01. The sequence goes on along the minus strand of CAVWRJ010000008.1, from coordinate 689,979 downwards.
CCCGCTTGCCGTATCTATCTTGAAGGTGGCGCCCGGCCTCGTGCCGGGCGCTTGTGTTTTGGGGCGGAGCAGCTCGATCCTCAGCTGACTCTACTCCGAGCGCCAACCTTCCGGCAGATGATCCAGGTTAGCGTCGTACACGGAGCGGGAGGTAAGTTCTCGAGACTGATAGGCTCCGAACGGCACTCTTATCGAGCCTCTTCAAGGAGTCACACCACTGGCGGACGACCGTGTCTCCGTTCTCGAACTCGAAGCCAAAAGCCTCCTTGAGGACCTCGCAGTCCTGTCTGCCAAGAGGAGCCTCTTCCAAGATCTCCTCGATCTTTCGCAATCTTGTAGCGGGCGCGACGTTCTTGCCGGCCTCATTGTAGTAGTAGGCGACGTAGTTACCCTGACGCTTCACCATGCGATCTCGGATCATGATCAAGTCCGAGTAGGCTTGCCGAACCCGTCTGCGACGATCTTGGTACTCTGGAATGACCTGGAGGGTCTCGGCAGCCACGAAACCGGGACTTTGGCGCAGAGCTTCGGGCACGAGTTCTTCGCACTCGCTCAACCGCTCTTTTACCTCATCCAACACAGCCTGGACTGAGTGTTCTTCTCCAGGGAGCGGTACCTCCTTTTTAATCAAAAGAGACGACTCCCAGGAGGTGCCACGGGCGTAACGACGAATATCAGCCGCCAGTAAGAAGATGGCCACCGCGCCCACGATCCCTATCGAGAGCCAGAAAAGCCATGGGAGAAATATGGACGAGCGCGGCTCTGAGTGCATGGGTGGTGCGGGGGACCTCGGCTCGGTACGCCTGGGTTGCCGACCAACAATTGGTATCGTAGGTCCGCCAGGAGAGGTCCAAGGATCCTCAACTTCGGTCTCCTGCGGGCTCAGAACGCGTGCAAGAGCCCGCTCGGTCTGATCATCCATTGGGTGGCAGTACACCACATTGAAACCCGCTCGCGCGACAGCGGCCAGACGTGATGTTGCCGTGATCCCGAGCACGTTAGGCAAAGCGGTTCTGCCCTGAATGGCTCCGAGAAGGAGAGATATCACTTCACGCACTGTCGATCTCGGATCAAAGCGGTGAAACACTGGGTCCCCCGTTGCACGTCCTCTCCGCCTCGGGCCAACCGCAAACTTCACCGGTCGAATCTCGATTGCGCTCGGAGGCGTCTCGCCGCCGAGCAGGGCGCACGCCGAGCCGATTGGGTCTCCGGTGGATAAAAGTTGCTCCAGCGTCGCAGGATCGGGACACCAGAAGCCGAAGACTGCCCAACTCGGTCGACCAAAGGAATCCGAGCTCTCAAGCGTTACGCACAAGAGGTAGCCGCCCCCTATCCGTGAGCTCACGCCTCCGACGGCCGCTCCAAATCCGCGGAGCTGACCTTGTCCGCCGGGCATCGCTCCACAGTAGCGATCGAAATCGCTCTTCAGATCGGCGCGATCGGCCAGCCCACCCGTGGCCGCCTTGAGCCCCCAGTCACGCCCCCATCGGGGCGACCAGGTCCGGTTATCATAGAGGAAGAAGTCTAGGTCGATCATCGATCTCGGCATCCAGTGACGACCTCGGGTTGCTCGAACAATGCAGCGATCTCGAGGAGCTTTGCACCGCTGGCGGTCCAGGAGTAGTACCGGAACCTCCTCTCAATCTCCGCTCGCGCACCTGGCGAAGGCCTCACCGCGCAGAGCGCGGCGATCAGAGGCTCGCGCTGTGCGTCGGTGTCGAGCCAGGAACCAATCTGAATGTCCTTGGCCTGCTTCCGCTCCGGCCATCGGGAGGCGGAGACCGCCACCACACGGACCGCTGCCAGGCGAAGCGCAGCGCAACCAGGACACTCCGAAGAGGTCGGCCACTCGTCGGGCCTCGGCTTCCAACCGCGGAAACGTGCCAGGGAGGCTTCGACGAACTCGGTGGTGCATGCCCGCTCGACCCGGGATCGGAGCCGCCCAAGCGCCCCGTGGCGGTTCTCAAACCGAGCGGCCTCGGTCGAAGTGGCATGAAGGCAAATCGGAGCGATGAGCCAAAGATCGACATCCGCGACCTTCAGCTTACGCCAGGCTTCGGACAGGACCCTTGGATCGACGCGATCGAGCGCTTCGGCACGCACGCGTTGCTCGCTCTCTCGACCGCAAAGCGCGTCGGAGATAGAGCCCGAGCGCACGGCTGGCGCCGGCTCGGGCTTGGTCGGTGGGCTCGCTGCGAACGATCCTAACACCGAGAAGAGAATTGCCAAGACCACTGCCGTGCGGCAGACCTCAAGCCGCATTGGCGCACTCCGGTGGCGCTTTGTGCGATTCGAGTGCCGCGCAACGGCCGTGCTTCGCGTCGCGCAAAAAATGCTCAAGGCGCACCGCGGCGGAGGCATCGCCGAAGCCTCCCTGCGTACGCTGATTGTTGACCGACTGCGCGAGCGCCAGAACTTCCTCGATCTCTCGCCCGATTTCGACGAGCGGCCCCGCGGCATTGGTGTGGTTGGCGAGCGCGGAGGACACCTGCTGACCGACCGCGGCAAGACCGCTCGTCTGCAGCAAGCTCCCCTGTTCCGCGAGCGCAGAGAGGAGGGTTGAATAGATAGGCACCACCTGGTGACTGGTCGCCATCGCAGTGAGGCCGTCGCTCAGATAGAAAAGCTCCCCTTCGTAAATCGGGTGCCGTGAGATGCGTTCGATTAGGTTTCCGGTGGAACTGATTTCGGCGTTATCCGCCGGCAGGAGGGTCGCAGCCAGAGGCAGCAGCCCGTTCGGCCAAGCATCCTCCCTTGAGCTGAACAGGTACGCACCCGAAAGCGCTTGGGCCAGCGCGCCCCAGACCTCAGAGCGCCCTTCGAGCGGCAGATCGAGGAGCAGGTTGCGCAAGAAGTTATCGACTTCCGAGCTCCAGTTTGCCGCGGTCTTATCGGACTCAGTGATAGCGGACTGGACGACGCCTTGACGGCTCTCACACTCCTCCTTATCGCCGCAAGCCAGCAGATCGCGGGACAGTACCTCGAACCGGACCTCGCCGTCTCCGAGCTTTGCCAAATCGGGAGCCAGCGGGGTGAGCAGCTTCTCGCGCATAAGACCGTTCTCTTGCCGTTTCAGAATCGTGACCACCAGGTGACCCGCAAGCGCCTTGCGCGCGAGCCGCGAAAGCTCTGGATCCCGCTCCGCGAGCGTCGAAGCGAGGAGCTTCTGGAGCGTCGCGAGGCGGCTCGCGACATCGGCGTCGGCGTCAATCCGGGCTTGCCAGCTGGTCACCTCCGCCTCTTTCTCTTTCGTCGACTGCGCAGCCAGAAGGCTGGAAAACGCACGATCTCCCGCACCCAAGAACCGCTTCGCAGACTCATTGAGGAAGCTGGTCCGGGCGGGACGATCTTTTCGCTCGGTCCCGAACCAATCAGCTAGGAATTCTCCCCTCGCCGCGAGCAGCGGCAGGAGCTTCTGCCGCCAGGGTTCGGTCACCGCCGGATCGAAGCGTGATACGAGACTCTGGAGCCGCGCGATGTTCTCTCCGTAGGCAGCTTCGAGCAACGGCTCTCGGGCGAGCCGCGGCCCCGCCTCACCGTAAGTGGATTCGAGATCTCCGATCGCCGCACGCACGGCGGACGGCGTACGGCCTGGATCCGCCCGATGCGCAGCCAGGATCTCGCCAAGCTCCGTTTCGCTCTCGGGAGATATCGACGCTAGCTTCCCTTCGTGAAGATTGACCTCCACGCCGTCGAGCAGGCGAACCTGATGGCTCTCGGTTCGTTTGTACCACGCGAAGGCCAGAAGCCCCATAATCACAAGGGTTCCAAGAAACACCGCGATCCGGACGGTCCATTGGTGCCTCCGCCTTCGGCGCTGGTCACACTCCTTCTCTTGCTTTGACTCTTCTGCTTCCTTCCGCTCCCGGGTCAGCCGTTCGTTGATTCTCGGCATCGCTGCACACAAAAGATCAAGGACCACCTGAGCGGGCTCCCGGCACCAGATATTACCGTCTAACGTCTGCCGGCGTGGCGCGAGATCTCCCGGGACCGTCTCGTAACAGGAGATCCGTCGCACGATGCCAAAAGGGCGCCCCCCCTGCGCGAACTCTTGGAGATCCTGAGTGAACTTCCGCTCAAACTCTTGAACTCGTGGCAGGGTGCGAAACAGTTCTTCGGTCAAGCGTGGTGTCTGGTCAATCTGTGAAAAGAGGAGAGCGACGGGTTTACGTTCAGCTCGGCAGTGCGAAAGCATGAAATTCACGCTTGGACTGAACGGATTGCGCCGCGGCGTCTCGTCGAGCGGATCAATCTCGGTTGAGTTGATCAGGATAACGAAGGCGTCGGCCTGCTCGAGCGTCTCGTTGACCTCTCGCAGAGCCTTGATGTCGTCAGGGTCCGATTCGCTAGCCTCCACGAGATCCCTGAGGTCGGCCATCGATCGGAAGTGCCGACCCGCGAAATCGAGAAGGTCCACCGAGAGCATGGAGCGAACACTTCCTGGCACAGACTCGTAAGGCTTGACGAAGATTCGTGCCGGGAACAGCGAACGATCGGTGGTTCCCTGAGTCGGTCCTCTTGCAATCAGCGAGTCCTCAATACTTTGGAAGTAGTTGGCGTTCCCGATTTCCTTCCGCTCGAAGTCGACGATGACGTCGTCAGGAAAGGCAGTCCCGATGCTCTGGAAGATGCAGGTCAAGAAAACGGTCTTCCCCGAGCTTTGATCCCCGCAGACACCAATCATAGCTTTGATAGAATCCTTCGGTACGAACTCGCTCACGGTACGATTCCTCTCTTAGTGTCTGATGCTCTGTCAGCCATTCCCCGATGATCTGCCAAGGCCGTGAAGCGCATCCTGAGTTGATCCAGCTTGGTTCGGCGCGCGATTAGGAGCGCGCGCCCTGGGCCGCCGGAAGCGCCGCCATTGGCAGCCTGCCGAAGGTAATCGTCCTGGCGCCGCTTCCAGCTCCGCTGAAGCCAGGAGCGTTCCCGCGCACCGATTCTACGATCGATCTCCTCGACAACCACACTGAAGAGGGCGCGCCCTTCCGCGGGCCCGTCCTCCGAGCCTCCCTCGAGAACCCACGCCCAATGCTCGACGAGGTCCGCAACGTGACCGACCCGCACTACGTCCGCTGTGCGCATGCTCTCCGTCTTGTCCATTCTTTCGAGAGCCGCCCCACGCGGATCGAGGAACCATTCAACGATCTTCGCGACCTCTTTGCGCTCCTCGACTGGGTCGCTCGGTAGCGCATAGAAAAGAGGGTGGCGTGACGGCCAGACGCCTAGGCTCTTCGTAGGCAGCGACTTGGCGATGTGAAGGCAATAAGCAAAAGGGAACTCCAGGGCCAAACGATTCGAGATCGAGAAGCGCTCGAATGGGCGTCCCGCCTCCGGCAGCCAGCTCCGAATGACTGCAAGATATTCGTAAATTAGTGGACCGCTCTCCCTGGCGAGGGTGATCAATTGCGTGGCCGTCCGTCCTCGTACAGATTCGCTCCCTTGATCAAGTAATCGGCGCAACCAGACCAGAGGGTCGAAGTGCGGCGCAAACCGCAGGCGCCGAGCGAGGTCGAGGATGACGTCCAGAAGCGCGTCGTGCTGTTTCGCTGCGATAAGGAACTCGAAGAACCCGCTCACCATCGGGCGCAGTGCCTCCCGATCAAGCATCTCGCGGATCAGAAGTGCTAGCCGGTTATGGAAATGCGCTCGGAGCCTAGCTTCGACGGCGAGCCTCTCCAACAACCACGCTAGGTTCTCCTCTGACGAAGCAGAAGAAGGCGCACCCTTTAACTGGACCCGCAAACCTCGAACCAGATCGAGCAACCAGATGCTACCGAAACCGATAGGGTCCACAATCGAACGCTCAACGAAGAACCGCACCAGCCCTTCTACACTAGCCCGAGAAAGATCCAAGGAAAAGAGTGCACCCGAGTCTTGGAGTGCCTGGCACTGGCGCTTAACGTACCAGGGGAAATGCCGTTCGAGATGCTCGCGAAGTTCACGTCGCAGATAGGGCTCGCTGAAATCGACGACCCACGAGCCGCCTGTCGAGATCACCGCACGTAAATAACAGTCGCGGAACACTCGGTCCGCGCCCCGAAGCCAGCGATCAGACCACCGCTCCTCGATCTCTTCGTGAAGAGTAGTCACTCCTCCGTCGCTACCGACGACCTGCCTCGTTCGTTCCACGGTCGAGGTCTCGTCGCCGAGCAGCATGAGTACGAGGCGATCGAAGTCCCTTTGACCGAGATCTGGGAAATAGGTTGCGACGAAGGCAGCAGTCCGATGAATTTGCGACTCTTCGCGAAAAATATCCTGCGGCTGAACCGGCTGTAGTCGTTCTTTGCGAATGGCGGACGGAAGACTGCTCGCCTCCTCCAGTTCGAGTAGAAGGTTCTCAAAAGCGGCTACACCCTCCGCCAGCCGCCCCGCTACGCGTTGCTGGAGTTCTCGCAGGTTCATCGGACTCGCCTCGCGTTCAATGGTGGCGAGGAGCCGCCTTTCAAGATCCTCGGCGCGATCCGCATGATGCCGGGTGAGTAAATAGCGGAGGTGAGAGACGGCATAGTACGGGAAAGAGTTTCTGACTCTTGCCGTCACAGCCTCATCGCGCAATAGATCCTCGTTGACAGCCAGAACCAGGTACGAGGAGTAGGTTTCCAGCCTATCGCGGACTTTTGCCACAATACCCCAACCTAACGTTAGCGCAGAGTCGAGCAGGGTGCATTGACTATCAATCTCGATCAGCAGTATCTGTGGTGCCTCAGCTATAAATTCGTCCTCAGTTAAAGCCACCAAGTCGAGGTCCGATCGCTCCTTATCTCGGCTGCGGGCTGGAAATAGAGCCTTCTTGAACTGGCGGCTGAAGTGCTCGTCGGTGACAAGCGAATAGGCCGCGGCATAGGCAGCACTTTCCTGATAAGAAGTGAGCAGGAGGATTCGCCGGTCTTCAAGGTCGCTCAGCAGGCGATTGTGGCGTGGGTCTCGAAATGGGTGGAGGTTTGGCGGGAGACTCGGCAGGTCATCGGGTAGATCTTCCAACGGTTTTTCCTGGGCAGATCCGCTCGATCCGAGATTGATGTACTGCGTCCCGATCGTGGGGCCGTTCAGCAGAACCTTGATTTCCTCTGCATTGACCTCGGTTTTTGCTGTCAGCTCGAGACCGGAAGGTCTTTTTTCCTCGTTCTCTCCCCTCAGCTGTTCACCCGGCCGCACTTCCTCTCGATCGCCCGTGGTCATCGTTTTGTGCCTTCCTCGTCCCGAGAAATCCGGCCGACATCTCCGATAATCTGAATCCCCACGTCGCGCTGGTAGATAGTTGTCGATCGAGCTGGTGACGGGGGTCTTGGCGGGATCTTAGCGGCCTTCGACTGCCTAGGTTTCGGCGAATCAGGCTTCGTAGTTGCTGCAATCCCACCCTCGTGTCCCCGCACGAAGAGCACCGGCACGGCCCAATCGAGCGTTTCTGCCCGACCCGCTCGCAGAGCGATGCGGGCGTCGGAAACCGCAGCCTCGATCGGATCGCCCTGGACGACACGCCGATACAGGCGCTCGGTGAAGTGGATCGCGCTCCTGTCGAGCACTTGCGTCTGCATCGCAACCACCGCTGGCAGACCCGCGGCGACCAGAGCAGCAGCGACGCTTGCAAAGGGACCGAAGGCGGGATCTCGACCGGGCTCGGCAGAGAGACATGAAGCGAGAACCACCAGCCGTGGCATCGGTTTGCCTGCAAAGAAACTGGCCAGGGTCGATGCCTGGAGGACATCTTGTCCTCCATACTCGTCTTCAAGCAGGATCACGCCCTCCCCAATCCCTGGGTCAAAGGTCCCGTGCCCCATGAAGTGGAAAATCTGAGGCTCATAATCGCAGATGCTCTCGACTAACTTGGAACGAGTCACCTGCCTAAGGATTTTGGGACGGATTGAGATGCGCCCAAGAGCTTCTTCGGCCCTGGCGCACTCGCTATCGAGATCGAGGGGTACTGAACGGCGAGGGTTCGACAACGCAAGTAAGACGCGTTGGAGCGGTCCCGGAGTCGAGGGAAGGGTCTGCTCAATGCTGTCGATCGTGCGGACGATCGGCCGCCGCGGATCGAGTGCCGGCAGACCACCCGCATCTGCTGAGCGGTCGAACAGGATTTCCCACGGTAGGCGGAGGAGAGGCCGCAGCCGCTCATCCCGCGGATCGAGCAGGATGCGGATTCGCAGGCCTTTTGCGGGATCGCTACTGGTGCCACCTCGCGCTTGCTGATATAGATCGCGAACCCTCCCCCAGATCAGCGCGTCGAACAGCGCGGACCCCAATTCCTTGGTCTCTGCTGAACCGCACCCCTCGAAGTGCCAAAGGTCCCAAGAGCGCGACAAGTCGAGCTCGAACGACTCGCTCGCGGACTGAGATCCTCGCCGGGCTGAAACCACGAATCCTTTGCCGTCCGCCCGAATTCGCAGGTCAAAGTCTTCGTACGAGATCATCCGCCCTCCAGTTGGGATCGTGAATAGACGTATCAACTCGGATCATTTGCACAGCATTCAGACTCATGCCGCTCTCCACTATTGATTCCTTCGAGACTGGCTAAGCAGTATGGCATCTGCTCAGGTAGACACCTCTGCAGCTGATTTGTTGAGGCGGATGGGCTCTCAAGGACACGAAACCGTGGCGGCGCGACGGAGTTCACCGCTTCGCCCGGATCTGCTGCGTAACGATTGAGATGGCCCTATCTGGGCTCCTTAAGATGAGAAGCTGGGTAGTACCGAAGAGCGGTTCCCGGCCGAGAAGCGGCAGGGCGATGGCGACCAAGGCCGCGGTCTCCTCGTGCCAGAAGGTGCCCTCGGGGAGGTCGCCGCGGTCGAGGTCCTCCCAGGCCCGGAGCACCGCGACCACCGCGGGACGGCCGGGAACGGACTCGCACTTTCACGGACCCGCGTACTCGGCCTCGCGGGCTGTCAGGGGCTCGTCACGCTCGGTGAGGTGGTCTAAGAAGCCAGGGAAGAAAACGCTGTCGAGGGGTGGGGTGGACGGACGTCAAGCGGTAGAGTCGCCTCGGACCAGGAATCTTCGCCCGGCATTTCTCCGATGTAGCCAGCGCGGGCCGAGGCAGCGAATCCCAACTCTCGGCATCGCTTTCCGGTGCCCGGGGAACGCTTGTGGGTGCCTGGCGAAACTATCCGGGTGCTGAGTTGGCTTTCCCAGGGCCTGGCGAAGCTATCCGGGTGCTGAGATAGCTTTCCGAGGGCTCGGCGAAGCTATCCGAGGGCTGAGAAGGCTTTCCCAGGGCCCGGTTTGGCTTTCCCGGTACCCGGAAAGCTTCGCTCACTGCTCGGAAGGCTTCCCCAAGGCCTGGAAAGCTTCACCGTCCCTTGGGACACGCTCCTCTGGGCTGAGATGGATTACTGTTTGACGGCTAAAGCCAGCAGGTCGCCGTGCGAGCCTTAGCCCCCAGGAAGGAGACCCAGCGCTGCCCGGAGAGGGCACGCGAGCCAACAGGGAGGAGGGAGTCTTCGACAAACGGGAAGGAGATGGTCGGGGCGAGAGGATTTGAACCTCCGACCTCACGGTCCCGAACCGTGCGCTCTACCAAGCTGAGCTACGCCCCGACGGGAGAGGTGCGCCCTAGCGGCACACCGCGGATGAGGGCGGAAGGATAGCGCCCGCGACCCGGGCCGTCAAGCGAGCTGTGGGATAGAATCCAGCCCGCCACCTTCGGCCACGGGGAGAGACCATGTCGATCAGCACTCTGACGGAGCTGTTTTTCAGGGCAGCGAGCCACAACAAACCGGACTGCCTGCTCCACAAGGTCGGCGGCACCTACCATCCGGTGTCGACGGCCGAGCTGGTCGACCGGGTGCGGCGCCTGTCGAAGGGGCTGGCCGGCATCGGGGTGGTTCCCGGCGACCGGGTGGCCCTGATGGCGGAGAACGGCCCGCACTGGCCGACGGTCGACTTCGCTACTCTCACGAGCGGCGCCGTCCTCGTCCCCATCTACCCCACCCTCCTGCCCGACCAGGCCGCCTACATCGCCAACGACTGCGGCGCCAAGGTCGTCATCGCCGAGACCCGGAACCACCTGGACGGCCTCCTCAGTCAGGCCGGCGAGCTGCCCCAGGTCCAGCACTTCGTCCTCATCAAGGGACAGTCGGACGATCCCCGGGTCGTCACCCTGGACCAGCTGATCGAGCGCGGCGCCGGGGTCGACATCGCCGCCTTCGAGGCGCGGGCCCGCGCCGTCAAACCGGACGATCTCGCGACCTTCATCTATACGAGCGGCACGACGGGGCAGCCCAAGGGGGTGATGCTCACCCACCGGAACCTCGCCTCGAACGTCTCGGCCTCCATTCCGGCGATCGAGATCAAGCCGGAGTTCACCGCCCTCTCGTTTCTCCCCCTCTCGCACTCCTTCGAGCGGACGGTCGACTACATCTACTTCTACAACGGCTGCACGATCGCCTACGCCGAGTCGGTCGCCGCGGTGGCGCAGAACATCCGGGAGACCCGGCCGCACGTCTTCGTCTCGGTGCCGCGGGTCTACGAGAAGATCCTGGCGAATTTCCACGACACGGTCGCCAAGGGCCCGCCCGTCAAGCAGAAGATCGCCGCCTGGGCGCAGGGCGTCGGGCGCGAGGCCCTCCCCTATCCGCCTCAAGCACCAGCGCCCGCCCGGTCTCCTCGGCGTCAAGCTCGCCCTGGCCGACAAGCTGGTCTTCTCCAAGGTCCGCGAGAAGCTGGGGGGCCGCTTCACCTTCGCCGTCTCCGGTGGCGCGCCCCTCGGCCGGGATCTGGCGGAGTTCTTCTGGGGCGCCGGCCTGCCGATCTACGAGGGCTACGGGCTGTCGGAGACCTCGCCGGTGATCTCGGTCAACACCCCCGATGCGGTCAAGATGGGAACGGTCGGCAAGCCGGTCGACCAGGTCGAGGTGAAGATCGCCGAGGACGGCGAGATCCTCGCCCGCGGACCGAACATCATGAAGGGGTACTGGAACCTGCCCGAGGCGACCGCCGAGGCGATCGACCAGGACGGCTGGTTCCACACCGGCGACATCGGCGAGCTCGACGCCGAGCGCTTCCTCCGCATCACCGACCGCAAGAAGGAGCTGATCATAAACGCCTACGGCAAGAACATCGCCCCGGCGCCGATCGAGAGCTCCTTGAAGACCAGCCGCTACATCGGCCAGGCGGTGGTGATCGGCGACCGGCGGAAGTTCCTCTCCGCCCTCCTGGTGCCCGACTTCGAGGCGCTCAAGTCCTGGGCCCAGAAGAACGGCACCGCCGCCGGGGATGTGCCGGCGCTCCTCGCCAGCCCCCAGGTGCGCGCCCTCTACGAGGCCGAGGTGCAGGCGGTCAACAAGGGGCTCGCCCACTACGAGCAGATCAGCGCCTGGGAGCTCCTCCCCGCCGACTTCACCCTGGAGACCGGCGAGCTCACCCCGACCCAGAAGGTCAAGCGCCGGGTGGTCTACAAGAAGTACGCCGACGTCATCGACCGGCTCTACGAGCGCGCCGAGTCGGGCCGGGCAAGGGAACAGGGGCCTGATGAGCGCGTTCCAGCTCGCGGTCGGCGCCGACCGGCTGGCGACCCTGACCTTCGACGTCCCCGACCGCAAGGTCAACGTCTTCACCCGGGCGAGCCTGGCCGAGCTGGAGGCGCGGATCGACGAGGCCGGTAGCAGGAAGGACATCGGCTGCCTCGTCCTCCTCTCCGGCAAGGGCGCGGGCTTCATCGCCGGCGCCGATGTCGAGGAGATCGTGCGGGTCACCGACCCGGTCGAGGCCGAGGCCGGCTCGCGGCTCGGCCAGCGCCTCTTCGCGGCCTGGGAGTCGCTCCCCTTCCCCACCGTCGCCGCCATCCGCGGCACCTGCATGGGAGGGGGGACCGAGATCGCCCTCGCCTCGACCTACCGGCTGGTGTCGGACGGCAAGGCGGTGCGGATCGGCCTCCCCGAGGTGCGGCTCGGGATCCTCCCCGGCTGGGGGGGCTCGACCCGCCTGCCGCGGTTGATCGGGATCGCCGCCGCTTTAGACCTCATCCTCACGGGAAAGACCATCTCCGGCCGCCGGGCCTGGAAGCTCGGCCTCGCCGACGCACTCCTCCCCGACTCCCGCTTCCTGGACGAGGTGCGCCGATTCGCCCTCGCCCACGCCGACCAGCCAAGGCCGGCGGAAGCGAGACCTGACTTCAAAGAGTTGCTCCTCGAACGGAACCCTCTCGGCCGGCGGATCGTCTTCGACCAGGCGCGGAAGAAAACCCTGGAGCAGACCCGCGGCAACTATCCGGCGCCGCTCACCGCCATCGAGGTGGTGCGGCTGGGGATCGAGGACGGGCCACAGGCCGGCTTCGACGCCGAGGCCCGGGCGGTCGCCGAGCTCGCCACCTCGCGGATCGCCAAGAACCTCCTCCACGTCTTCCGGCTGACCGAGGAGGCGAAGAAATCGGTGGGACTCCCCGGCGGAACCCCGCGGGAGGTGCGGAGCACGGCCGTCCTCGGCGCCGGGGTCATGGGCGGCGGCATCGCCCAGCTCATCGCCCAGGAGGCGGAGATCCCGGTGCGCCTGAAAGACGTCGACGAGAAGCCGCTCGCCTCCGGCATGGCGCACGCGGCGCAGCTCTTCGATCGTCTGCTCCGCCGGCACCGCATCGAGCGCCCCGAGGTGCGGCGGAAGATGGCCCTCCTCCTCCCCACCCTCTCCTACAGCGGGATGTCGCGGGTCGACCTGGTGATCGAAGCGGTCGTCGAGAAGCTCGCCGTCAAGCAGGCGGTCTTCGCCGAGCTGGCGGCCCAGGTGCCGGCGGAGACCGTCCTCGCCTCGAACACCTCGTCCCTCTCGGTCCGGGCGATCGGCGCGGGGACGCCGCACCCCGAACGGGTGATCGGGATGCACTTCTTCAACCCGGCCCACAAGATGCCGCTGGTCGAGGTGATCGTCCCCGAGGGGGCGGACCCGGCGGCGGCCAACACCGTCTTCGCCTTCTCCCGCCGGCTGGGGAAGACCCCGGTGCTGGTCAAGGACACCCCCGGCTTCCTCGTCAACCGGCTCCTCCTGTTCTACTCGACCGAGGCCCTCTGGCTGCTCGACGCCGGCCACCGGATCGAGGACATCGACCGCGCCATGACCGACTGGGGGATGCCGCTCGGCCCCATCGCGCTCAACGACGAGGTGGGGATCGACGTGGCGGTCAAGGTGGCGCACATCCTCGCCGACGCCTTCGGCGACCGTCTCCCCCTCCCCCCCTGGCTCGACCGCGCCGCCGCCGCCGGCCGCCTGGGCACCAAAACCGGCCTCGGCTTCTACTGCTACGAAGGCCGCGAGCGCCAGGAGCCCGATCCCGCGGTCTACACCCTCTTGGGCGTCACCCCGCGGATCGAGAACCCCGACCCCGCCGCCCTCGCCGACCGTATGATCCTCCCGATGGTGAACGAAGCGGCGCGCTGCCTGGAGGAGAAGGTCGTGGGGAGCCCCGGCGACCTCGACCTCTCGCTCATCTTAGGCACCGGCTTTCCCCCCTTCAGGGGCGGCCTCTGCCGCTGGGCCGACCAGCAAGGCTTAGGGCAGATCGTCGCGGCGCTCGAACGCTTGGAGAGCGCGGTGGGGGAACGGTTCCGGCCGTCTCAAGCGTTGCGGGACTTCGCGGGACGGGGGGGGTTCTATGCGATGGCGTAAGCGCCGGTCGGCCCCGCAGCCCGAGCCGCAGGCGAAGCAGGAAAATCCGTCCATCGAGGATCTCGGCCGGCAGGCCGTGGAAAGAGCGAGACGAGCCGTCGAGAAGGTCGGCTGGCACTTCTTCGTGGTGGGCGGCAGTGAGAAGAGCGCCGGATTCCTCTTCACGATCGGCCTCTGGCAGACCTATAAGCACCCCGAGCTGATCCTCTTCGCGCCCGCCCAGAATCCAGCGGGGATGGAGGGCCGCCTTTCGGCCGTGGCGGAGCGGGTCGCCAGGGGGGAGAGGTTCGAAGCGCGGAAGCTCTATCCCGAGCTTTTCGGGAAGCACCCGGGCACTCTTCGTGAGGTCCAGGCTCAGTGGTACCCAGCGTACCTGGGTACGGCCGGCGCTTTCTATGAGAGTTTCGATTTCCCTGCACTCCAGCTCTTCTGGCCGGATGGCCAGAGCCTCTTCCCGTGGGAGAATGGCTTTGCAAAAATTATGTTCACCTCTCCCCTTCTCTGGGAGAAAAATGCCGTCCTTGCGAACGTAGGCCTCGAGGCGATCCAGCAAGCTCAGGCCGGCAGCAAACAACCCCTCCTCCCGAACGCGCTGGGCGAGTTGCTCTTCCAGCAGGATGCTGCGCTAGGAGACGATCTCCTGGAGGACTGGCGCTGGCGAATCGGGCCGCGGTTGAGCCTGTTCTGCGTAACACCCTTCGGCGACCTGATCTTAAAATCGCCCGATGGTCACATCCATTGGTTGGATACCGGTTCCGCCCTCCACGATGAAATAGGTGCATCCGAAGAAGAGGCGATCGAAACGATCTGTCGGTACCCCGTGATCTTCTTCCACGCCAGCACCCTACTGGCAGCTCGAGAGTCCGACTGGAAGCCCCAGGAGGGTCAGGTGTACAGCTGGAGGCAGCCTCCAATGCTGGGTGGTGAGGAGTCCCTCGACAACCTCGATCTCGTCCCGCTCGCCGTCCACGTCTCCAACCTGGGGAGAACCGCCTTCGCGATCAAAGACCTGCCGGAAGGGGCGGAAATCAGCGGGGTCGACTTCCGGCCGCTCGGCTGAGAGATCCGCCCTACTCGAAGATCTCGCTCACTCGCATTTCGAAACCGGGAAGAAGAGGCGTCGTCAGAAGGTCGCCCGCAGCGGCCGAGAGATCTTCTGGAGCAGTCCTCATAGGTGAGTTTGCGGCGGGCGGTATCTCGAACGGCCATGGCAACCCCTCCTCCCCTCCTCGATGCTCCTCGAAGATCGTAGCACGCGCTCTCCCTCCGCTTCCCGGCCGGCCTCGCCGGCTCAGAGCCGTATCTGCCCGACCGCCCCTTCGACCGCAATCGTCGTCCCATAGGGCCGCGACAGTTCGGCGAGACCGCGGAGGATCTGCTCGGCCTCCTCTCCTCTGGCGAGGCGCGGCGTGCCCCGGCGGTCGGCCGGCTGGCCAAAGCCTAAGGTGATGGGATGAAGGTCCACCGCCGCCAGGTGGTCGCCCTCCCAGGTCAGACGCGGCACGACGCTCTGCCAGAAGCGTCTCTCCCTGGCGAAGCCGGCCTGCTCGGCGTAGAACTGGAAGAGGAAGTTACCGAGCGAGTAGAAGATCGGCCTTCCCTTGTAGATCTCGACGCCGCGCAGGACGTGGGGACCGGTACCTACGAAGAGGTCGGCGCCGGCGTCGATACAGGCGTGGGCAAAGGGAGGGAGGAAGGGAGCCGGCCGCTCGCGGACGAGGCGCGACTCGTGGGCGTGGATCGAGGCCATCACGATCCGCGCGCCCGGCCGCGCCGAGTGGATCGCCTCGGCGATGCGCCGGACATCCCCCCGGCGGGCTGTAGAGAGCGCGTCGACCCGGTCGCCCGCCTGAAACGTCGTCTGCTCGACGTTGGCGACGTCTGCCGGCTCCCGGCTCTCCGCCTCCCCGTGAAGCGCCTCGGACTCCCGCTCCCCCTCGAGCTCTGCCAGCTTCGCCTCGACCTCCTTCAACCGGGAGAAGAGGTCGCGGCCGACCTGGATTCGGGTGTCGACCCGCAGCGGATTGAGACCCGGGCGCCCCTGGAAATGGGGCCGGCCGGTGCTCGCGGGGAAACCGTCGGGGAAAGTCGAGGCGCAATTGACGTCCACGATCCGTCCCGCCCGGGATTCGCAGATCCCCGGCCGCGCCGCCTGGACGAGATCCTTGCCCGCACCGGCGTGAGCGAGGCCGGCGCGGTCGAGGTTCTCCAGGGTTGCGAAGAGCCCCTCCTCGCCGTAGTCCAGAGTGTGGTTGTTGGCGGTGCCCAGGAGGCGCAGACCGAGCGAGCGGAGCTCCTCGGCCGGCCAGGGGGCGAGGACCGCGCGCGGATCGGCCTCCCGCGGGTCGGCTTCGACCAGCTCGTAATTGCCCCAAACGGCGTCGGTGCCGCGCAGCAGGGCAACCAGGGCCAGAAAGTCGGGATCCGGGGTCTCCCCGACCCGCCGGGCAAGGATGCAGTCGCCGACCGCCGCCAGCGTGAGCGGGCCGGAAGTGGCCGCCTCGCTCCGTCTCTCGGTCCGGACGGTGCCAACCAGGCTCGCTCCGCTGACGGTATTGGCGACGCTCGCGACATGGCCGAACCTGGCGACTCCGGCAACCTCGGCCACGGTCTTCAAGAAGGTACGTCGATCCATAGGTGCCTTTAGCCTACACGCGAATCTCGACGAGCTTGCGCAGAATAGCTTAAACTTAGCTATACTGCGTTTGGACTATAAACGTAAGAAAGGAGATCTGCATGAAGAGCACCGTCGCAGGGTTGACACTGTTGCTGCTGGCCACTCTCACCTGGGCCGCCGAACCGACCTCCCAGGCCCAGCCAGGAGCCGCCGCGCCGACCGCCCAGGCCCAGGCCCAGACCGGAGCCCCTAAGACGCCGCCTGCCAAGTCGACCCCGCTCGTCGATCTGGGCTTCACTCCAAAACCGCTTTTCGCCACGGGCTGCACGGCGGACGTGCAGTGTCCGCTTTCGGGCGGCACCACGACGACCCTCAGCTGCTCGGGCGCCAGCTCGTGCTCGATCGGCGAATATTGGGTCACCTGCGATGGCCATACGACCTACTGCGGCTGCGTGGGTTGCGACCTCTGCCAGTGCGACTGTCTGTCAGGCGGAGGTACGGGGCTTCAGTGCTCCCGCGAATGCAGGTTCAACTGCTGAGGAAGATCCACCCTGGGGAGGATGCGGCGCGAGGTTGCATCCTCCCTCGACCGGACGGCTACTCGAAGATCTCGCTCACTAGCATTTCGAAACCGGGAAGAAGAGGCGTCGTCAGGACGTCGCCCGCAGCGGCCGAGAGGTCCTCTGGAGCGGCGAAACCGGCTTCCACCCGGCGATAGACCCGCACGGTCCGGCCCACCGGATCGGCGAGCCAGTATTCGAGGACCCCGAAGCGCTCGTAGCGGTCGCGCTTCAAAGTCTCGTCCCGCCGGCGGGTGGATTTGGAAAGGACCTCGATCACCAGGTCCGGGGCGCCCTTTGCGTTCGCTTCCGTCAGGAGGGCCGCCCGTTCGTTCGAGATGTAGAGCAGGTCGGGCTGGGCGATGTCGTGCGGCGAGAGGAGGACGTCGAAGGGGGCGAAGAGCACGGTGCCCAGGCGGTGCTGGCGCACGAAGGTGGCGATCTTCAGGAAGAGGTTTCCCAAGGCGCCCTGATGGTCCCTGCCAGGGGCAGGGGTCACGTAGTGCTCCCCGTCCAGGATTTCGTGGCGCAGCAGGTCCTCCGGAATGAGGACATAGTCCTCATAGGTGAGTTTGCGGTGGGCGGTATCTCGAACGGCCATGGCAATCCCTCCTCGACGCCCTCCTCGATGCTCCTCGAATATCGTAACACGCGCTCTCCCTCCCCCGAGTCGGGGGATATTACTCCAGGAGGATACCCGGTCGCCCTTGGGGAAAACGGCCCAGAGTCCTCTCGCCCGGCGGTCGAGAGGACGTACCCCGTCCTGCCGAGAGGACGAGCCGCGGCGCGGCGCTGACTCCGCGCGGGGAGTTTTTCGACCCCCGAAACGGTTGTATCCATCGGGTAAAACACCCGTTCCACCGCGTCCGCAGCCGCGAAACTCAGCTCAGATCCAAGCCTTGAAACCGGACGCCTCAAGAGGGTGGCCCGCCCTT
Source organism: uncultured Acidobacteriota bacterium (assembly GCA_963757335.1). GTDB lineage: Bacteria > Acidobacteriota > Thermoanaerobaculia > Multivoradales > UBA5704 > DASQPA01. The sequence goes on along the minus strand of CAVWRJ010000008.1, from coordinate 672,271 downwards.
TGCTCAAGGGGATCTTGGAAGCTTATGAAAAAGGAGACATCCCTATGAAACGCTTCATCCGCCCGACGCTCTGGGCCCTCGCCGCGGCGCTCTCGCTCGCCCCGCTCGCCCAGGCCCAGGGGACCGAGGAGAAGCCGCAGCCCGCTCCCCGCTTTCAGGGAGAGGCCAACGTCAACGAGGTGCTGATGGACGTCCTGGTCACGGACGCCAAGGGCAACGTGATCGTCGGGCTCGACAAGAGTGACTTCGTGATCAAGGAGAACGGCAAGCCCGTCGACTTGACCGGTGTCACCTTCTACAGCAACCGCCGGTTCCTGCAGTCGGCGGACGTGCTGAAGAAGAAGGGGATCGACATCGACAAGGTGCCGGAGAACCGGTACTTCATCCTCTTCTTCGACGATCAGAAGAACGCCAACGCCGACGCTCCGGGCCTGCTCGGCCAGCAGATCGAGGCCGGCCGCCGGGCCAAGGAGTGGATCGGCAAAGACCTCCTCGCCAACGACTATGTGGCGGTCGTTTCCTACGACTACAAGCTCAAGGTCCACCAGGACTTCACCCGCGACCGGGCGGCGCTCGAGCAGGCGGTGACCGACGCCGTCCAGGGCAAGGACCGGGAGAACAGCTGGCCGTCGCGAGTCCAGCAGGCGCAGGCGGAGGGCGGCCCGTCGCTCCTCGCCGCCCTGCCGCAGGGCAACGCGCTCCGCGACAAGACGGCGCTCATCTACGACGGCGTCCGCGAGCTTGCCGACGCCAGCCGCGGCATCGTGGGGCGCAAGAACCTGATCCTCTTCACGACCGGGTTCGGCCGGGTCAGCAACTTCAACCAGTACATCCCCGACCCGCGCTACTACCCGCCGATGATGCAGGCCTTGAACGCCAGCAACGTCGCGGTCTACACGATCGACCTGGTGCCGTCGGGAACCCACCACACCCTGTCGAGCGCCATGAACCAGCTGTCCGAGGAGACCGGTGGGCAGTACCTCTTCAACTTCACCAACTTCCTCACCCCGCTCAACAAGGTGGAGCAGGAGAACAACGGCTACTACCTGCTGAGCTACCAGGCCACCCATCCGGGCGAGAAGGCCGGTTTCCAGAAGGTCGAGGTCAAGACCGCCAATCCCGAGTTCAGGGTGCGCGTGCGCCAGGGCTACAAGTACGGCTTGCCAGAGAACCCGAAGAGCCGTTAGAGAAGGACGTTTCAAGCAATCCCCTCCTTGGCGGGCGCGGCCGATAAGGCCGCGCCCCTTTTTTGTCTGTTTTGTCGCGAACGCTTCTATCAATGGCAAAGTTTTTGCTTGAGTTTGCGTCGATCGATCGGACCCTCCCGCGCGAGGGCACGAGAGCACTGCGGATTGAGAGACTTGGCAAAGGTCATTCGAGTTGTGCTATTCTTTCCGGCCTCAACATGTCTGTTCTTATCGTGCAGCGCACAACAGCACCGCTGGTTTCAGTGGGCCCCTAGCTGTCAGGGAGACTTTTTGATGCAGCCTAGAGAGACAGAGCACCGTTCCTCCCGCCGCCTCGCCCCGGTCCTGTCGGTCCTCGCCACCCTGCTTCCCCTGATCTCCCTGACGACGGCGGTGCACGCCCAGAGCCTCGACGGCTCGCGGGAGTCGCTCATCCGGCAGAACCAGGAAGCGCAGGAGCAGGGCTTCAGCTACCTGCGGACGGTGGCGGATGTCCAGGAGTTCGCCAACCTGGGGCTCCTGGTTCCCGTCCGCGGCAGCGCCGACTACGAGCTCGCCGGGGATGAGGTCTCCTTCCCCGTCGCCCGCCCCGAGGTCAAGACCTTCCTCGACTGGTTCGGCCGGCGCTACCACGCGGGCTGCGGCGAGCCGCTGGTCGTAACCAGCCTGACCCGCCCCACCTCGCGCCAGCCGCGAAACGCCTCCGAGATCTCGGTCCACCCGACCGGGATCGCCCTCGACCTCAGGCGGAGCGACCGCACCGCCTGCCGACAGTGGCTGGAGGCCAACCTCCTGGACCTCGAAGGCAAAGGGGTGATCGAGGCGACCCGCGAGCGCTGGCCGGCGCACTACCACGTCGCGGTGTTCGGACCCGCCCTCACCCGCTATCTGGGCGGCCAGCCGGACGAGCCGTCGATCGACATCAAGGTCGCGGCCCTGGCCGACGAGGCCCCGGCGACTCGCGCCCATCGCGGCACCCGCGCCCGCGGCAGCTACACCGCCTCGGCGCGCTCCAGCTACACCGCCACGGCCACCGGCCGCGGCCGGGGCTCCCGCCACCGCTCGCGCGCCGCGCACGCCGCCCGCACGGCGGCGGTGGCCCACGCCAAGAGCTACCGGGTGGGTCGCGGCGACAATCTCTGGCGCATCGCCCACCGGAACGGCACGAGCGTCTCGGTGATCAAGCGCGCCAACGGCCTGCGCCGGGACAGCGATTTGAAGCCCGGGCAGGTGCTGTCGATCCCCGGCCGCTAGAGACGCTAGAAACTTTCCGCACGACAGATCTTGAAATCGCGGCCCGGGGTCGACCCCGGGCCGTTCTGTTTTCAGATCGGCAGCAGAAGCTCCGGCCGCACCCGGTACGCCACGATCTTCCGCTCCAGCCCCTTCAACTGGAACTCTCCCAGGGGCTCGGTTTCGATCGCGCCCCCGAGCAGTCGGTGGGTCTCGGGACCTAAAACGACGTCCCCAGGGCGGGCGACGAAGGCCTCCAGGCGGGCGGCGACGTTGACGGTGTTGCCGAGCACCGTGTAGTCCACCCGGCGGCGGCTGCCGATGTCGCCGACGACCACCGGCCCGCTGTTGACGGCGACCCGGGCGCGCCAGGCCGGCAGGCCCAGCTCGGCGCGCTCCACCCCCCAGGCGTTCAGACGGCGCTGGATCTCGACCGCGGCGCGGACCGCCCGGAGGGCGTGGTCGGCCTGGGGGACGGGGGCGCCGAAGAAGGCCATGACGCAGTCGCCGATGAACTTGTCGAGGGTGCCGGAGACGTCGAAGATGGCCTCGACGGCGAGCGACAGGAAGGCGTCGAGGAGGTCCGCCACCTCCTCGGGCCGCGCCTTCTCCGAGAACGAGGTGAACCCCACGAGATCGGCGAAGAGCACCGAGGCCTCGGCCGCCCGCGGCCGGCGGAGCCCCAACCCCGCTCCCGTTCCCGGCCCCATTCCCGACGCCGTCGGCTCGTCCTCGCGGAGGACCTCCTCGATCACCGCCGGCGAATGGTAGCGCTCGAGCCGGCTCCGCACCTGGCGCTCGCGGTCGGCCCGCTTGGCGTAGCGGATACGCTCGACCGCCACCGCCACGTAGTTGGCGAGGGCGGTGAGGAAGTCGAGGTCGCGCTCGTTGAAGGCGCCGACCTTGAAGGGCGAGTCGAGCTGGACGACGCCGATGATGCTCACCCCCGACCAGAGCGGTGCGCACATCGCGGCGCGGATCTGGTGGAGCCGGATCGACTCGCCGCCCGAGAGGCGCTGGTCGGACATGGCGTCGTAGGTGACGAGGGCGACCCGCTCGCGCATCAACGCCTGGAGCATGGTGCGCGACACCGGCACCTCGTCGGTCGGCCGGATCTGCAGGCGGTCCTTGATCCGCGCCAGCTCGCAGACGAGCTCCTCCGAGTCGTCGCGGAGCAGGATGAAGCCGCGCTCGACCGGCAGGGCCTGGAAAGCGATGTCGAGCATCCGCGACAGCACCTCGTCGATCGAGTCGGCGGTGATCAGCACCTGTCCCAGCCGGGTGAGGAAGCCGAACATCCGGTTGGCGTAGCCGTCCCCGCTCTCGGCAGCGCGGGGGATCGGGCCGGTCGCCGGGACGCCAGCGACGCCGGCAGCGCTGGGAATGCCGGCGACGCCGAGGCCCGCGCCCGGCTCGGCGAGGCCGTACTCGGCAGCGAAGTCGGCGAGCGGCCGGATGATCGTGGCGTTGGTGAGGCTGCTCAAGCTCGCGAGACCGCCCGGCCCCGAAGCCTCCGGAGCGACGCTGCGGCCGATGGGAGGGAGGACCGCCACGGGCTCCGCGGCGACCGCCGCGACCGTCGCTGCCGTCTCGACCGTCTCGACCGCCTCGACGAGCAGCTCGAAGACGCCGATCCCCAGCCGGTCCTCGGGTTCGAGCGGCGCCGCCTTGACGGACACCCGGTTGACCTCGACCCCGTTGGTGCTCATGAGGTCGTGGATCGACCAGCCCTCCTCACCCCGGCGCAGCTCGGCGTGGTGGCGGGAGACCGAAACGTCGGGGAGCACGATCTCGTTGTCGCTCCCCCGCCCCAGGCGGACCCGGGAGCCGGAGAGCGCGAAGGTGCGCTCCTCCCCTTCGACGAGGAAACGTAACCGCAGCATGGAATGGAAACCCCTCTGGGAGGGATCATACCCGAGGCCGGGCGCAGCGGCGGACTTCGGAGCTTTAGCTCTCGGGGAGGAACGAGCGCCAGACCGCCTGGCCGGCCTCGGCCTCGAAACGGCCCTCGTCGAGGAGCCGGGTGAAGGCGGCCACGACGGTGGGGCAGAACTGAGTGCCGGTCCCCGCCTTGATCTCGTCGCCGGCCCGCTCGGGGGGGAGGCCGGGGCGGTAGGGACGGCTGGTGGTCATGGCGTCGTAGGTGTCGGCCACGGCGATGATCCGGGCGAGAAGGGGGATCTCATCGCCGGTCAAACCGTCCGGGTAGCCCTGGCCGTCCATCCGCTCGTGGTGGTTGCGCACCCCGGGGAGGACCCGGCGGAGATCGGTGATCGCGGAGAGGAGGTCGGCGCCGTCGACCGGGTGGCGCTTCATGATCTGCCGCTCCTCGGGGTCGAGCGCTCCGGGCTTGCCCAGGATCTCGTCGCGGACGAAGATCTTCCCCACGTCGTGGAGGGTGGCGGCGAGCCAGAGCTCCTCCAGCTCCTCGCGATCCAAGCCCAGCTCGTGGCCGAGGAGGACCGAGTAGCCCATCACCCGGCGCACGTGGCCGCCGGTGTAGGGGTCCTTGCGCTCGATCGCCTCGGCCCAGGCGATCACCGTCTCCATGAACTGCCGCCGCCGCGCCGCATAGAGCCGGGCGTTCTGGAGCGGATGGGCGAGGATGGCGGCGAAGAGGCGCACCCGCCGGAGATCGTCCTCCGAGAAGCGCTCGCGGCCCACCGGGTTCAAGAGCTGGAGGACGCCGATGACCACCCCGTGCGCGACGAGCGGCACGGCGAGGATCGCCCGGGTCGTGAAGACGTCCTGCCGGTCGCCCCGCCAGCGCGGGTCGGCGGCCACGTCGTTGACCAGCTCGGCCTCGCCCGAGCGGGCGACGCTCCCCACGATCCCCTCCCCGAGAGGCACCCGGAGGCCCCGGATCTCCCCCGCCGCCCGGCCGCGGACGACCCGGAAGAAGAGCTCCCCGCGCGCCTCGTCGAGCTCCCAGATCGAGCTCGTCTCGGCATGGCAGACCTCCTCGGCGCGCACGAGGGCGAGGTCTAAGACCTGCGCGAGGTCCAAGGTGCCGGCGAGCTGGACCCCGATGTCGAGGAGAGTCTCGTACTCGGCGAGCCGCCGCTCGAGGTCCGGTGCGGGTTCGGGTGCGATGCGTGCGATGGTCTCCATAGAGCTTCCTCGTCAAGATACCCTACGAAAACAGCCCCCCCCCGTCCAGCCCTCCTACGCGCTCAGCGACTCCAGGTCGTGCTGGAGCTCGGCGACCGTGGGGTAGCGCGCCTCCGGCTCCTTCTCCAGGCAGCGCAGGATGATCCGCTCCAGCCGCTCGGGGATCTCCGCCCAGTAGGTGCGCGGCGACGGGGGCGGGTCTTTCAAATGCTTGAGCATCAGCTCCATCACGGTCGGAGCCGAGAACGGCAGCTCGCCGGTGAAGATCTCGTAGAGGACGATGCCGGTCGAGTAGATGTCGGCCCGGGCGTCGACCTCGCGCCCCTGGAGCTGCTCGGGCGAGAGGTACTGCGGGGTGCCGACGATGAACCCCACCTGGGTCTGCCCCGGGGTCATCCGCTCGATCGGCCGGGCGATCCCGAAATCCATCAGCTTGGCGTTCCCGGTGGGAGTCAGGATCAGGTTCTCGGGCTTGATGTCCCGGTGCATCACCCCCACGGCGTGGGCGGCGCCCAAACCGGCGCAGAGCTGCTTGCCGAGCCGGAGACCCGCCGAGTACGGCAGCCGGTGGGTCTGGTCGAGCAGATAGCGCAGGGTGACCCCGCGGACGTACTCCATCGAGATGTAGGGGATGCCGTCGATCTCCCCGAAGTCGAAGGTGCGGAGCACGTTGGGGTGGGTGATCTTGCGCGCCAGCTTGATCTCGCTCTTCAGCCGTTCGAGCTGGCCGCGGTCGCCCCACAGCTCGCGTTTGAGCATCTTGAGCGCCACCAGGTCGTCGAGCTCCCGGTCGCGCGCCTTGTAGACGACGCCCATCCCGCCGGCCCCGAGGACGGAGAGGATCTCGAACCGGCGGGCCATGAGCGCCCCGGGCTCGATCCCGGAGAGAGTCGCGACCTGCTCCGCCGCCGTCTTCCCCCCCGGGGTCGAGACCGCGATGCCGGTGCGGCCGGCGGTCAGGCGCTGCGCCATGGTGGCGGAGAGGACGTAGAGGAGCTGCGGGCTGACCAGGCCGCGGCGCGGGGCGAGCTGGTAGCCGGCCTGCTCGAAGCTCCCCTTGAGCTCCTCGTAGACCTCGCGCGCCAGCACCACCTCCCCCGAGGTGGCCTCCCGGGCCAGGGCCTCGAGCTGCGCCACCGGAGCGCCGACGACGGCGCGCTCGCTCTGCTCCCCGAAGGGGACCGGCCCGAGGGCGATCCGGCCGGCGGTGAGGGCGACGAGCGGCGCCTCCGGATCGTCGCCCGTGCTCTTCAGGATCTCGGCCGCCGCGGCGAGGGCGCGGAGCGCCCGCTTGTCGCCGTCGAAGCGCGCCAGAACGTGATGGCCGAGGACCGCCTCCAGCTGTCCGCGGGCGCCGGTGATCGCCGCCGACACCCGCGCCAGCTCGGCGCCGAAGCGGTCGAGGGTCGGCTCCGGTCCGGCGTCGGCCCGGAGCGCCCCGTAGCCGCGCAGCTCGACCCCCATCAAGAGCGCGTCCTTCACCTGCGGATGGCCGAGGGCGGCACGGCCCTCCCGCGGCTCGGGGAGGCTCTTCGAGAGCTCGGTGACGTAGGCCTCCATGTCGCGCTTCTCGCGGAGGTCGGAGAGCAGATCGTCGAAGGCGCGGCCGAGCCGGCCGACCTCGTCGCCGCTGCCGGAAGAGACTTTCTGATCGTAGTCCCCCTTGCGCGCCGCCTCGGTCGCCGTCAGCAGCCGCCGCACCGGGGCCAAGGTCTGCCGGGTGAGAGCGAAGGAGACCAGCGAGGCGAGGAGGATGGAGACGATGCCGGCGAGGAGGAGAGCGGTGGCGATCTGGCGGTAGTCCGCCGACTCCTTTTCGAGCGAGGCCAGAGCGACGCTCGCCCCCACCGGCTTGCCGGCGGCGTCCAAGAGCGGGGCGAGGAAGGCGATCCAGGGCTCGCCGCGGACCGAGATGTCGGCCCGCCTGATCGACTTGCCGGCGACCACCACGGTGTCCATCATCCGCTTCATCTTCCTGTCGGCCATGAGGACGGCGATCAGGCTGTCGGCGGTCTGCCGCGGCAGGGTCGACGCCACCACCCGCGGCGACGTCTCTCCAGCCGCACCTGCCGTGCTGACGTAGGCGACGTCGGCGCCGCTGATCTTGTTGACCTCGAGGGCCGAGAGGTCGTTGATGGCGAAGCCGGTGACGAGGAAGCCCAGGAGGGTGCCCTTGGAGAGCGGGACGGCCACCGCGTAGTAGAGGTTCCCGCCGTCCTGCCAGACGCCGGCGGCCTCGAACTCGGCGCGGGCCTTCTGGATCAGCGGCCGCTGCGAGAGGTCCTGCCCCACCGCCTCCGGCCGGTCGGTGCGGGCGATCACCTTGCCGTCGGGGTCGAGAAAGATCGCGAAGTCGAACCCGAGGTCCTTGCCGCGCTCGGAGAGGAGGTCCAGGATCGAGCGGGTATCGCGCTCCGCTAAGTAGGCGGCGACCGCCGGGTCGGCGGCGAAGAGGCGCGAGATGAGCCGCAGCCGCTCGTAGCGCTCGGCCTGGAAGGCGGTCTGCACCGAGGAGCTGCTCTCGAGCGCCTCGTCGGCCGCCCGGCGGGCGGTCTTCTGGACCAGCCAGTAGGTGACCGCGACCGCCGCGCCCACGGCCAGGGTGACGAGGAGCGAGGTGACCAGGAAGATCCGGGTCGCTAAAGAGGGCGAGAACCGCCGCCGGCTAGTGCCTGTATCCGTCACGGCCGGAGGAGAAGTACGATTTGCCGTTTTTGTCGAGGTGAGAGGGGACCTGGGGACGGGTGACCTCGATCCGGGCGGTGATCGGCGCCGGACCGGCCGGCAGCTGGACGGAGATCGTCCAGGGCTCGGTCTGCTCGTGCCAGACGGTGAGCTTGCCGGCCCCCTTGGGCAGGCCGGAGAGGACGAACGTGCCGTCCTCGGCCGGGGTGGCGAAGTAGGGGGTGTCGACGACCAGGATGTAGGCCACCATGGACGGATGGACGTTGCAGTAGACCCGCACCACGCCGGGGCTCTCGAAGGTCTTCTCCTTGCCCGGCCCCTTCTTGTAGAGGCCGAGGTCGAAGGCATTGCCGGCGGAGACCGAGAAGACGTTGTGGAGGATCGGGTCGTCGTTCGGGAAGAGCACCCGGCCGCCGCGCGGCACGGCGAGCACCCGCGGCACCAGCTCTTTGCCCCGGGTCACCATCTCGAACCGCTTCTCCTTCTCCTTCTCCTGGGCCCGCGCCGGCACCGGGGCGGCCGGCTCGAAGTAGACGATCGCCTGGCGCACGTCGCTCCCCTTGGCCGGCCCTTTGCCGCCCTTGCCCAGCAGCTCGATCCGGCCGCGCAGCTCCTCGGCGCCCAGCGGGGCGAGCGCGGCGGCCAGGAGGAGGAGAAGGAGCGGAAAAGCGCTGCGCTTTTTCATACGTGGAAGCGCAGGGTCGAGAGCAGCTCGTTGTTGTGCCGGGTGGCGCCGGAGGCGAGGATGAAGTCGTTGAGAGCGTATTCGAGCGTCAGGTCCATCCCCGGGACGATCCCCAGACGGAGCCCGAGGTCGATCTTCGTCCAGTCCCAGGCGAAGCTCGGGGCCGTCGTCAGTGGGGCGTTCTTGAAGTCGTTCTTGAGCTTCGAGTAGCGCACCGCAGGCGCGATCGTGGGGAAGAGCTGGCGGCCGTCGACCGCCCAGACGAGGGGGAGGTCGAGAGTCCAGGCGAGCTCGGTCTCGAAACCCTGCCTCGGCAGGCCGGCGAGCTTCTGGTCGACGTACTGGCTGAACAGCGAGAAGCCGCCGAGATAGAGCCAGACGTTTCCCCCCACCTCCTGCTTCTGGTTGCCATGGATCGTCTGGAGGGGCGTCAGGTCGAAGGGGCCGCGGAGGATCTGCAGATCGCCCTGGTAGAAGGTCCCCTCCTTCGAGATCCGGTCGGAGAGGGTGCGCTTGTGCCCGAAGACGAGGATGTCGAGGGCGTCCCTCCCGCCCTCGTCGGCGAAGCGCAGGCCGGCGGCCCCCGAGAGCTGCGGGCTGCGCTTGGGGTTGTAGTCCTCGACCTCGGTGTCGTAGAGGATGACGACCCCGCTCTTCAGTTCCGGGTTCGGATTCGGTTGCAGGAAGTCCGGGGTCCCGTTGTCGCCGGCTAGAGCGTTGGGGTCGCGCAGGAAGAGCGGGCTGCCGGTCGTGGCCGAGAGCTTGAAGTAGAGGTGGCGCCCGGCGTCCACCCCCAGCTCGGCGCCCATGTCGTTGAAGCGGTTGAAGGCGGTAGAGACGAGGCCGTAGCTTTCGAGATGACGGTCGTTCTGGCGCTCGAAGTGGCTGATCTTGCCGAACTTGAAGTACGCCCCCGAGCCCTTGGGGAGCACCCCGGGCTCGTCCTCACGGCCGAAGCGGACCCAGAGCTCCTTGACGTCGGTCTTCTTGCCGGTCGAGGTGGGGTTGCGGTCGTAGAGGTCGATGAAGTCGAGCCGGCCGTGGGCGGTCAGGTTCTCGCTCCAGTCGGCGTCGACGGTGAGGATGAGCTTCGAGACCTCGAAGTGGGAGCCGGCGTTGACCGTCTCCTCGAAGGCCTGGGTCTGCCCCGGCGGCAGGTCCTCGGGGCGGAAGGGGAACTTGACCGGGAAGCGGTTCTCGTCGCTCGAACGGAAGTTGAGCCGCCCCTCGAAGCCGAAACGGATCTTCGGCAGCACGCTCGAATCGCCCGCCGACGCCGCCGGCGCCGCCGATGGGCCGCCGCGGCCGGGGTCTCGGGGGCGCCTCCTGGGCGCGGGCAGACCCTCCCCCCCATGCAGCCAACAGCCACAGCGCACAGATCGCGCCGCCGAACCGGTCCACGGTCATGCTAGCGGTACCTCCTGGCCCTACTACGGAGCGCTGGCTAGCTTAGATGGAACGGGGCCGGCAGTAAAGGACAGTTGTCGCCGCGAGCTCCGGAAAGGGGCCCGCGAGGCCGGACAGTGGGACAGGCCCCGTGCCTGCCCGGCCAGGAGGGGGAAGAAGCTCTAGCTGTAGGCCGGCGCCCGGCGCCGGCTACGCAGCTGCCGGACGACGAAGTACGCACCGACCGCCCACAGGGGCAGGCTGAAAAAACCCAGGCGTACCTTCTGGTTGAGCACGCCCTTGACGTTTTCCTTGAGATTCGCGGTCTTGCTCATGGCTGATCCTCCGATCGATCGGGCCGCGAGCGTCCCCCGCGGCCCCTCTCCTCGCACTCTAGGTGCAAGACCAACGCCACTTCGCCCGCCGTGCCGGTTGTGGGACAATCCCTTAAAGGACGCCCACAGAGACGGTAGACGCGCGACTATTGGAATCGGAGATGCAGATGGCGATCTCGTCGGAAGATTTTCGTAATGCCTTGAGCCACTTCCCCGCCGGGGTCACCATCACGACCATCCGCTCGGGGGAGCACATCCACGGCCTCACCGTCTCCGCCTTCGCCTCGGTGTCGGCCGATCCACCGCTCATTACGGTGATCATCGACAAGAAGCACAAGGCGCACAGCATGATCGAGGAGGAGGGGGCGGTCTTCGCCGTCAACTTCCTCCGGCACGACCAGTCGGAGCTGTCGAACCGCTTCGCCTGGTTGAAGGACCAGGACCGCTTCGCCGAGGGCCACTGGGGCACCGCCGAGACCGGCGCCCCCATCCTCCTCGACGCCATGGCCTGGCTCGACTGCCGCATCTTCGCCCGCTACCCCGCCGGCACCCACACCGTCGTCATCGGCGAGGTGGTGGCGACCGGCGTCCCGGAGAACGACCCGCCGCCCCTCCTCTACTGGCGGCGCGGCTACCGCGAGCTCAAGCTCCACCCGCCGGAGGCCGAATCCGCGGCCGCGGAGATCCGCGGGCCAGCGCTGCGGAAGGCCGAGTAGCGTACACTGCCTGACGCGCCCTCATGTCCCAGAAGCCTCTTCCATCGCCCAGGCCGGCCTCCCACGTCCAGGCCTGTCTGGCGCGGACGGCCCCGCCGCAGCTGACGCGCCTCCCCGCGCCAGCTCTGCCGGCAGTGTCGGCAATGCCGGCAGGCCCGGCAGTCTCGGCAGTCCCGGCAGCGAAGGTAAGGACGCCGGGCCCCGCGGCTCCCCGCGCCGGGGTTCTCCAGGGATTTTTTCCCGGCGGCCTCTCCCGGCTGCCGGCGAGCGGCGCGATCCAGCCCAGGTCCAACGATCCCTCGACGGCGGTCCAGCCGGCGGCCGCTGCGACCCTGCTGCGGACGACGGCGCCCGCCCTACGGCTGCCGCCGGTCGTCCAGGCGCAGATGGAGCGGCTCTTCGGTACCAGCTTCTCGGACGTGCGGGTCCACGTCGGTCCGCAGGCGTCGGCGATCGGCGCCCTGGCCTTCACCCTCGGCTCCGAGCTCTATTTCGCCAACGGCCAGTACGACCCCCACTCGCCCGCCGGCCAGCGGCTCCTGGCCCACGAGCTCACCCACGTCGTCCAGCAACGGGCGGGACGGGTGCGGAACCCCTTCGGCGCCGGGCTCGCGGTAGTGCAAGACGCGGGCTTGGAAGCCGAGGCGGAACGGATGGGGATCCGAGCCTCGGCCGTCCAGCCAGCCCGGGTCCGTCTCCCGGCGCCGCCGCGGCGTCTCCCAGCGGCGCTGCCGCGCCCTGCCGCCGGGCCGGCGCCCGCCACGGTCCAGAGATCCAGCGCCGCCCCGGACCCCTTCGCGCGAGCGATGACGAGAGGGCACCAGGAGGAGCTCAAAGCCCAAGCCGAAACCGGGATGGATCTGGAGAGCGTCGTCCACGGCAAGCGGCTGAGCAAGCCGGTCAAGAAGTTCCTGAAGCCCAAGTACGACACCCAGGAGGACGTCCATGGCGAGGCCGGCGACTACTCCGTCTACCGGTCGGGCAAATACGTCGATTTTTCCGCCTACGCCATCGTCTCCACGACGATCGCCTACACGGGCACCCGCACCGATGACTTCAAGGCGGCGGACTCCCAGGTCAAAGTCGTGCGGAGCGCGGCCACCCAGGTCTGGCACCACGTCGAGGACTACGACGACGACACGAATGTGGGCACCATGCAGCTCCTCCTGCGCGATCTCCACGATCGGGTGCGGCACTATGGCGGGGTTCACGTCTACAAGCAGGGCAAGCGCTACACGGCCGGCGAGTACGGCGGTAAGGACGACGATCCCTGAGCGATCCCGGACCGGCGCAAAGACCCGAAACGTCTCCGGACACCGTTCGAAAGTTCCCGGACGCGGCAGCGAAGCTCCCGGACGCGGCGGGGAGACTCCCGGACGCCGTGTAGAGTCCTCCGGACGGGGCTTGAGACCTTCCAGACGGCGTTGGGGATGGCTGGATGCCGTTTTAGACCTCCCGGACACCGTTGGGGACCTCCCGGACCGCTCTCGGAAGCTCCCGGACGGCTTTGGGAGCTTCCAAAACCGGTGGAAAGTCTTCCGGAAGGCGTGGAAAGTCTTCCGGAACTCCTCGAAAGTCTTCAGGAACTCGTGAAAAGTCTTTTTGCGCTCGTGGAAAGTCCTCCGGAAGGCCTCAAAAGTCCTCGGAACTCGTGGAAAGTCTTCCGGAACGCCTCGAAAGTCTTCAGGAACGCCTCGAAAGTCCTCGGAAAGTCGTCCGGCAGCTGCAAAGTCTGACCTGACGTAGAACCGCCGGCCCCCCCATGCTCGCCTGGACTCTCCCCTTCGCCCTCTACGGCGCTCTCCTCGCCCTCTTCACTGTGGCCAACCTGATCGCCTTCCGCCGTCTGCCGAAAGGTACCCTGCGGGGACGGCCGAGAGTCTCGATCGTCATCCCGGCGCGGAACGAAGAAGCGGCGATCGGGGCGACCCTGGACGCCGCGCTCGCCGAGGACTATCCGGACTTCGAGGTGATCGTCGTCGACGACGGCTCGACGGACGGGACGGCGGCGGAGATCGGCCGGCGGGCGGGAGATCCGAGGCTCCTGGCGATCGCGGGCGCTCCCCTGCCGGAGGGGTGGCTCGGCAAGCCGCACGCCCTCTTCCAGGGCAGCGAGCGGGCGACCGGCGACTTCCTCCTCTTCATGGACGCCGACGTCCGCTTGGCGCCGGAGGCCCTGCGGGACGCTGTGGCCTTCTGCGAGGAGCACCGGCTCGATCACCTGGCACTCCTGCCGGACTTCGAGCGCCGCGGGTTCTGGGAGGAGGTCCTGATGCCGCTCCTCGGGGTGAGCTTCTATATGCTCTTTCCGTCCTTCCTGGCCCGGCTCCCCCGCACCCGGGCGGCCTTCGGGAGCGGCGCCTTCAATCTCGTCCGCGCCACCGCCTACCATGCTATCGGCGGCCATCGCCTCCTCGCCCGCTCGGTGATCGACGACATCCGCCTGGCGATCGAGATCAAGGCGGCCGGTTTCCGGAGCGCCTTCGCCCTCGGCGACCGGCTCGTGCGGCTCCGCATGTACAGCGGCCGCAGCGAGATCGTCGAGGGCTTCACCAAGAACCTCCACTCCGCCGTCTCCCGGATGCCCCTCTTCACCCTCTTCAACCTGACCCTGGGTACGCTGCTGAACAGCGCCCCCTTCGCCTGGCCCCTCTGGGCCCTGGCAGCCCCGGCGAGCGCCCTCGCCCCCCCCGGACTCGCCCTCGCCGCCGGGCTCGCCCTCCTATTAGGCTCCCGGGCCGCGGTCCAGCTCCGGCTCGGGTATCCCCTCTGGCCGATCCTCTTCCACCCCCTGATGGTAGCGGGGGGAAACTGGATCGTCCTCCGCTCCCTGCGGATGGCCCACGGCGCGGGGGTCGTGCGCTGGCGTGGGCGGGAGTACGCGCGGGACGAGACCAGCTTTTAGCTGGCATCTAGGCGGCATCCGTCGATCGGCCCGCCGAGGTTGATGCCTATGCGCATCTCTGCAATAATTCGGGAAGACACATAGGAGGATCCGATATGCGCTCCTGTCCCTCGCTCTTCCGCGTTCTGCTCCTCACGGCTCTCTTCGTGGTCCTTGCCGTCGCCCCCGGGGTCGCTGGGACTGCCGGCGCCGCCGGGACCGCCCCGACGGCTCCGCTGCCGCAGTCCCCCATGTCCCAGGCCGCCCAGGCCGCCCAGGCCACCGCTCCCTCTACCGCGGCCTTCCTCGCGACCCTCTCGTCCGACCTCTCCGGTGCTCCGGGGGTCCTCTTCGCGAGCGGCTGCACGAGCAGCTCCCAGTGCCCGACCGGCCAGCTCTGCTGCCTCGCTTGCGGCGCCTCCGACTGCACCACCCGGGCCTGCTTCACGCCGATCCGCGGTCACTGCCCGCTCTTCCCGTAAGGGAAGCGCCCCACGGGCAATGCCCTCGACCGCGGCCCATCCGGACGATCGGAGCCTCGGAAGCTGGATTCTCCAGCTTCTGAGGCTGTAGGCTCGCGAGTATGTGGATCGCACGCCCGCTCATGGTCGTAAGCCTTCGCCTGCCGTTCCTGCTCGGGCTCCTGGCGTTCGGGATCCCGGCGCTGCCCGCGGCATCCCAGAACGCCACCTCAGCCGCCTCAGAGGTCAGGCTGGAGATCGCCCGCCTGGAGCGGGCGGTGAGCGGCAAGCCGGGTTCCGATCCGGATTGGAAGGAGGCCAAGACCGGTCTTCTCGGCGCTCTCTCTCAGGCGCGACGATCGCTCGACGCCGGACGGCTGTACCTGAGTCTCGAGGAGCTCGAGGAGGCGCGCACCTCGTTGCGTGCCCTGGAGACGACGAAGCAGGGAGCGGGAGCCGACGAAAAATGGCGTACCCGGTTTCGAGTCCGCATGGCTCCAGGCGCGGACCGAGCTCTCCGCGCTCGACGGCAAGGCGCGCACCCACCCCTGGGGCAAGACCCCGGCCGCCGTCCGAGCGATCGCCGAGACGGCAGAGGGGCAGACCAAGATCCTCCTCGAAGCGAGCCGTGCGTACGCGGGCGTGACGAATGCCGGGGCGGGCCTCTACTATCTGGGCCAGGCGAAGGCGGCCGCCGAATCGGCGATCTTCTGTTCCGGCCTCCGGCCCTCCGGGGAGGCGGCGCCGTTGCCGCTCCGCTCCGTCTCGCCGGAGATCCGGCAGCTGCAGGAGCGGACGGTCGCCGCCTTTACGCCCCCGCGCTCCATTCAACTCCATACCGAGTTCATTCGCTTGAACGCGACGATCAAGCTGGCGGGCGAGCTCGACGCGGCCGGGCTCCAGGCCGGGGCCCTCTACCAGTACCTCGATGCGCTCGAGCAATTGGGAAGGCTCGACGCCGCCTCGCTCGACGCCGCCAGGCGGTCGGCGCTGCGAGGGGAGACCGCCGCCCTCGATAGGCAGCTCCGCGGCTCTCCAACGGACAGCTCGATCGCCAGGCTCTTCCTCGAACGGGCCGAGGAGCACCTCGCCGGCGGCACCGGCAGCGCCCGCGGCACGGGCGGCACTGGCGCCAAAGAAGCCGCGCCGAGCGCGGACGACTGGAAGGCTATCGCCGTCCTCGTCGAGCGGGTCCTCCCCGCCTACTTCAGCTTCCAGAAGCCGGCACCCTCCCAGAACCAGCGCGCGAGCCAGCCGATCACCGTCACCCTCGTGCGCTGGCCCTACACGTGAAACCTCTCCGACCCAGCAAGTTTGCTGGCTCAGCAGGCGGTGGCGAAGTTCCCCGGCAAAGCGATCTTCGTGAATGAGAACTTCGGCGCCTCGAAGCTCGCGGAGCGCTTCGGCGTCACCCGGTATCCGGCCGTATTCGTCGACGACGTCCTGGTCGCCAGGCCGAACGACTTCGGCTTCTTCGGCCAGGGAGAGAAGGCCGGCCGCTATACGCCATGGCGCAATGCCGCGAGCCAGCAGCGGTTCAAGGCCGACCTGATCCGCATGATCGGCCTCGTTCTCGCCGGAAAGAAGAGCGAGGTCATCCGCGACCGCCCCTCCCCAAAGAAGAGCTGAGCGATTGGAGACCGCTTTTGCGTCTCTCCCTCCAGAAAGGAGGGATTGACAATGTGGCCACACGCAGCTACATTCTTGGACATGAAGACCGTCGGCATCCGCGAGTTGAAAAACAGCCTTTCCGAGTACGTGCGCCAGGTGCGCGCGGGAGAGGAGGTCCAGGTCACCGACCGTGGCGAGGTGGTGGCCGAGTTGCGCCAGCCCACACCGCCGGAGGTGCGCCCGGCGCTCCATCCGGGGCTCGCCGCCCTGGCTCGGCGGGGCAGCCTCAGCCTGGGGGCGCCGAACGCTCCGGAGCTCTATCCAAGCCTCTCGCCGCTTCTGCCTCCGGGGAGCGCGGCCGAGCTTCTCAATGCGGAGCGGGAGGAGCGGGAAGAGTGGGGTGGACGATGAATCTCTATGCCGATTCCTCGGCGATCCTCAGCTGGCTCCTGGGCGAGCCCGGGAGCGAGGCGGTGCGCCAGGTTCTGGCGGCGGCCGAGCGGGTGCTCGCCTCGGACCTGACGCTCGTCGAGTGCGACCGCGCTCTCCATCGGGCCCAGGCCGCCGGCCGGGTCAGCGAGGCCGACGCCGCCGACCGCCGCGGCCGGCTCACCGCCACGGCGAGCAACTGGGACCTGATGCGTTTGGACTCCGAGGTGACCGAGCGCGCCCGCCGACCCTTCCCGGCCGAGCCGATCCGCAGCCTGGACGCTCTCCACCTGGCGAGCGCCCTCGTCGCCCGGGCTGCCGTGCCCGGTCTCGCTCTCTTGAGCCTCGACGGTCGGATGCGGGAGAACGGCCGCGGTCTGGGTTTCTCGGTGCTGCCCACCTGATCCGGTCCTGACAGATTCCCGGGCGGCGATCAGCGCACGGCCGCCGCCCGGATTCTCTCCCCCACCCGCTTCAGATCCTCGATTAGCTGCGCCCGCGCCTCCCGGCGCAGGTCGGGGTCCGGCATGCGGAGGATCGCCGAGGGGTGGAGGGTCGCGGTCACCGGGGCCCAGGGGCTGTCGAAGAACTGGCCGCGGTCGCGGGTGATCCGGAACTGCGGGCCGAGGAGCGACTGGGCGGCGGTCGCCCCGAGGCAGACGATCACCTGGGGCTGGACGAGGGCGAGCTCCGCCTCCAGCCAGGGGCGGCAGGCGCGGACCTCGCCGGCGTTGGGCTTCTGGTGGATACGGCGCTTGCCCCGGGCCTCCCACTTGAAGTGCTTGACGGCGTTGGTGACGTAGACCTCCTCCCGCGGGATCTCCGCCTCGGCCAGGGCCTCGTCGAACACCTTGCCCGCCGGCCCCACGAACGGCCGGCCGGCCAGATCCTCCTGATCTCCCGGCTGCTCGCCGATGAAGAAGGCCCAGGCGCTCTTCGGCCCCTCTCCCATCACCGCCTGGGTGGCGTTCTTGTAAAGGTCGCAGGCCGTGCACCCCTGGGCGGCGCGGGCGAGCCCCGGGAGAGTGGGACGGTCGGGCAGGAAGGCGGCGGCCCCATCCTCGAAGAGCAGATCGTTTTTCTTCCCTGGCATGTCGAAATCCCCCTCTCTGGACACCGCTTTGAAGATCTACAAAAGACATGCCATCTACGGGTACCGGCTCCGTTGAGCTCCTGCGGGCGGGCGCCTTCGGGCGCTTCGCGCAGCCAGGCGCCGTCCTCGGAGCCCAACGGAGCCGGTACCGACGTGGCGCGCATCCTGCACGCCATTTTCGCCCGGGAGGGTGGTTTCATGGGCTTCTCGAAGATCTTCGCTTCCTTAAACGATTGGCCTGTCCTCCGCCAGGTACGGCGGCGCGATCCCCTGGCGCTCGGCAGCACCGTCGCCTCGCCGCGGACGGCAGCGCTCCGGCCGCGGACGGAGCGGGCCGACCGGGTCGTCCCCTCGATCTGCCCCTACTGCGCCGTGGGCTGCGGCCAGCGGGTCTACGTCGAGGACAACCGGATCACCGACATCGAGGGGGACCCCGACTCCCCCATCTCGGCCGGCCACCTCTGCCCGAAGGGGGCGGCCACCTTCCAGCTCGTCACCGGCTCGCACCGGGAAAAACAGGTCCTCTATCGCCGTCCGAACGGCACGGAGTGGGAGCCCATCCCCCTCTCCCGAGCGATGGCCATGGTGGCCGACCGGGTGAAGCGGACCCGGGACGCCACCTGGGAGGAGAAGGACAAGGACGGCAACGCGCTCAAACGCACCTTGGGCATCGCAAGCCTCGGCGGCGCCACCCTGGACAACGAGGAGAACTACCTCATCAAGAAGCTGTTCTCCGGTCTGGGGGTCGTCCAGATCGAGAACCAGGCCCGGATATGACACAGCTCCACGGTCCCCAGTTTGGGGACCTCTTTCGGTAGGGGCGGAGCGACGACGTTCCAGGAGGACCTCGCGAACTCGGACTGCATCGTCATCCAGGGCTCGAACATGGCCGAGTGCCACCCGGTGGGCTTCCGCTTCGTCATGGAGGCGAAGAACCGGGGGGCGACGATCATCCACGTCGACCCGCGCTTCACCCGGACGAGCGCGGTGGCCGACCTCCACGTGCCGATAAGGGCCGGCTCGGACATCGCCTTCCTGGGCGGGATCATCCGCTACGTCCTCGAAAACGAGCGCTACTTCAGAGAGTACGTCGTCCACTACACCAACGCCGCGGCGATCGTCTGCAAGGAGTTCCAGGATACCGAGGACTTGGACGGCCTCTTCTCCGGCTGGGACGCGGAGAAGGGCCAGTACGACCCGGCGACCTGGCAGTACGAGGGGACCGACGTGGGAGCCGCGGCAGGCAAGCGCGAGCACTTCACCGGCGAATCCTACTCCGAGCGCGGCACCCAGACCCGCGCCGTCCACTATGACGAGACGCTGTCGGACCCGCACTGCGTCTTCCAGATCCTGAAGCGCCACTTCTCGCGCTACACGGAAGAAATGGTGGAGGAGGTCTGCGGCATCCCCCGGCATCTCTTCCTCCGGGTCGCCGAGGCCCTCTGTACCAACTCCGGCCGGGAGCGCACCTCGGCCTTCTGCTACGCCGTGGGCTGGACCCAGCACTCGACCGGAGTCCAGTACATCCGGACCGCCTCCATCCTCCAGCTCCTCCTCGGCAACATGGGCCGGCCGGGAGGCGGGATCATGGCGCTCCGCGGTCACGCCTCGATCCAGGGCTCGACCGACATCCCCACCCTCTACGACCTTCTGCCCGGCTATCTCGGCATGCCCAAGGCGGGCCACGACCACACCTTCGAGGACTACGTCAAGAACAACCGCGCCGACTCGGGCTGGTGGGGGGAGTTTCCGAAGTACATCGTCTCGCTCCTCAAAGCCTGGTACGGCGAGGCGGCGACGGCGGAGAACGGCTGGTGCTTCGACCATCTCCCTCGCATCTCCGGCGACCACTCGCACATGACGACGGTCGCGGCGATGGCCGATGGAGGGGTCAAGGGCTACTTCCTCCTCGGCGAGAACCCCACCGTGGGCTCGATGCACGGCGCCCTCCATAGGAAGGGGATGCGCGAGCTCGACTGGCTCGTCGTCCGCGACTTCGCCCCCACCGAGAGCGCCGAGTTCTGGCGCGAGGCCCCCGAGATCAGCCGCGGCGAGATCCGCCCGGAGGAGATCAAGACCGAGGTCTTCTTCTTCCCCTGCGCCGCCCATACCGAAAAAGACGGCTCGTTCACCAACACCCAGCGTCTCCTCCAATGGCACCGCAAGGCGGTCGAACCGCCCGGCGACTGCCGGAGCGAGCTGCACTTCTTCTTCCACCTGGGAAAGCTCCTGAAAGAGCTCTACAAGGGCTCGACCGACCCCAAGGACCGGGCGCTCCTGGACCTCACCTGGCACTACCCCACCGAGGGGCCGGAGGAGGACCCGGTCGCCGAGGCGGTGCTCGCCGAGATCAACGGCTATGTGGTGATGGGCGGGAAGCCGGTCAAGATGTTCACCGATCTGAAGGACGACGGCTCGACCGCCTGCGGCTGCTGGATCTACTCGGGGAGCTACGACGACGGGGTCAACCAGACGGCGCGGCGCAGACCGGGCCGGGAGCAGTCCTGGGTGGCCCCGGAGTGGGGTTGGGCCTGGCCGGCCAACCGGCGGATGCTCTACAACCGGGCCTCGGCCGACCCCGAGGGGCGGCCCTGGTCGGAGCGCAAGCGCTACGTCTGGTGGGACGAGGAGAAGAAGCGCTGGACGGGCGAGGACGTCCCCGACTTCATCGTCGACCGGCCCCCCTCCTACGTGCCGCCCCCGGGCGCCCAGGGGAAGGACACCCTCCGCGGCACCGATCCCTTCGTCATGCAGGGGGACGGCCGGGGCTGGATCTACGCTCCCAACGGCCTCGCCGACGGGCCGCTCCCCACCCACTACGAGCCGCAGGAGGGGGTAATCGAGAACCCCCTCTACGGCCAGCAGTGCAACCCCGGCCGGATGGAGTGGAAACGCAAGGACAACCCCTATCACCGGCCGTGGGGCGATCCGCGCTTCCCCTACCTGATCACCACCTACCGGCTGACCGAGCACCACACCGCTGGCGGCATGTCGCGCTGGCTCTCCTGGCTCTCCGAGCTCCAGCCCGAGATGTTCTGCGAGATCTCGCCCGAGCTGGCCCGCGAGAAGGGGATCGCCAACGGCGGCTGGGCGACGATCCGCACCGCGCGGGGCGAGATCGAGGCCCGGGTCCTGGTGACCGAGCGCATCCCGCCGCTCCGGATGAAGGGTCGGACGATCCACCAGATCGGCCTCCCCTACCACTGGGGAGCGAAGGGGCGGGTGACGGGGGACGCCGCCAACGAGCTGATCTCCTTCGTGGCCGACCCCAACGTCTCGATCCAGGAGTCGAAAGCGCTCTCCGGAAACTTGGAGCCCGGCCGGCGGAGCCGCGAGCGGCGGGTGGTGACGAGCGGCGCTCTCGCCGAGATCGGGATCGGCGGCGAGGCCCGCGACCTGCCGCAGGTGGCGGCAAAGCCGGTGGGACGGCACGGCCTCTCCGAGTCGCGGACGCAACAGAACGAGGAGGCCTGAATGGGCACCGTGGGGTTCTTCACCGACACCACCCTCTGCATCGGCTGCAAGGCCTGCGAGGTGGCGTGCAAAGAATGGAACCAGCTGCCGGACGACGGCCTCTTCTTCACCGGCATGTCGTACGACAACACCGGCGCCCTCGGCGCCTCGACCTGGCGGCACGTCTCCTTCGTCGAGCGGCCGGTCCCCTTGACCGGTCAAGAAACCGGGCTCGGCAACTTCTCCTGGCTCCTGATGTCGGATGTCTGCAAGCACTGCCAGCGGGCCGGCTGCCTCGAAGCCTGCCCGACGGGGGCCATCCTCCGTACCGAGTTCGACTCGGTCTACATCCAGCCCGACATCTGCAACGGCTGCGGCTACTGCGTGGCCGCCTGCCCGTTCGGGGTGATCGACCGCCGGGAGGACGACGGGCGGGCCTGGAAGTGCACCCTCTGCTACGACCGCCTGAAGGGGGACATGACGCCGGCCTGCGCCAAGGCCTGCCCCACCGACTCGATCCTCTTCGGCGACTTGGACGAGCTCAAGGTCAAGGCGACGGACCGGCTGGAGCGCCTCCACCGCCACGGGATGACCGACGCCTACCTCTATGGCGCCGACGCCGCAAGTCAGCCGGGGACCGGAGGGCTCCACGCCTTCTTTCTCCTCCTCGACCAGCCGGAGGTCTACAACCTGCCGCCCGACCCGGTGGTGCCGACGGCCAAGGCCGGCCAGGCCTGGGGAGCCATGGCGGTCGCCGCCCTCGGGCTCGCCGCGGCGGCGCTCGGGGCCGTCCTCTCCGCGGGACGGGGAGTGGAGGCATGAAGCACGGGCGGCAGGGGCTCGGCGGGCTCGACGGCAAGGACCATGAGGCCGGGCCCCGTTCGGGGCAGGGCCGGTTCATCGATCCCGCTCTCGGCCTCCTCTCCGGGGAGGGGTCGGAGCAGCGGATCGCGACCGAGGAGGAGGCCTACCCCTCGCTCCCGGAGGTCTGGCGCGATCTGCCCACCGCGGGCCCAGCGGACCCCGAGGGCCCCACCTACTACGGCCGGCCGATGCTCAAGGAGCCGGTCTGGATCTGGGCAGTCCCCCTCTACTTCTACGTCGGGGGTACGGCGGGGGCCTCGGCCGTGCTCGCCGGGGCCGCCCAGGCTCTCGGCGGGGAAGAGCTCCGCCCGCTCGTCGAGCGCGGCCGCTGGGTGGCGACGGTCGGCTGCGCCGTCGGCTCGGGGCTCCTCGTCACCGACCTCGGTCGCCCGGAGCGCTTCCTCCACATGCTCCGGGTCTTCCGGCCGACCTCGCCGATGAGCGTCGGCTCCTGGGTACTCGCGGCGACGGCTTCGGTCACCGCCGGCTCGGCGCTCCTCGCCACCCGGCGCGGCCTCCTCGGCCGGCTGGGGAACGTCGCCGGCTACGCCGGGGCCCTCCTCGGCCTGCCTCTCGCCGGCTACACCGCGGTGCTCCTCGCCAACACCGCCGTGCCGCTCTGGCAGGGAACGAGGCGAAGCCTGCCGGCGCTCTTTCTCTCCTCCGGCGCCTCGGGGGCGACCGCGCTCCTCGACCTCCTCCCCCTCCCGCCCCGGGCGGCGACGGTCGTCCGCAACTTCGGGATCGTGGGGAAGGTCTCTGAGCTCGCCGCCATGGCCGCGGTCGAGCGCGAGGCCGAGTCGGCGGGAAAAGTGGGGGCGCCGCTCCGGGAGGGTCTCGGCGGGGGCCTCTGGACCGCCGCCAAGCTGGCGACCGCCGCGAGCCTCCTCGGCTCGCTTCTACCCCGGCGGGCCCGACGAGGCCGGGCGCTCGGAACGGCGGCCAAAGTCGCCACGGGGCTCCTCGGCACCGCTGGCGCCATCGCGCTCCGCTTCGCCATCTTCCACGCCGGCAAGGCCTCGGCCCGCGATCCCCGCGCCACCTTCCGTCAGCAGCGCGCCGGGCACGGCGGAGCCGAGGTCGTCACGAAGCCTGATATCGATCTATAGCTATGGAGAGTCACCCCAGCGAATCTTTTTCGTTTCCGGAGTCACTTCCCTGTCACGGTGGAGGGGTCGGTGGTACACTTCTGCTATAGAAGATCGTGTCCAATCTGTTGAAGTCGTCAACCCCGCAGGTATATGCCGCCGGGGGGCGGTCAAGCCTGCACACTGGAGGAGAGTCTGCCATGAACCGTAAAAATTTCCGCCTGATTGCCGTCGCCGCCGTCGTGCTTGCCATGAACGTCGCCACGTTCCCATCCGCCGAAGCCCGAACCCTCGCCGGCTCGCATGCGACCGCCAATCACACTACTGACTTGTGGAGCGCCTCGATCACCTGGCTTACCGGCCTGCTGCCGGGCAGTCACGCCGGCCTGCACCCCGCGGCGAACGCCACCACTGCCCCCGTCGGCGGCACGACCACGGGCGGGCATTCGCGGCCGAACACCGGGTCGTGTATCGATCCGATGGGCGTTTCGCACTGTTCGCCGACGAACTGACGAGGTTGAAATAGGAGGAGGCGATCTGCAAGTCGCCTCCTCCTTCCGCACCCAGACGGGTCCGGAGGTTGTAATGATTTCAGCATGGAGGGATGCCGATGTATCAGGAACACCCTGTCGCCGAGGATTTAGAGCGTTTTTTGAAAGACGCCTCCCGCTCCGCTGATTCTGCCCAGAAAGCTTTTCTCGTAAGACATCTGCTGGCCGAGTGCACGACCTGCCGCGAACGCCTGCATGAAATGGGCTGGAGCGACAGTCGGCTCGAACGGCTCTTGAGTCTGCCGACCGCCGACGAGTCGGCTTCCCCGGCGCTTGAAATTCAAACTTACAACTACGATCTGACTTTTTCGAACAGCGATCGCATGCTCGGCGAGTTTCTCGCCGCCGATCGCCCCTTGGAGCAGCCGCTCAGAGGATCTGCTCTCCGAGCTCCAGGCTTTCCCGGAGAACGAGCAGCGCCGGCGAGCTGAAAAGGAAACGCGCTTCGCCAATCCGCAGCTCGTCCGCTGGCTCGTCGATCACAGCTTCGCCGCTCGCTATGAGGATGCGGATCGGATGCTCCACCTGGCGCAGCTCGCACAGACTCTGGCGGAGGCCTGCTCGGCCGACGCCCTGGGAAGCGAGCGCCGGCTGGCGGATCTCCGCGCCCGCTCCTGGGGCCAGTTGGCGAACGCTCTGCGCGTTGGCGGCAAGCTGCAGGAAGCGGAGGAGGCGATGACGACCGCCGAGCGCTACCGCGCCCTCGGTACCGGGGATCCTCCACTCCACGCGCGCCTCCTCGAGCAGACTTCCTCGCTCCAGATGTTCCAGCGGCGCTTCGAACAGGCCATCGAGCTGGCCGATCAGGCGGGGCGGATCTACCGGGAGCTCGGAGATACCCATCAATTGGCGAGCACCCTGGTGCAAAAAGCCATCGCGTGCCTCTACTCCGGTGAGGCCGAGCGCGCGGCTCCGCTCCTCAATCAGGCGATCCCGCTGATCGATCACGAGGAGGATCCTCATCTCCTCTTGGCCGCTTGCCACAACCTGGTGCGTTGTTACATCGATCTGGACCGCCCCGAGCAGGGTCTGGAGCTCTACTTCAAGGTCAAGGAGCTGTACAAGGAGTTCAAGGATTCACTCATCCTCCTCCGCGCCGCCTGGCAGGAGGGCGAATTGCTCCGCGGGCTCGGTCACCCGCGCGCCGCCGAGGCGGCGCTGCTCCGCGCCCGGAGAGGTTTCATGGAGCGGGGCCTCACCTACGAGGTCGCCGTGGTGTCGTTAGACTTGGCCGCTGTCTACGTCAAGCTGGGCGCTATCGAAGAGGTGAGGCAGACGGTCTCTGAAACGATGCCGATCTTCCGCGCGCTCCGGGTCGGTCGTGAAGCGCTCGCCTCGCTGATCCAGCTGCAGCAGGTTGCGGATCAGGAAATCCAGGCCCTGGCGCTGATTCAAAACCTGACCCATCGCCTGGAGCACCTCTCGAAGCACCGGCAGATCGATTAGCGAGCTCTCTTGCGGGGGGAGGATGTTCTCTCCCCCCACTGCCCTTCCTCCCTCTCCTTACAGCTCTGTAACGACTGACTCGGCGCTCGCCCGAGGCTCCGGTCCATCACTCCCGATCCGTCTGGCCTCTCCTCCGGCATTCTGACCGGCGGCAATTCCCTGCCCCAAGAGAGACGTCACAGCGATGTCACGGTTAAGGAGGATCGTCACACTTCTACTACGAGTACCGCGTCACTTTTCTTGTAGTTCTGAAACCGCGGGTTTGCCGCCGGGGGGCGGTCGTAGTAGCCCGCACATCTAAAGGAGAGTCTGTCATGAACCGTACGTATTCCCGCCTTGTTTGCGTCGCCGCCCTTCTGCTTGCCATCAACTTCGCCACGCTGCCGACTGCCGAGGCCCGGAGCCTTGCCGGCTCGCACACGGCCGTCACCGGCACCCATGACCTGTGGAGCGCCGCCACCGCCTGGTTGGCCAGCCTGTTGCCTGGCAGCACCACCGGACGGCCTCTGAATCATCTGTCGAGCGCCACCACGGGCACCGGCACCCCAAGCGGTGGCTATCGGACCAACACCGGACCGTGCATCGATCCGTTGGGCGGCAATCGCTGCCAGCAATAACGTGGGTGTATTGGGGGGCGGCCTGAGGCCGCCCCCTCCCGCCCGATAAGCGGGCGATGTTCTTTGCTCTTCCTGGAGGATAATATGTTTACTGATCATCCCGTTCGTGCAAACCTCGAAGCTTTCCTGCGAAGCGGTTCCCGACCGATGGATGCCGCGGTAAAGTCGAGCGTCATACGTCATCTCTTGGCCGATTGCCCCACCTGCCAAAAGACGTTAAGCACGATGGGCTGGAACGGCACGCGCCTCGAGCGCCTGCTCCGTCTGCCCAGTACCGAGCCAGAGGCCTGGACCTCTGCGGCAACCGACACGAGTGGATACAACTACGATCAGACATTCCTCCATACCGAGCGCGCCTTGAGCGAGTTCCTGGCGATAGACCAGCCGCTCGATCATGCACCCGAGGAACTGCTCGCGGAGCTTGTGCCGCTCTCGATCCAGGAGCAGGCCCGCCGGATCCAGAACGAGGAGCGATTCGCGAGACCCCAGCTCGTCAAGTGGCTCATCGATCGTAGCCACGCCGCCCGGTACGAGGATCCCGAGAGGATGCTCTACCTCGCCCACCTGGCTCAGATCGCCGCCGACGCCTGCACGGCGGCAGCGGTGGGGAGCGAGCCCAGGCTGGCCGACTTGCGGACCCGCGCCTGGGGGCACTACGGCAACTCCCTGCGGGTTTCCGCTCGGCTCCAGGAAGCAGAGGAGGCTCTGGTCACGGCGCGCCGCCATTGTGAGGCGGGCAGCGGCGATCCGCCGCTCCGGGCCCGGCTGCTCGAGCAGATGGCCTCGCTCCAGATCTTCCACCGCCATTTCGAGGCAGCGATCGAGCTCGCCGACAAGGCCGGTCAGATCTACCGCGAGTTGGGAGAGGCACATCTCCTCGCCAGCTCGCTGGTGGCTAAGGCGATCGCGTCGCTCTATGCCGGTGAGGCCGAGAGCGCCGCTCAGATCCTCAACCACGCCATCCCGCTCATCGACCGAGAAGAGGATCCTCACCTGCTCCTCGCGGCCTGCCACAACCTCGTCCACTGCTACATCGATCTCGATCGGCCCGAGCAGGCGCTCGCCCTCTACTTCAAGGCCAGAGACCTCTACAAGGAGTTTAAGGACGTCCTGATCCTCCTGCGCGCCGCCTGGCAGGAAGGACAGCTCCTCCGCGAGCTCGGTCATCCACGAGCGGCGGAAGCGGCGCTGCTCCGGGCCCGCAAGGGCTTCATGGAGCGCGGCCTCGCGTACGAGGTGGCGGTGGTCTCGCTCGACCTGGCGGCGGTCTACGTCAAGCTGGGCGCCGTCGAGGATCTCAAGCAGACAGTGGTCGAGACGATGCCGATCTTCCGCGCCCTGAGGGTCGGTCGGGAGACCCTCGCCTCCCTCATCCAGCTGCAGCAGGTTGCCGATCAGGAGAATCAGGCGCTCGAGCTGATCCGGTTTCTCACCAGCCGGTTGGAGCACCTCTCCAATCGGCGTCCGGTGAGGTAAACCGACGCTTGAGGGGCGGGGGTAAAACCCGCCGCCTGGTAGCTGGTCCACTTCTCACCTGTTTAGGCGCAATCTGAGATAATGCCCCTCGGAGCCACGAGGGGCGTTAGCTGTGCCTGCACATCATCCCACTGACCAAGAGCTTGGGCTACTTCTACGGAGCAGCATCCGGACAGGCGAGCCTCTACTCTCCCGAAAGGTGGTTCGTCACCTCCTTACCGGCTGCCCGCCATGCAAAGCGAGGTTGAGTGCTCTGGACAGAGACGCGTTCGAACGCCTGTTGGAGCAAAGCACCCGAGTGGAAGAGGAGAATAGGGAGCCTCAGGAACCTCGGTCACAATACGCGAAAGCCGAGAAGTACAACTATGATCAGGCCTTTGTCAAGGCGGAGCACGTTCTTTCACTTTTCCTTACGGATGGCAGGCCTCGAGATGAACCACCAGGAGCCGTTCTGGCGGAGCTCTTTGCTTGCCGGTCGATGGCGCTCCCTCCCGCAGCGCACCGCGCTGCAATCCCGGCGTTGATCAAGTGGTTGGCAAACCGCAGCCATAAGGCCCGCTATTCGAGCCCGGATGAAATGTTGCACTGGGGTCTCATGGCACGTCTTGCAGCAGATGCGTGCTCGACTGCGGTCGCCGGCAGCTCGTACAGGCTTTCCGATTTGCGCGCAAGGGCGTGGGGACAGTTTGGTAATTCTCTACGAGTTTGTGGTCGGATCTCCGAATCGGAGGAGGCGCTGGCAGCAGCTCAGAGATACATAGAGTCAGGGAGTGGAGACCCAATGCTGCGCGCCCGCCTCAATGAGCAAATTTCGTCTCTCTATATTTTCCAAAAACGCTTCGCTGACGCGCTCGAGCTGGACGCTGGAGCAGTACAAATATATCGAGATTTGGGTGACTGGCACCGATTTGCAAGAGCCTCGGTCCAAGAGGCGATTGTCCTTACGTACTCGGGAGAGTCGACCAGGGCAGCAACGCTCCTGGAGCGAGCAATCCCGCTGATCAAACCAGGGGCGGATCTATACTTGGCAGCAGCGGCGCGGCATAACCTCGTCCATTGCTACATCGACGCAAATCGTCCTGCTCTCGCCAAAGTAGCTTACTTTGAGGCGCGGTCCTTCTATGAACGACCTGGGAATGATCTCATCCTCCTTCGCGCCACCTGGCAGGAGGGCCAACTGCTGCGTAGCCTTGGCCATTTGGAGGCAGCAGAGAGAGCACTGCTCAGAGCTCAAGAGGGCTTCATCGAGCGGGGACTCGCCTTCGAAACCGCGGTTGTGACCCACGACCTTGCCGGGGTCCTCCTGCAGATGGGAGACACATTCAAATTGGAACAAGTGACCAGAGCGGCATCAGTTAGAATACAAGGAATGCACCCCTCGGCAGAGGCCTTGGCGTCGCTTGACGAACTTCAGAAGTCCGTGTTCGGGGCGAGTTGAGCGAGGATTCACCTCAGATCATTCCGCCTCGGCGTCCATCCGCTCCAGCTTCCAGGCAAATCGGCGCGCCACCGCTTCCTGAACGACTCTCTGGCTCTCTTCGAAGGGGCGGTCGACGCTGGCGAGAGTCAGTGCTTGTGCGCTGCTAGAATCCAGGCCGTACACTCGACCGAAAAAGGCGGCAGGCGCCAGCTCCAACGCCCCCAGCACCTCGAACAGCTCTCCGAGCTTCCACCGCTTCCGGCCTTCCAAAAGAGTCGACAGCTTCTCGACCTCCCAGCCGAGATCCCCCTCGACCTCCTCGACCGTGGTGCCAAACTCGAAAATCAGCTCACGCAGGGCACTGGCGAGCCGCAGCTCTTCGGGATGCAAAGGCATAGATCTCTCTCCATTCTCCGCTTCTTCCGCGCTCGCCAGAAGGGCCAGTGAGCGTGTAGATTCCCGCAGATGGCGAACGGCCTACGGCTCTCGGGATGGCTTCTCCTTCCGGCACGAGACGTCCTACGTGGACTCGACCGGTGCCTCGACGCCGGCTTGCCGGGGCTCCTCGCGGTGGCCTGCGGCCTGCTCTTGGGGTGGTGGATCTACGTGCCACTCCACGAGCTGCTGCATGCCGGCGCCTGCCTCGCCGCCGGTGGAACGGTCCACCGGCTCGAGATCGATCCGCTCTATGGCGGGCGCCTCCTCGCCAGACTCTTTCCCTTTATAGTGCCGGCCAGCGCCTATGCGGGGCGACTTTCCGGGTTCGACCCGCATGGGAGCGACATCGTGTACCTGGCGACGGACCTCGGCCCCTTCCTCCTCGCCCTGCTGCCGGGGAGCTGGGGCCTCCGCCGCGCCGCCCGCGCCCGCCGGCCGCTCCTCTTCGGGCTCGCCCTCCCCGCCGCGCTCGCCCCTTTCCTCTCCCTCTCGGGCGACGCCTACGAGATCGGCTCGCTCCTCATCACCCGCCTGCCCCCCTGGTCGGCCGCCCCGGTTCGGCAGCTGCTGCGGGGCGACGACCTCCTGCTCCAGGTCCGCGAGCTCGCCGCCCTACCGCAGGCTCCCTGGGGCGGCGCCGCTTTAGCGGCGCTCGCCGGGGTTCTCTGGGCCTTCCTCACCTACAAGCTCGGCGACCGCCTGGCCGCGGCTCTCGGCGAGCCGGCCCTGGACGAGCGCACGCCTCTTTAAGCCGAGAGCTTCTCCCAGTCGGTGTCGGGAGCGTCCTGGGCGATGGCGAGGCCGCCGTCCGAGCCGACGTAGACCGGATCCTTGACCACCGTGACCCGGCCGCCCCCCACCGCCCGCAGCTCCTGCTCCAGCCGGGGTCCCAGGCCCCGGATCAGGCCGGTACCGCCCGAGAGGATGACGTTGTGCCGGACCTTCTCCTGGAACTCGGGCTGGACGCGCGACAGGAGGTCGAGCATCGACTCGACGAGCGAGGGCAGGATGCTCTCGCAGGCCTGGCGCATCTCCTGGGTGATGTCGATCGAGGTCGGCTTGCCGTTGACCGGGACGGTGACGGCGACCGGATTCCGGGGCTCGCCCACGAAGCTCGACTCCTCCTTCCACCCGCGCACCATGTGGATCGAGAAGTGCGCCTGGGGGTGGCGCTCGCGGACGAGCCGCACGAGCTGCTCGTCGACGAAGTCGCCAGCCTGGGTCAGGGTCCGCTGGTCGTCTTCCGTGGGCAGGCGGCCGTTCATGACGCAGAAATCGGTCGTGCCGGCGCCGATGTCGATGATCATCGTGTGCAGGAGCGCCTCCAGGCCGTAGGCGACGGCGAAGGGCTCGGAGACGATCATCAGGCTGTCCGCGGCGTCCTTCATCGCCTTGCGCACATGCTGCTTGTTGACCCGCAGGGCCTCGGCGGGAACCCCCACCACGGCCCGGACCTTGAGCCCGTTGCTGTGCTCGCGGTCGACCCCGGCGAGGGAGAGGAGATGACGGAGCAGCTCGCGGACCGCCGCCTCGTCCTTCTCCGAGCCGTCTTTGATCAGCCCCTCTTCGAGCGGCCGGTAGAGGTCGAGCATGGGCCGGTTGTCGAGCGCCTCGCGGCCGATGAGGACGGACTTCTTCAGGACCTTCCGGGCCACCATGTCGAGCGGCCAGCCGACGTAGCTTTCGACCACGTGGCGCTGGCCGTTCGAGGAAGAGATCGAGCTGCGCGAGGTGCCGAGATCGATCCCGACGTTCAATACCTGGTTCTTGTTGCTCATGGATCAGATTCCTTTCTCTCCGGAGCGGGCCGTCGAGTCGGCGTAGGCACCGATCCCGGCGGCCAACGCCTCGGCAATGTGCTGACGGTACTCCGGCCGGGCGAGCTGGCGCGCCTCCTCCTCGTTCGAGAGGCAGGAGACCTCGGCCAGAATCGCCGGCATCTCGGTCGATAAAAGGACGATGAAGGGCGCCGCCTTGACCCCGCGGTCGGTGACCTCCGGGCTCGTCTGGCGCAGCGAGCGGAAGAGCGCGGCCTGGACGGATTCGGCGAGACGGCGGGAGTTGTCCTCCCGGACGCCCGCGTAGATGCCGTCCAGGATGCCCCGGAGGTCGGCGAACGAGTAGCCGGAGTCCCGGTTCTCGGCCGCCGCGAGCTGCGTCAGATAGGGGTCGTCGGTGGGGCCCAGGTAGTAAGTCTCGACGCCGCGAGCCTTGCGGTCCCCGATCCAGTTGAGGTGGATGGAGACGAAGATGTCGGCGCCGGCCCGGTTGGCGAGAGCGGCGCGGTCGGCGAGGTCGACCGGGCGGTCCTCCTCGCGGGTCATGAGAACGTTATAGGAGCGGCGGGAGAGGATCTGCCGCAGCCGCTCGGCGATGTCCAGAGTGAGGTTCTTCTCGATCAGCCCCGAGGTGCCGGTGCCGACGCTGGCGCCGCCGTGCCCGGGGTCGATCATGATCTTGCGCACCGCCAGTGGAAAGAGCGAGGCGTCGATCGCCCGCGCCTCGGGCAAGTGATGGGTCGTGCTCGGAGCCCCGGGCGCCAGGGAGGCCAGAGCGAGAGCGCTATTGGGGTCGGAGCTGGAGATGGAGCGGACGCGGGACGGCGAGGCGGAGCTGGCGAGCGCGGCGGGAGTCCCGCTGGAACGGTCGGCCGCCAGGGTCGACAGCAGCCGCGAGGAGCCGAAGAGGCCCAAGGGGAGGAGCGCCAGGGCGCAGAGCCGGGCCGCCTGGCGGGCCCGGTGCTGGCGCCGCAGCCGGCGCGCCGGGCCGCCCTCGATGAGCTCGACGTTCTCCCGCACCAGCTCGTTCAGCAGGCGGCGCTTCAGCCGGTCGTTCGCCATCAGCGCGGCGCCCCTTCGCGCAGCCGGTCGCCCGCCCTCGGAACCGAACGGCGCCGGTACTCCCCATTCCGGGTGGGGATACCCTCGGAAACCGCACGGCGGCGCCCGTATTTCCTGCTGCTCGTCACCCCGAGTCTCCCTTGAGGCTGCGAGACCGCGGCCTGCCAACGGATTTTGAGACCATGAGTATACGACGGGAGGAGCTATTTCCCCTTCAGGTGAACATGCAGCTGCTCGCCTTGGGCCTCGATCCCGGTGACCTCCACCCCGAAACCGGTGAGGTCGAGGACGACGTGCAGCTCGTTCCCCTTGGGCCCCAGGTGGAAACCCGTCCGCACCTGGAGCAGCTGCCGGGTGCCGGCGACCAGCCGGGCAGAGGGGAACGGATGGCGGATTCCATAGAGCTTGATCAGCTCGCGCGGCGGATCGCCGTCGATAGGGTAGGGAGCCCAGTCCTGCCGCCTGATGGCGCCGTCGGCCCACAGGATGACCTCGGTCCCGTCCGGCTCCTGCTTCCAGGTGATCTTCTGGATCTCCCCCGGACCGGAAGCCGCCGCAGAAGGGAGGGCCTCGACGGATTGCGGCGGCGGCGGGCTGGCCGCGGTGGCAGAGGTGGCCGGGCTGGCTGGGCTGGTCGGAGTCGACCCGGGTCCCGGGCCCGCGGCCACCGGCGTCACAGGTGCTGCCGGGCCCGAGGGTGCCGTCGGGGCTGAAGGTGTTGCGGCGACGGGGGCGGGAGCCGGCGAGACGGGAGCCGGAACCTTCCGCCGGAGGGGAGGGGCGGCCGGTCCAGCGGTGGAGGCCGTCCGCTGCGCCCTGTCGGGCAGGAACCAGCCGAGGAGGACGTCTTGCTTGAGGATCGCTAAAGCTGTGACCAGAACGAGCGCTCCGCCGAGGGTGGCCCAGAGCACCAGGCGCGAGCGGCGGCGGGGCGACGCTTCCTCGGCCACCCCCGCACCCGCCAAGCCTGGAGACGCCGGGGACATCAAAGACGGCGTCGACAGCGGGTCGGAAGCCGCGGCGGAGGGCGCCGGCCAACCCGCGGCCGGGTCGACGAGGCGCCGCGGCCACTCGGCGGTCCCCGGGACCCCCGGGATCCCGGGGGTGGACGGTATTTCCGTCGACAGGGCCGGGGGGTGGGCAGGAGGGGTCGCCGGCAGCTCGGCAGGGGCATTCTCCCCGCTTTCTCCCTCCGCCCTGAGAACGGCAGGGGGAGAGCCGGCCCCGTTCGGCGCCGGCACCGCCCCCGGCATGTCGGTCACGTCGAAGGGCGTTCCCCCCTGGGCGATGTAATTGTCGACCATCTGGTAGATCAGCTCGCGGCCGTCGGGGGTGATCTCGAGGAAGCGGATGCCCATGCCCGCCGGCTTGTCGGGGCCCTGGTCGATCACCCGCGCCCAGACCACCTCTCCGTTCCCCTTGATGAGCTCGTAGTCGTCGCCCAGCCGGAGCTCGAAGCCGATCAGGCGTCCCACCGGCTCGGGCGTCTGGGTGCGGATGAAGATGCCCCCCGGCGAGATGTTCGCCGAGTACTCGCTGATGAAACCGCCGAACCACTCGAACTTGAGCTGGACCCGGGTCTCCAGGGGGACGCGCTGCGAGTCACGAGATACGGTGGTTTCACTCATGGCGCCGTCCGCTGTACCTCGTCGGGTCTGCTTCCATCCTCCCCACCGGGGGACCTTCTCCTGCGCCGCACGGGTGAGCGGCGCATCCAGGGATTTATGTAGCAGGATCTTATCAGGACGGAGGGCGGAGCGCAGAGAGACTTCGAATCCGGGTAGTGAAGCGCCCGGCGGAGCCCACCCGCAGGATCGACCTCGAGCCACCACCCCGGCCGCCGGCCTAGCGGCGCGCCCGGCGCTCGCGCTTGAGGAAGGCCGCGAGCTGCCGGGCGAGATCCGCGGTCAGCCGTTCCTCCTGGGCCGCGTGCTGGAACATGAGGAGGGCGGCCATGGCCTCGCGGTTCACCTCGCGCGACTCGAAGACCGGCATGATCTCGACCGCCAGCGCCTTGAGCTCGGCCGTCCGCCCGCCCTCGGCGTAGAGGACGGCGAGATCGAGCGAGACCAGGGCGGCGTCATACCCCATGTGCCGCTCGAAGAACTCCCGCTGGACCTCGCGGAACGCCGCCTCCGCCTGCTCCGCCTCCCCGGTGCCGAGGGCGATCCGCCCCTCCACCCAGCGCAGCCGCACGAGGTCCAGGGGGTTGCCGAGCTCCTGGGAGAGCCGGCGTACCTCGGGCAGGAGCGCCGCGGCCTCGGCGTAGCGCTCGGCGGTGGTGAGGAGGAAGGCGAGGTTGTGGCGGGCACAGAGGAGCAGGCGGGGCTTCCTGCCCCCTGCTTGGACATTGGCGACATTGGCGATATTGGCGGCGAGGACGGCCGCCTCTTCGAGCAGGGCGATCGCCCTCTCGGGCAGGCCCTGCTCCTCGAAGATCTTGGCCTGTTTGATGAGGATGGCCCCCACCCCGTAGAGGTCCTCGCTCTCCCGGTAGAGCGACAGGGCCTCGCCGGCCAGAGCCTCGGCCTCTTCGAGCCGCCGCTGGGCACGGCGGAGCGATCCCTTGAGATCCAGGACCTCCGCCCGGACGTGGGGATTGCCGGTCATGCTCGCCTCCAGGTACTCTTCGGAGCGCCGGAAGGCCGACTCGGCGCTCCACAGCTCGCCCAGCACCCGCAGGCCGTTCCCGAGATAGGCCCAGGCCCGGGCCCGCAGATCGAGCACCCATTCCGGGTCGTAGGCCTCCTCGACCAGGAACTCGGTGATCCGCACCCCGAGCTCGGCCAGAGAGATCGCCCGGGTGGGATCCTCGAAGGCGGCCTCCAGGCTCTCCCGCAGGAGGAGCTGGCAGAGGCCCCAGTTCTGGAAGCGCTCCTCGCCGCGGACGGCGGCCAGCTGCTCCTCGAACGGCAGCAAAGCCAGCTCGGCGAAGAGGAGCGGCGCCTGGCGCCCCTCGAGGACGGCTACGCGCTCGTCCCAGTGCTCGTACTCCCGCTGCAGGCGGAGGACCTCCTCGTAGCTCTCGCGGCAGCCGGGGCAGACGGCGAGAACGTGCGGCACGACCTCGGCGAGCACCGTCTCATGGTCCAAGTCCCGGGACAGCCAGCGCGCCATCGTCTCGACCGACAGATGGGTCTCTTTCCTCTCCTGATCCACGCGAACCCCCCTTTCGACTGAGAGAGGACGATCTCGCCCTCTTCAGTAGATGAGTTACCGGAAGAGATAATATCGTGACATCGAAATGCAAAAAAGAGGGGCCGGCACCGCCGACCCCTCCTCCACTGTGCGGATCTAGACGCCGCCGTGTCCCTGGGTCGCCGCCGCGCCGCCACCGGCTCCGGAGCCGGCGGCAGGAGCGCCGCCGTGCGGATCGAGGGAGGCTCCCTCGGCCCCGAAGAGGCTGTGGAGACCGCGGTTGCCGCCGTCCCAGAGACGGCTCAGGAGCGCTCGGACCTCGCTGCCCAGACCTGCCCCCACAGCAGCGTGGCGGGTCGCCTGGCGAGCCTGGGCCGGAGCCGCCAGGCCTGCCACGAGGGCGGCGAGGGCGAAGGCGGGGAGGAGACGGCGGAGTCGGTTACGTCCATACATAATTCTCTCCTTGCTGGACAGGTCGTCCCGGGGGCAGAAGGCTCCCGAAGCCTGTCTCTACTACATAGGACGTTCCTGGTATACGAAACCGGGACATTCTTGTGCGCGACGAAACGATCGACCTTCCAACTTCGGCTGGTTGATGGGTCCGCTTGAACCGAGGACCAGCGACTGGCTGCGCTCCGCGCCCGAAGGAGCCCGGCCCGCAGGTTTCAAACGGACCCAGTGCCGCTCGACTTTGTGATAGAGAAGATTCTGGACTGACGGAAGGAGAGACATCATGAAGACGCAATTGTTCCTGACCTTGCTAAGCCTGCTGACCTGCGGCGCCGGAGCGGTGTTCGCCGGCTCCGATCCAGCGGGGGATCTCAAGAGGATGGCGGCCGAGCACAAGGGAGACCATCCCACCCCCACCGCGGCGGCGCGGACGGCCCCGTCGGCCCCGGTGACCGGCGAGAACGTCGTCTACGGCGAGGCCGGCGGCCAGAAGCTCCACGGCTTCTTCGCCAAACCTCAGGGGGCCACCGGGCCGCTCCCAGGGATCATCGTCATCCACGAGTGGTGGGGTTTGAACGACAACATCCGCGACATGGCCCGCCGGCTGGCCGGCGAGGGCTACGCCGCGCTCGCCGTCGACCTCTACGGCGGGGTCAAGGCGGACACCCCCGAGCAGGCCACCCAGTTGATGCAGGCCACCTTGAAGAACTCCGCGACCGGCGAGGAGAACCTGCGCCAGGCCTACCGCTACCTGACCGCCGAGCAGCACGCGCCCCGGGTGGGCGTCATCGGCTGGTGCTTCGGCGGCGGCTGGTCGCTCGCCACCGCCCTCCTCCTGCCGGACAAGATCGGCGCCACGGTCATCTACTACGGTCGCCTGGAGACCGATCCCGCCAAATTGAAGACCCTTGGGATGCCCATCCTTGGCTTCTTCGGTGGCCAGGACCAGAGCATCCCGGCGGCCACCATCCAGCGGTTCGAGTCGACCTTGAAGGGCTTGGGCAAGTCGGTCGAAACCCACGTCTACCCCAACGCCAAGCACGCCTTCGCCAATGCCTCCGGCGGCAACTACCAGCCCGAGGCCGCGAACGACGCCTGGAAGCGGACGGTCGAGTTCCTGGCTCGGAACCTCAAGCGGACGTAAGCCGGCATCTTGGTCGCTGAAGAAGGGGAGAGGCGCCCGGAAAGCTCTTTTCCGAGTTGGAAATGAGCTTTTCTGGGCGCGAAAAGCTCTTTTCTAACTCAGAAAAGCTCTTTTCGAGCTCGGAAAAGCTCATTTCTGGTTCAGAAAAGCTCATTTCCGACTTGGAAAAGAGCTTTTCGGTCCTGGAAAAGCTCTTTCCCGATCTGGAAAAGAGCTTTTCCAACTGCGAAAAGCTCTTTTCCGTTTCAGAAATGCACATTTCCAGTTCAGAAATGCACATTCCCGTCCTGGAAATGGGCAGTCTGAAACGGCTTCACCTCCCGAGGAGAGCCGCGCTCACCTCGGCGGGCTCCTTCGCCCGCAGGTCGGCGGCGATGCCGTCGAGCGCTGGGGGCCGGGGGAAACCCCACTCGACGAGGCCGAAGAGGGAGCCCGCGGCCCGGGCGGTTTCGCCGTCGATACGGGTGTCGCCGATCAGCATGAGGTCCTCGGCCCCGACGCCCAGCCGGCCGGCCGCGAGCCGGAGGCCGGCGGGGTCGGGTTTACGGGTGGGCAGACTGTCCCCTCCGAGGATCAGCCGGAAGAGGGGAGCGAGCCCGAGGCCCGCCAAGATCCGGCGCGAGGCCCTCTCCCCCTTGTTCGAGAGGAGCGCCACGGGGTAGACCGCGGCGAGCGCCGCGAGCATCTCCGGCACCCCCGGGTAGGGACGGGTGGTGTCGAGGAGCACCTCGTCGTAGAAGGCGAGATAACGGGCGAGGGCCGGGGCCAGCTCCGCCGCCGGCAGCTCCTCGCCCACCGCCCGTTCGATCAGCACCCGGGCCCCCTCCCCCACCATCGTCACCACCTGCTCCAGGGTGAGCGGCGGCAGGCCGTACTCGCCGCGCATCCGGTTGATCGCCGTCGTGATGTCCCGGCGGGAATCGATCAGGGTGCCGTCGAGGTCGAAGACCAGGGCCGCCGGCCGGTACCGGGAGGAGGAATCCGAGGTAGAATGCCGCATCGGCAAAAAGGCTATCAGAAGAATGAGTGGCACGACCCTTGGCACGACCCTTGCTAAAGTCCCGTATGTGAGTCGGAGCAACGCGAGGAGATAAACGCCATGATGAGAAAGAATCGTGACATCGTCCTGCTTCTGGTCCTCCCCGTCGCCCTGCTCGCAACTGCTTGCATGCATGCGACTTCCAAGCCGCAGACGGAGCCCCAAAAAGAGGTCCGCCTGGAAGGCGAGATCACCCAGGGCCAGTTCGGCTGCGTGCAGGTGAAGACGGCCGACGGCCAGCGCTACAGCCTGGCCCGCGACCTCGAAGGCTCGAAGCCCGGCCAGCACGTCTGGGTCGAGGGTTATGTGGTGAAGACCAAGGGCTGCATGCCCGGCCTGAGCCTCATGCCGCAGCGCGCCGGGATCGTCGGCACCGCGGTGGCCGACGCGGAGCCGATCGTCGCCGGTCATGGGCGCTGATCGGGCCGCTGATCAGCTCCGCTCGCCCGCCCGACTGGCCCCGATGAACTCGGCCTCGATCCGGCGGGGCAGAATCCCTGCCTCGTAACCCCGGTCCAGCAGCAGTTGGACCGCTTTCCGTCCCACCTCCCCGTAGTCCCGAGTCCAGTCGTTCACATACATCTCCACAAAGCGGTCCGAGCGCTCCGGGTCGTCCTCCAGGCCGCGGGCGTAGCGGACGGCGTAGCCGAGCGCCTCTTCTCGGTGGTCGAGCCCGTACTCGATGCTCTCGGTGAGCAGCCCGCAGAGGCGACGCTTCAGATCCTCCCCCAGGCTGCGGCGGATGCCGTTGCCGCCGAGCGGCAGGGGTAGCCCGGTCTCCCCCTTCCACCACTCCCCCACATCGACCACCTTGACGAGCCCCATCTCGGGGTAGGTGAGCTGCCCCTCGTGGATGACGACCCCGGCCTCGGCCTCGCCGTCCCGCACCACCTCCAGAATCCGGTCGAAGGGGACGATCGTCGTCTCGACCCGCGGCTGCCAGAGGCGGAGGGCGAGATGGGCCGTCGTCAGCTCGCCGGGGATGGCGATCCGCACCCCGGCCAGCTCCTCGCGGGTGTAGGGTCGGCGCGCGACGACGATCGGCCCGTAGCCGTCGCCGAAGCTCGCCCCCGAGGGCATGATCTGGTACTGGTCGGCGAGATGGGCGTAGGCGTGGAAGGAGAAGGCGGTGATCTCGTAGGTCCCATGAAAGGCCGCCTGGTTCAGGCTCTCGATGTCGGAGAGGACGTGCTCGATTCGCAGCCCGTCGATCGCCAGCTGCCCCTGGGTCAGGGCGTAGAACATGAAGGCGTCGTCGGAATCCGGGCTGTGGGCAATGCGGATGAGGATCGGTTCTGACATGACTGGGGAGGCTATCAGAAACGCTCCCGCCGGAGGTCGCCATCCAGGGAGGACACTCGCCGGCGCTCCTGGTCTGGCAAAAATTTCAACCTACTGATTTCTTTAGGTTTGTGTCTCTGGCATCTACCTTGCTCTATCTCTCAACCGGAGGGGCCGGCATCGCCCTCCAAGAAATTAACGAGGAGAACCGCCATGAACCGCATGAACCTGAAGCACCGCAGCCGACTTCTCGGACCCGCCCTGCTGGTCGCCGCCGCTCTCACCCTGCCTGGCGCCGCCCGCGCCGCCGGCGACCCGAGCGTCGTCCATGTCGACGGCTATCTCAACAGCCAGGGACGCGGGTGCATGACCCTCCGCGAGCACGACGGCAAGCTCTATAACCTCGTCGGTGCCGTCGGCGGTCTGCAGACCGGCGATCACGTCCGCGTCGAGGGCCGCTTCGTCGACGGCTCCGGCTGCGGCGCCGGCACGGGGGTGAACGTCACCGGGGTGCAGGCGATCTGGGCCGACGACAAGCACCGGACGACCTACTACGACCAGGTCCAGAATGGCTCCTTCGAGCAGTGGGCCGCCGCCAACCGCGGCTACAACCCCCGCTCCGGCCGGGGCCGCCACAGTCACGGCACCTACGATCGCAACGGCCGTGACTAGACCGCAGGGACCGGTACAGTGGCGCGGCGGACAGGCGCTCGAGGCGGCGCATCCGTAAGCTCGAACGAGCGCCCATCCGCGGGTGCATCGGAGACGGACATGAGAAGTCGACACATTTTTGAGCTCGTGCCAGCAGCGCTCC
The DNA here is from genome assembly GCA_963757335.1 of uncultured Acidobacteriota bacterium. GTDB lineage: Bacteria > Acidobacteriota > Thermoanaerobaculia > Multivoradales > UBA5704 > DASQPA01. The sequence continues at coordinate 632,396 of CAVWRJ010000008.1, read as the reverse complement.
TCGCCGCGGCGCTCCTCCTCCCCGCCGCGCCGGTCCAGGCCGGCATGGCGGGGATGGCGGCGATCGCCGGCCCCACGGCCGTCCCGGCAGGCGACAGCGGGAAGATCCGCGCCGCGGGGACCTTGAACGTCGAGGGTCGCTGCCGGATCCTGACCGACGACCAGGGCAATCAGTACGCCCTGGTCGGCAATCTCGGCTCGTTCACCACCGGGGACCGCATCTCCGTCACCGGAACCCGAGGCGCGCCAAGCTCCTGCCTGGAGGGGACGACGATCCGGGTGGAGAGCGCCCGGCCGGACCTGCCGCGGGGCGCCTCCTTGCAGCCCAGCCGGCGGCGAGCCCAGCTCCCCGGGCTTCCAGAGCTCCCGGAGAACCCGGAGAACCCTGCGCCCCGCCTCGCCGGCTTCACCGGCTTCTCCGGCTTCGCTGGCGGACCGGCGCCCCTGGAGCGAGTCCGCAAGGGCTCGATCACGGTGCGCGGCACGCTGACCGGCGAGGGGGTCGAGTGCCAGGCTCTCCGCGGCAGCGACGGCCGGCTTTATACCCTGACCGGCAACCTCCACGGCCTGGCCGTGGGCGACAAGGTGCGGGTCACCGGGTCGGTGGCGGAAGTTTCGACCTGCCAGCAGGGGACGACCCTGGTTGTCGAGCAGATCCGGCTCGCCGACTCGCAGGGGGACGAGCCCGAGGCCCGGATGAAGCGGGAGGTGCTCACTCTCGCCGGCAGCCTGACCGGCGAAGGGGTCGAGTGCCAGGCCTTCCGCTCGGAGAAGGGGGAGCTCTACACCCTGACCGGCGACCTCAAGGGCTTCAAGACCGGCGACCGGGTGAGCCTGACTGCGAGCCTCGTCGAGGGCGGCCCCTGCCAGGAGCAGGGGAAGACCCTCCAGGTAAAGACCATAAAGCGGCTGAGGTGAAGCTCTTTCCGGCTACTCGTAGAGGATGAACCCGGGCGCCAGGATGCCGTCCGGATCGAACTTCTTCTTGGCTGCGAGGACCTGCGGCCAGCGGTCGCCGAAGTGCGCCGCCCACTTCTCCACCGTATCGAAGGTAATGTAGCCCGAGAGATAGCGCTTGCCACCGTAGTGGATCGACAGCTCGCTCGCCATGTCGAGCTGGGCCAGGCCGCGCGCCAGGAAGGCCGGCGGCACCCCCGGGAGAATCCCCCAGCCCATGACGAAGTCGCCCTCCGGGTGCATGAAGAGCGGCACGTCGGAGGTGTGGGTGTAGGCCGGCCAGAGGAGGATGTGACCACCCGGTCCGAGCGCCTGCGGCGGGGTGATCGAGAGCGCCTGCTCGATGAACTCCTCTGCCGTGTCCCAGGGGAGGACGGTCTCCATCCAGGGGTGCGGCATGTCCCAGTAGCCGCTGCGCCGCCAGAGCTCGAAGATCGGGTCCATGCGGTTCAGGAACTCGTGCTGGGTGAAGTCTTCGGTGTGGACGTGCCGATAGTGGCGGAGACCGGCGAGCACCTCCCCGCTGTCCGGGTCCTCCGTTCCGTCGATCTCGACCGTCAGGTGGACGGGGTAGAACCAGGCGGCGAAGGTCTGCATCCCCTCGCCGAGGACCATCCCGTCGCCGATCTTCTTGATCCCTTGCAGGCACGAGGTGCACCAGGACTCGACCGAGGAGAAGGTGGGGTTGTCCGGGTGCATGACCCGCTGCACGTCCGCCATGAACACCCCGAGGTCGTCGTAGAGCAGGTAGTACTTTCGCACCGTCGGCTTGCAGGCCCGGAGGCGGAGCTCAGCCCGGGTGATGATGCCGAACTGGCCGAGGCCGCAGCGCACGGCGTCGAAGAGGTCGCGGTTCTCCTGCCGCGAGCAGCGGACGATGTCGCCCGTGCCGGTCACCACTTCGAGCTCGAGAGCGTTGTCGGCCTGGGTGCCGTAGCGGAAGCTCGCCACCCCGAGGCCGGCCACCGACAGGGTGCCGGCGATGCTCACCCCGAGGTTGTTGGTGAGCACCCGCGGCACCAGCCCCTGCTCCAGGGAGGCGGCGACGAGATCGCGCCAGATCACCCCGGCGCCGCAGGTGGCGGTGGGGCCGTCCGGGTTTTCCGGGCCCTGGGGATGGATCGAGATCGCCGCCATCTCGGCGGTGTCAACGACGACGCCCCCCTCGCTCGTCGCCTGGCCGCTCTGGGTGTGGGCCTGGCCGCGCGGCACCACCGGGATGCGGTGCTCACGGCAGAAGCGGACGACCGCGGCGACGTCGGCGGCGTCCCGGCAGCGCGCCACGGCGGCGGGCAGGTGATCCACCATCCGCCCAAAGTCGGAGCGGGCGCGAGCGCGGTCCTCCTCGGCGAGGAGCAGGCGGTCCCCCAGGAGCTCCTGCAGCTCGCTCAAAATGTCGGTCGTCGGGCGGGCGGTATCTACGGTCATAACAGGATCTCCTGGAGGCGGCGACAAGTCGGCCTTGAGTCTTTGTAGCCGATTGCGCGTGGGGAGGCAAGGGAGAGAGTGCCTGGTACTGGGTCGGTTTGAAATCCGAGGACGGGCGACTGGCTGCGCGGAGCGCCCGAAGGAGGCCGCCCGCAGGTTCAAACGGACCCAGTACCCGAATCAGATGCCGGGCGGCGGCGGGGTGGACTCGGTCGGCGGCTCCGGGGGACCCGAGTCGGTCCCCTTCGGGGCTCCCGCCAGGGCGAGGACCGTCTTGTAGCCCTCGTGGATCCAGCGGTCGATACCGCCGTCGATCAGGACCGCGTCCTCGAAACCGGAGGCGACGAGGATCCGCATGGCGTCGGCGCCGCAGGAGTCGTTCCCCCGGCAATAGACGAGGAAGGTCTCCTCGCGGTAGGGCGAGAGGTCGAGGAGACGATAGGGAAGCCGGGCCAGGGGGATGTTCCAGGCGTGCAGCAGGTGGCCGGTCGCGCTCTGGAACTCGTTCGGCCGGCGCAGGTCGAGGACGAGGATGCCCGGAGAGTCGCGGGTGATCTCGTAGGCCACCGTCGCGTTGACCTTCTTGAAGGCCGGGTGGGGCTTGCGGGCCCACCACCCCTCGACCCTCGCCACCGGATGGCAGCTCACCAGGGGCAGCACGGCGAAAGCCAGGCCGGCGAGCGCCAGGAGGGCAGGTCGTCGCCGGGGGCGGGGGCGGGGGTCGTCGCTCAATCGATGCATTCCACGAGCTCCACCTCGGGGCTCACCTCGCCCACCACCCGGCCACGGCAGTTGCGGAGGATCGGCCGGTAGTGCTCCCGGAGCGATGCAAACTCCTCGCCCGAGAGCGATCCCATCTGGCGCAGCAGGTCGAGCACCACCCCGTCCCGGCAGCGCTCGCCGCCGTCGGCGATCTTGACCGCGATCCCGAGGGCGACCGGCCCGCGCACCGCCGCGGCATAGAACCCCTCCGCCCCCTCCTTGCCCAGCACCCGCCCGCCGGTGACCTCCATCAGGTGGGTGGTGAACCGGCCGGGCCCGGCGACCATCCCGGGCTCGCCGGTCATCGCCGTCACCACCCGGCGGACGGCGGCGGCGACCGCGCTCGGCAGGCCGGCCGCCACGGGATCGGCGAGGGCGGCATAGCCGCGGGCGGCGGCCTCGATCGGGAGATGGAAGGACGGCACGCTGCAGCCGTCGACCCCGATCCCGATCGCCTGCCGATCGCAGCCCACGAGCGCGGCGAGCTGGGCGAGGATGCGCTCCTGGAGGGGGTGGTCCGGCTCGACGTAACTGGCCGTGGGCAGGTCGAGCAGGCGGCAGGCGAGGAGCATCCCGGCGTGCTTGCCCGAGCAGTTGTTGTGGAGGGGCGAGGGGGCCTCCCCGCGCCGCGCCAGGGCTTTCGCCGACTCGCGGTCGAACGGCGGGTGCGCTCCGCAGAGGAGATCGGCAACCCCGAAGCCCCCCCGTTCGAGGAGCGAGAGGGCGCGCCGGGTGTGCTCCGGGGTACCGCTGTGGGAGGCACAGACGAGGGCTAAGTCGGCGTCGTCCAGGGCGAAGCGCTCGGCGCCGCCGGCCAGGAGCAGCGGCAGGGCCTGGAAGGGCTTGGCCGCCGAGCGCAGGAAGGTCGCGGTCTCCGCGGCCCCCGGGTCGCCGAGCATCGCCACCCGCCGCCCCTCCGGGGTGACGACGGCGGCGGCGCCGAAGTGCCAGGACTCGGCCAGGCCGCCGCGGAGGACGGTCGCGACGCGGGCGAACAGGGCGGCCTACCGCTCTCCGGCCATCGCCGCGGGGACCGTGTCGTAGGTCGGGAAGAGCTCGGCCAGGCGGGCCACCTGAAGGAGCTTCCGGATGCGCTCCGAGGGATTGACCAGGATCAGCTCGCGCTTGAAGTCGCGGAAACGCCCGAGATACCCCACCAGCTCGCCGATGCCGGTAGAGTCGATGTAGTTGATCCGCGAAAAATCGATGATGACGTGCCCGGAGTCGTCCTTCAACGCCCGTTCCAGGGTCTGGGCGAAGAACTGGGCGCTCTCCCCGAGCTTGATCACCCCCTCCAGATTGAGCAGGGTGAAACCGTCCAGGTGGCGTTTCTCGACGATCATCGCAGTCAAATTTAAGGGCTGCAAGTTTAGCACAACGAAGCGTGTCCGGGGCTCCAGGCTCCGGTACACTGCGCCGGTCCGTTGAGGAGGAACGCCAGGTTGGAGGACCCGATGTTAGACCCGAAATTGGACCCGACGATCGAGCTGCTCCAGATGCTGGTAGGGATCGACTCCGTGAACCCGTCGCTCGTGCCCGGCGGCGCCGGGGAAGGGGAGATCGCCCACGCCATCGCCGCCGAGCTGGCGGCCGCCGGCTGCGCGGTCGAGGTCGCCGAGGTGGCTCCCGGAAGGCCCAACGTCGTCGGGGTTCTCGCCGGGCGCCGGCCGGGGCGGTCGCTCCTCCTCTGCGGCCATATCGATACCGTCGGGGTGACCGGGATGGCGGCACCCTTCACCCCCGTGCTCCAGGACGGCCGGCTCTACGGCCGGGGTGCGGTCGACATGAAGGGCGGGGTGGCGGCGATGCTCGGAGCTCTCCGCCTTCTCGCCGCCTCGGGCGGGCTCGACGCCGGGCGGCTGATCGTCGCCGCCGTGGCCGACGAGGAGTACACGAGCCTGGGCGCGGAGGCGCTGGTGCGCTCGGTTCACGCCGATGCGGCGGTGGTCACCGAGCCCACCGACCTCGTGGTTGCGGTTGGCCACAAGGGCTTCTCCTGGGTCGAGGTGACGACCGCCGGCAGGGCGGCCCACGGCAGCCGCCCTCTGGACGGCGAGGATGCCATCCTCCGCATGGGGCGGGTGCTCGGCCGCCTGGAGGCGCTCGACCGCGAGCTCCAGTCCCGCCCCCCGCACCCGCTCCTGGGGTCCGCCTCTCTCCACGCCTCTCTGATCGCAGGCGGCCGCGAGCTCAGCACCTACCCCGACCGCTGCACCCTGTCGCTCGAACGCCGCACCCTGCCGGGCGAGCCGGTCGAGGCGGGCCCCCGGGAGGTCGAGGCGATCCTGGGAGATCTCGTGCGGGAGGACGGCGAGCTCCGGGCCGAGAGCCGCTCCCTCTTCGGCCGCCCGGCCTACGAGACTCCGGCCGGCCACGAGCTGCCGGGGCTCCTCGAAACGGCCCTCGCCAGGCTCGGCCGCCCGGCCCGGCGGGGCGGCGTGAGCTTCTGGACCGACGCCGCCATCCTTGGCCACGCCGGCATCCCCACGGTGATCTTCGGCCCCGGCGGGGCAGGGCTCCACGCGATCGAAGAGTACGTGCGGGTGGACGAGGTCCTCGCCTGCCGAGATGTCCTCGCCGAGGTGGCCCGGGTCTTCTGCGCCGGGGGCTGACCGCGGTAAGGTTCCCGCCATGCGGGTCGGCGTGCTCTCGGACACTCACAACCTCCTGCGCCCCCGGGTGCTGGAGCTCCTCGCCGGCTGCGACCGCCTGCTCCACGCCGGCGACGTGGGAAGGCCGGAGATCCTCGCCCGGCTGCGCCAGATCGCCCCGGTCGAGGCGGTGCGCGGCAATACCGACACCGGGGCGACCCTCCCGGAAACCCTGACCGGCGAGCTCGCCGGCCTCCCCTTCGGCATGGTCCACCGCCGCGAGGACATCCCCCCGGAGTGGCCGGCCCGCCTACGCCTTCTCCTTTACGGCCACTCGCACCGGCCGGAGCTCTCCTGGCGTGGCGATTGCTTGCTGCTGAATCCAGGCGCCTGTGGCGCTCGTCGCTTCCATCTTCCCCTGACGCTCGCTATCCTCACCGTGGTCGAAGGTCCCCGGATCGTTCCGGAGATCCTGGCGGTCGAGTAGGGCGAACGCCGTAGCAGTAGAAGCCCGCCCCTGCGAGGGCGCTTCCATAGGGAGGGATCATGCCGCACCCCCGTTTCGCCATCCGGCCCACCGTGGGCATCGTCCTCATCGTCCTCAGCGCCCTCGGCATTGCGCTCCTCTCCCCCGCCGTCGCCTCCGCGGCGCTCTTCGAGCTCTTCCAGCATGGCGGTCGCGCCACCGGGCAGGCCGGGGCGTTCACGGCTCGCGCCTCGGATCCCTCGGCGGTGTTCTACAACCCGGCCGCCATCACCAAGCTCCAGGGCACTCAGGTCGAGGCCGGGCTCGACTTCACCAACCCCCGGGACGACTACCAGAGCGCGACCGGCCGCTTCAAGGCCCACCACGTCATCAATTTCCCGCCCGCCGCCTACATCACCCACCACTTCGGGAATGGCAGCCCGATCGCCGTCGGGCTGGGCCTCGACGCCCCCTACTGGAACGATCTCAACTGGGACGATGCTCTCTTCCCCGCCCGCTTCCTGGACCGCCGCTTCCGGCTGGAGGTCGCCGAGCTTCACCCGGTCCTCGGCTGGGAGGTGACCGACAACCTCTCCGTGGGCGGCGGCCTGCGCTATCTCTACGGCACCCTGGAGCAGACCGACACCGGGCTCATCCCGGTCCTCCAGCCCGGCATCAACCTCTTCCCCGTCGAGGTGCAACGCGACGCCCAGACCAAGGTCCACAAGCTGGCCTGGGACGCGGCCGTTCATTACATCCGCCCGGCCTGGGGCTGGGGCGCGGTCTTCAGGAGCGCCGCCAAGCTCGACGGCACGGGCGACGCCAATTACGAGCTGATCGATGCCTCCGTCCCGCCCGCGACCTTGGCGGCGCTCCGCGCCCGCTTCGTCAGCGGCCGCTCCCGGCAGTCGTTCGAGCTGCCCGACGAGCTCCGCGGCGGCTTCTGGTTCGCCCCCTACCCGGAGCTGCGGGTCGAGCTCGACGCCTCCTACGACCGCTGGTCCCAGGAGGGCAACGACGTCATCTTCTACACCCCCGACGCCTTCGGGACCGGCCCCACCGTCCGGCCCCGCCGCTGGGACAACACCCTGTCGCTCCGCCTGGGGGTGGAGGGCAACGTCACCGACAACTTCCTCCTCCACGCCGGCTTTGGCATCGAGCCCTCCCCGGTCTCTTCCTCGACGATCGAGCCCGGCTTCCCCCAGGGAGACGTCAAGGTCTATGCCTTCGGCTTCACCTACAACGTCCAGCAGACCTCCTTCGACGTCGGCTACTCGCTCCACAAGGGCGACTCGCGCGGCGCCTCCGGGCAGGAGCTGCTCCACCCCGGGGTGACGAGCCAGTACTCTTCCCGCGACCAAGCCTGGGCCGGATCGATCCGCTGGCGCTTCTAGAGGGGCCCGATCGAGGTCTGATTCTCGCCGAGCTCTAGCCGGCCTTCGCGCGACCGTCGATCGCCCGCGCGAAGGCCGCGAGCGCGGCTCGCAGGGGGCCGGAGAGCTCGGGGTCGGAGGCGATGCCCGCCGCGTCGATCCGCCTCCCCAGGAGGAGGACGGCGACCGAAGCCTCGGGGACGATCCGCGTCGACATCGTCCGCAGCGTCTCAGCGAGCGACTCCTGGGCATGGGTCGCCCGCGGCGAGGCGTTCCAGAGAGCGATCGGCTTGTAGACGATCTCGCTCCCGCCGACCAGCCAGTCGAGGGCGTTCTTCAGCACCCCGGGCACCCCGTGCGCATACTCCGGGCTCGAAATCAGGAGGCCGTCCGCGGTCCGCACCTGGTGCCGCAGGTCCGTCACCGGGAGCGGTTCGGTGTCCTCCAGGTCAGGATTGAAGTGCGGGAGATCGCCGAGGCCACCGTAGAGGACGATCTCCATCCCCTGGGGGGCGAGAGCCGCCGCCGCGCGGAGGAGGGCCGTATTCGAGGAGGCGGCCCGCAGGCTGCCCGAGATGGCGAGGATACGCATAGCCAGGATCGTAGCAGCGTAACGGAGAGCAACGAGAGCGCCCGGCTTAACGCCGGGCGCTCACTTTCAAACTCCGCGAAAAGCGGACCTACGCCGGAGTCAGCACCGGCTCCCGCTCGCGCATCTTCTGAAACATCCCTGGCGTGTAGGCGGTAATGTGGCCAGTGAAGGCGGAGGCGGCGACGGTGAGCGGCGAGGCGAGCCAGAGACGGCCGGGGCCGGAGCGGCCCTTGTAGTTGCGGTTGATCGCCGAGACCGTCACCTGGTCGGTGGTCTCGGAGACCCCGGGGCCGCAGCCAATGCAGGCGCCGCAGCCGGGGTGGATGAGAGTGACCCCGGCGCGGAGGAAGGTGTCGGCGAGACCGTTGTCGTAGACGAACTTCTCGACCGCCAGCGAGCCGCACTGGATGAGGAACTTGACGCCCGGCGCGACCGCCAACCCGGCGTCGAGCGCCTCCTTGACGACCTGGTGGTAGAAGACGAGGTCGTCGATCTTCCCCGCCGTGCAGCTCCCGCCGTAGGCGATCTCGATCGGCACCTCGCCGATCTCGGAGACGAAGGCGCCATTGGTGGGGTCCGACGGAATGCCGTGGTCCGGGTCGCCGGGATGGGCGACCATGGGGAGGATGGCGGAGAGGTCGATCTCGTGGACGCCGCCGGCGTAGACCGCGCCCTCGTCCGGCGCCACCGCCCGCGCCCGCAGACGCTCGATATCGGCGCCAACGAGGCCCGGCCGCCACTCGGCCAGCCAGCGGAAGGTCAGGTCGTCGGCGACGACGATGGCGGTCCGCGCCGCGCACTCGGTCGCCATGTTGGTCAGGGTGGCGCGCTCGTCCATCGAGAGGGTAGAGACGCCCGGGCCGGTGAACTCCATCACCCGGTTGAGCGTCGCCTGCGGCTTGGCATAGTTCAAGAGAATGTAGAGCATCACGTCCTTCGCCGTGACGCCCGGGGCCAGCTTGCCCTTGAGCTCGAAGCGGATCGACTCCGGCACCTCGACCTCGGTGAAGCCGGAGTGCACGAGGTCGGCGTACTCGGTCGCCCCGACCCCCCAGGTGAGGGCGTTGTTCACCCCTCCCATGCAGGTGTGGCTGTCGGTCGCCTGGATGAAATCGCCGGGATCGATGAACACCTCGCGGGCCACCTCGTGGCAGATGCCCGGCGAGATCCGGTCCTTGGCCGAGAAGTCGCGCACCCCGGTGTGACGCTGGAACTCGCGCTGCAGCTCCCGCAGGGTCTCGATCTTGTCCATGAAGGCGCGCATCTTCGGCACCTCGTCGGCATAGATCAGGTGGTCCTCGAAGACGGCGAACTTGGCCGGGTTCTTGACCTGGTAGTCGGCGCCGTACTCTTCCTCTAAGAAGTAGTGGACTTGGGCGGTCGTGAACTCGTGGGAGTACCCGCCGTCGACCTCGACGAGGATGGCGTCGCCCGGCTTGACGTACTTCGGCCCCTCGCCCAGCCCCCCTCCCAACATGTGGCGGGAGAGGATCTTCTCGGCCATGGTCATCGGGCGAGGACCCGTCTCCGGCCGCGGCAGCGTGACCTCGCCGGCGGCCACCGCCTTCGAGAACGGGAAGAGCCCGCCGTGCTGGACGACGATCTGGGTGATCGGGTCGTACTCGCGGTAGAACTCGACCAACGGGATGCCCTCGCCCGCCTGGAGGCGGCGGAGCTGCTCGTGGTTCCCCATGAGCACCCCCTGGCTGACGTTGTTGCTGGCGTGGATGGGGGCGAAGGAGGCGGCGATGGCGATCCTTATGCCGGACCACTTCTCGGCCTGGACCGCGGTCTCGCGCGAGCTGCCGACGCCTTTCCGGTAGCCGGAGACGATGACCTCGAAGTTGCCGTTCTTCAAGGCGTCGCGCTCGAAGAGGCGCTTGCCGTCGACGATCAGGCCGGCATAGGCGTCGCGGGCGATGTCCTCCGGACGGTGGCTGAAGCAGACCCAGGCCGGGGTCATGGCGTCGGTGTTGATGTCGTCCAGGAGGTCCTCGACCGAGAGGTCCTCCATACGCAGGTCGAGCTCCCTGCGGAGCTGCTGGCGGATGAGCTCCGGGTCCTTGGTCAGGAAAAGGACCCGTTTGCCGGGGGTCAACCTCACGGGATCGGACGGTCGCATCGGCGGCTCCTATGACAAAAGAAGAGGATGGGCAGGGAGGCGGGCGCGTGACGGACGCATGACGGCTCTCCCCAAGGATTCTAACCTCACGGGACGGGGGGCGTCTTCCCTCTCGAGAAGGTACTGGATCCGTTTGAACCTGCGGGCGGTCTCCTTCGGGCGCTCCGCGCAGCCAGTCGTCCGTCCTCGAATTCAAACGGACCCAGTGCCGTTCGGAACGCCCCTACCCCTCAGCCGCCGCCACCTGAAACACCTTTCCATCCTCCAGCCGCAGCGCCGTGAGGGTCCGGCCCCAGACGCAGCCGGTGTCCAGACCGATCACCCCGTCCTTTTTCAGAAATCCCACAGCGGCCCAGTGGCCGAAGAGGAGGGTGGTGCCGCGGCTCCGGCGCCCGGGGACGTCGAACCAGGCTGTGCAGCCGGGGGGGGCCTGGTGGGGAGGGCCGCTGAAATCGGTGCACAGAGCCATGCCGGGGGTGAGCGTGCGCAGACGGGTGAAGCCAGCCAGGGCGAGGCGCCGGCGGGCCGCCCCGGAGAGGGCCGCCTGCCAGGGACCGGGGAGCTCGTCGCGCAGGCTGCCGAGGAGACGGTCGCCCTTCTCCCCCCGGAGCTCCTCCTCCACCTCCCGCGCCAGCGACTCGGCCTCCTCGACCGTCCAGTCCGGCAGGAGGCCGGCGTGGACCAGGAGGTGCTCGCCCTCGCGGTGGAGGAGCGGCCGGCGGCGGAGCCAGGCGAGGAGGTCGTCGCGGTCGCGGGCTGCCAAGACCGCTTCCAGGGTGTCCCGGCGGCGCTCCTTGGCGAGGCCGGCGGCGCGGGCCAGCAGGTGGAGGTCGTGGTTGCCGAGGACGGCGACCAGCCGATCGGCGCCCTGCTCGACCGCGAAGCGGAGGACGGCGAGCGAGCGCGGCCCGCGGTTCACCAGGTCGCCCACCAGCCAGAGCCGGTCCTCCCGGGGGGAGTAGCGGATCCGGGCGAGCAGCCGCTTCAGGGTGTCGAAGCAGCCGTGCACGTCCCCGATCGCGTAGGTCGCCATGGTGGCGAGAACCTTGCCGCAACCGGCGTACCAAGGCAAGGGCTGTGTACCCGGCAGGGAGTACTGGCTCAGTTTGATTCTGCGGGCGGGCTTCTTCGGGCGCTTCGCGCAGCCAGTCGCCCGTCCTCGAACCAAACTGAGCCAGTACCCGGCAGGCCCGCCGGTTGACGCCTGCCCCCCCGATCCGTAAGCTCCACGGGCCGATGCCAGTGAAAAGTAAGATTGGGGAAAGAGAATGAGCGCGGAGACGTACGACGTCGTCGTCATCGGCGGGGGCCCCGCCGGTTCCACCTCGGCCCTGGTCCTCGCCCGCGAGGGGTACCGGGTCCTGGTCCTCGAACGCGCCGCCTTTCCCCGCTTCCACATCGGCGAGTCCTTCCTCCCCTACAACCGGACCTTGATCGAAGAGCTGGGGCTCTCAGAAGCCCTCGCCCGCATCCCGCAGGTCGAGAAGAAGGGCGCCGCCTTCGTCACCGCCTCCGGCAACGAGCGGATGTCCTTCCCCTTCAGCATCGGCCTCGCCAGCCGCTGGGGGGGCGAGAGCGTCGCCTGGAACATCGAGCGCGCCCCGTTCGACGCCATGCTCCTCGACGAGGCCAAAAAGGCCGGGGCCGAGGTCCGCCAGGAGACCCACGTCAAGGGGATCCTGAAGCTCGCGGACGGCGACGTCCGGATCGCCGTCGAGGGGGGCGAGATCGCGGCCAGGTACCTGATCGACGCCTCCGGCCAGGCGACGGTGGTCGGCAAGCACCTCAACCTCCGGCGGACCCTGCCGCACCTGAAGAAGGTCGCCTACTTCGGCCAGTTCGAGAACGCCGCCCGCGACCCCGGGGAGGAGGGGGGCTACCCCCTGATCGTCATCTGCGAGGAGGGGTGGTTCTGGAGCATCCCGCTCGACGAGAAGCGGACCTCGATCGGCCTCGTCATGCACGCCGAGCTGGCCCGCAAGGTGGCGGTCCCCCCCGAGCGCATGCTCTTCTGGGGAATCGCGCGCTGCCCGGAGCTCGCCTCCCGGACGGCGAATGCCGTCTTCCCGGAGAAGAACTTCATCCTGGCGGACTTCAGCTACCGCTGCGAGCCCTACGCCGGGCCCGGCTACTTCCTGGCCGGCGACGCCGCCACCTTCGTCGACCCGATCTTCTCGACCGGGGTCTGCCTGGGGATGATGAGCGGTCGGGAGGCCGCCCGCGGCATCGCCGCCATCCTCTCCGGGAAGTCGCGGGCGGGCGCGGTGCGGCGGCGGTACCGGAGCTTCGTCAGCAAGAGCACGGCGCCCTTTTTCCGCATGATCTCGCTCTACTACCAGCACGCCTTCCGCGAGCTCTTCCTGGAAGGGCAGGGACCGCTCGGCGTCCACCGGGCGGTCATCTCGATCCTCGCCGGGCACGTCTTCCCCAAGCCGGCCTTTGCTCTGCGCTGGCGGATGTGGTTCTTCGAGCTGCTGCTCTTCCTCAACCGGAACTTCCAGATCGTCCCCAAGCACGAGCGCTTCTCGCTCTTCGCTGCCGAGCCGGCCCCCATCCCGGCCGAGGCGACCCCTCCCTACCAGCATGCCGGCACCTGAGCCGGCCTTCGAGATCCTGGGCTCGGCTCCGGACGGCGAGGCGGGCTGGCTCTTGACCGCCCGCATCCCCGCGGCGAGCCCGCTCTTCACCGGCCACTTCCCCGGCCATCCGATCCTGCCGGGGATCGCCCACCTGGCGCTCGTCACCCGGGCGCTCGGCGACTGGCAGGGGCGGGAGGTGGAGCTCGCGGGGGTGCGGTCGCTGAAGCTCCGCCGGCCGGTGGGCCCGGGAGCGACCCTCGCCGTCCGCCTCTCGGCGATCGGGGACGGGGGGGACGGGGATGCCGGTGTGGGCTTCGTTCTCGAGCTGCAGGGGGAGATGCAGGGGGAGATGGTGAGCCGGGGTACCGTGTCTTGGCGCTGATCGAGGGTCCCCCGGCCGTCGAGTCGCTCCTCCCCCACCGGGACCCCATGCGCCTGGTGCGGGTGATCGTCGAGACCTCGGCCGCTCTCGACCGCATTCACTGCATCGCCGTAATCCCGGCGGACAACCCGCTGGCGACGCTGGCGGGCGGGGAGCGCGCCCCCGCCTTTCTCGGCCTCGAAGCCGCCGCCCAGGCCACCGCGGCCCTGGAAGCCCTCTCCCGGCGAGAGAACGCTCCCGGCCCGCGGCTCGGCTACCTCGTGGGGGTGCGCGAGGCGATCTTCCACGCCCCCGACCTCCCGGTGGCGGCGCCCCTCACGGTAACGGTCCAGGCCGCCGGCAGCGCCCCTCCGCTCGCCGTCTACGAGGTCCGGGTCGAGGCTGACGGCGCGGTCGTCGTCACTGGCACCATCAGTACCTACGTCCTCTCCTGATTCTTCGGCTCCCGATTCTTCGGCCCCTGTTCCTTTGGCCAGAGCCGCCGGAAGCAGAACCACTGGTGCGGGGCGCGCCGGATGGCCGCCTCCAGCTCGGCGCCGAAACGCTCGACCGCCGCCGTCAGGTCGGCCTTCCGGTCGGCGGTCTCGGCGACGTGGATGGGGGGCCTGACGACCGAGCGGTAGAGGCGCCGCCCCTCGCGGAAGATGAAGACCGGGACCAGCGGCACCCCCGCGGCGCGGGCTAGGGCGGCGGGGCCGACGGGTAAGGGAAACGGTCGGCCGAAGAGGGCGGTCTCGATCGCTCGGCCGCCGGTCCGCGGACGGTCCCCCTGGAGGGCCACGATCTCCCCGCCGCGGAGGGCCTCCAAGAGGACCATCCCGAGGTGGGCGTCGTCGGCCGCGAAGTGAGTGATGTAGAGCCCCTGGGCCTGGCGGCCGATGAGCTCGCGGATGAAGTCCTGCGCCCGCGGGTCGGTCTCCGCCTCGCGCACGACGTGGACCCGCCGCCGGTCCCGGTTGGAGGGCGTCATCGACCCCGCCTCCCAGCTTCCCAGGTGGGCGGAGAGCAGGATGAATCCCTTCCCGGAGTCGAGGATCTCGCGCCAGGTCTCGGCCCCCTCCCCCGCCATCTCGAAGGTGCGGTCGGTCGCCAGCCGCTCGTAGCGCTCGGAGAGACACCAGGCAAAGTTCTGGAGGGTGCGCCAGATCCGCCTCTGGCGCTCCCACCAGGAGCAGGGGCCGAGGACCGCCTCCAGATTGGCGGCCACCCCGTTGCGGATGTTCTGGAGGGCGACGAAGAAGAACGAGGTGAAGAGGAGGAGCGCCGGCCGGACCGCCCAGTCGGGCATCCGCGCGACGCCCCAGCAGTGGATGCGAAACCAGAAGACCCCGGTGACATAGAGCGGCCCGAGCAGCCGCCGCATCCGCCCGGTCTCCGGGGCGTGGGGCGGTGGGGCGGCAGGAGCGGCGGGGGGCGCCGTGGTCATGGCGTTGCCTCCGCGCCACGCGCACCATCCCCACCGCGAACGGCTTCGAGCGCCGGCAGGACGAAGATCGTCGCCAGCAGGCAGAAGAAGACCCCGACGGCGACGATGAGACCGGCATTGCCGAGCCCCGGGATGCGCGAGGAGCCCAGGCTGCCGAAACCGGCCGTGGTGGTGAGAGCGGCTAAAGTGAGCGCCACTCCCGAACGCTGGACCGAACCCGCGACCCCGCCCGGATTGCCCAGCGTTCCATACACCGCGTAGACCCCGAGGTCGACCCCGTTGCCGAGGAGGACGGGGAGGGTCGCGATGCAGAGGAGGTCGATGCTGCGGCCGGCGAGCCCCCAGAAGCCGAAGATCCATAGGCAGCCGAGCGCCAAGGGCAGGGCGGCGAGGAGGGCCTCCGCCGGCCGGCGGCGAAACGCCAGGAAGACGACGACCCCAAGCAGCAGAGCGGCGAGGAGGCTCGACCGCAGCATGTCGGAGAGGCCCAGGTCGCGGAGCTCGGCCCCCACCCGCGGGGTCGAGGCCACGGCGACCTCGGGGGCGGCGGCACGGAGGGCGCGCATCACCGCCGGCGGCGGTCCCGCCGCCCAGCGGCCCCCCGGCGCCCGGACGTGGACGGCGATCGACGTGCCTTTGGGCGTGGTGCGGATCAGCTCCGCCATCGCCGACGGCCAGGCGCCGGGGGGCGGCGCCCCCGGGTCCTCCCCCCGGGAGAGGGCGCGCAGAGCGGCGATCGGCCCGGCGAAGCGCTCGACCCGGAAGCCGGCGGCGGCGAGCTCCCGCTCCAGGTCGTCCGCGGCCGCCGCCAGGGGGAGGGAGCGGAGGACGGCGAGGCGGGCCGCCATCCGGCCGCCGGTCACCATCCAGTCGGCGGGCGAGGTGATGTCGGCGGTGGGGCCGAGGGCGCCCTCCAGGATCTGCCGCACCCGTGCCGCGTCGTCGAGGGCATGGGGGAGGTCGCGGTCGCGGAGGACGACGGTCGTCGTGTCGAGCCCGAGACCGAACTTGGTGAACAGCATCCGCTCGGCGGTCGTCGACTCGGGGTCGTCCGGGCGGAGGGTGCGGAGATCGGGGTTGAGCGACAGCCGCGGCAGCCCACAGGCGGCGACGAGGGAGAGGGTGAGCGCCCCGGCGAGGACCAGGCGTGGCCGGCGGACGGAAAAACCGACGAGGGCGGCGAAGAGCGGGGTCCAGAAACGGCGGATGAGAAAGGTGCCGCCGCCGAGGCTCCGGGGGCGCGGATACCAGGCGATCATGGCCGCCCCGAAGGTCGCCGTCGCCGCCAGGACCGAGAGGAGACCGAGGGCGAGGACGACGCCCATCTCGCGGAGCGGCCGGAAATGGGCGAGCCCGAGGGCCGAGAGGGCCGCCGCGGTCGTCAGAGTGGCGGCGAGGATGGCCGGCCCGGTCTGGCGCAGCGCCCCGAGGAGCGCCTCCGGCCGGCTCTCGCCAGCGAGGAAGAGCAGCCGGAAGCGGGCGCCGCCGTGGATGCCGTAGTCGATCCCCATCCCCAGGAGAGTGGCGATGAAGGCGATCCCCACGACCGAAAGGCTCCCCAGGAGGAGGCTGGTGGCGGCCGCCGCCCAGACGAGTCCCACGGCGACGGTCGCGAAGAGGGTGAGGGTCATGACCATCCCCTCGAAGCCGGCAAGCACGAGGATGGCCACCAGGACGACCGAGGAGAGGGTTATGCGGAAGACGTCCTCGCGGACGATCCCCTCGTCGTGGGCGGCGTAGATCGGCCCCCCCACGGCATGGAAGACGAGCGGCAGCTCGGCCTCTCCCCGGACCGTGGCGTAGGCCCGGTCGAGGAGGGCGACGAGCGCCCGTCCGGCCGCCGGATCGAGCTCGGACTGCGCCGGGGTGACGACCAGGAGGACCGCATCGCCGTCCCGCGAGAGGAAGGCCCCGGTCCCCGGGTCGATGGGGAGCGCCGAGTTGGCGGCGGCTAGGAGCCCCTCCGAGAAGCCCAGCGGGTCGGCGGCGAAGAAGGGCGCGGCGAAGCTCCCCACCGGGCTCGTCAGGGTCCGGCGGAGGACGGCGACCCGGGAGCGCAGGGCGGCCGGCGCGATCCGCCGCGCCACTTCCGCCTTGAAGTCGCCGCCCAGGAGGAGCGGGGCGCGCGGCGCCACCCAGCGGAAGAAGAAGGCCTCGTCCTCGGGCGTCAGGCCGAAGCGGGCGTTCGCCACGAGCGGGCTCTTGGCAAGCTCTGAGGAGAGCCGCTCGGCAGCGTCGACGAGGGTCCCGGGGTCCTCTGGCCGACCGTTCTTCGCCTGGACGATGACGAAGAGCTTCTCGAAGCCGCCGAAGGTTTCGAGGAAGGTCCGGTAGTCGCGGGAGGCTGGGGCATCGCGCGGCAGGAGGGCCGAAATGTCGGTCAGGAGGCGCAGGCGCGAGGCCGGCAGAAGGGCTAGGAAAGTCAGGGTCAGGGTGACGAGGAGCACCCGGCCCGGCCGGCGGGCGAGGGCCGCGGCCAGCCCTTTCATCCCCTTTGGCCCCTGCGGCCCGTTCGGGCCCTGCGGGGCGGTCACGCCGAGGCTCCGGCGTCGACCACCAGGGCCTGGCCGGTGATCGCTGCAGCCCGCCCGGAGAGCAGGAAGACGACGGCGTCGGCGACCGCCGCGGCGGAGGTGCCGGCGGGCAGGCACTCGCCTGCGCGGAGAGCCTTCGCCGCCTCGGCCGGGAGGCCGGCGGTCATGTCGGTGGCGACGAAGCCGGGGACCACGGCGTTCACCCGGACGTTGCGCTTCCCGACCTCGCGGGCGAGCGAACGGGTGAGCCCGAGAATCCCCGCCTTGGAGGCGGCGTAGGCGGCTTGGCCGGCGACCCCGTGGAGGGCGGAGAGCGAGGCGATGTTGACGATCGCCCCCCGCCGCCGGGTCATCATCCCGCGCAGCACCGCCCGGCAGCAGCGGAAGAGGCCGCCCAGGTTGCCGTCGACGACCGCGTCCCAGTCGGCGTCCGAGGTCAGGGCGAGGAGCGACTCCTTGAGGAGCCCGGCGTTGTTGACGAGACCGCCGACGGGCGGCAGGACCGCCTCGACCTCGGCCAGGAGGTCGTCGGGGCGGGAACGGTCGGCGAGGTCGAGGGCGAAGGCCCGGGCGCCGGTCGCCGCCTCCAGTGCCCTCGCCGCCGCCGCGTCCGAGCGGTAGGTGAAGGCCACGGCCTCCCACTCGGCGCCCGCGCCGCTGGCTGCCGCGACCAGCGCTTCGACGACGGCCCGCCCGATCCCCCGGCTGCCGCCGGTTACGAGGACGGTGCCTGCCATCGTCTCACCTGGAACCGGGCCCGGGTCACCGCCGAGGCGATGCGCAGGCTGTCGAGGAGCGGGCGGTAGTGGCTGGTGGTGCGGCCGTCGGCGAAACCGAGCTTGACCGGCACCGTCAGCACCGTAAAGCCGGCGCGGGCCGCCCGCACCACCACCGCGCTCTCCGCCTCGAAACGGGCCTCGGGGAAGCCGACCCGCTCGATCAGGCGGTGCGAGTAGAAGCGGAAGCCGGTCTGCACGTCGGCGAGCGGCTGGCCGGCGGCGAAGGAGATGGCCCGCGAGGAGAGCCGATTGCTCGCCCGCCGCACCCGGCTCATGTTGGTGAACAGATGATCGCGGACACCGAGCACCAGGTCGGCGTCCGGCGCCGCCGCGGCCAGGAGCTTGGGGATCTCGTGGGCGAGGTGCTGGCCGTCGGCATCCAGGGTCACCACCGCGGTGGCGCCCCGGCCGAAGAGGTCGGCGAAGGCGGCGGCCAGAGCCGCTCCCTTCCCCTGGTTCCTGGGGAGCGAGATCACCCGGGCGCCGGCCCGGCGCGCCTCCTCCGCGGTGGCGTCGGTCGAACCGTCGTCGACGACCAGCACCTCGGGCAGGATGGCGAGCCCGGCGCCGAGCACGTCGCGCACCACCTGGCCCACGGTGGGTGCCGCCTGGTAGGCGGGGATGGCGACGGCGACCTGGTCGAGCGAGGTCATCGGGTCTCCCCCGCGCCCGCCGCGCCGAACACCAGCCAGGCGGCGGCGCCCCCCGCGGCGAGGGTCGAGACCAGCACCCGGGCCGGGGCCGGCAGGGGTCCGCCGTCGTGGGGGAGGATGCCGAGCTCGGGATCGACCTCGGCGAAGTCGGAGGTCGGCCCGAAGGGGACGCCGGCGGCGGCCAAGACCGCCGCCGCGAGGAAGCCGCCGCCGTATTCGCCGGTCACCGCCTTGGGGGTGACGATAGGCGGGAGCGGCCGCTCCCCCCAGGCCGCCTTCAGGGTCAGGGCCTCCAGGCGGTCGCCCGCCCTCGCCCCCGAGGCGCCGGAGACGACGAGGTCGATGTCCCCGGGGGTGAGGCCGGCGCGGGCGAGGCAGCCGAGGAGAGCGCGGGCGAGGGCGGCGTGCCCCTCCCCCCAGCCGGCCGCGGTCGCCGAGGGGTCGAAGGCCCGCCCCCAGGCGAGGAGGTGGGCGAGCGGTCGACGCCGCCCCGCGCTCGCCGGGGTCGCCGGGGTCTCCTCCTCGAGGACGAGAACCGTGGCCCCCTCGCCGGCGAGGAACCCTCCCCGCCGGCGGTCGAAGGGGCTGGCGAGCTCCTCGGGGTGGGCGAGGGCCCCGAAGCGGTCGAGCACGGAGTGGAGGAGCGGCGTCATCTCCTCGACCGTCCCGGCGAGGGCCAGGGGGGCGCGGCCGGCGGCGATCTCCGTCGCCCCGCGGGCGACGGCGAGAAGGGGGCCGGCCTCGCGCTGAGCGATGGTGATCCCGGCCCCCCGGGCGCCGGTGGCGATGCCGATCTGAGCCGCCGGGGCGTTGGCGACGCTCTCGGTGAACAGGAAGGGAGAAGCCGACTCCGGGCTGTCGAGAATCTGCTTCAAGAGGCTCTCGGTGTAGGAGCAGGGGCCGAAGGCGGTCGAGATCACCACCACCGCCGCGGACAGATCGCCGGCACCGGCAGTGCTCTCCCGACCCGCATCGCCGAGCGCCATGCGGGCGGCGGCCAGGGCGAGCTTCGAGGGGGGGCTCATGCGCCGCCCCTCGCGCGGCGGCACCCAGCTCGAAAGGTCGTAGCCGTCGAGGAGCGCCGCCCTCCCCGCTCCCCCGGGCTGGTGGTAGCCGGCGGAGCGGTCGACCGGCG
This sequence comes from uncultured Acidobacteriota bacterium, assembly GCA_963757335.1. Taxonomy (GTDB): domain Bacteria; phylum Acidobacteriota; class Thermoanaerobaculia; order Multivoradales; family UBA5704; genus DASQPA01. The sequence continues at coordinate 612,618 of CAVWRJ010000008.1, read as the reverse complement.
ACAGGTGAGGACGGCCGGCGAGGAGAGCCGCCGCCAGGTCGTCGCGGCCGCCCCCGAACGAGCCCACCGTGCCGAGCCCGGTCACCACGACTCGGCGGCTCAAGATCCCCGGCCCGCTCGGGAGAAGACGAGGGCCGCGTTCGAGCCCCCGAAGGCCAGGTTGGTGGAGACCGCGGCGCGGGCGGCGAGCGGCAGCGGCGCCCCCTCCACCAGCCGCACCGGCAGCTCCGGATCGACCGGCCCCCAGCCGGGGGTGGGGTGAACCTCCGCCGCCGCCAGACAGAGGACGGTCGCCACCGCCTCGATGGCGCCCGCCGATCCCAGGAGGTGGCCGACGATGGCCTTGGTGGCGGTGAGCGGCAGATCCTTCAAGCGCTCGCCGAAGACGCGCTCGAAGGCCCGCCACTCGGCGGCGTCGTTGAGCGGCGTGCCGGTGCCGTGAGCGTTGATGAAGTCGATCTCCCCCGGCTCCATCCCGGCGTCCGAGAGCGCCGCGGCCACCGCCGCCGCCGCCCCCCGGCCGCTGGGGTCGGGGGCGGTCATGTGATGGGCGTCGCAGGAGGCCCCGGCGCCGGCCAGCTCGGCCAAGGGGACCGCCCCGCGCGCCAGGGCCCGCGCGAGCGGCTCCAGGACGAGGACCGCCGCCCCCTCCCCCACCGACATCCCCTCCCGCCCGGCGCGGAACGGACGGCAGGGACTCTCGGAAACGGCGCGGAGCGCGTTGAAACCGGCATAGGTGAGCTGGCAGAGAGCGTCGGAGCCGCCGGCCAGGGCGAGATCCACCTCGCCGGAGCGCAGAGCGTCGAGCGCCGCACCGAGGGCGAGGGTGGCCGAGGAGCAGGCGGACGAGAGGGTCTCGACCGGCCCCGTCACCCCGAGGTGACGGGCAAGCTCGTCCCCCGGGCCGGAGACCGGCTGCGAGGCGAGGAGGGCCAGGTGGGTCCGCGAGGAACCTCCCGGCCGGCGTTCCGAGCGCGCCAGGAGATCGGCGAAGAAGAGCTCGCCCTCGTACATCCCCCCCGTGCTGCTGCCGAAAAAGACCCCCACCCGGTCGGGATCGGCGAAGCTTGGGAGCCCCGCCTGGGCCAGGGCCTCGTCTACCGCCGCGAGGGCGAAGCGGTCGGCCTGCGAGAGGCGCGACCAGCGCGGGTAGCGGGCGGCCAACCCCGGCGGCGGCGCGGGGACCTGGGCGGCGACGTGGGTGCGGTGGCCGGAGTGGTCGAAGCGCGCGAAGGGACCGAGGCTGGTCTGCCCGGCCCGCAGCGCCGCCCAGAACGGAGCGACGCCCCAGCCCAGGCCCGACACCACCCCCAGACCGGTGACCGCTACCCGCCGGCTCGTTCGGCTCTCTGGCAGAGACCGTGGAGAGTCCAGACTAGCTCCGGCCCTCGATGAACTGGGACAGGCTGGCGACCGACGAGAAGACCTCGCGCCCGAGCTCCTGGCTCTTGATCTTGATGCCGAACTCCTTCTCGAGGGCGACCACCAGTTCCAGGGCGTCCACCGAGTCGAGACCCAGACCCTCCCCGAAGAGGGGCGCGTCGTCCTCGATCATCTCGGGTTTGACACCGTCCAGGTTCAAGCTGGTGACGATCAGCTGCTTGATCCGGGACGAGGTTGCTTGTACTTCAGACATATCAGGTAACCTCGTAGCACTGTCGCCCCGCGGTGGCCCTTAAAGGCCGGAGCGGAAGAGCACAGCTCGACGCAAGTCGAATCTGCGCACATAGTGAGAAATGTGCGGTCAACCCCTCAAATTGACCGGCGCACAAGGGCGGTATGCTACCGTGCCTGGGTTCCGCCTTGCAATCCCTGCGCCCCTGGGGGTCCCAGCGACCTCCAAGCCGCGGAGCCAGCCCTTGGAGATGGTAGGATCGGCGCTTCTCGACATCTTCCCAGGAGGCCCGAGCCACCCGTGGCAGTGAGTGCCCAGGATCCCATTCTCTCCGCTTTCGACGCCCTGGTCCGGCGGGCCGCTGCAGCACCCCTGCTGATCGCGCCGCGGCGTTCGGGTACGATCGCGGCCACGGTCGGCGAGGTCGACGGCCTGGCGCGAACGGCCGGCGAGGTCCTCGCCGGGCGGCCGGGGGGCTTCGCGCCGGGCGAGGTGGTGGCTCTGGCGGCCTGCAATGGGCCGGGGCTCCCGGCGGCGCTCCTCGCCCTCCTCCGCGCCGGCCTCCCCGCCCTCCTCTTGGACGCCCAGGCCCCCGAGACCGAGTCGCTCCGCATCGCCCGCTCGCTCGGCGCCGCGGCGCTCCTGCGCTGCCGGAGCTGCTGGCCCGCGGGGGCGGCGGACTTCGCGCTCGCCGAGCTCGGTTCCGGCCTGCCTCTCTCTCTGCCGGGGACCGCCGTCCTCAAGCTCACCTCGGGCTCGACCGGCACCCCGCGGGGCATCGCCACCCCCTCGGCGGCCCTGGTCGCCGACGACGCCGCGCTCTCCGCCTCGATGGGCCTCCTGCCCTCCGACCGGCTGCTCGCCGCGGTCCCCATGTCCCACTCCTACGGCCTGTCGAGCCTCCTCCTCCCCGCCCTCCTCAGGGGTACGCCCCTGGTCCTGCCGGAGGAGCACGACCTGCTCGCCCCGTTCGCCGCGGCCGAGGCGGCCGGGGCCACCGTCTTCCCCACCGTGCCGGCCTATGTCGAGGCGCTCCTCGGTCTCTCCCACCCACCGGCCTGGCCGTCCTCGCTCCGCCTCGTAATCACCGCCGGGGCTCCCATGAAGCCCGCCATGGCGCGCCGCTTCCGCGAGGTCTTCGGCCTCCCCGTCCACGTCTTCTACGGCGCCAGCGAGTGCGGCGGCATCTGCTACGACCGCGAGGGCGGGGCCGGCGAGCGCGGGACGGTAGGGACCCCGGTCGAAGGTGTCGCGGTCACCCTGACGTCCTCCGTTGGGGACGGCGCTCCGACCGCCGAGAGCGCCGAGAGCGCCGAGGACGCCGAAGCGAGTGGACGGGTCACCGTACGCTCGGCGTCGGTCGCCCAAGGCTACGTGCCCGATGCCGACCCGCGGCTCGCCGACGGCTGCTTCGTTACCAGCGACTTCGCGGGCTGGCAGGGGGGCGAGCTCGTCCTCCGCGGCCGGCTCGACGACCTCATCAACGTCAAGGGGAAGAAGGTCGACCCCCGTGAGGTGGAAGCGGTGCTCGCGGAGCTCCCCGGGGTCGACGAGGTGGCGGTCCTCGGGGTGAAAATAGCCGGGCGCGGCTCGGAAGCGGTGCGGGCCGTGATCGCCTGCCGGCCCGGGGCGGTCAGCCTGGAACAGGTGCTCCACTGGTGCCGCGGTCACCTGGCGGCCCACAAGGTGCCGCGGAGCGTCCTCCTGGTGCCCGAGATGCCCCGCACGCCGCGCGGCAAGCTCGATCGTCCGGCCCTCCTCGCCCTGTCCGGCGGGGGCGGTGAGGGGGGTGGAGCGGCGGGAGCGGAGCGCGGCGGGGAGCGGGTGGATTGACCATGGAGCCCTGGCGCCCCACCCCCTTCCTCGCCGCCTCCGGGCTCCTCCACGTCGCCGGCCTCGCCGCCCTGGCGGTCGCGCCGCGGCACTGGCGGTGGATCGCCGGGGCGTTCTTCGCCGACCACTGCGCGATCGCCGCGAACGGCCTCTGGCCGCGGTCCACCTGGCTGGGTCCGAACCTGAACCGGCTGCCGGCGGCGGCGGCCCGGCGGGGCGAGGTGGCACTGACCTTCGACGACGGTCCCGACCCCGCGGTGACCCCACGGGTGCTCGACCGGCTCGCCGAGCACGGGGCGCGGGCGACCTTCTTCCTCGTCGGCCGCCGCGCCGCGGCGCACCCCGATCTCACCGCCGAGATCGTCCGCCGCGGCCACCGGGTGGAGAACCACACCTGGAGCCATCCCAACAGCTTCGCCCTCTACCCCTGGCGGGCTCTCTCGCGGGAGGTCCGGCAGGCTCAGGAGGTCCTGGCGGGGATCGCTGGCGATTCCGAGTCGGGAGCGCCGCGCCTCTTCCGCGCCCCGGCCGGCTTCCGCAACCCCCTCCTCGATCCCGTCCTCGCCGCCGCTGGCCTCTCCCTCACCTCCTGGACCCGGCGCGGTTACGACACTGTCGACGGGCACGCCCGTCGGGTGGCCGGCCGCCTGCTCTCCGGCCTTGCGCCGGGCGACGTCCTCCTCCTCCACGACGGTCCCACGGTGGCGCGGACGCCGGGCGGGGCGCCGGTCGTCTTGGAAGCCCTGCCGCGGGTGCTCGACGGCATCGCCCGCCGCGGTCTTACCCCGGTGCCGTTTGCGGCCGGGGCGGAGTAGGCGCTTGGCGAACCCCCCGGCCGGGAGCACCGAGAAGACGGTCCACGCCGTGAAACCGGCGAAGCCCCGCTTCCGCTTCACCCGGCCCCTCCTCGAGCTGCTCTACAAGCTCCGCACGGCGGCGGACTCGCCGGGCCGCCAGGCGGCGGCCGTGGGGGTCGGGGTGTTCATCGGCTGCACCCCCTTCTTCGGCTTCCACCTCGCCCTCTGCATCGGCGTCTCCCGGCTCTTCCGCTTGAACCAGATCAAAACCTACCTCGCCTCCCACATCAGCCTCCCCCTGATCTGGCCGTTCCTCGTCATCGGCGAGATCCAGGTGGGGCGTAGGCTCCGCGGCGCGCCGTTTCTCGCCCTCCACCTGGCCGACGTCCGGCGGGTGAGCCTCAACACTCGGGCTCGATCTCCTCACCGGCAGCGCCGTCGTGGGCGGTGTCCTCGCGGCCCTCTTCGCCCTCATCACTTTCCTCGTCGTCCGCCGGAAGCGCAAGAGCACGATCATCGACTCCCTGGTCGACGAGATCTCCCGCTGCTACATCGACGCCGGGGTCTTCGCCTGGGAGTTCGTGCGCGGCAAGCTGCGGCACGATCCGCTCTACTTCAACCTCCTCGCCCGCGGCGGCCTGCCCACCGCGGGCCGGCTCTTGGACCTCGGCTGCGGCCGCGGCATCCTCCTCGCTCTCCTCGCCGGAGCCCGCGAGCAGGCCGCGCGCGGGGTCTATCCCGAGGGCTGGCCGATCCCCCCGTCGGGCCTCCTCCTCCATGGCATCGAGGGACGGCCGAAGATCGCCGGGGCGGCGAGCCTCGCCCTGGGAGAGCGGGCGACGATCGAGGTCGACGACCTGCGCCAGGCCGCTCTCCCGGAGTCCACGGTCGTGTTCCTCTTGGATGTCCTCCACTATCTGAGCGCCGCGGAGCAGGAGGCGCTGCTCGATCGGGTGGCGGCGGCGGTCCCGGCAGGCGGCCTCCTGATCCTCCGCGAGGCCGATGTCGCCGCCGGGGCGGCCTTCGGGCGGACCCGGGCCGCCGAGCGGCTCTGCTCCCTCGCCCGCGGCCACTTCCGCCAGCGCTTCCACTTCCGCACCGCCAGCGAGTGGCAGCGGCTCCTCGCCGAGCGCGGCTTTGAAGCGATCCTGGCGCCGATGTCTCAAGGGACCCCCTACGCCAACGTGCTGATCGAAGGGCGGCGGCTCTCCCCATGACCACCGGCTCCGTCGTCATCCCGGTCTACAACAGCGCCGAGATCCTCCCCGAGCTGATCGAGCGGCTGGCTGCGGTGCTCGCCCCGGCGTTCGCCGAGTTCGAGGTCCTCCTCGTCAACGACGGCAGTCGCGACCGGAGCTGGGCGGTGATCGAGGAGCTCACCTCCCGCTACGGCTGGGTGACCGGCATCGACCTGATGCGCAACTACGGCCAGCACAACGCCCTCCTCTGCGGCATCCGGGCGGCCCGCTGTGAGGTGACGATCACCTTGGACGACGACCTGCAGCACCGGCCCGAGGACATCCCGGCGCTCCTCGCGCTCCTCGATCCGGCGACCGACGTCGTCTACGGCACGGCGGAGGAAGAGCAGCACGGGCTCCTCCGCGACGCCGCCTCGCAGCTCACCAAGCTCGCCATGGAGCGCACCATGGGGGCGGAGACGGCGCGCATGGTCTCCGCCTTCCGGGTCTTCCGCACCCGCCTGCGCGACGCCTTCGCCGGGGCGCACGGCGGAATCCCGATCGACGTCCTCCTCACCTGGGGGACGACGCGGTTCCGGGCCGCCCCCATCCGCCACGAGCGGCGCCGGGCCGGGGTCTCGAACTACACCTTCCGCAAGCTCGTCCGCCACGGCCTCAACATGGTGACCGGCTTCTCGGTCCTGCCGCTCCGCCTGGCGAGCCTCCTCGCCCTCCTCTTCACCCTCTTCGGCTTCGGCGCCCTGGTCTGGGTCGTCGGCCGGACTCTTTTAGAAGGGGTGGCGGTGCCCGGTTTCGCCATGATCGCCTCGCTCGTCGCGATCCTCTCCGGCGTCCAGCTCCTCTCCCTCGGCATCCTCGGCGAGTACGTGGCCCGCATCCACCTGCGGCTCATGGACAGCCCGCCCTACACCGTCCGCACGACCGTCTCGCACCGCAAGTGATGGCCGGCGAGGTCTGCCGCTATCTCCCCTGGGACTCCGAGTTCTTCGGAGTGCGGATCGGCAGCGTCCTCCCCCACCGGCTGGACGCGGCAGCGGTCGCGGCGATCCGCGCCTTTCGCCAGGAGGAGCGGATCGACTGCCTCTATCTCCTCGCCGACCTGACCGACGCCGAGACGATCCGCAGCGCCGAGGACGAGGGCTTCCGGATGGTCGACCTCCGGGTCACCCTGGAGCGCCGCGGCGCTCTCAGAAAGACGGCGGAGCCGGCGAACGGAGTCCGCATCCGGCCCGCCGAGGAGCGGGACCTCCCCCGCCTCCAGGCCCTGGCGCGGGAGAACCACGTCGACAGCCGCTTCTACTACGACGGCCATTTCCCGAGAGAGCGCTGCGACGCCCTCTATGCGACCTGGATCGAGAACGCAGTGAGGGGCGAGGCCGACCGCGTCCTCGTCCCCGAGGTCGACGGCCACGCCGCGGGCTACATCACCTGCCACCGCGAGGGACCGCCGCGGATCGGGCTCCTCGGAATCGCTCCCGCGGCCCAGGGGAAGGGCCTGGGCGGCCGGTTGATCCGGGAGGCCCTCGCCTGGTTCGCCGGGGAGGGGATCGAAAGGGTGAGTGTCGTGACCCAGGGGAGGAACGTACGGGCGCAGCGGGCCTACCAGCGGGAGGGCTTCACGACGGCGGCGGTCGAGGTCTGGTATCACGGGTGGGCAGAAAAGACGGGGTGAGCGATCTACGTCGCGCTCCTTCTCACCTGTTGCCGACCTCGTCCGCCGTATTTACGACGCACTACGCTAGCGGAAGATGCCGGTCTTCTTTTCGCCCGAGGATTCGGCGCTGCCGCCCATCAGGCGCTGATTGAGCTCCTTGATCCGCTCCATCAGCTTGTCGATCTTCTCCTGCGCCTCCTGGCGGAGGCGAGCGTAGTCGCCGCGCAGCTTCTCGCGGTCCTGGGCCGCCTCCTGGAGACGCTGGCCGAGGTCCTCCAGCTGGCGGTCGCGCCCGGTCAGGGCCGCCTGGATCTCTCCGATCTCCTGATCCTTTTCGGCCAGGCGGAGCTTGACCTTCTCCTCCTGCTCCTCGAAGAGCTTACGGAACTGCAGGAGCTCGACGATCTGGGAAAAGTCGGAGGTCGCGGGCATCTCTTCTCCTTCGCGCACCTCAAGCCTGGGAAACATCCGACGGAGCTTGAGCTGCAGGTCCTCGGGGTCGCTCGACTGCTTCATGGCCTCGGCGTAGGAGATGGTGCCGTGGACCATGAGGGCGAGGAGCGACTGGTTCATCGACTGCATACGGAAGTAGGCCACCGAGGATTCGAGCTCCTCGTGGATGGCGCTGATCTCGCCGGTCTCGATCAGCTTGGAGATCTTGGGCGAGCTCTTCGAGGATCTCGAGCGCCGCGACCATCCCCGTGCCGTCCTGGCGCTCGACGAGCTTCATGGTGACCACCGCTTTCAACACCTGGGCGAGCTGCGAGCGCACCTGCGGCTGCTGGTCGGCCGGGAAGGTGTCGAGGATGCGGTCGATCGTCTGCGGCGCGGTGTTGGTGTGGAGAGTCGAGAAGACGAGGTGACCGGTCTCGGCGGCGGTGATGACGGTCGCCACGGTCTCCGGGTCGCGCATCTCGCCCACCATGATGACGTCGGGGTCCTGGCGCATGGCGTTTCTGAGCGCCTCGGAGAAGCTGATGGTGTCGGTGCCCACCTCGCGCTGGGAGATCGAGGCGAGGTCGTCGGTGAACAGGAACTCCATCGGGTCCTCGATGGTGATCACGTGGACGGCCCGGGTCTGGGTGATGTGCGCGATGAGGCCGGCGAGCGAGGTCGATTTGCCGCTGCCGGTGGGGCCGGTGATGAGGACGAGCCCCATGGGCATGGTGCAGAACTCGAGCATCACCGGCGGCAGCTCCAGCGACTCGACCGACTTGATGACGTAGGGGACCCGCCTGAAGGAGGCGGCGAGCGTGCCGCGCTGCATGTAGAGGTTGCCGCGGAAGCGGGCGAGCCCGCGGACGCCGTAGCCGATGTCGACCGCCATCCGCTCTTCGAGCCGCGCCTTCTGCTGCGGGGTGAGGATCCGCTGCAGCATCTCGGTGAGCTCGTCCGGGCGGAGCGGCGGCGACTCGATGGGCAGGAGTCGCCCCGAGATCCGGAGGAGCGGCGGCCGGGTCGGCTTCAGATGGAGATCCGAAGCCCCCTTGTCCGTCATCAGCTTGAGGAGCGCGTCTAATTCCATGGCCTGGGGGTCAGGTCGCACATTCTACACCCCTACCCCCCTCTCCCGACCGCCCCCCTAGAACTTCCGCATCAGCCCGACCACGACGCCCTGGACCCGCACGTCCTTGGCCGGCACCCGGATCGGCTTCATGGCGGCGTTCGCCGGCTGCAGGCGGACGGTCTCCCCCTCGGGGTAGAAACGCTTGAGCGTCGCATCGTCGCCGATCAGGGCGACGACCATCTCCCCCGGCTCGGCGCGCTCGCGGCGGAGGACGATGACGTAGTCGCCGTCGTAGATCCCCTCCTCGACCATCGACTCGCCGACCACCCGGAGGACATAGTGGTCCCCCGGCCGGCCGGTCAGGAGGTGGGCCGGGACGCCCAGCCGCTCGTTGCCGTTCAGGGCCTCGATCGGCTTGCCGGCCGCGATCAGGCCGTAGAACGGCAGCTCCTTGTCGGCCCCGGTACCGCCGCCGGGAATGGCGCGGATCAGCTCGATGCCGCGCTTCTGGTTCCAGTCGCGACGCAGGAAGCCCTTCTCCTGGAGGAGCTTCAGGTGCTTGTAGACGGTGCCGTAGGAGGAGTAGCCGAAACGGGCGCAGATCTCTCGGTGGGTGGGAGCGATACCACGCTCCCGGGTGTACTCCTCGAGAAATTCGAGGATAGACTTCTGGGTCTCCGTGAGGTAGATCGCTTTCTCTTTTTCCATGCCGACAAGTATCAGCGGTAACTCAGCGTAAAGTCAAGCCCCTCATGAAAATGCAGAGAATGAATGCGAAAAACCTCGCTTGGGTACTGGGTCCGTTTGAATCCGAGGACGGACGATCCTCTGCCGCTGGCTGCGCGGAGCGCCCGAAGGAGACCGCCCGCAGGTTCAAACGGACCCAGTACCCTCGATTGACACCCGGCGCGCCCTCTCCATACACTGCGGAGGTCTCCCCGAATATCCGGCGCGATCTTCGCATCCTTCTCTATACATGGCCTCTTCGAAACCCGACCTCCGCGTCTCCCAGCACCAGCTCGGCAACGGCCTCCGCATCGTCTTCCACCACGACCGGAGCCTCCCCTTGGTGGCGGTCAACCTCTGGTACCACGTCGGCTCGAAGAACGAGCGGCCGGGCCGCACCGGCTTCGCCCACCTCTTCGAGCACATGCTGTTCCAGGGCAGCGAGCACGTGAAGACCCACGAGCACTTCCGCTACATCCAGCAGGTCGGCGGGGTGGCCAACGGCTCGACCTGGTTCGACCGCACGAACTACTACGAGACCCTCCCTGCCCACCACCTGGACCTCGGGCTGTGGCTGGAGTCGGACCGCATGGGATTCCTGCTGCCGGCGATCACCGAGGCGACCCTCGAAAACCAGCGCTCGGTGGTGATGAACGAGCGCCGCCAGCGGGTGGACAACCAGCCCTACGGCCGGGCGAGCGAGCGCCTGCACGAGCTGCTCTACCCCGCCGAGCACCCCTACCACTGGCCGGTGATCGGCTATATGGACGACATCGCCGCCGCCACCTTGGAAGAGGTGCGGGCCTTCTTCCGCACCTACTACACCCCGAGCAACGCGGTGCTGACGGTGGCCGGCGACTTCGACCCCGACCGCGCCCTGCTGCGCATCGAAGACTATTTCGGCGACATCCCCGCCGGCCCGCCGGTCGAGAAGGTAAAGCCCCCCCTGCCGCCCTTAGGCGGCGAGCGGATGGAGGTGCTCTCCGACGACGTGCGGCTGCCCCGCGTCTACCTGGGCTTCCGCGCTCCGGCCTACGGCCAGCCTCTGTGGTACGCCGCCGACCTCCTCGCCTCGGCCCTCTCGGCCGGCAAGTCGAGCCTGCTCTACCGTGACCTCGTCTACGACCGCCAGATCGCCCAGGACGTCGTCGCCTACGTCGACCCGGCGGAGGCGGTGGGCACCTTCGTCGTCATCGCCACCGCCCGGCCGGGGATCGCCCCCGAGACCCTGTCGACGGCGATCCTCGAGCACCTCGACCGGATCGCCGTCGAGCCGCTCGCCGAGAGCGACCTCGAGCGGGCGCGCAACAAGGTGCTGACCGACTACTACAGCGCCCTCCAGAAGCTCGACACCCGGGCCGACCTGTTCTCGCAGTTCGCCACCTACTTCGACGATCCGGGCGGTCTCGAACGGGAGGTCGAGTGCTACAGCGAGCTCGGGGCGCGCGAGGTGCTCGACTACGCCGCGGCCCACTTCACGCCGGACGAGCGGGTCCGGGTGGCGGTCGTGCCGAGGAGCGCCGCCTCATGACCCGACCCCCGGTCCAGCGCGAGTTCCCGCCCGTCCCGGGGGAGATCCACCCCTTCCGGTTTCCCGCATTTCTCAAGCGGCGGCTCAAAAACGGGCTCACGGTCTACGCCGCGCACCTTCCCGGGGTGCCCCTGGTCAGCCTGGAGCTCGTCCTCCCGGCCGGCGCCCAGCACGACCCGGCGGGGCGGTCCGGTCTCTCCACCTTGACCGGCTCGCTCCTGGACGAGGGGACGGCGAAGCGCGATTCGCTCGAGATCGCGGCCCACGTCGAGGAGCTGGGGGGGTATCTCACCACCGGCGCCGACTGGGACGAGGGCTACCTCGGGACCGGCCTCCTCGCCTCCCACCGCCGCCAGGGTCTCGCCCTCCTCGCCGAGGTGCTGACCGAGCCGGTCTTCCCGGAGCGCGAGATCGAGCGCCTGCGCCGCCAGCGGTTGACCGAGATCCTCCGCCGCGGCTACGACCCGTCGAGCCAGGCCGACGACCGGCTCAACGCCGAGATCTTCAGCGGTACGGTCTACGCCAACTCGCTCCTCGGGGACGAGCCGAGCGTCGCCGCCCTGACCCGCGACGAGGTCCTGGAATTCTACGCCGCCCACTACTCGGTCTCCGGCTCGGCGCTCATCGCCGTCGGCGACCTCGATCCGGAGGAGCTGCTCGGCGAGGTCGAGGAGATGCTGGGCGGCGATCCGGGGCGGACCTCTCCCCCACCGCCCGAGATCCGCCCGGCGCCCCTCTCCGGCATCACGGTCCACATCGTCGACCGTCCAGGGGCGGCCCAGACCGAGCTCCGCCTCGGCCATGTGGGGATCTCGCGCCGGGACCCGGACTACACACCGCTGATGGTGATGAACACGCTCCTCGGCGGCAAGTTCACCAGCCGCGTCAACCTGAACCTCCGCGAGCGGCACGGCTTCACCTACGGCGCCTCGACCCGCTTCGTGACCCGGCTCGGGCCCGGGCCGTTCGTCGCCGGGGCGGCGGTCGCCACCGAGTCGACGGGGGCCGCCGCACGCGAGGTTTTAGGGGAGCTCTCCCGCATCCGCGAGGAGAAGGTGGCGAGCGACGAGCTGGAGGAGACGCGCAACTACCTGGCGGGGATCTTCCCCTACACCCTGCAGACCATCTCCGACCTCGCCAAGCGCCTGGAGATCCTCGCCGTCTACGGCCTGCCCGACGACCACTACGACGGTCATCTCGATCGCCTCGCGGCGGTCACCCAGGGGGACATTCTGCGGGTGGCCGAGCGCCACCTGGACCCCGAGCACCTCGCGATCGTCGCGGTGGGACCGGCCGACGTGCTGGAGCCCCAGCTCCGCGGGCTGGGCGAGCTCCAGGTCTGGGAACGGAGCGCGCCGGTCCAGGCGAACCCCTAGTCCAAGCGGGCGGTGAGCGACCCGTCCTCGTTCAAGGTGGCGTTCAGGGTCCGCAGGGCACCGCCGGAGAAGTTGCCGGAGAGGCTCTTGACCTCCGTCCGCTTACCGCTGTAGCTCACGTAGACGCGGATCGCGGCCGTACCCACGGGCACCTGGTACTTGTTGCGCACCCACCCCTTGCTCGGCTTGGACCGCAGGAAGCCGGTCTTCGTGTAGTACTCGAACGACTCCCGCATCACCTGGCGGTCGTTGACGTAGACGACCAGGACCCCTTCCGGCAGGTTGGTGAAGAAGTTGACCGCCAGGGTGGCGTCGGTTGGCACCGGCGCCACGACCGCCGGCGTGGGGGTGGCCGGCCGGGGCACGGGGGGCAGGGTCTCGACCGGCTTGGGACGCGCGCTCGCCTCCCGGGCCTGCGCCGCCCGATCCCGCCGGCGTTTCTCGGCCTTGCCAGCCTTCTCGGCCGTGGCCAGGATGCCCTGGGCGTCGGTATTCCCGGGAGCGAGGGCGAGGACCGCCGAGGCGGCGGCGGCCGCGTCGTCGTAGTGCTTGCCCGTCAAGGCGGCCCGCGCCTGCTCCAGATGATCGTCGATCTCCTGCTGTTGCGCCTGCCGGGCCAACTCGGTCGCCTGGGCCGCCTGGGCAGCGCGCGCCGCGGCCTCGTTTTGCAGACGCACCGCGGTGGGATCGGGGACGACCTTCCGGACGACCGGAGGAGGTACCTTCGAAACCGCCGCCGCCCGGCCCGGCTGCCGCTCGGTCCACCACCAGCCGGCGGCCACCGCGGCGATCAGGAGGAGGACGGCCCCGACGAGGAGCGGCGCGAGACGGCGCCCGGAAGCTACCGGGGGCGGCAGGGCGGCGCCCGGCGAGCCCGGGAGCGGGGGCACGGTCGAGATCGTGCTGCCCGAGCCCGTCCCCTCTTCCGTCCCGATCGCGGGGATCGCGAGGATGACGGGGGCGTCGGGGCCATGGGGGTCATGGGGGTCGCCGAGGTCGCCGGCAGGACGATCGAGGCGAGCGAGAGGGTCTCGTTGAGCGACTCGGACGTCTGCCGCTCGGTGACCAGGCGGCAGAGGTCGGCCGCCATCTCGCTCGCCCGCTGGTAGCGCCGGCCGGGCTCCTTGTCGAGGACCCGGGCGAGGATCGGCTCGACCCCGCGCGGCAGGTTGGCGACATAGTCCCGCGGCGGCGTGAAGTGGTCGTAGATGATGCGGTGGGAGACCACCGTCAGGTTCTCACCCTGGAACGGCTTGTGGCGGGTGAGCATCTCGTAGAGCACGACGCCGAGCGAGAAGATGTCGGCCCGGTGGTCCACCTCGCGGCCGAGGATCTGCTCGGGGGCCATGTAGTTGGGGGTCCCCAGGAGCTGCCCCTCCTGGGTCAGGTTCGAGGTGTCGATCCGGGCGATGCCGAAGTCGGTGATCTTCGCCCGGTTGTCGGCGGTGATGATGATGTTGGCCGGCTTGACGTCCCGGTGGACGACCCCCTTCGAGTGGGCGTAGTCGAGCCCGTCGGCGATCTGCTCCAGGATCCCGGCGACATAGGCGAGGTCGAGCCCGCCCTCGCGCTGGAGGAGGACCTTGAGGTTCGTCCCCCGCACGTACTCCATGGCGATGAAGGCGATCCCCTCTTCGCTCTCCTCGACGACGTCGTGGATGGTGACGATGTTGGGGTGGGAGAGGATGCCGGCGCTCTGTGCCTCGCGCATGAAGCGGGCGCGGAACTGCTCCATCTCCAGATCCTTCAACGAATAGCCGATCCGGAAGGTCTTCAGGGCGACGAGGCGGCCGATCAGGGGGTCCTTGGCGAGGTACACCACCCCCATGGCTCCCTTGCCGATCTCGTCCAGGATCTCGTAGCGGCCCAGGCGGGTCGGGTTCTTGGTCGGGCTTAGAGGCATCGTCGTGGCGCTGTCGCGCTGCCGGGTGGATGGGCGATTCTAGGCGCCCAGGGGCTCTTGAGTCAAACCTAAGCAAGCCTTAAAGGCAAATCGCTCTACTGTTTAGCGGCCAGTTTGCAAACGACCGCTGTGGTATATTTGCCCCCCTGATTTTCTGAGGAGGAGCCCACAATGCAGGTGGAGAATCCCGGACGAATCCGTAACGTCGCCGTAGCAGGACACAACGACACCGGCAAGACCACCCTGGTCAGCGCCCTCCTCTACACCGGGGGGGTCACCACCCGGCTCCACCGGGTCGAGGATGGCAACACCCTCTCCGACTTCGACCACGAGGAGATCGGCAGGAAGATCTCGATCGGGCTCGCGACCTGTTTCGTCCCCTGGCGCCAGCACAAGGTCAATCTCGTCGACTGTCCGGGCTACGGCATCTTCTTCACCGAGACCAAGCAGGGGATGCGCGCCGCCGACTCCGCCCTCCTCGCCGTCAACGCCGTCGCCGGGGTCGAGGTCAACACCGAGAAGGCCTGGAGCTACGCCGAGGAGATCGGTCTGCCGGTGATGATCCACCTCTCGAAGATGGACCGCGAGCGGGCCGACTTCGGCCGCGCTCTAGAGGGCCTCCAGAAGAGCTTCGGCCGCGGCGTGCTGCCGATCCAGGTGCCGGTCGGGAGCGAGGCGGGCTTCCTGGGGGTCATCGACCTCGTGCAGGGGAAGATCTACCGCTTCACCCGCGACGGCAACGGCAAGGCCGAGCCGGCTGATCTGCCGGCGGACGCCGCGGACGAGGTCAAGGCCGAGGCCGGCCGCCTGCGCTCCCAGCTCGTCGAGGCGGTGGCGGAGACCGACGACAAGCTGATGGAGGGCTTCTTCGAGAACGGCACCTTGGAGCAGGCCGATCTCGAGGCCGGCCTCCGCCGGGCGATCGCCCGGCGCCAGCTCTTCCCCGTCGTCGTCGGGGCCGAGGGGCACGGCATCGGCTCCGCCGCTCTCCTGGACGCCATGGTCGCCCTCCTCCCCTCCCCCGCCGACCGCGAGGGCTTTCCGGCCACCGACATGGGCGGCGAGCCGCTCACCTTGACCGCCGACCCGGCGGCGCCGGTCGCCGCCCTCGTCATGAAGACCCTCTCCGATCCCTTCTCCGGCAAGATCTCGATCCTCCGGGTCGTCTCCGGCACCCTCCACTCCGACTCCCCCGCCTACAACTCGCGGACCGAGGAGAACGAGCGGCTGGGTCACCTCCTGGAGCTCCAGGGGAAGACCGGCGCCCACGTCCTGACCCTGATCGCCGGCGACATCGGCGGGGTCGCCAAGCTCAAGGCGACCCACTCGGGCGACACCCTCTGCGCCAAGGAGCGGCCGGTCCAGATCGACTGGATCGAGGTGCCGGAGCCCGCCATGGCCTTCGCCGTCGAGCCCAAGTCGAAGGTCGACGAGGAAAAAATCGGCGAGGCCCTGGTGCGCCTGATGGACGAGGATCTCAACCTGAAGGCGAGCCGCGACCCCGACACCCACGAGCACCTGCTCTCGGGGACCGGCCAGCTCCACATCGAGATCGCGGTCGCCAAGCTCAAACACCGCTCTCACGTCGAGGTCATCCTCCACCCTCCGAAGGTCCCCTACCGGGAGACCATCGCCAAGACCGCCGAGGGGCACGGCCGGCACAAGAAGCAGACCGGCGGCCGCGGCCAGTTCGCCGACTGCAAGATCAAGATGGAGCCCTTGGAGCGCGGCGGCGACTTCCACTTCGCGGACGAGATCTTCGGCGGCGCCATCCCGCTCAACTTCCGGCCGGCGGTCGAAAAGGGGATCCAGGAGGCGAGGCGGCGAGGCTTCCTCGCCGGCTTCCCCGTAGTCGACTTCAAGGTCCGCCTGCTGGACGGCCAGTACCACGACGTCGACTCCTCCGAGATGGCGTTCAAGATCGCCGGCTCGCTCGCCTTCAAGGACGCCATGGCGAAAGCCGGGCCGACCCTCTTGGAGCCCATCATGAAGGTCGAGATCACGACCAACGAGGAGTTCATGGGGGATATCATGGGCGACCTGTCGCACCGGCGGGGCCGGCCCCAGGGGATGGACGCACAGAACGGCAACCAGGTCATCAAGGCGACGGTGCCGATGTCCGAGATGCTCAACTACGCGCAGACCCTCCGCGCCCTGACCCAGGGGCGCTCGAGCTTCCACATGGAGTTCTCGCACTACGAGGAGGTCCCGCGGCCGGTGCAGGAGAAGATCATCGCCGAGGCGGCCAAGCACCGCCGCGCCGAGCACGAGGAGCACTAGAGCGGGCGCCGCCCGCTCTTTCAATGCAGTCCCTACGGAGGTTTCAAGAACTTGATCCCAGCGACCCACCTACGCGCCGGCATGTGCATCCTCTTTGAGAAGGACATCTGCCGCATCATGAGCGTCATGCACGTCACGCCGGGGAACTGGCGCGGCTTCGTCCAGGCCAAGATGCGAAGCTTGAAGAGCGGCAACAGCTTCGAGCACCGCTTCGGCTCGACCGAGAAGGTGGAGCGGGCGATCCTCGACACCCACCCCATGGAGTACCTCTACTCCGACTCCTCGGGCCACCACTTCATGAACCAGGAGAACTACGAGCAGGTCAGCCTGGACGACGAGGTGCTGGGGACCGCCATGCTCTACCTCCTCCCCAACACGGTGATCTCGATCGACTTCTACGAGGAGCGCGCGGTGGGCCTCGACCTCCCCAACACGGTGACCCTGGAGGTCGTCGACACCGAGCCGAGCATGAAGGGCGCCACCGCCAGCGCCTCCTACAAGCCGGCCAAGCTGGAGACCGGCCTGGTCGTCAACGTCCCCCCCTTCGTCGAGGTCGGCAACCGGGTGGTGGTCGACACCCGCGAGGACAAGTACCTCTCCCGGGCGTAGAAGGCAGCGGCGGGCTCTTACGTCTCTCTTCAGGCGCCATGACCACCTCGACCTCCTCATCCCGCGAATACCATTCCCGGCGCGAGCAGGAGGCTCGCAGCGAGAGGGAGACCCTGCGCCTCCAGACGCTCGCGAAGGCCAAGGCGGCGATCCGCCGGCGAGCGCTGGAGTTTCCTCCCATCCGCACCGTCTATCTCTTCGGCTCGGTCGTCCAGCCGGGCCGTTTCCATCCCGCCTCCGATGTCGACATCGCCGTGGACTGCGACGACATCGCGGTCGAGACGCCCTTCTGGCGCGCCCTGGAATCGGACCTCCAGCGGGATGTCGACCTGCGCCCGAGGGAAGGCCCGATCGCCCGCGCTGTGGAGGAGGAGGGAGAGAAGGTTTATGAACGAGAAGTTCCTGCTGCTGGAGCGTAATCTCGCGGCTGATCTCAACGCCATCGAGAGTCTCTACCGCGAGTTGGGAGAGCCGGATCTGGTCGAATCCGAGGGGCAGGATCGACTGATCGTAGTTGCGTACCGTCTCCACGGCCTCTACTCCGCCTTCGAGAACGTCTTTCGGAACATCGCCAAGGCGTTCGAAAACCAACTCGATCCGGCATCCTGGCACCAGGCTCTCCTGCAGCGTATGCTGCTGGACCTGAGCCCTCTCCGTCCGGCAGTCCTCGACGGGGAGGCCTATGAGAAGTTGGACGAGCTACGCCGTTTCCGGCACCTCTTCCGCACCGGCTACGGCCTCAAGCTCGATCCTCTGCGGCTGCAGCTCGTCGTGCGTAAAGCGCTGGAGCTCCGGCCCCTCTACCTTCAGCAGCTCGGCCGTTTCCTGGAGTTTCTGGCGAGCCTCAAGTAGGACAGCGACCGAAAGAGGGCCCCGAGAGCGTTCGAGGCGAGCCGGAAAACGGACGCGGGAGTAAAGGTCCGTCCCGGCGCCGGAGTTGCCCTATGCCCCGGCTTTCTCTACCATCGGGGCTCCTAACGACCGGAGGTCTGAATGAGCCTAGCGCAGACGTTGCTCCCCGAGTTCGACAACGAGATGAAAACCACCCGGCGGCTCTTGGAGCGGGTCCCCGAGGAGAAGATGGGCTGGCAGCCGCACGAGAAGTCGATGACCCTGGGCCGCCTGGCGAGCCACCTGGCCGAGCTCTCGAGCTTGGGAGCGACCGTCCTCACGACCGAATTCCGCGACATCACGCCTGCGGCCGGCGCCGCGCCCCCCAAACGCCTCGACTCGCGCTCGCGCCAGGAGGTGCTGGACGTCTTCGACGCCAATGTGATCAAGAGCCGTGCGGCGATCGCCCAGGCCGACGATGCCGCCTTCGCCCAGACCTGGACCCTCCGCGCCGGCGACCACGTGATCTTCAGCCTGCCGCGGGTCGGGGCCATTCGCACCATGCTCCTCAGCCACACCATCCACCACCGCGGCCAGCTCTCCGTCTACCTGCGCCTGACCGACACCCCGGTGCCGTCGATCTACGGCCCCTCCGCGGACGAGCAGTAGTCGAGCCGGCCACCAGGCAACGGGTCCGCCCTGCATGGCAGAGCGGTACCCGTCCTAGTAGAACCGGGGTCGATGGAGTCTAAGCAAGCATATCAACCCGAAGACAGAGAAGAGACGGCGTGCTATCGTCTCGCTCCATGAGCAAACCACGCGTATTCTTCGATATGGAGGCCGACGGCGTTGCGCTCGGCCGGATCGTCATGGAGTTGGATGCCGACGTCGTGCCGCGGACGGCGGAGAACTTCCGCGCCCTCGCTACCGGCGAGAAGGGCTTCGGCTACAAGGGGAGCAGCTTCCATCGCGTCATCCCCCAATTCATGTGCCAGGGGGGCGACTTCACGAACCACAACGGCACCGGCGGCAAGTCGATCTACGGCAACAAGTTCGCGGACGAGAACTTCCAGCTCAAGCACACCGGGCCGGGCGTCCTCTCGATGGCCAACGCCGGGCCGAACACCAACGGCTCGCAGTTCTTCCTCACCACCGTCTCCACCCCCTGGCTCGACGGCAAGCACGTCGTCTTCGGCCGGGTGACCGAGGGGCTGGACGTGGTCAAGCAGATCGAGGCACTGGGCTCGCCGAGCGGCACCACGCGCAAGAAGATCGTCGTCGCCGACAGCGGCCAGCTCGAATGACAGAAGCACCACCGCCGAAGGGCGGCCCGCAACCCCCTCCAGCTCCGGAGAGACTGAAACCGGCACCGCATGTCCAGGCCATGCTGGTCCGGATCGCGGCCAGGTTGACGCCGCCGGGAGCGGTCCAGGCGAAGCCGCACCCGGCTCTCCACATACAGGCCGCGTTGCGGAGCCACCTCCCGGCTTCGGTCCAGCCGTCCCGAGGACCGGTCCGGATCGCCGTTCCCCCACCTCCGCCCCCGAATGTCGTACGACCTGCCCCGGCGCAGATCCTTCTCCCACCCGCCGCTGCTGTGCAGCCGGCCCGAGGTCCCGCTGGCGGCCGAACCGTCCCGGTCGCGGGGGCGGCCCGCAATCTCTTTGCTCGTAAGCGGACGGGCACGGACGAGGAAGCCATCTGCGGCGAGTTCCAGCGGATCGTCGATTGGAAGCTCCAGGGCGTCCGGGGCCGCGGCCTCATCATCCAGAAGGTCAAGAAAACCTTCTTGATCAAGAACGTGGGCACGGGCAACAACATGTCCTCCGCCGAGATCGACACCTACGTGGCGACGAGCGGCGGCGAGACCCGTCTCAACGGCTGGCTCACCTACTGGGAGGCCTGGATCGTGCCGAACGGGCAGGACGAACCGGACAGCGGCGACTCCTTCAGTCTGGCATCCGTTGTGGATCAACTGGGGAGCGGCCAGGACACGACCAAAGGGTGGTTCAAGATGGTGGGCGAGGCCAACTTCTACAAGACGACGAGAGCTGCCTCCTACTTCGGCTTCAGTGCCGGGGCCGTAACGAACCCCGCGAACGGCCTCCCCTGGTCGCGGACCGCCCCCACCAACCTCCCTGCTCCCAGGGGACGGCCGGTCATTCATACCGTCAAGGTCAAGTGGGACAGCACCCAGGAAGATCCGCTGAACCGCGGCGAGTACGGGCCGACGAAAGTCGTCGTCGACACGATCGCCTGAAAGCAGTTACAGAAGCCTCCTTCCCGCAGCACCACCGCCGCTTCCGGGCCCACAAAAAGAAGAGCCTCGGTCCTGGCCGGGACCGAGGCTCTCTCACGGGTTCGGGGTGATGCGGGTCTAGACCGCTACCAACTCCTCGGTGCGGGCGGCCGCCGGGCGGACCACCGCGTCCGGGAACATGCCCTGCCGCAGGCGGTCGAAGAAGGCGATCCAGAGGCTCCAGAGCTCCTCGGCGCTCGCTTCGATCGTCGCGACCTCGCCGTCGGTAAAGGCGTTCTGGAGGGCCTCGCCGGCCTGCTCGACGTGATCGGGCTCCTGCTGGATGTGGATGTCGACCCAGGGCAGGTCCTTGAGGCCGGAGACCCGCCGGACGGCGTTGCCGACACCCCCGACCATGGCGAGGTCGACGGTCTCGGTGCCATAGACGAAGCCCAGGGCGGTAAGGCGCTTGCTCGAAGCTTCGCGATAGCGCTCGACCATCAGGCGGGTCTCCTCGAAGGGCGCCGCCTCAGAGACGGTGGCGCGGTCGAAGCCCGCATCCTCCATCGTCTTGATGTAGAGCTGCTCGTGGGCGTTGGCCGGATTGCCCTCGCCCAGCTCCTGGTTCAGGATCTTGCAGAACGCGGTCTTCATCGCGAGCGCCGGGACGGCGTCGATGCAACGCCCGAGGAAGTTGGGGAAGTAGTGCAGGGGATGCCACCACTGCCCGAGGAAGACCCCTACCTGCTCATGGGTCAAGTCAGCGGTTTTCATCTCCTTGAAGAACGGATGATGGATCAGCTCCTTGCGGAGCGGGTTCGCTTCCAGTCTCTCGGTAAGGCCTTTCATTCTGCCTCCAGTCTCGTGGTTCTCGGTGACGGTGGTTCGGGCGCATCCGCCGAACGGGCGGGGCCCAGCCAGGCCGGGGTGGTACAGAGTCTCATTCTCTACGGTGCTGGGGAAGCCCGGAGAGGGGACAAAGCTACTCCGGGTTCCTGACCCGCCGCTTTGGAGCCACCCTGTCGTAGGCGTCGGCGACGAGATCGGCGATTTCGTCCCAGTCGACCGGCAGGTCCAGGTACACGCCGAGCCAGCCACGATGGCCGACATAGGGTGGAACGAAGAAGCGGTCCGGATGGGCAGCGACGCGCACCTCCTGGGCGCCGTCCGGCGCGGCGCACCAGAAGGCCAGGCGGTCGTCGTGGTGGTGGTCGGCGTAGGTGACGAACGTCTTCTTGCCGCGCACGAACCAGGCCGGTTCGCCGTGGCTGAGCCGTTCGCTGGTCTCCGGCAGGGCGAGACAGAGCCGGCGCAACGTTTCTAGAGGTTCGTCCACCATGCTTGCCATTTTGGCACAAACGGTCCCATCCAGGAGATCGCTGGGGGGAAGACGGCGAGCCCGCCCGCAGAATCAAACCGAGCCAGCCCCCCTGTGGGTCCCCTGGCCTGCCCTCAGAGCGACCAGACCTTCCGCCTTCCGCGCGATCAGGAAGAAGCTCTTCGCCTTCGCCTCTCGGGCCAGCGCCTGAAGACGCTTCACCCTTACGTCCTCCTCCGCCGCCTTCGCCGCCTTCGCCCCTTTCGCCCCCGCTGAATGCTCCCGCAGCTCGATCTCGCCGAGGACGAGCCTCGCCTCTAAGACGGAGGCCGAAGAACGCGCCTTCTCGGCCCTCGCGCGGGCGGCCTCGGCGAGCGCACGGGCCTCTGCCAGGTGGCCGAGGGCGGCCTCGACCCGGGCCTCCGCGAGGAGGACGACGAGGTGGGGCTGGTTCTGCCGATTGCCCTCGATCGCGGCCCGAGCCCGCCGGCAGTCCGCCGCCGCCGCGGCGTTCTGATGCAGCCCGACCTCGGCGAGCGCGCCGACGGCGAGCGCCATGGCGGTGTTGCCCGACTGATGCATCGCCTCGAAGGCCTGGGTCGACTGCCGGGCGAGGGCAAGGCCCTCCGCCGGGCGCCCCTCTTCGGTTCGCACCTGCGCCAGGTTCATCCGCGTCGCCGCCGCGGTGTCCTCCTCGCCCGCCTTCTGACGCGCGGCCAAGGTGGCAGCGAAGAGGTGGTCCGCCTCGTCCAGGCGCCCCTCGGCGAGGAGCACCGTCGCCAGGTCGTCCTCGTGCCGCGCCACACCGCCGGCATCGTGGAGGCCCCGGCAGAGCTCCAGCGCCTCGCGGTACCCCTGGTACGCCGGCTCCAGGTCGCCGGCGGCGAGATGGGTGTCGGCCAGGGAGCCGAGGCAGAACGCCGTGTATCCGCGATCGCCGATCTCCCGGCTGATCGCCAGGGCCTCGGTCTGCATCCGGAGAGCCGCTTCGATCTCCCCCTGGTCCGCGAGAACGTTGCCGATCGCTCCCAGCCCCCAGACGATGCCGCGGCGGTCGTTGATCTCACGGCTGAGCGCCAGCTCCTTCCTGGCGCTCCCCAGGCTCTCCGCGACGTTCCCCGCTAGCCAGCTCATGTTCGCGATGTCGCTCCAGGCGTGGGCAGCGCCCTTGCGGTTGCCGGTGCGTTCGAAGGTGGCGAGGACCTGGCGATAGCCGGCGATCGCGCCGTCGTAGTCGCCGCGGCCGGCCTCGGCATTGGCGATGCCGGTGAGCGCGCTCGCCTCCGCGTTGGTGTCGCCCAGGTCATGAAAGAGACGGGCCGCCTCGCGCCAGGCGCCATTGGCGAGCTGGGCCTGGCCGAGGCTGCTCTCGGCGGAGGCCTGGTCGAGCAACGCCTCGCCCAGGAGCAGCCCCCAGTGCCGCGAGCGGGCCGCTTCGGCGGCGCGCCGGGCGCTCGCGAGCTCCCGCGGCCAATCGGACAGCGCGCCGCTGGCGGCAGCCTCGGCCAGGTCGAGGCGCGGATCCTGGCTCGCCGGCGGCGGGTGCTGGCGCAGCGAGGCGATGACGGCGAGCGCCTCCGCCGCCTTGCCACCCGCGGTCAGGGTGCGGGCGAGGCTCAACCCGTATTCGAGGTTGTCGGGAAAGAAGGCGAGGAGGGAGCGCTCGGTAGTGGCGGCGGTCGCCCAATCCTTCTGCGCTTCCGCCAGACCGGCCGCGATTTCGAGCTGCTGCGCCCGGCTCAGGTGGCCCGCGAGTGCCAGAGCCCGCTTCGCCTCGGCGACGGCGAGCGGATCGTAACCGAGGGCGGACAGCGCCTGGCTCAACGCCACATGGGCGAGCGGGAACCGCTCCTCGCTCGCGATCGCCTGTTCCAGGAGAGGCCGGGCCCCGAGCGCGTCGTAGTGCCGCAGCTTCAAGAGCCCCTCGGCGTACAGGCGCACCGCCTCCGGCCGAGCGGGGAGCGCGGCCGCGGCTGCCGCCACGGCCTGGGGCGCTGGGAGCTCCAGGCCGAGCCTGGTGCGGAGCTGGGCCGCGGCGTCGTCGACGAGCGAGAAGAGCCGGTTCGCGGCGCCGGTCCCCGACACCGTACCGATGGTTTCGCCCGAGGCGGTGTTCTGCAGGACCACGTCGAGACGCAGGACCTCGCCCTCGGGGCTCGGCAGGGTCAGATACGAGCCCTGGACCACGTAGTCGGCCGCGAGCTGCCAGCGCGCCGCGGCGAGCGCTCCGCGGGTCAACCCGCCGGGCGCCGGGGGGAGGGTGTGGGCGAGCCGCATGGCATCGGCGCCGGGGACCAGGCGCAGCCTCTCGCCGGCTGCCAGGTCGGCGCTCATCATCTCGGTCAGCGCCGTCGAGAGCCACGCCGAGTCGCTCCGCCGCGACAGGTTGGCGAAGCCGAGGACCGCGACCGCCGAGCGCGGCGGCGGGTCCACCGCGGCCGGGCTCCCCTGGCTGGCCGACCGGCCAGGCCGGCCAGGCCGAAGAAGCTTTGGATGCACGCGGGCGGTGAAGGCCCAAAAGCCGAAGAGCCCAAGGAGCCCGAAAACCGCAGCGACCGCGCTCCAGCCCAGGGAGCGGCGCGGCGCTCTCGCCGGTGCGGAACGCGGAGCGGCGCTCTCGCCCGGCCCTTCCGGTGCCGCTGCCGCTGCCGGTACCGGTGCCGGTGCGGGAATCGCGGGCGAAGAGACGGCGGCGAGGGGCTCGACCGGAGCGATGAAGCGATAGCCGATCCGCGGCACGGTTTCGATGAACCGCGCCTCGCCGTCCCCCTCAGCGAGAGCTCGACGGATGAGCCAGACATTCTTGGCGAGCGTGCTCTCCTCGACGACCGAGTCGGGCCAGAGCTTCGCGAGCAGCTCCTCTTTCGGGACCAGGTGGCCCGCCCGTTCGACCAGGTAGAGCAGGGTGTCGAAGGCGCGTGGCTTGAGCGGAATGGCGACGCCGTTGCCGAGCAGGCGACGTTCGCGGGCTTCGAGCGTGTGGCCGCCGAAGCGGTAGTTCTGGGGTCCCAGCTCGGTCACATCCAGGCGCTCCCGCTGCCGGCGAAGAAAAGGAGAAGGAGAGGAGAACCTTCGTCCAGGACAATCATAGCGTCTCGACCTACTCTCTTAGGAGAGCCCGCCAGCCCTGTCGATCCTCGGGACGGGCGCCAGACGACAGACAAGGAGACCCCTGATGAAACGGCACCTCACGACGACTCCACCCCTGGTCTTCGCAATTACCCTCCTCGCCGCCGCCTGCCAGCAGGCGCCCCAGGCTCCAACGCCGACTCCGGCAACACCGGCGACATCGGCGACACCGGCGACTTCGGCGACTTCGACGACTTCGGCGTTGGCCGCGACCGGTGCAGAGGCCACGCCGCCGACGCCGCCGACCGCGCCGGCAGTGCCGCCGAGGGTGAAAGTCTGCACCCTCCTCTCCGCCGCGGAGGTCGGCGCGCTGATGGGCAAGACGTTGATCCAGGACGGCTGTACCTACGGCCTCGATCCGGCCGAGAAGGAGAAAGCCCTGGCCAAGAGCCAGGAGGAGCTCTCGCAGGCCACGAACCATGCCGCGGCCGGCGACTTGAACGGCTTCATGAAGGGCATGATGAAGGCCGGAGCCGGCCAGCAGAAGACGGGGAGCACCATGATGGACCAGATGGAAGTCTCGGTCGATGCCAGCCGCGACGATCAGACGGAAGCGGAAATCAAGTCGATCTACGCCAAGGCCGGAGGGGCGGTGCACGGCGCTCTGGCGGGCCCCCTGGCGCCCGAGAATCACGGCTTGAACGGCGTGATCGAGGGGGTCGACGAGGTGAGCAACGTCGGCGATTGGGCGTTCGCGACCAACGTGGCCTCGGTCAACATGGGAATGGGCTTCTCGATGCGCGGCCGCATTTTAGAGGCCCGCAAGGGCCCCTGGCACGTCACCGTGAGCGCCACGGTGGGCCCCGACCCCGGCGCGGCGGCGCTCGACGGCCGGCTGGCCAGCGTCGCCCGGGCCCTGATCGCCAAGCTGTAGACGGCCAGGGCCAGGATCTGGGGGATGCCCCTTCCCCCAGATCCTGGGCCATGTTTTGAGCCGGACCCGCCCGCGGGTACTGGCTCCGTTGGGTTCCGAGGACGGGCGACTGGCTGCGCGAAGCGCCCGAAGGAGCCCGCCCGCAGGATCTAAACGGAGCCCGTACCCGCCGAGGGCCGGGCGGCTCACCTCATCGAATCGGGGTCGCCGAAAACGCCGGGCTCTCGCCGGTCGCGGGTTCGAAAGACCTGCCGGTGATCACCCCGCGGTCATCGATATCCTGGGCGGTGGTGAGAGTGCCGGTATAGCCGGGCGCCACCAGCGCGTTTAAGTCCCTCATCACGCCATGCTGCCAGAGGAAGGCGCGGCAGCTGCCGGCGGCGTCGCAGGACACGCCGACCACCTCGCCCTGTTCGTTGATGCCGTGGGCTTCGCTGTAGACGTCTCCCGGCAGGGTGCCGAGATTCTGGATGCCACCGCGCCGCGTCCAGAGGAACGCCCGCAGCTGAGGGTTGTCGGGATCGTCCCCCGGCTGGCCGGCGAACCCGACGATATCCCCCCGTTGATTGATCGCCATCGGCGTGTTCCACGCATTCCCCCCCAGGTTGCCGAGGTCCCTCACCCTGCCGTCCTCCCAGAGCACGGCGTGAGCGGCGGTAAAGCGTCCGACCGCCTGATCGCAAGTGCCCGAGATGCCGACGATCTGGCCGCTGTCGTTGAGCGCGGTGGCCGCGCCGGAGGTGTCGCCGGAGAGCGGCGGGAGCTCCGCCACCCGGTTTTTCTCCGGGCCCCAGACGACGGCCCGAAACTGCAGGACCTGGGGCGGAGCGCAGGTGGGGTCGTGCACGGTATTCTCCGCCCAGCCGACGACCTGGCCCCGGTCGTTGGCGCCGGTGGCGAAGCCGTTGTTGCCGCCGAGCGTGGGAAGCGGCCTCATCACCCCCTTTTCCCAGATAAATCCGAGACAGATGTGACCGGTGGCGGTCGCCGCGGGGAAAAAGGCCGAGCAGCTCCAGTTCTCCCCCAACGGATCGGGAGCGGCGGTTTGGGAGATCCCCGCGAGCACGCTCCGGTTGTTCTTGACCGGCCAGACGACGCTGCTGTTGGGGCCTCCGAGGGTGCCGAGGTCGAAGGCGGAGCTGCCGCGCCACCAGGTCGCGTGCCGGCTCTGATTGCCCGGCAGATTGGAATAGCCCGCCACCCAGCCGCGATCGTTGATGCTGTTACCCCGGCTGAGCTTCCCGCCGAGCGAGGGGAGATTCGTTACGCGGTATTCGCTGCCTTGGGCGCTGCTGCCTTGGGCACCGCCATGGGCGGCGCTGTCTTGGGCGCCGCCATGGGCACCTACCGGCGCGATTCCCGTGAGCAGCACGGAAGCGGCTCCTATCCAGTTTGCGATCCGAGTTTTCATGTTTGCCTCCTTCGGGCGACCGAACACTCTGCGACAGCGCGAGTGAACAGAAGGCACCTTAGCGACTCGATCGCCGCGGTGCTCGCCCTTTTCGGCCGCCGAAGTCGGGCGAAATTGCACGTCCGAATCCGGCGAGACCGCAAGCGGTCCAGGGGTGTAGATTGGGGAGCATGCTCGAGCCGTTCGGCCCTCCTCCGTCGCTTCCCGCCCACATCTGCCAACGGGCGCTCGACGCTCGCGACGCGCGCTTCGACGGCCTGTTCTTCGTCGGGATCGTCACCACCGGGATCTACTGCCGGCCGACCTGCCCCTCGCGGCGGGCGGCTCCCGACCACCGGCGGTTCTTCAACTCCGCCGCCGCCGCCGAGCATGCGGGGTTCAGGCCCTGCTTCAGGTGCCATCCGGAGCTCGCTCCAGGGCAGACGCTGATCGACACGGTATCCCGCCTCGCCTACGCTGCCGCCTACCGGATCGGTGCCGGCGCCCTCAATGGCCGGAGCGTGGCGGATCTCGCCGCGGAGCTCTCGGTGAGCGAGCGCCACCTGCGGCGCGCCTTGCGGCGCGAGCTTGGAGTCTCTCCGGTCGAGCTCGCACAGACGCACCGCCTGCTCCTCGCCAAACGTCTCCTCGCCGAGACCGCGCTCTCGGTGACCGACATCGCCTTCGCGAGCGGCTTCGAAAGTCTGCGCCGCTTCAATTTCGCTTTCCACGAGCGGTATGGGGTGAGCCCCAGCACCCTTAGGCGGCCAGCGAAGAAAACTCGCCGCGCCGGGTCCAGCGATCGGTCGCCGGCATCGGCGGTATCGCCGGTAGCGCCGGCAGCGGTGCCGGCGAACGACCTCCTGCGGCTGACGCTCGCCTATCGGCCGCCTTTCGCCTGGGACGTGCTCCTGGCCTCCCTCGGGCGCGAAGCCACGCCGGGGGTCGAGGTCGTGGAGGGCCGTCGCTACGGTCGCACGGTGCGGCTCGACGGGCGGACCGGGGTGGTCTTCGCAGAGGATTCTCCGGCGGAGGCCCATGTGAAGGTCGACCTCTCGCCGTCCCTCCTGCCCGTCCTCATGCCTCTCCTCGCGCGGCTGCGGCAGCTCTTCGACCTCGACGCCCAACCCACGATGGTCGATGCGCATCTCGAACGAGGCGGCCTCGCCGCGCTCGTCCGGGCGCGCCGCGGCGTCCGCCTCCCGGGAGCGCTCGACGGTTTCGAGGTCGGCCTGCGCCTGCTGCTCGGCGACCGAGAGGAGTCGGAAGCCACGACCCGCGAGCTGGCGGGCCGGGTCGCCGAGGCGCTGGGGGAACCGCTCGACACGGGGTTTTCGGCGCTCCACCGGCTGGCGCCGAGCGCCGAGCGGGTGATCGAAGCGGGAGCGTCGACTCTCGTGGCCCTCGGCGTGGCGCCGCACCGGGCGGAAGTCCTCCTGGCCTTCGCCTGGGCGGTCGCCGATCGAACGCTACGGCTGGACCCGGGCAACGACGTGGCCGAGACGCAACGCGCGCTCTTAGAGATCACCGGCGTGGACGAACGGCTGGCGACGACGATCGTGATGCGCGCGCTCTACTGGCCGGATGCCTTTCCCGCGTCGGACCTCTCTCTCCAACACGCGGCAGGCGTATCCAGCCCGCGAGCCCTCCGCGCTCGCGCCGAGAAGTGGCGGCCCTGGCGGGCGTACGCTGCCCTGCACCTCTGGCTACAGCACGACGAGCGCTGAACCGCGCGCGTCCGCCGACCCACACCGAGCCACGACCCTTGCGAACCCAGGGGCAGCCGTTCCCCCTAGGCTCGCGACGACCGCCGGCACAAGGGCAGCCATTCCCCCTGTGCTCGCGACGACCGCCAGCACAAGGGCAGCCGCTCCCCCTGAGCTCGAGACGACCGCCGGCACAAGGGCAGCCATTCCCCCTGAGCTCGCAACGACCGTCAGCACAAGGGCAGCCGTTCCCCCTGGGCTCGCGACGACCGCCAGCGCAAGGGCAGCCGCTCCCCCTGGGCTCGCGACGACCGCCAGCACAAGGGCAGCCGTTCCCCCTGAGCTCGCGACGACCGCCGGCACAGGGGCAGCCGTTCCCCCTGAGCTCGCGACGACCGCCGGCACTGGGGCGGTCACTGCCCCTTGCAGCCGAAGGCCCGGCGGCCTTACCGGGAGAGCGACGGGGAGAGCCTGGTCAGTCGTTGAAGGGCGGGGAGGCTTTGCGGGCGGGCGGCGAGCGGCGGCGGCCCGAGCGGGGACGGATGCCGAACTGGACCAGCCCCTTCCAGGCCGGTCCGAAGGCCGCGAGGAGCATCCCGCGGATGGCGATCGTCAGATCTTCGCCGTCCTGGCGGGTGGCGGTGAGGTCCTGCGTTGCCTGCTGGCTCTCCGCCTGGAGGCGCTGGCGGCGGGCGTCGAGGTTTCGGGCGCGCTCGAGCGCCGACCGCAGCTCGGCGAGACGATCTTCCAGCCCCGGGACCCCCGTCCCCTTCTCGGTGGCCGCGGCGAGCAATCCTTCCCAATCCTGCAAGGTATCGGCGAGCGCGACTTTGGGCATGCGGGTCTCTCCTCGTCTCTCCAGGCGTTTTCAGGATCGGCAGCGCGCCCGGAAGTCTAATGGAAAGCGGGGTGGAGGATCTCGGCCGTGCCGCCGACAGGACACGAACCCCGGACTGCCACTGGACCTAGCGGCCGAGGCGGAGCCGGATGATCGTCGGGTCGTGGAACGAGCTCGCCCGCACGTGGATGCGGCGGCCCGGCAGCAGGCCGTGGAGGAGAACGATCAGGTACTCGCCGTCCGATGGGAGATCGAGGGTGCTGAAGCCCTTCTCGCGCGGATCGTATTCGCGAGCCTGTCCGTTGACGATCCCACGTGGGTCGCCGCGTCGCCAGGTGCGTACGTAGGCGTCGCCGGGATCGATCTCGAAATGGATCTGGAGGCCGGTCTCGAGCTCCATCTGAGCGTGCTGCGCCTCCTCATCGAAGCGCGCCTCGTCGGACGGATCGGGGCCGAGCTCCCGCGACTCCAGGCTCTCCACCCGGCTGCGCAGCTCCCTGATGTCCGCTTCGAGCTGGCCGATGCGCTGGTCGTGCTCGCCGAGGACCTCGTGGACGGCTTCGAGGTCGGTCGCGACTTGGCGCCGGAGTTCGTCCAGCTCCTGCTGGCTCGGCACGGATTGCATGAGCCGCTCGAGGGTCCGCCTTTGCGAGCGCGCGATCTCGATCTCCCGATCCAGGGTCTTCCGCTCGTCAGGGGAAGCCGTGGTTAGCTTCGTCTTCGCCGCCTCAGTAGCCTCGTCGAGCCGTTTCTCGTACCACTGGCCCTTCACGTGGTCGATCAGGGCATTGGTACCACGTTGGACGACCGCGCTGAGCACCGCTTTGCCGACCTCTTTGGCCACCGCGAGGAGAATGTCTCCGAGCACGTCCGCGGCGAGCGGCCCCGGAGCCGCCAGCAGAAGCGTGGCGGCGAGGATCACGAGGACGATCCGCACCTGATGTCGCATCGCCGAGAACCCCTGGCCTCTCCAGGCGCCCAACCGGCCGTGGAGGCCCGCCGCTCGTGCCCGGAGAAGCCGGCTAGCAGTTTCCAAAATCCTATTCGACGCCGAGCGCGGCGGTCAAGCCCCGCCACGCTCGCGCGGCTTTCACCTCCTCTCCCCTCCAGAGTGCCAGCCGGTTGGAGCCGACAGCGGCGACAGAGTGCCAGCCGTTTGGTGAGCTTAGCGGTCCTCTCCGAACCCGGCCGAAATGAAGTTCAACTTCCCTTGCAAGATCTCCGGACTTTTTACGTCCCTTCTCACCATGGGACGACGTCTACGCTATCTACCCCCCGAGGGGAGCGGTCTGGTCGAGGTCACCTGCCGGACCATTCAGGGCCGTTTTCTCCTCACCCCTAGCACGGAGCTCAACGAGGTCATCCTCGGCGCCCTCGGACGGGCGCAGGAGCTCTACCCGGTCGGTATCTGCGCTTTCGCCTTTACTTCCAATCACTTCCATCTCCTGCTCCGAGTGGAATCCACCCACCGTATGGCTCAGTTCATGGGCTACTTCAACTCGAACCTCGCCCGCGAGGCCGGCCGGTTGGCCCACTGGAGCGAGAAGTTCTGGGGACGCCGCTACCAGGCCATCCCGGTCAGCGAGGAGGAGGCGGCGCAGGTCGAACGTCTTCGGTATGTCCTCGCGCATGGCGCGAAAGAGGGGCTGGTCGAGCGCCTGAGAGACTGGCCCGGCGTCTCCGCCGTCCGCGCCCTGCTGGAGGATGATCCTCTCGAAGGGTTCTGGTTCGACCGTAGTCGGGAGCACGCCGACCGGCGCAAGGGAGCCGCCTTCGAACGCCTGACCTATGCGACCCCCTACACGGTGCAGTTGGAGCCGCTCCCCTGCTGGGCGCATCTCTCGGTCGAGGAGTACAGAAAGCGGGTTGGAGAGTTGGTCAGCGACATCGAGAGCGAAGCCACCCTCAGGGGACAACCCGCGAAAGGCCCAGAGGCCATCCTCGCTCAAGAGACTCACCATGTACCTGAGAACCTGAAGAAGTCCCCCGCACCGCTTTTCCACGCAGCGAGCCGGAAGATTCGCCGGGAGCTCTATGAAGCCTACAGGCACTTCGTGGCGGCTTTCCGCGACGCTGCCGGCAGGCTGCGAGCCGGCGAGCGCGATGTCGTCTTCCCCTCGGGGAGCTTCCCTCCCGCCGCGCCGTGGGTGGATGGATAGAGGCGACTCGCCTTCCGATCGCCATCGCCAAGTTTCGTCTCTGGTGCCTCTCGCGATCAGGCGGCAGGGGAGGCCTGTCTCTATGTGCCAGCGAGGAGAGGCGTCAACGAGGAGCAGTCCTCGGTCGGACTGCTACGAGCCTGCTTGGTGCTCCTCCAGAGTGCCAGCCGTTTGGTGAGGGAACCGAACTGCCACTGGACGCCCTTACGCGGCGGCTGAGATAGAGTATCCAGCACTCGTCTGAAGTCCTTCAGAACGTCGTTTTCGGGTCGAACCGGGAGGTTCCCTATGAAGAGGGGTGCATTTTCGTCGGTGGCGTTCATCCTGGTCCTGTCGGTCCTCGCGTGGGGATGCCGGAGCGGCGTCGCCGCGAAGCCCCAGCTCGGAGGTGGCGTCGGGGCCAAGCCCAAGCCCATGGCGCAAAAGCCGCAGAAGCCGCAGAAGCCGACGGTGTCCGCCGGTCAAGGCATCATCACCTGCTCGGAGTTCGCGTCCGCGCTCCAGAGCGGCACGTATCCGTTCCGCACTCTGATGCAGAGCTCCTCTGCCACCTACACGGGTGCGAATCTAGAGAGTATTCGCTATCTCGCCGTCCAGCCGGGTACGGGGTCGACGGGGTACCCCACCGTCGTCTTTTTCAACGGCACGTCGCAGGTCACCCCCGACTGGCCGGTCGGCATGCTGGTTTCGTCGAGCGGCTCGCTCTGCGACCAGGCTGGGCTCGTCTTCTTCGACTACCCGGGAATCGGCGGCACCACCTATCCCGGCGAGACGGCGTTCACCTTCGACAAGGTGTCCGAAACCGTCTATGACCTGCTCGCCTCCTTCAACTCCAGCGGCACTTTGACGGTCACGGAAGTCGATCCGGCCGGCTGGTCGCTCGGCACGGCCTCGGCGATCAAGTTCGCGGTCCTTGCGGCCAACAACCAGAGCTTCAAGAGCAGCGGCATGTCGATCGGCAAGCTGTTCCTGATCGCCGTCAAGTCCGGCGGCGACATTCAATCGTCCGTGGCCACCGCGCCCTCGTCGTGCACCACCGCGACGACGCGCTCGACATCATCGAAACGATCGACGCCGACCTCCGGACTGGGCACGACCTACTACCCCGCGATCGGCAACCAGGCGATGTGCTCGACCTCGGTTCTCAACCAGCTGCTGACGAAGGCGGACTACGAAGGGGGCGTGAAGCTCAAGAACGAGTTCGCTCAGCTGATGTTCCCCTACGTGTACCAGGTTCCGGCCAGCCAACCGCAGTCCCCGTATGGATCGATCACCTCGCAGTTCCCCTACGGTTCGGGAGACCCCTCGACGATCTGCGCCATGACGATCTCCGGCCTCGCGGTGAAATCGCTCTGCAACCTCGAAAAAGACCAGCCGCTAGAGACCGAGTGCGATTCCAACTCGGCCTCGACATGCGCCACCGCTCTCGCGTTGTTCGATGCGAATCGCGAGGAGAGCCCCTACCTGGACAACATCTCCTACGACGACTTCTACGGCGAGCGGGCGATGATCTTCCACTTCGACTACGCCTCGTGCTCGTCGGCCTCGACCACGTCCTGGCAGTCGACCGGCTGTCAATTCAATCCGCACCAGACCGGTGACCAGCTCTACAACTCCGCCCTGATCGTCGACGGCTCTCCCTGCCTGACCGTGCAGACGACCTCCGCGGACGCCTCGCCGACGATCCAGAGCTGCCCGGGGATCTCGAGCGCGCCGTTTGACGGCGTCAAGTTCTACATCTGGAACGGCGAAGAGGACCTGCTCATCCGCCACGACTACGGCCAGGTCTTCTGCACCTGGCTTACGAACAACAACTTCCCCTGCACCTACCAAACCTTCGCCAAGGCCGGCCACGCCGTCCTCTTCAACCAGGCGAGCACGATTTACGCTGAGATCGTCGCAGCTCTCGCCACCAGCGCGAACGCCAGGAGGCGCTGAGCTCGCGCTTGAAGTGACCGGCCGCGATAGAATCCTCCCGTGACCGCCAACCTCATCGTCCTCGGAGTGACCTGGTTCGTGGTCTTCCTCTTCTCGACCACCCTCCACGAGGCGGGGCACGCGCTCGCCGCCTATAAGCTCGGCGACCCGACCGCCTACCACGGCGGCCAGGTGTCGCTCAGCCCCTTCCCGCACATCAAGCGCGAGCCGGTGGGAATGGTGGTCATCCCGCTCATCACTTTCGCCCTCTCCCACGGGTTGTGGATGATGGGCTGGGCGAGTGCGCCGTACGATCCGGCCTGGGCCCACCACCATCCGCGGCGAGCGGCAGTCATGGCCCTCGCCGGGCCGGCCGCCAACCTGCTCCTCGTGGT
This sequence comes from uncultured Acidobacteriota bacterium, assembly GCA_963757335.1. Classification (GTDB taxonomy): domain Bacteria; phylum Acidobacteriota; class Thermoanaerobaculia; order Multivoradales; family UBA5704; genus DASQPA01. The sequence continues at coordinate 578,792 of CAVWRJ010000008.1, read as the reverse complement.
GCTCTCCGGGCTCACGATCCGCGCCGGCATGGCGGCGGGGACCTTCTATCCGCCGGAGCGGGTCTCTTTCACGGTGATGACCGCCGCCAACGGCCACGGCCTCGCCGCCGCCGCGGTCGCCCCGCTCAGCATCCTCTTCTCGCTCAATCTCGTGCTCTTCGTCTTCAACCTCCTGCCCCTGCCGCCGCTCGACGGGAGCGCCGCCATCGCCCTCCTGATGACCGACGACATCGCCCGGAAGTACCAGCTGTTCCTGCGGCAGCCGATGTTCTCGATGCTGGGGCTCTTCGTGGCCTGGCAGGTCTTCAATCCGCTCGTCCAGCCGGTGTACAGCCTGGCCTTGAACGTGCTCTATCCGGGGCTCTACAGGTGAGGGGGCGGCGGCCCTCAGCGGCGTTCGCCCTCCTCGCCGCCGTCGTTCTTCTCGCCCTCAGCACCCTCGGTGGCCTGCATGTCGTGCCGGCGGAGGCGCAAGGACACCTGACGTCGCCCCCGACGACTCCGCCGCTCCTCCTCACCGGCGCCCGGGTGCTCGACGCCGAGGGAGAACGGTTCCTTTCCGGGTACGACCTCCTGATCGAGAACGGCCGGATCGCCGCCATCGGCCCGGCCGGATCGCTCACCGCGTCCGCGCCCCCGGCCGGTCTCGTGCGGGTCGATCTCGCCGGCCTCAGCCTGATCCCGGGCCTGATCGACCTTCACAGTCATCTCCTCCTCCACCCCTACAACGAGACTCCGTGGGACGACCAGGTGTTGAAGGAGCCGCTCGAGCTGCGGACCATCCGCGCCACCGTGGCGGCGCGGGCGACCCTGGAGGCCGGTTTCACCACGGTGCGCGACCTGGGGACCGAGGGGGCGGGCTTCGCCGACGTGGCCCTCCGCGACGCCATCGCCCACCGGATGATCCCCGGGCCGCGGATGTTCGTCGCCACCCGGGCCCTGGTGGCGAGCGGCGCCTATGGTCCGGCCGGGTTCGACCCGCGCTGGGAGGTCCCCAAGGGGGCCCAGGTGGTGGACGGCCCCGACGCCGTGCGCCGGGCGGCGCGCGAGCAGATCGCCGCCGGGGCGGACTGGATCAAGGTCTATGCCGACTATCGGCGACGCCCCGGCGGCCCGGCGACCGCGACCTTCACCCAGGAGGAGATGGCGGCGGCGGTCGACGAGGCGCGGAGCGCCGGTCTCCCGGCGGCCGCCCATGCCAGCACGGCGGAGGGGATCCGCCGGGCGGTGCTCGCCGGGGTGGCGACGATCGAGCACGGCACCGGCGCAACCGACGAGATCCTCGCCCTCATGAAGCAGCACCGGGTGGTCCTCTGCCCCACTCTCGCCGCCTCCGAGGCCCTCGCCCGCTACGCCGGCTGGAGACCGGGCGAGCCGGAGCCCGAGCGGCTTCGCGACTCGCACAACATGTTCGCCCGGGCTTTGAAGATGGGGGTGACGATCGCCAACGGCAGCGACGTCGGCGTCTTCGCCCACGGCGAGAACGCCCGCGAGATCGAGCTGATGGTGGCCTTCGGCATGGCACCGAAAGACGCTCTCCGAGCCGCCACCGCGACCGCCGCCGCCGTCCTCGGTCAGGGTAGGCAGCTCGGCCGCCTCGCCCCCGGCTACATCGCCGACCTGGTCGCCCTCCGCGGCGATCCGCTCGCCGACATCTCGGCGCTCCGCCATCCGGTGCTCGTCGTCAAGGACGGGTGGATCGCGGCGGACCGGCGTTAGTTGGCGGTTAGGGTAGGGCTCCGTCTGGGTCCGAGGACCTGCGACTGGCCGCGCGGAGCGCCCGAAGGAGCAGGCCCGCAGGACCAGCCGGAGCCCTATCGGTCCGTCTTCTTGGGCGGTCTCGGTGGCATCCCCGGTTGCACCAGCTCGCGCCCGGTCTTCTGCTTGGCCTCGCGCACCATCCGCCGCACGTCGGCGAGGAGCTTCTTGGCGTCGTAGACGATGCCGTCCTTGATCGTGTACTTGACCCCGCCCACCCGCACGACCTCGTTCTTCGCGTCGACCTGGATGGCGCCGGTGCCGTAGAGGACCGCCAGGTTCTCGACCGGATTGGCGTCGACCACCACCAGGTCGGCGAGCTTGCCGGCTTCGACCGAGCCGATCTCTTTCGCCATCCCCAGGGCCTCGGCCCCTTTCAAGGTGGCGGCGCGGATCACTTCCAGGGGGTGGAAGCCCGCCTCGCGCAGGAGCTCGAGCTCGCGGACGTAGGAGAAGCCGTAGAGCTCGTAGATATAGCCGCTGTCGGTGCCGACGGTGACCCGGCCGCCGCGGTTTTTGTACTCGTTGACGAAGGTCATCCAGAGGCGGTAGTTGTTCTTCCACTCCACCTCGTCCTCGGTCGACCAGTGGAACCAGTAGGAGCCGTGCGACTTGCGGCTCGGCGAGTAGAAATCCCAGAGGGAGGGGAGGGTGTACTCGTCGTGCCACTCGGCGCGGCGGGCGCGCATCAGGTCGCGGTTCGCCTCGTAGATGGTGAAAGTGGGATCGAGGGTGAAATCGAGGGCGATGAGCTCGTCCATCACCCGGTTCCAGCGCTCGGAGTAGGGCGGCGCCGCCTGCCGCCAGAGCCGGCCGGCCTGGCCGAAGCGGTCGGCCTCGTTGGCGTAGTTGTAGTCACGCGGATAGTCCTGGATCGTGCGGTCGGCGAACAGGGCCTCGGGCAGCCCGTACCAGTGCTCCATGCTGGTCAGACCCCAGCGGGCGGAGTCGAGGACGTTGACCCGCGCCACGTCGAGCTGCGCGTGGTGGCAGGCGCTCCGGAGCCCCTTCTTTTTGGTCTCTTCGATCGCCGCCTTCATGATGTCCGGGCGGTAGCCGAAGAACTTGACCCCGTCCGCCCCCTTGGCGGCCATCTCGTCCACCCAGCGCCGCGCCTGCTCGGGGGTGGTGAAGGGCTCTCCCCGCCCCTGGCCGAAGGCGACATAGGCCTCGATGCGCGGCGCGGTGATCTCGTTTCTGGCGCTCTTCGCCTTTTCGCCGAGGGTCCAGTCGAGGCCGTTCAGACTCCCCGGATCGCGGACGGTGGTGACGCCGTGCCCGAGCCAGAGCTTGAAGACATATTCGGCCGGCGTTCCCTGCTCCTTGCCGCCGATGTGGCCGTGCATGTCGACGAACCCGGGGAGGACGTACATCCCGGAAAGGTCCATCTCGCGGCCGCCCTCGAGCGGCGGGCGGTCGGCCGGATCGATCGCCATCCCGGGGCTGCCGACCGGGACGATGTCGGCGATCCGGTTCTTCTCGATGACGATGTCGACCGGCCCCACCGGCGGGGCGCCGGTGCCGTCGATCAGGATGACTCCGCGCAGGATGAGGCGCTTGAACGGCCCCTCGCCCTCGGCCCGCGGCGGCGCCGGTGGGATCGCCCGGTCCTGGTCGGCATGCGGGGTCGACGACTTGGCCGCGACCGGCGACGGCTTGCCCTTGAGAGCGGCCTCCACACCGGGGGGGAAACCGACGATGGCCAGGGCGAGGGCGAGGGCCAGGGCAGGCAGGGCGCGGCGCCAGCGGATCGTCTTCATCCTCGGACTCCTCCTTCTCGTACGTCCGGATTTGTAGTGGCTCCGTTTGGCTCCGAGGACCTGCGACTGGCTGCGCGGAGCGCCCGAAGGAGCAGGCCCGCAGGACCAAACTGAGCCACTGCTTGGGATCGGCTGCGCGCATCCTTTCAAAAAGCGGGAAGGGGGGCAACTGCGCGAGGACCCTAGCGGGAAGGCGCAGGTCGATCGGGAGCCACGACCGCCATCCCGACCGCCGCGGCGAGGGCGATCAGAGCCCCCATCTGGAACGCCGCCGGCGATCCCCAGTGGTCCCAGACGGCGCCGAAAAGGAGCGATGCGGGGAGCGCGGCGATACCGATCGCCAGGTTGTACCAGCCGAAAGCCGCCCCCCGTCGGGCTGCCGGCACGAGGTCGGCCACGAGGGCGCTCTGGACACCCTCGGTCAGGCCGAAGTAGAGCCCGTAGGCGGCGAAGAGGGTCCAGGCCTGCCAGGCCGCATGCGCCCGGGCGAAGGCGAAGTAGACCGCGGCATAAACCAGCCATCCGGCGACGATCAGGGGCTTCCTGCCCAGGCGATCCGAGAGGATGCCGCCCGGCGTGTTGGTCACCGCCTTGACCACGTTTAAAACCGCCCAGACGATCGGGATGAAAGCGGCCGCCACCCCGAGCTGGTTGGCGCGGAGCAGGAGGAAGGCGTCCGTCGAGTTGCCGAGGGTGAAGAGGACGAGGACTCCCAGGAAGCCCCAGAAGCGCCCCCCCATCCCTCCCTCCAGACGGCCCCCCTTTCGCTTCCTGGCTTCCCCGGAGCGCGGCACCTCCCGCACCCAGAGGACGAGGACGAGCATCGCGAGCGCTCCCGGAACCGCGGTCCACAGGAAAACCCGTCGGAGATCGAGGCCCTCCCAGCGCAGGAGGGCGAAGGCGATCAGGGGACCGAGCATGGCACCGGCGTTGTCGCCGGCACTGTGGAATCCGAAGGCCCGGCCACGGAACTGCGGATCGACCGAGTCGGCGATCAGGGCGTCGCGCGCCGCGCCGCGGATCCCCTTTCCGACCCGGTCGGTGAGCCGGATCGCGAGGACCTGGGCGAACGACTGGGCGAGGCCGATGAGAGGGCGGATCAGGGAGGCGAGGCCGTAGCCCCAGAGGACCATCGGCTTCCGGCGGGTCACCCGGTCCGACCACCAGCCGCTCACGAGCTTGAGGATCGCCGCGGTCGACTCGGCCGCCCCCTCGATCGCCCCGACGGAGGTAGCGCTGACCTTGAGGACGGAGGAGAGGAAGACCGGCAGGAGCGGGTAGGCCATCTCCGTCGCCACATCGGTCAGGAAGCTGACCGCGGCCAAGGCCACCACGTTGCGCGGCAGGCGCGGAGCCGCCAGGGATGCCGACCTCGGTGCTTCGTCGCTCATGCGAACCTCCGGCCGGAACCTCGCCCCAAAAACGAGCGGCCGGCAAACTGCCGGCCGCGTCGCTACATTCTGGTGAGGGAGCCCCTTGAGGCGCTACTCCCCTCGCTTGCTCTTCGGCGCGGCCTTCGTCTTGCCACCCTTGATATCTTTGGCATCCTTTTTGGCATCCTTCGCACCGTCCTTAGCCGAGGCCTTCTTGGGCGGAGCTGCCTTCTTGGGAGCTGCCTTCTTCGCCTTCGTGTCCTCGGGAGCGGCCGGGGCCGCACCCGCCTCGCGATCGACGAACTCGAGCACCGCCATCTCGGCGCCATCGCCCAGGCGAGGCCCGAGCTTGACGATCCTCAGGTATCCACCGGGCCGCTCGCTGAAACGCGGCGCGATCTCGTCGAATACCTTCTTGACCATCGTCCGCTGCGTCTCGCAGCTCGGGATCCAGCGCAGTACCCAGCGCCGGGCGGAGATCGTCCCCTGCTTGCCGTGCGTGATCACCTTTTCGGCGATCGGACGTAGCTCCTTGGCCTTCGGGAGCGTCGTCACGATGCGCTCGTTCTGGATCAAAGAGGCCAACTGGTTGCGGAACAGGGCCTCGCGATGGGACGTCGTCCGCCCCAGCTTCCGGCCTTTGACGGCGTGACGCATGATCAGTCTCCTTAGGCCGAAGCCCCAACCGGGCGATCCGGCACGTCCATCCCCAGCGACAGGCCCAGCTTGTCGAGCACTTCCTGGACCTCCTCTAGCGACTTCCGGCCGAAGTTCTTGGTCTCCAACATGTCCTTCTCGCTCCGCCGCACGAGATCGCGCAGAGTGTGGATGTTGGCATTCTTGAGCGAGTTGGCCGAGCGTACCGAGAGGTCGAGCTCGTCGATCTGCTTGGCGAGCAGAGCGTCCAAGCCCGCGAGCTCCTCGCGGCCGAGCTCGGAGCCGTCTTGACGCAGGCTCTCCTCGCTCTGGATGAAGATGCCCAGGTGGTCCTTGAGCAGCATCGAGGCGAGCGAAACCGCCTCCTCCGGACTGATGGTGCCGTTCGTCCAGACCTCGAGGATCAACCGCTCGTAGTCGGTGGTCTGGCCGAGACGGGCCGCCTCGACCCGGTAGTTGACCCGCCGCACCGGGCTGTGGGCGGAGTCGAGCGGAATCCAGCCGATCCCCATCGACTCGTCGAAGTTGCGATCGGCTGAGACATAGCCGCGGCCGCGCTTGATCTGGGCCTGGAGCTTGAGATGGCCTTCCTCGTTGAGAGTGGCAATGTGGACGTTGGTGTCGAAGACCTCGATCTGCGGGTCCTCGGCCATCTTCTCGGCGGTGACCGCGCCCGGACCCTGGACGTCGACCGACAGCACCTTGGCCTCTTCCGTGTGCAGCTTGAGCGGCACCTGCTTCAAGTTGAGGATGATGTCCGTCACATCCTCGCCCACGCCGGGGATCGAGGAGAACTCGTGCAGCACGCCCTCGATGTGAATGGCGGTGATCGCCGCTCCCTCGATCGAGGACAGGAGGCTACGCCGGAGCGCATTGCCGATGGTCGTGGCGAAGCCCCGCTCGAACGGCTGGGCAGTGAACTTACCGTAAGTCGAAGACAGCGTCTCCGACTCTATCTCGATGCGCTTGGGGCGCTGGAAACCTTTCCAAAGCATAGAAGCTCCTTCCTTCGTTTAGCGGCTGTAGAGCTCGACGATCAACTGCTCCTGGATCGGCAGCTTGATGTCCTCGCGGGCAGGCAGGCGGAGCACCTTGCCGCTGACGTTCTCTGCATCGAGCTCCAGCCACTCCGGGACTCCACGGCCGCGCGCCGTTTCGACGCTCGAGCGGATGAAGGCGTTCTTGCGGCTCGCCTCCTTGACCACGACCGATTGGCCGGCCTTCACCTGATAGGAGGGGATGCTGATCTTCTTGCCGTCGACCAGGACGTGGCCGTGGCGCACAAACTGGCGCGCCTGCGGGCGGGAGGCGGCGAAGCCCAGGCTGTAGGCGACGTTGTCGAGACGCCGCTCCAACATCACGAGGAGGTTCTCGCCGGTGATCCCCTTCTTGCGGTCGGCCTCCGCGAAGTAGGTGCGGAACTGGGCCTCGAGCACACCGTAGATGCGCCGGACCTTCTGCTTCTCGCGCAGCTGCAGGCCGTAGCCCAGGGTGCGGCGGCCGCGGCGCGTGCCGTGCTGGCCAGGCGGGAAGTTGCGGCGCTCGACCGCGCACTTCTCCTTGAAACAGCGATCGCCCTTCAAAAACAGCTTCATCCGTTCGCGCCGACAGAGCCGGCAGACGGGTCCCGTATATCTTGCCACTTTAGATTTCTCCTTGAAACGTCCTCTCCCCGACGCTACGGGGATTTCAACTCAGGAAGACGCCCGGCGAGGCCCCCGGAACACCCGGGGGCTTAAAGCTCGCCGGTCGAATCGCAGGCTAGACCCGGCGGCGCTTGCGCGGCCGGCAGCCGTTGTGCGGGATGGGAGTGACGTCTTTGATCGACTTGACCTCGATACCCGCGGCCTGAAGCGCCCGGATGGCCGATTCCCGGCCGGCTCCTGGACCGTTCACCATCACGTCGACCGAGCGCAGCCCGACGTCCTTGGCGCCGTTACCGGCGTTCTGCGCCGCCACCTGGGCGGCGAAGGGCGTACCCTTGCGCGAGCCCTTGAACCCGATCCGACCGGCCGAGGACCATGACACGAGGTTGCCCTCGGGGTCCGCGATCGAAATGATCGTGTTGTTGAAGGTCGCCTGAATGTGGGCAACCCCATGCGGCACCGAGCGCTTTTCCTTCTTCTTGGCGCCCTTGCGCTCTTTCTTACCACCTTCCGGTTTGGCCATTTTATTCCCCGACTGCCTTGCCTACTTCTTGGTAGCCTTCTTCTTACCCGCCACGGCGCCGCGGCGCGGCCCCTTCCGAGTACGGGAGTTAGTCTGGGTGCGCTGACCGCGAACGGGCAGCCCCTTGCGATGCCGGACGCCGCGATAGCACCCGATCTCCATCAGGCGCTTGATGTTCTGGCTGACCTCCTTGCGGAGATCACCCTCGACTCGCCCCTCGTCCTGAATGACCTTGCGGATACGCCGCGCCTCGTCCTCGGTCAGGTCCTTGACCTTGGTGATCAAGGGGACCTCGGACTTGACGAGGATCTCCTTCGAGCGGGAGCGGCCGATACCGTAGATATAGGTCAGGCCGACCCAAACCTGCTTGTTCTGGGGCAGATCCACCCCTGCGATGCGTGCCATAGTCTTTTCCTATCCCTGACGCTGTTTGTGCTTGGGGTTCTCGCAAATGACCCGCACGACGCCCTTCCGGCGCACCACCTTGCACTTCGGGCAGATCCGCTTGACCGACGAACGTACCTTCATAGCTTGCTTCCTTTCCGCTCCGCCGCCTACTTCAGGCGCCTACTTCAGGCGATAGACGATGCGACCCCGGTTGAGATCGTACGGCGAGAGCTCCACCAGGACCCGGTCCCCGGGGAGGATGCGAATGAAATGCTTCCTCATTTTGCCCGAGATATGGGCGAGCACCTGATGCTTGTTCTCGAGCTCGACTCGGAACATGGCGTTCGGGAGCGGCTCGACCACGGTCGCCTCGACCTCGATCGCTTCTTCTTTCTTGGACAAACGTTCTCCCTAATCCAAATCTCTAGAGCCGGAGGGCCGTTGACCCGGCAGCCCGAGAGCCGCGAGCATCTGCGAGGTCACCTCCGTGACCGGAAGGTGACCGTCGATCTCCCGCAACAGACCGAGCCCCCTATAATAACCGATTAGCGGCGCAGTTTTTTCCCGGTAGACCCGCAGGCGCTCGCGGACCACCTCTTCCCGGTCGTCCTCGCGCTTGCGCGCCACCGCCCGCCGCACCAGCTCCTCCTCCGGTACCTCGACCAGCAGGACCGCGTCCAGCCGATCTCCAGACTCCTCCAAAATCCGCTCCAGGGTCTCCGCCTGCGGGATCGTCCGCGGGTAGCCGTCGAGGAGGAACCCACCCCCCTTGCCAGAGCGCGCCAGGCGCTCGCGGACCACTTCGGCCATCGTCCCGTCGTCGACGAGCGAGCCGGCCTGCATGATCCCACCGACCCTCAACCCCAGCGCGCTCCCCGCCTTCACCGCCTCGCGCAGCATGTCGCCAGTCGAGATCGCCGGGACCTTAATCAGCTGGGAGAGAACCGCCCCCTGGGTGCCCTTGCCGGAGCCCGGAGGTCCCAGGAGCACCGCCTTCGTAGCGCGGGCGGCTCCGGCAGTTCCGGTGGCCGGGGGCGTCTCAGCCCCGTCGCCCACGGACTCGGCCTTTCTTCATGAACCCCTCGTAGTTGCGCATCACGAGCTGGCTTTCGATCTGCTGGATCGTATCCATCGCGACGCCCACCACGATGAGGAGCGAGGTGCCGCCGAAGTAGAAGTTGATGCCCATGCCGGTCGTGAACCAGTCGGGGAAGAACTGCTCGATCTGAGGTCCGATGAAAGGCACGCCGCGCATGTGAATGCCGGTCAGCAGGAACTCGGGCAGGACCGACACCGCGGCCAGGTAGAGCGAGCCGACGAGAGTCAGACGGGTCAGGATGCGGTCGATGTACTCCTCCGTCCGCTTACCGGGACGGATGCCGGGGATGAACCCGCCGTACTTCCGCATGTTCTCCGCCAGATCGGCCGGGTTGAAGATGATCGAGACGTAGAAGTACGAGAAGAAGACGATCGCCGCGATCTGGAACAGGTAGTAGATCGGCTCGCCATACTTGAGGATTCCCGTGATGTTCTGCACGTAGGCGTTGTTCGGGAACATCGCGGCGAGCGTGCTCGGGACCATCACTACCGAGCTCGCGAAGATCACCGGGATGACGCCGGCGGTGTTGACCCGGAGCGGCAGATAGGTGCTCTGCCCGCCGTAGATCTTGCGGCCGACGACCCTTTTCGCGTACTGCACCGGAATCCGGCGCTGCGCGCGCTCCATGTAGACGATGAAGGCGACGACGACGACCATGAAGGCGAGGAGCGGGATGATCTTGAGCAGGCTCATGTTGCCGCTCTGCATCGACCCGGCGATACTCCCGATGGCGGGGACGAGGCCGACGACGATGCCGGCGAAGATGATGAGCGAGATGCCGTTCCCCACCCCGCGCTCGCTGATCTGCTCGCCCAGCCACATGACGAAGGCGGTGCCGGTCGTCAGCGTGATCACCGTCATAATTCGGAAGCCCCAGCCCGGGAAGGGCACGAGGGGCGCTCCCGCCGGCCCCGACTGGTGCTCGAGGAAGAGGGCGATGCCCGCCCCCTGGATGATCGAGATCAGGACCGTTCCGTAGCGGGTGTACTGGGTGATCTTCCGCCGCCCCAGCTCCCCTTCCTTGGAGAGCTTCTCCAGGTAGGGCCAGACGACGGTCAGGAGCTGCAGGATGATCGAGGCGGTGATGTAGGGCATGATGCCCAGCGCGAACACCGCCACCTTCCGCAGGCTGCCGCCGGTAAAGGTGTTGACGAAACCGAGGAAGGTCTGCTCGGCGGTCCGCATGAACTCGATCAGCACCTTCGGATCGATGCCCGGAGAGGGGATCTGGCAGCCGATGCGGTAGACCGCGAGCAGTGCGAAGGTAAAGAGCACCCGCTTCCGGAGATCCGGAACGTTGAAAATATTGCGGAAACTTTCGATCACGCTTGGAGCTCCTCGCAGCGTCCGCCCGCCGCCTCGATCTTGGCGCGGGCCGAACCGCTGAACTTGTGCGCCGAGACCGTCACGGCCTTCGACAGCTCACCGTTGCCCAGGATCTTCACCGGCTGGCCGCGACGGACGAGGCCGCGCTCGAGCAGGGCCTCGGGCGTTACGGTGCCCTCGAAATCGGCCAGGTCGGAGACGTTGACCACCGCGTACTCGACCTTGAAGTTGTTGGTGAAACCACGCTTCGGCACCCGGCGGAGGAGCGGCATCTGGCCGCCCTCGAAGCCCGGCCGCCGGGAGTAGCCGGAACGGGACCGCTGGCCCTTCTCGCCCTTGCCGGCAGTCTTGCCGAGGCCCGATCCGGGGCCGCGGCCGACCCGCTTCCTGGAGTGCTTGCTCCCCTTGGCGGGAGAGAGCTCGTGCAGCTTCATAGTGCCTCCTCGATCTCCAGCAAGTATTGCACCTTGGCCACCGCACCGCGCACCGCGGGGGTGTCGGGCCGCACGACCTCGTGGCGAATCCGGCGCAGGCCCAAGGTCCGCAGCACCTCACGGTGCTTCCGGATGGTGCCGATCGCGCTCTTGACCTGGCGGATCCTGATCTTCTTGCCTTCCGTTGTGCTCGCCGTCGTGCTGGACCCACTGCTCGCCATAAATCGTGCTCCCAAAAGATGCCTGGTACGGATCTACTCTCTACGTTCTAAGTTTCAACCGCGGCCGGGGCGGTCGGGGCGGCCGCCGGGGCCACTATCGCGGCCGTCGCGGCCGGCGCAGCCGAAGCTGCCGGGGCGGCCGGAGTTACCGGCGCCATCGGAGCCAGTGCCCGCTTCTTCTTCTTGGAGTACGGCACCTCCGGGGTCGCCGGCGGCAGGCCGCGCAGCTTGCGGACCTCGTCCTCGGTGCGGAGCGCCAAGAGCGCGTCGAACGTCGCCTTGACGACGTTGTGCGGGTTGGTCGAGCCGAGCGACTTGGTGAGGATGTCCTGGATGCCCGCAGTCTCGACGACCGCCCGCACCGGCCCGCCGGCGATCACTCCCGTCCCCTCGGAGGCGGGCTTCAAGAGCACGCGGCCGGCGCCGAAGACCCCGAGGGCCTCGTGCGGGATGGTCGTCCCCTTGAGCGGCACCTGCACCATGTGGCGCTTGGCGATCTCGATCCCCTTGCGGATCGCGACCGGCACCTCCTTCGCCTTGCCGGCGCCGTAGCCGACCCGCCCGTTGCCGTCGCCGATCACCACCAGGGCGGAGAAAGAGAAGTTCTTTCCCCCCTTGACCACCTTGGTCACCCGGTTGATATGGACGACCTGCTCGAAAAATTCGCTCTCGCGCTCGAAGTCCCTGGCCAAAGCTCTCTCCTTCTATCCCAGGCGTATAGAGCGCCCGGGTCTGCTCCTAGAATTGCAATCCTTTTTCGCGGGCGGCCTCGGCGACGGCCTTGACCTTGCCATGGTAGATATATCCGCCACGGTCGAAGACCACCTTCAAGATGCCCTTGGCCTTCGCCCGCTCGGCCACCTTCTCGCCGACCAGCTTGGCCGCCGCCTGGCTCGCAGTGCCGGGGGCCTTACCCCCGGTATTGCCACCGGTATTACCCTCGTGGCCGGCATTGCCCTCGTGGCCCTCGTGGCCCTCGTGGCCAGTATCGGCGGCCTCACCACCCTTGCTCTCCGCGGACAGGGTGCCGCGCACGTCGGGGTCGGAAGAGCTCGCCTGGGCGAGGGTCACCCCGCGGCTGTCGTCGATTACCTGGGCGTAGATGTACTTGAGGCTCTTGTAGATCGACAGCCGGGGCCGCTCCTCGGTACCGCGCACGCGGCTCCGCACCCTTAGGTGCGCACGCTCGCGGCGCGCCCGCTTCTTTTTCATCTGCTTCGTGACGTGGTCGCTCATCGCGGGCTCCCCTTACTTACCGCCGGCCTTGCCAACCTTGCGGCGCAATACCTCGGACTTGTACTTGATCCCCTTGCCCTTGTAGGGGTCGGGACGCCGCAGGTGGCGGATCTCGGCCGCTACCTGGCCTACCTGCTGGCGGTCGGCGCCGGTCACCGTGATCCGGTTGGCCTTGGCGTCGATCGCGATGTTGATCCCCTGCGGGATGTCGAAGAGGACCGGGTGCGAGTAGCCGAGGGCGAACTGCACCTGCTGACCCTTGACCTCGGCGCGGTAGCCGACGCCCACGATGTCGAGCTCCTTCGTGAACCCCGCCGAAACTCCCTGGACGGCGTTCGCGAGGAGGGCCCGCAGGAGCCCGTGCTTACTGCGCTCCGGGCCGCTGTCGCCGGACCGGCTGACGGTGACGACCCCGTCGTTGATCTCGATGGGGAAGCCGGGGAAGAGCGGCTGGCTCACCTTGCCCTTCGGGCCTTCGGCGGTGAACTGGCTTTCCGTGACCTCGACCCGGGTCCCCGAGGGGAGCTTGATCGGCATCTTTCCTATACGCGACATGGGACTCCTAGCCTCCTCGGTTACCAGACTTCGCAGAGCAGCTCGCCGCCCACCCGGCGCTCGCGCGCCTGGCGGTCCGACAAGAGCCCCTGGGACGTCGAGAGGATCCCCACGCCCAAGCCGTTCCTGACCGGCTGGATGTCGTCGGCGCCGCGGTAGATCCGCCGCCCCGGCTTGCTGACCCGCTCGAGGCTGTTGATCGCCGGCGTGCCTTCCGGGCTGTAGCGCAAAAAGATGCGCAGGGTGTTCCGGGTCTCCGCCTCGATCACCCGGAAGTTCCGGATGAACCCCTCATCCTGCAGCAGGCGGCAGACCTCCTGCTTGAGCTTCGAGGTGGGGACGTCCAGCCGGTCGTGCTTGGCCAGATGGGCGTTTCTGATTCGGGTCAAAAGATCCGAGATCGGATCGGTCATGCTCATTACGATTCTCCTAGATTCGAGAGAGCGGCTCCCCGAAGGGGCCTTTCTCTACCAGCTCGTCTCTACCAGCTCGCCTTCGTCACGCCCGGGAGGTACCCCTGGAGCGCCAGGTCCCGCAAGTGGATCCGGCAGAGGCCGAACTTGCGGTAGAAGCCACGCGGGCGGCCGCAAATTCTACACCGGTTTCGGTGCCGGATCTCGAACTTGAGCTTCTTTCGTTCTTTTGCAACTTTGGCAGTGGTCGCCATGGGCCTCTCCTAGCGCGTGAACGGCATGCCCAGCTCGCGCAACAGGTACTGCGCGCGCTCGTCGTTGCCGGCGGTCGTGACGATGGTGATGTTCATCCCCTTGGTGCGCTCGACCTTGTTGTAGTCGACCTCCTGAAAAATCAGGTGGTCGCGAATACCCACGGTGTAGTTGCCGCGGCCGTCGAAGCTCTTCGCCGGCACGCCGCGGAAGTCACGCACGCGGGGGAGAGCGACCGAGATCAGGCGATCGAGGAAGTCCCACATCCGGTCGCCGCGGAGCGTCACCCGGCAGCCGATCGGCATCCCCTCGCGGAGCTTGAAGGCGGCGATCGACTTCTGGGCCCGGGTGACGGTCGGCCGCTGGCCGGCCAGGGCCGCCATCTCCTCGACCGCGTCGTCTAGGATCTTGATGTTCGTGATCGCCTCGCCCATCCCCATATTGAGGGAAACCTTCTCGATGCGCGGCACCGCCATCAGGTTCTCGATGCCGAACTCCTTCTTGAGCTTCGGCACGATCTCCTCGGCGTACATCTTCTTCAAACGCGGCACGTAGTTCGGGTCGCGCTCGGACGGGCCGGTCTCGGTGTGCTTGACCGCCTGGGACTCTTTCTTTCTCGCCATGTCAACCTCGAACCTCTAGCTAAAAGTGGCGCCGCAGCTCTTGCAGACGCGCTGGGAGCGGCCGTCCTCTAAGACTTTGCGCCCCAACCGGGAAGGCTCACCACACTCCGGGCAGATCACCATCAAGTTCGAGATCTGGACCGGCCCCTCCTTCTCCAGGATGCCGCCCTGGATGCCCTGCTGGGGGTTGGGACGGGTGTGCCGCTTCACCATGTTGACGTGCTCGACGACCGCCTTGCCGGGAGAGGAGAGGACGCGCATGACGCGTCCCCGCGCCCCGCGGTCCTTGCCGGCCAGGACGAGCACCTGGTCGTTTTTCTTGATCTTCCATTTTGCCATCGCTAGATAACCTCCGGAGCGAGGGAGACGATCTTCATGAAGCGCTTCTCCCGGAGCTCTCGGGCCACCGGTCCGAAAACGCGCGTGCCGATCGGCTCGTTCGCATCGTTGACCAGGACCGCCGAATTGGTGTCGAAGCGGATGTAGCTGCCGTCTTTCCGGCGCGTCTCCTTGACCGTTCGCACGATCACCGCCTTGACCACCTGCCCCTTCTTGACCGTACCGTCGGGGCTCGCCTCTTTCACCGAGGCGGTGATCACGTCTCCCAGGTGGCCGTACTGGCCCGAGGACCCACCCCGCAGGTGGATGCAGGAGATCCGCTTCGCACCCGAGTTGTCCGCAACGTCGAGAACCGTTCCCATCTGGATCATGGCTAATCTCTACTCCGCCCGCTTCAGGATCTCGCGGACTCGCCAGCGCTTGGTCTTCGACAGCGGACGGGACGAGACGATCTCGACCTCGTCGCCGACCTTGCAGCGGTTGTCCTCGTCGTGCGCGTGGAACTTGGTCGTCCGCTTCATATACCGGTGATAGAGCCGGTGGGTGGTCGTGTTCTGCACTGCCACGACGACGGTCTTGTTCATCTTCTCGGAAACCACCCGGCCGACCTTCACCTGCTGCCGCCCGCGTGCAGCTCCCTCCGCGGGAGCCTGCTCCTTGGTGGTGGTACTTGTCTCTTCCGCCATTCTCGTATCGCTCCTTACCCGCGGTCTATTGTGGGTCGCGGGGCCCTTACCCGCGCTTCTCGCGCAGGATCGTCAGCACCCGCGCCAGGTCCTTGCGCACCTGGCGAACCCGCGAGGGCTTCTCGAGCTGACCCGTGACCTTCTGCAGGCGGAGGGCGAAGAGCTGCTCCGCCAAGTCGCGCTCCTTGTCCCTGAGCTCGTCCGCGCTCTGATCTCTCAATTCCTGGGCTTTCATCGCCTTACCTCAGCTCCGCGTGACGCTTGATGAACCGGGTCTTGATCGACAGCTTGTGGGACGCCAGGCGCATCGCCTCCTCGGCGACATCGGCCGGCACACCCTCGAGCTCGTACAGGATGCGCGCCGTCTTGACCACGGCCACCCACTGCTCCGGGGGACCTTTGCCCTTGCCCATGCGGGTCTCGAGCGGCTTCTTGGTGATCGGCTTGTCGGGGAAGACCCGGATCCAGACCTTGCCGCCGCGCTTGACGTGACGGGTGATCGCGATACGGGCCGCCTCGATCTGCCGCGCGGTGACCCAGCCGGTCTCCAACGCCTGGAGAGCATAGTCGCCGAAGGCGATGTAGTCGCCGCCCTTGGCCATGCCCTTGCGCCGGCCGCGCTGCTGCTTCCTGTACTTGACCTTCTTCGGCATCAACATGAGTCAGTCTCCATCGCCTCTCATCTAGGACCGCGAAACCGGTGAGCCTGGCTAAAACACAAAGCGCCTCGGCTCCATTCCCGCCATTTTCCCCACTTGAGGGAGCTTCAGGCGGTCGCGCGGCGGCTCTTTTCCTTCAACAGGTCACCCTTGTAGACCCAGACCTTGACCCCGATCACCCCGTAGGTGGTCCGCGCCTCGCCCAGGCCGTAGTCGATGTCGGCCTTCAGGGTGTGGAGCGGCAGGCGCCCCTCCTGATACCACTCCGAGCGCGCGATCTCCGCGCCGCCCAGGCGGCCGCCGACCATGATCTTGACGCCCTTGGCGCCGAACCGGAAGGCCGATTCCATGGCCTTCTTCATCGCCCGGCGGAAGGAGACGCGACGCTCGAGCTGACCGGCGATCGACTCCGCCACCAGCTGGGCGTCGAGCTCGGGCCGCTGGATCTCCTGGATGTTGATATGGACCTCGCGGCCCATCTGCTTCTGGAGATCGTCGCGCAGCTTGTCCACCTCGGCCCCGCGGCGGCCGATGATGATCCCGGGCCGCGAGGTGTAGATGGTAACCCGCAGCTTGTCGGCGGCGCGCTCGATGTCGATCTCCGAGACCCCGGCATGTCCAAGGCGGGCCTTCAACTGCTTGCGCAGCTTCAGATCCTCGTGGAGCGTGTCGGCGTACTTCTGCTCGCCGTACCAGCGCGAGTGCCAGGTCTTGTTGTAGACCAGCCGGAAGCCGTAGGGGTGTGTCTTCTGACCCATAGTGATCTCGTGCCTCTGCTCTAGTCGCTCTTTTTGGTGTCGAGCTTGACGGTGATGTGGCTGTAGCGCTTGAGGACGCGGAAGGCCCGGCCCATCGGCGCCGGCCGGATGCGTTTCGCCATCGGGCCGCGGTCGACGAAGATCTCTTTCACGTAGAGCCGGTCGATATCGACGTGCTCGTCGCGGTTCTCGGCATTGGCGATCGCCGACTTCAAGACCTTCTTGACGTGGAAGGCCGCATGCTTGTTGGTCACCTCCAGGGTGTTGACGGCGTCCTGCACGGCCTTGCCGCGGATCAGGTCGACGACCAGGCGCACTTTCTGCGCCGAGCCCTGGACGTAACGGAGTCGCGCTGTCACTTCCATCGTTCTCATCCTCTCCTACCGTGATGGCTTAAGCTCGGCCCTGCGGCCTGCTCCTTCGGGCGCTCCGCGCGGCCAGTCGCAGGTCCTCGAGCCGACTTAAGCCATGAGGTCACCGGGGTTTGGCGCCCTTTTCGGCCTTCTTGCCGCTGTGGCTGCGGAAGGTGCGGGTCTGGGCGAACTCGCCCAGCTTGTGCCCCACCATGTTCTCGCTGACGTAGACCGGGATGAACTTGGTCCCGTTGTGCACGGCGATCGTGTGGCCGACCATGTCCGGGACGACCGTCGAACGCCGGGACCAGGTCTTGATCACCCGCTTCTGGCCGCTGTCGTTCATCTTCGCCACCTTGGCCTCCAGGTGGTCGTCGATGAAGTAACCTTTCTTGAGCGAACGCGCCATCTTTTTCCTCCGGTTTCTTCCGGGTTACTTCTTGTTGCGCCCGCGCACGATCATAGCGGCGGTACGCTTGTTGTTGCGAGTCTTGTAGCCCTTGGTCGGCACGCCCCACGGTGTCGTGGGGTGGCGGCCGCCGGAGGTCCGGCCCTCGCCGCCGCCCATCGGGTGGTCGACGGGGTTCATGGTAACGCCGCGGTTGTGCGGCTTCTTGCCCAGCCAGCGGTTGCGGCCGGCCTTGCCGATCGAGATGTTCTCGTGCTCCAGGTTCCCCACCTGGCCGATCGTGGCGTAGCACTCGACGTGCACCCGCCGCACCTCGCCCGAGGGAAGCTTGACCTGGGCCCAGGCACCATCGCGCGCCATCAGCTGCGCTCCGGCGCCGGCGCTGCGCACCATCTGGCCGCCGCGGCCGATCTTCAATTCGATGTTGTGGATCACCGTGCCGAGCGGGATCAGCCGGAGCGGCAGGGCGTTCCCGACGTTGACCTCCGCCTTGTCGCCCGAGACGACGTCGGCGCCGACCTCCAGCCCATGCGGGCAGAGGATGTAGCGCTTGTCGCCGTCGGCGTAGTGCAGGAGGGCGATGCGGGCCGAGCGGTTGGGGTCGTACTCGACCGTCGCCACCTTGGCCGGGACGCCGTGCTTGTCGCGCTTGAAGTCGATCACGCGATAGCGCCGTTTGTGCCCGCCGCCCCGCCACCAGGAGGTCAGGTGACCGCGGTTGTCGCGTCCGCCCGAGCGGCTCTTGCCCTCGGTCAGGGACTTGTGCGGCCGGTCGGTCGTCAGGTCCTCATTGGTGAGGTGGGTCTGGAACCGCGACGCCGCGTTGGTCGGCTTTCTCTGTTTGATCGCCATGTCTTTACATCCCCTCGAAGAACTCGATCGGCTTCTCGCCCGCGACCAGGCGGACGTAGGCCTTCTTCCAGTCCGGGCGCTGGCCCGCGAACTTGCCCTGCCGGCGAATCTTGCCATGGACGAGCGCGATCCGCACCTCGGCGACCTTGACCTTGAACTGTGCCTCGACCGCCCGCTTGACGTCGATCTTGTTGGCCCGCCTCGCCACCTCGAACGCGATGATGTTTCTCTCATCGCGGAGCTGGGTCGACTTCTCGGTGATGAGCGGCCGCCTGATGACTTCTTGAATCCTCATTTTGCGAGCACCTCCACCAGACGGTTGAGCGCGCCCTCGCTGAACACCAGGAAGGGACGATCGACGACGTCGTAGACGTTGACCGCGAGGGCATCGACCGTTTTGAGCACCGGGTTGTTGCGCACCGCGAGCGCCAGCTTCTCATTGTCGTAGCTGTCGACCAGGAGCGCCTTGCCCCCCTTCCCGGAGATGCCCAATCCGGCGAGCCGCTTGATGAGCGCCTGGGTCTTGTGGCTGTCGATCTCCAGGCTGTCAACGACGAAGATGCTCGACTCGGCGGCTTTCTGCGAGAGGGCCGACTTCAAGGCGTTGCGCTTCTCGCCCCGCGTCATCCGGTCGCTCCAGTCCTTGGGGACCGGACCCCAGACGATGCCGCCCTTGCGCCACTTGGGGTTCCGGATGTCGCCGGTGCGAGCCCGGCCGGTCCCCTTCTGGCGCCACAGCTTCTTGCCCGAGCCCGAAACTTCCGCCCGGGTCTTGGTCTTGTGCGTGCCGCGGCGAAGCGACGCCAGGTACGACAGGACCGCCGTGTGGATCAGGTGCTCCTTGTAGGGATAGGCGAACACCGAGTCGGGCAGGTCGATCTGCCGCAGCTCCTGGTTCTCGAAGTTCTTGACCGCGATCTTCATGATTCCAATCTCTCCGGGGCCTTAGCCGCGCTTCGCCCGCTTGATCGTCAGGTAGCCGTTCTTCGCTCCCGGCACGGCGCCGCGCAGGTAGAGCAGGTTCTGCTCGGGATCAACCTTGACCACCTGCAGATTCTTGACCGTCACCCGCTCGCCGCCCATCCGGCCGGGCGCCCGCATGCCCGGGAAGACCCGCGAAGGGAAGGCCGAGGAGCCGATCGAGCCCGGGGCGCGATGGAACATCGAACCGTGGGTGGCGCGACCGCCGCCGAACCCGTGGCGCTTGATGACGCCCTGGAACCCCTTGCCCTTGCTCGTCCCGACGACGTCGACGTACTCGTTCTCCTCGAAGATCGAGGCCTTGATCTCGTCGCCCGCCTTGGCCGCGTCGTCGGCGCCGATCTTGAACTCGGCGACCTCGCGCACCGGCGGCACTCCCGCCTTGGCGAAGTGGCCCGTCCGCGGCTTACCCACCTTCTTCGCGGGGCGATCCTCCACCAGCCCGATCTGCACCGCCTCGTAACCGTCGTTGCCGACGGTCTTGCGCTGCACCACCAGGCAGGGACCGGCCTTGACCACCGTCACCGGGATCGCCGTCCCTTTCTCGGTGTAGATCTGGGTCATGCCCAGCTTCTTTCCCAGAATGCCTTCCATCACCGCACCTCGTCGCTTGAGCTCAGTCGTTACTTGCCGAAGGCTTTGATCTCGACGTCCACACCGGCGGGCAGCTCGAGCTTCATCAGCGCATCCACCGTCTGGCTGGTGGGCTCGAAAATGTCCAGCAGCCGTTTGTGGGTGCGGATCTCGAACTGCTCGCGCGACTTCTTGTCGACGTGCGGCGAGCGGTTTACCGTATAACGCGAGATGTCTGTCGGGAGCGGGATGGGGCCCACGACCCGCGCTCCCGTCCTCCGCGCCGTGTCCACGATCTCATGCGTGGACGTATCCAGGATGCGGTAGTCGAACGCCTTCAGGCGGATCCGGATCTTCTCGTTGACCATAAGAGTCTTTCTCTTTACACCCTTCTACTTCACCGCTTTATTTGACAGCTTTACTTGACCGCTTTTACCCTCTACTTGACGATATCGGTCACGGTGCCGGCGCCGACCGTGCGGCCACCCTCGCGGATGGCGAAGCGCACGCCCTTTTCCATGGCGATCGGCGCGATCAGCGTCACTTCCAGGCTCACGTTGTCCCCCGGCATCACCATCTCCGTCCCGTCCGGCAGCTTCGCGACTCCCGTCACGTCCGTCGTACGGAAGTAGAACTGCGGCCGGTACCCGTTGAAGAACGGCGTGTGACGCCCGCCCTCCTCCTTGGTCAGGATGTACACCTCGCCCTTGAACACCGTGTGCGGCGTGATCGACCCCGGCTTCGCCAGCACCTGACCGCGCTCCACGTCGTCCTTCTTGGTGCCGCGGAGCAGCACTCCGATGTTGTCGCCCGCCTCGCCCCGGTCCAGGAGCTTCTTGAACATCTCGACCCCGGTCACGATCGTCTTCACCGTCGGACGGATGCCGATGATCTCGACCTCGTCGCCGACCTTGACGATCCCGCGCTCCACCCGCCCCGTCACCACCGTGCCGCGGCCCGAGATCGAGAAGATGTCCTCGATCGGCATCAGGAAGTCCTTGTCGATCGCCCGCTCCGGCACCGGGATGTAGGAGTCGACCGCGTCGATCAGCTCGATGATCTTGGCGCCCCACTCGTCGTCGGCCTTGCCGCTCTCCAGAGCCTTGAGCGCCGAGCCCCGGATGATCGGGATGTCGTCGCCCGGGAAGTCGTAGGAGGACAGAAGCTCCCGCAGCTCCAGCTCGACCAGGTCGAGGAGCTCCGGATCGTCCACCATGTCGCACTTGTTCATGAACACCACCATGTACGGCACGCCCACCTGCCGCGACAGCAGGATGTGCTCCCGCGTCTGCGGCATCGGGCCGTCCGCCGCCGACACCACCAGAATGGCGCCGTCCATCTGCGCCGCGCCGGTGATCATGTTCTTCACGTAGTCGGCGTGGCCCGGGCAGTCGACGTGCGCGTAGTGGCGCTTCTCGCTCTGGTACTCGACGTGCGCCGTGGCGATCGTGATGCCCCGCTCCCGCTCCTCCGGCGCCTTGTCGATCTGGTCGAAGGCGACGAAGCTGGCGAGACCCTTGGATGCCAGCACCCGGGTGATCGCCGCCGTCAGAGTCGTCTTGCCGTGGTCGACGTGGCCGATCGTGCCGATGTTCACGTGCGGCTTGTTCCGGTTGAATTTTTCCTTGCCCATGGTCCCCTCCTCAAATCTCTTCTAAGTTCGTCGTGTCCGGTCGCAGGCTAGTCGCAGGTCCTCGGGGCCCGGTGGGCCCTGGTGCTCTCGGCTATCCAGCGGCCTTGGCCACGATTTCCTCGCTGACACTCTTGGGCGCCTGCTCGTAGGCCGAGAACTGCATGCTGTAGTTGGCGCGCCCCTGGGACGCCGACCGCAGGTCGGTCGCGTAGCCGAACATTTCCGAGAGCGGCACCTTGCAGGCGATGACCTGCGCGTTACCGCGCGCCTCCATGCTCTGGATGCGGCCGCGGCGCGACGTGATGTCGCCGATGACCGTCCCCATGTACTCCTCGGGGGTCACCACCTCGACCGCCATGACGGGCTCCATGAGCACCGGGCGGGCCCGCTTGCAGGCGTCCTGGAAGGCCATCGAGCCAGCGATCTTGAAGGCGATTTCCGACGAGTCGACCTCGTGGTAGCTGCCGTAGATCAGGTCGACCTCGACCCCCGTTACGGGGTAGCCGGCGAGCGGCCCGGTCTCCAGCGCTTCCTTAATCCCCTGCTCGATCGGCTTGATGAACTCCCTCGGGATAACGCCGCCGACGATCTTGTTGTTGAAGATGAAGTCGGCTTCCGTCGTCGGCCGGAGCTTGATCTTGGCGTGGCCGTACTGGCCGTGACCGCCGGTCTGCCGGATGAAGCGCCCCTCGCCCTCGGCCTCCTGGGTCAGGGTCTCCTTGTAGGCGACCTGCGGCTTGCCGACGTTGGCGCCGACGTTGAACTCGCGCACCAGGCGGTCGACGATGATCTCCAGGTGGAGCTCGCCCATGCCGGAGATGATCGTCTGGCCGGTGTCGTGATCGGTGTGAACGTGGAAGGTCGGATCCTCCTGCATGAGCTTGCCGAGCGCCATGCCGAGCTTCTCCTGGTCCACCTTGGTCTTGGGCTCGATCGAGACCGCGATGACCGGCTCCGGGAAGCTCATCGACTCCAAGCACGACCGGATTCTTCGGATCGCAGATGGTGTCGCCGGTCGTGACGTTCTTCAAGCCCACCGCGGCGGCGATGTCGCCCGCCCAGATCTCGGAGATCTCCTCCCGCTTGTTGGCGTGCATCTTCAAGAGCCGGCCGATGCGCTCGTTGCTGCCGCGCTTGGCGTTGAGCACCGCGGTCCCCGAATCGACGTGGCCCGAGTAGACCCGGAAGAAGGCGAGCTGGCCGACGTACGGGTCGCTCATGATCTTGAAGACGAGACCCGAGAACGGCTGATCGTCGGCCGACTGCCGGATGATCGGCTTGCCGCTCTCCGGATCGAGCCCCTCGATGGGCGGGATGTCGACCGGCGAGGGGAGATAGTCGACGACGGCGTCGAGCAGCGGCTGGACGCCCTTGTTCTTGAAGGCGCTGCCGCAGACGACGGGCTGCAGGCGGTTGGCGATCGTCGCCCGGCGCAAAGCGAGCTTCAATTCCGCGTTCGTCACCTCTTCGCCCGACAGGTAGCGCTCGAGCATCTGGTCGTCGGTCTCGGCGATCGCTTCCACCATCTGCTCGCGCGCCTTGTGGGCGCGGTCGAGCTGATCCTCGGGGATGTCGACCAAGTCGTAGTCGGCGCCCAGGGTCTCGTCCTTGTAGGAGATGCCCCTCATCTCGACCAGGTCGATGATGCCGCGGAGAGTGTCCTCGCGGCCCCAGGGCAGCTGGATGACGACGGGTGAGGCGGCCAGCCGGGAGCGCATCATGGAGACGGTGCGCTCGAAGTCGGCGCCGACCCGGTCCATCTTGTTGACGAAGGCGATCCGGGGGACCTTGTAGTGGTCGGCTTGGCGCCAGACGGTCTCCGACTGCGGCTCGACGCCGGCGACGGCGTCGAACACGGCGACGGCGCCGTCGAGCACGCGCAGGCTGCGCTCGACCTCGGCGGTGAAGTCCACATGGCCCGGGGTGTCGATGATGTTGATCCGGTGCTTCTTCCAGAAGCAGGTCGTGGCAGCGGAGGTGATGGTGATCCCGCGCTCCTGCTCCTGGATCATCCAGTCCATGGTGGCAGTGCCCTCGTGGACCTCACCGATCTTGTAGTTGACCCCGGTGTAATAGAGGATCCGCTCGGTGGTCGTCGTCTTGCCCGCATCGATGTGGGCCATGATGCCGATGTTCCGGGTGTCTTTTAAGGGTGATTGCCGTGCCATGATCTTTTTCTTCTTTATCCGCCCTCAGGCGGCCCTCTCGTCTTGTCTTCCGCTCGTCCTTCAGCTGCCGGCGGGGAGCCTTCCCCACGAGCGCCAGGCGGCGATCTGCCGTATCCTCGGTGTCTACTGACTGCTGACTGCGATATAGAGCGGCTACCAGAGAGCTACCAGCGGGATTACCAGCGGTAGTGGGCGAAGGCCTTGTTGGCCTCGGCCATCCGGTGCGTATCTTCCTTCTTCTTGACGGCGCCGCCGCGGTTCTCGGCGGCGTCGAGGAGCTCGCCGGCCAGGCGGGCGCGCATCGTCTTCTCGCCGCGCCCCTGGGCGGTGTGGATGATCCAGCGCATGGAGAGCGCCAGCTTGCGGCTCGGCCGCACCTCGACAGGAACCTGGTAGGTCGACCCGCCGACGCGCCGCGACTTCACTTCCACGGCCGGCTTGACGTTCTCGATCGCCTTCTTGAAAACCTTCATGGGATCGTCCTGGGTCTTCTCTTTGATCGCCTCTAAAGCGTCGTACAAAATCCGCTCGGCGACCGACTTCTTGCCATCCCGCATGACCACGTTGACGAACTTCGTCACCAGCTGCGAGCTATAGAGCGGGTCCGGCAGGACCTCGCGCTTCGGAACTTCTCTGCGCCTCGGCATTCTCTATTTCCTCTTTCCAGCTTTACCGGTGGCCGCGGCGCCAGCGTCCTGCGCCTTGGGCCGCTTGGTGCCGTACTTGGACCGGCCCTGGCGGCGCCCGTCGACGCCCACGGCGTCCAGGGTGCCGCGGATCACGTGGTAGCGCACACCCGGGAGGTCCTTGACGCGGCCGCCGCGGATGAGCACGATCGAGTGCTCCTGCAGGTTGTGGCCGACGCCCGGGATGTAGGTCGTGACCTCGATGCCGTTGGTCAAACGGACACGGGCGACCTTGCGCAGAGCGGAGTTCGGCTTCTTGGGCGTCTGGGTGTAGACGCGAACGCAGACGCCCCGCTTCTGCGGCGAGCTCTGCAGCGCCGGGCTCTTGGTCTTGGACTCCGCGCGGGCTCTCCCCTTGCGCACCAATTGATGAATCGTCGGCATGCGTCCAGATCTCCTAGATCCGTGATTCCCAGTGACGTACGTGTGGCGGATCGTGGTTGCGGCCCCGCTTTTTGGACGGCGCCCGATCTCACACGTTGACCCCGAACGGTGTTCAGGGGTCGGTCTTTCAGAAGACATACCCGCCCCGGTCTCAGGCGAGACCCTCGGCGGCGAAACCCGCAGATCCTAACGGAAAGCCGGCAGGCTCGTCAAGCCACCCTCAAGGAGTTGGCCTGGAGCCCTTCGCCCGGCGAGGTCGTCAGCGGGAGAGCGGAGTATAGGGAGCAGGGCGGGAGAAAGCAAGAGGCGTGTTTGAGGCCCGGCGTTGCCGTCGAATCCTTTGACCCGAGTCGGCGGGATCATCGGCGCACCCCTAGGATCGACAGGTAGGGAAGCTAAAATCGATCATGCCCACCACCCAGCAGCACCCAGCCGCAGCCACCCTCCTCGACCTTTTCACCCGCATCAACACCGCCTGGCGCACCGGGCGCCCGCAAGAAATGGCTCCTTACCTCGACGAGCACGTGGTAATGGCGTTCCCCGGCTTCGCTGGGCACCTGGAGGGCCGGCAGGCCCTGCTCGACAGCTTCGCGGCGTTCGAGC
Organism: uncultured Acidobacteriota bacterium; assembly: GCA_963757335.1. Lineage (GTDB taxonomy): Bacteria > Acidobacteriota > Thermoanaerobaculia > Multivoradales > UBA5704 > DASQPA01. The sequence continues at coordinate 553,445 of CAVWRJ010000008.1, read as the reverse complement.
GCGAGGCGCACGTCCACGACTACCGGCAGGGCGAGATCCGCGTCGACGGCTCGGGCGGCGTGGCCGTGGCGCAGTACCCGTTCGAGATGATCTACGAGCGGGAGGGTGCCCGATGGCTGTCGAAAGGATGGGATGTCTGGGTCTTCGAGCGCCGGGGGCCGGAGTGGATTGGCGTCTGGCGCACGATGCAGGCGCTCACGGAGGAGCCGGTGGGACCTTCCTAGGGGGACTTCGGTAGCTTCTACACCCCCAGATCGCCCTTGAGCGCCGCCAGCTCCTCGGCGAGCCGGGCCACGGTCTCCTCCAATTGCTGAACGCGCGCGGCGAGAGAAGAGGAAGCGGTTCCGGCCGGCGCCGCGAGTGGAGGTTCGAGCCGAACCGGGGTGGAAGGCTCGGCGACCTCCCCCACCAGGTGCACCCAGCGGTTCTCCTTCTGGCCGGACCGGCGGGGCAGCTCGACCACCAGGGGCTCGTCGATCGCCGCCATCTTACGGAGGGTGTCCTCGACTTCCGCCAGCGAGGCGAAGGCGTGGAGGCGCTCGCTCCGCGTGTGGAGCTCCCCCACCGTCTGCGCGCCGCGCAGCAGAAGGAGGGTCAAGAGCGCCTTCTTCCCCGCCGTGTCGAGCCCCCAGCGCCGGGTGACGCTCTGCTGCCACTTCTCGCTCCGCGCCCCCTCGGTCCGCCAGACGAGGACGTCCTGGCGGAGCGTCTCCAGGGCGGCGTCCACCTCGGTCTCGCTGAGCTGGGTGATCGGATCGCGGTTGGTCTTCTGGTTGCACGCCGCTAGGAGGGCGCTCATGGTGAGGGGGTAGATCTCCGGGGTCGTCTGCTCCTTTTCGAGCAACGCGCCGAGGACGCGGATCTCCACGGGGTCGAGCTGGCGGGTGCGGGACGACATCCGGCTATTTGATGCCGAAGCGGGGCGCGGGTCAACCGGCTACTCGTACCAGTCTTCCAGGCGGAGGCTCTCGATCTTAGTGTCGAGGACGTACATCAGAAGGGTTCCCGAGGCACGCCCTCGGGCTCCCCGGTGCGCAGCTCCTCCGCCGTCTGCAGGTCTGCCCATGCGCCCGCAAGCTGCGCGATCGAGGCGAGACCCCGGCCGCCTTGGCAGCGCCCTTGAGTTTGGCCTCGGTCTCCGAATCCAGATAGAGCGTCCCTTGCCCCATGGGCACCTCCGGGACAGGTATATGTCCACGTATACTCCAGCGTCCATCACGGGTGGCGCGGATCGGCGACGGTCACCCGCTTCTCCAGCGGTCCCACCTTATACAGAACGCTCGAGCTCCCGTAGCAGTTGGGCGGTGGAGTAGGTCTTGACTCCATGCCCCTCTAGATCGCGGTCATTGGACCAGATGGGGAGCCCCAAGCCGGCAGCGAGAGCCAAGGCATGCGCATCCTCAAGATCCCGGCCAGCGAGCTCTCGTTCTGCCCAGTCCATTCGATCTCGATAGATTTCCGTGGGATGAAGCTTCAGTGGCAAGAGCCGCCACTGCAACTCGACCAGCTCTCTCGGGAGGCGATACTTCTCCGCCATACGCGGAATGTATTCTTCCACCTCGAGAGCATTGAACTCCGTAGCGTGGACCGGAATCTCGAAGTCGAAAAAGACACGGGCCGCGGCTTTGCCGACGACGGCCGAAAGGAGCACGTTGACGTCAGCGACGACGCCGGCGGAAAGCATCGAAGTCCTCGTGGATCTCCTTTTCGCTCCAGCCGCCAGCGGCCAGTTGCTTTGCGAGGTGTGCGGAAAGCACCTGGCTCAATTCGCGCCGCAGATCCTGGGGTAGCCGATTCGCATCTTCCAAGGGCAGGTAGAGCCCGGAAATCTTCCCGTGCCGAGTGACGAGAAGCGGCTCGTCGCCACCCAGCAGCTCGGCCGTCTTGGAACGAAGCTCCCGAATGCCAGCAACTTTCATAATGCCGGGAGAGTACTGAGGGCATTCGTCTGTGTCAACAGTTGTGTACACAGATTTACGAACCGGGCGGGGCCATGTTCCGCCACCTTTGCCCCTACCGGCCTGTCGCTACCCCGCCCCCCGCCCCGTCCGCGGGTGACCCCGCACCCACTTCACATAGGCGAGGAGCGCCTCGACCTCCTCGTCCTTGATCCGGCCGCCGAAGGCCGGCATCTTCACCGCCTCGGTCTCCAGGAGATGCCGGGCCGCCGGGTTGCTCCGGAAGCGGTCGGGGGTCCCGTTCCTCACCCACTGCCGGAGCTCGTCGTCGTTCCGCACGAGGTCGGGATAGTCCGGTCCGTCCCAGGTCGGGACGTAGCCCTTGAGCGAGCCCGGATCGGCGACCAGCCCGCGCCCCTCCGGCCCGTGGCAGCCGAAGCAGCCGTAGCGGAGGGCGGCCTCGTGCCCCTCGGCCGCCTGGGGGTCGTCGATCGCCCCGAACTGGGAAACCGCGAGGACATAGGCGACGAGGTCGTCGGTCTCCCCGCGCCGCAATCGGCTGCGGAAGGCTGGCATGGCGAGGAGGGCCTTGGCGTCTGGGGAGCGGCCGGGCGGGTGGCCGTCGAGGATCCAGGCGCGGATGTCTCCGGGCGACTCGTTGTACATCATCCAGGTGCCGCCGCTCCAGGTGGGCACCTCGCCGCCCCCCTTCGCTCCGGGGTTCTTGATCCCCGCCACCCCACCCGGCCCGTGGCACCCGAAGCACCCCATCCGCTCGGCGACCGCCCGGCCGCGAACGACGGGGGTCGCCCCGGCGCTCGCCTGCCAGCCTTGCCGCAGGAGCAGCCCGCCGAGGACTGCCCCCTCGGCGACCACGAGGGCGGCGAGGGCCCAGATCCAGAAGCGTCGACCGGCCATACCGAGCCCTCTCTCTTCCGTCCCCCTCTATATAAGGACAGGTCCCCCGCCCTACTTGGCAGCCCCGGCGGCCGGAGTGACCGAATCGACGACGAGGAGCTTCGCCCCGCCACGCTCGGCCCAGGTGCCCTTGACCGTGACCTTCTTGCCGGCGTAGGGCTTGAGCTGGTCGTTGGGGGTCGCCATATCCGCCTTCGAGGCCACCCAGACCACCTTGCTGGTCCCGTCCTCCAGAATGGCGAGCGGAATGCCGGAGTCGGCGCAGCTCTGGGCGCACTTGGCATGCCCCTCCCCCTTGGCGCCGCTCTTGATGTAGCAGGCGGAGTCGATGACCTCGCCGGTGACGGAGCCGGCCGGGCCGGCCTTCTCCGCGGCGAGGACGGGAAGGGCTGAAATGGAGGCGACGGTGAGGGTGAGGGCGAAAAGGGAACGCAGTTTCATGCGAAGTTCCTCCAGATCGTGGGTTGTGCCGGCTGAGCCGGGGTGTGGGTTGGGATCATAGCGTGTCCTATAGAGTGAGAAGGGGGGAGAAGGTTACAGGCTGCATGAACAAATCCACCAAGGAGCCGTCCACAAGCGCCTCGACCGAGCTGGATGCCGAAACGCGGTTCCAGGCTCGGGCAGCCCTGGGGGTGCCAGCAGAGGGGCTAGCGATCCTGGGCGAGTTGGAGCGGGCCGAGCGGGAGGATCACTCGCCCGCTCGTTCCAGGAAGGCCCTCCGCAAAGCTCCGCTAATCCGGAAACCGACGGACTGAAGACGCTCGATCTCTTCTTGGAGGGAGGGCAGCTCGCCCCGCAGGCGAGCCGCGAGAAGAAGACCGAGGGTGCCGATGGGGGCGAGGCCCAGCCGGTGCGCAAACCGCCGGCCATCGAGATCGTCCATGATCACTCTCTCTGCGCTGACTTCCCGTGCCAGTGCGATCACCTCGGCTTCGCCGGCATCGAGGTCTGCCATCACCTCGACGACCCCACGATCCTGCACCGCCTGTACCTGCAACCAAGAACGCTGGGCCTTCTCGACCTCGGCAGCGACTTCGTCGGGGTACTCCTGGATCTCGCGCAGCACGGCCGTTGGTACGAGAATCCTTTCGGCCCCTTGAAGAAGGTCCAACCGGTTCAGCTTGGAAAGGAAGATCAACGGGCTGGTGTCGACCACCCAGAGGGTCATCCAGCCAGTTCTTCCGCGGCTCGGATCTCTGCCTCGATCTCGTCATCCCGAAGATTGATGGCTGAGACACCTATTCGCTCCAACTCCCGCAGGAAGGTCCCCCGGTTCATGTCCGCCAGGCGAGCCGCCCTGCCGGAGGACAGGCGTCCTAGCTCGTAGAGCTTCGCTGCCGCCAGGAATCGGAGCTCCCGGGCGAATTCACCGTCCGACAGCTTGAGCGCCTGTGGAAGCGCAGCGGGGTAGGTGATCACGGCTTGCTTCGTGGGCTCAGGCTTTCCGCTCATGGCTTGCCTCCGGCCCTAGTCTACTCCCACGACGCTTGTGGGTCAGGCAGCCTGGCCGCGGCACGAGAGCAGGTGTAACCTCCAGGGACCTCGCGACTCTATAGAGAGGACAGGAAGGAGACCGAACGGCATGAACAGCGGATCGAGGCTGGCAAGGCTGGCGACATCGGCGGCATCGGCGACATCGGCGACATCGGCGACATTGGCCGAGTTGACAGGAGCGCTCTCCGACGAGGAGGTGGTGGCCCGGGTGCGCGCCGGCGAGACCGGCCTCTACGAGATCCTCATGCGTCGCCACAACCAGAGGCTCTACCGGGTGGCCTGCGGCATCCTGGGCGATCCAGCCGAAGCCGAGGACGTGATGCAGGACGCCTACGTGCGGGCCTACGCCCACCTGGACCAGTTCGCCGGCCGCTCCACCTTCGCCACCTGGCTCACCCGCATCGCCGTCAACGAGGCCCTGGCCCGAACCCGCTGGAGAAGCCGCTTCGTGGAGATCGACGCCATGCCCGAACCCAGAAAATACGCCATGCCTTCCCTCTGGTCGGCCGAGAAAGGGCCCGAATCCCAGGCGGTCGCCCGGAGCCTCCAAGCAGTTTTGGAGGTGGCGATTGCGGCGTTACCCGACACCTATCGGCCGGTGGTGATGCTGCGGGACGTCCAGGGGCTGTCGACGGCGGAGGCGGCTGAGTGTCTGGAGGTCTCGGAGGCGGCGGTCAAGGTGAGATTGCACCGCGGGCGTGCGATGCTCCGGCGGGAGATCGCGGCCCGGTCCGGGGAGGTGCTGGGGCGGGCGTTCGAGTTCGGGGCGGAGCGGTGTGACCGGGTGGTGGCGGGGGTTTTGGCCAGGATCGTCTGAGCACGGAGGTTTGGCGCTCGCACGCCGCTCTCTATCAAGGGCCAAATTTCTCCAGCGACGCTTCCTTTACATCACCGTAGGTTCATCCAGTCCGCCCAGACAGAAGAGCGAACCACATCCTCACCCATAGTTGCAAGGAATACTCGATTACAACCATCAGTGGGATACCACTGAAAATCAGGCGCCCCCGAAACCAGCACACCCTCAACTTCCTGACTTTCCACGCCGAAGACCGGTGATCCAGAATTACCCATGAAGGCATCAAGCGTCGCCGAAAAATAACTGTCGCTAACCCCAAGCAAAACCGCGTCGTCTGCGTACTTAATCGGCAGACCTCTCGGATATCCCATCATATAAAACCCCCTGGATATACCACCATCAATCCGAACAGGCAAAGGGTCCGCATCCATCACGTCGGCAGAGAGCTCAACTAATACGCAACCAAGATGGCTGGCATGTATAGCCACTCCTCGGAGAACTTCCGATGGAGAAAAGGTGGTATCTATGCTTCCGGCGCTGCTCAGTTTAAATCCACGCACAAATCTAATGTCCTCGAGATTTTCCTCTGTTACCGTATCAGCTGCTGCAACGAGGTACTTACGCTTGATAAGGAATCCCGTACCCGATGCCGCCAGCCACTGATCGAGAAACCATTGGTCGCTGCACAGATTGAACGCACAACCTAGCCTTCCAAGCTTTTCCAACCTAAGGACGAAGCGACCGGCCTCTTCCCTGAGCAAACTTGCATCTATCACAGCTACAACCGCGGCCGACATCTTTTGCAACGCAGGAGAGAGAGTGTAATATTCATGTCGACTATCTGCACCATATATCGCCCAAATGGCTGCGTTGAGTCTCTCAAGTAAGTCCTTGTCGCTCAGTTCACCGAACTTGGAATTCAGCAAGACCGGCCTAACAAGATCGAGTTTCGCCGCCCGCCAAGCCGCCATAAGGGAACGTCGACGGATCTCTTCCGAAATTTCTACGGCATCCCTCCTCGCCCTTAGTCTTTCCTGATTCGGATCCATAAATTTCCCCTAGTTGAACTGCACAGAGGTACAGATCGGCCTACTTTCTCCACCTTTCTTAATATCGTGAACAAGGTCCACGAACGAGGGATAAGGCAGTTCAACTCCCTCAACCACTTTCTTTGACACTTCCATTGGGGTAGGTCCAATTTCACCAGGAGCAGTAGATAGCTTATAATAAAGCATGAAATGTCGACCATCCATTGGTTTATCTTCCAGAATCGGAGAGATATTGGCCACCAGCATATTGACGTACCCATCGACTGCGTCCAGAGTGACCCACCGCTCGCCCCTTGTCTGATGATTGAATGCGCTAATCGTTATCCTAGGTACATCAAGCGGGATAGTTGCAACGAGTAACTCGGCCAAAGCCCGATCGCCTTGGCCCCGCGGGAAAAACTCAAACTCTACTATCTTGTTCGGCTCCGTCGTCTTTAAATGCTTGACGAATGTCGCCGTCTCGAGCCTTCCCTGCGAGAGCAGCATGCGAGCCGCAGCTTCCGAAGGAAGTGGATTTCGCGGATCATTCGGCGTCAGTAGAGGCTCCATGTCTGAGCACCTCGAGAAGACCTCCCGCATGAGCGGAACCCACGAGAACTCACGTGCATTAGACGTGTCAGGATAACCCTTAATTCCTGGTTGACTTGTAACCTTAATAGATGAGGCATGCTCCTGGCGAGGTATTAAGATATCTTCTCTGTCAAGAAGCCATGCATGCTTATCACTCGCCTTCTTCAAGTTCAGCTTCCCGCGAATCTCTTCCCAATCACTGCCCGTTTGAGCAGGAATGTCGAACAGAACAATAGGGTAATGCACGAACTCCTGACGCTGAGATCGCGCATCCGGAAGAACGACCCACATTCCGTTCTGCCTGAGAGCAAAACTCATCAGATCCAACATGAAGACTCGCAGCTCTGCCATCGCATTATCCTCCCGTCGTCTCGTTTTAACCATGCATCAATTCGGAGCCGTCGAGCCCCAGAGTTCGAAAGCTGCCCAAGTCCTCGGCGCCCGGAGCAGTGGGTCGGAGCTATTCATTAGAGCCCTCTGTGCTCCAGCGATTGCCGTTGCGGCGTCTTCCCCCGCAGCGAACCTATCGTGGAACTCCAACGAGAACGCCAACGTTGCCTGATCGTCAACAGCCCAGAGACTACCGATGACCGCTGACACGCCGCCAGCCAGCAGCGGCCGTACTAGGCCGGCAATGCCTTCGCTTTCCGAAACAGGTCCCACACCGGTACCGCAAGCAGCCAAAACGATTAGATCCGTCCCACGGAAGTCGCGCCCTTCGAGTTCGTGCGCGAAGAGGACCCCGGTATCCCCGCGTTCAGGGGCGAGGAGGAGCCGCGAAAATCCCGGGGCTCGAGGATCGGGGACGGCATGCCCAGCGAAATGGATCACGCTATAGTGACCGAGAGCCTTTAGTAGCTGGGACTTGGTTGCCCGCTCTGCTAGCACCAAATCTTTGTTCCTGTATAGATTTGCTACAGCTTGAGCCTCGCGCCTGGCGGTTCGAAGGGGCCCCTGCTGTGGAGACAGCGTAGAATCGAAAGCTGGATCCCCGACTGCGAAGATGGAGTTATGGAGGCCTTCGGCCGCAGTCCTACTTCCCCAGTCCCGGAAAATGGTGGCACTCGCCGCGACCTCGATGGCATGATCCTCGATTAGGAAGCGACGACTGGATCGCTCGCGCAGAACGTTGAAAGGAATATTGGCAAGGAATTTGTCTGGAACGATCACGACCAGATCCTTTGGATGCAAAATAGTGCTGAGCGGCAAAATTAGCAGATCGTATAGCGACGTGGAGGAGATCACGATGTCCCGCTGCGCTCCAGACGTCAAGGCCGTTTGCAACGCCAAGACTCGCGCTTGTAGGTCACCTGCCGTGACGTGGACCCGGAGGCAGTCCATTTTCTCTCTCCGCACGGCCCAAATCAGAAGGGAATCCTCGATCACCGCGTACTCAACCAGCAGGGTGGAGCCTGGTAGACTCTGCTGCAATTCGGCGGCGGTTGCGCTGTGCGATGCAAGCTGACCCTCTCCTCGCAGAGACCTAATCTGCTCGAAAAGAAGGGGAGAACGCGCACGCTCAGCAGTCTCGTAGGCCGCGCAAAGAGTTCCCTCCCGGGTCACCTGCACCCCCAGGAGCCGATCGTAAAGGAGGTGGTATCGATCGAGAAATACTTGCTGCATGTTCAGGGGCACGCTACCGCGCGTGTGCTCGATCTCGGCAATACCCGCAGCGAAGTCCAACTCTGCCGCTTCCAAGTTGCCTAGACGCCGGAAGAGATCGCCGCGATCGAGATAGAAGAGGCTCAACTTCTCCTGGTACTTCGTTTTCCTCAGCAAGGGAAGGGCAGCGGACAGAGAACGCAGAGCTGTCGCTACGTTGACAGTGGCCAGGATCTTGCTCTGAGCTAGAAGAATCTCGGCCAGGAGTCGCTCGTCTCTCACGCTCGCTGTCATTTGCTTCGCTCGCTCCAGGTCCGCCAAAGCAGAATCAAGGCTGCCTAGCTGACTGGAAATGGTAGCTCGCTCCTTGAGAGCCAATGCGATCTGCGCCAGATGCCCAGAGCGCTCAGCAACCCGAACGGCTTCCTCCTGAAAGTGCAGGGCCGCCTGAGGCATGGAATCTCGTAAGGCTATAAAGGCAGCCCCTTGAAGAATCGTATGAAGCCGGCGTGGATCTCGAATGGTTGGGGAGCCTTGGAGCGCAAGGAAGAGATGACGCCAAGCGGCGTCTCGGTTCCCGAGAAAAAAGTCGACCTCACTCAGGAGATGGTGAACAGCGGATTGGAATTCGATCTCCCCGGTCGCCTCAAAGTACTTGAACGCCTGCCAGTAACTCGCCTGAGCCAATATCGGTTGCGCCTGTACATAGAGGATCAAGCCTCGCAGCCAACACAAACGACCCAGGATGGTCCCATAGCTACTTGGAGCTTCACGCTCAATCCGGGAAAGTATGGCAAGTGCCTCATCGTACCGTGAAGCCTGATAGTCACAAGCGGCCACAAAAAACAGAGCCCAGAAACCGAACGGGCTTTTCCCCTTTTGCAGATCGCTCCACGCAGCCTGAAAGCCGTCACGTGCGGCGACAGCTTCATACTTCTCATAGAGATCCATTGCCTTAATGTAGGCAATGTGTCCAGCCGAAATAACAGCTAATGCATTTCTGTCGCCCTGAGACATTGCGTTGTTGATCGTCGCTATCGAGTCCTTCAGTAAGGGGTCCTTGGCAACGAGGGCATACTCCGATGCAACTACGGAGGCGCCTCGAAGCGCACGAGAGGCATTGAGTGACTCTCCTCGACTTTCTGCCTCCGACCAATTTTTAAGCGCAGACATCTCGACGTAAAGGCGAGCGGACTGAGGGAAAGCGGTGACGACCTGGTGGACTATCGCGATCTCACCTTCGAAGGATGCCTTCGCCAAGCGTAGCTCTTCCACTTTCCAAGCTTCCTCGGCAGAACCCCCGAGCCGAGCGAGGTGCTCCCGAGCTTCTGCTACCCACCCAGATAGGCCACTGGAGAGTACTGAGTATCTCCATTCCGCACTCGCCTGCTTGTATAGGAACAATTTCTCCAAAACTAGAGCACGATTGAAGCGGGCCTCAGGCATTGCAGGGGTCGACGAGAGCGCTTTATCCAAGGCCGTGAGCGCGCGAAACAAATCGTCCGGGTGGGCCGCTTCGGAGCCGCTGCGTGAAATGTAGAACGCAGCCAGATCGGTGAGCAGGGAAGAGTTCAGGGTTTCCCGGGCGACAGCTCTTTCCTGCCGCGCAATCGCCTCGTCTACCCGTCCGGCTACTAAGTCCAATAGTCCTGCAACTGCAAGCATTTCCGCTGTCGGATGTCGGTCGAGCTCCCTTGTGATCTTGCGATCGATCCGCTCAATGGCTACTCGATCCGACAGCGTGCAGCCCTCCGCCTTCCAAGGAGCGAAAGGAAAGCCGCCCGTAAGGCGTGCCTCGCTCACCCGGCAGGTACCCACTGCGCGCACGATTTCGTCCCGATATCTCTGTGCCTGTGAGACCGCCGGCCCACACGCCAGCGACAGTCCGAGCATTGCTAGAACTCCAAGGGCGACGATGTGCGAACGGAGCATCTCGGGTCCGCGAGGGAAGACTCTACTCACCCCAGAGGTCCGGGCCAGCCTAACCAGCTCAAGAGAACGTACAGGTTCATGGCGGTGAGATCTATTGGAATCTTACAACAGTAGTCTGGGTAGTGCGACCATGGAGGAGGAAAGCAGCGAAAATAGAAACCTGACGATAGCTCGATGAAGCTGAAGACACCCCACCTCCCTCATCCCTCAGAAGACGGCCCCCACCCCAAAATTCCCACCCCCAACTCCTGTAGAATCCACCTCACAACCAGGAACTCCCCGGTCCAGAGCCCCTCGTGCAGCCCATGAAAGACCGCCCCCCCGCCCCTCCCGGCCCCCCGGAGCAGCTGTTCCTCGACAACCTCGCTCTCATCGAGAAGCTGGCGGCCTTGATTGCCCGGCGCCACCATGCGAGCGTGGAGGAGGCGGAAGAGTTTGGGTCGGAGCTCAAGCTGAAGCTCATCGAGGGCGACTATGCCGTCCTCCGTAAGTTCCAGGGGACGAGCAGTCTCAAGACCTACTTCACGACCGTTACTGCTAATGCGTTCAAGGACTTCCGCGATAAACGGTGGGGCAAGTGGCGAGCCTCGGCGGCGGCTAGGGAGCTGGGGCCGGTGGCGGTCCGGTTGGAGGAGCTTCTGGATAAGGAGGGGCGGAGCTTCGACGAGGCTTGCGAGATTTTGCGCACCAACTTGAAGGTCGCGGAGTCCCGCCGGGAGCTGGAGGAGATCTGGAAACGGCTCCCCCCGAAGACGTCACGGCGGATGGAGGGGGAGGAGGAGCTGCAGGGTCTGCCGGCTCCCGGGAGACGGCCCGAGGACCAGGTGTTCGAGCAGGAGCTGCGGGAAACCCGGGAGCGGGTCGCCGTCGCCCTCAAGAAGGTGCTCGACAGCCTGTCCCCCGAGGACCTCCTCATCGTCAAGATGTCGATCCTGGACAACTTGAAGATCGTCGACGTCGCCGGCCTGCTCTGCATGAAGCAGAAGCCACTCTACCGCCGGCGGGAGAAGATCCTGGGGCAGCTACGGCGTGGCCTCGAACGGGAGGGAGTACGATGGGAGCAGGTTTCAGACCTGCTCAACCGGAGCGACCTCGGCTGGGGCTTCTCCGGGCGGGGCAAGAAGAAGCCCGAGGAGAACTGAAGATTCGCGTCCGTCTATATGGAGAGGAAGCCCCGGGCTCCGGTATTTCATCTTATGTCTGAACAACTTCAAGCGGTATCCGGCGGACCTGGCAGGGCGGGTCACCCCGAGCTCGAAGAGCTGGCAGCCTTGATCGACGGCCAGTGCGGGGCCGCGGAGGCCGCCCGGTTGCGGGCGCACCTGGCTTCCTGCGCGGAGTGTTACGAAGTGTTCTCGGAGACCCTCCATTTACAGGAGGATCTCCGAGAGGAGGAAGAGACCACGGGGGACGTCGTCCCCTTCCCTTTTGAGACCCGCCGAAAGGTCTGGCCCCGTTGGGTCGCCACGGCGGTGGCTGCCGCCGTGGTCTTGGGAGTGGGGCTCGGCGCCTGGCGCACGTCCGGTGGGACGCCCGACCTCTCCGCCACTGGGCTGGCCGCTCCTCTCGCCGGGCATGTCGCCGAGCTGGGCAAGAGCACCTGGGGCGAGCGAACCCGGGGTGGGGGCTCGCACGAGGAGGAAAATCAGTTCCGGACCGGCGTCGAGATGCTCAACCTGCAGGTGGCCCTCGAATCGGGGGACCGGCAAACCGCGGAATCGGCGATAGCGGCGATCTATGGCTGCCTGGAGACCTGAACTTCCCGGAGCCCGGAGCCAAGGACTTCTACCAGAAGCTCCGCCTGGACCTGAAGGGAGGAAAGAAGCCCCAGGACCTCTCCCGCGAGGCGGCAAGGGAGTCGGACATCCTGCGCCACTCCGTCCTGGCGAAAGCGAGTTCGAGCTCGGAATGTGGGCCGCTGCCGGGCGCCTCGCCGCCATCCACCAGATACCCTCCTTCTTCAAGGGCGAGCAAGCCAGGTACGTCCTCAAGCAGCTCCAGAACGACAAGGACGCCGACCTCCCTCCCGAGGTCGTGACGGCCTTAGAAGCCGTCGATACGGCCCGCTCCAAAGACAAGCTGTCTGCCGAGGACTACGGCAACCTGCGCGCCTCGCTCGAACAGATTCTCGGCCACTACTACCCCCAGGGCCATCCTTTCGGTCTCTAGCGGTGCTCTTCAAGGAGCTTGGGACCGGTCGTTGGACCGGTACAACGCTTCGTTGACACGCTCCAACGCTTCGTTGGAACGGTACAACGACCCGTTGACACACTCCAACGCTTCGTTGGAGCAGTACAACGACCCGTTGACACACTCCAACGCTCCGTTGGACCGGTACAACGACCCGTTGACACACTCCAACGCTTCGTTGGAACGGTACAACGACCCGTTGACACGCTCCAACGCTTCGTTGGAGCAGTACCACGACCCGTTGACACACTCCAACGCTCCGTTGGAACGGTACAACGCTTCGTTGACACACTCCAACGCTTCGTTGGAACGGTACAACGCCTCGTTGACACGCTCTAACGCTCCGTTGGAACGGTACAACGACCCGTTGCCACGCTCCAACGCTCCGTTTTAACGCTCCAACGACTCGTTGCCGCGGTACAAGGAGACGCTGTAGCGGTACAACGGACCGTTGTCCCTGGACCTGAAAGGGGTTGGAGAGGGTCAGCGGACCCCTTCCGGCTGCCGATACGCTTCGACCAACGCCGTCACCCCGCGGTACACCGCCGCTCGCTTCTCCCGCAGCTCCGCCGCCGCCCGCCCGCTCGTCCGCAGCACCAGGTAGGCCCGCGCTTCCCGCTGAAACCTCTCCCTGCGCTCGTCGAAGAGCATCGCCACGTAGCCGGTGGGGAGACAGAGGAGGAAGGTGAGGAGCCCCGCCCTTCCACCCCAGCCGTAGCCGACCGCTAGGGCCTCGGCCAGCCAGCAGGCCGGGTAGAGGGCGAGGCCGGGGAAGACCTTCAAGGTCGCCTTCTGGTCGCCGTCCTTCGAGCGGCCGGCGATGGCGCGGACGATCTGGTAGGGGAGGAGGTTCAAGAGCGTGCCCACCGCCGCCAGGGGCAGGTAGACGAGGAGCCGGAGGAGGGTCCTCCCCACGAAACGGGCCACCGGGGAGACCGGATAGGCGGCGGCGACCTGGTCGTCCCGGAGGTGGAAGGCGGTGAGGAGGCGGTCGTAGGCTTGGACCGCCTGGGCCGCGGCGGCGACCTCCTCGGGGCAGCGGGACTTCATCTCTTCATAGCCTTCCAGGAAGGCGCGGTGGAGGTCGAAGGTCTCGGCGAGGGTGCGGCCGTGGGGGAGCTCCAGGCCAGGGCGGGCGAAGAGGTCGGCGGCGCGGGCGATCAGGCGGGATTCGTCCCAGGAGGAGTAGTTGAGCGTCACCTGGTGGAGGGCGCGGTCGATCCGCGCCGTCAGGGCCCGGCCGGCGGCGATCGCCGCGGTGGGGTCTTCCTTATAGATAGCGAGCTCGGGCGCGGGGTCGAGCGGCTCCCCCACCCGCACCAGGGCGCGCGAGCGGAAGCGGCCGCGCTCGTCGAAGGTGAGCCCCACGGGGACGATCCGCACTCCCAGCGGGCCGAGTCGGGCCTCGGCTTCGAGGACGATCCGCGCCGCCCCGGTCTTCAAGGGCTGGAGCGCCGGCTCGTTGTGGCTCGTCCCCTCGGGGAAGAGGGCGATGGCGCCGGTACCCCCCCTTCCGCGAGCGCCTCGTAGCAGCGGGCGAAGGTGTCGTCGTTGCGGCTCGCGTCGGCGCTCCCCCCACTCCCGGCGATGCTGGCGGCAGGGGCGTCCTGCCGGCGGTGGACGGGGATCGCCCGGGCGGCATTGAGGAGTTGGGCGAGGACGGGGATCTTCCACAGGGTGCTCTTGGCGAGGAAGCGGGGGCGGACCGGGAGGGGACCGAGGACGAGCACCGGATCGACCAGGCCGTTGACGTGGTTGGCGACTAAGACCAGCGGCCGGTCTCTGGGGAGGCGCTCCGCCCCCACCACCTCGACCTGGCGGAAGAAGACCCGGAGGACGAAGCGGGCGAGGGCCGGGAGAGGTCCGGCCGAAGACCGTGGGGGAAGCGGGGGCACGGCTCGATTCTATCTTCAGCGGAGGGCGTGGCATCCCTCTTGCTCTCTGTTCCCGGACGGGGCAATGAAGCCCGTTCTACCAGGAGGGGACATCATGGAGATCGACACCCTACAGAAACTCTACGTCGAAGAGCTCCGCGACCTGCACAGCGCCGAACGCCAGATCATCCAGGCTCTGCCGAAGATGATCAAGGCGGCCAGCAGCCCGGATTTGAAGGCCGCGCTCCAGGAGCACCTGGAGATCACCAAGGAGCAGCTCGGCCGGCTCGACCAGATCTTCGAGAAGCTCGGCAAGAAGGGCACCGGCAAGAAGTGCAAGGGGATGGAGGGCGTCATCAACGACGGCAAGGAGCTGCTCGAGGAGGACATGGCCCCCGAGGTGCTCGACGCCGGGATCATCTCCGCCGCCCAGCACGTCGAGCACTACGAGATGGCGGGCTACGGCACCGTCCGTACCTACGCCCAGCTCCTCGGCGACAGGGACGCCATGAAGCTCCTCCAGCAGACTCTGGACGAGGAGGGCGACGCCGACAAGAAGCTCACCAAGCTTGCCGAGAGGATCAACGTCGAGGCGGAGGCGCCGGTCTCCAAGTAGCGGCGGCGCGGGAGGGAGGGGAGCCCGGAGAACGGGCCCCCCATCCGCTCCTCAAGGGAGGTGTGAGGCGTGGAGAAACCTGGTGAGCGCGGCCGCCTCCTGGCGCTCGCCTTCGGTGCCCTGGGCATCGTCTACGGCGACATCGGCACGAGCCCCCTTTACGCTCTCCGCGAGTGCTTCCACAGTACCCATGGCCTCCCCGCCACGCCGGGGAACGTCTTCGGCATCCTCTCCCTCGTCTTCTGGTCGCTCCTCCTCATCATCTCGGTCAAGTACCTGCTCTTCGTCATGCGCGCCGACAACTGCGGCGAAGGGGGGATCCTCGCCCTCATGGCGCTCGTGCCCGCCGAGCTCCGCTCGTATGCGGAGCGGCGGTGGGTGCTGGTCGCCCTCGGCCTCTTCGGCGCCGCCCTCCTCTATGGCGACGGCATGATCACCCCCGCCATCTCGGTGCTCTCGGCGGTCGAGGGGATCGAGATCGCGGCCCCGGCCGTCAGCCACCTGGTGGTGCCGGTCACGATCGTCATCCTCCTCGGGCTGTTCCTCATCCAGAGCCGGGGGACGACGGCGGTGGGCCGGATCTTCGGCCCGGTGATGCTCGTCTGGTTCGCCTGTCTGGCGGTCATGGGGCTCGCCGCGATCCGGCAGGCGCCGCAGATCCTCGGCGCCGTCGACCCCCTCCATGCGGTCCGCTTTTTCGCCGCGAACCGCGGCCGGGGGTTCTTGACCCTGGGCGCGGTCTTTCTCGTCGTCACCGGCGGCGAGGCGCTCTATGCGGACATGGGGCACTTCGGCAAGCGGCCGATCCGGCTCGCCTGGTTCACTCTCGTCCTCCCCGCCCTCCTCCTCGAGTACTTCGGCCAGGGCGCCCTCCTGCTCACCCACCCCGGCGCCGCGGACAACCCGTTCTACCGCCTCGCCCCGGCGTGGGCGCTCTACCCCCTGGTGGCGCTCTCGACCCTGGCGACCGTCATCGCCTCGCAGGCGGTGATCTCGGGCGCCTTCTCGCTGACCCGCCAGGCGGTGCAGCTCGGCTACTGCCCGCGCATCCGGATCGTCCACACCTCTTCAGAGGAGATCGGCCAGATCTACATCCCGTTCGTCAACTGGGTGCTCGCCATCGCCACGGTCGGCCTGGTCCTCGGCTTCCGGACCTCGACGAATCTCGCCGCCGCCTACGGGGTCGCCGTCACGACGACGATGGGGATCACGACGATCCTCGCCTACGTCGTGGCGCGCCACCGCTGGGGGTGGAGCCGGGCCGCGGTGGCCCCGGTCGCCATCCTCTTCCTGCTCGTCGATCTCTCCTTCTTCGCCGCCAATGTGGTCAAGATCGAGCACGGCGGCTGGTTCCCCCTGGCCGTGGGGGCGGTGATCTACACCCTCCTCGCAACCTGGAAGCGGGGGCGGGAGCTCGTCGCCGAGCAGCTCGGCCACGACCGCATTCCCTACGAGGAGTTCGTAAAGAGCGTGCCGGAAGTCTGCCAGCGGGTGCCGGGGACGGCGGTCTTCCTCACCTGGAACGCCGAGGCCACACCCCAGGCTCTCCGCTACAACTACAGGTACAACCGGGCGCTCCACGAGGAGGTCGTCCTCCTCGCCCTCTTGAACCAGGACCTGCCGGAGATCCCCGAGGCGGAGCGGGTGACCGCCGAGGCGCTCGGCCGGGGCTTCTTCCGGGTGACCGCCCGGCACGGCTTCCAGCAGGTGCCGCAGGTCCCCGAGGTCCTCGCCCTCGCTCGCGCCCAGGGGCTCGCGCTCGACCCGCAAAACCTCCTCTTCTTCGTCGCCCGCGAGTCGATCCTCCCCACGTCCGAGCCGGGAATGGCGCTCTGGCGCGAGAAGCTTTTCTCTCTCCTCTCCCGCATCGCCCAGCGCCCGACCGAGTTCTTCTCGATTCCCCCCGACCGGGTGATCGAGCTGGGGATCCAAGTACGGCTGTGATAGGTTCCCGCCCCGTGCCCGCCTCTCCCGAGGTTACAGAGAGCCCCGCCGCCGGATCGAGCCACGGTCACTCCAAGGCCCCGCACGGCAGGCGCCTCGCGCTCCTCTCGCTCGGCGCCCTGGGGATCGTCTACGGCGATATCGGCACCAGCCCGCTCTACTCGATGCGGGAGTGTTTCCACGGCGAGCACGCCGTGGCTCCCACCCACGCCAACGTCCTCGGGGTTCTGTCGCTCATCTTCTGGGCCCTGGTCATCACCGTCACCCTGAAGTACGTCGTCTACGTGCTGCGGGCCGACAACCGCGGCGAGGGGGGCATCCTCGCCCTGATGACCCTCGTCCGCTCGGCGCTCGGCGGGCGCCGGGGAGGGTGGCTCATCCTCGTCCTCGGCCTCTTCGGTTCCGCCCTCCTCTACGGCGACGGGATGATCACCCCGGCGATCTCGGTCCTCTCGGCGGTCGAGGGCCTGAAGGTCGCGACCCACTTCTTCAACCCTTACATCGTGCCGATCACGATCGCCATCCTGATCGGCCTCTTCACGTTACAGCGCCGGGGCACCGGCGGCATCGGCGCCATCTTCGGGCCGGTGATGCTCGTCTGGTTCGCCACCATCGCCCTTCTGGGGCTCTCCTGGCTGGTCAAGGAGCCCTCCGTCCTCGCCGCGGTCAATCCGGTCCATGCCCTCCGCTTCTTCGTCCGGAACGGCCACCGGGGCTTCCTCGTCCTCGGCAGCGTCTTCCTGGTGGCGACCGGCGGCGAGGCGCTCTATGCCGACATGGGGCACTTCGGGGCGCGGCCGATCCAGATCGACTGGTTCTCGATCGTCGCCCCGGCGCTCCTCCTCAACTACTTCGGCCAGGGGGCGTTCCTCGTCTCCCATCCCCACGCCTCGGCGCAACCCTTCTACCACCTGGCCCCGGACTGGGCGCTCTACCCTCTGGTCGCCCTCTCGACGGTCGCCACGGTGATCGCCTCGCAGGCGGTGATCTCGGGGGCCTTCTCGCTCACCCATCAGGCAGTGCAGCTCGGCTACCTGCCGCGGATCGAGATCGTCCATACCTCCCTCTCGGAGATCGGCCAGATCTACATCCCGGGAGTCAACCGGATTTTGATGATCGCCACGATCGGCCTCGTGCTCGGCTTCCGCTCCTCGGACAGCCTGGCCTCGGCCTACGGGGTGGCGGTCACCGCGACCATGGTGATCACGACGGTCCTCGCCTTCATCCTGGCGCGGCGGGTCTGGCACTGGCCGCTGTGGATCGCCGGCCTCGTCACCCTGGGCTTCCTCACCGTCGACCTCGCCTTTTTCGGCGCCAACATCGTCAAGGTGGCGGACGGCGGCTGGTTCCCGCTGATCGTCGGGCTCGCCGTCTACAGCCTGATGTCGACCTGGCAGAGGGGGCGCCAGCAGATCGCCGCCGAGCTCTCCCGGGGCGCCCTCCCGTTCGCGGAGTTCGTGGCCCACCTGCGGCCGGGCTCACCCCACCGGGTGCCGGGGGCCGCCATCTTCATGGCCCGCGATCCGTTGGCGACCCCCACGGCGCTCCTCCACAACTTGAAGCACAACAAGGTGCTGCACGAGAAGGTCGTGCTCCTCACCATCCTCTCCGAGGAGATCCCCCAGGTATCGCGCCGGGAGCGGGTCCGGGTCGAGGAGCTGGGCAAGGGCTTCTACCGGGTGATGGCGCGCTACGGCTTCATGGAGAACCCGAACATCCCGGAGGTCATGGAGCTCGCCCGCGGCCAGGGGCTCGATCTCCCCCCGATGAGCGCCACCTTCTTTCTCTCCCGGGAGACCCTGGTGCCGAGCAAGCGCGCGGGCTGGCGCGAGCGCCTTTTCACGGTCATGGCGAGAAACGCCGTCCGCCCCACCGACTTCTACCGCATCCCTCCCAACCGGGTGGTCGAGATGGGGATGCAGGTGAAGCTCTAGGAGAGCCGGCGCCTTGCCCTTGTGATAGTTTCCCGCCTTGTGCCCCTAGAAACCAAGCCCGAGACCGAGCCCCTACAGGGTCAAAGCGAAGCCGAAAGGAGCCACGCCGAGCACCCGCACGGCAAGCGGCTCGCCCTCCTCTCCCTGGGCGCCCTGGGGATCGTCTACGGCGACATCGGCACCAGCCCCCTCTACTCGATGCGGGAGTGCTTCCACGGGGTGCACTCGGTGCCGCCGACGCCCGCCAACGTCCTCGGCATCCTGTCGCTCATCTTCTGGGCCCTGGTCATCATCGTCACCTTGAAGTACCACGTCTATGTCCTGCGCGCCGACAACAACGGCGAGGGGGGCATCCTCGCCCTGATGGCCCTCGTCCGCCCGGTGCTGCGCAAGCGGCGGACGGGCGGCATCCTCCTCGGCCTGGGCCTCTTCGGCGCCGCCCTCCTCTACGGGGACGGCATGATCACCCCGGCGATCTCGGTCCTCTCGGCGGTCGAGGGCCTCAAAGTCGCGACGACGTTCTTCAACCCCTACATCGTGCCGATCACGATCGGCATCCTGATCGGCCTCTTCGCCATCCAGCGCCGCGGCACCGGCGGCATCGGCGCCATCTTCGGGCCGGTGATGCTCGTCTGGTTCGCCACCATCGCCCTTTTGGGGATCTTCTGGGTGGTGCGCGAGCCCCACGTGCTCGCTGCCGTCAACCCTCTTTACGGCCTCCGTTTCTTCTTGCGCAACGGCCTCAAGGGTTTCCTCGTTCTGGGCGGGGTCTTCCTCGTCGCGACCGGCGGCGAGGCGCTCTACGCCGACATGGGGCACTTCGGGGAGCTGCCGATCCAGATCGACTGGTTCTCGATCGTCGCCCCCTCGCTCCTCCTCAACTACTTCGGCCAGGGGGCGCTCCTCGTCCACAACCCCCAGGCCTCGTGGAACCCGTTCTACCATATGGCCCCGGCCTGGGCTCTCTACCCGCTGGTGATCCTCGCCACCTTCGCCACGGTGATCGCCTCGCAGGCGGTGATCTCGGGCGCCTTCTCGCTCACCCGCCAGGCGGTACAGCTCGGTTACCTGCCGCGGGTCTCGATCGTCCACACCTCGCTCCACGAGATCGGGCAGATCTACATCCCGGGGGTCAACTGGATCCTCATGCTCGCCACGATCGGCCTGGTGCTCGGCTTCCGCTCGTCGGACAACCTGGCAGCGGCCTATGGCGTCGCGGTGACGACGACGATGGTGATCACCACCTGTCTCGCCTTCGTCGTGGCGCGGCGGCTCTGGCACTGGCCGCTCGCCGTGGCCGTCCTGGTGACGACCGCCTTCCTGACCGTCGACCTCGCCTTCTTCGGCGCCAACATCGTCAAAGTGGCGGACGGCGGCTGGTTCCCCCTGGTGGTGGGGGTCGTCGTCTACAGCCTGATGTCGACCTGGCAGAAGGGGCGCCAGCAGATCGCCGCCGAGCTCTCCCGGGGCGCCCTCCCCTTCGAGCAGTTCGCGGCGAGCCTGCGGCCCGGCTCGCCGATCCGGGTGCCGGGGGCGGCGGTCTTCATGGCGAGAGACGAGGTGGCGACGCCGGTCGCCCTCCTCCACAACCTGAAGCACAACAAGGTGCTCCACGAGCGGGTGGTGCTCCTCACCATCTTCGCCCTCGAGATTCCGCAGGTGCCGGCGAAGGAACGGGTGAAGGTCCAGGATCTGGGGAAGGGCTTCTACCGGATCACCGCCCGCTACGGCTTCATGGAGAACCCGAGCGTCCCCGAGGTGCTCGAGCTGGCCCGCGCCCAGGGGATCGACCTCTCCCCCATGACGACGACCTTCTTCCTCTCCCGGGAGACCCTGCTGCCGAGCAAGCCGGGCGGCCTCTCGCGCTGGCGCGAGCACCTCTTCGCGGTGATGGTACGAAACGCCGTCCGCCCCACCGATTTCTTCCGCATCCCCCCCAACCGGGTGATCGAGCTCGGGATGCAGGTCAAGCTCTAGGGGCCCCGGCACACCCCCATGGTATTCTCCCGGCCATCTATGCCGGACCTGTCAGATCTCTAGGCCGAGTCGTTCCAACCTGAGACGAGGGAGCGGACCGCACATGCCCCAAGACCCCACCTCCGAGTTCGCCTCGCCGGCGGCCACCGCTGTCGCCGGGGGCATCCATCCCGCCCCCGTCCCCGAGGGGAAGACCTTCTTCGGCCACCCGCAGGGCCTCTCCACCCTCTTCTTCACCGAGATGTGGGAACGGTTCAGCTACTACGGCATGCGGGCGCTGCTGCTGCTCTTCATGACCGCTCCGCTCGCCGCCGGTGGGCTCGGCTGGGACACCGCCAAGGCGGGCCCGCTCTACGGCCTCTACACGGCCATGGTCTACTTGACCGCGCTCCCCGGCGGCTGGATCGCCGACCGCCTCATCGGCCAGCGCCGCGCCGTCCTCTACGGCGGCATCATCATCGCCTGCGGCCATCTCTCGCTGACCTTCCACAACCTCGCGGCCTTCTATCTCGGGCTCTTCCTCATCGTCGTCGGCACCGGCCTCCTGAAACCCAACATCAGCACCATGGTCGGCTCGCTCTACGAACGCGACGACCCGCGCCGCGATGCCGGTTTTTCGCTCTTCTACATGGGGATCAACATCGGCGCCTTCTTGGCCCCCTTAGTCTGCGGCTTCCTCGCCCAGAGCGACCGCTTCAAGGGCTTCCTCGCGAGCATCGGGGTGTCGCCTGAGAGCAGCTGGCACTGGGGCTTCGGCGCCGCCACCGTGGGCATGACCCTGGGGGTCATCCAGTACGCCCTAGGTGGCCGCCGGCTGGGGCAGGCAGGTCTCCGCCCCGCCCGTTCCGCGGACCCCGAGGCCCTCGCTGCCGACTCTCGGCAGAAGCGCAATTTCCTCGTCGCGGTCGTCGCCCTCGCCGGCCTCGCGGCGCTCCTCTTCGCCCTCAAGGCCACCGGCGTTCTCGCCATCACCGCCCAGGGGGTCACCAGCACCGTCGGTTACGCCCTGGTGGTGATTCCGTTCGTCTACTTCGTCTATCTCTTCCGCACCCCCGGCTTCACCGCGGTCGAGAGGAAGCGGATGGCGGCGATCGTCCTCTTCTTCCTCTTCGCCTCCCTCTTCTGGTCCGCTTTCGAGCAGGCCGGCTCGACCCTCAACCTCTTCGCCGACCGTTTCACCCGCACCACCGTCCTCGGCTTTCACTACCCGTCGAGCTGGTTCCAGTCGGTCAACTCGATGTTCCTCTGGATTTTAGCGCCGGTCTTCGCCTGGCTCTGGCTGACGCTCGGGCGCCGCGCCAAGGAGCCTTCGAGCCCGGCCAAGTTCGCCTATGGCCTGTTCTTCGTCGGCCTGGGTTTCCTCGTCATCGCCTTCGGCGCCCTGGCCTCGGGCACGGCGGGGAACCGGGTGAGCCCGATGTGGCTCATCGCCGTCTACCTGCTGCACACGATCGGCGAGCTCTGCCTCTCGCCGGTGGGTCTCTCGACGATGACCAAGCTGGCGCCGGTCCGCGTCACCAGCCAGATGATGGGGATCTGGTTCCTCGCAAGCTCGGTGGGCAACTACGTGGGCGGACGGGTGGCGGGGCTCTTCGAGAAGCTGCCGCTCCCCCACCTCTTCGGCGCCGTCTTCGGGGTCTGCATGGTGTTCACCCTGATCGCGATCGCCCTGGTCAAGCCGATCCGCAACCTGATGGGCGGGGTGCGATAGAAGGACTCTCCGAATGCTCGATCTGGTCAGGCAAGTGGCCTTGCTTTTGCAATCCGACCGGATAAAGTTGACTCACGGCAGAGGAGGGAGGCGCTGTATGACGATCCCAACCGAGGACCTGGTCGGAAGCGATTGATGGAGCCGCTGGACGACGAGGACCGACGGCTTCGCTCCGTCGCGTTGCAGAACGCCCAGAGCATCCTTCTCGCCCGGCAGCCCGCCGAGGAGGATCTCCTCAGGACGAAAGAGGCACTGCGGCAGCAGACGGAGTGGCTGCGTGTAACCCTCGCCAGCATCGGCGACGCGGTCGTGACGACGGACACCGAGGGAAGAGTACTGTCCTTGAATGGCGTCGCGCAGGGCTTGACCGGCTGGACGCAGGAGGACGCGCAGGGGCGCCCGCTCGTCGAGGTGTTCCGGATCGTTAACGAGCAGAGCCGCGAGACGGTCGAAAACCCCGTGGAACGCGCCCTTCAGGAAGGGCGTGTGGTCGGCTTGGCCAATCACACGATCCTCATTGCCAGGGACGGCACCGAGATCCCGATCGACGACAGTGCAGCCCCCATCCAGGACGATCAGGGCCAGGTATATGGAGTGGTCCTGATCTTTCGCGATATCACCGAACGCAAGAAGGCCGAGGATGCCCTGCGCCTCAGGGAGCAGGATCTGGCCGATTTCTTCGAGCACGCTGCGGTCGGCCTCCATTGGGTGGGACCGGACGGCACCATCCTGCGGGTCAACCGGGCCGAGTTGGAGCTCCTCGGCTACTCCCGCGAGGAGTACGTCGGCCATCCTATTGCCGAGTTCCACGTTGACCCGGAGGTGATCGCCGACATCCTGCGGCGGCTGTCGGCGGGCGAGGTGCTGCGGGATTGCGAGGCCCGCCTGCGCTGCAAGGACGGTTCGATCAAGCACGTCCTCATCGACTCCAGCGTGCGCTGGCAGGACGGCCGCTTCGCCCATACCCGCTGCTTCACGCGGGACGTCACCGACGATCGGCAGGCCGCGGAGGACCAGGCGCGGCTCGCCGCCATCGTCGAGTCTTCCGAGGACGCGATCGTCGGCAAGACGCTCGGCAGCAGGATTCTGTCGTGGAACACCGCGGCCGAGCGGCTGTTCGGCTACAAGATCGAGGAGGTCGTCGGTCGCTCGATCACGATCCTCATCCCGCCCGATCGGCAGGAGGAGGAGGACTTCATCATGGAGCGGCTCCACCGCGGCGAGCGCATCGAGCACTTCGAGACCGTGCGCATCACCAAGGACGGCCGCCTCATCGATGTCTCCCTGACGATCTCGCCGATCCGCAACCGGTCCGGCCGAATCGTCGGCGCGGCCAAGATCGCCCGGGACGTCACGGCCCGGAAGCGGGCCGAGCAGGCGACGCGATTCCTCGCCGACGCCAGTGCCGCGCTCGCCGAGCTCACGGACTACCGGAGCACGTTGCAGAAGGTGGCCGACCTTGCCGTCCCGCTGTTCGCGGATTGGTGCGCCGTGGACATCCTGGAAGCCGATGGCTCGGTCCGCCGGCTGACGCTCACGCACGGAGATGCCGCAAAACGTCGGCTGGCGCACGAGCTCCTCGCCCGGTATCCTCCCCAGCCTGCCGATTCCAGTAGCGCGATGAGAGCGCTGCGGACCGGCGAGCCGGAGTGGCGGCAGACGGTCCCTGACTCCGTGCTCGAGGAGGCGGCCCGGGACGAGGATCATCTCGCCTTGCTGCGACAGCTGGGGCTCCGGTCCTATCTCTCCGTCCCGCTGCGCTCTCGGGCGCGAACGCTCGGCGTGCTGACGTGCTCGATGGCGGAATCGGGTCGGACCTACAGCGCCTCCGATCTCGCGATCGCGGAAGACCTCGCCCACCGCGCCGTCATCGCGATCGAAAATGCGAGCCTCCTCGCGACGCTCAAGGAGGCGGACAGCCGCAAGGACGAGTTCCTGGCGATGCTGGCCCACGAGCTCCGCAACCCGCTGGCCCCGATCCGCAACGCAGTGCAGATCTTCCGCGGCAAGGCTCCGGCGACTCCAGAATTGCGCTGGGCCACCGAGGTGATCGAACGGCAGGTCCACCAGATGACCCGCCTGGTGGACGACCTGCTCGACGTGTCGCGCATCACGCGAGGCAAGATCGAGCTGCGCAAGGAGCGGGTCGAGCTCGCCGAGGTGGTCAACAGCGCCGTCGAAGCCAGCCGGCCGCTCATCGAGAAGTGGGGCCACGAGCTCACCGTCGAGGTTCCATCCCAGGTGATCCATGTCGCAGCGGACCCCACCCGGCTGGCGCAGGTGCTGTCCAATCTGTTGAACAATGCGGCCAAGTACACGGACCAGGGGGGGCGCATCTGGCTGACCGTCTCGCGGCAGGGTGACGACGCGCTGATCCGGGTCAAGGACACGGGCGCCGGCATTCCTCCCGAGATGCTCCACCGCATCTTCGAGATGTTCACTCAGGTGGACCATACCCTGGAGCGCTCCGAGGGCGGGCTCGGCATCGGTTTGACCCTGGTGAAGCGGTTGGTCGAGATGCACGGTGGCACCGTCGAGGCGAAGAGCGACGGCCCCAGCCAGGGTAGCGAGTTCATCGTGCGCCTTCCGGTCGCCGGGGAGGCCGAGCGGTCCCCTACAGCTGCCGACGAGCCCCTCCTCAGCGCCCGCCGCGCGCCGCATCCTGGTCGTGGACGACAACCGGGATGCCGCCGACAGCCTGGGGATGTTGCTGCGCATGATCGGCAACGAGGTCCACACGGCCTACGACGGCCTGGAGGCCGTGGGAGCGGCGGCGACATTCCAGCCGGACGTCATCGTCCTGGACATCGGCCTCCCGAAGCTGAACGGTTACGAGGCGGCTCGCCAGATACGGGCCCAGCAGGGCGGCGCCGAAACGGTCTTGATCGCCCTGACCGGCTGGGGCCAGGACGAGGACCGTCTCCGCTCCAAAGAGGCGGGCTTCGATTACCACATCACGAAACCCGTCGAGTTCAGCACCCTCAAGAAACTGCTCGCCGAAGCCACCCGGACCGTTCCCAGCGCCGCCGGGTAAGGTCCCCATCTAGTGGGGTGCGAGCCCGCCAAGAGGCAGCCCGCCAAGAGGCTGGCACTTCTCGTGGACAGCTTCGGAAATGCTTCCAAGCGAGAGCTGAGAGATTCGCGAACCGTCGCGCGCTCCTGGGCGATGCTTGCCCCGGGAAGGGCCGCCGCCGCCCTCGCAAGGGCAGTTGCTCCCCTCTAAGGGGCGAGGTTTCCCCTCCAGCGGGCAATGATTGCCCTCTTGAGGGCAAGTGCCGCCCTCCAGAGGGCTATGACTCCCCTCTGAAGGGAAAAGCTTGCCCTCCAGGGGGCGTCCTTAGCCCTCTAGAGGGGAGTGATTGCCCTCCAAAGGGATGGCAATGCCCCTGCGTGGGCAGCCATTGCCCTCCAGAGGGCAACCGCTGCCCCCCGGGCGCCGAACACCGGCTCCGGACCTTTCCAGGGCCGCCTCGTCACGGCCGGAGAGGACGAGCAGCTGCCAGGCCCGGGCCGGCCCGGCCACGGGGTTGCCCCCCGCCACTGCCGGCGCCTCCTCCAGGATGGCATGGGCGGCCGCCAAGAGGCTGGCACCTCTCGGCACCTCTCCGGCGGGGCTCTCTGCGTGTCGTCGAGAAGGTCGCGCCGATTCAGAGAGGCTTGGGAAAGCTCGCGTTCGCCTCTTCAGCCCAAGAAATGCGGGCAGACAAGCCAACATCAAGGCTCAGGCAGAGGACGATCGCCGCCGCCGCTGCCAAGCGCCGCCCAGAGGCTGCTCTCCCGCCGCCAAGAGGGTGGCACCTCTCGGCAGGATCCTGCTCAGCACTGATATCCCGGTAGTGACCTCATACCAGGTTCATTGCTTTCCATAGGCCTCGGTGGATGAGCAATTTTCGCCTAGGGTTGAATCCAGAATGTCGATTACGATACTTAAAAGAATAGCGAATCGAACCACTCGGGCTTTGTTCGACATGACCAAGGGCGCTACACTCGTAAAGCACATTGCATACACTTTCCAGATCAAGATCCTGGTATCGCTCGGTTGCGTTCTTTGCGATCACCAAGTCGCCGAATTCGAATTCACGCCTTGCAAGAGAGGAAAAAAGGCGTACCACTGCTTCGATTCCAGCCGGATCGAGATAGCCCACCAACTCGTCCTTGACTTCGGGGAGAAAATATTTAATCGAGTAATCACGGAGACCGCTCAGTAACTGTTCTCGCGTATATCTGCCGCCTTGCCAATAACGCTGGACATGGCCCAACAGCTGTAAGAAATCTCGTGGCGTGTGGCGGGTTAGCTCCAGAAAATAGGTAACGGTCGGAGATCGCTCTAACTCAATAGGAAAGAATTCATCAAATGCGTCCTCTAGTTGTGGAAAAACCAACCGAGCACGTAGATTTGCTAATCGATAGAGACCTGAGTCCCGTGGTTCTCGAGGATCGTGATACCAGTCTAGCTCCGCAGCAAAATCTTGGCGAATCTTGTTCTTATTTGGTCCAGGTAGGCGTTCGAATAGGTCAGTCCGGCAGAGGACTATTATCTTTACAGGAACCTGTCTCTCGGAAAACTCGATGTTGAGCCGCATAGCCTCGGTAATCAGCGCGGCGAGGGAATGGTATTGGACATCACGCTCTGTAAGTATGTCATCGAGGCCATCTATGATCAAGAAATGCCGAGCGTCCGACCGGATTGAGAATATTATACGCTTTAGGTGCTCGACGAGGTGAATAAACTTAAGGTCCTCTCCAGCGGTTGGAGCCGCTCCGATCTCAAATCCGAAGTCAGCGGGGAGATTAACTTTAAAGGAACGCTTGGAAGAAGTGACCACCATTTCTCTCAGGTTACTTGCCGGCAAGACGCCAAGGCCTCGAAGTATGCGTAAGGCTTTGTCAAGATCGCCGGCTACCGGAGAACTGACACTCTGATCAGCGTTCAAAGAATCGAGCAGCATGACCAGTAACAGCCAAGACCAGGCTGTTGGGAACCGCGCCTCTGGCTCTGCGGAACCGCTTACAATCTTCTGGAACGTCCTAAATGGGAAATCCGCAAGAAAGACGCTGCGGGCAAAAAGGAGTGGCGTTCGAGCAGCAGTTAATTTCAGATGCTCGCCAAGAGCAGTCGTATCTGTTTACCAGTCCTGGGCGGCTCAGTGAGCCTTCTGTAAGTCGTCGTAGGAGGGCGGGTGGGGGCTACGAAGAATGGCCCCGACGACAGAAAGTAAATTCAGGCCGTGTTGCTGGCCAGTGCGCAGGAGACTCATCAAAACGGCCTGCGCCTTGGCACCCTGGGCGGTACGATTTCCGCCGCACGACTTGCGGTTGACGACCGCAGGACGAATCGCCTGCTCGGCCGGCCAGTTGGTTGCCTCGATATCCTCCCGGTCCAAGAAGACAAACAGGTCGTTGCGGTGGAGCCTCAGATGCTTGGCAAAGCGCCGATTCCCAGCGTGGGTGAGGCGACCCGCCAGCAGGCGGTCCATACGCGCCGCCAAGCGCCCCTTGGCCACGCGCACTCCCCGAGGGCCGAGCGTTCCGGCCTTGCGCCGGTCCCGCACTGCCAAGGCGGCAAGCAGAATCTCCTGGACTTGGCGGGGAAACCTCGCCGCACCCCCCTTTGCCGTCTCCAGTAGTTCCGCGCACCGCCGCAGCAGATGCGCCAAGCAGGTCTGCTGCGTCGCTTGTGCGAAGCGCCGGTACGGCGCCCAGCCGTCGACGACAAGGACACCCGCATAGTCCTTGCCCAACACCTTGGCCGCTTCGGCAAAGCCCCGACCGCGCTCAATCTGGTAGACCGTCTCACGCCGATTGGTGAACACCCACAACCAGGCGCTTCGGCCTCCCTGTCGCCAGCCGCTCTCATCCGGATACACGACAGGGGAACCGCGGACCGCCTGGACCAACTCCTCATAGATTGGCTGCGACTTCGCGGCTGTCCGTAGAAGCGCCCGGCATAACGCCGAGCGCGACACTCGAAGACCGGCCATTTGCTCGAGCAAGGCGGCGATCTTGCCGTAGCTCAAGCCCCCCACCTTGTTCAGATAGGTCGCCAGCGCGATGACCCCTGGACCGATCTGGACCCCAGCCACTCCGACCGCCTGCGCGCTCTGCCGAGGATGTCTTCCCATCACCTGGCGCCCGCACTGCGTGCACTTACCGCAGTGGAGGACGAACTCGGTGGTCCAGGAGCGTAACGGCGGCAGATCGACCTGAAACTGGCTCTGCTTACCCTCCAGGTGCACCCGCCCCTGGCAAGCATCACAGTACAGCGGGCAATCGACTTCGATCGTCTCGTCGACCTGGTCGGGGACGGGCCGGTTGACTCGCGAACCATACTTCTGGCCGGGCTTGCGCCCAGGAGGTTGCGGATCGCTCTTCGGCTCTCCTTTCGAGAACGGCGCCGCTTGGCGCTTGCCCCCACGCCGAAGCTCCTCGATCAGCTTCTCCAACTGCTCGATCCGGCGTTGCTGCTCTGCGATCTGACCTCGCAGCTTGGAGTTCTCTTCAAGGAGTTCCTCGTAAGTAGGCATGTCCAAAGAGATTAGACCATGCCTCTTCTCCGAGAACAAGTCCTCTCTTGACACAACGTGGTAGCGGGATCACGCCTATGCGCTAGGACCAGGGCATGAGGAGTGGTAAACAGATACGAGCAGTCTTCCCTGAGCCTTTGTAACCGAGAAAAAGAAAAGCATCTCCCGAAGACGCTTGCGTGGTGAACCCCTCATGGTCCAGATATCCAGCGAGGAGTAGCTCAGGAGCTGCGGCACTTTCGGCCTCAGCGCTAGCCTTACCAAATCTAATAGAACGGAAGTCCATTTGCTTCTCTCCTGACTCGATATTTCCCGAATAAAAGTCTCGTACTGAGTGATTGGCGGTAACGGATGAGACCGCGCCCTTTGCAGTCCGTCCACTCTGCTGCTTCGTTGGCCTTCTCGCCAAAAGGCTGGGATCTAAATGGGGGGTCTTCACGTTTTTGTGTGGGTAGCGTTTGGCCTAAGAGCAGCGTAGGAACGACCTGATACGACGCAGCACCCAGCCCCGCTGCTCGAGCAGCTTCGCCAGTTCCTTGCCGGAGAGGGATCTCATACCGCGATTTCAATAACGCGCGGGTGATCCGACTCCTGGGACGGCTCGACATCCACGGAGAGGCATCCTTCGACCGCCTCATAGGGGTTCTGGAGCGACTCTTCGAAGTTCTCTCCCTGAGTCGCGCAGCCAGGTACCGCCGGGACCTCGGCCCAGAACCCGCATTCCTCAGCCTCATGGACAACCACCTTGAGCTTCATTCTTGGCCTCCTCGCACTCCATGGTACCCGAATCTTGCCCGCTCCGCCCTTCCATTACCGCTCCATTCATGCTACCTTCCAAGCATCGGGAGGATCGTCCTCCCAACCCCCAAACGGGGCCGGCCCGAGTTACCAGCTCGAACCGACCCCTGACTCTGCAAGAGGAACTAAGACTCATGCAAAGCTCCCGTTATGGTACCAGTGTCCCTCCCGCCCCCCTCGACAACGCCTTCTCCCCCGCCTACCTGGCCCGCCTGCGCGAGCAGGACGACTCGCTGACCGCCGCCGAGGCGGAGCTGGCCGGTCCCTGGAAGATCGAGCCGGTTCCCGGCAAGCCGGGGGCTGTCGCCGTGCTTCGGCAGTGGGAGGAGGTGGACGCCGGCGATCCTCCCGTCGCCGTCCTCTGGCATGAGGAGACGGCGCGGCTCCTCTCCGTCCTCCTTCCGGTGATCGACCGCGAGCCGCTCTTCTATATAGAGGATGGGGCGGCTCCCGAGGGCTATCCTCTGGTCGCGGTCTATGGCGAGCAGGGACCCCAGGTCGCCGGCTGGCTCGACCGTTGTGAGCCGCGGTGGGCCGAGGGGCTTCATCTTCTGGAGGCGATCGTCCGTTCGCCTCTCGCTCTCGCGACTCTGCTCGAAGCGGCCGGTCCCGGGGCCGAGGAGCAGGTCGGGCGCATTCGCGCCCGGCATCAGCGGGCCTAGGAGAGGCGGGACCAGGGGACGGGAGCGGCCAGGCCGGGGCCGCTTCCGTCCCTCTGGCTGCCGAGGAGCAGGGGCTAGACGGGCTGGCAGGTTTTACTTTCGCGGGCGCCCCCTCTGTCCTCCCCCTGACCCAACCCGCCCCCTACCAGGGGGGAGGGACCCTTCGCCGAAGCGGCTCGCACTCTCGGCTCCGGCCCGCAGCAGATCGGATTGGCGTCCTCGCCGAGATCGGTTAAGCTCTCAAAGCTCGTGTCTAACCTCGATCGCATCCTCATCGACCCTCGGATTTGCCACGGGAAGCCCTGCGTCAAGGGGACTCGAATCATGGTCTGGCTGGTCGTCCAATACCTCGCGAACGGCGACAGTGCCGAGGACATCCTGGCCGCCTATCCCTCCCTATCTCGCGAGGATGTCCAGGCCTGCCTGGCTTACGCCGCGGAGAGGACGCGCGAGCGCGTCCTGCCGGTGGCGGTAGCGAGCTAGAGCTTGCTCACGAATTGCCCGCTGGAAGGTTGTGGATCGTCGAGCCTGGCAGGATTCGCATCCATGAGTCCGGCCGGCCTGAATCCTGACTTTCCCAAGCCTCGAAATCGCCGCGGAACGCCTCGGTAAGCTCGTAGAACCCGGAAAAATCACTCCGGAGCCCGTCCCGCCGCTCGCGGAGACCGGCGAAAGCCTCGCGGAGGGCTCGGAGGTCCGGCTGGAGGTGGCGGAAACCGATCTCGAGACCGTGGGGCGCCTCTCGGAGGACGCGGAAACGGCGCCGGAGACCGTCTCGCAGGCTTTGGAGAGGCGTGCAAAGGGGCTGAAGGCGCGGTAAAAGTCGCCGGAAAGGCTGGTGAGGGTTTTCCCTCTCGGGGAATAGGCTTACCCCCAGAGGGATTCGCTATTCCCTCGCTGTAGTTAAGGAATCCCTGTGAGGGATTTGTAATTCCCCAGGAGGGTAAAGGAGATCCCCGAGAGGGTTTGAGGAGTCCCTGCGGGGGATTGGGGGGATCCCCGGGAGGGCATGGGTTTGCCCCGGGAGGGATGAGCTTTTCCCTCGGAGGGTTCGGGCTTTCCCTGGGAGGGAATGGGGATTCCCCCCTCGAACGGGAAGAGCGTGGAGTGCCCGGGCAGGCACGGGGGCCTGCCCCTACGCGCTGCCCGATCGGCCCGGGGCCCGGCGTTCGCGCCCTTCGCGCCGTTCGGCACCCAGAGTATAGGCGAAGGGATGGGATGGAATCGCACTTTCCCCCACCCGGGTCCTTCGGTCGCCAAGGCTCCCTCCAGGACGACGGTGCGGAGCCGAGGGTGGAAACAGGCGTGACGACGGCTGGGGCGTCCTCCAGGGCGTTCCCCGGAGGACGGACCCCGCGTGCTATCATTCCCAAGCGGCACTCTGTCCCGCCGCAACCTTCAAGCCTTAAATTCGCGAGAAGTAAGCGAAGGAGGAGCCCCTTGAGCCGCTTTCCGGGCGTTGATTTCATAGAATTCGATGCGCTCCTCTCCGACGAGGAGCGCCTGGTGCGCGACACCGTGCGCACGTTCGTCGACGATAAGGTCAAGCCGATCATCGAGGAGTGCCACCGGGAGGGGCGGACCCCGCTCGCCCTGGTCCCCGAGATGGGCGCCTTGAACCTCTTCGGCGCCAGCCTCACCGAGTACGGCCTGCCGGGCCTGGGCGGGGTCGCCTACGGCCTCATCATGCAGGAGCTGGAGCGCGGCGACTCGGGGCTCCGGAGCTTCGTCTCCGTGCAGAGCTCGCTCGTCATGTACCCCATCTACGCCTTCGGCTCCAAGGAGCAGAAGGACCGCTGGATCCCCAAGATGGCGACCGGCGAGGCGATCGGCTGCTTCGGCCTGACCGAGCCCGACTTCGGCTCGAACCCCGGCGGCATGCGGACCTCCGCCAAGCGCGCCGGGAGCGACTGGGTCTTGAACGGCAGCAAGCAGTGGATCACCAACGGGACGCTCGCCGACGTCGCCGTCGTCTGGGCGCAGACCGACGATGGGGTGCGCGGCTTCCTGGTCGAGAAGGGGACCCC
This sequence comes from uncultured Acidobacteriota bacterium, assembly GCA_963757335.1. GTDB lineage: Bacteria > Acidobacteriota > Thermoanaerobaculia > Multivoradales > UBA5704 > DASQPA01. The sequence continues at coordinate 520,929 of CAVWRJ010000008.1, read as the reverse complement.
GGGGTTCACCTCCGCCGACCAGCACGGCAAGTTCTCGCTCCGCGCCTCGACCACCTCGGAGCTCGGCTTCCACGATTGCCGCATCCCGGGGGAGAACCTGCTCCCCGGCACGACGGGCCTCAAAAACGCCCTGATGTGCCTCAACCAGGCGCGCTACGGCATCGCCTGGGGCGGCCTCGGGGCGGCCATGGAGTGCTACTACACGGCGCTCACCTACGCCAAGGAGCGGATCCAGTTCGGCGGCCAGCCGATCGCCGCTCACCAGCTGGTGCAGGAGAAGCTGGTGTGGATGGTTTCAGAGATCACCAAGGGGCAGCTCCTCGCCTACCAGCTGGGGAAGCTCAAGGACCAGGGTCGCCTCAAGCACCAGCACATCTCGCTCGGCAAGCGCAACAACGTCTGGGTCGCCAGAGAGTGCGCCAAGCTCGCCCGCGAGGTGCTGGGCGCCAACGGCATCGTCGACGATTATCCGGTCATCCGGCACATGCTGAACATCGAGTCGGTCTTCACCTACGAGGGGACGCACGACATCCACGGGCTCATCATCGGCGAGTCGATCACCGGCATCCCCGCTTTCGAGCCCCCGGCACGGCCGGTGAAGAAGGTGAAGGCGGCGGCGAAGACTTCGGAGGTATCGGCGGCATCGGAGAAGTCGACGGTGGGGAGCGCGCGTTGAGAACTCTGGACAGCAATCTCGAGCAGGACTTCATTCGGGTCACCGAGCTGGCGGCGATCGCCTCGGCGAAGACCATGGGCTTCGGCGACCGCCGGCACTCCGACCAGGTGGCGGTCGAGGCCATGCGGCGCGAGATGGACAACCTGGACATGGACGGCCGGGTGGTGATCGGCGAGGGGGAGCGCGACAAGGCCCCCATGCTCTACGTCGGCGAGCCGCTGGGGCGGCTCCGCGGCCAGGACGGCGCGGTGGCGGTCGACATCGCCGTCGATCCGCTCGAAGGGACCAACCTCTGCGCCACCGGCTCCCCCGACGCCATCACCGTCTTGGCGGCGGCCGAGCGCGGCGGGCTCCTCCATGCCCCCGACATCTATATGGACAAGATCGTCGTCGGCCCCACCGCCCGCGGCTCGATCCACATCGACGCGCCGGTCGCCGAGAACCTGCGAAACATCGCCGCCGCTTTCGGGCGCAAGGTGAGCGATTTGACCGTCGTCGTCCTCGACCGCGACCGCCACGCCCAGCTGATCAGCGACATCCGGCAGTCCGGGGCCCGCATCCGGCTGATCGGCGACGGCGATCTCTCGGCCGGCATCGCGGCGGCGGTCCGCGGCACCGGCGTCCATGCGGTGATGGGGATCGGCGGTGCCCCCGAGGGGGTGATCACGGCGGCGGCCATGCGCTGCCTGGGCGGCGAGATCCAGGCGCGCTTACGGGCCCTCTCCCCGGATCAGGTCGAGCGGGCGAACAACGTCGGGATCACGGACCTCTCCCGGATCTACAAGACCGAGGACCTGGCGCCCGGCGAGCAGATCCTCTTCAGCTCGACCGGGGTCACCGACGGCGAGCTGCTCAAGGGGGTCCGCTTCTTCGGCGGCGGCTCGCGCACCTCGACTCTCTTCATGTCGCTGTCGCGCAAGCTCATCCGCTTCGTGGACACCATCCACCGCGACCAGGTGACGACGCCGGTGCGGTTCCTGTAGACATCGACCGAAAAAGCGCGCCGCTCCTTCCGTCCACGGGCGGGGACGGCGAGGCAGGAGCCCATGATCAAGCCGGACCACTGGATCCGCCAATGGGGGAAAAGCGGCGGCGTCGATCCCTTCGAGGAGTCGCAGGTGAATGCCGCGAGCTACGACGTGCGGGTCTCGGACCACTGGATCTGCCCGACCCGCGATCCGGAGGAGTTCCGCGCCCCCCACATCAAGCTCTTCCCGGGGGAGGTGGTGCTCGCCTCGACGATCGAGCAGGTCAAGATCCCGCGCACCGTGGCCTGCGATCTCAAGCTCAAGTCGACCCTCGGGCGGCTGTGGATCAACCACTCGCTCGCCGGGTGGTGCGACCCGGGGTTCGAGGGGGACATCACCCTGGAGCTCCAGAACCTCGGACCCGCTCCCTTCGTCCTCACCGCAGGCAGGCGAATTGCACAGCTGATCTTCATCGCTATGGAGTCCGAGCCCGAGGTCGCCTATGGCGAGCCCGGCTCGACTTCCCACTACCAGGGGCAGAGAGGAACCACGCCTGCCCGCAAGTAGAAGGGGAACGGCATGCAGATCGCGCCTGTTACGACCGACAACCGCTTTAGCTATGCGCAGCGCACTATAATCGAGCCAGCGGTCATCATGGGCATCGTTGGGAACTTGAAGACGATGCAGCTCGAAGAGCTGCTTCAGTGGCTCTCGCAGAGCAAGAAGAACGGTACCTTGCAGATCAATAACGGCAAGGTCGAAAAGAAGATCTTCTTCAAGGATGGACGGATCATCTCGTCCGCCTCCACCAATCCCGAGGAGTACCTGGGCCACTTCCTGGTCAGCCATGGGCTCATCAACGAGCTCGAGCTGACCAAGGCGATCGAGCTCCAGGAGCAGACCCACATGCTCCTCGGAAAGATCCTCGTCACCACCGGCGCCATCGAGGAGAAGGCGCTCCACCGGCTGCTGCGCTTGAAGGCCGAGGAGAGCATCTACAACATCTTCTCCTGGGGCGAGGGGGAGTTCCGCTTCCTCGACGACGCCCTCCCCGAGAGCACGATGGTGCCGATGAACCTGGACGTCACCGCGATCGTGCTCGAAGGGGTGCAGCGGGTCGACGAGTGGCGGCGCATCCGCAAGGTCATCCCCACCTCGGAGGCGATCCCGGTGGCGGTGACCGAGCTCGACGGCGCGGAGCTCGACCCCGGGGCGCGGCAGATCCTGGAGCTGATCAACGACGAACGGACGGTCGAGGAGATCCAGCTCCAGACCCACTCCTCCGAGTACCACGTCTGCCGGGTCCTCTTCGAGCAGTACCAGCAGGGGCGCCTGAAGATCATCAAGCCGCGCTGGAAGACCCGTTCCGGCGAGGTGATGCTGGCCGTCCCGCTGGCGCCCCCACCCGCTGCGGCCGCCGCCCCGGCGGCGAGCAGTGAGCCGCTGGGCGCGCCCTCGCTCTTGAAGGCGGCGCAGGGCTACATGCAGCAGCGCAACTACGAGCAGGCCCTCCGCCACCTCCGGGCCGCCAAGAGCCTCGAGCCGGAGAGCAAAGAGGTGCAGGAGGCGATGCAGAAGGGGGAGAAGACCATGCGGGAGGAGCTGGAGCGCGCCGGGGTCACCTTGACCTCCGTGCCCAAGCTCGCCATCAGCATGGAGCAGCTGACGACGGTCAAGATCTCCCCCCAGGAGGGCTTCATGCTGACCCGGATCAACGGCAGCTACGATATCCAATCGATCGTCAAGATCACTCCGATGCCGCAGTTGGACGCTCTCCTCGTCTTCTGGAAGCTCCACCAGGCGGGGCACATCAAGCTCGAAGTGAAGAAGAAGTAGCGCGCCCCCTCACCCAAGACGCGGCTTCGAGACGTGCGGGTTGCCGCGAACGGCGAAGCGGAGCGGCCAGGCGGCCGCCTCCCCGGCATAGTCGACCCCCACCCGCGGCCCCCGCGCCACATTTTCTGCCAGAACCGGTACGCCATGAGCGATCCGCAGAGGGCCGCGGTCCAGGCGGACGCCGTCGGAAGCCCGGTCGATCGCGAGCGCTTTGCAGAGCTTGCCCGGCCCGCCGGCGAGGTCGCCGGGCCGGGGCGGCCGGGGGAGACCCCGGTTGGCCGTCATCTCGGAGAGGCCCTCGACCGGCGCCCCGGCGCGGAGCAGCACCGCGCTCCCCACCCCGGCCTCGCCGGTCACGGCGTTGAGGCAGAAGTGCATGCCATAGATGAAGTAGACATAGGCATGCCCCCCCGGAAGGTAGAGGCTCTCGTTGCGCGCCGTCCGCCGCCCCCCTGAGGCGTGGCTGGCGAGGTCGGTGGCGCCCAGGTAGGCTTCGGTCTCGACCAGCTCGACGACCAGCCGCACCCCCAGAACCTCGTGCACCAGGTAGCGCCCGAGGAGATCGCGGGCGACCTCCTCGGCCGGACGGCGATAGAAGGAGGGCGGGAGGGGGCGGAGGGGATCCACAGTGGGATACGGTATCAAAGGACCGAGTGTGCGGGCTGGCGAGCCCGGGGCTTATAATCTGCATAGGGAATGCGATGACTGCGATGAAAGTCCTGACGATCCCGTACTCGGAGGAACTGTTGCTCTCCTTAAAGGAGAGCCCCGAGGAATTCGTGGCCGAGGCGCGCCTGCTCCTCGCGGTCAAGCTCTACGAGTTAGGCCGGGTATCGACCGGCCGGGCCGCTGAGCTTGCGGGCATGCCGCGGGTCGCCTTTTTCTTCGCCCTGAGCCGCTTCGGTCTGTCGCCGATCGGAGTCGACGCCTCCGAGTTGGAACAGGATCTTGCCAACGCCTGAAGCGGCAGCCCTGGTCGTCGTGAACACCACGCCGATCATCGCCCTGTCGATCCTTCGCCAGCTCAAACTTTTACGAGATCTCTACCAGGAAGTCGCGATCCCACCCGCCGTCGAGGCCGAGATCCTCGTTGGCGGTGCCACGGGAGTAGGGATTCGCGAGCTCGCGGCGGCCCCGTGGGTCCATACCGTGCCGTTGCGAGATCCGACGCGAGCCGATCTGCTCGTGGATCTCGATCGTGGCGAGGCCGAAGTCATTGCCCTGGCTCAGGAGAGATCCGCCGGGCTGGTGATCCTCGACGAACGGCTCGCTCGTCGCCATGCTGCTCGACTAGGGCTCAAGCTGACCGGAACTGTCGGCGTCTTGCTCCGAGCCAAGCGTAAGGGGCTCATCGAACAGATACGGCCCCTGATCGAGGAGATCCAGCGAAGTGGGATCCGGCTCTCTCCCACCTTGATCGCGGAGGCTCTCACCCTCGCTGGTGAGACCTAAAGCGAGCTGTCGCCCTCGGAACCATGGCACGCCCGTTGCTCTCCTCTCTCGTCAGCCGCACCGGAGGGGAGAGACAACCTCTGTATATATAATCCCCCCACCGCCATGAGAACCGGATCCGAACCTTCGATGCGCCCCGCAATGCGGGTGGAGGGATGCCAGCATGGCTGTAGAACCGATCGACCAGACCTTCAGTGATCCGGCGCTTCCCGCGCTATTCGCGGAGCTTCCGGCCGTGTTCGCCGGGCTCTACGATCCGGAGGCCCCCTGGGCTCTCCTCGGCGAAGCCCTGACCGCGGTCCTCGATGCCCTGCCGTCCGACGCGATCGAGATCCGCCCGCTCCCCGATGTCCACCTGGCTGGCGACCGGATCGCCATCGGCCGCGGTACCCGCATCCACCCCACCGCCGTCATCGAAGGGCCGGTCTGGATCGGGCGCGACGTCGAGATCCGGCCGGGCGCCTACATCCGGGGGGGAGCCTGGATCGGCGACCGCTGCGTGGTGGGGGCGAACACCGAGATCAAGTGCGCCATCCTCCTGCCCGGCGCCCACGCGCCGCACCTGAACTACGTCGGCGACTCGATCCTCGGCCGAGGGGTCAACCTGGGGGCGGGCACGATCCTCTCGAACTTCCGTCACGACGGCCGCGAGATCCACATCCCCAGTCCTGCCGGGATGCTCGCGACGGGGCGCCGCAAGCTCGGGGCGATTCTGGGCGACGGCGTGCTCACCGGCTGCAACAGCGTCCTCCATCCGGGGTGCGTGGTGGGCCGCGGTACGCAGATCTACCCCGGGGTGCAACTCCGCCCCGGTATCTACCCCGAAGCGAGCCTGGTCAAGCTCCGGCAGGAGATCGAGATCGCCCCTATCCTGCCGCGGAGCGTGGAGAGCCCGAGGTGGTGAGCGGCTATCCCCTCCCCGCCTGCCCGGCCCTCGCGGTGCGGAACCTCGTCGCCTCCACCCTCTGGTATGAGGCGGGGCTGGGATTCCGCCTCCTCTTCACGACGGCGGAGGGCTGTGACGATCCCCTGCTCTCCCACCTCCGCTGGGCGGAGAGCTCCGACCTGGTGCTCCTCGCCGACGACCCGCAGGTCGCCCTGGCCGGAGGGCGCGGCCTGGGGGTCACCCTCCGCTTCCCCGTCTCCGGGAGCGTCGACGCCCTGGCCGAGAAGGTGAAGAGCTACGGCATCGAGATCCTGCTCGGCCCCGTCGACCGGCCGTGGAAGGCGCGCGAATTCGTCGTCGCCGACCCCGACGGCTATCATCTCGCCTTCACCGGCCGGATGCAGGAGGAGCTGCCGCTCGAAGAGCTGGCGGCTGCCATCGAGCTGCCGCTGGAGGAAAAGGCGGTCGTGACCGCCATTTAGGCTCGGAGTAAGGGATTTAGCGCGCGATCACCTGCGCGGCGAAGCGTTCCATCTCCTCGTACTGGGGGCTGAACTGGAGGAGGAGAAGATCGACGCCCGCCGCCTCGAAGTCGGCGATTCGCTGGCGCACCTGCTCGGGTGTGCCGACGAGCTCGGCCCGGAGCCCGCGGTTGGAGACCGAGTACTCTTCGAGCGACACCCGCCGTTCGAGCTCGGTCCCGGCCAGCCACTGCTGGTAGTTGGCGTATCCCGCGGCGCTCTGCTGAACGTTGGTGATGCGCTCGCGCTCGCGCTTTGCCTCGGCCTCCGAATCGCGCACGATGGCATACGCGGCCACCCCATAGCGCATCGGCGGCAGGCCGAGCCGTAGACGCCGGGCCGCCAGGTCCGCGATCTTCTCGCCGATCCGCTCGGGCGGATCGCCATGCATCACATAGGCATCGCAGAGGCGGGCGATCAGATCCTTCGCCGCCTCCGACTCGCCGCCCGCGTAGAGGATGGGCCGCGGCCGCGACGGCTGAGATAAGGGCTTCGGCATGAGAGCGGTCTCGGCGACCCGGTAGTAACGCCCTTCGAAGGAAAAGCGCGGATGCTGCCAAACGCCGTCGACGACATGCAGCCACTCGGCGGTCCGGGCATAGCGGTCGTCGTGCGAATCGAAGGCGACACCGTACTGCGCCGCCTCCTCCGCCCACCAGGAGGAGACGACGTTCAACGACAGCCGGCCGCTGCTGATGTGGTCGATGTTCGCCGCCTGCTTGGCGAGGAGCGCGGGGAGGTGAAAGGTCGGCCGCACGGCGACCATCAGCTCGAGGCGCTGGGTCACCGCCGCGAGCGCCGCCGCGGTCGACCAGGCGTCGAGCGAGGGCGCGTCCACCCCTTTGATGTCGTTCAAGTTGAGCTCGGCGATGAGCGTCAGGTCGAAGCCGATCTCCTCGCTCCGGCGGGCGAGGCGGCTCACATACTCCCAGCTCGCCTCCATCCCCTCGTCGGGAACGTTCCTGAGCCAACCGCCGAACACCGGCATCCAGTAGCCATATCTCACGGCCGGGCCTCCGCTTCCAGGTAGTCGACGAGCCGTTCGAAGGGGTCGAAGCCGACGACCCGCGGGGCATCGGCGACGAAGTTCGAGAGAGCGTTGATGTCGTAGTAGAGAAGCGCTCCGTCGCGGTCGTCGATCATGTACTCGACCCCGCCGACGTCGATCCCCGCCGCGGCGAAGATCCGCTCGACGTCCTCGATCACCTGAGGCGGCGGCGTGTACCCCTCGACCCGGATGCCGCGCTTGGGGGCATCGACGGCGCAGGCCGCGCCGACGAGCGCCACCCCGGAAGCCGTCTGGCAGGCGTCGGCCGGGCAGATGTTGAAGACATCCTCCGGGCTCCAGACTTTGATCCCGTAGAGGTACTTTCCGCCGAGGACCTCTACCCGCACGATGTGCCCGTCGCGGGAGGGGACGAACTCCTGGACGAGCGCCGTGCTGTCAATCCCCAGGTCGATCGCACCGCCCGCCGCCGCTGCCGCCAGGGCCTCCGGGCTGTCGTAGCGCACGATCCCCGCCCCGCTGCCGCCCAGATTCGCCTTGACGACGACGGGGAAGCGCAAACCGGAAGCCGCCTCGGGCGCCTCGGCCGGATGGTCGATCACCCGGGCCCGGGGGTACTGGAGGCCGAGCGATTCCAGGAGCGAGAGCTGCAGGGCCTTCGAGGTCTCGACCCTGAAACCGCGCGAGCCGTTGACGACCCGCGTCCCCAGCCGCTCCAGGTGATCGAGGTAGGCGAAGGTGTGGAAGATGCCGTGATGAGCGCCGCGAAGGTAGGCGGACGGGCTCATCCGATTGAACAGGAGCGCGTACTCCCGCTCGCGGGCCGCCACGTCGTAACGGTGGCGCCGAGCGTCGACCCGGACGTAGGGCGTCCCCCGCCGGTCGAGCTCGGAGAAGAGCGGCCGGAACCACTCCTGCTGCTCGTGATAGATCGCGATGGGCCGGGCCGGCGGCGACGTTGCGGACGTTGGCGGCATCGAAGCTCCCCAGAAGGACAGCGGAATTTTCCTACTCCGGCTTTGGCAGGTCGGAGAGGACCGGCCGCGGGAACGCCATGGTCACCGATCCGCCCGTCGGGTAGGTCACCACCATCAGGGTGCGATCGTCCGAGGGCGCCGCGCCATGGCTGAAGGTTTCGATGCTCGCGAAGATGGCCTCGACCACCGCCCGCGCCGACCGCCCCTTGTTCTCGCGCGCCACGGCGAGCAGCCGGTCGGTCCCGTACTCCTCGAGCGGCCCTCTCCCGCCCTCCCGGCCGAGGGTCTCGCAGATCCCGTCGGTGAAGAACACCAGGAGGTCGCCGGGCTTCATAACGACGAAGCCGCGCTCGTAGGTGGCCTCGGAGAGCGGACCCAGGACCGGCCCCCCTTCTTCGAGGAAGCGGGCAGTGCCGTCCGCCGCAAGGTGGAAGGGGGCGGGGTGGCCGGCGTTGACGTAGATGAAGACCCCGTTCAACTCCAGCTCGCCATAGAACATGGAGACGAAACGGCTGGTGAGGGTGCTCTTGTGGATGATCCGGTTCATCCGCTCGACCGTGCGCACGATCTTGAAGTCGCGGGCGAGCCCCATCCGGAGCCCCATGTAAACGTCGCGCACCTGGAGGGCCGCCGGCAGGCCGTGGCCGGAGACGTCGGCGATGGCGAGCCCGAGGATCTTCTCGGTCACCGGGATGTAGTCGTAGTAGTCGCCGCCCACGCTGTCCATCGGCTCGGAGCGGCCGTAGAGGTCGAAGTCGCCGTAGTGGGGGACGCGACGGGGGAGGATCGAAGCCTGGATCTTCCTCGCCTCCTCGAAGATCCCTTCCATGCGCTCGCGGCGGATCTTCTGGTTGATGCTGTGGCGCAGGATGCCGAGAGAGAAGAGGACGTCGTCTCGATGGTGGCCGCCGGCGATGTTGAAGGCGACGATGTACTCCTCGTCCCCCACCTCGATGGCGGCGAACTCCCCCACTCCCAGGAGGTCCTCGAGGCTCTTGTCGATGCGCTCGTCCCCGGCGTCCATATAGACCGCCCCCTGCTCCAGGAGGAGCTCGATGGGCCGGTAGGACTTCGGCACCTTGAGCCCGCTTGGCACCTCTTTGGCGTCGCCGAAGGTCGCTTCGAGGACGTAGTAGCCCCCCCGCCGCCGGTACAGCCGGCCGCCGAAGATCCCCAGCTCGGCGCGGAACTTGGAGATGATCGTCTCGATGACCTTGTGGATGGTGGCCCCGAGATCCTCGACCCGCTCCCCGTCGGCCCGCTCCATGGCGGCGACCATCTGCTCCACCTTCTTCATCAAAGTCCGGTAGTTGACGGCGCGGGCCTCGGTGGTGTGGATCAAGCGGCTCTCCTCAGGGGTGCGGTGGCGGAGAAAGGTCGAAGAGTGGAGATTGTAACCTCAGAGCGGCTCTCAGCCGTTGTCGATCAGCGCCATGACGATCCGGTCCTGGGCATGGTGGGCGTTGAAGCCGCCACGGGTTCGGTTGAGCAGGATCGAGAAAGCGTAGAACTTGCCGGAGACCGATTTGGCATAGCCGGAGAGGGCAGAGACCCCGTCCAGGGTGCCGGTCTTGGCCGAGACGTTGCCGAAATAGGGGGGCTCGGCCAGGCGCCGTTTCCACGAGCCCACGTCCTCCCCGGCATAGGGGAGCGCGCGGGCGAACTCGGCCCCCTCCGGCCGGTAGAACATGTAGCGCAGGAGGGTCGTCAGGCTCCGCGGGGCGAAGCGGTTCTCCCGGCTCATCCCCGAACCGTCGACCATGGTGAAGGTTCCGGGCGGCACCCCGATCCCGATCAGGAACTCGGAGACCGCGCGGACCCCCTCGCGCCAGCTCCCCTCGCCGCAGACCCGGGCGCCGAGCTGCTTGACCAGGCTCTCGGCGTAGAAGTTCTGGCTGTGCTTCAGGATCACCCGGAGCGCCGTCACCAGGTCGCTCCTGAAGACCGCCACCCGGTCCCAGACAAAGGCGGGGAGCTGCCCGGTCGGGTGCAGCCGCCCCTCGACGGCGATTCCCTCCTCGGCCAGGGCCGTCGTCAGGGCGGCGCCGAAGTAGGCCACCGGATCGGGCACCGTGATCCAGGTCTCGAAAGTCCCGGAGTTGACGGCCATGGCGCCGCTCACATGGAGGAGGTCCTCGGTCCGGCTGATGGCGAGCTTCTGCCGCTGGTGGGAGTCGACGGTGCGCGCGCTGTTGTCGATCCGGAAGAGATGGACCGGCGGCACGGTCTCGATCCGGACCGGCTGCCCGGCGCGGTCGCCCGGAGAGACCCGCACGAGGACGCAGTTGTCGTTGAACGAGAGGGCGGCGACCGGCGCCTCGTACCAGCTGTCGAGCTGCCCGCGCGGCCAGTCGGGATGGATCTCCTGCGCCTCGAAAAGTCCGGAGGCGAGATAGAGGTCGCCGGTCACCCGCCGCACTCCACGCTTCCCCAACTCCCGCGCCCAGTCGCGGAAGACGGCGAGCGAATCGCCATCGAAGTTGCGGCCGGAGATGTTCGGATCACCACCCCCGATCACCCCGAGGTCGCCCTGGAGGACGCCGTCCTTGATCGCTCCATGGAGGACGAAGCGGGTCTCGAAGAAAAAACCGGGACCGAGCGCTTCGAGCGCCGTGGCGGTCGTCAGGAGCTTGGTGTTCGAGGCGATGACCCTGAGGTCGTCGGGGTTGTAGCCGTAGACGGTGTTGCCGGTCGCCAGGTCAACGACGTGGACGCCGAGCGCCGCCGTCCCCTTGAGCGCAGCCTGAACCTCGCGGTCGATCGCCTGCCCCAGGGGGCCCGGAGCGGTGCTGGCCGGGGTCGCTACCGGCGGGGTGGGAGCGGGAGTCGCGCGGGCAGACCGGGCGGACCGATGGACCCTGGTGGGCCTGGCGAAGCTCGCCGGGCCGGTCGAGAGAGCGGCGAGCAGCAGGAGGGCGGCTGCGCGACGCGCGGCTCGCCCTCCCCTGGATTTCGATGGCTGCAAAATCTTATAAGCCTTCCTGGGTAGATTTCTGCTTCAGATGTTCCTCAAACCAGCGCACGATCGATACGGTCGAGCGGATGCGGTTCGGCGTCTTGCGGAAACCGTGCCCCTCGTCGGGAAAGAGCACGTATTCGACCGGCACGCCGCGCCGCTTCAGGCTGTCGACCACCTGCTCGGCCTCGACCACCGGCACGTTGGTGTCGTTGGCGCCATGGAGAACGATGGTGGGCGCCTTCACCCGGTCGACCTTGTGGATGGGCGAGAGGTCGCGGAGCATCTGGAGCTGAGTCTTGGGGTCGCCGTACTCGACGGTCGAGATCGCCGCCATCCAGGGCTCGGTGTGGGCGAAGAAGGTCTCGAAATTGACCACTCCGAAGAGGTCTGCGCCAGCGGCGAAGAGATCCGGGTACTCGGTCAGGCCCGCCATGACCATGTAACCGCCGTAGGAGCCGCCCATGATGCCGATGCGCCGCGGGTCGGCGATCTTCTGGGCGATCAGCCAGTCGGCAGAGGACTTGATGTCGCGCACCGCCCCCACCCGCAGGGCGCCGTTGTCGAGGTTGACGAAGCGCTTGCCAAAGCCGGAGGAGCCGCGCACGTTGGGGGCGAGGACCCCGATCCCGCGCGAGAGGAGCGCCTGGTAGTCGCTGCGGAAGGCTGGCCGCTCCTGGCCCTCGGGCCCACCGTGGAAGCTGAGGACATAGGGAGCGGGGCCGGCAGCGGCGTTTGCCGACCGGGTCGGCCGGTAGAGCCAGCCGGAGAGATCGAGGCCGTCCGCCGCCTTGAAGCGCACCAACTCCGGCCGCACCAGGGCGTCGAGGTCGATCCCGGCGTGCGGGCTGTGGGTGACCTGGGCGAGCCTCCCCGAGGCGATGTCGAGCACCCAGATGTCCGACGGCTGGTTGGCGCCGGAGAGGGCGAGGGCGAGCTTCTTACCGTCGCGCGTGACGTCGACGCCGCCGATGACATCGGCGGGGAGGGCCGGCCCGGGGGTCACCTTGCCGCTCGCGAGATCGACGAAGGCCAGCTCGTCCCTGCCCCCCACGTTCCAGGAGAGGACGGCGGACCGGCCGTCCTCGGTGAGGATGAAGCCTTCAAGGTCGGCGTCCTCGCGGGCCGCCAGCACCTCGATCTTCCCGGGCCTGGTGTCCTGGTCCAAGCGTGCATCCAGGCGCACCCGGGCGAAGGCGCCGAGGTCGCGGTCGGCGTCGGAAGAGAGATAGACCGTCCCGCCGTCGGGCGAGAACCGGCCGCCGCCGAAGTTGCCCGGCCCCTGGTGCGGGGTGAGGCGGGCCTCCCGACCGCTCGCCAGGTCGACGAGGAAGAGGTCGCTGTCGCCGCGGCTCGCCACCCGGTGGACGACGGCCCGCTTCCCGTCGCGGGAGACGTCGGTGAGCTGGCCTGTACCGGGGTTCTTCGCCACCAGCCGGGGCTGCCCTGCGGCTAAGTCCCAGAGATAGCCGTCCATGCTGGCACCGGCCCGGTTCGAGGAGAAGGTGAGAGCATGGCCGTCGTGGGTCCAGCCGCCCAGCCAGTTGTTGTCCTTGCCGCCGTCGGTCAGGCGGTGGAGCTCGCGCCCATCGGGGCGCACGAGGTAGACCTGCTGGTTCATCCCGCCGCCGGGGGCGAGGGAGAGGGCGAGCCAGGCGCCGTCGGGCGACCATTCGACGCCGCCGACCTGGTCCTCGAGAGCCGTCACCGCCCGTGGCCAGCCACCCTCCGCCGCCACGGTCCAGACCTGCGGCACTCCCGAGAGGTTGGAGATGAAGGCGACCTGCTTGCCGTCCGGCGAGAAGCTGGGCGACGAGCAGGAGCCGATCCGGGCCATCCGCCCGACCGTCGCCGCGAGGTCGTCGGCCGGTGCCGCCCCAGTGGGTGCGGCACCGGCGGTATTGGCGGTATTGGCGGCATCGACGGCCCCCGGAAGCAGAGTCAGCAGCGCGAGGAGAGAGAGATAGAGGGACGTGCGCATGACAGTCTCCCGTGAAATTCCGCTAAGCATACGTCGACTCCTACTCTACGCGCTCGAAGACGATCTTCCCCGCCCGCAGCAGGGTGACCCGCCCGGCGGCCTCCAGGAGTCGGGCGAGGGAGTCGGGCGAGCGCAGGAGCGATTCGGCGACGTGGAGGGCTGCGGCGGCGTCCGGATCATAGAATTCCAGATGACCGGCGACCTCGCCCCGCGCTCGTTCGAGGGCAAAACCGCCCGGGGTCTCCTCGCCGAGCAGGCGGTAAAGGGGATCGCGGCCCGTCGACGGCAGGATGGCCGCAGCGAGGAGCGCCGTCTCCCGGCGCTCGAAGGTCCCGGCCGGACGGTCGCCGCGGCGCAGGCTCTCCCCCTGGCGCAGGAGGGCGAAGCCGCCGTGCGGGCAGGGCTCGATCTTCCAGGGCCCATTGGCATCGGCCTCGGCGGCGGTCGGCGGCTCGTCGCGCTCGTCGAGCCGAAGCAGGAACTCCCGACAGAAGGCGTTGAAGGTGGAAGGCATAGAATCAATTGGGCTTCGCATGGACTGAACCTCCTTGCGAGGTCTGGGTCCGGGTGAGGTGCCTCTCACCCGGACCGTTTGAAGGGGTAGGCCGACGATCGGCCGTCAGGTCTCGACGGCTGGAATTCTAAGCGTAATTACGGCGTAAGTCAAGCCGCTCTTCAGCACTCTTTTTCAGCGCTTCTCTTCATAGGGCTGTCCGAGGGCGCGCGGCGCCCGTGAGTGGCCGATGAAGCCCGCCAGGACGACGATCGTCAGCACGTAGGGGATGATCTGGATGAACTGGACGGGTACCCGCGCCACCCCCTGCATCTGGATCGACAGCGCCTCGGCGAAGCCGAAGAGCAGGCAGGCGAGCATCGTCTGCACTGGCCGCCATTTGCCGAAGATCAAGGCGGCCAAGGCGATGAAGCCGCGGCCGGCGCTCATGTTGCGGGTGAAGAGCGAGGACTGCCCGGTAGAGAGATAGGCGCCGCCGATCGCCGCCAGCGCCCCGGAGATCGCCACGGCCACGTAGCGCATGCGCGCCACCCCGATCCCCGCGGTGTCGGCGGCCTCGGGGTTCTCACCCACCGCCCGCAGGCGCAGACCGAAGCGGGTGCGGTAGAGGATGTACCAGGTGACGGGGACGAGGGCGAAGGCGAGGACGATGGGGGCGACGGGCAGGAGCTGGTTCCTCGCGAGCTGAGGAGTGGCGCCGTTCGACGCGAAGAGGGCGCCGGAGAGGAGGGCCGGCACGCCGAGGAAAAGGATGTTGATCGCCGTTCCCGAGACCACCTGATCGGCGTGGTAGCGGATCGAGGCCACGGCATGGATCAGGGCGACGACCACCCCGGCGGCAACGGCCGCGAGAAGGCCGGCCCAGGGGCTCCCAGCGAAGTGGGTCACCACGGCGGCGGTGAAGGCGCCAGCGAGCATCAGCCCCTCGAGAGCGATGTTGATCACCCCCGAGCGCTCCGAGTAGAGCCCCCCCAGGGCGGCGAGGAGGAGAGGGGTGGTGAGGCGGATGGCCGAGAAGATCAGCTCGATGCGGAAGAGGTCGCGCACGTCACACCCTGCCCTTTCCCGGCCGCCCGAACCCACCCACCCGGCGCCGGAACAGCTCTTCCGACGCCACGAAGAGGATGATGACGGCCTGGAGCACCTGCACCAGGTCCTTCGAGACGTGCTCGGTGAAGATGTCGACGAAGAGCCCGCCGCGGAGGAGGGCACCGAAGAAGAGGGCCGCGACGAGCACCCCTGCCGGGTGGTTGCGCCCCAGGAGGGCGACGGCAATGCCGGTGAAGCCGTAGCCGGCCGAGAAGCCGTCATAGTAGCGGTAACGGTAGCCGAGCACCTCGTTGATCGCCACCATTCCCGCGAGCCCGCCCGAGAGCGCCATCGCCGTCACCACCTGGCGGGCGCTGGAGATGCCGCCATACTCCGCCGCCCGCGGGCTGGCGCCGGTGGCGCGGAGGGCGTAGCCCCATTTCGTCTTCCATAAGAAGAGGTAGACGCCGAGGCAGGCGGCGAGCGCCAGGAGGAAGCCGACGTTCAACGGGATGCGCTCCGGGAGCCCCGGCAGGAACCGGCCGAGCCGGGGGACGCGGGCGCCAGCCCCGATCTCCACCGTCTGCAGGATGGGGTCGCCCGGCTTCTTGAAGTGGTACTGGGTGTAGTAGCCGGCGAGGGCGACGGCGATGAAGTTCATCATGATCGTCGTGATCACCTCGTGCGCCCCGAAACGCGCCTTGAGCACCCCCGGCACGGCCCCCCAGACGGCGCCGCCGACGATCGCGGTGACGCAGGCCAGGGGGATGAGGAGCCAGGGTGAAAGGTGGGCGAAAGTGATCCCCACCCAGGCGGTGACGAAGGCCGCCGCGTAGAGCTGCCCCTCGGCGCCGATGTTGAGCAATCCGGCGCGGAGCGCGACCGCCACGGCGAGGCCGGTGAAGATGAGCGGCGTGGCGTAGAAGAGGGTGTAGCCGATCCCGTCCGGCCACGAGACAGCGCTCCCCAGGAGGAGCTGGTAGGTTTCGATCGGGTCGTCGCCGAGGAGCGTCACGAGAATGCCGCCCACGATGAAGGCCGCGAGCACGGCGAGGAGGGGGAAGAGCAGCTGGCGCAGGAGGCGCACGCGGTCCTTTCAGGCGGCCCGCCGGCCACCGGTCATGAGCAGCCCGATCTCCTCGGCGCTGGCGAGGGCCGGATCGACCTCGCCCGCGATCCGCCCCTGGTGGAAGACCAGCAGGCGGTCGGCGAGCGCGGTCACCTCCTCGAGCTCGGCCGAGACCAGGAGAATGGCAGCGCCGCCGTCGCGGAGCGCGATCAGCTGCCGATGGAGGAACTCGATCGCCCCGATGTCGACCCCGCGGGTGGGCTGGGCGACGAGCAGAAGCCTGGGCGGCAGGGTGATCTCGCGCCCGGCGACAAGCTTCTGCTGGTTCCCCCCGGAGAGCGCCCGCGCCGGCAGGGTGGGGTTGGCCGGGCGGACGTCGAAGTCGGCGAGGAGCCGCGCCGCCCGGGCGAGGATCGCCGGCCGGTCGAGCCAGACACCCCCCGGACCGGTGACCGCGGGCGGCCGGTCGTGGACGCCCAGGATCGAGTTCTCCGCGAGGTCGAAGTCGAGCACCAGACCGCGGCGTTGGCGGTCCTCTGGGATGTGGGCGATCCCCAGCCGCTTGCGCTCGCGCGCCGAAAGACCGGTGACATCGCGGCCGGAGAGCTCGACCCTCCCGGCGACCCGCTCCCGGGGCACCAGCCCGGCGAGCGCCTCGACGAGCTCGGTCTGACCGTTACCCTCGACCCCCGCGATCCCCACGATCTCGCCCGCCCTGACGGCGAACGACACCCCGGCGAGACGCGCCGAGCCCTCCGCCCCGGTCACCGCGAGGTCGCTGACAGCAAGCACGGTCTCCCCCGGCCGCGCCGGGCCCTTGGTCACCCTTAAGAGCACGTCGCGGCCGACCATCAGCCGGGCCAGCTCGGCGGCGGTCGTGGCCCGGGTCTCGACCCGCCCCACGACCCTGCCGTCGCGCATCACGGTCACCGCGTCGGAGATGGCGAGCACCTCGGAAAGCTTGTGGGTGATGATGACGACCGTCTTCCCCTGCTCGCGCATCCGCCGGAGGACCTTGAACAGCTCGGTCACGTCCAGCGGGGTGAGGACGGCCGTGGGCTCGTCCAGGATGAGCAGGCGGGCATCGCGGTAGAGTGCCTTCAAGAGTTCCACCCGCTGCTGCTCGCCGACCGAGAGGGTCTCGACGACGGCGCGCGGGTCGACCGCCAGGCCGAACTCGCGCGAGAGCCCGCGGATCCGCTCCTCCCCCCCGGCGAGGTCCAGGGCGAAGGGGTTCCCCGGCTCGGCGCCAAGGACGATGTTCTCGGCGACCGTCATGGTGTCGACCAGCATGAAGTGCTGGTGCACCATCCCGACCCCGAGGCGGATGGCGTCCTCCGGGCTCTCCAGGCGCCTGATCTCGCCGTCGATCGCCACCTCTCCCGAATCGGCGCCGTAGAAGCCGTAGGCAATCCGCATGGCGGTCGACTTGCCGGCGCCGTTCTCCCCCACCACGGCGTGGATCGTCCCCGGCGCGACCGCGAGGCTCACCCGGTCGTTCGCCAGGACGCCGCCGAAGCGCTTGGTGATCTCGCGCAGCTCGAGCATGGGACGCGGGGGCGCGGGGATGGGGAAAGGGGGCATGGTCGCGTCCATCACTGGGCCATGGCGTCGGTGACCTTGATCTGGCCGCGGATGATCTTCTGCCTGGCGGCCTCGACCTCGGCGATCACCGCTTTCGGGACGAGCTTCTCGTTGTACTGATCCATGGCATAGCCGATGCCGCCGTTCTCCAGGCCGTAGACGTGAATACCGCCCTGGAAGTGCCCGGCCACCCGTTCGCGCACGATCTGGTAGACCGCGTTGTCCACCCGCTTGACCATGCTGGTGAGGACGTAGCCGGGCTTGACCCAGTTCTGGTTCGAGTCGACGCCGATCACCAGCTTCCCCTTCTCCTCGGCGGCGTCGAAGGCGCCGAGCCCGGAGTTGCCGGCAGCGGCGAAGAGGACGTCCGCCCCCTTGCCGATCTGGGCGAGCGACAGCTCCTTGCCCTTCCCCGGGTTGTTCCACGCCGTCTCGGTGACCCCGACATAGTTGTCGATCACCTGGATCCTCGGATTGACCGCCCTCGCCCCCTCGGCGTAGCCGACCTCGAAGCGGTGGATCAGGGGGATGTCCATGCCGCCGATGAAGCCCAGCACCCCGGTTTTGGAGACCCGGGCGGCGATCATCCCCACCAGGTACGAACCCTCGTGCTCCTTGAAGATGAGCGAGGCGACGTTGGGCAGCTTACTCACCCCGTCGATGATCGCGAAGTCGATCTTCGGATAGTCCTTGGCGACCTCCTCGACGATCGGAGTCTGGGCGAAGCCGATGCCGATGACCAAATCGTAGCCGCGCTCGGCGAAGGCGCGCATGGCCGGCTCCAACGAGGTGGGATCGCCGGGCTCGGCATCGCGGAGGACGATGGGGAAATCCTTGGCGGCGCGCTTTACGCCCCGCCAAGCCGCAGCGTTGAACGAGCGGTCGTCCTTGCCGCCGCTGTCGAAAACGATGCCGACGTGGACCTTGCCGCGATCGGCGGCGCGTTCCCGCGGCCGGCAGGCCGGCAGCCCCAGGCTGAGGATGCCGAGGATGCCGAAGAGACCGAGCCGGAACCCTCGCCCCGATCCTCTGGGCCTCCACCGAACGGTCTTGGCGTCGAAACCACTCATGGTCTGTCGGCGGGAGGCTATCCGAGGCGAGGGGGGGAAGCAAGGCGCGCACGTTCCCGGTCCTGGGTACTGGCTCCGTTTGGTTTCGAGGACGGCCGACTGGCTGCGCGAAGCGCCCGCAGGAGCCCGCCCGCAGAATCAAGCTGAGCCAGTGCCCCGCCCTGGCCCCGACTTTGCAGTATAGGAAAAGCGTATCGAGTTTGACCGCTAACGCCAACGGCTTGGCAAATCTGAGAGGAGAACCACCATGGCAGACGACAACAAGACCGGCATCCGATCGACGACCCTGGAGTCGCCGAGCGACGTGAACGATATCAACCCTTCGCGCGGCACCGGCCAGACCCCGCTCCGCGGCAAGACGGGCGACGAGAGTCTCGGCACCAGCCATACGATGGACACCACCCTCCCGCAGTCGGCCCACGTCGGCCCCGGTTCGGTCGCGGCCTCCCGCCAGGGCGGTGTGGCCGAGCGCGGCACCACCACTCCTACCGGCACCACCCCGTCGGTCTCCGACGGCACCAACCCCGACCCGCTGACCGGCGAGACCGGCTCGCACCCGGTAGGCACTGGCGTCGGCGCGGCCGGCGGCGCGGCCACCGGCGCGGCGATCGGCGGTGCGGTGGGCGGCCCGGCCGGCGCGCTCATCGGCGCGGCGATCGGCGGTATCGCTGGTGGCTTCGCCGGCAAGGGTGTCGCCGAGGCGGTCAACCCGACCGAGGAGGATGCCTACTGGAGCTCCAACTATGCGAACCGTCCGTACGCCCAGGGCCGCAGCTACGATCAGCTGCGCCCGGCCTACGAGTACGGCTGGAACTCCCGAGTCCAGCACCACGGCCGCAACTGGAACGAGGCCGAGAACGACCTGCAGAGCGGCTGGGACAAGACCAAGAACAAGACCAACCTGGGCTGGCACGAGGCCAAGGGCGCCGTCCAGGATGCCTGGAACCGTGTCGACTCCCGGGTCGGCGGCACGACGAAGAGCGATACCGGCGATTACTGGCGCAACAACTTCTCCTCGCGCCCCTACGCCGCCGGCCGCAACTACGCGGACTACGAGCCGGCCTACAAGTATGGCCAGGAGGCCTACAACCGCTACCCCGGCCGGCGCTATGAGGATGTCGAGACCGACCTCCAGAGCGGCTGGGAGCGGACCAAGGGTACGTCGAAGCTCGGCTGGCAGGAAGTCAAGGACGCGGTCAAGGACGCCTGGCACCACGTCGCCGGCGAGCCCTCCACCACGACTCACACCACCGGCACGACCCGCTACTAGAACCTGCTTCGCTTGGAACGGGGTGCGCGAGGTGCGCACCCCGTTTTTGTTGGTCTCCTAAACCCCGCAGAACTTTTCTTCGCCTTACCGCCGGGTGAAAATCACCTTCCCCGGATTGCCCTGGACGATCGCGTTCTCCGGGATGCGTCCGGAGACCACGGTGTTGGGGGTGAGGATGGCGCCGCGGCCGATCTCCGCTCCCTCCAAGAGAGTGCAGCCGGCGCCGATCCAGACGTTGTCGCCGATCCGGATCCCCTTCTCCGAGGTCTTCTCCTGCAGCCGGATGGGGGTTTCGAGGTCGTCGTAGCGGTAATTGTTGCCGACGATCACGACGTTGGGACCGATCAGGCAGTCGTCGCCGATGACGACTCCAGCGGTGTGCGAGCTCAGGAAGCAACCGGTCGCGATGTCGACGTTTCTGCCGATCGAGAGCGGCCCGTCGCTCGCCTTGATCTTGGTGAAGGAGCCGACCGAGGAGCCGGCGCCAATGGCGAGCAGTGGGGAGAGCTCGACCTCGGCCCGCGGACTCACGAAGCAGTGAAAACGGAGATAGGCACGGAGTGTGACCCAGTGCCGGGGCACGAGGAAACGCCGGAGGATCACACCCGTCCGCATGGAGATCATGCTGATCAGAGTCGCTCGGCGACCGCCTGCTGGATCGACTCGAAGCGCTCCATCCGCGCGACCTCCCGCATATCGAACCGGATGCCGAAGGCCTCTTCGAGCGCGGTGATCAGACGCAGGTGATTGAGCGAGTCCCAGAGCGGGGCGTCGTCGCGCCCGAATCTTGCGCCGATCGCCCCGGGCTCCACTTCGAGCACTCCGGCCATCACTTCGCGGATGCGGTCTTCGACATTTGGCTGCGTGGCCACATCCGCCCCGAAGTGCAAAAAGCAGGCCCGCGGGACGGATAGGTTACTCCGCGTGGCTCCCCTCCGTCTCCACGGTAATCCAGGGGCAGGGGATCAGCCGGACCTCCTCCCGGCCCAGCGAGTAGAGGCTCTCCCCCGTCGCCGTACTTCCGGCGAGCGGGAAGCCCTGGCGCTCGTAGAAGCCCGCCGCCGGGAGATTGCGGGCGGTCGGCACGAAGCGGCCGGAAAGCCTGGGGAGCTCGCTCCTCAAAAATCTCTCCTTGATGGCGTTCATCACCGCGCTCTCGACCCCCCGCCCCAGGGCACGGCAGCTCAAGAGCAGGCTGTCGATCGTCATGACGTCCCCCTCACTCCGGAGGAGGAAAGCCGCGATCGTCCCCAGGTCGCCGAAACGGTCACTGGCAGCGGCGAGCCCGAGGTGGCAGTCCGGGCTGGCGGCGAGGCGTTCGAGGTCGGGCAGCGAGTAGCGGATCGTCGTCAGGTTGAACTGGTTGGTCTTCGAAAACAGCTGGTGCACCCGCGCCAGGTCGGCCGTCCCCGCCCGACGGATGCGGAGGACCGTCTTCAGGCTCCAGAGATAAGTCTCGAGGTCTCCGGCGGTGGCGGCGACCTCACGGCGCGCCCGGTTCTCGCGATACTGGGCGGTCTTTAGGCGGTCCTCCGGGAGGACCGCCGCCTTCTCGAACCAGGGGAGGCGATCGAGCCGGTTGGCATACTCCGCCGGGTCGGGGGGGAGCTCGACGGCCTCGACCTCGGGAAGGAGCTGGCGGATGAGGGCGATCTCCGCCGGGTTGTCGTCGACGAACACCAGGCTGTCGAGCCCCAGGTCGAGGGTCCGGGCGATCCGCCTGAGCCCCTCGTGCTTGGGCTCCCAGGAGATCTCAACCGCGGCGAAGTCGTCGAGGCCCAGGGCCATCTCACTGCGGGTCGCGAAGACCTCCTGGACATCGGCGAGGTTGTTGCGGCTGCAGATAGCGAGAAGGATGCCGCGGGCCTCCAGAGCCTTGACCCGGTGCTGGAAGTCGAGGTAGGCCTCCCCCTCCGGATCGCCGGGGCCGATTTTCACCCCCGCCGCCCCCTCTTCCCCCACGATCCCGCCCCAGAGGGTGTTGTCGAGGTCGAGGACGAGGCACTTCTTCGCCAGGCCGCGGGCGGCGATCAGATGCCGGACGAGCTCGCCGGCGATCGCCGGGAGAAAGGCCGGGCTCCACTCCATCTTCGCCAGGTAGTAGAGCCGGCGGTCGAGCACCCGGTCCTTGCCGAAGGCTGCTGCCACGCGATCGAGATCGAGGACCTGCACCTTCGGATTGCCCTGAAACCGGCGGAGGAGGTCGAGATTGAGATCGAGATAGAGCTCGCTCTCGCCGTAGGGAATCTTCGGGTCGGCCACCGCGCCCGCCGAGGGCAGGGCGGGAGAGGCGAAGTTGGCGACGACCAGGGTCGCGCCGAGCCGGCCGGCCGCCTCCACCCACTCCTCGACATGGGCCGCCACCTCCTCCCGGAGCGCCCGGCGCTCGTCGGCCGAGAGAGCGTGGAGGCGGGCGATGGGATCGGGCCGCAGGAGGCGCAGCGAGAGGGCGAGGAAGACGACATCGGGCTCGAAGGCGGCGAGGGAACCGGCGGTACCGGTGGTATCGCCGCTACCACCGCCGTCGAGCACCGCCTGGAAATACTGGCCGAAAGGGGCGGTGTAGCTAGAGACGGGAAGGCCCGCGGCGGCGGCCCGTACCGCCACGTAGGGCGGCAGGAAGTCGAGGGTGAAGTTCGACAGATAGGCGATCCGGACGGGCGCCCCGGCCGTCGCCTCGGCGGGCACGCGGCGCAGCGCGTTTGCCAGGGGGGCGTAGGCCGGCGCGGAGAGCCCGTCCAAGTCGAGCTCGGCGAGCGAGCGACGGATCTCTCCGAAGCTAAGAGCCGTGTCGATGGAGCTGGGGCTGGGGTTGGGGGGGCTCGGCATGGGCCGGTCCGTCTCCGATCTTCCGCGCCACCGCCTCATAGAAGCGCAGGAGCTTGGCTTCGAAGGCCGCTGGGCTGAACTCACTTCGGCTGAGTCGGCGGGCGTTCTCCGCCAGACGCTGACAGAGCGGCTCGCTGGTGAGGAGGAGGACCAGGCCGCGGGCGAAGTCCTCCGGTTCGGGCGCGACCAGGCAGGCGACCTCGTCGTCCAGTACCTGGGTGTGGGTGGGCAGGCGGGTGGCGAGGAGCGGGCGCCCCGAGTCGAGATAAGAGTAGACCTTCATCGGGGTGTTGGTGCCCTGGGTGCGGGGCGACACCAGGACCGTCGCCTGCCCGAGGTAGTCTCCCGAGGCGTTCCAAGGGGCGCGGACCGGCGAAGCGGACGCTCTCCCCGATCCCGGCCCGGGCTACGACCTCCTCATAGTGGCGGATGTGTTCTGGAGCGCCGCCGATCACCACCAGCCGCGCCGCCGGGACCTCGCGGACGGCACGGGCGAAGCCGGCGAGCAGCAGATCGATCCCCTGATAGGTCTCCAGATTGCCAACATAGAGGACGATCGGTCCTCCCCCGCCGCCCGCCAGGTCGGGCAGACTCTCCACCGGCCGGGCAGCGCTGCCGATGTCGGCGGTGCTGGCGGGGAGGAGGGTCACGTCCTCCAGCCGCGCCACGAGGCAGCCCGGGTCGTACTCCCGCGCCTTGTCCTCCACCGCCCGGCAGACGGCGAGCACCCCGGAGCTGCCGCGGACGGCGAGGCGCTCGAACCATTCGAGCGCCGGCCGGACCCGGGCGAGGGGTGGAAATTTGTCGGTCATCTGCTGGGCCAGCCCCGAGTCCATGTCGTAGACGTAGGGGACTCGGAAGAGCCGGCGGGTGAGGAGGGCCATGAAGGCCGACTCCTCGACGGCGTGGACGAGGTCGTAGCGCCGCCGGCGGATGAGGCGCAGGCAGGAGGCGAGCATCACCGCGTCGCAGAGCAGCTTCTTGGCCGAGAAGCCGGGCCGGATGCCGCGCACGAAGGGGAGCCGCGGGATGCGGTGGATCGGGCAGCCGGGGATCCCCGGGTCCTCCCCCTCGTGGAAGGTCAGCACCTCGACCTGATGGCCCTGGGCGAGGAGCGCTTCGAGCAGCATCCGTTCGGCGATCGGCGTTCCCCGCTGCTGGAAGAACGGGTGCGGGGCGAGGAGCAGGACCCTCACGGCAACGCCCCGGCGGTACCGGCGGGAGCGACGGTCGTCGCCCGCCTTCCAGGGGCGATAGGAGAAGGCGTAGACCATCCCGCCGATCACCGCCTGGGCGAGGATCAGACCGTAATCGAGCCAGGCGAAAGCGAGAGCCGTCGAGGTGGCGACCCCGAAGGGGACGAGGAAGAAGGCCCAGACGCTCTCCCGCACTCCGACGCCGTTGATCGAGATCGGCACCATCATGGCGAAGAGGGCCAGGGGGACCATGAAGAAGTAGTCGGCCGGCGGGACCTGGATATGGAGCGCCCGGGCCAGGCAGAGGGCGTTCGCCACCACCAGCGCCTGAACGCCCAAGGAGAGGGCGAACGCCTGGGCGAGCACCCAGTACCGGCCCTGAAAGGCGAAGAGGGCGTCGAACACCCGATCGAAGAACCCCTGGAAGCGGCTCGGGGAGCGCCGCGCGCAGGCGGCCGAGGAGCGTTCTAACCCAGGCGGTGCGCGAGAACAGCAGCCAGGAGGAGAACAGGGCGACCGCGATACCCGCGGCGAGATCGTAGAGGAGCGACGGACTGCGCGCGACCGCGCTCTGCTCGACGGTCAGAGCGACGGCCGCGAAGGCGAGGAGCGCCATGAGACCCAGGAAGCGGTCGACCAGGATGACCGCCACGGCCCGGGCGCCGGAGAGACCCGCGCGGCTTGTCTGGTAGACCCGCACCGCGTCCCCGCCCATCGTTCCCGGCAGCAGATTGTTGAAGAAGATCCCGACCAGGCTGGCGCGGAGCAGCAGCCCGGTATCGGCTTCGCCGCCGAGCGCCCGGAGCAGCAGGCGCCAGCGGACGACGCTGACGATCCAGCCCAGCGGGCAGAGAGCGAAGGCGAGGAGCACGAAGCGCGGATCGGCGGTGCGGAGGGAGAGCCCCACGTCGCGCAGATCGGCGCGGTGCAGGATCCAGCCGACCAGGAGCGCCGAGACGGCGAGCTTCGCCGCGACCAGCCAGACGCGGCGGCGCGGCGGCGCTCCGGGAGCGGCATCGGTGGAGAGCGCTTCCATACCCGTCTATCTCATACCCGTTCGTTCATACCTGCTAAGCCGCGGAGCCCAGCCGCTCGGAGAGCATCCCCTGGAGGTCGGCGAGCGATTCGCCGAGGACGAACATCCGGTACCAGATCTCGACGTTCAGGATCATCCACAGCCGCACGTGGTGGTCGGCGCGCTCGCCGAGGTGCTCCTCCAAGAGCCGCGCCACCGCCTCGCGCGAGAAGATCCCCTGCTCGATGACCGCCGAATCCTCGAGCAGATGGGTGAGGACCGGCAGGAGCGGCCCGCGCATCCAGTAGCCGAGCGGGAACATGAAGCCCTGCTTCGGCCGCTTGAGAATGCTTTCCGGCAGGTAGGAGGCGGCCACCCGGCGGAGCACGTACTTGAGGCTCTTGCCCCGCATCTTGAGGTCGACCGGGAGGGTCGCCACCATTTCGGCCAGGCGGTGGTCGAGGAGCGGCGAGCGCCCCTCCAGGCTCTGCGCCATGGTCATGCGGTCGGTCAGCATCAGCGAGTGCTCCGGGAGCCGAGTCCGGATGTCGGCGTAGAGCATGCGGTCGAGGTCGTCTCCCGCCGCCGCCTCCTCAAACCCCTTGACCACCGATTCCATGGGGTCGAGCCCGGCGATCCGGCTCGCCATGGCCGGGGTGTAGAGCCCTCCCTTGCCCTCCTGGCCGAAGCGGAAGAAGGCGGTCGCCTGGGCGTAGCGCCGGCCCCCCTCATGGAACGACAGATCGTGTACCCAGCGCGCCTGCTGGGTGAGGTTCTTGTAGGAGGCGGTGTCGCGGAGCGCCCCCAGGGCGGGTCCCAGGAGGTGCCGGCGGACCGGCGCCGGCAGGGCGGCGTAGAGGCGCACCCAGCGGAAGCCGTAGTAGCGGTCGTAGCCGGCGAAGATCTCGTCGCCGCCGTCGCCGGTCAGGACCACCTTGACGTGGCGGGCGGCGAGCGCCGCCGAGTGGTACATGCAGGCGGCGATGGGGTCCGACGGCTCGTCCAGGTGGTAGACCATCTTCGGCAGCAGGTGCACCATGTCCGGCCAGACCATCTCCTCGTGGTGCTCGGTATGGCAGTGCTCGGCCACCTGGCGGGCGAAGGGGAGCTCGTTGAAGCCGGCGTCCTCGACGCCGATGGCGAAGGTCTTGACCGGCTCACCCGCCGCCTCGGCCATCATGGCGACGACGAGCGAGGAGTCCATGCCGCCGGAGAGGAAGGCGCCCAGGGGAACATCCGACATCATGTGGGAGGTCACCGCGTCCTTGATGCACTCCCGGGTCTCCGCCACGAGGTCGTCCTCGGAGGCGGTCCGCTTGGGGAGATAGGCGAGCTTCCAGTAGCGCCGCAGCTCGATCCGCGGCGCGGCGCGGAGATTCGAGCGCGACTCCTTGCCGTCGACCCCCGAGGCGTCGAGCACCAGCACATGGGCCGGCGGGACCTTGGAGATCCCCTCGAACATCGTTCGCGGGCTGGGGATGAAGCGCAGCGTCAGGTATTCGTCGAGCGCCTGGAGGTCGAGCTCGGGCGGCGACTTGAGGGCGGCGAGAATCGACTTGATCTCCGAGCCGAAGAGGAAGCGGCGACCGTCGAAGCGGTAGAAGAGCGGCTTCTGCCCGAAGCGGTCGCGGGCTAAGAGGAGCTTCCGCCGCCGGGTGTCCCAGATGGCGAAGGCGAACATGCCGCGCAGATCGTCGACCACCCGCTCGCCGCGCTCCTCGTAGAGGTGGAGGATCGCCTCGGTGTCGGTCTCGGTCGCGAAGCGGTGACCGCGGGCCACCAGATCGCGCCTGAGCTCCCGGTGGTTGTAGATCTCGCCGTTGAAGACGATCCAGGCCGTCCGGTCCTCGTTGGCGATCGGCTGGTGGCCGCGCCCGAGGTCGATGATCGACAGCCGGCGCATGGCGAGGCTCGCCTCGTCCAGCATCACCTGGCCGTCGTCGTCCGGCCCGCGATGGACGATGGCGGCGTTCATCCGTTCGAGCGTCTCGCGCTCCAGGCCGCCGGGGTTCCACTCACCGCAGATTCCGCACACGGATCTCTCTCCTTTGCAGTCAGGACGCCTGGAGGTCGGCCGCCGGCCGGGGGCTGCGGATGACCTCCGCGACCTGGTACTCGCGGACGTTCCGCGCATGGGTGAAGATGACGATTTCGCCGAGGAGCCCGAGCGACAGGGTCTGCACCCCGAGCACCATGAGGAGGACGCCCAGGAGCAGCACCGCCCGTTCGGAGAGCCCGGTATGGAAGAAGACCTTCTGGATGGCGATGATCAGGTCGACCAAGAAGCCGACCGAGAAGAGCGCCGTCCCCAGGAGCCCGAAGAAGCGCAGCGGGGTGCGGGTGAACTTGACCAGGAAGAAGACGGTCAGGAGGTCGAGCAGGCGCCCCAGGTAGACGCCGGTGCCGTGGAAGCGCGTGCCCCGGTCCTCGCTCCTCTGGGCGAGCGGCACCTCGTGGACGGTGAAGCCGCGGTTGAGCGCCAGGACCGGGATGAAGCGGTGCAGGCCGCCGTAGATGTTGAGCTCGCGCGCCACCTGCCGCTTCATCACCTTGAAGCCGCAGCTGATGTCGTTGAAACCGGTCGAGGTCACCCCGCGGAGGATCCAGTGGAAGAGCCGCGACTGCAGCCGGTTGAAGGCCGAATCGGTCCGCGGATAGCGCCGCCCGACGACCATGTCGGCGCCGCCGTCCAGAGCGGCAAAGGCGGCGCCCAGGCCCCGCGGCTCGACCTGGAAGTAGGAGGCGAGGGTGATGATGCGCTGGCCGCGGGCCTTTTCGAGGCCGACGGTGAGCGCCGCCGACTCGCCGAACGCCCCGCCCAGGAGGACGATGACGATCTCCTGCTCGGACGTGCGCTGGATCTCGCGGAGCTCGGGGAGAGCGCCGCGCTGCGCCTCGTCGACGACGAAGATCCACTCGGCGCGGAGAGCGAGGCGGGCGATCTCGGCAGAGAACTCGGCGGTCAGCTGTCGCAAGTCGCCGTAGCGCTCGACGACCGGCACGACGACCGAGAGGTCCGGCGCCGGCTCCGCATCGCCGTGCAGCTTCATCCTTCTCATGCTGCTCATGCGCGTACTCCTCCGCTGTCGAGGCTCGCCAGGACAGCGTCTTTCTCTTTGAAGTCCCCGACCTTGACCACCAGCTCGGCAAACATGCCGAGGAAGAGCAGATGGGCGGCGGCGAGGGCGAAAAGGAGGGTCATCGAGGGGAAAACGATGGGGTAGCCCCTGTGCGGCACGAGGGTCGCGTAGGACCAGACGGACGCCGCGAGCCCCAGGAAGGTGCCGCCCAGGAAGGGGAGCGAGAGGAGGGCGAACCAGGCCGCCGGCCGGGTGGTGAAGCCGAGCAGCATCTTGATCGTCAAGAGGTCGAGGAAGACCTTCCAGATCCGCGAGATGCCGTACTTGCTGTGGCCGAACTGGCGGGAGCGGTGGTTGACCACCACCTCCTTGGTGCGGCAACCGGTGAGCGACATCATGGGCGCCAGGAAGCGGTGCATCTCGGCGTACAGCTTGGTCCGCTTGACGACCTCGCTCCGGTAGGCCTTCAAGGTGCAGCCGTTGTCGTGGATGCGGGTCCCGGTGAGCCGCCCGATCAGCCAGTTGGCGACCAGCGAGGGGACGCGCCGGGAGATCATCCGGTCCTTGCGGTCGCGCCGCCAGCCGGAGACGACGTCGTAGCCTTCGTCGATGTGGGTGAGGAGCAGCCCCATGTCGTTGGGGTCGTTCTGGAGGTCGCCGTCCATGGTGATGACGACCCGGCCCTTCGACTGGTCGAAGCCCGCCTGGATGGCGGGCGTCTGGCCGTAGTTGCGCCGGAAGCGGATCACCTTGACGTTGGGATCGCGGTCGGCCACGGCGCGGAGCTTGCCGACCGTCCCGTCGCGGCTGCCGTCGTCGACGTAGAGGATCTCGTACGAGACCCCGAGCTTCGCCGCCGCGGCGCTGACCTCGGCGTGGAGAGCGTCGACGCTCTCCTCCTCGTTGTAGAGGGGAATGACGATCGAAAGGTCCATCAGGGCACCCGCTTGACGATCGAAGGTCCGAGGAGGAGCGCCACGGGCAGGGGCAGGCGCTTCCAGGCGGCGATGAAAGCGGCGTAGCGCGGATTGGCCGGGCTGACGTTGGGGAGCTCCCTGGCGCGCACCAGGTGATACTGATAGGCGAGCGGCACCTCCTCCATCCCCCACCGGGCCTTGAACTGGTAGGCCCCGGTGCCGCGCTTGCTGCGCCCGAAGTCGAAGGTCGTATAGCCGTTCTCCCGCCCCCAGCGCAGGATCGCAAGATAGAGGAAGTCGTCGACCCCGCGCGGGCGGACCCCGGGGGCATGGCCGGCGTAGAACGGCATCAGCACGCCGCGAAAGAGAAGGTTGAGCGTGCCGGCGAGCGTCCGGTCGCCCTGGGAGACGAAGAAGAGGTTGGCCTCCCCCGGGTGCTGGGCCAGGATCTCGGCGAGGAAGCGGCGCGGGTAGATCGGGGTCCCGTGGTGGCGCATGTTCTCGGCGAAGAGCCGGAAGAAGAGCGGCAGCTCCTCAGGCCCGGCGACCCGGAAGGTATAGCCGGCGCGGGCGGCGTAGCTCATCATCTGCCGGCGCTTGCGCTCCATCCGCTTCAGAAGCGCCTCCTCGCTCTCCCGGAGGTCGGCGCGGAAGGTCACGTAGAGGTCCTTGGTGAGGAGATCCGGCGAGAGCGGGCGCTCGGAGCGGAGCTCCAGGTAGTCGACCTGCCGGCGCTCGGCCTCTTCCTTTGCCGCCTGAAGGAGCGCCGCCGCCGCTTCGGGATCGTCGGCGAGCGCCCCGCCGCCGACCGCGAAGGGGAGAGAGACGAGCGAGCGGCCGAAGAGGAGGCTCTTCAAGGCGAAGAGCGGCAGGACCCCCACCAGCTCCTCGCCCCGCCATGCAGCGAGGTAGTGGGAGCGATGGCCGAAGGTGTTCTCGACCGCCCGCCGCCAGCCCGGGAGGTGGAAGAAGCTCGCCTCCGGGACCCGGCGCACGTAGGCCTCCCACTCCTGCCACCCCTGGGCATCCCCGGCGGCGAGCGGGGCGACGCGCACCGCCGGCGTCTCGACCGACGCCCGGGGCGAGGAAGATGCCGGCGAGGGCTCGCCGAGACGGACCGGCGCGAGCTCGATCACAGCCCCAGCACCTCGCGAACGGTGACGAATTGGAACTCCGCGAAAAGCCGGGCGAGCCGCGCCTCGGTCTGGCCGAGATTCCGGTAGTGGCGCAGGCGAGTGAGGAACGGAACATCCTGGCGCGGCTGCTCCGGATCGACCTCCCAGGGATGGATGTAGACGACCACCGGCCGCTTTTCGACCTCGTTCACCCGCCGCATCCCCCAGCGGATAAAAGGGAAGGGGAAGTGGCGCAGGTAGCCGCCGCCGACGAAAGGGAAGTTCACTCCGCCGACCCGGACGGTCGAGATCGGGAACTCGTGGAGGGCTGAGCCGTTCTGGCCGCGGATCGGCCAGGGGAAACGCGGGGAGTCCGGGATGCCGTAGTGGTCGTGATGAATGGGGAAGATGCTCGAATCGTAGTGGAAGCCCTCCTCCATGAGGATGTCCACCGCCCACAGGGTCTCCCGTACGATCGAGTAGTTGGGGGCGCGATAGCCGATGACCTCCTCGCCCGAGGCGTCCTCGATCGTCTGCTTCGAGCGCCTCACGTCGGCGCGGAACTGCTCCGGGGTCAAGGTGGTCACCCGGCGGTGATCCTGGCCGTGGGTGCCCAACTCGTGACCGGCGGCGGCGATGTCGCGCACCAGCTCCGGCCAGCGCTCGGCGACCCAGCCCAAAACGAAGAAGGTGCCGCGGACGCCGTGGGCGGCGCAGAGGTCGAGGAGGCGCCGGGTGTTGGCCTCGACCCGCGGCTCGAAGCTCCCCCAGCTCTCCCGCGGGATCGCCTCCTCGAAGGCCCCGACCTGGAAATAGTCCTCGACGTCGACGGAGAACGCGTTCAGCATGAAACCACCTCCCGGAGCTTCATTGCCTGCTTTCCCGGCAGCGCCGCCACCAGCTCCTCCACCCGCCGGGCGTTCTCCTCCCAGAGATAACCGCGCTCGAACACCCGCTCGCGGGCGGCGCGGCCGAGCCGGCCGCGGAGCTCCGGATCGCGGGCGAGGGCGAGCACCCCGGCCCGCAGGTCTTCGACCGACGGCGCCGGCTCCTCCCCCGGGCAGAGCCAGCCGGTCTCGCCGTGGGTGAGGAGCTCGCGCACGTTGGCCGAGCCGGGGGCGACGATGGGGCGGCCGGCCGCCATGTATTCGAGGATCTTCATCGGGCAGGCGTAGGAGGTGACCGCCGGCTGGACGGCGATGTCGAAGGCGGCGAGCGCCGCCTCGACCGCCCCGCGCGGCACCGTGCCGCAGAGCACCACCCGCTTCCCGGCGGCACCCATCTCCCGCACCGCGGCCTCCAGGGCCGGCCGGGCCGGGCCGTCCCCGGCGAGGACTAAGTGGATGCCCGCCGCCTGCCAGGCGGGGGTGGCCGCGGCCGCGAGGAGCCGCTCGAGTCCGTGCCAGGGGCGGAACCAGCCGATGAACCCGACCAGGAGCGCTCCCGGGGGTACTCCCCAACGCTCGCGGAGCGCCGCCACCTCGCTGGCGAGCGACCGGGCGCCGAAGTCGCGCCGCACCCCGTTGGGCATGACGAC
The DNA here is from genome assembly GCA_963757335.1 of uncultured Acidobacteriota bacterium. Taxonomy (GTDB): domain Bacteria; phylum Acidobacteriota; class Thermoanaerobaculia; order Multivoradales; family UBA5704; genus DASQPA01. Next base: position 489,445 of record CAVWRJ010000008.1, on the reverse strand, counting down.
GACCTTGCCGGCCGGCACCCCGTCCGCTTCGAGGAGCGCGGCCAGAACCGAGGTGACGGCGATCGTCACGTCCGCCCCACTCGCCAGGCGGCGCTCGACGGCGCGGGTAACCCGGCGGAAGCGGAGCCCGTCGTGCTCCGCCTTCTCTCTGGCGAGCGGCGCGTTGACCTCCAGGACCAGGGGGAGGCCGTGGCGGTGGGCGGCCAGAAGGCCGGCGAAGGTGTTGGCGGCGTAGCGCTCGTAGACGAAGTCCGGCCGCTCGCGGCGGATCGCCTGCGACAGCCGGCGATAGGCGACCAGGTTGTAGGCCAGCTCCATCCCCTCGCGGACCGCGGCGGGGAGCCGGCTCGACAGGCGGTCGGCGATCCCCGAGAGCCCCCTCGCCCGCCCGCCGTCGCCATCCGCCCGCGCCTCGGCGCCCGCCTCGACCAGCGCCACCTCGACGACCTCGTGGCCGCGCTCTCTGAAGGCGCGCTGGATCTCGGCGATATGGATCCCCTGGGCGTCGCCGGCCCGGGTGCGGTGGTGATAGAGGACCTTCACTGCAACACCTCCAGCTGCCGGCTGGCCGCGGCGGCGGGAGACCGGCGCGCGGCCAGGGCGGCGCGGATCTCTTCCGCGTGCTCGCGTCCCACCACATGCCAACTTCGTGCCGAGGTCCGGGCGGCGACCCGGGCGCGGTCCCAGGGCCGGGCGAGCGCCGCGGCGATGCCGTCGGCGACCGCGGCAGCGTCGCGGCGGGGCAGGATCAACCCGGTCTCAGGATCGGCGAGGAGCTGCGGGATGCCGCCGGCCGGGGTGGCGACGACCGGGGTGCCGCAGGCGAGGGCCTCGATCACGACGTTGGGACAGCCTTCGAGCGCGCTCGGGAGGAGAAAGAGATCGGCGGCGTTGTACCAGTCGGGGAGCTCTCGGCGCCCCCTGGGGCCGGCGAAGACCACCCGGTCGGCGACCCCGAGCTCCGCCGCCTGCCGGCGGAGCGCTGCGCCCTCGTTCCCCTCGGCCCCCGCGCCTCCGACGACGAGATAGCGGAGGTCCGGGAAACGGGAGGCGAGCCGCGCCAGGGCTTCAAGGACGAGGTGGGCCCCCTTGCGCGCGGAGAGCGAGCCGACGGTGAGCAGATAGGTGCCCTCCTCCGGAAGGCCGAGAGCGCGGCGCGCCGCGGCGCGGTCGCGAGGCTTGAAGAGGGCGGTGTCGACGCCGTTGGGAATGGTCCGCACCCGCTCCGGCGCGGCGCCCGCGGCGAGGGCGGCGACGCGCAGGTCCTCCGACACCGCCACCACCCGGTCGGCCCGGCGGACGGCGAAGGCGAGCTGCGGCCGGCGCAGGCGGTAGGCGGCGAGCCGGTGCTCCAGGCCGCGGAGAGTGAGCACCACCGGGACCCGGAAGAGGCGGCCGAGGAGGACCGCCGCCGGGCCCTCGGGGTAACCGAAGTGGGCGTCGATGACGTCGAAGGGGAAGCTCCGGCGCAGCCGGAGCAGGCAGGGGAGAACGCCGGCGGCCAGGAGAGCGCCGTCCAGGCACTTGCCGATCGCCGGCAGGGAGAGGAAGCGCGGGTGGAGGACGAGCTCGCCTCCCCCGGACGGCCCGCGGCCGTCGGCGAGCCGCTCGGCCCGCGGCAGGGCCGGCCGGAACCCCGGGCGCAGGCCGGCGGTGAACGGGAACCAGGCCTGGGGCGCCACCACCCGGGTCTCCAGGTCCTCCGGATAGCCCGCCACCCGCTGCTGGACGAAGATCCCGTGGTGCGGCTGGACACTGTTGGGATAGACGGTCGAAAAGACGAGAACGCGCAGATTCGTCCGCAGATTCGGGTGCTCAGACGGCACAGAGCACCTCCTCTCCGGCGGTATCGCCGGCACTGGCGGCACTGGCGGCATCGACGGCAGCGCGCCCCGTGGGGAGCACCGCCCTCCCCCACTGCTCCAGCATGAGGAGGGTCCAGATCGCCCAGCCCGCGTCGATCCGCTTGGCGCCGTGATCGGCGAGGAGCCGCGCCACCTCCCGGCGCTCGAAGAGCCCGGCGGCCAGCGAGTCGGAGGCGAGGAGGAGGTCGTGCGCCATGTCCCGCAGGTCTTCGCGCAGCCAGCGCTCGATCGGCGGCGCGAAGCCCCGCTTGGGCCGCGACAGGATCTCGGCCGGCAGACGGCGGGCCGCCAGACGCCGCAGCAGGACCTTGGTTTCTCCCGCCCCGGAGAGGCCCGCGCCGGCGAGCTTCAAGCGCGCGGGGGTGCGGGCGGCGAGCTCGACCAGCCGGTGATCGAGAAGCGGACAGCGTACCTCCAGACCGTGCGCCATGCTCATCCGGTCGACCTTGACGAGGCCGTCGTCGGCGAGCCAGGTCTTGAAGTCGAGGTAGAGGACGCGGGCGAGCGGATCTTTCGGCGCCCGCGCCAGATGGGGCTCCAAAGCGACGAACGGATCGAAGCGCCGCCGCCTCTCGGTCAGGCCCTCGCCGAAAAGGCGCGCCGCCAGGTGGGCGGGGATCAGGCTGCGATCGTTCCAGTAGGCGCGGTCGGCGTCGACCGCCAGGTTGCCCAGGATGCTCGCCAGGCGGAGCGGCCGCGGCAGGGAGGGCGAGCGCGGCCAGCGCCGGACGAGCGCCGGCAGGGCGACCCGGCGGAGCGCCGCGGGGAGGAAGCGGCGCACCCGCTCCTCCATCAGGTGGACGCCGTAGCGGCCCGGGTAGCCGGCGAAGAGCTCGTCGCCGCCGTCCCCCGAGAGAGCGACCGTCACCCGCCGCCGGGTCTCCCGCGCCACATACCAGGTGGGCACCGCCGAGGGGTCGGCGAAGGGCTCGTCGAAGTGCCAGGCGATCCGCGGCAGGAGGTCTCCGAGGTCGGGCCGCACCTCCGAGGCCAGGTGGTCGGTGCCGAGGGCCCGGGCCACCGCCGCCGCATCCTCGCGCTCGTCGGTCGCCCGGTCGGCGAAGCCCACCGTGTGGGTGCGGACCGGCTGGCTCATCGCCTCGCTCATGAAGGAGACGACGAGCCCGGAATCGATGCCCCCGGAGAGGAACGCCCCCAGCGGCACGTCGCTCTCGAGCCGGGTGCGGACGGCGTCGCCCAAGAGAGCTTCGAGCTCTTCCAGACGGCGCTCGTCCTGGCTCGGATCGTCCTCTTCAGGCGGCGCGAACTCGACGTCCCAGTAGCGCTCGATCGAGAGGCCGCGCTCGTCGCAGACCGCGAGGTGCCCGGCGGGGAGCTTCTTCACCCCGGGGACCATCGACCAGGGCGCCGGCACGTAGCCGAGCTTGAGATAGAGGTCGAGCGCCTCGGGGTCGACCGCCGCCGTGGCGAGACCGCCGGCCAGGAGCGACTTGAGCTCCGAGCCGAAGCCCAGCCGGCGGCCGTCGTCCGTGTAGTAGAGCGGCTTTTTCCCCACCCGGTCGCGGGCGAGGAGGAGCCGCTTTTTCCGCCGGTCGGCCACGGCGAGGGAGAACATGCCGGAGAGCCGGGCGACGCACCCCGTTCCCAGCTCCTCATAGAGGTGGGCGACGACCTCGGTGTCGGAGCGGGTGGCGAACTGGTGACCGCGGCCGAGGAGCTCGGCGCGCAGCTCGTGATGGTTGTAGATCTCGCCGTTGCAGACGACCGCCACCTGCCGGTCCTCGGAGAAGAGCGGCTGGTGACCGCCGCAGACGTCGATGATCGAGAGCCGTGCGTGGCCGAGCCCGATGGGGCCGGCCTGATGGACGCCCTGGTCGTCCGGACCGCGGTGACGGAGGATCGCGACCATGCGCGCCAGCGCGTCGCCCACCTCTCCAGCGCCTCCAGCGCCTCCCGCCTCTCCAGCGTCTCCGGCCGCCGGGCGGCCGCCCGGCCCGGAGCGCTCGGCGGCATACTCGAAGATCCCGGCGATGCCGCACATCTAGAGCCCCTTCACCCTGGCCATGCCGAGCGCCCCCGACTTGGCGGCGGCCCCGACCTGGACCGGCGCCCGCCGCCACCAGGGCTCGTCCGCAAGCACGGCCGTCTCCCCACCCTCGGCGATCGTCTGGGCCGCCTGGGCCGCATAGGCCGCGGCCGCCACTTCGAGGCTCACCGAGATCCCCACCAGGTGGTAGATGAGGTCGAAGTAGGCCATATTGAGAAAGACGCTCCCCGTCATGTAGGCGACGATCGAGATCTGCATCATCTGAGCGTAGGTCTCGATCCAGGGGGCGGCGGGGAAGCGCCGCAGCCGGTTGAGCCGCGCCAGGGTGACGCCGAGGACGAGGAGGAAGAGCACCACCGACGGCCAGCCGCATTCGGCGAGAAGCTCGAAGTAAGAGTTGTGGGCGACATGGTAATGCTGCTCCTGCTGCGGGTCGGAGCTCGGGTCGGCATAGGCCGGAGAGACGGTCAGCAGGTTGTTCGGCCCGACGCCCAGGAGGGGATGGTCGCGAAACACCCGCCAGGAGATCTGCCAGGCCCGGATCCGCCCCATCGCCGAGTTGTCCTCCTCGTAGGAGCTGATGGTCCCTGCCCGGGCGACGTAATCCTCCTTGAGCTGGGGCGAGGAGAAGGCGAGGAAGCCGACGATTCCCACGAGGAGGACCCCGCTCGCCACTACCCGCTGCTTCGAGCGCCAGATGAGGAGGGCGCCCACGGCGCAGAGGGTGAGGAGGCCGCCGCGCGAGAAGGTGAAGAGGATGGTGAGGACCGAGAGGAAGGTCATCACCGCCGCGGTCCAGCGGAGGATCTTCGAGCGCTCGGCGATGACGATCCCGACCAGCAGGGGCACCACCATGTTGAGCCCGAGGGCATAGGTGTTGTTGTCCGACATCATGCCGCCCGGTCCCTCGTCGAAGCGGGTGCCGCCGCGGATCAGGCCGAAGACGCCGCTCTTCGCCCCCAGAAAGCCGATCGAGAGGGCGATCAGGAGGAGCAGGATGCGCAGGCGCTGCCGGTCGCGCACCAGGCCGGTCGTAATCACGCTGATGAGGATCGCCTTCCAGTAGTAGCCGTAGACGAGCGCCGCCTCCTCCGGCGACACCGCGTACCAGGTGGTCAGGCTGATCCACCCGCCGAGGAGGATGAGGAGGACGGTCTGGGTCTTGAGGGTGAAAAGCTTCTCCCGACCCATGGCGAAGACGATCCCGGCCAGCATGGCCATCGCCACCCAGGCGGAGAGCGGCGCCTCCCGGCTCACCCCCCAGGCCATCCCCTGCGGCCGCATGTAGCCCAGCCAGGAGTAGACGAGGAGCCCGAAGTAGGGCTGCAAGAGGATGATCGGCAGGCTGACGTAGATCGCCGCCAGGATCAGGTCGTCACGCACTACAGGCCTCTCCGTCCGCCCGCTCCGCCCGTGCTCCGGTTGCCGCATCGGCGGCCGCGCGAGGGCCGGCGGCGACCTCGAGCAGGAGATCCTCGAACCGCCGCAGGTTGGTCGACCACTTGTAGGCGTCCGCCAGGCGGCCGCGGGCCGCTGCCGCCATCCGCTGCCGGAGATCGGCGTCGTCCAGGAGGCTCGCGATCGCCCCCTCGATCGAAGCGTCGTCGCCGCTCGCGAGGAGATCCCTGCCGCTCTCGAAACCGCCTTCTGAGAGACCGGCCAGCACCCGCTCGGAGCAGACGACCGGCAGGTTCGAGGCCATCGCCTCCAGCACCTTGTTCTGCACCCCGCGGGCGATGCGGAGCGGAGCGACGAACACCCAGGCGCGGGCGAGGAACGGCCGGACGTCGCCGACCGCCCCGGTGACGTGGACGCCGGGGAGCTCGGAGAGCGCCTTCACCTGCCGCGACGGCGAGCGGCCGACGACGAGGAGCTCGAGCTCGGGGTAGCGCGCGCGGAGGCGCGGCAGGACCTTCCGGGCGAAGCGGACGATCCCGTCGACGTTCGCGAAGTAGTCCATCTGGCCGGTGAAGATGAGGGTCGGACGCTTGGCCTTCGGCAGGTCGAGCGGCCGGAAGAATTCGAGGTCGATGCCGTTGGCGATGGCGACCGCCGGGCCGCCGGGGGCGAGGGCCCGGAAGTCGGCGGCCTCGTTGCCGGTCGCGAGAACCACCCTGGCGAAGCGCCCGGCGGTCGCCGCCTCGTACTTCCGGAGCCGCCGCGCCTCCAGGGCGTAGACCGGCCGCAATGGGAGAGCGGCGAAACGCGCGTACTGCGCCCACTTGGCGGAGTCGACGTCGACCATGTCGAGCACCCGCGGCACCTCGCCCGCCAGCTCGGCGTAGGGCGCGGTCGACGAGCTGTAGGCGACGACGATGTCGAAGTGCTTCTCGGCCACGAGCTCCGCCACCCGCCGTTCCAGGGGGCGCGAAGCGAAGAAGGCGAGGGTGAGCGGCCGCTTGCCGGGCACCGAGGCGGCGGAGCGCAGGAAGCCGGCCGAGCGCGAGACCGGGAAGACCTCGACCGCCTCGCAGAGCTCGGTCAGACCGTCGAGATCCGGCACCGGACCGTCCGCCAGGGTCAGCAGGTGGATGCGGTGGCGGGCGGAGAGGGCCCGGATCTGGTTGAAGGCGCGGATCTTGTCCCCCTTGTCCGGCGGGTAGGGGACCCGGTGACAGAGATAGAGGATCGACAGGCCGCGGTGCTGCTCGCTCTTCCGTAGGCTGACCGGAGAGGCTTGCGGGTTGGACACTTCGCCGAACGGAGACAAGGTCATCTGGCACCTCTTCCCAGAAGCACGATCCTGGCGGTCGAAAGCAGAATGGAGATGTCCAGGAACAGTGAAATATTTTTGATGTAGTAGAGATCGTACTTGAGCTTCTCGATCGACTCCTCGAAAGACGAGGCGTAGGGGGCCTTGATCTGCGCCCAGCCGGTGAGGCCGGGCCGGACCACCAGGCGCTGCTCGTAAAAGGAGTTCTTCTCCATCAAGAGACGGACGAAATGATCGCGTTCCGGCCGCGGCCCCACCAGGCTCATGTCGCCGACGAGGACGTTGATCAGCTGGGGGAGCTCGTCCAGCCGGGTGTTTCTGATGAACCGCCCCACCCGGGTCACCCGGGTATCGCCGGCCACCGCCCAGCGGGCGCCGTCGGACTCGGCGTCGGTCCGCATCGAGCGGAACTTCCAGAGGGTGAACGGATGCCCTCCGCGCCCCACCCGCTCCTGGCGGAAGAAGACCGGCCCGGGCGAGTCGAGGCGGACGGCGAGCGCGACCAGGGCCATGATCGGCGCCGCCAGGAGGAGCCCGACCGCGGCGAAGACGAGGTCGAGCAGGCGCTTGCCGAAGAGAACGCCGGGCGAGACCACGAAGCCGTCGGAGAAGATGAGCCACGACTTCCGGAGACCCTCGACCATGATCTTGCCGGTGAGCTGCTCGTAGTAGCTCGATCCCTCCTGCACCCGGATGCCCGAGGTCTTGCAGGCGAGGAGGGCGTCCATGCTGACGCTCCCCCGGGAGTCCCCGGGGGCGACCACCACCCGGGTCACCCCGTGCGCGATGGCGAGCTCGCGGCACTGGCGGGTGGTGCCGATCACCCGCGGGTTCAAGATGCTCACCCCCTGGAGTTTCGGATCGTCGTCCAGAAAGCCCACCACCCGGTAGCCCAGGTGCTTGCGGTGGAGGACCTCGCGCGCCAGCTCGATCGCCTTCTCCCCGGCGCCGACGATCAGCACCCGCTCGCCGAAGTTGTCGGAGAGGACGACGTAGCGCAGGAGCACCCGCCAGATCGCCACGGCGACCCCGGCGTTCAGGATGGCGAGGCCGAAGACGCCGCGGCCGATCTGCAGCTCGGGGACGAGGAAGTAGATCGCCCACAGGGCGACCGAGGCCAGGGTGAAGGAGCGCAGCAGGCGAATCGAGAGGATGCGGGGCGAAATCTGCTCGCCGAAGTCGTAGAGGCCGTTCAGATAGAGGGTGAGGAGACCGACCCCGGCGAAGACCAGCCCCTCGACGACCAGAACCGAATCGGGGGGGTGATGGCCGTTGCCCATGATCACCAGCCGGATCCAGGTCCCGATGTAGACCGACAGGAAGAGCAGCGGCCCCTCGACCCCGAGGGAGAAGAAGGCCGGCATCGACCAGTAGCGATTGAACAGTCGGATCACGGCCGCTCCGACTAGTAGTAGGACCGATAGCCCCGGCGGGGGATGCGCGCGCCGTTGAAGACCAGTCCGATCAGCTTCTCGGGTCCCAGGGTCTGGAGCGCCCGTTCGATCTCCTTGCGCTTGCTCTGCCCCGAGCGCACGACCAAGACCGAGCCGTCCGAGCGGGCGGCGAGCGAGCGGGCGCTGGCGAGGAGCGACATCGGCGGCGAATCGATGACGACGATCTCGTAGGCCGCCCGCATCTCGGTCAACACCTCCGACATCCGGCGGCCGGAGATGACGTCGCCGGGTGCCTTGTCGACCCCCGAGGTGAGGACGTCCAGACTGCTGCCGGCGATCCCCACCACCGACTCCGCCAGCGAGCGGCGGCGCTCGATGACCTGGAGGAGGCCCGGCCGCTCGGCGTCCTCGGGGTCCAGGTAGGTGAAGAGCCGCGGCCGCCAGAGGTCGGCCTCGACCAAGAGCACCCGCCGTTCCTCGCCGCGGGCGAGCGCCAGGGCGAGGTTCAGGCTGGTGAGGGTCTTGCCGGCCGACTCCTCGGCGCTGGTCACGGTCAGGGCATAGCCCCAGGTGCCGATCGGGTTGACCCGCTCCTCGACCTGCACCGCGAGCGCCCGGTACTGTTCGGCGGCGAAAGAGGGGGGCGACATTGGCGTGATGACCGGGGCGTCGGCGCGGAGGCTCACCCGGGGCGCCGGGAAGACCTCGCGGCCTCCGCGCGGCATTGGGTCCTGACGCGGGTCATGACGCGGGTCGTGACGCGGGTCGTGACGTTCGGTGAACAGCGGCAGCGGCGACAGCGGCAGATCCATGCTCGTCAGCTCCTCTTGCCGCGTGAGCTCGCGGCACGTACGGGGGTCGCTGCGGCGACCAGGGGGATCGTGGCCAGCACGGGGACCCCGGGAAAAGCGGTCTGCAGCGACTCCAGGTCGGAGTAAGTGTGATCCGTCTGCTCACGTAAGAGTGCAAATCCGATGCCGAGGACGAAGCCGCCGACGAGCCCCGCCGCCCAGATCAGCGGCTTGTTGGGTCCCGACGGCACCTCGGGGGGGATCGCCTTCTCGAGGATCGTGAACTGCTCGCCCTGCTGGCTCTTCTCCAGGTTCTCCGCCAGGTGGGCGTTGATCCGCTTCTCGAGCAGCGAGTCGTAGGACTTCTTGATGTTGTCGTAGTCGCGGGTGAGCGAGAGGAGCTGCTGCTCGACCCGCGGCACGTTTTCGAGCCGCCCCTGGACCTGGGCGATCTGCGCCTGGATGCGGTCGCGCTCGCTCTGCAGGCTGCGGATCTCCAGGTCGACGCTTTCGAGCTCGGCACGGAGGATCGGGTCGACCGGCACGGCGGGGGTCGCCGACGGCGTCGCGGCGGCGGCCGCCGATGCCGCCGACGCCGCCGAAGCCGCGGCGGCCTTCTTCTCCCGCTCCTGGGTCTCCAGGTAGGCGACCTCCTCGCGCTTCCGGATGACGTCCGGGTGGCGGTCGGTGTACTGGGTGAGGAGGTTCGCCAGCTCGGCCCGGGCGAGATCGAGCCGCGACGGCGGCGCCGGGGCGCCCGGGCCGGCCGCGGCCGCCCTGGGCGGCAGGGCCGCGTCCCGCCCCTGGGCGATCTGGGACTGGATGTAGAGCCGGCGCTGCTCGGCCTTGTCCAAAGCCCCGAGGCTGATCTCGAGCTTCGACTGCATCGCCTCGACCATCTTGAGGTTGGTGTCGCTCTGCTCCGGCAGCTCGCCCATGTAGCTCTGCTTGAAGATCGCGATCCGCGCCTCCTGCGCTTCGAGACGCTTCTTGGTCTCGCCGAGCTCGGTTTCGAGGAAGGACGAGGTCCCCTGGGCCTGGGTCGCGCGCTGCTTTAGGCTGTCGGCGATGAACAGCTCGGCGCTCCGGTTGGCCGCCGCCGCCGCCTTCTTTGGATCGACATACTGGAAGGTGATGGTGAAGAGCGAATCGCCCTGCTTCCGGACCTTCAGGTCCTTGCGCGCCGTCTCGACGACGTCGGCCATCGACTCGCTCTTGCGGAGCGCCGGATAGAGGTTGAGCTCGGTGATGATCCGGGCGAGGCTGTCGCGGTTGTTGACCTGCTGCTCGATCGTCCGCAGGCGGTCCTCCATCGAGGTCGTCACCGTCGCCTTGACGTAGTCGGCGGGCACCTTCTGTTTCTCGACCATGACGAGCGTACCCGCGGTGTAGGTCGGCGGCAGGACGCGGCAGAGCGCGAACGCCAGGCCGAGGCCGAGGAGCACCGGCGGCAGAATCCACGCCGGCCGGCGCAGGATCGCCCGCACCAGCTCACGGAGTGTGAGATTTGACATTCAATCCCCCTTGTTCGGCCGGGTTCTCCGGCTTCTCTCCCGTGTGATAGATCTGGAGAGCCAGCCCGAGGAAGTAACGGTTGTAGGCGACGGTGTCGAAGGCGGCGATCCGCGAGCTCTGCCAGATGCGCGAGTAGCCGCCGTGCAGCCGCCCCCAGTCGGTGAAGCTCCAGGAGGCGTCCAGGTTGCCGGCGACGAAGTCGACCAGCCGACGATCCGAGCGGCCCGAGCCGGTCGTCGTCTGGCGGTCGACGGCGTTCTGGAAGTCCTGGCTCCGCGCCGCGCTCCCGCTCAAGCCCACGGTGACCCGCCGGCCGACGGTCGACACCCCGAGGACGAGGTTGTCGAGCACCACCGGGCGGCCGATCCCCACCCCCGGAGCGACGCCGTGGCGCAGGCTCGCGTTGTAACGGAAGCGCTCGCGTTCGTGGGTGAGGTCGAGCACCCCCTGGATACCCTGGCTGCGCAGCTCGCGCTGGCTGCCGCCCGCCTGCCCCGCCTGACTCCCCTGACCCGCCTGACCCCCCTGAGACGTCACCGAGAAGCCGCCGAGCTCCAGGCGAACGGCGCTGTCCCGCTCGAAGACCTTGGAGTAGGCGGCGGTGACGACCACGACGTTCGCCGAGCGGCCGGGGCCGAAAGCGTAGGAGGAGGCGCCGGCCTTGAGCTCGACCTGGCGCTCCTCGTCGAGATGGAAGCGCAGGCCGGCGCGCCCCCCCGCCCCCCGGCTGTCGACGAGCCCCGGTTCCTTAAAGGTGCGGAGGAACTCGTCGGCGCCGAGGAAGAGGACGGTGCGGCGGGTCAGGTCCGAGTCGATCTCGGCGTCGAAATCCTGGAACAGCTGCCGGCCCGTCCGCGGCGACACCACCGTATCTCCCAGGGTCGGCCCGAAGAGCTCCAGGGTCGGGCTCGACAGCAGCCGCTCGGACAGGCGCAGAGTCGTGCGCGCCGAGAGATTGCCGGACAGGCTGAGGTTCAAGCGATGGGTAAGGCCGGCAAAGTCGCGGTTCTGGAAACCGGCCTCATAGAAGGGGCTGTAGACCATGGCGAGCTCCCAGCGCCTCAAGACGTAGGAGAGGTTCAGGTTGAACCCTCCCCGCCCGAAGCTCTGCTGGCGCGACGAGAGAGGCTCGCTCCCGGTCGGGTCCACCGGGGTGGTGCGCTGCGCGTAGTTGCCGTCGCTCCGCACTCCCGCCTCGGCCTCGAGCTGGACGTTGAGCTGCCCGGCGAGCTGACCGGCCGCCTGAGCGGGCCGGGCGATCAGGAGAGAGAGCAGGAGCGAGAGCGCCGGCACCAGGCAGACGAGCCCCACCTTCACCGCCCGGGGGATCGACTTCGCCCTCTCTTCTCGCCGCATGAACGTCACCCCTCGACACCCAAGAAACTAGTAAAAATACATTGATGGGGACCCGAGCGGCTCGGTCGTGACATTCCGGTCATCCCGGTCGTCAGGTCTATCCAGGTGTCACGTCACGCTGTTCATTCCAGAAGTCGATCCGACGTAACCTTTTCGTCGGGTTTTGAGAGTGCAAGCGGAGTGCCATACAGCCCTTTCGATAGACCCTTCCCTTTATGCCTGCCGACACCGCGCCTGCGACCGGTTTGTCACCGATCTGGCACGGGCGAGGCTGGATGCGCGAGGAGGATTTGTAACTTTTGCCGAGAGGCGGCTCAGGGGACGATCAGGGTGTCCCCCGCCTGGAGGAGCAGATTGTCCTGCGGGTGGCGGCCGTTGATGATCCCGCCCAGGTCTATCTCGAAGCGCCGTTCCCTCCCCTGAGAGTCGCGGAGGACGACGACCCGTCCCTTGGCGTAGGGGGTGAGACCGCCGGCGAGAGCCAGCGCCTGCATCAGCTTGGTGTGCGGCTGCAGATCGTAGGAGCCGGCCTTGGCGACCTCGCCGGTGATGAAGATCTTCTGGGAACGGATCTCTTTGATGATCACCGACACCCCGGGAGCCGTGATGTACTGGCGGAACCCCTCGGTCAGCGTCTGTTTGAGCGCCAGCGGGGTCATCCCCGAGGCTTGCACGTCGCCCAAGAGGGGGACGGAGATCCGGCCGTCGGGGCGGACCGGCACGGTGACCGTGAGGTCGGGGTTCTTCCAGACGGCGATCTCGACGACGTCGCCGATGCCGATCGCGTAGGCATCCTCCGGATCGCCCTCGGCCCTCACCTTGACCGGCGGTGCGGCGAGGGCGGCAATCGCCTGCAGGGCGAGCAGCAGGGCGAGACCCAAAGGCAGAGCAGCCTTGAAATTCTTCATTCAGAACCTCCTCCTACAGATGTCTGTGCAACTCCGGCGGCTTGGCAGGTGCAAGAAGCATTCCCAGGTTCGGGCTCCCCCGGGAGGATGGCCCGCTTGTTGCATTTTCCGCCGCCTCGGAGAAGGTATCTTCGGTTTTCCCTAGGGAGCTTCCAATGAAACGGCGTCTGCTCGATTGGATCGTCTGCCCCCAGTGCGGGGAGCGTCCCCGCCTTGCGACCTTCAGCGAAGAAAAGGTGGCGCTGCCCGGACCCGTGCGCACCCCGTCCTGCAGCTACTACTGCGCCCGCCACGACGTGCCGCGGCCGCAGGAGATCGAGCCGCCGCCCGACTGCAACGCCTGCTTCCGGGACGAGATCGTGGAAGGGGCGCTCTCCTGTGTCTGCGGCGGGCTCTATCCGATCCTCGACGGCATCCCGCGGCTCACCCCCAATGCGGCGACCGAGTATGCCGGCTTCCTCGCCCGGCACGGTCTCGGCACGCCGGCAAGAAAGCCAGAAAGACCCGAAGGACCCGAAGGACCAGAAGGAAAAGCCGGCGGTCGTCGGCGCCGCCGACCTCGACAAGCGGAGCGACAAGAGCTTCCGACTGCAGTGGAAGATCTACCGCGACGGCGACCTCACCTGGTTCAAGGAGGACGCGGGTCTGCGCAAGCGGGAGTTCCTCTACAACCTGGAGGTCCGGGCCGAGGAGCTCCCCGGCAAAACCCTCCTCGATGCCGGCTGCGGCAACGGCGAGCTCACCCGCTCGGTCGCCGAGTACGGCCTGGAGATCGTCGCCATGGACTTCTCGCGGAGCGTCGAGGGGGCGCGGCGGCGGCTCTTCGAGAAGGGCTTCTCGGTCTCCCACCGGGTGCACTACCTCCAGGGCGACGTCTTCGCTCCGCCGCTGCTGCCGGCGAGCTTCGACCTCGTCCACACCTCGGGGGTCCTCCACCACACCCCGAGCACCTACCGCGCCTTCCGCTCGGTGGCTAAAGAGCCCAAGCCCGGCGGCAAGCTCTACGTCCAGCTCTACCGCCGCCGGGAGGCCTGGGTGCACGCCGTCAACGTCACCCTCCGGGCGGTGACGACCCGAATGCCGCTGCGCCTCGTCTACGGGCTCTGCTACGCCGCCTCCCCCGTCCACGCGGCCCTCTCCCGCCTCGTCCACCGCCTCCGCCACGAGCCGCCCCCGCCGCGCTCGACGGCCCGCGAACGGGCGGTCCAGATGTTCGACAACTACAGCCCGCGCTACCAGTACCGGCACACCGTACCGGAGATCGTCCAGCTCTTCGAAAGCGCCGGCTACGAGAAGGTCCACGACGTCACCCTCCCCAACGAGGCCCGCCACATGCTGGCGGTCCTCGGACAGCGGAAAGCCGAGGTCGGAACGGAGGAGGTCAGGCCGGAGCAGACGCAGTCGGAGAATCGGGAGCCGCGGCGCGATCGGGTCGCGGGGTAAGAGCCCCGTCCCCGTCCACGAACCGCCGGTGCCACTCCTCGAGGACGAGGAGCTGCCAGAGCACCCGGTGGTGATCGCGGGTTCCCGCCAGGTGCTCAGAGACCAGCCGGCGCACCTCTTCGGGGCGGAAGTAGCCGCGGTCGAGCGAGCGCTCGCTCCCCAGGACGTCCGCCACGTACCCCTTCATCTCCCCCTTGAACATATGGGCGAGGGGGGTCGGGAAGCCCATCTTCGGCCGGTAGAGGATCTCCCGCGGCAGGTAGGGCTCCATCGCCTTCTTCAAAATGTACTTGGTGGTGAAGCCGCGGACCTTCAAGGCCGCCGGGATGCGGGCGCCGAGCTCGACCAGGCGGTGGTCGAGGAAGGGGACCCGGAGCTCCAGCGAGCAGGCCATGGTCATCTTGTCGGCCTTGACGAGGAGGTCGTCGACGAGCCAGCTCTTGACGTCGAGCCCCATCATCCGGGAGATCGCGTCGCGCCCCGCGGTCTTCTCGTAGTAGCGCGCGATCAGCCCCGGCATCGCCGAGCCGTTGAAAGAATTACGCACCTCGGGAAGGTATAGGGCCTCCTTGCCCGGCGACTCGTAGAAGGACACCCCGGCGTAGCGCTCCGGCAGGGGGAGGCGCGAGAGATGGGTGTACTTCCCCCACTTGCCGCCCAGGCGCTCCAGAAGCGGGTTGATCAAGCCGTTCCGGAGCGCCGCCGGCACCCGGCGGTAGCGCTCCAGGGCCTGCATGTAGGAGTAGATGGGATAGCCGCCGAAGACCTCGTCCGACCCCTCGCCCGAGAGGACGACCACCACCCGCTCGCGGGCCAGCCGGGCGACCTTGTAGAGCGAGATCGCCGCCGCCTCGGTGACCGGCTCCTCCATGTGGTCGACGAGCGAGGGGATGAAGTCGCGGAACTCGGCCGGGGTGACGTAGACCTCGTGGTGCCGGGTGTGGAACTTCTCCGCCACCTGCCGGGCGTAGCGGGTCTCGTCGAACTGCGGGCCGAAGTCGTAGGCGACGGTGAAGGTCTCGATGTCGCGTCACCCCCAGCTCGTGCATGAGGGCGACGACCGCCGAGGAGTCGACCCCACCGGAGAGGAAGACCCCGAGCGGCACGTCGCTCCGCAGCTGGAGGCGGACGGCGTCGGTGAGGAGCGCGGTCACCTCCTCCAGGCACTCGGCCTCGGACATCGGCTGCGGCTTGGGGTCCAGGTCCCAGTACTGGAAGAGCTCCGCCCGGCCCCCCTCGATCCGCATCGCCCAGCCCGGCTGGAGCTTGTGGATGCCGCGGAACATCGTCCGCTCGGTCGGCACGTAGCCGACGCTCATGTAGGCGTCGAGCATCTCGGGGTCGACCTCGGCCCGCACCCCGGGGACGGCGAGGAGCGCCTTGATCTCCGAGGCGAAGGCGATGCCGTCCGCCGTCCAGGTGTAGTAGAGCGGCTTGATCCCCAGCCGGTCGCGGGCGAGGAGGAGCCGGCGCCGCGGGCGGTCCCAGAGGGCGAAGGCGAACATGCCGTTCAAGAGCGTCAGAAAGGCGTCGCCGCGCTCCTGGTAGAGCCGCAGGAGGACCTCGGTGTCGGTCTTGGTGCGGAAGGAGCAGCCGCTCGCCTCCAGCTCCTTTTTGAGCTCCAGGAAGTTGTAGACCTCGCCGTTGTAGGTGATCGTGACCGCGCCGTCCGGGGTCGCCATCGGCCCGCGGCCGCGCCGGGAGGTGTCGAGGATGGTCAGCCGCCGGTGGGCGAGCCCGAGCGGGCCGTCGGTGAAGACCCCGGAGTCGTCCGGCCCGCGGTGGACCATCCGGTCCGCCATCGCTCCCACCTCGTCGCAGGCGACAGGCCGGCCCGACCGGAAGCTGTACAACCCCGCAATCCCGCACATGCTTCTCTCCTCGCCGGAAACGGGCGGACCCCTGCCCGCGCGAGGAGGCAAGCAAAAACCGGGCCCTCCCCCTCCCTCACCCCCCAGCGAGGAACGGGATCGCCATCAACACCACCCCGACGATGATCGTCCAGAAGACGCTGTTCACGAACCAGGGGAAGACGCAGAGGGCGAAACCGCAGAGGATCGAGGAGAGGTGCGCCTGCTTCTTGCCGTACATGAAGTAGCCGACCCCGAACGCACCGAAGATGGTGCTCAAGACGAGAGTCATCCCGACGTTCATCTAAGGCGCTCCGTAGGTGTCGATCTTCTTTCCCTGGAGATACTTGTCGAACCAGCCGACGATGTGGCGCAGCCGCTCGACCCGGTGCCAGGGCTTGCCGGAGCGCGACAGCTCGTGGCTCTCGTCGGGGAAGCGGACCATGACGACCGGCTTCTTGAGGTACTTGAGAGCGCGGAACATCTGCTCGCCGCCGGCGGCGGGCGGGGTCCGGTAGTCGGCCTCCCCTTCGATCAGCATGAGCGGGGTCTTGACGTTCGCCACATGGGTGATTGGCGAACGGGCGCGGAAGTCCTCCGGGTCCTCCCAGGGGGCGCCCTTGAACCAGCTGTGGGTGAAGAGGGTGAAGTCGGCGGTGTACCAGAAGGTCGACCAGTCGGCGATCGAGCGCTGGGCCACGGCGGCCTTGAAGCGGTCGGTCTGGGTGATGATCCAGTTGGTGAGGATGCCGCCGCCGCTGCCGCCGGTCACCCCGAGCTTCCCGGGATCGGCCCAGCCGCGCTTGACGATCTCGTCCACCCCCGCCATCAGATCCTTGTAGTCGTCGCCCGGGTAGTGGTACTGGATGACGTTCCCGAAGTCCTCCCCGTAGGAGGTGCTCCCCCGCGGGTTGGGGTAGAGGACGAGGTAGCCCTCGGCCGCCATCCACTGGAACTCGTGGTCGAAGGTCCAGCCATAGGCGCTGTGCGGGCCGCCGTGGATGTCGAGGATCAGGGGGTACTTCTTCGCCGGATCGAAGCCCGGCGGCTTCTGCAACCAGGCCTGGATCTCCCGGCCGTCGAAGCTCTTGTAGACGATCTCCTCGGGCGGCGTGAGGTCGATCTCCGAAAACAGCGGATCGTTGAAGCGGGTGAGCTGGACGAGCCGGCCGCTCGCGGTGTCGAGGCTCCAGAGGTCGCCGATCGCGGTGGGGGTCGAAAGCACGAGGGCGAAGCGGCGGGCATCCGGGGTCGCCGTGTAGCAGACGACGTTGTGGTCGCCGGTCGTCAGGGGGGTGACCTTCCCCGTCGCGACGTCCACCCGCTTCGAGTTGGCGCGCCCGCGCTCGGCCGCCACCTCGTAGAGGGTGCGCCCGTCTCGGCTCCACACCGGCGAGATCGGCTGGTCGCCCCGCGGCGGCGCCTGGTCGCCGCTCACCCCGTCGCCGATGTCGTAGTCGTAGCTGGCGGTCAGGTTCCTCGGCGCGGTGACCGCGCCGCCGCCCGAGGTGGGGTCGGCGACGAAGAGGTCGGGCTGGTTGTAGGAGCGCTCGGCCTTGGGGTTGACGTACCCCAAAAAGGCGATCCGCCTGCCGTCCGGCGAGGGGGCGAAGTCGGCGACCGGGCCGTCGATGTCGACCACCTTGACCGGGGTGCCGCCCGTGGCAGGCACGGCGAAGAGGTCGGAGTCGGAGCGCTGGTAGTAGGGCTCCGGGTCGCGGTTGGAGATGAAGTAGAGCCGGCTGCCGTCGGGAGACCAGGTCGCCGGGCTCTCGTCGAGGTCGCCCTGGGTCACCTGGCGCGGCTCCGGCAGAGGCCCGGCCGGGTCGGCCGGCAGGGTGACGGTCCAGAGGTGGCCCGGGTGGAGGACGTCGTTGTAGCCGCCGCCGTTCTGCCGGTAGGTGGCGCGGGTGATCACCCGCACGTCGCTCTCGTACTCCCCGTCCTTTTTCTTCCCCGCCTTCTTCTTCTCGAGATCCTTGGCGTTGGTCGAGGAGGAGAAGGCGAGGGTCCGGCCGTCGGGAGACCAGGCCGGGGAACCGGCCCCGCCGGGAAGATCGGTGACCGCCCGCGCCTCGCCGCCGCCGGCCACGTCGAGGACATAGATCTGCGGCGCGACGTCGTCGTCCTTTCCGGCATGCCCGCGGACGAAGGCGAGCTGCCGCCCCGAGGGGGACCAGCGCGGCGAGCTGTCCTGGGTGCCGGCGGTAAGCGGCCGCGGCGGCGCCGCGCTGGCGGCGCTGGAGGCGTCCGCCGACGCTATCCAGAGAGCAGTGTCGTAGCCGTCCTTCTTGGCGTTGACCGTCACCCGCACAAAGGCGATCCGCTGGCCGTCGGGGGAGATCTGGGGGTCGGCCACCCAGACGAACCGGAAGAGGTCGGTCTCGGCGATCGGGCGCCTGGCGGCGGCCGCCGGCCGAGCCGGCAGGACGGCGGCGGCGAGGAGCAGAACGGCGAGGGCCGGGGCGAGGCGGCCCGGGCGTTTCCGGTTGACGGGCATCGAATTTCCTCCTGGGCGTGCGAGGCCTATCCTATCCCGACAGGATACGGGTGAGGACGGGGAGAGGTTGCGAGGGTTGGAGGACCTGCCCCGGTCCCCCTCGCCGGCGCGCCCGGCCGTTCAGCGAGCACTCCTGAGGTAGGGCTGTCTTGCCGACACCCCGAACCAGATCGGAAAGGAGAACGGCTTGAAGAAGAAAGTCATCAAGAAGCTCGTGCTCAACCGGGAGACGCTGATCGAGCTCGACCGGAACGACCTCTGGCCGGCAGGAGGTTTCGCTCGAACCCAACCGCCGATTTGCCAAGCCAGCGGTCGGAATACCTGCACCACCTGCGGCCCCACCTGCACGACCAACCTCTGCTGACCCTCTCCGAGGTGGGACGCGGTCGCAACTTCTGAAAAAAGGGGGGCCGAACGGCCCCCCTCGTTTCCGGCTGCTACTTCTCCGGGCTGGCGACGGCCGCCGGCGGCGGGGTCTTCCGCGGCCGGCCGGTCCGCTGGCCGCGCGGTTTGAGGCCGAACTCCCGCAGCCGGGGGCTCCGCGGCAGAAGGCGTGGAAAGTCTTGGGGAACCCTTGGAAAGTCTTCCGGAACCCGTGGAAAGTCTTTGGAGATCCCTGGAAAGTCTTCAGAGCTCGTGTGGAGTCCCTACAACAGCTTGTCCGGCGTGATCGGCGGGTCCCGTACCCGCCGTCCCGGGCAGGGTAGGCTATGTTGGTGATGGCGGCGGCCACGCCGTTGTCTGCCGGCCCTGCATTCGAGCTACCGAGAGCCTCCCATCGCTTGAACGGCGGCACGCGTGAGGAAGCCCGAGCGGGTCTCGCCGTGCGTCTTGGCATATTCGTCGATACGCCGGAGCAGGCGAGCCGGAACCGTGATGTTGATCTTCTCGGCGCGCCCGAGATACTTCTCGACGTCGACCTCCAGAACGACCCACACGGCGCCCTTGAGGTCGGGATTGGCCTGGTGCTCGGCCAACGGATGAGGCGATGGGATCTCCAAACCCTTCTCGGCTAGGAACTCACAATGAGCGTCGATCGCTTCGCGGGCCATCTCCACCGCTTCGTCGAAAGTATCCCCTGCCGAGAAGCAGCCCGGCAGATCGGGAACCGTGACGCCGTACTTGACTCCGTCCTCCGTATGGAGCGCTAGTACAAAACGCATCGTGGCGGGCACCGAAGCTCTCATCGAGGCAAGTCTTACGCTCCTCAACACCTCCTCCGCAGCCCACCGCTGGCGCGAATTTTGCCGCCTTAATCGCCAGATTCATGGCAGGCCCAGGTTCTTACAGCGCAGGTCTCGACATCGCAGCGGTGGGTCGCAAGGGCTGACGTCTTCGTTCTCGGGCTGTCGCAACTCCGCCCCTCGGTCGACGCGAGGGGGTGCTATTTAAAGGACCGTAGAGATGATGACGGTAAGGCTACCAAGAGGAGTCGCCCACGATGCTGCCGATTTCTGAGCTTGCGGCCGCTGCGGTCGCCCATTTCGCCTACCTTTCAGATGCCACGGCCGGGGAGGCCGCGAGGCACGGCGCCGACCGCCGGGTCGGCCGCTACGACCGGCTGAAGACTCGGCTCGTCTCCGAGGTCAGCCGGGAGCTGCTGTCGAGCTTCGAGCAGCGGCACGCCGTCCCCGAGGTCCGCGCCGCCCTCCACCGGGAGCTCGCGAACCGGCTCGCCCAGGACCCCACGTTCCGGGTCGAGCTCGACTTTCTGGTCGAGGAGATCTCGCCCTGGCCGTAGGGGAGGCCGGCTCTCAGCCAGGAACGAGCGGTACAAGTCGGACCGCCAAAAACCGATGCAGTGGCTGGAGGACCACCGGCTCTGCCCCCCAGGAGCCTCTATCCTATCGCTGGGCGTGGTCCGGCCTTTTCACCATCCTCGATCCCAGCTGGGCGGATAGCGCGAAATCGGGAGTAGGATGATGCCCATCTAATCTCGTCCGGTGCTCGTGCCTCCCAGAAAGCCTTTGCCGAGAATCCTCTTGCGTGCCGGGGCCCTGGCCCTGGTGGTTGGGCTGGCTCTACTCTGCTCTTTTGCCAGTTGCCGACGGGCCGTGGCGAGCGAAGTCTCGGCGCGCCGATCTCGATTGGTGACCGCGCTCGGGGGCGTGCGCTGGGTCGAAGGGCAGCTGACCGGCGGATTTCATCACTCCGCTTTCGATCCGGCTCACGCCAGCTCCACAATCCCCCCTGCCGGACCGACTCTCCAGCGGATCGCGCGGGAGGTCAGGGACGAGCTTGCCCGGCGGAGATCTCCAGCGGCGCTCTGGGACGGCGCTCTGCTCGACCTCGTTCTCCACCGCTACAGTGAAGCGGTTTCGAAGCTCGCCGAGGCGGCGGCCCAGACCCCGGTGGACGCACGGCTCGCGAGCGACCTCGCGGCCGCCTATCTGGCCCGTGCTTCGGCGGGGCAAGACCCCGCTGATTTCGTCCTCGCGCTCACCACCGCCGACCGGGCGGTCCTCGCCGACGGCCGCCTCCGGGAAGCGCGCTTCAACCGCGCCTTGGCCTTAGAGCGCCTCTTCCTTGAGCCGGAGGCCGGGGAGGCCTGGCACGACTACCTGCGTCTCGACCCCAACTCCGGATGGGCGGACGAGGCCCGCGCCCATCTGCGCCGTCTATCCCGCCCCTCCGGGCCCGAGCTCTGGCGCCAGCAACGGGGCCGGCTCGACCGAGCGGCCGAGGCCGGCGAGCAGGCCCAGGTCGAGACCCTGGTCGCCCGCTTCCCGCAGCCCGCGCGGGAGCACGTCGAGGAGGAGCTCCTGCCCGCCTGGGCGGAGGCCCGAGGACGGGGCGACACCGCGGCGGCGGACCGGATCCTGCGCACCGCCCGCGGCATCGCGACCGCCCTGGCGAAGCACAACGGCGAACACCTGCCCGAGGACGCCGTCGCCGCCGCCGAACGGGCCCTTGCGGAGCCGCCTGCGAGTGGCCGGCTGGCGGCGTTGATCGCAGGGCATAAGCTCTACGCCAGGGCCTGCCCGCTCGTCAATCGGCATGAGATCGACGCCGCCTGGCCCCTCCTGGTCGAGGCCCGGGAGGCCCTGGCGCGCGGCGGTAGCCCGCTCGCGGATTGGGCCAGCCTCCGCCTCGTGATCTGCAACTTCGAGCGAAGCGAGATGCGGCAGGCGGTGGAGAGACTGGACCAGCTCCGCGGCAGCCCGCGGCTCGAACGGGCCCCGAGCCTCCGGGGCCGCATCGAATGGCTCACCGGTCTGGTCCGCCTCGCCGGCGCCGACCCCTCGACCGCGCTCGCGGCCTACGAAAGAGCGCGGCGGATCTTCGAACGCAACGGCGAGAGAGAACACCTGGCGTCCGTCGAGACCCTCCTCGCCGAGAACCTGCGCTACCTGGGAGAGGACCGGGCCGCTTGGGCACACCGATACAAGGCGCTCTCCTTCCTCGCCGACTTTCAGAATCCGCGGCGGCTCCACGCGACTCTCGAGGAGACCGCGCAGACTCTCGTGGCACAGGGCCAGTTGCGCCCGGCCCTCTACTTCCGCGACCGCGCGATCTCGGCCGCCAGGCACCTGGGAGACCCGACCTCCATCTCCCACGCTCTCCTCAAGCGCGGCGAGATCCGTCACCAGCTTCACGACGAGGCCGGGGCGGCCCGGGACATCGACGAAGCCAGGAGGGTCAGCCGGAAGATCGCGAGCGCCGGACCGCGCCGCCGCGTCGAGGCGGACATCCTCCTCGCGGAAGGCGAGAGTCTTTCCACGGACGCCCCAGCCCGGGCCATCGGCGCACTCACCCAGGCTCTCGGATTCTACGTCCAGGCAGGCAACCACTTCCCGCTGGTTCCTATCCATCTGGCGCGTGGCCGCGCCTATCTGACCGCCGGCCGGGACCGCGACGCGGAGCGCGACCTCGCCGCCGGGATCGGCGAGTTCGAAGAGCAACGCGAGAGAGTGGTCGGCGAACAGCTGCGGATGTCTTATTTCGACCAGTCGACGACGATCTTCGACCAGATGGTCCGCCTGCAGGTCGTCTCCCGGCACCGCTTCGACCTCGCCCTGCGCTACGCGGAGCGCGGGCGGGCCCGGGGGCTTTTGGACCGCCTCGGCATCCTCCCCGGAAGGGGTGGCTCGGGTACCGTGGCGCGGTCGCTCACGGAAGAGCTCCGCCGCGACCTCCCGGCGCGAGGAGCGCTCGTGGAGCTCGCCGTCCTCGAGGATCGCCTGATCGCCTGGGTCCTCCGTCGCGACGCCATCACTTCCGTCACGGTTCCCATCGGAGCCGCGGACCTCGCCCGTCGGGTAGGGCGACTGCGGTCCGCTCTCGCAAGCGGCAGCTCTCAAGAAGAGATCGCGAGCGCGTCGTCGCAGCTCTATGAGAAGCTCGTCCAGCCGCTCTCCTTGCAGGGTGACGAGCCGGTCGTCTTCGTGCCCGACAAGAGCCTCCACGCCGTGCCGTTCGGCGCGCTTCGCAACCCGCTGGGCGGCCGCTACCTGATCGAGGAGCGCGCGGTCGGCGTGGCCCCGAGCGCCACTCTGTATCTCCGCAGCCTGCGGCGCGACCGGCAGCTCTCCCAGGAGGCCGAGCCCTCCGCCCTGATCGTGGGCAACCCGGCCTTCGACACCGCGGTCTTCCCCGAGCTCCCTCCTCTGCCGGGCGCCGCGGCCGAGGCGCGGAGCATCGGAGAGCTCTATCCCCAGCACGAGCTCCTGCAAGGCGTCGGGGCAACCAAGGCCGCGTTTCTCGCCGCGGCCGGCCGGCACACGATCGTCCACATCGCCGGCCATGCGATCGTAAATCCGGAGTTTCCCCTCCTCTCGCTGCTGGCTCTCGCCCCGACCCTGGGCGACTCGGGTTCCCTCTACGCCCACGAGCTCTATGGGCTGCGCTTGCCGCGTACCCGCTTGGTGCTGCTCTCCGCCTGCGGCACGGGCGGCGGCGAACCCTCCGGGCCGGAAGGGGTGTCGAGCCTGGCGCGGCCCTTCCTCGCCGCGGGAGTACCGGCGGTCGTCGCCAGCCTGTGGAACGTGAACGATCGGGCGACCACCCGCCTCCTCGTCGCCTTCCATCGCCGCCTGCGCGCCGGTCGCGACCCTCTCTCCGCCCTCCGCTCCGCCCAGCTCGAGCTCCTGCGCGGCCCCGAGGCGTCCCTCCGCTCGCCCGCGAGCTGGGCCGCCTTCGAGGTGTTCGGCGGCGTCCACGAGGAGTAGAGCGCCCTTGAGGATTTCGCCGGCCCGGTCCGTCTACAGACGGTGAAACGGGCCGGCGGCCCTCAAATCTACAGGGAGGAACAAAATGCCATTCAACCTCGTCGTACGCTTCACCGGTCTCTGCGCTTTCGTCCCCAACACCTCCGGCAAAGCGATGCGGGTCGTGCTGGTCGATGCGCCCGGCATGCCCATGGGAGGCGGCATGCCGGGTATGGAGATGGATGAGGCCCACGTCCCGGCGCTGATTTTCGACACCCGCGACCTCGCCCCGAACAACGCCCGCCAGCCGGACGACCAGTTCAACGACGGCAATCCCATGGGGATCTGCCGGCTGAACGATCAGGACCTGCAGATCTCGCCCATGGAGGAGAGCGCCCTGGCCCTGACCAACGGCAACGTCGCCGGTTGCCCGACCCTCATCAGGCCTCATTCCCTTTCCTGGATGGCGCAGCTCGACGAGCTGGTCCCCGGGCTGGGGACGATCGACGAGAGCTGCCTCGCTGGGGCCGGCGTACATCCGGCGGTCACCGCGCGCATCCGGCTCACCGAGGGCACTCTGGTCACCGGCGACATCGCCGGGACCTCGGCACTCGGCTGGGTGCAGTGGAAGTTCGGCACGCTGAACGGTCCGCTCGGTACTTTCCAGCGCGCGATCGCCGAGGTGATCGAGCTCAGTCTCCCGATCCTCGGCGCCAGCGTCACGTTGAGCGCTACCCGGTTCCGCGGCGGGCCTGCCGTCCCACCGCTGGTCTTGACCCCCCAGAACGGCAATCCCCAGGTGACGGTCTGGATCAAAAACATGCCGCTCCCCGACATCAAGGGTACGCGGACCGCGGAGGAGGTCGTGCTCCTCCGCACGCGCAACCGGGATATCCACTTCGAACACTACAGCCGGCTTTCGGCGCACGATCCCGGGGTCGGCTTCGGCCCCATCCCCACCGCGGTGCAGGCCTGCAATCACACCAGCGATCCGATCCTCGGCAACCCGCAGTGCCCGACGGCGGCCTTCAAGGGCAGCTCGAACGCCTAGAAAGGAAGTAGACGATGATTCCAGACACGCATCGAAGAGAAGCCTACCGGCGCCGCCTGGTGGTGAAGCTCAAGCCGGAGGCGCTGATCCAGGGGATGACCGAAGGCGCCGCGAAGCTGCTCCCCGGCTTCAAGGCGGGAGAGGCCGCCGCCCTCGACCTGACGGGGCAGCTGTGGGGCGATCTCGAGCAGGAGTTTCCCGGGCTCGCCGTCGAGAGGATGTTCCCGAGCGTCGGCACCCCGAACCTCAAGGAGCTTCCCAAGGCGGCCGTAGCACCCGCGGCGCCGGTAGCGCCCACGGATAGCAGCCTGCTGGGCTACTTCACGCTGGACGTGGCGCCGGACCTGATCGACCAAGTCCTCTCGCGGGTCGTGAAGCGGGACGACGTGGAGCTCGCCTACCTGGAAGGCGGTCCCACGAGGCCGCCCGAAGTCCAGCTGGCCCAGGTCGACGATCGACCCTTGCAGGGCTACTTGAACCCGGCTCCGGAGGGGATCGACGCGAGCTTCGCCTGGCCTTTTCCCGGCGGGAAGGGTCAGCAGGTACAGCTCGTCGACGTGGAGCGCGGCTGGGACCTCACCCACCAGGACCTGGTCGGGCTCCACATCGGGCAGCCGCTCTCGGGCCTCAATGGGGACTTCTTCGGCCATGGCACCTCGGTATTAGGCATCGTGGCCGCGCCCGGTACGAATCCGACAGGGGTGGTGGGGATCGCTCCCCGGCTAGCGTCCGTCCAGGTGGTATCGCAGTGGCGCCGGCCGGATCGCTACTCCACGGCAGCGGCCCTCTTGAGCGCCGCCGAAGCCTTGAATGCAGGAGACGTACTGCTGGTCGAAGCGCAGACGACGATCGACGACAACGGCCTGCCGATCGACAAGAACGGCTTCCTGCCGGTGGAGGTGGAGCCGGCCGTCTTCGACGTCCTGCAACTCGTCAACCGCTGGGGGATCACCGTCGTCGAGGCCGCCGGCAACGGCGGCCGCCTTCTCGACGACGTCACCGACGTCCTCGGCCAGCGGGCATTCGACCGTAAAACCCGCGACTCGGGTGCCATCCTCGTCGGCGCCGCCCTGATCTCTCAAGCCCCACCTCTCAATCACCCACGCCACCCCGATTCGAACTTCGGCGACAGGATCGATTGCTACGGTTGGGGCAACGGCGTCTTTACGGCCGGAAATGGCGAATTCGGCGGAGGCCTTACGGATCACACCAACAAATTCTCGGGCACCTCCGCCGCCGCCGCCATGGTCGCCGGTGCGGCGCTCCTGGTGCAGAGCATGGCGAAGGCGAACGGCCTCGGTCCGTTCTCACCCGCTGCGTTGCGCCGGATCTTGAGCGATCCCGCTAACGGCACGACCTCGGCCAATCCCGCGAACGATCGCATCGGCGTCATGCCGGACCTCAAGAAGATCATCCACAACGTGCTGCCGGCGGTGCTCGGCCCGGTGGCCGTTCCGTAAAACACCGCTTTCTCCCCCGGGGGGGGCGACCGGTTCAACTGGCGGACGCCCTGGCCGTAGGGGAGGCCGGCTTAGGGGGCGTCCCCCAGCACCACCGCGGGGGACACGAAATCGATCGAGGGCAGGCCACCCCCGTAGTTGATGGCGAAGGGATAGAAGGGCTGATCGCAGGTCACGGTCGGCCTCGCCGCATAGGAGGAGAAGGTGCCGAGCGACCGGACCCTCTGACCGATAAAGTCCGGCAATGCGGCCGTCGAGCCGGCGGCGACGACGAGATTCTGGAGATCGGAGAACCGCTCGGGGACTTCGACGAACCTGTTCACCGAGCAGTGGGCAGGCCGGCTTCCAAAGTTGAGGATGCCGAGGCTGCTCGTCAACTGGCCGTTCTCGGTCCAGGCGAGAGTTTGGAGCAGAGCGCTGCCGCGCGCCGGCACGGCGTCCCGGGCGGTGAGCACGGGGACTCCGGTAAGGACGCCGAGGAGTTGCGGGCTGTTGAGCTGCTCGTTGACGTAGGCGCTCACCGCGATCTGGGGCGCGCCGGAGACGACCAGGACCCCGGAGCTCTGGTTGCAGCACGGGATGACGGCGAAGCTCCGGGGTGCCAACGTTCCCGCCTGGACGAGTTCGCCGCCCCCGAGGCCGATCGCGCCGGCAGGGACGAAGCTCACCGAGTAGCGACGCGGCACACTGCCCAGGTTGTACAGCTCGAGGCTCGCAGCCGTCGACCGGCCGCTGTCGAACCCGGCCGGGTCGGTCGTCAGCAGGGGGATATAGGCCTGGCCGGCGCGGGCCGGCAGGGCGATCAGGACTCCCAACAGCAACAGGTAGCTCGCGCGCACAGCGTCACCTCCTTTGTTTTCCTATCTTACGGAAGAGGAAGGGAGGCCGTCTTGATTTATACTGCCGGGAGGAAGAACGAGGATGACCTTGACTCTGGATCTACCCACGGAGCTGGAAAGCGAGCTTTCGGCCGAAGCGGCACGCCTCGGGCTACCCCTCTCTGAATATGCACGACGCCTTCTCGCCTCTCGGAGAGCGCCGGGAGCGACCCCGAAGACGGGCGCCGAACTCCTGGACTATTGGCGGCGCGAAGAGGTGATCGGCTCCCGGCCCGACATCACCGATAGTCAGGAGCATGCCCGCGCGATCCGGCGTAAGGCCGAAAAGCGTTCTCGCGATCAGTAATCCATGCTCCTGCTGGACGCCGATGTCCTGATCGATGTGCAGCGTGGTTACCTCCCAGCACTGGAGTGGTTCGCGGGCCTCGAGGAGCTTCCCTCCGTGCCCGGGCTGGTCGTCATGGAGCTAATTCAGCACGCCTTGAACAAGCAGCAAGTACGACAGGCACTCAAGCTAATCTCACCTCTGCCCATCGTATGGCCCACCCGGAGGGACTGCGACCGCGCGCTCTCCGATTTCACCGCCTACCATCTCTCGCATCGGCTGGGTCTGATCGACTCCATGATTGCCGCCTGCGCGATCGGGCTCTCTGCAGGCCTCTGCACGTTTAATCTCAAGCACTACCAGGTAGTCCCTGGCCTCACAACGACGCAACCCTATTCGCGCTGACGACGCAGGGCATCATTTACCGCCGCAGAGTCGGGGAATGCCTCGGCCAGATCGGGCTCCAAGACCACGATGTTAGAGCCTTCTTGCTGGAGCCTCTTGGAGTACCGCCCTCTCTCCCCTTGAGAGGAGTCGAAGTCGTACTCTGGACGGAGATCATCGTCTTGGGTCTGGGCTTTGTTTTTCATTTCGCCCCCCGCAGCACCGAGCACACGCTCGTGAGCCGCGCGACCGGCCGCCCCTCCCCGTCCACGATCTCGCTCTCCATGTGGCCCACCGTCCGCCCGCGGTGGACGACCCGGCCGGTGGCGATCAGCCGGCCCTGGCGGACGCCGCGGAGGTAGCTCGCCTGGAGTTGGAGGGTGGCGAAGCTCTCGCCTTCGGCTAGGGTGGTGGCGAAGGCCATTCCCATTGCGGCGTCGGCCAGGTCGCAGTAGATGCCGCCGTGGACGGTGCCCATGGGGTTGTGGTGGCGGGGGCCGGCCTCCATCTCGACCGTGACGACGCCGTTCTCGAAGCTCGTGAAACGGAAGCCGAGGAGGGTGCCGATGGGCGCCACCTCGACGCCGCGGTTCACCCAGCTGTCGATCAATTCCTCGAATCGGTTCTTCTCCGGGCTCATCGGGCGAGTATAGACCCGCGGCTCGGGCAGGCCACGGGATTCGAATGAAAAAATCCGGAAGACGCGACGGGCGACTT
Source organism: uncultured Acidobacteriota bacterium (assembly GCA_963757335.1). Lineage (GTDB taxonomy): Bacteria > Acidobacteriota > Thermoanaerobaculia > Multivoradales > UBA5704 > DASQPA01. Next base: position 461,179 of record CAVWRJ010000008.1, on the reverse strand, counting down.
TCTCTAAGATGCAGCCATGGCAACGCCCTCCACCCCGCCCCGCGACCGGCAAGGCGACCCGAGCGACGAGGACCGGGACCTCTCTTTAGTCGTCGACCTCGCCTCCCGGATGCGCCGGAACCCCGGCGAGTTCTCCGAGGAGACGGCCCTCGCCGGTGCCGCCGATGCCGCCCATGCCGCCGACGCCGCCAACCCCGCGGGGATCGGCTCGTCCCAGCTCGACCGCCTCTTCCTCCGCCACTACCAGACCACCCCGGCCGCCTTTCTCTTGCGGGCCCGGCTCGATACCGTCTGCCGCCAGCTCCTGGCCGGCCGGCGCTCCGCCCGCGATCTGGCGCTCGCCGCCGGCTGGGAGAGCGCCGCGGCCTTCGACGACAGCTTCAAGCAGGCGACCGGCCTCTCTCCGGGCGAGTACCGGAAGCTGCCGCGGGAGCGCTCGTTCGTCCTTGAGCTCCCCGCCGGCTACCGGGCGGGCGAGACCCTGCGCTACCTGGGCCGCGATCGGGAGAGCCGTTCGGAGCGGGTGGCGGGAACCACGTTCGGGAAGGGGGTGCGGCTCGACGGTCTCCCGGCGCTCTTGACCGTCGAGATCGGGGAGGGGGTGGCGCGCTGCCGGGTGCATGCGGCCGAGAGCTAGGCACCCCTCTCTCCGGCCGCCGCCGCGGCAGCCCACGCCGCCGCCCTCCGGCTGCTCGGCCTGACCCTCGATCCGGCCCCCTTCGAGCGCCAGGTGCTCTCGACCCCCGGCCTCTCCCGGCTGATCGCCGGCCGGGAGGGGCTGCGGCTGCCGAGGACCGCCGAGCCGTTCGAGGGGCTCTGCTGGGCGATCGTCGGCCAGCAGGTGAACCTCACCTTCGCCGCCACCCTCCGCCGGCGGGTGGTCGAGCTGTGCGGCGAGCCCATCGGCTCGCCGGAAGCGGGGGAGATCCTGGCCCCGCCGTCTCCCGAGGCCGTGGCCGGGCTCGACCTCGCCGATCTCTGCGCTCGCCAGTTCTCCCGCCGGAAGGCCGAGTACCTGATCGGCGCGGCGGCGGTCATCGCCTCCGGCGAGCTCCCCTTAGACCGGCTCTCCGAGGAGCCCGCGACGCTCGTCCTACGAAGGCTCCTCGCCGTCCGCGGGCTCGGACCGTGGACGGCGCAGTACGTCCTGCTCCGCGCCCTCGGGTTCGCCGACTGCCTGCCGGTCGGGGATTCCGGGCTCGCCGCCGGCCTCGCCCGTTTCTTCGCCCTCGATCACCGCCCCGGGCCGGAGGAGACCCGGGAGCGGATGTCCCCCTTCGCCCCGTTTCGGAGCTTCGCCACCGCCCATCTCTGGGCCTCTCTCGGAGACACGCCATGAATCTCTATGCCGATCTGATCCCCACCCCGCTCCCCGAGCTGACCGCCCTCTGCGCTACCGTCGACGACGGCGGCACCCTGATCGAGCTCGACTTCGTCCACCCCGAGCGGAAGACCCCGGTGGTGGAGGACGTCGAGCGCCGGGCCGCGGTGCGCGGCGACCGCCTGGTCTGGGGCAGCGGGCGCTCGGCTCCGGTGGCCGTTCAGCTCGCGGAGTACTTCGCGGGCGGGAGAAAGGGCTTCGAGCTGCCGGTGGCCCCCCGGGGGACGGAGTTCCAGCGCCGGGTCTGGGAGGAGCTGGCGCGCATCCCCTATGGGGTGACGATCAGCTACGCCGAGCTCGCCGCCCGGGTCGGCCGCCCCGGCGCCTCACGGGCGGTGGGGCGGGCGAACGGCACCAACCCCATTCCCCTGGTCATCCCCTGCCATCGGGTGATCGGCTCCGACGGCTCGCTCACCGGCTTCGGCGGCGGCATGCCCTTGAAGCGGGCCCTCCTGGTGCTCGAAGGGGCGCTCCTGGTCTAGGGCACCCACCGGTAGACCCCGCGGCCGTAGGTCCCGAGGTAGACCGTGCCGGGGTGCCGCGGGTCGACCACCAGCCGGGTCGCGGCGGTGACCCGGGGCAGGCCGGCGCTCCAGAGCGAGAAGGTGGCGGCGCCGTCGGTGCTGCGGAAGGTGCGCAGGCGGGGCGGGTCGCTGCGGCTGCCGTAGATCGCGGCGACGATGTAGATCACCCGCGGGTTGCCGGGGTCGACGGCGACGCTGGTGAAGCGGACGAGCTGTTTGGGTTGCGCCACCGGCAGCCCCTCGCTCGTGTACACCCAGCTGCCGCCCCCGTCCGTCGTCTTGAAGAGGCCCGACTGGGCGGCGGCGTAGGCGGTCGACGGCGCGGTGGGATCGACCGCGAGGGCGAGCGGCGAGGCCGCTTCGAGCCCGTGGTTGGTCACGCTTCCAGCTCGCCCCGTGGTCGGTGCTCTTCTGCACGCCGAAGGCGGTGATGGCGTAGAGCGTCGCCGGGGCCGAGGGGGCGATGGCGAGATCCTGGATCAGCGGACCGAGCGTCGGCATGCAGATCCAGCTCGTCCCAGAGTCGGCGCTCCTGAAGGCGGCGCAGCGCGGGTCGCGGAATTCGCTCGGCTGCCCAGCGATGTAGACGTTGGCGGAATTCTTGGGGTCGACGGCGACCACCCCGCTCTCCACGTTGCCGAAGATGTCCCCGCCTTCGATCTGCCAGGTCTTGCCGCTGTCGGTGCTCTTCGCGATATGCCCGTGCAGACCGGCGTAGGCGACGGCGGGATGGTTGGGGTCGGCGGCCAGGCCCTGGGCGGAGACGATCGGCAGCCGGCTGGCGAGGCCGAAGCTGCCGCCGCCGTCGCCGCTGCGCCAGATCTGCCCGCCCGGGCTCCGCACGTAGAGCGTCGATAGCAGCCCCCGGGCTGAGCGCGAGATCCAGGACCGAGATCGCGAGCAGGCCCTGGTTCGAGGCCGCAAAGGAGCGCCCGCCATCGGCGCTCTTCCACACCCCGAGATCGAGGGTCCCGGCGTAGACCGCTCCCGGCCGCCGCCCGGAGCCCGCGGCCAGGGCGACGGCGAAGACCGGCCCGGACGGCGCCTTGGGCCCCACCGGCTTCCAGCTCTTCCCGCTGTCGGAGCTGGTGTAGAGCCCGAGGTCGGTGGCGGCATAGAGCGCTCCCCCCGCGGCGTCGCGGCGAGCGCCAGGACCGCCCGCCCTTCGAGACCGCGCCCGGCCCGGACCCAACTGGCGCCGCCGCTCGTGCTGGTGAAGAGGGAGCCCACGTTGTCGAAGAGGGTGCGGACGGCGGCATAGACCTTGGAAGGGACGGCGGGGTCGAGAGCGAGGGCGACGGCGGTGACCGCCGAGCCCCCGAGGACCGCGCTCTCGTCTTTCCAGGTGGCGCCGCCGTCGGTGCTCTTGTAGAGCCCGGCGGCGTTGAGCGGCCCGGCATAGAGGGTCGCCGGGTGCTGCGGGTCGAGCGCCAAAAGGCCGACCGAGGCGAACGGCCCGGCGACCGCCCTCCAGGTGACGCCAGAGTCGGCGCTCGCAAAGAGCCCGGAGAGGGTGCCGGCATAGACCGTCTCCGGGTGCTGCGGGTCGATCGCCAGCTGGAGGATCACCGGCTCGGTGAGACCGTCGTTCGCCGGGGTCCAGGCGGCGCCGGCGTCGACGCTCTTGAAGACCCCGGCCTCGGTGCCGGCATAGACGGTCGCCGGGGTCTGCGGATCGATCGCCAGCGCCAGCACCTGAATATTGCCGAGCCCCAGTCCCGCCCAGCCCCAGGTGGCCCCGGCGTCGGCGCTCTTCCAGACTCCCCCGCCGTCGCTCCCCGCGTAGAGGATCGAAGGCGCCCCCGGATCGACGGCCAGGGCGAGGATCGAACCCCCTTGTGGACCGACGGCGACCCAGTCGGCGCGGGCCGGCAACGCCCAGGCGAAAGCGGCGAGGGCGGTGAGGAGGACGGCGAGGAGGAGAGCGGGCGAAAGGGGAGCACGGTACCGCATGGGGGGAACCTCCAGATCGAAGCCTACCGACACTAAAACCGGGCGCGGGCGCAGATAGCGCCCGCGCTATAACCATACGGTGCCATGGGGGCTTTGGACGGGGACGGACGGGGACTTTTGCACTGCTCCGTTTGATCCTGCGGGCCGGCTCCTTCGGGCGCTTCGCGCGGCCAGTCGCCGGTCCTCGGAACCAAACGTGAGCCAGTGCCGGGACTTTAAGCGCTACTTCTTGAGCCCGATCTCGCGCAGGCGCTGGTCGAGAAACGCGCCGGCAGTGATCGGCGGGAACTTCGCCGGGTTCTGCGGGGAGACGAAGCGCTCCATGACGTCTAACGGGCAGGCGGAGTAGGGGTGGACGAAGAAGGGCATCGAGTAGCGCTCCCGGCGCCTCTCCCGAAGGCGGGTTGACCACCCGATGGGTCGTGGCCGGGACGACCTCGTTGGTGGCCCGCGACAGCATGTCGCCGGCGTCGACGACGATCTGCCCCTCCCCCGCCGCGACCGGCAGCCACTCGCCGTCCCGGGTGAGGATTTCGAGCCCGGAGTCGGTCGCCTCGCAGAGGAGGGTGATGAGGTTGATGTCCTCGTGCGCCGCCGCCCGCACCGCGCCGGGGCCGACGCCGCCGCCGCCGACGCCCCCGGCCGCCACCGCCGGGTAGTGGAGGACCCGGAGGATGCTGTTGCCGTTCTGCATCATCGCGGCGAAGGTCTCCCGCGGCAGGGAGAAGTGCTCGGCCAGAGCTTCCAGGAGGACCGCGGCGCAGTCCTCCAGCCGGCGGTAGAGCTCGCGGGTGGCAGCCTCCAATTCGGGGATCTCCGCCGGCCAGACGTTCGGCGGATAGCTCTCTCTCGCCGGGTGCCCCTGCGGCAGCCCCGCCGCCGCTTCCGCCACCTGGCCGACGTGCCAGAACTCCTTCAAATCCGGATGCGTGTTGCCCTTGGCGTGCTCGATCCCGAACGGGGTGAAGCCGCGCGCCCCCCCGACCCCCACGACGTAGCGCCGCTTGACCTCGTCGGGCAGCTCGAAGAACCGCTTCCAGAGGTCGTAGGTGCGGCGGATCAGCCCGCGGTCGATGCCGTGCCCCTCGACGTTCAGGAAGCCGAACTCCTGGAGGCTGTCGCCGAGAGTGCGGATCATCTTCGTCCGCGAGGAGGGGTCGCCCGCGGTGTAGTCCGCGAGATCGACGGTGGGGATGCGCTGAAGGGTGGCCATGGTTTCTCTCTCCGTTCGGCACCGGCTCCAGTTTGGATCTTGCGGGCGGGCTCCTTCGGGCGCTTCGCGCAGCCAGTCGCCCGTCCTCAGATCCAAACTGGAGCCGGTATTCTCTGTTCGTGCGAATCCTACCAGCTCGGACGCCCTGGTTTGAGCTGAGGATCTGCGACTGGCCGCGCGGAGCGCCCGAAGGAGCAGACCGCAAGCTCAAAACAGGACAGGGCCGAGACCCTGGCATACCCCGTGCTCATACCCCGTGCTATCGTCCCCGGCTGGGCGCTTGAGAGGGGCGGATGACATGCTGCGGCGAATCCTAGACCAGCAACAGGAAGCTCTCCTCGCCGAGGAGCGGCGGCTCTTGGGGGAGCTGGCGGTCGCCCTCGCCCGTTTCGACGCCGCGGGCGACGATCAGTCGGCGCTCGAACGCTCGGTCCGCCAGCTGGACGAGCTCTTCCTCCTGGTCGTCGCCGGCGAGTTCAACGCCGGCAAGAGCGCCTTCATCAACGCCCTTTTGGGCTCCCGGGTTTTAGAAGAGGGGGTTACCCCCACCACCACCCGGGTCCAGATCCTGAAACACGGCCCCGCCGTCTCCCGAACGACGGCCGAGGCGGCCCTGGACGTGGTGACCGCCCCGGTCGATCTCCTCCTGGAGATCAACATCGTCGACACCCCGGGCACCAACGCCATCCACCGCGAGCACGAGGCGATCACCCGGGAGTTCGTGCCGCGCTCGGACCTGGTGCTCTTCGTCACCTCGGCCGACCGCCCGTTCACCGAGAGCGAGCGCGCCTTCCTCCAGGGGATCCGCGAGTGGGGCAAGAAGATCGTCCTGGTGATCAACAAGATCGACATCCTGGAGCGCCCGGAGGAGCTCGAAACGGTGCGCGCCTTCGTCGCCGACAACGGCCGCACCCTCCTGGGCGCCGTCCCGGAGGTCTATGCCGTCTCGGCCCGGAAGGCGCTCCGGGCCAAGGAGAGCGGCGACGCGGCGCTCCTCGCCGAAAGCCAGTTCCCGCCGCTCGAGAAAGCGATCGTCACCACCCTCGACGAGCGCGAGCGGGTGCGCCTGAAGCTCCTCAACCCCCTGGGGGTCGGCACGCTCCTCGCCGGCCGCACCTTGACGGTCGTCCACGGCCGGCTCGGCCTCCTCGACGCCGACGTCCGGACGCTCACCGACATCGAGCGCCAGCTCGCTCTCTATAAAGAGGACATGGAGCGCGAGTTCCACCTCCGCCTCTCGGATGTCGACCGGGTGCTCCGGGAGTTCGAGAACCGCGGCATGGAGTTCTTCGACGACACGGTCCGCCTCGCCCGCTTCGTCGACCTTCTTGAACCGCGACCGGATGAAGGCCGAGTTCGAGCGCCGGGTGGTGGCCGACGTCCCCCAGGCGATCGAGCGGCGGGTGCAAGAGATCATCGACTGGCTGGTGGCCGCCGATCTGAAGCAGTGGCAGGCGGTGACCGATCACCTCGCCAAGCGCCGCGATCAGCACGCCGACCGCATCGTCGGCCGCGCCGGGGCGGCCTTCGACTACGACAGAAACCGCCTGCTCGACAGCGTCGGCCGCGAAGCCCAGCGCACCATGGAGAGCTACGACAAGGACGCCGAATCGACCCGGCTCGCCGAGTCGGTGCAGGCGGCGGTGGCGGGGACGGCGCTCGTCGGGGTGGGAGCGATCGGCCTCGGCGCCCTTTTGACCCACATCGCGGTGACCGCCGCGGCGGACGTCACCGGCATCCTCGCCGCCGGGATGGTGGCGGCCTTGGGTCTCCTCATCCTCCCCCACCGGCGGCAGAAGGCGAAGGCCGAGCTCAAGTTGACGATCGAGGTGCTCCGCACCCAGCTGATGACGGCGCTCTCCGGTCAGTTCGAGCGCGAGATCGGGAGAAGCCTCTCGCGGATCGACGACGCCGTCGCCCCCTACACCCGCTTCGTCCGCGCCGAGCGCGACCACCTGACCGAGACCCAGACCGCGGTCCAGGCGTTGGCCGACGAGCTGGCGCGGCTCAAGGTGCAGGTCGAGGCGCTGTAAGGCGAGCTAGAATCCCCCGGTGACGACCCAGGTCCCCGTCCCCTCGACGCCGCCTTCCCCCCCGGCCGTGCCGGCGCCCGACCTGGGGGGCCGCCCGAAGCGCCTCGGGACCTTCCGGAGCCTCGGCCGGGCGATGACCTCCTGGCGGACCGCCGCGGTCACCCTCCTCTCCTTCTCGTCCGGCCTGCCGTTCGCCCTCGTCCTGACCGCCATCCCCGACTGGATGCGCCGGATCGGTCTGGACATCCGGGTGGTCGGCCTCATCACCCTGGCGCAGGCGCCGTGGACCTTCAAGTTCCTCTGGTCGCCGCTCATGGACCGCTTCGTCCCCCCCTGGCTCGGGCGGCGGCGGGGCTGGGCGGCGATCGCCCAGCTCGCCCTCTTCGTCCTCACCCTCTGTCTCGCCGGGGTCGGCAACCATCCGGACACCCCCTGGGTCGTCGCCGCTCTCGCTTTCGCCATCGCCTTTGCCGGCGCCAGCCAGGACATCGCGGTCGACGCCTATGCGGTCGACGTCTTGGAGCCCGAGGAGCAGGCGGTAGCGGTGGGGGCGCGAAATGCGGTCTACCGGAGCGCCATGTACGTCGTGGGGGGGTTGGGCATCACCCTCGCCGGGCGCTACTCCTGGCCGCTGGTCAACGCCGGGCTCGCCTGCCTCTACCTGCCGATGCTCTTCGTCACCTGGAAGGCGCCCGAGCCGCGCGAGGTGATCCCCGCTCCCAGAAGCCTCCGCGAGGCCGCCTGGTATCCGTTCGTCGGCTTCCTCTCCCGCCACCGGGCGCTCGGCATCCTCTCCTTTCTCCTCCTCTACAAGCTGGCCGACAACCTCGCCCAGGCGCTCCAGCGACCCTTCCTCGTCGATATGGGCTACAGCGACTTCGACCGCGGGGTGGCGCTCGCCACGGTGGGGCTCTTCGGCAGCCTCCTCGGGGTCTTCATGGGCGGAGTTTTGACCGAGGTGATCGGGCTCGGGCGGGCGCTCTGGATCTTCGGCTTTCTGCAAACTTTCGCGAGCTTGGGCTACGTGATGCTCGCCGCCAAGGGCGGGGTGCACCGGCCGCTCATGTACGCGGCGATCGGCTTCGAGGTCTTAGCCGCCGGCCTGGGGAGCGGCGCCTTCGCGGTCCTCCTCCTGCGGCTCACCCAGAAGCGCTTCTCGGCCACCCAGTACGCCCTGTTCTCCAGCCTCTTCGGCCTGCCGCGGCTGGTGGCGGGCCCGATCTGCGGCTTCGCGGTCTACTCGGTCGGCTGGTACAAGTTCTTCTGGTTCACCATCCTCGCCGGCATTCCGGGGATGATCATGCTCTCCCGCTTCGTCCCCTTCGGGGCGCGGGAGCCGGTCTTCACCATCGACCAGCCCGAGGTCCTCTCGCCGCTTTCGAAAGCCCAGCTCCTCGCCCGCGGTCTCGCCGGCACGGCGGTCGGGGCGGCGGTCGCGACCTTCGTCGCCGCCCTCCTCCCCGCCCTGCGGACGGCCAAGGAGCACCCCGGAGCGCCCTTCGACCTCGCGACCCCGTTCTTCGCCCTCGGCCACCCCACGGGAGCGGGCTGGCTGGTCCTCCTCGGGATCGCCGTCTTCGCCGCCGTCTGCGGGCTCTTCACCGCCGCGGTCTCCGCCGCCCGGCATGGCGAAGGGCTGCCGGCGGTCGCCGCTGGGTAGTCCACCCTCTACGCCACCCCCCCGTGCCGCAGCAGCAGATCGGCCACGTCCTTCTGCTCCGCCTGATCTCGAGCCCGCGGTGGGTGCCGCTACCTCGGCTCTCGGCACCGAGACTCGAAGACAGAGTCCCCGGACAACGCTTCAGGGGACCGCTATCTCGGCTCTCGGTACCGAAACTTGAAGACAGAGACTTGGACCAAGCCTTGGCTGCCGCTATTGCGGGTCCGCAGTCCCCGGACTCGACGCCGCGATCCCGGGACGGCGAATCGCCGTCCCCCGGCCGAGGGTCGGAGTCCCGGGATGGCGGTCGGGGTCGCGGGACTCGGAGTCTCCGTCCCGCGACTTGGAGTCGCGGTACCGGGACTTGAGAGCGCAGCCCCGGGACGGCGGTCTTAAACCCTGGAGCCGAACCGTGGTGACGGGACGGCGACTCGTCGTCCCCGGACTACGACTCTCCGTCCCGAGACTTCGAGTCTCGGTCCCGGGACTCGACATCTCGGTCCCGGGGCTCGACATCGACGGTGCGGCACCGGAGACGGAGTCCAGGCAGCGGAGACCTCGTCTCCTTACCTGGCTATCGAGTCCGGCGACCGCGGAACAGAGTCCCGGGACATTGCGGCGAGGGGCTGCCGGCGGTCGCCGCGGGTAGTCCACCCTCTACGCCACCCCCCCGTGCCGCAGCAGCAGATCGGCCACGCCTTTCTGCTCCGCCTTCCGGGCCACGGCGAGCGGGGTCGCCGTCTCCCCCGGCCCCCCCTTGGCGCGAGCGTTGACGTCGGCGCCGCGGGCGAGGAGGAGCTCGGCCATCTCGACATGACCGCCGCGGGCCGCCCAGTGGAGAGCGGTCTGGCCCCGCTTGTGGGCGTTGACGTCGAGCCCGCGGTCGAGCAGGAAGCGGGCGATCTCCAGCTGCTCGGGGCTGCCGCCGCCGATCGCCGGGAACCAGGCGAGGGGCATGTTGTGGGCGCCGCAGTCGTGGATGCGCTCGGGGTCCTCGGCGAGGAGGGCGCGGACGCGCTCGACCTTCCCCATCATCGCCGCTGTAGGGAGCGCGCAGGGCGCCCCCTGATCGAGCTGGAGCCGGACCCCGTCCTTGAAACCGACATGGGCGCCGGCCTCGACCGCCAGCTCGTTCCAGCTCGCGTTGACGAGGAGGAGCGACGGGTAGAGGGCGAGCAGCTCTTGGACCCGCGCCAGGTTGCCGTGGGAGACCGCCACGTACTCGTTGATCACCGGCTGCGGCAACGCCGGCTGCGGCCGCGGCGCGAAGGGCGAGCCGTCCGCCGTGGCGGCGTAGCGGGAGGTGCGATGGGCGCGCGGCAGGGTGCGCTCTCCCCGCAGCAGGGCCGCCGCCGCGGTCTGACCGCCGCGGACGGCGAGGTCGAGCGCCGTTTCGCCCTGAGGAGTCCGGCGGCCGGTGTCGGCGCCGGACCAGACGAGGAGCCGGATCACCTCGGCGTTCCCCGCCCGGGCGGCGGCGTGGAGCGGCGTGATGCCGTCCCCCTGCGGGGCGTTGGGGTCGCCGCCGTTGCCGAGCATGAGATCGGCCATCTCCTCCGCGGTTTCAGCTGGGGTGGCCTCGACCGCCAGCCGCACCGCCGTCCGGCGGGGCGGCTCGACCGACAGGGCGTTCAAGTCCGCCCCCCGGCTCACCATCGCCATCAGCAGATCGGTCCGGCCGGCGAGGACCGCCGCCTGCACCGCCGTGAAGCCGACCGGGTCGAGTTCGTTCAGCAGCCCCGGCGCCTTGCCGAGGAGGGCGAGCACCCGCTCGCGGTCGCCGGCGAGGGTCGCCTCGACGAGGTCGAGCGCCGCGACGTGCCGCCGCAACAGCTCGGCGGCCGCTTTCTGCCCACCGAGGTAGGCGAGGGCGAGGAGCGAGCGGCCCCGCTCGTCCCGGCTGTAGGCGAGCGCCGGGTCCTCGGCGAGAAAGGCGGTCAACCGCGGCAGGTCGCCGGCGAGGACGGCGGCACGGAAGCGCCTGGCTTCACCGCCAGTGCCGCCAGTGCCGCCAGCCGGCCGGCCATGGAAACGGGGGCGGCAGGGGCGCCGGTCCCCGCCGGCGCGGCCCCTTGCGGCTTCGATTCCGCCCCTCCCGACTTCGCCGCCAGCAAACCCAAACCGGCCGCCGCGCCGGCCAGCTTCAGGAACTCGTTGCGCGTGACCCCCATGACTGCCTCCTCGCCTCCAAGAGCACCGCCGGAGGAGCGGCGCTATAGGACGAAGCCTAGAGGCCGTACCCCCACCCTCGGGCCGAAGGCGCGCCGAGGTTCGACCGAGGTCTCCCCTCTCCGCCGCCAAGAGCGCTCCCGCCAGGCGTCGGGACCCGCCGCTTTCGCTACACTGGTGCGCGTGTCCTCCCAGCCGGTCCTCCGCCCTCCCGCCGCCGACTTCCTCCTCGCGGACCGCATCGTCCGGCCGGCGCAGAACCGGATCGAGGGGCCGGCGGGGTCGGTCCAGGTCGAACCCAAGGTGATGGAGGTGCTGGTCTGCCTGGCCCGCCAGCCGGGTGCCGTCGTCGGCAAGGAAGAGCTGGTCCGTGAGGTCTGGGAGGGCCGCTTCGTCAGCGACGATGTCGTCTGGCGGAGCATCCGGGAGCTCCGCCGGGCCTTGGGCGACGACGCCAGGAGCGCCGGCTTCATCGAGACCATCCCCAAGCGCGGCTACCGCCTGCTGCCGCCGGTCGGTCCGCCGCCCCCAAGGGAGGTCCTGCCGACAGCAGTCGCGGTGCTCCACCCGATCACCGGAGTCGCAGGAACCTCTCCGCCAGCTCCGGCGGTGGAGCTGGACCGGCCCGGCCCTGATCGCCGTCCTCACTCTGCTCGCCACCCTCGCGGTCGTGCTGACCTACCGGCTCGCCGTCCCCACTGTCCCTCTAAAGCGCCCTGCCCAACACCACGCCCAGGACCCACGCTCCCACGAGGCCGAGCTGCGCGGCCGCTATCACGTCGCCAAGGGGACATTCCCGGAGATCGAGAAGGCGATCGCCGCCTATGGGAGGCGATCGCTCTCGACCCCGCCGCCGCCGGACCGCGGGCGGGCCTGGCGGACGCCTACCACCTCCTTGCCGTCACCGGCCGGCGCTCGCCCGACGAGGCCTACCCGCCTGCCGAGGCGGCGGCGCGGGCCGCGCTCGCCCGCGACCCGGGCTCGGCGGAGGCCCATACGGTCCTCGGCTCGGTCCTCTTTCGCTTTCACTGGGACTACGCCGGAGCCGAGCGCGAGCTCCGGCAGGCGCTCGCCGCCGATCCCGACGACGCCCCGGCGCACCACGACTACGCCTGGTTCCTCGTCTCTCTCGGCCGGCCGGATGAGGCGCTCGCCGAGATCCGCCGGGCGCGCGCACTTCAGCCGCTCTCCCTCCGCGCCATGGCCGACGTCGGCTGGGTGCTCTACCGCAGCGGCCGCACCGACGAGGCGATCGCTGCCATGCGCCGCCTCCTCGACCTCGAGCCCGGCTTCACCGCTGCCCGGCAGTGCCTGGAGCGCGCCCTCTTCCGCGCCGGCCGCGAGACCGAGGCCTTAGCCGTCACCCGGGACGCCCTCCGCCGCGAGGGAGCCTCGCCCGCCGAGGTCGCCGCCTTAACCGCTGGCAACACCGGCGACGCCCGCCGCCGGGTCGCCGCCTGGCGGCTCGCCCGGCTCGAATCCCGGCCCGGCTATATCTCGCCCTACGCCGTGGCGACGTTGCGAGCCGAGGCCGGCGATGTCGATGGCGCGTTCGCCGCCCTCGAACAGGCCCTCGTCCACCGCGATCCGGCCGTGGTCCTCCTCGCCGTCGACCCCGAGCTCGTCGCTCTTCGCACCGACCGCCGCTTCCCGGAGCTGCTGCGGCGGCTGGGATTGGCCGTGCCGCCGTCCGCAGCCTCCTCCTGATCCGGAATCGTTTCACCTCGATCCGCGGTACCATTGCAGGGAATTCGAGGAAATGCTGGCACCGCGTCCGTCTGACTCCCGGAAAGGGGAACCGATGCGTCGAACCACCGTTCAGCAGAAGGGACCGCGGAAACTCGCCTGGCTCTTCGCCCTGGGCCTCGCCGCCCTACCGCTCCCGGGGGCGACCGCCCCAGCCGCCCGCAACGCCGGCCGGCCGACGCCGACGCGACAACGGGGACACCGCCGGCATCGGCCGCGGCGACGACGCCGGCCGCCATCCCCCGCGTGATCGGCGTCTCGCGGGAGCTGGCCGGCGGCGCCAAGGCGGGGGGCCCGTCGCCCCAGATGAGCCTCGGCGAAGTGTTGACGGTCAAAGTCGACAATCTCGCCGCTCTCTTGGGCGATCCGGCGAAGCTGATCTCCTCTTCCTCGACGAGCGGCCGCTCAAGGACCTCACCCCCTATCCGCCGAGCGACCGCCAGGGGGGGACCCTCCGCTTCGTCCTCCGGCAGCCCCGGTCCGACGCCACCACGCCGGACGCCAAGGCCTCGCGCGAGGTCTGGACCTACCTCCTCGGGAGCCCCCGCTTGCAGCCGCGGACGACCCGGGTGAGCGTCGGCCTGCCCGACGGCCCCGCCATCCCCTCCGCCAGCACCGTCGACCTCGTCGTCATCCCCCAAGGCCCCTTTCTCCTCTGGCTCGCGATCTTCGCCGTCATCTCGATCGCGTTCTGGGTGCTCGCCGTCCGCAGCAACCTGCTCCGCGCTCCCACCTCCGCGCCGGATGCCGGGGAACGGCCGCCCTACAGCCTCGGCCGTACCCAGGCCGCCTGGTGGTTCTTCCTCGTCCTCGCCTCCTACCTCTTCATCGGCCTCGTCACCGCCGACTTCGGCACCCCGATCACGGGCACCGTCCTGACTCTCCTCGGGATCAGCGCCGGCACGGTCGTCGGGGCGGCCTTCATCGACCAGAGCAAGAACGGCCCGGCGGCGACGGCGGACGCGGCCAAGGTGGCACAGACGCTTCAGATGCAGATGGCAGCTCTAGAGGGACAGGTCGCGAGCGGCGACGACCACGGTCGCCGCGGCCGCCGCCCAGCACGGCCGCCGAGGCCCAGGCGAAGCTAGCTCTCGCCACCCATACGAGCGATCTGGAGCAGAAGCAGTCCCTCCTCAAGAAGACGCGCGGCCAGTCGGAGCAGTTCATCCTGGACATCCTGAGCGACGCCAACGGGGTCGCCTTCCACCGCTTCCAGATCGTCGCCTGGACCGCCGTCCTCGGGATCATCTTCGGCCATGAGGTCTACAAGGCTCTCGCGATGCCGAGCTTCGACCCCTCGCTCCTGGCCCTCATGGGGATCAGCTCCGGCACCTACCTCGGGATGAAGATCCCCGAGCCGATGGTGCCCAAGACCTGAATCCGGGACTGGCCGGGAGGGGAGGATCGACTATATTCTCCCCACCCCTAACGCTTCCCGAGGAGACGCGCCATGCCCGAAGGACCCGAGGTCGAGACCGAGAAGCTGCACGAGGCCATCCACGAGGAGTTGGAAAAGGAGGGCGGCGATTTTCTCAAACGGATCGCCCTGACGACGGCGATCCTCGCCGCCGTCGCCGCCATCGCCTCGCTCCAGGCGGGCGCCACGGTAAACGAGGCCCTCGTCCTCAAAACCGAATCGACCCGGCTCCAGGCCCAGGCTTCCGACCAGTGGGCCTACTACCAGGCGAAGGGGATCAAGGCGGCGGTCGCCGACGCCTCGGGTACCTCCTGGGCGGCCATCGGCAAGCCGGCGCCGCCGCAGTACGCGGCGAGCCAGAAGCGTTACCTCGACGAGCAGAAGGAGATCCAGAAGAAGGCGCAGGGGATCGAGAAGGAGCGGGACGAGAAGTCCGTCGAGGCCGACCACCTCCTCCATCGCCACCACCGCTTCGCCGATGCGGTCGCCCTCCTCCAGGTCTCGATCGCCCTGGGGGCGGTGGCGGCCCTCACCAAGAGCCGGCTGGTGTGGCTCGGCTCGATGGCGGTGGGGCTCGGCGGGATCGTCCTCTTCGCCCTGACTTTCCTGCCCTAGCTCGGCGATTTGGCGACCGTCTCTCCCCCCGCCAGGCGGCGCCGATCCAGATGATGCCGCCGAGAGCGAAGGCGAAGGGGAGAATCAGCATGGCCTTGCCGAGCGACGAGTGGTCGGAGACGAAGCCGACCAGGGGGGGCGAGGGGACGTCGCCCAGGACGTGGATGGCGAGGATCGAGAGGGCCACCGAGGTCGCCCGCATCTCGGGGGCCACGACGTTGATGATCGCCGAGTTGACCGGCCCGGTCGACATGAAGATCAAAACCGCCGCGACGGCGATCGCCGCCGTGTAGACGGTGCGGTCCCGGGCCATGAAGGCGACGAAGGCGAAGGGGGCCGCGGCGAGAGTCGTGATCCCGGAAACCCACATGTAGGACTCCCGGAAGCGCGACAGCAGCCGATCCCCCAGCCAGCCTCCCAAGACGGTGCCGACGAACCCGGTGGCGACGATGATCGCCCCGAACTGGAAGGTCGCGTCGATCCGGGTCAGGCCGCGCTCGCGCTCCAGGAAGGCCGGGGTCCAGAAGGCGAGCGCGCCCAGACCGAAGGTGTAGGCGGCATAGCCGAGGACGATCAGCATGTAGGGGATATTTTTGAGCAACACCGAATAGGCCTTGAGGCCGATCCCGCGGACCGGCCCGTGGACGTGAACAGCGTTCGCCGGATGAGCCGTGCCGGCCTCGTCGGCCTCGGCGGCCTCGTCTTGGGCGCCGCGCGGCGGGTCCGGCAGGCGGGAGGCGAGGACGGCCAAAAGGAGCCCGGGGACCCCGGCGACGAAGAAGGCCGCCCGCCAGCCGTAGCGGTGGTCGACGAACCCGCCCAGCATGTACCCGGCCGCCGAGCCGATGGGGATGGCGGCCGAGAAGACGGCGAAGACCCGGCCGCGCTGCTCGACCGGGAAGTAGTCGGCGAGGAGCGCCGGCGACACCGTGCCGTACGCCGCCTCCCCCACCCCCACTGCCGAGCGGGCGGCGAAGAGCGAGGCGAAGCCGCGCGCGAAACCGCCCAAGGCCGTGGCGAGACTCCAGATGGCCACCCCGGCGGCGATCAACCGCGGCCGCGCCCCGCGATCCCCCAGCGTGCCGAAGATCGGCGAGGTCAGCATGTAGACGAGGATGAAGCCGGTCGCGAGCCCGCCGATCTGGCCGTCCGAAAGGTGGAGCGCCGGCTTCAGGCTCTCGACGACGGCGGCGACGACGAAGCGGTCCAGGTAGTTGAACAGGTTGATGAGAGTGAGGACGAAGAGCCCCCAGCGGGCGATCTTCGCGGCGTTCTCCGGGTTTACCGGGTTTACCGGGTTCTCCGGGTTTGCCGGCTGGACCGGGCTACCGGGGCTCTGGGCATGCGGAGGCTCCCCTCTGGCTTCATGAACGGGCGTTTCGGCGAGTATATCGTCGGCCGGCACCCGAGCGTTGAAGCCCCCAATCGGCTCGAATTTTGCAGCAATTTAGAGGAATGGGTTTCTTCCTGGACGAGCAACTTTTCTCCGAGGTGTGGCGATGCGCAAGCCGTATGAAGACCGAGAGAAAACCGCCCCGGGTGGCGTCACCCGGAGAGAGTTCGTGGAGCTGTCGGTGACCGCGGCGACGGTCGCTGGGGTGGCAAGTATTGCGGGCACAGGCTCGGCCGCCTGGGCTCAGGCGCCGACACCGACGCAGGCCGGCGAGATCCCGCGCCGGACGCTCGGGCGCACCGGGGAGAAGGTCTCGATGGTGGGCCTCGGCGGCTCGCACATCGGCCAGCAGCACGACGAGAAGGAGAGCATCAAGATCATCCGCACGGCGATCGACAGCGGCATCAACTTCATGGACAACTCCTGGGATTACAACGACGGCAAGAGCGAAGACCGGATGGGCAAGGCGCTCAAGGACGGCTACCGCCAAAAGGTCTTCCTGATGACCAAGGTCGACGGCCGGACCAAGAAGGCCGCCGCGGCCCAGCTCAACGAGTCGTTGAAGCGGCTGCAGACGGACCACCTCGATCTCCTCCAGTTCCACGAGATCATCCGGATGGAAGACCCGGACCGCATCTTCCTCCCCGGCGGCGCCCTGGAGGCGGCGCTCGAGGCGAAGAAGGCGGGGAAGGTCCGCTACATCGGCTTCACCGGCCACAAGAGCCCCGACATCCACCTGAAGATGCTTGCAGACCGCCGCCGCCCACAACTTCACCTTCGACACCGTGCAGATGCCGTTGAACGTCATGGACGCGCACTACGAGAGCTTCGAGAAGAAGGTCCTTCCAGTGGCGCTCTCGCACAACATGGGCATCCTGGGGATGAAGTCGATGGGCGACAAGATCATCTTGAAGAGCAAGGCGGTGACCCCGGTCGAGTGCCTGCACTACGCGATGAACCTGCCGACCAGCGTCGTCATCACCGGCTGCGATTCTTTAGAGATCCTGCACCAGGCGGTGAACGCGGCGAAGAGCTTCCGGCCGATCCCCGCCGAGCAGGTCGCGGCGCTGCTCGCCAAGACGAACCAGGTGGCGCAGAAGGGGGAGTTCGAGCTCTACAAGACGAGTCAGCACTTCGACTCGACGGCCAAGAACCCGCAGTGGCTGGGGTGAACGCCGGAGAGGGACCGGGCGTCCGGCGGCGAGCCTCGCCGGGCGCCTCCCTACCCGCCGATCCCCAACCGCACCGCCGCCCGCCCGAGGTACACCTCGTCCCCGTTTTCTAGCTTCACCCCCCGCCGATCATGGCGGCTGACCTCGATCGAGCGGCCGGCGCGGAAGAGGAGAGTGCCGGAGGCGCTCCCCTCGTCGCGGAGCCAGAAGGCGCCGCTCTCTCGGTCCCAGGCGATCCGGGCGTGCTCGCGAGAGACGGTCTGCGAGAGATCCCCCTCCTCCAGGAAGGCGACGTCGTTGCGCCGTTTTACCCGGCCGGCAACGTCCAGGACCTCCTCCAGCCTCCCCAGATAGATCCGGTCGGCGTCGAAGTCGTAGGTCTCCTGGGCCGCCTTGCCCTTGACGACCGTAATGTGGAGGGACGGACGGACGTTCCGGGCGGGACGATTCCCCCGGTCATTGGCGGCATTGGTCGGCATTGGCGGCTTGGTCGGCATCGGACCCTCCCCCTCTGCCGACTTGGCGAAACCGAGGGCGTACCGCCGGTCGCCGAACTCCGGGCCGCGCTCCTCCGTCACCTGGACCGGGATGGCGAAGCCCTGGGGCACCCGGACGCCCTGGGATTTGAAGCGCTCCTTGACCTCGCGCTCCAGCTCCCAGCCGTTCTGGACGATGGCCTCCAGCCGCACGCGCTCCTCGGGGCTGGTGGCGAGGAGCTTCACCTCCACCCGCTCGAAGGGGAAGACCCGCCGGCCTCCCCCCACCGCCACCACCTGGGAGAGGATGTCCTCCAGGATGGCGCGGTGGATCTCGACCGGCTCGGTGCCGGCCGCCCAGGGCCTCCCCCAGTGGCGGAGCTTGTCGACGATGCCGCTCATTTGGACGTCCCCCCGTTTCCAGTCTGCTGCAAAAGCCCCAGGTCCGCCGCCCGGCGCACGATCTCCCCCGCCGCCGGGGCGGCGAGCCGGCCGCCGTAGCCGCCGTGCTCGACGATCACCGCGAAGGCGATCCGCCGGCCGTTCGACCCGTAGGGCGCGAAGCCGATGAACCAGGAGTGCGACTTCTGGCCCTGGACCTCGGCGGTCCCGGTCTTGCCGGCGATCGGCGGTTTGACGGCGGAGAGGAAAGCCGCCGCCGTCCCGTCGGTCACCACCCCGCGCATGGCGCGAGCGAGGATCGCCGTCGTCGCCGGGTCGAGGACCGTCACCGGGGCGCCCGAGCGCGGGTTGTCGCCGCCCGAGATCCAGCGCCCCTCCGGCATCTTCCCCTGAGCCGCGACGGTCGCCGCCACCCGGGCCATCTGGAAGGGGGTAGCGATCACCTGCCCCTGGCCGTAGGCGGCCTGGGGGAGGGCGTCCTTGAGCTGCTTTTCGGTGTTCGGCCGGGCCACCTGGATGCCGAACAGCTGCGCCGTGTCGAGGAGCGGCTGCCCCCCCACCGAGAAGGTCGCGAGCTGGGCGAAGTAGGCGTTGCAGGAGTGGCGGATGCCCTTGTCGAGGTCGACCGTGCCGTGCGGCGCGGTCACCGTGGGATCGTCGTGGATGAAGCGCCCGTTCACCCGGTAGCCCTCCCGGCCGTCCGGCAGGAGCTTGCACTCGTAGGTCTTGCTGGCGAGCTTGGGGTCCTTCCGGAGAGCGGCGAGGGCGGTCACGATCTTGAAGGTCGAGCCGGGCGGATAGACGCCGTAGCGCGCCCGGTCGACGAGCGTGCCGCCGGGTTGGGTCTCGGGTGTCGCCGGCAGCCGCGCCGGCAACGGGTAGGAGGCGGAGGCAAGGAGGTCGCCGGTGTCGGCATCCAAGACCACCGCGGCGGCACCGTTGATGCCCGTATTTTCGCTGCTCGCCCCCTTCCCGGCCCCCTTGGACCGAGGCAGGGCAGAGGTGTCGGCCTGGAGCGCGTACTTCCTGAGGATCTCCTCCGCCGCCAGCTGGAGCCGGACGTCGATCGTCAGCCTTACCGTGCGGTCGCGGCCGAGGATCTTCTTCACCTCGGGGTCGTCCGGCTGGTAGCGATGCCGGAGGAGCGGCACCAGCTCCCGGTAGTTGACGACGACGACCGGCACCTCGCTGCCGTCGGGCTGCTTGACCTTGACGACGTCGGCGTAGTCGTCGTAGCCCTGGAGGCGGACCCGGGCGTCGCGCTCGATGAACGAGGTGTTCCGCGCCCCCCAGTTCACCCGGTTGCGGAGGTCCCCCAGGAGGTGGAAGGTGCGCCCCCCGAAGGGATAGATCCGGCCGTGGCGGTCGGTCGCCGCAGCCGGGCCCGGTTCGCCGGGATTGCCGGGATTGCCGCCGGTACCGTCGCCCGCCCCGAGATCGGTCGCCCCGAGCTTCAGGAGCTCCGCCCGGTGGGCGTCGAGCTCGGCCGGATCGCTGGTCGCCAGAAGCACCCCGTTGCGGTCGACGATCGAGCCCCTGGGGATGGTCGCGGCGATCGCCGCGAGGCGCGGGTTGTACTGGAAGCGGCGCACCCCGTCCCCCTGGAGGGTGATAGCGCCGCGGGTGAGATACGTGTCGGGCCGGAAGAGCTGGATGTCGGCGAGCCGCAGGAGGGCGAGGAGGCCGAAGACCCCGAGGCCGAGCGCCACCCAGCGGGTGGCGCCGAGGAACGGCCGCAGCCTCGCCCCCGCTTCCGCCGGCCGCGGACGTCGGCTGGCGGGCGGAGAGGCCGGCCAGGAGCCCGACGATGAGGAAGTTGGCGAGCATCGCCGAACGGCCGAAGGAGAGAAACGGCGAGGCCACCCCGGAGAGCGGCAGGAGGCGGAGGACGCCGCCCGCGATGAGCGCCGTTTCGAGCCCGAGGAGGAGCGTCAGGCCGAGACCGAGGAAGAAGCCGTAGGGGCTCCCCGACCGGCGGGTCGCCCGGAGCCCGCGCTGGACGAGGAGGGCGTAGAGGACCGCCACGGCGAGGAGCCCGAGGAAGCCCATCTCCTCGCCGACGGCGGAAAAGACCATGTCGGTGTGGGCCTCGGGGACGAGCCCGGGCTCGCCCAGCCCCAGGCCGGTGCCGGTGGCGCCGCCGGTCGCCAGCGACCAGATCGCCTGGGCGAGGTGGTCGCCGCCCCGAAACCAGGTGTCCCAGGGGTGGAGCCACATGCCGATCCGCTGGCCGACGGTCCGCGGGTAGCCCGCCTCGTAGCCCGCGAAGCAGGCGAGGACGACGGCCGCCGCGCCCACCAGGGCCATCCCCGGCCGGCCGCGGGCGACCGAGAAGAGGATGAGAAAGAGGCTCGCGAGCACCAGGGCCGGCCCGAGGTCCTTCTGGAGGAAGAAGAAGAAGAGGACGGTGCCGATGGCGACCAGCGGCGGGAGAGCGTACTCCAGCCGGGGGAGGGCGAGGACCTTCCCCACTCTCCCGGTCAGCCGCCGCTCGGGGACCTCGCGGAGGAGCTCCCAGCGGTCGGCGAAGTAGCCGGCGAGGAAGAGCGCGATCGAGGATCTTGATCAGCTCGACCGGCTGGAAGCCGAAGAGGTTGACCTTGGCGTCGCTGCCGCCCGGGGCCCCGCCGAGGACGATGAGGAGGCCGGAGAGGACGGCCGCCAGGGCGAGCGCCCAGACCCCCCGCCGCGGCATCGGCGTCCGCTCGCAGGTCGACCAGCGCCCCGGCGACGAACAGGCCGCAGCCGGCGAGCACCCCGACGGCGAAGCGGAGGTGGAGGGGGAGGTCGCGGAGCGGATCGCGGAGGCTCATCATGAGGGCGAAGCCGAGCCCACAGAGGAGGAGGAGGATCGGCAGGAGGAGCTGATCGCCCCGAAAGCCCCGGAAGCGGAGGGCCAGGTGGGCGAGGAGGAAGCCGCCGAAGAGGAGCGCCGCGCCGAGGAGGAAGGTGGAGCGGAACTGGGCTGGGGTGCGGACGACGAGCCGCGGCTTGATCTGCCGCAGCTGGGCGGCGGAGAGGAGGGTCGCCGAATCCCGGCCGGAGGCCTGGATGCGCGCCGCCAGGTCGGGCAGGCGATGGGGGTCGATGGCGCTCCCCGGGACCCGCAGATGCCCGATCTCGCCGACGTTGTCCACCTTGCCGGCGGAGAGGCGCTCGCGGATCTGGTCGGCGACGAAGGAGCGCTCCTGCGGGGTCGAGAGGAAGGAGAGGAGCGGCAGGATCTCGCCGCTGCTCCGGACGGCGTTCAGGTTGACGATCTCGCCCCGTCCCAGCCGCGCCTGGAGGTCGGCGAGCGGCCGGGAGACCGTCCCCCAGGTGAGGACCATGGCGCCCAGGACCACCGCCCCGGCGAGGGCGAGGAGCGCGGCCTCGCGAGAGCGGCTCTCCCGGCGTCCGCCGTCCCCCCCGAAGCCGAGGCCGGGGATGCGCCCTCGGGAGCCCGGGGAGGGGTGGCTCTTGCGCTCGGTGGCGCGGCTGATCGTGACGCCCATTCTAGGTTCGCCTCCTCGGCGGTCGCCGGATCTCGCGGACCAGAGCCCGGCCCAGCCGCTGCCAGAAGCCGGGCGGCTCCTGGCCCGGCGCCGTCTGCCGCGAGGGGGGCGCCGGGGCGAGCCGCGACTCGATCGCCTCCAGGTGCGACTCGGCCTCCTCGCGGTTGGTGTCGGAGTCGCCGTAGTCGGAGATCTGTTCGTAGTAGTGGACCGCCTGCTGGAAATAGGCCCGGGCCTGCTTCAAGAGACTGTCCTGGTCGCCGCCCGCCGCGTGCTGGGCCTTCGCTTCGAGCCCCAGCCCCTGCATGCGGAAGCCGTCGGCGAGCATCGCCGTCTCCCGCCGGCCGAGGTGATAGCCGCGCCGCTCGGCCTCGTTCAGGTTCCGCTGCAGAGAGTCGAGGTCGAAGAGGTCGTAGGCGTAGATCCGCGCCAGACCGAGATAGGGGTCGGGCCAGCTCGCGTCCCAGCGCGCGGCCTGCACGAACTCCCCCGCCGCCGCTTTGCTGGTCTCGGTCGACTTCGCCCGGTCTCCCTTGGTCCTCAGGGTGACCGCCTCGATCCGGTCGAGGTGGCCCTGGGTGTAGAGCAGCCGGGAGCGGACCTTCTTGTCGCGCGGGGCGATCTGGGCGGCGGCGTGGAGGTAGCGGTAGGCGGTCTGCCATCCGCGCTGGGTCGTCGTCGGGTCGTCCCCATGGTAGCTGTCGACGATCTTTCCCGCGGCGGTGGTGAGCGAGCCCAGGAGCTCCGTGCCCACCCCGTAGAGATCGGTCGAGAAGAAGCTCCAGGGGATGGCGTTCGAATAGTGCTGGGCGATCCCCTCCAGGTCGGGGTGCGCCACCGCCAGGTCGCTCCTCATCTGCTTCGCCTGGTTCCAGGCCCAGAGCTGGGAGATGCCGACGGCGATGAGGAAGAGGCCGCAGAGGACGACGACGAGGGTCTGGAAGCGGTGCCGGCGCCGGCCGGGAGCGGACGCTTCCGGGGGGGCCGCGACGAGATCGGACGCGGGGGGTTGAGGGATCGGCGCCGCGGCGGCGGCAGGGCTGGCCACGGTGGCCGCGGTCGCCACGGTTACCGCGGTGGCCGGAGCGGTCTCCCCGGTGCGGCGGGTCGACTCGACGGGCTGACCGCTCCCCGGCACCGGCGGGCGGTCGGTCCGCCGGGTGGCCTCGGCGTTCCGCCCCTCCTCGGGCGGCAGGGGCCGGGAGGTGCGGCGGGTGACGTGGAGATCGGGGACCTCCCCGGCCGGCCCGGCGGACGGCTGCTCGGAAGGCAGGGGCCGGCCGTCGCGCACCGCTTCCAGGTCGGCCTTGAGGTCGGCGGCGCTGGCGTAGCGGCGCTCGACCTCGAAGGCGAGCGACTTGGCGACGATGTGGGCGAGCCCCGGCGAGGCGGAGGCGGGGAGCGGCAGGGGGGGTATCCCGTGGCGGATCGCCCGCTCCAGCTCCTCCGGGGTGTTGCCGGGGAAGGGGCGCTTGCCCGACACCATGGCGGCGAGGACCACCCCTACCGCCCAGAGGTCGGAGTGGCGGTCGACCACCCCGCGCTCCAGCCGCTCGGGCGGGGTGTAGGGGAGGCTGCCGAAGAGGTTGACCGTGAAGCGCCGGGTCTGCGAGAGATGCTTGGCGATCCCGAAGTCCAGAACCCGGACCCGGTCCCCCTCCTGGAGCCGGATGTTCTCGGGCTTGATGTCGCCGTGGACGATGCCGAAGATCCGCCGTCCCGAGACCTCGGCCGAGAACTCGTGGCAGACCTCGAGCATCGAGACCAGCTCTAAGGCGATGGCGACCGCCCGCGGCTCGGGGAGGGGTCCGCGGGCGAGCACCTCCGCCAGGTCGTTCCCGGCCACGTACTCCATCGCCACCCAGAAGAAGTCGCCGTCCTCTCCCGCCTCGTAGACCGCCGCCACCTGCGGCGCCACGGCGGCGAGCTGCGCCTGGAGGGCGAGGCCGTTTTTCTCCGCCACCAGCATCTCCGGGTCGCTCTTGCTGACCCGCACCACCTTCAGGGCCACGAAGCGCGAGGTATCGGGGTCCCAGGCGAGGAGGACGTCGCCGATCGCCCCGCGTCCCAGGAAGTCCTTGATCTCGAAGCGGCCGACCGTCTGCTGGCCGAGCAGATGCGGGATGGGAGTCATGGCCGGCTCCGCGGTACGGGCGCCGGGGGGACGGCCGCGGGGGGGGCGGCGGGAGGGGCAGGCGCTGGGGCGGGGGCGGGTGTGGCCGCGGAGGCGCGCACCGCCTGCTCCCGGGGGAGGGCGCCGAAGCCGTTCCAGCGGAAGACCTCGTCGGCCCGCTCGGGGCCGGGGAGGGCGACGCCGGCCCCGCCGTTGCCCTCGATCCGGTTGCCGGCGAGGAACGGCACCGCCGGCTCCCGCACCTCGATCCCGGCGGCGAGAGCGCCGGGCCGGGTGCCGTTGCCGGCGATCAGGTTGTCGAGGAGCCGGGGCGCGGCCTCGCCGGAGATGACGACCCCGGGGCCGCCGTTGCCGTGGACGTAGGAGTAGCGGAGGGTCGAGCGGTCGGCGCCGCGGATCTCGATCCCCGCCCCGGTGGTGCCGGTGACCTCGACCCCGTCGAGCTCGACCTCCGAGCCGTCCAGGCGCACCCCGACGCTCCAGGGCGCCGCGGGGCTTCCCAGCACCTTGAACCCGGAGAGCCGGCCGCCGTGGACCCCGCTCGCGGTGACCGCCGGGGCGGCCCGGGTCGCCGGGGTGTCCGCCGGGCCTGGCTTCGGGGGGAGGAGGATCGCCCCGCGAGGGGTGCGGCTCACCAGCTCGACCCCCTCGCGGAGAACGATCCGCTCGCGATACTCCCCGGGGGCCACCTCGATCCGCTGCCCCGGCCGCGCCTGGGAGAGCGCCTCGGAAAGGGTGGCGAAGCCGCCGTCCCCGATCCCCACGACGAGGACGTTGCGGGCCTTCCTGGGGCTCGCCGCCCCGCCGCCGAACCCCAGGGCGTCGAGGAGCGGCTCGCGGAAGAGAAAGGCGGCGGCCAGGAGAATCGCGAGGATCAGGAGGGTCTTGGCGACCGTCCCGGTGAGGATCTCCTTCATCCGCTCCCCCGCCCCCGGCCGCGCCCGCCCGGCGCCGCGGAGCTGCGGTGCCGCGGCGCTCGTCTCCGCGATTGGGGGAACGGCGCCCCGGAGGGTCTTCCCGCCCTTGGCGCTTTTACCGCCTGCAGCGCTCCGCCGGCGGCGGACCGCCTCGGCGAAGCGGTCGCCCAAAACCAGGACGGCGGAGACGTTGTCCTTCCCCCGGCCCGGTTGGCGCGGTCGATCAGGGCGTGCACCGCGGCTTCGGCCGGATGGGGAGCGGCGGCGTTCGCCTCCACCGTCTCCAGGATCTCCTGGGAGGAGATCATGTCGGAGAGGCCGTCGCTGCAGAGGAGGAGGGCGCCGTCGGCCGGGAACGGCACTTCGAGGACGTCGATCCACTCCTCCTCGTCGGGCTCGTGGGGCGCCGAGCCGACGTCGCGGAAGATTTCGTTGCGCCGCGGGTGGTGCATGGCCTCGTCCTCGGAGATCTCGCCGGCATCCTCCCGGGTGCCGACCGGCGAGTGGTCGGGGGTGACCTTGCGGATCTCCCCGGGGGCGAGGGCATAGAGCCGGCTGTCCCCCACGTGGCCGACGGTCGCCCGAGGCCCGTCGAGGATGGCGACGGTCAAGACGCAGGCCATGCCGGAGAGGCGGGGATCGCTCCTTGCCCGCTCGTAGATCTGCCGGTTGGCGAGGGCGATCGCCTCGCGGACGAGGCGGTCGAGGTCGGTGGTGCGCCGGGAGAGCCGGGCGCGGAGGACGTCGAGCGCGGTTTCGGCGGCGACCTCCCCCGCCGACTCGCCCCCCACCCCGTCGATGACGGCGAAGATCCCCAGCTCGGGCGCGCAGAGCACCCGGTCCTCGTTGTTGCCGCGCTCGCGGCCGGGATCCGAGGCCGCCGCGGCCGAGATCCCCGAGGGACGAGTCCTGCTGCTCACCGCCATCGCCCGGCTACCCCTTGCGCCGGATCTCGGCGACGACGGTCCAGGCGAGAACCGCCACGGTGGCGAGGAGCGCCGCCAGGAGGGGGAGGCGAGCCCAGAAGAGGGTCAGGCCGAGGGCGGTCAACTCTTCGCGGTCCTCTCGAAATCGAGAAAGAGGATCCCGGCGAGGCCGATCCGGGCGCGGTCGGGGAGATCGACCCACTGGTCGAGGTCGCGCCCCCCCTCTCCCGCACCCGAGGGCGGCACGGGGACGCCGTTGATCGTCGTGCCGAGCTTCGACAGGTCCTTGATCCGGAAGACCCCGCTCTCCGGCATCCGGCGGAGCCGCGCGTGCTCGCGGGAGACGTCGAGCGAGGTTTCGAGCCGCAGGTCGACCCAGACGTCGGGCGCCTCGCGGCCGATGACGACCTCGTCCTTGGTCACCCAGAACTCCTTGGGCCCCGAGTCGTCCTTGTAGTGGATGCAGGCGAAGGCGGCCGCAGCGCTGGCGTCGTTGGGCTCACGGGACTCACGGGACTCGCGCTGGCTGGTCATCCGCCCCAGCCGCCGGGTGGTCGAGATGCGGTGGGTGGGCGACCCCGCGCCATAGCCGGCGGCCGGCGCCTGGGCGAACTCGGAGACCACCTGGATGTCCCCCGGTTCGAGCGCCCCGTTGGGGTCCTCCTGGAAGCGGATGAACCAGCGCCCCTCGGCGGAGACGAAGTGCGGCGCCGGCTTTACCGTCGTGCCCTCCTCGCCCTTCCCCCGCACCCGGCGCACCTGGCCCAGGAGGCGGCCGACGACCGGCGACGAGCCGCGGTTCATCCGCTGCATCTCGCGGTCTAAGAGCTCCTTCGCCTCGGCCTCGATCTCGCCGAAGATCGTCCGCAGGCGCTCGTAGTCCTCGGCGTGCAGGTAGACCTGGTAGAGGCTGGGGGCCAGGGTCTTGGTGACCAGCGGCTCCAGGCTGCTCTTCATGTTCTCCGCGACGGCCAGGATGACGTCCCGGGCGGTCGCGCGCTCCTGGGTCACTCGCGTTCCTCCTCGCCGCCGCCCGCTTTGAGGGGCACGGCAGGTCCCGAGTATATCCGTACGGTGCCGGTGCCTTGCAGGTTGCGGGCCGAGGCCATGAATCCCCGGCGTGCGACTACAATCCCCCGGATGAACGCCGTGACGATCGAGCCGCCGGCCACCCCCGACTCCCGGGCGGGCGCCGGCCTCTGGGAGCTGGGAGACGGTGCGCTCCTCGCTTTTGCCGCCCATACCGCAGAAATTCCGCCCGGAGGCCCCCCCCGTCCCGACCTCCGCCGCTTCCTCGAAGCCGAGCACGAGCGCCTGGCCGGCTTCCTCCCCTCCCTCGCCGCGGAGGAGATCCCCTTCCTCCTCGCCGACCTCCTGACTCGCGGTCGGCTCCCCGCGGATGCGGCCTGTGTGCTGGCCCTATCCAAGGAAGGGGAGGTCCACGTCCTCGCGAGCGGCGGCGCGGCGGCCTATCTGGCGTTGGCGGGGGTGCCGGGGGGCGGGACCGGGGGGGCCGGGGGAACCGGGGGACGGGGGCTCCGGTGCGCCGGGTGATCGACGGTGCCGTCTCCTTCCTCCTCCCCGGGGCGCCGTCCGGCGAGGCGGCTCCGGGCCTCCCCCGCCTTTCCGGTCCCCCCGGCGCGAGCCGCCGCTTCCTCCCCTCCGAAGTGGTCCGGCTGCCCGCCGCCGGGGCCCTCGTCGTCCTCCTCTCGGGGGAGGTCGAGCCGGCGCTCCGCGAACGCCTGCTCGCCGCGCTCCAGTCCTCCGGGGAGCCCGCGGCCCTGGAGCCTCTCCTCCGCGGCGCCGTCGAGCGCGCCGGCCTAGCGCTCCTCGCCTACTCCGTCGACGGCACCGCTCGAGAGCCGCGACGGGACCTCCCGGAGGGGATCGAGGCCGAGCTCGCCGCCCTCCGCCGCGAGGTCGAGCGCCGGCTCGTCCGGCTGGACGGGCGCCTCAAGGACGTCGAGGATCTCGCCACCGGGTTCGCCGCCACCGCCGGCCGCCCCCGTTTCACCTTTCCCGGCATTCCCTCCCTCGCCCGCCCGAAGCCCCCCCTCCTCCGTCCGCCCCGGGGCCGGAGAGGAGGCCGGGAGCGCCGACGACGGGCCGAAGTTCGAGCGCGGCCTGGACGTCCCGGTCGCCTCCAACTGGTCGCGCCCCCTCCTCCTGGCGACCGGCGGCATCACTCTCCTCCTCTTCCTCCTCGTCCAGCTCTTCTGTCCCGCCCCGCCCCGGCGGCGACGGGTCGTCCCGACCCAGAAGGCGGTCCCCGCGGCGACGGCTCCGGCGGCCGGGCAGAAGCCCCCCGTCGGGGTGCTGCTCGTCACCCCGTCGAACGAGCCGGAAGGGACAGAGCCGCCGGATCACCGGTAGAGCCGTCGACCCCGGCTCGGGCTCGAGCGAACGCTCTCCTCCCGGCCGCGTAGCCGTGACCGGGCGATGAAATACGCCGGCTAAGCCAGCTTCGAAGCCATTCTGGGGTTTCAGTCGGTGAGGAGCGCGCCCTGTCCCGGAATACTGAGCCTCGTCCCCAAAGAGGGTGGGATGTCCCGGAGCAGGACGCCTTGTCCCCAAAGAGGAAAGAATGTCCCCGAATAGGGTGTCGCGTCCCGATTTATCATTCGATGTCCCCAAATAGGGAATCCTGTCCCGGAATAGGGTCCCGCGTCCCGGAATATGCAGCTCTGTCGCGGAATCACCCATCCCCTCTCTCGAAGCTTTCGCCGAACGGCGGTGAAGGGGGCCGCCCCTCGACTTGGGCGAGATCCGACACCGATGCCGGGGCTCCGGGGCTCTTGATAGAATCCTCCAGCTATCCCGTCGAGAGACCCGCTACAGCCAAGGAGAAGCCCGTGAGGATCGTCCCGCACCGTCGAGGACTGCCATGACGCCGCCGGTCCTCCCCAGAGGCGAGAGGTCGATCCGCGTCCTCCTCCGCTGGGGCTGCGAGGGGAAGCTCCGCGTCCATACCGAGTTGGACGGGGTTCCGGTGCTTCCGGACCAGGAGGTGGTTCTGGGGAAGGATCTCCGGGTCTCCTATGGCGCCTTCCTGAACGACCTGAGTGGCGACCTCGGAAAGTTGGGCAGGGCGGTCGGCCGGGCCGTCTTCCCCGAGGGGCACGCCGGGCCGGTCGCGGCAGTCCTCGCCGAGGCGCGGAGCCGGAACGAGAGGGTACGGCTGCTCTTCGAGACCGCCGAGCCCGATCTCCTGGCCCTCCCCTTCGAGGCCGCGGAGCTCCCCGGCGGGCTCCTCCCCGCCCTGGAGCCGGGAGTCCGGGTGCTCCGCTGCCCGGGTGGCGCGAAGCTCCAGCCTCTCGCGCCCACCCCGGGGCCGCTCCGCATCCTCGCCGCCGTGGGAGCGCCGGATGAGGGGGAGACGGACAACCCCGTTCTCGACTACGAGGCCGAGCTGCAGACGATCTTCGACGCGGTCGACCGCGCCCGGCGGCAGGGCCCGGTGGAGGTCCAGGTGCTCGAAGTCGGCCACCCGGACGAGATCCAGCGGGCCTTCGAGGAGCAGAGTTTCCATGTCCTCCACCTGACCGGCCACGGCAACGCCGGAGTGCTGGAGTTGGAAGATGAGGACGGCGGAGCGGTGCCCGTCAGCGCTGCCGACCTCGCCGAGGCCATCCGGTCCACGGGCCGGCCGCTCCCCCTCGTCGTCCTCGCCTCCTGCCTGAGCGGCACGGGAAACCGCGGGACGGCGAGCCTCGCCCAGAGCCTGCTCGCCGCCGGTATCCCCAGCGTCCTCGCCATGCAGACGAGCGTCTCCGACTGGTACGCCACCCGCCTGGCCGGTGCCTTCTACGAGCACCTGGTGCGCCTGGAGTCGCCCCTGCCGAGCCATGCGCTGGCGCTCGCCCGGCAGGAGGTGGAGCGAGAGCGGCAGCGCCTGGCCGGCCAGGGAGCGGTGTACCCGGCGGAGTACGCGACGCCCGCTCTCTTCTCCGCCGCCGACGAATCGCCCCTCCTCGACCGCGGCGCGCCGCTCCAGAGTCTCCATGCTCCCCGCCCGAGGTCCGCCGGCGGGCCGGTGCCGCTCCTGAAGCTGGGGGATCTCGTGGGCCGGCGGCGGGAGCTGCGGCGGACTCTCCGGGTCTTAAGGGACGATCCGCGGTCGGTCGCGGCCGAGGGGAGGAAAGCCGGGGTGGCGCTCCTGGGGATCGGAGGAGTAGGCAAGAGCGCTCTCGCCGGCCGTGCCATGGGGCGGCTGTCGGAGAGCGGGTGGCAGATCGCGGTGGTCGAGGGACGGTGGTCGCTGGGCGAGTTGGCCAAGCGGGTCGGGGCGCCGCTCGCAGCCCAAACGGATGGAGAGCTGGCTCGACTGGGCAATCTCCTCTTGCAGGCCGACCTGTCGGACGAGGTGCGGCTCCAGGTTCTCGGGAACCTGCTCGCCGCGCACAAAATCCTTCTTGTCCTCGACAACTTCGAGGACAACCTCCTCGTCGGCGGGGAGCGGTTCCTCGACTCCACGACCGGAAGCCTTCTCAAGGCTTTGTACACGTCGGCCGAGACCGGAAAGATTTTGCTTACCTGCCGTTACCCGGTGCCCGGCGCGGAAGACTGGCTGGCCGACGTAACCGTAGGACCGCTCTCGCCGGCCGAGACCCGCAAGCTCTTCCAGCGCCTGCCGGGTCTGCGCGGTCAGGACGTCGCGACTCTTGATCTGCTCTCGCGCCTCATCGGCGGTCACCCGCGGATGCTCGAATACCTGGACGCAATCCTCCGCAACGGCAAGACGCGGCTTCCTGCCGTGGGCCAGCGCCTGCGGGAGAACGCTAAGCAGTTGGGAGTCGAGGTCAAGGATCTCGGAGGGGATCTGGAAGATTCCATCCGCGATGCCTTGCGGATCGGGGCGCAGGACGTTCTTTTGGATGAGCTGCTGGATATCCTGGCAGCGACCCCAGGCGAGCGGGAGGTGCTGGAGCAGGCGGCAGTGTTTCCCTTGCCGGTCGATCCAGCCGGGCTCGCTTTTGCGCTGGCTGGGGCGACGGAACCGAGTCCCGAGCAGCTGGCTGAAGCCGGTCGGGCTGCTGAGCGGCTGGTGAGGATCTCCCTGCTGACCCCGATCGATAATGAACTTTTTCTCGTCCACCGCTGGACGGCCGAGGCCCTGAAGGAACGCATGGAGGCCGTCGCCTATCTGGAATGCTGCCGGCGCGCCGGGGAGAGCCTCTTCTGGAGAGTGCAAAACGTTTCGCAGGCGCTCGGCGATAGCATCGAAGGAGTGCGCCTGATGCTGAAGGCGAAAGCCTTCGAGCGGGCAGCCGAAGAGGCAGGCTCGATTCTCAACTTTATGCTCCAGTATGGGCAATCGGTGGATCGAGTGGCCTTCTCCGAGGAGGTATTGGAGAGCCTACCCGAGCAGCACTTTCTCTATCCCGGAATTCTCAGAGCAGGGGCCGATGCTCTCCGCGAGCTTGGGGCGACTTCATTAGCCTTGGCGAGATATAAGAAGGCTCTTGATATCTGCGAGACACGCATTCAGGCCGAGCCCGAGAACGCCCACTACCTACGAGACCTCTCCGTCTGCTACGAGCGTATGGGCAATTTGCTCCGCAATCTCGGACAGGGACAGGACGCCGAACAGTTCTACAGAAACGCTCTCGACATCCTAGAGCGACTCGCAAAGGCCGAGCCCAACCGAGCCGACTACCTACGAGACCTCTCCGTCGTCTATAGCAAAATGGGCGACCTGCTCCGCGATCTCGGACAGGGACAGGACGCCGAACAGTTCTACAGAAAAGACCTCGACATCGTCGAGCGACTCGCCAAGGCCGAGCCCAATCGAGCCGACTACCTCAGAGACCTCTCCGTCTCCTACGAGCGTATGGGCGATTTGCTCCGCAATCTCGGACAGGGACAGAACGCCGAACAGTTCTACAGAAACGCTCTCGACATCCGAGAGCGACTCGCAAAGGCCGAGCCCAACCGAGCCGACTACCTACGAGACCTCTCCGTCTCCTACGAGCGTATGGGCGATCTGCTCCGCAATCTCGGACAGGGACAGGACGGCGAACAGTTCTACACAAACGCTCTCGACATCCGAGAGCGACTCGCCAAGGCCGAGCCTAATCGTGCCGACTACCTACGAGACCTCTCCGTCTCCTATAACAAAATGGGCGATCTGCTCCGCAATCTCGGACAGGGACAGGACGCCGAACAGTTCTACAGAAACGCTCTCGACATTGCTGAGCAACTCGCAAAGGCCGAGCCCAACCGAGCCGACTACCTACGAGACCTCTCCGTCTCCTATAGCAAAATGGGCGATCTGCTCCGAACTTTCGGACAGGGACAGGGCGCCGAACAGTTCTACAGAAACGCTCTCGACATCCGAGAGCGACTCGCCAAGGCCGAACCCAACCGAGCCGACTACCAGACCGACCTGGTGGTCTCCCTCGTGCGCATAGCACAGATCGAACCTGCCAAAGCCGCGATTCACCTCGAACGTGCGTTGTCGATCCTGACAACCCTAAAGAAGAGACAATCGCTCCTGCCGCAGTTCGAACCGTGGATCCAAATCGTCGAGGGGCAACTTGCCGCTGCGCGCGAGCCGTCATCGTCCTGACTTCCTTCCCCCAGATCCTTCGCAGGCTCAGGATGACGAGGGAAGGATTACGCGTGCTGCAACGACCAAGCTGACGGTACGGCTGCCCAAGGAAAACCTCGATCTGCGTCCTCAGGGGCTGTGAAAGTCCTCCCCCTGGGAGCGCCGGCGATTGCCCGAGCCGGACGCGGCTGCTAGGCTTAGCCCGGAGGTCGAGATGGCAAAGGTGGAGGAAGACCGGCTCAAGGAGGTTCTCAAGACTGCGATCATCGAGGTTCTCGAGGAACGCAGGGACCTCGTTCGCGACCTGATTGAGGAAGCGATCGAGGACGTCGGCCTGTCCCGAGCCATCGCGGAAGGGGCGACTTCGGGCCCGATCTCCCGGGATCATATCTTCGCGCTCCTCGATAGGTCCGAGTGAACCTCGGGTTCACAAGAAGCTTTGCGAAGGATCTGCAAAACCTCCAGCCCAGCTCCATCCGAGAGCGGGTCCGCCAGTTGATTGAGCAGGTCGAGGGAGCCCAGACCCTCCAGGAGGTCCCAAACCTCAAGAAGCTCCATGGTCACCCCACGTACTACCGCATCCGTGTTGGCGACTATCGGGTAGGCGTGACCGTCGAAGGGGATGAGGTCACCTTCGTGAGAGTTCTGCACAGGAAGGACATCTACCGGCAGTTCCCATAGAGGGAACCTTCTCCACCCTCCACATCCAAAGGGCGCCCTCTTGACCACCCCCACCCGCCCCCCCTGCGACGAAGGCGTCCTCCGCGCCTCCCCGGCCGCGCCTGCCGCGGCACACGAGAACGGCCCCTGGGTCTTAGTGGCCGCCATCCTCGGCTCCAGCATGGCGTTCGTCGACGGCACCGCCGTCAACGTCGCCATGCCGGCGCTCCAGAAGAGCTTCGGGGCTTCCGTTTCTGGGGCGCAGTGGGTGGTCGAGGGCTATGCGCTCTTTCTCGCCGGCCTGCTCCTCGTGGGCGGGGCGCTCGGCGACCGCTTCGGGCGGCGGCGGATTTTCGCTACCGGGGTCGCCGCCTTCGCCGCCGCCTCGGCCTGGTGCGGCTTCGCTCCCTCTCTCGCCCAGCTCATCGCGGCGCGCTCGGTCCAGGGGGCGGCCGCGGCTCTCCTCGTGCCGGGGAGCCTGGCGCTCCTCGCCGCCGCCTATCCTCCCGAGCGCCGCGGACGGGCCATCGGCACCTGGTCGGGGGCCACGGCCATCACCGCCAGCCTCGGGCCGCTCGTCGGCGGCTGGCTCGTCGACCATGCCTCCTGGCGCTGGGTCTTTTTCCTCAACCTACCGCTTGGCCGCCGCGGTCCTCCTCCTCTGCTGGACCCGGGTGCCGGAGAGCCGGGACCCGGAGGCCGCGTCGCGGCTGGACGGGCCGGGCGCCCTCCTCGCCACCGCCGGCCTGGGCGGGGTGACCTTCGGGCTCCTCGCCTGGCCGAAGCTCGGACCCCGCGATCCCCAGGTGCTCGTCCCTCTGGTGGCGGGGATCGCCGCCCTCGCCGGCTTCCTCTGGGTGGAGGCGCGCTCGCGGGCTCCCATGATGCCGCTCTCGCTGTTCCGCTCGCGGAACTTCGCCGGGGCCAACCTCTTGACCCTCTTTCTCTATGCCGCCCTCGGCGGCGCCCTCTTCTTTCTCCCCTTCAACCTCGTCCAGGTCCAGGGCTACTCGGCGACCGCGGCCGGGGCCGCCTTCCTCCCCTTCATCCTCCTCACCTCCACTCTCTCGCGCTGGTCCGGGGGGCTCGTCGACCGCTACGGATCGCGGCTGCCGCTCGTCGTGGGGCCCGCCATCGCGGCCCTGGGCTTCGCCCTCCTCGCCCGGCCGGGAGTGGGCGGGAGCTACTGGACGACCTTCTTCCCCGCCGTCGTCGTCCTCGGCCTGGGGATGGCGATCGCCGTGGCGCCGCTCACGACGACGGTGATGGGGGCGGTCGAGGTGAGCCACGCCGGGGTGGCCTCGGGGATCAACAATGCGGTGTCCCGGGTGGCCGGGCTCCTCGCCGTGGCGGTCTGCGGCATCGTCTTGGTCGCCGGCTTCGACGCCGGCCGGGAGCGCCGCCTCGCCCAACTCGACCTCCCCGCCGCGGCGCGGGGCGAGCTCGACCGGTCGGCCGCCCAACTCGCCGCGGCGCCCATTCCGGCAGGGCTGCCGGAGGAGCTCCGGGCGAAGTCCGGCGAGCGCTCGACGACGCCTTCGTCGACGGCTTCCGCCGCGCCATCCTCGTCGCGGCGGGTTTGGCGCTCCTCTCCGCGGTCGCGGCGGCGGGGCTGATCGAGGGCAAGGGCGGAGACTGACCCTTGAGCCGAACCTGGCTCGGCCTCGCGTGGGAGGGTCTCGTGAGCCTCGGGTACCTCTTCGCAGCTGGCGGCGCCATCGCGTTCGCAAAGGCACAGCTGGAGCCGCCGCGCTTCGCGTTCTACGGCTCGGTCAGCTGGAGGAGCCCGTCCTCTTCACGCTTCCCGCGCTCCTCCAGGGCGGCCTCTCTGGTAGATGCGGTGGTCCTCGCCGGCGACGCCGCCGGGGTGGTGGTGGGCAAGGTTGGCGCTCGCCGCGCTGACGCTGCCCTTCCGCAGGTCCTGGCCCTGGCGCGGCTCGACCTTTGGCGCTTCCCCCAAGCTCCCCTCTCGCTAACGTCCTCGCCGGTTTTCTCTTGATGGCGCTCTTGGCGTTGGCCTTTCTGCTACGCCTCTGGGTCTGGCGACTTTCCGACCCTCTGCGCCCGCCCTCTCCTCCCGTTTCATGAAACGATAGAGCCGTCACCCCACCCCGTCACCCGGACGGGGCTGGAATGGTTCTGGCAGGCCCTGGCGCCGGGACTATGATGGACGAGGGAGGAAGAGACCTTGAGCACGGTAACAAAATCTCTTGAAGAGCTGGCTGTCGACACCATTCGTACACTCGCCATCGACGGCGTTCAGAAGGCGGAGTCGGGGCATCCCGGCCTGCCGCTGGGCGCCGCGCCCATGGCCTACGTCCTCTGGCAAAAATTCCTCAAGCACAACCCGACCGACCCCAAGTGGCCCGACCGCGACCGCTTCGTGCTCTCCGCCGGCCACGGCTCGATGCTCCTCTACTGCCTCCTCCACCTGACCGGCTACGACCTCTCGCTCGACGATCTGAAGTCCTTCCGCCAGTGGGGGAGCAAGACCCCCGGGCATCCGGAGATCCACCTGACCCCCGGGATCGAGGCCACCACCGGCCCGCTCGGGCAGGGGACGACCAACGCCGTCGGCATGGCGATCGCCGAGCGGGTGCTCGCCTTCCGCTTCAACCGGCCCGACAACGAGATCGTCAACCACCGGACCTACGCCCTGGTCTCGGACGGCGACCTGATGGAGGGGGTCTCGGGCGAGGTCTCGTCCCTCGCCGGCCACCTCGGGCTCGGCAAGCTCACCTTCCTCTATGACAGCAACGAAGTGAGCCTGGACGGCCCCACCCGGGTGACCTTCACCGAGGATGTCGGGAAGCGCTACGAGGCCTACGGTTGGCACGTCCTCCAGGTCGAGGACGGCAACACGGATTTAGCGGCGATCGAGGCGGCGCTCAAGAAGGCGGAAGTCGAGATCAACCGGCCGTCCTTGATCATCATCAAGACGACGATCGGCTACGGCTCGCCCAACAAGGGGGGGACGTCGGAGGCGCACGGCAGCCCGCTGGGGAAAGAAGAGGTCGCCCGCACCAAAAAGCAGCTCGGCTGGGAGTGGGAGGAGCCGTTCTACGAGCCGCCGGAGGCCCTGGCGCACTTCCGCACCGCGATCGACCGCGGCAAGGCCGCTCAAGACGACTGGGAGGGGCGCTTCAAGACCTGGACCGAGAAGTTCCCCGATCTCGCCAAGGAATGGCAGGACGCCTGGGCGCTCGCCCTCCCCGAGGGCTGGGACAAGGACCTGCCGGTCTGGAAAGCCGGCGAGAAGGAGGCGACCCGCGCCGCCGCCGGCAAAGCGATGAACGCCATCGCCGCCCACGTCCCCTGGCTCCTGGGCGGCGACGCCGACCTCTCGACCTCGACCAGCACCTCGCTCAAGAATTTCCAGAGCTTCGACGGCGCCACCGGCCAGGGGCGGAACTTCCACTTCGGGGTGCGCGAACATGCCATGGCCGGCATCGCCAATGGTATTTCCTACCACGGCGGCGCCCGGCCGTTCGTCGCCACCTTCTTCACCTTCTCGGACTACATGCGGCCGTCGGTCCGCCTGGCGGCACTCAACGAGCTGCCGGTGATCTTCGTCTGGACCCACGACTCGATCGGCCTCGGCGAGGACGGCCCCACCCACCAGCCGGTCGAGCACCTGGCCTCGCTCCGCGCCATGCCGGGGATGACCGTCGTCCGCCCGGCCGACGCCAACGAGGCGGTCGAGGCCTGGCGCTGGCTCATGGGCTACAAGGAGGGGCCGGTAGCGCTCGTCCTCGCCCGCCAGAAGCTCCCGACCTTCGACCGCGCCAAGCTCGCCCCCGCGTCGGGGCTGGCGCAGGGCGCCTACGTCCTCGCCGAGGCGAGCGGCGACAAACCAAAGCTGATCCTCATCGCCACCGGCTCCGAGGTGACCCTCGCGCTCGATTCGCGCGAGAAGCTCGAGGCCGACGGCATCCCCACCCGGGTCGTCTCCATGCCCTCCTGGGAGATCTTCGAGCGCCAGACCCAGGAGGTGCGGGACCGGGTCCTGCCTCCCGACGTCACGGCGCGCCTGTCGATCGAGGCCGGGGTCTCCTTCGGCTGGCGGCGCTTCGTGGGCGACCGGGGCGACTCGATCGCCGTCGACCGCTTCGGCGCCTCGGCCCCGGGCGAAGTCGTGCTCAAGGAGCTCGGCTTCAGCGTCGACAACGTCGTTCAAAAAGCCAAGGCCCTGCTCAAAGGGTAGAAATAAGAGGATATCGCCATGAACCCGCTCAAGAAACTCTCCGATCTCGGCCAGAGCGTCTGGTACGACTACATCCGCCGCGACATCTACGAGGGCCCGGTGCTCAAGAAGATGATCGAAGAGGACGGTTTGAAGGGGATGACCTCGAACCCCACGATCTTCGAGAAAGCGATCGCCGAATCCGACCTCTACGACGACGACATCCGGCGCTTCGGCGGGCAGCACAAGGATCCGGCCGACGTCTTCGAGTCGCTGGAGGTCTCGGACGTCCGCGGCGCGGCCGACGCTTTCCGCAAGGTGTACGACGCGACCGGCGGCGACGACGGCTTCGTCTCGATCGAGGTCGGCCCCGGCCTGGCGCTCGACACCGAGGGCTCGCTTGAAGAAGCGCGGCGGCTCTGGCAGTCCTGCGCCCGGCCGAACGTCATGGTCAAGATCCCCGGCACCGAAGAGGGGATCCCCGCCATCCGCCAGTGCCTGGCCGAGGGGATCAACATCAACATCACCCTGCTTTTCTCGGTCGAACGCTACCGCCAGGTGATGGAGGCCTACCTCTCGGCCCTGGAGGAGCGGGTGGAGAAAGGTTTGCCCGTCGACCGCATAAGGAGCGTCGCCTCCTTCTTCGTCAGCCGGGTCGACACCAACGTCGACAAGAAGCTCGATGCGATCCTGAAGGACGAGAAGCGCTCGGCAGACGACAAGCAGCTCGCGAAGGGGCTCCGCAGCCAGTTCGCCATCGCCAACGCCCGGGTCGCCTACGAAGCTTTTGAGGAGATCTTTGGTGGCGAGCGTTTCGCCAAGCTCAAGACGAAGGGCGTTCACGCCCAGCGGCCGCTCTGGGCCTCGACCTCGACCAAGGACCCGAACCTCCCGGACCTCTATTACGTCGAGGCGCTCGTGGCGCCCCAGAGCGTCAACACGGTGCCGCCAGAGACCTTCACCGCCTACCGCGACCACGGCAACCCCGCGGTCCGCATCCACGACGATCTCCCCGCCGCCCATGCCGCCTATGAGAGCCTGAAGAAGCTGGGGATCGACGAGAGCCAGGTCTACCGCGAGCTGGAGGAGGAAGGGGTGAAGAAGTTCTTCGACTCCTACGGCAAGCTACTCCAGGCGGTCGAGGGGAAGGAGGCGGCGGTCCGCGTCTCCTGACCGGCGCTTCCGATCCCCTAAGTAAGGTCCCCACCTGCCTGTAGCCGGTGGTGGATACGTT
Organism: uncultured Acidobacteriota bacterium; assembly: GCA_963757335.1. Classification (GTDB taxonomy): domain Bacteria; phylum Acidobacteriota; class Thermoanaerobaculia; order Multivoradales; family UBA5704; genus DASQPA01. The sequence continues at coordinate 422,927 of CAVWRJ010000008.1, read as the reverse complement.
GTGCGAATTTGACCCTATCGGCTTCCCAGGGCTTCGAGTTGATGGGCGACTTCACGCAAAAAATCCGGGTCCTTGAGCAGCGCATCCTTGATGGCGCCTGTCTGTTCCGGCCGCAACTCGTCCTCTAGCACTGCTTTGCGGAGGGCCTGGTTGATCTGGGTCTGGTAGGGCAGAGAGCCAGGTTTGGCCGCCTCTGTTTTGAAGTGCTCTACCAGGTCCTGGTCCAGGGTGATCGTGATGCGGACCTTCATCGGCCGCCCTGCGGCATCGCGGAACGCCGGCAGAGGTCCCCGCCGCTTGACCTTCAGCTTGTCGAGCTCATATTCCGTTCTCATAGTCTTGGGTCTCCTTGCGCGTCGGCTGCCGTGCCGAGATGATCCGGACTGCCTCTTCACGAAGGGTGTAGACGACCAGCAGCAGCCTGCCGTGTTCCGAGTGTGCGATCAGGATCTCCCGGTCTTCGTCTTCGCTGTGGTCCGGGTCGGAATAGGCCACCTGGAGGGGATCGTAGAAGCAGGTCGCCGCTTCCTCGAAAGTGACGCCGTGCCGGCGCTCGTTGCGGGCGGCCTTCTCCTCATCCCATTCCAGCCACATCGAGTACGTATAGCATGCACAGGGCGATCCTGGCTACTACTGCGCCGGTCGAGTGGCGGCCCCTTTGCATCCCGTCGTTTCAGGCTCCGGCGGCGGCAGCCGACGGGGGCGCCGGGGCGCCGGGGTATGATGGGCCGCGAGAGAGGAGAGGGGCGGGCCTTTGGACAGGCCCGCAATACCAATGCCTAATTTGCCTACCGAGATCACCCACATCTTCACCGACCTGGGCGGAGTGCTCCTGACCAACGGTTGGGACCGCACCCTGCGCCACAAGACCGCCGAGCACTTCGGTGTCGACCCGGCGGAGATGGACGAGCGCCACCACCTGACCTATGACACCTATGAGTCGGGGAAGATGGGGCTCAACACCTACCTCGACCGGATCATCTTCTTCGAGCCGCGGAGCTTCAGCCGGCAGGACGTGATCGACTTCGTCCTCGGCGAGGCGCGCGCCTTCCCGGAGATGATCGATCTCGTCTGCGACCTGAAAGCCCGGCATGGGCTGAAGGTGGCCGTGGTGTCGAACGAGGGGCGCGAGGTGACCGCCGATCGCATCGAGCGCTTCAAGCTCGCCGAGTTCGTCGATTTCTTCATCGTCTCCTCCTACGTTCACTTCAGAAAGCCGGACGAGGACATCTTTCGCATCGCATTGGACATCGCCCAGGCCGAGCCCGCGCGGACGGTCTACATCGAGGATCGCCAGATGTTCGTCGAGGTCGCCGCTTCGCTCGGGCTCCGCGCCATCTGGCACCGCGGCTACGACTCGACCCGAGCGGCGCTCGCCGAGCTCGGCCTCGACTGAACGATCACCTGAGAGGGAGAACCCCGGAATGCCCACACCCGTAGGCCCCACGGCCTTCGTCATCTTCGGCGGCGGCGGCGACCTCACCTGGAGGAAGCTCATCCCCGCGCTCTACAATCTCTGGCTCGACAAGCGCCTGTCCGATAGTTTCCAGGTGATCGCCCTGGACCGCGTCGTCCCCGCCGCCGACTTCGCCGCCCACCTGAAAGCGGGCGTCGACCAGTTCAGCCGGCGGGGAAAGACGGAGGACGAGGCCTGGGGGCGCTTCGCCGCCCACCTCGCCTACGATCAGGCCGACTTCAGCGACCCGGCAGCCTACAAGGCCCTGGCGGAGAAGCTCTCCGATCTCGACAAAGCTTGGGGCACCGCCGCCAACCGGGTCTTCTATCTGGCGACCCCGCCCACCGTCGTGCGGATGATCGCCCAGCACCTCGGGGACGTCGGCCTCGCCGACGATCGCGAGCACACCCGGCTCGTCTGCGAGAAGCCGTTCGGGCACGACTACGATACCGCCCACGATCTGAACGTCTTTTTGACCAAGTGCTTCGCCGAGTCGCAGATCTACCGTATCGATCACTATCTGGGCAAGGAGCCGGTGCAGAACATCCTCGCCTTCCGCTTCGCCAACTCGGTGCAGGAGCCGCTCTGGAACCGGCGCTACATCGACAGCGTGCAGATCACCGTCGCCGAGCAGGTCGGGGTCGAGGGGCGGGGCGGCTATTACGAGGGGGCCGGCGCGCTCCGCGACATGGTGCAGAATCACCTCTTCCAGATCCTCTGCCTGATCGCCATGGAGCCGCCGGTGTCGTTCTCGGCGGACGAGCTGCGCAACAAGAAATCCGATGTATTGAAAGCCATCCGCCGTTTCGAGCCGGGCAGCGTCCACGAGTTCGTCGAGCGCGGCCAGTACACGGCCGGCCTGATCGGAACGGAGAAGGTGCCGGGCTACCGGGGCGAGCAGGGGGTCGACCCCCACTCGACGACCGAGACTTTCGTCGCCATGAAGCTCTTCGTCGACAACTGGCGCTGGCAGGGGGTCCCGTTCTACCTGCGGACGGGCAAGCGCCTGCCCCTCCACGTCTCCGAAGCCTGCATCCAGTACCGGCCGGTGCCGCACCAGAGCTTCCCCCCTTCGGCGATCGGCGAGATGGAGCCCAACCGGCTCCTCCTCCGCATCCAGCCCGACGAGGGGATCGTCCTCCGCTTCCAGGCCAAGCGCCCGGGCTCGGCCATCCGCCTGGCGCCGGTCGAGACCCGCTTCAGCTACAAGGAGGCGTTCAACGTCCCCGAGCCCGAGGCCTACGAGACCCTGCTCCTGGACGTCATGCGCGGCGACGCCACGCTCTTCATGCGCGGCGACCAGGTGGAGGAGGCCTGGAAGGTGGTCATGCCGATCCTCGACTACTGGGAGGAGCAGGGGGCGAGCGATCTGCCGGTCTATCCCGCCGGCACCTGGGGCCCACCCTCCTCCCACACCTTGATCGCCATGGACGGGCGGACCTGGGTGGAGCCGACGATCACGGAGGAAGAGGCGAAGGTCGGGTAGTCGTACGAGAGCGTGTGCGCGGAAAAAGGAGTAACCCCATGCTGGAACCCACCGAGCTCGAAAACCTGAAGCTCTACCGCCGCGCCGCGGACTATATCGGCGCGGCGCAGATCTATCTCAAATCGAACGCTCTTCTAAAAGAGCCGCTTAAACCCGAGCACATCAAGGAGCGGCTCCTCGGGCACTGGGGAACGGTGCCGGGGATCAACCTCGTCTACGCGCACTTGAACCGGTTGGTCCAAAAGACGCGGGCGAGCGTCCTCCTCATCACCGGCCCCGGCCACGGTGCGCCGGCGAACCTCGCCAACCTCTATCTCGAAGGGACGATGGAGGAGTTCTACCCGGACCTGACCCGCGACACGGTCGGTCTCCACAAGCTCGTCCGCGCCTTTTCCTGGCCGGGGGGATTCCCCAGCCATTTGAACCCCGGCATCCCCGGCGTCATCCACGAGGGGGGCGAGCTCGGCTATGCCCTCGCCAAGGGATTCGGGGCGGCGCTCGACAACCCGGATCTGCTGGTCGCCGTGATCGTCGGCGACGGCGAGGCGGAGACCGGCCCCACCGCCACCGCCTGGCACGGGACGAAATATCTAGATCCCAAGACCTGCGGCGCGGTCCTCCCCATCCTCCACGACAACTCCTACAAGATCTCGTCGAAAACGATTTCCGGCGCCATGAGCGACGAGGAGATCGACCTCCTCTACCGGGGCTACGGCTGGCTGCCGCGGATCGTCGAGGGGAAAGATCTGGATACCGCGTTCGCCGACGCCCTCGACTGGGCGCACGGCGAAATCCGCGGCATTCAGGAGGATGCTCGCGCCGGCCACCCGCGCGAGCGGCCGGCCTGGCCGATGCTCGTCCTGCGTTCGATCAAAGGGATGGGCGCACCCGCGGAGTGGCACGGCGAGCCGCTCGCCGGGACCTGGCGCGCCCATCAGGTACCGATCACCGAGCCGCGCACCGACCCCGCGGCGCTCGCCGCCGTCGAGGGGTGGTTACGGAGCTACAAGCCGGAGGAGCTGTTCGACCCGACCGGCCGGCCCGTCGCGGCGGTCCTCGCCGGCTGCCCGGAGGGCGACCTGCGCCTGGGGATGAACCCGAACGGCAACGGCGGCAACCTACGCCGCGATCTCGACCTCCCCGAAATCGCGACCTACGAGGTGAAGATCTCCGGCCGCGGCTGCGACTACGCCGGAGCCGTGGCCCCCGTGGGCGACTACTTGCGAGACCTCTTCCGCCGCACCGAGGAAACCCGCAACTTCCGGCTCGTCTGCCCGGACGAGACGACCTCGAACAAGCTCCAGGCGGTCTTCGAGGCGACCGATCGCGCTTTCACCTGGCCGACGGAGAACAAGGATTGCAACCTCTCCCCCGGCGGACGGGTGATGGAGATCCTCTCCGAGCACATGTGCGAGGGATGGCTCGAAGGGTACCTGCTGACCGGCCGGCACGGGATCTTCCCCTGCTACGAGGCGTTCATCGCCATTATCGACGGCATGGTCAACCAGCATTCGAAATTCTTGAAGACGAGCAAGGAGGTGCCGTGGCGAAAGCCCATCTCCTCGCTCAACTACCTCCTGACCTCCGACGGCTGGCGCCAGGACCACAACGGCTACTCGCACCAGGGGCCGGGCTTCATCAACATGCTGCTCAACAAGAAGGGCTCGGTCTTCCGCATCTACCTGCCGCCCGACGCCAACACGCTCCTGACGACCGTCCATCACTGCTTGAAGACCCGCGACTACGTCAACCTGATCATCGCGACCAAGAACGAGATGCCGCAGTGGCTCTCGCTCGACGAGGCGATCGAGCACCGGAGGGCCGGCGCCTCGATCTGGCGCTGGGCGAGCACCGGGGACGGCGAGGATCCGGATGTGGTCCTGGCCGCTGCCGGCAACACCCCGACTCTCGAAATCATGGCGGCGGCGGCACTCCTCAGGAAGGATCTGCCGGAGCTCCGGGTACGGGTGGTGAACGTGCTCGACCTCCTCGTCCTCGACACCCCGCGCGAGCATCCGCACGGCATGAACGACGACAATTTCGCCCGGCTCTTCCCGAAGAACGTCGACGTGATCTTCGCCTTCCACGGCTATCCCTCCGCCGCCCGCCAGCTCCTCTTCTCCCGGCCCGAACCGCACCGCTTCCATGTTTTCGGCTACCAGGAGGAGGGGACGACGACGACCCCCTTCGACATGACGGTACGAAACGGCATCAGCCGCTACCAGCTGGCGAACGAGGCGCTCCGCCGTTCGCCGCGGCTGGCCTCGCTCGCGAGCGACGTGATCGAACGCTACGAGCGGGCGCTCCGCGATCACCGGGACTTCATCGAGACCTACGGCAACGACCCGGAGGAGATCCGGACGTGGAAGTGGCCGGGGTAGCGCCGGCCCCGCGCCGCGTCCTCGTCTTGAACGCCGGATCGAGCAGCCTCAAGTGGTCGCTTTTGGAAGCGGCGACGGAGAAAATCGAGGCGGAGGGCAACGAAGATTGGGCGGGGGGCGAAGAGGCCGCCCGAGCGGCGCTCGAACGCCTGCGCCATCTCCCCGCACCGGATGCGATCGGTCATCGGCTGGTCCATGGCGGTCTTCATTTCCGGGAGGCCGTGCGCCTCGACGAGGCTACCCGCAAGGCGCTCTCCGACCTCGCCGAGATCGACCCGCTCCATACGGGGAAGGCCCTGGAGCTGATCGACGCCGCGATCGAAACCTTTCCCAACGTCCCCCAGATCGCCGCCTTCGACACCACCTTCCAAACGACGATTCCCGACGCCGCGGCGGTCTATGCCATCCCCTACGAGTGGACCCGGGACTGGGGCCTCCGCCGCTTCGGTTTCCACGGCCTCTCCGTGGCGTACGCCGTTCGCCGATCGAAGGAGCTGCTCGGCCAGGTGCCGAGCCGGCTCGTCGTCTGCCATCTGGGGAGCGGCTGCTCGGTGACCGCGATCCGCGAGGGCCGCTCGGTCGACACCACCATGGGCTTTACCCCGCTCGAAGGGGTGATGATGGGCACCCGCTCCGGCTCGCTCGATCCCGGCCTCCTCCTCTATCTGGAGCGACAGTACGGCATGGACGCCGCCGAGTTGGAGGAAGCCTTGAACCAGCGCTCGGGCCTGCTGGGAGTCTCCGGCATCTCCGGGGACCTGCGGAAGGTGCTGGATGCCGCGGACGCCGGGAACGACCGCGCCAAGCTCGCCTATGGGATCTTCGTTCACACCCTGCGCCGCGCGGTGGGAGCCATGACCGGGGTGCTCGGCGGGATCGATGCTCTCGTTTTCACCGGCGGCATCGGCGAGCACTCCACCCGGGTGCGCAAAGATGTAGCGACGGCGCTCGCCTTCGCCGGGCTCACCTTGAACGAGGCGAAGAACGACGCCGTCTCCACGGACGCCGAGATCTCAGCTCCCGGCTCCTCCGTCCGCGCCCTGGTGATCGCCGCCCGCGAGGACCTCTCCGTGCTCGCCGAGGTGCTGCGGATGCAGAGCAAACATAAAGACGGAGGTCAGTGAGCCATGAGAATCGCGATTCTGGGAGCGGGCGGGGTGGGCGGCTACTTCGGGGGCGCCCTGGCGCGGGCCGGCAACGAGGTCGGCCTGCTGGCGCGGGGCGACCACCTGGCGGCGCTCCGCGAGCGGGGCCTCGAAGTCCGCACTCCGGAGGGGAGCTTCACCGTGGCGGTGCAGGCGGCCGGTGAGCCGGGGGAGCTTGCCGGGGCCGAGCTCGCGATCGTCGCGATCAAGGGGTACTCGCTGCCGGAGATCGTCCCGGCGGCCCGGCTCCTCGCCGAGGCCGGGGCGGTGATCCTCCCCCTCCTCAACGGGGTGGAGGCCGCGGAGCGCCTGATCGCGGGTGGGGTGCCGGCGGAGCGGGTGCTCGGCGGTCTCACCCAGATCAGTGCCGTGCGGGTGGGGCCGGGGGTCGTCGAGCGGCGGAGCGACTTCCAGCGGGTGATCGTGGGCGAGCGCGCGGGCGGGACCTCCGGCCGGGCCGAGCGCATCGCCGCCGCGTTCCGCGCCGCGGGCGCCGAGGCCCGGGCGTCGGAGGACATCACCGCCGATCTCTGGCGGAAGTTCATCTTCATCACCGCCATGTCCGCCGCCTGCGGCCTCGCCCGGGCGCCCATCGGCCCGGTTCGCGAGGCGCCGCTCGGCCCCCTCCTCCTCGAACGGGCGGTCGGCGAGGTGGCTGCCGTCGCCCGGGCTCTGGGGGTCGCCCTCGGTGCCGAGGACGAGGAGAAGATCCTCGCCAACGTCGAGTCCCTCCCCAGGGGGATGAAGCCGAGCTTCCTCTTGGACGTGGAGGCCGGCGGACCGACCGAGATCGAAGAGCTCTCCGGCGCCGTCTCCCGCCTGGGGAGGCAGACCGGCGTGGCGACGCCGGTCCACGACGTGGCCACCGCGGCGCTCGGGGTCTCCCCGCTCTAATCCGTGAGATGCTCCCGCCGCCGTCCCCAGGTACACTGACGCTCCGAGGTCCCGGTAGCTGACCCGCTCTCGCCTGGAGAACCGCCTTGGCCCTGCTCCTTCTCGTCTGCCACTTCGCCGGGCTCCTCTGCTCTCTCCACGCGCTCCTCTCGGTGCGCACCCCCCAGGGCACGATCGCCTGGGTGGTGGCCTTGAACACCTTCCCCTATCTGACGGTACCGGCCTACCTCGTCCTCGGGCGCTCGAAGTTCCGCGGCTACGTCGTCGCCCGGCAGCTCCTGGAGGCGAGCTCGTCGCGGAGCGACGCGGCGGCGGTGCAGCCGTTCGTCGTCGCGGTCGAGCGCACCGACGCCCGGGCCGCCGTCGCCCTCGCCACGATCCCCTTCCTCCGCGGCAACGCGGTCGAGCTCCTGGTCGACGGCTGGGCCACCTTCGACAGCATCTTCGCCGGCATCGACGGGGCCGAGCAGTACGTGCTCGTCCAGTTCTTCATCGTCCATGACGACGAGCTCGGCCGGCAGCTCAAGGCGCATCTCCTGAGCAAGGCCGCCAAGGGGGTGCGGGTCTATTTTCTCTATGACGAGTGGGGCAGCCGAGGTCTCCCCAGAGCCTACCTCCTGGAGCTCCGGGCCGGCGGGGTCGCGGCCTCACCGTTCTACCCCACCCGCGGGCTCGGCAACCGCTTCCAGCTCAACTTCAGGAACCACCGGAAGATCGTCGTCGCCGACGGCCGGGTGGGCTGGATCGGCGGGCACAACGTGGGCGACGAGTATCTGGGCAAGAGCCCGCGCCTGGGAGCCTGGCGGGACACCCATGTCCGCATCGAGGGGCCCGCGGTGCTCGGCATGCAGCACGCGTTCTTCGACGACTGGCGCTGGGCGACCGAGCAGACCCTGGAGCTCGACTGGATCGCCCACCCCTGTACCTCGGGCGGCGACGTCGTCACCCTCATCCTCGCCTCGGGGCCGGCCGACCCGCTGGAGACGGCGAGCCTGATGTTCCAGGAGGTGATCCTGACCGCCCGCCGCCGGGTGTGGATCACCAGCCCCTACTTCGTGCCCGACCCGGCGGTCGTCGGCGCCCTGCATCTGGCGGCGCTCCGCGGCGTCGAGGTCCGCATCCTCATCCCGAACGACCCCGACCACCTCCTCGTCTACCTCTCGGCGTTCGCCTTCGTCGGCGAGATGATCGAGGCCGGGGTCGAGATCTTCCGCTACGAGGCCGGCTTCCTCCACCAGAAGGTCTTCCTCGTCGACGATACGACGGCCGGCGTCGGCACGGCGAATCTCGACAACCGCTCCTTCCGGCTCAACTTCGAGATCACGGCGATCTTCGACGACCCGCGCCTCGCCGGGCAGGTCGAGCGCATGCTCGAAGCGGATTTCGCCCGCGCCCGAAAGATGACGCTCGCAGAGCTCCAGGCGAAACCCTTCTGGTTCAAGATGGCCGCCCGCGCGGCCTCGCTCGCGGCGCCGATCCAGTAGGGACCGGGCGCTCCGCCTGAGCCGGCCGGTCCTGGCTCTGTTGGGTTCCGAGGACGGGCGACTGGCTGCGCGAAGCGCCCGAAGGAGTCCGCCCGCAGGAGCCAACGGAGCCAGGACCGCCCTCCAAGGTCGTGTCTACGGGCTGTCGACCTCGAGCAGGATACCCTCCGTCGCCGTCAGGCTCAGGTTGACGGCGCCCCCGTCCGCCTTCGGTTGCATCCGCAGAATCATCCCGGCATAGGCCTGGCCGAAGAGGAAGGGCCCCCAGATCACGTCGTGCACCGAGCAGCCCGACTCGCCGCTCTGGTAGAGGTAGGGCAGCGACTCGATCCGCTCCTGGACGACCCAGTTGCCGCTCGCGAAGGCCGTCCGGATCAGCTCCTCCCACTCGGCAGCCGGCGTGAACGCCCCGAGGGACACCCCCTTGCCGCCGCACGAGGTGGCATTCTTCAGGACCAGGCGGTCCTTCTCGTTTGCCAGCAGCTCCGCGAGCGCCACCTCCTCGCCGCGGAACCGCACCGGCCCGTCGACCACCGGGCGGCTCCAGGGGATGTGGCGACGGATGGTCTCGCGCTCCTCCGGGCTGAAGAGGTCCGAGGAGTCGTGCTCGGAGAGGAGCGCCACATTGCGTTTGTTCGAGAGGGCCATCTCGGTGGGACCGTTGAAGATGGCGACCCGGCCCGTCTTGAAGGCCCGGAAGACCGGAGCCGAGGTGACCCCCAGGGAGATCTCGACCACGGCGTGGATTCGGGTGTCGCGAAAGAAGATGTTCTTCTGCCTGATTTCGAGCTCCGGGTAGAAGCACAGGAACGCCTGAGCCTTGGCTTTCACCCCCTCGAGCTCGCAGGCTTTGGCCAGCTCCGCCTCGAAATGCGGCTGATGCCGATCCCTCTCCGCCGTGGCTTCGTCGGGTTCGAGGGTGAAGGCCACATTCACCTCGCCCTCTTCCGCCAGCCGGTTTTCCCGCAGCACCGTCAAAACGTGGCGGAAGAAGAGGCAGAGGGTCGGCGGGTAGGACCAGGGGACCGCGAGGCTGTCGAGGAAGGCGGCGGTCGCCGGCACCTGCTGGTGCATGCCGACGAGGATCGTGCTCTCCCAACCACCGAGGTTGGGGGTGAAGTTGAACTCGATGCACTTGAAACCGTCGGCAGTGTCGATGAAGTCGCCCCGGCAAACGGAGCTCTCGATCCCGCTCGGCGGCGAGAAGACGAGCTCGGCGCGGAGGGGGGAGCCGAGCCGGTAGAATGCATTGAGTTTCTGCGGGTCGTTCCCGAAGATGCGCGCCGGGATGCTCCTCAAGAGATTGCAGACGGCGAGGCTCGCCCGCTTCATCTCGCCGAGCTTCTCGCGGCCGACGAAGGTGGGCCACGATTGGAGGTGGAAATAGACGAGCTCCCTTTTCTCGTCGAGGACCTTGAAACGCGAGCGGTCGAGGAACTCCGGATCGAGCCTCGCGATCTCCCGGAAATGGAGATCCTCGGCGGACAGCGCCCGGTGGGTGGCGCGCCAGTCCTCCCCCGCGGCTGGACGGCTCGCGGCCCCTTCACTCGTGCTCTCGAGCATTTCGAGCATTGGAAACTCCTCCCTGGATCCTGGGGTGCGCGGCCATTGTACCCGAGGGAGAAGGGCACGGCTCTAGCCGGTTCGCTCGACCAGGACCAGCGTCACGTCGTCCGCCACCGGTCGCCCCGCACCGTGAGCGAGGACCCGTTCGAGGAGCGCGTCCAGGGTCTCGCCGGCAGGATCGCCCCGGTGGCTGGCGAAGGCCTCTTCCAGGCGGTCGAGCCTCAGCTCCTGGTCGGCTGGGCTGCGGACCTCGAAGGCGCCGTCGGTCAGGGCCAGCAGGCGGTCGCCCGGAGCGAGGGCGATCTCCCGGGCGGGCAGCGGGCGGTCGCGGAGCATCCAGTGGAGGAGCGGGCCGGTCGAGGCGATCCGGAAGGTGCTGCCGTCCGCGCGCAGGCAGAGGAGCGGCGGGTGGCCGGCGCCGAGGACGCGCACCCGGCCGTCCGGCAGGAGGAGAGCGTAGACCAGGGTGGCGCAGGTGGCGCCCTCCAGGAAATCGATCCCGGCCAGAAGCTCGCGCGAAACCCGGGTGGGATCGGCCCCCCGCCGCCAGGCGGCGCTCAAGGTCGAGCGCAGCATGCCGGCGTACATGGCGGCGCTGACCCCGTGGCCCACGATGTCGCAGACCGCGACCACCAGCCCCTCGCCGTCCACCTGGGCGACGTAGAAATCGCCGCCCAGAGCGTCGCACGACAGCAGCCGGCCCTCCACCCGCCAGCCGAAGGCGGCCACGGGCTCGCGCGGCACGAGGCTCTGCTGGAAGCGCCGCGCCCGCTCCAGGTCCGCCGCCAGCTCGGAGGCGTAGCGCTCCTTGGCGAAGCGCTCCCGTTGCAGGCGCAGGCAACGCTCGACCAGGGCGAGCAGCACCCGGCGGTCGAACGGTTTGAAGAGGAAGTAGAAGGCGCCCTCTTCGAGGGAGCGGAAGAGCTTCTCGTCTGGCTCGGAGATCGAGCCGGTGATGAGGATGACGTCCATCTGCGGCCTTAAGAGGCGGAGCGCCTTGCACAGGCTGTAGCCGTCGCCCTCTTTCAAACGCACGTCCAGGAGGGCGAGGTCGAACTCCTCGCCGGCGACCCGCGCCAGCGCCTCGGTGGCGCCGGCGACCGCCTCGACGTCGTAGGGCGGCTCGAGGATGCGCTCGAGCGTCCGCCGCAGGCCGGCGTCGTCGTCCACCACCAGGATCCGATGTTGCCGGCTCATCCCGTCACCGCCTCGCTCACCGGCGCTTCCTCACTGGCGTCATTGGCGGTATTGGCGGCATTGGCGGGTTTGGCGGGTTTGGCGAGCCGCAGCTCGACGGTGACCCGCGTTCCGGCACCCGGAGCGCTCGCGATCGTGAGATGTCCACCGTTCTGCCAGGCGAGGGCCCGGCAGATGGCGAGGCCCAAGCCGGTGCCGCCCTCCTTGGTGGTGAAGAACGGCTCCTGCACCTTCTCCAGCAGCTCGGGTCCGATGCCCGGGCCGTCGTCCTCGATCACCAGCCGCGCCCCGCCGTCCTCCTCGCGGGTGGAGATCCGGAGCCGTCCCCCCGTCCCCGTCGCCTCGGACATCTCCGGCATTTCCGCCATCGCGTCGAGCGAGTTGCCCACCAGGTTGAGCACCATGTGCTGCAGGTCCTGGCGCGAGAAGCGCACCAGCGGCAGCTCGGGCGCCAGATCGAGCACCGGCTCGACCCCGCGCCTGTGCGCCTGGCCGGCGAAGAACGGCAGGGTCTCCTCGACCACCTGGTTCAAATTCACCGGCCCGTCCCCGGCGCGGCCGGTGTGCGCCACCCGCAGCATGTTGGAGAAGATGCGCTGGCAGAGAAGCGCCTTCTCGACGACGACCGCCAGGTCCTGGTCCAGGGTCTGCGGATCGAGGGTGCCCCGCGCGAGGTCCGCGCGCACCTGCTGCACGAGAGGCAGGATCGTCCCCACGGCGTTGTTGACGTCGTGGGCCACCGCGGAGGCCAGGGTCACCAGGGAGGCCTTGAGCTCGGACTGGATGGCCTGGCGTTCGAGCGACAGGTTGACCCGGGCGTTGCGGATCGACACCGCCGCAGCGGGCAGGAAGCGCTCGACGACCGACTCGTCCCAGCGGTCGAACGGCCGGCGCTTCCAGGCCGCGATCTTGAGCAGCCCCAGGAACTCGCCGCTATAGTAGAGCGGCGCGCAGAGCAGGCTCGTGGGGGACGGAATGCCGCGTCCCCGGTGGTAGCTCAAGAGGCTCCAGAAGGGGTCGCCGTCGCCGTCCCCGGCCAGGCGGCGGAGGCCCGGGGCCCCCGTGAGCTCCGACACCATCGCCGCCGGCATGGGGAGCTCGTGCCCCACGAAAGCGCTCTTGCCCTTGGTCCAGACGACCTTCTCGGCCTCGATCCGGAAGAGACCGCCGGCCGGCTCCCAGGTGAGAAAGGCGGACGAGTGGTCGTAGTCCACCAGCTGGTGGAGGCCGTCCAGGATCTGATAGGCGAGGTCGCGCGGCCGGAGCTCCGAGGCGATCTTGCCGCGGATGCGGTCGAGCACCCGCCCCAGACGCTGCTCCTCCCGCCAGGCGAGCTCGGCGGCGAGCACGCCGCAGAGGCGGTCGAGCGTCCGCCGGGCGGACTGACCGAGATCGCGCTCCCGCCGCGCCGCCCCCACCACCGCCAGCTGCCGGCCGTGCACCGTCACCCGCGCCAGCACCACCGTCCGCGCCAGGCTCGGATGCCCGCCGCGGAGGAAGTCGAGCGTCCGCTCGCGCTCCTCGAGCCCGGAGTCTCCGCGTAGCATGAGAAGCTCGCCGTCCTCCCCCACGACCCAGGCGCACTCCGCCGCAAGCCGCACCCGGACCGCCTCGGCGAAATGGCCGTAGAGCTTGCGCGCCGGCCCGATGCTCCGGAGGTTCCCTTCGAGAACCTGGGCGAACAGCTCGGGGGGGGATTTCTTGAGGTCGATCATAGGTCACGTGGACGGCGTAGCCGTGAACGAGGCGGTAGAGGATACCACGTGCCCGACTTCCAACTCGCGGAAAGACTTCGCCAGGTCTCGGGAAGCCGCCCCCTACCCCCCCGCCGCCAGCCGCGGTGCCGGGGGGACCGGAGCCCGCGCCGGCCGCCTCTCCCCCACCTGCTGCCGCCACATGGCGTAGTAGAGCCCCTTCTTCTCCAACAGCTCCGAGTGCTGCCCGGCCTCGATGATCCGGCCGTGCTCGAGGACGTGGATGCGGTCGGCGTGGAGCACCGTCGAGAGGCGGTGGGCGATCAGGATCGTCATCACCTGCTCGGAGGCGACCTCGCGGATGGTCTCGGTGATCTCCTCCTCGGTCAGCGAGTCGAGCGACGAGGTCGCCTCGTCGAAGACCAGGAGGCGGGGGCGGCGCAGCAGCGCGCGGGCGATCGAGAGGCGCTGCTTCTCGCCGCCCGAGACCTTGACGCCGCCCTCGCCGATCACCGTGTCGAGACCGCGGTCGGCGCGCGCCAGGAGGCTGTCGCAGGCGGCCTTCTGGAGCATCTCCAGGCACTCGGCGTCGGTGGCGCTCGGGTTGACGAAGAGGAGGTTCTCGCGGATCGAGCCCGAGAAGAGCTGGGTGTCCTGGGTGACGAAGCCGATCTGCGCCCGAAGCTCGTCCAGATCGATCGCCGTCCCCGGCTTCCCGTTGTAGAGGATCTGCCCGCGCTGCGGCGTGTAGAGGCCGACCAGGAGCTTGACGAGGGTCGTCTTCCCCGAGCCCGAGGGGCCGACGAAGGCGACGGTCTCGCCGCGGTCGACGGCGAACGAGACGCCGGAGAGCGCCGGGGAGGCGGCGGTCTGATGGGTGAAGCCCACCTCCTCGAAGCGGAGGGCGCCGAGCTCGCCCAAGGCGACCGGGTTCGCCGGCCGGGCCTCGACGGGGAGGTCGAGGATGGCCTGGAAGCTGTCGAGCGACGCCTCGGTCTCCCGATAGGTGTTGATCATCGTCCCCAGATCCTGGAGCGGCCCGAAGATGAAGAACGAGTAGATGAAGAGGGAGAAGAACTGCCCGACCGTGATCCGCTGCGAGAAGATCAGGTAGAGCATGAGAAAGAGAATCGAGGTGCGCAGAGCATTGACCGCCGTCCCCTGGATGAAGGAGAGGAGCCGGAGCGAGCGCACCTTCCGGAGCTCCAGCTTGAGGATCTTGCCGGTGATCGAGTTGAGCCGCCCGATCTCCTGGCCGGCGAGGCCCAGGCTCTTGACCAGCTCGATGTTGCGCAGCGACTCGGTGGTCGACCCGGCGAGCGCCGTCGTCTCGGCGACGATCACCTTCTGGATCGTCTTGATCCGCTTCGAGAGCACCGAGCTTAGGAGACCGAGGATCGGCACGGTCATGAGGAAGACCGGTGCGATGATCCAGTGCACCGAGAATGCATAGACCATGACGAAAAGGACCCCGACGAGGGTCGTAAAGAGAGTGTTGACGGCGAGCGCGATCAGCTTCTCGACGTCGTTTCGCACCTTCTGGAGCTTCCCCAGGGTCTCGCCGCTCCGCTGGTCCTCGAAGAGCGAGTAGGGCAGCTCCAGCGAGTGGCGCACCCCGTCCGAGTAGAGCTCGGCCCCCAGCCGCTGGGTGATGACGTTGACGAAGTAGTCCTGGAAGTTCTTCGCCACCCGCGACACGAACGCCACCCCCACCGCCGCGGCGAGCAGGAGCGAGACGCCGCGGAAGAACTGGGCGGTCGTGTACTCCTTGTAGCGGGTGGCGTACTGGTCGATGACGTGGCGGAAGATCAGCGGGTCGAGGAGCGAGAACACCTGGTTGATCGCGGCGAGGACAAGGGCGAAGAGGACGAGCCGCCAGTAGCGGCGGAGATAGGAGTAGAGGAGGCGCATAGGGCCCTATGGTAGCTGAAGGCGCGTGCCGAGGGGCCGGCATTCGGCCGAGGCCTTCGGCCGCGAGGGCGCTCCCCGAGGGGAGCGCCCGGAGGCTGCGGCAGAGGTGCTCGAGAAGTGGACAGAATTTCTGTCCACTGCTAGACTCCACGGCCATGAACACGCTCGGAGCCGCGAAGTTCAAGCAGGAGTGTCTCGCGATCCTCGACCGGTTGGGACCGGAGGGTATCGTCATTACAAAGCACGGTAAGCCGGTAGCGAAGCTAGTGCCGATCCAAACCGAATCGGCCGCCCTCATCGGGAGTCTCGCAGGTAAGATTCAGGTGCACGGCGACCTCCTGACCACGGGCCTGCGGTGGGATGCTGAATCTTGACACCCACGTCCTGATCCATGCCCTCCGGGGCTCCTTGACGGGGAAAGAACGCCAGATCCTCTCCTCTGACACTTGGAGCATCTCGGGAATCGTCCTGTGGGAGATCTCGAAGCTGGTCCAACTCGGTCGGGTCGAGATGGATCTGGCCGATCCAGAGGTGGTTCGCGCCCTGTCGAAGGTTCACACCTGGCCTCTCACCTTCGACATTTGCCGAGGCATCCACGACCTCGATTTCAGAAGCGACCCTGCCGACGAGCTCATCGCCTCCACCAGCATCGTCCATCGGGTGCCTCTCGTAACGCGGGACGGCAAGATTCGAAAGTCGAAGCTCGTACCGCTGGCGAAGTAGAGAGGGTGGTCTGGGCGGTCGTACCGGCGGCCGGCAGCCGAGGCTTTCGGTCGCGAGGGCGCTCCCCGAGGGGAGCGCCCGGAGGGCTGCGGCAGAGCGCTCAGGCGAGCTGGCGGGCGACGCGGGTGAAGAGATGGGCGGGGAGCGAGACCTGGACGTCGCCGTCCGGATCGTGGACCTGGATCTCGATCGAGCGTCCCTCTTTAACGATCTTCACCGTCTCTCCCTTCTCCTCGATGTCGACGAGCACCGCGTCGGGGCAATCCTCGAGCGACTGGAGGGCGGCCACGGCGACCGGCGCCCAGGGGCCGATCTCCCGGCGCGCCCGGCTGAGATCGCCGTCGTGGTCGAGGAGCGGCAGGAGGTCCATCCCGAGGTAGAGGAGACCCGCGGGGACCGGCAGATAGAGGTGCGAGCCGCCCGCTTTCGTCTCGTTCACGTTCACCGTGACGACCCCGTGGGTCACCAGGCTTCCCGCGAGAAGAAGCGCCGCGCCGACGGGGAGCGCGAGGAGCGCGAGGGCGACGATCGTGAGGACTTTGGCGGGTCTGGTCATGGCATTCCCCTTTGAGCAGGTGGCGGGTCTCGAAGACGCATCGACCCGTACTTCCCCCCACCTGACGAGGGAACCGGCGGAAAGGTTTCAAGGTCGCTGGCGACGAGGTCTGTCAGCTGGGGGGTGGGACGACTCCGAGGGGACGGCCTGCACCCCCGTGGGAAGATCTCCGCAAGGCGTCGATGGGAGCCCCAGCGCCGTGAGGGCCGCTCCACGAGCCGATACCGTCCGCTCACGGGTCGATAAACTAACCTCACGGGTCGATATGGTCCCGGGACCACGCAGCCAAGTCCCGGGACTTTGGGAAATTGTCCCGGGACTTTGTTGCAGGGTCCCGGGATCTTGACTCCCGGTGCCTTCAAGGGCGGTCGAAAGTCCCGGGGTTCTGACGGTTTTCCGGTGACGGGAGTCTCGGTCCCGAGATCACGGAGCAAAGTCCCGGGACTTTCGTTCAGGGTCCCGAGACCACGTCTCCATGTCCCGGGACCGCGAGTCCAGGTCCCTGGACTTTGAGTCTCGCTCCGGGGATATCAGAGTCCTGGTCCCGGGACTTCCCTCCGGGGTCCCGGGACCACGAGTCCCGATCCCTCGATTTGATCCGTTTTCCAGGGATGGAAGCCTCGGTCCCGGGACCACGTGCGAAAGTCCCGGGAACGCGGACCGGGGTCCCGGGGCAACGTAGCAAAGTCCCGGGATCACTGAGCTTCGTCCCGGGACCACCGAGCTGCGTCCCGGGATCGGAGATCGTGGTCCCGCGCCCCGGAAGCAAGTCCCGGGACCACGGAGCTTTGTCCCGGGACCGAGAAGCGAAGTCCCGGGACCACGATTCGTAGGGCCAGCGCCGGAGGGCTCACGTTCAGCGACAGCATCGGCGCCTGGAGGGCCATCGGGCCGCGGAAGCTCTCGGCGCGCTTCTTGAACCTCAACTTCGCCGGGGTGATACCGGCGGCGACCTTCGCCGGCACGGCGGTGGTGGATTACATCTATCAGTTCGCGGCGAACTTCAACACCATCACCGTGACCTGCCAGGGCAAGATCTTTGCGCCGGACGTCGATCCCCTCGATCCCAGCTCGATACCTTTCATCACGTTTGATTGCAGCAACCTGAACGGACATCCCTACCGGCGCGTGCAGCCCAGGTAGCGTTTCAGCGAGAATCGACAGGACGGCTTGGCGGCGGGTATCCTGGGAGTCTCATGAGGCCTCCCCCCGCCCAAGAACTAAAAGCCTCTACGCGCAGAACCAGCAGGTCATCTTCCTCGTCCACTACGACACCATCTCGGAGAGCGCCGCCAATGACGCCAACAATTCGGAGGGCGGTCGCCGGCACCAACCCTTTCACCACCCACGGCACCTGCTGGGTCGACGTCCAGTCGGGGAGCGGCTTCTCCGGGTCGACGACGCTCCAGACGGGCGACTTCCAGGCCGCGGCGACCGCCCTCCAGGCCGCGAGCCTGACGAACGCCGCCAACAACCTGGACTGGTCGGAAGGCAGCTTGAACGCCGCGGGTCTCGCCGCCATCAACAAGACGGGAACGACCCAGCTCCGCGTCTACTTCAACCTCGACGACAACAACGACGGGGGCGCCGACTACATCGGCTACTACTCCGGCGACAACGGGACCGCGGCCAATCGGCCGCAGCTCGTGGTGATGTATCAGTAGGTACAGAAGAGGAGAGCTCCGCATGAAGATGAAACGATTTCTACCGCTCATGATCCTTGCCCTGCTCGCCCTCGGCGCGACCGTCGCGTCGGCCGAGACGGGCGACAGCAACGATTTCGCCGGCACCTACTTAGCATCGCTCCCGACGCGGGCGGAGATCCTCCAGCTGCATGCCGACGGCACGGCGGAGATCACCCTTTCGGATCAGGTCACCGCGGGCGCCGGGGGGCTCACCTTCAGCGACAGCCTGGGTTCCTGGAAGATCGCCGGACCGCGCAAGCTCACGGCCCGCTTCCTGAATTTAAACTTCGCCGGAACGGATTTCTCGGGCAATGCGGTGGTCGACTACGTGTACCTGTTCGGGGCGAACTTCCGCACCATCGCCGCGAGCTGCCAGGGGAAGATCTTCCCGCCTGGGGTGGACCCGTTCAACCCGAGCTCCGTCCCCGTCGTTACGTTCGATTGCAGCTACCTCACCGGGCATCCTTACCAGCGTCTGCCACTCTAAGTAACGAACACGGTCCTTGCCCTCGCATCCTCCCTGGAGAGGATAGCCACGCCCCTACCGGAAGCGCTATCGTAGGAAGATAAAGGAGATTCTCATGCGCTCATATCTACGAACGTTCCCCACCCCCGCCCGCCTCGCGGCGGGACTCCTCGCCACCGCCCTGCTCCTCGTTCCAGCTCCGGGCCGGGCGGCATCCGCCCATTCCATTCCCATCGCTCTCGCGCGGATTCTGCCGCTGGGCACGGTCGTCACGGTCGACGGCTCGGTGACCACCCCTTCGGGCGTCTTCGCCTCCAGCTTCTTCGACGAGGGGTTCGCCGTCCAGGACCGGACGGGCGGTATCTACGTCAGCATCGCCGATAATCTCGGGCTCACCGTCCGCGAGCAGGCGCGGGTCACCGGGACGCTCGCCGACAGCGGCGGCCTGCTCATCCTCGTGCCGGTCGACGGGAACGACGTCAAGATTCACGGCAAGGGCCCCAAGGTGGAGCCCCTCCGGGGCCGGACCGGGAGCATCGGCGAGGCCACCGAGGGGCGGCTCGTCCAGGTCACCGGCACCATCGATCAGCCGGTCGTCAACGACCTGCCCTTCGGCTACAAGGTCTTCGTCAACGACGGCTCGGGCGAGATCCGGGTCTACGTCAACCTCGGGACCGGCATCGATGTCAGCGGTCTCGCGGCGGGGCAGCGGGTGACCGTCACGGGGTTCAGCGGCCAGTTCATCGACTACGAGATCGACCCGCGCTTCCCGAGCGACATCAAGGTCGAGCCGTAGGGGAACCTTCGACCGGCGCGGGCGCAAAGGCCCGCGCCGCTTCTTTCCGTCTCGCTGTGACTCCTGCCTACGGCGCCATGAACCCTAAGTCCGGGTTGTTGAAACGGCTCAAATTGGGAAACACCGTCGCCATATCCGTCGAGGTGACCCCGAACCAGCGGGCGAGAGTGGCGCTGTACTCGTCGACCGAGGTGGTGGGGATCCAGCGACCCTGGCTGCCGGAGTCGTCGGGTCCGCTCTCGTGCTTCCGTACCCTCGTCTCGGCGGCCCGGCTGAGTGTCCGGTAGGTAGACATCTTCCCACAACAGATTTGTTGTGCTACGGTATTGTTGTACAACGAGCGGGAGGAGAGGCTATGGATTGCTTCGATCGGGACCGGGAGGCGGAGAAGCTCTGGCGCCACTTCGAGAACGGGCGCAACGTGCTCATGCTGGCGCCTCGGCGCATGGGCAAAACGGTCCTCCTGGAACGGCTGAAGGAAGAGGGCGCGAGCCATGGCTTCCGCGCCATCGTCCTCGATGTCGAAGGGTACCGCCAGGAGAAGGACTTCTTTCAGGAGATGTGTGCCTCAATCCAGGAGGAGCTCGGCGCCGGTCAGGCCATCCTGGGCGCGCTCACCGAGCGACTCCGGCGTGTCGTCCAGGGCGCCGACAACCTCCAAGGGGACTGGCGCAACCTCCTGCTCCAGATGGACTGGCGGCTCTTCGCCGATCATCTCGTCGCGCAGTTGGAGAAGGAAAAGGACGACAAGACCTGGTTGTTCCTCGTCGACGAAATTACGATCTTCACCAAAGCCCTGTTGGACAGCCAGAGCGTGACGGTGGCGAGCGACTTTCTCTACACCCTGCGCCAGCTCTGTCGAGAGCATCGCAAGGTGCGGTGGCTCTTCACCGGTTCCATCGGCCTCGACACGATCGCGCGGCGCCATGGCTTCGAGGGCTCTCTGGTCGACTTGGAGATCTTCTCCCTCGAGCCCTTCAGCCTGGAAACGGCCCGGGACTTTCTGCAGGAGATCGCCAAGAAGAACAGCGCAACCCTCACCGAGGAGGGGGTCGCAGCCCTCTGCGAGCGGCTCGGGTGGCTGTCGCCCTACTACCTGAAGAAGATGGGCGAAGCGGCGTGTGAGCATGCCTCTCCCGCCAGGGAGGTCGATGCCCAGGCGGCGCATCGCGCGGCCGACTCCCTGCTCGCCCTGGCCCACCGAACGTACTGGTCGACTTGGCGCGAGCACCTGAACAAGAACTACTCGGAGCCGGAACGGACCCGCCTTTTCACGATCCTCGCCGAGGCGTGCCGCGGCTCGGACGGAGCAAGCTTCTCGACGCTACTCCTGACGCTGAGCCAGGCAGGGGGTGAGCCGCTGGCGGAAGGCGGCCTGCGAGACCTCTTGGACACCTTGGAGGCCGACGGTTACCTGACCGCGGCTCCGGATCGTTCCCGCTTCCGGTTCCGCATGAACCTGCTACGCGACTGGTGGCTGCGCTACGTCGCGCCGCCGCCTGTGGAGAGCCCGGCGCATGGGTAGGCCGTTCGACTTCACGTTCTACAATCCGGACCGGTTGGAGGATCCAGCCTTTCTGACGGGTTTCGTCGTCCGGCAGGACTTAGCCGCCAAGATTCTCGCCCGCCTGGGAGAGATCAAGCCCCGCGGCCTCGCGCAACACCGCCTCATCGTCGGCCAGCGCGGGATGGGAAAGACCAGCCTGTTGCGCCGTATCGCGCTGGGCGTCCGCGCCGAGCCAGCGCTCGCGGCGGTGCTCTTGCCGCTCCGCTTCCGCGAGGAGCAATACAACGTTCACAACCTCCACGTTTTCTGGTCCAACTGCCTCGATGCCCTCGGAGACTGGCTCGAGGGGCAGGACGGGGAGACGACGCCAAGCGTCTCGACCGCGACGTGGCGGCGCTCAACGTACAGGACGACGACGACGAAGGCAGTCGGGCCCTGGCGTTGTTCAAAGCCTGGATGAAGGAGGAGCAGAGAAGGCCCCTCCTCCTGCTCGACAACCTCGACATCATCTTCACCGGCCTCAAGACTAAGGAGTGGAGCCTGCGGCGCGTGCTGCAACAAGCGGGAGGGATCGTCGTGATCGGCGCCTCGGCGGCGGCGCTCGAAGCCGCCGCCGACCGCGAAGGCGCCTTCTATGACTTCTTCGAGGTGGACGTCCTCGCCAAGCTCGAGCACCATGAAATCCTGCTCTGCCTGCGCCATATGGCTCTGCAACGCGACGAGGCCGGCCGCCGGGTCTTACAGATCCTCGACAGCGACCCGGCGCGCATCCACGTCCTTTATGACCTGACCGGCGGCAATCCTCGCACGCTCGCCTTTCTCTACCTGGTTCTCGAAACGGGCGGGGACGACGACGTGATGGGCGACCTCGAACGTCTTCTCGACCAGGCGACGCCGCTCTACAAGGCGCGCGTCGAAGAGCTGGCGCCCCAGACGCGGGTGGTCTTCGATGCCCTGGCGCTGGCCTGGGATCCTGCGACGGCCGCCGGCCTGGCGGGCGTGACCGGTCTTGACGTCGGCGTCGTCTCCACGCAGCTCGACCGCCTGTTCAAGGAAGGGATCGTCGAGAAGACCAGCCTGTCGTCGTCCAACCGCACCGCCTTTCAGGTCGCGGAACGCTTCTTCAACATCTGGTACCTGATGCGCCACAGCTCACGCCGGCAACGGCTGCGCCTGCGCTGGCTGACCGAGATACTCCGGCGCATCTATACCTCCCGCGAACTGCGCGAGCGCGCAACCGGCCTGCTCGCCGGAGCGGAAGGCCAGGGGCTCAGCAGCCCTGCCTACCGCCTCGCCTTGAGCGACGCGCTGGAAGACCGCGACCTGCGCACTGCCCTCCGAAGCTCGGCACGCCGGCATCTAGCGTTCGCAGGTGAAGGTGACGTACCGCCCGAGGACGATCTCTACTTGGGGGACGTCGTACCAAAACCCGTCCCCGCTGCCGAGGCCGCCGCAACGTATCGCAGAGCGATTGAGCGCAAACCTGATGATCCAGGCCTTTGGTACGGACTTGCCCGCCTGCTCCGGGATTCGCCGGACTCTCGCGCCGAGGCGGAGGCCGCCTATCGTAGAGCCATCGAGATCGATCCGAAATACGCTCTGCCATGGAACGGCCTCGGCAATCTGCTAGCGAATTCGGCGGGGCGCGACGCCGAGGCAGAAGCAGCCTATTGCAAGGCCGCCGAGATTGACCCGAGGCTCGCGTGGCCATGGTACAACCTTGGCCTGCTGCTGCATCGGCTAGGTCGCCATGCCGAGGCAGAAGCCGCCTATCTCAAGGCCATCGAGATCGATCCGAAAAATGCGGCGCCACGGAACAACCTTGGCTGGCTCCTAGCGAAGTCGCTTGGGCGTTACGCAGAGGCCGAGGCCGCCTATCGCGAAGCTCTCGAAATCGATCCGAAACTCGCGCAGCCATGGGACAACCTCGGCAACTTGTTCGCGGGACCGCTGTCGCGCTACGGCGAGGCAGAAGCCGCCTATCGCAAAGCCATCGAAATCGACCCGAAAGACGCGCGGCCATGGAATAGCCTTGGCAACCTGCTGGTAGGTCCGCTGGGGCGCCACGCCGAAGCCGAGGCCGCCTATCGCAAAGCCATCGAGATCGATCCGAAACTCGCGCAGCCATGGGGCAACCTCGGCAACTTGTTCGCGGGACCGCTGGCGCGCCACGGCGAGGCAGAAGCCGCTTATCGCAAAGCCATCGAGATAGATCCGAAGCTCGCGTTGGCATGGAACCAACTCGGAATCCTGCTGGCAGGGCCGCTAGGGCGCCACGCCGAGGCTGAGGCCGCCTATCGCAAAGCCATCGAGTTCGATCCGAAATACGGGTCGCTTTGGCATAATCTCGGCCTCCTACTGGCAGGTCCACTGGCGCGCCACGCAGAGGCCGAAGCCGTCTATCGCAAAGCGATCGAAATCGATCCGAAAAACGTGGGGGCATGGAACAACCTCGGCAACTTGTTCGCGGATCCGCTGGCGCGCCACGGCGAGGCAGAAGCCGTCTATCGCAAAGCCATCGAAATCGATCCGAATCACGCGCCGGCATGGAACAACCTTCGCTTGCTCCTGGCAGAGTCGCCTGGGCGTTACGAAGAAGCCGAGTCCGCCTATCGCAAGGCTATCGAGATCGCTCCGAGGCTCGCGTGGCTATGGGACCATCTCGGCAATCTGCTGGCCGATCACCTGTTCCGCTTCGAGGAAGCGGAACAGGCGTATCGCACGGCGCAGAAGCTCGAACCGCAGCACCCCGCTCCTCTCTACAATCTCGCCAGCCTCCTGCTACGCCGGGATGGGAGTGGGCCTGAAGCAGAAACGCTTTACCAAAAGGCGATTGCGGCAGTACCACCACATGGAGCCGGGCTTCTCCGAGCGTTCCAGGCGTTAGCCGCGGACAACTTCGGTACTGCCATCGCAGAGCTCGGGTCTGTGCTCGAGGAAGGTCATCCTGGGCTGTTCACTGCGTTTCGAATCAGCCTTCTGAGGGTCCTGCAATTTGCCGCAGAGCGCGGAAACGGTGACAAACTCCTGGCATGGTTCAAGAGCAGCGGCTTCAGTGACCGCTACTGGCCGCTCTATGTTGCCTTCGACGCCTATCTTCACGGCGAGGACCGGCTCATGGACGTCAACCCGGAAGTCCGCAACGGCGCCCGCCGCTTGCTTGGCGAGATGACGCGCCGGCCGAGCGAGTCTCCTCCCCTTAAGCCTGGGAAGGGGCCGCGCAGGAAGAGTCGTTCTGGCAAGACGGGTTGAGGCGACTCCTCCCTACGGCGCCATGAACCCTAAATCCGGATTATTGAACCGGCTCAGGTTGGGAAACACCGTGGCCATGTCCGTCGAGGTGACCCCGAACCAGCGGGCGAGAGTGGCGCTGTACTCGTCGACCGAGGTGGTGGGGATCCAGCGACCCTGGCTGCCGGAGTCGTCGGGTCCGCTCTCGCTCAAGGTGGGAACCTTGCCGTAGATGTCGCCGCCGCGGACGGCGCCGCCGAGGATCATCTGGTGGTTTCCCCAGCCGTGGTCCGAGCCGCTGCCGTTGCTCATCAAGGTGCGGCCGAAGTCCGAGGCGGTGAAAGTGGTGACGTCGCTCTCCAGGCCGAGCTCGACCGTGGAGTTGTAGAAGGCGGAGAGCGAGGCGGAGACGTCGGCCAGGAGGTTCGCCTGGGCGTTGATCTGGTCGCCGTGGGTGTCGAAACCGTCCGCCGAGCAGAAGAAGACCTGGCGCTGGAGACCCAGTTGAGTGTGCACGGACATCAGCTTCGCCACCATGGCGAGCTGCTTGCCGAGGCTGGAGGTGGGGAAGACCGTGGTCAGGACCGGCGCTTGCGCCAGGGCGCCCTGGAGGAGCTGGTTGTTGTCCAAGGCGCGGGTGACGATCCCAGAGGTGGCGCTCACCAGGAGGTTCGGCTGCGGCTGGCCGAGGATGCTGCGGATGGCCTTCGACACCGGGTCGCCGTTGGGGCCGTCGGTGAACCCGGAGAGGGCGATCACGCCGCTCGACGAGACCTGGAACTGGGTGACGACGTTGCCGACCTGGAGGACGTTGGCGCCGGCGAGCGAGATGCTCATCGACACCTGGTTGTTGTTGTTCAGGCTGTTCAAGAGGTCGGCGGTGCGGCCCCCCCACCCGGTCTTCTGGGGCTGGTCCGGAATCGAGGTCTGCCACTGCGTCTGCTGGTCGCTGTGCGAGAAGAGCTGCGGCGGCGCGGCCACCGAGTGGTTCAGAAACTGGGTGCGATTGAGCGGCGCGACGAGCGGCCCGACGTTGGCCAGAAGGGCGAGCTTGCCGCTCCCGAAGAGAGTCTGGAGGCCCGGGGTGCTGCCGTGGAGGCCGTAGGTGCGGCCGTCCGGGGTGAGCGGCGTGATCGGCAGGAGCGATGCCGCGGGCAGGGCTAAGATGCCGCGGGCGGCGGCGTACTGGGTGTAGTCGGTGCCGGTCCGCGGGACCAGGAAGTTGTTGCCGTCGTTGCCGCCATAGAGGAAGACGCAGACGAGGGCCTTGTAGTCGCTCGCCGTCTTCGCCCCTGACCAGCGCGGCAGGGTGGCGGCGGCGGCCACGTTGCCGAGGTCGAAGAGCGTGCGGACGATCGAGGTCGTCCCGACGGCGGCACAGACCGAACGGCAGATGAGCTCGCGGCGCGTGATTGCCATTTCCGTATCTCCTTAGCCTCTAGGCCGTTACCGTTCCACGAGGAATTCCGGCGCCGTGATGATCAGGCGGATCGCCGCCTTGGTCCGCAGGGTGGGGTCGTTGAGCGTCGGGCTCGACAGGGTGCTCAAGAGGGTCGTCCGCAGGGCGGGCGACATGCTGTTTGCCAGGAGGAGGAGGTTCAGCTGGTCGACGAGCGCCGCGGGGTCGGTGGCGATGGGGATCTGCTGCGAGAGGTCTAAAAGGAGGGTCTCGCCGCCGTTGGTGTAGCCCGAATAGAGCAGGGTGCGCAGGAAGTTGAAGCCGCCGATCGCCGAGGTCTCGTTGAAGATCTCTACTTCCGGCGAGGTGAGCCCCGCCGCGGCGACCGGGCCGGAGAGCGAGTAGTCGGGGCTGAAGAAGTTGAAGACGGTGGGCGCCCGCAACGGGTTCTCCGCCATGCGGAAGGCGGGGTCCTCCAGGTGCCAGAGCCGGAACTTGCCGGAGGGCGCCTGGCCGTGGAAGGTGCGCAGCATCGTCCCCAGCCGCAGAAGGGGCTCCCGCAGGTGGCCGTACCCCTCGTAGCTGGTGACCAGCTCGGCCCGCGCCTCGTAGTCGGTGAGGATGGCCTTGATCACCGCCTTCAGGTCGCCGCGCACCCCCAGGCCATTATTGGCAAACACCTGCGCCACGCGGTAGACGTAGGCAGGGCTGGGGTTGCTCGTCACCAGGTGTTGGATCAAGCCCCTGGCGAGGAACGGCCCGGTGTTGGGATGGTTGAAGATGGCGTCCAGGGCCACCTTCAAGTCGGCCTGCGCGGTCTGGTTGGCGGGCTGGGTGAAGCCGTCCAGGAGGAGCTTGCTGCCGGTCGAGTGGTGGCTCGGCCAGTTCGCCATGGGGATGCGGTAGTTGACCGTCGGGTGGTAGAAGCGTGATGAGTTGGTGGTGTCGTCGCCGCCGAAGCTCCAGCCGGTGAAGACGTGGGCGAAGCCGATCACCACGTCCTGGTCGTAGGTGGCGATGGGCAGACCGGTCTTGGCGTCCAGGAGAAGAGTGCCGTCGGGATTCAACTTGAGCAGGCCGATCGAGAACAGCTGGAGGACCTCTCTGGCGTAGTTCTCGTTGGGGTTCTGCCCCGTCGCCAGGTTCTCCTTGTCGTTGCCCATCAGGTTCAAGTAGTTCCCCATGGCCGGGCTCAAGGTGACGTCTTCCAAGAGGGTGCGGAAGTTGGCGAAGGCGTCCTTTTCGAGGACGTCGTAGTAGGCGGCCAGGCTGTAGGGATTGTTCCGCAGGGTGCCGTCGACGTCCGAGAGGACGAAGATCTCGGAGAGCGCCAGGGCCACCCGCTGGCGCAGGGCGTCTGGACCGGTCGCCGCCTGCTTCCAGAACGACTCCATCATCTGGTTCGAGTTGGTGAGGGTCTCCCCGCCGGCGACGGCGGCGTCCAGGTAGGCGGCGTGCGAGACGAGAGGCTCTGCGAACTGCTGGTTCAACCAGCTGTCGAAGCCGGTCGTCTGGAGACTGGTGATCTCGGCGAGCGTCGGCCCGAAGGTCGCCTGCTCCAGGAACCGCGAGGCGTCGCGGGCGGTGGGCGGACCGGGCGGGAGGAGCGGCGGCGGCGGCGGCGGCGTGAACGTCGAGGTGCCGTTCGCCAGCACGAACTGGCCGCGGATCTCTCCCGAGGGGTAGGTCGAGGTATGGATGTTGATGTAGGTGAGGCCGGTCTTGATATAGCTGACGATCTGCGGGACGGTGTTGGTGCCCACCGGGACGAAGGTCCAGACGGAGGAGCCGTCCGCCTGCTTGGGGGAGGCGTCGATGTCGAAGAGGATGCCGGCGGAGACTCCCGGACCGCCGGGGCCGTGGATGTGTTGGGAGATGACCGGCGTCGTCAGGTTCGAGTAGGTGTAGCGGAGGACCGCCGAGGCCTCGTCGCCGGCGACCAGGAGGGTGGCCTGGCCGGAGCCGGTCGAGAGCGACGCACCCTGCGGGGTGAGGGTCGCGATGTAGAGGGTCGGCAGGTGGGTGATCGTGTAGGTGCCGGAGTCGACCGGGCTGTCGGTCTTCCCCGTGGCGAAGGCGATCGCCTGGACGGTCGCCGTGTTGGCGAGGGCGAAGGCGCCGGCGTAGAGCGTGCCGGTGCCTGCGGGGCCAGCGGTGGGCACCGAGCCGTCGGTCGTGTAGCGGATCTGGGCGCCGGGGGTGCTCGTCCTGAGCGACACCGTCTGGGTGCCGTTGTAGCTCCCCGGGGGCGGCGAGAGGACGGGAGGCGCCACCTTCGTCGTATCCACGCCCGGATCGGCGAAGTAGCCGGTGACGTCGATGACGAGGTCGACCGTGCCGGTACTCAAGCCCGCGGCGCAGGCGACACCGCCATTCGCCCCCAGGGCGAGCACGGCGTTGTTGGCGCGCACCTGGTTGGTCGAGTAGTTGATCGTCGAGGCCAGGGGTTGGCTGCCGCCCGCAGGGTAGAAGGTGAGGTAGCCGGGGGCGGCGGGGCCGACGACGGTGATGTTGGCGGCGATCGCCTGGGCGCCGGTCGAGATGCCGCACTGGCCGGCGAGGTTGAACGTCCGGGTGCTCGACGCGATGAGGGCCGGGCCGCCGAAGCCGTTGGGATCGATGGCGTTCCGGGTGTCGAGCACCCGGCAGGGGGCGACCGTAAAGTAGGACGTACCGGCCTGGGCGAAGGCGGGGGTGGCCGAGCCGAGCCAAGCCAACGACGCCAATGTCGCCAGGGCCGCTACGACGAAGCGGGAACGATCCTTTCGGGCACGCCGAATTCTCCGTACACCTCTGGGCTTGTACGACACCTCGGCACCTCCTCGATCGATGGGTTGAGCTCAGCTTCAGTGTAGCAGGGATATTCACAAATGCGAATAACTATCCCTGCCCGCCCCTGTCGCAAGACCTGATGCTGGCGTCTCCACGGCGGGTTTTCGCCTCGCCGAACCGCCCCCCTCGTCCGCGCTATGTTCTGCCGGTGAGGCGCATCTCTTCTATGAACCCACCAGCGGGGCTTTTCCTGCGCTGCTCCCAATTCTCGATCCAGGGGCGATTCTCGGATGGCGTCCAGAAAGCGCGAAAGCGGTCGGCCACATGGCGGCTTGCGCTCCCTCGTCCGCGCTATGCTCTTCCGGTGAAGCGCATCCTCTTCTTCAGTCTGGCTGGCGGAGTTATCCTTGCGCTGCTCAAAATTCTCGAATACCAGTACTTCGTCCGCGCCTATCCGGGTGAGGTCTATGGAGGGCTGGTGGCGGTGATCTTCTCCGCCCTGGGCCTCTACTTCGGGATGCAGTGGGCGCGGCCGCAAGGGTGTGGAGAGCCGGGAGGTCGGCGTTCCGGAGAGCGGGCCGGTCCCCTTTTCGGTCGACATGGAGAAACTGAAGGAGGTAGGGATCACTCCGCGCGAGCACGAGATTCTGGGGCTCATCGCGGAAGGCTTGAGCAACCGGGAGATCGGCCTACGGCTCTTCGTCTCCGAGAACACGGTCAAGACCCACTCGTCCCGCCTGTTCGCCAAGCTGGGGGTCAACCGCCGGGTCCAGGCGGTTCAGAAGGGACGGGAGCTCCGCCTCCTCCCCTGATCGGGACGCTGGAGGGGGTCAACGAAAGGGTGATTTCCGGCTTCCCGCCCGAAAATCACACGAACGGAGGACGACGGCCGGGGGCCGATGCCGGCAAGATGCAGGCAACCTAAGGAGGAAACGTTATGAAGAAAATCGTGCTGCGCTACGGGATCCTGTCGGGCGTCATTCTGATGACTCTGATGGCGGCGGTGCTCGCCCCTCAACTTCGCCCACAGCGAGATCCTCGGCTATACCACCATGGTCCTTTCGTTTCTGCTGGTCTTCTTCGGCGTCCGGAAATACCGCGACACCGTGGGCGGCGGGGCGATCGGCTTCGGCAAGGCGTTCCAGGTCGGCCTGCTCATCAGCCTGGTCACCTGCGCGATGTACGTGGTCGGCTGGGAGATCACCTACTTCAACTTCTTCCCCCACTTCCTCGACGGGTACAACGCGCACGTCCTCGCGAACCTGCGGGCGGGAGGCGCGAGCGAGGCGGCCATCCAGGCGAAGGCGGTGCAGCTGGCCGAGCTGCGCCAAGCGCTACCAGAACCCGCTCTTCAACTCCGCGATCACCTTCCTGGAGGTCTTCCCGGTCGGCCTCATCGTGACCCTGGTCTCCGCCGGGATCCTGCGCCGGAAGTCCCGCCCAGGGGCGCCCATGTCGGCGGTGCCGGCGGTGCCGGCCTGAAGGTCCTCAGCTCACCGCTTTCCTCACGAGCGCGCCGATCTTTGCCTCTTCGGCGGCGGTGAGCTCCTTGAGAGCGAAGGCGGTCGGCCACATGGCGCCTTCGTCGAGGTTCGCCTCGGCGCTGAAGCCGAACGTCGCATACATCGATTTGAACTTCTGCGCGCTTTGGAAGAAGCAGACGACCTTGCCGTCCTTGGCATAGGCGGGCATCCCGTACCAGGTTTTCGGCGAGAGGGCCGGCGCGCTGGCTTTGATGAGAGCATGGAGCCGCTCGGCCATGGCGCGATCCGGTTCCGGCATCTCGGCGATCTTCGCGAGCACGGCGCTTTCCCCGTCCTCCTGGTCCGCGCGCGGGCCGCGGCGCGCTTGCGCCTTCAGCTCCTGGGCGCGCTCCTTCATCGCCGCTCGTTCCTCGTCCGTGAATCCCTCGGACTTCTCGTTGCTCGCGGTAGTGCTCTCGGCGGACTTCTGCGTGGCTTTCTTTGGGCTCATGGAAACCTCCTCTACCTGACTTGGGTTGGAACCTCGCCGCAGCTCGAATGCGGACGCGCGCTATTCCAACATGCGCCGCCTACGCCGTTCAAGCTCACCGGCGGCAGCCGGCTCGCGCGGACCGGCCGCCGCTTGGGGAGGTGGGAGGCGACGACGGCTAAGCGGTCTCAGAGCGGTAAACAGATACGGCTCAGCTTGACCCCGCACGCCGGCTGGCGTAGCCTTGGTCAAGGTTGGTCAACCTGGGGGCTCTACTGCCATGTCTGACATCATCTACAACCTGTACGAAGCGAAAACGTCCCTTTCACGGCTCGTCGACCGTGCCGCGAACGGGGAGGAGATCATCCTCTCCAAGGCCGGTAAGCCGCTCGCGAAGCTCGTGCCGTTCCACCGTTCTCCCGAGCCGCGCCAGCCGGGAGGATGGGAAGGGCAAGTCCGGATCTCGGAGGACTTCGATGCTCCCCTGCCGCCGGAGATCGAAGCTGCTTTCGAGGGTCGCGGGTGACTCCGGCGAGCCGTCTTCTGCTCGATACCCATGTCTTTCTCTGGTGGCGCGGAAACCCCTCCCGACTGGCGTCCGCGGTGCGGGACCGCATCGCGACGGCGGACCTCGTGTTCGTGAGCGCGGCCTCGGCCTGGGAGGCGGGGATCAAAGCCTCTCTGGGCCGCCTGGACCTGCCGGACACGCTGGAAGCCGGCGTGGTCGCCAGCGGCTTCGAGAAGCTCCTCATCACGTTCTCGCATGGCGAGCGGGCCGCCGGACTCCCTCCCCATCACCGAGACCCGTTCGATCGCATGCTGGTCGCCCAGGCGCAAGCCGAGGGCTTGACCCTCGTCACCCACGACCGGCTCCTCGAACCTTATGAGGTCGAGATCCTCTGGGCCTGAACAGGAGGCAGGAAGTTCTTTCCGCGCCTCCGACGCCCCTACCGAGGCTCCTACGGCACCAGCGCGATCGCCGGCTGCCCCGCCTGCTGCAGGCGGGCGTTGAGCGCCGCCAGCTCCTCCGTCTTGACGGCATCCCACGCCGGAAGCGTCCGCGACATCGCCCCTCGGGCCTCCTCGAACCCGGCCTCGGCGTCCGGCGTGGGCTCGTCGTCCGTGCTGTCCACGGCCTTTTCGAGCTTGCCGAGCGCGGCGGCTAAGCCGCGGAGGCTCGCGGGCGGCGGCGGCACCCACCAGCGGTCGGGGGAGCCGCCGGTCAGCTCGGCGGCCCGCTTCGCCAGGGCATCGATCGCCGGGACGGTCTCCGGCTTCGCCGTCTTCCTCCGCTCGGCGAGCGCGGCGGCGAGCGCTCCCACCTCGCGGCTGGCGGTGGCGACCTGGACCCGGGCCTCCTCGATCCGGCGGGCGAGGCGGAGCTGGCGGAGATAGCCCGTGGGCGAGAGCGGCACCCGCGGGTCCGGCGCCACGACGAGCGGCTGGGTGAGCCGCGTGCCATCCACGTCGAGCACCACCTCGTAGCGGCCGGGCGACGCCCAGGGGCCGTCGGCGCCGTCCGGCCCGTCGTCACCACCTCCGGGGCCGCAAGCCCGGCCGGCGCGGCGTACCTTAGGGGCCAGACGAAGCGGTGCATCCCGGGGGTGGTCGCGAGCCGCACCGGCGGCGGCACCCAGTCCGGGGTAATGGCGAGCTTTGTCAGATCCGGGCCGGGCGCCGGATCGGCGCTCGTGTAGCGCCTTACGAGCTCGCCCTGCCCGTCGCGGATCTCTAGCGCCACCTGCTGGGCGGCGGTCTTCAACGCATAGTCGAGGAGAGCTCCTAAAGGCGGGTTGGCCGCCGCCGACTCGTCCTTGGGGCTCGGGGTGCCGGTGAAACCGGCGGGACGCAGGCGCACCGCCGTCGCCGGCTCGAACAGCCAGGCGGCCGCCCCCGCCACCCGGGCGTCGAGCTGGCGGAACGGGGCCACGTCGTCCAGCACCCAGAAGGCCCGGCCGTGGGTGGCGATCACCAGATCGTCGCCGTGGACCTCGAGGTCGCGCACCGAGG
The DNA here is from genome assembly GCA_963757335.1 of uncultured Acidobacteriota bacterium. Taxonomy (GTDB): domain Bacteria; phylum Acidobacteriota; class Thermoanaerobaculia; order Multivoradales; family UBA5704; genus DASQPA01. The sequence continues at coordinate 390,615 of CAVWRJ010000008.1, read as the reverse complement.
TCACCGGCAGGTTCGCCTGGAGCGGCTGCCAGTGGTCGCCGTCGTCGAGCGAAAAATAGACCCCCTTCTCGGTGCCGGCGTAGAGGAGCCCCTTCCTCACCGGGTCCTCGCGGACGGCGTTGACGAAGCTGCCGCCGGGGATGCCGGCGACGGCGAGCTGCCAGTGCGCTCCGCCGTCTCTTGTGCGGTAGACGTAGGGCTTGAAATCGTCCAGCCGGTGGCGGTCGACGGCGGCATAGGCGGTCTCGGCGTCGAAGTGCGAGGCCTCCAGGATGCCGACCTTGGACCAGGGTTGGAGCGCCTTGGGGGTCACGTTGGCCCAATGCTCGCCCTCGTCTCTCGTCCGCCAGATCAGGCCGTCGTCGGTGCCCACCCAGAGGTCGTGGTCGGCCACCCGGGAGGGGGCGATCGTGTAGATCACCCCGCGGCGCAGAGCGGTCAGCGGGCCGTTCGCGGTCGCCGGATCGAGATTGGCGGGCTTCCCCGGATTCTCGCGGGTCAAGTCGGGGGAGAGCGCCGTCCAGTGGGAGCCGCCGTCGACGGTGCCGAAGAGGCGCTGGTTGGCGAAGTAGAGGCGGCGCGGATCGCGCGGCGAGAAGACGAGCGGCAGGGTCCAGGCGTCTCGGTACTCGCCGGGATAGGCGAGAGTGGGATCGACCGAGCGGGTCTGGCCGGTCTTGAGGTCGAGCCGGTCCACCCGGCCGCCGAAGAGGATGTCCGGATCGCGCGGATCGGGGGCGACGTTGTCGCTCTCGCCGCCCGCCGTCGTCTCCCGGAAGACGGTGAGGTTGATGCCGTCGTAGCCGTTGGTCCGGCTGGGGACGCCGGCCGCCCCGGAGTCCTGCTGCGAGCCGTAGACCCAGTAGGGAAAGCGGTGGTCGGTGACGACATGGTAGAACTGACCGGTCGGCTGGTTGTACCAGGAGCTCCAGGTCTCCCCGCCGTCGACCGAGACCACGGCCCCCTGGTCGACCCCGAGCATCCGGCGCTTCGGCTCCTGGGGGTCGATCCACAGCTGGTGGTAGTCGTCCCCCCCCGGAGCGCCCTTGACCGGCACGAAGGTCCTGCCGCCGTCCGTCGAGCGGAAGACGGCGGTGTTGCAGGAGTAGACGACGTCGGGGTTCTGGGGCTCGACCGTGATGCCGCCGAAGTACCAGCCGCGCCCCCAGATCCGGGCGTCGCCGCTGGTCTTCGTCCAGGTCGCCCCGGCGTCGTCCGAACGGTAGAGCCCGCCTCCCTCCAGGGCGTCGACGATGGCGTACACCCGCTCCGGCCGGGAGGGCGCCACGGCGATCCCGATCCGCCCCGGTTTGGCGGGGAGCCCCTTGCCGGCCGGGGCCCAGGTGTCGCCGCCGTCGCTCGACTTGTAGAGCCCGCTCCCCGGGCCGGAGGACGGCGGGTAGACCTCCCACGGGGTGCGCCGGGTCTGCCAGAGGGCGGCGTAGAGCACCTCGGGGTGCCCGGGCTCGAAGGCGAGGTCGATCGCTCCGGTGTCGTCGCCCTTCCCTAAAACCTTCTTCCAGCTCCGGCCGCCGTCCAGCGAGCGGAAGACCCCGCGCTCGGCGTTGGGCCCGTAGGGGTGACCGAGGGCCGCCACGTAGACCCGGTCCGGGTTCCGGGGGTCGACTAAGACCCGGCCGATCTGCTGGCTGTCGGCGAGGCCGATGTGGCTCCAGGTCCGGCCGCCGTCGGCCGAGCGGTACATGCCGTCGCCCTGGGCGATGTCGGAGCGCATGTCGGCCTCGCCGGTGCCGGCGTAGAGGAGGCGCGGGTTCGAGGGGGCGACGGCGAGCGCGCCGATCGAGCCGATCGGCTGGCCGTCGAAGATCGGCCGCCAGGTGCGGCCGGCGTTTCCGGTCTCCCAGATGCCGCCGTCGACGCTCCCGAAGTAGAAGTGCTCGGGCTCCCCCGGCACCCCGGTCACCGCGAGCACCCGGCCGCCGCGGAAGGGGCCGAGGAGGCGCCAGTGGAGATCCGGGAAGGGGGCCGGCTCGGCGGCGGCCGCGCACGTCAGGGCGAAGAACGAGACAAGGACGGCGGCGGCAAGACGTCTCACGGGCATGGACGGGCCTCCATGGCGGTAGGAGCCGGAAGGGAACATCATAGCCAATCCTCAGGCACCGGAACCGGGCACGAAGACTGCAACTGTCCGACCGAGGTCCCCGTCGACCCTTTGCTTGGAGGTCCACCCGTGAAAGCTGTTCCGTTCCCCCTGCCGGAGACCGACCGGTCCAGGGACGAGTTCCTGATGAAGCTGGGCCACGAGCTCCGCGGCTCGCTCGCCCCGATCTGCAACGCCCTCTACCTCCTCCATCACCGTCCAGAGGACCTCTCGACCGTCCTCTCGACCCTCGGCATCTTCGAGCGCCAGGTGGGGCACCTGGTCCGCCTCGTCGACGACCTCCTCGACCTCTCCCGCATCGCCCAGGGAGAGGTCGCGCTCCAGCGGGAGGACCTCGACTTCCGACGGATCGTCGAGGAGGTCGTTCTGCACCGCCGGGCGAGCTTCGAGGCGGCGAGCATCGGTCTCGACCTCCACCTGCCCGAGGAACCGCTCTGGGTGCGGGGGGACCGAGTGCGGCTCACCCAGGTGGTGGGCAACGTGCTCGACAACGGGCTCAAGTTCACCGACGGCGGCGGCAGCGTCCGCGTCCGTCTCGACGACGGATCAGAAGGGCCGGTGCTGACGATCCGCGACACCGGGGTGGGGATCGAGCCCGAACGGCTGGCGCACCTCTTCGACGGCTTCCCGCAGTCCGACCGCTCGCTGCCCCGCGGCCGCGGCGGCTTAGGGATCGGCCTGACCGTGGCCAAGGGCCTCCTGGAGCTCCACGGCGGGACGATCGCCGCGGTGAGCGCCGGGGTGGGCAAGGGGACCGAGGTCACCCTCCGGCTGCCGCGCACCGCCGCCCCCGGGGCCCCGAGGGCGGTCAGCTCCCCCTCGCCGTACGCCCGCCCGCTCCGCGTCGCCATCATCGAGGACAGCCTGGACACCGCCGAGAGCCTGGGGCTCCTCTTGGACCTCCTCGGCTACTCCGTCGCCATGGCGCACTCCGGGGCGCGCGGGGTCGAGGTGGTCCGCGAGGTCAAACCCGACGTCGTCCTCTGCGACATCGGCCTCCCGGAGATGGACGGCTTCGAGGTCGCCCGGCGGCTCAAGGCCGACCCGGCGACCGCCGGCTGCCATCTAGTCGCCATCACCGGCTACGACCAGGAGGAGGACCGCCGGCGGGCGACCGAGGCCGGCTTCGAGCACCACCTGGTCAAGCCGGTCGACCCCGACCGGCTCTTCGAGCTCCTCGCCGGCTACGCCCGGCGGAGCGAGGGCGGGGCGGACGTGCCGGAGGCCTGAGGGTCCGGCGGCGCCGACCGGCGGTTCAGCAGGTACAGCTGTTGTTGATGCAGGTCGCCCGGCAAGCGCTCACCGGACGCCCGCGTCAGTGCCCTTCCAGCTTGGCGAGGCGCGACGCCAGCTCCTCAATGGCGGTTTGCTGGCTCGCGAGCTTGGCCCGCTGGCTGGCGATCTCCGCCGCCTGGCCGGCGATCGTCGAGTGCTGCTGCTGCACCTCGTTGAGCAGCATCGCGTAGACGAAGTGATAGCGGATCGCGAGCGGTTGGCCGTCGTCGCCGAGTTGCACGAGGCCGGGGTTGACCGCCGCCACCTCCTCGGCGACGAGGCCATATTGCAGGATGCGTTGGCCGTCGTCGTAGCTCGGCTTGTACCGGAAGGTCACGGGGCGCAGCCGCATGAGATCGCGGCTCGCCGCCCCCATGTCGGCCACCTCGTCCTTGAAGCGCAGCGACGACGTGGTGGTGCCGAGCTGGCCCGAGCTGTTGACCAGCACCTGGGTGCCGCTCGAGCTGGTGGAGCCATAGATGCCGGCGATGAAAGCCTTGATCTGCGTGCCGTTGGTGCCGATGCGGGTAACCCCGCTCTCGCCGGTGGCGCCGGAGCTCGCGATCACGACATTGTTGCTCTCGGCGCCCGTGTAGTTCAGGCCCGCGTTGTTCCCGAGCCCCAGGTTGGTCGATCCGGAGCCGATACTTACCAAAGCGTAATTGCCCACCGCCGTATTGAAGCTCCCGCTCGCGTTGCCGTAGAGAGCGGCCCAACCGAGGGCGGAGTTGCGGGTCCCGGTCTGGTTGCTGGCCAGCGAGTCGCCGCCGGTCGCCGTGTTCTCGTGGCCGGTGGTATTGAGGTTGAGCGCATAAATGCCCACGGCCGTATTATCGCTGGCCGTCTGGTTCCCCTGGAGGGCCTGCGCTCCTACCGCCGTGTTGCCTGCACCCGTCGTGTTCGCCCCGAGGGCCTCATACCCGACAGCCGAGTTGTAGCTCGCCGTGGTCGTCCCGTTCAACGCAAAGCTGCCGACCGCGGTGTTCTCTGCGCCCGTCGTGTTGTTCGACAGGGCGAAAGCCCCTATCGCGGTATCCGCGCTCGCGGTCCCGCAGCAGCCCCCGGCGATGGTGGCTTGCAGACTGTATTCACCGAGGCAGATGTCCCCCGCGCCCGCGCCCGGATTGTTCGGACACCACTGCGCCTGGGCAGCCTGCCCCATCGTCAAGGCCGCTACCAGGAGGAAGGTGCTACGGAGGCCTGCCGCTCGCGTCACCATGGTTCTCTCCCCGACCCTCGGCGGGTCGAAACGATCGTAGGACTGATTCTTCGAGCATCTTATCAGGTTCTCGACCCGGGCTCCTCGCGCCAGCGGAGCCGCCGGCCGAGCTTCAGGGTGTCCGCGTCGCGACGACCGCGGCTCCCCGTTCGAGCTGCTGCCGATCCTGGGTGACGAGCTCCATTTCGAGCTGCCTGGCCAAGGCCACGTAGATGGCGTCGCAGCCGCGAATCCTCTGCTCGGCAGCGATCTGGGCGGCGCGGGCCGCGAGATCTTCGGTGACTGGGAAGAGCTCGGTGAGGTGCCGCCCTCGAAGCAGGCGAACCGCCTGTTGGGCGAGATCCGCATCCCCGAGACCGCGGCTGAGCGCGGCGGCCACCTCGGCGAGAAGGATCACGGGAGAAACGAGCGGCTCGGCCGCTCCTTGCCTCTCCGCCAGCCAGCGGCGACTTGCCGGATGACCAGGCTCCTCCGCATTGAAGAGCGCCACCCAGACGCTGGCGTCGACGACCGGCATGCTTACCGACGCTGATCTTCGATCAGCTCGAGGGCGGTCTTCGGCGAGCGCCAGGACCGAGCGATTCGCTCGGCAAGGGCATCCAGCTTCTGGAGCGCCTCTTCCCGTTGTGCCTGGCGCAAGTCGCCCTCGCTCTCTTGTGCGAACGGCCGCAGAACGGCTACCGGCTCTCCTCGCAGGGTGATGATGTACTCCGCCTCGCTTTCCTTGACTGCATGCACGAGCTCGGAGGCGCGATTCTTGAGCTCCCGTACACCGATTCTGCTGGTCATCTCTGCTCCCGCAGCCTGAAGTGGCCACCTCGTTGTGGCTACAGCGTAGCTCGATCGAGCCTTGAGGTCAAAAGCGCGGGCAGGCTCGAAGGAGGCGCCGCCAATTTTAGGTCAGCACCCTTGCCTTGAACTTGGTGAGACCGATCCACAGCATCACCGCGAGCGCCGTGGTGAGGAGACCGTAGACCATCCCCAGGGGCATATGGGGAATGCCGGGGGAGAGGGCGGCGCGCAGGCCCTCGCTCATGTAGACGACCGGATTGATCAAGGTCAGGTACTGGAGCCAGGGGATGGCGTGGAGCGTCACCCACGGGTAGTAGACGCAGCCCAGGAGGCTGAGCGGCACGAGGAGGAGGGCGAAGAGGTAGTTGATGCGGCGCGGCGAGATCACCGTGCCGAGGAGGAGCCCGAGAGCGGCGCCGACCAAGGCGCAGAGAGGCATGACGGTCAAGAGGAGGAGGGGGTGGGCCCACGACATCGGCGCGTTGCCGCCGGTCGCCAGCCAGACCGCGGGCACCACCACCCAGCCGGCGACGAAGGCCTGGATCGCGGCGCTCACCACCTTGGCCAAGCCCACCACCTCGACCGGCACCGGGGCCATCACCCGGTCCTCGATCTCCTTCGACACCGAGAACTCCTGGACGAGCGGCAGCGCCACTCCGGTCACCCCCTGGAACATGAGGGTGTTGGCCATGAGGCCGGGGAGGAGGACGGCGGCGAAGGTGGCAGCCCCATGCCCGGCGACGCCGCCGGTCCCCTGGCCGATCCCCTGGCCGATGCGCGGGAAGACGTAGGCGAAGACGAAGGCGAAGAGCGCCGGCTGCATGGCGGTGCGGAGAGCGAAGGGGAAGAAGTCGCGAAAGAGGACCGCCAGGTCGCGCTCGACGAGCGCCAGGGCGGTCTTCATCTCGGCGGCCAGCGAGAGCCGGGCGGCCGGGCGGGAGAGAGCGATCGTCATGCGCGGTACTCCTTGCCGGTCAGTTTGAGGAAGACGGCTTCGAGCGAGGGCTCGGAGACGGACAGATCGCGGAGCTCGGAGCCGGCCTGCGACACGGCGGCCACCACCGCTCCCACGAGACCCGGGGTGGCGTCGGCCTGCACCCGCACGGTGTTGCCCTCCGCGGTCGCGCCGACGACCCCAGGCACCTGCTTGAGCGCGGCGATCACCCGGGCGTCCCCGTCCTCCCCGCCGCCGGCGAGGGTGAGCTTGAGGAGGCGCTCGGCGTGCACCTCGTCTTTGAGGCCCTGAGGGGTGTTGAGGGCGAGGAGCCGACCGTGGTCGACGATGGCGATCCGTAGACAGAGCTCTTCGGCCTCCTCCATGTAGTGGGTGGTGAGGACGATCGTCTGCCCCGCCCGGTTGATCCCGGAGAGCTCCTCCCATAGGCGGAGCCGGCTCTGCGGGTCGAGGCCGGAGGTCGGTTCGTCGAGGAAGAGGACCTCCGGCCGGTGGAGGAGGGCGCGGGCGATGAGCACCCGCTGGGCGAGGCCGCCCGAGAGCTGCTCGACCCGCGCCCCCGCCTTTTCCGCCAGGTCGAAGTGCGCCAGGAGCTCCGTCGCCCGTTGCCGGCTCTCGGCTCTGGGGAGGCCGAAGTAGCGGCCATGGAAGTAAAGGTTGTCGAAGACCGAGAGGCCGCGATCCAGGGTGTTGGTCTGGGTGACGGCGGCCAACCGGGTGCGGGCGAGGGCCGGCTGGGCGACGACGTCCACCCCCGCCACCACCGCCCGGCCGGAGGTCGGGACGACTCGGGTGGTGAGCATGCCGATGGTCGTCGTCTTCCCCGCCCCGTTGGGTCCGAGGAGGCCGAAGAACTCCCCCGCCGCGACTCGGAGGTTCAGCCGGTCGACGGCGAGGACGCCACCACTATCGCCGCCACTGCCGCCACTGCCGCCACTGCCGCCACTGTTGCCGTTGCCGTTTCTTCCCGGCGCTCCGAAGGGGCCCTGCGGGGGTCCCGCGAAGCGCTTGGTCAGATCCTCACAGAGGATCGCATCGTCCGCCATACCCTGCTCTCCCCCGTCCTCTGCCCCTATAATCCCGCCCGCATGCCCTACCTCTACATCCTCCGCTGCGGCGACGACTCACTCTACACCGGCATCGCCAAGGACGTGGCCCGGCGGCTCGCGCAGCACCAGGCCGGACGGGGGGCGCGCTACACTCGCTCCCGCCTGCCCGTCACCCTCGCCTGGTCGTGCGAGATCCGCACCTGGGGGGAGGCGCTCCGCGAGGAGCTCCGGGTGAAGGCCCTCTCCCGGGCCCAGAAGGAAGCACTGCTCCTAGGAGGGAGCCTACAGACATGAGCAGCCGTCCCCTGTTTCTTTCCTGCGAGTCGGTGACCAAGGGGTACGGCGTGCGGCCGCTCTTCGAGGATGTCTCGGTCGGTCTCTTCGAGGGCGACCGGGCAGGCCTGATCGGCCCCAACGGCTCGGGGAAGACGACGCTTCTCCGCATCCTGGCCGGCCTCGACGAGCCGGACCAGGGCACCCGCTCGCTCAGGAAGGGGGTACGGCTCGGCTACGTGCCGCAGGACCCCACCTTCCCCGCCGAGGCCACAGTCGAGGCGGTGCTGACCGGGGCTCTCGACGATCTGCCGATCGAGGACTTCGAGAAGAGCTCCCGGGTGGCGATCGCCCTCGGCCGCGCCGGCTTCCTCGATCCGCGGCAGCAGGTGGGGAGCCTCTCGGGCGGCTGGAAGAAGCGCCTGGCGATCACTCGAGAGCTGGTCCGCGAGCCCGATGTCCTCCTCCTCGACGAGCCCACCAATCACCTCGACCTCGAGGGCATCCTCTGGCTCGAAGGGAGACTCAAGGAGGACACCCGGGCCTTCCTCGTCATCAGCCACGACCGGCAGTTTCTGGAGAACGTTGCCGGGCCGGATGCTCGAGCTCGACAAGAAGTACCCCAAGGGGCTCTTCGAGTCGCAGGGCAACTACAGCGGGTTCCTTCTCAAGCGCGACGAGCTGCTCCGGAACCAGTCCGAGTACCAGGCCTCGCTCCAGAACAAGGTGCGGCGGGAGATCGAGTGGCTGAGCCACAAGGCGAAGGCCCGGACCCGGAAAGGCCAGGCCCGGGTCGACGAGGCGCACCGGATGATCGGCGAGCTGGCGGACATGAGAGAGCGCGCGGTCGAGGGCTCGGCGGCGATCGACTTCACGGCCTCGGGGCGGAAGACCAAGAAGCTCCTGGTGGCCAAGGGGCTGGTCAAGACCTACGGCGGGCGGAAGATCCTCGACGGCGTGGACCTCTCCCTTTCGCCCGGCCAGCGCCTGGGGCTCCTCGGCCCCAACGGCTCCGGCAAGTCGACGCTGCTCAAAATCCTCGCCGGGGAGATCGCCCCCGACGGCGGCGAGGTCGAGAGGGCGCCGATCTTGAAGGTGGTCTACTTCGAGCAGGGGAGAGAGACGCTCGATCCCACGCTCAGCTTGAAGCGCGCGCTCGCCCCCGAGAGCGACACGGTGATCTACCGCGACCGGCCGATCCACATCGTCGGCTGGGCCAAGCGCTTCCTCTTCCGCTCCGAGCAGCTGGAGACCCCGGTCTCCCGGCTCTCCGGGGGCGAGAAGGCCCGCATCCTCTTGGCCCGCCTGATGCTCCGACCGGCCGACCTCCTCTTCCTCGACGAGCCGACCAACGACCTCGACATCCCCACCCTGGAGGTCCTGGAGGACAGCCTTCTCGACTTCCCCGGCTGCCTGGTCCTGGTCACCCACGACCGCCTGCTCCTGGAAGGGGTCTCGACCCACATCCTGGCGCTCGACGGCCAGGGGAACGCCGAACCCTACGCCGACTACCTCCAGTGGGAGGCGAGCCGCAAGGCCGCCCCGCGCACCCGGACCCCGAAGGCGACGACCGGAGGGGCCAACCCTACGAGCGCCGCGAGCCCGCCGAAGGCGAACAAGAAACTGAGTTGGAAAGAGAACCAGGAGCTCGCCGGGATCGAAGCGCAGATCCAGCAGGCCGACGCCGCCCTGGCCGCCGCCGAAGAGGCGGTCGCCGACCCGGCGATCGCGAGCGATCCGGCCGCGCTCAGCGAGCGCTGCCGCGTCCTCGACGAGGCCCGGGGCGAGGTCGACCGGCTCTATGCGCGGTGGACGGAGCTGGAGGAGAAGGGGCGGTAGGAAGGGGCGCAAGCCAGGAGCGTCACGCCTCGGGCGCGGCGCCGTTCAGGTCGCCGGCTTTAGGCTGAACTTGCGTCGGTCTGCCGGCCTGGAGCAGTAGTCGATGACCTGACGAAAGAGATAGGCGCAAGAGGGATCGCTGAATCCGGCCTCCTTGCAGCGGGCAGCCAGCCAGCTCTCCTTCTCGGAGAAAAGCTCCTTCCCAGGAACGCCGACGCAGAAGTCGGCGGAGGCCTTGCTGGTCTCCAAGCAGCCGTTCAAGAGAATCCCCTCGCGTGATGGAGGGCGTGATCTCTGGGTTCTATGGCGCTCGACGGCTTCGGCCAGGCAGCTTTTCTCGTCGAGCTTCCTGCCGCGCTCCTGTCCCTCCCGGAGCGCCGCGAGATAATAGCTGACTCTATTGTGGACCATGGTCTTCATGAACGAGCGGGAGATGACGACGCCCACCACGAGTAGGACGATCACGACCATGGCACAGCCAAACCCGATCCACCCTTTGGACATCTCCCCGCTCTCCCTCAGCTACCACCCGTCTCTGATTCGGATAGTGGAATGAAGCTTATCCTACAACCCCAAGGAAAGGCTCACGGTGGAGCTGTTCGCCCCAGCGTCCCTCTCTCTGGGCCCCCCGTAACCTCCCCTAACCGTCATCCTGAGCCTGCGAAGGATCTGGGCTGGGCCTTTCCAAAAATTGAAGCCCCATAGGGGCGACGGCAGTTCCAGGTCGCTGATTGCCGTCGCCCCTCCGGGGCTTTGGATTCAATGGGTTTGACGAAACCAGGGGCTTACGCCCTTGGCTAAATGCCGCCGCCCCTTCGGGACTAGTTTCCCATTGCATTCCTAGAGCCCGGTGGCCCGCATCCTCTTCGCCCGCCTGATGCTCCGGCCGGCCCCTCGAACGGGAGGATATCTCGGACGCGCCGCCGCTGGGTGCCGCGAATGCCTTGCAGCAGCTCTTTCTCTTCCGAAGTCGGCGGCTCGTCCTCGAATGCCTGGTTGACGGTCTCGACCAGCGTTCTTCTGTCGTACCGCTCGGCGAGTAACCTTGTCCGGAGCAGGCGCTCGGCGCGCATGACATGCAAGATGAAAACGCGGCCGGAATCCTCGCGATAGAAGACTCGGCAGGGGGGTTCGACGATCTGCCGATACCGCCAGCCTTTGAGCTCTTGAGGCTTGGAGCCGCTTCGCGGGTGCTCTTCCAGCTGATCGACATGCCGAAAAATTCTTTGAACCAGCCGACGCGCCGCTTCTGGACTCTCCAGTGCGATGTAGTCAGCTATGGCGTCGAGATCGCCGAGCGCCGGCTCGGTCCAGATTACTTCAGCCATCGGGCCATGCGCTTCTTGGCCTCAGCATGAGTGACGGTTCGGCCCTCTTCAATTGCCCTTTCGCCACGGGCGATGCCTTCCAGCAGCGTCATGCGCCGCTGCAAAGTTTCATAACTTTCCACATCCACGAGGTAGGCGCTCGGCACGCCATGCTGGGTGATAAGAATCGGCTCTCGGTCCCGCTCGAGCTCCGCCAGCAGATCCGTGGCCTGACGCTTGAGGGTGGTGACTAGCTCGGTGCGCATGCGAGTGATACTAAAGTGTCACTCCTCAAATGGCAAGGTGCGCTCCTGCTCGCCATGGGCCGCCTCCAATACCTCGGCCAGGCTCCTGAAAAACTTCTCCCGCCACCCGAGGGTCTCGCATTCAGCCGCGAAGGTCTCCGATTCAGTCCCGGAGGTCGCGGATTCCATTCCAGGGGTCTCGGATTCGACTCGCGAGTCCTCGAGTTCGGTCTCAAAGGTCTCGGATTCAACTCGAAAGTCCTCGAGCTCGGTCTCGGAGGTCTCGGGTTCGACCCGAGAGCCCTCAAGTTCAGTCTCAAGGGTCTCGAATTCGACCCGCGAGGCCTCGGGTTCGGTCTCAAGGGTCTCGGATTCAATGTCCCCGGTCTTGAATTCAATCCAGAGGCCTTTGGGAAGAGACTTTGGAGGCCGGTGCGGAAACTTTATGGGCTTGGGAAGGAACCGAGAGAGGTTTTTGCGGCTCCCGGAAGTGTTTTGGCGGGGACTGGAGGGGAGCGGACGGTGCCGGAGAGGTTCGAAGGCGATCTCCCAAGGGTTCCGGGAGCTCCCAGAGAGGTTCCTGACCCTCCCGGAGACGCTACCCTCTCTCCGCTATATCGACGGCGAGGCGATCCGGCAGCAGGAACACCCGCCGCGCCAGCTCCGAGCCCAGGGTCTCCTCCCGGTAGTAGTGGGCGAGGATCGACGGCTTCCAGGTGAGGAGGTCGGGGTGGGCGGCGGCGAAGGCCTCGAAGGTGGCGTTCTCGCTCCGCGCCATGCGCTCGCGGATCAAGAGGAGATAGGCCCAGGTGAGGGTCTCGTGGTAGAGGCCGGGGTGACCGTGGGCCTCGGCGAAGCGCTGCAGCCCGCCCGAGAAGCGGACCAGGGCCTCGGCCGGCGGCAGGTCTTTAAGGTAGAGCCAGGCCAGACGCACGTGGTCGCGGTGATGGAAGTCGTGGCTCGGCAGGGCGCAGGTCTCGAAGGCGGTCACGAAGTCGTTATCCTCCATGGCTGTCGCCCCCCTTCTCCTGGAGCCGGTGGCTCGCCGAGGCGTCCAAGTCGAGCCCGTAGACTTTCTTCAGATCGGCGATCCGCGCCAGCGACTCGGGGCTGAACGGGAGCTTGCCGTCGAAGGCGTGGAGCACGATCCCCTCCAGGAGGTCGCCGAGCGAGAGGTCGTAGTACTCGGCGAGCGCCTTCAGCACCTTGAGTAGCCGCTTCTCCAGCCGTACCCCCGTCTGCACGCGCTCGACGACGAACAGCGGGTTCTCTTCCGGTTTCATTCGATCCACCTCCTACGTTGGTAACATGGTACCAAGGTAGTCGGGCCTCTGTCGACCCGATGGACCGGGAAGGCGCGTGATATGATTTTGGTATGAGTCCCAGGTCGGCACCCAAGGTGCTCCAGCTACTCCGACTCACCCCAAACCACGATGAGTGACGAAAAAAAGGGCGGCCTGGGCCACACGGTCCTCGGCTGGTTCATCGAAAAGGACGCTGCGAATGCCGCGGGCGCCGGGGGGGGGGACGTTCCCTTCGCGCCCGCCCCGGACGCTGCCGCGGGAGATCCCGCTCCCACCCTGCCGGCGCCCGACGCCTTCCAGGCGGCCCAGGCGGCGACGCCGGCGGGGACGATCGCGGCCGGCGGCGCCCCGGTTCCCCCGGGCAACCTCGACTTCGAGTCGATCTTCGACGCCGCCGGGATCGCCGCCGAGGAGCGCGGGCAGGTCGAGCGGGCGAAGGAGCTCCTCTTGAACCTGCCGGCTGAGGCGCCCGCGGCGGTCAAGAAGCAGGTCGTCTCGGCCGCGCTCAAGGCCTTCGGCATCCCCATCGAGCGGATCATCGAGGCCTCGGCCCAGGAGATCCAGGCGCTCGAGGGCTACATCCAGACCGGCGCCGCCCAGGCGGAGACGTTCCGCGCCGAGGCCGAGCGCAAGGCCGCCGCTTTCCAGCAGGAGATCGAGCGCATCCGCACCGCCGCGGAGAGCCGGGTCCGCGAGCAGCAGGGGGTCGTCGGCGCCTGCAACGCGAAGAAGCTAGAGGTCCAGCAGATCCTCGAATTCTTCGGCCAGGAGGCGGTCGCCCAGGTCGTGCGGGACTCTCCGAAGCTCCAGTCACCGCCGCAAACTTGAAAGTCAACCTTAAGGAAACTACGCCATGGCAGGCATTTCGTTTTTCGCGCGTCTCGGCAACCTGTGGAACGGGTTCCTGTCGCTATGGATCTCGGACATCGAGAAGGGTCACCCGGAGATCGCCTACGAGAACGCCATCAACGGGATGGTCGAGAAGTACACCCGGTTGAGGAGCGCCACCGCGGCGATCATCAAGCGCCGCGAGGACATCGACGAGCGCTACAAGAAGGCCACCCGGGATCTCGCCCAGACCGACGCCGAGCTCTCGACCGCGGTCGAGACCAGCCAGGACGACCTGGCCGTCGTCCTCATCCAGAAGAAGAACGGCCTGACGACCGAGCTCGACGACATGAAGACCGAGCTCGAGACGGCCAACAAGGACGCCGAGTCGGCCAAATCCTCGCTCTTGACCGTCCAGGGCGAGATCAGGAAGCTCAAGGCCGAGCGCGACACCATGCTCGCCAAGTTCCAGTCGGCGCAGGCGCGGATGAAGATCCAGCAGCAGCTGGACGGCCTCTCGGTCGACGCCGAGGTGGTCGCCCTCGACAAGGTCCGAGAGCACATCAAGACGACGATCGCCGAGGCCAACCTCGGCAAGGAGCTGGCCGACACCTCGCTCGACTCTCGCCTGAACGCGCTCCGCGGCCAGGTCGGGGACGTGCAGGCCAAGCAGCAGCTCGCCGAGCTCAAGGCCAAAAGGGCCGCGCAACAGGCGTCCCAGGGCCAGAAGACGATGTAACCGTCTGCTTTCCCTTGGAGGGTGGGGGTACGCCCCGCCCCGAGAGGGTAGAACCAAGGCATCACGCTTCGGCTCGTTCTGCGATGAGACATCCGACCTAACTTTGCCTATAGAGCTCGCTCTGAAGCGGCCCTGCCTCCGGGCGACGGCTGCGCGGAGACCGACGCGGGAGGAACCATGAGGCTGACACCGTTCGCGAAGATCTTTATCACCGTCGTCATCCTGGGCGTTCTCGGGTACGCCTTCTGGCACTACAAGGGGGGCAGCCTCAAGTCCTGGGCGACGACGGACAAGGGCGCCTCCGGGGCCACGGGGAAGACCGAGGCCGTGAGCAAGGGCGACTTCGACGCCCTGGGGAGCGCCCCGCCCGATCCGGAACGCGGCAAGGGCTCGGAGGGGGTCTCCCCGGCGAGCAACCTGGGCGGCAGCGGCAAGCTCGACCGCCCGCTGGTCGTCGGCATCAACACCTGGGCCGGGCACTCGCCGGGGATCGTCTTCAACAACGGTCTCGACCCCAACCCGGGCTCGGAGTTCAAGAAAAAGTACGGGATGGACGTCAAGTTCGTCCTCCTCGAAGACCCGGCGTCCAAGCTCGCGGCCTTCCGCAAGGGCGACGTCGACATCATGTGGGACACGGTCGACAACTGGGCCCGCGAGGCCTCGATCCTCGCCGAGCAGAACCAGAAGGCCAAGTCCTTCGTCATGCAGGACTGGTCGCGCGGCGGCGACGGCATCGTCTCGCTCGCCTCGATCAAGTCGATCGAGGAGCTTGAAGGGGCACAAGATCGCCTGCACCCAGTTCACCCCCTCGCACTTCCTCCTCCTCTATCTGCTCGCCCAGTCCGGCCTCTCCCCGGAGGACCGCGCCGCGGTCGAGCAGGGGATCATCTTCACCCAGGACGCGCCGGCCGCCGCCGCCATCTTCAAGGCCAAGCAGGTCGACGCCGCCGTCACCTGGGAGCCCGACCTCTCGGCCGCGGTGACGGCGCGCGGCGCCGAGGCGCACGTCCTGGTGTCGACCCAGGCGGCGACCAACATCATCGCCGACACCCTGGTCGCCCGGCAGGACCTGATCGACCACGCCCCCGACACCGTGCGCGACTTCGTCCACGGCTGGCTCGAAGGGATCGAACAGATCAAGAACGACCCCCAGGGCTCCTACGCCCTCGTCGGCAAGGCGCTGAAGCTCGATTCCGACACCGTCTCCGGCATGCTCTCGGGGCTGAAGCTCACCCCCTACGCCGACAACGCGCAGTTCTACGGCCTCGCCGGCGGCAAGCCGCACTATCGAGACCCTCTTCGACACCGCCTTCGTCATCTGGCGGAAGAAGGGTCTCGTCACCCGGCCGGTCGAGGCCAAGGACTGGGCCGACACCCGCTTCCTCCAGGCCCTGGCCTCCGCCTACCCCGGCCAGAAGGTCGACGAGCCCAAGCTCGCCGCCAAGGCTCCGTCGTCGCAGGACCGGGCGATCATCAACAAGGAGATCCAGATCCACTTCACCCCGGGCTCGAACGAGATCATGGCCGGCTCCTATCTGGTGCTCGACGCCCTGGGCGAGACCATGACCTCCTTCGGCAACACCTACCTGCGGGTGGAGGGCAACACCGACGCCACGGGCCCCCAGAGGGCCAACCTGACGCTCTCCGAAAAACGGGCGGCGGCGGTCCGGGACTACATCGTCAAGAACTTCCCCAACGTCGAGGCGGCGCGCTTCCAGACCATCGGCCACGGCGCGGCGAACCCGGTGGCGGACAACGCCACGGAGACCGGGCGCCAGCTCAACCGGCGGACCGACATCAAGGTCGTCCTGGCGACCCAGTAGAAGGATCCCGGTCGTCGCCCCCTCCCCGCTGAGAAGAAGAGGGGGCGACGACCCGACCGAGACCAGACGACCGAGAACAGACGACCGAAACCAGATGACACCGAAAAAATCTCACCTCTTCGCCCTGCGCGAGCCGCTGCCGCGGACGACCGCGACGTTGCTCGGGTTCTTCGCCCCCCTCCTCGTCTTCGGCGCCTGGTGCCTGCTCTCCTACGGCCACCTCGTGGCGCCCGATTTCCTCCCCTCCCCCACCGAGACCGTCCGCGGCACGCTCCAGCTCTTCCTCCAGTACGACCTCTGGGCGGGCGATCCTGGTCTCGACCCGGCGCATCGCCCTCGCCTTCCTCCTCGCCTCGGCGGTGGCGCTGCCGCTCGGCGTCCTGATGGGGGCCTTCGAGCCGATCAACCGCTTCTTCGAGCCGGTCGTGGCGCCGCTGCGCTACATGCCGATCTCGGCCTTCATCTCGCTCCTCATCCTCTGGTTCGGGATCTACGAGCGGGAGAAGATCGCCTTCCTCTTCCTCGGCGTCTTCGCCTTTCTGCTGCCAGGTCGTCATCACGGCGATCCGGGCGGTGCCCGAGGAGCTGGTGCAGACCTCGCTCACCCTGGGGGCCAGCCGCTGGCAGGTGATCCGCACCGTGCTGGTGCCGGCGGCGCTCCCCGAGATCTTCGACTCCTTCCGGGTGATGAACGCGATCTCCTGGACCTACGTCATCCTCGCCGAGGCGGTCAACCCGGAGCACGGCCTGGGCTACATGATCGAGCTCGCCCGCACCCACCAGAAGGCCTCGTGGGCCTTCGCCGGCCTCCTCGTCATCGGCGGCATCGGCCTCCTCACCGACTTCATCATCCGCACGTTGAGCTCGCTGCTCTTCGGCTGGCGGGAGGCGGCATGAGCGATCCGGACGCCCCCAAGGTCCCCAACACCGGCGGCGAGCCGGGGACGGTCGCCGTCACCGTCCCGCCCAAGAGCCAGCAGGCCGCGAGCTACCGCCACGAGCCGTCGGCGGAGACGCCGAAGCTCCGGTTGGCGAACGTCTCGATCTCCTACGTCGATCACGCCGGGCGGCGCACCGAGGCGGTGCGGGACGTCTCCTTCGACATCCTGGACAAACCCGGGGTGGGCGAGATCGTCGTCTTCCTCGGCCCCTCGGGCTGCGGCAAGTCGACGATCCTGAAGGCCATCGCCGGCCTCCTGACGCCCACCGCGGGCGAGATCTTCCTCGACGGCAAGCCGGTGACGGACGTCGGCCGCGACCGCGGCATGGTCTTCCAGACCTACACCTCCTTCGGCTGGCTCACCGTCCGCGACAACCTGGAGTACGGCCTGCGGCTCCAGGGGGTGCCCCCGGCGGAGCGCCGGGAGCGCTCGGACAAGTACCTCCAGTCGGTGGGTCTGGCGGAGTTCGCCGACCGCTACCCCAAGGACCTCTCGGGCGGCATGAAGCAGCGGGTGGCGATCGCCCGTACCCTCATCAACCGGCCCAAGGTCATCCTCATGGACGAGCCCTTCGGCGCCCTCGACCCGCAGACCCGCTGGGGGATGCAGAGCCTGCTCCTGGACGTCTCGCGGACCGAGGACAACACCAACCTCTTCGTTACCCACGACGTCTCGGAGGCGGTCTACCTGGCCGACACGGTCTACGTCCTCTCCTCGCGGCCGGCGCGCATCCTCCACCGGGTGGACGTCCCCGCACTTCGCCGTCCACGACGTGGCGCTCAAGTCGGCGCCCGAGTTCCGGGATGTCGAAAAGCACCTCTTGGACCTCCTCTATTCGCCGGCGGCCCCGGCGGACCCCAGCCCGCACAGAACTGGGTAGAATCTCCAGATGGAGAGCTCCGGCAATCGACCGCGGACCCCGACGAGACCGGCGACGCCGGCCACGTCGGCAACGTCTGCGACATCGGCGACATCGACAAAGCCGGCGACCCCGGTGCGAGCGAACCTGCCGGCCCAGGCCCTCGGTCCCGACACCGACCTCCTGACGACGGCGAAGACCACCGCCGAGTGGGCGCGGACGGTGAGCGCCGAGAAGCGGCCCTACTGGAAGCTCGCCTTTCAAAACCCCTACAACCTCTCGCTCCTGACCGGCGGGATCGCCGCCTCGGTGCTCACCTTGAACCCCCTCCTCGCCCTCGCGACCCTCGGCCTCGAAGGGCTGTGGATGCTCCATGCCCCCGAGTCGAGCCTGCTGCGCCGGGCCTTCTGGGACCCGCAGGTCGAGAAGCTGCAGCAGGAGGCGGAGGAGCGGGCGAGGAACGCCCGCCTCTCGATCCTCGCGCCCGAGGCGCGGCAGCGGGTGATGGAGCTCCTCGACGGCCAGCGGGAGATCCGCCGCCTGGCGGCGCAGAACCCCTCCTTTGCCGGCGAGATGCTGCGCGGCGAGCTCGACAAGACCGACCGCCTGGTCAGCGCCTTCATCGACCTCTCGATCACCTGCGCCCGTTACGAAGAGTACCTGGGCTCGGTCGACGAGCACCGGCTGGCGGCCGACAAGCGGCGGATCGAGCAGGCCCTCGGCTCCGCCGGTCCCGCCAGTCCCGGAGCCGCCACCGGGGCCACTGCCCCGGCGGACGACCAGCAGACCGGCATCGCCAGGAAGAACCTCTCGATCCTCAACAAGCGGATCGAGAAGATCACCGAGATCCACCGCTACCTGGAGGTGGCGCGCGGCCAGCTCGACCTGATCTCGAACTCCTTCCAGCTGATCGCCGATCAGATCGTCACCATGCAGTCGCCGCAGGAGCTCTCGGGGCAGCTCGACGAGCTTCTGGACGGCGTCGAATCGGTCAAGCAGACCGCCGCCGACACCGAGAAGCTCCTCGCCACGATCGAGCGGTGAATGGGCTATGCGCTTCGAATGGGATCAGCGGAAGGCTACCGCGAATCTGCGGAAGCATGGTATCTCGTTCGAGGAGGCAACCACCGCCCTCCGCGACGACCTCGCGCTGACCGGCCAGGATCCCGATCACTCCTCCGGCGAGACTCGGTATGTCACGTTCGGCGTATCATCCCAAGCGCGTCTTCTAGTCGTCGCCCATACCGAGCACGGCGGCCTCATTCGCATCATCAATGCACGCAGTGCAACGAAACCTGAACGGAAGCTTTATGAAGAAGGCTAATCCATCTCAACCTGACGAGCTTCGCCCAGAGTACAAGCGCTCCGATTTCGGGAAAATGGTACGCGGAAAGTACGCGGGCCCCATCGCCGCAGCGACCAACGTTGTGGTTCTCGACCCCGAGGTCGCAGAGGCGTTCCCCAATGACGTGGCGGTGAACGAAGCGCTTCGCGCGTTGATCAACATCGCCAAAGCTTCAACCCTCCCTCTACGCCGTTCGAGGGCTCGCGCGGCGAAAGCGGCGGCGCGGCCTCGATCACCTGAACCGTTGAGCTCCCGCTGAGGATTGCCATGCCGAGCCCCGAGCCCCGCACCCTGCCCGCCTGGGCCGAGGACCTGCGCCGCCGCTATCTGCGCGGCGAGTCCTCGATGTTCATCCTCTACGGCAACGTCTACGACGCCGTGCTCAACGACCGGCGGATGCTCGGCCTCACCGAGTTCTTGACCGACGTCCTGCTCCGCGACAGCAAGGATACGATCGCGGTCTACAACGTGGCGACCGGCATCCGCTACGCCAAGTCGCCGCCCCGGATCGGTGCCTTCGACTCGAATGCCTCGAATACCGAAGAGCTGGCGAGCCTCGATCCCGGCAAGGGCCGGGTGCTCGCCACCCTGGAGCGGCTCCTCGTCTCGTCGTCAAGGGTGGCGGTCCTCCTGGAGTACGCCGAGGCCCTGACGCCGGCCGGCGACCCGAGCTTCCAGGCCGACACCGACCGCGCCTCGGTGGTCACCCTCCATCGCTGGTCCTTCCTCCCCGAGATCGAGCGCGGCGACAACGTCGTCCTCCTCCTTGCGGAGAACCTGACGGAGCTGGCACCCAAGCTGGTGGCGAACCCCAAGGTGGCGGTGGTCGAGATCCCCATGCCCGACCGGGACACCCGCCGCGCCGCCGCCCAGGCCGCCGATCCCCGTCTCTCCGACAAGGACGCCGACCGCTACGCCGAGATCACCGGCGGCTTGAAGGTGATCCAGATTGCCTCCATTCTCACTCCGCCGCCCCCCGCGGTCGAGGAGAACGCCGAGCGCGAGGCGTTCATCGCCGGCATCCTCGGCGGCGGGCCGGACGCGGCGGAGCGCGCCCACCGGCTGGCGGCGCTGACCGCTGGGCTCCAGCGCGAGGAGATCAAGAAGCTCCTCGCCCCCGGCGCCGCGCTCCCGGCCGACCCCGCCACCTCCTCCGCCGACCGTCTGCGCCTGGAAGCCGACAAGCTGATCGCGCGGCGCAAGAGAGAGATCCTCGAGCGCGAGTGCTTCGGGCTCATCGAGTTCGTCGAGCCCGAGCACGGCTTCGAGGTGGTGGGTGGGATGGAGGAGGTCAAAAGCGACCTCCGGGTGATCGCCGAGAGCATCAGGGAGGGGCGGACGAGCCGGGTGCCCATGGGCATCCTCTTCACCGGCCCCATGGGGACGGGGAAGACCTTCGTCGCCGAGGCCTTCGCCAAGGAGTGCGGGCTGACGACGATCAAGCTCAAGAACTTCCGCTCGAAGTGGGTGGGGGCGACCGAGGGGAACCTGGAGCGCATCCTGACCGTCATCAAGGCGATCGGCCAGGTGGTGGTGATCATCGACGAGGGCGACCGGGCCTTCGGAGGGGGGGACGGGGAGACCGACGGCGGCACCTCGTCGCGGGTGATCGCGCGGATCAAGGAGTTCATGAGCGACACGGCGAACCGCGGCCGCATCCTCTTCCTCGTTATGACCAACCGGCCGGACAAGCTCGACGTGGACTTGAAGCGCGCCGGCCGGCTCGATCGCAAGATCCCCTTCCTCTACTCGCAGACCCCCGAGGAGGTCGAGGAGGTGGCCCGCGCCCTGGTGCGGAAGAACCGGATCCAGACCGACGTCGACTTCGCTTCGATCCGCGACCGCTTCGCAGCCAAGCTCGTGGGCTACTCGAACGCCGACGTCGAGGCCGTCCTCCTCCTCGCCAACGACGACGCCGCCCGCGCCGCGGACAGCGACGCCCCGGTGACCGCCGACAACTTCATCGCCGCTGCGGCCGACTACTTCCCGAGCCGGGACGTGGAGCTCCTGGAGTACATGGAGCTCCTCGCCGTCTTCGAGTCCTCCAGCCGGAGGCTGCTACCCGCCAAATACGCGAACGTCAGTCCGGAGCAGCTCGATGCTCGGCTGCGGCAGCTGCGGGTGATGATTGGGAACCGACGGTAGGCCTGGGCTCCTGGCCTACGGCGTCGTCCCCTTCTCCCACGGCAGCCGGTAGGTCACTCCCAGGTGAGCGCCGAACTGCTGGCGCTGACCGGTCAAGAACTCCGGCTTGTTGGCATAGTTGAGGGAGAGCGGGAGGCTCATCTGGTCCCCCAGGGGGACGGTGAGGGTCGCCGTCGCCACCCAGCGGCTCTTGGTCCGGATCTGGTCGTCCCGCGTCTCGATGCCCTCGGCCGAGAGGTCGAAACGCGGGTTCCGGGCGCCGATCTGGCCGTCGAGCAGGCGGCCCCATTGCAGCCTGGCGTGAAGCTCGGAGGTCCGCTTCACGTCGATCGGAGTGAAGCCGGCGACGGGGGGCGTGAGGCCGAGCTTGTCGAGAGTGTAGGGGTCGCGCCGCTCGTAGCTCGCGGTCAGGACGAACTTGCCGGTCGAAAGACCGTTCTGGGCCCGCGTCCGGAGCCCGGCGAGCGCGCTCTCGATCG
The DNA here is from genome assembly GCA_963757335.1 of uncultured Acidobacteriota bacterium. Classification (GTDB taxonomy): domain Bacteria; phylum Acidobacteriota; class Thermoanaerobaculia; order Multivoradales; family UBA5704; genus DASQPA01. The sequence continues at coordinate 369,076 of CAVWRJ010000008.1, read as the reverse complement.
ACCCGCCGCTCTCTTTCCTGAGGGCGTTCAGGTTGTCGTTGCCGAACTGCAATTCGAGCGAGAGACCGAGGTCGGTCGGCCCCCCGTAGGTGCCGGGATCCTCGTAGGTGGCGGTCGCCGCGAGCTGCGGCTGGTTGTCGATGAGGCTCGCCAGCTTGTCGATGCCGCTCTTGGCGAACATCGCTTTGGTATTGAGGGTCGATTGGATGCTGGTCGCAGCCAAGGTGCGGAGGAATTCGAGCACGGCGGCCCGGTTCTCCGGCTTGACCGCCGAGAGCTTCCCGGCGAGCGGGGAACCCGTGCCGCCCGCGAGGCCCACGAGGTCGGCCAGCCGAAGGATGTCCTCGGGGGCGAGGACGACGTCGTTGCTGTCCGAGCTGTCGGCGAGGACCCGGGCCAGCATCGGGCGGTAGGTGTCCGGCCGCCGGCCCCAGCAGCGCTTCGTGGGCTGCTCCCAGGAACAGGTCGTCGACTCCACCGAGTAGGCGACGGCGTAGGTGATGTCGTCCAGGTCCCCCTGCCGGACCTGCAGCTTCCCCAGGGTGGCGGCGCGGTCCGCTTCGGGAATGGCGTTGGCGACGAGGTCCGAGATCACGGGCTTCGCGGCGGTGATCGAGAGGCCCAGGAGGTTGGTGCCGTCGCGGAGCGGGTTGAAGCGGACGACTAGGGCCTGCCCGTCCTTCGACTGGTCCACCTGGTTGACGGCGAAGCTGAACAGGTTGAGGAAGTCCTGGTAGGTCGAGTGAACGACGCCGGCGAAGGTGTCGGGGGTCGTCGTCGCCACGTTGGCGTTGACGACCGCCTTGGCCACGTCGGCGGTGGTGGCGCCGGGAAACGCCTTATCGTAGAGCGCGCTGTAGATCTGCTTTAAGGTGCAGTCGCCGGGCGGCGGCTCGATCCCGCAATCGACCGCGCGGAGCGGCAGGGAAGCGAAGGCGACGGCAGAGAGGGCGAGGAGAGCGGGGAGAATTCTCGTCTTCATGGCGTTCCTCACCGGATGGCGATCGACCAGCCGCGCTCGACGACGGGACCTTCGGCCTCGGGGAGGTCGATACGGTCGGTGTACCGGCTGCCGGCGGCGTCGTGTAGAACGAGCAGCGGATCGATGGCGGCGTTCCCCCCGGGCCGGCCGGTCGCCTTCAGAATGATGTCGTAGCCGCGCTCGGCGGCGAGGGTGATCGAGCAGCCCGTCGTCTCCAGGTCCTCGGGGAACCAGGTTACCTCGGGGAGCGGCCCGGCGGTCGTGAACTTGCGGACGAACACGAGGTAGGTCACGACATCGCCGTTGGGTTTCATCTTGAGATCGACCCGGGTGCCGGCGTGTTCCACGTAGATGTCGAGCAGCTTCATCTGGATCTCCCTCTTAAAGCCGTGCCGCAGCTTTCGTTCGCGAAGACCTGTGTTGAGTCTTCTCTACGATAACACGGAGGAGCGTGGCCTACCGCCGGGCGTCTTCGCCTTCGAGGTCCCAGGGCACGTCGATCACCACGATCCGCGGTCCGCCCTCGGCGAGGAGCGCCGAGCGCAGCAGCCGGGCCCGCCGGTTGTGCAGCAGGTGCTGCCACCAGTGGCGCTTGATCATCAGGGGGATGAGGATGGCGATCACCCGCTCCGGGTGCTCCTCCTCCAGCCGGCGGAGGAAGCGGAGCAGCGGCGCGAGGAAACGCCGGTAGGGCGACCGCAAGAAAACCAGCCTTGGCGCCGGCACCCCCGCCTCCCGGGCGGGCTGCTCCACCTCCTCGCGCCATTGACCCTTCAGGGTCTCCATCTCTCCTTCGGAGGAGGTCGCGGCGGCCGCAGCGGCTGAGGCGGGGGCGACGTCGCGGCCGTCGACGGCGCTCAGGTGGACGGCGATCACCTCGGGCGAGAGCAGCATGCCGAAGCGGAGCGCCTTCTTGGCCAGCTTGTTCCAGCTCTCCATCGGCATCACCACCACCGGCGGCTGGTTGGCGGCAAGGTCGAGCGGCCGGGGCTCCCAGAGCCGGCGGCCGAGGCGGTCGTAGTAGCTCTTGACCGTCCGGAAGAGGAAGATCAGGGCGGGGAGGGCGAGGAGCGTGATCCAGGCGCCCTCGACGAACTTGGCGGCGACGATCACCAGGAGGGCCACCCCGGTCGTCACGGCGCCGGTGGCGTTCACCAGCAGGTGCCGATGCACGGAACGGCCCTCCCCACCCGCTCGCCGGCGCCACCAGTGCATCACCATCCCCGCCTGGGAGAGCGTAAAGGCGAGGAAGGCGCCGACCGCGAAGAGGGGGATCAGCCGGTCGGTGATGCCGCGGAAGACGACGAGCAGCAGCCCCGAGGTGACGGTCAGGAAGAGGATGCCGACCGAGAACACGAGCCGCCGGCCGACGACGGTGAAGGCCTTGGGCAGAAAACGATCCTGGGCGATCAGCCGGCAGAGCCGAGGAAAGTCGACGAAGCTCGTGTTGGCGGAGAGCGTCAGCACGGCGAGGAGGCTGCAGATCGCCACGTAGTAGAAGGCGTGGCGCCCGAGGATTGCCGCCACGAGCTGCGACAGGACACTCTGATAGCCCGGTTTCGTCTGATCCATGGCGCCGATGCCGAAGGCGTGCGACAGGTAGGCGATGCCGCCCAGGAGCATGCCGAGGCTGACGACGATGGCGGTGAGCGTGCGGTGCGCGTGCTGGACCGGCGGCTCCTTGAAGGCGCTGACGCCGTTGCTCACCGCCTCCACCCCGGTCATCGCCGTGCAGCCGCTGGCGAAGGCCCGCATGAGAAGCCACAGGCTCGCCGGGACGAGCGCGGCGCCGAGGTGCGGCGGCGGGACCACCGGCCGCGGGTGGCCCCCGGCGAGGAGGGCGCGGACGACGCCGATCCCAAGGATCAAGAAGAAGCTCGCGAGGAAGAGATAGGCCGGCAGGGCGAAGGCGAGGCCCGACTCCTTGGTGCCGCGCAGGTTGACCAGGGTGAGGAGGAGGAGCGCCAGCAGGCAGAGCGACAGGGTGTAGGAATGGAGGGCCGGGAAGGCCGAGACGAGGGCGGCCACTCCGGCGGAGATACCGACCGCGACGTTCAAGACGTAGTCGAGCATGAGCGCCGCCGCCGCCAGGAGCCCCGCGTTCACCCCCAGGTTCTCCCGGGCGACGGTATAGGCACCGCCGCCGCCAGGGTAGGCGGTGAGGGTCTGGCGGTAGGAGATGTAGAGGAGGGCGAGAAGGGTGAGGAGGACGAGAGTTATGGGAACGATGTACCGCGGCCCTGCCACCCCCAGGGACAGAAGGATGGTGAGGGCGGCCTCGGGGCCGTAGGCCGAGGAGGCCAGGCCGTCGAGACCCAGGGCCGGCACCCCGGCCAGGACGCCGAGCTTGCGCTCGTTCTGCTCACGAGTGGCCAGACGGCGGCCGAGAAGGATGGCTTTCCAGGACTTCATTGCGAGAGTTGGAGAAATTTGTGGCGGCCCTCCGGGGTCCCCGCGCCGTGGAAGGATTCAATCGGAATGCCAGTCGCGGATTCCGGTGCCCTGAAACGGCAGGCCGAACTTGCTACAGTCGAGACCCGTTCCCCGCAACCGCGGGAATGCTCCGCGGGAGGCTGCGACCCACGTTGCCCCCTTCGATCGTTCCCCGCCGTCGCGGGGATGGCACCGCGGTCTCCTTGCCGCTCTCGTGCGACCCCTGTATCGTAGGGGGGACATGATGGACGGATTCTCCCGCCGGCTCCTCGCCGCCGCCCTCCTCTGCGATCGGGCTCTCGGCCGCCCCGGCGACCGCCACACCCCTCCCCGTGCGCCTCGTCGCGCCCGGCGAAGGGGCGGTCCTCGAGCCCGGATCTTCGGCGACTCTGGAGTGGGCGCCGCTCGCCGGCCTGCGGCAAAAGGAGTGGGAGGAGTGGGAGGCCTTCCTCTCGCTCGACGGCGGCGCCACCTACCCCGTCCGCATCACGCCGCACCTCGACCGCGACCTGCGCCGCGTCACCTGGAAGGTCCCCGATCTTCCCACCGGGAACGCCAGGCTGCTGCTGCGGGTCGGCGACGAACGCCAGGAGCTCGCCTTCGAGCTGCCCCAACGCTTCGCCATCGCCCGACTGGCGAGGGTGCACCTATCGCCAATGTCTCCAACATCGCCCCTGCCGGCCCTCTCGCCGGGGAACGCCCTCGACCTCAGCCGCAAGGTAGGACGGCGGGGCGAGCCCGCCCGTCCCGGCGAGCCGGGGGTGCTCGCCTGGGTCGAGGGATCGCGCCGGGGCGACGGGCTGCGCGAGGTCGTGGCCGAGGAACCGGCCCGCGCCGTGCCGGGCGTCGCTCTCCCCGCCGGAGCCCCGGCCCTGCCCGCCGTGGCTGCCGAGGTGCCCCCCTCCGGGGCGCCCGCCGCCGAGCCGGGCGTCCGCTCCTCCCCTCAGCCGGAACCGGCCCGAGGCGCGGCGAACGCGCGGGCGCCCCGCCCGCGGTCCGCCGCCGACATCCTTCTCCTCATCCAGCGCCAGAACGAATAGACCGCGGCCGCTCGCGTCGCGCGTGCTTCGAGCGCCGGCCGCGGGGCCTCTCGCCCGCGGTCCGGATTCGGTCTCTGACTCTGGACGTCCTTCGCGAGAAGGACAGTGGAGAAATTCGGATGAACCTCATTCATGATCCCTGGCTCCCGGTACGCCGGCGGAGCGGGGTGGCGGAACGCATCGCGCCATGGCAGGTGGCGGAGCGCCTGGCGGAAGATCCCGTCGTTGCCCTGGCCTCGCCGAGAGCCGATTTCGACGGCGCCCTCGTCCAGTTCCTGATCGGCCTGCTGCAGACCGCCCTCGCCCCGCAAGACGAGCGCGAGTGGCGCCAGGGGTGGGAGGAGCCCGACCCGGAGGGGCTGCGACGGGCCCTCGAACCCTTCGCCCACGCCTTCGAGCTCTTCGGCCCAGGCGCACGGTTCCTGCAGGACCTGACGCTCGCCGACGAGAGCCCGGGCGAGGAGCCGATCGAGCGCCTGCTGATCGATGCCCCGGGCGAGAACACCTCCCGCCTCGGCAAGGATCACTTCGTCAAGGCCGGGCGGATTCAACGCCTCTGCCCGGCCTGTGCCGCGGCGGCCCTCCTCACTCTCCAGATCAACGCCCCGAGCGGCGGGCAGGGGCACCGGACCGGGGTCCGCGGCGGCGGGCCGCTGACGACCCTGGTGGTCCATCCCCGGGATCTCTGGTCGACCCTCTGGCAGAACGTCCTCGCGAACGGCAGCCTCCCCCCCGGTCCCCCCGAGGGGAGCCGGTTCGAGGACTGCTTCCCCTGGCTCGCGCCGACCCGGACGAGCGAGAAGGGGACGGGGCAGGCCACCACCCGGGAGGACGTCGACCCGCTCCAGGTCTACTGGGCGATGCCACGGCGAATCCGGCTGCTGACCGACCCCGGAGACCCCCTGGCGATCTGCGATCTCTGCGGGGCGCCGGCATGCCCGGCCGTCGCGCGCTATCTCGTCCGCAACCTGGGGATCAACTACACCGGCCCCTGGGAGCACCCCTTGAGCCCGCACGGGATCGACGCCGGCGGGGCTCTGTTTCCGGTCAAGGGCGGGCAGGCGAGGCCCTCCTACCGGTACTGGCTGGGGCTCGTCCAGAGCTCCCCGGAGCTGCGGCGGTATCCGGCGCGGATGGTGGCGGAGCTGGCGCATCGCCGGAGCCATGACCGGAGCCATGAGGAGCCGGGCGATGGGGCCGAATATCAGCTCTGGGCCTTCGGCTACGACATGGACAACATGAAGGCCCGCGCCTGGGTCGAGGGCCGGCTGCCCCTCCCCCGGGTCGCGCCGGGGCGCGCGGCGGAGTACGAGCGGCAGGCCGCCGCGCTCGTCCTCGCGGCGAGGCAGGCCGAGGGGGCGCTCGTCCTCGCCGCCAGGGAGGCGGTCTCCGGCCGGCCGCAGGACCTGGGAGGTGATCCCGGGGACCTGACAGTCCGTTTCTGGCAGGAGACCGAAGCCGCCTTTTTCGACCATCTGGAGCAGCTCCGTCAGGCGCTCTCCCTGGGAAGCGAATCGGCGGCGATATCGGCGATATCGGCGGCATCGGTCCGGGCCTCGTGGCACCGCTGCCTCCTCCGGACCGCCCACCAGGCGTTCGAAGGCTTCTGCGGCGACGGCTTCGTCGAGGCGACCGAGCCGCGGCGGATCGCTCTCGCCTGGAGAGGCCTGGAGCGAGCTCTAAACGGGCCGCGGATGCTCGCCGTCCTCGATCTGCCCAGGGCCGGACGCCTGGCCACGATCCCCTCGAGCGCCCCGATGAACGCTCGATTCCTACCCCGGGAAGGAGACCTCCATGCGCCGATCCCTGTCGTTTCGTAGAGATCCAGAGGCGGCCTCGGCGCTCCTCGCCTGGTACCGGGCGCTCCAGGGCGATCCAGCGGCACGGGCGAGGTTGCGGCGGGCGTCGACCCCGGTCGAGGTCAGTTACGAGCCGGCCTACCACCGGCTGCTCCAGGCGCTCTCTCCATGGGTGGAAGACCGTCTCGAAAGCAGCCCTGGAGCGGCGGCGGTGGCCGGCCTCGCCGCCCACGTGCGGGAGCACGTCCCGGGCACCTCGGTCGCCGCCCAGCTCGCCGGCGCCGGTCGCCGGGGAGGGGCTCCGAAGGTGAGCGAAAATCGCTTCCGCCGTCTCCTCGCGGTGGAGGACCCGGCCGAGCGCTACGCCCAACTGGTCCGAATCGTCCGCCTGCTCGGCGAGCGGCTCGACCTCCTCGGTCTCGCCGACGCCGCCTATCGCTGGGACCCGCAGACCCGCCAGGCCTGGGCCTACGACTACTATGCCAACACTTTCGTGACCACCCGGACCGCCAGAGGAGCCAAGGTCGATGAGCGAGTTCCTGCAGCTTCACCTGCTGACGTCCTATCCACCGTCGAACCTCAACCGTGACGACCTGGGGCGACCCAAGACGGCGGTCATGGGCGGGGTCAAGCGGCTCCGGATCTCGTCGCAGAGCCTGAAGCGCGCCTGGCGGACCTCGGAGGCATTCCAGAGCGCCCTGGGCGGTCGGATCGGCACGCGGACGAAGGAGCTCGGCAGCCGGGTCCTCAAAGACCTCCTCGCCCAGGGCGTGCCGCAGAAGACCGCGCGGGCCGCGGCCGAGAAGATCACCGGGGTTTTCGGCAAGCTCAAGGCGCAGAAGAAGGGCGAGAGCGGCGAGGTCGAGACCGAGCAGCTCGTCCACTTCAGCCCGGAGGAGCTGGCAGCGGTCGAGAGCCTGGTGGCGGTCCTCGCCAGGGAGCGGCGCGAGCCCGAGGAGGCGGAGCTCCAGCTCCTCAAGAAAGACCAGCGGGCGGTCGACATCGCGCTCTTCGGCCGCATGCTGGCGGCGGTGCCGGCCTACAGCGTCGAGGCCGCCGTCCAGGTCGCCCATGCCCTGACCGTCCACCGGGTGGAGGTGGAGGACGACTACTTCAGCGCCGTCGACGACTTGAACACGGGAGAGGAGGACCGGGGGGCGGGGCATATCGGGGAGACCGAGTTCGGGGCCGGCCTCTTCTATCTCTACATCTGCGTCAACCGCGACCTTTTAGTCGAGAACCTGGGCGGCGACCGGCAGCTCGCGGCGAAGACCCTCCGCGCTCTCGCCGAGGCCACCGCCAAGGTGACCCCGGTCGGCAAGCAGGCGAGCTTCGCCTCCCGCGCCTATGCCTCCTACGTGCTGGCCGAAAAAGGGGAACAGCAGCCGCGCTCTCTCGCCGTCGCCTTTCTCGCTCCGGTCGAGGGCCGGGACTATCTCAAGGAGAGCGTCTCCCGGCTCGACGTACTGCGCGGCCAGCTCGACCGCGCCTACGGCCCCACGGCGGAGGCGAGCTACGTCTTCGACGTCTCGGCGGGAGGCGGCTCTTTCGGCGAGCTCCTCGACTTTCTCGGCACGCCCTTGAGGGCCGGAGAGTAGAGCGGATGCGGTTCCTTCTCTTTCGCCTCTATGGACCGCTCGCCTCCTGGGGGGAGATCGCGGTCGGCGAGGAACGGCCGTCAACCCTTCATCCCACCCGCTCGGCGCTCCTCGGGCTCCTCGCCGCCGCGCTCGGTCTCCGCCATGAGGCCGAAGAGGAGCACCGCGAGCTCGGCCGCACCCTCCGCTTCGCGGTGCGCGTCGAGAGCGCGGGGATTCCTTTCAGCGACTACCACACGGCGCAGGTGGCGGCGCCGCGGCGCGGCAGGATCTACGCCACCCGGGAGGCCCAGCTCCGCGGCCGGAGAGACGAGCTCGAAACGATCCTCTCCCGGCGCGACTACCGCGCCGACGCGCTCTATCGCGTGGCGACCTGGCACGAAGGGGAGCGCCCCCGCTGGGAGCTCCCCGCCCTCGCCGGCGCTCTCGAACGCCCGGTCTTCGCGCTCTATTTAGGGCGCAAGTCGTGCCCCCTGGGGCTCCCGCTCTCCCCGCGGGTGATCGAAGCGCCCTCGGCCGCGGCCGCCCTCGAAGGGACGGAGCTCCCCCTCCCCTTCCCCCTGCCGGTCGAGCGAATGCGGGGGGGCAGCCGGGTGAGCCTCGGGGTGTTCTGGGAGGGGAGCCCGGAGACGGTAGGCCTCAAGGCGGAGCAGAGCGCCCTCCGCCGCGACGATCCCGGCTCGCGCCGGCGCCAGGAGTACCGGACGCGGCGCGAGCTCTTCACCCCAGCTATTCCGACGAAAGACAAAGAGGAAGGCGGATAAGGATGTTCCTCAGTCGAGTCAGCCTCTCCCACCAAGCGCCGGGCGATTCCGCCCTCGGCCGGATGTTCGCCAACCCCTACCGCTTTCACCAGGAGGTCTGGGCGCTCTTCGCGGACGGTCCGGAGCGCCGGCGCGACTTCCTCTACCGCCTGGATCGCGAGGGTAGAGAGCCACGGATCTTCTGCCTTTCGGAGCGGGAGCCGCGGGCGGTCCCCGGGGTCTTCCGGGTGGAGAGCAAACGTTTCGACCCGGTGCTCGAGGCCGGCGAACGCCTGCACTTCGCCCTCCGCGCCAACCCGGTGGTGAGCCGCCAGGGGGCTCGCCACGACGTGGTGATGGATGCCAAGCGGGAGCTCCAGGCCCGCGGCGTGCCCAGGAGCGAGCGGCCGACCGTCGCCCAGCTGGCGCAGGAGCGCGGCACGGCCTGGCTCCTGGAACGGGCCCCGAAGCACGGTTTCACCGTCGAGCCCACGGCCGTGCGGGTCGATCGTTACGAGATCGTCGATCTCACCAAGACGGGGGGAACACGGGTACGCCTCGCGACCTGCGACTTCGCCGGAACGCTCACCGTGACCGATGTCCCGGCCCTCCTCCTCGCCCTCAAGCACGGGATCGGCCCGGCCAAGGGCTTCGGCTGCGGCCTCCTCCTCTGCAAACGGGCCGCTTTTTGACTGGACGCCCGTTGCCCGCCGACGCGGGCATGCACCGCCTCGGGCGCTTTTGACGGCGCTTAAGTGCCGATCTGTTCCCCGCTCGCGCGGGGATGCTCCGGAGGCGCTATGAAGTGTTGAGCCGCGAACCTTCCGTTCTCCCCGCGGGAGCGGGGATGCACCGGTTTGGCGGCAGGACCGATCGGCAGCGCCCTACCGTTCCCCGCCGACGCGGGGATGACCCTCCGGCCGGCCCCCGCCGGCCCCGCTAGCCCCGCCAGGCGAAACCGCGCCCAGCGCCGCCTCTCCCCGCTCCCCGGTCTTGAGGCGCATCGCTTCGAGCACCGGCAGGACGAAAATCTTTCCATCCCCCCGTCTTCCGGTGTGGCCGGAGTCGTAGAGCGCCGCCAGCAGGTCTTCCACCTCCTCGTCGCGGCAGAAGATCTCCAGGCGCAGCTTGCGGGTCAGCTCGACCCCCAGGCGCTCCTGGTGCTCGGGATGATCGGGGTCGTGCTCCTGGCCGAAGCCCATGGCCTCGGAGACGGTGAGGCCGCGGACGTGGTGGTGCGAGAGGGCGTCGACGACGGCATCGTAGCGGTCGGGGGGGATGATCGCCAGAAGGTAGCGCATGTCAGTTCTCCGCCGGCTCCCGCTCGAAGAAGCTGTAGAGGAGCGGGAGCACGAAGAGGGTGAGGAGGGTCGAGGTGACGAGGCCGCCGACGATCACCACGGCGAAGGGGCGCGAGGTCTCCGCCCCCACCGCGTGCGAGAGGGCGGCCGGGAGGAGGCCCAGGCTCGCCATGGCGGCGGTCATCACCACGGCGCGCATGCGGGTCATCGCCCCCTCGCGGATCGCCTCGGGGAGCTCCTTGCCGCTCCGGCGCAGCTCGCGGATGCGCTCGACCATCAGCACCCCGTTCTGCACCGCGACGCCGAAAAGGGCGATGAAGCCGACCAGGGCGGAGACCGAGAGCGTGAGCCCGGCGACCGGCAGGGCGAGAATCCCGCCCACCGCGGCGAAGGGGACGTTCAAGAGGATGAGGATGGCCAGGCGCACCGAGTCGAAGGCGAGGAAGAGGAGGAAGAAAACCGCGATCAAGGTGAACGGCACGATCAGCAGGAGCCGCGCTAAAGCCCGCTGCTGGTTCTCGAAGGCGCCCGTCCACTGCAGCTTGTAACCGGTCGGCAGGTGGACCGCGGCCGCCACCTTCCGCTGCGCCTCGCCGACCAGCGAGCCCAGATCGCGGTTCTCGACCGAGAACTTGACGTCGGTCCGGCGGGCGTTCTCCTCGCGGAAGATACGCGCGAAGCCGGGGGCCACGGCGACCCTGGCGAGCGAGCCCAGGGCGAGCTTCTCGCCGTTGGGCCCGAGGACGGGAAGGGCGCGGATGGCGTCCAGGTCGGCGACCGCGGCGGGGGCCATCTTCACCACCAGGTCGAAGGTCCGCTCCCCCTCGAGCACCTGGGTGGCGACGGCGCCGCCCAAGGCGGTCTCGATCACCGACTGGACGTCGTTGACCGTAAGGCCTGAGCGCGCCACGGCGAGCCGGTCGACGGCGATCTGCACCTGCGGCTGGCCGGCCAGGCGCTCGGAGGCCACGTCGGCGCTGCCGGGGACCCGCTTCACCACCTCGGCCACCCGGTCGGCGATCTCTTGAAGAATCTTCGGGTCGTGGCCGAAGATTTTCACCGAGAGCTCGGCCTTGATCCCCGAGACCGCCTCGTTGACGTTGTCCTCGATCACCTGGGAGACCGTGAGCTCGATGCCCGGGATGGTCCCCAGGCGCCGGCGGATCGCCTCCGAGAGCCCCTCGCGGTCGGGCGCCGTCGTCCACGCCTCGCGCGGTTTCAGATCGACGAAGAACTCGGCGGTGTCGAAGCCGTTGACGTCGGTGCCGTCGTCCGGCCGGCCGAGCTGAGAGACCACCACCTTGACCTCGGGGAAGCTGCCGAGGAGCCGCCGCACCCGGGTGGCGATGCGGTCGGCCTCGGTGGGCGAAATCGAGCCGGGCATGACGACCCGCACCCAGAGCGAGCCCTCGTCGAGCTTGGGCAGGAACTCGGAGCCCAGGATCGCGCCCACCCAGCCGGAGACGGCGAGGAGGGCCACGGCGAGGACGAGCGAGAGGGTGCGCCGGGCGAGGGCGAAATCGAGGGCCGGCCGGTAGAGCCGCTCCAGACAGGTGACGAGCCGGGCGTGGTGCGCCACCTGGGTCCCCTTCAAGGCGAAAGAGAGGAGGGTAGGCACGACGAAGATGGCGAGGACCGTCCCGGCGAGGAGGGCGAAGGTCAGGGTGAGCGCCATGGGGCGGAAGATCTTCCCCTCCACCCGCTGCATCGTGTAGAGGGGGAGGAAGGCGGTGAGCAGGATCGCCTTCGAGAAGAGGATGGGCTTGCCCATCTCGGCGACCGACTGGGTGATGGCAGCCCCCAGCGAGCGCACCTTGTCGCCGCGTTCCTCCAGGATGCGCAGGAGGTTCTCGGTCACCACCACGGCCGAATCGACGATGATGCCGAAGTCGATCGCCCCCATGGAGATCAGATTGGCGGGGATGCCGCGGAGGTCGAGGAGGAGAAAGGCGCCGAGGAGCGACAGCGGCACGACCGCGGCGACGATGAGGGCCGAGCGCCAGTTGCCGAGCCCGAGAAAGAGGATGAGCACCAGAAGCACGAGGCCGATCCCCTCGGCCATGTTCTTGCGCACGGTGTGGAGAGTGCGTTCGATGAGCTCCGTTCGATCGTAATGGGGGACGATCTTCACCCCCGGCGGCAGGTCATCGCGGTTGATCTCCTCGATCTTCGCCCGCACCCGGGAGAGCACTTCCAGAGCGTTCTCTCCCTTGCGCAGGAGGACGGTCCCCTGCACGACGTCGTCCTGATCGGCAGGGTCGAAGCGCACCAGGGTGAGGAGCTTGCCCACCCGCCCGAGGCGGAGGGCCGCCCCCTGGATCACCTTGCCCACGTCCTGGATCAGGACCGGGGTGCCGCCGCGGGTGGAGACGGCGATGGCGCCGATGTCCTCCAGACTCTGCACCATGCCGAGCCCGCGCACGACGTACATCTCGCTGCCATGCTCGATGTAGGCGCCGCCGGCGTTCCGGTTGCCCGCCGAGAGGGCGTCGAGCACCTGCTTTAAGGAGATGCCGTACGACTTGAGCTTGATGGGGTCGACCAGCACCTGGTACTGCTTGGTGGGGCCGCCGAAGCCGACCACGTCGACGATGCCGGGAACCTGGCGGATCTTGCGCTCGACGACCCAGTCCTCGAGCGACTTGAGCTCGAGCGGCGACATCCCATTGGGGCCGACCAGGGTGTAGCGATAGATCTCGCCCACCGGGGTCGAGTCGGGCGACAGGCCGGGCGCCGCGCCGGGCGGGAAGGACACCGCCTGCAGGCGCTCGAACGCCTGGTTTCGCACGTAGACCGAGTCGGCGTCGTCCTCGAAGACGATGGTGACGACCGAGAGGCCGAAGAGCGAGATCGAGCGCAGGGAGGCCCGCTTGGGGATCCCGTTCATCTGGTTCTCGACCGGGATGGTGACCAGCTGCTCGACCTCCTCGGCGGCATGGCCGGGGAAGAGGGTGATGATCTGCACCTGGACGTTGGTGACATCCGGATAGGCCTCGACCGGCAGGTGGCGGAAGGCGGCTACGCCAGCGGCGGCGAAGAGCGCGAGCACCAGGAGGACGATCGCCCGGTTACGGAGCGCGTAGGCGGTGAAGGTTCGAAACACGTCAGCTCCGGGAGTCGAGAACGGACTGGAGGAGAAGGCCCCCTTCCACCACCACGCGCTGGCCCTCGGCGAGGCCGCCCAGGATCTCGGTCTTCCCCGAGCGCTCGGGACCGGGGGTCACCGGCTGGCGCCTGAAGCGTCCCCGGCCCTCCTCGACGAAGACGAAGCGCTGCTCGCCCGAGGAGACGACCGCCGCCGAAGGCACTTCCAGGCTCGGCGCGGCGGAGGGATCGCGGAGCTCGACGTCGACGTACATCTCGGCCTTGAGCAGCCGGTCCGGGTTGTCGACGCTGCCGCGCACTTTGACCGTGCGGGTGGCAGGGTCCAGGGTGTCGCCCACGACGTCGACCCTGCCCGCGAAGGTGCGGTTGGGATAGGCCGCGCTCCCGAGCTTGAAGACCATCCCCGGCCGAAGGTGGGCGATGTCCTTCTCGTTGACGTCCAGATAGACCCAGAGGTGGCGCGGGTCGGAGATGGTGAAGAGGGGCGTCTGGCCGTCGGGGCGCACCTCCAGACCGGGATTGAGCGCCCGGTCGACCACCACCCCCGAGATGGGGCTCTTCAAGGCATAGTGCTGATCGACCTGGCCCAGCCGGCCGCCGAGGAGGGCGAGACGGCTCTTCGTCCGCTCGCTCTCCACCCGGGCGCGGTCGCGGTCGGCCTCGGCGGCGTCGCAGCTCTTTTTCGGCGCGGCGCCGTGCTCGTAGAGGAGCCGGGCGCGCTCCCGGTTGCGCTCGGCGGCGGCGAGGTCGGTCGCGGCGCGGTTGGCGTCGGCCTGGGCCTGGCCGAAGTCGGACGACTCCAGAGTGGCGAGCGACGTCCCCACTCCCACCCGCTGTTCGAGGCCGGCGAGCAGCCGGCTGACCCGGCCGCCGACGGGCGGGAAGACGCGGGCCGTCCGGTCCTCGTTCCAGGCCAGGCGGCCGGTGGTGCGGACCGCGGCCGAGGCGGCCGGCTCGACCGGCTGGAGGGAGAGGGTGTCGAGCTCCTTGGCGTTCGCCGCGTACTGAATGCGGTCGCCCGAGAGCTGGGGGCCGGCCGCCGCGGCCGGTTTCTGCTTGGAGCTGCAGGCCGTGACCCAGGGGAGGACGCCGGCGAAGAGGGCGAAGAGGGCGAAAAGGAGGATGGCGTGACGTTTCATGGCTTCTTCTCTATGGGTTCGACGGGTTCTATGGGCAGAGGGAAAGGGAGATCGAGGGCGGAGGAGAGGTCCGCCGCGGCGCTCACCAGGTCGGCGGCGGCCTGGGCGGCGGCGAGGCGGAGGTCGTTGGCGTTTCGTTCGGCTTCCAGGAGCTCTAAAAGCGAGGCGCCGCCGTTCTGGTAGGCGTAGACCACGGTCTCCCGCACCTCCAGGGCCTTGGGCAGGATCTCTCGCTGATAGTCGTTGAAGCGCTCGGCGGCATTGTCGAAGGCGGTCCGCGCCGTGGCCCGCTCGCCGGCGATGCCGGCCCGGACCCGCTCCCGCTCGCGCGCCGCCTGGTCGCGCGCCACGGTAGCGGTGGCGATCGCCCCCTGGTGGCGGTTCCACACCGGCAGATCGATCGAGATCCCGACCCCCAGAGAGCTCGTCTTGTCGGGGGGGATGTGGTCGTAGAGGAGGAGGAGCGTCGGGTCGGGCACCCGGCGCGCCTCTTCGAGGGCGAGATCGAGCTCCGAACGGTGGAGGGCGGCCTCGGCGGCGACGAGGTCGGGCCGTGCCGGAGCCTCCCCCGAAGGAGCGCCGGCCTGGAGCGACCCGGCGGCCCGGGCGAGCTCCTCCAAGGAGTCGGCGGCGTGCCAGTTGCCGGCCGGCGCCGGCATTCCGAGGAGGACGTCCAGGGCGATGCGGGCGTTCCTCGCCGTCGCCTCGCTGGTCCGTGCCTCGAGAGCGAAACGCGCCGCCTCGACCTCGATCTGCTTGCGATCGGAGGCCGAGATGTCCCCCGTCGCGAAGCGGGCGCCGGCGATCCGCGCCGACTGGGCGAGCGACTGGGCGGCGAGCGCCAGCAGGCGGCCGTTCGCCTCCGCCAGGGCGGCGGCGGCGTAGTCCTTGGCGACCGCGGCGTCGAGCACCCTGCGGGCATCCGCGAAGCGGGCGCGGGCGGTGTCGATCCCCGCCGCGGCCGAGGCGCGCCGCAGGCGGCGCTTGCCGTGCGCTTCCAGAAGCTGGCTGACGACCAGCTCGGTCTGGTAGGAACGCTCGAAGAGTCCGTTGCCCGCCGCGGTGCCGGCCGGGCTGCCGTCGATCGGGATCTGGCTGACTGTCGAGGAGAGGCTGGGGTTCTGGATCTCGCGCGCCAGGATGGACTGCGCGGTCGCCTGGTCGAGGTCGCTCTTCGCCGCCAGGAGGTCCCAGCTGTGGGCCAGGGCCTGCTGCCGCGCGGCGGCCAAGGTCAAACCTGGCGTCTCCTCCGCCGCCACCGGAAAGTGACAAAGCCCGAGGGCGAGGAAAAAGACGAACAAGGAGAGTTGCGCGGCTCTATGTTTGCTCCGGCTCATCCCTCGTCCCTCGGCTGGAAGGAAGATAGCGGGAAGGGCGTTAAGCGCGCACAAAGATGGAGGGGGGCGAGCGTTAAGAGTTCACAAAGCCTCTTCTCGTCGTCCAACTCCCGCTCTCCTCTTCCGGGAACGAAGCGGCGGGCAGGCAGAGGGTGAAGACGCTGCCGCCCCCGGGGCGCTCGGCGTAGACCAGGGTCCCCCCCTGGGCCTCCGCCAGGCGGCGGGCGATGGCGAGGCCGAGCCCGGCGCCGCCGGCGTCGGGGGAGACTCCGACCGGCCGGTAGAAGGGGGCGAAGATCCGCTCGCGTTCGGCGGGAGGTACACCGCGGCCGCGATCGGCGACCGAGAGGGCGAGCCACTCCCCCTGCCGGGCCACCTCGACGTCGATGGGGGTCTCCGGCGGCGAGTACTTGAGGGCGTTCTCGATCAGGTTGACGAGGATACGGAGCGAGTGGACGAAGTCGAAACGGCCGAGGGCGACCGGCTCCGACCAGGCGAGGGTGGTGCGCAGCTCGCGGCCGTGCAAGGCCCCCGAGACCTGCTGGAGGGCCGCCCCCACGAGATCCTCGGCGGCGTTGATCTCCGGCTCCATGGGGAGCCCGCCGGCGTTCAGGCGCGAGAGGTCGAGGAGATCGGCCACCATGTGGTTCAGCCGGTCGGCCTGCTGCTCGATGATCGCGGCGCGCTCGTCGCCGGCGCCGGCGATCCCGGCGAGGTCGTGGGCGAGGGCCTTGATCGTCGTCAACGGGGTGCGCAGGTCGTGGGAGACCGAGGCGAGGAGGGCATCTTTCAGGCGGTCGGCCTGGCGCAGGGCCTCGGCGTGCTCGGCCTCGGCGATCAGGCGCACCCGCTCGGCGGCCAGGGCGTCGATCTCGACAGCCCGCTGCCGCGCCGCCTCGGCCCCCGCCTCGGCGCGGGCGAGGAGCTGAGTGGCGACCGTGGCGGTCACCAGGAAGGCGAGGAGCACGAGCCAGTCCGGTCCTTTCTCGATCGCCAGCGTGCCGTAGGGCGTCTGCAGGTAGTAGTCGATGAGCAGGAAGGAGGCGCAGGCGACGACGAAGCCCAGGGGGCGCCCGCCGGAGGCGCTGCCGCCCAGAACCACCAGGAGGTAGATGAGAGTGATGTGCGCCGGATCGAGGTTGCCGCGCACCCGCACCAGCGCGAAGGTGACCGCGGCCAGGATGGCGAGCCAGAGGAGCCAGCGCCGCCACCGTCCCCAGTGCCCCCAGCCCGGCCATCGGCGCCAGCCCTCAAAGCGTGAGGAGCGGCCGAGGAGCACCCCGGGCATCAGCGCGGCAGCTCGAGCCGATACCCCACCCCGGGCTCGGTGAAGATGAGACGCGGGCGCACGGCATCCTGCTCGATCTTCCGCCGCAGGTTGGCGATGTGGACCCGCAGGTACTGCTGCGGATCGCCGAAGGAGCGCCCCCAGACCGAGTTGAAAAGCTGGCGGTGGGTGAGCGTCCGGCCGGCCTGGGTGAGGAAGGTGCGCAGGAGCTCCCATTCGATGGGGGTGAGATGGACCGACTCCTCCCCCCGCCGCACCGTGCGCGCCGCGAGATCGACGGTCAGGTCGCCGAGAGTGAGCGGCTGCGGCGGGCCGAGGCTCGACAGGGCGGTCTGCGCCCGGCGCAGGTGGGCGCGGACGCGGGCGGTCAATTCCAGGGTGGAGAACGGCTTGGTGATGTAATCGTCCGCCCCGGTGTCGAGGAGGAGAGCCTTCTCCTGGTCGGCGTGGCGGGCGGAGAGGACGAGGATGGGGGCCGTCGACCACTTGCGGATCTCGCGGCAGACCTCGATTCCGGGCATGTCGGGAAGGCCGAGATCGAGGACGATGACCGCCGGATGCTCGGCCGCCGCCAGGTCGATCCCCTCGCTGCCGGTCGCCGCCTCGATCACCCGCGCCACCTCCCCTTCGAGAGCATTCCGGACCACCCGCCGGATCTGCGGCTCGTCGTCGACGATCAGTCCCGTTCCTTCGTGCATGGCGGTAGATCTTACCTGTTAGGATTACCGGCGCCGAATCCGGAGTTGAGGACGCGATGGAAAAAACCGTCCTGATGCTGACCGTACTTTCACTCGCCAGACCTATCGCCAATATCGCCATTTCATCGTCAATGCCGCCAGCGCCGCCAATGCCGCCAGTGCCGCCAAAAACGCCTCGCGCGTCCTGATGCCGGACGATGTCTACGCCTTGAAGAGCGTCGGCGATCCGCGGATCAGCCCCGACGGGCGGCTCGTGGCCTATACCGTCAAGGCCTACCAGCGCAAGGAGGACGGCGCCGACACCGACGTCTACATGGTGCCGCTCGCCGGCGGCGAGCCGCTGCGGCTGACCGCGAGCCCGAAGCCCGAGACCTCCCCGCGGTGGAGCCCGGATGGCCGCTATCTCGCCTTCCTCTCCGGCCGCGAGGGCAAGAAGACTCAGGTCTGGCTCCTCCCCCGGGTCGGCGGCGAGGCCGTCCAGCTCACCCACTACCCCGCCGACGTGCAGAATCTCGCCTGGTCGCCGGACGGCAAGCGCCTGGCCCTCGTGGTCGGCGACCGCGATCCCGACGACCCCGATGCCCCCGACGCGGCGAACGGCGCCAGCACCACCGACGTCGTCGGCGGCGCCAATACCGGCAATGCCGCCAATCCCGCCAGTCCCTCCGCCACCGGCAGCCCCCGGCACCGCCGTCGTCTCCGGCGGCTCCGCGATCACCCATCTCGCCAATCCCTCCCCCTCCGGAAGCACGCCGGCGGTGCCGGCGAGAAGCCGGACGAGGCGGCGAAGACCCCGAAGCCGATCGTCATCACGAGGCGCCAGTTCAAACGCGACCTCGAAGGGTACCTGCGCGAGCTGCGAAACCACATCTACGTCTTCGACGTCGCCACCGGGACGAGCGTGCAGGTCACCTCCGGACCCTACGACGACGACGACCCGGTCTGGTCGCCGGACGGCCAGCGGCTCCTCTTCACCAGCAACCGGACCCCCGACCCCGACGCCAACCAGAACACCGACGTCTTCGTCGTCGAGGCCCGGGCCGGGCAGACCGCGCGGAACCTCTCCGCCTCCTCCCAGGGGACCGACCAGGAGCCGGCCTTCAGCCCCGACGGCAAGCTGGTCGCCTTCGTCCTCGGCCCCGACATCAAGGACATGTGGTACGGCGCGAGCACCCTCGCCGTCGTGCCGGCCGCGGGCGGCACGCCGCGCCTCCTCACCCGCGAGCTCGACAGAAACGTCAGGAACCCCCGCTTCACCCCCGACGGCCGGTCTCTCCTCTTCCTCGTCGAGGAGGGGGGCAACAGCCATCTCGCCCGCGTCCCGGTGACCGGCGGCAAGGTCCTGCGGGTGGTCGACGGCGAGCGCGATGTGGAAGCCTTCGACGTCGATCCCCAGGGGGACCTCGTCGTCCTGGCGACCGAGCCCGACCTGCCGGGAGAGGTGTTCGCCGTCAAGGGGGCCGCCCTCAGCCGGCTCACCCATGCCAACGACGCCTTCCTCGCCGGCATCCGCCTGGGGAAGGTCGAACGCTACCGTGCGAAGAGCGCCGACGGTACGATGATCGACGCTTTCCTCACCCATCCTCCCGGCACCGAGAGCCGGGGGGGCCGCCTGCCGACCGTGCTCCGCATCCACGGCGGGCCCACGTCGCAGTACTCGACGGGTTTCAACTTCGAGTGGCAGGTCCTAGCCGCGCACGGCTTCGCCGTCGTCGCCGCCAATCCGCGCGGCTCGTCCGGCTACGGCCGCGACTTCAGCCGCGCCATCTGGGCCGACTGGGGGAACAAGGACTCCCAGGACGTCCTGGCCGCTGTCGACCAGGCGGTCGCCATGGGGGTCGCCGACCCCGACCGGCTGGGGGTGGGGGGATGGAGCTACGGCGGCATCCTGACCGACCATCTGCTCATCCGAACGACCCGCTTCAAGGCCGCCATCTCGGGGGCGAGCGAGGTCAACTACCTCGCCAACTACGGCACCGACGAGTACCAGTACGAGTGGGAGACCGAGCTCGGGCTGCCGTGGAAGAACACCGAGCTGTGGATGCGCCTCTCGCCCTGGTTCCAGGTCGAGAAGATCGTCACCCCCACCCTCCTCCTCTGCGGCTCGGACGACATGAACGTACCGCTCCTCAACTCCGAGCAGTTCTACCAGGCGCTGCGCCGGCTCGGCCGCGACACCGAGCTGATCATCTATCCCGGCCAGCACCACGGCCTCACCAAGCCGAGCTACATCAAGGATCGCTACGAGCGCTATCTCGCCTGGTACGGCAAATATCTGCAGCCCGGGGCAGCGGCCCGGGCCGCCGGCCGCTAGATCCATCCGGGGGCGGGCCACCGCAGGCCCGCCCCTCTCCCCATCCCGAGGATCGCCATGCCCCCGCGAGCTCTGCTCCACGCCGCCGTTTTTGCCCTCTTCGCCCTCCTCTCCTTCTCCCCCGGCGGGCCGCGCCGCCCAGACCACGAAGAAGCCGGCCGGCCAGGGGGACGTCCGGCTGGGCGACGACGTCCTCCCCACCTTCGAGGCGATCCATCTGCGGGTCGATCCCGGCCAGAAGGAGTACAGCGGCCGAGTCGCGGTCGACCTCACCGCCCGGCGTAAGACCGGCGTCTTCCATTTCCACGCCCTCGGGCAGACGCTCTCCCGCCTGGCGCTCACCCGGGCCGGCGGGAAGGGTGAGGAGATCCCCCTCCGCACCGAGGTGGACGAACGCGGGCTGGTCACGGCACGCCCCGGAGAGCCGCTCGTTCCCGGCAGCTACCGGCTGGAGATCGCCTTCACCCAGGCGTTCAACACCCGTTCGGTGGGGCTCTATCGGACCGAGAAGGACGGCCGGAGCTACGCCTTCACCCAGCTCGAAGCGGCCGACGCGCGGCGCGCCTTCCCCTGCTGGGACGAGCCGGGGGTGAAGATCCCCTACCAGCTGACCGTCGAGGTCCCCGCCGCCCACCTGGCGGTGAGCAACACCCCGATCGAGCAGGAGAGCGCCGGCGGGACCGGCGGGAAAGCCGGCTTGGAAGACGGTGGTCTTCAAGCGCACGCCCCCCCTCCCCGCCTACCTCCTGGCCCTCGCCTCCGGCCCCTTCGAGGTCACTCCCATCCCCGGGCTCTCGGTGCCCGGGCGGGTGATCACGGTCGCCGGCCAGAGCCGGCTCGCCGCCAACGCCGCCCAGGTCGTGCCGCCGATCCTGGCCGCCCTCGAAGGCTGGTTCGGCCGCCCCTACCCCTTCGAGAAGCTCGACCTCATCGCGGCGCCGGAGTTCTGGCCGGGAGCGATGGAGAACCCGGGCGCCATCGTCTTCGCCGACAGCGTCCTCCTCCTCGATCCGGCGCGGGCGACCGGGCACGACCGGCTCCGGCTCGCCTCCATCACCGCCCACGAGATCGCCCATCAGTGGTTCGGCGACCTCGTCACCATGGCCTGGTGGGACGACCTCTGGCTCAACGAGTCGTTCGCCGACTGGCTGGCCGACAAGATCACCGACCAGGTCTATCCCCAGTGGAAGCAGGAGACCGCGGTCCGCGTCGACATCAACGGGGTCATGGGGGAGGACGCGCGCCCCTCGGCGGCGCCGATAAGGCGGCCGATCCGGAGCCCCGACGAGGTCCTCGAGAACAGCGGGGTCGTCTACGAGAAGGGCAAGGCGGTGCTCGCCATGTTCGAGGTCTTCCTCGGCCCCGAGACCTTCCGCCGCGGGGTCAACGATTATCTCCGCGAGCACGCCTGGGGGAACGCCACGTCGCGCGACCTGTGGAGCGCCCTCGGCCGGGCGGCGGGCCGGGACGTCGGCGCCGCCATGACCACCTTCGTCGACCAGCCGGGGCTCCCCTCTGGTCCGCGTCGAGCTCCTCCCCGGGGGGCGCCTCGCCCTCTCTGAGGAGCGCTTCGCGAACGCCGGCGTCACCCTGCCGCCCCTCGCCTGGAAGATCCCGGTGGGGCTCAAGTACGGCGACGGCGATGGCGGCGGCGTGCGGACGACGACGGTGCTCCTCGAAGCCGCCCGCCAGGAGGTGACCCTCCCCGGAATCACGGACGTCGCCAAGCTCTGGGTAATGCCCGACCTGGGGGGCGCCGGCTACTACCGCTTTAGCCTGCCCCCGGAGAGGCTCACCCAGCTCGCCACGGTCGCCACGGGTCCGGCGCCGCATTTGGACGCCCGCGAGCGGATCGCCTTCCTCTGCAACCTCACGGCGCTCCTCTCCGCCGGGCTCGTCCACGGCGACACCTTCCTCGCCGCCGCCACCCCCTTCGCCGCCGATCCCGAGCCGCTGGTCGTCAGCGCGCTCGTCGACCAGCTCGCCGCCGTCCGCCAGGCGCTCGTGCCCGAGGCTCTCGCCGACCCCTTCGCCGGCTACGTCCACCGCACCTTCCGGCCGGTGCTCGACCGCATCGGGCGCGCCGCCCGGCCCGGCGAGGAGCCGAACCTGCCGGCTCTGCGCAGCCAGCTCCTGCTCTGGTTGGGGGACGAGGGGCGCGACCCGGAGGTGATCCACTACGGCGAGTCGCTCGCCCGGCGCTACCTGGCCGACCCCGGGAGCGTCGATCCCGAGCTCGCCGATGCCGCCCTGACCTTGGGCGCCCTCGCCGGCGACCGCGCGCTCTTCGCCGACTACCGGCGGCACTTCGAGAACGCCAGCACCCCCGTCGAGCGCGGCCGCTACCGCAAGGCGCTCGGCCGCTTCCGCGACCCGGCGGTCCAGGAGGAGATCCTGCGCTTCGCCCTCTCCGGAGCGCTCCGGCCGAGCGAGATCCTGCGGACGGCGGACGGCCTCGCCGAGACGGAGCGGGGGGCCGATCGCTTCTTCCTCTGGGTGCGCGAGAACTACGACTTAATCGCCAAGCGGGTCCCGCCGATCCTCCTGCCGGCCCTGCCGAGCGCCGCCGGCGGCTGCTCGGCCGAACGGCTGGAGTTAGGGGAGCGCTTCTTCGCCGAGCCCGGCCACAGCGTACCGGGGACCGACCACCAGCTCGCGAGCGTCGCCGACCAGGTCCACGACTGCCTGCGGCTGCGCCAACGCGAGGGGGCGGCGGTCGCCGGGTACCTCAGCCGCCGCCCTAGACCGGCGTGCTGCGCTCCCGGACCTCCTCGGAGGTCAGGCCGTAGAGGGGCGGGGTGGGGATGCCGAGCATCCCGAGCATCAGGTAGATCTGGCCGCGGTGATGGACCTCGTGCTCGACCATGGCGCGCAGCCACTTCCAGGCGGTGATCGGGGTTCCGGCCGGGGTGAAGCAGCGCCGCTCCAGATCCTCGGGGGTCATGGCGCGGAAGATCGCCATCGACTCCTCGTGCATCCGGGAGAGATAGGCGAGCGCCGCCGGGAGCCCGTAAGCCAGCTCGCTCCCGTGCCCCGGGTAGAGGCTCGGCCGGCCGGAGACGTTCTCCGCGAACATGTAGCGTTCCATGGCGCCCAGGTGGCGGATCAGGTCGCCGAAGCTGAAAGCCCCCGGCCGGGGGCTCCACTCCAGCCGCTCCTCGGGAATGCAGGCGATCACCCGCTCGGTGCGGGCGCGGATGCCCTCGAAGTAGACGGCGAAGGTCTCGGCAGAGCGGATCTCCACGGGCTCTCTCCCTTCTAGGCGTCGCAGCCCCGGCAGGGGTCGTGGGAGTCGTTGTCCTCGGCCTCGACCTGGATGGTCACGTGCTGGATGCCGAAGCGGTCGTGAAGCGCGCCCTTGATCTCGGTCAGCAGGCTCGGCGGGCTGTTGCCCTCGATCGTCACGACGTGGGCGGAGAGCGACTCGCGGCCGCTGGTGATCGTCCAGACGTGGAGGTCGTGGACCCCGCGCACCTCGGCGACGGCGAGGATGGCCTGGCGCACCTCGTCGACGTCGATGTGGCCGGGGGCCGACTCCATGAGAACGCCCACCGTCTCCTTGACCAGCGACCAGGAGGACCATAGGACGAGGAGACCGATGAGCGCCGAGACGATGGGGTCGGCGAGCCGCCAGCCGAAGGCCCAGATGAGCCCGCCGGCGACGATCGCCTGCACGCTCCCCAGGGCGTCGGTCAAAGTGTGGAGCCAGGCCCCGCGCACGTTCAAGTTGTCGCTCTTTCCCCCCTGGAGGATGAAGAGCGCCCCGACGTTGACCACCAGAGCCGACGGCGGCGACCGCCATCATGAGCGGCGCCTTGACCGTGACCGGGGTGTGGAACCGGTGCCAGGCCTCGACGAAGATGTAGATCGAGATGGCGATCAGAGTGGCGCCGTTGATCAGGGCGGCGAGGATCTCGGTCCGGTGGAAGCCATAGGTCTGCTTTGAGTTGGGGGGCTTCCGAGCGATCCAGATGGCGAAGAGCGACAGCCCCAGAGCGCCGACGTCCGACAGCATGTGGCCAGCATCGGCCAGAAGGGCGAGCGAGCCGCTGTACCAGCCGCCGACCGCCTCGACGACCATGAAGACCGCGGTCAGGACGAGGACGATCAAGAACCGGCGCAGATTCGCCTCCCCGGGGCTCGGCCCGTGGGAGTGCCCGGCATGGGAGCCATGCCCGCCGTGGGAGTGATCGTGACCGATCGCCATGGGGCGATTCTACAAGGGTTGGTACCGTGATGGGCAGAGCCCCCATAGAATGAGGGCGCCCCGGCGTCCTGGGGCGCTACGGATAGGAGGTCACAGTGCTGGAGAGAATGAGCTTGGCAGGGGTGGGACCGGTGCCAGCGCTCGACTTGGAGCTGGCCCCGCGGCTCAACCTCCTCACTGGAGACAACGGGCTCGGCAAGACCTTCGTCCTGGATGTCGCCTGGTGGGGATTGACCCATTCATGGGCCGGCTCCCCTGCCTGGCCCGACCCCGATTTGAATGCGAAACCCTCCATTCAGTTTGAAGTATCGGGATTGAGGCTCGAGAGCTCTTACCGCTTCGAGGAGCAGCGCTGGCTGCGTCCGGACCTTCCACTGAAAAAGTCTTCCCTCCTGATCTACGCCCAGGTCGACGGCAGCTTTTCCGTCTGGGATCCTGCCCGTAATTCGGTTTCGGGCCCCAGATCCGGTTGGGTAAATGATCTGCCGGAGGCATTCCACTTCTCGCCCGACAAGCTGTGGAACGGACTGGAGGAGAACGGCCGCATCCTCTCGAACGGTCTCATCCGCGATTGGGTATCCTGGCAATCGGAAAGGGCCGAAGCTTTCGAGCAGCTGACCTCGGTCCTCAAAGCCCTTTCCCCGGGTGATCAGGAAGAGCTTCGGCCTGGTAAGCCGACCCGTGTCCGCCTCGACGACAGCCGCGCCATTCCGACTCTCGCGATGCCCTATGGAACGGTCCCGCTCACCTTCGTTTCAGCCGGAATGAAGCGCGTCATCGGGCTTGCCTACCTGTTGGTCTGGGCGTGGCAGGAGCACCTCCAGGCATCGAGGCTGCTACGACGCCCGCTTACCGAGGAGGTCGTCTTCCTGGTGGACGAGATCGAGGCGCACCTCCATCCCCGCTGGCAGCGGCTCCTTCTTCCCGCTCTTCTGTCGGTGATGGGAGAGCTCCAGAGTGCCGCCAAGGTCCAACTCCTCGTCACCACTCATGCCCCCCTGGTCCTCGCCTCGGTCGAGCCGCATTTCGACACCGCGCAGGATGCGCTCTTCACCTTCGATCTCGAAGGACAAAAGGTTCGCGTGGCCAAGGCCGACTGGCGCGAGCGGGGCGATGCCAATGCCTGGCTGACTTCGGATGTATTCGATTTGAAGGAGGCACGCTCGTTGCCGGCCGAGGAGGCGATCCAGCGCGCCCTGGAGGCCTTCCGGCAGCCCGACCCGCCGATCGAGGAAGTGCGCAAAATCCACCACGACCTCCATGCCCTGCTCAAGGATACGGACCCCTTCTGGCCGCGATGGCTCCTGCGGGCGAGGGCCGCCGGGGTCGAACCTTGATCCGTGTCCTACCCCAGCCCGAACCGGACGACTTCGATGCCCGGGTGCGCCAGCCCGGCCTTCGGGCTCTGGCGCGCAACCCGGATGAGCTCCCAAACTACTGGCGGCACTGCTCCAAGCAACTGTGGGAGGCCTACAAGGGGATCTGCGCCTACCTGTGCGTCGACATCCCGCCAGGCACCGGAGCCAAGTCCGTGGACCACCATGCGCCCAAGAAACGCAATCCCGACCTCGCCTACGAGTGGTCGAACTACCGGCTGGTCTGCTCCCTCATGAACGCGCGCAAGCGCGAGTTCGAGGATGTTCTGGATCCTTTCTCGATTGAGGACGGTTGGTTCATCCTGGATCTCTCCGGCCTCCAGGTGCTGCCCAGTCCCGACCTCGACGAAGAGATTCGCCGGCGCGTCCTGGCGACGATCGAGCGGCTCAAGCTGAACGACAAAGAGTGCCGCGACGCTCGGGCGAACTACTACGACGACTTCGCCGCCGGTCGACTTCCCTTCAACCTCCTCGAAAAGAAAAGTCCCTTCGTCGCCATGGAGCTCCGGCGTCAGGGTCAGGTTCCGGAGCCTTAGACGAACCAAGCCGGCGCTCATCGCGGCGAGGTCGAGGGAAGAGAGGGGAGCGCCTCTTCGCCTGCAATGGATCTGAAAGGTCGAATCTCTTACTCTTCGCAATGGAGATCAGAGTGTCAGACCGGACTGATGCTCGAAAGCGAAGGAGGCATGCGATGAAAAAGTACCTGTGGGTGATGGCCCTTGCCCTGGTCTTCTCGGCGGCGTTCGCCGGGACGGCCGCGGCGGAGAGCTCGCACGCGCAACAGGACCAGGCTTTCTTGCAGGGCCTTGCCCAGCAGGTGCAGGCCCTGATGTCCCCGGTGCTGACCTCGGCTCCGCCGGCGGCGTCTCCCCTCAGCCTCTGCTCGACGACCTACTGCACCTGGGACTCCGACTGCTGGGCTGCTTGTCCCGGCGGCGACGGCTCGAGCTACTGCGACCGGCTCCGTCACAAGTGTTTGCCCTATTGAGGCCACACCCGTACCTCCTTGCCTGAGGTCACCCTTTTAGCCCACCGTGGGCGGGTCGATTGCCGCCCGCCCACGGTCGGGCTCTCTAGAGCTCCGCCCGCTCGACCTTGAAGATCTAGAAAGCCAAGGTGAAGAGCCTGGCGTCACCGTTGTAGACAAAGAGGCAGCGGTCCAGGATGTCCCTGCCGATCAACGCGTGGAAGCCTTGGGCGACCAGCAAAGAGGAAGAGACTACCGGGATCGTCCGCAGAATGAGCGGCGGTGCTCCAACTGCCGCGGGGAGGATCAGCCCGACGTCGTACTGGTCGGCATCGTGAGGCGTTGCGCCTGTAGAAGGCGTGGTGAGGCTTACTCTTCCCTGTAGGAGTCAAGCTCAATCCCGCGAGGACGGAAGGATCGACGCAGGTACAGCTCGCACCGGTATCCACCAGGGCACGAATGGGAACTGCCAGTGGCACCGGCTGCCCCGCCGCCACCAGGGCCGCGGCTCGCGGCTGGCTAACCGATACCAATGCTTGAAGGATCGGCCCTCCGGATTCGATTTGAAGCGAAAAGTGCGGCACGAGGACTTTAGGCCGGTACTTTAGCGGTCGCCCGGCTGCGCAGGGATCCATCAAACGCGAGACGAATTGAGCCTGCTCGACCGAGTGAATCTGCTTCACCAGAAACGGGTTCAAGCCGAATTGAGCATACCCGGCCTTGACCGCATCCTCGTAGCTGCTGAAAACGTCTACCAACCGGTCCAGATGGACCAGCGCAAACTTACCCTCGTGCTCCGCTTTCAGCTGGGGCAGCCTGCTGTTGAACGTCTCCAACTCGGTCTCTAACGCCATGGAACCAGAATACGCCTAGAGCTCCACCCGCCGCAACCGCAACGCGTTCGCGATCACCGAGACCGAGCTGGCGCTCATTGCGGCGCTCGCCAGCATGGGCGAGAGGAGGAGCCCGAAGAAGGGTAGAGGATGCCCGCGGCCACCGGGATGCCGAGGGTGTTGTAGAGGAAAGCGAAGAAGAGGTTCTGGCGGATGTTGCGCATCGTGGCGACCGACAGCCGCCGGGCGCGGAGGAGGGCGCGGAGGTCGCCTTTCAAGAGAGTGATGCCGGCGCTCTCGATCGCCACGTCGGTGCCCGAGCCCATGGCGATGCCGACGTCGGCCTGGGCCAGGGCCGGGGCGTCGTTCACCCCGTCGCCCGCCATCGCCACCACCTTCCCGGCGGCGCGCAGGCGCTCGATCAGGCGGCCCTTGTCCTCCGGCAGCAGCTCGGCTTCGACGTTTTCGGCGAGAATCCCCAGTCGGGAGGCGACGGCGCGGGCCGTATCGCGGCTGTCGCCGGTGGCGAGGACGACCGCGAGGCCGCTCGCCTGGAGCTCTCGGATGGCCGCCGCCGCCGACTCTTTGAGCGGATCGGCCACCGCGAGGAGCCCGGCGATGGCGCCGTCGACGGCGGCGAGCATCACCGTCTCCCCCATCGCCCGGCGGGCCTCGGCGCGGCCGGCCCAGAGCCCGGGGGCGATCTTCAGATCGGCGAAGAGCCGGGCATTGCCGAGCACCACCCGCCGGCCAGAGACGGTGCCGAGCACCCCACGGCCGGTCCGCGACTCGAAGTCCTCCGCGCCCGAGAGGGTGAGACCGCGCTCCTCCGCCCCGGCGACGATCGCCCCGGCGAGCGGATGCTCGCTCCCCCGCTCGAGGCTCGCCGCGAGGCGCAGGAGCCCGTCCTCACCTACGCGGCCGCGGGCACCGCTTCGACCCCCGAGAGCTTCGGCTTCCCCTCGGTCAGGGTGCCGGTCTTGTCGATCACCAGGGTGTCCACCTTCTCCAGCCGTTCGAGCGCCTCGGCGTTCTTCACCAGAACCCCGGCGCGGGCGCCGCGGCCGGTCGAGACCATGATCGACATCGGCGTGGCGAGCCCCAGGGCGCAGGGGCAGGCGATGATCAGGACCGCCACGGCGTTGACCAGGGCATAGGCCAGCCGCGGCTGGGGTCCCCAGATCCACCAGGCGAGGAAGGTGAGGGCGGCGACCGCCACCACCACCGGCACGAACCAGGAGGCGACCCGGTCGGCCAGGCGCTGGATGGGAGCGCGGCTCCGCTGCGCCTCCCCCACCATGGCGACGATCCGCGCGAGCAACGTCTCGCTCCCCACCCGCTCGGCCGTCATGACGAACGAGCCGGTGCCGTTGACCGTCCCCCCGGTCACCTTCTCCCCCGGCACCTTCTCGACCGGGATCGGCTCGCCGGTGAGCATCGACTCGTCGACCGCGCTCCTCCCCGAGACGACGACGCCGTCGACCGGCACCTTCTCCCCCGGCCGCACCCGCAGCCGGTCGCCGGCCTGGACCTCGGCGAGCGGCACGTCGCTCTCGATGTCTCCAGCATCTCCCCTCGCCCCCCCGCCGCCGTCAGCCGGCGGGCGACCGGCGGCGCCAGGCCGAGGAGGGCGCGGAGGGCTCCCGAGGTGCGGCTCCGGGCTCGCAGCTCCAGGACCTGGCCGAGCAGAACGAGGGCGGTGATCACCGCGGCGGGCTCGAAGTAGACCGGGGCCCTCCCGTCCATGCCGCGAAAGGAGGCGGGGAGGAGCCCGGGTGCGAAGGTCGAGACGAGGCTCGTGACGTACGCCACCCCGGTGCCCAGGGCGATCAGGGTGAACATGTTGAGGCGCTTGTGGACGATCGACGCCCAGCCGCGCTCGAAGAACGGCCAACCGCCCCAGAGGACGACCGGGGTGGCGAGGGCGAGCTCGATCCAGTGGACCGCGCCGGCCGGCAGGCGCCGGGCGAGGTCGAGCGCCGGCACCGCCTCGGACATGCCGAGGAGGAGGAGCGGGAGAGCGAGGACGGCGGAGACCCAGAACCGGCGGGTCATCGCGACCAGCTCGGGGTTCTCTCCTTCGTCTGCGCTCGTCACCGTCTGGGGTTCGAGCGCCATGCCGCAGATCGGGCAGCTCCCCGGCCGGTCGCTGACGATCTCGGGGTGCATGGGGCAGGTGTAGACGGCGCCCGCCGGAGGCCGGTCCTCCGACTGCCGATGTCGCCGCGGGTGCCGCCGATGCCGCCGATGCCGCGGAGCCGCCGAGCCGCGGTTTTATGGAGATAGGACTCCGGGTCCCGGACGAACTTCTCTCGGCACCCGGCGCTGCAGAAGTAATAGGTGGTGCCCGCGTGCTCCGCGTGGCGCGGGGCCTTCGCCAGATCCACCTTCATCCCGCAGACCGGATCGATCACCTCCATGGCGACGGGCCCGGACTCGACTGGATGGGCAAGCATGGCATCTTCCTCTCGCGATACTTCATTACTGAACAATCGCGGAGAGCTCCTTATGCCCGTCTCCTCCTTCACGGCTCTTCCTCCTCCCCGGGCCGGCGCTTCCAGGCCCAGAAAGCTCCCAAGAGCGCGGCAATCCCCAGGGTACCCACCGCCAGCACTCCGGCCGAGACCGCCGCCGGAAGGCGCGCCGGTTCCCGCTCGTAGCCCTCCTCCGGCCGGCCGGCGCCGCGGTCCGGACCTTCCGGCCCCTCGCGGAGAGCCATCTGGAGCACCTGGGCGAGATGGAGGGCCCGGCGCTCGCTCCCCTGGGCGATCTGCTCGCGGCAGCTGAAGCCGTCGGCGACGATGAGCGTGTCCTCCTCGGCCGCCCGCACGGCCGGCAGGAGCCCTCGCTCGCCGAGCTTCGCCGACACCTCATAGCGCTCGCCGGCCTCGAAGCCGAAGGCGCCCGCCATCCCGCAGCAGCCCGAGTCGAGGATCTGGAAGTCGAGCCCCAGCCGTTGCAGCACTGCCTCTTCGTCATCCATCCGAAAGAGCGCCTGGTGATGGCAGTGACCCTGGACCACCGCCCGGCGCCTCAAGGCTGGCGGATGCCACTCCCCCGCCTTTTGGACCAGGAACTCCGAGAGGAGGAAGGTCTGCCCGGCAAGCCTTTGCGCTGCCGGGTCCTCCGGGAAGAGACCGCCCAGCTCGTCGCGGAAGACCGAGACGCAGGAGGGCTCCAGCCCCACGATCGGGGTACCGGCGGCGATCTCGGGAGAGAGGGCGGCGAGGATCTCTTTGAGCTGCCGTTTGGCGCGGCCGAGCATCCCGTAGTCGTAGAGCGGCCGGCCGCAGCAGAGCGGTTTTTCCGGCACCCCCACCTGCCAGCCCGCCGCCTCCAGCACTTCGACCGCCGCCTCCAGGGTCTCGGGATGGAAGTGGTCGTTCCAGGTGTCGGGCCAGAGGATCACCCGCGGCCGCCCCTCGATTTCTCGGCTCCCGGGCGGCGAACCAGGCCTTGAAGGTGCGCGGCGCGAGACCCGGGATCCGGCGCTGCCGGGCCATCCCCGCCGCCCGCTTGGCGAGGCCGGCGAGCCCGGGGGTACGGGTCAGGAGATTGGCGAGGGCGGGGACCCGGCCGGCCAAGCGCACCCAGCGATGGGCGAGGCCGAAAGCGTAGGCCGAGCGCGGCCGCAGCCGGCGAGTGTAGTAGTGGGAGAGAAACTCGGCCTTGTAGGTCGCCATGTCGACCTGCACCGGGCACTCCCCCTTGCACGCCTTGCAGGAGAGACAGAGGTCGAGCGACTCCTGGACCTGCGGATCGCGCCAGCCGCCCCGGACCGGATCGCCCTGAAGCATCTCGAAGAGCAGCCGGGCCCGGCCGCGGGTCGAGTCCTTCTCGTCCCGGGTCACCCGGTAGCTCGGGCACATGGTGCCGGTGTGCTCTTTCCGGCAGTCGCCCACCCCCACGCAGCGGAGAGTGGCGCGGGCGAAGCTCCCGTGGTCGTCGCCGGGGAACTTGAAGTGGGTGTCCTGCCGCGGCGGCCGGTAGCCGGGGCCCAGGCGGAGGTTCTCGTCCATCCGGTAGGGGTCGACCACCTTTCCCGGGTTCATCTTCCACTCCGGGTCCCAGATCGACTTGAACTCCCGGAAGGCGGCGACGAGCTCCTCGCCGAACATCATCGGCAGCAGCTCGCCCCGCGCCTGGCCGTCCCCATGCTCGCCGGAGAGCGAGCCGCCGAGCGACACGACGAGCGCCGCCGCCTCGTGGACGAAGGCGCGGACCTTGGCGATCCCCGCCTCGCTCGTCAGGTCGAAGTCGATCCGGGTGTGGACGCACCCCTGCCCGAAGTGGCCGTAGAGGGCGCCCCGGTAGCCGTACTTGTCGTAGAGCCGGCGGAGCGCGCGAAGGTAGGTCCCCAGCTTCTCCGGCGCCACCGCCGAGTCCTCCCAGCCCTCCCAGCTGTCCTTCTGCCCCGGCACCCGGGCGGTCGCCCCGAGCCCCGACTCCCGCACCTTCCAGATCAGCTTCTCTTCCCGCCGATCGAAGAGCTTCATCGTCGGCGCGCCGCTCTGCTGGCGAAGCGCCACCATGAGGTCGCGTGCCTTGGCATCGGACTCCGCCCGAGTGGCGCCGCCGAGCTCGACTAAAAGCCAGCCCCGCCCCGCCGGCAGGAGCTCGACGCCCTTCGGCACCAGCCCTTTGGTCTTGATCGCCTCGACCAGCCGGTCATCGATCCCTTCGAGCCCGATGGGACCGTGGGCCAGGACGTCCATCACATGGTCCGCCGCGGCGAAGGCGTCGGGATAGCCGAGGACGAGAAGGGTGCGGGCCGGCGGGCTCGGCACGAGGCGGACGACGGCATCCAGAACGGTGACGCAGGTCCCCTCCGAGCCGACGAGAGCGCGGGCGACGTCGAAACCGTTCTCGGGGAGGAGCTGGTCCAGGTTGTAGCCCGACACCCGGCGCGGGATCTGCGGGAAGCGCTCCCGGATGCGGTCGGCGTAGCGGTCGCGGAGCGCCTTCAACCGAGCGTAGATCTCCCCCCGCCGGCCGCCGCCGTGGATGAACCGGGCCAGCTCCTCCTCGGAGGTCCTCCCCACCCGGAGCCGCAGGCCGTCGTAGGTGAGGACGTCGAGCTCGACGACGTTGTCGACCGTCTTCCCCGCCATCACCGAGTGGACGCCGCAGGAGTTGTTGCCGATCATCCCGCCCAAGGTGCAGCGATTGTGGGTGGCGGGGTCGGGCCCGAAGGTGAGGCCGTGGCGCTCGGCCTGCTCTCGTAGATCGTCGAGCACCGTCCCCGGCTGGACCCGGGCGAGCCGCCGAACCGGGTCGATCTCCAGCACGTGGTGCATGTACTTGCTGAAATCGGTCACCACGGCGACGTTCGTACACTGCCCGGCGAGCGAGGTGCCGCCGCCACGGGAGAGAAACGGCGCGCCGTGCTGGCGACAGGTGGCGACGGTCTCGATCACATCCTCGACGCTCGTCGGCACGACGACCCCGATCGGCACCTGGCGATAGTTCGAAGCGTCCGTCGAGTAGAGGGCGCGGCTGCCGTCGTCGAAGCGGACCTCGCCGTGAATGCGGCGGCGGAGATCGGCGGCGAGCGAGAGGGCATCCACCTCGATTTCACGCCAATGTCGAGCTGGTTGCGAGTGGGAGCGAGCTCGTTCCTGGGAAACCTCGGTCATCAACGGCATTCTTTCATCTCTTCGGCAGGAGACGACGAGCTAGAGGGACGCGAGCAGAGAGTTCTGGACGCAAGAAAGATCATTTCGGACTCAGAAAAGCTCTTTTCGGACGCGAGAATGAACGCTTCGGCGTCCAGAATGATCTCTTCAGAGTCCAGAGTGATCTTTTCTGCGTCCGGAATGAACGCTTCGGCGTCCGAAGTCCTCACTCCGGACGCAGAAAAGCTCATTCCATGAGTCCGAAAGGAGCTTTTCTGAGTCCGAAGTCCTCTTTCTTGCGTCCAAAAAGAGACCGTAGCGTCCAGAAAAGGGTGTTCCAGCGTCCAAAATCAACGCGTAGCGTCCGGTCGGACCCATCGTAGCGTCCAGAATTGGGACGACGTGGACCACTGAGGCGCTCCGTGGCGCCCGAATCCCTTCGGGCTATACTCAATCCATGTCTGTCGAGGTCTCGATTGCCAGCGCCGAGGATCTCCTGAGGCTGCCTCGGGGTACCTGGCGTTACGAGCTCGTGAGGGGGGAACTTCGGCGCATGTCTCCAGCAGGCCACGCGCATGGCAGGGTCGCCGCACGCCTCACCTCGAGCCTCGGCTCCTTTGTGGACGAGCACGATCTCGGGGCGGTCTATGCGGCCGAGACGGGCTTTCTCCTCGCCCGGAATCCCGATACGGTGCGGGCGCCGGATGTCGCTTTCGTACGCTCCGACCGGCTGGCGGCCGTTTCCGCGGAAGGCTTCTTCCCCGGTCCACCCGATCTCGCGGTCGAGGTCGTCTCCCCGTCCGACTCGTACAGTGCGGTCGAGGAGAAGGTCTTCGAGTGGCTCGATGCGGGCTGCCGCGCCGTCGTGGTTCTCGACCCGCGGCGCCAAGTGGCGACGATCTACCGCAGCCGGCAGAACATCTCTCTGCTCAGTCCCCCGGACCTGCTCTCAGCAGAGGATCTCGTGCCCGGGTGGTCGGTGCCGCTCGCTCAGCTGTTCCGCTAGGGTAGGGTAGGGGGAACAAGTTGAGCCAGCGATATCAATGAAAGAAGTCCTCGTATTCCACATCCGGCTCAACGACATCAGCCCTCCCATCTGGCGTCGTCTCGAAGTTCGTGCGGAAAAAACCTTTTGGCACCTCCATTGCGCCATTCAGGACGCCATGCCTTGGTACGACAAGCACCTTCACGAGTTCCAGTTTCCTTCTGGAGATGAGCAGACGCTCATTGGCCTTCCTGATCGAGACGAGCCCGAAGATAGGGCGGTGCTGGCAAGCTGGGAAACACCCCTACGGGATTGGTTCGTTGGAGCGCCGTCCCGGTGTGTGTACGTGTATGACTTCGGGGATGACTGGAGCCACAGCGTGATCTTGGAATCGCGCCGGCCCGCGGAGTCACCCGGCCGCTATCCGCGTTGTACGGGCGGGGAGCGCAAGGGTCCACCGGAGGACGTGGGCGGGCCGTACGGCTACCTCGAATTTCTCGAGGCGATGTCCAACCGGCGCCACGAGAATCACCAAATGTACAAAGAGTGGAACGGAGGCGCTTGGGATCCCGAGGATTTCGATCCTAGGAAGGTGGTGTTCTCGAGTCCTTCCAAGCGCCTACGCCAAGCCGGACTCGCGAGAGGTAGGACATGAAGCGATTTCCCACCGATCGGCTCCTCTAGCGAGCGACGCGGAGAATGGGGCTGTTCCGGCCTCCACCATCCCGTACTAAATGGACAATGGCCCGGGAGAGATCCACCGCGCTGGGAGCCGCTTGAAGTCCTTGGCGTCGAAGGTACAGACGGTCTCGCCATCTCGGGTCGCTTCGAGGGCCAGGACGGCATCCGCGAAATCCACATTCTTGTCACGCGCCAACTCGATCGCGCGGATCAGGATCTCTCTTTCCTCGACCTCGACTCCATCCGCGGAGAGCAGGGGAACGACGACCTCTGCGATGTCTCGGTAGGAGCGGTGGTAAAACGACTTCAGCACCCAGACCATTTCGGCGACGACAAGAGTTGACAGAATGAGAAGAACTTCGCCGGCCTCCGCGGAGCGCATCAACCGGGCCGAGCATTGCGCCAGATTCTCCGGTTCGCCGGTGAGAAAACGCAACAGGACGTTGGCGTCGACCCGGAGCCTCTTCACGAACCCTGAACCTTGGAGCGTTCACCCAGGACTGAGCCCACCTGCTCGCGAACCTCTTCTTTGCCGGGGAAAGGCCGTGGAGCTCGCAAGGCGCCATAGAGATCCGAGAGGCGCTGACGCTTGATCACGTGTAAGCGGGCGGTCTGATCCGGGGCCACGTCGAAAAGGAGGTCATCTCCCTGCTCGATGGCGAGAGCCTTCCGGACATCGGCGGGAATCGTGACCTGACCTTTACTGGTGACTCTGGAGATCGACGTACTCCTTACCTTGCTCATGCTCCTTACTCTATCACTATCCCCCCCCTACACCAGCTCCTTCACCTTATCCGCCAGAACCGTCAACGCGATCTTCGTCCGGTTCGGCTCCCCCTTGGCGAGCGACTCGGCGAAATGAGCCGCCTGCTTGGCGTTCACCTTGGGCGGCATGGGGGGCTCGAAGGGGTCGACGACGGCTTCGACGATCACCGGCCCGGGGGTGTTCAAGGCTTCCTCCATCACCGGGCCGCACTCGGCCGGGTCGGTGATGGTGAAGCCGGTGCCGCCGCAGGCTCTCGCGAAGGCGGCGAAGTCGATGGGGTGAAGGTCGCAGCCGTACTCGGGGTTGCCCAAGAAGATCATCTGCTCCCACTTGATCTGCCCCAGGCTGTTGTTCTTGACGATGACGACCTTGATCGGCAGCTTGTACTTGACGGCGGTCGCGAACTCGCCCATCAGCATGGTGAAGCCGCCGTCCCCCACGAAGGCGACGCACTGGCGGTCGGGGTAGGCGATCTGCGCCGCGATCGTGTAAGGAAGGCCGTTCGCCATGCTGGCGAGGGTCCCCGAGACCGAGTGCATCTGCCCCTTCTGGACCGGGATGTGCCGGGCGAACCAGGACGTGTTGGTGCCGGAGTCGCTGGAGACGATGGCGGTGGGAGAGAGGCGCTTGCCCAGCTCCCAGGCGGCGACCTGCGGCTTCATGGGGGTGTCGGAGCGGGTGGCGCGCTCGTTCATGAGCTCCCGCCAGTCCTTCATGCTGTCCTGCGCCTTTTCAAGGAAACCGCGGTGCTCGTTGCGTTGTAAAAGCGGCAAGAGACCGGTCAGGGTCTCCCGGGCGTCGCCCACGAGGCCCACCTCGACCGGGTAGCGGAGACCGATCCGCAGGGGGTCCAAGTCGATCTGGACGCCTCTCGCGTCACCCGGCTTGGGCAGGAACTCGATGTAGGGAAAGGAGGTGCCGACGAGGAGGAGGGTATCGCAGTGCTCCAGGGCCTCCTGCGAGGGCCGGGTGCCGAGGAGGCCGATGCCGCCCGTCGTGTAGGGGCTGTCGTCGGGGACCGCCGCCTTCCCCAGAAGCGCTTTGACGATCGGTGCCCCGAGAAGCTCGGCCAACTGCTCCAGCTCGTCCCCGGCGCCCAGGGCGCCGCGGCCGGCGAGGATCACCACCTTTTTACCCGCGTTCAAGATCTCCGCCGCCTTTTGAAGCTCCGCCTGCGCCGGCAGGCCGGCCCGGCGAGTGCGGGCGCTCGACTCGTGATGGGGGAGGTTGCTCTGGGTGCGCTCTTTGACCTCCATCTCCTGGAGGTCGACGGGGAAGTTGATGTGGGCCACCCCGCGGTAGGAGAGGGCCGCCCGGCAGGCGAGGTTCGCCACGTTCTCGACGTGGGCGGCGCTCATCACCCGGGTGTTGTAGACCGCCACGTCCGCGAAGACCCGGTCGAGGTTCAAGTCCTGCTGCTGGAAGGTGTCGATGAGGTCGCTGTAGTGATGGCCGGTGATCGCCAGGACCGGCTGGCCGTCCATCTTGGCGTCGTAGAGACCGTTCAAAAGATGGATGCCGCCCGGACCGGAGGTGGCGAGACAGACCCCGAGCTTCCCCGTGTACTTGGCGTAGGCGCAGGCCATGAACGCCGCGGACTCCTCATGGCGGACCTGGACGAAGCGGATCTCCTTCTCCCGCTTGCGGAGCGACTCCATGACGCCGTTGATGCCGTCGCCGGGAATACCGAAGATCACCTCGACGCCCCAGTCCGTGAGGACGTCGACCAGGATGTCGGCCGCCGTATCCGCCATCGCACCCCTCCTTTTTCGCTCTGTCAACGTGGAAAGGAATTCAGAACCGAGGCGCCCCGTGGCGAGCGCAGTTTGAGAAATGCAAGAGGGGTGCCGGGCGGAGAGGTCTCCGCCCGGGAAGGTCAGATCAGGCTTGCGGCCTTCTGGACCGCTCTATACGCGTCTACCCTGGAAGAGGTGGACGATGATGACGATGACGGCGATGACGAGCACGAGGTGGATGAGGCTGCCCGCGACGTGGAAGGCGAAAAAGCCCAGGGCCCAGAGAATGAAGAGGACGAGCGCGATGGCTAACAGCATGGGAAGCTCCTTTTTGGGACTCCGTTAAGAGCGGGGCGACCGGAGCCGCACCGCAAAAGCTGCCGCCGTTTGCGGCCGCGAGAACACCAGGCTTGAAAAGGGAAACTGGCTGGGGGCGCATTGGAGTGCTTCTAGGAAGTGCCCCGCAGCCGGGCTACTTCCAAAGCAAGAGCCCTGCCAGCTTTACGACCTGGCGCTCGCCGAGACCTCTTCCTGGCCCTGGCCTTCGGCGCGGCCGCGCCAGGTGGTCTCGTCCTCGTCGAAGATGGGAAGGTTCGGCATCTGGCCGCGGGCGGCGTTGACATGCCAGCCCCAGAGGAGGGCCCACTTCAAGTAGGTGCCGTAGGACTGGAGGAGGCAGAAGACGAGTCCGTGCATGCCGTCCAGAATGCCGAACTGAAAGAGGTAGGTGCGCAAGAAACGCCAGAGGGAACGGCCGAAGATCTCCGAGAAGCCGGCCTTCCGGCCGTCCTTCCAGTTCTGCGACGCTCCCCAGAAGCTGTACTTCTCGATCCGCCGGGCGTACTCGTCCAGGCTCTCGGCCATGTAGTGTTCCATGGGGCTCTTGAGGACAGGCATGGGCCCCTTGGTGATCATGTCGGCGTGGACCCGGCGGTTGGGATAGCGGGCCGAGCCGCGGCGCACGAGGCGCACCACCCGGTCGTGCTGCCAGCCGGAGAAGCGGATGACCCGGCCGAGGAAGTAGACCCGCCGCTTGATGGTGTAGCCGTCGGCCGTCGGCCCCGCGTCGAGGAGCGCCTCGATCTCCCGCTGCAGCTCGGGGGTGCAGCGCTCGTCGGCGTCGAAGATCAGGATCCAGTCGTGGGTGACCTGGTCCATGGCCCAGTTCTTCTGCGAAGCCGAGCCGTAGTAGGTGCGCTGGAAGAAGCGGACCTTCTCGAAGCTCTTGACGATCTCCGGCGTGCGGTCGGTCGAGAACGAGTCGACGACGAAGATTTCGTCACACCAGAGGAGCGACTCGACACAGCCCGCGATGTTGGCCTCTTCATTGAAGGTGGTGATGATGGCCGAGATCTGGGGCCGGCTCGTGGAATTCGCGCTGGGCTTGGCGGCCTTAAGGGACATGACGGGTTCCTCGGTGGCTGGAGAAGAGGGCGAAGCGTATCAGAGCTGCCCGCTTTCCCGTATGATCCACCGAAATCGGCGAACGGAGGTCGGAACGAGTATGGCGGAGCTTTTCGGGGACGAGTGGGCGCGGGTATTCCGGGAGGAGATCGCCGCGAGCGAGGGGTACGCCCGCGCGGCCAAGGGCTGGGAGGGGGCGATGGTCCTCTCCATGGTGACCGACGAGGCCCTGGGGGTGCTCGGGGAGCGCGGGGTCTACCTGGAGCTCTGGCAGGGAGTCTGCCGGGTGGCGCGGGCGGCCTCGCGCGAGGACCTCGACGCGGCCGCCTACGTCGTCACCGCCGCGGCGGCGGTGTGGAAGGAGGTCCTCGAGGGGAGGTTGGAGCCGCTCTTCGGGGTGATGTCGGGCAAGGTCAAGCTGGCGCGCGGCAGCTTCGCCCGCCTCGTGCCCTACATCAACTCGGCCAAGGAGCTCTTGGCGGCGGCCCGGCGGGTGCCGACCGAGTTCCCGGAAGGGTGGACGGCGGGCCAGGCGTAAAGCGTGCGCGACGTCTTCGTCTTCCTCCTCCTCGGCCTCCTCAAGGTCGTCTCCAGCCTCTTCTACCGCGTCGACATGCGGTTCCTGGGGGAGGTGCCGGAGGAGCCCTGGCACCACGTCCGGGTGGTCGCGTTCTTGAATCACACCAGCCTCTTCGAGCCGGTCTTCACCGCCGGCTGCCCCTTCCACTTCCTCTTCCGCCTCGCCCGCCACGGCGTGCTTCCCATCGCCCGGAAGACCACCGACCGCGCCGTCGTCGGCCGCTTCTTCGGCCTGGTGGCGAAGCACGTCATCTCGATCACCCGCGAGCGCGACGAGACCTGGGAGGCGGTCCTCCGGGAGATCGACCCCGACGCCATGGTGATCCTCTTTCCCGAGGGGCGGATGAAACGGGCGAACGGCCTCGACTCGGACGGCCGTCCGATGACCGTCCGCGGCGGCATCGCCGACATCCTCGACTCGATCGGCGAGGGGCGGATGCTCGTCGCCTACAGCGGCGGGCTCCACCACGTCCAGGTCCCCGGCCAGCGCTGGCCCCGCCTATGGAAGAAGATCCGCATGAACATGGAGGTGCTCGACCTCGCCACCTACCATCGCGAGCGGATGGCCGTCGGGGGCCCCGAGGGCTTCAAACGCGCCGTCATCGCCGATCTGGAGAGACGGCGCGACCTCTACTGCCCGGCGCCTCTGACCTAGCGCCTAGGCCGGCAGCCACTCTCCCTAGCGGTTACGCCGCAGCCGGAGCCGGCGGAACCAGCTCTCCGGCGCCACCCCGGTCT
Organism: uncultured Acidobacteriota bacterium; assembly: GCA_963757335.1. GTDB lineage: Bacteria > Acidobacteriota > Thermoanaerobaculia > Multivoradales > UBA5704 > DASQPA01. The sequence goes on along the minus strand of CAVWRJ010000008.1, from coordinate 329,412 downwards.
CGGCGACCGCGGCCGGCTCCTTCTTCGGCAGCTCGCCCTGGGCGCGGGCGATCTCGGAGTTGACCTCCCCTCCCACCAGCAGGGCGAAGCCGGTCAGGTAGAACCAGACGAGAAGGAGGATCACCGCGCCGAGCGAGCCGTAGGTCTTCGAGTAGGCGTGGAAGTAGCCGAGGTAGAAGCGGTAGCCCCAGGAGGCTCCCAGCCAGAGGACGACGGCGGTCACCGCCCCCGGGGTCCCCCACCGGCGGGGAAGCTCGCCCAGATTCGGCGCGTAGTTGTAGACCATCTCGCAGGAGAGAAAGAGGAAGAGGAGGGCGAGCGGCCACTGGAGGACGTTCCAGGCGACGGCGAAGACCGTCCCCAGGCCAACCCGTTGGGCGAGCGCCTCGCCGATGATGCCGCCCAGGATCATCATCGCGAGGGCCGAGACGACGAGGACGGAGAAGACGACGGTGAGAACGACCGCCACGATCCGCCGCTTCCACCAGGGGCGGGTCTCTTTCAAGCCGCAGGCGATGTTGAGCGTGTTGCCGATCGCCAGCATGCCGTTCGAGGCGGCCCAGATGGCGACCAGGAGACCGATCGAGAGCTTGGCCCCCCCCTTGGCCTGGGTGATCTCGGCCAGGGTGCCGGCGACGAGGTGGATGATGTCCTGGCTGGGGGAGATGCGGGAGAGGTAGGAGAAGAGGTTGACCCGCAGCTCGGCGTTGGCCTCGGCGAGGTAGCCCAGGAGCGTCGTGAGGAAGAGGAGGAGGGGGAAGAGGGCGAAGAGAAAGTAGTAGGCGAGCCCGGCGCAGTGACCGAAGATCTGATCCTCGTTGACCTGCACGAAGATCCGCCGGAGCATTTCCTTCGGCGCCAGGCCGCCGCGCGTCCACAGAGACATCTCTCTCCTCCGAGCAAAAGAGCCGCCAGGTTGGGCGCCCGCACCAGAGTACCAGGCGTGCTAAATTTTCGGCTTCACGGCGATTCCCTTGAGACCGGGAGCCGCCAGGGGGGACGGCGATGGAGCGCAAACGGGCGGTGGCGCGGATCGAGAAGCTCCGGGGGACGATCCGCCACCACGAGTATCTCTACTATGTAAAAGATGCCCCGGAGATCTCGGATGAAGAGTACGACCGCCTCTTTCACGAGCTCCAGGCCCTGGAGGAGGAGCACCCGGACCTCCTCTCCCCCGACTCCCCCACCCAGCGGGTGGCGGGCCAGCCGCTCGCGAGCTTCCCCACCGTCGAGCACCTGTCGCCCATGCGCTCGCTCGACTCGGACCGCGAAGAGGCCGCCCTCGTCCGCTTCGACGAACGGGTGCGAAAGGGCCTGAAGCCCCCGGCCGGCGATATCCCGGATGCCGAGACCGCCGATGCCCCGGCGGGAGCCGACATCGCCTACGTGCTCGAACCCAAGCTCGACGGTGCCTCGGTCGAGCTGGTCTACGAGAACGGGGTGCTGCTCCGCGCCTCGACCCGCGGCGACGGCACCCGCGGCGAGGGGATCACGGAGAACATCCGCACCATCTCCTCCGTCCCCCTCCGGCTGCGGGAGGGGAGCGGGACGGCGCCCCACCCGCGCCTCCTCGCCATCCGGGGCGAGGTCATCATGCACTCGGGGCCGTTCGACAAGCTCAACGAGCGGCTCCTGGCGGAGGGCAAGGAGCCCTTCTCCAATCCGCGCAACGCCGCCGCCGGGGCGCTCCGCCAGCTCGATCCCCAGCTCACCGCCTCGCGGCCGCTCGACCTCTATGCCTATGACTTCCTGTACGTGGAGCCGGCCGCGGGGAGCGCCCTTGCGGTCACCACCCAGTGGGAGGTGCTGCGGACCCTCGCCGGCTGGGGCCTCCGGGTGAACCCCCTCGTCCGGCAGGCCACGACGGTCGCCGAGATCCTCGCCTACCACCGGGAGCTCGAAGCGAAGCGGGACGACTTGGGCTACGAGATCGACGGCATCGTCATCAAGCTCGACGATCTGGCGGCCCGCGAGAGGCTGGGGTGGACCTCGCGCCACCCGCGCTGGGCCTTCGCCTTCAAGTTTCCGCCCAGAAAGGAGATCACCCGCATCCTCTCGATCGTCCCCAGCGTCGGGCGGACCGGCGTCGTCACCCCGGTCGCCCTCATGCTGCCGGTCGAGATCGGCGGGGTCACCGTCTCCCGCGCCACCCTCCACAACCGCGAGGAGGTGGTGCGCAAAGACGTCCGCGAGGGGGACCGGGTGCGGGTGCAGCGGGCGGGGGACGTCATCCCCCAGGTGGTCGAGCGGATCGACGAGCCCGACCGCGAGCGCGGCCCGGTCTGGCAGATGCCGCCCACCTGCCCCTCCTGCGGCACGCCGCTCGGCGAGCGCGGCCCCTTCACCGTCTGTCCCAACGGCTTCAACTGCCCGGCCCAGCTCGCCGGCCGCATCGTCCACCTCGCCTCCCGCGACGCCCTGGACATCGAGGGGCTGGGCGACGAGAGCGCCAAGCTCTTCGTCGCCCAGGGGCTGGTCCGCCGCCTCCCCGATCTTTTCGCGCTCCTCCCCGAGCAGCTGGTCGAGCTCGAAGGCTTCGCCCAGAAGTCGGCCGGGAAGCTCGTCGACAACCTCAAAAAGGCGTCGAAGACCGACCTCCCCCGCTTCCTCTACGGCCTCGGCATCCCCGAGGTGGGGGTGGCGGTGGCGCGCGACCTCGCCCGGCACTTCGGGAGCCTCGGTCGGCTCCGGGCCGCCGACGAGGACACCTTGGAGGAGGTCCCCGGGGTCGGGCCGCGGATGGCCGAGCAGATCACCGCCTTCTTCCGCGAGCCCGGGAACACCCAGGTGCTGGACGACCTGCTCCAGAAGATCGAGGTGGCGGAGACCGCTCCCGCGGCTCCACAGTCCTCCCCTGCCGCCGGCCCGTTCGCCGGCAAGAAGTTCGTCTTCACCGGCGGCCTCTCGCGCATCCCCCGCCGCCAGGCCCAGGAGCTCGTCGTCTCCCTGGGCGCCCGCGCCACCTCCTCGGTCAGCAAGGGGACCGACTACGTGGTGGTGGGTGAAGATGCCGGCTCGAAAGCCGAGGACGCCCGGAAGCTGGGGGTTGAGACCCTCGACGAAGAGGCCTTCCTCGCCCTCTTACAAGCGGCGGGCGTCGAGGTCTGACCCGCCGGCGAAAATTTCTTCCATCGAGCTGAGCGATCTCCGGGCCGTTTTACGTCCTCCCAGGGAAAGGAGACGAAACGATGAGATCGAGACTCGCGATTCAGCCGTACGCCACGCCGCCGTTGCACTCGTCCTTACTTTCTGTCTATAATGTAAGGAGAAGGGAGGAGCGCGACATGGTGCTCGCCACGGCCAAGCTGACGGAGAAGTTCCAGATCACCATTCCCACCGAGGTCAGGAAGCGGCTCGGCCTTAAATCCGGCGACCTCGTCTACCTCGCTCTGGAGGAGGGGCAGATCGTATTGCGCTCCTGTCCGGGGAGCTGGACCGAGAGCACCCGCGGTCTGGGCGCCGAGGTCTGGCTGGCGGAAGGCGGAGCCGAGGCCGCGATCGAGCGCGAGCGGGAGTCCTGGGAATGACGCCGCTCTATGCCGTCGACACCATGCTCTTCGTCTACCACTTCGAGAACCACGAGCGCTTCGGCCCCGCGGCCGGGCGCCTCCTCGCCGCCGCGGAAGCGGGCCGCTGCCGGCTGGTCGCCTCGGTCCTCGCCCGGATGGAGGTGCTGGTCGTCCCCAAACGGCACGGCCGGGAGGACCTCTGCCAGCGCTACCGCGACCTCTTCGACTCCTTCCCCAACCTCGCCGTCCACTCGATCGGCGCCGAAATCGCCGAGCTCGCCGCCGATCTCCGTGCCGCCCACACCCTCCGCACCCCGGACGCCCTCCACCTGGCCACGGCGATCCATGCCGGGGCGAAGGCATTCGTGAGCGAGGACCGGCGAATTCGGGGAGTGGCGGGGATCGAGGTGGTGTCGTTGGGAGAGGCGACCGCGGTTCCGTAGCGGAGCTGGCGGGGCGAGCGGAGAAGCCGCCCCGCCTTCTCTCGACCGTTCTACTGCGTCCCGGTCTGCATCCCCGTCGAGATGCCGCAGCCGCCGCCACAGGAGACGAGATAGCAGCTGTCGATGCAGGAGTCGAAGACGCGGTCGGTGCGGCCCGGTCCCCCCAGCCTCTGCAGAGTTTCCTTGTTCAGGCGGAGCTTCTTGATGTTTCCGTTCATGATTCCTCCTCCAACGTTTGAGTTGGCTGCCGAGTATCTCACGGCCCGGGAGGCGGCGGAGAAGAGGCGCAAGTGAGCGATGGGCGAGACCGTTTCCGTCTTCCCTGGGAAAGGAGACCGAAACGATGACCCCAGAACCTCAGATGCAAAGACATCAGCCCAGTGTTTATGGTAGATTCCTTACGAGAGGTAAGGAAATGCCGACCGCAACCATCACCAGCAAGGGGCAAATCACTCTCCCCAAAGAGATCCGCGAGCACCTGCACGTTGCCGAAGGAGACCGGGTCGAGTTCGTCATCGAGGCCGGCGGGGCGGTCGGGGTTCGGCCGGTGACCGGCTCTTTCCGCGATCTGCTCGGGTGCGTTCACCGGCCCGGTCTCGAGGCGCCGACGATCGACGAGCTGGAGGAAGCGCTGCTCGACGCCGTGGCGGAGGACAACCAGCGGATCCGGGAAGGCCGCGAATGAGGGGGCTCGACACCAATGTCATCGTCCGCTTCGTCACCGACGACGACCCGGCGCAAACCGCCGTGGTGAAGGCGCTGTTCGAACGGGCGGAGCAGGAACGAGAGCAGCTCTTCGTCAGCTCGATCGCCCTCTGCGAGCTGGTGTGGGCGTTGCGGGGCCGGCCCTACCTCCTCCCCCGGGCGGAGATCGCGGCGGTGTTGGAGCGGATGCTCGCTACCCATCTCTTCGAGATCCAGGACCGGGACCTCGTGCGGCAGGCCCTGCTGGAGTACGGCCAGGGGCGAGCCGACTTCGCCGATTATCTCCTGGGCTGCCTGAATCGGCGGGGCGGCTCGGCAGACACCCTGACGTTCGATCGCAAGCTCCGCGGTGCCGCCGGGTTCGCTCTGCTCGCCTGATCTCTCCCTACTTCCCTCCCCCCGCCGCCTCCCGGGCGGCGGGGCCGAGGGCCTCGAGCTCGGGGACGTCGCGACCCTTGACCGCCGGCCATTGGACGCGGCGGGCGGCCATGGCGGTGTCGAGCCGCTGCCAGAGGTCGCGGTTCTGGACCGGCTGGCCCTCCTGGGTCTTCCAGTTGCGCCGCTTCCAGCCGCCGATCCACTGGGTCGCCCCGTTCCTCAGATAGTCCGAGCCGGTGTGGACGGCGACCGCGGTACCCGGCGACAGGCTCTCCAGGGCGGCCACGGCTCCCAGGAGGTCCAGCTGGTTCGCGGTCTTCCCCGTTTCGCCGTGGGCTAAAACCCGCTCCTCGCCCCCCTGCCGCACCAGGGCCGCCCAGCCCCCCCGGCCACCGGCGGCGGAGACCCGGAGGAAGATGTCGGCCTCGACCGGGGTGACAGGGCCTGGGGGCGGGCCCTGCTGCGGTGCCGCCGACTCCCTGCTCGCGGATCGCCCGGGTCGCCAGCTCGTCGGCCCGCTCGTTGTGGCGCTCCCCGGCGTGCCCCTTGACCCACTCCCAGGTCACCTCGTGCTCCTCGATCAACTCGGCCAGCCGGCGCCAGAGATCCTCGTTCAAGAGCACCCCCTCCTTGCGGCGCCAGCCGCGGGCGATCCAGCCCCGGAGCCACTCGGTCACCCCCCGGCGCAGGTACTGGGAGTCGGTCCTCACCCGCACCCGGCAGCGCTGGTTCAAGGACTCCAGGCCGCGGATGGCGGCGGTCAGCTCCATGCGGTTGTTGGTCGCCCTGGGCTCGCCGCCGTGGAGCTCCTTGGTCCGCTTGCCCGCCTCGTCGAGCAGCACCACCCCCCAGCCGCCGGGCCCCGGGTTGGGATCGGCGCCGCCGTCGGTGTAGATCGTCACTCTCGGTAGGGGTTGGGCATCGGGCAGGGTTTCGGGCATCGGCCTGGGGCTCCTGGAGAGGGGCGGGACGCGGTATCTTCCTTCACCTCGGGGCCGAGCGCAACCGCTCTTCTGGCAGTCCTCTTGCTTCCCTCCACCAGCTTCAACGGCCGTGACCCGCGGTGGAGGTATCTCCCGTGCGCAGAGCCCCGTCGTCCGCCACCCTGCTCCTCGCTATCCTCCTCCCTCTCCCCTGGCTCGCCGCCTGCTGGTCGGTCCTCCCCTCGCGCGGGGGCGGGCAGACGACTTTCGTGCCCCCTCGGCGAGCCGACCCCGGGGGCGTCGCTCTCCCCGCCGGCTACCGGGCGGAGGTGGTGGCCACCGGCCTCACCTTCCCCGTGGGGGTCGCCTTCGACGAGCGGAGCGGCGTCTATGTCGTCGAGTCCGGCTACTCCTATGGCGAGGTGTGGACGACTCCGCGGCTCCTCAGGATCGGCGTCGGCGGCAGCCCGAGCGTCGTGGCGACGGGGGAGAACCCGCCGTGGAACGGCGTCGCCTACCACGAGGGCAATTTCTATATCGCCGAGGGGGGCGAGAAGGAGGGCGGGCGGATCCTCAAGGTGAGCGCGGACGGCAAGGTCGTCCCCCTCGTCTCCGGCCTCCCCAGCCTGGGCGACCACCACACCGACGGACCGGCGGTGGGGCCGGACGGATGGATCTACTTCGGCCAGGGGACGGCCACCAACTCGGGCGTGGTGGGCCCCGACAACGCCGATTTCGGCTGGCTGCCGCGCCACCCCGACTTCCACGACGTCCCCTGCCGGGACGTCAAGCTCGCCGGCCGCAACTTCGCGAGCGCCAACCCGCTCTCGCCCGGCCAGCGGGCGACGACCGGCGCCTACTCCCCCTTCGGGACGGCGACCACCCCCGGCCAGGTCATCCCCGGCAGGGTTCCCTGCAGCGGCGCGATCCTGCGCGTACCCGCGACAGGGGGGACGCCGGAGCTCGTGGCCTGGGGTCTCCGCAACCCGTTCGGCCTCGCCTTCTCGCCCCAGGGCCAGCTCTACGTCGCCGAGAACGGCGCCGACCAGCGCGGCAGCCGGCCCATCTTCGGCGCTCCCGACGTGCTCTGGGCGGTCAACCCGGGCGCCTGGATGGGCTGGCCGGACTACGCCATGGGGGTCTCCCTCTCCGATCCACGGTTCTACCAGGACGGCAACCCCAAGCTCGACCGCCTCCTGGCCGAGGACCCGGAGACCGCACCGCCGCCCAGACCGGCGGCGATCCTGGGCGTCCACGCCTCGGCCAACGGCTTCGACTTCTCGCGGAGCGCCGCCTTCGGCCACGTCGGGGAGGCCTTCATCGCCGAGTTCGGGGACATCGCCCCCAGCTCCGGCAAGGTCCTTGGGCCGGTCGGCTTCAAGGTCGTGCGGGTGGACGTGACGACGGGCCGGATCGAAGACTTCCTGGTCAACGCCGGCGCCCACAACGGACCCGCTTCGCGGGTCGGCGGGACGGGGATCGAGCGTCCGGTGGCCGCCCGCTTCGACCCCTCGGGAGAGGCCCTCTACGTCGTCGACTTCGGGGTGATGACGGTCGGCCCGAAGGGTCCCGCGCCGCGCCGGGAGACCGGCGTCCTCTGGCGGATCACGCGCCCGGGCGGCGAGGCCGCACAGGGGAGGACGCGATGAGAGCTCCCCGACTCGCCCTGATTCCAGCCCTCCTCTTGGCGCTCGCCGGCTGCTCGGCGCGGCGCAGCGAGCCGATCGTGGGGCCGCTGCCGAGCCCCTCTCCTCAAGTCGCCCGCGGCGAGGTCGCCTTCGACCGCAGCTGCGCACGCTGCCATCCGGGCGGCGAGCATGGGCTGGGACCGGCGATCAACAACAAGCCGCTCCCCGGTTTCCTCATTCGATTCCAGGTGCGCCACGGGCTGGGCGCCATGCCCGCCATCTCGGAGCAGGAATTACCGCGCGAAGACCTCGATGCCGTGGTAGCGTATTTGAAGACGCTTCGCCGGCACCGATGAAAACCAGGGTAGCCCCCCTCCTGCTGCTCCTCGCGTTCCCGCTCCAGGCCGAGGAGCCCACCGCTCCCCCGCCCTATCGGGAGGAGATCGTCGTCACCGCGCCCAAAACTCCGGTCGCCGTCGAGGAGACGCCGAGCGCGCTCACCGTGCTCACCGCCGAGGACATCGCGCTCGCCGGCGAGGTGACTCTCCCGGACCTCCTCCAGAACATCGGCGGCGGCTTTCACGTCTACGACCCGACCGGCACGGGGACGGGCGCCGTGGTCGACCTGCGCGGCTTCTACAGCGCCGGCGAGACCAGCTACACCCTCCTCTCGATCGACGGCCTCCCGGTCAACGACCTCGACACCGACGCCGTGGACTGGAACCTGGTCGACCTCGAACGGGTGGAGCGGATCGAGATCCTCCGCGGCCCGGTGTCGACCCTCTACGGCAACGTCGGGATGGGCGGCCTGGTGAACGTCATCACCCACCGCCCCGGTCCGGGCCCCGACGGTACGATCGTCCTCGGCACCGGCAACGAGGGGAAGGGGGAGGGCTCGCTCGCCACCTCCTGGGGGGGCGAGCGCAAGGAGGCGGACATCTCGCTGCGCCGGGTCAGCCTCTCGGGCTTCCGCGAGCACAGCATTTACCACAGCACCCAGGCGCAATCGAGCCTGCGCTGGTCGCCGCGCCTCCCCGGTGCCCCCGGCGCCCCCGATGCCTCCGGTACCCCCGGTACCCCCGGCGCCCCCGGCGCCCCCGGCGCGAATACCGCGCCGCGCGAGCTGGGGCTCGTCCTCTCCGGGCTCTACCTCGATTCGGACCGCGAGATCCCCGGCGCCCTCCCGCGCGGTACGCCGAGCACCGAGGCCGGCTCGCCGCTCGACGAGGATACCGGGCGCACCTGGCAGGCCGGCCTGTCGCTCTCCCTGCCGTTTCGCGGCACCTCCCACTTCGAGGCCAATGCCAGCGTCCGCGGCAAGGACCAGTACCGGGTCGACACCCTCGCCTTCCAGACCCTCGCCCACGGGCTCGGCACCCACACCGGCCACGCCGAGGCGCGCTACCGGCAGGGTTTCAGTCTCGCCGGGCACGGCGGCCGGCTCCTCGCCGGGGTCGAGGGGAGCGAGGGGGGGGTCGATTCCGACTACTTCCGGATCAACTCCGAGGGCGCTCTGAACGCCCGGATCGACCACGCGCACGCCACCCGCACGACGCTCGGCAGCTTCGCCACCGCCGAGGTCGACCTCGGCCGCGCCCTCTCCCTCTCGGCCGGCGTGCGCTACGACGAGCTGCGCGGCGACTTCGACGGCAAGATCGGCCTGCCGGCCATCGCGCAGACGGCGACGAGCCCGTCCGTCGCCCTCAACTGGCGCCTGGGCGACGCGGGCAGCGCCTTCCTCTCCGCCAACCGTTCGTTCAAGGCGCCGACCGTCGAGCAGCTCTACGACCGCCGGCCCTTCATCGTCGCTCGCGGCGTCTCGGCCTATCTGTCGAACCCCGCCCTTCTGCCGCAGCGGGCGACCAACTACGAGGCCGGCGTGCGCACCCGCCTCGGCGAGCACGCCCAGACCTCCCTCTCCCTCTACTCGCTCCGGGTCACCGACGAGATCGGCTTCGACCTCTCCCAACTGCGCTTCGACAATATCTCGCAGAGCCGCCACCAGGGGATCGAGTGGAACGTGACCGGCGATCTCAGCCCCGGCCTGCGGCCACGGTTCTCCTACACCTACTCGCGGGCGATCTTCGACGGCGGCCCCAACAGCGGCAACCAGATCAACGGCGTGCCGCGCACCCAGGTCACCGCGGCCCTCGGCTGGATCGGTTACACCGGCCGCGGCACCGGCCCCTTCGGGGAGCTCGATCTCACCCACGTGCGCGGCCAGTACGTCGACGAGGCAAATCTCCTCCCCCTCTCCCCCTACACCCTGGTCGGCGCCGTTTTCGGCGTCCGCTTCGAGAAGCTCTCCTTCGACGTCACGGTGCGGAACCTCTTGAACCGCCGCTTCTCCCCCGACGGCTTCGTGACCCTGGATCCCAACGGTCATGCCCTCGCCCTCTACTATCCGGGGACCGAGCGGACGATCACGGCGCGCGTGCGGATCGACTTCTAGAGCCCGTCCCCCGCTCCTCCGTGGCACGCCTCTTGCGGGCCTTCCTTAAATGCCGGCGCTGGCGCGCCGAGCTTCCACTGCCGTTGACGGAGGTCCTAAAAGACACCTCTTCCATTCACAGATCACAGACGACAGGAGACAACCGTGCGAGACGCAGTATCTTCAAGTCCATCGCAACCCGGCACGGGGCCTTCCCACGAAGCCGCCCTCCCTTCCTACACGTCCTACTCCGCCGAGCCCGAGCACGAGAGCCTGGCCGCGGTCGTCGGCAGCGCCGCCCTCGTCTTCGGTGGCGCCGCCCTCTTCGCCTATGCCGCCCGCGAGCGGAACTTCAAAGCCCTGGGCCTCGCCCTGGCCGGAGTGCCGCTCGCCTTCCGCGGCGCCACCGGCCACTGGGTGCCGCGCGCCCTGGCCCGCGACACCTCCGGTGCCCCCGAGAGCCTGGAGGCAGCGGAGGCGACCACCCCCTTCAAGGTCCACGCGAGCTTGACCGTCAACAAGCCCGCCGACGAGCTCTACCGCTTCTGGCGCCAGCTCGAGAACCTCCCCAACTTCATGAAGAACCTGGAATCCGTCACCGAGGAGGGGGGCGTCTCCCACTGGGTGGGGAAGAGCCCCCTGGGGAACAAGCTCTCCTGGGACGCCAAGATCGTCGACGACCAGCCGGGCCGGGTGATCTCCTGGCGCTCGCTCGCCGGGTCCGAGATCGACAACTCCGGCTGGGTCCGCTTCGAGCCGGCCACCGGCAACCGCGGTACCGTCGTCCGCGTCCACATGGACGTCCAGACCCCCGAGAACCTGTTCGGCCGCGCGCTCGCCCGCTTGAGCCATAAGGGGGTCGAGCTCGAAGTCCAGTCCGATCTGCGCCGCTTCAAGGCCCTGATGGAGACCGGCGAAGTGCCGACGACCGCAGGCCAGCCCGCTGGCGACCGTCCCCTCATCAACCCGAGAAACCCCTTCTAGACGGCCGGGCGGCCAGGAGAACATCATCATGAGAGCACTGTGCTGGAACGCCACCAACGACGTCCGGGTCGAGACCGTCCCCGACCCCAAGATCCTCAACCAGAGAGACGCCATCGTCCGCATCACCTCGACCGCGATCTGCGGCTCCGACCTCCACCTCCTGGACGGCTACATCCCGACCATGCAGAAGGGGGACATCCTCGGCCACGAGTTCATGGGCGAGGTGGTCGAGCTTGGGCATGGGGTCAAGAACCTCGCCGTCGGCGACCGCGTCGTCGTCCCCTTCACGATTTCCTGCGGCCACTGCTTCTACTGCGAGCGGCAGCTCTTCTCGCTCTGCGACAACTCGAACCCCAACGCCTGGATGGCGGAGAAGGCCTACGGCTACTCCCCCGCCGGGCTCTTCGGCTACTCCCACCTGACCGGCGGCTACGCCGGCGGGCAGGCCGAGTACGCCCGCGTCCCCTTCGCCGACGTCGGCCCCCTGAAGATCCCCGAGGGGCTCGACGACGATCAGGTCCTCTTCCTCTCCGACATCTTCCCCACCGGCTACATGGCGGCCGAGAACTGCAACATCCAGCCCGGCGACACGGTGGCCGTCTGGGGCTGCGGGCCGGTCGGCCAGTTCGCCATCCAGAGCGCCTGGCTCCTCGGTGCCGAGCGGGTGATCGCCATCGACCGCTTCCCCGAGCGCCTGCGCCTCGCCCGCAACTGGGGGCGGGCCGAGACCATCGACTACGAGGAGTCCGGCTCGATCGAGGCGCTCCGCGAGATGACCGGCGGCCAGGGTCCCGACTGCTGCATCGACGCGGTCGGTATGGAGGCCCACGGCACGACCTTCGACGCCTACTACGACAAGGCCAAGCAGGCCCTCCGGATGGAAACCGATCGGCCCCACGCCTTAAGGGAGGCCCTCCAGGCCTGCCGCAAGGGGGGGACGGTGTCGATCCCCGGCGTCTACGGCGGCCTCCTCGACAAGGTGAACTTCGGCGCCTCCTTCCAGAAGGGGCTGACCCTCAAGATGGGCCAGACCCACGTCCAGCGCTACATGCGGCCGCTCCTCGAGCGGATCGTCTCCGGGGACATCGACCCCTCGCGGGTGATCAGCCACCGGCTGAAGCTCGACGAGGCGGCCGACGGCTACAAGATGTTCCGCGACAAGGAGGACCACTGCATCAAGATCGTCTTGAAGCCGGGCGATTTCGGCGCCAAGCGTGGCTACACGAGCGGTCACAGCCACGAGCACGGTCCGAGCTACGGGATGGGCGGGAACGGCAAGGAGCAGGTTTCGTGAAGGTGACGGACCGAGAAGCTCTGCGCGAGGTGGCGGCACCGACTGCCGCCTTCGCCATGGTGGCGACGGCCGCGACGGTGGTGGGGCTCGCCCTCGCCGCCCGCGCCGTGCGGCGGAGCCCGCCCATGGACTTCCAGGGCAAATCGGTCCTCATCACCGGTGGATCGCGCGGGCTGGGACTCCTCCTGGCCCGCCGTTTCGCCACCGCTGGAGCGCGCCTCACGATCGTGGCGCGCGAGCCGGCCGAGCTCGATCTCGCCCGCCGCGAGCTCACCGCCCTCGCCGGGGCGCGCGTCCTCGCCCTCCCCGCCGATGTCGGCAGTCAGAGCGACATGGAATGGGTGGTCGAGCGGGCGGCCGAGCGCTTCGGCCGCCTGGACGTGGTGGTCAACAACGCCGGGATCATCCAGGTGGGGCCGCTCGAACACATGACGGTCGAGGACTTCGAGAACGCCATGGCGGTCCACTTCTGGGGGCCGCTCTATACGACTTTGGCCGCCCTCCCCCACCTGCGCCAGCAGGGCGGTGGGCGGATCGTCAACATCGCCTCGATCGGCGGCAAGATCGCGGTGCCGCACCTCGTCCCCTACTCGGCGAGCAAGTTCGCCCTGGTCGGCCTCTCGAACGGCCTCCAGGCCGAGCTCGCCAAGGAAGGGATTCGGGTCACCACGGTCTGCCCGGGCCTGATGCGCACCGGCTCGCACGTCAACGCCCGGTTCAAGGGGCGCCAGCGGGAGGAGTTCGCCTGGTTCGCCCTCTCGGACTCCCTCCCCCTCTCCTCGATGGCCGGCGAGCGCGCCGCCCGCCGTATCGTTAAAGCCTGCCGCTACGGCGAGCCGCACCTGATCCTCACCCCGCAGGCCCGCGCCGCGACCTTGGCGGCGGCTCTCCTGCCCAACCTGACCGCTCGCGCCCTCCAACTCGTCAACCGCCTCCTCCCCTCCCCGGCGGACGGCGGCAGCGCGGGCAACGAAGTCCGTACCGGCTGGCAGAGCGGCTCTCGCTGGGCCCCCTCCTTCCTCACCCGCCTGGCGGACGGGGCGGCGGTACGCAACAACGAGATGAGCGGAGAGGCGACGATGGTCTACGGGAAGAACGGACGCTCCCCGGAGCCCGCCGCCGGGGTCTGATCTCCCGGAAGGTGCCGCCGGTGTCGCCGAGCCCGGCGGCGCCTCTTGTCTAGAGCGGAAGGATCACTGAAAGCAGACCGGGCCTCCGCCCTTTCCGCCACTCCCCTGGGTGACACAAGAGAAAGTGCCACAGCCGCTATCACAGCCCCAGTCGCAATAGCTTGCCAGTCGCTCCCCCGGTGGGCAGACACTACCGCCCTGCCAATCGTCCAGACAACAGTAAGCTGGGCCTGTAGCGTAGACGAAATCGTACCCGGCGGACGGTGCCTGTTTCGCCGGCTCCACCTGCTGCTGGGTGGGACTGAGATCCTGCGCAGCCACGATCGCGGGCATACCGGCGGAACAGAGCAGGGCGGTACAAAGTGCGGCGGCAGCCTTGGTGATACGGACACTCGAGATCCTGGCCATGGAGTCCTCCTAGGAAGATGGCGGTGAACGGCCGGTCAAGGCGCCGGCCCTTGCCTCCGATCGTACCAGCTTATAGCCGAAACTTTGTGTTACCGCACCCGCTCCAGCTGGACCCGCCCGCTCCCCCTGGGAAGCAGGCCGATCTTCTGGGCGGCAGCGGTCGAGAGGTCGATGATGGAGTCGCCCGAGTAGGGGCCGCGGTCGTTGATGCGAACTACGGTCGACAGGCCGTTGCCGAGGTTGGTCACCTGGACCTCGGAACCCAAGGGGAGAGTGCGATGGGCGGCGGTCAAGAGGGTGGGATCGAAGATCTCGCCGCTCGCCGTTGGATTCCCGGCCAGCTCGGCGCCGTAGTAGACGGCCTCGCCGACCGCTGGGAGATCGAGTGAGGGATCGAGATTGCCGGCTGCCTCACCGGCCAGCGCCGATCGCGACTGCAAGGGAGCCGCCGCAACAGCCCGATCCAGGCGGACCGCCGAGGTCACGTACACCACCAGGAGGCAGGCGGCAAAAATCGTGGCGAAAGCGGTCCTCGCTCGGCGCAAAATATGTCTCCTCGTTTAGAGAAAACAGATTTTCGCGCGGCGGAATTGCCTTCTATGTAGATCCTTACGGCCGACACTGCTTGCTCGAGTGGCCTCGCGATGACTCTATCGCGTCCTCGCCGAAGAGCGAGAGAGCGCGGGTTCGGGTCGCCGACTTCCACCCGCCCGCCCAGTCGGGAGGAACCCTTCGCCGTAGGGTTCCTTGCAGACCGGGAAAACGGCGAGCCGCCGCACGACCGAGTTCCCCGCCACAGCGCTCCAAGCCATGAGCAGGTCGATCCAGATCCGAGATACGGCTCTCCAAGCGTGAGCGAGGCGTCTCAAAGTCAGGGGACGGGGCTCCAGACCAGAGATAGGGGGACTCCGACTCGGAGATACGGGGGCGCAAGGTTCGAGATACGGGTCTCCAGGCCAGAGACACGGGGCGCAGACTCAGAGACACAGGGGCGCAGGCTCAGGGATACGGGTCTCCAGGCCGGAGACACGGGGGCTCAGACTCAGAGCTACAGGGGCTCAGACTCAGAGTACGGGGGCGCAGAGTCTGAGACACGGGGTCGGCAAACCGTACCTGTCCTCCCCCCATCCCCTTCCCGTGCGCCAAGTATAAAGGCCCGATCCGCTACACTCCCCCCGATGTCCCTTGCCACCCCCCTTCCCGCCAACCCATGGGACGCCTCAGCCCCCGAGCGGGAGGGGCTGCCCTCCGCCTGGGCCCTGCTCCCCGAGGATTTCGCCGCCGGGGCGACCGGGGCGGTGGTGTGTCCGGGCCGCCCGGAGCACGTCTGGGCGCGGTTGCAGCGGGTCCGCACCTGGCAGGGGGGAACTCCCTTCCTCTCGCGGCAGACCCTCGCCTGGCTGGGAGGCCATACCGATCTTTCGCTCCCGAAGATCCTCGAACGCCACCCCTCGGAGGACGGTGCCACCCGGCTCGTGCTCGGGCTCTCCGATGGTCACCGGATCGAGGCCGTCCACATGCCGCGCCGGGACGGCGATCCGCGGGTCACCTACTGCGTGTCGAGCCAGGTGGGCTGCGCTCTCGGCTGTACCTTCTGCGCCACCGGCGCCATGGGGATCGTGCGGAACCTCTCGGCCGGGGAGATCGTGGGACAGGTCCTGGCTCTCATGCACGAGCTGGGGCCGAGAAACGGCGAACGGCTCTTCCTTCTCTTCATGGGGATGGGCGAGCCGCTCCACAACCTCGATCATGTCCACCGCGCCATCACCGTCCTCTGCCATAAAGAGGGTGCCGGGCTCTCGGCGCGCCGGATCACGGTCTCGACCGCCGGCCTGGTCTCCGGCCTCGAGCGGCTGGCGCGGCTGGAGCCCCGGCCGCAGCTCGCCGTCTCGATAAACGCCACGACCGACGCCGCCCGCTCCACCACCATGCCGGTCAACCGCGCCTGGAACCTGGCCCGCCTCCGCCAGGCGCTCGATGCCTGGGAGCTGAAACGCGGCGAACGCCTCCTCTTCGAGTATGTGCTCCTCTCCGGGGTCAACGACACGGAGGCGGACGCCGACCGCCTGGCCGCCTGGCTGGGCGATCTGCGCCACCGGCACAACCTCAACCTCATCCCCTTGAACGAGCACGCCCAGACCACCTTCCGCGAGCCGGCGGAAGAGCGCCTCCAGGCCTTCGCCGCTCGCCTGCGCCAGCACGGCTGCTTCATTTCGGTGCGGCGCAGCCGCAGCCGGGACGTGCAGGGGGCGTGCGGTCAGCTGGTGCGGCGGGAGGCGGCGGCAGAGGCTCCGGCCCTCCCGGTCCGAAGTCCCGCGCGTCAACCTCCCCGCGTATACCAGTAGACCCAGGCGATCAGCACCCCCTGGAGCGGCAGCCGGAGCCAGAGAACGACGGGGCTGATCTTCCTGAACAGCTCCGGGTGGAGAGCCATGTGAAGGTTGGCCGGAAACACCGCAAGGAGGAGCGCGATCAACCCCCAGGCGGCGGGGACCCGGTAGCGCGGGATGAGGACCAGCACCCCCAGGGCCACCTCGGCGATCCCGCTCAGGTAGACCAGCTGCCGGGGCCACGGCAGGTAGGGCGGCACGATCTTCACGTACACCCCCGGCCGGAGGAAGTGAAAGCTCCCCGCCAGCACAAAGAAGATGCCGAGCACCCAGAGCATGACGAGCGTGAGCTTATGCATTCCCTCCTCTTTTCGCCAAGGCGATATCGTAGCGCTGGAACTGCTGTATCTTCCTGCCGAATCCCAGAGGACGAAAGGAGCTACGCATGAAGAAGACAGTCAAGAAGATGGTGCTCAACCGCGAGACCCTGCGCAGCCTGGATGGCGAACACCTGACGGACGCGAACGGCGGTCTGTCGCAGCTCGCCTGTTCGCAACCCTCCTACTGCAACCGGTGCATCACGCTCGCGGCCAACACCTGCCCACAGTTCTGCCTCTGACGGTTTCAGCTACCATTCCCCCGGCGGGGCTTGCCGCCCCGCCGGGAGGATAGAGCTGTGGACAACGTCGAGATCGCCCGCACCCTGGCCGAGGTGGCCGACATCCTGGAGATCCAGGGGGAGAACACGTTCCGCATCCGGGCCTACCGGAACGCGGTGCGGACGGTCGAGGTGCAGACCGTCCCCCTGGCCCGCTTGGTCGAGCAGGGGACACCGCTCACCAGCCTGCCGGGGATCGGCAAGGAGATGGCGAACCACATCCGGGAGATGGTGACGACCGGAACTCTGGTCTACCGGGACGAGCTCTTAGCCGAGTTCCCCCGTGCCCTGATCGAGCTCATGCGCCTCCCCGGCCTGGGGCCGAAGAAGGCCCGCCGGCTGTGGGACGAGCTGGGGATCGACTCCGTCGAGGCCCTGGAAGAGGCGGGGAAGAGCGGCCGGATCGCCGCCCTCTCCGGCTTCGGGGCGAAGAGCCAGGAGAAGATCCTCGCCGGGATCGAGGAGTGGAAGACCCGCGGCGAGCGCCAGCTCCTCTGGGACGCCGAGCGCTACGTCCGCCCCCTCCTCGCCTACTTGCAGGGCGCCCCCGGGGTCCTCCGGCTGGCGGCGGCCGGCAGCTACCGGCGGCGCAAGGAGACCGTGGGGGACATCGACCTCCTCGCCGCCGCGGTGGAGCCGCGGCCGGTCATGGAGCGCTTCCTCGCCTATCCCCAGGTGGCGACCGTCCTCGGCAGCGGCGACACCAAGACGAGCGTCGTCCTGGGCTCCGGTCTCCAGGTCGACCTCCGGGTCGTCCCCCCCGACTGCTTCGGCGCCGCCCTCGTCTACTTCACCGGCTCCAAGGAGCACAACGTGAAGCTCCGCCGGCGGGGGGTCGAGCGCGGCTTGAAGATCTCCGAGTACGGAGTCTTCAAGGTCGCTCCTGGGGATCCGGTGGACCCGGAAGCTCCCGCGGCGGCACCGGAGAACGCCCGGCCCATCGCGGGTACGACCGAAGAGGAGGTCTATGCCGCCGTGGGGCTCGCCTGGATCCCCCCCGAGCTCCGCGAGGACTGCGGCGAGATCGAGGCGGCGGCGAAGGGGCCCCTCCCCCGGCTGATCGAGGTGAAGGACCTGAAGGGCAACCTCCACATGCACTCCACCTGGTCGGACGGCAAGAACACGATCGAGGAGATGGTCTCAGCCTGCGTGGCGGCGGGCTACGAGTACGCGGCGATCACCGATCACAGCAAGGCCCTTCCCATGGTCCAGGGCCTCGACGCCGCCCGCGCCCGCCAGCAGTGGCTGGAGATCGACGCCGTCCGCGCCCGCCACCCGGAGATCCTTCTCCTGCGGGGGATGGAGATCGACATCCTGGCGGACGGGTCGCTCGATCTGGAGGACGAGATGCTCGACGAGCTCGATATCGTCGTGATCTCGGTCCACTCCCGCTTCGAGCTTTCCGAAGCGGAGCAGACGGCCCGGGTCCTCGCCGCTCTCCGCCACCCCCGGGTCCACGTCTTCGCCCATCCCACCGGCCGGCTGATCAACCGCCGCCGCCCCATCGCTCTCGACATGGACGCGGTGATCGGGGAGGCGGTGAAGCTCGGGGTGACCCTGGAGCTCAACGCCAACCCCCACCGCCTGGACCTGAAGGACACCCACCTCCGGCTCGCCCGCGAGCGGGGAACCAAGATCGTCATCTCGACCGACGCTCACCGGACGACCGAGCTCGACCTCATGCGCTGCGGGGTCGAGCAGGCCCGGCGGGCGGGGCTCGAAGCCCGGCACGTGCTCAACACCCTGCCCCGAGAGGAGTTTCTGCAGGCGATCCGCCGGTAGGAAAAGGCCGGGAGGCAAGAGTGGCTTCGCCAGGGTCCGACGACCTGCGACTGGCTGCGCGGAGCGCCCGAAGGACAGGCCGAGAGGAACCTGCGAAGCCACTGCCGGGGCGGCAGCTCTCCCCCTGGGCCCAGCGGCGGCCGGGCCCCTCCGCCCGGCCGCCGCGACTACAGCTCCGCCCAGGGCCCCCCTGCCCCCGGCCGCAGCCGCCAGACCCGAGAGCAACCGGAGAGACGGTTTCGAGCTCTCACCTGCCAATGTTTGGATACAGGGTAAGAGTAAGGGGGGAAGATTACGGGGGACATTACGGGGCCGCGGCCGCCGTAGCTCCCGAGGCTTTCAGAACGTGAACTGCCCCCCCACGAGAACCAGGTCGGTGCGCGGATGGAGTGCCCCAGCGGCGACGACCCCGGGCAGGTCCAGCACGTTGGGGTGGGCGTAGAGGTTGCCGTCGGTCCGCATGAAATTCGCCTTGAGGACGAAGTTGCTGTCGAACCAGTAGTTGAGGCCGACCGTGAGCTCGTCGTGCTTGGCGAGGTTGGCCGCGAGACCCGCCTTGGGAGCGCCGAAGAAATCCGCCCGCACCCGCCCGACCTCGGCCGCCACCTGCCAGTGCCGGTTCAGATAGTAGGAGGCCTCGACGTAGGACCCCGTGGTGTCGATGTCGCGCTCGACCTTCTCGTTCATGTGCTCCGTCCGCAGGGTGAAGCGGTCGTTCGTGTACTCGGCCTGCAGCCCGTAGACGTCGCGCCGCCGGGTCGAACCGCCCACGGTCTCGCTCCCGGTCAGAGCCGAGCCGCCGAAGCTCAGGCCCGTCCAGGGGGTGGTCAGCACCAGCCGGCCGCCCAGCGTGTTGCGGGTGATCTCGTTCTCGATCCCATTGCCCGAGGTCACCGGATCGCCCAAGAGGAGCTCCTCCGGAGCGATGTCCTCTTTGAGCTCGGTGCCACCGCCGTAGAGGTCCCACTGCAACTGCCACCGGGAGCCGGCGGTCCCGGTCAGCCCCACTCCCTTGTAGCTCTCGCCGAGAAACCCGATCGGCCCATAGGCGGCCTGGGGGAGCGCGAGGAGCGGGCGCAGGGTGCCGACGTTGGGGATCTCGCTGTAGATGCCGAACGGCATTTTGATCTTGCCGATCCGCGCCCGGAGCTGGGGGCTGAACTTCCACTCGGCGAAGATGTAGTCGGCCTGGGTATCGGATCCGGCTTCGCCGTCGAGCCAGCCGACCTGGGTGACGATCCGCAGGTTCTCGTTGATCGTGGCGGCCACGCTCAGGTGGACCTCCGCCGCCTGGTAGCTCCCCTCCCGGGTGGCGTTCAGGTAGTTGTTCTCGTTGTTGCTCTTCCCGTAGTTCCAGCTGCCGTAGCCGTTGAGCGCCACCGTGCTCGACGAGAACAGCTCCTCGGCGCGGGCCGGGAGAGCGAGAACCGCGGCCAACGCCACGGCGGCGAGGCTTGAACAGACACCAAGGCGCATGAGGACTCCTCCAGTAGATAGGCCGTCCGCGGCAACCAGAGCCCGCACCGCCCGGGCGCCAGACCCGAAAGCCACCGGAGAGACGGGCCTCGCGGCGCCCGACGACACTGTATGGGTAATGGGAGGGAGCCTAGGGAGAGAAGATTACAGGACACATTACGGGGGATCGACCGGCCAGGAGTTTCACGCCGGGGGTCGGGAGACGAGAATCGCCAACTGTTACACTAGAGGGCGAACGCCCTTCTGAGGTGCCCCTACGATGATACGAAAGCTCCTCGCCTCCGCCCTCCTCCTCGCGGCCCTGCCGGCCGCCGCGCAGGATCTCAAGTCCTTCGAGGCCAAGACCACCGTCCACGTGCTCAAGAACGGCTGGACCTTCATCCTGGTCGAGCGCCCGGAGGCCCCGGTGTTCTCCTTCTTCACCCTGGCCGACGTCGGCTCGGCGCAGGAGGTGCCGGGGATCACCGGGCTCGCCCACATGTTCGAGCACATGGCCTTCAAGGGCACCCAGTCGATCGGCACCAGCAACTACCCGGCGGAGAAGAAGGCCATCGACGCCCAGGAGGCGGCCTACCAGGCCTATCAGGCGGCGCGGCTGGCGCCCAAGCCCGATCCCCAGCGGGTCGAGGAGCTCCGGAAGGCGTTCAAGGCCCGGGAGGAGGAGGCCGGCAAGTACGTCGTCAAGAATGAGTTCGACGACATCGTCACCCGTGAGGGAGGGGTGGGCTTGAACGCCTTCACCGCTGCCGACGAGACCGGCTTCTTCTACTCGCTGCCGGCCAACAAGACCGAGCTCTTCGCCTTCCTCGAATCGGAGCGCTTCTACCGCCCGGTCTTCCGCGAGTTCTACAAGGAGCGCGACGTGGTGTTCGAGGAGCGCCGGGGGCGCACCGAGAGCACCCCCGTGGGCCGTCTCGTCGAGCAGTTCGTCGCCGCCGCGTTCGTCGCCCACCCCTACCACCATCCGACGATCGGCTACGCCTCGGACCTCCAGGCGTTCACCCTGACCGATGCCGAGAGCTTCTTCCGCGCCAACTACGCTCCCGCCAACCTGATCACCGCGGTCGTCGGGGACATCCACACCAGAGAGCTGATCCCGTTGATCGACCGCTACTTCGACCGCATCCCGGCGCGCCCCAAGCCGCAGCCTCTGCGCACTGTCGAGCCGCCCCAGGTGGCGGAAAAGAGCGTCGTGATCGAGGACCCGGCGCAGCCGTTCTACCTCGAGGCGTACCACAAGCCGGCCTCGACCGATCCCGACCAGGCGGTCTACGAGGCGATCGACGACATCCTCTCGGGCGGGCGCACCTCGCGGCTCTACCGCGCTTTGGTCCGCGACCAGAAGATCGCCGTCCAGGTGCAGTCGTTCTCCGGCTTCCCCGGCCAGAAGTATCCGAACCTCTGGGCGGTCCTCGCCGTGCCGGGGGTCGGCAAGACCGACGAGCAGGCAGAGGCGGCGATCCACGCCGAGATCGAACGCCTGCAAAGGGCGGACGTGAGCGACGAGGAGCTCGCCCGCTTCAAGACCCGGGCCAAGGCCAAGCTCGTGCGCTCGCTGAGCAGCAACGAGGGGATCGCCAACCAGCTCGCCGAGTACCAGCGGCTCTTCGGCGACTGGCGCGAGCTGTTCCGCGAGACCGACCGCCTGGACAAGGTCACCAAGGCCGACATCCGCCGGGTGGCGAACCAGGCGTTCCAGAAGTCCAACCGGACGGTGACCATGATCACCACCGCCCCGCCCAAGGGCGAGGGCCTTAAAACCCCCCCGGCACCGGGCAGCCGCTAGGAGGCAGGACGACGATGGAAGACACGATCCGCATGCCGAGAAGACGAGTCCTGCCGGCCCTCGCCGGCCTCCTTCCCCTCCTCCTGTTGCTGGCGCCTCTGGCGCTACCGGAGAGGGCCGCGGCGCAGGCCGCGAGCGCCGGGCAGCTCCGCTATCCGGCCCTCCCCGAGCAGCAGATCCCGCGCCCCGAGCGCGTGGTGCTCGACAACGGCATGGTCGTCATGCTTTTGGAGGACCACGAGCTGCCGCTCGTCGAGGCCATCGCCTTCGTCCACGCCGGCTCGCGGCTCGAACCGGCGGAGAAGACGGGGCTCGCCGAGATCGCCGCCGACGTGCTGCGCACCGGCGGTACGACGAAGATGACCGGCGACCAGCTCGACGACTTCCTGGAAGCCAAGGCGGCGCGCATCGAGACCCAGGCCGCGGGGGACTATGGACGGGCCTCCATGAGCTCGCTCAAGGCCGACTTCCCGCAGGTCCTCCAGGTCTTCGCCGACGTTCTGCGCCACCCGGTGTTCGCCGCGAGCCGGCTCGACCTGGCGAAGGAGCAGGCCCGCGCCGGGGTGGCGCGGCAGAACGACGACCCGACCGACATCCTCTTTCGCGAGTTCACCCGGGTGGCCTACGGCAAGGATTCCCCCTACGGCCGGACGCCGACCTTCGCGAGCCTCGGGAGCATCGAGCGCGCCGACCTGGTCGCCTGGCACCAGGCGCACTTCCACCCCGAGGGTATCGTCCTCGGCCTGGTCGGCGACTTCAGGCGCGACGAGGCCTTGAAGCTCGTGCGGGCGGCGTTCGGCGACTGGCCGCGCGGGGCGGCGAGCGCCAGAGAGGCCGCGGCGCCCTACCGGACGACGCCGGCGCCCGGGGTCTACTACGTCGAGAAAAACGACGTCACGCAGTCGAACGTCATCATGGGCGGCCTCGGGATTCTGCGCAGCAACCCCGACTACTTTGCGCTCGAGGTGGTCAACCAGGTGCTCTCGGGGAGCTTCGCCTCCCGCCTCTTCGCCATCCGCGCCCAGCAGGGGCTCGCCTACACCGTCTTCGGCCGGGTGGGTAACGAGTGGGATCACCCGGGCCTCACCTTCCTCTTTATCTCGACCAAGACCCAGACGACCGGCGCCGCCATCGACGCCCTGCTCGCCGAGGCCCGCGGGATGACGAAGACGCCGCCCACCGACGAAGAGGTGGCCAAGGGCAAGCAGGGGCTCCTCAACTCCTTCATCTTCCAGGCCGACTCGAAGCGCAAGATCCTCACCCAGCAGATCACCTACGAGTACTTCGGCTACCCGCTCGACTGGCTGTCGCGCTACCGCGCCGGAATCGAGGCGGTGACCCCAGCGCAGGTGCGCGCCGCGGCGGCCAAGTACCTCCACCCGGAGCAGTTCGAGATCGTCGTCGTGGGGCCGGCCACGGGGACCGACAAGCCGCTCTCGACCTACGGCAAGGTGACCCCGCTCGACGTCACGATCGACCGCCCCAAGCCCGGCCGGCAGTAGCGCCTCGCCTTCCCGGCTCACCCCGGCTCACCGTCCGCCCTCCCTCCCCCAGAGGGGAGGGCTCCATCTTCTACTTACAATGGCATGGCACTTGCTTCGATAAATTCCGGTCAGGCGAGTTATATCGGAGCATCGATATACGCTCCCGGGTAGTCTCGTAGGTGCTGGGTGACTCTCGGTGGGTCAGAGGGAAAGGCGTGGCTGGAAGCAGCAAAGGAGGACGAGAGTGAGAGGCAAGGTTCTGATCACTGGCGGGGCGGGTTTTATCGGCTCTCATCTGGCGGACGAGCTCCTCGGGCAGGGCTACGAGGTCCGGGCGCTCGACAACCTGGCGGAGCAGGTGCACGGGCCGGACGCGGGCCGGCCGGCGTACCTCTCGCCGGAAGTCGAGCTGATCCGGGGGGACGTGCGGGACGGCGAGGCGGTGCGGGCGGCGCTCGCCGGGGTCGACGCCGTGTTCCACCTGGCGGCGATGGTCGGGGTGGGACAGAGCATGTACCAGCTCGCCGACTATACGAGCGTCAACAACCTGGGGACCGCGGTGCTCCTCGAGGCGCTGATCGAGCGCCCGGTCGGGCGGCTGGTGGTCGCCTCCAGCATGAGCCTCTACGGCGAGGGGCTCTACCGGGACGGCCGCGGCCGGCTCGTCCCCGGCAGCGAGCGTCCCCGCGAGCAGCTCCTCACCCGCGACTGGGAGCTCCGGGGGGACGACGGCGAGGCGCTCCAGCCGGTGCCGACGGACGAGTCGAAGCCGCCTTCGCTCTCGTCTCTCTATGCGCTCTCGAAGTACGACCAGGAGCGGATGTGCCTGATGATCGGCCAGGCCTACAACCTCAAGACGACAGCGCTCCGCTTCTTCAACGTCTACGGTCCACGCCAGGCGCTGTCCAACCCCTACACCGGGGTGCTCGCCATCTTCGCCGCGCGCTATCTGAACGGCAACCCGCCGATGATCTTCGAGGACGGCCACCAGAAGCGCGACTTCGTCCACGTCACGGACATCGCCCGCGCCTGCCGCCTGGCCCTCGAAATGCCCGAGGCGCCCGGCCGGGTGGTGAACGTCGGCAGCGGCCAGGCCTACACCATCCGCGGCATCGCCGAGAGCATGGCAGCGGTGCTCGGCCGGGAGGAGGTCGAGCCCGAGATCACCGGGCACTACCGGGTCGGCGACATCCGGCACTGCTTTGCCGACATCACCCTGGCGCGGCAGGTCCTCTGCTACGAGCCGCGGGTGACCCTCGAAGCGGGGCTCGCCGATCTCGCCGAATGGCTCGAAGGACAGGTGGCATGCGACCGCGTGGGCCAGGCCCGCGAGGAGCTCGCCGCCCGGGGGTTGACGGTATGAGCGGGAGGGGGAAGGGACCCGGGAAGGGACGGGCGGACGGCAAGGTGACCGTGATCACCGGCGGCTCGGGGTTCATCGGCACCAACCTGGCGGCCCGGCTGCTCGCCATGGGCCGGCAGGTCCGCCTCTTCGACAACCTGTCGCGGCCGGGGGTGGAGCAGAACCTCTTCTGGCTGCGCCAGCGCTTCGGCGACCGGGTGACGATCGAGATCGGCGACGTGCGCGACCCTGCCGCCGTCCGCCGGGCGCTCCATGACGCCCAGACGGTCTTCCACTTCGCCGCCCAGGTGGCGGTGACGACCAGCCTGCTCGACCCGGAGCACGACTTCGCGGTCAACGCCCAGGGGACGCTCAACGTCCTCGAAGCTCTCCGCGAGCTCCCCGAGCCGCCGCCGCTCCTCTTCACCTCGACCAACAAGGTCTACGGCGGCATGGACGACGTCCCCATGCGCCTGCGCGGTCCGCGCTACGAGCCGGTCGACGCCGATGTCGCCACGAGCGGCTTCGGCGAAGACCGGCGGCTCGACTTCCACAGCCCCTACGGCTGCTCCAAGGGGACGGCCGACCAGTACGTCCTCGACTATGCGCGGAGCTATGGGATGCGCAACGTCGTCTTCCGCATGAGCTGCATCTACGGCCCGCACCAGTTCGGCACCGAGGACCAGGGGTGGGTGGCGCACTTCCTCCTCCGTGCCCTGGACGGCTCCCCTATCACCCTCTACGGCGACGGCGGCCAGGTGCGGGACGTCCTCTTCGTCGAGGACCTCGTCCGCGCCTTCCTCTCCGCCGAGGAGAACGCCGAGGCGCTCGCCGGCCGCGCCTTCAACATGGGGGGAGGCCCGGACCAGACGGTGAGCCTCCTGGAGCTCCTCTCCCTGATCGAGGAGCTCCACGGCAGACGGCCCCAGGTCTTCTTCGAGGACTGGCGGACTGGCGACCAGCGCTACTACGTCTCCGACACCCGCCGCTTCTCGAAGGCGACCGGCTGGTCCCCCCTTGTAAGCGTGCGGGAGGGAGTGGGCAAGCTTTACAACTGGTTGCTCGAATCGCGCGGGGCGGAGGTCGGGGCCGGAGCCCTCCGGGCCAGCTGAAATCCAGGCTTCGCGGGCGGCGGTAAGCACACCGCCGTCCGCGCCCGTAGAAGGGGGAGGTGAAACGAGATCCAGGCACGAATCTTGGATCATTCCGAACTGAGATCGAAGGTATCCGTCTCGTCTCACAACCGAGGTGACTGGAATGAGTGCACAGGGTCCGCTCCCGCAGAAGGTCCTGATGACCGCGGACACGGTCGGTGGGGTCTGGACGTACGCTTTGGACCTCTCCCGCGCCCTCTCCGAACGCGGGATCGAGGTGGCGCTCGCCACCATGGGAGATCCACTCTCCGAGGCACAGCGGGAGACCGTCGAGCGCATCCCCCGCCTGCGGCTTTTCGAGAGCACCTTCCGGCTGGAGTGGATGGAGGAGCCCTGGCGCGACGTCCAGAAGGCGAGCGAGTGGCTGCTCCGGCTGGAGAGCCGCATCTGCCCGGACGTCGTGCACCTGAACGGCTATGCCCACGCCGCCCTGCCCTGGAGCGCGCCGAAGCTCGTCGTGGCGCACTCCTGCGTCCTCTCCTGGTGGGCGGCGGTCAAGGGCGAGCCGGCGCCCGAGAGCTGGGACCGCTACCGGACCGCGGTCCGGGCCGGCCTCGCCGCCGCCGATCTCGTCGTCGCCCCCTCCTCCGCCATGCTGACGGCGCTCGGCGAGCACTATGGGCCGCTCCCCCACTCCCGGGTGATCGAAAACGGCCGCGACGGCCGCCTCTTCCCGGCCTCTCACGCCCCCAAGGAGGAGATGGTGTTCGCCGCCGGCCGGCTGTGGGACGAGGCGAAGAACTTGGCGGCGCTCGAGCGGGTGGCCCCCGAGATCCCCTGGCCCATCTACGTCGCGGGTGACAGCCAGCACCCCGGCGGCGGCGAGATCCGCCCCCACAACACCCGTCTCCTCGGCCGCCTGTCGCCGCGCGCCCTCGCCGCCTGGCTGGGGCGGGCCGCGATCTATGCCCTGCCGGCGCGCTACGAGCCCTTCGGCCTCTCGGCGCTCGAAGCGGCCTTGGCCGGCTGCGTACTGGTCCTCGGCGACATCCCCAGCCTGCGGGAGATCTGGCGCAACCGCGCCGTGTTCGTGCCGCCCGACGATCCGGCGGCGCTCCGCACCGCGCTCCTCTCGCTGATCGAGAGTCCCGATCGGCGGAATGCTCTCGCCGCCGGCGCCCGGGCGCGGGGGCTCGAATTGACCCCCGAGCGGATGCTCGACGGCTACCTGGCCGCCTACGGCGAGCTGCTCGCCGCCCGGCAGGAGATCGAGGCCGACCGCTTCTCCAATGCCGCCGGTGCCGATGCCCTCGAACCGGCCCAACGGATCGCGGTCTAGAGAGCCGATCGAGGCGCCGATGCGGGTCGTCCTCTTCGTCCACTCGCTGCTGTCGGACTGGAACCACGGCAACGCCCATTTCCTCCGCGGCGTGGCGACAGAGCTCCTCTCGCGCGGCCACGATGTCCGGGTCTACGAGCCGGTCGGCGGCTGGAGCCTGACCCACCTCCTGGCCGAGCGTGGCGAGACCGCCTTCCTCGGCTTCCGCGAGACCTATCCCTGGCTCGAAAGCCGCTCCTACGACCCCGCCGCGATCGATCTCGACCAGGCCCTGGATGGCGCCGACTTAGTCCTCGTCCACGAGTGGAACGACCACGACCTGGTGCGGCGGCTGGGCGAGCACCGGCGTCGGCACGGGGGCTACCGCCTGCTCTTCCACGATACCCACCACCGCGCCGTCACCTCCCCAGAGACCATGGCGGCCTATGACCTCGGCGACTACGACGGGGTGCTCGCCTTTGGCGCGATCTTGAGCGACCTCTATAGGACGCGCGGCTGGGCGGCGCGGGCGTGGACCTGGCACGAGGCGGCGGACACCCGGGTCTTCCATCCCATCCTCGGCCTGCCGCACGAGGGCGACCTGGTGTGGATCGGCAACTGGGGGGACGAGGAGCGCACCGCCGAGCTCGGCGAGTTCCTCTTAGGGCCGGTCCAGGCCCTGGGCCTCACGGCGAGGGTGCACGGGGTGCGCTACCCCGACACCGCCCGGGAGGCGCTCGCCGCGGCGGGGATCGAGTACGCCGGCTGGCTCCCCAACTACGACGTGCCGCAGACCTTCGCCCGCTTCGCGGTCACCGTTCACGTGCCGCGCCGGCCCTACGCCGAGGCCCTCCCGGGGATCCCCACCATCCGCCCCTTCGAGGCCCTGGCCTCTGGCATCCCCCTGGTCTCCGCCCCCTGGGAGGACAGCGAGGGGCTGTTCACCCCGGGAGAGGACTTCTTGGTGGCGCGGAATGGCGGGGAGATGGAACGGCACCTCCGCGATGTTCTCCACGACCCCGAGCTGGCGGCCGGCCTCGCCCGGCACGGCCGCCGCACCATCCTCGACCGGCACACCTGCTCGCACCGGGTGGACGAGCTGCTCGACATCTACGCGCAGATCGCCCCGGTCGGAGCGGAGGTGGAGACCGCGGCGACAACGATGAGGACGAGATGAGGACGAGCTGACGTGAAAACCGGCCTGGACATCGCATTCTTCGCTTCGAGCCTGGTCTCCGCCTACTGGAACGGAGCGGCGACCTACTACCGGGGGATCGTGCGCGGCCTGGCCGAACGCGGGCACCGGGTCACCTTCTACGAGCCGGACGCCTTCGGCCGCCAGGAGCACCGGGACATCCCCGATCCGGACTGGGCGCGGGTGGTGGTCTATCCCGCGGCGGACGAAACCGGCGTCCGCCGGGCGCTCGCCGATCTCGCCAATATCGCCGATATCGCCGATACCCGCGGCGATACCCGCGGCGCCGACCTGGTGGTCAAGGCGAGCGGGGTGGGGGTGTTCGACGCCCTCCTCGAAGCCGCGGTCTTGGAGCTTCAGGGGCCCGAGACCCTCGTTGCCTTCTGGGACGTCGACGCCCCGGCGACCCTCGACCGGGTGGAGAACGACCCGGCCGATCCGTTCCGGGCGCTCATCCCGCGCTACGACCTGATCTTCACCTACGGCGGTGGCGACCCGGTGGTCGACGCCTATACCCGGCTCGGGGCCCGGGAGTGCGTGCCGATCTACAACGCCCTCGATCCGGAGACCCACTTTCCCGCCGCTCCCGATCCCCGTTTCGCCTGCGATCTCGCCTTCCTCGGCAACCGCCTGCCCGACCGCGAGGCGCGGGTCGAGGAGTTCTTCTTCCGGGCCGCCGAGCGCCTGCCCGAACGCCGCTTCCTCCTCGGCGGCAACGGCTGGGGCGACCGGCAACTGCCGGCGAACGTCGGCTATCTCGGGCATGTCTATACCCGCGATCACAACGCCTTCAACTCCACCCCGCTCGCGGTGCTCAACATCAGCCGCGAGAGCATGGCCCGCTACGGCTTCTCCCCCGCCACCCGGGTATTCGAGGCGGCGGGCGCCGGCGCCTGCCTGATCACCGATCGGTGGATCGGGATCGAGCTTTTCCTCGCCCCCGGGGAAGAGGTCCTGGTGGCGGGCGACGGGGACGAGGTGGCGGCCCTCCTCGGCGAGCTGTCGCCGGAGCGGGCGCGGGAGATCGGTAGCGCGGCGCGCCGGCGGATCCTCGCCGAGCACACCTACGCCCACCGGGCGGCCGAGGTCGAAGCGGTCCTCTCCCGGCACCGCCGGCATCTCCGGGATCGTTCGACAACGCGCGAAGAGAGCGCCCTCGGCGCGGAGGTACTCCCTTGAGTCACCAGCCGCTCGACATCGTCATCCTGGGCCTGTCGATCACCTCGTCCTGGGGCAACGGGCATGCCACGACCTATCGCGGCCTCGTCCGCGAGCTCACGGCGCGCGGCCATCGGGTGCTCTTCCTGGAGCGTGACGCCCCCTGGTATGCCGAGAACCGCGACCTGCCGCGCCCGCCCTACGGCAGGACCCGGCTCTACGGGAGCCTGGCCGAGCTCAAGGACAAGCATGCGGCGCGGGTCCGCGCGGCCGACCTCGTCATCGTCGGCTCCTACGTGCCCGAGGGGGTCGCGGTTGGCGACTGGGTGACCCGCACGGCGCGCGGGGCCACCGCCTTCTACGACATCGATACGCCGGTGACCCTGGCGAAGCTGGCGCGCGGCGAGTACGAGTACCTTACCCCTGAGCTCATCCCGCGCTATGACGCCTACTTCTCCTTCACCGGCGGGCCGACCCTGAAGCGCCTCGAACGGCGCTACGGCGCCGCCATGGCGCGGCCGCTCTACTGCTCCTTCGACCCCGCCCTCTATCACCCCGAGGAGGTCGAGCCGCGCTGGGATCTGGGCTACATGGGGACTTACAGCGACGACCGCCAGCCGGTCCTCGAACGCCTGCTGCTCGAACCGGCAAGGCGCTGGAACGAGGGGCGCTTCGCCGTCGCCGGGCCGCAGTATCCGGAGGGCCTCGCCTGGCCGGCGAACGTCCATCGGATCACCCATCTCCCGCCCGAGGAGCACAAGAGCTTCTACAACGCCCAGCGCTTCACCTTAAACGTCACCCGCGCCGACATGGTGGCGGCCGGCTTCTCGCCGAGCGTCCGGCTGTTCGAGGCCGCCGCCTGCGGCACCCCGATCATCAGCGACTACTGGGTGGGCCTGGAGACCTTCTTCGCTCTCGGCGAAGAGATCCTCACCGCGCGGAGCAGCACCGAGGCGCTGCTGTACCTCCGCCAGGTGCCGGAGGGCGAGCGCCAGGCCCTCGGCGCCCGGGCCCGCAAACGGGTGCTCGCCCAGCACACCGCCGGCCATCGCGCCGAGGAGCTCCTCGGCTACGCCCACGGACTGCTCGACCGCAAAGCGGCCTAGGAGGGGAGACCGTTGCCCTCCGCCCCCCCCACTTCCGACCTCCAGCAGGAAATCGCCGAGCTCGGCCCCTGGTTTCACAACCTTCACTTGCCGGATGGGACCGAGACGGTTCCCGACCACTTCCTGGGCGACTTCCCGAGCTTCAAATGGCGCGAGATCGCCCCGCACCTGCCGGCCGACCTAGCTGGCTGGACGGTGCTCGACATTGGCTGCAACGCCGGCTTCTACAGCTTAGAGCTGGCGCGCCGCGGGGCGCGCGTCACCGCCATCGACCACGATCCGCACTACCTGCGCCAGGCGCGCTGGGCGGCCGAGCGCTTCGCGCTCGCCGACCGGATCGAGTTCCGCCAGATGGGGGTCTACGACCTCGCGCGGAGCGACGAGCGCTGGGACCTGATCCTCTTCATGGGGGTCTTCTACCATCTGCGCTATCCGCTCCTGGCCCTCGACCTGGTCGTCCGGCGGCTCTCCCGGCTGATGGTCTTCCAGACCCTCACCATGCCCGGCGAGGAGGTTCACGAGCCCGCCGCCGACACCCCGATCGACGGCCGCGAGGAGATGCTGGCGCCGGGCTGGCCCAAGATGGCCTTCATCGAGCACCGGCTGGCCGGCGATCCCACCAACTGGTGGGCGCCCAATCACTCCGGCATCCTCGCCCTGCTGCGCTCGGCCGGCCTCACGGTCGCCGGCCGCCCCGGTCACGAGATCTACCTCTGCCGCCCGGCGAAAGAGGTCTCCCCGGATCGCGCCTGGATGGAAGAAGAGCTCGTCGCCGCTACCGGCCGCGACGCCCCCTCGATGTCAACGACATCGTCGCCGGACAGCGGAGAGCCATGACCCTCGGCAAGGACGTCGAGAAGGCCGACAGCAAGGAAGGCTCTCAGAAGTCCTACCGAACGATCCTCGCCCAGGAGATCTCGTCGGGACAGAAAGAGCTCGAACGGCCCGCCTGGGGGCTCTTCATCTCCGGGCTCTCGGCCGGTCTCGACGTCGGCTGGAGTCTCTTCCTCATGGGGGTGATGCTGACCCTCGTCCGCGATTCCCTGCCCCATCCGGTCGTCGAGATTCTGGTCGCCAACATGTACGCCGTGGGCTTCCTCTTCGTCGTCCTCGGTCGCTCCGAGCTGTTCACCGAGCACACGACCCTCGCCGTTCTCCCGGTCCTGGGTGGCCGCGCCTCGGTCGCCCAACTCCTCCGTCTGTGGGCCCTGGTATACCTTTCGAACATGATCGGGGTGAGCCTCTTCGCCGCCATGACCGCTCTCGTCGGGCCCGCTCTCGGCGTCCTCTCGCGCCCGGCGCTGGGCGAGATCGCTCATGGGGTCATGGCGCACGGCTCCTGGCAGATGCTGGCGAGCGCCATCCTCGCCGGCTGGCTGATGGGCCTCCTCTCCTGGCTGGTGACGGCCGCCCGCGACACCATCAGCCAGATCTTTTTCGTCTGGCTGGTGACGACCGCGATCGGCCTCTCTCACCTCCACCACGTGATCGCCGGCACCGCCGAGGTCCTCGCCGGACTTTTCGCCGGCCAGGGGATCACCGGGGCCGATGTCGGCCGTTTCCTCCTCCTGGTCACCCTGGGAAACGCCCTGGGTGGCATCTTCTTCGTCGCGCTCTTGAAGTTCGGCCATGCCACCCAGGCGAGCGAGGATTGATCGATCCGGCACGGATCTTGAACCTCTCTATTTTCGCCGGGCATCGCCCGGAAATTCTTTCGATTCACCGAGAGCAGCAGCCAGAGGAGGCACAACCATGAAGCTCGAATCTCTGAAAGACCTGTACATGGAACAGCTGAAGGACCTTTACAGCGCCGAGACCCAGTTGGTCGACGCCCTGCCCAAAATGGCGGACGCGTGCAACTCGCCGGAGCTCAAGAACGCTTTCCGCGAGCACCTGAACCAGACCCGCCAGCACGTCACCCGCCTGGAGCAGATCTTCAAGAAGCTCGACGAGAGCCCCAAGGGAGAGACCTGCGAGGGGATGAAGGGGCTCCTCAAGGAGGGCGAGGCGATGATGAAGATGAAGGGCGAGCCGGAGGTCATCGACGCCGGCCTGATCGCGGCCGCGCAGCGGGTCGAGCACTACGAGATCGCCGGCTACGGCACGGTGCGCACCTACGCCGAGCTGATCGGCGACCAGGACGCCGTGCGGCTCCTCGAGCGCACCCTCCAGGAGGAGGAAGAGGCCGACGAGAAGCTGACCGAGATCGCCGAGAGCCACATCAATCAAGAGGCGCTCGTCCGCTAGTCGCTGGACCGGGTTAGGGCGGCCCCCGTGGCCGCCCTCCTCCCGCCAGCTTGATCCCCGCAGGATCGGCCCTCAACGAGCTTACCCCCCTCCGTACTTCTCCTTGAGCATCCCCAGGGTCTTGAGCTCCAGGACGCGGAAGGCATTGCCCTTGTCCGCTTCGCCCAGCTCGATCTCCCGCGCCGCGATCTCGTGCAGAGTCGAGTCGTCGTAGGTCTCCAGAACGGCGGGGTGGATGTAGAACTTGCGGCAGGTGGCCGGGCGGTTGCGCAGCGACCTGGCGACCTGCTTGACCGCCTCGACGACGTTCTTCTTTCTCTGCGTCTCGGTGTCCGCGGGGCCGATCCGGCTGAGCGCGAAAAACGCCAGGACCGTCCCCCCCCAGGTGCGGAAGTCCTTGGCGGTGAAGTCGTGGCCGGTGATCTCCCGCAGGTAGTCGTTGACCTCGCCCGAGTCGACGTTCCTGGTCTCCCCGTTCTCATCCAGGTAGGTGAAGAGCTCCTCCCCTGGCAGCTCCTGGCAGCGCTCGATGATCCGCGCCAGGCGGCGGTCGCGGACGCCGACGCTGTGCTGGACGCCGCTCTTGCCACGGAATTCGAACTGGATGGTAGAGCCCGAGACCTCGACGTGATCGGAGTGGAGGGTGGTCAGGCCGTAGGACTCGTTCTGCTTCGCATACTCGTCGTTGCCAACCCGGATGAGGGTCGTCTCGAGCAGCTTGATCACGGCCGCCAGGACCTTCTCTCGCGGCATCCCCCGGAGCTTCAAGTTCTCCTCCACCCGCTCCCGGATCCCCGGCAGGGCCTCGGCGAAGGCGATCATCTTGGTGAATTTGGTCTCGTCGCGAACCTCCCGCCAGTCGGGATGGTAGCGGTACTGCTTGCGGCCGCGGGCGTCGCGCCCGGTCGCCTGCAGGTGACCGTTCGCCCGCGGGCAGATCCAGACGTCGGTCCAGGCCGGTGGGATGGCGAGGGAGTTGATGCGGATCCGCTCCTCGGGGTCCTGAATGACCTTGCCCGCGGGGTCGAAGTAGGCCCACCCTTTGCCGCTCCGCCGCCGCCGGATGCCGGGCGAGGTGTCGGTGACATAGCGGAGGCCGGCGGCTTTGGCGCTGGCCACTGGGTCGGGCATCGTGGGAATCACCTCGGGTTCGAGCTTCTCGACTGCCAGGGTTGCCATGCAGTAGGGTCCTTGTAAAAAATACAGACGTTTCCCCAGTGGGATCCAGAAAAAGGGCACCCACCGCCCGCGGACTCTCGCGCGTCTCACCCTCCGCGGCTAATCCTCCGCCCTTGCATCGGCCGTGCCGAGCGAGAATCAGCCTTCGAGCAGTGCGTGGCACAGGTCCTGCAAATCTTGGGTTTGCCTGTACCAGTAGTGAGATGACGTCGTCATTTGAGGGGTTTATGAAGTCTCGCAGACACTCTGTCGCCCCTATCGCAACGGAAACCTTTTTATTCGCTTGCCAGGCATGACCACCGGAGATCGAGAGATGGTCGGAACGACAGAAAGACTGCTTGAAACGCGGCCACCCGAGGGCCTGGCCGAGCTGGCGCGCACCCTTTCGGCCGGAGTCCTGCTGCAGAAACCGGACGGCGGCATCGGAGGGGCCGACGAGCGGGCCCTGGCTCTTCTCGGCTGCGACGACGGCAACGAGCTCGCGCGCTGTTGGGAGGAGGTCGCGCCGCTGGTGAAGGCGGCCGAACCCGTCTCCCCCGAAACCCAGGAGCCGGAGCCCCTCCTGGTGCCCGCCGGCCGCGGCGGCCGCCCTCTGCTCTTCGAGATCCACCGGCTGGCCGGGGGGACCGGCGGCGCGGTGCTCCTCGTCCGCGACCCCGAACCCTTCGCCGAGGCGGCGGCCGACCTCCGCCTCGCCACCTTCATGCGCGCCCTCTCTCAGGTTTCCCCGGCCGTGGCCCACGACCTGCGGGCGCCGATCAACGCCATGGTCTTCAACATCGAGATTCTCAAGGAGACCATCGCCGCGGCGCGGACCATGGAGCCGGCCGCCCGCGAGCGCCAGCTGCGCTACGTAGGCGTGCTCAAGGACGAGCTCGCGCGGCTCCACGGCGGGCTCGAGCACTTCCTCGCCCATACCTCCGCGCGCGGCGACCGCCCCGACGCCTTCGACCTCCGCGAGGCGGTCAAAGAGCTCGCGGCCCTCCTCGTCCCGCAGGCTAGGAAGCTCCAGGTGCAGGTCGTCCCCGACCTCCCCGAGCAGCCGGTCCTGATCGCGGTCAACCGCTACCAGCTGCGCCAGGCGCTGCTCGAGATCGGCCTCGCCGCCTTGGCCGGCATGACCCGGGCGGGTACCCTCGCCCTTCAGCTGGAGTCCGGGCAGGGTTCTGCCCGCATCCTCCTCAGCGGTCCTCTGGCCAGCGAGGCCCCGGCACTCGACTTTTCGCTCGCCCCCGGAGCGGCGCCCGCCGGTAGCGTCCGGCTCTACCAGGCCCGCTCCATCCTCACCGAGCAGGGGGGACGGGTCGAGGTGACCGAGAGTGGTGGCGAAACCGGAGGCCGGCGGAGCTTTGAGATAGAATTGCCCGCCTCAGGGAAGGAGTGAGGAGACATGCCACACGCACTCGCGGTCGATGACGATCCCAATTTCCTTTCCGCGCTCGCCGAGCTCATCGAAGGTCAGGGCTTCACCACCAATACCGCCACCACCCTGCGCGACGCCCGTACCCAGGTCAGCCACAAGACCCCGGACGTCGCCCTGGTCGACCTCTATCTGCCGGACGGCAGCGGCATCGATCTGCTCAAGGACCTGGAGCTCGGGACCTCGACCGAAGTGGTGCTGATGACCGGCCACGCCGACGTCGAGAGCGCTGTCCAGGCGCTGCGCCTGGGGGCGAGCGACTATCTCACCAAGCCGCTCGACATCGGCCGGCTCAAAAACATCCTGGCGAACGTGGCGAGCATCCAGCCCAGCCTGGCGATGGCCGTGCCGGCAGCCGAAGAGAAGCAGGAGGTCGGCCGCTTGGGGCTTCTCCTCGGCGCCTCCGAGCCCATGCAGGGGCTCTACGAGATGCTCAACCGGGTGGCGCCCACCGACGCCACCGTGTTCCTCATCGGCGAGAGCGGCACCGGCAAGGATCTGGCAGCCCAGACCCTGCACCACCTCTCCCGCCGTAGCAAAGGCGCCTTCCTGCCGCTCAACTGCGGCGCCATCTCCCCCACCCTCATCGAGAGCGAGCTCTTCGGCCACGAGCGCGGCAGCTTCACCGGCGCCGCCCGCCGCCACAAGGGCTACTTCGAGCGCGCTCACGGAGGGACGCTCTTCCTGGACGAGATCACCGAGATGCCGATCGAGCTCCAGGTCAAGCTCCTCCGCGTGCTGGAGACCGGCACGGTGGCTCGCATCGGCGGCGACCAGTCGGTCGATGTGGACGTGCGCGTCCTGGCCGCCACCAACCGCGACCCGCACAAGGCCGTGCACGACGGCAAGCTGCGCGAGGACCTCCTCTACCGTCTCTCGGTCTTCCCCATCCACATGCCTCCCCTGCGCGACCGGGGCGAGGACATCCAGCTCCTTGCCACCTTCTTCCTGGATCAGTTGAACGAGCGTCACAGCACCGCCAAGCACTTTACCGAGGAGGCGGTGGAGCGCCTGCAGAGTCATCCCTGGCCGGGCAACGTGCGCGAGCTCAAAAACGTCGTCCACCGCGCCTTCATCATGGCGGAGCAGGAGATCTGCCCGCGCTGCCTGCCGCGGGAGGTCGGCGGCGACTCGGGGACACTGCGGAGCCTGCACTTCCAGGTGGGTACCTCGATCGCCGAGGTGGAACGGCGGCTCATCATGGCGACCCTGGACCTGCATGCGGGGAACAAGCGGAAGACTGCGGATGTCCTCGGCGTCAGCTTGAAGACGCTCTACAATCGGCTCAACACCTATCGCGAAGTCTGAAGAGCCGGGGGGAACGGGCCGGGGGAGGCCCCCCCATTGCCCCTACTTGAGGAGCCGACCTATAGGTTGTATACTCCCGCCCCGTCCAACGACTCAGCCGACCTGGACACTCGATTCGATTACAGATCCGACTACGAGGGCGTGGCACAGAATCTGCTTTACAGACTCGCTGTACGAGCGAGCGCATCTGCGCCATATGAGAAGCGAGACACGACACGGAGGGTGTCAGGCGGTGTCACACTGATCAAGGTAGGCGACCCCAACACGTAGGAAACGGACGCCGATTCATCTATACCATTCAGTCCATTCACAAGGGAGAAGACAAATGAAGAAGGTACTCGTTCACCTGTCCATGCTCAGCCTCCTGGCCTTCCTGCTGGTGCCGCTCGTCGGCTGCAAGCACGAAGAGAACACCGAAGTCGAGGAGCAGCCCGCGACCTCGACCGAGGCACCTGCCGCCATGGGGACGGAGCCGATGGCGACGGGCAGTTCGATGGGCACCATGGGCACCGAGAGCACCGGCGCCATGGGTACCGACAGCACCGGCAGCACTGGCGCCATGGGCGGCACGACTGGCACGACCGGCGGCGCCATGGGCACCCAGGGCACCGAGCCGCCCCCGGCTCAGTAACCGCTTCCAGCTTCCATCGAAAATAGAAGGGCGCTCCTCGCGGGCGCCCTTTTCTTTTGGCATCCATGTTGCTCTCTTCTGGAGAGTGAGAGCTGTGGAACAGCATCGCCGACAGAGGAGGTACAACATGGAACAGCTTCATGGTAAAAAGGTGGCAATTCTAGTTGCGGATGGCTTCGAACAGGTCGAATTGACCGAGCCTAAGAAGGCGCTCGAAGAGGCCGGGGCCAAGACCGAGATCGTTTCGCCAGCCCAGGGTAAGGTCAAGGGCTGGGACAAAAAGGACTGGGGCCAATCGCTCCCGGTCGATATGCCGCTCGATCGGGCGGACGCCGGCCAATATGACGCCCTGTTGCTCCCCGGCGGAGTGATGAACCCCGATCATCTACGGCGCAATCCGAAGGTCCAGCAGTTCGTCAAGGCATTCTTCGACGCCGGCAAGCCGGTGGCGGCGATCTGCCACGGCCCCTGGACGCTCATCGACTCCGGGGTCGCCAAGGGCCGCAAGATGACGTCGTACGAGACGATCCAGACCGACCTCAAGAACGCCGGCGTCAACTGGGTGGATCAGGAGGTGGTGGTGGACGGGAACCTGGTCACCAGCCGGAAGCCGGACGACATCCCGGCGTTCAACCGGGCGATGGTCGATACCTTCGCCCGTCAGGAGGTCGGCGCGCGACGCTGACCGGCCCTACATCACGGTTGGAGGACAAGAGAGAGGCACCCTCCGGGGTGCCTTTTCTTTCAGGGGCAGACTGCGGCCAGAAACTCCCCCGCCGCAACCCGAAACTCGTCCGTCCACTCGTGCCCGCCCGGATAGACGAGAGGCCGGACGTCGACGCCTTTTGAGCGCAATACCTCGACATCGTGTGCCATTTTGGCCTCGTCATACCACTGCTCGCGAGCGCCGCGGCCGAGGAGGACGGGAGGAAACCCCACCAGCTCGCGGGCGGCGAGCTCCGGCGGGACGTCGCCGCCGAGGACGATCACCCCCCGGCAGGGATGGCCGCTCCCCGCTGCGGCGCGATAGGCCATGGCCGAACCTTGAGAGAAACCGGCGAAGACGAGGTGCTCCCCCACCGGATGCTCCCGGCGGAGCCGGGCCACCACCGCCGCAACATAGCGCAGGTTGTCCTCGATCGCCCGCTCGCGGTCGTGGCGGGTCATCCAGCTCGCCACCACTTCCCCCGCCTTATTGTAAAAGGGGTGGAGGGCCTGGACGGAGCAGCAGAGGAAGCGGCTGGCGCCGGGGATGCGAATGAGCTCCGCCAAGTGGATGGCGGCGTTCTCGCCGTAGCCGTGGAACCCGACGAGGAGAGGCGCTCCGCCGTCCAGCGTCTCGGGAGCCTCGACTAGATAGGTGCCGTGAACGAGTGTAGCGATCTGCTTCGCTTCCATGCGGGACCTCCGACCCGCCGGACAGCATACCTCAGGCCCGCCGCCGCTCCGTCTGCCGGCGGAGCGGGGCGACGAGCTCCCGCACCCGCTCCTCGACCGCCGCGGCCAGCTCGGGGTCGCTCCCCAGCTCTTCGACCAGCCGGACGAGGGCGCTCCCCACGACTACCGCGTCGGCGATCTCGCCCACCGCCTCGACCTGCTCCGGCGAGGAGATGCCGAAGCCCACCGCGAGCGGCAGGCCGAGCTTCTTGCGCAACCGTTTGACCTCGCGCGCCAGCTCGACCGGCAGGGCCGCGCGCTCGCCGGTGACCCCCGTTCGCGAGACGTAGTAGACGAACCCGCTCGAAGCGGCGGCGACCCGGTTGACCCGCTCGCGGGTGCTGGTCGGGGCGAGGAGGAAGACCGCGTCGACCCCGTACCGGCGAAGGGCAGGCACCAGCTCATGCTCCCCCTCCTCGGGTGGCAGGTCGACGCAGAGCACCCCGTCCACCCCGGAGGCAGCGGCCTGCTCGGCGAAGCGGTCGACCCCGCGGGCTAAAATTGGGTTGAAGTAGGTGAAGAGGACGATCGGTACGCCGACCTTGTCGCGCAGGCGGGCGATCATCTGCAGGATGCCCGAGAGCTTGGTACCGGCGGCGAGCGCCCGGTTGGCGGCGCGCTGGTTGACCGGGCCGTCGGCGATCGGGTCGGAGAACGGCACCCCGAGCTCGATTATGTCGGCGCCGCCGGCGGCGAGCGCCTCGACCAGGGTGGCGGTCGTCTCGAGGTCCGGATCGCCGGCCATCAAAAAGGGAATGAAGGCCGCCCTCCCCTCCGCGGCACAGCGGGCGAAGACGTCGTCGATCGCACTCATCGCGCTCCTCCACGCCGCCGTGCCGCCGCGGCAGTGAAATCCTCGGGTTGGGGAGAGGTGCCGGGAGCCGCATGCTCCCGGTCGTATTCGAGCACCGACTCGACGTCCTTGTCCCCACGCCCGGAGAGGTTGACGAGGACGACCCGCCGCCGCGACAGGCGGGGCGCGCGCTTGACCACCTCGGCGATGGCGTGGGAGCTCTCCAGGGCGGGCAGGATCCCCTCGGTGCGGGAGAGCAGGTGGAAGGCCGCGATCGCTTCAGCGTCGGTGGCGGACGAGTACTCGACCCGCCCCGCGTCGTGCAGCCAGACGTGCTCGGGGCCGATCGCCGGGTAGTCGAGCCCGGCGGAGATCGAGTGGGTGGTCGAAATCTGCCCCTCGGCGTCCTGAAGGACCATGGTGCGGGTGCCGTGGAGCACCCCCAGGGCGCCGCCGTCGAAGCGCGCGGCATGCTCGCCGAGACCCTTCCCCCGACCGCCGGCCTCGACGCCGATCAGCCGCACCCGCGGGTCGTCGATGAAGGCGGTGAAGAGGCCGATCGCGTTGCTGCCGCCGCCGACGCAGGCGACCGCGAGATCGGGAGCGTCGGTCCGCGCCTGCCGGCGGAGCTGGAGCTTCGCCTCGTCGCCGATCACCCGGTGGAAGTCGCGTACCATCCGCGGATAGGGGTCGGGTCCGAGCACCGAGCCGAGCACGTAGTGGGTGGTGTGGACGTTGGTCACCCAGTCCCGCAGGGCCTCGTTGATGGCGTCCTTGAGCGTCCGGCTGCCGGAGTCGACCGGCACCACCTCGGCGCCCAGGAGGCGCATGCGGTCGACGTTCAGGCGCTGGCGGCGCATGTCCTCGCTGCCCATGTAGACGACGCAGGTGAGGCCCATCGACGCCGCGGCGGTGGCCGTCGCCACCCCGTGCTGGCCGGCGCCGGTCTCGGCGATCACCCGCTCCTTCCCCATGATCGCGGGCGAGCAGGCACTGGCCGACCGCGTTGTTGATCTTGTGCGCGCCGGTGTGGAGCAGATCCTCGCGCTTCAAGAAGATCCGCGCGCCGCCCAGCTCCTCCGAAAGGCGCTCGGCGAAGAAGAGCGGCGTCGGGCGGCCGACGAAGTCGCCCAGGATCTGCGCCAGCTCGCGCTTGAAGCCGCGCTGGCGCCGCGCCTTGTCGTAGGCGCGAGCGAGCTCGGCGAGCGGTGCCATCAACGTCTCGGGGACGAAGCGACCGCCGTAGAGTCCGAAGTAACCCGCCGGATCAGGACGGGGGCGTGACTTGGCCATTTCTCACCTCCTCAAAGAGCCGTTCCAGGAGAGCGCGATCCTTGATTCCCGGGGCCGACTCCACCCCGGAGCATACGTCAACGCCGAAGGGCCGGCTGCCGGCGACCGCCTGCCGGGCATTCTGCGGCTTCAAGCCTCCGGCGACGAAAACCCGCCGCCTTGAAGCGAGGTCGGCGACCGAATCGTACGACCAGGCGAGCCCGGTACCCCCATAGAGAGCGCCGTGCTGGACGTCGACGAGGAGCGCCCACACCTGCGCGTAGGGGGCGAGCGCCGCCGGGCCGGGGTCGCCGCCGGTGCGGAAGGCGCGGATCGCCCGGCCGGCGAAGCGGTTGACCTCCGCCGGAGCCTCGTCGCCGCTGAACTGCAGGAAGTCGAGACCGACCAGGCCGTCGATCGCCGCGACCTCGGCCGGCGGGCAGTTGACGAACACCCCGACCAGGGGGACCCGCCCGGCGACCGCCGCCGCGATCTCCTGCGCCCGGGCGGGCTCGACATAGCGCGGGCTGGCGGGGAAGAAGTTCAACCCCAGATAGGAGGCGCCGAGGTCCGCGGCGAGGAGGGCGTCCTCGGGGCGGGTCACGCCGCAGACCTTCACCTTGGTCGCGCTCGAAACCGTCATACCGGCCCTCCGGCGAGCTCCCGGAGCTTCGCCGCCGGGCTTTTCGCCAGGAGCAGCGATTCGCCGACCAGAAAGGCGTCGAAGCCGGCGCCGTGCAGGCGGTCCACCGCGGCCCGGCCGTCGATGCCGCTCTCGGCGACCTTGAGCGCCGTGGCCGGCAGAGCGGGGAGAAGGTCGATCGAGGCGCCGAGGTCGACCTCGAAGGTCCGGAGGTTCCGGTTGTTGACCCCCACCAGCTCCCAGAGCGAGCCGGAGAGCTTGCCGACGTCCTCTCGGGAGTGGGTCTCGATCAGCGGGACGAGACTCAGGCCCCGCGCGAGGCCGGCGTAGCGGCGGAGCTCCGCCGGCTCGTAGAGGGCGGCGATGAGCAGGATGGCGTCGGCCCCCGCCTCCTTGGCCCAGACGAGCTGGAGCGGATCGACGACGAAGTCCTTGGCGATGGCGGGGAGACCCGAGGCCTGGCGGCAGGCGGCGAGCAGCTCGTAGCCACCATGGAAGAAGTCGGGCTCGACGACGACCGAGAGCGCCGCGGCGCCGGAGGCAGCGTAGATCTCGGCCTGGGCGATGGGATCGAGCCGGCCGGCGAGCGAGCCCAGGCGCGGCGAGCCCATCTTGACCTCGGCGATGATCGCCGGCACCCCCCGCTCCCGACGGGCGGCGAGGGCGCCCGAGAAAGGCGTTGTCGGCCGGGGCGAGCGGCGCGCCGGCAGCGAGCTCGAGCCTCACCCCGCTACCGTCAGCTCCACCGGTCGCCTCGGCCAGCCGCTCCCGCCGCCGGGCGGTGATGCGGAGGAGGATGTCCGCCGGGGCGCTCATCCGGCCGCCCCTGCCGACGCACCTGCCGACGCTTCGACGGAAAAACTCCGCAGCTCGAAGAGCTTCCCGGCCGCGGCGCCGGCGGCGAGGGTGGCGCGGGCCCGCTCGACCCCCTCTTCGAGGTCCGCGGCGACACCGCCGACGTAGAGGGCGGCCCCGGCGTTGAGCGCCGTGATGTCGGCGAGCGCGCCGGGCTCGCCGGCGAGCAGCCGGAGCATGACAGCGGCGTTCTCCTCCGGCCCGCCCCCCACCAGATCGCACAGGCATGCACGGGGGAGGCCGAAGCGCTCGGGCTCCAGGGTGTAGCTCCGCACCTCGCCGCCGATCACCTCGCTCACCCGGGTGGCGCCGGTGGTGGTGATCTCGTCCAGCCCGTCGCTCCCGTGGACGACCATCGCATGCTCGCTCCCGAGGTCGGCCAGGACCTGAGCGATCACCGGCACCAGCTCGGCTGAGTAGACCCCCATCAACTGGCGGCGGGCGCCGGCCGGATTGGTCAAGGGCCCGAGGACGTTGAAGATCGTCCGCATCCCCAGCTCGCGGCGGACCGGCATCACCTCGCGCATGGCGGGGTGGTGGAGCGGCGCGAAGAGAAAGGCGATGCCGATCTCGTCGAGGGCGCGGCCCGACGCCTCCGGGGTGACCTCGATCGGCACCCCGAGAGCGGCGAGCACGTCGGCGCTCCCCGAGCGGCTGGAGACCGAGCGGTTGCCGTGTTTGGCGACCGGCAGCCCGGCGGCCGCCGCGACGAGGGCGGCGGCGGTCGAGATGTTGAAGGTCCCCCGGCCGTCCCCCCCGGTGCCGCAGGTGTCGACCACCCGCTCCCGGCGTGTGAGGGATGGGGATGGCCCGCCGGCGCATGGCCGCAGCGGCGCCGCAGATCTCGGCCGCGGCCTCTCCCTTCATCCGCAGGGCGACCAGGAGCGCCGCCTTGAGGCCGTCGCTCACCCCGCCGTCCATGAGAAGCCCGAAGAGGTGCTCGGTCTCCTCCCGGTCGAGGCTCTGCCCGGCGGTCAGGCGGCCGAGCGCGGTCTTGATGTCGATCATGATCATGCCGCTCCTGCTGCGACGAAGGCCGGGACCCGGCAGAGGTCGAGGAAATTGGCCAGCAGGTGGGGGCCGGAGCCGGTCAGCACCGACTCGGGGTGGAACTGCACCCCCCAGTAGGGAAGGTCCCGGTGGCGCATCCCCATGAGCTGGCCGTCGTCGCTCCAGGCGAGCGGTTCGAGCTCGTCCGAGAGGGTCTCCTCGCTCACCACCAGGCTGTGGTAGCGGGTGGCCTCGAACGGGTTGGGCAGGTCGGCGAAGACCCCGTAGCCGAGGTGGCGGACGGGCGAGGTCTTGCCGTGCATGAGCCGCGGCGCCCGGGCGACGACCGCCCCGAAGGCGACCCCCATCGCCTGATGGCCCAGGCAGACCCCGAGGAGCGGGATCGGCACCCGCCGCCGGAGCAGCTCGACGCAGACGCCCGCCCCCTCCGGCCGGCCGGGGCCGGGCGAGAGGACGATCCCCTCCGGTTCGAGGGCGAGCATGCCGTCGACCGAGAGGGCGTCGTTGCGCACGACCTCGACCTCCGCCCCCGCCGCGGTGAGCACCTGCACGAGGTTCCAGGTGAACGAGTCGTAGTTGTCGACCATCAGGATCATGACGGCTCCTCCAGCTTTTCGGCCAGGGCGACGGCGGCAAGGAGCGCCGCCGCCTTGTTCTCGGTCTCCCGCTCCTCGGCGGCCGGATCGGAGTCGGCGACGATGCCGGCGCCGGCGGTGACCGAGGTCTCGCTCCCCGAGACGACCAGGGTGCGGATGGCGATACAGGTGTCGATGTCGCCCGAGTAGGAGAAGTATCCCACCGATCCGGCGTAGGGGCCGCGCGCCAGCGGCTCCAGGTCGTCGATGATTTCCATCGCCCGGATCTTGGGGGCGCCGGAGACGGTACCGGCCGGAAAGCAGGCGAGGAAGGCGTCCAGGCTGTCCTTGTCCGCCGCCAGCTCGGCCTCGACCGAGGAGACCAGGTGCATGACGTGGCTGTAGCGCTCGACCTCCATGAAGGT
This sequence comes from uncultured Acidobacteriota bacterium, assembly GCA_963757335.1. Classification (GTDB taxonomy): domain Bacteria; phylum Acidobacteriota; class Thermoanaerobaculia; order Multivoradales; family UBA5704; genus DASQPA01. The sequence continues at coordinate 285,054 of CAVWRJ010000008.1, read as the reverse complement.
CGGCACCCGGACGCTCCCCGGAGTCGCCACCCGGCCGAGGTCGTTTCGCCCCAGGTCGACGAGCATGACGTGCTCGGCCCGCTCCTTGGGATCGGCGAGGAGATCCTCCGCCAGGCTCAGGTCGCCGGCCTCGTCGGCGCCGCGCGGCCGGGTGCCGGCGATCGGCCGGGTCTCGATCCGGCGGCCGGTCTTCCTTACCAGCATCTCGGGCGACGCCCCGACGAGCGCAGCGTCGGGAGTTTCCAAGAGCACCATGTAGGGACTCGGGTTGACCATCCGCACGGCGCGATAGAGGGCCAGCGGCTCGACCCGCCGCGGGATCGAGAAGCGCCGCGCCAACACCACCTGGAAGATGTCGCCGGCCGCGATGTGCTCCTTGGCCGTCAGCACCGCGCTCCGGAAGCTCGCCCCGTCGAGGCTGGCGGTCACGTCGGCCGGGGGCTTCGGGGTGAAGGCCGGCATGGCGATCCCGCCGCCGGGGGCCCCGGCGGTCAGCAGGCGCGACAGGCGGGAGAGCTCGCGCTCCGCCTCCGCCATGCTGACCTCCCCCTCGACCTCGTTGGCCACCGCCAGCACCCGCTGGCGGGCGTGGTCGAAGACCACCAGGGTGTCGAAGCGGGCGAGGAGAGCGATGGGCAGGCCGAAGGGATCGGGGTGCCGCCCGGGCAGCCGCTCGACGAGCCGGATGGTGTCGTAGCCGAAGTAGCCGACGAGGCCGCCGGTGAAGGGGATGGGCCCGGGCTCGGCGACGATCCCGTTGATCACCTGGCGGAGCGCTTCGAGCGGCGGCCCCGGTAGGCGCGTCCGCTCGCTCCCCGCGCTCGACGCTCGACCTCCAGGTGGTCGGCGTAGAGCCGGAAGATCTCCCGCGGCCCGGCGCCCAAGAAGCTGAAGCGCGACACCCGCTCGCCCCCGGTCACGCTCTCCAGGAGGAAGTGGCAGGGCGAGGTCGCGGCGAGCCGGCGGTAGACGCCCACCGGCGTCAGGTTGTCGGCCAGGAACTCGCGGATGTGCGGTACCGCGCGGCGTGGAGTTTCTACAGCGGCCATGGGTTCTCCTCGGGAGTCTCTTGAGCAACCTGCTTCGACTGGCCAGACCGGCGCAGAAGCTCGGCGGCCACCTCGCCCGGGTCCACCCCGCTCGCCAGCAGGAGGACGAGGAGGTGGTAGAGAAGATCGGCGGCTTCGAGGACCAGCTCCTCGCGGCGGCCGGCGACCGCCGCGACGACCGCCTCCACCGCCTCCTCCCCCACCTTCTGGGCGATCCGGGGAATCCCCTCGGCGAACAGGCGGGCGGTGTAGCTCGCCTCCGGATCGGCCTCCCGGCGGCGCTCCAGGACTGCCGAAAGCCAGCCCAATTCGAGCCGCGCGGGGTTGGGCTCAAAGCAGCTCCGGGTCCCCTGGTGGCAGGTCGGACCGTTCGCCCGCGCCCGCACCAGAAGGACGTCGCCGTCGCAGTCGGCGGTCACCGAGACGACTTCCAGAGTGTTCCCCGAGGTCTCCCCCTTCTTCCAGAGCGACTGGCGGGAGCGGCTCCAGAAGTGGACGAAGCCGGTTTCGAGCGTCTTCTCGACCGCCTCCCGGTCGGCGAAGGCGAGCATCAGCACCGCCCCGCTCCCCACCTCCTGGACGACGACGGGGAGGAGCCCCTTCTCGTCGTAGACGAGGGTACCGGGATCGATCGCGCTCGGGGCGACGGTCATGCCGCCCTCCGGACGGGGAAGCGCGCGGCGTCCAGGGCGAGCTTCACCTCGCCGACGGTGCAGGTCCCCTGGTGGAAGATGGAGGCGGCGAGGACCGCCGAGGCGCCGGCGCCCAGGGCCGCCGCCAGGTGCTCCGGCCGGCCCGCCCCGCCCGAGGCGATGACCGGCACCGAGACCGCCTTCGCCGCCGCGGCGATCAGCTCCAGATCGTAGCCGCCGCGGGTGCCGTCGCCGTCGATGCTGGTCAAGAGCACCTCGCCCGCCCCGCGCTCGACCGCCTCGCAAATCCAGGCGATCGCCTCCCGCCCGGTCTCCCGCCGGCCGCCGTGAGTGACCACCTCCCAGCCCGCTTCCCCGCCCGGCCGCCGGCGGACGTCGACCGAGAGCACCACGCACTGGCTGCCGAAGCGGTGCGCGAGGTCGGTCAAGAGCTCCGGTGTGGCGACCGCCGCGGTGTTGACCCCCACCTTGTCCGCCCCCGCCCGGAGGAGCCGCCGGGCGTCCTCCACCGTCCGCACCCCGCCGCCGACGGTGAGCGGAATGAAGACCCGCTCGGCCGTCCGCAGCACCCAGTCGAGGTCGGTGCCCCGCCCCTCGGGAGCGGCGGAGACGTCGAGGAAGACGATCTCGTCCGCCCCCTGCCGGGCGTAGCGCAGGGCGGCGGCGGCCGGGTCTCCCTGGTCGACGAGGCCCTGGAAACGTACCCCCTTGACGACCCGGCCGTTCGCCACGTCGAGACAGGGGATCACCCGGCGGGTCAGGCCGGACGGCAGATTCATGCGGCACCTCCGGCGCAGACGGCGAGCGCCGCTTCGGTAGTAAAAGCCTGTTCGTAGAGGGCCCGGCCGACGATGGCGCCCGCGATCTCCGGAAAGGCGCGCGCCGCTTCGAGGTCGGCCAGGGCGCGGATGCCGCCGGAGAGGAGGGCCGGGAGCCCCGACGTCCGCCCCACCTGCCGGGTAAGGTCGAGATTCGGTCCCGCCATCATGCCGTCGCGCTCCACGTCCGTCACCAGGACGGCCGGGCAGGGGAGATCGCGGAGACCGGCGCAGAGCTCGGCGAGCGAGCTGCCGGCGCCCTCGCGCCAGCCGGCGATCCGCACCTGGCCGGCCGCGACGTCGAGCGCCGGCACGAGGCGGCCCGGAAACTCCTTGGCGAGGGAGGCGAAGAGAGCGGGCTGGCGGGCGACGAGGGAACCGAGGACGACCCGTTCGCAGCCGGCTCCGAGGGCCCACTCGACAGCCTCCCGGTCGCGCAGGCCACCTCCGAGCTGCAAGGCGGGCGCTTCCGGAAGGGCGATCGATTCGGCGATAAAGCGGCGATCAGCTCGCGCTGGGGCGCCTCGCCGAGAGCGGCGTCGAGGTCCACCAGGTGGACCCGCTGGACCCCGGCTCGGGCATAGCCCAGGAGCAGGTCGCGCGGATCGTCCCCGTAGCGGGTGGCCCGAGCGTCGTCGCCCTGGCGCAGACGTACAGCCCCGCCACGGCGAAGATCGATCGCCGGAATCAATTCCATTCGAAGCATCCCCCCCGGAACGACAGCATCAAACCGACAGACTGCAAAGGTGAGTCAGCACAAAGGTGCCGTCTCTCGGGCAAAAGCGGGACTGGAACCGGTTTCATCTTTCGATTCCTCTCGCCGACCCTGCGAGCGCGAGGTAATTCGCCAACACCCGGAGACCCGCTGCGCCGCTCCGCTCGGGGTGAAATTGAGTGCCCAGCACCCGGCCCCGGCCGGCGATGGCGGGGAAGGTCCGGCCGTGGGTCGAGCAGGCGATCGAGAGATCGTCCGGCACCCCTTCCGGGGCGTAGCTGTGGACGAAGTAGACATAGGGAGATGCCGCCACTCCCTCGACTAAAGGGTGATCGGCGAGATCGTGCAGGCGGTTCCAGCCGATGTGCGGCAGGGACACCCCTTCCGGCAGCCGGGTGACCCGGCCGGGCAGGAGGCCCAGGCCGTCGGTCGTGCCGAACTCCTCGCCGGCCTCGAAGAGGAGCTGGAAGCCGACGCAGATCCCCAGCAGCCAGGCGCCCGCCGCGAGCGCCTCCCGGAGGGCGGCTTCCAGAGGCCCGCGGAGGGCCTCGCGCGGCGGAGCGAAGGCCCCCACCCCCGGCAGGAGCAGGCAGCGGGCGGCGGCGATCCGGGAGGGCTCGGCGCTCACCTCCGCCACCGCGCCGAGGTGGGTGAGGGCCCGCTCCAGGTTGCCCAGGTTGCCGACCCCGGCGTCGACGACGACCGCGGCGCTCATGCCGAGAGGGTCCCCTTGGTGCTCGGCACGCCGCTCTCCCCCGGCCGCAGCGCCACCGCCTGGCGCAGAGCGAGCGCCACGGCCTTGAAGGCCGCCTCGGCGGCGTGATGACCGTTGCGGGCGGCGAGGAGATGGAGATGGAGGGTGAGCCGGCCGCGGTCGGCAACCGCCTGGAAGAAGTCGGCGACCAAAGTGAGAGGGAAGGCGGCGGTGACCCAGGCGGCGGCGATCTCTCTCGGCGCGTCGTAGACGAAGAAGCCGCGCCCCGAAAGGTCAACCACCGCCCGCGCCAGGGCCTCGTCGAGCGGCGCATAGGCATGGGCGAAGCGGACGATCCCCCGCCGATCGCCGAGGGCGCTGGCGAGCGCCTCGCCGAGAGCGATGCCGACGTCCTCCACCGTGTGATGGAGGTCGATTTCGGTATCGCCAGAAACTTCGAGGTCGAGCCCGAAGCCGCCGTGGGTGGCGAGGGCGTTCAGCATGTGGCCGAAGAAGCCGTCCGGCACGGCGATCTTGCGCTCTCCCCCGTCGAGATCGAGCCGGAGCCGGATACGGGTCTCCCCCGTCGTCCGCTCGACGGTCGCCGTGCGGCTCATCGCATCCCTCCTTCCGCCCGGATCTCCGCCAGCGCCTGCCGGGTGGCGCGGAGCGCCATGCCGCCCCCGATCGAGATCCGCAGGCAGCCGGCGAGGCCCGAACCCCCGGAGCCCGAAGAGCCCGCACCGACGTCGCGAACAAGGATGCCGCGGTCGGCGAGCCCGCTCTTCACCCGCCGTGCCGCTGCTGGCGAGGGGGAGCGGACGAGGAGGAAGTTGGCCTCCGAGGGGAAGACCTCGAAGCCGGCCTCCTCAAGCATCCGAGCCCAGCCGTCGCGGCGGCCGAGGACGACCGCCACCCGCCGCCGGGCCGCGGCCTGCGCCTCGCCCAGCACCAGCTGGCCGGCGATCGCCCCGGCGTGCCCCAGGTTGTAGGGGAGCTTCACCTTGATCAGCTCGCGAACCAGGTCGGGGTGAGCGAGGAGATAGCCGAGGCGGAGGCCGGCGAGCGACCAGGCCTTGGAGAAGGTGCGGAAGAGGAGCAGGTGCGGGTTGCCGGCGAGGAGCGGCCGGTAGTCGTGCCGGCAGAACTCGCCATAGGCGTTGTCCAAGAGGAGCGGCCCCTCCAGCCGATCGAGGAGAGATGCGACCTCCCTCGGCGTCAGCGCCTCCCCCGTCGGGTTGTTGGGCGAGGCGAGGAGGAGCGGCCGGCGCGGCGCGGCAGCGATCTCGGCCGCCAGCTCCGGGAGCGGCAATCGGAGGTCGGGCCGCGGCGGCAGGAAATGCGGCCGGGCACCCGCCCGGGTGACGAACATCCGGTAGAGGCCGAAGCAGGGCTCGGCCCCCAGCACCTCGCCGCCCGGCGCGGCGAGCGCTTCGAGCGCGAGGGCGAGGAGCTCGTTCGAGCCGTTCCCCACCAGCACCCCCTCGGCGGGCCAGCCGTGGAGCCGGCCGATCTCGCGCCGCAGGCCGTCGGCATGGAAGTCCGGATAGCGCGCCCAGTCGGTCTCGACCAGCCGCCGGGCGACCTCGCGCTTCACCCAGCGCGGCAGCTCCCAGGGCACCTCGTTCTGGTCGAGCTTGTGCCGCCCCGTGGCCGGCAGGTAGTTGTACTCCGGCAGCGCCCGCAGCTCGGGGCGGACGAGGGCGGCCGCGTCGAGAGCGCGGACCGGGCTCACCGGAGCCTCCGCCTCGCCGCCGCGGCATGGCCGGGGAGCCCCTCGGCGTCGGCAAGGACCGCCGCCGCCGCCGCGCGGTGGGCGGCGGCCTCGGGGGTGAAGCGGATCCGGTGGCTGCGGCGGAGGAAGTCGGCGACCGCAAGCCCGGAGGCGAAGCGGGCGCTGCCGCAGGTGGGGAGGACATGGCTCGGCCCCGCCACGTAGTCGCCGAACACCTCTGGCGACGAGGCCCCCACGAACACCGCGCCGGCCGAGCGCACGAGAGTCGCCAGCCCCTCGGCCTCCGCTCCCACCAGCTGGAGGTGCTCGGGGGCGATCCGCTCGACGGTGTCGAGCGCCTCCCCGATGTCGGCGACGAGGAGCGCGGCGCCGAAGCTGGCGAGCGCTTCGCGGGCGATGTCTTCGGTCGCCAGCTCTACGAGCTGCTTTTCCACCTCCTGGGCCACCCTCTTGGCGAGCTTGGGATCGGTCGTGATCAGCACCGCCGCCGCCCGCGGGTCGTGCTCGGCCTGGGCGAGGAGGTCGGCCGCCAGCCAGGCGGGGTCGGCCGAGCCATCCGCGACGATCACCACCTCCGAAGGGCCGGCGAGCCCGTCGATCCCCACGTCCCCTAAGACCAGGCGCTTGGCGGCGGTGACCCAGGCGTTTCCCGGCCCGACGATCTTGTCCACCCGCGGGATCGTCTCGGTGCCGTAGGCGAAGGCGGCGATCGCCTGCGCTCCGCCCATCCCCCACACCTCGCGAAGCTCCAGCCGGGCGAGGGCATAGCGCAGCGGCGCGCTCGCCTGGTACCCCAGGGGCGGGGTGGCGACGGCGATCTCGGCGACCCCGGCGAGCCGGGCCGGAACCGCGGTCATCAAAACCGTCGAGGGGTAGCTCGCGCGGCCCCCCGGTATATAGATGCCGACCCGACGGAGCGGCCGGACGACCTCGGTCAGCTCCACCCCCTCCTCCTCGATCGTGTAGCCACCCCCTCCCGCGGGGAGCCGCTGGGGGGCATGGAAGCGCTCGACCGCCGCCAGCGCCCGCTCGAAGGCCTCGACGAAGCCGGCCGGCAGCGCCGCCTCGTCGCCCGGCGAGGGGGTGAGGGCGAGTCCGGGGACGGAATCCGCCGCGAAGCCGTCGAGCTTCCTCACCGCCGCCAGGAGGGCGCGGTCGCCGCCGGTGCGGACGTCGTCGACCAGCGCCGCGGCTTTCTTGAGCGTCTTCTGGTCGAGGACCGCCTCGCCGCGCCGGACGAGGCGTTCCAAAGTGCTTTGGCCCGCCCGGGAGGCGAGCTTGACGATCGGGAATGATGTGCTCGATGAGGCGACCCCCGCCGCTTCGAGGCGGCCGATCCAGCGGTTCAAGAGATCCCGGTGGCGCTGGAACGAGGCCCGGTTGACCACCAGACAGGCGGCCACCTCTTCGACCTGCTCCAGCTCGACCAGGTGATTCTCGGCCAGCGTCCGGCCGGTCTGCACGATATCCAGGGCGATCTCGGCGAGATCGAGAACCGGCGCCAGCTCGACCGAGCCCGACAGGCGGACGATCTCCGCCCCCCAGGGGCGGAGCGCGACGATCCGGCGGGCGGTGACCGGGTACTTGCTCGCCAGGCGCACCTGGCTCCCCGCCGCCGGCAGGTCCGGCCCCTTGCCGATCAGCGACAGCCGGCAGCGCCCGGCGTGGAGCCGGAGCGGCACCAGAAGCTCGCCGTCCACCTCCCCGAGCACGTCGCTCCCCACGAAGCCGCAGTCGGCCACCCCGTGCTCGACGTAGAGCGGGAGGTCCCAGTCCTTGAGCGACAGAACCTCGATCCCCGCCTCCGGGAGGGTCGTCCGCAGCCGGCGCCCGAGCTCGGCTTCGAGCCCCGGAGGCGCCAGGCCCGCCGCGGCGAGGGCGGCGAGCACCGGCCCGAGGTTCCGCCCTTTGGGGAGAGCGAGCCGGATCACGATGCGGCCTCGCGATCGGCAGCCGGAACCGGGAGGGGTACAGAAGGCGATACCGACAGGCGGTCGAGCCCGAGCGAGAAGCCGACCGCCGGCACGGCGGCCCCGAGCCCGTGGAACAGGCGGTCGTAGCGGCCACCGCCGCCCACCGCGAGACCGCCCGGTCCGGCATGGGCGCGAAAGACGATGCCGTCGTAGTAGGCGCGCTCCCCCACCGCCTCCAAAAGCTCCGGGTGGAGCGCCTGGTGGGCGAACTCGGCGAGATCGACCGTCAGCCGCACCGCGGAAAACTCGGCAGCGAGATCGTCGCGCAAGGCGAGCAGGTCGGCGAGGCGAGCGGCGGCCTCGGGACCGAGGGCCGCGGGGTCGCGCGGCAGGCCCCGATCGACCACCTCGAAGAGGGTCTCTGAAGCTCGCCGCACCACTCCCCGCTCCCGCCGGGCCACGGCAGCGGCGAGCCGGGCCGGCCCGCTATTTCCGATATCTCCGCTCTTTCCACTCTTCCCAGCCTGCCCGGCCGCCTGGAGGAGCGGCAGATCGAGCGCCCCGGCGAAGCCGAGCACCACCTCGACCGGTCCTGCCCCGGCGGCCTGCAGGAGTTGCAGAAACAGGCGCAGCACCTCGCGGTCGGCCCCCGGCGAGCTCTCGCCGCCGAGCAGCTCGGCCCCCACCTGGAACAGCTCGCGCAGCCGGCCGAACCGCTCCTCCTGATAGCGCACCACGTCGCCGCGGTAGAAGAGCCGGAGAGGGAGATCGAGCGCGGCGAGCCGAGGGGCGAGGAGCCGGGCGAGCATGGGGGTGAAGTCGGAGCGCAGCGCCAGGAGGTCGCCGCCGCGGTCGACGAAGCGATAGAGCTCGCCGCGACCGCTCGCCGTGGCCAGCGACTCGTACGGTTCGGCATAGTCGAGAACCGGGAGGATGACCTCGCCGTAGCCAGCCGCCTCCAGCCGCTCGACGAGCCGGGTCTCGACCGCCCGCCGCGCCCGGGCGCTCTCGAAGAGCAGGGCGGCGACGCCGATCGGCAGGCCGGCAGAGATCCTCACCGGACCTCCTCCATCTCGATGTCTCGAACCAAAACGAAAACTCCTTCCGGACCCGGAAGGAGGCGACAGTTCGTGAAGCTGGCGGTCTCGCGTCCCGGTCCAAGTGGCCGGGAACGGTGCCCGGCTTAGGTCACGGAATGATGCGCAGGACCCCACCAGCGCCACGCGAGAGCGGCGGCAGACACGGCAGTGAGGATCGCTGGGCGGCGCATCATGATTGGAGACTGTACTCCAGGTGGGACACGTCCTGTCAAGCGCGCCCGGGTCACGTCCCCGGGTCACGTCAAAATCGCCAGCGCTCGAGGACGGTCGTTCGGGCGCCACCCCGAAGGGGTGCAGGACGGTAGCCTGGGGCGTGAGCCCCAGGTCTGCGATCCCATCGAATCACAGAGCCCCGAAGATCCGGACATATGTCTGACCGGTAGCGTGGCCGGTGTGAGTAAGAAGCTCATTGAGGGGAAGCATCGCGTTCTCCGAGCTCGCGGTCAATGGCCAGGTACTCCTCGACGAGCCGCACGGAGCAGGCGAGCATGTGGGCCGTCTCGGCGGGCGTGAGTCCCTGGAGCCGGCAGTGGCGGACGCGGTCGTACTGGCCCAGGTAGCGGTCCACGGCTTCGAGGCTGTGATAGGTCTCACGGGCGACTTGGTCTGGCTCCTTGCCCTCGGCGTAGCGCTTCCAGCAGATGATTCTCTTATGAGTCAGACCAGTGCCCACATCATGCAGGGTGGCGCGCCGAGGCACGAGGCGCCCGGTCTTGCGCTCATGTTCGGCTAGGACATGGGCGATGCTGGAGTCGTGGACGCAGAGCAATTCGGCCAGATCGCAGTTCGACAGCAGGGCGCCCTGCTCGTGGGCCTGCTCGCAGAGGCGGACGGCTTTGGCCGTCAACCGGCTGGGGGCGGAGTCGCGATCCAGGCGGGCCCGGATATCGTCCGGGGTACTAAGGTCGAGGACGAGGGGAAGGAGATGGCAGTCGGCGATACGCTGGTGGCGCCGTGGTGGATCGTCGCGGCTGATGCCGAGCCAAAGCACCTGTCCTTGACGGACCTGCTCGCGCGGCTGGAGGTGTTGGCCGAGGACTTCCAAGATCATCTCGGCGCATAGCCGCTGGATGCGCGGCCCGCCGATGCGAGGAAACTCGGTGGCTATGCAGTGAGCCAGAGCGGTCTCCAGGGTTTTGGCCAGCAGCGGCCCGTACTTCTTGCGGATGTAGTCGGGGCGGCTAGCCATGGGAGGTCCCTCCGGCGGGTTCTTTTCCCCCCCCAACGGCGCCGAGGCGGAGCAACTCGTCGAGGTGATAGGCGAAATTGCGGTCTTTTTCGCAGTCGACAAGAAGCTCCAGGTAGCGCTGCACCAGCTTGGGTCCTCGCCGTAGCAGGAAGGCAATCTGGCCGGCCTGCAGGCCCTTTCGGTGCAGTTGCACACACCGCACGAAGGTGGACAGATAGTTAGCTACAGCTCGGGGGGAATGACGCAGGATTGTGCAGATCTCGCTCGTCGTTTTGCCGGTCAAGGCTAAGCGCACGATCTCGGTTCGGTGGGTCAACACCGGTCCGAGGTCATGGACCGTGCTGCGCATGGGGATCATGGCCCCGGGTTCGGCCTCGCGCAGGACCTTGAGGTCGCGGCTGATCGTGCGCGGGGTGACGAAGAAGACCCGGTAGGCGAGGTCCTCGGCAGTGAGCAGGCCACCCTGGCTGAGGGCTTCCTGGCAGATCTCGGGGATGCGAGCCTGTCGCAGGGCCGCGGGTCCCTGCTGCTGCAAGATGCGGTCGTCCTCGGCCCCGCGGTGGACGGTCAGGCAGACGGTGACCTTGCGGCAGGCGGGCACGGGCTTGCCTGCGGGCTCCTCGGCATCGACTGCGATAAGGGTGACCTTTCCTGGGGGCGCCTGGCCGGCGGCCTCGTCGAGAAAGGGAAAGTAGACCTCCTGGACGACCTCAAGAACGGCTTCAGCCTCGAAGGGTGAGCAGTTCAGGCCGTCACGGATCTCAGTGAGGAACCGCGCGTCCAGAGTCTTCGCCTCCAAGCGCAACAACTCTTCTCTCTGCGGGTCACGAATGCCCATCCGTTCCTCCTTCCAGATACGGCCCAGCGTAACCCGGACATATGTCTGGAAGGTAGGGGCGACGGTAATTCTGGCGGCGTACCGTCGCCCCTTCGGGGCTGGAATTTCAATAAACCTGCTTTCCTGGGGCTCGCGCCCCAGGCTACATACCTTTGCCCCTTCGGGGCAGTCCTCCCGCGAGATCTTGCGTCAGCCAGAGATTCGTGACGCGCCTTTGACGAGATCCTTTCCAGCGCTCCCGTGCTGCTGGCGAGGACCGCCAACCTGGGTGGCAGTGCTCGCGAGCAGAGTGGCGATGACTGCCGACCTAAGTGGCGGTGCTCGCGGGTAGGGTGGCGATGACTGCCGGCTTAGGTGGCAGTGCCCGCGGGTAGGCTGGCGATGACTGCCGACTTAGGTGGCGGTGCCTACGGGCAGGGTGGCGAGGACTGCCGGCCTAGGTGGCGGTGCCCGCGGGTAGGCTGGCGATGACCGCCGACTTAGGTGGCGGTGCCCGCGGGTAGGGTGGCGGTGACTGCCGGCTTAGGTGGCAGTGCCCGCGGGTAGGGTGGCGGTGACTGCCGGCTTAGGTGGCAGTGCCCGCGGGTAGGCTGGCGATGACCGGCTGAATGCTGGCGATGACCGCTGGAAGGTGCTTATCGAGCGTGTGCTAGGCTTTTTCCATGCTCATCCAGCTCACCGCCGTCTTCCAGCAGGTCGCCGAGGGATTCATCGGTTTCATCGAGGAGATGCCCGGCGCCAATACCCAGGGCGCCACGCTAGAGGAGGCGCGAAACAACCTTCAGGAAGCGGTGGCCCTCGTGCTGGAGGCCAATCGCGTCCTGGCGGAAGCGCTGTAACGGAGATCAACCATGGGAACCCGTATCCCCTCCGGCCGTCCCCAAGATGGCGAGTTCGGCGCCTATGCCAAGGCCGACATCGACTACGTCGCGGGCGAGGACGCGGTCGCCGCCCTGGCGGCACAGGTCCAGGAAACCCTGGACCTCCTCACTCCGATCGACGAAGAGTTCGCCTCCACCTTCCTCTACGCGCCCGGCAAGTGGAACTTGAAGCAGGTGATCGGGCACATGATGGACGACGAGCGGATCTTCGCGTATCGAACGCTCTGTGTCGCGCGGAACGACTCACGGCCGCTGCCGGGATTCGACGAGAAGGAATACGTCCAATTTGCCGCCTTCGAGGCGCGGGCCTGGTCCGACCTCCTGGCGGAGTATCGCGTCGTTCGCGATTCCACCCTCGCCCTCTTCAGCACCTTCACTCCGGAGGTGTGGCTACGGCGCGGCAACGTCAACGGGTACGACGCCTCCGTCCGCGGCCTCGCCTTCCATCTCGCAGGCCACGAGTTGCACCATCTGCGGATCGTGCGCGAGAAGTATCTTCCTCGACCGTAAGCCTGCCTCGTGTGGCGCGTCCACCAGATGTGTTCTTGGCCCGGTGCCGCTCGCGACAACCTTTCCTACCGTCATCCTGAGGGAGCCCTAGCGACCGAAGGACCTGGGCGGGGGAGAAGATGCGCCTTCCGCAACGTCCCGATAAACTCCCCTTTCGCTCCGAAAAACTCGTCTTCCACCTGGATCAACTGAAACACCGGGCCGAAAAACTCGACATCCGCCTGGATAAACTGAAATACGAGACCGAAAAACGCCAGAATCGACACGAGAAACTCACGAACGGGTCCGTAAAACGCCAGATTGGCATCGCGAAACTCTCCAAATCGACCCGCGAGGTGAGTTTATCGACCCGTGAGCGGACTTTCTCGGCTCGTGGAGCTGCCCTCACGGCGCTGGGGCTCTCCTCGACGCCTGCCGGAGATCCTCCCACAAGGGTACAGGTCGTTCTATCGGAATCGTCCAGCCCCGTATCGTCCTCGCGCGGCCGCCGAGCGGCCCGCCTCTTTCGTGCTTGCCATGATTCCGCCACGAAATCTATGCTCAAAGACACGCGCGAGACGCCCCGAGAGCGAGTCCCTCGACGCGCTAGCGCACCCTTGGAAAGTAGCGGTACTAGAGGGAGGCACCATGACCGACCCCAGCCCGGAAGAGCAGCTCGCCGGTTTCTTCGCCAAATACGAGCCCGAGATCGCCCGCCAGGCCATGGAGGCGGTCGACAAGATGCGCGCCCGCCTGCCCGGCGCCATCCAGATGGTGTACGACAACTACAACGGCCTGGTCGTCGGCTTCGGCCCGACCGAGAAGGCGTCGGAAGCCATCTTCTCGATCGTCGTCTTTCCGCGCTACTTCAGCCTCTGCTTCTTGCAGGGCACCAAAGTGCCCGATCCCAAGAAGCTCCTCCAGGGGGAAGGCAACGTCGCCCGCCACATCCGGCTCGATCCCCCCGAGACGCTCGACCGCCCGGACGTCCAAGAAGTGATGGCAGCGGCGCTGGCCAGCGCCGTCAAGCCGATCGACCCGGCGAAACCCGGCAAGCTCGTCATCAAGTCGATTTCGGCCAAGCAGCGGCCCCGGCGACCTTCATGAGGATCACACTGGAAGTCCCCGATCAATTCTTGCTCGAACATACTCCCGCAGAGCTGGCCAGGCGTATCAAGCTGTATGCGGCGGTGCTCATGTTCCAGTCCGGAGAGCTTTCCGCGGGAGCCGCGGCCGAGCTCGCCCAGACCGATCGATTCAGCTTTGCCGAGGAGTGTCACAGGCACGGGGTTCTCTTGGTGAACTATCCGGCCGAGGATCTCCAAGCGGAGTTGGCCGCTCTGCGTTCCCGCCACCCGTAGCCGCTTACTTCGGCTTGTCGAGGTCTGTACTCCTCAATGCGGGAGATGCAACGCAGCATGTGCTTCAGGTAGACTTGGTCGTCCTTCAAAGGAGAACTGCCTCTTCGAGCACGTGGTCGCGGAGCAGCTCGTCGAGCCCACGCTCCGTTATGACCTGGACGCGGCGGCCGAGGAGCTCTTCGAGATCCATCACGAAGCCCCCCGGGAACCAGGGGCTCGCATTCACCCCGACGTCGACCAGCAAGTCGACGTCGCTGGAGGGGCCCGCATCGCCTCGGGCCATCGACCCAAACACCCGGACCTTCGTCACGCCATGTCGTCCGGCGAGCCGGAGAATCTGCTCGCGATTCGACCTCACGAGGTCCACCATTGCGGTTCTCCGTTCGCTTTTCTTGAGCGAAGAGGTTGTCATACCGAGTAGAAGTATACCGCCCTGTCTCTTCCTGGCTCCGCGCCGGACCGGACAGGACCGCGCCTACTCGGCTCGTCCCGGCGCCAGCGCCGCCACGGGCCGCAGGCCTTCGGGCAGGACCGCCTCGACCGCCCCGAGCAGCGAGTGGTCCTCGACCCGCGCCCGCACCCTGCGGATGTCGCCGTCCAACGTGCGGTCGGTCAGCATGGGCGGCGCGGCCTCGCGGACGGCCAGGTAGGCGGCTCCGGTGCCGCGGCCGAGGTGGGCGGCGATCTCGCCGCGGTGGGCGGGCTCAGTGCGGGCCGCGAACTCGGCCGCCTCGCGCTCCGACTCCTCCCACGACGGCTGGGTCGCTGGCTGGATGGGCTGGATGGGCGCCAGCGGGCCGCCCTTGCGGATGGGGTCGATCTCCATCGCCACCCGCCACTCGACGGCCTGGGCGGCGACGAGAAACTCGATCGCCAGGACCGCCTGGACGTTCCTGAGCACCGTCCGCAGCTTGCGGCCGGCGTAGGTCGACATGGCGTTGTGGTCCTCGGAGTTGGCTGAGGTGGGGATCGAGTCGACCGAGGCGGGATGGGTCAGCACCTTGTTCTCGGAGACGATCCCGGCGGCGGCGTACTGGGTCAGCATGAGCCCGGAGTTGACCCCGCGCCGGGCGATGAGGTTGCCCGGCAGGTTGCGGCTGTGGCGCGAATCGAGGAGCAGCTGGATGCGCCGCTCGGCGATGTCGGCGAGCTCGGCCAGACCGATCGCCAGGAAGTCCGCCGCCACCCCCACCGGCTCGCCGTGGAAGTTTCCCGCCGAGTAGGAGAGCCGCTGGTCGCCGCGGTAGCCGGCCGGCCAGTTGGCGCGAAACTCGTGGTCCCAGGGGAGGCTCCCGGCCTTTTCCGCGGCGGGAAAGAAGAGCGGGTTGTCGGTCGCCGCGTTGATCTCCCGCTCGGCCACCATCCGGGCGTAGGCGACGGCGTCGCGCGCCGCGCCGTGGACGGCGGGGGCGCAGCGCAGCGAATAGACGTCCTGCACCGCTCCCGCCTTTTCTAAAAGACGGCTGCCGGTCAAGAGGGTGCGGAAGTTGGTGGCGCTCGCGATCTGCCCCGCCTGGCCGCGGGCCTCGTGGACCTTGGGGTCGAAGGCGCGGGCGCAGCCGCAGACCGCTTCGAGCGAGAGGGCGGCCGAGATGTCGGCGAGGTTGGCCGCGGCCTCGGCGTCGTGGACCGCGAGCGCTAAGAGGGCGGCCGAGAAGTTGGCGCCGTTGGTGAGCGCGAGGCCCTCCTTGTAGCTCGGGGCGGGCACCTCCAGGCCGAGGTCCTCCGTCAGCTGGTCGAGGCCGCGGCGCGGCTCCCGCGAGCGGCGGGCGAAGTCGGCCGGGGTGCGCACGAGGTCGTAACAGCCCTCGCCCAGGAGGACGACGAAGGTGTGGGCGAGCGGGCAGAGGTCGCCCGAGGAGCCGACTGAGCCGCGGAGCGGGACCCGCGGCACGATCCCCCGCAGGAGCATGGCGTGGACGGCGGCGACCATCTCGACCCGCACCCCGGAGTGACCCTTGAGGAAGGCGTTCAAGCGGATGGCGAGAACCGCCCGCACCACCTCCGGGTCGTAGTAGTTGGCCGGATCGTCGGCGTCGGCGTTCTCCCCCACCCCCGCGGAGTGGCTCAAGAGGATGTTTCGCTGCAGCTCCTCCAGGCAGTCGGGGGCGACCGGGATGTCCTTGAACTCGCCGAAGCCGGTCGTCACCCCGTACTCGAAGATCGGGCGGACCAGCTCGCCCTGCTCGAAGCGGGCGTACTCCTCGCGGTAGCGCTCGGCGATCCGCCAGATCTGGGCCCGGCTCTCGCGGACCCGCTCCAGGGCCTCCGGGGCGATCTCGATCGGGGTCCGCGGCTCGCGGGCGATGCGGGCGAGGTCGGCGAGCGAGAGCGAGCTGCCGTCGAGGCGGACCGGGGAGGCGACCGCGGGAGCGGCGGTACCGGCGTCGGTGTCGCTCAACGCGGCCCGCTCCCGATCTGGGTCAGCATTTCGCGCACCGTGGCGACGAGGTCGCCGCGCGGCACCTCGCGCTGGCCGGGGCGCTCGTTCAGCCACTCCTGGCGGTTGTCGAGCTTCTGGGCCCGGCGGCGCCCCATCTCCATGTCCTTCAAGGTCACGACTCCCTTCTCCTTCTCGGTAGAGCCCAGGAGGAGGGCGATCGGCACCCCGCAGTGGTCGGCATACTTGAGCTGCTTGCCGATCCCCTTCTCCATCCCCAGATACATCTCGGCCGGGATGCCCGCCCGGCGGAGCTCGAAGGTGATCGCCAGGTACTCCTCGCGGAGCGTCGGGTCCATGGTGACGACGAGGATCTTGGCGGTCGACTTCTCGCCGCCGGCCCGGCCGAGGTGGACGAGGGCGGCGAGCAGCCGGTCGACGCCCACCGAGGCGCCGGTCGCCGGCACCCGCTCGCCCAGGAAGCGCATCACCAGGCCGTCGTAGCGCCCGCCGCCGAAGACCGAGCCGAACTGCGGCGCATCTAAGAGGATGGCCTCGAAGACCGGGCCGGTGTAGTAGGCGAGGCCGCGGGCGATCGAGAGGTCGAGCGCCACCTGGTCGTCGCCGTAACCCAAGGCGTAGAGGTGATTGGAGATCGTCTCGACGATCCCCACCTGCTCCGCCATTCCGGGGACGGCGGCGAAGAGGTCCCGCAGCTGGTCGACGACGGCCTTCCGGCTGTCGTCGCGGAGGGTCAGGAAGTGCGCGATCTTCTCGACTTGAGAGGCGGCCAGGCCGAGACCGGGGATGAAGTCGCCCGAGACGTCGAAGTAGCCTTTGGTGAGCTCCAGCTTCACCTTGTCGAGCCCCACCTTGTCGAGCTTGTCGAGGACCCGAAAGACGTCCGCTCCGCGCTCGGGCGGCAGCTCGGCGTAGGCCAGGAGGAGGTTCAAGATGCCGCGGCTCGAATAGCGCACCCTAAAGGGACCGGCGCCGATCGCGGTGAGCGCGTCGCACATGCCGGCGAGGATCTCGGTGTCGGCGATCTCGGACTCGGTGCCCACCGAGTCGAGGTCGAACTGGGTGAACTCGCGGAAGCGCCCCGGCCCCGGCTTGTCGGCCCGCCAGACCGGCGCCACCTGGTAGCGGCGGAAGGGGCGCGGCAGGTCGCGGTACTGGGAGATCACCCGCGCCAAGGGGACGGTCAGGTCGAAGCGGAGCCCGAGGGCCTCTTCCTCGGGATTGCTGACGGTGAAGATGGACTGCTGGGTCTCCTGGCCGGAGGCGGAGCCGGTCAAGACGTCCAGATACTCGACGGCCGGGGTCGAGAGGGGCACGAAGCCGTAGAGCTCGTAGACCCCGCGGATGGCATCGATCATCCGCTGGCGCGGCAGCATCTGCTCGGGCAGCAGGTCGCGCAGCCCACGCGACAGGCGTGGCTCCACGGGTTCCGACATTCCAGGGCTCCTTGCGAGTTACGCGGCTGGTTCGGGCACTAAAAGGCTTCGGGTGCTACAAGCCATGAATGGCACCGGCGATGGGGATCGAACCCATGACCTCCTGATCCACAGTCAGGCGCTCTACCACTGAGCTACACCGGCCCCGCAGGGCGGAAATGCTAATGGTTGGGGTGAGGCTTGTCAAAGAATGGCTCACGCGGATACTGGGTCCGTTTGAAATCCGAGGACGGGCGCCTGGCTGCGCGGAGCGCCCGAAGGAGACCGCCCGCAGGTTCAAACGGACCCAGTCACCGGAAGCCCGAGGAGATTCCGCGCCAGATCGAGGGGCATTTCGCGGCCGGTCATCATCCGGAACTGCCCGAGGCCCTGCGAGAGGAGGACCTCGCGGCCCTCGATCGCCAGGGCGCCGCGCGCCGCCGCCTCCTGGAGGAGCCGGGTGGGGACGGGGCGGGCGGCATCGTAGACCAGGTCGATGACGACGCTCCCCGGGCGCAGGCCGTCGACGGGAAAGGGCAGGGGCCCCGCGGGGTCGCGACCGAGGGAGGTGGCGTTGACCAGGATGTCGAAGGCCGCCGGGTCGAGCTGCTCCAAGGGGAGATAGGGGAGCTTCAGGGCCTCGGCCGCCCGCTCCCCCCGCTCGGCGCCGCGGTTGAAGAGGGTCACCCGAGCGCCGGCCACGTCGAGGCCCACCGCCGACGAGCGGCCGGCGCCGCCCGCCCCCACCACCGCGGCGGCGAGCCCGTGGGGGTCGATACCGCGGGCCGTGAGCGGCAGGACCACCCCCTCGGGATCGGTCGACTCGGCCTCCCACACCCCCTGATTCCAGACCAGGGTGTTGGCGGCGCCGATCCGCGTCGCCCGCGGACTCTCCGCGCCAGCCACCGCCAGGGCGGCCTCTTTATAGGGCGCGGTGACCGAGAGGCCGCGCAGCGGCATCCCCAGGAGCTCCGGAATGCCGCTCTCGACCACCTCCAGCCAGAAGTCGCCGAAGGAGGGGGCGTCGAAGGGGAGATAGAGGGCTGGGATGCCGAGCGCCCGGTAGGCGCCGTTGTGGAGCCGCGGCGAGAGCGAGTGGGCGACCGGCGAGCCGACGATGCCGCAGAGCACCTCGACCGGCGGCAGGTCCGGGAGACCGTAATCGTCGCGCAGCCGGGCGAGAGAGATCTGGCCCGGCGCCCCGGGCACCTCGGAAGCCGCGGCGTAGATCACCGGCGCTCCCAGGCGGGGGGCGACGAGCCGGGTCCAGGCACCGGAGGGGCCGGAGGCGAAGGCAGCGACGTCCGGCCGCTTCAACTGATGGAGCAGGAGGAGGGGGGCGAGCTCCTCCCCCGCCTGGGCCGCCGCGGGGACCATCTTGTAGAGGAACGCGGCATGGGCGGTCATCTTCTCGAAGCGAGTCTGCAGGCCATGGAGCCCCACCGCCCCCCCATGCCAGGAGACGATCCGCCGCTCGGGCGCCACCGCCGCCAGCACCTCCGGCGCCAGATCGCGCTCGCATTCGAGATCGATCAGGTCGTACCGCCCGGCCGCCTCGACGAGCCGTTTCCGCCGGCGCTCGGCGGTCCCCTCGAACCCGCCCCCTTCGGCACGGCTCCGCAGGGTGTAAAGGAGCTTGCCGGGGAAAGCGGCGCGGAGGGGAGCCGGATCGAGGTCGCCGACTAAATCCGCCCGCACCTCCAGCCAGTCCGCCCCGGCGAGGTCGGGCAGCCTCCCCGGCACGGGAGGGGCGGCGGTCAGGGTGGCGACCAGGGTGGCTCGGGTGGGTGTGGGCAAGAGGCTCTCCGGATAGAGCGGGAAGTATAGCGGTATGCCGAGGCCGCCCCCCGCTCACCTCGTGGTAGCATCCGGCGGAATTTTTACAGGCGGCGCCCGCCGTATTATCCGGAGGATCAGGAGCGCATGAACGACGAGCAGCGCGAAACCCTGGACTTAGATGTCCTCTTCGTGGGCGCCGGTCCGGCGAGCCTCGCCGGGGCGTACCACCTGGCCCGCCTCCTCCGGGACCACAACTCGCAGGCGAAGGAAAAGATCGAGGTCTCGATCGGCGTCCTCGAAAAGGGCAAGGAGGTATCGAGCCACGCCCTCTCCGGCGCCGTGGTCGATCCCCGAGCCCTCCGCGAGCTGCTCCCCGACGAATGGGAGAAGGCGCCGTTCGAGGGCAAGGTCGAGCACGACCGCGAAAAGCTCCTCTGGCTGACCGAGAAGCACTCGCTCTCCCTCCCCATCCCCCCACCGCTCGAAAACGACGGCAACTATGTGGCCTCGCTCGGCAAGCTCCTGCGCTGGCTGGCGCCCAAGGTCGAGGCCCTCGGGGTCGATCTCTTCTTCGAGTTCCCCGCCACTGAAGCCTTAGTCGAGAACGGCCGGGTGGTCGGCGTTCGCACCGGCGACAAGGGGGTGGGGCACGACGGCCGGAAGAAGGCCAACTACGAGCCGGGGGTCGACATCCGGAGCCAGGTGGTCGTCCTGGGCGAAGGCCCGCGCGGCACCCTGGTCAAAGAGCTCAACGACCGGCTCGACCTCTGGGCGGGGAAGAACCCCCAGGTCTACGCCCTCGGCTTGAAAGAGATCTGGGACCTCCCGGCCGGCCGCATCGCGCCGGGCCAGGTGATCCACACTCTGGGCTGGCCCCTGGGCAACACCTTCGGCGGCGGCTTCCTCTACGGGATGGGGGGCGACCAGCTGATCGTCGGGCTCGTCGTCGGCCTCGACTACAAGAATCCCTACCTCGATCCCCACCTTGAATTCCAGCGGATGAAGACCCATCCGGAGATCGCCAAGCTCCTCGAAGGCGGCAAGATGGCCTTCTACGGCGCCAAGGCCCTCCCCGAGGGGGGCTGGTGGTCGCTCCCGCGGCTCGCGGGGGATGGCTTCTTGATCGTCGGCGATTCGGCGGGAATGCTGAACGGCCAGCGTTTGAAGGGCATCCACCTCGCCATGAAGTCCGGCATGCTCGCCGCCGAGACGATCTTCGAGTCGCTGGTGGCAGGGGGGATCACCTCCCAGAGCCTCGCCGCCTACGAGGGGAAGGTCGACGCGAGCTGGATCAAGGAGGAGATGTACGAGGTGCGGAACTTCCACCAGGCCTTCGACCACGGGATGCTCGCCGGCATGGCCCAGGCCGGCATCGGCCTGGTCACCGGCGGCCGCGGCTTCGGCCTTTTAGACCGCCTGAAGACCGAGCCCGGCCACGAGCGGATGATCCCGCTCGACAGCCCGGAGGGAGCGCACTTCAAACCCGCGGCGCCGATCGTCTACGACAACCAGCTCACCTTCGACCGCCTGGCCGACGTCTACAACTCCGGCACCGCTCACGAGGAGGACCAGCCGGTCCACTTGAAGGTGGCCGACACCGATATCTGCATCTACCAGTGCGCGGTGCAGTACCAGAACCCCTGCCAGCGCTTCTGCCCCGCTGCCGTCTACGAGATGGTGGCCGACCCCGCCTCCCCGACGGGGAACCGCCTGCAGATCAACGCCAGCAACTGCGTCCACTGCAAGACCTGCGACATCATGGACCCCTACGCCATCATCACCTGGGTGCCGCCCGAGGGGGGCGGGGGTCCGAACTACAGCAAGATGTAACCACAACCGTGGTACCCACCAAGGAGGGATAGATGCGTCGTATCGGTATTCTGGTAACGGTCCTCGTCGTCTCGATTTGCGGAGTGTGCTCTGCGGCCAGCCTCACGGCGCAGCCTGCCAAGGCGACCCCGTCCCACACCCAAAGCCTTGACGCCTTCCTCGCCGGACTTGCAGCCCCCTCGCCAGCCACACTGAGCAACGTCCCGGACTTCTGCCAACAGCCGCTGTCCTCCTGTCCCTGCGACAAGCTCAATGGCTGGCCCTGCAGCCAGGCCGGATCGCATCACGCCTGCACCACGGTCGACGGGTACGCTTCGTCCTGTACGTGTAATTCTGGGGCGTGGCACTGCCTGCTGTAGATAGAGTGCCGCCCCTGCTCCTGGAACGAAGCAGGGGCGGCCGGAAGCAGGCCGCTACTCGTTCGGCATGCTAAAGCGGGTCAACTTGCGCAGCAGCCCGAGCCGCCGCAGGACGGGTTTCCGGTAGGTCTTCCTGGTCATCCTTCACCCCTTTCACATGTCGTTTGCAAAGCTGGTACAACCATAAACCGCATGCAAACCGCGAGCCGCTACCCCTTGGGGACGATCGAGCAGTCGCCGCTGCCGGTCTCGATGTGGATGTGGGTGCGACCATCGCCGCGGCGGGCGCCGATGACCTTGTCGCCGTGCTTCCTGAGCGTGGCGTCGGCATAGCCCACCCGGAGATCACCGCTCCCCTGGTCGGAAACGACGTCGAAAGCGGCCTGCGCCCCGGCGTTGATCTGGATGTCGCCGCTGCCGGTGCCGACCTTGACCTGTTTGGCCTGGGCGAGCGAGCTCTGGAGTGTGACGTTGCCCGAGCCGGTGTCCGCCACCAGCTCCTCCAACTCGAGGTGGGACATCTTGACGTCGCCCGAGCCGGTCTTGGCGACGATCTTGGCAACCGTGCCCGCCTTGATTGTCACGTTGCCCGAGCCGGTGTCGAGCGAGAGCTTGCCGGCCGAGGCCTGGTCGATCACGACGTCGCCCGAGCCGGTGCCGAAGGAACCGTTCCCCACCAGGTTGCCGACCGCGATGTCCCCCGAGCCGGTCTGGACCGCGGTCTCACCGCGGGCCGCGCCGAGCCGGACGTCGCCCGAGCCGGTCTCGATCTTCAGATTGCCGGAGAAGACCCCGAAGCGCACGTCGCCGCTCCCGGTGTCGACCTCGACGTTGCCGGAGAGGTCCTCGCCGCGCACCGCGCCGAGGACGTCGCGCACCGCGAGGCCCGCGCCGGACGGCACGGAGATCCGGAGGTCGGCGTAGAGGGTCGGCACCCCGGAGCGCCGCCGCGGGTAGATGCGGACGCGCTCGCCCCGGTAGACCGTCGAGCTGTGGCCGGCGTCGGCCAGGAAGCTCAGGAAACTCGGCAGATCCGACGTCTCCTGGTTCCGGCGCGGGAAGTGGAAGCCGCGGTAGGTCTCGACGGGATAGGAGAGGGCCATCTCCTCGCGACCCTTGCTGTCGTGGCTCTTCACCCACTTCATGCCGGCGAGGAGCTTCTGGGTCTCGGCCGCCGAGTCCCCCTCGGCGTGGACCGTGGCCTCGACGATCACCTGGGGCCCCGAGCCGGGCACCAGATCGACCCGGCCGGCGAGGTTCGCGAGGCGCAGGGTCTGCCCGGCGGCGACCGGGAACGACTCGCGCACCAGCCGGGCCTGGGGGGCCTCGGCAGAGGCCGCTCCGGCCGAAATGGCCGCGAAAGCCGAGATCGCCGCGAAGGCGAGGGCGGCAGAACAGGCGGCGCTGCAAATTTTTCTCATGGCACTCTCCTTCGTTCGTCCATCTAGCCTTACGAGAAAGAGGCCGATAAAGTTCCCGTTGCGCCGAGCGCCCCAGCGGATAGACTCCCCGGCAACGACCCGGAGGATTCATGACCACCCCGCGCTTCCCGCGTCCCGCGCTCGCCGCCTGCCTGCTCACCGCCTCTCTGCTCTCGGCCATGCCCAGCGAAGGAAGCGCCGCATCTGCACCTCCCTCGGCAACTGCGGGTCTCACCCTGGACGCGATCTTCGCGCCGGACGGCAACGGTCACACCGCCGCCCAGGCTGCCTGGTCGCCGGACGGCAGGCACCTCACCTACGTCTGGAAGGACGACCAGGGCGAGGCTTTGTGGTGGCTCGATGCCGGCGCGGCGGGATCGGCGGGATCGGCCAGGCCCGAGTTGCTCTTCCGCTTCGCCGACTTCAAAGCCCGGTGGAAGGACAAGGAGAGCTTCGAGGTCGACGAGTACCAGTGGTCGCCGCGCGGCGACTCCCTCCTCCTCGACTCCGGCGGTGACCTCTTCCTCTTTTCTCTCGGCCGGCGTGAAATCTACCGCCTCACCGAGCCGGGGCTGCCGGGAACGGCGGGAACGGCGGGAACGCCGACCGGCAAGGCCGAGAGCCCCAAGTTCTCGCCCCAGGGCGACCGCATCGCCTACGTGCGCGACGCCGATCTGCACATCCTGGACATCGCCACCCGGCAGGACACCCCGCTCACCACCGGGGGGAAGAAGGACGTCACCTTGAACGGCGTCGTCGACTGGGTCTACGGCGAGGAGATCTGGAGCCGCAAACCCGTCGCCTACTGGTGGAGCCCGGACGGCCGGAGCCTCGCCTACCTGCAGTTCGACGAGACCGCGGTCGAGTCCTACCCGATCGTCGACTACGCGCCCAAATACCCGAAGGTCGACTGGCAGAAGTATCCCAAGGCGGGCGAGCCCAATCCGAAGGTCCGGGTCGGGGTGATCGACACGAACAGTCACCAGACTACCTGGATGGTGACCGGAGGTATTGGCGGGGACGACGGGGGCTATCTCGCGCGGGTCGCCTGGACCGTCGACGGCAAGGAGCTCCGAATCCAGCGCCTGAACCGCGACCAGACCCGGCTCGACCTCCTCCGTTGCGCTCCCGCGGACGGCCGCTGCACCCCCCTCCTCGCCGAGGAGCATGCCACCTGGGTGAACCTCACCAACGACTTCCGGCCGCTCCCTGATGGCGGCTTCCTGTGGAGCTCGGAGAAGAGCGGCTGGTCGCGGCTCTACCTCCATGGCGCGGACGGCAAGGAGATCCGCGCTCTCACCCCCGAGGACTGGGCGCTCGAGAGCCTCGACGCCCTGACCGACGACGGCTGGGCCTATGCCACCGGCTACTCGACCTCCCCCCTGGGCGCCACCGACCGCCAGGTACTCCGGGTTCGGATCGCGGACGGCCGGGTGGAGAAGCTCGCCACCACGGCGGGGACCAACACCGCCCTTGTCTCCGAGAAGACCGGTGCCTGGGTCCACACCTGGGGGGACGGCGACCACCCGAACGTGGCGACCGTCCGCCGGAGCGACGGCACCGAGGTCGCGACCCTCCCGGCGTCGCCGCCGCTCTACGACGCGGCCGCCCTGCCGCGCTGGGAGTATCTGACGATCGACGGTCCGGGTGGGGTCAGGCTACCCGCGCGCCTCTTGAAACCGGCCGGCTTCGATCCCAGCCGCCGCTATCCGGCGATCTTCTACCACTATGGCGGCCCCAGCTCCCAGGTGGTGCTCAACAGCTGGGATACCCGGGGCCGCAACGCCTGGCACAAGCTGATGGCGAGCCGCGGCTATGCGGTCTTCATGGTCGACAACCGCTCCTCGGTCTTTTTCGGCCGGGCCGGCG
This sequence comes from uncultured Acidobacteriota bacterium, assembly GCA_963757335.1. GTDB lineage: Bacteria > Acidobacteriota > Thermoanaerobaculia > Multivoradales > UBA5704 > DASQPA01. The sequence goes on along the minus strand of CAVWRJ010000008.1, from coordinate 260,545 downwards.
GCGACCGCGACCACCGGCGGATGGGGAACGGCAACCTGGAGGCGCAGTTGGCCGGGGTCGAGTACTTGAAGAAGCTCGGCTGGGTCGACACCTCCCGGCTCGGCCTCTGGGGCTGGTCGGGCGGCGGCGCCAACACCCTCTACTGCCTGTTCAACGCCCCCGGGGTCTGGAAGGCGGGGGTCGCCGGCGCCCCGGTCACCGACTGGGCACTCTACGACTCGATCTGGACCGAGCGCTACCTGGACCGGCCCCAGGACAACCCCGAGGGCTACCGCCTCTCTTCGCCCCTGACCTTCGCCGAGAGCTTGAAGGACCGGCTCCTCCTCATCCACGGCACGGCGGACGACAACGTCCATCCCCAAAACACGATCGTCCTCACCGACAAGCTGGTCAAGGCCAAAATCCCCTTCGAAGAGGCGATCTACCCGCGCCAGAAGCACGGCTTCAAGGAAGAGGCCAACCGCCACTTCTACGAGCGGATGACGGAGTTCTTCGACCGCAACCTGGACGAGGAGGTGAAAGTGGAGAAGGTGGAGTTGAGGGAGAAGCGGTAGGCCCTACTCGCTGTACTTCTTCATTACCACCGACGCGTTCGTCCCCCCGAAGCCGAACGAGTTGGTGATCGCCACCGAGAGATCCGCCTTTCGCGCCTGGTTGGGCACGAAGTCGAGGTCGCAGCCCTCGCCCGGCTCATCGAGGTTGATCGTCGGCGGGAGGACTTGCTCGCGGATGGCGAGGGCGAGGATCCCCGATTCGAGGCCGCCGGCGGCACCGAGGAGGTGGCCGGTCGACGACTTGGTCGAGGAGACGGCGAGCTGGTAGGCGTGCTCGCCGAAGACCTGCTTGATGGCAGAGACCTCGGAGAGGTCGCCCAAGGTGGTCGAGGTGCCGTGGGCATTGATGTAGCCCACCGACTCCAAGGGGAGACCGCTGTCCTTCATCGCCGCTTGCATGCAGAGCACCGCGCCGCGCCCCTCGGGGTGGGGCGCCGAGATGTGGTAGGCGTCGGCGCTCATCCCGTAGCCCGCCACCTCGGCGTAGATCGGCGCCCCTCGCGCCAGGGCGGCCGAGAGCTCCTCCAGGATGACGATCCCAGCCCCCTCGCTCATCACGAAGCCGTCGCGATCTTTGTCCCAGGGGCGCGAAGCATGCTGGGGATCGTCGTTGCGGGTCGACAGGGCCCGCATGGCGCAGAACCCGGCGACCGCGAGCGGCGTCACCACCGCCTCGCTGCCACCGGCGATCATGGCGTCGGCGTCGCCGTTGCGGATCAGCCGGAAGGCGTCGCCCACGGCGTGGAGGCCGGTCGTGCAGGCGGTTGCCGGCGAGGTGTTGGGGCCCCGCGCGCCGTAGCGGATCGACACCTGCCCGGCCGCCATGTTGACGATCAAACCGGGGATGAAAAATGGCGAGACCCGGCTGGGGCCGCGCTCCATGAGGATCGTGTGGGTCGCCTCGATGAGCGGCAGGCCGCCGATCCCGGAGCCGATGACCACCCCCACCCGGTCGGCGTTGCCCTCGTCGATCACGAGCCCCGAGTTCTCGATGGCGAAGCGCGAGGCGGCGAGGGCGAAGTGGATGAAGAGGTCGCTCTTTTTGACCTCTTTTTTCTCCACGTAGTCCTGGGGATCGAACCCGGGGACCTCGCCGGCGATCCGCGCCGGGTAGTCGGTGGCGTCGAAACGGGTGATCGGACCGATCCCGCTCTTGCCCGCCAAAAGCGCACGCCAGTTGACCTCGGTGCCCACCCCGAGGGGGGACACCAGCCCTACTCCGGTAACGACGACGCGGCGGCGCACGGGGGAATTCAAGATTCTTGGGAGATCGGCCTGGAGTTTGAAGTCCGTTACGGAGGGTGACTAGTTCTGGTCGCCGGCGTTGTGCTCGATGTACTCGACTGCCTCGCGGACGTTGCTGATCTTCTCGGCTTCCTCGTCCGGGATCTCGATTCCGAACTCCTCCTCGAACGCCATCACCAGCTCGACGATGTCGAGCGAGTCGGCGCCCAGGTCGTCGGTGAAGCTCGCGTCGTTGGTGACCTCGTCGGCGTCGACGCCGAGCTGCTCGACGATGATGCTCTTGACCTTGTCTGCAACCGCCATGGGTATCCCTCCTTACATTCCTTTTCGGGGTCCGGTTCTAACACAAAGGGCGGGCCCTAGTCCACACGGCTCAAATGTAGAGCCCGCCCGACACGTTCAGGGTTTCGCCGGTGACGTAGCCCGCCTCCTCGCTTGCCAGGTAGAGGACGGCCGCGGCGACGTCGTCGACGGTGCCGAGCCGCCCGAGGGCGATCGCGGAGCTGAGCTCGGTCCGGCTGGCCTCGGGGAGCGCCGCCGTCATGGCGGTCTCGATATACCCCGGGGCGACGACGTTGACGGTGATCTTGCGGCTCCCCAGCTCCCGGGCGAGCGACTTGCTGAAGCCGATGAGCCCCGCCTTCGAGGCCGCATAGTTGGCCTGCCCGGCGTTTCCCATCAGGCCGACCACCGAGGAGATCGAGATCACCCGCCCCCAGCGGCGCCGCATCATCCCCCGCACCAGCTCTTTGGTCAAGACGAAGGCGCCGGTCAGGTTGGTTTTCAACACCCGTTCCCAGTCGTCCAGGCTCATGCGGAGGAGGAGGCCGTCGGCGGTGACCCCGGCGTTGTTGACCAGGATGTCGATCTCGGCGAACTCGGCGGGCAGGCCCTTCAGGAGCCCGCCGACCGTCTCCGCCCGAGAGACGTCGAGCGCCAGCGAGTGGGCCGCCCCGCCGGCCGCGGCGATGGCGCCCGCCACCCCGGCGAGCTTCTCGACGTTGCGCGCTGCGAGCACCACCTTCGCCCCCTGGGCCGCGAGCCGGCGGGCCACGGCCTCGCCGATCCCCTGCGAGGCCCCGGTCACCAGGGCGGTCCTGCCGTCGAGTCTGAACATGCCGGTCGCCTCCACTATGCCTTCTCCGCCCTCTCCGCCGCCTTCTCGCTCTGCCCGTCGAGAAACTTGCGCAGCAGGTCGGGATCGCCCACCGCGGCGCAGGTGGTGCCGACGGCGATCCGGCGGTTCATGCCGGAGAGGACCGTCCCCGGGCCGACCTCGACGAAGGTCGTCACCCCAAACTGCTCCGCCATGAGGAGCACCGACTCGACCCAGCGCACCGGGCTGTCGATCTGGCGGACTAAGGCGTCCCGGGCGGCGGCGCCCGTGGTCACCGGGGCGGCGTCGACGTTGGTGATCACCGGCACCCGCGGGTCGGCGAACGCGGTCGCCGCGAGGAGGCCCGCCATCGCCTCCCGCGCCGGCCGCATGAGCGGCGAGTGGAAGGGGGCCGAGACGGCGAGGAGGGTGGCCTTCCTCGCCCCCCGCTCTTTCGCCAGGGCCACGGCGCGGTCGACCGCCCCCTTGTGGCCGGCGATCACCGTCTGCCCCGGGCCGTTCAAGTTCGCCACCGCGCAGACCTCGCCAGCGGCTCCGTCCGCCGTCGCATCGGCGGCGAGGGCCGCGACGGCGTCGGCGTCCATGCCGAGAATGGCGGCCATGGCGCCCTCTCCCACTGGCACCGCGTCCTGCATGCATTCGCCCCGCCGGCGGACGAGTCGGAGCGCGGTGGCGAAGTCCAGGGCGCCCGCCGCCACCAGGGCCGAGTACTCGCCCAGGCTGTGCCCGGCCATCACCACCGGTACGAGATTGGTGCCCGGCTGCTCGGCGAGCGCGCGATGGACGGCGATCGAGGTGGCGAGGAGGGCCGGCTGGGTGTTGGCGGTCAGGCCGAGCTCCTCCTCCGGCCCCTCGAAGCAGAGCTTCGAGAGGGGGAAGCCGAGCGCCTCGTCGGCCTCCTCGAAGGTCCGCCGGGCGGCCGCCGAGGCGTCGGCCCAGGCGCGGCCCATCCCCACCTTCTGCGACCCCTGGCCGGGGAAGGTGAAGGCGATCATCCGGCCGAGGCCTCCCGAGAGTCGCCGGAGTCGTCGGGACCGCCGAGGAGCCGCTCCTCCTGGGCCTGCAGCTCCGCCACCTTGTCGTGGATCTTCCGGTGCAGCTCGGCGGCCGAGAACTCGACCGCCCGGCGGACGGCGTTCTGGATCGCGTGGGCGTTCGAGCGGCCGTGACCGATGAAGCAGCCGCCGTTGACCCCGAGGAGCGGGGCGGCGCCGAACTCGCTGTAGTCGACCCGGGTTCGGAAGCGGTCGAAGGCCGGCTTGGCGAGGAGGTACCCCGCCTTGGTGCGGAGGCTCCGCCCGAGCTCTTCTCTGAGCATCTTGCCGATCAGCTCGGCCAACGCCTCGGCGCTTTTTAAGACGACGTTGCCGACGAAGCCGTCGCAGACGATGACGTCCGCCGTGCCGTTGAAGACGTCCCGCCCCTCGACGTTGCCGATGAAGTTGAGCCCCGTCTTCTTGAGCACCCGGAAGACCTCGCGGGTCAGGTCCGTCCCCTTCCCCTCCTCCTCGCCGATCGACATCAGGCCGATCCGTGGCGCGGCGGTGCCGATCACCGCCTGGGCGTAGAAGTGGCCCATGACGGCGAATTGACGCAGCTGGGTGGGCTTGGTGTCGACGTTGGCGCCGACGTCCAGGAGGACCGTGCGGCCGGTGGCGTTGGGGAGGACGGCGGCGAGCGCCGGCCGGTCGACGCCGGGGATGGTGCCGATCACCATCTTGGCGCAGATCATCGCCGCCCCGGTGTTGCCGGCGGTCACCATGGCCTGGGCCCGCCCCTCCTTCACCAGCTCGGCACAGAGGCGGATCGAGGAGCGGCGCTTCTTGCGGATGGGGGTGATGGCGGGCTCGTCCATCCCCACCACCTCCTCGGCGTGGACGATCTCGATGGCTCCGGGGCCGCTATCGCCAACGGCGCCACTATCGCCAGCGGGGCCGCCCGCGGCGCGGAACTGGAGGCGGGCGAGCTCCGCCTCGATCTGCGCCCGGTCGCCGACCAGGAGGATCGCGGCACCGTCCTCGCGCGCCGAACGCACGGCTCCCTCCACCGCACACTGCGGCGCGAAATCTCCACCCATGGCATCCACGGCGATGCGCAGCATGATCGGCTAGAGAGGTGGGAGCAGCCCGGGGCCGGCGCTAGACGTTCTCGGTGCCCTCGATCACCTGCCGGCCGCGGTACTGGCCGCACTTCGGGCAGGCGCGATGGGGGATCTTGGCCTCGCCGCAGTTGGCGCAGGTCGAAATCGCCGGCTGAGGCAGGGCGTCGTGAGCCCGGCGCCGGTCGCGGCGGGCTTTGGAATGGCGTGTTTTGGGATTCGGCATCGTCGTGGCCTCGAAATAACCTTCGTTCTAGGGGTACGGTAACGGTTCTAGTCTATCCCGGCGTCCGGTCGCGCTAGCCGGGCAAGCGGTCCCGGAGAGCGGCGAGGGCCGCCCAGCGGGGGTCCTCGCTCTTCTCCTCACAGGTGCAGCTGCCGGTGTTCCGGTCGATGCCGCAGACCGGGCAGAGCCCCTTGCAGTCGGGCTGGCAGAGCGGTTTCATGGGGATGTTGAGCTGCAGCTGCTCGATGAGAATGGGGCGCGTCTCGAGGATCTCGCCCTCGACGTACATCGTCCCCAGATCCGCGTCTCTCAGCTCGTGCTCGCCGCCTCCATGGGTCCCCGCTGGGCCCCCAAAATGCTGGCCGGGGCGCTCGATCTCGATCATCAGCTCGACGTCCGCCTTCACCGGGTCGTGGATCGGCTGCAGACACCGATTGCAGTTCAACGTCTGGTCGTAGGAGAGGTGCGCCCGGAGTAGAAACCCGGGGGCGACGTAGATCACCTGGCCGCGCCAGGCGACCGGCCCGAGCTCCAAAAGCTCCGGACGATCGAGCTCCGCCGCCTCAACCTTCTCCGTCTCGGCCCAGCTGAAAGGTTCCTCTCGTACCTGATCGAGCCAAATGCGCATGGGAGACCTCCAACCGTGGCCAAACGCGTAAGCTATGGGATTGGGCCCCCCGCTGTCAATTACAGCCGGAGAGCCGCAGGGTGAACACATCCGGGGGACCGGCCGTCGCCAGCGCCGCCCGCCCGCAGCGGGCGAGGGGGGTGAGGACGGTCTCCGCGTCGCGCCAGCGCCGCACCTGCTCGGGATCGAGAAAGGGCACCGCCTCGAGAGCCGAGCGCAACCGGTGGACGATGGCGAGCGCCCGCGGCGGATCGACCCAGAGGCCCAGCCGCAGCGTTCGGAGGGCGGCGCCGGGGTCCGCGATTCCCGGCGGGACGAGCTGCGCCAGGCCCGGTGCCAGCGCCTCGGCCTCCGCGAGACTCGCGGCGTCGAGAGCAACCACCGCCCAGCCCCCCGCATTCCCCCGCGGCAGCCGGCCGGTCACCAGATCCATCAGGTTCTGGGCCGGGAGCGACCAGCGCTGCCGGCCACCCGGCGGGTAGAAGGCAGCGGCCCCGGGAAGCTGGAGCGAACCGGAGACGACGTTCGGAAAGAGAGCGAAGGCGGCGGCGGACGCCTTGGCGCTCGGCGCCGCGGCGGCGAAGAGGATCGGCTGGGCGCCCGCGGGCACCGCGAGCTCGGGCGGCGCCGGCGGGCTGCCGTCGAGGGCCAAGGTGGCGCCTCCCGCGCTCAGCCGCAGCCGGTAGGTGCCGGCCGGGAAGACCGATACCGGGGTTCTGAGGGCGACGGCGGCGAGCGCCGGAAGACCCGGAGTGGCGGGTGGGGCGGGGGTGGCGGGGGGGAGAGCCGGAAGGTCGCCGGTCGCGACCGTCCACAGGCTCCCCTGCCAGGCGACTCGCACGGTGCGCTTCTCCTCTTCGACCGTACCGCCCGAGAGCCAGGGGTTGCCGGCGAGCCGGCCGGCGGCCTTGGCCACCCAGGAGACGGCGGGATAGATCCGGGCGGCGACGACGAAGCCATGGCCGTCGCGCTCCGAGCAGGCGGTGATCTCGCTCGCCGGGGGCACTGCGAAGGGGCCGAATCCCGGCAGCTCCGGGGCCGCCACCCCGGCGAGCCGGGCCGCCGCCCCGACGAACGCCTCCCCATCCGGAAGGTGGGCGGCGAAAATCCCCAGGTTCTGGTGCGGATAAGGAATCCAGAAACAGGAGTCGAACGCCCCCGAGGCGAGAAGCCGCCCCGGCAGGTCCTGAGGATCGGGAACGGCGGGCCGCAGGCGCGGGAGGTAGTGGTACCAGACGTGCCCGCAAAGAGCGAGGAGGAGGACGAGGGAGAGGAGACAGCCGCGGGATCGCACGCCGGAGATCTTACTGTAGAGGGGGTGCACTGGCAGATTCGTTGCAGCGTAACAAATCGTTCGCCGAAGCGCCTGTCAGAGAGAAGGACCTGCATCACCCACCTCCAACCGACCTAGGAGAAAGAGACCCATGAGACCCCATCTTTGCTGCGCCATCCTCCTCTTGGGAGCCACGACAAGCCTGCCGCTCCTCGCGGCCGGCCAGGTACCCGGCGGACCCCCGGCAGGCGAGAAGGCCGGAGCCCCGGCCTCGCCGACCGCCGATTTCGCCAAGAGCGATCAGGTGGAAGGCATCCTCCGCGACCTTCGTGAGGCCATGGGCAAGGATCTCGACCCCCACCTCCGCGCCGACATCATTGGCAAGCTCCTGGCGCTCCCCGCCGACGAGCTGGCGAAACTCGCCGCGGCCGACAGGGCGACGCTGATCGGGAAAACCCTGGGGAGCTCGACGAACGACCTGACCTACACCCCGGTCACCCCCTGCCGGATCTACGACTCGCGCCCCAGCTCCGGGGTGCAGGGCGCCGGCACGGGTCCGCTCCACCCCGGGACCCCGGTCGCGCTCGACGTCGCCGGCGGCGCCGCCTCCTCCTGCGGTATTCCGTTTCCATTCGCCAAGGCCGCGGTCCTGAACTTCACCGTCGTCACTCCCGCAGGCGCCGGCGACCTCCGCGCCTGGCCCTGGGACTCCTCGAACCCGGCGCCGCCCAACGCGGCCGTCATCAACTACGCCAACGTCCCCGGCCTCGCCATCGCCAACGGCCTGGTGGTGCCGATCTGCAACGGCTCGACCTCGACCGGTGGCGACTGCACCCACGACCTCCTCGTGCGCGCCGACGTCAGCGGCACCCACCTGGTGATCGACGTCCTCGGCTACATGGCCCAATCGGCCGCGACGGCGCTCCAGTGCGAGCGGCTCTCGGCCCCCTTCTCCGCCGCGACCGGCACCCAGTTCAACATCGGCTCGCCGGCCTGCGACACCGGCTACACTCTCACCGGCGGCGGCATCGAGCTCGGCACGGCCTGGACCTCCGGCGACGAGCTCCTGGGCTCGAACCCCTTCTCGAACCAGTGGCAGTGCCTCGGATACAACGGCGGCGGCAACACCTGGACCGGCAACTGCTGGGCGCTCTGCTGCCGGGTTCCCGGCCGCTAGGCAGCGACGCGGTTCTGTAAATTCCGAGGACCGGTTCCGAACCTCCCGAACCGGTCCTCCGAGGATCGCCTCTCCCTCTTCCCTGCTGGGGAGCGTTCCGCGTCGGCGCGGAGAGCTTTCCAGGCCGCGGGAAGGACTTTCCTGCCCCCCCGCGCCGTCGTCTCTTCTACGTCCCCGGGCACGCCGCCGACACGAACGGCGGCACCACGTAGTCCGGAGCGATGTGGCGATGGAGCTTGAAGTCCAGGGCGTCCGCGAGGTTGTTCGCGGCGGCGTCGCGGACGGAGAGAGGCGGCAGGTCCCAGCGCCACTCGATCATCTTCAAAACCGAGGTGTGGTCGAAGGTATCCTGGACGATCGCACCGGGCGCCGCGAAGGGCGACACGAGAACGCAGGGCACCCGGAAGCCCCGGAGCGCGTAGGCGGGATTCACGTCGGGCGCCTCCTCGGGGGCGATGTGCTCGAAGAACCCGCCCCACTCGTCGAAGTTGATCACCATCACCGTGTGCTGCCAGTCGAGGCCCGTCGTCACCGCCCGATAGGTCCGGTAGAGCCACGACTCGCCGGCGCGGATGTCGCCGTGCGGGTGGTCGTCGGAGGAGGTGCCGGTGTCCTCGCCGAGAAACGGCGGGTCGACGTAGGAGACCGCGGGGAGGGTGCCGGCGGCGCAGTCCGCCAGGAACTCGGCATAGGGCCGCATGATCGGGAGATACTTGACACCCCAGAGAGCCAGGAAGGGGTTGTCGCTGAAATAGTAGCGCCCGGAAACCCCCGCGTCGGCGAGGCGATCCCAGATCGTCGGCAGGGTGCAGAGGGAGAGCGAGTCGTCCAGCCGGTCGGTGACCGCCGAGTGCTGGTAGATGCGGTTGGGGTAGGTCGGCGCCATGATGGGGGCGAAGTAACGGCTGCAGACCGTCCAGTCCGGGGCGGCCTTGCCGAGAAACGGCAGGTCGTTCTGGGTGTAGTAGCCGATGGCGTAGCGGTCGTTGGCGGCGCGCAGCCAGCCGTCGCAGGCTCCGTTGTCGTACTCGATCCGGCCGCCATCGTAGGAGTGATCGGGATCGAGGTGGCCGCAGCCCTGGTAGTCGGGCGCCAGAGGGTAGGTGGGGAAGGTCATCCCCTGGCTGTCGGTATAGACGAGGCCGGCCTGCCGGCCGTCGGCGCCGGGGAGCCAGCCGAGCAGGTGATCGAAGGAACGGTTCTCCATCATCACCACGACGACGTGACGAATGCCGCTCTTCTCGGGCTTCGGCAGCTTCTTGCGGGGAGCCGCCCACAGGAGCGAACGGCCGGTCGAGGAGAGGGCACCGAGCGCGGCGGCAGAGCCTACAACGAACTGGCGGCGGGTATAGGGCATGAAACCTCCTTCCAGGAGCAGATCCTCGCTCGGGATCCCCGAGGAAGAGAGACTTCCCACGAGGCCCGAAGCGTGCCGCGCGCCGAAGGCGCGGCTGGGGAGGGGGAGGTTGCAAGGCACATGCCCCTGCCCTTGTCGAGAGCCGTAAAAAAGATCTATCTAAGAGACTGGTTTGTCCAGACCCAGCTCCACCACCACCTCCGCCAGCCCGGCCAGCAGCTCCTCGTCCCCCTCCCCCACCCCGAGGTCCGACGCCTCGGCGGCCAGCTCGGCTACCAGGTCGGTGAGAACGTCGTCGGCGGGATAGGGCGCGAGGGGTGGGGCGGGGCGGAAGGGGGCGATTCCCGCCGACCGGGCAGCGGCGATCTTCTTCAGGAAATCGGCGTAGCCGCGGGCCGAGCCGGCGAGGGTCGCGTGCTCCGCCATGTGCCGGCGGGCGTTCTCCCCCATCTCCTGGCGGAGCGCCCCGTCTCTATAAAGGAGCTGCAGGTAGGCGAAGAGGGTCTCCTCCTCCGCCTCGTCCAGGGGGACCTTGGCGCAGCAGCCGTCGGGGATCTCGGAGAAGGTGCCGTCGTCGCTCACCACCACCGCCCGGCCGAGCCCGAGAAGCCGCACGACCGTCCCCGAGGTCTCGCCCGCCGAGGGGTAGCGGAGGTTGACCGCCAGGTCCGCCGCCACCATGTAGCGGAGGAAGTCCGGCAGCTCCGTGTGCCCCACCTTCACCACACCCTCCTGAAGCTCCGGTTTCAAAACCGCGCCCAAGTCGTAGTAGGGCGAGACGTCCCCCACCAGGAGGTATTGGGCCTTCGGCGCCTCGCGGCGGAGCCGGGCGAAGGCGCGGAGGGCCACGTCCAGGCGCTTGACCGGGGTGATGAAGCCGAAGCTGGCGACGAGAAAGGCATCCTGCGGCAGACCGAGGGCCGCCCGCGCCGCCTCCCGGGTGAGGGTCGGCATCCCCGGCATTCCCGGCATTCCCGGCAGCTCGGCGAGGCTCAGGTGGTGGGGGATCTTCGCGATCCGGGTGAGCGGCCGGCTCTGCAACACCCGCCGCCGGGTCGTCTCGCTGTGGACGATCACCCCCAGTGCGGCGTCGACCGCGCGCTCGAAGAGCGGGTAGCCCCAGACGTCGACCGGAATGCCGGTGTCGAGGCTCCTTCTGGCGAGGGCGAGCCCGGAGCGGCCGTAGGCGTAGCGCATCTCCTCCAGGTATCCGGCGGCGTCTCCGCGGACGAGGGTGAGCCCGCGCACCAGGTGATGGAGAACGTACTCGTGGAGGACGATTACCCCGGGGACCTCCTGGAGGGTCTTGTAGATCCGGCCGTGATAGTCGGCGCTGTTGCCGAGCTGGTAGAGGACGGCGTCGTAGCGCCCCGCCCGCTCCGGCAGGGTACGCAGGCTGTGGACGGGGAAACGCCCGGCGAGGGCGGGGATCACCCGGTGCGGGTCCTCGGCGAACAGCTCGAGATCCAGGTGCTCCGCCAGGTGCGGCAGGAGCTCGGCGCTGTAGTCGGCGATCCCGGTCTGCTGGGGCGGGAGCGGGCTCGCGTAGGCGACTTTGAGGCTCATCCGTCTACCCCGCCGATCTATCCGGTCAAAGCCGCGATGACGTGATCCCAGTCGACGACCGCCACCCGCGCCCTGCCGGCGGCGCCGAGCGCCCGGGCCCGGTCGCGGTCGCGGTAGAGGAGGTCCATCCGCGCGCCCAGCTCCCGCGCTCCGCCGGGGGGGACGACGAAGCCGTTCTCGCCGTCGACGACGAACTCCAGGGTGCCGCCCGAATCGGCGGCGGTGAGGACCGGCTTCCCCGATTTCATCGCCTCGACCGTCACATAGCCGTAGTCCTCGTCATAGGGGGCGTAGAAGACGGCGAGGCTCCCGGCGTAGAACGCCGGGAGGTCCCGGTCGTCCACCCAGCCGAGGAGCTCCACCCGCTCGGCCACCCCGAGCTTCGCCGCCAGGGCGCGGAGCGCCCCCTCCTCCGGCCCGCTGCCGGCGATCTTGCAGCGCACCGGGGTCGCCGCCTGGGCGACGGCGCGGATCAGGAGGTCGAAGCGCTTCAGCTCGTCGAGCCGGCCGACCGAGAAAACGTAGTCCCCGAATTCCCCCTCGTGGTAGGCGAGGCGCGGCGGCGGGTGGAGGGCGGTGCCGGAGAGGCCGTTCCAGCGCTTCAGGCGATCGGCGGTGTTCTGGGAGATGGTGTAGAGCCCGCGCGCCTCGGCCAGGGTCCGCCGGTCCATGGCGCGCACCATGTCGATGATCTTTTTGTCGCGCCCGGTCTCGGCGAAGTCGCTGTAGGGGGTGCCGAGGAGGTCGTAGACCTGGCGCATCTGGTGGACGAGCCAGACCACCTTGTGGGGGTGCTTGACGAGGTAGGAGGGAAAACGGGTGGCGATCACCCGGTCGATCTTCTTCCCCCCGGCCTCGGTCAGGTCGACGAGCCGCCAGGCCATGGCGCTCTTCAAGATCTGGAGGCGGGAGGTCCAGGCGAAGGGGAGGGTGACGACGGAAACCTCGAAGCCGCGGCGCAGCAGCTCGTCCCGCAGCGACTCGACGAGCATCTCCGCCCCGCCGTAGGAGAAGGGCACCTGGGTCGAGCAGAGGCAGATCCGCATGTTCGAGGCTAGCAGCGCTCAGGATGACACGCTTTGAGGGAGAGGATTCGCGGTTCTTCGGTGTCCGCGCTAACGGTAGCGTATTTCAGCCGCACTGCACTATCCCCAAGGCCGGGGCCGGCGGAGCGCCGCGGCGAGGTCGCCCGCGGTGTAGAGGCGCGCCGCCTCCCCCGGTGGGGCGACCTTGAAGCTCTCCCCTTCGAGGCTGAGCCGGGGGGCTTCGCTAGAGGGAATGGCGGGCTCCAGGGTGCCGCGCACGAGGACGAGGACAGCGCCGCGGAAGTGCTCGCGGAGGAGGTCGCCGATCACCGGCACGCCGCGCATCGGCTTGACCGCGACGCTCCGGCCGCCGCCGACCGCCACCGCCCGGAGAGCCCCCTCCCCCGCCGCCGCTTCGAGGTCGGCCGGGAGCGGAGTCGGCGGTATCGGAGGGGTCGGAGGGGTCGGAGGGAGGAGGTCGAGCCAGCCGATCCGGAGGCCGATCTCCCGCGCCGCGGCAAAGAGCGCGGCGAAGCGCTCGGGACCGAGGTCGACTAAGAGCAGGTGGGGATTCTTCATGGGTAGAGGAGGATCTCGGCGCACTCGGCGCGGAAGGCGGCCTCGTCGGCCTCCCAGGTGGCGAACCAGGCGAGGAGATCCTCGCGGCGGCCCGATTCGAGCGCCTCCCGGCAGGCCGGGGAGCGGGTGAGGAGATCGATCGCCGGGCGGTCGGCGACGAACTCGTAGGGGGCCGTCCGCCAGGCGAAGACCTCGGGGCCGACGGCCTTCGCCGCGGCGAGGAGCTCCACCCCGGCGCGGTAGGAGCGGAAACGGCGGGGGTCGGTGACCACCAGCTCGACCCCGCCGCAGACCTTCCCGGCCTGCTTCTGGAACTGCGGCCGGAAGTAGGTCGGGAGGAAGGCGACGCCGGGGAGGGCGAGGGCGTTCAGCCGGTCGGCGAGGGCCACCGGGTCGAGCTCGGGGGCGCCGGTCAGCTGGAACGGGCGGGTGGTGCCGCGCCCCTCGGAGAGCTCGGTCGCCTCGACCAGGCAGCCGCCGGGGTAGACCTGGGCGGTCAGGGTCGTCGGCATGTTGGGGGACGGCGCGATCCAGGGGAGGCCGGTCTCCTCCCAGCTCATGGCGCGGCGCCAGCCGCTCATCTCCCAGACCGTGAAGCGCCCCTCCCAGCTCCCCCTTCCCCGACGCCGCGCTTCGAGGAGCACCAGCTCCCCCAAGGTCAGGCCGTGCCGCACGGGGGTCTTGAAGGCGCCGACGAAGGAGTCGTAGCCGGGCTCCGGGAGATTCCCCTCGACGACCTCGCCGCCCAGAGGATTGGGACGATCGAGCACCCAGACCTCGCAGCCAGCGGCGAGCGCCGCCTCCGCCGCCCAGACCGCGGTGGCGGCGTAGGTGTAGTAGCGCGAGCCGACGTCCTGGAGATCGATCAGGAGCAGATCGAGGCCGGCGAAAGCCGCGGGGAGGGGGGTAAGCGAGGACTCCGCATCGCCGTAGAGCGAGAGGATGGGGATGCCGGTCCACGGATCGCGGAGGCTTTCGGCGGCCACCATGTCCTGCTCGACCCCGTAGTACCCATGCTCGGGCCCGAAGAGGACGGCGGGCGGCGTGCCCGTCCCGGCGAGCGCGCGGTGGGCCGGGCGGAGATCGCGGGTGATCGAGGCGCCATGGGCGAGGAGGCCGTAGCGCCGGCCGGCGAGCCGCTCGGGCTCGGCGAGGAGCCGGTCGAGGCCGGTTTGACCTCTGGCAGGACCTCCGGGGTCATCGCGGCGACGGTACCGGCGAGGACGGCCGGCGGAAAGTGCCGCGCTGGCCGCCGCTCTTCGCTTCGAGCCGCAGGTCGGTCACCACCGCCTCGCGCTCCACCGCCTTCACCATGTCGTAGAGGGCGAGGGCGGCGGTCGAGCAGGCGACGAGCGCCTCCATCTCGGCCCCGGTGCGGGCGTTGACGACGACCCGGCTGCGGATCTCGACCCCCTCGGGGATGGGCAGGATCTCGATCTCCACCTGGTCGAGCGCCAGCGGATGGGCAAGCGGGATCAGGTCGCCGGTCTTCTTCGCCCCCTGGATGCCGGCGAGGCGCGCCACCGCGAAGGCGTCCCCCTTGGGGAGATTGGCGAGCCGGACGACGGTCTGGGCGGAGAGCAGCACCCGGCAGGAGGCCTCGGCCACCCGGCGGGTCACCGGCTTCTCCGAGACGTCCACCATCTGCGCCTGGCCCTGGGGATCGAGGTGACTGAAGTTGCCCTGGCTCATGGTCTGCTTTCTTCCGCGGGTATGCTACACCGACCCATGCGCCTTGCCATCGTGATGCCGACGCTCGACGAAGAAGCGGTGCTCCGGCGCACTCTGCCGGCGGCGCTCGCGCTCGCCGACGAGGTGGTGATCTCGGACGGCGGCAGCACCGATCGCACGCTCGCGGTCGCGGCAGCGCTCGGCGCCCGCACGGTCTCGGGCTCGCCCGGACGGGGCGAGCAGCTCAACCGCGGCGCCGCCCTGGCGAACGCCGACGTCCTCGTCTTTCTCCACGCCGACACCACCCTCCCGGCGAGCGCCCCCGAGCGCATCCGCGCCGCGGTCGCTGCCGGCGCCCGGGGCGGCGCCTTCTTCCTGCGCTTCGACGTCGACCGGCCGAAGCTCCGGTTCGGCGCCTGGCTGATCAACCTGCGCACCCGCCTCACCCGGCTACCGCTCGGCGACCAGGCCCACTTCGTCACCCGGAGCACTTTTCTAAGCCTCGGCGGTTTCAAGGACTGGCCGATCCTCGAGGACCTCGACTTCGCCTGGCGCCTGCGCAAGCTGGGACGGATGACCGTGATCGACGACTTCGTCACGACCGGAGCCCGCCGTTTTCTCGAAGGGGGGGTGGTGCGGACGGTGGCGACCAACTGGCTGATCTGGTCGCTCTTCTGCCTCGGGGTGTCGCCCTACCGCCTGGCCCGGCTCTACAAGCAGATCCGCTAGCGGCCGCTCGCCAAACCTGCCCTGAAACTGCGAAGCCCCGTGGCTGCACTCTCCAGTCGCTGCCACAGGGCTCGTTGCGCCGCAACGCTCTCTCGACGCTCTCTCGAAGTGTCGGCGCCCTTGGAGCCTTTAGCTGGTGCTCCGGCTCCGGCGCTTCTTGTTGACCGTCTCTTTCAGATCCTTGCCGGCCTTGAAGCGGACGCTTTTACTCGCCTTGATGTTGATCGATTGGCCGGTCGCCGGGTTCCGGCCCTTGCGCGCCGCCCGCTCGGAGATCGAGAAGCTGCCGAAGCCGGGGACCTTGGCGCCCTCGCCCGACTTGAGAGCCGCGGTGATCGCGTCGAACACGGCCTCGAAAGCCGCGGTGGCCTGCCGTTTGTTCAGACCTTCTACGGAATCCACAATGCTATTGATGAAGTCAGCCTTACCAGCCATCGCTCCTCCTCCTTCTCCGCTTGGGTTTTGCGCCGAAATGACTGCGTGACGATAAGGCAACGGGGAGGGCCTGTCAATACGGGTGAAGGCCCCGGAAGCCAGCTACTAGCGGGCTTTTTGGTACTGGGTCCGTTTGTATCCGAGGACGGGCGACTGGCTGCGCGAAGCGCCCGAAGGAGACCGCCCGCAGGTTCAAGAGGACCCAGTACCGGCTTTTTGGAGCACGTTGACGGAGAAGCCGTCGTGGTCGGCGCCGGGCAGGATGCGCCAGGCCCCCGGCCCCTCGATACTGGCCGCGAGCGGCGCCGTCAGCACCTCCTCCAGCGGAAAGCGGGAAAAGCCGGGATCGCCGGCCAGGAAGCGCGCGATCACCCCCTCGTTCTCCTCCGCTTCGAGCGAGCAGGTGATGGCGACCAGGATGCCGCCGGGCACGACGAGCGGTGCCGCGCCGGCGAGGAGGCGGAGGGCCTGCTCCGACAGCCGGCCGATCTCGCCCTCGCTGATCCGCCACTTGAGCTCGGGATGACGGCGGAGCGTCCCCGTCCCCGTGCACGGCAGGTCTAAGACGACGCGGTCGAAGACCGGCCGGAAGGGCGGTTTCCCGGCGTCGGCCACGAGGACCGGCAGAGCGCGGCCGAGGCGGCGGAGATTGGCGCGGAGCACCGAGAGGCGGGCCGGCGAGACGTCGGCGAGGGTCAGCGCGACCGCCGGCTCGGCGGCCAGGAGCGCGAAGCTCTTGCCGCCCGGGGCCGCGGCGGCGTCCAGGATCCGCTCGCCGGGACGCGGCGGCGGCAGCAGCGCCGCCACCTGGCTCGCCTCGTCCTGGATGTAGAAGCGGCCGGCGGTGAAGGCGGCGCTCGCGATCGGGTTGCCGCGGCGGACGGTCAGGCCGAGCGGCGAGAGCACCGCGGGCTCGACCTCCATCCCGGCGTCGATCAGCTCCTCGGCGAGCAGCTCGCGCCCGCCCTGGTCGCGGAAGGCGAGGAGCTGGAGCGGCTTGGCGCTGTTGTTGGCGGCGAGGATGGCGAGGGTCCGTTCGCGGCCGAAGCGAGCGAGCCAGTGGGCGACGAGAAAGTCGGGATGGCTCATCTCGATCCCCAGCTGGCGCGCCGGGTCGGCGGCATCGGCGGCGGTGACCGGCCACTCGGAGAGGTGCGGGGCGCGGGCGATGGCGCGGAGCACGCCGTTGACGAAGCTCGCGCCCCCCCGGTGGGTGAGCTGGTGCGCCTGCTCGACCGCCTCGTGGACGGCGGCATGCGGCGGCACCCGGTCGAGAAAGAGGAGCTGGTAGACGGCGATCCGGAGCGGCGCCCGGAAGGCGGGCTCGATCTGCTCGATCTCTCTCTTGCTGGCGGCCGCGATGACGTGGTCGAGCCGGCGGAGCCAGCGCAGGCTCCCCATCACCAGCTCGACGAGGAGCCCCTGGTCGCGCTCGTCGAAACGCGCGAGGACGGTGTCGAGGAACGAATCGACCGGCGACAGCGAGGCGAGAGTGCGGTCGAGCACCCAGCCCGCCGCGGCGCGCAGGTTGTCCTGGGTCGAGCGGCGCGGCGTCGTCCGGCGGCTGCGGCCGGTGCCGGTCTGCGACACGGGGGGCGGGGTGATGTGGCGCTTGCTCATCTTCCCGGCTCAGCCGAAGCTCTCGCCTCTCAAGAGACGCTCGCCGTTGACGAAGTCGGCCGCCTGTAGCGCCCGTTTGCCCGGCCGCTGGAGGCTTAAGATGGCGAGCGCCGTGCCCGCCCCGCAGGCGACCGCCGCCCGGCCGTCGACGAGCCCGAGATAGGTCCCCGGCACCGCGGCGGCGTCGGCGGCGGACGCGGGCACGATCGGTCCTGGCTCAGTTTGATCCTGCGGGCCGTCTCCTTCGGGCGCTTCGCGCAGCCAGTCGCCGGTCCTCGGAACGAAACTGAGCCAGTCCCCCACGATCGGCACCGCCCAGACGAGCTTGACCGGCCGGCCGCGGAGCTCGGCGGTGAGGCCCGGCCAGGGCGTGTAGGCGCGGAGCCGGTCGTAGAGCTCGGTGGCGGGGAGCGACCAGTCGACGGCGCCGCTCTCCCGGGAGAGGCGCGGCGCGTAGGTGGCGAGCTCGGCGTCCTGCGGCCGGGCTGCAAGATCGCCAACCGCCAACCGCTCCAGAGTCTCGACGACTAAAGCCCCACCGATGGCGGCGAGCCGCGGCGCCAGCTCCCCCGCCGTCTCGGCCGGGCCGATCTCGACCTCGCGCTGGAGCAGGACCGGACCGGAGTCGAGGCCCGCCTCCATCTGCATGGTGCTCACCCCGGTCCGCCTCTCGCCGGCGGCGATGGCGGCCTGGATGGGGGCCGCGCCGCGGTAGCGCGGGAGGAGCGAGGCGTGAAGGTTGATGCAGCCGTGGCGCGGCAGGTCGAGGAGGGCGCGCGGGAAGATCTGGCCGAAGGCGACGACGATCGCCACGTCTGGCGCCCCACCCACCACCGCGCGAAGCTCGTCCAGGAACCCCGGCTCGCGCACCCGCTCGGGCCGCAGGAGGGGGAGATCGTGAGCGAGCGCCCAGCGCGCGACGGGTGAATCCTGGGTCCGCTGACCGCGCCCGGCGGGCCGCGCCGGCTGGGTGACGACGGCAGCCGGCAGCCGCCCCGCCGCCGCCAGGGCGTCGAGGGTCGGGACCGCGAACTCCGGGGTGCCGAAGAAGACGATCTGGCTCCGTTTGGCTCCGAGGACCTGCGACTGGCTGCGCGGAGCGCCCGAAGGAGCAGGCCCGCGGGACCCAACGGAGCCGTTACCGATCTGGGGGGGCGCCGGCATGGCGCGCATGGTACACCAGGGAGAGACGGGAACGCCCCGTCCGAACGGACGGGGCGCTGGGTGGCGGCAACCGCTAATGGTTGCCTGGGCTGAGCCGGAGAATAGGGCAGGCACGGGGGCCTGCCGCTACACGCTTTACTGGCCCGTATTGGCCACCGTGATGGTGACCTCGCCCAAGAGCGTGTCGGAGCCCAGGGTGTCGCTCGCGATCACCTGCAGCTTGTGCTGGCCGTTCGAGACCTTGCGGGTGTTGAAGGTGATCTGGTAGCCCGGGGTGGCGCTGTTCGGATAGCCGGGGTAGAGAGCGCTGATCCCCGGGCGCGCCAGGGTGACCCCGGAGGAGCCGATGGCGACTCCGTCGACCAGGGCGGTCACGTCGGTAATCCCCTGGTAGTCGAGGGCCCAGCCGGTCACGAAGACCCGGCCGCTGTAGAGCAGGCCGCTCCCCGGCGGGTCGATCGCGCCCACCGACGGATCGTTGGTCCCGAAGTCGGCGCAGGAGAAGGTCACCGGGATCTCGGCGATCTCCTTGACGGTGCCGAACTGGTCGCCGGCGCGGATGGTCACCGTGTGCTGGCCGGGGGTGTAGAGGCCGCAGTTGATCAGCTGGCTGACGTCGAGCACGAAGCGGAAGCCGCTGTGGATCGAGTCGCGGAGCTGCGGGAAGCTGTTGCTGATGTCCTGCCGGCGCAGGCCGTAGCAGTTGGTGAGGCCGCCGGTCTCCGGGGCGTAGAAGCAGCCGATCTTGCTGCTGTAGCCGGAGGGCGAGAAGAGCGAGCGGTCGATCAGTAGCTCGACGTAGCCGACCCCCGAGTCGTTCGGGTTGACCCCGGTATCGAGCGCCCAGCCGGAAACGACGCTGTAGCGGTGCGGGTTGTCGAGAATGATGTCGGCGCCGTTGCCCCCGGGGCAGGTCTGGCCGCACTCGCCGAAGAGCTCGGCGTTGGCGTTGGGGAACTCGATCTTGCCGAAGGGGCCGAGCTGGGAGGGGGTGTTGCCGAACTGGAAGCGGATCCCCTTCAAGTCGGCGGTCTCGCCCTTCTTGCTCCGCACCCGCGCGGTCACCGTGTGATTGCCGTTCAGGTAGTGGGTGGTGTCCAGGTTGTAGACCCAGCCGGGGAGCGCCGAATCGGGGAAGCCGGGGTGAGCCAGCCCGACGCCCGGCCGGCTGCGGCCGTAGATGGCGCGGCCGTCGATCTGGCCGTCGACGAGGACGTCGACCGCCGCCACGCCGTTGTCGGCGAGCGCCCAGCCGAAGAGGGGGGCGCTGCCGTCGAGAGCGTTGCCGCCGCCGACCCTGCCGCCGAAAGATCCGAAGGGCTGGGCGGCGTTCGCGGGCGAGGCCGGAGCCAGCGCGACCACGGACACCACGATGGCTGCCAGGACGATGTTGCGCTTCATCGCTACTTACCTCCGCCTGCCGCCCCCCCGCCCCCGCGACCTCGAGCGCCGCGGAAGCGCAGGAAGGATCGAGGCATGTCAGGCCAAATCTGAAGTACTACGTGAACTTTTCGAGAGATTGTAAAGGCAGGCGCGGAGGAAAGTCAATTATAGACGAGCATCAATCTTTGCGAGCTGGCCCGCCGCCGGCCAGTCCCGAAAGCCCGGCCTCGACGAGACGAGGCAGGCTCGCCAGGTCGTAGCCCCCTTCGAGCACGGCCAGGAGCCGGCCGCCGCAGACCTCGTCGGCGAGAGCGCGGAGCTGCTCGCCCCAGGACTGAAAACCCTCCTCGGTCACCGCCATGCCGCCCAGCGGGTCGGCCTGCCAGGCGTCGAAGCCGGCGGAGACGACGAGGACGTCGGGGGCGAACTTCCGCAGGCCGGGGAGGATCTTCCCCTCGATCGCCGCGGCGTAGCCGGGGTCGCCGGTGCCGGCGGGGAGGGGGACGTTGAGGGTGAACCCCACCCCGGCGCCGGTCCCCACCTCGCTCGCCGCCCCGGTGCCGGGGTAGAACGGGTACTGGTGGGTGCTGGCGTAGAAGACGTCGGCGCGGCTCTCGAAGAGGTGCTGGGTGCCGTTGCCGTGGTGGACGTCGTAGTCGAAGATGGCGACCCGGGAGGCGCCCAGGCGGCGGAGGTGCTCGGCGGCCACCGCCACATTGTTGAAGAAGCAGAAGCCCATGGCGAGGGCGCGCTCGGCATGGTGTCCGGGCGGGCGGACGGCGGCGAAGGCCGGCCCGGTGGCGAGCGCGTGCTCGGCGGCCCGGAGGGTCGCCTCGACCGCCGCCCTGGCGGCGGTGAAGGTGCCGTCCGACAGCGGGTTGTCCGCCGAGTCGAGGAGCGAGTCGCCGCGCTCGACCGCCCGCCGGAAGCGTTCGACGTACTCCGGATGGTGCACGGCGGCGATCGCCGCCTCGGCCCCCGGGTGTCCCTCGGCCTCGCCGCCGTCCTCGATGGAGTAGCCGCGGCTCTTCAGAAGGTCGAGAACGCTCGACAGCCGGTCCGGCCGCTCGGGGTAGCCGCGGGGGGCCTGGTGCTCCAGGCAACGGCGGTCGGTGAAGACGCGGAGCATGATCCGGGATGATATCCCGGCCGGCGGTTCACGGTCACCTGGCACCCTTTTTCGGTCGCCGGCAGGCTTGGCCGAGGACTTTCAAGGGGTTTCCGAGGACTTTCCACGAGTTCCCGAGGACTTTCCACGAGCGCCAGAAGACTTTCCAGGCGTTTTAAAGGACTTCCCATGAGTTTTTAAAGACTTTTCACGAGATCCGGAAGACTTTCCACGAGTTTTTAAAGACTTCCCATGAGTTCCGGAGGACTTTCTACGGGTTCCGGAAGTTCCAAAAGCTGTCCGGGAGGTCCCAGACGGCGTCCGGGAGGTCTCGAACGGCCTCCGGGAGGTCTCAAACGGCTTCCGGGAGGTCTCAAACGCCGTCCGGGAGGACTCAAACTCCGTCCGGGAGGTCTCGAACGCCGTCCGGGAGGTCTCGAACGGCGTCCGGAGGACTCTACGCGCCGTCCGGGAGCTTCCCGATGGCGTCCGCAAGGCCCGCCACCGGTCCGAGTCTTTAGAGTCAGCGCCTCTGGGGCTTGTGGGAGGGGCTCGGCGGCCGCCGGGGCAGGTCGAAGCCATCCTCGGAGAGGCGCCGGCGGAGGCGATGGACGACGGTGTCGACGCTGCTCGGGGCGAGCTTGTGGGTGCGGCCGATCTCGCGGCTCGACCAGCCCTCGATCAGCGCCAGTCGCAGGATGTGGAGGTTGCGCTCGCCCTGCATCTCGCGGCCGATGGCCCGCCAGTGGGCGAGGACGAGCCGCCGGCGCTCGGCGGCGAGCAGCCGGTCCTCCGGGGTCCCGCCGGGGTCGATCTTGCTCTCCACGAGGCGGCGCTCCTCGGCGCTCGGCAGGGGCCGGTGCCGGCCACCGCCGCGCTTGGCGGCCCTCAAGTGACGCAGCTGGTCGACGACGACGCTCTCGACCACCCGGAAGAGATAGGTGACCGCCTGCGCCTCGTTCGCCGCACGGCAGGCGTTCAGCCCGTCGCGGTCGAGCAGCCGGCAGTAGACCTCCTGCATCACCTCCTGCACCTGCTCGGCCCGCGGCGCCAGGCCGAACTGCACGAGGAACCGCCGCGCCTTCGCCTCCAGGCGCCTACCGTAGTGCCGCACGACTTCCTCGCCGCCGGGGAGACCCCGGACCCGCCTCCCGGGCCGAGGCCCCGCCATCGTTCCAGCAGTTCCCGCCACGCTCCGCTCCTTTCGCGAAAGGGAGCGGAGGCGCAGAGAGCGAAAGAGAAAAAGCTACGACGCGGGCCGAACGGCCCGCCTGGCAAGGGGAGAGAAAAGGATATCACACCGGTATCAACTGGCATCCTCCGGCATCCTCCGGCATCCCCCGTTCATGGACTACAATCCCGACCCCGATGCGCGCCCGTCTCCTCTCCGTCCTCCTCCTGGTCCCCACCCTCCTGCTCGGCTGCGGGCCGCGGGGAAAGAACGGGAGCCTGGAAGGAAAGGACGGACGGGAGGGACAGGCGGGCGCGAAACCTCGGCGGCTCTCCGGGGCGGCCCGGGGGTGGAACGTGCTGCTGCTCTCGGTCGACACTCTCCGCGCCGACCACCTGGGGGCCTACGGCTACCGGGCGCGCCAGGCGACGAGCCCGCGGATGGACGCCCTCCTCGCCTCCGGCATCCGGTTCGACGGGGCGATGTCGCAGCGGGCCGCCACCTGGCCCTCGCTCGCCTCGGTCCTGACCGGGCTCTATCCGAGCGCCCACGGGGTCTCCGAGAACGGCTACGGCTTCCCCGACGACCTCCCCACCCTCCCCAAGCTCCTCCACGGGGCGGGCTATCACACCTCGGCCTTCCTCTCGAACATGTGCCAGGCCAACCACCAGGGCTGGGACGACTTCGCCTGTAGCGCCGGCCAGGACGGCAAGACCATCCGCCGCGCCCTCGACTGGGCGGCCGCGACGCCGGCCTCTCCGGCCGCTCCTACCGCTCCTAAAGGAAGCGCCCCCTTCTTCCTCTGGGTGCACCTCTTCGGCGCCCACTCCCCCTACTACAACGGGGGGGACGCGGCGGGGAAGCTCTTCGACCCCGGCTACGAGGGCGAGCTGGGGCCCAAGCACTGGCGGCTCGACCCGGTGATGACCCAGAGGAAGCCGCTCGACGCCCGCGACGTCATTCACTTGAACGCCCTCTACGACGCCGCCATCCTGGGGAGCGACAATCATGTGGGGACGCTCCTCGACGGCCTCAAGGCGGCCGGCCGGCTGGAGCACACCCTGATCGTCTTCCTCTCCGATCACGGCGAGGAGCTCTACGCCCACAACGGCTACCTCTACCACTCCTGCTCCGTCTACCAGAACGCCCTCCACGTTCCGCTCGGCTTCGCCGCGCCCGGCCTCTTTCCGTCGGGATCGGGCGGGGCGGGTGGAGCCGTCGTGCCGCAGACGGTCGAGCTGATCGACGTCGCCCCGACCCTCCTCGATCTCGTGGGGGTGGCCCCGCCGCGCGAGCTGCACGGCCAGGCCCTCACCCCCTACCTCGAACGGCCCGGGGCGGGAGGGGCGGGAAAGCCGGCCTTCTCGGAGTACGGGGCGGCCCCCGTCCACACCGCGCTCGTCGACGGCTGGAAGCTGGTCGACAACCCGGCTGGCTTCGACCCCATCTGCATCCCCAACGCCCCTCCCGGCCACCAGTTCCCCATCGCCAGAGAGGAGCTCTACGACCTCGCCCACGACCCCGGCGAGACCAAGAACTTAGCCGGCAGCGAGCCCGCCCGGGTCGCCGATCTAAAGCAGCGCCTCCACCGCCGCTTCGCCGGGATGTCGAACCGCCTGCACCAGCAGGCGGTCCCCGAGGAGCTCAGGAAGCAGCTCGAAGCGCTCGGCTACGCCGCGCACTGAGGGCCCGGGGAACCTTCCCCCGGCCCTGCTAGACTCCCAGAGCGCTGCAGCCGGCGGAGCGAAAGGATGGGGGAATGGAGCTCGACGGACTTCCGATCAATCTCGAAGATCTACTCCAAGGCAGGTCCATCGAGAGCAACCGGATCGAGTTCAAGACGACCTGGTCCGAGCCGACCAAGGCGCAGGTGGTGCGCACGGTGTGCGCCTTTGCCAACGACCTCCTCAACCTGGGAGGGGGCTACGTCGTCCTCGGAATATCCGAGGAGCAGGGGAGAGCCGTACTACCCCCTGTCGGCCTCGCGGACGTCAACCTTGAACGGGTACAGAAGGAGATTCGTGGTGCCTGCCAGAAGATCGAGCCGGCCTATCAGCCTCTCGTCTCTGCCGTCCTCCATCGAGACGTACCGATCCTCGTCGTCTTCGCCCCCGGAGGGGACACTCGCCCCTACCAAGCACCAGAGGACGTAAGCGCCAAAGCCAGCCCCCGCCACTATTACGTCCGGCGTGGGCCCGAAACGATTCAGGCCAATGGGGATACCCGGCGCCAGCTCTTCGAGGCCGCCGCCAAAGTCCCATTCGATGACCGCCGCAACCTGGAAGCTCGAATAGAAGACCTCTCGCCTATCCTGGTGCGACGCTTTCTCCACGACGTCCGGAGCGAGCTGCTCAACAGTGCCGGCCCGGGAGACGAGCATCAGCTCTATCGGCAGATGAACCTGCTGATGAAGGTCAATTCGCACGAGGTGCCCCGGAACGTCGCACTGATGTTCTTCAACGAAGACCCCGACCGGTTCTTCAGGGGAGCCCGCACGGAGGTGGTCCAATTCGGGGACGACGCAGGCGGCGACCTGCTCGAAGAGAGGGTCTTCCGCGGTCCTATCTCAACTCAGATCCAGGATTCCCTCCGCTACCTGGACAGCCTGGGCGGGACCCTGGTGCAGAAGATCCCAGGCCGTGCCGAGGTCGAGAGGACCTCACCTTATCCTTACGCGGCCATGGAGGAGGCGATCGCCAATGCCCTCTATCACCGCAGCTACGAAGGGCCGCCCGAGCCGGTCAAGATCTATCTTTACCCGAATCGCATGGAGATCACGAGCTACCCGGGACCGGTCCCCGGCATCCAACACCAGCACTTCGAACCCGGTCACACCCTGCCACCCGTTCCGGCGCGCAACCGGCGCATCGGAGATCTCTTGAAAGAGCTCCGTTTGGCCGAGGGGCGCGGCACCGGCATCCCCAAGATCCGACGCCGGATGCGGGAGAACGGCTCGCCCGAGGCCCGCTTCGATTTCGACGAGGAGCGTACCTACTTCCGGGTCACCCTGCCGGTACACCCCCGGTACGAAGTCTTGAACGCGCTCCGGCGCTATGAGCGGAAGATGCAAGAGGGGCAGGGCGTCTAGACCCGGAACCTCGCTGCGGCCGGCTCCGCGCAGTTGACTTGCCCCCCACCCCGTGCATACTATGTGCGCTCTTCGGCGGCGGGGAGGTTAGCTCAGCGGTTAGAGCACCTGCCTTACACGCAGGGGGTCGCGGGTTCAAATCCCTCACCTCCCACCAAGAGTGAGGGTGTAAGCCTCCTCCGCTCCCATCGACCTTGCGGGGTCGTAGTTCAGTTGGTTAGAACGCCGGCCTGTCACGCCGGAGGTCGCGGGTTCGAGTCCCGTCGGCCCCGCCATTCATCGTTTCTTCTACCCCCGCCGCGAACGCCGCGGCCAGGAGTTGGCAGCATGCGCGAGAAGATCAAGCTGGTCTCGTCCGCCGGAACGGGCTACTTCTACACGACCGACAAGAACAAGAAGCTCTCGACCGAGAAGCTGCGGATGAAGAAGTACGATCCCAAGGTCAGGAAGCACGTCGAGTTCGTCGAAGAGAAGCTGCGCTAGCCCGCCCCACCCCTCCGTTTCCCCACCCGTTGCCATTCGTGGCACAATCCCATGCCGGGCGTGGGAGGCGTGGGCCCGTCCAGTTCTGCCCCATCGACGCATCGATAGCCTCCATCGCGCCTCTCGTACGCGCCCGCCGCGGCCGTCCGGGCCGCCCGTGTTTTTCCCGCCGGCCCGGCAACTCCCGCAGTCGTGCCACCTTGACCCCAGAAGGATCCCAGAAGGAGGGAAGCCCCGATGTTCGAAGTACCGCCTCTACCCTACGCTTTCGACGCCCTGGAGCCCCACGTCGACGCCAAGACCATGGAGATCCACCACGACAAGCACCACGCCGCCTATGTGAGCAAGCTGAACGCCGCGCTCGAAGGGCACGAGGGGCTGCAGAAGAAGAAGGTCGAGGAGATCCTCAAGGACATCAACTCGGTGCCCGAGGGGATCCGCACCGCCGTACGGAACAACGGCGGCGGCCATGCCAACCACAGCCTCTTCTGGGAGATCATGGGGCCCGGCGGCGGGGGCCAGCCGACCGGCACCGTCGCCCAGGCGATCCAGGAGGTCTTCGGCAGCTTCGACAGCCTGAAGGAGAAGGTCAACAACGCGGCGACCAACCAGTTCGGCTCCGGCTGGGGCTGGCTGGTGCTCGCCGACGGCAAGCTCGACGTCGTGGCGCGGCCCAACCAGGACAGCCCCCTGATGGAGGGGAAGACCCCCATCCTCGGCGTCGACGTCTGGGAGCACGCCTACTACCTGAAATACCAGAATCGCCGCCCGGATTACCTCACCGCCTGGTGGAATACCGTCAACTGGTCGGCGGTCGAAAAGCGCTACCAACAGGCCCGCGGCTAGAACTCCTACTGCTGTAAGCGCTTACCAGAGGCTCCGGGTTTCCGGAGCCTCTTCTTTTTTCGCCCTGGTGACAACCTCGGTTGTGCCCCTAAATTTCAGTTATAGAGAAGTTTGCACGTGTGTGCTCAGTTTGTGAGCACAGAGTTGGGTACACATGAGCGCATTGCCAACTTTCCTTCAACTCGATTGAGGTTACAATTCGGTCATACAGAGGGCACGGTACGGAAACGGGCTACCTCAAAGGAGACAATAGAAGGTTATGGCCAATCTCGACCGCAGCAATCAGGGGTTTCGTGAGGAGCGTCACCTGACCAAGGTTTTCAAGGCGTTGTCGGACGGCACCCGCCAGGAGATCTTGCGCCTCCTGGAGAACCACCAGCGCACGGTCGGCGAAATCGTCGGCAACTTCAATCTCTCGCAGCCGACGATCTCGCGCCATCTCTCGGTGCTCAAAGAGGCGGACCTGGTCCTCGACCAGCGCCAGGGGCAGAACGTCATCTATCGCCTGAACGAGCCCGCCCTGTCGACCTCCATGCAGGAGTTCTTCGGCCAGTTCAGAAGCTGCCAGGAAGTCCTCCGCTAAGCGTCCGTGCCCCTGGGAGCGCCCCGGCAGGCCGCCGGCGCTCCCAGGCGAGGCGCGGACGTTGGTCTCCTCGTCACTCCGCGCTATAATCCCCGCGCGACAGCGGACCGCCCCTGGCGGTCGGCTCTCATCTTCGCTCCAGGCGGTGTAGCTCAGTTGGTCAGAGCAAGCGGCTCATATCCGCTGTGTCAGGGGTTCAAATCCCTTCACCGCCACCATCAGCCTGCCAAGATCGGCGATATCGCCGGCGCTGATCGGCATTGCCAGCATCATCGCCAGCATCATCAGGTATTGTCGTCATTTGCGGCATCAGCCTATGAACCTGTCCTCCATCCTCGAGCATTTCTTCAGGGAGAGCGCCCCGCTCGCCGACGGAGACCGGATCGTCGTCGGCTTCTCAGGCGGCCCCGACTCGACGGCGCTCCTCGCCGGGCTCGCCCAGCTCGCCTGCCGCCGGCCGCTGGAAGTTCTCGCCCTCCATCTCGACCATGGGCTCGATCCCGGCTCCGCCGGGCGTGCCGCGGCCGCCGGCCGCCTCGCCGCTCGCCTGGGGGTGCCCTTCGTCGCCGAGCGCTGGGAGGTCGCCGCTCTCTGCCGGCCCGGGGAGGGCCTGGAGGCCGCCGGCCGGCGGATGCGCTACGAGCGGCTCGCTGCCCTCCGCCGGGAGACCGGCGCCCGCTACGTCGCCACCGCCCACCATCGGGACGATCAGGCCGAGACCGTGCTCTTGCGCCTCCTCTTCGGCAGCGGCCTCTCCGGCCTCGCCGGCATCCGGCCGGTGGACGGCTGTCTCCTCCGTCCGCTCCTCGCGCTCCCGCGGAGCGCCCTCGCCGCAGCGGTGGCGGCCGCCGGGCTCCAGGCGGTCGACGATCCCACCAACCGCGACCTCAAACCGGTCCGGAACCGGCTCCGTCACCAGCTCCTCCCCAAACTCGTGGCGGCCGACCCCGGCCTGCCGGAACGCCTGGCCCGCCTCGCCGCCCGGGCGGCGGGGGCCCGGCGGCGGATCGAGGCGACCGTGGACGAGGTCTTGGCGCCGCGGACCGGCCCGACCGGCATCTCGATCTCCCGTCAGGCCTTCGCCCAGCTCCCCACCCCGCTCCGCCCCTTCGCCCTCGCCCTCCACCATCGCCGCGCCGGCGCCCCCTACCCCGCCTCCGCCGCCGCCCAGGCCGAGCTCCTCCGCCAGCTCACTCGCTCCGAGAAGATCGGTTGCGACTGCGGCGGCGGCTGGCGCTGGGAGGGGTGCGAGGGCGGCGAGCGGTTGGCTTTGATCCCCCCGGCGGACCGGCGGGCGGGCGGCGGTGGTTTCACCTATACTTTGCAGGTGCCGGGGGTGACGATCGACGAGCGTTTCCGGGTCGGGAGCGCAGACAATGCATGGATTGCCGAGGTGATGACCGATGCCGCCGATGCCGCCGATGCCGCATGAGACCCCGAGCGCGACGACGCAGACCGCGCGCATCGAGCCCCTGTTCGAGGCCGCCGCTCTCAGCGCGAGCGTCGCCGATCTCGCCCAGAAGCTGACCGCCGATTTCGCGCCGCCAGGAGATGCCCAGGAGACCGACACCGAGCCGCTCCTCCTCGCCATCCTCGGGGGCTCGCTCATCTTCCTCGCCGACCTCGTCCGCGCCGTCGACCGGCCGGTGCGCTACGAGCTGATCCAGGTCGGGTACTCCGAAGGCGACCGCGTCGAGACGCCGGACGCGCCGGAGAACCCCGAGACTCCGGAGGCCCTGGAGAGCCCGGAGACCGTTCAGAACATCCACTACCCCATTCCCGTAGAGATCTCGGGCCGGAGTGTCGTGGTACTCAAAGATGTCGTGGCTTCCGGGGTCATCGAGCTCTATCTGGCCGAGAAGCTCCGCCAGCACGGGGCGCGCGAGGTGCGCTTCGCGGCCCTCATCGACATGCCCGACGAGCGGAAGACCGACTTCGCCGTCGACTACAGCGCCTTCACCACCCGGCGCAACGGCATCCTCGTCGGCTACGGTCTGAAGCACGAGGGCAGGTACGGCAATCTGCCCTATATCGGCCGGCTCCCCCAGGCGTGAGAGGGGAAGCCGGAGCGCCCGGGAATCCGCGACTCCCGGGAATCGTTACGTTCAGGGGATCGGATCCCCCGTCGCTTGTTCCGGAGCGACCTGGCAATGAGGTAGCCGAGCGTTGAACTCTACTCTGAAGACCCTATTTCTCTGGATGGCCATCTTCGTGGTCGTCATCCTGCTGTGGAACACCTTCCAGAACGGCAAGGCCTCCGCCAAGGAGCTCGACTTCACCGCGCTGATGGCAGCGGTGGCCAAGGGCCATGTGACCGAGGTCACGATCAAGGACGACCAGGAGCTCTCGGGCAAGTTCCGGGGCGGCGGCGAGTACCCGGACGGGGGCGAGTTCACGAGCCAGCTGCCGTTCAAGTCGGACTCCGGCTTCATCCAGAAGCTGGAGGACGCCAAGGTCGTCGTGCGCGGCGAGAAGACCCACGAGAACCCGCTGATCACGATCCTCTTCACCTGGGCGCCGGTGCTCCTCATCGTGGCCCTCTGGATCTTCTTCATGCGCCAGATGCAGAGCGGCGGCAACAAGGCGCTCTCCTTCGGCAAGAGCAAGGCGAAGCTCCTGAACGCCACCGGCAAGAAGGTGACGTTCAAGGACGTCGCCGGGGTCGAGGAGGCGAAAGAGGAGCTGTCGGAGATCGTCGACTTCTTGAAAGAGCCGCAGAAGTTCCAGAAGCTCGGCGGCCGCATCCCCAAGGGCGTCCTCCTGATGGGCCCCCCGGGCACCGGCAAGACCCTCCTCGCCCGCGCCATCGCCGGCGAGGCGAACGTCCCTTTCTTCTCGATCTCGGGCTCGGACTTCGTCGAGATGTTCGTCGGCGTCGGCGCCTCGCGCGTCCGTGACCTCTTCGAGCAGGGCAAGAAGAACGCCCCCTGCATCATCTTCATCGACGAGATCGACGCCGTCGGCCGGCACCGCGGGGCGGGGCTCGGCGGCGGTCACGACGAGCGCGAGCAGACGCTCAACCAGCTCCTGGTCGAGATGGACGGCTTCGAGTCGAACGAGGGGGTCATCCTGATCGCCGCCACCAACCGGCCGGACGTCCTCGATCCGGCCCTGCTCCGCCCCGGCCGCTTCGACCGCCGGGTGGTGGTCGACCGGCCGGACATCAACGGCCGCCTGGGGATCTTGAAGGTCCACACCCGGAACATCCCGCTCGACGACAACGTCCAGCTGAACGTCATCGCCCGCGGCACCCCCGGCTTCGCCGGCGCCGACCTCTCGAACCTCGTCAACGAGGCGGCCCTGATCGCCGCCCGCCTGGGCAAGAAGAAGGTCGAGATGGCGGACTTCGAGTTCGCCAAGGACAAGGTGTTGATGGGGGTGGAGAGGAAGACCCTCATGCTGACCGACGAGGAGAAGCGGATCACCGCCTACCACGAGGCCGGCCATGCCTTAGTCGCCTGCTTCACGGCGGGGGCCGACCCTCTGCACAAGGTGACGATCATCCCGCGCGGCCGGGCCCTCGGGCTCACCATGCAGCTCCCCACCGAGGACAAGTACACCTACAAGAAGCACTATGTGGAAGCGCAGATCGCCATTTTGATGGGCGGCCGGGTGGCCGAGCAGCTGACCCAGGAGGACATCACGACCGGTGCCGGCAACGACATCGAGCGGGCGACCGAGATGGCCCGGCGGATGGTCTGCGAGTGGGGCATGTCGGAGCTCGGCCCCCTCTCCTTCGGCAGCAAGGAGGAGCCGCTCTTCCTGGGCCGCGACTTCAACCAGCGGTCCGACTACAGCGACGACACGGCGATCCGCATCGACCGCGAGGTGGCGAAGATCGTCCAGCAGGGCTACGAGAGCGCCACCGGCATCCTCACCCAGCACCGGGCGGTCCTCGACCGGCTGTCGGTCGAGCTCCTCGAGCACGAGTCGCTGGACGGCGAGGTGGTCTACGAGCTGATCCGCGACATGACCGGCCAGGACCACGCGCCGACCCGTCCCGTGCCGCCGGGAGAGGGCCTCTACATCGGCGCCGAGGGCCCCGAGACCGTGGCCACCGCGCCGGTGCCGGTCACCGTGAACGGTGCCGTGAACGGCGCCGCGAACGGTGCCGCTTTGCAGCCGGGCTGACTCGCGCCCTGGAGCCTCTTTCGATTTGAGCGCCCGGCGTAACGCCGGGCGCTTCTGTTTGGGGCGGGGCACGATAGACTGAGGAGCCAGGTCTTTCGACCCGACCCTACCCGACCCGACCCGCTATGGAGACAGCGATCCAGCCGAGCACCCTCCCCAGCTGGACCCTCCGACTCCCCCGCGGCCGCTCGCTCGTTCTCGGCGGCCGACCGCGGGTAATGGGCATCCTCAACCTCACCCCCGATTCCTTCAGCGACGGCGGGCTCTTCCTCGCTCCGGAGCGGGCCGTCGAGCGCGGCCTCGCCCTCCTCGCCGAGGGGGCCGACCTCCTGGACCTCGGCGCCGAGTCGACCCGCCCTGGCGGTGGGGTCTATGGGGCGGGGGCGCGGACGGTGCCGGCCGAGGAGGAGCTGGCGCGGCTCCTCCCGGTCCTCGCCGGTTTGAGGCGGGCGACCGACGCCCCGCTCTCGGTCGACACCCGGAAGGGGGAGGTGGCGCGCCAGGCCCTGGCGGCCGGGGCGGACCTGGTGAACGACGTCTCGGCTCTCGGCGATCCCGAGCTCGGCCGCGCCGTGGCCGCCGCCGGCTGCCCTCTCGTCCTCCTGCACAGCCGGGGCGAGATCGCGACCATGCAGCGGGAGATCCGCTTCGTCGACGTCCTCGCCGAGGTGCGCGCGGAGCTCGGGGAGGCCGTCGACCGCGCGGTGGGGCTGGGGATCGACCCCGGCCAGCTCATCCTCGATCCAGGGATCGGCTTCGGCAAGACCGCCGCCCAGAACCTCCTCCTCGTCCACCGCCTGGACGCCTTCGCCGCTCTCGGCCGGCCGCTCCTCCTCGGCGCCTCGCGGCAAGAGCTTCCTCGGCAAGGTCGGCGGGGCCGGCGGGAGCGCCCACCCGACCGGCGGCTCGGCGGCAGCCTCGCCGCCGTCGGCTGGGCGGCCCGGAACGGAGCCGCCCTCGTACGGGTCCACGACGTTTCGGAGACCGTCCAGTTCCTCGCCGCCTGGGAGGCGATCGCCAGCTCGTCCGCGAGCTCATCCTCCCACCCATCCGGAGCCGCCGGATGAGCACCTTACGCTTCTTCGAGATCCTCACCTGGCGCGACGTCGTCGACATCCTCGTCGTCGCCTTCGTCATCTACAACCTGCTCCTCCTGGTCCGCGGCACCCGCGCCGTGCAGATGCTCCTCGGGATCGTCTTCGTCGGCATCGTCTACTACGTGGCCCGGCTGGCCGACCTGCCGACCCTCCAGTGGATTCTGGAGAGCCTGCTGATCGTCCTCCCCTTCGCCATCATCGTGCTCTTCCAGCAGGAGCTAAGGCGTGCCCTCGCCAACTTCGGCCGCAATCCGCTCTGGGGTCTCGGCAAGCAGCAGCAGGTGGAGTCGACCTTCGGCGAGATCGTGCTCGCCGCCACGACCCTCTCGGCCCGCCGGATCGGCGCCCTGATCGTCATCGAGCGGCTGGAGGGGCTCCGCAACTTCGTCGAGAACGGCATCCTCCTCGACGCCGAGATCTCCTTCGACCTCCTGATCAACATCTTCACTCCCGACACCCCGCTCCACGACGGGGCGGTGATCGTCCAGGACGAGCGGCTCGCCGCCGCCGCCTGCTTCCTGCCGCTCACCCCGAACCCGGAGCTGTCGAAGGAGTTCGGCACCCGCCACCGGGCCGCCCTCGGAGTGACCGAGGAGACCGACGCCGTGGCGGTCGTCGTCTCGGAGGAGACGGGGTCGATCTCGGTCGCCTTCGACGGCGAGCTGATCCGCGACCTGGACGGCAAGAGCCTCCGCAACACGCTCTACAAGTACCTCATCACCGACCTCTACCCGCAGGGAGGGAAGGGGAGTTGAGCGAGAGCGCCCGCACCTGGGGCCTGCGCCTCCTGGCGCTCGCCATCTCGGTCGCCATGTGGTACTCCGTGTCGCTCCAGGGGCGCGAGACGATGACCGAGCGCGCCGTCGAGGCCTCCGTCTCCTACAACGTGCCGCGCGGCTTCGTCGTCCTCAACCCGGCGCCGAACGTCAGCGTCCGCCTGCGCGGCAGCAACAAGAAGGTGCGGGTGTTGAGCCCCTATCAGGTGAACGTCCAGGTCGAGCTGACGCAGAGCCAGAAGGGGAGCTTCTCGGTCAGCCTGGGACCCGAGGACGTCCAGGTGCCGGAGGGGTTCGAGGTGCTGTCGATCGATCCCAACGTCACCCGGGTGGAGCTCGACCGCGAGGTGACCCAGCGCCTGCCGGTGCGGCCGCAGCTCGCCGGCACGCCGGCCGGAGGGGCGATCCAGGGGGAGCCCGAGGTGCTCCCCAACCAGGTGCTGGTGACCGGCCCGGAGTCGCTGATCTCGAAGTACGATGGGATCAACACGCGGCCTATCATCCTGGACGGCCACTCGGTGACTTTCGAGGAGACGATCGGGGTGGTGCCGCCCGACCCCCTGATCCAGGTCGTGCAACCCTCGAAGGTGAACGTGCGGGTACCCCTGGAGCCCCCGGCCGACGCCACCGACGCCACCGATGCCGGCTCCCCCGATGCTTCGGGCGCGCCCGTGAAGCCTCCCAAGTCCGCCCGCTCCAGCAAGCCCAGGAAAGGAAGATGACCTTGCCACGACCCGCTCCCCGCCTCTTCGGCACCGACGGCATGCGCGCCGAATTCGGCGTCCCCCCGCTCGACCGCGCGACGATCGCGGCGCTCACCGCCGCCCTCGCCGCCACCCTGCGGGAGAGGATGGCGACGAACGCCGCGCGTCATTCTCGGCGGCGACACGCGGGCGAGCACCCCCGAGATCTGCCGCTGGCTCGCCGCCGGACTTACGGCGGGAGGCGTCGAGGTCGCCTACGCCGGGGTCATCCCCACCCCCGGGATCGCGCACCTGGTCGGCGGCCGGAGACGGGCGCGGAGCGGTCTCCGGCATCGCCGTCTCGGCGAGCCACAACCCCTACCCGGACAACGGCGTCAAGCTGCTCGACCGCGACGGGCGCAAGTGGAGCGACGAGGAGGAACGGAAGCTCGAAGCGCGGATCGCCGAGGTCCTGGCGGCGGGGACCGTGGTCCGTGGACGGCCCCGACCCGGTGCCCGACTTGGAGATCGATGGGAGCCTGCGGGCGGAATACCTCGATCACCTCGCCGCGACCCTATCCCGCTGGCCAGCCGCTCGCCGGCTTCCGGGTGGTGCTCGACGCCGGCAACGGCGCCGCCTCGTCCTACGCCGCTCCCCTCTTCGAGCGGCTGGGGGCCGCGGTCACCCTGATCCATGGCCGGCCCGACGGCCGGAACGTCAACGACCGCTGCGGCTCGACCGCCCCGCAGGAGATGGCGGCGCGGGTGCTCGCCGCCGGCGCCGACCTGGGGGCGGCCTTCGACGGCGACGCCGACCGCGCCATCCTCGCCGACGAGACCGGGGCGGTACGCGACGGCGACGCCATCCTCTATCTCTGGGCCACCCACTTGAAGCGGCTGGGCGAATTGGCGCCGGCGAAGATCGTCGCCACCTCGATGAGCAACCTGGGGCTTGAACGCGCCCTCGCCCGGGAGGGGATCGGGGTGGTGCGCTGCGACGTGGGGGACCGCTACGTCGTCGAGGCCATGGAGCGGGAGGGGATCGTCCTCGGCGGCGAGCAGTCGGGGCACATCGTCAACGCCCGCCTGTCGAGCACCGGCGACGGGCTCCTGACCGCCCTCCAGATCGCCAGGATCGCCGGAATCGCGGCTCAAGCCGGCCGCTCGGTTTCCGATCTCCTCGGGGGTTTCAGGCGCTACCCGCAGATCTTGAAAAACGTTCGGGTCCAGCAGAAGACCGATTTCGCGACTCTCCCCAAGGTGACCGCCGCCGCCCGAGCCGTAGAGGATCGCCTGGGCGACGACGGCCGCCTCGTGCTCCGCTACAGCGGCACCGAGCCGCTCGCCCGGATCATGATCGAAGGTCCCGACCAGCCGTCGATCGACGCTCTGGCGGAGGAGCTGGCGGCGGTGATTGCGGGGGAGATCGGGGAGCTCACCCCCCCATCGCCGACAGCATCTCCTTGACCGCCTCCGTCATCCCCACCAGCACAGCCCTGGAGACGAGGAAGTGGCCAATGTTGAGCTCCTCCATGCCGGGGAGGGCGGCGATGGGGCCGACGTTCGCGGTCGTCAGGCCGTGGCCAGCGTAGAGTTTAAAGCCGTGCTCGCGGCCCTGGATGGCGGCGCGGGCAATCTTGTCGAGCTCGGCTGAGACGGCCGAGCTGCCGGCGCGGGTGTAGGCGTCGGTGTTGAGCTCGAAGCCGGCGATTCCGGCGTTCCGGGCGTTCAAGCTCGCGAGGGCATCGATCTGCCGCGGATCGGGGTCGACGAAGACCGAGACCGCGATCCCGGCCGCGCCGAGCCGCTCCGCCACCGCCGCGACCCGAGGCCCCTGAGCCAGGAGGTCGAGGCCGCCCTCCGTTGTCACCTCCTCGGGCCGCTCGGCAACGAGGGTCACCTGGTCGGGGCGGACTTCGAGGGCGATCGCGACCATCTCCTCGGCCGTCGACATCTCGAAATTCAGCTTGCCCTCTACGGTCTCCCGCAGGGAGTGGAGGTCGGCGTCCTGGATGTGCCGGCGGTCGACCCGCAGGTGGACCGTGATGCCGGCGGCGCCCGCCGCGAGCGCCAGGCGCGCCGCCTCGGCGGGATCGGGGTAGGCCGCCCGCCGGGCCTGGCGGAGGGTGGCGACGTGATCGACGTTGACCGAGAGCCGGGGTCCGCTCACCGCTCGATCTCCATCGCCTCGCCGCCCACGGTCTGCTCGGGCTCGCGGGAGATCAGCACCGTACCGTGAATGGGAAAGAGGGTGCGGTGCAGCCGCTCCCCGAAATAGCAGTTGATCTCGTAGTAACCCTCGGAGTTGATCTGGAGAAGAGTCCCCTTCCCCCCCTTCACTCCCAGGGTCTCGTTGTGAATCAGTACCTCTGCCGGCAGCTCCATCATTGCCTCCAGAATCGCCAGAAACGTGGCTCCGAGCGCCACGGCCGTCACTCGTCGTAGAAACCCTGGTCCTTGTACTCCTTGAGCTTGCGCTGGAGGGTCCGAAGGCCGATCCCCAGGAGGTCCGCCGCCTTGGCGCGGTGACCGTCGGTGCGCTGCAGGGTCTCGAGGATAGCCTGGCGCTCGATCTCCTCCATCGTCCTGGGCTCCCCCACGACCGACTGCACGGGGCCGCCCGTCGTCGAGAGCGTCGAGGCATCGCGCACCTCGCTCGGCAGGTCGGAGAGCGTGATCTCGTCCCCCTGGGTGTGGAAGACGACCACCGACTCCATGACGTTGCGCAGTTCGCGGACGTTGCCCGGCCAGGGGGCGCGGGAGAGCACTTCGAGCGCCTCGGCACCCAGCCGTTTCGGGGGCTTGCCATGCTCCTGGCAGAAGAGGTTGAGGAAGTGCTCCGCCAAGCCCGGGATGTCGCTCGGCCGCTCGCGGAGCGGCGGGATGCGGAGGGTCACCACCTTCAGCCGGTAGTAGAGGTCCTCCCGGAAGCGCCCCTCGGACACCTCCCTTTCGAGGTCGCGGTTGGTCGCCGCGATGAGCCGGAAGTCGACGTCGATCAGATCGCTCGCCCCCGACCCGCATGATCTGGCGCTCTTCCAAGACCCGGAGGAGCTTGACCTGGAGCTCGGGGTAGAGCTCGCTGATCTCGTCCAGGAAGAGGGTCCCCTTGTGGGCGAGCTCGAACTTGCCGATCTTCCGCGTCACCGCGCCGGTGAACGAGCCGCGCTCGTGGCCGAAGAGCTCGCTCTCCAGGATGTCGGGGGGGATGGCGCCGCAGTTGATGGCGAGGAAGCGCTCGTTGCGCCGCGGGCTCGCGCGGTGGAGGGCGTTCGCCACCAGCTCCTTGCCGGTGCCGCTCTCGCCGATGATCAGGACCGAGGAGCGGGTCGGGGCGACCATCTTCATCTGGTCGAAGAGGCGCTCCATGGGGGCCGACTTGCCGATGATGCTCTCGAAGCCGTAGCGCTTGTCGAGCTGCTCGCGGAGGCTCGACACCTCCTCCTTCAGCTGGTCCTTCTCGATCAGGTTCATCACCCGCTTGCGGAGCTCGTAGAGGTCGACCGGCTTGGTCAGGTAGTCGTCCGCCCCCACCCGCATGGCCTCGACCGCGGACTCGATCGAGCCGTAGCCGGTGACCAGGATGACCCCGAGGTCGATCTTCTTCTCCCGCACCTCGTTCAGGAAGGCGATGCCGTCCATCCCGGGCATCCGCAGGTCGCAGACGGCGAGGCGCACGCCGTCGTTCTCCTCCAGGTATTCGAGGGCCTTCTTGGCGTCGTCGAAGGTCCGCACGGCAAGGCCCGCGCGCTCGATGGCGATGGCCATCGACTCGCGCGAGCCGGTCTCGTCGTCGATCACTAGAACCAGGGGCTTATCCATTGCCCGCCATTTTGGCACAGTATCGGCCGGCGGTCGATGGGAGATCTCTAAGCGCCGAGGCCGGTCTCGCTCGCCGCCGGCCGGTCGGGGAGGACGGGGAGCGGTCGGGGCTCGGGCTGGTGGATCGGCAGATCGTACCGGCGACGGATGGAGGAGCCGTGCTGGCGAACGTCCAGGCCGTAGACGTGAATCGAGATGGCGGTGCCCGGACCGGGGTTGACGACGGAGTGGATGTCGCCCGGCGGAGTGAGAACGACGACCGACCCGGTGGGATTGATCGAAGAGTCGAGAGGACGGAGAAAGGCGCCGCTCGCCTCGTCGGCGAGCTCGAACTGGACCTCCTGCTCCACTCCCTGATGGACGCCGATGACGCACCAGGCGAGATGGTCGTGAATGCAGGTCGCCTGGCCGGGCATCCAGACCAGGGCGACGATCGAGAAAGTCCCGTCCTCCTCGGCGTGGAGGACGTGCTGGCGGTAGCGGGTCGGATCGGGCTCGCACTGCTCCGGGGCGAGCAGCCGGGGATGGCCGAGGAACGGCTGGATCGCCTGGGCGACCCTGGCGCCGATCCGCGGCGTGCCGCCATGCTCCTCAAACGCCGTGCGGACGCAGTGGACGAGGTCGGGCAGGATGGCGGGGGCCGGCTTGCTGGGATTGGCGCTCATGGGTGAGTCCTCCT
Source organism: uncultured Acidobacteriota bacterium (assembly GCA_963757335.1). Classification (GTDB taxonomy): domain Bacteria; phylum Acidobacteriota; class Thermoanaerobaculia; order Multivoradales; family UBA5704; genus DASQPA01. The sequence goes on along the minus strand of CAVWRJ010000008.1, from coordinate 222,231 downwards.
CGGGGATGTCATCTCTGTCGTACCCAAAAAACCGCCCGGCGATCGGGCTTGGAGGCCAGTCTAGGAAGCGGGAGTGACTTTGTCGGTTCCAGGGGGGTTCAGATTGGGGAACGTCCTCGCCGGCTGGCATAGACTCGGTTCACCGCCATGCCGCAGCTCTCCCTGGAACGCCAGCCCCCCCGCCCCGGCTCCTCGACCCTCGAGGGAATCCTGGAGCGCGTCGTCTACGCCAACGAGGAGAACGCCTGGAGCGTCGTGCGGCTCACGGTGCCTGGACAGGGGGAGCCGGTGACCGTGGTGGGAAACCTCCTGGGCGTCCAGCCGGGGGAGAACCTGCGCCTATCGGGCGAGTGGATCGCGGACCCCAAATACGGCCGGCAGTTCAAGGTCGAGGCCTACCAGACGATCACCCCGAAGACCGTGAAGGGCATCGAGCGGTATCTCGGCTCGGGGCTCATCCGCGGCATCGGCAAGGTCATGGCCTCCCGGCTCGTCGCCCACTTCGGCATCGACACCCTGGAGGTCATCGAGCACCAGCCCGAGCGCCTGGCCGAGGTCGGGGGGATCGGCCCCAAGCGCCGGAGGGACATTCAGCAGGCCTGGATCGAGCAGCGGGAGATCAAGGAGGTCATGGTCTTCCTGCAGTCGCACGGCATCGGCACCGGGCACGCGATCAAGATCTACAAGCGCTATGGCGCCGAGGCCATGGCCGTCCTCCGCCAGGACCCCTACCGGCTGGCGACCGACATCCACGGCATCGGCTTCCAGAGCGCCGACCGCATCGCCGCCTCTCTCGGCACCGCCAGGACCGCCCCGGAGCGGCTGGCGGCCGGGGTCCGCCATCTCCTCTCGGAGGCCGCCGACCGCGGCAACGTCTTTCTCCCCCGCCGGAAGCTGGTCGAGGAGGGGCAGCGGCTCCTGGAGGTCGAGCCGGGCCTCATCGGCGAGGCCGTCGACGCCCTGGCCGGCGCTGGGGAGGTAGTGCTCGACACCGTCCCCAACGCCCCGGAGGAGGCGCGAGAGCCGGTCTACGCCAAAGCCCTCCACGCCGCGGAGACCGGGGTGGCGAACCGGCTCCGCGCCCTCCTCGCCCGGCCCGACCTGCCCTTCGACATCGATCCCGAGAAGGCCGTCGCCTGGTTCGAGAAGCGCGAGGCCCTGAGCCTCGCCCCCGCCCAGCGCGAGGCCATCCGCCGCGGCCTGACCTCGAAGATCCTCGTCATCACCGGCGGCCCGGGGACCGGGAAGACCACCCTCGTCCGCGGCATCCTCGCCATCCTCGAAAAGAAGGGGCGGACCGTCCTCCTCGCCGCCCCCACCGGGCGGGCCGCCAAGCGCCTGGCCGAGGCCACCGGGGGCACCGCGGCGACCCTCCACCGGCTGCTCGAATTCGAGCCCCGCTCGCGCACCTTCGAGCGCAACCGCGACCGCCCGCTCGGCTGCGACCTGCTGATCGTCGACGAGGCCTCGATGCTCGACACCGCCCTCGCCTTTCACCTCTTAAAAGCGGTGCCCAACGGCGGCCGGCTGATCTTCGTCGGGGACGTCGACCAGCTCCCCTCGGTGGGTCCCGGGCGCCTCCTGGGCGACCTCATCCGGTCGGGGACGATCGACGTCGTCCGTCTGAAGGAGATCTTCCGCCAGGCCGAGCAGAGCGCCATCGTCGTCAACGCCCACCGGATCAACCGCGGCGAGATGCCGCTCGCCGCCCGCGAGGGCGAGGCGGGGGACTTCTTCTTCATCGAGCGGAAGCGCCCGGAGGACGTGCTGGAGACGGTGACCGAGCTCGTCGCCCAGCGCATCCCCGCCCGCTTCGGGCTCGATCCGGTCGAGCAGATCCAGGTGCTCTCCCCGATGAACCGGGGGAGCCTCGGCACCCAGAGCCTGAACGCCGCTCTCCGCGAGCGGCTCAACCCCAACGGCGCCCCCGGCCCCCACGGGCTGCGGGTGGGCGACAAGGTGATGCAGGTGCGTAACAACTATGACCTGGAGGTCTGGAACGGCGACGTCGGCCGGGTGGTGGGAGTCGACGAGGACGAGGGGAAGCTGACGGTCGAGATCGACGGCCGGGCGGTCGCCTACGATGCCGCGGCGCTCGACGAGCTGGTCCTGGCCTACGCCTGCTCGATTCACAAGTCGCAGGGGAGCGAGTACCCCTGCGTCGTCGTCCCCCTCCACGGCCAGCACCAGATCATGCTGCAGAGAAACCTGCTCTACACCGCCCTCACCCGCGCCCGCCGCTTAGCCATCCTCGTCGGCGAGAGGAAAGCGCTGGAGGCCGCCGTCCGCAACCATCGGACGAGCGGCCGCTTCACGCTCCTGGCCGAGCGCCTGGGCGCCCCCTGAATCGTCTACGGCTCCCGTTCCCAGGTCTCGCGCGGCGCGGGCGGCATGGGTGAACCGGGCTCCAGAACCGGTGCCGGCGATACCGGCGACATTGGCGACATCGGCGATATTGGCGATATTGGCGCCAGGGGCAGCCCGTCCGGCGGCGGCGTGCGGCGCCAGCCATTCGAGAAGCGGTCGAGGAGGACGACCCCGATGCCGAGGATCGTCGCGCCGAAGACCACCAGGCGGCCGAACCCGGAGACCATAGAGCCGAAGAGGTTGAAGATCCCGTCGTCGACGCTCACCAGGGCGCCGACGATCCGCAGGCTCTCGATCCAGGCCATCCCCACCAGGACCGCGAGGTACGGATTGCCGCCGAAGCGCCAGCCGAAGCGACCCTCGGACCACCGGCCGATCCGGTAGACCACGGTGGTGTAGCCGAGGAGACCCACGACCAGGACGAGCAGGAAGACGACCGGGTAGAGAATCAGGAAGAGACAACAGGTGAGAACGGTGGCGAGGATCAGGGCGGGAAAGAACGCCAGCACGGCGAGGAGACCCACTCCGCCGGACTCCCAGGGTTGCGCGGTCAGCCGGCGCTCCAGGCGCTCGATCCGCGGCCGCGCCACCAGCAGGGTGAGGCAGACGAGGAGGAGCTTGAAGAGGATCCGGAACGCGGTCCAGAGGAAGCTCTCGCCCTGGAAGGGCCCGATGTCGAGGTTCCCGAAACCCTTGCCGTGCCGCCCGCCGAGCACGAACTCGCTCGGCGAGACCTCGGTCTTCGTCCCGTGGATCCTGGCCTTGGGATCGGCATCGATGTGCCCGAGGACGCTCGTCACGTTCCCCTCCACCTCCGCCTTGGGGCCGAGGTGGACGGAGCCGCCCACCGAGGTCACCCCGCCCCCCACCTTGCCGTCGATCCAGGCCGGGCCGCCGACGGCGGCGACGTCGCGCTCGACCTCGCCCTCGACATGGACCGACCCGCCGACCGCGACTACAGACTCCACCACCTCGTTCGCCTCGACCCGCGCGCTCCCCCCCACCCGGACCCGCGACCCGGTGCTGATCGAGGTCGGCGGGCTCGGCGGGGTTGGCGGCTCCGGAGCGGTCGGGGTCTCCGGCTTGTCGGTCTCTTCTGAAGCCTCCTCCGAATCCGTCTGGGCCGGCGGCTTGTCGGCGGAGACCGGAGCCGAAGCTTTCGGCGTCGGAATGGCGGTCGGGCCCCCCTCCGTCGGCAGACCGAAGAGCTGCCGCCGCTCGGCTGGCGGCAGCTCGGCGAGCTGAAGCACCGGTGGAGCGTCGGCGATCAACCAGGCGCGGACGACGCTCGGCGGTGTCGTCTCGCCGTTGATGGCGATGCTCCCGTCGGTGAGCTCGATCGTCTTCACCCCGATCTTCGAGGCATGCGGCTTGAGCAGCAGACCGCCGCGCATGGGGAGGACCTCGTAGAGCCCGAGGATCGTCTGGCGCAGCTGGGTCCGCTCCGGAGTGAGGCCGGATGCCGATGCCGCCGATGCCGCCGATGCCCCCGAAGTTGAGCGCAGCCGGGACTGTGCCAAAGCCGGCAGGGCCGCTGGCAGCAGCAGGGCCGCCAGGGCCAGGAGGGACAACGAGATCCGCCGGCAGCGGCGGGTTCCCGTGGAGCGTGCGCAATCAGGTGGGGTCCACATAGGTCCAGTTCCTCTCGCGTTGAAGGAGCTCGTAGAGCAGGCGCAAGGCCACCGCCGAGATCAGGAGGCAGGCCCCCATCGCGGCGGTCACGGCCGGAGATTCGAAGGGCGTCAGGAGAGTGCGGGTGAAGGCGGTGCACCAGTGCCCGAGACGCACGCCGGAGGCGATCCAGCCGCTCGCCTCGACCAGGGTCCGAGCGGCGACCGGTGCCAGAAGGGCCGGGCTGAGGAGAGCGAGGAGCGGCGCCAGGGCGGCGAAGAACGCCGGGAGACCGAGGGCCGCCGAGGCCAGACCGAGCACGACCCCGGCCCGCCCCCAGGGCGAGGCCAGGAAGCCGGGGAGGAAAGCGGGACGTACCGCCGGTACTGCCGGCAATACCGGCGCGGCCGCCCGGACCACCCGGTCGGCGAAGCCGGGGGCCGGGGAGGCGAGCGGGAGAGCGGCGAAGAGGGCCGTGAGCGCCGCCTCGGCCCTGGCGTCGGCTGCGGAGTCGCTGGCACCGCCGAGATCGCCGAGCTCGCCGAGATCTTCCTCAGCCCTCAGCCAGCGGTCCAGCAGGTCGTCGTCCGGTCGCTCCATGATCGTCTCCTCGCACTCCCCTACGAGGGTCGAGCGCTCCCGGTTTCAGGCGCCCAGCCGCGGGCGCGCATCGTCCCAGCGAGCTCCTTCCTCGCCCGGTGCAGATGGGTCTTGATTGTCCCCAGGGGGAGGTCCATGGCGGCGCTGATCTCCTCGTAGGAGAGCCCCTCCTGGTAGCGCATCACAACCGCCGTCCGGTACTCCGGCCGGAGGGCGGAGATGGCGCGTTCCAAATCCCGCGCCAGGTCGCCCCGCTCGGCCACCGCCTCGGGGCTCTCCCCCGCCGGATTGACGAGGACCGCGGCGAGTCCTCCCCCCTCCTCGCCCCCCGCCTCCAGAGAGACGAGATCGGGAACGCTCCGGCGCAGGTGGTCGATCGTCGTGTTGTGGGCGATCTTGAACAGCCAGCTGGCGAACCGCCGCTCCGGATCGTAGGTGTCGAGCCGGCGATAGGCCTTGACGAAGACGTCCTGGGCGAGTTCCTCGGCGGTGCCGGGGTCGCGCACCATGCGGAGCACAAGGGTGTAGACCGGCCGCTCGAAGCGGCGCACCAGCTCGCGGAAGGCCGCCGCGGACCCGGCGCGGGCGCTCTCGGCAAGGCCGGCTTCGATCGCTCTCTCGTCCACGAGACCTGGTACGTACCAACTCCCCGTGGGTTTGAACTACGAATCCGTTAGACTCGGGCTCTCAAAGTCAAGCTCATCCAAGGGAGGATTATGCGAATCTGCCGCGCCACGCCCCTCGCCCTGCTGCTCACCGCCACCCTGGGGACCGCCGTCCCGGCCGCCCGCGCCGCCAGCCTCGCCGGCATCACGCTCCCCGACAAGGTCGACGCCGCCGGCCAGAGCCTGGTGCTCGACGGCCTTGGCCTGCGTTCGAAGTTCTTTATCAAAGTGTACGTCGGCGGCCTCTACCTGACCCACAAGGAGCACGACGCCGCCAAGGTCCTCGCCGAGGACGCCCCACGCCGGATGGTCCTCTCCTTCCTCTACAGCGTCAAGGCCGGCCAGATGTGCGACGCCTGGAAAGAGGGCCTGGAGGACAACTCCCCCCACGCCTCGGCCGAGGTCAAGAAGGCGTTCACCACCACCCTCTGCGGTTACATGGAGGACGTCCCCAAAGGACAGACGATGACCTTCACCTACCTCCCCGGGCAGGGAACGGCGGTCGAGGTCAACAACAAGGCCAAGGGGACCCTCCCCGGCAAGCCCACTGCCGACGCCATCCTGGCAACTTGGATCGGCCCGAAGCCCGGCCCGGGCGAAGACTTCAAGAAGGGGGTCCTCGGGCAGTAGGAGCCTTGACACCCTACCCCCCTCCCCGGGGGGTAGGGGGGCGTACACAAAAAAAGGAGGAGCGCTATCGGGAACGCTCCTCTTGGGAGGGATGAGAGGAGGAATTACCTCCCCGCTGCTGAAAATACTACGCGAGACATAGCTTATTGTCAATAGGCTATTTTGTCTGAAGCTGGGCGAGTCGCGAGTAGACGACGCCTAAGATGGCGAGCCCGAGGAGCACCCGGTAGACGACGAACGGGGTGAGGCTCTGGCGGCGGAGCCAGGCGAGGAGCCAGTCGATCACCAGGTAGCCGACAATGGCGGAGACGACGACACCCACCGCCATGGCGACGAAATCGGCGTGCGCTCCCCCCGCCTTCATCAGTTTCCAGCCTTCGAAGAGAGCGGCGAGAGCGGAGACCGGGATGACGAGGAGGAAGGAGAAGCGCGCCCCGGCCGGCCGCGAAAAGCCGAGGAGGAGGGCGGCGGTGATGGTAATGCCGGAGCGCGAGGTGCCGGGCACCAGGGCGAGGGCCTGGGCGGCGCCGACGACCACGCCGGCGATGATGCCGACATCCTTGATCTCCCGCCACTTCCGGCCCATACGGTCGGCGGCGAAGAGGAGGAGACCGAAGCCGATCGAGGTGCAGGCGATGAGAAGCGGGTTGCGCGCCTGGGTCTCCGCCAGGTGGTGGAAGGCGAGCCCGAAGAGGCCGGCGGGGATGGTGCCGGCGATGATCCCCCAGCCGAGCTTCCGCGGGTCGAAGTCGCCCCCGGGGATGAGCTTGCCGGAGAAGAAGCCGGTCAGCAGCTCGGCCACGTCGTTCCGGAAATAGAGGAGAGCGGCGAGGAGCGTCCCGACATGGGTCGCCACGTCGAAGGCCAATCCCTGATCCGGCCAGTGCAACAGGTACGGGATGAGGATCAGGTGGGCCGAGGAGCTGACCGGGATGAACTCGGTCGCCCCCTGGACGATGGCGAGGAGGATGGCGTGAAGGATGGGCATCGGGATCTCCCCCGCTAAGCCGGCGCGGGCGCGGCGATTGTATATACTTCGCCCCCGATATGGACACCCTTCTCGTCACCGGCGGCGCCGGGTTCATCGGTTCGAATTTCGTCCGGCTGGCGCTCGGGGAGACCGGCGCCAAGATCGTCGTCCTCGACAAGCTGACCTACGCCGGGAGCCTGGAGAGCCTGGCCGGCCTGGGCGACCTCCACGGCCCGCGCCTCGTCTTCGTAGAGGGGGACATTGCCGACCGCGCGACCGTGCGCCGGCTCCTCGCCGAGCACCGCCCTCAGGCAGTGGTCAACTTCGCGGCCGAGAGCCACGTCGACCGCTCGATCGAGGACGCCTCCGCCTTCGTCCAGACCAACATCGTGGGCGCCTTCGAGATGCTGGAGGCGGCGCGCTTCTACCGGGCGACCCTCCCCGATGCCGAGGCCCGAGCCTTCCGCTTCCTCCACGTCTCGACCGACGAGGTCTACGGCAGCCTGGGCTCGACCGGCCTCTTCGCGGAGACCACCCCCTACGCGCCGAACTCCCCCTACGCCGCCTCGAAGGCGGCGGCCGACCACCTGGTGCGGGCCTACTTCCATACCTACGGCCTCCCCACTCTCCTCACCAACTGCTCGAACAACTACGGCCCCTACCAGTTCCCCGAGAAGCTCATCCCGCTGATGATCCTGAACGCCCTCGAAGGCAAACCGCTGCCGATCTACGGCGATGGCGGCAACATCCGGGACTGGCTCTACGTCGAGGACCACTGCCGGGGCATCCTCGCGGTGCTCGCGGGCGGCGAGCCGGGTGAGAAGTACAATCTGGGGGGCCGCAGCGAGCGCACCAACCTGGAGATCGTCGATACGATCTGCGACGCCCTGGAGGCCGAGCGCCCGGCGGCCGGGAACCCGGCCCTCAGCCAGCGCGGTGTCTCTAGCTACCGCGAGCTCAAAACCTACGTCCCCGACCGCCCCGGCCACGACCGGCGCTACGCCATCGACGACGCCAAGATCCGCCGCGAGATCGGCTGGACCCCGCGCCACGACCTGACCACCGGGCTCAACGCCACCGTCCGCTGGTACCTCGGCAACTCCGCCTGGTGCGAAGCGGTGCAGTCCGGACGCTACCAGCGCGAACGGCTGGGACTCCTCTCGGAGACCGCGAAGGCATGAAGTTCACTCATCTGGAGCTCCCCGGCGTCGTCCTCGTCGAGCCGACCCTCTTCCCCGACGAGCGCGGCTTCTTCCTGGAGACCTTCCACGAGCGCAAGTACCGCGAGGGCGGCATTCAGGCGAGCTTCGTTCAGGACAACCAGTCGCGCTCGGTAGAGGGGACCCTCCGCGGCCTCCACTCGCAGCGCCAGCATCCCCAGGGCAAGCTGGTGCGGGCGATCGAGGGGGAGATCTTCGACGTGGCGGTCGACGTCCGCCGCGGCTCGCCGACCTTCGCCAGGTGGGTGGGGGTGCGGCTCTCGGCCGAGAACTTCCACCAGCTCTACGTCCCGCCGGGCTTCGTGCACGGCTTCTGCGTCCTCTCCGCGTTTGCCCAGGTCGAGTACAAGTGCACCGACTTCTACGCCCCGAACGACGAGCAGAGCGTGATCTGGAACGATCCCGACATCGGGATCGAGTGGCCGGTGGCCGATCCGGTCATCTCGCCCAAGGACCGGGTGGCCCCCCGGCTGGCGGAGATCCTGCACCACTTACCGAAGTATGACGGCGACTAGCTCACCAGAAGCCCTCTTCTCCGAACGCGACCTCCGCCAGATGGCCGAGTTGGGCATCCCGCCCGAGGAGGCGGCCCGGCAGGTCGAGATCTTCCGCCACCCGCCGGCCCCGACCCATCTCCTCCGTCCCTGCCAGCTGGGCGACGGCATCCGCGCTCTCTCCGAAGCGGAGAAGCCGCGCCTCCGCGAGCTTGCCGTAAGAGCGGCCCAGGCCGGGCGGGCCTCGCGCTTCGTCCCCGCCTCCGGGGCGGCGACCCGGATGTTCAAGGACCTCCTCGCCTTCCTGAACGAGGGCCAGGACGGGCCGGCCGTCGCCAGCTTCTTCGACAACCTGGATCGTTTCGCCTTCGCCGAGGCGCTCGCCGCCGCCATGGTGCGGGCCGGCGAGGCGATCGAGAGGTTTCTCGCCGAGGGGAATCGAGGGGAGGTCCTCTCCTTCCTCCTCACCGCGGCCGGCCTCGGCTATGCCGACCTCCCCAAGGGGCTCCTCCTCTTTCATCGCTACCCGGCCGGCCCACGCACCCCGTTCGAGGAGCACCTGGTCGAGGCGGCCATGACCCAGCGCCGGGAGGACGGCCTCTGCCGGCTCCATTTCACCGTCTCGCCGCAGCACGAGGGGGGCTTCCGGGAGCTCCTCGAGCGGGCCGGCCCGCGGCACGGGGCCGCGCTCGGGGCGCACTTCGAGGCCTGCTTCTCCCGCCAGGAGCCGGCGACCGACACCTTGGCCGTCGATCTCGAGAACCGCCCCTTCCGCCAGGCCGACGGCTCGCTCCTCTTCCGTCCCGGCGGTCACGGCGCGCTCTTGGGCAATCTCGCTGCCTGGGGCCGGGCCGGGGGCGACCTCGTCCTCTTGAAGAACATCGACAACGTGCTGCCGGACGCCGGCAAGCCCCTGGTCAACGAATGGAAGCAGCTCCTCCTGGGACTCCTGGTCGATCTCACCGACCGCGCCCACGCTCTCGCCGACCGACTCGAACGGGAAGGGGCCGAACCCGCCCTCCTCGACGAGGGCGAGCGCTTCCTCGCCGAGGAGCTCTCGCTCGCCTCTCCTCCCGCTTCCCTAGAGGAGCGGGCGCGGCGCCTGGCCGACCGCCTCGACCGGCCGTTCCGGGTCGCCGGGATGGTGTCCAACACCGGCGAGACCGGCGGCGGGCCCTTCTGGGTCCGATCGGAGGATGGCCACGGCGGCACTGGCGGCGAAGCCGGCGAAGTCTCGCTCCAGATCGTCGAGACCGCCCAGGTCGACCGCAACTCCCCCGAGCAGGAGGCCCGGCTCGCCGCCGCGACCCACTTCAACCCGGTCGACCTCGTCTGCAGCCTCCGCGACCGCCACGGCCGGGCCTACGACCTCGAACGCTTCGTCGACCCGGGTACCGCCTTCCTCGCCGAGAAGTCGTACGAGGGCCGCGCCTTGAAAGCCCTCGAGCACCCCGGTCTGTGGAACGGCGCCATGGCGGGCTGGAACACGGTCTTCGTCGAGGTCCCGGCCGCCACCTTCGCCCCGGTCAAGACCGTCCTCGATCTGCTCCGCCCCGAACACCAGGGGTAGCGTGTCCGTAAACCTGTAAAATAGTCGACAGGTGCCTTTCGCGCGCCCTAGAGGAGGTTGAAGATGCTCCGCAACCCGGATTTCTCGCTCCGCCGCCTGGTCCTCGCCGCCGGTCTCTTCGCCGTCCTCGCCAGCGCGCTGGCCTCGCCGCTTTGGGCGGGGGCGAACGTCTGGACCCCGCTCGGGCCGGAGGGGGGTATCGTCTGGCAAGTGGTCCCCGACCCCAGCGCCCCGGGTACCCTCTATGCCGCGAGCGACGGGGGCGTCTTCAAGAGCACCGACGGCGGGGCGACCTGGGCGCTCTCCAGCCGGGGCCTCTCCGACTCCTCGGTGTTCCGGCTGCTCCTCGACCCACACCACCCACAGCATCTCTTCGCCGACATCAGCTTCGGTTCCGGCATCTTTAGGAGCACCGATGGCGGGGCGACCTGGCAGGCTCCCGACAACATACCGGACGGCGGCGTCATCTCTCTGGCGATCGATCCCCAGGACTCGGCGACGGTCTATGCGGGGACCGACTCCAGCGGTTTCTGGCGGAGCACGGACGGGGGGAAGTCCTGGCAGAAGCGGTCCTCCCCCGCCGCTCTCCTCTTCGACCTGCTCGTCGATCCGGTCACTCCCGGGACGCTCTATGCCGCGACCGGCGACACCAAGGTGTTCTTGAAGAGCACCGATGGCGGCGCCACCTGGATCGACGAGACCGGCTTCCTCCCCCACCTGCACAGCGGCCGCGGTGCCATCCAGATCGCCCTCGACCCGGAGTCGCCGGCGATCCTCTACGTCTCGATCAGCAACGACTACGGCGCGCCGGCCCGCACGTTCCGCAGCCGGGACGGGGGCAAGCACTGGCAACCGGCCGGCCCCGGCGGCCTGCCCCTCGCGACCGGCCCCGGCGGCGCCGTCTACGCGGGCGCCGCGCGCAGCCTGGACCACGGCCTGACCTGGACCACCGTGACCCCGGCCCCCACGACCTTCCTCACTCAGGCGGTCGACCCGGCCTCGCCCACCACCCTCTATGCCGCGGCCCTCGACGGCGCCTACAAGAGTACCGACGGCGCTCTTTCCTGGCAGCGGATCGTCCACGGCCTCGACGCCACTCCGATCACCGCCGTCGCCGTCCGCCCGACCGGGCTGCCCCTGGTCTATGCCGGAGTGATGAATCTCGGCCTGGTGCGGACCCGGCCCTCCGGCCGGGGCTGGGCGCTCCTCGGCCTGAACGGGCCGCCCCGGCAGATCGTCTTCGACCCCGCGGACCCGGCGCTCGTCTACGCGCGGGTCTTCGACCACCTCGACCGGAGCACCGATGGCGGCCTGCACTGGCAGGAGATCGCCCTCCCCGCGGTCCCGCCCCGCTGCAGCGCCTTCCTCCAGACCTTCGCCGTCGCCCCCGGTACTCCGGGAGGCTCCGCCGAGGCGCTCTATCTGGGCCTCAGCCTGCCCGGCGACCAGGCCTGCCATGGGGTCTGCGCCGCTTTCAAGAGCGTCGACCGCGGCGCGAGTTGGACCTGCCTGCCGCTCGCGACGCCCGTTCTGGAAAATCTGGCGGTCGCCCCTTCCGCACCGTCGGTCGTCTATGCGACCGCACCCACGCACCTCTGGAAAAGCATCGACAGCGGCGCCACCTGGACGCGCCTGGACCGCGGAGTGCTGCGGCTCTCTCCCTCGACCGGCTTCGTGGTCGTCGATCCGACCGATCCCCAGGTCCTCTACATGAGCACCGCGGTGGGCCTGCTCAAGAGCCTCGACGGTGGCCTCACCTGGTCGCTCGCCAACAACGGCCTGCCGACCCCCTTTCTCTCGACGATCGTGATCGACCCGGCGACCCCCACCACCCTCTGGGCCGGGGTCTTCGGATACGGCGTCTATCGGAGCACCGACGGGGGGAAGCACTGGGGGCCGATGAACGGCGGGCTCCGCGGATTCTCCGGCCCGCTCGCCCTCGATCCCCGGAATCCGGACCTGCTGTACGCTGGCACTCCCAACAACGGGGTCTACACGTTGACCCTCGAGCCGTGATGATCGACGCGAGGACCGAATACCGCCTGCAAACGGCCCTCGACCCGGCCCATGCGGCCGCGCCGCCCCCGCATTTGACGCTCCTCGACCTCACTCCCAGCACCGAGGTGCAGGCGCTCCTCTCCCGGCTCGCCCCCCTGGCGGTCGACGCAGACGGCGAGGCGGATCTGGTCGCACTCCTGGACAGCCCCAACTGGCGCCTCCACCTGATCGCCGCCGCCGGTCTTCTCGTCCGCGGGCCCGCCCCGGCCACCCTCGACGCCCTGTGGTCGCGGATCGAGCTCGGCAGCTGGGTGGTCGCCCGGCTCGCCGCCACCGCCTTCCTCCTCGACGAGCGCTTCGCCGAGCGGGCGAAAGCCTGGATCGAGGCGCGCTATGGCCCCCCGGCTCCCCCGCGCGGCGGGATCGGCGGAGTCTGGAACGTCTTCTCCAGCCAGACCGCGGCCTCCCTTCTCGCCCTCTTGCGGCAGTTGCCGGAGACCGAGTCCTGGCTCGCCGAATGGGAGGCGCGGCCGAACCTCGCGACCGTGCTTGCCGAGAATGGCGAGGCCGGCCGGGCGGCGCTCGACTGGCGGGATGCGATCTCGGCCGAGATCGGGAGGTTCGCCGCCTGGAGGCGGGCGTGAACGTCTGGCCGATCCTCCTCGCGGCGGCGGTTCTGGAGGTCGCGGGAGACGCCATGATCCGCCGGGGGCTCCGCGGCAGCGGTCTCGCCTTCATTGTCGCCGGCTGCCTGGTGCTCGCCGCCTACGGCCTGGTCGTCAACCTCGTCCGCTGGGATTTCTCGCGGCTCCTCGGCGTCTACGTGGCGGTCTTCGCGCTCGCGAGCGTCCTCGCCGGCCGCTTCGTCTTCGGCGACCGGGTCCCCGCCTCCACCTGGCTGGGCCTGGCGCTCATCGCCCTCGGAGGCCTCGTGATCCAGTTCGGCCCGCGGTTCAGCTAGGAGGCTTGCTTGCGCCCGACACCCCGCGTCCTCATCCTCCCCGGCCTCCACACCTCCGGCCCCGAGCACTGGCAGAGCCACTGGGAGCGGGAGCATCCCGACTTCAGGCGGGTCGAGCAGCGCGACTGGGAGACCCCCGACCGGCAGGAGTGGGTGGAGACGCTAAACCGGGCGATCGCGGCCGAAACCTCCCCCGCCGTCCTCGTCGCCCACTCCCTCGCCTGCTGCTTAGTCGCCCACTGGGCGGCCACCCACGAGGGGCCCGTCCAGGGGGCACTCCTCGTCGGCGCGAGCGACGTCGAAGCGGCGAGCTACCCTCCCGGAACCACGGGTTTCGCGCCGATGCCCCTCGCCCGTCTCCCCTTCCCCAGCATCGTCGTCGCGAGCACCGACGACCCGTACGTCACCGTCCCCCGCGCCGAGCGCTTCGCGGCCGCCTGGGGCTCCCGGCTGGAAGTCCTGGGAGCCCTGGGGCACATCAACTCCGCCTCCGGCCTCGGCTCCTGGCCGGAGGGGCTCGCGTTCCTCAGCGAGTTGCGCCTGCCTCACGGGCAGGCGAAAGCCGAGGTGTCCTGAATCGGCGCGAAGGCTTGGCCCTCCGGGTTGATGTAGGTCTTGACCGCCCCGGTCTGCAGATCGGTCACGGTGATCACCACATGGACGTTGGTGAGACCGCCGGCGAAGACCCAGAAGTGACCGCCCAGGTTGCAGCCGTCGATCACCTTGACCACCGCCTCGACGTTCGAAGGGGCGAAGAACCATAGATAGCCGGTGTCGGCAGTGAGCGGCATCACGTTAGCCCTGCCCGCGTTGCCATTGCCGGCGTCGAAGGTGGCGGTGACCGCAAAGCGCAGGGCGCCGAGGCAGAGCGTATTGGCGTCGCCGAGGCAGGTGGTGGCCGACGCGGGCTGGAAGAAGAGATCGTCGACGTTGGCTTCGAAGCTACCCGCCGCGGACGCCTGGAGAAAGGCCGAGTACCGCGCGGACTGCCCGGCCGCGTTGACCGGCACCGCGGCCGCCACCCAGCGATTGGTGGCGGTGACGAGCGGCGTCAGAGCGCCCCCGCCGCCGGGGATCGGTGTCCCCCCACAGAAGGGCTCCGGGAAAAAACCGACGGAAAAGGCGACCCCACCGCTTCCCGCCTGGCCCGCCGGGATGAAGGCCTTGCCCCCCAGGACGTAGCGCGTTCCGGGGCTGGTTACCGGGACGCACTGGCTGACGACGATGTCCGCCAAGCCGGTCCGGTCGAAGTTGGCGCTCCCCTTGGCGGAGCCGGAAGCGGCCGAGCCGCCGGCGTCCTTCGTGCCATCCCAGGAAGTCCCGTCCCCCACCTCCCAGCCGCTCAGGCCGGTGTTGAAGTTGGGATTGACGAGCAGATTCTGCGCCGAGAGCGTCGCCGCTCCACCGGCGAGCAGCAACACGACCGAGGCCGCGAGCGATAGACGATTCGTCATTTCAGTGCCCCCCTCCTGAGATGGTACCGGTTCTCTTTGATGATTATGGTACATCAGCATTCCAGGGATTGCAATTCACTGGGGCTGCGCTCTGGATGCCCCGTCGCCCGCCTGGGACTTGGGGGAATTCACTTCCAAGTGCCAGCCGTTTTCTCGCCCCCGCTTCCAAGTGCGCCTCCAGGTGCAGCACTTCCAAGTGCCAGCCGTTTTTATTCGCCAGCCGTCCAGCTGTTTTCATTTACGTTGGCTCAGGGTCTATCTTATTCATTCCAGGTAAGTTAAAAGAAGTTTGCAAGATGGGAGGAGGTTTTACGTCTCTCCTCTTCATGAGCCGACCTCTCCGCTTCATTCCCGAATCCCAGACCCTGGTCGAAGTCTCGACCCGCACCGTCCAAAGCCGCCTCCTTCTCCGCCCCAGCCCGGCGCTCAACGAGATCGTCGTCGGTACTCTCGCCCGGGCCCAACGTCTCTACGAAGTGAAGATCTGTGCCTTCGCCTTCCTGTCCAACCACTATCACCTGCTCCTGCGGGTCGACAGCGCCAAGCAGCTCTCAGACTTTATGGGCTACTTCAACTCCAACCTGGCCCGGGAGGTCTGCCGCCTCGTCGACTGGGGTGACAAGCTCTGGGCCAGGCGCTTCCGGGCGATCGTCGTCAGCCAGGAGCAGGGCGCCCAGATTGGACGCCTCAAATACGTCCTTGCTCATGGCGTGAAGGAGGGCGTGGCTGGGCTGGTCGAGCGTCCCCGGGACTGGCCCGGGGTGCATGCCGTCCGGTCCCTGGTCGAGGATGAGCCGGTCGAGGGCTACTGGTTCGACCGCACCCAGGAGTGCGGTGCCCGCCGCCGCGGGGAGGATTTCGATCGTTTGCACTATGCGAGCCGAGAGACTCTGACCCTCTCCCCCATACCCTGCTGGGAGCATCTGCCGGCGGGGACGCAGAAGGAACGGCTCGCTGGCGTCGTCCAGGAGATCGAGTCCGAAGCGGCGGAGAGGCGCGAGACGACGGGCTGCGTTCCCCCGGGGCCCGCCGCCATCCGGAGGCAGGACCCGCACGGCTGCCCGGCGACGACAAAAAAGTCGCCTGCCCCTCTTTTCCACGCGTTCAGCCAGCGTGTCCACAAGGAGCTCCACAACGCCTACCGGCGATTCCTCGGGGCCTTTCGCGAGGCGGCTGAGAGGCTCCGGGCCGGAGATCGCTCCGCCGTCTTTCCTGACGGATGCTTCCCACCAGCCCTGCCGTTCGTCGGAGCCTTCGCCGGAGGTTGATAACTGCCCGGTAGGGCCGCCCGATAACCGTTGCTGAGCTCGTCCAGGCCCAAATCTGGGAGGGTAGAGAGGAGGTGTGCCCGAGTCGCCCGCGAGAGCGACCTCAAGCTCCAGCCGTTCGCGCCAGACATCCCTATGCGGCACTCCTGAGGTTCAGAAGGAACGTCTCGAGCCCGGCGGGTTGCCCGCGAGAGCCGCTCTTGGCTCATCCCGGAGTAGGCGCGGTGAGAAGAGGCTGTCTAATCGCCTGGCACTGCACTTTCTCCGCAGCACTTCCCCGCAGCCAGACCCGCCATCCTTCCCTTGGCGAGCGACGGCTCCGGGACTCTTGCCATGCAGAACGGCAGCGGTGGGGACGGTGCATGCGATTCTCGACGTGAGTGGTTATTTCGAGTAGGGAATCGTAGATCGCCCGCCGCGTGGCCGCGGAAGAACCCCGACCTGCCTGTCCCCCCAAACCGCAGACATCCTGTCAGCGCTCAGGAGCGCAGGTTTACGCACCGCGTCGCTGAACATCCCCTCCTCGACGGTGTCTCGCAACATAGAGGAAGTCCTCTAGCTGCCATCTGCCCCATGGTTGACATGGTTGCAGGATGGGAGACCAACGAGAGGGCCGTCTCGCGGCGGCAACTCTATCCGGAGGAGAGAATGTCTGAGTCCAAGCAGGCCAGGGCAAGGAAGTGGGTCAATGGTTACGCCACCACCGGTGGAGGCGTTGCAGCCGTCGCCATCATCCCAGGCACTACCTCGGCAGCGCTCTTTACCCTTGAGACTACGATGGTTTTGCACATTGGCCGGATCTATCGCGGCCAACAGTTCTCCAGGGAAGATGCCATTGCCGTGGCTGGGGCTGCGGGTTTCGCCGGCACGATCGGGCTCGGCGCCAAAGTCGCGATGGAGGGCCTGAATTTCTTTCCATTCATTGGTTGGGCGATCAAGGGGGGCATTGCAGCGGGAGTCATCAAGAGCTTGGGCGAGCTGATCATCAAATATTTCGAGAGTATCGAGGCCTCCGAGAACGAGTGAGCGGGAATCACTTAAGTGTAGCTGCCGTCTCTACCGCGCCCCCAGGCCCCGCACGATCCTCGCCGTCGTGACGATCTGCCCCACATGCCGCTGCGTGTGCTCGGCGGCATGGACCAGCAATCCGAGCACGGTCGAGGGAAGCTGAAGCCGGCCGACTCCCCGGGGTTCGAGGAGCGTCGCCTCTGCGGTCCCGCGGAGCTGCGCCAGGGCGCGGTCGACCTGGCGCTCGAACTCTTCGGCGAGCGCCACCGCCGATGGCGGCGAAGCTCCGGGCTCCGCCTCGTTCGCCAGGAACGCATGCTGCGCCGCCGAGAGCGCCTCGCCGAGAGCATAGGTGAAGAGCCGATCCAGGCTGCCGGCAGCGTGGCGGACATGGAAGCCCACCGAGGGGGCGCCAGCTGGACGGGCCCAGAGATCGTCCGCCGCAAGCGGATCGACAGTTCGTCGTACATCCTCCACGGCCTGGAGAAGAGCGTGAGCCACGGGCCGCAGGAGGGGCGGAATGTCCATGACTTCCACGAGGGGGCCGCGAAGCCAGACTTCGAGTGGAGCGGAGCCTTCCATGGGTAATCCTATTCTCGACGGACTCTATGCCACAAGATGATGATCTGGACTCCCGGCGGCGCGGCGGACGTAGAGATCGTGGACTACCACGAAGAAGGAGAAAGATCGCCCGGCGAGTTGCTGCTCGAAGAGTTCCTGGTCCCGATGGGGCTCTCGCAGTACCGCCTCGCCAAGGAGATCGGCGTGCCTGCCCAGCGGATCGGGAGATCGTGGCGGGCAAGCGCGCCATCACGGTCGATACCGACCTGCGCCTGTGCCGGTTCTTCGGCTTGTCCAACGGATACTGGCTGCGGGCCCAGGCAGCTTACGATACGGAGGGCGCGGAGGAAGAGCTCGCGGAGGCTCTCGCGAAGATCAAGCCGTGGGCGGGCAGGGCGGCCTAGGTATCGAGGCCCCATAGATGTCGCAGATCATCCGCGCCACCTTGAAACGTGCGCAGTGATCGGCGAGCCGTGACGAATCTGCACACTTCGGAGTGCACCCGAAAAGCGGAAGCCCAGCCGTTGCCAGCTCTTCGGGAGCGGCCCGGCTGTGCTAGCATCCGTGCCGATTCGGCTAAGGAGAAACGATGGGAGAGGCGTTGAAGGCATCTCGGGCATCTCGGTTCAAGCTGCCCTCGCTCAAGGAGGTCCAGCGTCCGACGCGCTGGGACCTGATCACCGCGGTCGTCCTGCTCGTCGGGATTGCCTTGATGGGCGCGAACTTCGCGGTCGTCCATCACAAGCCGGCCGATCAGCCGTTCCCCAACGGTCTGACCGGCCTCTTCATCTTCGCCCAGCTGACGGTCTCGCTCGTCGGGCTGATGCTCCTCGGCAAGACCGCCAAGGAGGGCACCTGGTGGGGGAACATCGCCGCCCTCCTGGCGATGCTGGTGGGGATGAGCGGTATTCTCCTCGCCGCCGCGCTCTGGGCGGCCTACTGACCGGTTCGATCCGGCGGGGGCGCCGCGCCGTAGGACTCTGACGGGAGGCGCCGAAACTGCGCGCACCAGAAGGAGGCAACGTGGCGGAAAGGCAGAAGCGCTCCTGGGAGAAGATCGCCCTCTACGCCGTCGGCGCCATCGTCGTCGTGGGGGGCCTCCTTCTCCTCGGCCGGCAGGCCGGGCAGTACGTCCCGCGCTTCGCCCAGTGGGTGGCGAGCCTGGGGATCTGGGGGCCGCTCGTCTTCATCCTCGGCTACATGGTGGCGACGGTCGCCTTCGTCCCCGGCGTCATCCTCACTCTCGCCGCCGGCGCCATCTTCGGTATCCTCCAGGGCACCCTCTACACCTTCGTCGGAGCGACCCTCGGCGCCTGCGCCGCCTTCCTCGTGGCGCGCTACGCGGCCCGCCGGGCGATCGAAAAGAAGATCGCCGGCAACCCGCGCTTCGCCGCCATCGACCGGGCGGTCGCCAAACAAGGATTGAAGATCGTCGCCCTCCTCCGCCTGTCGCCGGTCTTCCCGTTCAACCTCCTCAACTACGCCCTGGGGCTCACCCAGGTCCGCTTCCTCGACTACCTGCTCGCCTGCTTCGCCATGCTCCCCGGCACCCTCCTCTACGTCTACTACGGCCACGCGGCCGGCAGCCTCGCCGAGGCGGCGGGCGGCCACATCCAGAAGGGCACGGCCTACTGGGTCTCGCTCGGCGTCGGCCTCGCCGCCACCCTGGTGGTGACGACGATCATCACCCGCCTGGCGAGCAAGGCTCTCCAAGAGCAGATCGGCGAGCCGGATGTGCCCGCAAAGCAGAAGGATCACCATGCCTGAGATCCTGATCCAACCGGCCGACGAGTTCAATCGCAAGCTGGTCGAGAACGTCCATCCGCCGAGTTGGGTGAACCCCAAGCCCAAGGAGCGCTACCACCTGGTGGCGATCGGCGCCGGCACCGCCGGGCTGGTCTCGGCGGCCGGTTCGGCGGGCCTGGGGGCGCGGGCGGCGATCGTCGAGCGGCATCTCATGGGGGGCGACTGCCTGAACATCGGCTGCGTCCCCTCGAAGGGGGTGATCCGCGCCGCCCGCTCCTGGGAGGCGGCGCGGCGGAGCGCCGAGGGGTTCGGCGGCCCGGCAACCGCTGGCGGAGAGGACTTCGGCGCCGCCATGGCGCGGATGCGCCGGCTGCGGGCGAAGATCAGCGACAACGACAGCGCCCGCCGCTTTGCGGGGCTCGGGGTCGACGTCTTCCTGGGCGAGGGCCGCTTCGTCTCGCCCGAGGAGATCGAGGTCGGCGGACCCGGCGGACCCCGCCTGCGCTTCCGCCGCGCCGTCATCGCGACCGGCGGCCGGGCGGGCATCCCTCCCGTCCCCGGGCTCGCCGAGGCCGGCTTCCTCACCAACGAGACGATTTTCACCCTGACCTCCCTGCCTGCCCGGCTGGTCGTCATCGGCGGCGGCCCGATCGGCTGCGAGCTCGCCCAGTCCTTCGCCCGCTTCGGCAGCACGGTCACCGTCGTCGACATGGTGGGCCACGCTTTGATTCGGGAGGACGCCGACGCCGCCCAAATCGTGCAGAAGTCGATGGCCGCGGACGGGGTCCGTTTCGAATTCAACGCCAAGATCCTCGAGGTGCGGCGCCAGGGGAAGCCGGGGAAGCCGGGGGAACCGGGGGAGGAAAAGACGGTCGTCGTCGAGGTGGCGGGCGAGCGGCGGGAGATCCGGGCCGACGCGATCCTCGTCGCGGCCGGCCGGGTGCCGAACGTCGAGGGGCTGGGGCTCGAAGCGGCCGGGGTGCGCTACGGCAGGCAGGGGGTGGAGGTCGATGACCACCTCCGCACGAGCAACCCCCGGATTTTCGCCTGCGGCGACGTGGCCTCGCGCTTCCAGTTCACCCACCTGGCCGACGCCCAGGCCCGGATCGTCATCCAGAACGCGCTCTTTTTCGGCCGCGGCAAAACGAGCGCCTTGACGATCCCCTGGTGCACCTACACCTCCCCGGAGATCGCCCACGTCGGGATGTACGAGAAGGACGCCCAGGAGAAGGGGATCGAGATCGAGACCCTGACCGTCCCCTTAAGCGAGGTCGACCGGGCCATCCTGGACGGCGACGACGACGGCTTTCTCCGCCTCCACGTCAAAAAGGGGAGCGACCGGATCCTTGGCGCCACGCTGGTCGCCGAGCATGCCGGGGACATGCTGGGCGAGCTCTGCCTGGCAGTCACCCACGGCATTGGCCTCAAGAAGATCGCCTCGGTGATCCACCCCTACCCCACCCAGGGCGAGGTGGTGAAGAAGGCCGCCGACGCCTGGAGTCGGACCCGGTTGACGCCGACAGTGAAGAAGATCTTCGGCTGGTGGTTCCGCCTCTTCTCCTAGCCCGATCCCGACAGGGTACAATCGGCCTCTCCTCCCGTAGCGAGCGGGGCGGGACCTACAACAGGGATTGGAGACCACATGGACGAGAAGAAGGCCGAGAAGCAGGACGACAAGACCATCCTCCAGCACATCCAGCACCTCGTGGACCAGGAGCACCAGCTCGACCAGAAGAGCGACCGTTCGCCCGAGGACCACGAGCGCCACCGCGCGGTCCAGGTCGAGCTCGATCAGTGCTGGGACCTCCTCCGGCAGCGGCGGGCCCGGCGGGAGTTCGGGGAAGACCCCGACCAGGCGAAGGTCCGCGACGAGAGGACCGTCGAGAGCTACGAGCAGTAGGGCCGGCACGGTCCTGACGTACAATCCCGCCCCTGCGCCGTGCCCAGAGCCCGGCTCATCGAGGAGGACACCATGATCACCAAGACCTACTTAAAAACCGGCAGCTCGTGCCGGGTGACGTTCAAGCTCCCCTCCGGGCACCCGGAAGCGCAGTCCGCCGTCGTCCTCGGCGAGTGGAACGGCTGGAACCCCGACGCGACCCCCATGAAGCGCGGCAAGGACGGCAGTTGGAGCGCCACCGTGACGCTCGAGACCGGCCGTCCCTACCACTTCCGCTACCTGCTCGACGGCAGACACTGGAAGAACGACGAGGGGGCGGACAAGACCGTCCGCAACCCCTTCGGCAGCGAGGACTCGGTCCTGTTGCTCGACCGCGAGGCCCCCGCCCCGCCACCCGCCGCTGCACCCGCCGCTTCAGCCGCGAAGAAAGCCACGCCCGCCAAAACCGCCAAACCGGCCACCAAAAGCCCGGCGAAGCCCCCTGCCAAGGCCCCCGTCAAGGCCGCTAAAACCATAAAGCCCCAGCCGAAACCGGCGGCACCCTCGGTAGAAGCAGCCCCGGAGCCGCAGGCCCCCAAAGCCAGGAAAACGGCTCGCCGCAGCGAGGCGAGGGGGAAGTAGAAGAGGCGGAAGGGCTCCGGAAAGAGCTTTTCCACTTTGGAAAAGCTCTTTTCAGGGCCCGTAATGTGCATTTCTGCCTTGGAAATGCACATGACAGGCTTGGAAATGTGCATTTCCAAGTCATTCGTGCACATGACTGCGGCTGAAAAGCTCTTTTCCGCCCCAGTCGTGTGCATTTCTCTCTTGGAAATGCACACGACGGCCTTGGAAAAGCTCATTTCCAGGTCAGGAAAGCTCTTTTCTGGTTGGAAAAGCTCGGGACTATGCGCCAGATCTTCCGTGAAGAGCTGGCCCGACCGCAGACGAGATCCTGTCCTTGCCGAGCCGGTAGGTTCTCGCCTCAACTATGGTGGGCTCCGCCTGCAGCTCGATCGTAGGAGGACAGGTCGGCATCTTTAGACCAGATGTAGACTCGCCGCATCCGGTTCAGAGCACATTGCCTCTCAAACTCTTTGGCGATCGTGAGATCGGCCAAGCCCGAGCCTCGCATCGCCCAGTCCGGGAACTCCCCGAGCCATTTCAGCAGGGCCTCGGACTCGAAAAATGGCGTCGGGGTGAAGGGCGTTTCTCCACGAATCGCCTGCTGGATGAGTTGGACGAAGCTCTCTGCAATGCTCCGCCGTTGCCTGCCGTCGCCGTTCTGCCCGATGTGGTTCCCCGTTTCCAGGATGGTGCTCATCGGTAGAAGGAGGGACTCCCGACGCCGAATCTTGCGGCGCATCTCGGCTTCGACCTCGGCATAGCTCCCACAGAGATTGGGAATTGCGAGGAACTCGCAGAGGATACTGGTATCGATCAGGCAGATGCTCACGGAGAAGAGGCCCGACGCCGGAACTCGGAGAGCCAAGCCAGGCCCTGGTCTACCTTCTCACTTCTACTACGCCTCTCGTCAACCTTGAGGAACCTATCGAGGATCCCCTTCGTGACGAGCCGGCCTACCGGGCCCTGGGCAACGAGTTCCGGGTAGCTCTGGAGATCCTTGAGACGTACCAGGCGGCTGTCGCCCTCGTCGGGATCGCGGTAGCAAGCAACGGTATCGGGTACCGCCTCGATTGGAATAGCATCCAATAGGGCGGGATTGTGCGTTGTGAGCAATACCCGCAGCCGGCGTTCTCGGGCGACCCGCTGGACGTTACCGAGTAGCAACTCGGCCCGGCTGGGGTGCACACCGTTATCGATCTCCTCGATCACCACCATCGAGCCTTCCGGGACGGAGAGGAGGGCCGCTGCTACCGCGAGGACACGAAGAGTGCCGTCGGAGAGAAGAGCGGCCTCGCGGGCGACGGCCATGCCGCCGAAGGTCTCATGGAGCTGTACCATCACCTCTCCGCGCTGGGTCTTGAGGAAAGAGATATCGCGGATATCCTGCTCGGGGAGGGAACGGATGAATCCGAGGATCTCGTCTTTCTTGCCCTCTTCGTGGAGGCTATAGAGGACCGCGGACAAGGCAGCTCCGTCACCTTGCAGCCTTTTCTCTTGAATGAAACTATAACCTCTCATTTGACGCGGATGGGGATCGAGAAAAAGAATATTCTCGAGGCTTTGCCGGAGTCGGGCGGCAGCTGCCGGAATTCGCTGCTGCGATTGCCGGTGGGCAGCGGCGAAGCGGGCTGGAGTTGCGATTTGCGTGAAAACGGCCTGCTGATCCGTACAAGAGATTCGTGGTTTTTTCCCACCCTTGGCGAAATTGTTATAGGCCACGTGCAACTCGTTACTATAGGGTCCAGCCGCATCGACGACCTCGTAGAGAGGGTATCGACTCGCGGCTAGAGGGCTAACGAGACACTCTGCCACGATCCTTAGTCCGGCTTCGTAGACCCTCAGCTGGGTCGTAAACGAAAGGGGGAGCGAATAGCTTGCCCCGCGAAGCCCTGTGAGATCGCAGCCAAGAGAGATGTCCTGGCCTTGATGGGCAAGGTCATCGAAAGTTCCACGGATGCTGAGCTCCTGCTCTCGGATCACGACGAGGAGGTCCCCGAGGCGCCTCCCCGAAGCCAGCCAGGAGAGCAGCTGCATCGCCTCAATGGCGTTGCTCTTGCCTGAAGCATTGGCGCCGATCAAGAGCGTCAGGGGAGCCAGCGGCAGCGTGGCTTCCCGGAAGCTCTTGAAGTTCTTGATGTTGATGCTCTGGATCATCCTCGGAAGAGTCTACACCGGACCGCCCTCGAGCCCATCCACCCCCGCCCCGCACACCAGAGCGCAGACCGCCTCGCCAGCGCCGAGGCGGATCTTCCCCGCCTGGAGCGCCGCCACCGACGCCGCTCCGGAGAGCTCGGCGGCGACCCCGGCCTCGAACCAGAGCCAGCGGGCGGCGGCGCGCATCTCGTCGTCGGTGACGAGGACGATCTCGTCGACGTTCTCCTCGATGATCGCGAGGTTCAGGGCGTCGCTCTTGCGGGGCGCCAGGGTGTTGGCCGTGGTGCGGATCTCCGCGAGCTCGATCACCCGGCCGGCTCTAACGCTCTCGTAGAGGGTGGGCGCCCCGGTGGGCTCGACGCCGATCACCCGGATGCCCGGCTTCACCGCCTTGGCCGCCGCGGCCACCCCCGAGATCAGGCCGCCGCCGCCGATCGCCACCACCAGGACCGCGGTCTCCGGCGCGTCCTCCAGCACCTCCAGGCCGACCGTCCCCTGGCCGGCGATGATGGCGGGATCGGCGAAGGCATGGACGTAGGTCCAGCCGTGGCGCTCAGCGGCTTCGAGCGCAGCGGCATTGGCGTCGTCCCACACTGCTCCCTCGTAGACGACCTCCGCCCCCCAGTGCCGGAGCTTCTCGGCCTTGGCGGGCGGGGCGTTCGCCGGCAGATAGATCGTCACCCGGGCTCCGGCGAGCCAGCCGGCATAGGCCACGCCCAGACCATGGTTGCCGCCCGAGGCCGTGGCGAGCCCGCGCCCGATCTCCTCCTGGGAGAGGGTGAGGACCTTGTTGGTGGCGCCACGCGCCTTGAACGAGCCGGTGACCTGGAGGGATTCGAGCTTCAAGGTGAGATTTCCGGGCGTAACCCGTTGATGGACGGGAGCGGCTTGAAGAAGAGGGGTACGGCGGACGCGGCCGCGGATGCGCTCCGCGGCCGCCTGGATGTCTGGGAGGGAGATCACGAGGCGATCTTATCGAAAGGCGCCGGAAAGAGCTGGCGTGCAGCAAGAGCGCCCTCCGGATGTGCCCTCAGCGACTACGGGCGCGGAGGGGTGCACTGGCACGTCACCGCGCAGAGGCCACCACCTGGAGGGTTGGGATTACAGGTGAAGGACCTCACAGCGCTGTTGAGCGTGGCACAACGGTTTTGACAATTGATACTGGCCCGGTCGCAGCAGGCCTGGTCCATCGGGATCGCGCCCTGGGTGGGACTGAAATCGAGCGGGTTGACGGGAGCCGCAGCCCCAGTTGCTGCTGAGGGCACGACGCAAGCCGCGGGTGTCTCTGCCCCCACGGCGAGCGAACCCAGGCTGAAAACGACGGCCAGACAGAGGCTGCGGATCAAGTTCCTGGACATTTTGAATCCTCCTTTAAAGAGGATACAAGATATCTAAAGACAAAAGCAAACGCAGCAGAGCCCAGGGTAGAGGACTTGTCGGGAGGTCCGATCCCCCCCTACGTGCTCTCCATCGGCACCTTCCCCACACCCTTCAACTTCGCCTTGATGTAATCCCGGTTCATCATCGCGATGAAGTCGATCGAGATCCCCTTCGGGCAGACCGCTTCGCATTCGGCGTAGTTGGTGCAGCTCCCGAAGCCCTGCCCCTCCATGGCCTCGACCATGGAGACGGCGCGGCCGGTGCGCTCGGGCTGGCCCTGGGGGAGGAGACCGAGGTGGGAGACCTTGGCGGAGGTGAAGAGCTGGGCGGCGCCGTTCGGGCACTGCGCGACGCAGGCGCCGCAGCCGATGCAGGCGGCGGCGTCGAAGGCGCGGTCGGAGAGCGACTTCGGCACCGGCACGAGGTTGGCCTCGGGGGCCGCCCCGCTCGTCACCGAGATGTAGCCGCCGGCCTGGACGATGCGGTCGAAGGCGCCGCGGTCGACCATCAGGTCCTTGATCACCGGGAAGGCCCGCGAGCGCCAGGGCTCCAGGACCAGGGTGTCGCCGTTCTTGAAGTGCCGCATGTGGAGCTGGCAGACCGTCGTCTTCGGCATCGGCCCGTGGGCGACGCCGTTGATCATGAAGCCGCAGGAGCCGCAGATCCCCTCCCGGCAGTCGTGGTCGAAGGCGATCGGCTCGATGCCGCGCTCGGCGAGCTGGCCGTTCAAGACGTCGAGCATCTCCAGAAAGGAGCTGTGCTCGTTGACCCCTTTGGCCTCGTAGGTTTCCATCTTCCCCGGCGTGCCGGGGGCGGCCTGACGCCAGACGTGCAGAGTGAGGTCCATTACTTGTAGCTCCTGCGGCTGGGCTCTACGAACTCGAATTGGAGCGGCTCCTCGTGCCGGGTCGGCGCCTGGTCCGGCCCCTTCCACTCCCAGGCCGAGACGAAGGAGAAGTGCTCGTCGTCGCGGAGCGCCTCGCCGTCCTCGGTCTGGTGCTCCTCGCGGAGATGGCCGCCGCACGACTCGTCGCGGTCCAGGGCGTCCCAGCACATCAGCTCGGCGAACTCGAAGAAGTCGGCCAGGCGGCCGGCCTTTTCGAGCTCCTGGTTGACCTGCCCCTCCGTCCCCAGGACGCGGACGTCCTTCCAGAACTCCTCGCGGAGCGCCGGGATCAAGTCGAGGGCCTTCTTCAGACCCTCGGCGTTTCTCGCGATGCCGCAGTAGTCCCAGACGATGCGGCCGAGCTCTCGGTGGAAGGAGTCGACGTTCCGCTTGCCGCTCCCGCCCAGGAGGCGCCCGAGGCGGCCTTGGGTCTCCACCGTGGCGGCGGCAAAGGCGGGGCGGTCGGTCGAGACCTTCTCGCCCAGGTGGCCTGCGAGGTAGTTGCCGATCGTATAGGGGAGGACGAAGTAGCCGTCGGCCAGGCCCTGCATGAGGGCGCTCGCCCCCAGCCGGTTCGCCCCGTGGTCGGAGAAGTTCGCCTCGCCAATGACGAAGAGCCCGGAGAGGTTGCTCATCAGGTTGTAGTCCACCCAGAGGCCGCCCATAGTGTAGTGCGGCGCCGGGTAGATGCGCATCGGGGTCGCGTAGGGGTTCTCGCCGGTGATCTTGTCGTACATCTCGAAGAGATTGTCGTAGCGGTCCTGGATCACCTTCTTGCCCAGCCGCTGGATCGAGTCGGCGAAGTCGAGGTAGACGCCGTTCTTCTGCGGTCCCACGCCTCTCCCGTCGTCGACGACGTTCTTGGCGTTGCGGGCCGCGACGTCGCGCGGCACGAGGTTGCCGAAGCTCGGATAGCGGCGCTCCAGGAAGTAGTCGCGGGCCTCGGGCGGAATCTGCGCCGCCGGCCGGGTCTCCTTGGGATCGAGCGGCACCCAGATCCGGCCGTCGTTGCGAAGCGACTCGCTCATCAGGGTGAGCTTCGACTGGTAGTCGCCGGAGGCCGGGATGCAGGTGGGGTGGATCTGGGTGTAGCAGGGGTTGGCGAAGAAGGCGCCGCGCCGATGGGCGCGCCAGATCGCCGTGGCGTTCGAGCCCTTGGCGTTGGTCGAGAGGTAATAGACGTTGCTGTAGCCGCCGGTCGCCAGCACCACCGCGTGGCCGGCGTGGGCCGAGATCTCCCCCGTCGTCAAGTTGCGGGCGATGATCCCCACCGCCCGGCCGTCCTCGACGACGAGGTCGAGCATCTCGGTGCGCGGGAACATGGTGACGTGGCCGGCGGCGATCTCCTTCTCCAGGGCCTGGTAGGCGCCCAAGAGGAGCTGCTGGCCGGTCTGGCCGCGGGCGTAGAAGGTGCGGGAGACCTGGGCGCCGCCGAAGGAGCGGTTGTCGAGCAGACCGCCGTACTCCCGGGCGAAGGGGACCCCCTGGGCCACGCACTGGTCGATGATGTTGACCGACAGCTCGGCCAGCCGGTAGACGTTCGCCTCCCGCGAGCGGAAGTCGCCGCCCTTGATGGTGTCGTAGAAGAGCCGGAAGACGCTGTCGCCGTCGTTTCTATAGTTCTTGGCGGCGTTGATGCCCCCCTGGGCGGCGATCGAGTGGGCGCGGCGCGGGCTGTCCTGGAAGCAGAAGCACTTCACCTCGTAGCCGAGCTCGGCGAGGCTCGCCGAGGCCGAGGCGCCGGCCAAACCGGAGCCGAGGACGAGGATGGTGAACTTGCGCTTGTTGTTCGGGTTGACGAGCTTCAGGTGGTCCCGGTGCTCCTGCCACTTGTGCTCCAGGGGACCTTTGGGGACCTTGCTATCGAGGATCGTGGTCACGGCGACGGCTCCCTACCGGACCCAGCCGGCGAGGACGGCCAGGGGGAATGAGATGTTGCCCAGGGTGATGATCCAGGCGAACGCGTGAGCGAAGCCGCTCCTCCAGCGGTTGAAGCGCGGATGGTTCCACCCCAGCGACTGGAACATGCTCCACAGGCCGTGGTAGAGGTGGAGCCCGAGAGCGAGCTGCGCCACGATGTAGAAGAGCGAGATCCACCAGCGGCTGAAGCTCGCCACGACGTTGTGGTAGACGTCCTTCTCGATGTAGGCCGGGTTGGTGACGCCCCAGGTGAGGTCGAGCAGGTGGTAGACGACGAAGAGCAGGATGATGATCCCGCCCCAGCGCATGGTCCGCGAGGCGTAGGTGGTGTGCACGATGTCGCGCCGGGTATAGGCGGCCGGCCGCGCCTGGCGGTTCATCAAGGTGAGCTGCCAGGCGGCCCACATGTGGAGGACGACCGCGGCCAGGAGGACCAGGCGGGCGATCCACAGGAGCCCGCTCGTGGGGATCGCCGGGCTGCCCACCGAGCGCAGGAAGCCGGCGTAGCTGTTCAGGAGCTTCGGCCCCTCGTAGAGCTTCAAGTTGCCGACCATGTGGACGAGGACGAAGCCGAAGAGGATGATGCCGGAGACGGCCATCACCGCCTTCTTGCCCACCGCGGATTTGTAGAAGTCACCGAACCAGGACATGGGAACCCCTCTCGCTAACGCGGTCCTATCCTATGCCAAGCCGGGCGGCTTGTGAAAGCCGTCACAACTTCGGAGTTCTGGCTCCGTTGGGCTCCTGCGGGCGGGCGCCTTCGGGCGCTCCGCGCAGCCAGGCGCCCGTCCTCGGAACCCAACGGAGCCAGGGCCCAGGGCGGTGCAGGGGCTGTTCTACCGGCGCCGGCGGCGCCGACGGGCGGTGCGGGTCTTCACCTCCGCCTCGGCGGGGTCCCGCTTCTCGGCGACCCGGCGGGCCGCGGCCTGCCAGTCGGCGAGCGCCTCGCCGCCCTCGCCGGTTGCCCGGACGAGGATCTCGAAGAGGAGGAGGGCGTCGGGGAAGTAGGGCCGCCGGACGAGGCGTGCCCGCTCTCCAGGCTTCCCCTTCGGCTCGCAGAGGCGCTGGAAGCCGATCAGGGCCTGGACGATCTGCTGGGACTTCAAGTTCGACACCGTGAAGCGGGCGAGGAACGGGGCGACCTCCTCCTGGATGAGGGTTTCGAGAGCGCTCCGGCGCATCGGCCGCTTGTCGAACGCCTCAACCTCGTAGCGCTTGAGGAGCACCTTGGGGAGGAGGAGCGCCGCTAAAAGCCCGGTGTCGGTCAGCTCGCGCCCCGCCGCCACCAGGCCGTCGATCACCGGCAGGATCTGGCCGAACTCCCTGAGGCCGTGGGCGCCCGCGGTGAGCATGGCATAGGCCTCGGGGAGCAGCACCTCGAGGAGCCCGAGGTCGAGCATCCACTGCATGGCGGCGCCGGCGTGCCCGCAGCGCAGGAGCTGAGCGATCTCTTCGGTCACCCGGGCAGGAGAGGCCTTGTCGAGCTCCTTGCGGTGCCGGTGGATCGCCTCCTGGGTGCGGCTCTCGATGCCGAACCCCAGCCGGCCGGCGAACTCGCAGGCGCGGAGCATGCGGACCGGGTCCTCCCGGAAACGGACGTCGGGGTCGCCGATCGTCCGCACCAGCTTCCGGTCGAGGTCCTCGATCCCCTCCACGTAGTCGATCACCGAGTAGTCGGCGATGTTGTAGAAGAGGGCGTTGATGGTGAAATCGCGGCGGAAGGCGTCCTGGAGGGGGGTGCCGTAGGTGTTGTCGCTGGTGATCAGCAGCTCGCCCGCGGGCGCCGCCTGCTCGTCGGGCTCGGGGTTGCGGCGGAAGGTCGAGACCTCGACCGTGTCCCCTTCGTGGAAGTAGACATGGACGAGCCGGAAGCGCCGGCCGATGATCCGCGAGTTGGAGAACAGCCGGCGGATCTCGTTGGGACGGGCATCGGTCGCCACGTCGAAATCCTTCGGCTCGCGCCCCAGCATGAGGTCGCGGACGCTCCCCCCCACCATGTAGGCCCGGTAGCCGGCGTGGTTCAGCCGGTAGAGGACCTTGGTGGCGTTCCGGGAGATGTGCTTACGGGAGATCGGGTGGTCCGAGCGCGGCAAAATCCGCGGTTCCACCTCTTGGGCATCGCTCACGCGGTGATTATATGCGCCAGGCAGGTCTGAGCAGAGGGGGAGCGGCTGACAAAAAAGGGCGGCCGGGGCGGGTGGATGGCGGAAACCCGCCCCGGCCTAGGAGGGAGAGGAGAAACTGTCACCTAGTGGTGGCGGTGGTCGCCACCGTCGTCGTGGTTCCGGCGGTCGCCATGGTCGCCGCGATTCCCGCGGTCGCCACGGTCCCGGCGGCCGTCGTCGCGCCGGCCGTTATCCCGGCGGTCGTCCCGGCGGTCGTAGTTCTGGCGGCCATAGTCGCGCCGGTCGTAGTCACGCCGGCCGTAGTCCTGGCGGTCGTAGTAGCCGCGGCTGGCGTAGCCACGGTCGTACCCGCCGTAGTATCCACGCCCGCTGCTGTAGTACCCGCCGCCGTAGTACCCGCCGTGACGCTCGTAGTAGCCGCCGTCGTAGTAGCGGTCATAGCGGGGGGCGTAGTTCACGTAGACCTGGTACGGATCGACCTGGTACTCCGCGAGATAGTGGCGGACGACCGGGCAGGCGCGGTCGTGGTAGTAGACGCCGTGGTCCACGAAGCAGCGGTCGGTGCAGTGGTAGCCGGGATAGGCGATCGGCTCGTACGCCCGGTAGTAGTAGGCCGGCGCATAGTTGCGGAAGGGCTGGCCGAGCACGAACGAGAGGCTGAGCGGGCCGACGTGGAAACCGGCACCAGCGGAGAACCAGCCGTAGGCATGGGCGGCAGGAGTCAGGCCCGGCGCGATCATCGTGGCGCCAGCGAGGGTGAGGACTAGAAGCATCTTTCTCATGGTCGGCAAACCTCCTTGATGCCTTCTTATAATCCAAAGACCGTGCCAGGTCTCTAGGACCTGGAGCAAGGGACGCAGAATCAATAGTTTACAGGAAGATCGCCCGGTGGGAGAGGGTAAATGGGCGGCGCTCTCGTCCACTGCCGTGGACAGCGGTGTCCGGGGGCAGGCACGGTCGCGGTGTCAGGCCAGCCGGGTCTGGATCTCCAGCTCCATTTACGGAGCGTACCGTACGTGTGTCGGCCTGTCTGGAGACTCGCACACAGGTTTCCCTCAGCCTGAGGCGATCTCCCCTCGCACTCCGCCCTCCGACACTTCGACCAGCTCCGCCTCCACGAACCGGTTCCACAGGTCCCGCTCGGTGCGGCAGAAGACCCGCACGTAGTTGTCGGTCAGCCCTTGCGCCAGCCCCTCCGTCTTCGGGTGCTCCCAGAGAACCGGCAGCCGGTGGCCCAGCTGCGAGCGCCAGAAATCCCTTTCCGCTACCGCCGCCACCTGGAGCATCCGCGCCGTCCGCTCCTTCTTCTCCTCCGGGGCGACCGGGCCGGGCATCCTCTCCGCCGCCGTCCCCGGGCGCGAGGAGAAGGGGAAGACATGGACCTTGGCGAAGCCTATCTCGCGGACGTTCTCGAGGCTCTCCCCGAACTCCGCTGCCGTCTCTCCAGGGAAGCCGACGAGGACGTCGGTCGTGATCGCCACTCCCGGCACGGCCTCCCGGATCTTGGCGAGGAGGGCGATGTAGCCGTCGATGGTGTAGGGCCGGCGCATCCGGCGGAGGGTCGCCGTGCTGCCGCTCTGGAGCGAGAGGTGGAGGTGGCGGCAGAGGCGAGCGCCGCCGAATTCAGCGAAGAGGTCGAGCAGGGGTTCGTCCAGCTCCCAGGGGGCGATCGAGGTCAGGCGCAGGCGCGGCGCTCCGCCCTCGGCGAGGACCCGGGCGACCAGGCCGGCGAGGTCGATCCCGTCCGCCCGGTAGGCGGAGATCTGGACGCCGGTCAGGACCACCTCCCGGCAACCGGCGGCGGCGAGCGACTGGACCTCGGCCAGCACCTCCCCCGGCGGGCGGCTCCGCTGCCGCCCGCGGGTCTGCGGGATGATGCAGAAGGCGCACTGCATGTTGCAGCCGTCCTCGATCTTGACCAGCGCCCGGGTATGGCCGAGATCGCTGAAATCGCCGATGTCGCCGATGTCGAGCACCGGCTCCTCTGGGACGACGAGATCGGGAAAGGCAGCCAGGACCCGTTCGAAGAGGACCTCTTTGTCGCCGTTCGGCACCACCAGGTCGACCCCGGCGAGGTTCGCCGCTGCTTCCGGCTCCACCGCCGACCAGCAGCCGGTGACGACCGTCCGCAGGTTGGGGTTCGCCCGGTGGCCCCCGCGGGCCGTCTTCCGCGATTCGCGGGCGGCCGTCTGGGTGACGGTGCAGGTATTGACCACGTGAAGGTCGGCCTCGGCGAGCGAGCCCACCAGGCGGTGGCCGGCGGCGGTGAAGCGACGCGCCATGGCCTCGATCTCCGCCTGGTTCAGCTTGCAGCCGAGGTGAGTGAAGCAGACCCGCATCGGGCGATTCTACCTGCCCCTCCGCCAGGAAGAAGAAGATGTTGGGCCGCTCGGTACTGGGTCAGTTTGAATCCGAGGACGGACGACTGGCTGCGCGGAGCGCCCGAAGGAGACCGCCCGCAGGTTCAAAATGACCCAGTACCGGCCGCTCGGGCACGGAAACAGGGTACCGCCTGATTGACGCCCCAGCCGATGTCCTTTACTATAGCTACACGCGAGCCCACGCCGTTCCCCAGGAAGGATCGAGCGGCTCTCCCTGATTCGACGACCCCGGATACAATGCGGCGAAAGGGCCCCCGGGCCAAGGAGTGAGAGAAATTCATGGCAGAAGCCAAGTTCGACCGTTTGAAGGCGATTGACGGCGCGCTGTCGCAGATCGAGCGCCAGTTCGGGAAGGGTTCGATCATGCGCCTGGGCGCGCGCGAGCACCTGGCTATCGAGGCGATCCCCTCGGGAAGCCTGTCCGTCGACTATGCGATCGGCATCGGCGGCTTCCCCCGCGGCCGGGTGGTCGAAATCTATGGCCCGGAGTCCTCGGGCAAGACGACCCTGGCCCTCTCGGTCATTGGCCAGGCCCAGAAGCGCGGCGGCATCGCTGCCTTCATCGACGCCGAGCACGCCCTGGACGCCGAGTACGCGAAAAAGCTCGGGGTCGACATCGACAACCTCCTCGTCTCCCAGCCGGACAGCGGCGAGCAGGCGCTGGAGATCGCCGAGATGCTGGTGCGGAGCAACGCCGTGGATGTAGTCGTGGTCGACTCGGTCGCCGCCCTCGTCCCCAAGGCCGAGCTCGAAGGCGAGATGGGCGACTCGCACGTCGGCCTCCAGGCGCGGCTCATGTCGCAGGCCCTAAGGAAGCTCACGGGGATCGTCGCCAAGTCGAAGACCTGCCTCATCTTCATCAACCAGATCCGCGAGAAGATCGGGGTCATGTTCGGCAACCCCGAGACGACGACCGGCGGCCGGGCCCTCAAGTTCTACGCCTCGGTGCGCATCGACATCCGCCGCATCGCGGCTTTGAAGGACGGCGAGGACGTGACCGGCTCCCGCGCCAAGGTCAAGGTGGTCAAGAACAAGGTGGCCGCTCCCTTCCGCCAGGCCGAGTTCGACATCGACTACGGCGAGGGGATCTCCCGTATGGGCGAGCTGGTCGACTTGGGGGTCGATCACAAGCTGATCGTGAAAAGCGGCGCCTGGTACAGCTACGGCGATCTGCGGATGGGCCAGGGGCGGGAGAACTCGAAGCAGTTCCTCCGCGACAACGTCGACCTCTCCGACGAACTGGAAACCAAGATCCGCGAGAAGCTGGGGATTCCCGTGACGATCCGGAGCGAGGTGCCGGGGACGGCCGGGGAGTAGGCCGGCGGGGTAACCCCCCTCTCAGGGCAGCTCGACGACCTTCTCGATCCTGTCCCCCGCCTCGATCCGGTCGAGCACGTCGAGCCCGGACTCGACCTCGCCGAAGACGGTGTAGCCGCCGTCCAGGTGAGGCTGGGGGGAGAGGGTGATGAAGAACTGGCTGCCGCCGGTGTCGGGACCGGCCAGAGCCATGCCCACCGTCCCGCGGTTGTAGCGGAGAAAGTTGATCTCGTCCCGGATCGTATAGCCGGGGCCGCCGAAGCCGTCGCCCCGCGGGTCGCCCCCCTGGACGACGAAGTCGGGCACGACGCGGTGGAAGAGCCGGCCGTCGAAAAAGCCCTGGCTCGCCAGGTTGAGGAAGTTGAGGCAGGTGATCGGCGCCTCCGGACAGGCGAGGCGCAGGCGGAGAATCCCCTTGCCGGTCCGCAGCTCCACCCGCCGGGGCCGCCGGGTGCGCTGCACGATGTCCCGGTAGGTGGCGGCCGGCTTGTCGGGCTCGACCATGGCGAGCTCGGGCACCGGCCGGCCGAGCCGGGCGAGGCTCGCGATGCTCTCCCGGCGGAGGACGTACTTCAGGTCGGTCGCCCCCTTCTCCAGCAGCTCGATGATGGTGCCGCGCTCCCGGGCCTCGGCCTGGGCGCGGGCGACCAGGGCCTTGATCGCGGAGAGTCCGGACTCGATCGACTCGTCGTGGAGAGAGTCGGCCAGGGCCGGCCGCAGGACCTCGACCGGCAGCCGGGGGTGCGTCACCAGCCAGTCGAGGGCGGTGGCGCGGACCCCCTCGTCGGGATCGCTCAAGCCCTCCTTGGCGATCCCGGGAGCGGTGGCCTCGTCCGCCGCGGCGAGGCGAACGGTGAGCACCGACGAGCGGACCAGGGGGCTCGCATCACGGGAGAGCCGGGGCAGGAGG
The DNA here is from genome assembly GCA_963757335.1 of uncultured Acidobacteriota bacterium. Taxonomy (GTDB): domain Bacteria; phylum Acidobacteriota; class Thermoanaerobaculia; order Multivoradales; family UBA5704; genus DASQPA01. Next base: position 187,531 of record CAVWRJ010000008.1, on the reverse strand, counting down.
TCCGCCCCTTCCTTCAGGAGGACCGCCGCCTCCGCGGCGTGCGCCCGGACGTCGGGCTCGGCGGCCTTGGCGGCCTCCTCCACCAGGGCATCCGCCTGCGGATAGCCCGCCTTGGCGAGGGACACCAGGGCCGTGCCGCGCTCCCGGGGAGCCCCGTGGGCCGCCCGATCCGCCAGAACGGTGCCCAGGCGGTCGGAAGGTTTCCAGGCGCCGGCGGCTTCGAGGGCCGTCCCCCGCACTCCCGGCCGGGGATCGGCGCAGAGCTCGGCCAGCCGCGGCTCCCAGTCGGCCGGCGACGGTGCCGGTGCAGCCGAAGGAGTACCCTTACGGCCCTCAATGAGACGCTGGGCGGTGCGCAGGGCCTGGATCAGGGGACCCGGCTCGGCGCCGTCCAGGAGCGGCCGGAGGCGCGGCAGGTCCGCGGCGTCGCCGACGTCCCCCAGGCCGCGGGCGGCCCAGTCGCGGACCTGGGGATCGGGGTCGGCGAGGAGCGGGCGCAGCAGGGGGGCGGCCTCGGGAAAGGGATCGCGCGCCAGGGCGAAGGCGGCGCGGGCGTGGAGCTCGCGGTCGGCGAGGGCCAGGGCGTGCTCGGCGAGCGGGATGCGCGCCTCCTCCTTGAAGCGGAAGAGGTGAGGGACCAGCCGCGCCCAGCGCTCCGCCTCGGGGAGCGGCAGGAGGTTCTCCGCCACCTCCGTTACCGGCACCCCGAGCTTGCCGAGCGCCTCGACCGCCAGCACCCCGGTCTCCCGGTCGGGCCCGGCGACGACCTTGAGGAGGGCCGGAGCACCAGCCTTGTCCTTGAGCACCCCGAGACCGAAGGCGGCGGCCCGCCGCACCCGGGGGTCGTCGTCCACCAAGAGTCCCTGGAGCGACGCCAGGCTGCTCGGACCGGGGATGCGCCCGAGGGTCATGGCGAGCTCGGCACGGAGCTCCGGCCCGCCGCGGAGGACCTGCTGCACGGAGAGCGGGTCGTAGGTCCGCTGGTCGGAGAGGAGAAGGAGGATGGCGCGGTTCTCCAGGTCGGGAACGGCCATCACCGGCAGGTCGCGGGCGCTCCGCGGGCGATGGGCGCAGCCGGCTGCCAGGAGAGAGAGGAGCAGGACCGTCGGCCACGCCGAGCGGCGGATTCTCGGGATCATGGCCCGGGATCGTACCCCATCCCCGATTCCGCCGATCCCGTATACTGCCCCGGCGATGCCGGAAAATCAGCTCCGCTTCGACGGCCTGTCGCGCCGCTTCGGACGCCTGTCGGTCCTCGCCGGGGTGACCGGCGAGGTCGCGGACGGCGAGGTGCTCCTGGTCACCGGCACCAACGGCTCGGGGAAAAGCACGCTTTTGAAATGCCTGGCCGGCCTCCTCGCCCCCGACCGGGGGACGATCGAGAGCCGCGAGGCGGGCCGGAGCCTCGACGCCACCGAGCGGCGGATGCGGGTGGGGTTCGTCGCTCCCGACCTCGCCTTCTACGAGGAGCTGACGACGGCCGAGAACCTCACCTTCTTCGGCCGCCTGCGGGGGGTCCCCCCGTCCCGCGGGGCGGATCTCCTCGCCCGGGTGGGCCTCCCCGCCGACCGCCTCTCCGGCGCCCTCTCCTCCGGCATGCGCCAGCGCCTGCGCTGGTGCTGGGCCTTCCTCCACCGGCCGCGGCTCCTCCTTTTGGACGAGCCCTTCCAGAACTTAGACGCCCCCGGCGAGGCGGTCACCCGGGAGATGCTCGAAGAGCACCTCTCTTCGGGCGGCCTGGCCGTGATCGCCAACCCGGCCTCGATCCCGGTTCCCCATGTGGCAACGCGCCTCGAGCTGGGTCGCTGAAGCGGCGGCGGTGTTCGCCAAGGACTGGCGGTGCGAGTTCCGCACCCGCTACGCCTTGAACACCCTCGCCCTCTTCGCCTGCACGACTCTCGTCGTCGTCTCGGCGAGCCTCGGGCCGCTCGGCACGTCCAAAGAGCAGGCCTTCGCCGTCCTCCCCGTCCTCCTCTGGGTGATCCTCCTCTTCGCCGCCTCGGCCGGCCTGCCGCGCGGCTTCGTCTATGAGGAGGAGATGCACACGGCGACCGCCCTGCGCCTCTCGGCCAAGCCCTCGGCGCTCTTCGCCGGCAAGCTCGCCTACGGCGTCACCCTCCTCTTCGCCCTCGAGATCCTCGTCGCCCCGATCTACTGCGCCATGGTGTCGCTCACCGTCAAGGACCCCGGCCTCCTCGCCCTCACGCTCGCGGTCGCCGGCTACGGTCTCGCCGCCGGCAGCACCCTCATCGCCGCCATCATCGCCCAGGCCCAGGGGCGCTCGACCCTCTTCTCGGTCCTCGCCTTCCCGGTCCTCCTCCCCCTCTTGATCCTCGCCGTCGAGCTGACCCGCAACGCCGTCGCCGGCGCGCCGGCCGGTGTGGCACTCGTTCAGCTTCTTCTATATGATGGTGTCGTAACCATCGCCGGACTGATGCTGTTCCCTGTGGTTTGGAATCCATGAAGACTCTCGCGCTCTGGTTGCTCTGGCTGTGGATGGCGATCGCCCTCTGGGCCGCCTTCTTCTACTCGCCGCTCGCGGCCGGGTTCATCGGCCAGTCGAGCCGCATCCTCTTCTTCCACGTCCCGCTCGCCTGGACCTCCTTCATCGCCTTCTTCGTGGCGGCGTTCTGGAGCATCCGGTATCTGCGGAGCCGGCGGATCGAGCACGACCGTGCCGCCGCGGCGGCGGTCGAGATCGGCTTCGTCTTCTGCTTCCTCGCCACCGTGACCGGCGCCCTCTGGGCCCGCATCATGTGGGGGACGTACTGGAACTGGGATCCGCGCCAGATCTCGATCATCCTGGTCCTCCTCTTCTACGGCGCTTACCTGGCCCTCCGCGGCGCCGTGCCGGACGAGGAAAAGCGGGCCCGCCTGGCGGCCGTCTACGCCCTGATCGGCGTCGTCGTCACCCCCTTCTTTTTCTTCATCGTGCCGCGCATCACCTTTTCCCTCCACCCCGACTCGGTGATCAACGCCCGGGGCAAGATCGACATGGATTCGAAGATGCTCCAGGTCCTCCTGGCCTCTTTTGTGGGCGAGCTGGCACTGTTCTTTTGGATGCACAATCTCGACTGGCGGATGAAGAACCTCGCCGCGCGGCGGGAGCGGGATTGAAGGGCGGGGGTAAAGCGTTATGGAATTAGGCGGGCTCGGCTGGCTCCTCGTGGTCAACCTGGTCATCTGGACCGGGCTGTTCCTCTACCTCCTGCGCCTCGGCAGGAGGCTTCGCGACATGGAGAAAGGTCAATGAAGAGCAAAGGCTTCTACGTCATCGGGGGGATCCTGCTCCTCGGCTTCATCCTGCTCTCCGCCTCCTCGTTCAAGCAGACGCTGACCCCCTACGTCTCCTACGAGGAGGCGAAGACGGCGAATCGCATGGTGCAGGTGGCGGGCGCCCTGGAGAAGGGGAGCTCGAGCTACCAGCAGGCCAACGAGTCGCTCTACTTCAACTTGAAGGACCCCAAGACCCAGACGGTCCTCCGGGTGCGCTACAAGGGGGTGAAGCCGGGCAACTTCGAGGACGCCATCAGCGTCGTCGCCATCGGCCGCTTCGATGCCGGCACCAAGGAGTTCGAGGCCAACAAGCTCCTCGTCAAGTGCCCAAGCAAGTATCAGGGCGCCGAAGTGAAGCAGTACAGCTGACCACCCCCTGCGGCGCGCGCGAAGGAGAGAGACCGTGACCTACCTGTCCCATCTGTACCTCCCGGGGGCGCTCGCCCTCTGGTCCGCCCTCTTCTTCGCCCTCGCCTCGGTGTGGGGCTATTCGCTGGTGCTCCGCGGCGACTCCGGGTCGCTCGTCTTCGCCCGCCGGGCCTACAACTTCTTCGCCCTCTCGATCGTCTTGACCGCCGCGGTCCTCATCCTGCTCCTTCTGCTCCGCGACTTCCGCATCGAGTACGTCTACCAGTACTCGGGGACGGATCTGCCCGGACGGTACCAGCTCGCCTCCTTCTGGGCCGGGCAGAAGGGGAGCTTCCTCATCTGGCTCCTCTGGGGGAGTCTCCTGGGGCTGGGGATCAAGCGGGCGGCGGGGAAGGCCGAGCCGGCGGTGATGACGATCTACATTCTGACCGTCCTCGGGCTCCTCCTGATCCTCGTCCGCGAGAACCCCTTCGTCATGCTGGGGCAGACCCCGGTCGAGGGCGCGGGCCTGAATCCGCTCCTCCAGGACAACTGGATGGTCATCCATCCGCCCATCATGTTCGTCGGCTACGCCGCCTCGGCCATCCCCTTCGCCTTCGCCATGGCCTCGCTCTGGCGGCGCGACTACGATTCCTGGGCGGCGCGGGCGTTCCCCTGGGCGCTCGGCGGCTTCCTCGTCCTCGGCACCGCCATCCTGATGGGGGGCTACTGGGCCTACAAGACCCTCGGCTGGGGCGGCTACTGGGGCTGGGACCCGGTCGAGAACGCCTCGCTCATCCCCTGGCTCTTCGGCACCGTGATGATCCACGGCCTCCACATGGAGCGGAGCAAGAAGCGCTACCGGCGGGCCAACTACGTCTTCGCCGCCCTCACCTATATGGCGGTCCTCTACGGCACCTTCCTCACCCGCTCGGGGGTGCTCGCCGATTTCTCGGTCCACAGCTTCGTCGACCTCGGGATCTCGGGCCTGCTGCTCTTCGGGATGGGGACCTTCCTCCTCCTCTCGATCTACCTGATCGCCACCCGCTGGCGGGAGATCCCGACCGAGAAGCTCGAGGACCCGTTCCTCTCCCGAGGCACCTTCCTCGTGCTCGCGACGATCACCCTCCTCGCCTCGGCCCTCGTCATCACGGTCGGCACCTCGGCACCGATCCTCACCCGCTTCATGGCGAACCCGGGGCAGGTCGGCCCGTCGTTCTACAACCAGGTGAACCTGCCGATCGCCTTTTTGGTCGCCCTCCTCCTCTCACTCGTCCCCTACCTGACCTGGCGGGGCGAGGGGACCGACCGGATTCTCCGCCGGCTTCTTCTGCCAGGCGCCGTCGCCATCGTCGTGACGGTGGGCGCCGCGGTCTGGAAGGTCCACAACCCCTTCCACCTCGCCTTCGCCTTCCTCGCCACCCTGGCCCTGGGGAGCAACCTGCAGAAGGTGGCCCTGAAGTTCCAGGCCGGCGGCTTCCGCGGGGCGGGCGGCTACCTGGCGCACGTGGGAGTGGGGATCATCCTCCTCGGCATCCTCGCCTCGTCGGGCTACGACGAGAGCACCAAGGTGACCCTGGAGCAGGGCAAGCCGACTCAGGTCGGCGACCTGACCCTGACCTTCAACCGCTTCGTACCGCGGACGGAGAACCAGCGGGAGCGGATGGAGGTCAAGGTGGCGCGGGCGGACGGCAGCGGCTACCTCGCCTACCCGAAGCTCTTCATGAACGACCGCACCCGCCAGCTGATGGCGAACCCGGACGTCCACAACACGCTCCTCAAGGACCTCTACATCTCGCCCATCGAGTACGACCCCGGCCAGCCGCACCTGGAGCTCGCCAAGGGCAAGACCGGGAAGATCGGGGGGATGGAGATCCGCTTCGTCAACTTCGACCTCCAGGTCGCCGGCAACGCCATGGCGCAGATGGCAGCTGGCAAGCCGGTGACGATCGGCGCGAACCTGGAGATCACCCGCCAGGGCGGCGCCATGCAGCCGCTCAAGGCCCTCTACAAGCTGAACCCCGCGGACGGCCGGGTCGAGACCCCGCCGTCTCCCCTGCCGGGCGGCGGCCAGCTCGTGCTGGCGGGGATCAACGCCTCCTCGGGCGCCATCCAGATCGAGGCGGAGGGTGTCGCCAATCCGGCGAAGCTCTCGGTCGACGTCACCAGGAAGCCCCTCATCCTCCTCGTCTGGGGCGGCCTCTACGTCGTCCTCATCGGCGGCCTGCTCGCGGTCTTCCAGCGCATCCGGGAGCTCCGGGTGCGGGAGCAGGTGGGGCAGATCACGTAGGGGCGTTTCCTGGTTTGAGCTTGCGGTCAGCTCAAACCAGGAACGGCACTACCTAGACCCCTACTGCCAACCGGTCCGCCAGCATGTGCGGCAGGCCGGCCTTGCGGATGCGGGCCTGGGCGCGGTCGACCGGATAGGGGAGGCGGCGCCAGTGGACGATCCGCTTTTCGCTGTCGTAGGTCATGTAGGAGGCCCGGGGGTCGCGGTCGCGCGGCTGGCCGATCGATCCCGGGTTGACCAGGTAGCGCCCCTGGGGATCGAGCTCGATCCGGCCGCTCCGGCCGCGCAGCGCGCGCACCCCGATCTCCCGCCCCAGAAGCGAGAAGAGCGACGGGATGTGGGTGTGGCCGAAGAAGGTCACCGGCATGTCGTGGGCGGAGAAGATCTCGAAGGCGTCGAGGTCGGAGAAGACGTAGGTGTCCTCGTCGAGCGGCGAGCCGTGGCAGATGGCGACCCCCTCCTCCACCTGGAGGGGGCCCTGGGGCAGCTCGCGCACGTAGCGCAGGTTGTTCGGGGTGAGGCGCGCGGAGGTCCACTGCGCCGCCTCTAGGGCGGCGGGGTTGAAGTGCTCGCCGCGGTCGATCCCCGACACCACCTTGTCGTGGTTGCCGCGGACGACGACGAGCCGCGGCGCCAGCTCGCGGACCGCCTCGACCACCTGGTTGGGCGCCGCGCCGTAGCCGACCAGGTCGCCCAGGACCAGGGCAGCGTCGAAGCGCTTGCGGCGGGCGTGACGGAGGACGACCTCGAAGGCATCCCAGTTGCCGTGCATGTCGGAGAGAATCAGGTAGCGCATCAGCGTTTTCCGATCAGCAGAGCGAGCCTCGCCGCGACCTCCTGCGGCCCCTCCCCCGCGCCCACGTCCACGGTGAGGTCGGCTCGGCGGTAGGCGGGGAGCCGCTCCCGGTAGAGGGTGAGGGCCTGGGTCTCGTCCCGGAAGAGCGGACGGTCGCTCTTCCCCAGCGCTCCGATCCGCGCCACGATGGTCGCGAACGGGGGGTTCAGGAAGACCGACATACCATTCTCGCCAATCCAGCGGGCGTTGGCCTCGAAGGTGAACGTGCCGCCGCCGGTCGCCACCACGGCGTCGGGCATGCCGAGCACCGCCCGCAGGGTCTCGCGCTCGACCTGGCGGAAGGCGCCCTCCCCCTGGGTCTCGAAGATCTGCCGGATCCCCGTCCCCGCCCGCGCTTCGATCTCACGGTCCAGATCGACGAACGGGACCCCCATTCGCTCTGCCAGCAGCTCGCCCACGACGGTCTTGCCGGCCCCCATGAAGCCGGTCAGGAAGACGCGCATTCGAGCAGGCGCCGACAGTTGAGGGCGATCTCGGCCAGGACTCCACCGCAGACGGCCCCCAGCACCACGGCCGAGTCGGCGCCGGCCGCCAGCACGTCCCGAACGCTCTCCGGGCCGATGCCGCCGATCGCCACCAGGGGCTTGCCCGTGAGCTGCCGCGCCCGGCGGATGAATTCGAGCCCCACGACGGGGTCCGGCCGCTCCTTGCTCGCCGTGGGGAAGACCGGCCCCACCGCCACGAGATCCACCTCGGGGTCGAGCTCGGCAGCCTCGACCTGGGCCTCGTCGTGGGTCGAGAGGCCGATCCAGACGTCTCTTCCCACCACCCGGCGGGCAGCTCCAGGCGGCAGGTCGCGCTGACCGACGTGGACCCCGGCGACAGGAAAGAGCGCCGCCAGATCGGCGCGATCGTCGATCCAGAGCTCGACGCCGCTTCCCACCGCCGCCAGGCAATCTCGGAGGAGCCGGTGCTGCTCTTCCCCGGAGCGCCCCTTCGCCCGCACCTGGATCGTCCGGATTCCCGCCTCCGCCATGACGGCGACCGCCTCCGGCATGGGGGTCGTCCCCAGGGCGTCGGCGTCGGCGATGGCGTAAATGGGTCCCAGCCGGCCTGGCGAGAGGTGAACCCTCACTTGCGCTCCCGGGCGAAAAAACGCTCCATGAAGCGGGTCGACAGGTTGCCGGCGATGAAATCGGGGTCGCGCACGATCTTCTTGTGGAGGGGGATCGAGGTCTGGATCCCCTCGACGACGAAGAAGTCGAGGGCGCGGAGCATCCGGGCGATCGCCTCCTTGCGGCTGCGGTCGTGGACGATGAGCTTGGCGACCAGCGAGTCGTAGTGCGGCGGGATGACGTAGTCCTCGTAGCCGTGGGTGTCGACCCGCGTGCCCGGCCCACCGGGCAGGTGGAAGGTCTTGAGCGGCCCGGGCGAGGGGGCGAAGGTGTCCGGGTTCTCGGCGTTGATCCGGCACTCGATGGCGTGACCGCGCGGCTTGAGCCCCGACGGCAGGCCGAGCTTCTCCCCCGCCGCGACCTGGATCTGGAGCTTCACGAGGTCGATGCCGGTGACCATCTCGGTGACCGGGTGCTCGACCTGGATGCGGGTGTTCATCTCCATGAAGTAGAAGCGCCGGTCGGAGTCCAAGAGGAACTCGATGGTGCCGGCGTTCTCGTAGCCGACGTTCCGGCAGAGGGCGACCGCGGCCTCCCCCATCTCGGCCCTGAGCTCCGGGGTGAGGGCCGGCGAGGGCGACTCCTCGATCAGCTTCTGGTGGCGGCGCTGGATGGAGCACTCGCGCTCGCCCAGGTGGATGACGTTGCCGTGGTGGTCGCCGAAGACCTGGAACTCGATGTGCCGCGGCTCGGTCAGGTACTTCTCCAGGTAGATCGAGCCGTCGCCGAAGGCCCGCTCGGCCTCCTCGTGGGCGGTCTGGAACTGGGAGACGATCTCCGCCGCCGAGTGGACGATGCGCATGCCGCGCCCGCCGCCCCCCGCCGCCGCTTTGAGGATCACCGGGTAGCCGACCTCGGCGGCGAACCGCTCGGCCTCCGCGGCCGAGGCGAGCGGCTCCTTGCTCCCGGGCAGGATGGGGACGCCGGCCGCCGCCGCGGTTTCCCGCGCCTTGGCCTTGTCGCCCATCAGCCGGATGACCTCGGGCCGCGGCCCGATCCAGGTGAGCTGGCACTCCTGGACGACCTCGGCGAAGTGGGCGTTCTCGGCCAGGAAGCCGTAGCCGGGGTGGATGGCGTCGGCGCCGGTGATCTCGGCGGCCGAGATGAGGCTCGAAATATTGAGGTACGAGGAGGTCGAGGGCGGCGGCCCGATGCAGACGTCCTCGTCGGCATAGGTGACGTGGAGGCTGTCGCGGTCGGCCGTGCTGTAGACGGCGACGGTCGCGATGCCCAGCTCCCGGCAGGCCTGGATGATGCGCAGCGCGATCTCGCCGCGGTTGGCGATCAGGATCTTCTTGAACATCTCTTGAGAGCTCGGGCGGCCGAGGTTTTGCCCTAGGCGGTACGGATGGCAAAGAGCGGTTCGCCGAACTCGACCGCCTGGGCGTTCTGAGGATAGATCTCGACCACCACCCCGTCGACATCGGACTCGATCTCGTTCATCAGCTTCATCGCCTCGATGATGCAGACCACCTGCCCCTTCTTGACCCGGGCGCCGACCTCGGCGAACGGATCGGCGTCGGGGGAGGAGGCGCGGTAGAAGGTGCCGACGATGGGCGAGGTCAGCGTGTGGGCGCCGGCGGCGGGAGCGGCGGCGGCCGGCGCGCCCGCGGCGCTGGCGGCGCTGGCGGCATGGGCGGCCTGGGCCGCATCGCCGGCATTGACGGCATTGGCGGCATGGGTACCACCGACAGTGCCCGCCGGCGGCGCGGCGGCCATCGGTGCCAGGGCCGGCACGGGGCCGGCCGGGGCCGCGGAGTGGCCGTCGACCTTCAGCCGGAAGCCCGAGCGCTCGATCTCGACACCCTGGAGCTGGCGCTCGGCCACCAGCTCAATCAACTCTTTGATCTGCTCGAACGTCAGCAAGCGATCCCCCTAAAACAACGGCGCCCCGCTACGACAGGTCATCCTCGAACAGCAGGCGCGCCCTCTTGAGCTCGAAACGGGCTCGGCCGTAGCTCCCCTCCGGACCGAGCACGAGGAGCAGATAATAGTCCTTTGCCACCGAGCTTACCATCAGGGTGAGGCGATCGGTGGTGACGGAGAACTGCTGCACCTCCCCGGCGTCCAGCTCCCGCTGGTTCTCGGCGATCGACCGGGCCTGGGAGATGAGCTCGGCAGCCAGCACCTCCAGATCCAGGTCCGGGTCCGAGGAGACCGACTCGACGGCGATGCCGTCCTTGGCCACCAGCGAGAGGGCGAGGATGCCGTCCACGCGGTTGCTGATCTGGCTCAACTTCTCAAGGAACATCGGGCTGGCTCCCTCGCCGGATACGCTGCAGATAACGGTTGAGCAACTGGACCTTGCGGGTCCGCCGGTCGCCTGGGGACGCGGGCGGCACGAAGGCCGCGGCCGCGACCGGCTCCGGGAGGGGAGGCTCCGGCTCCTCGCTGGGCGGCTCCTCCCGGCTCGACGCGATGCCGGCCAGCCCTTGGCGGGCGGCAGCGTTGTCCGGCTCGCGGCGGAGGACCTCCGCGAAGATCTGCTCGGCCTCCCCGAGGTGCCCCTGCCGCAGGTAGAGGTCGCCCAGGGTGGCCGTGGCGACCGCTGTCACCTCGGACACCTCGATGGCCGTTGGGGCCTCGGGCTCGGAAATGTAGGAGCTCGGCGCGAGCGGCTCCGCGTCCAAATCGAAAACATCCTCCGCCGGCTGGAAGGCCAGCGGCGCCGGCTCGGCTTCGGGAGCAACGGAACGCAGTAGCTCGGCCTCGACGTCCTCGCCGATCGAGCGCAGCTCGAAGACATCGGCTGGCGCAGGGACCGGCTCCGGGGTGGCCGCAGCGAGAGGCGCGGGAGCGACGTCCGGGAACGGTTCGAGACCGAACGGTTCGGGTTCCTCGGCCGGCGCGATCGGGGGTGGCGGGGATGGAATGGAGGGCGGGGGCGACGGGGCGAGCTCCAGGGCGACGGGGAAGAGCCCCTCGGCGGCGAGGCCCGCCAGATAACGGTGGCGGACGGCGCGCGACACCAGGCCCGGGAACGGCTCCCCCAGGGGGGTCGCCTCCGGTTCGTCCAGAGATTCGGGTGCTGCTTCGACGGGGGGAGCGACGGCCGCGGCCGCTGCCGGCTCGGGCGCGGCGCTCGCCTCCGGCTCCCGGACCGGCTCGGGCTCCACAGTCGCCGCGGGGGCCGCCGGCGGCGTCGGCGTCGGCGGATAATCGAGGGCGAAGATGTCCTGGATCGCGGCGCGGCGAGGGGCGGCCGGGTAGTCGAGCTGGAAGATGTCCCCCCCATTCGCCCCCTCTGTCGTCGCGACCGGCGCGGCGGTTCGCACCGGAGCCGGTATCGGCGATATCGGCGGTATCGCCGGTATCGCCGCCAAGGCCGGCTTGGGCGCGGGCAGGGAGAACGGGTCGTCCGCGAACGGCTCTGCGGCGGGCGGAGCCGGGGGCGCCGGGGTTGGAGCTGTGGGTGCGGTCGGGGCGGCTGAGGCCTTGGCGGCCGCGTCCAGGCGCCGGATGCGGCCGCGCAGCTCCTCGATCTCCGGGTCGCCGTCGTGGAGGAGGCCGTAGAGGTCGAGCCGCTCCCGGGCCCGGTCGGCCTGCCCGGTCTCCAGGTAGGCGCGGACGAGGAGCTTGTTGGCCACCGCCTGGGTGGCGTCCTGGCGGACGACCCGCTCCAGCACCTCCCGTGCCGCCTCCGGCTGCCCCAGCTCGAGCAGGCACCGGCCCTTGGCGACCAGGGCGGAGAGATATCCGGGGTGCTCCTTCAAACCCGACTCGAGCACCGCGAGGGCCTCCTTGAGGCGCCCCAGGTGCCGATACTCCTCGGCGAGCTGAAGGAAGATCCGGGAGGCGGGATCGGCCTCCCAGCGGCTACGGAGCTGAAGGAGGCGGTCCGGGAGCTGCAGGTCACTCATCGGAACGCACCTCTCCTGGGGTCGTAGCGTGAGGGCGAGCGATCCGTGGCGGCGGCAGGGTTCGGCAAAGTGGCGGCATTATAGCAAGATACGACCGCCATCTCGCGCTCGGGTGGAGAGTGAGAGAGGGGGGACCCGCGAATATCGCGAATATCGCGGGCCCCCCTCAAGTCAGGTCTCGTGGCTTACCCGCCCGTCGGCGAGTTCACCGTGATGACCACCGTCGAGGTCAGCGGCGTGGCGTTCCCGGAGGGGGTCGACGCGGTGACCGTGATGGGGGTGCCGGCGGCCAGGTCGGCGATCTTGAGCGACAGGGTGCTCATGACCATGCCGGTCGGGTCCGTCGTGGCGACGATGGGCGACAGGGTGCCCTTGCTGGCCGAGAAGGTCACCGTCGCGCCCTGCACCGGCTGCTGCTGGGCGTTGAAGACGAAGGCGGTGAGCGTCACGGTCGTGTCGCTGCCGCTCTGCACGAACTGCGGCTGGGCCTGGAGGGTGATCGAGGTCGCCGCGTCGCGGATCGTCAGCATCGTCATTACCGGGTCGCTGGCGCCGACGATGGCGGTGACGGTCGCCATTCCCGCCTGGGTCCCCGCCGTCAGGGTCGTCGTCGCGGTGCCGTTGGTGATCTGCAGGGTGGAGCTCTTGAGGTTGCCCAGGTTGGTGGTCAGGATGGCCTGACCCGACTGGAGGGGCGTGCCGTCGGAGTTCCGCGCGATGACGGTCACCGTCGACTTGCCGAGCACGGGAATGTTGTTCGGGTTGACGCTCACGAGGACGGTCGGCTTGATGTCCGATTGCCCGACCTGGACCTTGGTCATGGCGGTCGTCGACGCCCCGGCGGTCGCCGTGACCGTCGCCGTGCCCGAGCTGCCATCCCCGCGCAGGATGGCGGTTGCCTGGCCGTTCTGGATCGTGCCGACCGCGTCGATCGACCCCTTGTCGGTCGAGAAGCGGACGACGGTGCCGGGATCGAGCACGCTCCCGTTCGCCTTCTGGCCGAAGACCGTGATGGTCGACGTACCGGTGAGGTCGATCCGCGACGGGTTGGCGGTGATGGCGAGGGTCGTGCCGCTGGGGGCCACGGGGGTCGCCTTGTTGCAACCCAGGACGAGTCCCAGGCAGAGGACACAGAGGAGGGACAGCAGAAAAAGGCTACGGCGTAAGTTCATAGCGTCCAAGTATACGAACGAAGGCGGCCGCCCGTCCAGGCGACCGCCTCCAGTTGACCGCCTAAAGCGGCATACGGCTGTTGAATCCGGCCTTACGGCGCCGGTACGACGACCTGGAGCACCGTCTCGTTCGAACCCCCGGCGTTGGTCACCCGCAGGCGCGTCGAGTAGGTCCCCGGGGCCGGGAAGGTGAAAATCGGGTTCTGGAGAGCGCTGTCGAACACGCCGTCGTTGGTGAAGTCCCAGGCCCAGGACGTCGGGCCGCCCGACGAGCCGTCCTTGAACTGCACCTGAAGGCTCATCGGCCCGCCCACCCGGAAGTAGGTGAAGGAGGCGATAGGCGGCGTTGGTGGTGGTGGCGGCGGCGGCGGCGTCACCGGGGTCACCTGGCAGCTGCGGTCGGCCGGCGAGTAGAAGAAGGCCTTCGAGCTCGTATCGGTGCAGGTCGAAGCGAAGTTCGTCACCTTGATGTCGACCGAGGTGTCGAGTTTCATCGTCCCCTGCTGGGTGCCGCTGATGCAGGTCTGGGTCTGGAAGGTGCCGGTGAAGCGCGGCGAGGCGACGACGACGCCCCCCGGCACGGTGCGGAGGAAGATCGCGACCTGGTCGCCGAACTGCACCCGGGTGCTGGCGTCGATGCCGGAACCGAGGACGGTGATCTGGTCGTTGCCGCCCTCGGCGCCGGAGCTCGGGCTGACGCTCGCGATCGCCGTGATCGGCACGACGTAGATGAAGTTGCCGGACGGACCGTCGCCGGAGGCCGTATCGTCGCCGTCGCCGGTGTTGATGTTGACCACCCCGACGGGCCCTGGGACGTCGCGGCAGGTGCTGACCCGGAGGCCGGGCGACTGCACGACGACCTCCGTGCCGGACACCGAGAGGACCCGCGCCGCCACCTTGTCGATCGAGGCCGAGAGCGGCGACTCGAAGCCCTGGCCATGGATCGTGATGAGGGTCGTCGTGTCGTTGAAGGCCAGCTGGCCCGGGGAGAAGGAGGTGATGATCACCTTGCTGCCGAAGCGGTAGGCCCCCGTCGAGCTGCTCTCGAAGCCGCTGTTGACGTTCTTGACCCGGATGTCGACCGTGTTGTTGGCGAGCGCCTGGCCGAAGCCGCGGGCGGCCGGCGAGTTAACGATGATCTGGTTCGGGGTGACGCTCTGGATGCTCGCCTCGAGGCTGACCGCCGCGGTGCCGAAGAAGACCTGGACGGGCGCCACGAAGCCGGTGCCGTTGATCGTCACCCGGGTGCCGCCGTCGTTGGTGCCCGAGGCGGGGGACACGGAGAAGATCTGCGGCTGCTCGATGCCACCCCCGAGCGCGTAGGTGAAGCCGGCCGCCAGGGAGTCGCTCTTCGTGCCCGCCTGGTTGACGTTGATCATCACCCCGACCTGGACCGGCACCGACTGCCCCACCCCGACCGACACGCCGGCGGCAGTGGCGGAGGGGACGACGGCGACGATCTGGTTGGGGGTGACCGAGCGCACGGTGGCCGTGGCGTTCCCGAAGGTGACCCGCACCGGAGAGGCGAAACCACCGCCGTTGATCTTCACCACGTCGCCGCCCTGCGGGCTGCCGACGCTCGGCTGGATCGATCCGATGAAGAAGGTGGCCGCCTGACCGATGCCGATCGTGGCCGCCCCGCTGCTCTGCGACACCTGGGCCTTGATGGTCGCCGTACCGGCGTTCCCACCCGGGAAGAGCACCGCCGTCGCCTGCCCGCCGACGAGCTGCAGGTTGACGGTCTGCGTGCCACTCCCGGCGCTGCCGAACTCGCCGAGCGAGGTGGTGAGAGTGACCGGCGTCAGGTCCGCCGGGATCTGCCCGTTGTCGTTCCGGCGCACCGTGACGGTGATCGTGCTCGAAGCCGTGGGAACACCCGCGGTCAGCTGGTTCGGGCTCGCCGTCACGGTGACGTTGTAGGTGAGCAACGGGACCGGCGGAACCGGAGTGGTCGGCGTCTGCTTCGGCTCGCTGGGCGAGCTGGTGCAAGCCGCCAGGGCGAGAGCGAAGGCCAGTAAGGCCGGAGTCAGGATCTTCAGGCTTTTCATGACGGCTCTCCTCAAACCTCTCCGCAGAAGGCTACTGGAACACTTCCATGGTGAACCCGGCGGGGGTGGACTGGACCTGTTGGCCCGACAGCGTGCGTCCGAAGAATCGGATGCTCAGGTTGAGCACGATGAACGTGCTGTTGGTCTCGCGATCGATCCCGAACTGCGCGATGTCCGAGATCGGGAGGCTGTTCAGCTGGTTGTTGGCGAGAATGTTCAGGTTGATGATGCCGAGCGTCCCGTTGACCGGGACCACCCCGCCGAAGTTCTCGACCAGGGGAGGCGGCACCCGGGTACCCGTATCGGCCCGGCTGTAGATCACCTCGTAGGAGGTGAGCTCGACGTTTTCGAGCATGCTCGTGCTCGACGGGCTCGGGTCCTTCACCAGGTTCTGAATGGTGATCGACGGGATGAACGGCAGCACCGCGTTGGGGTCCGAGAGCTTGTGCAGGATGAACTGCGTCGGCGGCATGCTGAGCTGAGACACCGAGAGCAGGACGCCACCGCCGTCCGTGCGGTCGGTGCGCGACTGGCAGCCGGTGAGGCAGGTGAGCGCCATGGCGGTGACCACTGCGACCAGAGTCGTCTTTTTCCAGATCATTGTCGGCTCCTCCCCGGGCTACAGCTTGATGACCCGTGGGGTGATGAAAATCAGCAGCTCTTCGTTCGAGTCGGACCTCGACCGATTTTTGAAAAGATTTCCCAGGATCGGAATGTTGGCCAGGCCCGGGATGCGGTTCTGCGCGTCGTTGTTGGTCACCTTGTAGATCCCGCCGATGACCGCCGTGCCGCCGTCGCGGACGACCAGGCGGGTGCGCGCGTCCTTGGTGGAGATCGGGGCGTTGGTGGCGCCGGGCACCAGGAAGGCGACCAGCGGCTCGCGCTTCGAGATGTCGATGTCCATCAGGATCGTGCCCTCGGCGGTCACCTGCGGAGTGACATCCAGGCGCAGCGTCGCATTGACGAACTGGACGGTCACCGTGTTGTTGGCGATCGTCTGCACCGGGATCTGGAGACCGCTCTGGATCGAGGCCCGCTGGTTGTTCAAGGTCGCCACCTTGGGGGCGGAGAGGATGTGCACCAGCCCCTCGTCCTCCGCCGCCTGGAGGGCGGCGTCGAGCGTGAAGCTGTTCAAGACGTTGCCCAGGTGGATGCCGAGCAGGTCGCCCGACGAGCCGTGGACGTCGACGTTCCCGGTGACGTTCCCGTTGTTGGGGAAGATCAGGCCGGTGGTGTTGCCGTGGGCCGCGTCGGCGACCCCCTTGAACGACCAGCGGATGCCGAGGTTACGGTCGTAGTTCTTCGTCGTCTCGATGATCCGCGCCTCGATCATCACCTGCGGCTCGGGGGTGTCGAGCTGCTCGATCACCGCGATCACGGTATCGAGGTAGTTGGGCAGCTCCTTGATGATGAGGGTGTTGGTCCGGGTGTCGACGATAACGCTGCCGCGCTGCGACAGGAGCCCCGCCTCGCCGGTCTTCAAGAGCGACGCGATGTCGTACGCCCGGGCGTAGGAGAGCGGCTTCATGATCGTGCGGAGCGGCACGGCGAGCGCCCGCGCCGCCGACAGCTCCTGCCGCTCCTTGGCCTCGTCCCTAAGGATCGCCGTCGGCGCGATACGCATGACGTTGCCTTCGAGCTCGTAGCCGAGCTTGTTGATCTTCAGCACCTGCTCCAACGCCTGGTCCCAGGGGACATTCTCCATCTCCGCCGTCACCGTGCCGGTGACCCCGGGCTGGACGACGATGTTCAGGCCCGACAGCTGGGCGAAGGTGCGCAGCACGTCGGTCACGTCGGCGTTGGTCACCTTGAGGTCGATGGGCTCGCCGACGTACGTCCGCTCCCCCTGCTGACCGACGGTCTGGGAGGCGAAGCTCTCGGCCGGCGAGGCCGTCCCCCCCATGGCCGCGCCGGGGGCGCGGTTAAGCTGGAGGTCGCTCGGCTGCTGCTTGGCGGCGACCAGGGTGCCCGTCCCACCCGCCGCGCCCGCCGCAGTTGCGGCGGACGACCGCGGGCTGGCGGAGGTCGCCGGCAGCGTCAGGCCATCGTTTTTGTGCGTCGAGGAGGTGGCCTTGATGTTGGGCGTCGACACCGAGGCCACGGTGGTGGCCACGGTCGGCGTGGCGGCCGGCGGCTCGGAGGCGCTCGACCCCGGGCTGGCGGAGGCGGCGGGCGTGGTGCTCGCCATCTCGACCGCGGTGGACGGCTTGTGCCCCCGGGACGACTTCCGGCTGCTCCGGCGCGGGGCCGGGGGGGGAGGGGGCGGCTCGGTGCTGCTGGAGGAGGCGATCTCCGTCCCGCGGCTCGGCTCGGACGTCGCCGGGCCCGTCGTCGATGCTGTCGATGTCGACGATGTCGCCGATGCCGCCGATGTCGCCGATGTCGCCGGCATCGTCGACATGGATGACGTCGAGGCCATCGAGGTCGTCGAGGTCGTCGACGGCTTGGCGGTCTCCTCGGCCGCCGGAGGATCGGAGGGCGGTGCCGCGACTGCGGTCGCCGCCGGCGCCGGGTGGGTCAGGGCGGAGGAGGTCCTGGCGGCGGGGACCGGGGAGGCCGCGCCGGCCTCGCTGGCGGCCACCGAGCCCTCGGGGCCCGGGAAGGTCACCACCAGCGACTGCGCCGTGCGCTCGATGTGGGGCACGGTGCCGTGGCGGAGGTCGAAGACCACCCGCGCCACCGGCTGCGGCATCGGCTTGAACTGCGCCACCCGCACCCGCTGCACCACCCCGCGGTCGACGGCGACCGTCGAGCGCGAGCTGCGGTTGATGACGCCCGAGATGTCGATCACGAAACGGGCCGGATCGCCGAGGGCGAAGGTCTGATAGGGGAACTCCCCGTCGCCGGCGATCTTGACCACGGCGCCACTGCCGCCGCTCCCGGCGGAGAGCACCTCGATGGCATCCAGCCGGGTGGCCGACGAGCCCTGGGGGGCAGGCGCGACCGCCGGCTGCTCCGGAGTGCCGGCAGCGGCCGCGGAGACCGCCGACGGAGCGGGGTTCCCTGCTGCGGCGGCCGCGGCGGCTGCGGCGGCCGGGGGTTCCGCGGCGGTTCCGGTGTTCGCGGGGTTCGCAGCCATCGGCGCCATCGGCGCCGGCGAGGTGGACGAGGCCGTGGGAATGGGGGGAGGTGGCGGCGGCGCGGGCTCCTGCTCGACTTTGGCGGGGGCGGGGGCGGGGGCGGGGGCCGGGGACGGGGAGAGCGCGGCCCGCTTCTCGCCGTCGACCGGAGCCAGCCGGACGTGGAGGTCCAGGTTCTCGGCCGTCACCGTGTGCTCGACCTCCTGGCGGGTCTCGAGCACCAGGCGGGTCAGCGGCCGGTTGCCGTCCGTCTC
Source organism: uncultured Acidobacteriota bacterium (assembly GCA_963757335.1). GTDB lineage: Bacteria > Acidobacteriota > Thermoanaerobaculia > Multivoradales > UBA5704 > DASQPA01. The sequence goes on along the minus strand of CAVWRJ010000008.1, from coordinate 169,232 downwards.
GCGTTGTACCTTGAGCGAGGAGATCAACCCCTCGCCGGGCGTGAGATCGGACACCGACGCCGCGGGCACCGTGTTGGGCAGCTCGATCACCACCTGCCCCTGGGCGTTTCTGTAGCTCGTCCACACCGGTGCCGCGCTCGCCTTGAGATCGAGGTAGACCTCCGGCGCTCCTTCCCGGATCACGAGGGCGCGGATCTCGGTCGGTTTCGTCGTGGCAGCGGCCTGCCGCGAGTCCGCCGACGCCGTGCTGTGGGCCGCGGGCCGGGCCTGGACGACCCTGGCCGATCGCGATGCGGTGCAGCCGGCCACGATCGCCGCCACGGCAACAGCCGCGGTCGAGGCGATCAAGAGCTGCCCAAGAGCGCTCCGTCTATGCATGACAACTTCTCCCATGGCTCTCGCCTCCCTTTCGGGACCTCCAAAAGGCCGCGACCGCCCGCTACGGGCTCAAGGTCTTGACCACCTCACGGAAAGGTTTCAGGGCCGTCGGATCCTGCACGGTCTGCTTGAAAACCACCTCTTTGTGACTGATGCTCACCACGTCGCCGTCGTAGAGCTGGTCGCCCTCTTTCAAGAGATAGCTCTTGGCCTGATTGGGGGCCTTGACCTGTGCGACATACCCGCGCGACGTCTTGAAAATACCGGTCAGATCGAGCTCGTCGATGAGCAGCCCCGGAACTCCCTCGGGGCGCGGGCCGCGGAACTCCTGCCGATCGGGGGCGGCGAGCAGCGACTTGAACGGGTCGCGCCGGTTCCCCGGATCGTAGGAGTAGCCGTTGCCGGAGAGGACCTGGTCCTCCCCCTCCAGAATCTGGTCGATGTCGCCGAGCGCCGGCGGCGGCGTGCTGCCGGGGAGCACCGGGGCCGTCGACGCGCCGGGCGTCCCGGGCGTCCCGGACGTGCCGGGCGCCGAAGCCGATGTCGCCGATCCCCGGGTGAGCGGGGACGCGCCCGGAGGCACGACTCCCCGCGGAGCCGGGGCCCCTGGCGCCGCCGGGGTGCCGGGGGCGTTGGGCGCGCCGGGGACGCCGGGAGCGGTCTTGCCCTGGCGCTCAAGCTTCTTCTGCCGCGCCAGCTCGGCCGGGGTCTGGGCGTACGACACGAGGCCGAAGAGGATCAGGGCCAGCGCGGCGAGCGCGATCCGCGAGGTCATCGAAGTTATGGGCGTCATGCGGCTCATGGCTCTACTCCGGACCTCCCTTGGCTGGCTTGGCCGGCGGCGGCCCATCCGGGCCACCGCCCGGCGGCGGAGCGCCGGCGAGGACGGAGCTCTTGCCCTTAACCGCGGCGTCCGGCTTGGCCGGCTCGGATTCTTTGTAGACGAAGGTCTTGGCCTTGAAGTTCGAGGCGATGGTGTGCGGCCCCTTCGCCTCGTTGGCCATGATCTTCAGATCCTCGATGTTGATGATCCGCGAGAAGCGGCTGATGCGATCGAAGAACAGGGCGAGGTTGTGATACGTCCCCTCGACGTGGATGTCGATCGGCCACTCGCTGTAGAAATCCTTGTCGGACAGCGAGCCCGGGGTGAAGCTCTTGAGCGTGAAGTCGCCCTGCTCGGCGAGCGAGCGGATGCGGCGCAGGAGGTCCGGAGTGTTGCGCCGCGCCGGCAGGATGCGCAGGAGCTTGTCGAGCTCGAGCTCCAGCTGGCGCACCTCCTCGCGGAACTTGGGCAGCTGCGCCTTCGCCGTACGCCCCTCCTGGATCTTGTTCTGGAGCTCCTGGAGCCGCGAATTCTGTCCCGTGATCTGGTCGTCCATCGGCATGATGAGCTGCCAGTAGCCGAGCCCGAACAAAATTCCGCCCACCGCGAGACCCGCGGCGAGCCCGTAGTACCAGGGCTTTCCTTCCAGACCCGTGTTGAAGGCCACCCAGTCGCCTCCTATCCCGACGTCGGCGCCGAAGCCGGAGCCGGCCCCTTCACCGCCTTGCCGGCATCCTTACCGGGGGTTCCGGCGCTGCCAGCGGGACCGCCGGCCTTGCCGGACTTGTCTTCCTTCGGCGTGAAGGAGTAATTGAGGTTGATGACGAATTTGTAGACGCCGCCGGTCTGTTCCTGCGTGTCCTTCAAGGTGGGCTCCCCGAACTCGGGCACCTTGTCTAAATTCTCGATGAAGTTGGCGACCGCGTTGGTATTGAAGGCGCGCCCGTCGATCTCGATCGTGTTCGCGCTCATCGTCAGGTGGTCGAGCCAGAGCAGCTCGGGCAGCGAGCGGGAGATGTTGTCCATCACCTTGACCGGCCCGCGCTGGTTGAGCTTCAAGTCGCCGATCACCTTGATCTTTCTCTCCAGCTCGGTCTTCTTGCTCTTGTAGTCGTCGACCTCTTTGATCACCGAGGAGAGCTCTTCGACCTCTTTTTCCGCCTCGACGATCTCCACGTCCTTCTCGGCGATCGTGTTGTGGCGGAGGTACCAGAGGAGGCCGACGGTGGCGAGGCCGACGATGAGCCCGGCGGCGAGCAGCCACAGCCCGAAGTCCTTGCCCTCGAGGAGCTGCGAGGGCTTCATCTTGCGTACGGCCGCCGGGCGTTTACCCTCGGCCAAAAGGTTGATCTTGATCATTTCGCTAGTCCCCGGCCTTACGGATGGCCAAGCCCACCGAGACCGCCATCATGGGAGCGATCGACTGCAGCCAGGCGGCGTCGAAATCGCTCTCCTTGTAGTGCACGCGCCGGAGCGGGTTCATGAGCTCCGTCGTCACTTCGAAGCGGTCACGGAGAACCTGCTGGAGATTGGGCGTCAGCGCGCAACCGCCGGAGAGGATGAGCTCGTCCACCGGTCCCTCGGAGGCGGTGGCGGAGAAGAAGTCGAACGTCTTCCTGATCTCCGAGGCCATCTCGGCCGAGACCGTGTCGAGCACCGGCCGGGCGTCGGAGAGCCCGTAGCGGTCGACCTGCTGGCCGCGCTTCAGAGCCTCGGCCTGGTCGAACGAGAGGTTGAACTCGCGCTGCAACGCCTCGGTGAACTGGTTGCCGCCGAACGAGATGTCGCGCCAGAAGACGGTCGAGCCCCGGGCCAGGATGTTGATGTTGGTCACCCCGGCCCCCATGTTGATCAGGGCGACGACCTTCCGGGTGTCGACGTCGTAGTTGATCTCGTAGGCGTTCTGCACCGCGAAGGCGTCGACGTCGACCAGGGTCGGGGTCTTCCCCGTCTGGCTGATCACCGACACGTAGTCGTTGACCTTGTCGCGCTTGACGGCGACCAGCAGGACCTCCATGTTGTCCCGGCCGGGCTCGCCTTCCGAGAGGACCACGTAGTCGAGGCGGACGTCGTTGATGTCGAAGGGGATGTACTGCTCCGCCTCCCACTGGATCGACTCGGCGAGCTCCTCGGCCGGCATGGCGGGGAGCTGGATCTTCTTGATGATCACCGAGTGACCGGAGAGCGAGGTCGCATAGTTCGTGGTCTTGACCTTGGTCTGGTCGTTGAGCTTGTGGATGGCGTCGACCACCAGCGACGAGTCCATGATGGAGCCGTCGACGATGGCTTCCGGCGAGAGCGGCTCCACCCCCAAGCGCTGCAGGTGGAACTCTCCGCCCTTCTTTTCCTTGAGCTCTACCAATTTGATGGCAGAGCTCCCTATGTCGAGACCCACGAGTCCCTTCGGGCGCGAGAAGAGCACGGCGGTTTAGCTCCCTAAAAGCCAGTGTTCAACGCTAGTTACTGGTGCTTACTTAAAGCTTCGCTGGAGGCTAGCAGCAAAAAACACCAGTGTCAAGACACTCATCCGTGTATGGCTATATTTACGAGTGCCGTAAATCTACACCCGGACGCGGGCCTTGGCAAGAGGGAAAACGCTGATGCTGCCGAGTTTATCGGCTTCGGGCCTGCCCGGGGAACGCCCAGGGAGGGGGAAGCGCCCCTGGAGCGGTTGCTTCGGGAGGTGAACTTTGGTAGCCTTCTCTGCCCTTTGGGATACCAGGGCAAGCTAGCGCAAGGAGAGCTCGACAATGGCCAAGCAATGTGAGACCTGCGGCAAGAAGACGGTGTTCGGCCGCAACATCAGCCACGCCCACAACGTGACGAACCGCACCATGGAGCCCAACCTCCAGCGCGTGCGGGCCCTGATCGACGGCAAGGTGCGGCGCGTTCAGGTCTGCACCCGCTGCCTGCGCAGCGGCCGGATCACCAAGGCGCCGGTACGTACGTGGAAGCCTGAAGAGGGTGGGGCGGCGAAGACCAAGTCGACGACCAAGTAGGTCGGCGGCATCGCCCCTCCCCTCCTCCCCCTTCCGCACCCCTCCTCTCATCCTCTTCCTCATGCGGTCGCCCGGTCGAGCAGCTTGCTCGCCCGTGGGCTCCGCTTGTCTGGACGCCGCTTCGTGCCGGATGTCTTGTGGACTCTAGTACCCTATCCCTTGTGACAACCAAGCCGACACGCCCCACCCAGCTCTCCAAGTATGCCGAAGCGACCCTCGAAGCGCTGGCTGCCGAGGGTTTGGGACACAAGCTCTCTCTGGGTGGGGCGCTCGGGCTGCAGCACTACTTGGAGTATCGCTTCACTCATGACGTGGATGCCTGGTGGGAGCCAGCCGCCACACCCGAGGAACGAAATCATGTTGTGCAAGTTGTCGAAGCGGCCCTTCACCCTTATGGGTCTACGCGGCTTCGCCGCTGGGGGGAAGTGACCAGTCTAGACTTGAGGGTCGATGGGAAAACCGTCTTCAGCTTCCAGGTAGCCTCCCGCTCTGCCCAGATCGAGCCGACCACGACCGTACCCTGGGTGAACGTCGCCCTCGACAGTCTGCCAGACTTGATCGCGAGCAAGATGACCGCACTCGTAGAGCGGGGTGCCCCGAGGGACTTCCGGGATATCTATACCCTTTGTGCAGAAGAGCTGGTGACCGCCGAAGAGTGTTGGCGGCTTTGGAGGGAACGGCAGGAACGCGCAGGGAGCGATGCGTCCCCTTACCGTGCCCGCCTCGCGGTTGAGACCCACCTGGCTCGGATCGCCCAGCATCGCCCACTTGCCAGGATCGATGAACCTGAACAGCATATTGCAGCGGCCAACCTACGCAACTGGTTTACCCAGGAGTTCCTCGATGCTCTCGTGGATTGATGGCTCCCTCTACCCGGACACGGATGTCCCTGAGGCCCTCGGCTCTCTGGCCGAGCGAGTGGATTTTCTCGTGCGTCTCTGTGGAGCCTGGGACTTCGGTTTGCTCCCCGACCGGGAGACGGTCGAAGAGGTCCGCCGACCGGATTGGAGAGCGGCGGTCGAAGGAGCGCTGCTCCTCACCTCTCCCACCTATCACCTGCTCCGCTCCTGGCACGATCTACAGCCTCTCCCCTATCTCGGTCAACAACTGGCCTACATCAGGGACGATCCCAGCTTGGAATTCGTTTGAGCGCTCGCCGAGGCACCACAGACGGCTCTCCAAGCGTGAGCGAGACGTCTCAAAGTCAGAGATACGGGTCTCCAGACCCGAGATACGGGGACTCCGACTCGGAGATACGGGGGCGCAAGGTCCGAGATACGGATCTCCAAGCCAGAGATACGGGGGCGCAGACTCAGAGACACAGGGGCGCAGACTCAGAGATACGGGGGCGCGGGCTCGGAGTACGGGGGCGCAGAGTCTGAGATACGGGGGCGCGGGCTCAGAGTACGGGGGCGCAGAGTCTGAGATACGGGGGCGCGGGCTCAGAGTACGGGGGCGCAGAGTCTGAGATACGGGGTCGGCAAGCCGAGCCCCTTGGCGCCAGGCCGGAGAGGCGTAACCGGAGTACAGGGCAAGAGGCTGGCACTCTCGGGGTTCCGGATCCTCGGTTTCGGTCGACGAACCTCAGATCTCCCCCTACGGGCAGGTCGCGAAGGCGTTGGTGTCGGTGACCGCAGGGGCCGGCGGGCCGGGATAGTTGAAGTAGATCTTGTTCACCCCCGCCCGGACGTCGAACACTTCGAGCCGGTAGAAGACGGGCGGTAGAGCTACGGTAGAGGGGAGGAGAACCCTCCCCTCTACTGCGAGGTCCGTCTAGACCCCCGTCTCCTGCCTCTGCCCGCGCCACGGCCGGCCCGGCCCGGCCAGGAGCAGCGCCAGGAGCGCAGTCACGCTACTCGAAGTAGAAGAAGAACGCGAGTGTAAGTCTCAATGGACCAGACACTTGGTGCAATAATCTCGCTCCTTAGGTGTCCGCTAGGTGACAGTATAGGAGGCCCATCGGAGGTGAATCCATATGAGAAAGGATGAGACGTCCTGGACTTCTGGCAGGTCACTTGGAAGCGGATCTAGGCCATGACGCGACAGGGGGGACGCCTGTGGCCTGCCGACTTTCCTCCCGTCCTCCCGGACTGGGTAGGGGGGCGAGGGAGATCCTTCTCTCCGCCGGGGAGAGGTGGCGCCAAGTAAGGACGGTGCCCGCTGCCAACTCCGTTGTTTCCGCCACCCTGCCGGCCGCTTCGCTGACGGCATTCTGTCAGGCTATCCCCGCCGCGATTGACCTCACTGGCGCCGAAGACCTTTGGGAGCCCGGGAATTGAAGGGCCAGGCAGCTGCTACCCAGGTTCCCCGTCTCGCCCTGCCATCAGCTCCAACATCAGCCGGGTCAACCGGGAGGCGAAGCGCCCCCCCTCTGAAGCGACCTCGGCGATCTCGGCCCGGCGCGCGCGCTCCTCGGGGGAGAGCGCGGCAGCGCTGGAGAACCCGAGGGGGTTTCCTTCCACTTGGTGAGCGGCCAGCTCCGACGGGCTCATTTGTGCCTGGATGGACTGGATAAAAGCTTGAGCCTGATCCAGGGCCGAGAGCGGCAACCCCAGGGCGCGGACGAGCTTTTGCAGGGTCTGGGTCTGCGGATCGACCTTGCCGCGCTCGTAGTCGGAAATGGCGCTGTTGGTCACCCCCGCCGCTTCGGCCAGCTCGCTCTGACTGAAGCGGCGGATGATGCGCAGGATGGCGAGGGTCACCGCGAGGTCGTCGTTCTTCACGCTTCAGCTCGCGTCCCCGAGTCCGCCCCCCGCCTCCGCGATCTTTGCCTCTACGTCCAAGGTGAAGGCCAGGGCCGACGCGATCCGGCGGAAGGTGAGGATCTCCTCGGGCAGGAGCACCCTGCCGCACCGGGCGCGCAGCCAGCGCCTGAGCACCGGGTGACCGCCGATGTCATAGGCGTAGACCCCGTACGAGATGCCGGTGAAAGCGAGCCCTTGGTCGTTGACGACGAGCTGCTGGCGGTCTTGGTGGCGCAGAAAGGTCTTCAGAGCCGTGCCCAGGGGCTTTCGGGGATCGCCCACGAGACCGACCGGCGGATCGACGAGGCGCCGGTCGGCGAGCAGATGGAGCGCGATCAGCTCGGCGCCGAGGCCTGCCAGATGGAGGAAGGGGCCGCGCTCCCGCGGGAAGGGGATGCGGGGGAAGTCCCCGCGGAGGAGCTTGCGGTACCGGGCTCGGTAAGTAGGGTCGTAGAGCACGGCGTAGACATAGGCCAGGATCTCCTCGGGGCTCGGTAGCTCGCCGTAGCGCTCGCCCAAGGAAGTGAGGAGGTCCGGGGCGAGGTTGGGGACCCGGGAACGCGGGTCTCGGCCGGTCTTGCCGGGTCTTCCCTCCGGGAAAGGGCCGGGTCTTCCCTCCGGATAGAGGTAGAGCGGGAAGAGCGAGCTCACGTCGTAGGCGGAGACCACCTTGTGCCCGGCGATCCAGCGGGTGACCAGGGCGCCCGGTTCGCCCCGCGCCTGGCGGGAGGCGAGGAGGGCGAGGTTGCCGCCGTTCTCCATGTGGGCCATCACCGCCTGGCGGGGCCGTTCGAGGAAGTAGTGGGCATAGAAGAGATAGCGGTGATCGAAGGGGCGGACGAGGAAGGAGAGGACCCGCCGGGGCCATCTCTCATCACCGCGGAGCGCCTCCCATCTCTTGGCGTCGAGCCCAAGGCCGGGCTCGCCCGCTTGGCGCAGCGCACCGAGCTTCCCGACCAGGGTCTTCCAGTCGAGGTCCGTGGCCATCCCATCCCGCCCGGTGATGACGCCGGTCGTGGAGACCGGGAAGATCTCGGGCAAAGGTATGCCCCGGAGGTACTCCTGCTCGAGCCTCTCGTCCGCTGAAGTGAAGAGGTAGGCCGTAGGTCGTGGATGGATCTCCTCCCAGGCGGTGGTGCCGACGTGGGTGGTGGCGAGGGTCCGGAGCTTGTCCCCGCGGGCGCCGTAGAGGTCGGCGCGCAGCAGCCGCTTGGCCAGACCCGGCCGCTTGACCAGGACGAGGAGCGCGGCCCCTTGCGCCACGTCCCGAAAGACGTTCTCGTCCGCTCCGCCGCCTGGGCTCTGCTCCCGTTTCCTCTGGTTGCCGTGGAGGTCCAGGGCGTAGATCTCGTCGAAACCGTCGATCAGCGAGCCGCGCAGACCGCGGAAGGTCGGTGCTTCGAAGGCCGTATGGGGGAGGACGAGGGCGGCGATCCCTTCTCCGGCCTGCTCGACCTTCCACTGGGCGAGGCGGAGGAAACGCACCGCGTCGTCGTGGAGCCACTTCGAGTTGCGTTCCCCCAGAGGATGGCCGTCGACCTGGAAGTAGTCGGCGAGAAGAGTCGAGATCCACTCCCCCCGCGGCCCCGACTGGCCGCGCCAGGGCGGATTGCCGAACACGACGTTGGCTGGGAAGTCGCGGACCACCGCGGCCGGAGCGAGGCTGTCGCCGAGGAGGGCCGGCAACGGGGTGTCGGGATCGAGCGGGTAGCCGCAGGCCGCGAGGAAGCGGCGCAGGGCGGCCGTCCCGCGCGCGTGCGCTGCAGGCAGCAGCTCCACCCCGAGGGAGTGCGGCAGAAGATGAGTCGAAAGGAGATTCCCCGGCTCGCCGCCCTGGTGCCAGCAGGCCTCCAGGGCGAGGCGCCAGGCGGCGCGCAGGAAGGGCATGGCGCCGGCCGCCGGATCGAGCAGCCGCACCCTGGGGTCGGCGAGCCCGGCGTTCCACCCGAACCGGGATTGGAGCAGGCGATGGACGGAGCGCACGAGATAGCCCACGAGGGCAGGCGGGGTCGGATAGATCCCATGTCGGCGCTTTAGGTCCGGGTCCTGGGCCTGCGGCGCGGCCTTGCGGTTGTGGCCGACGAGGGTGCCCGAGATGCGCTCGCCGCGGATCTGCCGTAGGCGCTGCCGCGCCTCCTGGCGATCGGGGCAGGCCACCACTCCCAGCCCATGTCCCCGGAGGTCGTCGAAGAGAGAGATCCGCCCCTCGCCCAGCTCCCCGAGCCAGGGCAGGGCTTCGGTCACCGCCCAGAGATCCTTCGTCTCGTCCGGGCTCGGCACGAAGCGCAGCAGGAGATAGGAAGGCCCTCCCGGCTGGACGAGGGCGAGCCGGACCAGGTCGTCGACGCTTCGGGTCCTCATGGGCCGGGCTGGATCTCGCGGTAGACCAGATGGCCGCGCAGGCGCTCGTCCTCTTCGGCCAGGAGGAATTCCCAACGCTCGTCTTCGGGAGCGTTCTCGGGCACTTCGAGCTTGCGCCACGCCGCGAACCAGCGGCCGTAGGTCTTCCAGACCCGGAGGCCGGCCTCCTCCGGGGTGTAGCGCGGAAGCCAGACCTCGCCGGGCTCCTCGTCGCTCGGGCGGGCGGTGAAGTTGTCCTTGACGACGAGGGCATGGACCACCGGCAGCATCTCGCGCTCCTCTGCGGCGAGATCGAGCTTGCGGCAGACCGCCGTCTCGGCCAGCCGGGGCTCCGGGGCTGATGGCGCCGAGGCCGCTGGAGGCGCTTGGGTGAGGGTTTCGAGGTCGTCGAGCATGGGGGTGAAGCAGTCGTGGAGCACGGTGCCGAGGACGGCGCGGAGTTCGTCCTGCCCGCCGAGGTCTTCCTGCCAATCCTCCTCCGAGGTCTCTCGGGGCGAGGGGAGGACGCTCTGCTCGATGCTCCGCAGCTCATCGTAGATCGCGCGAAGCACGGACCTCGTGGCGCCGAGCGCGGCGCGGGCCTCGGCCATGTTCATGCGGTCAGGCCCTCGTCCCGCGATCGTGGCGATAGTGGAGGAGCTTCGGCGGGAGCGTTCTCGCGTGCGCCGGTTGCGGCGCGGCAGGCCCCCGGGCTCGCCGGTCGCCCAGGACCCAGATCGGGCGCAGCACGGCGGCGCATGCCGGACAGCCGCCAACGAGGTGGCGAACGATCGCTCGGCTTTCACTCTTCGATGTCTCGCCCAAGAGGAAGTGCAGGAGGAGATCGGGGGTGGGGTGATCGAGGTCTCGCATGGTTGGTCCGGCCTGGCGCTCGGGGCGCCGGGTGCGAGGGGAAGCGTAGGCGTCCTCGGCCGGTCCGATCCGGGGAAACACTGAAATCTCTTCCGCGATGCTGGGCCGGTGGTCCCGTCGCCGGGACCAGAAACGCGGCTCCCTTTCGTTGTCACGAAAGCACGTCTCGCCGCACTTGGTCCTTTAGGAATCCTTTACTTGGAGGATCGAATGCCGGAGGAGAAACCTTCCCTGGAGGCCGTCACGCTGCACTGCCTGCGCTACGCGAGCGGCTGGAGTCAGCAGGAGCTGGCGGCGGGTCTTGGGTTTTCGGTCAAGAATCAGCTCACCCGTTACGAGAGAGAGGGCAAGAGCCTGAGCCGCGAGTACTTGGGCAAGCTGCTCGCCCCTCTCGATCTGCCGCCGGAGGCGCCGGACGTGATGCTCTGGGCTCTCGGCCTGATCTTCCCGGAGCCCCTGGAGTCGGAGACCGGCGATCCGCTCGCCCTCACCTCCGCGGAGCGCGGGAGGATCCATCGCACCGTCCTCGCCGCAGAGTGGTCCCGAGCGGAGGATCTGTGCCGGAGCCTGGAACGCGAGCAGCGAGCGCGGAAGGCGGCGGCGGCGCGGCGGGAATCCGAGGTGCTGGCGGAGAGATTGAAGTCCGCCTCCGCCCGGGACCGGCAGAACCTGATCGCGGTCTTCCCGGAGTTCCGGACTTGGGCGGTGGCCGAAGCGTTGGCCCACGCCAGCGAGCGGGCGGCGAGGCACGGGGTGGCAGAGGCGCTGGAGCTGGCGGAGCTCGCCCTCGCCGTCGCCTGGCGTGTGCCGGGGAATGCCTGGCGGGCGAGGACCGTGGCCTACTGCACCGGCTTCCTGGCGAACGTATACCGCGTCGCTACCGAATTCGACGAGGCGAGCGCGGTTTTCGCCCGGGCCTGGGCGCTCTGGCGGGAGGGCGAGGCCGCTGCATCGTTGCCGCTCGCCGAGTGGCGGCTCCTGGACCTCGAAGCCTCTCTCCGGCGGGAACAACAGCGGTTCCCGGAGGCCCTGGAGCGGCTCGAATGGGCGCTCGCGCTCAGCGGCGGTCAGCCGGTTGCGGCCGGGCGCATTCTCCTCAAAAAGGAGCAGACCCTCTACCAGATGGGGGACGTCGTGGGTGCCCTCGCGGCCCTGGAGCAGGCGGCCCCCCTGGTCGAGGCCGCGGGCGACCGCCACCAGCTCTTCGCGCTCCGTTTCAAGACAGTCAAACATCTCTGCTCTCAGAGAGCTACACCGCGGCCGAGGCGCTGCTGCCCGCCGTGCGCGAGATGGCGATCGAACAGGGCAAGAGACTCGACCTCCTCCGGGTCGCCTGGCTGGCGACGAAGGTCGATTCCGGGCAGGGGCGGGCGGAGGAGGCGATCGCCGGCCTGGAACAGCTGACCGGGGACTTCACGGCCCTGAAGCTCCCTTACGAGGGGGCCCTGGCCTCCCTCGATCTGGCGGTTCTCCACCTCCAGGGCGGCCGGACGGCCGAGGTCAAGAGCCTGGCCGGCGCCATGACCTGGATCTTCGACGCGAAGGGGATCGCGCGGGAGGCCCTGGCGGCGCTCTCTTTGTTCTGCGAGGCAGCCCGGCAGGAGACCGCCACTGTCGAGTTGGCGAAGCGGGTAATCGCGGTGGTCGAGCAGCCCCGGCGTTCGGCCTCTCCGGCGTGAGGCGGCAGGAGAGGCCGAGAGAGGAAGGCTCCTAAGTGTGGCAGCGGCCGCTCGGGTCGATATCGCAGCCGGTCTCGGTGCTCGGCCTCGGCTGGGTCGCACGAGTCACGCAGCGGCCGCTCGGGTCGATGTCACAGCCCGTCTCGCCCCAGAGGCTCTTGAGGAAGCTCCAGGAGCGGCTGAGGAGGGTGAGGGGCGCGGAAGCGGCGGCTTTCGTCGCCCTGGGTCTTTGTGGAGCGGCGGTCGCGGCCCAAGGCGCGCTGAGCAGGGCGCAGAGCAGGAGGAGAAGGGTCGTGCGGCGAAGGGGAAGAGAGGACATGGGGGGACTCCTGGCGAGAGGGCTCCGCCGTGGCCCCCATGGCCGCGGGGGCGGCTCTCGAAAGAAAAGGTGTACCAGGTCAACATACCTGATGTCGGAGCACGAGGAGGTGGCGGCCGTGGCGGAGAAGGGAGATCCGAAAGTCTTGCAGCACGTGGTGCGCTCGCTACGCCTGCGCACCGGCTTGAAGCAGAGGGAGTTTGGGAAGGCCTCGCGGGTCGACCAGGGTAACGTCAGCCGCTACGAGCGGGGTGACGTGGCCCCGCCGGAGGAGAGCCTGCGCCGGATGGCCGCAGCGGCGCGGGTGCCCTGGTGCCTGGTGGTGAGCATGATCCGCTTCTACACCGCCCTCCTCTCCTCGGCCGATCGCGGGTCCCTGAGCCTGCCGGCGAGCAAACCCGAGGCCGCGCCGGTCGAGCGCGCGGCCCTGGACTCGATCGAGATGGCGGTGATCCCTTACGAGGTCGAGGAGGCGGTGGCGGAAGCCGAGGGCCCGCCGCCGGAGGAGGCGCGCCGCGAGGCGGTGGAGATCTGCGCCGCCCTCCTGCCCTTCCCGCCTGCCGAGCGCCGGCGGTTGCTCGGCCTCTCTCTCCGCGCCTCCAGGAGCTGGGCGGTGGCCGAAGCGCTCGCCCATGCCAGCGAGCGGGCGGCTGCGGACGAGGTGGAAGAGGCGCAGGAGCTGGCGGAACTCGCCCTCTTTGTCGCCCGGCGGGTGCCTGGGGAGGCCGAGCGGGCGAGGACCGAGGGCTACTGCACCGGCTTCCTGGCCAACGTCCGGCGCGTCGCCACCGAGTTTGACGAGGCGAGCGAGGCCTTCGCCCTAGGAGCCTGCGCGCCAGGAAATTTGGGTAGGGATCTCCTCCCCAGTGCTGCCTCGCGGGTGGAAGCTTCAAAAGCGGGCCGGACGGGGTACGAGCCCCGTTTCGGGCGGGTACGAGCTCTGTTGAAGGCCAATGGGCGGTACTCAGGCCGTGCCGCCCATCTACTTTCGCCTTATTTCCACTCCATCCGAGGGTTCAACTGCTTGAGATTGAGAGCCAGACACACTAACGTCCACTCTCCTGCCACTTTCGCCAAACCTCTGAGACTAAATTGGCGGAAGCCAAGGACCGATTTGATCCAACCGTTGACCGGCTCGACCAGTCCCTTGCGCAGGCTGTAGGTCTTACGACCTTTCTCCGTCGCGAGTTTCTCCTGCATCCGAGAGGTTGCCGGCTTCTCCGGGCTGTTGACCACTGAGGGTGATTTCCTCTCGCGCCCCAAAGAGATATAGCCGTCGATCTTCTTACCTTCCAAGCCTTGCAGATTGTCTTCCGAGCGGTAACCAGCGTCCGCCAGGATCTCACTCGGTACCCCTAGGGTGACCGCGCACGTCTGCTCCACCATCGGCAGCAACTGTTCCACATCCGCCGCGCTTTGCGTCACCTCTGCGGCGACGATCAAACGACTCTCGGCGTCAACCGCAATCTGACCGTTGTAGCACTGCTCGTAGCCTGAAGACGTCTTCATGATCCGGCTCTCCGGATCCGTGAAATTATCCTGCTTCTTCTCCGGAGGTTCGCCAAAAGGGCGCTTGGAACGGCTCTTCGCTTCCGGGCTACGGCCCGCCGCTCGATCCTCCTCCGCCTGCCGGCTCTTCAGCCGCTCTATGGCCTCACCAATTTTCTTCAGCCGCTGCTCGCGACGCTGCAACTCGTTCGGAATCTCGTCACTAGAATTCTCTGCACCATGCAGAGCATCCTCCTCGGCATCCACTTGCGAGGCTCGGGTAGTGAGCTCCTCGATCTCTGCCCGCAGACGCTGTTCTTCTTGCTGCATCCGACCGTAGCTCATTGCTTTGTGCTTGCTCGCCGATGCCTTCACCTTGGTGCCATCGATTGCCACCGTCCCCAACTTCACCAACCCCAGTTCCTTGGCAATCCGAACCACCTGCACAAACAACTTCTGGAAGGCAGCCAAGTGCTGCTTGCGGAAGTCGGCTATCGTGCGGTGGGCCGGAAAGTTCTCGCCGCTGAGGAACCGAAACGCCACATCCTCGTAAAGCTTCTCCGCCAACTTACGCGAAGAGAACGTACCCGTTGCATAGCCATAGAGAAGAACCTTGACCATCATCCGTGGCTCGAAGGGCATGTTGCGCCGGCCATCTCCCTCGTAGGGCTTGTAAAGCGAGCTTAGATCCAAGCTGTCCACCGTGTCCGAGATGAAGTAGGCCAAGTGGCCTTCGGGAAGCCAGTCGCGAGGAGAAGGAGGGAGCAGAATGCTCTGCCCTGGGGTGTAGCGGCGGAATGTCGTTGCCATGAAGGCATTCTACCGCACGAGCGCTATCTTGATACTCCTGGACGGCACAAAGTGGGGCAGCAGCTCTGAAACTGCCCCTCATTTTCTGCCGCGCAGGCTCCTAGGGCCGGTCCGTTGGGAGGAGGTTGTGACGGTCGGGCCGCCCTCGCCGACGGCCGGGCCTTCGAGGACGGGGAGGGGCTCGACCCGGAGGAGGAGGATTACTCGGCGAATGACCTCGGCCGGCTTGCGGGACAGGCCGAGGTCCAGCGGCAACGGATGACTCTGCTTTACCTCGCGCGAGGCTCTATAGTTAGGAATCAGAAAGCATTCGACTTCCTGGCGGATCTCCAGACGCTCAAGCCGGAGCTGCTTGGAGAAACCTGCGAGGAGATCGCTTTCCAGCCTCACCGGCGCCACTTTCTAACATTGATCGTCGTCAGCAGCCCTCCCTCCTTTAGAGGATGCCGACACGAAGGCCCGTGCCGGCATCCAAGGTCTTTGGGGATTACTAAGCGGCGCCGCCCCTGGTTAGGCGCTGTCCCCGCTGATGGGCGTGTAGCAGTGGTCAACCGAGGGCACCATTTCCATTTAGGAGGCAGTCGAGTAATTTCCTTCATTGCACAATTCGAAATCTATCTCCACAATTCACGCACTTCGCTGTCCCGTCGTTGAAAATGGCGGCGGCGAGCAAAGCGCCAGCGGCAGCGAAGCCAACTGGTGGGGCGATAAAGATCCCAGCAGCGAGACTCAATAACCCTTTCGCTGTATGAGCAGGGACCTTCTCGAAAAACTTCTCGACTCTGTCCTCGAAGTCTTGCGGAAGCTCTACTTTGTTAGTGTGTCCGCATTTCGGGCATTTGTAATATTCAATTGTCATGGTGTGTCCCCGTCCTTTTGTATGCTGCGTTTTAGTGCCTGAGCTGGTGAAATGCCCGACTCTAGATTCATTCCACGCTTCACTACTGCTGGCGAAGCGATAAACCGAAGGCTCCGGTACCTCCGCTGCTGTAGGTCGTCGCCTCGATCGTGTAGCTTCCCGGCGCCAGCCTGCGGACGATCCGCGAGTTGGTCCCCCCACCACCGTCGTCGTCGGAGGTGATCACCGTCCCACCGGTACCGGAGCCTTGCAGCAGATAGGCGTAGGTGTCGACGGTCGCCAAGGTCAAGTCGATCACCACCGTCGTGGTGGCGGTGAGGAGGAAGCTGTAGAACTTGGCATAGGAGCCACCGCGATGCGTCGAACCGCAGGACGTGCCCCACGAGGTGCTCACCGGGGTGTTGATATAAATCGTCGTCACCGCGCAGGAGCTCGTGTTGCAGTTGACGTAGCCACAGCTGAGGAGCTTGGTGATGCCGGTGACGCAGCCGATCGTCGCAAAGACGAGACTCGAGCCGACGCTCGCGATGCTCAGGCAGCTGCACGCAGTCAAGGCGAGCGAGATGGTGCTGGTAGCGCTACAGAGGGCGGAGGAGAGCCTCGTCGTGAGGCTCGTGCCGTCGAGGCCGACGCCCAGGCTTCGCGCGATGCAGGCTATAGTGTCCGTGATGGTGAGCGCGTCGGCGGTGAGGCCCGAGGTAGCGGCGGCCCCCATGCGCAGCAGCCGGAAGGTCTCGCTGCTCGGCCGATCGAGGAGCCGCACCTGGTCCCCCGTGATCACCAATTCGGAGGGACCGGCGCCCCACAGGCGCATCTCCGGCACACCCTCCGCGGTGAGTTGGAGCCGGACGAAGAAGGACTCTCCGGAATCCGGAAAGAAGAAGTGCAGCAGGCGTCGGTTCACGCTCTTCGCGTCATCGAGCTCAGTGATCAAGGCGGAGCGCTGCTCGTCAGCCATAACGACCAGAGCGTCCGACCTTGGAGTCAGGCCGCGAAGTCCGCGCAGTTGATCGAGCACGGCGGCCAGGCGCGGAACCGCGACGTCGTGCAGCGGCATACGGTTGTAGTTAGCCTCCTTCGCCAGCTCCGGGAGCGAAACTTCGGCGCTGGCGGCAGAAGCCAGGAACAGGGCGATCAGCGATCCTCGGACAATGGCGAGCCTCACACGTGCCTCCTTCGGGCCAGCTGGCAGGGGATTCCTGGTGGCTCCCCCGGGTAGAACACGAACCGTCCGGAATCGGGTGAGTGCCGTCGGCGGAAGGCTGTCGGAGACGGCGACTGATCCCCGAGGGCGTCAATTCCTTAATCTCATGAAACCACGTTGAGCCACGCGCGGAGGATCTGTCGCATCGCGTGCCACCCGGAGCCATCCGCTTTGACCGCGTGGCGGGCGCCCTTGATCACAAAAAGAACGTTGTCATCTCGCTTACTGTTCAAGAGCGTACAGAGTTGCTCCGCAGCACTCGAATGCTCGTCCTGATCTCCGATTCCGATCCAAACCGGACACTTCACGTTGCAGATTTCGTCCTCCGGGAAGAAGGTCGACTGGTAGAATTTTTGATGCATTCTCGTGCCATATTTTTCGCATGCTTGAAGATAGGAGCCATCGCTTCCCGGTCCGAACAGCTCTTCGTAGGTGAGCCTACCTGCGGCGCCCCAAACCATGACCTGCGATGCCTGCAATCTTGCTGCACAGCGCAGGGCGATCGGTCCCCCCGCGCTCCGGCCAAACAGCGCCATTGGTTCGCCTGGCGACCATTCATTTGCAATAGTGAGAACGTCCTCCACGCAGCTGGGGAACGAATAGATACCTTCAGAACCCATCTGCCCTCTGGCGGCAAACGTGACGACCTCGCACTCCGCCACGACGAGATCAGTCGCCATGGCATCATAAAGAGCACGGTAGTCAGGATGATTACGGCTCGTGATACCGGCCACAATAAGCACTCGCCGACGTGCGCTCTGGGCAGAATTCCACCATAGATCCCAAGTGAATCTGGCACCTTCGGTACCGCGCGACTCTCGAGCCTCTCGTCTGGAAGTCATCGGCTTGTGGGCTCCCGCTCACGGCCGTGCATAGTACTTCTCAGCCACGAACCCCACAGCCATGATGAAGCCAAAGGCAACGCCCGCATTGATAATCTGCCCGAGTACCAAT
This sequence comes from uncultured Acidobacteriota bacterium, assembly GCA_963757335.1. GTDB lineage: Bacteria > Acidobacteriota > Thermoanaerobaculia > Multivoradales > UBA5704 > DASQPA01. Next base: position 151,762 of record CAVWRJ010000008.1, on the reverse strand, counting down.
ATCCCGTGAAGAAGAGTCACCAGACCCTTGAGAGAGCCACTGATCGTCACGAGAGCTGCGCTCATCACCATGAATGGAACGAATTCAAACGAATTGTTCTTGGCGGCGATCTGGTAGACCATATAGACCTCCATGGGTATGAGTAGGACCGATGCCCCTGGAACAAGTGCGATGACGGCGCCAATCAAGGCGTACTTCAAGACCATTGTCACCCTCCTTACTGAACGCAGCTCGTGTCCCATGAACGGAAGTGCAACACCCTGCGGATGATCTCGTCGATCAGCAGCGTGCCCACCTCGGTCAGGCCGGCGGTGCCGGTGGCGCGGCTTTCAATCAACCCTAACTCTGCGAGATGTTCGATCGGAGCCTTGAGCTCCGGCCACCGGGCCCCCCATTCGGCCGGCACCTCGCCGGTGGCGCGGAGCCGCCACGCAAGACGACGCAGCTGGCTCTCCCCAGGCGCGAGCACCGTGGACACCTCCGCCGGCCACCGCCGCTCGTGCAATGCCGATTGGAAAGCGAGGCCCTTGGCGTTGATGATTTGCCAATCGACGCCGTAGGAGTACGCGCTCTCCCCGAGGCCGAGGAGCGGCCGCTGGAGGAGCCAGCGATCCCGATAGCATTTCGGCCGTCCCCCCTCACGCCAGAACCACCCCACCGGCCCTTCCTGATAGCCGGCCTCCAACAGCATTCCGCGCGCGGCGAGAATCTCGATCGCCACCTGCTCGTGCGAGGGGAAAAGCTCTGGGCTCTTCTCGAACAGGTGCACCAGGCTCGACGAGCGCTCGTCGCTCCGGCCGAGCCGCAGACGATAGACGGTGATCGACGACGGCGCCTGCTCGATGAGCTCATGGAGGGTCCAGAGCCAGGATGCCTCGGTCACCAACGGAAGGCCGGCGATGAGGTCGACGTTGGTCGTCAGCTCCGGCACCGCCCGGCAATTCTCCAGGAACCGCCGCACGTCCGCGGTGGTGTGCCGGCGCCCCATAAACGCCAGCACGTCGTCGTCGAGAACCTGCACTCCCGAGCTCACCCGGGTCACGCCGAGCGCACTGACCGCCTCCAGCCATTCCTGGGTGACGGTGTCGGGTGTGGTTTCGACGGTAATCTCCTCCACCTCGCCGCACTGGAAGAGCTGCCTCACCCCACCCAAGAGGTCAGCGAGATCCGGCGCTCCGAGAAGGCTGGGAGTGCCGCCGCCGAGATAGATCGAGCTCACTGGCTTGGACCGATCCCCTGGCAAACTCTCGGCCGCCACGGCGGCACAGGTATGCAGGTTGGACAGGAGAGGAGCCTTCTCCTCACTCCGCCCCGTGCCGGCGCGAACGTGGTAGTGACAAAAACGGCAGATGTAGGGGCACAACGGAAAATGCAGGTAGAGGCTGATCGCGTCCGCCGCCTCGATGTCCGACGCCGCCCGGGCCAGGGCCTCGGCGGCCTCGACCCGGTCTCCGCCATAATACTTGACGTCGAACGTGTAGTCGTCGGCCGGGCGTCGGAAGTCCGGGAGAGCGGCAAGCGCGGGAAGCAGAAGAGACTGTACCTTCTCCTCCGCGACCTCGAGATGCCTCCGGAGATTCACGGGCAGAGCCTCTCGCTGGGACCTGGTGGAAGTTGCCGCTCTCATCGTCGACCTCGTTTCTGATGGCGTTCCCTGTTTCCCCAATTCCTTAGCGGCGTGGCCGGCTTTAGCTCTCAAAGCAGCTTGCGAGCCCGCCCACCTTCAATCCGGGCGACCTCGATCTGCAGCCGGCAGTCGTTGTTGGCGTCGTATCGCAGCTCGCCGAACGGCCCTTGGAAAACTCGACCGCGGATCGCACCGGGCAGATCCTTGCCGTCCGGCTTCGCTTCGAGCGCCTGGGCGGCGATGGTGAGCATCATGAAACCGAGGCCGGAGTTGAAGTCTGCCTCCATCTGGTACTTGGCCTTGTAGCGCTCTGCGAAGGCTCGCGCCGGCTCCGTCGGGCGCGGCTCCAGATCGAGGGTTGTGGCCGGCACGAAAACCCCCTCGGCGGCCGCGCCGACCTTGGGTAGGGTGAAGCTGCTGAGGAGAGTGAAGTCCGCGATGATCGGAACCTCGTTGCCGAAGACCTCCCGAATCTGCCGCAGGCCGTTGGTATAGGCACCGCCGTAGGCCGGAATGTAGAGGGCGTCCGGCTGCGCGCTCTTGACGCGCTCGGCGGGCGTGCGGTAGTCCGTCTGCGCGGGATCGAGCGGCTCCTTGGCGACCACCTTGCCGCCGCCCCGCTCGAAGACGCTCTGGAAGGCCGCCGCGACCGACCGGCCGTAGTCGTCGTTGACAGGGAGGACCGCCACCCGCTTGTAGCCCCGCCCCGACGCGAAGGTGCCCATCGTCTCGCCGATCTGCGTGGCGTTGGCCCACACCCGCACGACCTTGCCGTCGCTGGCGGTGAGATTGGAGAGCGCCGCGCCGACGAACAACAGGCGGTCGTCCGCCCTCGTCACCGGGGCCAGGGCACGGCCGGCCGAGCTCATCCAGGAGAGCACCAACTTGTTGGAGCCGCTGGCGGCGAGCGCGCGGTAGGCGGTGAGCGCCACGTCCGGTTTGCCCTGGCTGTCCTCGACCTTGAGCCGGTAGGGTTTGCCGGCCGAGGCCAGATCCTCTTCGGCCAGGCGCATTCCCTGCTCGACCGAGCGGCCGAGGTCGGCCGACGTCCCGGTCAGGGGGAGAATCGCCGGGATCGTCTGAATGGGCTGGGCACAGCCTGTCCCCAGGACGGCGAGGAGAATCGCCAGCGGAAGCAGCACGGAGCGGGACGGGAGAGGCAGTGAGATCATGTTGCGCATAAGGACCATCCTTTCTAGGCTGGAAGACAGATGAGAAGAGCTTTTCCTTGCGCGGCCGCGGTCTCCAGGAGTCGTAGCCACTGAGCCACCGCCGCCGCGTCGAGCCCATTGAAGGGCTCGTCCAGCACCAACAGTCGGACATCACGGGCGCTCAGCGCACAGTGGAGGGCGAGGCGCTGGCGTTCGCCGCCGCTGAGCGTCCGCACCTGGCGCCGGAGCGACAGCGGAAGACCGTTCACGCCGTCCGTGTCCCCTTTGAGGCGGAGGGTCTCCCCCACCGAGAGGTTGCCGAAGAGGGCGTTCGCAGTCTCTGTGTAGAGCAGGCCTCGGCGCCGCCGCGCCCACGCGGGGAGATCCGAGACGTTCTGCCCCAGGAGCCGCACCTGCCCGGCGGCGGCAGGCAGATCCCCGGAGATCACTTTGGCGAGACTGGTCTTGCCCCAGCCGTTCCTCGCCAGCAGGAACGCCACGTCCCCGGGCTGGAGCGCCAGCGACAAACCGTCCCCCTGTCCCCGCTCCGGGCTGAACAGCTCCCAGGAGCTACGCCGGACGCGGAGCCCCGCGAGTTCCAGGACCGGCCGCGCACCGTCTCCACTGGTGTGGCGGAAGCGCAGGAGGTCCCCTCCGTCGCCCAACGATTCGGCCGGTCCCTGCCGCCGGAGCCCGGTCGCACCCTCCACCGTGTCGGTCCACAGCTCCACGGAAGGCCGAATGGCGCCGGCCACCTCGCCGGCATCCACCCCGGGGTCGAGCCGGCGCGACCGCAGCTCCAGGACCCGGTAGCGGAGACCGGCGAGGAGCCGCTCGTTCAATGCGTGCTCGACGACCAGGACGGCGCGCCGTCCGTCCGTGACCAGCTCGCCCAGCAGCCGTTTGACCGCCTGCGTGCCCGCACGGTCCAGGCTCGCCAGCGGCTCGTCGAGGAGCAGGGCACGATGGCCGACGAGGGCCGCTAAGGCGATCGAGACCCGCCGGCTCTGTCCGAAGGAGAGCGCCGTGGCCTGGCGCTCGGCCAAAGCTTCGAGATCGAGGTCCTTGGGGTACTGGGCGAGCCTTCCGTCCACCGGCCGCCGGCGAGACCCCCGTAAGGCTCTCGCCAGCACCCGCAGCGCTGAGTCCTCGCCGCCGCTCGCCGCGATCTGCAAGTTGTCGCCCACCGTTTGGCTCCAGAAGAGCTCCGGGCGCTGCCAGCACTTGACGATCCCCAGGCGCGCCAGGGTGGTGGGATCGAGGCAGCGCGCCGCGAGTTCGCGGGTGCCGCCATCCCGCTCCGGGACCTCCAACTGTCCGGCGTCCGCTCTCTGGTTGCCGGTGAGAAGATCGATCAGGGTGGACTTGCCGGCCCCGTTCTCTCCTCGCAGGAGGACCAACTCGCCCGCCCGCAGCTCGATGTCGAGAGACTCGAAGACTGTGTGGCTCCCAAACGTCTTGGTGAGCCCGACCCCGCGCAGGACCACCGGCCCGCTCGCCGTTGGAGCGGCCATGGCGCTAGACCTCCGCCTTTCGGTTGAATCGATGGCCCCGCCGCACGAGCCCGGTAGGCCGGACATGGAGGAGGACCACGAGGATCACGGCGTAGCCGATCACCCGCAGGCTCGCCACCGTGGCGCCCCCGGCGCCGAACCAGCGCAGTGCTTCGGGGAGCGCCACGACCCCCGCGCAGCCTAGGAGCGGTCCCCAGAAGCTCGCCGCCCCACCCAGGAGAAGGCAGGTCAAGAAGAAAACCGAGAGGTCCGTCGAGGCGAGGCTCGGATCCACATAGCGCGCGTGGGCGGCATAGAGAGCGCCGGCCACCGACCCGAGAAGGCTCGCTGCCTCGGCGGCCCGGGCGCGCTCGGAGAACACTTCTTTGCCGAGGCTGAGCGCGAGGCGCGGCGAGTCCCGGATGGCATGGAGCAGCCGTCCCCAGGGCGAGGCCACCGCGGCGTGGATGGCGGCGAGGAGGATCGCGACGGCGAGGGCCGCAAAAACGGTGTAGACCAGAGGACTGGCGCCCAGCATGCGGTTCGGAAGCGGCGGCACGTCCGAAATTCCGTAGGGGCCGTTGGTCAGGTTCCGCAGACTGCCGAGAGGACTTACGCCGTCCGTGCCGTTGTATAGGCAACCCCCGACCATGACATTGAAGGCCAGGGTGCCGAAGACGAATTCGTCCTCCGCCAAAGACCGCGCGATAAACCCCTGGCAGAATGCGAACAGCAACCCCACGGCCACGGCGCCTCCCAAAGCGGCCCAGCTCGGCCACGCGTACCCGACACCGAAGACGGCGTAGGCGTAGGCGCCGAGGCCGAACGACGCCGCCTGCGCCATGCAGAGCTGGCCGACGTGCCCCACGGAAAGGCTCAATCCCACCGCGGCCAGCCCATAGACCAGAATCAGGTCAAGCAGGTGCAGCCCGTAGCTCACCGTACGCCTCCCGGCACCAGCTCACGGCCCCAGCGGCGCGCACCCTGGTGGCGGGCCAGGAGACCGAGAAGGAGGAGCCCGAGAGTGACCGGCTCCTGCCAAGCCCCAGAGACAAGGAAGGTCACCGCGGTCCGCAGCAGCCCGAGCACCAGAGCCCAGGCGAGGAGACGTCCCCAGCGGCCGACCGTCGTGAGGAGCGTCGCGGTGGCGGCGGGGATGAGGGCCACCATTCCGCCATGGACGCCCACGGCGAGATCCGCCGCGACCGCGATCGCGGTGCCGGCCGCCACCAGGCCCGCGCCACCGAAGGCCAATCCCCGCAACCCCCGCGGGTCGAACCCCGAGCGCGAAAGCTCGCCGGGATTGTCCGCCAGCGCCCGCAGCTTCACGCCGTGCCCGCTCCAGCGCAGCCTGGCGAGCACCACCACAATCCAAACGAGGCACCCGGCGATCATCACGAGCTGAGAGGTCGGCAGCCGCAGCGACCCACCGAAAAAGCGCGGGAACGGTAGAAGGTTGGCGAGAGAGCGCACGTCCGAACCCCACCGAAGGGACGCCACCTCGGAGACGAGAAAATAGAGCGCGAGAGAGCAGGCGAAGTGAACGCCGTCCGGCGCATTCTTCGCGATCAACCGCTCATGGTTCAGCCAGCCGAAGAGGAGCGACAGCCCCACTCCGGTGGCGAGCGTCAACCCCACCGCCACGCCCAACCCGACGTGCGCCTGGAACTCCGCCACCAGGAACGGCGCCAAGGCGTAGAGCGCGCCGAGGAGGACGAAAAACACCCGCGTGCTCCAATAGACCAACGCGAAAGCGAAGGCGAGGGCCGCGATGGCGAGGCCTTGGGCGAGGGCGGAGGCGAGGATCTGCCAGATCATTGGGATCTCCAGAAGCGATCTCCGGTCACTCGCTGAACTCGGCGACACCCCTGCCGCCCTGCAGGAGATCCACCGGGCCATCGGCTGAAATCACGATCACGACGCCCTCCTCACGCAGATCGAAGCTCACCGCCAAGCCCGTGCGCCGCCTCGTCCCCCAAGTCTTCGTCTTGTACCAATGCTTCCACTGCATTGGGCCATGGGCCTTCCACTCCTTCTCGAGATTCGGAATCACCGGCACCTCCAAGTGACGCCGTCCCCAAACGCAGAGATCGTCACAGCAGATGAGGGTCGCCCCATCATCCTGTGCCAGTTGGAACAAAACTTCCGGGGGCATTTCGAGGAGTCTCTGGCCATCCACCGAATCCAGAACTTCAGTCAGTTTGGAGGAACTGTTGAGTAGATTCACAATATTTCCTTTTTTCGCCACCACGAACAGCGCTCCGACACCAGGCTCTTCGCTTAGATCCTGGATGACCGGCCGAAGTACGGCTGCGATCTCTCCCGCCTTACGCTTGCCAACCAGTTTGTTCAGCACGCTCTCCAAGCCGGCTCCGAAGTCGAAATATTCTCTCGACCGCTCCGCCCACGAATGGCCAGGCCGCAGTACTCCCTGAACTTCCCCATCGCAAATTACCTCTCCTCTCCCATTGCCATGAGTTACCACCGCCAGCAAGCCTGGGCGCTCAGCGGTGAAGGAACAAAGCAGTTTCCTCCGCATCATCTCCAACCGAGGCACCTTCACGATATGCGTCACTTCGAGCGGCTCTGCCGGGCAAGCGACGAAAAGACATAGATCTTCCGCCTGCAGGAAGGAAGAATTTCCCTCTAGGAGCGCCAGAGTGGACTGATATTTTTCCGGCTCCGCAGCCCGCTCGGCCAGTTGAAAGGAACTGACGGCGCCGACCAGTTCATGCTCGATCCGAAGATCTGAAATCAACCACTGCGGACTTCCAAGCAGGAAAGTAAAGGCTCGCGGCCTCGACTCATGAAGGCAACGGGAGAGATCCTCGGCCAAGATGAGAACCTTGGCAATTGCCCGAGCACCCACTGCTCCTTTGGTGAACTGCTGTAGGGTACCTGCGAGACGGGCCACGTCTGGTGACTCAATCCCGCGACTCGGCACTTCCTGGCCTATCGTCAGCTCTCCTTCGCTCAGAGCATGGCTGAACAGGCTCGAAGTGGCCTCCAATACTTTTGGAAGCACGGGCGGAAGGGAATCCGGCCCTCCCCAGAACAACGTCAGACTGCACTTCGAGCCTGCCCCGATCGGCGGCAGAGCGGCGGCATCAATCTCCGAGCCTCTGATCGTCGACGGCTGCTCGTCCGGAACGGTGATGCAGCTTTCTCCATAGCATTCCTGATAAAATCGCAACGACTGCAAGACCCTGACGAACTCTCCCACGCTGGAGAGTGCTGCGGCGTCAGGTTTCGCCTGACCCCGGACAGGCTGGGCAGATCCTAGGTACTCGGCCAAACCTGCCCTGAAACTCCCATGCTCCCTGCCGTAAAGCAGCAAGCCCGCGACATAGGCCGCGCGCGCGGCCAGGTCGGCACGGACACTGTCGTCCTCCAGGATACGCGACGCGAGAGCGTTGGCTCGGTGTACGAGGCGGAACCAAGACTGAATACTCTCGATGTCCGGCGCACTCTCCGCACCCTCTTGGAGTCTCTCGAAAGCCTCCGGGGCATCGCCCAACGCCTGTGCAAAGGCCCGCGCAACCGCGCGCCAAAGAGTCTTCACCGTAGTCGGCTGTAGAAGTTGCCGCGTCAACCCCTTCGCCACCTTCACGGTTGGCACGTCCACGCCGCCTGCCAATGATTCAAGAGTCACAGAGCACAGACTCCGACGCGTCGTCATCACCGCGATGGGTCTCAGTTGCTGCCGATGAAGAGCCCACTCACTGAAGGTGACGTTGACGCCGCACAGCCTGAAATACTGCTCCAAATACACCGCATCCCACAGCTGCTGGAACATGGACCCGTCAGGCACCGCTCCCAGCGGCCGAAGCAAGGACCGGCCGACAAATTTGTCCAGGGAGGCATGAAACACCTCCTGTCGCGATGCAAATGCCGTGCGCCGCCCTCGAACTGAAAGCCGGCTCCGATAGTGCGCCCCGATGAAGTTGAACGACTGCTCATTCATCCGGACGGCCTCAGCCAAGGGCCGAAGTGATTGAAAGCCGGCTCGGTTGGTGCTGGCGATGTAGTCCGGTACATGCCACTGCCCGACGAAGGGCAGAAAGGCGGTGCGCATGAAGTCTTGGATCTTCTGCTCGATCTTCGTGATGCCGCCGCGTGTCAGGTCCCCGCGATCCAGGAGCGCGCGCAAGACCCTGGGGGCGAGACCGGCGACACTGGTGAGGTAGTGCTGGCCCGGTGCAGGGTCGTAGGCCGGCGAGCGCGATTCCACCGCGGGAACTGCTGTGGCGTTGGGTACGGCCAAGGGTGGTGAGTGCCTGGCGGCGCCTCTGGTGCGCACTAGAATGCCTCCGCCCGCTGTGGCTGGGCTTGAAGTCCTAGCTGGTTGGTCGACAGACATTGTGCTGGCCTCAGGAGTCGGTTACTTGAGATCGACGGACGCTTCGTAGGTGCCGTGCTTTTGCTTCTCGAAGTCGTACTCGTACAGGCGCAGTTTTCCCAGATCTGGCGCCAGCTGGCCGAGGAAGAAGAGGAACCCGTTCGGCGCCGCTGAGAATAAATGGAGGCGCCGCTTGGCGCCGTTTCCGGTGTGATCTTTGAGCCACTGCTGGAGCTGCCAGGCGAGCTGGTACGCGTGAGCGCCGCTCTCCACGCGAGTTTTCCCCGGCCAACCGGCAATGCGGGCGCAGACCAGTTTTCCAACCTTCACCTGGCTCTCGGCCAGGTACCTGGCCACCGCCTCCAACGTGTTCTGGGTGATCTCGATGGCGACGGCGACGTCTGGGGCCGTGGGATCGAGCACGCGTTCCTCAAAGTCTTGCCATAGAGCTCCCGGAGGCACCGTACCCTGGGCCTCCGCCCACCGCGTTGTTTGCCCCGAGGTCACTTGCAGGAGGGAGACAGGCGTTGCCGACTTGAGGAAGTAGTACCCCGCGGCGAAGGCGATCGTTCCATGCGCCGCCAAGCTGAGCGCAACGGGTCTCTCCTGCATGGCCGCTCCGCCTAGGAAGCGATGGAGCCGAGGCAAGACGGACTCTCCCCACATCTTCCGCTTGATGATGTATCGCCCTTGAAAGTATTCCTCCAGGGGGAGAAGCGCCTCGGTCGTAGTTTCCAGCTTCTTCGCCCACTCGGCGAGATACGGGAACTTCTCGCTCTCGACCAGGGAGCGAATACCTAGCTTGAGCTCCGGCGGTCCATCGCTTCGGATCACGGGGCCTTGTGAGTCCGTCTGAAATTCGAAGAGATCGCTGGATTCGCCGCGCAGGTAGAGCACAGGGGTAGCCCACTCCGGCGAACCGACCCGCACTGAACCACGCCCGTCGGCGACGGCCACCTCGATACATTGCCCCTCGCGGAGGGCGCCGTAGAGGGCAGCCGAGAAATCGACAGCAGCGCTGTCGGTGACAGCGACCTGCATCGCCACGACCGCGGGTATACCACGCGTCGAGAGTGCAGCCGCGACACCGGCCACGGCATCACCTCCGGCCCCCTTCTCCAGCTCACCGGAGTGGCAGGCGTTGAGCACCACGAGCTTGAGCATTGGGTTGCTCCCGAATCGATCCGCGATGTCCTCCGCCAAGACGGCCTGCCGCTTCCCCTCCTCCTCGAAAAGTAAATACCGTTGCCCGCTCAGCGGATCCCGTCCGCCATGGCCGATGAAGTGGAGGACGTGAAAGCCGTCGCGTAAGAGAGCGAGGGTCTGCTCGAAACTGGCATGCTCGAGAACCACGACCCGGGTATCTTTCCTGTCCTGCAGCGCCTTTTGGATCTTGGCGACCTCTTTTTTCCAGCCGAGAGCCGGAATGTCCTTCGGCTGGGAACTGACGACTAGGACACGCAGTGCCCCGAGAACGGAAATGGGCATGGCCGGTTCGGGCGTACCGATCGTGCGAACGATTGAGACGAAGCGGCTCCGTGCGAGATAGCCCTCCGTTCGGGGCGGAATCATCAACTCATACGGCAGGCTCGAAGCGGGTAGGATCGCGCTGGCGTCCTGTCCCCCATTCCCGTGCAGGTCACCGAGCATCAGGCGAATCCGCAGGCCGCGCTGGGAGCCGAAGGCTTGCTGCTGGGCGAGCCCACCGAGCTCCATCTGAATTCGCGGATCGGACGAGGGGAATAGTGCCCGAAAGAGAGCCTCGCCGGAGGCTCGCCGGTGCTCGTCCAGGGTGCGTTTGCTCTCGGGCGATACCGGATGGCTGAACGAATCAAACCATTCCTGATAGAGGCTCGCGGCATCGACACCCGGCGGGGGAATGAAGGGTTCGTCGAGAGAAGTGCGCCCCGACAGGCTCACCCGACTTCGGAAACCGGCAGGATCGGCGAACAGCTCGACGCGGGCCTCGTTGTATCTCATCCCTCGGCACCTCGCTCGCGACCGGGGTGCGGCGGAACGACCGGCGTGGGATCGGGGTCCGGCCGCTGGATCGGAACCTGGACCGGATCTCCCGACGCCACGGGAGGGTCCGGCTCGCGCAGGACGGGGCGCTCTTCCAGCGAGGACGGATTCGAGTGATCGTCCTCGCCATCGCGCTTTAGCGGCGGCTGCACCGGCATCGCCGATGCCTCGACGCCGTCGTCCTCACGGATCGGCTTCTCCTTCCGACGACGCCTCGCTTTTGCTTGGACTTCTAGTTGGACACCTCGATTCGTAGCGAGCTGCGACTTTCCCGTCGAGTGCATGGGCGCGTCCTCCCGGATGGCACCCCGTGGCTGAGAACCGAGACCATTCAGGAGGGCTCGGGTGGGGCGCTCGTCCGGCAGAACCCGATGCTTGGAATTTTGTTGGGCGGTCGGCTCAAAAGCCGCCTTGAACGGCGAAGCCGGCCCAGAAGTACGGGCGGCGCCAGGGAGTCTCGCCGGCAAGGGCGAGCTGCGCCTCCTGCAAAGCACGGACAGGCTGGAGGTGGCGCACGAGGAGTCCCTCGTAGAAACGCGTCATCAGTTCGGCCGTGGCCTGGTCGTTGACCGACCAGTGGCTGACCACGACACGCGCCGTACCGGCGGTGAAAAAGGCGTGCGCCAGACCGACGAGCCCCTCACCCGAAACCCTGGCGCCCCGGCCGCTCTGGCAGGCGCTCAAGACTGCGAGCTCTGCCGGAAGGTGGAGACGGGCGATCTCATGGGCGAAGAGGATACCGTCCAAAGGCTTCCCCTGGCGATCGAACAACGAGAGGGCCAAACCGGAAAGCTCCGGGTGATTCTCGTCGGGAAGTCCGTGCACCGCAAAATGGAGGCGGCGGTACTGGGAGAGCTCTCCGGAGAGAACCTTCGCCTTGGTTGCCTCGAAGCGTCGCGCATCGAGGCGCGCCTCCGGCGCCACGAACGCGAGGATGCGCTCGGCCTCCTCGCCGGTGTAGCGGAGGCGAGGAAGTCGGAGGAGACCTCCCAGCATCGGTTGCGACGACGCGCTCGAAGCCGCGCCCGCCGGGCTCTCTGCCTCATAGGCCGCGTCGGCGAGGACGGCGAGTTCCTTGCCCGGCACGGCACCCCGAAGCTGCTGCCTCTCCGATCGCTCGGCGAGCCGCACCGCCACCGACGCGGAAGGCGCATACGCGATCTCGTGGGTGGCGAGGAGCACCTGGCCCGAATCCACCGGGTTCGGCAGCGCGCCGACCGGCAGGGAGTGCAGAGCACCATCGCTCACCACGAGCCAACGTCGCGCGGCAAGCTCCGGCATCGCCGCGGCGAGGAGAAATCGCGACGTGGCGAGGAGAGTCTCGCGACTCTGGACGCTCTCGGCCGAAGCACCCTGGGTCGAGAGCACCGCAACCGCCTTGCGGGCCAAGGAGTCGATCTCCGGCTGGCGGGGAAGTCGATGGAAGGTGAGCGAGCGCTGCGAGACGATCCAGAGGTAACTCGCGTCCTCACCGAGATCGAACTCCAGGAGGACGGTATCGCGGTCGATCCAGCGCTGGATCTGGCGGGCCGAGAGAGGAGTCCCGCCAAATCCTGCTTCCGGCGTTTCGAGCGAACCTCTCTCGCGACGCAGCGCGAGCACGGCCTGGCGTACCTCCCGCTCGGCCCGCTCGATCTCACCCGGCGGCGGCGCCGCCTCGCGGAGGGCCTTGAGGCCCTCCTCGGCTCGGCTGAGCGCTTTCGCCGCCCGTGTTTCGGCCGGTTGCAGCGGGCGGGGAGGCGCAACGTCCGTCGCCAGGAGGTCGAGGAGGAGGCGTGCCCGCGAACGCTCCGAGATCTCGAAGGCGTCGACAAGCAACGCTGCGTCGCGGCTCCGGTCGTAGAGATCCAGGGTGAGGTCGACCGCCAGGTCGAAGAACGATTGCTGGCTGGCGAAAACGGAGGTCTGGAGGTCGCTCCGTCCCAATCCATGCCGCAGGTGCTCCACCTCGTCGAGCGCTTGCATCGCCAAACCCCTAGCGGTCGGGAGATGCCCCCGCAAGCGCTCCACCCGGGCTCGACCGGCCAGAGCCGCGGGTCGAATCCAACCGTTCTCGGATGGCCCGGCACCGCCGGACGACAGTCGGTTGAAGAGCGCATCGGCAACCTCCAGGTGACCGCGCTTGAGCTCAGTCCAGGCGAGATCTTGTCGGACGGCGAGCGCACTTTGGAGATCCTCCACCGCTTCAAAGGCATGGAGCGCATTCGTCAAGCGACGCGCCGCCTCTTCGAAGTTTCCCTGGCCATAGGCGCGACGCGCCACCCGCCGCTCGATCTTGGCGCGCGCCGTCGGCTTGGCCCGACAGAGGTCGAGGGCCGCCGCAACAGCCTCTTGGGACTCCTTGGGTCGGTCCAGATCGGCGAGGAGATCACCCTTCAAGGCGAGAACCTCCGCCACGTCTTCCGGTGACGCACCGCGGGGAAAGCGAGCCAACGCCCGATCGGCAGTGTCGAGCGCGAGCTGCGCTTCCCCCGCAAGATTGTAGACTGCGGCGAGACTCCCCAGCACCACCGCGGCCGGCTCGTCGTAACCGCCGCCGCTTTCCCAGGCAGCGAGCGCTTGACGGTATAGGGTCTCCGCCAGCGCGAGCTCGCCTCGTTCGCTCGCTCGATGAGCGAGAAGGTTGATGACCTGCGCCTCGTGCGCCGGCTGATGGAGTTGCTTCCAGAGCGCCAGCGCCTCGCGTTCCACCACGTCGGCTTCGGCGCCCCGCCCGAGAGTGGAGAGAGCCTCGCCGAGCATCGTCGCAGCTTTGGCTCGAATCCCCGGAACCTCCGCCGCTGCGGGGAGCGCAAGGCAATCGCGGAGAACCGCCACCTCCTCCTGCCGCAGACCCTGCCTGTCGAGGACACGTGCCCATTGCAGGCGCGCATAGCCCTGGCCGCCGGCATCGCCCGCCGAGGTAAACCGTTGAACCGCTGAGACATAGAGAGGAAGAGCCCGGAGAGAGCTCGCCGAAGTATTGCGGCGGCGGAGCTCTTCGGCTTCGGCGAGATCCTCCTGCGCCTGGGCGACCAGTCGGTCGCCATCGCTCGCCGTCCGCAGCGTCAACACCTCAAGCTGGAAGGGTTCCCAATCCTCGCTGGCGCCGGCGACCTCCAGGACATAGCGCCCATCGAGAGGCGCGACGACTCGCAGCAGTTCGGGCACCGGGACCACCGCCTGGGTGTCCAGCGGCGGCAGGAGGAGCGCGTCCGGCAGCCGGAGCGTCAAAACCACGTCGACCGATTCCTGCGTCACCTGAAGGGCGACGAATTGACCCCGTCGCAGCATGAAGGCGAACTTCTGGGGCTTTCTGAGCTTGACCCTACCGGAGACCTGGAGGCCAGGCCGCAGGGCCAGCAGGACCGGGCCGGCAGAATGGCAGCCAAAAAGCTGGAGCAGAGCCACACAGAGCCAGGCTCGACGTTGCAGCCCAAGTCGGAGCATCATCCGGAGCCTCTTGACCAAATTGAGGAACGGCTGGATTGTACGGCGATTCGGCCGACAAGAGAACCTTGGGAGGAAGTTATTTCTCGATCGCGATCCAATAGGTTCCCAGCGGAGTCTCGCGACCGTGGGTGATGCCGTAAAGCTCCAGGGCATAGCGACCCACCGGAAAGGCACCCGCCGGCAGGCTCAGGCGAAAGACTCCCGAAGCCTGGAGCACGAGATCCTCAGATTTCCAGACTTCCACGCCGTCGGCTTGCCGGATTCGCACTCCATACCCCTGCGAGCTGGGGACGACCGCCGGATTGAGGAGGACGAGCGCCGAGCTTCCGGGAGAGGCGAAGCGGATGGGGGTCGTCGGCGGCGTCTCGCCGCGATCGGCACCAGCGGGCGTCAGGTCGAAGAAACCGGCATTGACTTCTGGCCGCGCCTTCGGGCTCACCTTGAAGAGAGTAAGACCGACGCTCAAGGCGGCGAAGACGGCGGCGACGCCATAGGCGAAGGCCACGGAACGCAGGAAGGACCGCTGCGGCTGCGCGGGAGGCGGGAGGCGCTGGGGGGGTGGAAGCGAAATCTCAGGAGCTGCCGTGGGCACCGAGGCGGCGCGAAATTTCTGCCATGCCGCCTCGAGTTCCGCGGGCGCTGCGTCCTCTTCGTCGTCTTCGGCAAAGAACTCCGCGGCGTCCAGCGCCGCCTCGGCGCAGGTCTCACAAAGCGACAGGTGCTCGGTAAGAGCAGCCGCCTCCACCGCAGTCAGCTCGCCGCGATGATAGGCGAGGATACGGCCCGTGGACGGGTGCTCCACGCCCCGCAGCTCTTCGCGTGACAGGGCGAGCATCGCCGCGTGGATGGGATGGCTGGACTTGTTCAAACCGTAGGTCTCCTCTGGCTTGAAAACTAGAAATCAAGCGAACCGAAATGCGGCTCCAGGAGGGGTCTCAGCCGCTTCTTCGCGGCGTGGAGGTGGGTCTTTACCGTTTCGATCGAGATCCTCATCATCGCCGCGATCTCTCGGTACTTGAAGCCTCGAAGCCTCAGGCGCGCACACTCCCGCATCTGATCCGGCAACTCGGCGAGAGCGCGCCTGAGGATTTCCAGTTGCTCTCGGCGGATGGCGCGGGCCAAGGCGTCGCGCTCACCGTCGAGCAGACCTGGCTGCTCGCGCTCCCTGGAGTCTCCGTCCATAGCCGGTTCGTACAGCGGGACGACGGTCGCCGCGCGCTTCTGAGCCGCCGAAGACCGCCGAACGTTGAGGAGCACGTTGCGGGCGATCTCGAACACCCAGGCCTCGAGCTCGGCTCGACAGGTGAGCTTCGCCTCACTGCGGAAAACCCGCATGAACGTATCTTGGGTGAGATCCCGAGCCTCCTCCAGAGGAATCCCCTTGCTCGCGAAGAAGCGTTCGACGCGCCGCTGATACTTGCAGTAGACGAGGCGCTCGCCGTCCTCGCCGGCCGGTCCCAGCTCCAACAGCACGGGGTCAAACGCTGGCACAGTCGCTCGGCCAGCCGGTTCCTTCACCACGAGATCCAGCGGGACTTCCCTCCAAGAGGCTGTCGAGGTTCATCAACCATCAGAGTATAGCTTGCAGCCGACAGAAAAGATGAAGCCAGCCGCCGCCTGCCGCGCCTCAGGGCACGGGCAAGATTTTCATTCAACTGCCCAGGTGGAAACCGAGCAACTCTGGACGAACTTTTTCCTCCAGTTCCCTGCCTCTTCCCGCTCTCATCCGTCTTTTCCAATATCTGCTTATCTGTCAGCAACTTACGACAACCACACTCCCCGCCCAGGGGGGAGGAACCGGCCCATCTCAGACCGGGTTTCCTCCCCCCTGGGTGGGAGGATAGGCGTGAGTAAACCTCTGATTAATAACAACTTATGCATGGTGCTAGTGAAGGGACAGGAACACCCAGGGAACATGCCGAGTAGAGAGCCCTAGTCGGCTGTCTCTAGACGTTCCAGGGCGCCGCACGCCGTCTCAAGTCGGACTCTATCGGATCAACCGGCCGGGGGAGTAGAGTACCCCGGAGACGTTTCAGTACCGAGAGCATCTGCCCGATGGCCGCCCGGGGGGCGGCCGAGCTTGACCTCCGGGGCAACTCGGGCGCATCGGTGTGAAGTCTCCAACTCGGGGACACTCCCGGATCAGTCACCCTTCTATACACAATCTCCCTCCAAGGGGGTCTCTAGCTTAGGTTTAGGGGTGTTTGAGAGCAGCCTAGATCTAAACTCTCCTAAAAAAGCTCCTATGCGCACCTCACCACGGCCGGTTGTGCTGTTCGCGTTCGCCAATAACCGGATGGACCCAGCGCTCTACTTACGCAACCTTCCCGAAGAGCAGCGCAGGGTGCGCGAGGCCATGACCGCTGCGGAACAGTCCGGCCTCTGCGAGATTGTCGAGCGCGCCAACGCCACGGCCGCCGAGGTGTTCGACGTATTCCTGGACGCACGGTACCGCGACCGGGTGGCGATCTTTCACTTCGGCGGCCACGCCGGGAGCGGTGCGCTGTTGTTCGAGTCTCCGGAAGGGGCGCCGCGGATCGCCCATGCCGCCGGCCTCGCCCGGTTCCTGGGCGCGCAGCGGGGACTGGCTCTGGTCTTTCTGAACGGCTGCTCCACCCAGGGGCAGGCCCAGGGTCTCCTCGCCGCCGGGGTCCCGGTGGTGATCGCCACGTCCCAGGCCATCCTGGACTCGTTGGCCACGGAGCTCTCGGCCCGCTTCTACCAGGCTCTCGCCTCCGGCGCTCCGCTGCGCGCCGCGTTCGAGGAAGCGACGGCGGCGGTGCAGGCATTGACGGGCGATCTGCCGGAGGGGACTTATGCCAACCTCCTTCCTGCTCCTCTCCTCCCCCTCGTCCAGGACTGGTGGCCCTGGGATCTCCATGTCGCACCCGGCGCCGAGGAGGAAGTCCGGCGCTGGAGCCTGCCGCGGGTGGTCCGGGACCCGCTCTTCGGCCTCCCCCCGCTGCCGGCGATGGACCTGCCGCTCTCGCCGTTCAAGCACCTCGCCCCGTTCACCCGCGAGGACGCGCCGGTCTTCTTCGGGCGAGGCCGCGAGATCCGCGAGCTCTATGAGGAGGTGACCCGGCCGGAGGGCGCGCCCCTCGTGCTCCTCTTCGGCGCCACCGGTGCGGGCAAGTCGTCGCTCCTCGCCGCGGGCTTCCAGCCGCGACTCGAAGCCTCCCACGAGGTGCTCTACCTGCGCCGCGACCGGGCTTGCGGCCTCGCCGGCACCCTGGCTCGCGGGTTGGGCGCCGAGGATGCCGGCGCCAGCTGGCGCCTTAAAGAGTCGGTGGGCAAGCCGCTCGCCGTCATCCTGGATCAGGCAGAGGAGGCCTGGACGCTCCCGCTCGCACGCGGTGGGGAGATCGAGGCCTTCGCCGCCGTGCTGCGGTCGCTCTTCGCCGTCCGCGAGACCCGCCCCCGGGGGCGCCTCGTCCTCGGCTTTCGCAAGGAATGGTTGTCCGAGGTGCTGCAGCTCCTCGATGCAGAGAAGCTCTTCTATACCCGGGTTAAGGTCGCACACCTCGACCGCGACGCTATAGAGGAAGTCGTCCTCGGACCGGCGTCGGGCGACCGCTTGCGGCGGCACTACGGCCTGGAGGTCGACTCCGAGCTGCCGGCCCGGATCGCCGGCGACCTCGCCGGGCAGGGCGCCGCCACGATCGCGCCGATCCTCCAGATCCTGCTGACCCAGATGTGGATGCGGGTCCAGGCTGGGCCCGCCTCCCCCCGCTTTACGCGCGAGCTCTACGAGGGCATGAAGCGCCGCGGCCTCCTGCTCGACGACTTTCTAACGGAGCAGTTCCGCGCGCTCCACGAGTGGCGGCACGAGACCGTGGACTCCGGTCTGGTCCTAGATCTTCTGTTCTTCCATACTACTCCTCTGGGCACCGCCGAGAGCCGTTCGGCAGCCGAGGTGGCGGAGCGCTACGGGCATCGCCCGGAGATCCCGGAGCTAGTGGGCCAGTGCAAGGAGCGCTACCTCCTCGCCGAGGCCGGGGAGGACAGGGCCGTGGAGGCAGCGGATCGCACAACCACCCGCCTGGCCCACGACACCCTAGCCCCGCTGGTGCGACGGCGTTTCGAGTCCTCGGACCTACCCGGTCAGCGGGCGCTGCGCATCCTGCTGCGGGCCGAGGAGTGGACGGGAGGCCGGAGCGGCGAGCCTCTGGGCGAGCACGATCTGTCCCGCGTGGAGGAGGGCAAGGCGGGAATGCGGGCGCGCACGCACGACGAGGAGCGGCTGGTCAAGGCGAGCGGCCTCCAGGTGGAGCGGCGGAGACGCCAGCGCAGGGCTCTCATGTTCGCGGCGGTCGCCGCCGTCGCGATGATCCTCGGGGCCGCGTTGTCGTTTCTATGGCAACGGCAACAGGCGCGCGCGTCGGAGGAGCGTTCGCGCGACCGAGCGTACGCGGCTCTCGGCGCAAACCTCCTGGTGGACCATCCGACCGAGGCCTCGCTGGTGGCCCTGGAGGTCCGGCAGCCCGATTCGACACCAACCGCCGAACCCTTGCTCCACAAGGCTTTAGAACTCTCGGTACAAACCGCCGTTCTGATGGGGCACGCGGGTGATGTCAGGGCGGCTTCCTTCAGCCCGGACGGTACCCGGGTGGTGACCGCGTCCCGGGACCGGACGGCGCGGATCTGGAACACCACCACCGGCCAACTGATCGCCACTCTAACGGGACACACGAGAGAAGTCGTTGCTGCCTCCTTCAGCCCGGACAGCACCCGGGTGGTGACCGCGTCCAGTGACAAGACGGCGCGGATCTGGAACGCCGCCACAGGCCAACCGATCGCCACTCTGACGGGACACACGAGAGAGATCGTTGCCGCCTCCTTCAGCCCGGACGGCACCCGGGTGGTGACCTCGTCCTGGGACCAGACGGCGCGGATCTGGAACGCCACCACAGGTCAACTGATCGCCACCCTGACGGGCCACGCAGAGGGAGTCTTCGCAGCCTCCTTCAGCCCGGACAGCGCCTGGGTCGTGACGGTCGGGGACTATGCGGCGCGGATCTGGAACGCCGCCACCGGCCAACCGATCGTCACCCTGACGGGACACACGGGTACGGTCTCAGCGGCCTCCTTCAGCCCGGACGGCACCCGAGTGGTGACCGCGTCCCGGGACCAGTCGGCGCGGATCTGGAACGCCACCACCGGCCAACCAATCGCTACTCTGACGGGCCACACGCATGAGGTCGGTGCGGCCTCCTTCAGCCCGGACAGCACCCGGGTGGTGACCGCGTCCTGGGACCAGACGGCGCGGATCTGGAACGCCGCCACCGGCCAACCGATCGCCACCCTGAAGGGACACACGGATCTGGTCGGTGGGGCCTCCTTCAGCCCGGACGGCACCCGGGTGGTGACCGCGTCCAGGGATCGGACGGCGCGGATCTGGAACGCCAGCACCGGCCAACCGATCGCCACCCTGACAGGGCACACCGAGAGGGTCTTGGCGGCCTCCTTCAGCCCGGACGGCACCCGGGTGGTGACCGCATCTGTGGACTGGACGGCGCGGATCTGGAACGCCGCCATCGGTCAACCGATCGCCACCCTGACAGGGCACACGGGTGAAGTCGTTGCTGCTTCCTTCAGCCCGGACGGCACCCGGGTGGTGACCGCGTCTTGGGATCGGACAGCGCGGATCTGGAACGCCGCCACCGGTCGACCGATCGCCACCCTGGCGGGCCAGGCGGATTTGGTCTTCGCGGCCTCCTTCAGCCCGGATGGCACCCGAGTGGTGACCACGTCCCGGGACCTGGCGGCGCGGATCTGGAGCGCCGCCACCGGCCAACCGATCGCCACCCTTACGAGCCCCGTAGGTGGGGAGTGGGCAGCCTCCTTCAGCCCGGACGGCACTCGGGTGGTGACGCAGTACGAGTATCAGACGGCGCGGATCTGGAACGCCGCCACCGGCCAACCGATCGCCACCCTGACGGGGCACACGGATGGGGTCCTGGCAGCCTCCTTCAGTCCAGACGGCACCCGGGTAGTGACCGCGTCCCGGGACGGGACGGCACAGATCTGGAACTCCGCCAGCGGCCGACCGACTGCCAACCTGGCGGGGCACACGGCTGAGGTCTTGGCAGCCTCCTTCAGTCCGGAAGGCACCAGGGTAGTGACCGCGTCCCGGGACCGGACGGCGCGGATCTGGGACGCCGTTACCGGCCAACCGATCGCCATCCTGACGGGGCACACTGATGAGGTCGTTGCGGCCTCCTTCAGCCCGGAGGGCACCCGGGTGGTGACCGCGTCCACGGACCGGACGGCGCGGATCTGGAACGCCGCCACCGGCCAACCGATCTCCACCCTTGCGGGGCACACGGATGAGGTCTTGGCGGCCTCCTTCAGTCTGGACGGCACCCGAGTGGTGAACGCGTCCCGGGACGGGACGGCGCGGATCTGGGACGCTGGTACCGGCCAACCGATTGCCATCCTGACGGGGCACACGAATACGGCCTGGACTGCCTCCTTCAGCCCGGACGGCACCCGGGTGGTGACGGCATCTGGGGACAAGACTGCGCGGATCTGGCCCGTCGCCGCGGAGTACGTACAAAGTTTGATCCGAGCACGAACTCTCCTCTGCCTACCCGTTTCATTTCGCCAACAGACTCTGGGCGAGACTCTCCAAGAAGCCGAGAGTCACGAGAAGGCTTGCCAGGCCTGCGTGCCGAAATTCTTCGCCCGGCTGAAGGGTGTCCCGGTCGGCGAGGCGCAAGCCCACATAGCAGCATGGAGGACGTATCGAGGATGCCTGGACCGTGCGCAGTGACCTCTCCAACCATTCCAACGAGACAACCCCGGCGATATCGGGCCGATGGTCCTTGCTGGGGTCCCTGGTAGCTTCGGTTACCTCCATCATGGGCGATCCTGTGCGGCAAGGATCTCGTCCCGTACCCGGTAGACCTCAATGCACAGAGTCTCGACCGCGAGCGCGAGATCTTGCGGGAGAGGTAGCCGGGCAAGCTGGTTGAGGTTGTTGCTTACCCGGGAAAGGGCGACAACAGCAGCCCGCGCCTCGGGCCGGCAAAGGCTCGGCATGCTTCCACGTAGAACACTTCGAACGTAGTCCGCAACCGGGAGGCCGCAATCTCGGGCCTGCTCGGCCAATCGCTCGCCCTCGGCCGTCGTAAGGCGCCAGGAGACGATGCTTGTGAGAGGGCCGCTGGAAGGTGTAGAGGCAAGGGGCGCCGACTCAGGGACCTGGGCAAGAGCTGCGAGAGCACGCTCTCGGAGGAGGGCGGAGATGTTTGTGGAGGCGGAGGCAGCAGCAGCCTTGAGCCGCGCGTATTCCTCCGCGGAGAGTCGAATGTGCATGTTTCTGCGGCAATTCATTGTTCAGCTTTCTCCTTTCGAGCCGAAGGCGAGAAAGGCGGGATGTAGGACGAATGTCTACATCCCACTGACTCGCTCCTGCCCCTTCAGCGTAGGCGAAGCCGGAGGGCCAATCAATCCTTTTTTTGCGGCGAGACAAAATGAGACTTAATGATACGCCGTGAGACAGAAAGAGATTCGTTGATATTGGGTGAGACGGGCTGAGAAAGAAAACCTTTCCGGCGCGGGCCGCCATTGTCCGCGCCTACAATCGAGACCGACCTGGCGCGGTCGTCGGCCGGGCCGGGAAGACCACGGTCGCGCTGACGATCGCAGACCCGCTCGACTGCCGCACCGTCCTCGTCCTCGACGAGGCCGGGATGATCGACACCCACCAGCTCGGCCGATCCCCACCATAAGGCGCTGGGCCACTGGTTCGCCTCGTGGCGCCGGCTGGAAGTACCGGCGACGGCGCCCGAAGCCGAAGAGCCGGCGATTTTTCACATCGCGGACCCCACCGACGGGCGCGGCGGCGGCGCCTGCGCCGCCGGGAAAGGGATGCGGGGGAAGCCTCCGTCCAGGACCAGGTGAGGCGCCAAGGTAGTCCCTCCTGGGATACCCCGACCAGATCAAGATGAATCGGCGAGGGCGACGCCTGCCGGGACTCCTGGAGCGCCATCGAGCACCCGGCTGGAGAAGAGCATCCGCCGCCAAGCCGAGCCCTTGCAGCTCGAAGCATCCGGGAGCACTTTGGGCCCCAGCTCTTGCGCTCGGCGATCGGCGTAAATGTCCGCCCCTGGCCGAGGCACCGAGTCACGGACTCCCGATCTACGACTACGCCCCCCGCTCCGCCCCGGCGCTGCCGACTACCCGAGCCTTGACCCAGGAGGTTCTCGCCCATGCCCTCTAGACTTGGTCCCAGCAACCCGCTTGCTGGCAACCCTCTCACTGCGGCGATCGCCGAGTCCCGGCGGTGGCCGAAAAGCGGGGAGTGAAGCAGGGGTAAGAGAGGGGAAGGCCCGCGGCGCCCCTGGCGCCGCGGGCCTCCCCCACTAAGGAGCCCTCACTAAGGCAGCTAGCAAGATCTAGCCAGCGCAGCACTGGCAGAAACGGCCAATCCCGCAACAAACGAGCCCTTGCTGATCGCAAGCTAAGCAGCAGCCTTCGGGGTTCGCAATCGGACCGGTTTTCGTCAACCACAGAGCAAAGTCGGAGGCTGGCTGCGAGGGCGAGGCAGCAGGGGAGGGGAGGTGCAGAGCCGTGGGAAGGGCTGTGACGGCCGGGGCAGTGGTGGCCGCGGCCGGGGCCTCGGCGGCAAAGGTGGCGGGGATCAGGGCGGTGAGGGCGAGGAGCACGGTGAGGGTGAGGACGGTCTTTCTCATCGGGGGACTACCTCCTGATGTCTGGCCTGGGCGCGCGCAGTCGCGCCAAGGGTTCTACTAACACTTAAGTGCGCGCGGAGGAACTTCGCGAGTAGGCATTCGTCTCTGCGGGTCGGGGGTCCGACTGTCCGGCTTCGGATATAAGCTTCGTTCTCCTTTTCCCGTTTCTGCCTTGCGGGGAGCCGTTCCCCCAGCGGCCCCGCCGTGGACGGAAAAGCGCTTCGCATAATGAGACTTATGCGACATCATCGGCAAGAACAGCCATGACGAAAGCCCCTCAGCTCCCCATGGATGGGGGCCTCGAACCCCTCGACGAGCCGCGCCGGGGCCGGCTCCCTGCGGGCTCGGAGAACTCGGCCGCGGCCCGTCCGGTCGACGCCCACCTCCAGGAGCTCGTCGACCGCTTTCTCGACGCGGAGCACGCCGGATCCCCGCATACGGTTTCCGCCTACCGGCGCCACCTGCGGGACTTCCTCCAGGAGCTCGCCGGCGAGGCCCCCTCTCCCACGACCCTGGTCCGCTACCGTGCCCAGCTGGTCCGGGACGGCCGGGGACCGGCTTCCCATCAGCAGGCGATCGCCGCGGTGCGGGGCTTCTTCACCTGGTTTGGCGAGCTCGCCCTTGCCCAGGAGCAGGCCCCGCCCATCCCGCTCGAAGCCCTCCGGCGCCTCCTGAAGGCCCCCCGGGTCAAGGTCCAACGCCCTTATCGGGTGCTCGCCGAGGGGGACGCCGGCGCTCTGCTTCATGGCGGCCCCACTCCCCGCGACCGCGCCATGGTCGCCGTCTTCCTGGGAGCTGGTCTCCGGGTCGACGAGCTGGTCCGCCTGGAGGTGGGGCACTTCTTGCGCCAGGGTGAGGACTTCTCGCTCTGGGTGCGTCAGGGCAAGGGGGGCAAGAGCCGGACCGTTCCCGTCCTCCCCGATGTCGCCGGCCTGGTCGCCGCCTACCTGGAGGAGACCGGCCGGACCTGGGGCAGCTCGGGGCCTCTCTTCCTCCCGCTTCCGCGCCGCGGCGGCCGCCTCAGCCGGACGGGAAGGTTGACCACCAGAGCCGTCGAGTATCGCCTTCGTAAGCTCCTGGAAGCCGCCGGCGTCGCTGGCAACTCGATCTCTCCCCATTCTCTCCGCCACACGTACGCAATCCGGTTTCTACGGGGGAGTGGGAACTTGAAAGCCCTCCAGGAGCTCCTCGGCCACGCTTCCATCGAGACCACCGAGCGCTACCTGCGACACCTGGAGCTCGACGATCTCCGTGCCGACCTACCGCCCCTACCCCCTCCCCTAATGTGAGCCTTTTGAGGAACCACATCGTCTGTCCACCGATCCATCTATAAGTGTATGATCGATCATCATCTTTTCAGAAAAGGAGATCCGAATGAAGAAGTCGCTCAAGAAACAGCAGAAGTTGGTTCTGTCCAAGGAAACCGTGCGGTCGCTGGACCTGAAATCGGTGCAGGGCGGCGTCAACTACACCAACGACGACGGCTGCTTTCTCAGCATGCAGTCATTTTGTACTCTTTGCCAAATACCTTGATGACCTCCAGCGGCGACGACAGAGCCGCTACCCTTCGGTCTTAGTTGAGACCGGAGCGGGTGGGGGCCGGGGGGGCCGGGGGGGGGCTGCCCCCCGGCCCCCTCTCCCGGTCCCCGCCCTAGCCACATCCCCGCAAAAACGCCATAAGAACCCTGCTCCTGGGGCCGCCATCCGGTGGGTCGTCTCTCGTCCCTCTTCTATCCGGGTTCGTGGGGCCGATAACGTCTTTTATCGGACTGAAGGTGCGCTTCTGAGGTCAGTTGCGCAACTCATATATAATCTTGTATAGTGCTCGCCATCAAACCCTAATCACAGGAGGATGTAGTCATGCGGAAAAGTCTTAAGAAGAAGCTCTCTCTCCATAAGGAAACTTTGAACCATATGGACTTGGCTAGCGTCGTAGGGGGCAAGCTGTATCCTGTTACACAGTCTTGCACTGTCAGCCTTCAAGCAACATGCGACACAACATGCCAAAGCACATGCACTTTCCACTAAGCTCCTAAGCCCCCAAATGGCCTACGGCCCCCGCCGGGCGGGTGCCGGTGCACACCCGGCCCCCGGCTCCGGCGCGAGCGAGCTTGCCTCTCTCGCCGGGGGCCGGGCGGGGGACCCCTGTCTTTCCGTCACGGTCCGCCTGAGTCCGCGTGAGACCTCCTGAGACGCCGTGATCCGAGAGAGTAAGCCCCACACCACAACTTATAGCGTGGAGGCGAGCTAACCGGGCCCTACATCTAGTGTCTTGTGCTGGCAGAAAGACCGAGAGACGGTGTAAACTCTGGGCTGAAAAGCGAAGAGCGCCGCTGGGAACGGCGCTCTGGAAGTCCGGGTCAGCACGGCGAAGCGCTAACCAGTACGTTGCATCTGGATAATAGCGCATTGCCGCACTGGCCTGCAACCGGAGGCCATATCGTGGCGATGATTCTGCGCGCGGCCGCGCCGCGCCCCTACTTGAGCAGTCCCGACGAGCACGCCCTCGCCCTACATCCCCGTAGCGCGCCCGGACTTGTAACCCTCGCCTTCCGAGACGGCAGCCGCTGGCGACAGCGCTTTCTCCACCCAGAGGAGCTCCCGGAGGTGGCCCGGACGTACACCGGGCTTTCCGACGTCTACCTGACCCAGAACCGTTTCCGCGGTCCCCGGTCGGTCCTCAACCTGCTCCACCTGGGCGCGCTCTGGGCCGATCTCGACTACTACCGCACCCCCTACGCAGACCTAGAGCCCTGGGCGGTTCGAGACGCCGCTCTCCGCGTCCTCCAGGACGAGGGCCTGCCGGCGCCCGGCCTGTCGATCGCCACCGGCCGCGGCGTCGCTCTACTCTGGCGGCATGTGCCGGTCCCCCGTGCCGCGCTGCCGCGCTGGCAGGCCTGCCAGCGGCGGCTCTGGGAGGTACTCCGGCCGTTCGGCGCCGATCGCCTGGCGCTCGACCCGGCCCGAGTGCTCCGGCTTATCGGCACGCGCAACAGCAAGACCGGGACGCTCGTCGAGGCGCTCTCCCCGCTGTCGGAGGCGTGGGATTTCGAGGTCCTCGCCGGCGAGCTGCTCCCGCTCAGCCGCGGCGAGCTCGCTCAGGTGCGCTCGCTCAACGCTGCCCGAGCTGCCCGGCCGGCCGCCGATCGCCCTCGGCCGACGCGCCACCTCAACGCCGCGACCTACTGGGAAGCTGTGCTCTCCGACCTTCAGGCGCTACGGCAATACCGCTGGATGGGACCGCTTCGGCCTGGCCACCGGGACGCCTGGATGTTTCTGGGGGCGGTGGCCCTCTCCTGGTTCACTCCCGCGCAGGTCCTGCAACGGGAAATCTCCGACCTTGCCCGGAGCTGCGCGAGCTGGAGCGAAGCGGAGGCGCGGCGGTCTACCTGCGCCAGGGGAGGCCGTCGGAGGTGGGACGCCTGGCGACGGAGATGCTCCACACCTTCCGCGCTCTGGGGATTCGGCGCGAAGCCATCGCCGCGGTGATCCTCCTCGACGAGGCGGTGCGGGCGGAACGCCTGACCCTGGCGCTCCTCGAAGAGCTGGCGCGGGAGTTCCGGCGGCTGGAAGCCTGATCCGGCAGATTGATAGAATGTGCCTGGCCGGGTGTACCGGAGGTAAGGACTATCTAGAAAGGAAAGTGACATGAAAAAAGAGATGCCAAAGAGTAAGCTTCGGCTCAACCGTGAAACCCTGCGCATGCTTGAGGAGAGCTCGGAGCTCGGGAGAGTCGCCGGCGGTTTCACCATCACCTGTCCCGTCAACACCTGTGAGCCTAGCGGCCGTGCGACCTGCGTCGACTCGGCTTGCCACTGCTAAGAGAGTTTGCTGCTGCTAGCGCGCGCCCTGAGCGCGGGATCGGCTCCCCAGGGGGTTGCCGAGATTCTCGGCAGCCCCGTCGTCTTCGTCCTTGGTCGATCCATGAGGTTCTCCCAGGTAGGCAGTGCCACTTCGAGGATGCGGCGGGCCTGCAAGAGGCCGGTTTCCGCCTCGAAGCATCGAGCGATGTGGCCTAGCGTTCTAGACCGTCGTCGCGGCCGAGGAACATGTCGCGGCCGATCCGGAAAGCGAGACTGGAGGCCACCCGGGCGACCTGGCGAACGGCCGTAGCGGAAAGGCCTTGGACCGCGACCCCGAGAGTCTGAGCCGCCCGGTGGAGCTCGGTTTCGACCCCGCGGTAATCAGGAAGCCGGTCGAGAAGCTGAGACAGGCGGCTATCCTGCTGCCGCGCGGCTGGCACCCGCGCCGCGATCGCGACCGCGGCCGGCTCCTGCTCGCGCCAACGGGCGTGGGTCTCGGCCAGGGAGCGCAAGCTGTAGCCGATCGACAGAGCCGACCCGAGGGCCTGCTCGCGCCCCTCGCTGCGAAGAGATCCGAGACCCAACCCCCGGAGCCGGCCTAACGCTTCGGGCGACCTCTGCACCAGATCCGCCGCCGCCTGGAAGCCCCCTCCTCTCTCGACGTGCTCCTGAAGGCGGTCGAAAGCCGCCCGCGGGTCGGCGTAGACGCTCGCCAGCTGGTCGACGACGTAATGCTGATATCCATGGCGCAGGCTCTGAAGACGGCTCTCCTGCTCGCGGGCCAGCCGGCGGGCCTCGTCGAGGAGACGATGGTGCGGCACCCCCTCCGTCCGGAGCTGCTCGCGCCGTTCCAGGAGCTCGGCCCGGGAGACGACGACCGCCGCCACCCGGTAAGCCTCGGCGGGCTTGAGGTCGAGCGCCGGCAGGGGTGCCGCCGGCACCGCGGCCGGTGCCGGCCCGCGGTCCTGGCCGCGCGAGAGGGCCTGGAGGATCGGCAGGTCCCGGCCCTCCTCGTAGGAAAGCCCTAGACGCTGCTGGAGCCCCTGCCAGGAGTAGGCCCGCCCGACGTCGGACCCTTTGACCGTCTCTTGGCGGGAAGGGCCGGGCCGAGTCTCGCGCCTGCTACCTCGAAGACCGCTGGCTGCATCTTGGCTGGAGTAGCAGCGCTGAGCCGACCGCTGGGCCGGCTTCTTCAGTTTCTGAGCCCTTGGCTGGCAGCGCTCAGCCTGCCGCTGGCTGCGAGCAGGGCACCGCTGGCTGCGAGCAGGGCACCGCTGGCTGCGAGCAGGGCACCGCTGCCTGCCAGAGTTCAGCGCTGACGAAGGGGGGCCGGCCCCTCTCGGAACCGGCCCCGTGTTTCTACATCGCTTCCCCGCGGTAGCGCTCCAAGATCCCGCCAGGGTCCGGAGGCGGCAACCCCCGCACGAGGGTAGGAGCCAACTCTGAGGCGAGCGCCCGGGCGGTATCCGCATGGCGGAACGTCGCCAAGATTCGCCGCTCGTGGACGTACACCAGCGTGTACGGCTTGACTCCCACGTCAACCGGCCCGCCGGAGTGACCATGGAAGATCCCGAACGGCGGCGAGACCATGCCCTCGATCTCCTCCCCGTTCTCCAGGACGACGGGGAAGCGCATGCGAGCGACTGTCGGCGCGAGAGTGAAGGATTGGCGCCGGCTCTTGCATCTGGATCGCGATGCAGGACGCCTCGGCAATCTAGCGCCTGAACGCGCCCATAATCGCGACGAGGCTCAGCGCGGTCCCTGCCGGACTTACCCGCTAGCGTGGCTGCCTGGCCGGGCTCGCCGCCGCCGCTCATCAGCCGAACGTCGCTTGGCTGGAGCCGCAGCGCTGAGCCAACCGCTGGGCTGGCTTTTCAGCTCCTGAGCCCACAGCTGGCAGCGCTCAGCCAGCGGCTGTCAGTGAGCAGCGCGCCGCCGTCAGCCAGAGTTCAGCGCTGAGCGGTAGAGCGAGGCGGTCGGGGGCCTGCACTCGGCCGAGGGAGAGCGCCGTAGCGCTCCGCCAGATGGGCGAGCCGCTCGTCGAGGTCACGCCAGGCACATCTCGACCGTCACCACTGTTGCAGAACCAGCTCATCGCCTTCCCCAACTCGCGGTAAGACTGCCCGGGCTCAGCCGGTCCTCGCGAACCGCGAACGGCCCGCGGCGCTTGAACGTAGCGCCTGACCGTCGTGTTTCGGCTCTACCGGCGGGGAGATCTCAGCGCGCGCAACGTCCGTCAGGGGTCGAGGGCACAACGACCAAGCAGAGCGCGGACGTCGGCGAGTTCCTAGGCGGTCACCCGCACGACATACAGACTTCGCTTTGGGGATCGGCGCAGTAGAAGCCTCCGCGACAGTTATCGCAACAGAGAAGGTGATGAGAAATACAACCGCCGCAAAAATTTGTAGGTTCAGCTTGGCCTGGCTGCTTCGTGAGCCATGTCATAAATTCCTGGCCGGGCTGCTGAATCACAAGGGTTGTGGCAGCTATGGCTGCCGAGGTTGGAAAGGCGGACGTAACGGTCGCGGGAGCTCCTGCTGCCAAGGAGGAGCACGGAGCGAGAACCATGAGGGTCAGGAGCAGGAGGAGGGCGGTCGGCGTGTACTTCATGAGTCGTTCTCCTTTTGAATAGATTGAGCGAAGCGAACGGCTCGCTCACCTGAGAATCCTACTCAATCAATCCCAAAGATCCTACAGAAAAGCACTCGGGCCTCTATAAAGCGTTATCGGACGGGAAAATGAGGCGGCATTCAGCTCCTGAGCCCACGACCGGTAGCGCACAGCCAGCGCTGCGAGCGAGCAGCGCGCCTTCCGTCAGCCACAATTTAGCGCTGAGCAGTTGGAAGTCGAGGCCTGAAATTCAGCGAGCGACTCAGCGAGACGGAATGCGCGAGGGCTTACTCTTCCTCGAACAGTAACCCTGGATCGAGGCACGCCCGTCGCAGGTAACGCTCGACCCGCCGGGTAAGCTCGACGGTAGCGGCCTCCCGCCGCGCCGCTTCGCAGAAGACGTGCAGGGCGGCCAGGGCCTCGCGGTGGACCTCCTGGGCGTCGAAGATCTGGAGCATCTCCTCAGCGACCTTGCGCACCTCGGCCGTGCGTCCCTCCTCCAGGAGGACAAGGGAGAGGTCAAAGCTGACCAGGGCATAGTCGTAGGTCAGCCCGCGCTCCTCGAACTCGGCGCGCACCTCCGCGAAGGCGGCGAGCGCCTCGGCGGGTCGCCCGAGCGCGGCGGCGGTCCTGCCGGAAAGCCAGGCGACGCGGAGCAGATCCAGCCGCTCCCCCAGGCGCTCGGCGAGCGCTCGCACCTCGGGAAGCCGGGCCGCGGCCTCCGCCGCCCGGCCGAGCTGGCAGAGGTCTTCCAACAGGTTGAAGCGCAGGCCGAAGGCGAGCCGTGGCTCGCGGTCCTCGTCGATCAAGGGGGCCGCCTTGGCGAGGAGGGCCGCCGAGCTCTCCGGGTCGCCCAGCACCTTGTAGATGTTGGCCTTGCTGATGAGGATCTTGCCCCGGAGATCGGTTCGGTCGAGCGCCAGGGCCTCGTCGATCTTCACGAGTGCCTCCTTGAAGCGCCGCTGGTCGCGCCGGAGATTCGCTTCGAACGTGGGAAGCCAGGCGCCGTTGAGCAGGCCGGGATCGCCGGAGGCGCCGGCCTTCCAGAGGGTCCAGGCGCGGCTCAGCTCCGCTTCCGCGGTAGGGAGATCCTCCAGGGCGCGCCAGGCGTTGCTCACGTGCCCCCGGCAGTAACCCGCGAGGCGCCAGCGCCAGGCAGGGCTCCCTGGCACCCGGTGGGCGACGGCGAGCGCCAGCTCCGCCAGGCCCAGAGCTTCGCGCGGACGGTTCGCCGCCCGGGCGACGCTCTCCGCCGCCACCCTCTCGCAGAGCGCCCAGCTTTGAAACTCCGGGCTCTCCTCGACCAGCAGGCGGCGTTCCTCTGGCGTCCGGCGCTCCAGGCGGTCCCAGAGGGACCCGGCCTCGGCGCGGTCCTCCGGCCTCGGCGCCCTCTCCGCATCGAGCGGTTGGAGCACGAGGTCCGCCGCCTCGCGGAGGAGGAGGAGCAGCTCGGTGCCCGTGCCGTCCGCGAGAGCGCGGTCGAGCCGCGAGCGGCCGCGCGCGGTGACCCGGAAGGACCGCAGGAGGAAGAGCAGGAGGTCGAGCAGGGGGAGAGGGAAGCCGGCAGCGGCGGCGAAGGTCTCCAAGGTCTCCCGACGGATCGGCCGCTTGCCGCGGTCGAAATCGGAGATCCGGCTCGGGGCGATCCCGGTCTCCCGGGAGAACCCGGCCTGGTCGACATCCAGAAGATAGCGGAAGAGCACCATCGCGAAGCGCGCGGCGGTCTCCTCGGCGGTTAAATTCGACATCTCCCCTCCTCCGGGATGACGTAGCATCCCAATTCGGTCCGCGTTCCCCACCCGCCCTTGCGCACCTGGATTCATGAGGGGCCTGCCCCCGCGGCCAATCCCGGCCGTGGCCGAGCCGGCCTCCTACCAAGGAGCCCGTCATGCGCGTTCTCCGCTCCACCGCCCTCCTCCTCGCCCTCACCCTGGCCGCCGCCGCCCCGGCTCTTGCCGCCCCACCCCGGGGAGCGGCCCCCACGGCTCGGCCTGCCTCGGCCCTCGCCTCGCTCCGCGGCTTCCTCGCGAGCCTCTGGAACGACGCCGGCTGCCTGATCGATCCCTTCGGTCGTTGCCTCACCCACACCGCCGCCGACGAAGGCTGTCGGATCGATCCTTTCGGCCGCTGTGCCACCAGCACCGCGTCCGTCCGGCCGACCTCCGACGCCGGCTGCCGGATCGACCCGTTCGGCGGCTGTATCAAGCCGGTCCAGCCGACCCTCGACGCAGGCTGCCTCATGGATCCGTTCGGCCGCTGTCTGCATCCTTAAAGATTCGTGCCCACACCAAGGGGGCGAAGCCGGCTCAAGGGGCTTCGTCCCCCTCCTCGTCGAACCGTAGACCTGGATCGAGCTCCGCCCGGCGGAGGAAGCGGAAAACTCTTCGGGCCAGCTCGACCGTCGCGGTCTCCCGCCGCGCCGCCTCATAGAAGACCCGGAGGGCGGCGAGGGCCTCCCTCTGCACCCCCTGGGCTTGGAAGATCCAGAGCATCTCCTCGGCGACCTGCCGCACCTCGCCCGTCCTCCCCTCGTCCAGAAGGAGCAGAGAGAGATCGAGATGGACCAGGGCCGCGTCGTAGGCGAGCTGGTGGTGCCAAAACTCCTGTCGCACCTGCTCGAAGGCCGCCCGCGCCTCGGCGCTCTTGCCGAGTCCGGCGGCGACTTTCCCCGAGAGCCAAACGACGCGGGCGAGGTCGAGCGGCTCTCCCAGGCGCTCGGCCAGCATACGGACCTCGGCCAGCCGCGGCGCGGCCTCCTCGGCTCGGCCCAACTGGCAGAGGTCTTCCAGGAGGTTGAAGCGCAGTCCAAAGGCGAGGCGGGGCTCCCGGATCGCGTCGACCAGGGGTGCCGCCTGTTCGAGGGTCGCGATCGAGCCCTCCGGATTCCCCAGCACCTTCAAGATATTGGCCTGGCTGACGAGGATCTTCCCCCGCAGCTCACCGTTGTCGACCGCCAGCGCTCGCTCGCTGCTCTTCAAGGCTTCCGGAA
Organism: uncultured Acidobacteriota bacterium; assembly: GCA_963757335.1. Taxonomy (GTDB): domain Bacteria; phylum Acidobacteriota; class Thermoanaerobaculia; order Multivoradales; family UBA5704; genus DASQPA01. The sequence goes on along the minus strand of CAVWRJ010000008.1, from coordinate 119,597 downwards.
AGCGGCGCTGGTCCCGGCGAAGGTTCGCCTCGAAGGAATGGAGCCAGGCCTCGTTGAGCAGCCCGCGGTCGCCCGGGGCGCCGGCCTCCCAGAGCTTCCAGGCCTGGGCCAGGGCCGCGTCCGCTGCGGGAAGCTCCTGGAGGACCCGGCGGGCATTGCTCACGTGCCCCCGGCAGTATCCCAGAAGCCGCCAGCGCCAGGCCTGCTCGCCCGGCACCCGGGAGGCGATGGCGAGCGCCAGCTCCGCCGTCTCCAGGGCCTTTCGAGGATGGTTCGCCGCCAGGGTCACGCTCTCCGCCGCCACCCGCTCGCAGAGCGCCCAGGTCTGGTGGTCCCCGGACTCTTCGAGGAGGAGCGCCTGCTCCTCCGGCGGCCGCCGTTTGAGGCGCGCCCAGAGCTGCTCCGCCTGCTGCCGGCTGTACAGGGCCTCCCCCTCGTCCGTCAGCAGGTGGAGGACCGAGCGGGTGGCCCCCGACGCCAGCCGGCCGACCTGCTTCGAGATCGCCTCGATCCTCCGGCGGGTGTGGAGGGGGGAGGCCCCGGGATTCGCCGGGGCGCGCGCCGCCTCCCGGTTCTCGGCCAGAGTCTCCAAGGTGGCGTCGATTCTCTCCGGCGGCAGCCCCATGAAGGCGATCAGATACTCCAGCCGGGAGCGGACCAGGTTCTTCCACCCTCGCTCGTAGCCATTGATCAGGTTGGGCGAAAAGCCGGCAGCGGCCGCCAGCTCCGCCTGGCTCCACTGTTGGCCCTCCCGAAGGAAGGTGAGGACGATACTCAGATCCGGCAGGACCGCCGTCGGCACGGTGCCCCCTCCATTTAAAGAGTTGCGTTCGTACAGGTAAGTGCGCGTGGTCCCGTTTTCGTGACATCGAAAAGGACGACGCCGAGGCATGGCGTTTCGCCGCGCGACAACCCCCCACCCGAACTGCACGCAACATCCCACGACCGCCAACGGCCGCACTCGGTTTGGGCCGAGATCCGCTCCTCCGTAGCCTTGCAGTCGATGCGAGACTCCGAGCACCCCACCCCCGACCTCCTCTTCCGCTTCTTCCTGGGCGAGGCGTCGGCGATCGAGACTCGCGCCATCCTCCGCCATCTCCTGAGCGGCTGTGCCCGGTGCTCCACCGTGCTCCAACCGCTCTGGAAGCTGGGGGATCGGCGGGCTCGCTGGCCGGCCGCACCGAAGCCAGTGCGGAGAGCGGTCCCGCCGAAGCTTCTTCGGCTCCCGGGAACTAGGGCCTGACGGAATGGACATGGCTGAAGCCCGCGCTACCCTGCGCGCGAACGTTGTTGCCCTGACTGCGATCCAGGACGACCTCGCCGGCCTGGAGCGAAGCTTGCCCGCGTCGCCGGAGGAGACCTCGACCGAGGACCTGGGCCCGGTCCTCGACGGACCTGCCGAGGTGCGCGCCGTCCTCGGCGCCGTGCTGCACGACCGCCTCGCCGCCGCGATCCTCGACTTGCGCAGCCTCGTCGAAGACCGGCCTGTCGCCGAGGAGAAGCCCGCGACCGACGCGCCAGAGACTCCGGCCGAGTCGGAAGAGTGCCTGCGCCTCGACTTGACCGCCGAGGAAGACGCGATGCGGCGGGCCGTCCAGGCCCTGGTAGCCAAGGACTACTTCACCGCCCGACGGAATGAGGACAACCCCGGCGAGGTCTGGCTACCGGTCTATACCGCCGACCAGGCCGGGCTCCGGGTCTGGAAAAACCTGGGCCGCTGGTTCGCTTCCTGGCGCCGGCTGGAAGTGCCGGCGACGGCGCCCGAAGACGAACAATGGGAGCTTCTCCACATCGACGAGAACGAGGATCGGCGCGGCAGCCTCGTCTACCGTGAGATCCAACCCAGCCGATGAAAACCCGGAGCGTCAACGGTCTGGTGAAGCTCGCCCTCTCCCAGCCCGGGGGGCCGTCCTATCTTCTGCTGCACTTCGAGCCAAGCGTGGACGAGACGCAGGATCTCTGGGCGGTGAGCGAAGCCCTGCCCTGGCTTCCGGAGTTGGGGGAGGAGCGCTTCTCGTTCTTCGAGGATCTCCGGGAGTACGGGATGGGAGTCGTCGCTTGCGCCGACCGGCAGGAGGCGAGGCAGCGCCTCAAGGAGATCCGCGGAGGGCGGATTTCCGCCACTCTCTTCACCCACAGCCGGAAGGCCTTACGGCGGACCCGGAACCCGGCGCTCCAGCGCCTGCACGGGATCTATCCCACACCCCCGCCCCTCGTCGGCTATCTGGTGCGCTCGGTCCACCGCCTGTTGCAGGCACGGTTCGGCTGGAGCGCCGGCCTCGCCGATCTGCGGGTGCGCCTCCTCGACCCTGCGGCAGGCTCGATGCTCTTCCTGCGCGCCGCCTGGCGCCTGGCCCTGGAGGCGTGCTGGCACCATGGAGGCGAACCGGGGAATCTCCTCCACACCCATCTGCTCCCTCACTTCCTCGGCGTGGAGCTACTGCCGGAAACGCATGCACGCGGGCTGGCCAGCCTCCGCCGCGTCCTCGCGGTCTACGGCTACCCGCCCGACCCGGAGGCCTCCCTTCCTGCCCTTCTCGGCGACAGCCTCGATCCGGTCGCGCCGATCCTCGACTTCCCGGCCAATGTCGTTCTCGGCAATCCACCCTGGCGCGGTCGGTCGGGGCCACGGGGACCGTGGATCACAGACCTCCTGGCCGACTACTTCCAACTCGACGGCCAGCCCCTTCTGGAACGCAACTCGAAGTGGCTCAACGACGACGCGGTCCGCTTCCTCCGCCTCGCGCAGTGGAAGATCGACCAGGCCGGCTTGGGGATCGTCGCCCTCGTCCTCCCTGATACCGGGCTCGACGCGCCGACCTTCCGGGGCCTGCGCCGCTCGCTGCTCGACAGCTTCGACGAGATCTACGTTCTGGATCTCCACGGCAACCGCAGGAAGCGGGAGCGCAGCCCGGACGGCGGAGCGGAGGAAAACGTCTTCCAGGGCGTCGCTCAAGGGGTCGCTCTCTTCGTGCTGGTCAAGCGGCCGGGACTGGCGAAACGGGTGCTGCGCGCGGACCTCTACGGCAGCCGGCGGGACAAGCTCCTGGCGCTCTCTGCCACCCACGTCGACACCACCGGCTGGGAGGAGGTTCATCCCCGCGCCTCCGCCTACCTGTTCGCCACCGCGGACGAACGGATCGAACGGGAGTACCGGCGCGGCCTCACCCTGCCGGAGATCTTCCCCGTCTTCACGACCGGGATCATCACTGGGCGGGATGGGATGGCGACCGCCCTCGACCGGCACACCCTCGTCGAGAGGCTCGGCGGGTTGCGCGGCGCGGCCGAGACCGGCGCGGGGCTCGACCCTCAGCGCTGGGAGGCGTTTCGCCAGGACGAGAGGTGGCCCCGGCGTGTCCTCAGCTTCCTCGCTCGTCCCTTCGACCGTCGCTATCTCTTCTACGCCCACTACTTCCTCGAACGGCCACGCCAGGCGGTGATGTCCCACATGGAGAACGGCGGTAACCTCGCCCTCCTCGCCTCCCGGCAGACGCGGGGCGAGCCCGGCGCCCTGGTCACGCGCTGGATCGCCGGGCACAAGGTGGTCTCCGCCTACGACGTAAGCTCGCTCTTCCCGCTCTACCTCTACCCGGAGGGGGGGCCCGCCAAGAGGGGCCGCCACCCGCGGTCGCTGGTGCCCAACCTCGCGCCGGAGGTCCTCTCTTCACTCGCCGAGCGCTATGGCAGAGAGCCGAGCCCCGAGGAGATCCTGGGCTATGTCTACGCCGTGCTCTACGACCCTGCCTACCGGGATCGGTACAGAAAGCTCCTGCGCGGGGACTTCCCCCGCATCTCCTTCCCGCAAAAGCATGAGCCGTTCCTCCACCTGGCGGCACTCGGAGCGGAGCTGATCGGCCTTCACCTGCTCGCCGACCGGCGTCTGCTCGATCCTCCGGTCGGCTTGGTCGGCGATGCCCGCCAGCCCCTGGGCCCGAGCCCGCGCACCTTCCTTCGCTACTGGGGCGACGAGGGCCGGCTCTACGTCAACCCCGAGGGGCTCGCCTTCGAGGGCATCTCGCCTGAGGTCTACAGCTACGACATCGGTGGTCACCCGGTGCTCCGGCGCTGGCTGCGGTCCCGGTGCGGCCGGGTCCTCCTGCCCGATGAAATCCTCTCCGTCCGCCGGATCGCGGGGGCCTTAGCCCTCACTCTGGAAGTGCAGGCGAAGATCGCCGAGGCGGGGAGCGGGTTCGGGGAAGCGAGCTAAAGCGGGTGACGAACGATGATCTCGCAGTCACCCTCTCCATCCTGCGCATCATTCGCCGCTGGAGCCAGAGCGATCTGGCCGAAGCGGCGGGGGTGACCAATAGCGCCATCTCCGACTACGAGCGAGGCAAGGTCGACCCGCAGACCCAGACCCTGCGAAAGCTCATCCGCGCTCTGGGTCTGCCTCTGTCGGCCCTCGACCAGACGCAGGCTTTTATCCAGGTCATCCAGGCCCAGATGAGCGCGCCCGGCGAGGCGGAGGATTCCCCGCACTTCTCCGGCGCGCCGGAGATCTCTCCGCAAGAGCGAGAGAGGCGGGCCGAAATAGCTCTGATCGCGTCCGAAGGAGGCCGCTTCGCTTCGCGGTTGACCCGTATGGTGCTGGAGCTTCTCGCCCGGGGCCCGAGCTGAGGACCGCTCCGTTGTTGGGGGGAGTGAGGGTATGCCTTCTGCTTTGCTCGCCCCCTCAACTCGTCGCCGGGCCTGTGCGGCGGTGTGGAAATCGCGGGGCGGGCGGGGAATTGCGGAGCGCAGCGCAGCCGGGCAGCGATTTCCAAGTCCCTGTGGGAACGGCGGGCGGAGCCGAGGGGGAACGGGTGGGTGCGAAGCGCAGCGCAGCGGGAGGCTGCCGTCCGCTGGTTTCCACAGGGGCGGCACCGTCCATAGGCCACAGCATGACCGGCGCCATTCGCTGTAGATCCTCATGGGATTTCATCGAAGGCTGAGGTAGAGGAGGCGTCTGGCGAAGCGCTTCGCCATTAGGCCGCCGCCGTCTTTTTCGCCTTCAGACCGGCGAGCTTCTCATGCCACAAGGCGAGAGCCGCCTTGCGCTCCGCCCAGTAGGTATAGAGGTTGTAGGTCGCCTCGATCTCGCCTTTGGCGTGATTCAAGAGAGCCTCCGCCACGGCCTCGCTGACGCCGAGTGCCGAGAAGTGGGTCCGCGCCGTTCTACGGAAATCGTGTGGGCGGATATCGACCAACCCACAGAGCGCCCGTAGCTCGCGGTTCGCGGTTCTCATCGGCGTCGGGTAAGCGCCTCTAGGGCTCGCTGGCCAGAAGAGCGGACCCTTCCCCCCGACCGCCAAACACCGCCGATTGATGACCTCGGCCACCGGCCCCACCAGAGGGATAAGGAAGTCCCGATCCATCTTCGTCCCCCGAAGCTGCCAGACTCTCTCCCCCGAGATCGTGACGATGTCCTCGGCCCGAACGCTCGACGCTTCGCAAGGCCGCACTGCGGCGCAGAGGATGAGCCTGTAGGCGTCCGCCGCCTTCTGGTCGGCAAGTCTGGGCAGAGCTTCGAGGACGGTCGAGATCTCCTCGTCATTGAGCCAACGATCCCGGCGGCCTCGGGGGACCGTGATCTTGACTCCGAGACAGGGGTTTACGGTGACGCCGGGCACGTGGCTGATGGCGTACTCAAAGGCGGCCGACAACACTTTCTTGACCTGGCGCGCCATCTGAGGGACGGACTGCGAAACCTCCGTCAGAGCGCAGCGCACCTCCTGAGTTGTGAGCGAGAGGATGGGGACGAACCCAAAGCGGGGGATCACGTGCTTGGCTGCGGTCTGCTGGTAGCCGGCCAGAGTCTTGCCGGCGAGGTGGGGCCCGTGGTGCTCGAAGTAGTCGGCCAACAGGGCGGAGACCGAACCCACGGCGTAGCCCTTGGGGAAGAGCTTCCGCAGGGCCTCGGGAATCTGGTCGACCGGCACCGCCTCGATAGGGGAGGCCGGGGAGCCCTCGAAGACGACGACCGGAGCCAAAGGGAACCTCCGCCTCCTACCACGTCCCAAGGGGGGCGGCTGCGGGTCGATCCCCTGGGCCAGCTGTCCCCTGAAGACGGCATAGGCCGCCTCGAACTCCTTCAAGGTAATGTAGCGACCCTCGCCGGGTCTGCCGCTGCGGTGCTCCCCGAAGTTGTACCGCCGCAGCATCTGCTTACCGGGATCTTTGCCTGTTAGAGTCGGCGACCGGTACCGGATAAAGAAGGTCTTGGCTCCATCGCGGGTGATGCGGATTCCCGCCGAGGGGCTACCCGCGTGGTAGATCTCCTCTTCAGCCTTCAAGGTTCTGAGAGCAGGGATAACCGCCTCCGTCAGTCGCTTCTCCATCGGGTACCGTAGCCCTTTCTTATGTCCCTGACTTTCGTCTAACGGGAACATAATGGGAACTCGGTGAGGAGTCAACTCTGAGAAGCCATGAGGCGGGGAGAGACGTGTTGAGACCAGTAAACCAATAAATACCAGTGAGTTAGGTGAAAAAGCGAGACAGCCAGAGACGACATGAGACTGCCTGAGAAAGCTGAATTCCCCTCCCCCTGGGAGGGTGGAGAGCGGTCACTCGGCCTCACTCCTGGTCAGCGAGGAGCCGTCCGTTAGAGTCGCGACCGTATCCGCCCACAGCACTAAGGCTTCTTGCTTCTCCCTGTCGTATTCGTATAGATTGTAAACTCCGCGAAGCCCCTTCTTCTTGTGGTTGAGGATAGCCTCTCGGATCTCGTCCCTGACGCCGAGTCTAGCCAAGTGCGTGGAAGCGGTACGCCGTAGGTCGTGCGGGTTGAAGTCGAACCCGATGGCCTTACGGAGTTTCTTGGGTTTGGAAGCTCAGAGGCACCGAGCCGTCACGGGTAGTGGGGAAGACGTAGGGGCTCGCGCCAGCCAAGGCCCGCCGCTCCTCGACAATTTGCCGCATCGGCGGCGTGAGAAAGACACGATGAGTAAGGCCGTTCTTGGATCGCGCTTCGGGGATCACCCACCAAAGTCCGTCTTCCGAGATCTCCGCCCAGCGGAGTCCCAGAACCTCACCCGGTCGGCATGCGGTCAAGAGAATTGCCTTGTACGCGCCGGCCAGCGGATCGGAGCCCTGGTCGAGGCTCTGCCACAGGACGGAGATTTCTCGCTCGGAGAGATAGCGGTCGCGAGGGGTGAGCCTGACGGGGAGCTTCGTACCGGCAGCCGGGTTGCTTTCGGCGATCCCTTGCTGAAGGCCCCAGCTGAAAATCCCGGAGATGTACTTCTTCGTCTGGTTGGCCTGAGCGCCCGCACCCCGGTGGACGATCTGACCCAACAGGTCGGAGACCTCACGCCGGGTGACCTCGGCCAGAGGAGAATCTCTCCACCTCGGTAGGAGCTCGCGGCGCAGGACTTCCTCATGGTGGCGCGGAGACTTCAGGTTGACCCACACGTGCCGCTCCATGTAGAGAGCAGCGAGCTCGCCGAAGGTACCGGGCACAAACCCCTCAGGGAAGAGCTTCTGAAGCCGCGGATCGGCAGCCACGGCACCGAGGCGGTTCTTGGAGCGTCGCTGAACGTACTGCCGGGCGAGTCCAGTGCTCGGGTCCTTGCCCGTCTCGACCTCGCGGAGGATGGAACGCGCGCGTTCGCGAGCTTCCCCGAGGGAGAGATAGGGATAGACCCCAAGGGTGACCCGGCGGAGCCGGCGGCGCGGGTCCGCCGAGCGTCGGGAGCGGTAGAACAGGAAGAAGCTCTTGCGAGCCTTGTTGGTGACGCGGACGCCAAAGCCCGGGATGGCGCCGTCGAAGACGTCGATTTGGGGGCGGTCGGTTTCCAGGCTCTTGATCTGACGGTCGGTGAGCATCGGCGCCGGTCCTCCGAATCCGGAAGTGCCAGGCGATCTGATCGTTAGGTGACAGTTAGGTGACCAGCTCGCAGAGACAAGAGCCGATGCCCTGAGACGGCCTGGTACGGACAACCTTATTACTTACAGCGAGATAGAGTCAAGAGTGAGACAGGCTGCTACCTCCTGAAACACCCAGAGATAGCAGCCTGCGGTTACTCGAAGTACCCGGCGACATCGACCACCAGGTTCACCGACCCGCTCGTTGCCGAGAGAACCTTGACCGTTCCGCTGCCGTCCGTCGCGAGCAGGAGGAGGGCATTGTTCGACCGGGTCTGTCCGGGACCGAAGTTCAGGACGCCGAGGCCCGATGGGGTGCTCTGATCGCCGGGGAAGACTTCCAGGTGCCCCATCGCCTGCGGACCGACCACGGTGAGACTGACGGCCACCAGCTTGGCGCCCGACGGGATGCCGCAGAGGCCGGCGAGCGGGAAAGCCCGGGTGGCGTTCGCGGCGAGAGGTGGCCCGTCGGCTCCCCGCGTATCGACGGCGCGGCAGGACGCGACGGTGAAGTACTCGAGCCCCATGACCGTCGTCGTCGCCGTGCCGCTCTCGTTGCCCGGGTTCGGATCGGCGGTGACCGAGGAGGCCGTGGCCGTGTTCGAGAGCACCGTCCCCGCGGGGACCGAGGGATCGACCTTCACCACCAGGGTGAAGACCGCACTGGTCACCGCGAGCGATGCCGCCGAGCACGAGACCGTGCCGCCGGCCCCTACCGCGGGAGTGGTGCAAGGCCAGCCGCCCGGCGTCGCGAGCGAAACGAAGGTCGTCCCGGCCGGCAGGGCGTCCGACAGCGAGACCGATGACGTCGCGCTGGGACCGGCGTTGGTCAACGTGATCGTGTAGGTCAGGTTGGTATCGGCCTTCACCGGGTCGGGCGTGTCCACCTTGGTCACCGACAGGTCGGCCGATGCCGCCACCGTCGTCGTCGCCGTGGCGCTCTCGTTGCCCGGGTTGCCTTCGCCGGTCGTCGAGGTGACGGCCGCGGTGTTCGAGAGGACGGTGCCGGCGGCCACCGACGGGGCGACCGCCACGGTGAGCGTGAAGACCGCGCTCCCCACCGCGAACGACGGGTTGGAGCAGGAGATCGTGCCGCCCGCCCCCACCGCCGGGGTAGTGCACGACCAGCCGGCGACCGCGGGGAGGGAGACGAAGCTCGTCCCGGCCGGCAGGGTGTCGCTCCAGGAGGCGGCTGGCCGCGGCGTCCGGCCCGTTGTTGGTCACCGTGATCGTGTAGGTCAGGTTCGTCCCGGCGATCACCGGGTCGGGGGTGTCCACCTTGGTGATCGCGAGGTCGGCGACCTGGAAGAGGCCGACGAGCACCGGGTCGTGGTCGGAGGCCCGGTAGGGCGTGCCCGGCTGGAAGACGACCCGCGGCGGCACGAGGGCGGAGCCGTCGGGCTTCTCCTCGAAGGTCGCCTCGCCGGCGTCCTTGATCTCGTCGTTGTAGTCGAAGAGGTCGACCTCGTCGGCGTTGATGTGCCAGGGGGCGGCGCCGGTGATCTTCGAGGTCAGGCTGGAGCTCGAGAAGGCGTAGTCGAGATGGCCGAGCTCGCCGCTGAAGAGGTAGGAATAGGTGCTGGCACCCCCGAACGCGGTCTCGAGGTCGGTGAAGCCGCCGCTCTCGAGCGTCGTCACCGGCGGCTCCTGGGCGTAGGAGTTGAAATCACCGAGGAGCAGGATGTCCGGATTGCCCGCCGCCGGCAGCACGGTGCCGTTGATCCAGGTGAGGAGGCGGGCCGCCTGCTGCGTGCGGCGGTCGGCGAAACAGCTCTGGCCGTCGCCCTGATCGGCGTCGGCTCCGGTGCCGGGGCACCCCTTGGACTTGAAGTGGTTGGCGATCACCGTGAAGCGCTTGCCGAAGGCCGGGTTCGCCGCGTCGACGACGTCGAAGGTCTGGGCGGTGGGCGGCCGGTTGTGGATCGGATCGAGGTCGACGAGCGGTGAGCCGACGGGGGAGACGATGCCCGTGCGGTAGATCTCCTGCACCCGGATGGCGTCGGTCCCCAGGGTGCCGCCGGTGTTGACGAAGGCGAAGGGGTGGGCGCCGCCGCAACGGGCGTTGATGGCGCCCAAGAGGTCGTTGATGGTGTCGGAAGGCGTCGTGTTCTCGAGCTCCATGAAGGCGTAGATGTCGGCGTTCAAGGTGCAGACGACGATCGAGGCCCGCTCCCGCTGGCGATTGAGCTCGGCCACGCTGTCGGCGCCCCGGCAGTCCTGATCGAACGCCGGTCCGCAGGGGCCCGTGTTGTTGCTCGAGGTGGTGTCGATCGTCGTGAAGTAGTTGAGGAGGTTCATGCCCACGGCCTTGATGGCGCCGCCGACCGCCGGCGGGGTCACCGGCCGCGGGTTGGCTACGGTGAAGGTCACCGGGTGCGCGGCGGTGGGGCGGATGCGCCAGGTATTGGCGCCGAAGCCCGGGAAGGACCAGTGAAGGACGCCGGTCAGACCGTTGACGAGGTCGCCGCCGCGGAAGAAGTCGACCCCCTGGGTGCCGACCGAGAAGCCGCCGTTGGCCTGGGGATAGAAGATGAACTGGCTGCCGTCGGGCTGGTTGAGATAGGCCTCCTGGGCGTTGTTGTCGTCGTCCAGGATCACCCGCCGCCGGGCGAGACCGTCCTCGTGGGCGATCAAGCCCGCCGCATTCGGGGGCGCTCCTTCCGTGAACTGGAAGGGCCGGCCGCCCTGGTAGAGGGTGATGTGACCGAAGCGGCTGAGCTCGAAGTACTCGGCGACGGAGAGCGTATCCGCGAAGGTGACGAGCATCCCCTCGCGCGCCTCGTAGAAGGCGTCGACGTCGCCGGCGATGGGGAGCGCGATTGGCGCCGGGGTCACCTCGGCCAGGTGGTTGGCGGCATCGGTGACGACGACCGAGCCGGCGGCGGAGGCGGTGACCTGGGTCATGCCGTTGAACTCCGAGACCGTCCCGGTGGCCTTCACCCGCTGCCCCTCGGCGACCGGGGTCGAGCAGCTGCCGCAGAAGATGAAGATTCCCTCGGAGGTCATCGGATCGGCATCGGCGTCGGCGTCCTCCTCCTGCAGGAAGAAGCCCTGGAGCTTGTTGGCACCCTGGAAGTTGGCGGTGACGACGCCCTCGACCGTGACCGTGGCGCCGGGGATGGGGGTCGAAGCGCCGTTGCCCTGGACGTCGTGGATCTTGGTGATGTCGTCGTTGACGATCGTCCCCAGTCCCTGGCCGTCGACCGTGATGGCGTTCCCGACGTTCGAGACGTTGACGAAGAAGGTCTCGTCCGGTTCCGGGGTGGTATCGCCGTTGACCAGGACGTCGAAGGTATAGGTCGAGCTGCCGGCCGGGATCGTCTGCCCGGTGAGCGACTTCGCCGTGTAGTCGCTCCCCGAAGTCGCCGTGCCGTCGGCGGTCGCGATGTCGAACGTCACCCCGCCGGCGGGCGCCGGGGCGGAGAGGCTGACCGTGAAGGTATAGGTAGTGGTGCCGGCGTTGCCCTCGGAGAGCGAGACGTCGTTGATCGAGAGGTTGGGAGCCGCGTCGTCGTTGACGATCGTCCCCTGGCCCTGGCCGTCCATGACGGTGGCGCCGGTGACGTTGGTGACGTTGACGAGGAAGGTCTCGTTCGTTTCAGGGCTGGTGTCGCCGTTGACGAGGACGGTGAAGGAGTAGGTCGAGCTGCCGGCCGGGATGGTCTGGGCGGTGAGCGACTTCTGGGTGTAGTCCGAGGGTTGGGTCGCCGTGCCGTCCGCGGTCGCGATGTCGAAGGTCACCCCGCCGGGGCCGGCCGGAGACGAGAGGCTCACCGTGAAGGTGAAGGAAGTAGTGCCGGCGTTGCCCTCGTTCAAGGAGACGTCGTTGATCGTCAGGTTGACCGGCGGGACGGCGTTGGGCGTGAGGGAGAAGTCGTCCACCGCCAGACCGTCGTCGGCGCCGGTCGCGTCGGTGTCGTTCCAGCGGATCCAGAAGGTCGCGCCGTTCGGGATGCTCAAGGAGGAGATCGTCGAGGAGAGCGCGGTGCGGTCGGCCGCCGCGTTGCCGTTCTTGGCCCCGGTCGTGGCGGTGTCCGGAGTGACGAAGTTCAAGGCGGCGACACCGGTCCAGGTGCCGGTCACCAGGTCCGTCGCGTTCAGGCTGTACTCGAAGTTCATCTGATCCGTCCGACCTGCCGTCCCCAGGCGCCACTCCTCGCCGTTGTAGGCGACCGCCAGGCTGGTGACCGTCGAGCCGGTGTTGTTGGTGAAGCAGGCGCCGAAGAGGGGGATCAAGGTGCCGCTGCGCAATTGGCCCAGCGCGCGCTCCGTGCTGCCGGCGGCGCCGTAGCTGTACATGTCGCCGGAGGTGCTGCCGCCAGTGTCGACGGCGTACTGCTCGTTGTCCCGCGCGCCGCCTCCCGATTCGGTCAGGAACCATCCGGGGATCGTCAGGTTGTTGGTGGTGCTCCCGGCCGTGTTGGACAGCGTGTCGAAGTTCTGGGTGGAGGCGGACCCGAGGGTCGTCAGGCTGACGCACTGAGCGGCAGCGCCGATGGGGCAAAGCAGGGTGGTCGCCGCCAGAAAGGCGAACGCCAGGAACGACAGCCGCGAACGGTAAGACATAGTACTCCCTCCGGGAACCAAGGATGAATGCCGGGGGAGTTTACCTAGATTCTCAAGAAAAGTGCGCCAGGGCAGCGTGACAGAAAAGCAAAAAAGGGCCCCGATCTCTCGGGACCCCTCTGTCCTCCACTCGTCGCCTTCCCCCTACGGGCAGGTCGCGAAGGCGTTGGTGTCGGTGACCGCCGGGGCCGGCGGGCCGGGGTAGTTGAAGTAGATCTTGTTCACCCCCGCCCGGACGTCGAACACTTCCAGCCGGTAGAAGACGTTGGTGGTGGCGGCCGAGAACACCCAGTAGCGGCTGTTCAGACCGCAGGCGTTGACCGTCTTGACCATCACCTCCCAGTTGTCGGGGCTGAAGAACCAGAAGAGACCCGAGGCCGGGTTGGAGCAGGCCGCCGTCGTGGCGGGGCTCTCGGCGGTGCCCGGAGCGCCCGTCCGGTACCTGGCGGTGACGAAGAAACGGCCGTCCAGGCAGAGCGCGGAAGAGGAGGACGAGCCGCAGCTCAAGGTCGCCGGGAAGGTGAAGTAGTGGACCCCCGAGCCGGCCAGGGCACCGTTATGCCCGCCGACCGCGTCGACCGCGCTGGCATCCAGGTGCCAGACCGCCACGAGGCCCGATCCCGTGGGATTCGTGACGTTGATTCCATCCCGGATCTGCTGCTGGCTGCGGGCCACGCTCCACAGGCGCACTTCGTCGATGGCGCCGCTCGGGGTGTGGGCCCATTGGGTGTCGCTGCCGATCTGCAGCGGGTCGGCGCTCGCCGGCAGGGGACCGGTCTCCGGAAAGGTGCCCACGAGCTCGCCGTTGACATAGTGGAGACGCACAGCCCCGTCATAGGTGACGGCGATATGGGTCCACCGCCCGGACGGGATCGTGCCGCCGTTGCGCTGCGAGGCCAGGCCTCCCTTCAAGTAGGAGCGCAGGGTCGTGCCGCAGACCCCCACCCACCAGGACTGAGCGTAAGTTCTTGCCGGCGATGCTGCTGCAGTCGCCGCCGTTGGCATCGGTGACGTTGACCCAGGCCTCGATGGTGATGGCGGAGGTGGGGTTGAGAGCGGAGCTGCTGGGGACCTCGACGTAGCCGGAGGTGGGACCCGAGAGCGTCAGCCAGACTCCGAACGGCTGAGCCTCTGCCGCCCCGGCGAGGGCGAAGAGGAGCACCAGGCCGAGGACTGGAGCGGAGCTCCACCGGCGAGCCTTCGATTGAAGGTACAAAGAGCGCATGCACGACCCTCCTTGGGTTGATGAGTAGAAAACAGCCGGGGTTCTGTTGATTCTACACCCTCTATGGGTGAGATCGGGTACCGGCTCAGTTTGGCTCCGAGGACGGGCGACTGGCTGCGCGAAGCGCCCGAAGGAGTCCGCCCGCAGGATCAAACTGAGCCAGTACCCGAGCGGCTGACTGGAGGGATGAGGCGAGCGCAGCGGCGGAAACGTTACAGGTGGATCGGCTCCGAGATCAGCGCGGACCCTGCGCCTCGCCGGTCATGGGGACGAAGCGGACGGGGATGACGTCGCGCCGGTCGATCGTGCCGTCGGCCTTCTTGGTGAGGACCAAGAGCTCCTGCCAGATCGTCCCCACCGGCAGGACCATCCGGCCGCCGACCTTGAGCTGGGCGAGGAGGGGCTCGGGGATGCTCGGCGGGGCGGCGGTCAGCAGGATGGCGTCGAAGGGGGCCTCCTCCGACCATCCCTTGTAACCGTCGCCGATCCGGACGTGGACGTTACCGTAGCCGAGCCGGGAGAGGGTCCGCCCGGCCTCCTCCCCGAGGCAGGGGACGATCTCCATGGTGTAGACGGCGCCCGCCAGCCGGGAGAGGACGGCCGCCTGGTAGCCCGAGCCGGTGCCGATTTCGAGCACCTTCGAGCCCTTGTCGATCTGGAGGAGCTCGGTCATCAGGCCCACGATGTAGGGCTGGGAGATGGTCTGGCCGGCGGCGATGGGGAGCGGGTGGTCGGCGTAGGCGTCGGCGCGCTCGCCCTCCGGTACGAAGAGGTGGCGCGGCACCTCCTCTAAGGCGCCGAGGACGGCGGTGTCCTTGACGTCGCGCGAGCGGACCTGCTCCTCGACCATCCGGTGCCGCTGGCCGGCGAAGGGGTCGGCCGGCTGGAGGGTGGACGGGGACGGCGGGGTGGAGGAGGGAGGAGTCATGGCGGCCAAGACGGGCGAGACGGGCTGGGCCGCTCCCAGGGCCAGGGCGGCGAGGAACAGCGCGAGTCTCCTCATCAGCCCCCCTCGCGGATCCGGCCGGTCATCGGCGACAGCCGGACGGGGATGATCGTCCGCTTCTCCAGGCCGTCGGCGGTCTTGGTGATCACCAGGAGGTCCTGGATGAAGCCCCCCTGGGCGACCACCATCTTGCCCCCCACCCGGAGCTGGTCGAGGAGCGGCTTGGGGATCTTCTGCGGGGCGGCGGAGACCAGGATGGCGTCGAAGGGGGCCTGCTCCGGCCAGCCCCGGTAGCCGTCGCCGCTCCGCACGTGGACGTTGATGTAACCCAGCGTCGTGAGGCGCTTCTCGGCCTGGTTCGCCACTGTCTCGGAGATCTCAATCGAGTAGACCTCGTGGGCGATGCGCGAGAGGACCGCCGCGTGGTAGCCCGAGCCGGTGCCGACCTCGAGCACCTTCTTGCTGCCGTCCAGGTCGAGGAGGGAGGTCATGAGGGCCACCACGTAGGGCTGGTAGATCGTCCGCCCGACGTCGAAGGGGAGCGGCTGGTCGCTGTAGGCGCGGGACTGCTCGGCGGGCGGGACGAACATGTGCCGCGGCACCTGCGCCATGGCGGCGAGCACCCCGGGGGTCGTGATGCCGCGCTGCCTGATCTGCTCGTCGACCATCGTCCGGCGGAGCTTCGCCCAGCCGTCCTCCCCGGCGAACCCGGGAGCGGCCCCCAGAAGGACCGGAAGGACCGTCGCCAGAGCAGCGATCCAGAGCGCGGCGCGCGCCACGGAGATCGCTGCGCGGAACGTCCGCGCCGGCTCTTCACCGCGCCCCCTCCCGTTCGTAGACCACCCGGCCGTCGACCAGGGTCATGTCGACCGGGACGGCCGGGATCTCTCTTTCCGGCACCCGCATGGGGTCGCGGCCGAAGACGACCAGGTCGGCGCGCTTGCCGACGGCGAGCGTCCCCACCTCCTGGTCGAGGAAGAGCGACCAGGCCGCGTCGGCGGTGAAGCCGGCCAGGGCCTCTTCGCGGGTCAGCCGCTCGTCCGGCCGCCAGCCGCCCGGGGGCTGGCCGTTCACATCCTGGCGGGTGACCGCGGCGTAGAGCCCCAGCCGCGGATCGGCCGACTCGACCGGGAAGTCGCTCCCCAGGGCGAGGCGGCCGCCGGCAGCCTTCACCTTCCGCCAGGCATAGGCCCCGGCGAGGCGGTCCGGCCCCAACCGGTCGCCGGCCCAGGGCATGTCGGAGGTGGCGTGGGTCGGCTGCATGGAGGCGATGATGCCGAGGTGCGCCAGGCGTTGGATGTCCGGCAGCGTCAGCACCTGGGCGTGCTCGATCCGGCAGCGGGCTTCCGGCCGCGGTCCGCCCAGCGCCTTCTCCAGGGCGTTCAAGGCGGTGCGATTGCCGCGGTCGCCGATGGCATGGATGCCGACCTGGAAGCCGTGCGCCACGGCTTCTTTCGCGACCGCTTCCATGTGCGCCTCGGTCGAGGTGAGGAGGCCGGTGTTGCCGGGGTCGTCGCTGTAGGGGGCGAGGAGGGCGGCGCCGCGGCTCCCCAGGGCGCCGTCGGCGTACATCTTCACCCCGCGCACGGTCAACCGCCCCTCGGGGTCGATCTCCGGGCCGCGCGCGAACCAGCGCTTCAAGAGGTCCGGCTCGTCGGAGAGGAAGAGAGCGGCGCGGAGCGGCAGCTGCCCGGCTTTCCTGAGCTTGGAGTAGGCCTCGTAGACGCGCTGGCCCACCCCCATGTCGGTCACCGTCGTCAAGCCGAGGGCGACACAGTGCCGGGCCGCCCGGCGCAGGTAGCGGTCGAGGTCGGCGTCCGAGGGGTCCGGCAGGCTGGCGAGCTCCATGGCGCGGTCGACCAGGACCCCCGATGGGGCCCCCGCGGCGTCGCGCAGCAGCCGCCCGCCCGGTGGATCGGCGGTCGCCTTGCCGATCTTGAGGAGGGTCAGGGCCCGGGCGTTCAGGAGGGCGGCATGGCCGTCGACCCGGGTGAGCCAGACCGGATGGTCGGGCACCGCCGCCGAGAGCGCCTGCTGGGTGGGGAACTGCTTGCCCGGCCAGCGGTTCTGATCCCAGCCCCGGCCGCGCACCCAGGCGCCGGGCGGCAGGTCGCGAGCGGCCGCTTTGATCCGCGAGACGACCTCTTCATAGGTCGGTGCACCGGTCAAGTCGACCTCTTCCAGCGACTCGCCCAGACTCAGGAGGTGGGAGTGGGCGTCGATCAGGCCCGGGGTCACCGCCCGCCCGCCGAGGTCGACGACCCGGGTCGCCGGGCCGCGCAGGGCGTCGGCCCCGGCATCCGGCCCGAGATAGACGATGCGACCCCCGCGGACCGCGAGGCTCCCCTCCACCCGGCCCGGCGGCGCGACCGGGTAGAAGACACCGTGCTTCAAAATGAGGTCGGCGCCGTCCTCGGAAAAGGAGGGTACGGCGAAGGCGGCGAGCGCCGCGACGGCCAGCAGGAGCGGCCTAAGCCCTGTCATTGCTCTATTTCCTCTCCTCAAGCCGACCATTCTGCCAGTGGGGGGGTGCAAAGGACAAGCCACTCCCCCGGGGGGCGAGGAAAAGCCTGTGTAAAAAGCGCACGAGTGCCCAGGTGGTAGACTCCCGCGCCGTGCCCGCCCTGGAGCTGATGCCGATGGACGAGATGCTGGCGCGCCTGGACCGGGTGCTCGCCGCCTCCCCTGCCGACGAGACCGAGATCGCCTGGCTGGAGGTGCGCCGCGGTCGTGAGGAGTCGGGCAACAAGCCCCGGCGGGAGGGGGAGCGCCGGGAGCGCACCCTCCTCGTCCGGGTGCGGGAGTCGGGCCGGCCGGGTTTCCACCGCACCGGCGAGTCGACCGTCTCCGAGCTCGAGAACGCCGTCCGCATCGCCCTCGCCCAGGCGCGGCTCGCAGAGCCCGCGCCGGCCCGCGCCGGCCCTCCCCCGCTGCCAGGCGGGGCGAGCCGGCCGACCGACCGCGGGCCGGAGCTCCTCGACCTGGAGCTCGCCGAGCTTCAACCGGGGAAGGCGCGCGACCTCGTGCAGCGCCTCGCCAGGCGCAACGGCGCGGCGCGGCTCGCCTGGGCCGCGGGGCGGGTGGCGATCGCCCGGAGCGATGGCCGGCGGCGCTCGGCCGAGGTGACCGCGGCGGGTCTGGAGGTCCGGGAGGGGACGCGGTCCCGGGGCCGGCACGGCCGCCGCGGCCGCCCGCTCCTGGGCCGGCCTGGCCGCCGAGGGGGTGGCCGAGCGAGCCCGCCGGCGCGCGGCATCTGCCGGGTCGGCAGGGTCGGCGGGGTCGGCGGCATCGGCGGCATCCGGGAGCCCGGACGACCTGCCGCCGGGCCCTCTCCCCCTCCTCCTCGCCCCCGAGGCGACCGCCGCCCTCGTCGACCTCCTCAACCGGCTCGCCCTCTCCTCCGCCGCCTTCGCCGAGAACGCCTCCGTCCTCTCCGGCCGCCTGGGGCAGCAGGTCTTCCACCCCATGGTCAGCCTGTGTGACGACGGCACCGACCCCCGCGGCCTCCCCTTCCCCTTCGATCTGGCGGGCGACGCCAGGCGGCCGGTCGACCTGATCGAGGATGGGGTGTTCCTCACCCCCGCCCTGGACGCCGCCCTGGCGGAGCGGCTCGGCCGGACGCCGACGGCGCATGCCGTGGCCCTGGACGAGAGCCTCGCCATCCACCTCTTCTTCCGTCCCGGACCCTGCGACGAGGGGGAGGTCCTGCGCCGGACCGACGGCGGGCTCTGGGTGGGGAGCCTCGCCGGTCTCGCCTGCTTCGATCGGCGGGAGCTGCGCTTCCGGGCCCTGGCCCGCGGTGTCCGCCGGATCGAGGCCGGCGCCCTCGGCCGGGCCGTCCCCGACCTCGTCTGGGAAGCGAGCCTCGGCGGGGTCTTCACCCAGGTGCTCGGGGCCGGCCGGGAGGTCGTCGTGGTCGGCGGCGACGAGCCGCTCCTGGGCGGCATCTCGGCGCCGGCCCTGGCGATCGGCCCCACCGGGAGTCTCCAGGTGGCACCGGGGCAGTAGCCCCGATTCGGTGGTGGCTCCGTTTGGCTCCGAGGACCTGCGACTGGCTGCGCGGAGCGCCCGAAGGAGCAGGCCCGCAGGACCAGACGGAGCCCCCCCTACTCCCAGATCTTGACCTCGAACCGCCCCTTGGCATCCGCGGCGCCGCGGAACATCCCTTCGGAGTTGAAGACGAGGGCGATCGAGCCGTCGTGGGCGACGCCGATCACCCCGCCGTCGCCGGGGTTGAGCTTCTTGTGGACGACGAGATCGGCCGCCTGCTGGAGGGTGAGGCCGCGGTACTCCATCAAAGCCGAGATGTCGTGCGACACCGTGTGGCGGATGAACTGCTCGCCGATGCCGGTCGAGGAGATGGCGCAGGTCTGGTTGTTGGCATAGGTGCCGGCGCCGACGATCGGCACGTCCCCCACCCGGCCGTAGCGCTTGTTGGTGAGCCCCCCGGTCGAGGTGGCGGCGGCCAGGTCGCCATGGATATCCAGAGCCACGGCCCCCACCGTGCCATGCTTGCTGTCCGGACTGCCGGCTCCCCCCTCCCCCCGCTCCTTCTTCAGCTCTTCCTGGAGCTGCTGGAACCGGTACTCGGTGTCGAAGAAGCTGTTGGGCACCCGCGGCACCTTCATCTCGTCTGCGAAGCGCTCCGCCCCGGCACCGACGAGGAAGACGTGCGGCGACCTCTCCATCACCAGGCGGGCGAGCGAAATGGGGTTCTTGATCGTCGTCAGCTCGGCGACCGAGCCGCAGGCGAGATCTCTGCCGCTCATGATGGCGGCGTCCAGCTCGTGCTTGCCGTCGTGGGTGTAGACCGCCCCCTTGCCGGCGTTGAAGAGCGGATCGTCCTCCAGATAGCGCACCACCTTCTCCACCGCGTCGAGACTCGTCCCGCCGCCGGCGAGGACGTCCCTCCCGAGCGCCAGGGCCGCCTGGAGCGATTTGAAGTACTGCTGCTTCTCGGCCTCCGGCAGGGTCTTCGGGATCACCCCGGCGCCGCCATGAATGGCGAGCGCCCAGCGCGGAGCGTCCGCTCGCGTGAGGAGGATGTCGGCCTTGCCGCCCGCGGGCTTCTTATCCTGGGCAGGGAGAGCCCCGGTGAAAACGACAGCGAGAGCGAGGAGAGCGAGCGAAAGGGACTTCGGAATCGTCGGCATGGATACCTCCGTAGGGGCGGCGATTCTACAGGGAGGCGCGGGAAAAGCGTGCCGCGACAAAGTGACTATCCTGCGACATTCTGTCTCTTTCTCCCGGTTTCCGGGGAGATGTGGGACGCTCCCGTTCCGCGACGCCCCAATCCCGGGGCAAAATGTCTCTACGAGTGCTTCATAGTACCCTCAATCGCTTGCTCTCCTTGCAGGAAACCCATTGAAAGTAAAGAGCTTAGGGGGAACGACCCCGGTCGAGAGCGGCCTGGCAGCACCCTTGCGAAATGGGACAGGCGAGGGAGGATCGCCAATGCTACAATCCATTCGTAAGCACGTTGCCGTCCCACACGTACCGGTGAAGCTGATGCTCTCCGCCGGGGCGCTGGCCAGCTTCGGAGTGCTCCTGGCCCACGACCAGATCCATCCACTCGTCCTCTACGCCCTGCAGCTCTACCTCTCCTTCTGAGCTCTGGATCTTAAGGCGACGGACACGGATATGACCGGCAACGCCATCCTGCGGGAGGTTACGCTGACGCTCCCCATGGTGCCCGACATGGAGATCGCGGCCAGCAAGACCGCGACCGCCATGGCCGAGTTCATGAAGATGAGTCCGGATAGAATCGACGAGGTCCGGATGGCCGTCGTCGAGGCGTGCATCAACGCCTTCGAGCACAGCCACTCGCCCGACCGCAAGGTCTACATGACCTTCGAGGTGCTGGGAACCCAGGAACCGGAGAATCTGCGGATCACCGTGCGCGACACCGGCGTCGGTTTCTCTCCCGGGGGGATCGCGGAACCGCACATCGAGGATAAGCTCAAGGCGACGCGCAAGCGGGGCTGGGGCTTGAAGATCATCCGCGGCCTGATGGACGAGGTGGAGATCCGCTCCGGGGTGGACGGCACGACGGTGATCATGAGCAAGGCGCGATGAAAGCGGGGACTGACGCGATGACCGAGAGCCTGAACGTGACCGTGGACCGCCGCGACGGCCTGGCGGTCATCTACACGGAGGGGTACATCAACAACCAGGGCGGCGAGGAGATCGCCCGGGTGGCCTACAAGCTTCTCGACGAGGGCTACAAGGCGCTGCTGCTCAACCTGGCGGGCACCAAGATCGTCAACTCGATCGGCATCTCGATCCTCATCGAGATCATCGAGAAGATGATCGAGATCGGTGGCCACCTCGGCTTCTGCTGCCTGACCCCGACGATCGAGAAGACCTTCCACATCATGGGGCTCGCCCAGTACGCCCGGATCTTCCCGGATGAGACCCGTGCCGTCGCCGAGCTCCACTCCTAGCCGCGTGGCAACGCTCGGCCTGGCGGCGCCCGGTCCGGACTGGGAGGAGCTCTCCGCCCTCGCCCGCGACGAAGCCAACGACCGTCCCTTCCTCCTCCGCCTGCTCGCGCTCTGGTCGATCGCGCACGGCGCCACCGCCGCCGCCCTTTACCTCGCGAGCGGCGGGCTCCTGGAGCTCGAGGTGGGAGCCGGGGAGCACGACTTTCCCGACGAGATCGCCCCCTCCTCCCTCCCCGAAGGCGTAGCGATCCTGCCGATCCCCGGCGGCGCCCTGGTCGTGGTGCCCGCTTCGGCGGCGCCCCTTCCGGTGACCGGCGAGCCGCTCACCCTCCTCCTCGCCGCCACCGCCAAGGGCTGTCTTCTGAAGCGCCGCCTGAAGGAGCAGCATTTCCAGGTCAACTACCGCGGTGTCGAGCTGGAGGCCCTCTACGACGTCGGCCTCGCGGTCGCCGCGACCCTGGATTTGGAGCAGCTCTCCGAGGAGATCCTGCTCCGCGCCGTCTCGCTCCTCGACGCCCGGCGGGGCGCCCTCTATCTCCTCGACGGCGATGGCGGCCAGAGCTATCGCGCCACCCGTACCTTCGGCGGCGAGGCGGGGCTCGACTTCGCCTTGAACGATCCGACCTTGGCCGTCTTCCTGGACGGCGGCGACGCGGCGCCGGTGGACCTCCTGCCCGGCGCCCGCCACTTCCTCGGGGTGCCGATCGCGATCGAGCTCCAGCCGCGCGGCTTCCTCGCCGTGGGCGACAAGGAGAGCCGGCGCGGGGTCGGCCCCTTCCCGGCCGGCGACCGCCGCACTCTCGGGCTCTTCGCCAACCAGGCGGCGATCGCCCTCGAAAACGCCCGGCTCCACCGCCAGGCCCTGGAAAAGGAGCGCCTGGAGCGCGAGCTCACGCTCGCCGCCGAGATCCAGCGCCAGATCCTCCCCAAGGGCGCCCCCGTGGTCGCCGGCTTCGAGCTGATCGGCTGGAACCGGCCGGCCCGCCAGGTGGGAGGCGACTACTACGACCTCCTCGCCCTCCCCGACGGAACGGTGAGCCTCGCCCTCGGGGACGTCTCGGGCAAGGGGATGCCGGCGGCGCTCATGGTGTCGACCCTCCACTCGGCGCTCCGCCTGCTCCTCGACCGGAGCGGCCTGGGGCCGGCCTTCCTCGAGCGCCTCAACAGCCACATCTTCGAGTCCTCGGCGGCCAACAAGTTCATCACCCTGCTCTTGGCCGAGCTCAACCCGGCGACCGCCGCCCTCCACTACCTGAACGCCGGTCACAACCCCGGCCTTCTGCTCCGCCGGAGCGGCGAGATCGAGGAGCTGGGCTCGGGAGGCCTGCCCATCGGCATCCTCCCCGGCAGCCGCTATCTCCTCAAGTCGGTCGCCCTGGGCCCCGGCGACCTCGTCTGCATCTACAGCGACGGCATCACCGAGTGCGCCTCCCCCGCCGACGAGGAGTTCGGCACCGAGCGCCTCCTCGCCCTCCTCGCCGAGAACCGCGACCGCTCGCTCCAGGAAGTCGTCGACGCCATCGACCAGGCGACCGTCGACTTCGCGGCCGGCCAGCCGCAGCTGGACGATCAGACAGTGGTGTTGCTGCGCCGGGATGGTTGAGTCGCGAGGGAACCCTTCATGTCCTCGGTGATCGCCAACGTCGTCGAAATCGAAGCCGTCCACCCCCACCCCAACGCCGACCGCCTCTTCCTCGCCCGCATCAAGGGCTGGCAGGCGGTGATCCGCAAACGCGAGGACGGCAGCCCTGAGTTCGCGCCCGGCGAGCGGGTGGTCTTCATTCCGCCCGACAGCACCCTGCCGCGGGAGATGGCCGAGCGCCTCGGCGTGGTGAGCTACCTGAGCGAACGCACCAACGTCGAGGGCGAGCGCGAGCTCGTCGTCCGTCAGGTGCGCCTGCGCGGCGAGCCCTCCTTCGGGCTGGTGGTGCGGCCCGACGATCCGAGTTGGCCGGTGGGGACCGACGTGCGCGAGCACTACGGAATCGGCAAGTTCCGGCCGCCGGTCAAGTTCTCGGCCGGCGATTCCGAGCCCAACCATCCGCTCTTCCAGAGATACACCGAGATCGAAAACCTGCGCAACTTCCCCGACGTCTTCATCCTCGGCGAAGAGGTCGTGGTGAGCGAGAAGATCCACGGCACCAACGCCCGCATCGGCTGGGTCGAGGGCGCGCTCCTCGCCGGCTCGCACGGGCTGCAGCGCAAGCGTCCGGAACCCGAGGCGATGGCCACCAACACCTACTGGTTCCCCGCCACTCTGGAACCGGTGCGGAGCCTGCTCGACGAGCTCCGGCAGCAGGGCCACCCGGTGGCGATCCTCTACGGCGAGATCTACGGCAGCCGCGTCCAAAGCCTGCACTACGGCCGGCGCGACGGGCTCGGCTTCGCCGCCTTCGACATCCTGGTGGACGAGCACTATCTCGACTACGACGACTTCGTGGCGCTCTGCGACCGCCACGGCGTCGCCACCGTGCCGATCCTGGAACGCGGACCGTTCTCGCTCGAACGGGTCGCCGAGCTCTCCCGCGGCCAGACCACCCTGTCCGACCAGCACATCCGCGAAGGGGTCGTGGTCCGGCCGGTCGCCGAACGTTTCGATCCCCAGGTCGGCCGCGTGATCCTGAAATACGTGAGCGACGATTACCTGCTCAACGACAAGCTAACCGCCGCCGACACCACAGATCTTTGACGGTTGCGGCGCCAGGAAGACGGGTCATGAAGAGCTGGAAGGATATTCGCGAGAGAAAGTTCTCGGCCGAGGAACTGAAGGCCATTGATCGAGAGGTCGAGGGCGAACTCTTGGGAATGGGTCTGCGAGCGTTGCTGGAAGCCGCGGGTGACCCTGGAAGAGCTCGCGACAAAGGTTGAGATCACCCCGCCCAGCTTTCTAAGTTGGAGCGACGGGAAGACCATCGGATCTCGACGCTTCGCCGGTACGTCAAGGCCATCGGTGGCGAACTTGAGGTCATCGCAGTCGTCCACGGCAAGCGCATGAAGCTCGCCGAGGGTTGACCGGTTACCCGGGCCCTTCCCTGCTGGGCCCTAGATGTGCTGCTCCTCCTCCAGCGCTAGAACGCGGGACCGTTCTCGCTCGACCGGATCGCCAAACTGAGCCGCGGCCAGACCACCCTGCCCGACCAGCACATCCGCGAAGGGATCTTGGTCCGGCCAGGATTCCAACTCGGACTTTTCTTCTTCGCTCAGAGAAATTTGGCTCGGTTTCATACCGAGATATTGTAATCGAAGTACTGGCGGTTTCGTCGTTACGTGCCACTAGGGAAACAGGCGAGTCAGATACCGCCGGCAGAGCCGGGGCTAAAAGTCCGCCACCGCCGGAGAATGAGCCAGCTCTCCGCTTGAACAATTTGGTTGGAAGCAGCTATATTACCTTTCATGGAACAGATCTTAGACCCCCAAGCTCTCGACTAATTTTGTCTGAGATAGGATGTCCCAGCGCCTTACTTGCAAAGTGAATTAGCCTATCCACATATCCCTTGAGCGTGTATTCTCCAGCACTGGTATAGCACTTCTTCATCTCGTATAGGTCCTGATAGTCAGCATGAATGGCGCTAAGCACGAAATGCGACTTCCTAGCAATGAGAATATGAATGCTATCTTCGGTTGGAATATTGCTAACGGTCGGCAAGTAAAGATCATTCTCTTCGATTGATCCATCCTCCGGATGGGCAAGAAAGACGCTAGCAATACTGAGAACTGCTCCGATGAAGCGCTCAAGCTTTGTCACTCTAATCTTCGGGTCACCAAACATCCGACTTCCCTGGTAGTACAAACTAAAGATATCAACCAGGGACGCATTACGCCTTTCCTTGTAGTACAAGGCGGTGTAGTAGTCAGCTTCGATGTCAAGCAACTTCATAATCACATCCCCAAAGTCGTCCTTCACCCTCTTTGCGTCTTCTTTATTGGGAATGTCCTGGACATACAAATGAAAACATTCATGGAGTAATATCATCCGGTAAAACTCGAAGCTACTCTTGTATACGTTGTAAGTGTTGAAGTGCACGACTCCCTCAAGAGAGGGATCCAGCCACATCAACTTATCCTCCTGTGTCGGCTCTGGGAAGACGAACAACCTGTATCTGTCGGCACCGATGACATTAACCTTCGAGCGCAACCACTTCACATAGCCGCGAATTGAGGAGGATAGTTGCTGCTTCTGCTTCTCTGTTAACTCATGCTTAACCGTCTGTGCCATGACAGCCCTCTCGATGTATGGCCTACGATTCCAGCTTCTTTCAAACTTGAGCCTACTCGGCGCCCCACATACGCCCTTCATGCGAAGGCCTTACCTCTACCCCAAAAGCCACAAAGCCAATCGAGGCGTGCCGAGACCAGCTAGCGAAGATGCTGACGCTTACTCGGGCTCCTGGACCAGGATTGATTATACCGCAGAGCCCGTCAAGACATACAAATCTCAGTCTCAACGGATGACCAAATAAATATGGGAATTGGTCTATGGGGTAGGATTCTCTGTTTTAGGCCCTCAGTGCTCAGACCAGCCGCTTGGCGCAACGCTAGCGGCTGAGGATGGAGAGATAGGCCCGCCAGGCACCGACCTCGTTGCTGTACTGCTTCGCCATGACGCGAGCGATCTGGGCAATGTGGTTGAGGTCGTGTACGGCCCAGGTCGCCAGGAGCTGTCGCAGGCTGACCGAGCCGAGTTCGGGGTGTCGGCCCGGGAGGGCCAACTGAGTGGCCGTCAGGCGCCAGTCTTTGACGATCTTGAGGTTGGCCAGACGAAGGTGCGTGAACTGGTCGAGGAGTTGGTCCAGGGACCAGCCGGGGAACCGGCTGAACTGTGCGAAGCGGTCAAACGGCTCAAACGGCTGGGTGTCACCATGCTCCAGAATGATCCGAGCCCGAGGAACCCAGTCCGTCTCCTCGCCATGGATGAGATGGCCCACGATGTCGAACGCACTCCACGTATCGGGACCTTCGTTGGCCGTATACCAAGAAGGGCTGGTGCCACGGAGAAGGGTGCCCACCACAGATGGCGTGCGCTCCAGAATGTCGAGTGTCTCAGCGAGATCGAAATCCACCCTCGTCCTCCTTTCGCCTCTGCGGTAGAGCAACAGCCAAGCCGAACGCCCTGGATGGTGTTTCGATGCCGTTCGTGATCAGCCGGTCAGCGACCGGATTTTCCTGCCCGCTTGGTGAGTCCCTGCGCTTCCAACCAGTCATAGAATGCATCGATCCAATGATCGCTGCTGGTGCCCTGCTTTCGCAGGCCGAAGCCATGGCCGCCGGCGCTGAAAATGTGGGCCTCGGGTTTATGGCCCGCTGAGGTGAGCGCTTGATAAAATTTGACGATGGGCTCGCGCGCCACTGTGTCGTCTTGCGCCCACGCTAGAAACATGGGGGGCAGCTTTGCCGGAATGGCGGGCATGACGCCGAAGGGACCCCCATAGATCATCGCAGCGAAGCTCGGACGCGCCGCGGCGTCCGTCTGGAGCAGGGAGCCGCTGGCGACCATGGCTCCAGCCGAGAAGCCCATGAAACCGATCCTGTCGGGAGAGAGGCCCCATTCCGCCGCATGCTGCCGAACCACTTTGAGGGCCTGAATTCCATCTGCAATGCCATACTTACCGACCTCGTCCATGTTCATCTCCGGAATGCCTTCCTGGCGCTTTTCCAGGAGCCGATACTTGAGCACGAACGCGGCGATGCCTTTTGCCTGAAGCCAGCGCGCGACATTGTTCCCTTCGAGATCGATGGCCAGTGCAACGAAAGCGCCGCCAGGAGCGATGATGACACCGGTTCCCGTCGCCTGGGTGCGCTCCGGAAGGTAAGCCGTCAACGTCGGAGTGACCACGTTGAAGACCACAGTCCCAAGAGGAGTGTTCTCCGCAGTCCTCTCCTTGTGGGTCCATTTCTCGGAACCCGGCGCTACGCCCGGCCAGATATTCACGACCTTATTTACCTCTGTGAGGCGACCGAGCAGGCCATCAGAGAGATAAAGGCAATTGCGGCACACACCGTTGTTCGCATCATGTTCCTTCCACTATCGGTGATCGTCCGCCGTTGGGCCACACGAACCGGATTCGATCTCGGCGTCTCGCTCCAAAGCTAGCGCGATACCTTCAGGATCGAGCGTGCGATCCGCCGCAAAAGCCGGATCGGCCTCAAGGCTCTCCCACGCTGCCAACGCCAAGTACGCCCGCTCCTCGGGAGGGAGGCTCAGAATTTCCTTTCTAGCTGGGCAGTGCTCTTCATGGCTTAAGTTTACCCCGAGATCCGCGCGACGACCAACGTACTTACGCGAGCGGGTCGGCGGGTCCATCGGGGGCTCCCATCACAAAGTCCCGGGACCATGCTTTCGGCACCACGATCGCAGGTCTCGGTACCCCGACTCAAAGACAGACTCCCCGGACATCGTTTCTGAGCGCCGCTATCTCGGCTCTCGGGATCGAGACTTGACGACAGAGACCGGGACAAAGCCTTCGGCGCCGCGATTGAGGGTCTCGGGACCGGGACTCGAAGACGGAGCGCCGGGACTTAAGTTCATAGTCCCGGGACTTCGGTGCTCCGTCAGGGATAAAGGCTGTCGCCCCGCGACTCTGGGTTGTGGTCCCCGGACTCGACATCGTGATACCGGGACGACGAATCGCCGTCCCCCCGCCGAGGGTCGCGGTGCCGGGATCGCGGTCGGGGTCGCGGGGCGTTGAGTCTCCGGCCCAAGACTTTGGGTCGCAGTGCCGGGACTTGAGATCGCAGCCCCGGTACGACGGTCTTAAACCCTGGAGTCCAACCGTGGGGACGGGACGGCGACTCTACGTTCCTGAACGCGGGCCTTACGTCCGGGGACTCTGAGTCTCGGTCCCGGCGCTCGACATCTCAGTCCCGGTGCTCGATATCGACGGCGCGGCACCGGAGCCGAGTCCAGATCTGGAAGACGTTGTCTCCCTATCTTGCAATCGAGTCCGCCGACCGCAAAGCGCAGTCCCTGGACAGAGTCACCAAGTTTGCGGAGCGGGAGCAGAAACGAGGGGAAGTCGAAACGGAGTTTGCGGACGTCGACTCTCGGTGGGGGGACAAAGAGAGAGAGGGTGCGGAGCACACCCCCAGATGGGGGTACGACAGGGCGGCGGCCGGCGGTCTAGACCTGAGTCTTGGACGCGAGAGACGCTGTCCCCTTACCTTGCTCTCAAGTCCGGCGACCGAGTCCCGGGACATTGCCATGGGATTCCCGAAACGGGCGCCGAACCGGGGAAGTCGGAATGACGACAGGCGGGTCTGTACCTCCGGGTAACTCGCTCTGCTCGTCATGTTAGAGTGCGATCCATGGTTCGGATGACGATCGAGGTGCCTGAAGGCGCCCTTGCTTCTCTCCACCAGGATCCTACGGGTTTCGCCCGCGAGATGCGCTTGGCCGCGGCCGTGAAGTGGTTCGAGCTGAGGCTGGTCTCGCAAGGCCGTGCCGCCGAAATCGCCGGGGTCTCCCGCGGCGAGTTCCTTGATGCATTGGGGCGCTTCGGGGTATCCCCCTTCCAGTACAGCGCAGAGGAGATCTTGGCGGAAGCCGGCGGTGAGTGAAACCTGGATCGCCGATGCCTCGCCCATCATCTCACTGGCCAGGATCGGTCATCTCGATCTTCTTACTCGGCTAACGACCGAACTCCTGATTCCAGACGCAGTCACTGCCGAGATACTGGCAGGCGCGCTCGCCGATCCAGCCCGCAAGGCCTTAGAAAGCGGTTGGGGTGAGCGTGCATCTCCCCGAGAGATCCCCGCCGCAGTCCTTGAATGGAGTCTCGGAGCCGGTGAATCGGCGGTCCTGGCGCTCGTGCTGGAGAGGCCAGGCTGTCGGGCCGTACTGGACGATGCGGCGGCAAGAAGTTGCGCTCGCGCTCTGGATGTGCCGATCATCGGTACGCTCGGAGCTGTCCTAAGAGCGAAGCGGGCCGGGTTGATCCCCTCCGCCTCGCAAGTCATTCGCTCCCTTCAGACCCTCGGATTCCGGCTGGATGCAGGGGTCATCCGTACCGCACTCCTGGCGGCTGGCGAGCGCTGGGAGGACTGAAGGGAGTCCCGACGCCCCAAGACCCTCGTGCTATCCTTTCCTCCAGAAAGGGGCTCCTTTCCCCTTCTCTTTACGGCGATGCGGCATAAAGTTCTCGCCAAGAACGACTCCGTAAGGGAGCACGCCATGAGCCAGCCAGCCTTCGCGGCGTTCGCGCCTCTGCCCTTCGAGCTCGTCTACGACGACGGAGTGCCTTTGGAGACCGAGTGGCACAGCTTGGAGTTTCCCCTCCTGCGGGAGTTGATCCGCCTGGTCATGGTGGAGCGCGGCAGGACCGACTTCTATGTCGGCGGCAATATGTTCGTCTACTACTCCGTGGAACAGGCGCGCGAGGTCTCGGAGGAGGAGAAAAAAGGCCTGAAGCAGCGCGCCTTCCGGGGACCGGATGTCTTCTGGGTGGGCGGTGTCGACCCGGAGCGCGAGCGCAAGGCCTGGATCTCCTGGGAGGAGGGCGGGCGGCTGCCGGACGTCATCGTCGAGCTGCTGTCCCCCTCCACGGCCCAGAAGGACCGCACCGAGAAGAAGGATCTCTACGCCCGGGTCTTCGGCACGGCGGAGTACTACCTGGCCGATCCATCCGGAGACGGGGAAGCTGGAAGGGTATCGCCTGTCAGGCCGCTCCTATCGGCCGATCCTGCCCGATGCGCAGGGGCGGCTTTGGAGCGAACAGTTGGAGATCTACCTCGGTGCCTGGCAGGGTGTCGCGGTGGGAAGGAAGCACGACTGGGTTCGGCTCTTCCGCGCCGACGGGACCCTGGTGCCGACGACGGAGGAGCAGGCCGAAACGGAACGTCAGCGGGCGGATGCGGAACTAGCGGGCCGACGCGGAGTGCCAGCGGGCCGATGCGGAGCGTCAGCGGGCCGACGCGGCAGAGGCTGAGTTGGCTCGCTTGCGCGGACGACGGTAGGAAAGATCGTCGCCTACGCCTACGCCGACTTCCCCAGATATGCCTGAAGCTCCGGCACCACCGGCCGCCGTACCAGCGCGGTGTGCGCCTGCCACCTCGCCGCCGCGTCCATGTCGATCAGGAAGCGGGTCTCTTTCCCCTCGTAGAGGGCGATGGGGATGCCGTCCTTGAAGAGGATGCGGTTGCCGGCGAGGGCGGAGACCCGGGGGCCGGGGGTGAGGATGCCGACGAGGTTGAGCGGATCGGCGGCGGAGACCGTCACGAGGTTCCCCTTGTGGGGCTCGCGGCGGAGGGCCCGGAGCTTCCCCACCGCTTCGATCAGCGCGTACTGCTCGCCCGAGAAACCGGAGACGAAGCGGCCGCCGCGGATCTCGCCCCGCGCCTCCAGCCGGCGGTAGGCCCAGAGCAGGTCCCGCCAGGGCGGCAGGAGCGTCTCTCTCTCCAGCAATCTCCGGAACACCACCCCGTAGCGGGCGAGGAGGGTCCAGGCGACCGTCTCGATCGCCTCGTCGGAAGGGTCGGCCGGCGGCACCGGGGGGACGTGGAGGAGCGACCAGCGGCCCGCGTTCTCCATACTGAAAGCGCTCACCCGGCCCCGCCGCCGGCTTCCCACTCCCGTTTCCACCGCGTGGAGGGGCGGCCGCCTGTTCGACGGCACGAGGAGAGCCCGGAGGCCGGTGAAGCTGTCGGCGGTGGCGAGGCCCCAGGCGACCAGCTCGGAGAGGGCCTCCTCGACCTGGGTGTGGAGGAGCCCGGCGCCGGTCGCGATCTCGCCGAAGAAGGAGGCCCCGCGCTCGGCCAGTCGATCGTAGACCGCCCGCGCCGAACCGGAGAGCGGCAGCTCCCGAGGGTCGACACCGGGCGCGACCTGCCGCCAGAAGCCGAGGTTCGAACGGCCGAGGAGCGCGAGCGGCGTCGCCTTGACCGGCCCCGAGCGCCGCCCCTCTGGCGTCGGCGGCACCGCCACCCGGCCCCAGACGTAGCGGCCGGCGAGGCAGAGGCTGTCGAGCCAGGCGGGATCGTACTTGGCGACCCGGGCCGGCAGGATCTCCCCCTCCCAGGCCGCCGCGGCCGCCTCGAACCCTTCCAGCTGGGCGAGGACCGCCGCCGTGCTCTCCGGCCCCTCCCCCGGCTCCGAGACCCGCTGCCAGGCGAAGAGGAAACGCAGGAAGTCGGCCGGGGCGACCGGCTCGATCTCCTTGCGCAGCCGGTCCAGGGTGAAGCGGTGGATGCGGGCGAGGAGCCGCCTCTCGCACCACTCGATGTCGGCGGCCTTGGGCGCGGTGAAGCGCCCGCGCATGGCGAAGCCCTCCCCTTCGAGGGCCGCTAAGGCGCCGTCGATTCGGCCCACCGGCAGGCCGAGGCTCGCGGCGAGATCTGCCGGCGTCACCGGTCCCACGGCCTGGAGCCGGCCGCGGATCAGCTCGACCAGCGCCTCCTCGGGGGTCCAGGGCCGGGCGGCGAAGCGCGGGGGTACGGCGAGGGCGGGAGTGAGGGCGATCTCCCGTCCTTGGTAGATGGCGGTGAGCTGCGGCAGCCGCTCGGCGGCCACCCAGAGGGCCGGCCCGGACTCGGGGGTCAGCACCGCGGCCCGGCCCTCGGCAGCGAGACTCCGCAGATAGGGCTCCCAGGCCGAGCGTTCCCCCTCCGCCGCAGTCAAGAACCCCAAGGTCGAAAGGGCGTCGTGAAGCTCGTCGGGGCTCTCCGCCTCCGGCCAGGCCTCGGTGCGGACCCGCTGGATGGCCTCCGGGTCCAGGGCTCCCAGGTCGGCGGCGGTCGACGGGTCGGCGAAGCGGCGGGTGTGGATGGCCTGGGTCCGCCGCTCCTCCAGGGGAGCGTCGTCCAAGAAGGTGTAGACCGGGCCGTTGATGATCTCGTGCGCCAGCGGCGAGGGCTCGGTGAGATCGCGGGCCACCAGCTCGACCTCCCCCGCCTCGATCGAGCGCAGGATAGCGAGGAGGCCCTCGACGTCCATGGCCTCGGTCAGGCAGTCGTGGATCGTCTGCTCGATCAGCGGATGCTCGGGGATCTCGCGCTCGCCCACGATGTTTTCGAGGCAGGCGAGCTGATCCGGGAAGACCACCGCGATCAGGTCCTCCGACTCCTGGCGCTGGAGC
This sequence comes from uncultured Acidobacteriota bacterium, assembly GCA_963757335.1. Classification (GTDB taxonomy): domain Bacteria; phylum Acidobacteriota; class Thermoanaerobaculia; order Multivoradales; family UBA5704; genus DASQPA01. Next base: position 87,509 of record CAVWRJ010000008.1, on the reverse strand, counting down.
CGGGGTGGAACCTTCCTGCCGCCGCGGAAGCGGAGGAGGGCGAGGGCCCGACTGGCGTTCCAGCGCCAGCGCACCCCGAAGACCGGGGCATCGAGGAGCGCCTGGACGAGGACGTCTCGGGCCGAGGAGGAGTGGAGAAACTTGAAGACGTCTTCCAAAGGGAAGCTGTGGGTGGGGCCGAGCGAGAGGACGATGGCATCCTCGGAGGCCGCCGCCTGAAGCTCGAAGTTGAAGGTCCGGCAGAAGCGCTTCCTAAGGGCGAGCCCCCAGGCCCGGTTCACCCGGCTGCCGAAGGGCGAGTGGAGCACCAGGTGCATGTCCCCCGCCTCGTCGAAAAAACGCTCGGCGACCAGGGTGGTGCGAGTCGGCAGGGTGCCGAGGGCGGCGTAGGCCGTCGCCAGGTAGTCGGCGATCTGGCGCGCCGCTTCCCGCGTGAGACCGAGCTCCTCGACGAGCCAGGCCTGGGCGGCGGCCAAGCTGCCGCCGTTGGCGGGGTCGAGCTTCTCCCCCACCGTCTCGCGGAGGCGCGAGACCGCGACCGACAGCTCGTCGGTCCGGCCCGGCGCCTCGCCCAGCCAGAAGGGGATCGAGGGCGGTTGCCCCTTGGCGTCCGCCACGAGGACCCGTCCCGGCTCGACTTTCAGGATCTGCCAGGAGGCGTTGCCGAGTTGGAAGACATCACCGGGCATGCTCTCGACCGCGAAGTCCTCGTTGACGGTGCCGACGACGCTCTCCGAGGGCTCGAGGACGACCCGGTAGTCGCCGGTGTCCGGAATGGCGCCCCCCGAGGTGATGGCGGCGATCCGCGCCCCCTTCCGCGCCCGGAGTCGACCGTTGACCGCGTCGTGGTGCAGGTAGGCGCCGCGCCGGCCCCGGCGGGTGCTGAAGCCGTCAGCGAGCATCTCGACCACCCCGTCGAACTCCTCGCGCTCCAGGTTGCGGTAGGGGTAGGCCCGGCGGAAGGTGGCGTAAAGGTCGTCCTCCTTCCACTCCTCCGCAGCGGTCAGCCGCGACGATCTGCTGGGCGAGGATGTCGAGCGGCTTTTCCGGGATGTAGAGCCGGTCGAGCTCGCCCCGACGGGCGGCGTCGACTAGAGCGGCGCACTCGATCAGCTCGTCTCGGCTGGTGGGGAAGATCCGCGCCTTGGGGAGCCCCCCCAGGTGGTGGCCCGAGCGGCCGACCCGCTGGAGGAAGGTGGCGATCGAACGGGTCGAGGCGATCTGGCAGACGAGGTCGACCGAGCCGATGTCGATCCCCAGCTCCAGCGACGCGGTGGCGACCAGGGCCTTCAATTCCCCGGCCTTCAAGCGCCGCTCGGCCTCCAGCCGCTTCTCCTTGGAGAGACTCCCGTGGTGGGTCGCGATCTGCCCCTCGCCCAGCCGATCCTCCAGGAAGCGGGCGGCGCGCTCGGCGAGCCGCCGGGTGTTGGTGAAGACGAGGGTCGTGCCGTGGGAGCGGATGAGGTCGGCCAGCTGGTCGTAGACCTCCTGCCAGGTCTCGGCGGACATCACCGCTTCGAGCGGCGAGCCCGGCACCTCGATCCCCAGGTCCATGGCGCGCCGGTGGCCGATGTCGACGATCGTGCACTCCGCGGCCTCCCCGGTCTTCCCCTCTGGGGTAGCCCCGACGAGGAACCGCGCCACCTCTTCGATCGGCCGCTGGGTGGCCGAGAGGCCGACCCGCGACAGGCGCCGACACCCGCCGGCGTGCGCGCCGACGAGAGATTCCAGGCGCTCCAGGGAGAGGGCGAGATGGGAGCCCCGCTTGTCGTCCGCCACGGCGTGGATCTCGTCGACGATCACCGTCCGGGTCGTCGCCAGCATCCGCCGGCCGGAGTCGCTGGTCAAGAGGATGTAGAGCGACTCCGGGGTGGTGACGAGAATGTGGGGCGGCCGCTTCACCATCGCCGCCCGGACCGAGGCCGGGGTGTCCCCCGTCCGCACCAGGGTGCGGATGCCGGCCGCCGGAAGACCCCGAGCGCGGCCAGCTCCCGCTCGATCCCCGAGAGCGGCTCGACGAGGTTCTTCTCGATGTCGTTCGAGAGCGCCTTCAAGGGCGACACGTAGACCACCTGCACCGTCTCTTCGAGGTCGCCCAGGAGAGAACGGCGCACGAGGTCGTCGATCGCCGCCAGGAAAGCGGCGAGAGTCTTGCCGGAGCCGGTGGGCGCCGCGATCAGGGTGTGCCGCCCGGCGCGGATGGACGGCCAGGCCTGGCGCTGCGGCTCCGTGGGGGCGCCGAAGCGGCCGCTGAACCAGGCGCCGACGGCGGGGTGGAAGAGGTCGAGAGTGGATTGGTGCGTCGTTTCCATGGGTAGCGGTAGGGAGACGGTAGTCTCCCTAGAGGATAACAAACAGGGAGGCCGAAGTCATTCCGGGAGCCCGCCTGAAACCCGCCGTCCTCGTGAACTGTGGTGGCCAGTCCAACCTACAGCGCCGTCCGCAGCCGAGTTGGTTCACTCCTGCCAAGGAGAGAGCGGTGCCGAACAGGGCCTCCGTTGGGCAACGTCATTCCCTTACACGCAGCCACCTCATTGGCCTAGCTCTACTCTGCCAAATCTCCCCCAGCGGCTTCGATCGCTCTATCAATCGAAGAAATCGTCTTCGAGAAATTCGATATTAGTCGGTCGATTTCCGCCATGGCTGCTAGCCCACTCCTGCGAATAGTCCGCTCAAAGCCGAGCGTGCCACTCATACTCTCGCGTGCACCCATATATGCTTTCCTGGCTAGGTAAATGCTAGCCCGAGTAGACTTCATGATGTCGAGAAAAGACCGCGTTTGATCATCAGGAGCCGTTTGCGATTCACGCTGACTACGCATAACAAACTCTAGACTGTCCTGAATGTGGTCTGATATATTTTCATATTGATCATTCACCTGCTGTAGCTCAGCCGTGTACGCTTCAACGTAAGAAGCATACCTCTCACATAAAAAGCGGATCTGAGAGGTTGCAAGTTGGCCTCCTGTCTCCCTAGCCTTCTCTATGCCACTCGCTAGCTCTGTGGCCTTGGGCGTGAGTGCTACTGCCGCCTGCGTAGATAGCTCTATAAGTTTAGCGATCTGACTGTAGCCCTCCTGCACATCGATCAAGTGGTCGATAAAGCCCCGATCGTCCACTGGCTTGATACGCGCCAGATCGGAAACTGAAGGAGTCGAAGGACTCAAGAAGGATTGCGGAGACTTTGCGCGAAAATCTATAACCGGATTGCCAAAGAGGGTAGTCCCCTCGTATGCACCCTTCGCTAAGCGCGCCAAATCGTTTTGGGCATCCTCGATCTTTGCGAAATGAGTTTGATAAGCCAAGACACGGTACGATCGCAGGTCAAAAGGCAGTTCCTCAACGGATTGAGTCAAGAGAATCGTGGGCTTCTCAAGCGCATGCGCTATTCCCAACTCATAGAAAACATTTGGATTTGAGCCCGTCAGATCCGCCACTATCAGATCCGCAGTAACTATTCCGGAAATTATGTCTTGCATAATGTTTCTCTGATTAAGAATATCGTCTGCGCGAGCTATCTCAAAGCCAACCCCTTCAAGCGCTGGTTTAATAAAAAACTTGTACGCGGCCTCAAACTCTGCGCTAAATGACATCAGGACGAAGGCGGTTTTCCTCATTGCTACCCTACACCTTTCTCACCGGTGCCGCAGACGCCCTGACGGCAATTGTCGAGGATGTGAGGCGGCCGCTTCACCATGGCCGCCCGAACCGAGGCAGGGTGTACCCGGTCCGCACCAGGGTGCGGATCCCGGCCGCCGGAAGACTCAGGGCCGCCAACTCCCGCTCGATCTCCGAGAGCGGCTCCAGAGGTTCTTCTCGATGTTGTTCGAGAGCGCCTCAAGGGCGAGACGTAGACCACCTGCACCGTCTCTTCCAGGTCGCTCAGAAGCGACCGACGCACGAGGTCGTCTGTCAAGCGACACCTACCTTTACGAGCTAAGGCGACACCTACTGTTCCGAGGGTGTCGGGGGTATTAGGGGGTGGCCGGCGGTCCCCGGGGGAAGACCGTAGGGGGAGGCATAGAGGCTCCTCGGCCCTGGGAGGGGCGGAGGCCGGGGGTTGGGGTGGGGGCAGGCCGGAGCCCCTCCCAGGGCGGCCGAATCGCCAGATGGGCGAGCTGCTCGATCACTCCGCCCGCTCCACTGCCCGCTCGAGATCGCGCAGCCGGTAACTCCGGCCTTTGATGTTGAGGACATGGCTGTGGTGGAGCAGCCGATCGAGGATCGCGGTCGCCAGGATCTCGTCTCCAGCGAGTACCTCGGGCCAATCCCGAATCCCCTTATTGGTGGTGATCAGGAGGCTGCCCCGACCGTAGCGGTAGCTCACCAGACGGAAGAAGAGACTGGCTTCTTGCCGGCTCATCACCTCGAACCCCACCTCGTCGACGATGACCAGAGAGACGTTGTTGTGCTTGCGTCGGCGCAGCCGAGACGCTGGTAGGTCGCCGTCCCGTTTGAGGGCCAGCAGCAGCTCTTCGAGGCGAAAGAAGGCCACCGAGAAGCCGTTCTCCACGGCCTTGACCCCCAAAGCGACGGCGAGGTGGGTCTTGCCGACACCGGGCGGTCCCTGGAGCAGAAGCGTGAAGCCCTCGCGGATCCAGGCGCAGGTGGCCAGGGTCTCGATACGGCTCCTATCCACCGACGGCTGGAAACTGAAGTCAAAGTTGGCGAGAGTCTGGCCGAGCGGTAGCCCCGAGAGGCGCAAGGCGGTTCGCACGCGTCGTTCTTCGCGGGCGCAAAGCTCGGCGTCGAGCAGCTCGTCGAGGAAACGATGAGGGGAAAAAGTCTCCTTGACGGCGGCGGTAACCCGCTCGCCGAGTTGTTCGGCGGCATGGACCAGGCCCAGTCGCTGCAGCCGTTCCCGGGTGATGTCGAGGTCGACGCGAGGCTTCGCAGCGCTCATCGTGCCACCTCCGCACACGCCGCGTAGAGGTCGAGGGGCCGTTTCTCTGGCTCCATCGCGGCGATTTCCGCCAACCGCTGGCCCATCCGCCCCAAGGGAGTTGGCGGCAGCACCCGGTCGGTCGGCTCGCCCTCGAAATGAGCCGGGTTGAGGACGAGGAGCTCCGGCGTACCACGGGGGTGGGTCGCCACCAAATCTCCCTCGTGGCGGATCTCCACTTCGCCGGAGCAGCCGTAGATCTCCACCTCCCTCTCCAGCAGTGCGAAGGGAACCGAGTAGGCACGCCCCTCGAAATGAACCGTACAGTCGTGGGCCACTCGGCGGCGGACCACCACGTCGAAGGGGCGAGGTAGGGCCACGAGCTCGCCCAGGAGCGGCCGCTCCTGCTCCCACGCCTCGAGCACGGAGCCGCCGGTAGACGGGCACTGGCGACGCTCGGCGCGACATCGCACCTGTCCATCCGTCCAAACCTGGAGCTCCTCCAGGCTGTCCCACTCGCGGCATCGCGGATCGAGCCAGTGCCGATGGTCGCGAATCCGCCGTTCGATCTTGCCCTTGGCCTCTGGGGCCCGCGGCGGGCAGAGGTCGATGTGGAAACGAGCCCGTTGGGCGAACCGCTCGTACGCCGGATTGTGCTCACCCCAGGCACCGGCTCCCCGCACTACCGCCGTCTTCTCGTTGTCCACCCGGATGCAGGCGGGAACGCCGCCCAGCCGCGTCAACGCCGCGATGTGCGCTTCCTGCCAGGACAACTGATCTTTGCGCAGAGCCCATACCAGAGCAGCGAAGCGTGACCAGGACAGCTGAAGATGGAAGCCCAGCAAATCCACGGCTCGCCGAGCTACCACGACCTCCGAAAAGAAAGCCCAGTCCGCCTGGCCCTGGGCGCCTGCCGGTGTCTCCACCCGCCGCCGAGCTCGTAAGCGCGGCGGCGCATGGTGAGCTCGGAAGTAACGCTGCACCGATCGCAAACTTCCTGTTTAGCCGTGCTCGACCACCAGTATTCCTTCAACGCCCCAAGATTCAATCGCTCTCGCCGGCTCGCCTCCGCCGACAGCCATGCTTCTACTTCCGTCGACAACGCCGCTAAACGGTGCTGCTGCCGGCCCACCCGACCGTCGCTCTTGCCTTCTTGGCGACGGCGATCGTGATAGCGGACCGAACCCTCCGTGACTCCCAGCGACTTGGCGATCGCCACTCGCGACCAGCCCCGCCGCAGCAACTCGATGATCGTCATGCGTGCCTCCAGACTTAGCTTGGGCGCCATGCACGACCCTCCCTACCGGAAGCATCGCCCATGGCTCACCAGGTCGTAAGCTTGGTGTCGCCTTAGCTCAAGTCTGGCGTGGCGCTCTACAGTCGTCGATTGCCGCGAGGGTCTTGCCGGAGCCGGTGGGCGCCGCGATCAGGGTGTGCCGCCCGGCGCGGATGGACGGCCAGGCCTGGCGCCGCGGCTCCGTGGGGGCACCGAAGCGGCCGCTGAGCCAGGCGCCGACGGCGGGGTGGAAGAGGTCTAAAGTCGAGGTCGTCGTTTCCATGGCAGTGGCGGTAGGGAGACGGTAGTCTCCCTGGAGGATAACAAACCCGGAGGCCGAAGTCATTCCATTCCGTGGGAGGGAAGGGAATCGAGCCACCCGGGTTCGGCGCAGAGCGCCGGGCAGTACAAGCATGCCTGCCAGTATCGTATCGAGCGCCTTAGTATTGGCCTAGGAGACACCACCCTTCAGAGAAGAAATAGTTAGCTCTTGCAGCACATCGCCGAAGTAGTTTTATCTGGGCAAGGGCACTTCCTCGGGAGATGGCCACCACCGCTGTCATTGAGCCGGATTTGCACAACGGTCTTAGTATCGCCGTCGGCCTTGTACCAGACGGTCACCATGTCGCCGACCTTGATGTCCGCGGAGATCTTGCCCTTCGGGGAGACGGTGGTCTTGTCGTCCCAGGTCGCGGTGGTGTCGCCGCTCTTACCCTTGACGGTTATGGTCTTGGCGGTCGCGTTGACGGCCGTGACCTCGCCCTTCATCGAGGAGGACTTGGCGTGCATCATGCCCATGCGCTTATCCTTGCTCATGGAGTCGCCGACCGGCGCGGCCATGGTGCCCTTGTCCTTGTTCATGTCGCCAGCGGGAGACGTGGTGGCATACCCGATTGTCGCCATCATGAAGGGTACAGCCAAGAAAGAGGTCAATGTTTGCATATTGCTAACCCTCCGTTGTATGTAGCGCCCTAAACGACTATCATTATTGTACTACGATATTGCGACATGGAGGTTAGTCATGGAGCCTCTCAACGAAAGACAGCTGCACACAATCCTGGAAGCAATCTCGGCAAAGCGGCCGTCCTCTGTGGAAAGGGTGCTTCAATTCCTGCAAATCTTATCGTTGGTCTGCGTCGCGGCATGGACACTCATGCAATACCTTTCCTATAGTCGGCCAGATCAAAAATTAAAACTACAGCAAGAAATTTTTGAATTTCAAGAGACACAGGAGGGACGAATTTCTGGCCTTGCACAGGCGTCAATCAAGCCAAGCGAGAAAAAAGATTTGGCTATGGTCACCCTGTCACTACAGCTTACAAACACCTCGCGCAACCTTGTGGAGGTGTCCTGGGTCTTGGTCCAATGCTATCTTGGTTCTATCAGCGACGCGAAAAACACCGGCCTGATGCCACTGAGGGTTAACCAACCACCACTCGCCTTTATTAGGCCAGCCGAAGAAGGGCCTGTTCAATGGAAGGATTGTGGCTACGTTGGGTTCTTCTATCCTGGATCCGAAGTGGAGAAGCGCCTAAAAGAATCTGACTATAAGTTCAGCAGCGGCGGCGGAGGTACTAAACAGTTGTTGCCCGGAGATTCTTCTGGCTTAACGGACTACTACCTGGTGAAGCGAAATCCCGGCCAATGGATTGGGTTGGTTGTAATTGTTGGGCTTGATAGAGCGACCGAGGGTAAGGGCCTCTATCACTATGTGAGAATTCTCCCCACTTCGGAGGCGACTGTTACCGAGGAGCCGGCGAAGTTGCAGAAGGCCTACTGATAGACGCAGACCCTAGGCGACCATTCTTATTTCGCTCCGGAGCCAGAGCGCTCGGTAGAGCGCCCTGGTTTCGGGGGCGTCATTCTTACTTCCCGGTCACCCCGGACCCCGCCTTGTCCCCCAGATACTTGCGGACGATCGCATCGAGCTTCCCATTGCCCTTGATCTCCGCGAGGTAGGCGTCCAAGGCCGCATGGAGGTCGCTCTTCGGGGCGACGGCGAAGCCGTAGGCATCCTTTCCGGGCAGCGCGAAGGCCACTTTGAGATCGGGGTAGGAGCCGAGCAGGCTCCAGACGAACGGCTCTTCGAGGACCGTGAAGTCGGCCTCCTTCGCCATCAGGGCGTCGTAGTTCCAGCGCATGAAATCGACGTAGTGGAGCTTGACGTCGCCCAGCGTCTTGATCTTCTCCTCCAGCGAAGAGCCGCGGACGGCCGAGCCCATCTTGCCGGCGAGGTCGGCGACCGAGCGGATGGGGCTCTCCTTCGGCACCACCACCACCATCCGCACGCCGAAGTAGGGCTCGGTGAAGTCGACTTTCGTCCGCCGCTCCGCGGTGATGCTGAAGGAGCTGCCGAGGACGTCCCCCTCGCCGCGGAGGAGGGCGGGGACGAGATCCGAGAAGGCGGGCTTGACCGGGTGGACTTCGAGCGGCACCCCGAGCGAGCGGGCGAAACCCGACAGAACGTCGTAGTCGATGCCGGTGAAGTGGTTGAGCCCGCGGTCCACGTCGACCCGGATGAAGGCGCTCTCCATGTCCGGGAAGGCGAGCATGACGAGCTTCCCCCGGGCCTTGACCTCCGCCAGGGAGGTCGCCCTGGCCGGGCCGCCGAGGGCGAGAAGAGAGAGGACGAGCAGGACCACGAAGGGGACAATTCTGCCTTTGAGCGAATGTCGCACGTCGTCGCACCTCCAGAGGACTGAGTTCCGTTTGGACACTACCGTAGCACAGAGTGCTTCCCGGTGTTATCACTTCGAACGGCACTGGCTCCAGTTTGATCCTGCGGCCGTCTCCTTCGGGCGCTCCGCGCAGCCAGTCGCCGGTCCTCGGAACCAAACGGAGCCAGTACCCTTGGAACCGGGTGAGCGCCACGCGAGGCACCGGGGTAAGCTGACGCGCAGCATGGAGAAGATCCTCGTCCTCTATGGCACCCGTCCCGAGGCCATCAAGATGGCCCCGGTGATCGCGGCGCTAAAGCGCCGGGCCGATCGTTTTGCGGTGACCGTGGCGACGACCGCTCAGCATCGGGAGCTGCTGGACCCGGTGCAGGCGCTCTTCGGCCTGCGGCCGGACTTCGATCTCGATCTCATGCGGCCCAACCAGACGCCCAACGAGCTCGCCGCCCGCGCCTTCGCCGCCCTCGACCGCCTCTTGGCCGAACTCGCGCCGGACTGGCTCCTGGTCCAGGGCGACACGACGACCGCCATGGTCGGTGCCCTCGCCGGCTTTCACCGCCGGGTGCGGGTGGGACACGTCGAGGCGGGTCTGCGCACCGGGGACCTCGGCCAGCCCTTTCCGGAGGAGGCCAACCGGCGGGTCGTCGACCTCCTCGCCGACGCTCTCTTCGCCCCCACCCCGCGGGCGCGGGACACTCTTCTCTGCGAAGGGGTGCCGCCGGAGCGGGTCCACCTGACCGGCAACACCGTCGTCGACGCCCTCCTGCGCATCGCGGCGCTCGTACCGGCGGAGCCCAGGCGGGACGAGGTGCTGATCACTGTCCACCGCCGCGAGAGCTTCGGAGCGCCCCTGGCAGGCATCTTCGCTGCCTTTAGAGAGCTCGCGGCGGCGTTCCCCGCCGTCCGCTTCGTCTATCCGGTGCATCCCAATCCCAACGTGCGGGGGCCGGCCCACCTGGCGCTCTCGGGCCTCCCGAACTTCGAGCTCCACGAGCCGTTCGGCTACCTGGAGCTGGTGCGCCGCTTGCGGGCGGCGCGGCTGGTGCTGACCGACAGCGGCGGCATTCAGGAGGAGGCGCCGACCTTCGGCACCCCGGTCCTCGTCCTGCGGGAGAAGACCGAGCGCCCGGAGGGGATCGAGTCCGGGGTGGCGAAGCTCGTCGGCACCGACCGGCGGCAGATCGTCGCCGCGGCGGAGCACCTCCTCTCCGACGAGGCGGCCTACCGCGCCATGGCGAACGCGGTCGAATCCCTACGGCGACGGCCAGGCCGCGGAGCGGATCGCCGGCATCCTTGCCGGCGAGAGGGCCGGCGAGAGGGCGGGCGAGATCGAATCAATCGAGATATAGAGAAAAACCTTTGTATTCCTGAACAGCCGGGCTCGTAAATCTTTCCTACCTGACGAGCTCGACGAGCGGGCGTCCCCGCTTTCCAGGGGCGAGCTCCAAGGCCGAAATCGCTGGCGCCCTCCATGGCGTGACCCTTGCAGATCCTGAGGCCAGCTGTAATCAGTAACAACGAGGTTGTCGGTCGAAGTTTGGAATCGGCTCGCAGATCCCGAGCGTAGAGGATCGGAGTCTCCATTGGAGGATGGGACCGTGGAGAAGCGTGTGCTCCTCACCGTGGGGGTTGAGGACTACTACCAGGTCGGCTCGTTCGAGGGGCTGATCGCCCGGGAGAACTGGTACCGGTTCGAGACCCGCATCGCCCGCAACACGGAAAAGGCGCTCGAGCTCTTCGACGACTTCGGCATCCGGGCCACGTTCTTCGTTCTCGGCTGCGTGGCGGAAGCGATGCCGGAGATCGTCCGCGAGATCGCCCGGCGGGGGCACGAGGTGGCGAGCGGGGGCTACTGGCACCGCACCATCCGGCAGATGACCCCGGAGGAGTTCCGCGACGACCTCAAGCGGTCCCGCGAAGCTCTCGAGCGGGCGACCGGCACCCGCATCCTCGGCCACCGGGTGCCCCACTTCCTCGGTCCGCAGGACCTCTGGGCCCTGGATATCGTGGCCGAGGAGGGCTACGCCTACGATTCGAGCGTCCGCCCGCTCTTCCGCCGTTTCGCCAAGGAGCCCTGGCGGCACACGGTGCACCGGCTCTCCGCGGGTGGCCGGGACCTCTGGGAGATCCCCCCCTCGGCGTTGCAGCTCTGCGGCCTCGCCCTCCCGCTCGCCGGGGGCAACTGCTACCGGCAGCTCCCCCACACTCTCATCAAGCCGCTGGTCCAGCGCTGGCAGGACCGGCACGGCGCCCCCTTCGTCATGTACTGCCACGTCTGGGAGCTCGACCCCGAGCAGCCGCGGCTCAACACCGGCTCGCTCTTGACCCGCGTCCGGCACTACCGGAACCTCGACAAGATGGAATGGGTGCTGGAGGACTACTTCCGGACCTTCGAGGTCACCGGGATCGCGGAATTCCTCGGGCTCGAAGCGGCGAAGCCGGAGCCGGTCGCGCCGGCGCTTGTCCCGCTCTCCCCGCCCCCGGTAACGCCGCTCGCGGTGGAGTTGCGGCCGGAAGTCGCGGTGGCTTCCACCCCTGGTGCCGCAGCCCGCACGCCGGTCACCGTCGTCATCCCCTGCTTCAACGAGGAGCGGTCGCTCGTCTACCTCGCCAATACGCTCCGCAACGTGGCGGCGGCGCTCGAACAGGAGTACGTGGTCTCCTTCCTCTTCGTGGACGACGGCAGCCGGGATGGCACCTGGGACCTCCTCGGCCGGCTCTTCGGCTCCCGGCCGGACTGCACCCTCCTCGGGCACGACAGCAACCGTGGGGTGGCGGCGGCGATCCTCTCCGGCATCCGCGCCGCGGGCACCGAGATCGTCTGCTCGATCGACTGCGACTGCACCTACGACCCCCACGGACTGGCGGCGATGATCCCCCGGCTCGCCGACGGCGTCGACCTGGTGACCGCCTCGCCCTACCACCCGGAGGGCCGGGTGCTCAACGTGCCGGCCTGGCGGCTGTCGCTCTCCCGCGGCGCGTCCTTCCTCTACCGGCTCGTGCTGCGGCAGAAGCTCTACACCTACACCAGCTGCTTCCGGGTCTACCGCCGGTCGGCGGTGGCCGAGCTCGCGCTCCGCGAGGAAGGGTTCCTGGGGGTCGCCGAGATCCTCGCCCGGCTCGACCTCCAGGGGTCGGTCATTGTGGAGCACCCGGCGACCCTCGAAGTGCGCCTCCTCGGCCAGTCCAAGATGAAAGTCCTGCGCTCCGTCGCCGGACATCTGCGGCTTCTCGCCCAATTGGCGGCGCTCCGGCTCTCCGGCCAGCGTCGGCGCCAGAAGGGCTCTCCCCTCCCCGATCTTCGTCCTTTTACTTCGGGAGCTCACCATGACTGATATCTCTTCCGTCGCCTTACACCGGATCGCAGCGCCCCAGGCGCTCCCTTCCGATCAGGACGCCTCCGGCCGGAGCTTCGGCGAAGCGGAGCTGGCTCTCCTCGCCGACGTCTTAAGGAGCGGTACCCTGACCAGCACCCGGGGGACCGTCGTGCGCACCCTCGAAGGGCGCTTCGCCGAGATTTTAGGTGTCCGCCACGCCTGGGCCTGCTCCTCCGGCACCTCCGCCTTCCACACCGCCATCGCGGCGATCGATCCCGAGCCGGGCGACGAGATCGTCACCTCCCCGATCACCGACATGGGGGCTCTCGCGCCGATCCTCTACCAGGGGGCGATCCCGGTCTTCGCCGATGTCGATCCGGCGACCGGGAACGTCACCGCGGCGACGATCGAGCCGGTGTTGAGCCCGCGGACCCGCGCCATCGTCGTCACCCATCTGTTCGGCAACCCCTGCGACATGGAGCCCATCCTCGCCCTCGCCCGGAGCCGGGGGCTGCCGGTGGTCGAGGACTGCGCGCAGGCGTTTCTCGCCAGCGACCGCGGGCGGAAGGCGGGGACGATGGGGACGATCGGCGTCTTCAGCCTCCAGCAGGGCAAACACGTGACGAGCGGCGAGGGTGGGCTCGTCGTCACCGACGACGACGCCCTGGCCCGCCGCATGTTCCTCTTCATCAACAAGGCCTGGGGCTACGGCGACCCGAATCCGGATCACACCTTCCTCGCCTTGAACTCGCGCCTCTCCGAGCTCCAGGGGGCGGTCGCCTTGGCGCAGCTCCCGCGGCTCCAATCTTTCGTCGAACGGCGGATCGAAAACGCCGCCCGGCTGACCGCCGCCCTCTCGGGTCTACCGGGAATCGCGACCCCCGCGGTCCGCCCGGAGAGCGTCCATACCTACTGGCGCTACTGCCTCGATGTCGATTCGAGCGTCCTCCCGGGCGGCGCGGTGGCGCTCGGCGCCCGGCTCCAGCAGAAGGGCATCGCGGCGACCCCGCGCTACATCCAGAAGCCAGCCTTCGAGTGCGAGGTGTTTAGGCGGCAGCGGACCTTCGGCGACAGCCGCTGGCCGTTTACCCTGGCGCGCCCCGAGGCGCTCGACTACAGCCACTCCCGGTTTCCGGGGGTCTTTGAGGCCCTGGACGGCATCCTCGTCCTCCCCTGGAACGAACGCTTCCTGCCGGAGCACCTGGACTACCTCGCCGAGTCCATCCAGGAGGCCGTCGGCCTCCTCGCCCGGGAAGCGGCCTAGAAGCGGTCCCGTTTGAACGCGTTCATCCATCCCACGGCCCTCGTCGAGGAGGGGGTCGAGATCGGCGCCGGCTGCGCGATCTGGGACAGCGTCCATATCAGGCGCGGTGCCCGGCTGGGCGAGGAGTGCATCGTCGGCGAGAAGAGCTACATCGCCTACGGCGTCCAGATCGGCAGCCGGGTGAAGATCAATGCCATGGTCTACATCTGCGCCGCGGTGACGATCGAGGACGGGGTGATGGTGAGCGCCGGCACCATCTTCACCAACGATCGCTTCCCGCGGGCGACGACGCCCGACCTCCAGCAGCTGCGCCCCTCGGCGCCGGACGAGCACACCCTCCCCACCCTCGTCCGCGAGGGGGCGACCCTCGGCGCCGGCTGTACCATCGGCAACGATCTCGTCATCGGCCGCTTCGCCATGATCGGCATGGGCTCGGTGGTGACCCGGTCGGTTCCCGACTTCCACCTGGCGCTCGGCCATCCGGCCCAGCCGGTCGGTTGCGTCTGCCGCTGCGGCCAGCTCCTCTGCCGCTTCGGAGCCGGCGACCCGGATTCCGAGCGATTCCGGGAGGCCACCTGCGGGGCCTGCGGCAGGCGCTATGCAGCGAAGCTGGGGGAGGTCCGGGAGGGCTGGCCTCCGGACTGAATGGGGATTTGATGAAGGACCGGCAGCGCTGGGCCGTCGTCGGCGGTGGCATTCTGGGGATGACCCTCGCCCACCGGCTCGCCCAGGCCGGGCACGAGGTCACCCTCTTCGAGGCGGCGGACCGCCTGGGCGGCCTCGCCGCCGCCTGGGAGCTCGACGGGGTCGTCTGGGACCGGCACTACCACGTCACCCTCCTCTCCGACCTCCATCTCCGCGCCCTCTGGGGCGAGCTGGGGCTCGAAAGCGAGCTGCGCTGGGCCGAGACGCGGACCGGTTTCTACTCCGGCGGCCGGCTCCACTCGCTCTCGAACAGCCTGGAGTTCCTCCGTTTTCCGCCGCTCCGCCTCTGGGACAAGCTCCGCCTGGGGGCCACCATCCTCCATGCTTCGCGGGTGAAAGACCCGCTGCCGCTCGAAGCGATCCCGGTCTCCGATTGGCTCCGGCGTTGGTCGGGGGACCGGACCTTCGAGACGATCTGGCTGCCGCTCCTCAAATCCAAGCTCGGCGAGCACTACCGGCAGACCTCTGCCGCCTTCCTCTGGGCGACGATCGCCAGGATGTACGCCGCCCGCCGCACCGGGCTCAAAAAGGAGATGTTCGGCTACATTCCCGGGGGCTATGCCCGCATCCTGGAGCGTTTCGCCGACAGGCTGGAGAGAGAGGGGGTGAAGATCGAGACCGGTCGAGCCGCGCGACGGATCGCTCCCCAGCCCGGAGGGCACGGCCTCCAGGTCGAGCTCCAGAGTGGCGGCAGCGACACCTTCGACCAGGTGGTGGCGACCGTTCCGGCCGCGGTGGCGGCAAAGATCTGTCAGGGGTTGACGGAAGACGAGATCGCGCGGCTCGCCGGCATCCAGTATCTCGGGATCGTCTGCGCCTCCCTCCTGTTGCGAAAACCGCTCGCCGGCTTCTACGTCACCAACATTACCGACTCCGGGATCCCCTTCACCGCCATCGTCGAGATGTCCACCTTGGTCGACCGCGCCGAGCTCGGCGGCCATGCCCTGGTCTATCTCCCCAAGTATGTGGACCCCGACGATCCGATTTTCGCTCTCTCGGACGGGGAGATCCAGGAAACCTTTCTGGCCGCCCTCGAAAAGATGGTCCCCACCTTCGACCGCGGCGACCTCCTCTCCTTCCGCGTCTCCCGGGTGAAGCACGTCTTCGCCCTCCCGACCCTCCACTACTCGGAGCGGCTGCCGCCGATGACCACCTCGGTCCCCGGCCTCCACCTCGTCAACGCGGCGCACATCGTCCACGGCACCCTTAACGTCAACGAGACGATCCAGCTCGCCAACCGGGCGGCGGAGCGGTTCGCGTGAACGAACCGCTCGCGGCGCCCCGGTCCCGTGACCATCCGTGGGTCTGGTTTGGCGCCGCGCTCCTTGTCCTCAGCCTCGCCCAGGCGATCGCCTGGCGATCGAGCGAGCCCTTCTTCAACAACGACGAGACCCGGCATGTGATGACCGGGGTGTTCTTCCACGACCTCCTCCTCGATCTGCCGCTCGGCCATTTCCGCCACCTCGGCCACCTCCGCGCCTACACGGTCCAGTACTACCTCCAGTATCCGGCGCTCGGCTTGCTGGTCTGGCCCCCCCTCTTCCACGGCGTTCTCGGCGTCTTCATGCTCGCCTTCGGCACCTCGTACCTGGCGGCGAAGGCGCTCCTCGGGCTCTTCTCCTTCCTCGCCTTCAGCTGGTTCTTTCTCCTCGTCCGCCGCACCCACGGCACCTTCGCCGCCGCGGCAGCGGTGCTCCTCTTCGGCCTCTCCCCCATGGTCTTCGAGCTCAGCCATCAGGTCCTGCTGGAGATGCCCGCTCTCGCCTTCGGGCTGGGAGCGGTCTACTTCTTCGTCCTCTACCTGGACTTGGGAAGGCGCCGCGACATCCTCCTCGCCGCGGCGGCGGCCGCCGCTTTCGCCCTCACCCGCTTCGACGGCTTCTTCCTGCTCCTCTTCTTCCTCCTCTCCCTCCTCGGGCTGCGGCGCTTCGACGTGCTCCGGCATCGCCAGGTCTGGCTGGCGGCCCTCCTCGCCCTGGCGATCGTGGTGCCGCTCTATGTGCCCATGCTCGCCGAGTTCGGCCGGACGCATCTCCTGGTGACCGCCCAGAAAGGCCCGGACCCCTCAGCCGGCCGTCACCTCTTGAACGCCCTCACCTTCTATCCGCGGAATCTCGGCCGTTCGCTCGGATTGCGCACTGCCGGACTGGGTCTGATCGGCCTCGTCGTCGCCATCTCCCGGCCGGCGAGGCGCCGAGCCTGCTGGCCCTATCTCGCGCTCGCCGCCGCCACCTATCTCGCCTTCACCCCCCTCGCGGAGCTTCAGGCGCGGCATGCGATCTACTGGATTCCGGCCTTCGCCCTCTTCGCCGTCGAGGGCGCCGACTGGATCGCGAGCTGGTTTAAAGCTTCTCGGCGCCGAACCGCGCTCGCCGCGATCCTCGGTGCCGCGATCGGCGTGGCCTTCTGGGGAGCCGTGAGGAGCCCGGTCCACTATGTCCGGGGCTATGAAGAGGCGGCGCGCTATGTCGTCGCCAACACCCATGCCTCCCGCTTCACCTTCATGGACGGTTTTTTGAACGGCGACTTCATCTATCAAGTTCGCCGGCACGACCCCGGCCGCCGGCTCTGGGTGCTCCGCGGGGACAAGCTTCTCTACGGCGTCTTGAACGACCCCCGGAGCGGCTACCAGGAGTATGCGGGGGGAGAGAACGGAATTTTGAGTACTCTCTACCGCTACGACCCGGAGCTCCTCGTCGTCGAAGAGCCCCAGGTGGTCTTCCAGATTCCCATGGCGACCCGGCTCCGGCAGACCCTCGCCGCTCATCCGGAGCGCTTCTTACGGGTAAAGAGCTTTCCCGTCGAGAGCAACCTGCCCGCCTTCGCCGGGGTGCGGCTCGACGTCTATCGGAGTCTCCTCAGGAATCCCAACCCCGAGCGGCGGCTCGCGTTCGGCATGATGGGGCTCGGCCATTCGCTGGGCGCCGACCTGCCGCCGCCGCGCTAGGCCGCGCTAGGCCCCGCTACGCCCCCCTACGCGAAGACCGGCTCGCGCTCGGGGAGCCGGGCGCCCCGCTCGAGGCGCTCGACATGCTCACCCATGGAGACCACCTCGAACCACCTCTCCAGGCTGGCCAGATGCTCGCTCACCCGGGCGAGCTTCCAGGCGCTCGGCCGGCGCATGCCGGGGAAGAAGGAGAGCGCCTCGGTGTCGTCGCAGCCGAGAAAATCGAGCGGATGGAGGAGGATCGAAGGCTGTACCCCGGAGAGCCGGCAGAGCCTTAAAGCGTGGTTGAAATAGAGCCGGCCCAAAAGCGGCGAGACGAGGTCCAGGTAGAGCACGTAGCTCAAGTGGATCGGCGTCCGCAGGATCGGCATCGTCGTGACCGGGATCTCGACCAGCCGCCCCTCTCCCACTCGCCAACGGTAAGGTCGGATCGGCCGCAGCCCCTCGGAGAACTTGCCGAAAAGCACGCTCCGCTGCCGCCGCTCTTCCGCCGTCAGCCCTGCGGAACGGAAGTAGTAAGCCCGCGCGAGCGGTCCTAAAAACGTCGGCAGGGTGCTGGCGTCATAGCGGTAGCCCCGCCGGGCGAGAACCGCGAGGGTCGAGGCGGAGAGGCTGAACCCCGGCCCGCGAAACCCCGCCGGCCGCTGGCCGGTGGCCCGCTCGATCGCCTCCTCCGCCCGCCCCAGCTCCTCCTCCAGCTCCGCCTCGGAGTAGAGATGGAGCCACGACTCGTGCCGGAACGAGTGATTCCCGATCTCGTGCCCCGCCGCCCCAAGGGCCGCGAGCGGCTCCCGGTTCTCCTCTCTCGCGGCATCCTGCCCGACGACGAAAAAGGTGATCCGGAGCCCGCGGGCGGCCAAAAAGGCGAGGACCCGGGGGACGATCACGTCCAGGTAGGAAGGGAAGGATTCCCACTCGCGGTCGCCGTGGATCTTCAAATAGGACCAGAGGTTGTCCAGGTCCAGCGACAGGCTGGCGGGGGGCCGGGGCCGGCGAGAAGGGGTCATGCTGGAGGGAGTGTACTCGACAGCTCAGCTCCGGCTCATCCGCCGCTCCTCTCCAGCCTATCGACCTCCGGCCGGCCCCCCCGCTACAAGGGGAGGTGGAGAGCGGCGCCTCGACGGACGTGGCGCCTCACCTACCACGAAGGAGAAACCATGAAGAAGAAGACGTTCAAAAAGATCGTGCTGACGAAAGAGACCCTGCGGTACCTGGACGCCCTCGCCGTCAAGGACGTGGCCGGCGGCATTTCAAACTTCGGTAGCTGTAACGCCAGCTGCGCCACGGATGCGACCTGCGGCACCTGCAAGGGCATGGCCTGCGCCACGGATCGCACGGTCTGCTGCTGAGTCGTTCCGGCTCCCGGTAGGCTTCAAGTGGGATCCTGCGGGCGGACTCCTTCGGGCGCTTCGCGCAGCCAGTCGTCCGTCCTCGGAACCCACTTGAAGCCAGTGGGCGTTTTTGACCTCAACGCCGGCCGAGATCGATCCGGTGCGCGCTCTTGACCTCGGGGATGGCGAGGAGGCGGGTCACCACCTCGTCCGGGGGGTTCTGGTCGAGGCGGAGGACGGCGAGGGCCATGGCGCCGCCGCCGGGCTCCTCTTCGCGCCGGGCGAGGTGGATGTCGGCGATGTTGACCCCGGCCTCTCCCAGGAGGGAGCCGAGCTTGCCGACGACGCCGGGCAGGTCGCGGTTCTCCAGCACGAGGAGCTTCCCCTCGGGCCGGAACTCCAGGCGGAAGCCGCCGAAGCGGACCACCCGGGGGTCGCGGTCGCCGAAGAGCGCGCCGTCGAGCTCCACCCGCTTGCCGCCGCCTGTAAGCCGCACTCCGACGAGGTGGGGATAGTCGCCGCTGCCGCTGTGGGTCGAGCGCACGACCTGGATGCCGCGGCTCTCGGCGAGCCGGTCGGCGTTGACGTAGTTGACCCCCTCGCCCAGGAAGTTCGCGAGCACCCCTTTCAAGGTCGCGACCGTGACCGGCACCCGGTGGGCCTCCTCGATCCCCCAGAGCTCGACCTCCAGCTGCTGCGGGGCAACTCCGAGGAGCTGCCCCGCCATTCTACCCAGGCTCTCGGCGAGGGCGAGGTAGGGCTCGACCCGGCTGCCGGTGGGGCGGAACGGGAGGTTGACGGCGGCCACCGCGAGCGACCCGGCGAGGGCGGCCAGGAGCATCTCCGCGGTCTCTTTGGAGATCCGCTCCTGGGCCTCCCGGGTCTGGGCGCCGATGTGCGGCGTCGCCACCACTTTCGGGTGGCGGACGAGGCGGAGGTCGGTCGGCGGCTCCTCGGCGTAGACGTCCAGACCGGCGCCGCCCAGGTGGCCGCTATCGAGGGCGGCGAGGAGGGCTTCCTCGTCCACCACCCCGCCGCGGCCGCAGTTGATGAGGAGCGCCCCCGGCTTCATGCCGGCGATCCGCTCCGCGGAGAGGAGGTTCCGGGTCTGCTCGGTCAACGGCGTGTGGAGGGTGATGACGTCGGCCCGGGCGAGGAGCGCCTCGATCGGCAGCAGCTCGACTTCGAGCTTGCGCGCCGCCTGCTCGTCTAAGAACGGATCGAACGCCACGACCTCCATCTCGAAGCCGCGGGCGCGCGCCGCCACCCGCTGCCCGATGCGGCCGAAGCCGATGACCCCGAGGGTCTTCCCCTGCAGCTCGACGCCCAGAAACGTCTTCCGGTCCCACTCCCCCGCCTTCATCGAGGCGTCGGCGGCCGGGACCTTCCGGGCGAGAGCCAAGAGGAGGGCGAAGGTGTGCTCGGTCGCCGACATCAGGTTCGCCGTGGGGGCGTTGACGACGAGGATGCCGAGCTCGGTCGCCGCCTCGACGTCGACGTTGTCGACCCCGATTCCCGCCCGGCCCACGACCTTGAGCTTCTTGCCGGCGGCTAAAAGCTCGGCGGTCACCTTGGTCATGCTGCGGACGACTAAGGCGTCGTAGTCGGAGATCAGCTCCTTCAGGCGCGGGCGCTCGTCGGCGGTCAGCTGGTGGAGCTCCACCCCGGAGGCTTTGAGAAGCTCCAGCCCCGAGGGATCGAGCGGATCGGCGATGAGGATGCGGGGCATCGTCATCCTCTCCCGGCCGGCGCCACGGCGCCCGTGACGAGGGTCTCAAGGATCTCGTCGGTCACCGTGAACAGGCCGTCCAGATCGCTCTCGCGGACCTCGCCCATGTGCCCGATGCGGAAGGTCGTCGGCTTCCAGTCGCCGTAGCCGCCGCCGATCGTGTAGCCGCGGCCGGCGAGCCCCTTGACGATCGCCTGCGGATCGACTCCCTGCGGCGCTTTCAAGCAGCTCACGGTCCGCGAGCGGGCGTCGGGCGCCGAGGCGTACTCGCAGCCGTGCCGGGCCGCCCAGGCCGCGGTCTTCTCGGCGCAGCGGACATGGCGTTCCCAGCGCGCCTCCATCCCCTCCACCATCATGACGTCGAGCTGGCGGTCGAGGGCGTAGAGGAGCGAGATGGCGGGAGTGGTGATGAAGCCCCCCTCGCGGTGCTTGTCCCGGTAGCGCAAAAGATCGGTGTAGAAGCCGCGGTGCGGGACCTTCGCGGCCCGTTCGGCCGCCCGCTCGGAAAGAGTGAAGACGGCGATCCCCGGCGGCAGGGCGAGCGCCTTCTGGGTGCCGGCGAGCACCACGTCGATCCCCCAGCCCTCGGACTCGATCGGCGCGCCGCCGAGCGACGAGACGGTGTCGACGAGCAGCAGGGCGTCGCTCTCCTCGCGCACGACCTTGGCGATCGCTTCGAGCGGGCTCATGACGCCGGTCGAGGTCTCGTTGTGGACCAGAGTGACCGCCTCGTAGCGCTTGCGGGAGAGGGCGGTCCGCACCAGATCGGGGTCGATCGCCTGCCCCCAGGGGGCGGCGACCTTGTCGGCCGACTTGCCGAGCGAGCGGCTGATCGAGTGCCAGCGCTCGGAAAAGGCGCCGTTGGTGAGGTTCAGGACGTCCTTCTCGACCGTCGAGAGGACGGCGCTCTCCATGACGAGGGTCGAGCTGCCGGTCGCGATCATCACATCGCCCGAGGTGCGGAGCACCTTCTGCAGACGGTCGACGAGCTGGATGTACAGAGCCTTGAAAGGCGCCGAGCGATGGCCCTGCATGGGCAGGGTCATGGCCTGCCGGACGTGTTCCGTCACATAGCTCGGGCCGGGGAGGAAGAAGCGGATGGTTTCGGTCATGGGAAGAGCCCTCGGTCGTTCAACAGCTCGGGACGGTCTTACGCCGCAATGCGGCAAGCTTATCCGGTTTCGGGCGCCAGGAGCAAACCCCGGCGGGACACCTAGCTTAGTGCGCTCACCGCCACGAAGCCGGACTACGCCTCCTCCGTCACCCGCAGCCACCGCTTCAACGCGAACCACCGATCCCGGATCTTCCAGAACCGGCTCGCCCGCATGCCGGCGAGCCGCGCCTTCAAGGCCTCGTTCTCCCGACCCAGATTCAAGACGTGGTAGAGGGCGATCCGGGCGAGAGCGGATTCGGCGCTGCCGGCGAAGAGGGGGACCGCGAAGCCGTCCGCGCCGACCGCCACGAGGCGGAGGTCGATCTCCCCCAGCGAGTGCCGGGGAGGGAGCGGCACCTCCGCCCGCCACCCCTGACCGCCCCGGGCGTCTCCAGGGAAGACTTCGGCGATCTCGGGGCGGTCCCAGAGCTCGGCGGTCGCCGCGAGCTCGCCGTCCAGGAGGACCCGCACCTCGCGGAGGGGCTGGCGGGTGAAGCGGTCGGTCACCCAGCCACCGAGGGCCAGCCGGCGGGCGGCGGAGAGGTAGCAGCTCTCGACGAACCCTTCGGCCCCGCCGCGGAGAGCTGCCAGGGCACCCTCGCCCCCCGCCGCCCGCCCGGCGCCTCGGGTCACCACATAGAGATCCTGGTAGTTGGCAAGCCCCCGGGGAATCCGGTGCACCCCCACGCCGGAGACGCCTCCCAGAGAGGCCGCCTCGGCGATCCGCGCCCGCACGTGGCCCTCCGTCACCCAGGTCGAGCCGTACTCAGCGCCGTCGAGCGAGCCGCTCTCGCTCTCCTCCCGGAAGACGAAGGCTGCATCCCCCGCAGTGTCGGCGACATCGGCGACATCGGCGACATCGAGAAGAGCGGTGTCGTGGACCGAGAACGCCAGGAGACCGCCGGGCTTGACGAGGGCGAGGAGCCGCGCCAGCCAGGCCGCGAAGCGCTCCTCCGGGAGATGGGTGAAGAGCGAGGAGACGAGGATGGCGTCGAACTCCCGGCCGGGAGCGAACGCCGCTGGGTCGGGAGCCGAGAGGAGGCCATGGACCCCGAAGGTCGCCGCCTGGAAGCGCACCGCCTCCGGGTCAATCTCCGACATCCAGATGCGCTCCGCAAGAAGATTGGGTTCGGCGGCGGCGAAGCGGGTGACCCGGCCGTAGCCGGCGGCGAAGTCGAGGAGCGACCCGACTCGGGAGAGATCGCCGAAGTGCCAGAGGAGGACCTGGCGAAGGGTGCGCCAGATCTTCCGCCCGGAGTCGAGGTAGAGGTGGAGCGACAGGTCCCAGGCCTCCCCCCGGCCATAGTGGAAGAGGCGGCACATCTCGTCCCGCGCGCTGACCGAGAGGTTGACCCCGGAGGTCAGCACCTCCGGCTGGAGGGCGGCCACGAGGGGACAGTCGTCGCCGTCCTTGAAGAAGAGGTCCAACCACCCCCCTACGCGAACAGATTCTTCACCCGGTCCACCAGCCCCCGCTCCTCCCGGACCGGCTTGCCCGAGAGCTCGGCGAGCTTCCGGAGCAGCTCGACCTCCTCGTCCGAGAGATCGCGCGGCTCGGGGACCTCGACCTCGACGACCGCCACGTGGTCGCCCTTGCCGTGGCCGTCGAGGCGCGGGATGCCGTGGCCGCGGAGGCGGAAGTCCTTGCCGTGGGCGGTGCCGGGGGGGACCTCCAGGGTGGCGTGGCCGTGGATGGTCTCGACCTCGACGTTCGCCCCCAGCACCGCCTGGGGGTAGGAGATCCCCACTTTCGAGAGGACCGTCGAGCCCTCGCGGTGGAACTGCTCGTGCGGTTTGACCTGGATGACGACGTAGAGGTCGCCCGTCGGGCCACCCCGCCGGCCGCCCTCGCCCTCGCCCGAGAGGCGGAGGCGCTGCCCGGTGTCGACCCCGGCCGGGATCTTGACCGAGGTCGAACGCTCGCGCTCGACCAAGCCCTGGCCCTGGCACTCCTTGCACGGGTCCTTCACCACCTGGCCCTCGCCGTTGCACTGCGGGCAGGTGCGGGCGACGGTGAAGAAGCCCTGGCTGAAGCGCACCTGGCCGCGGCCGCCGCAGCCGCTGCAGGGGACGGGCTTGGCGTTGCTGGCGCTCCCCGACCCCGAGCACTTGGGGCAGGTTTCGAGCCGCGGGATGCGGAGCACCGTGTCGGTGCCGAAGGCGGCCTCCTCGAAGCTCAAGGTGAGGTCGTAGCGCAGGTCGGCGCCGCGGGTGGGGCCGCCGGGGGCCGCGCCCCGCCGCCCGCCCCCCAATCCGAAGAGGTCGCCCAGGATGTCCGAGAAGTCGGCGAAGATCGTCGGATCGAAGCCGCCCGCCCCGGCGCCGGAAACCCCCTGGTGGCCGAAGCGGTCGTAGCGCGCCCTTTTGTCGGCGTCGGAGAGCACCGCGTAGGCTTCCGCCGCCTCTTTGAACTTCTCCTCCGCCACCGCGTCGCCCGGGTTGCGGTCGGGGTGGTATTGCACCGCGAGCTTGCGGTAGGACGCCTTGATCTCCCCGGCGGCCGCGGTTTTGGCGACCCCCAGGACCTCGTAAAAATCGCGTTTCGTCGTCGCCATCTCGTTCAACCTTTCGCCGCGTCGCCGGAGGCCTTGGTCAGCATGACGTCGGAGAGCGTGCGCGACACCGACGACAGGTCGTAGATCGCCGCCTCGAGCTCGGCGCGCTGCTCGTTGGACTTCGCCACCCGGGCCTGGAGGAGATTTTCGTGAATGCGTTTCGAGTCGTCCTCGGGGAGCATGTCGCGGAACTGCTCGAAGACCCGCTCGTTGCTGTAGATCAATCCCTCCAGGCGGTTCTTCAACTGGCGGATCTCGCGCTTTTCCAAGTCCGACTTGTTGTTCTGGTCCGCCTCGAACACCAGCCGGCTGATCTCGTCCTGCGTCAGGCCGCCCGAGGGGTTGATCTGGATGCTCTGCGACAGGTTGGTCGCCATGTCGCGCGCCGCGACGTTGACGATGCCGTTCGAGTCGAGGGCGAAGGTGACCTCGACCTGCGGCACGCCGCGCGGCGCCGGGGGGACGCCCACCAGCTCGAAGCGGCCGAGCGACTTGTTCTCGGCGGCGATCTGGCGCTCCCCCTGGACGACGTGGACCTCGACCGTGTCCTGGTTGTCGACGACGGTGGTGAAGATCTGGGTGTTCTTGGTCGGGATGGTCGAGTTCCTTTCGATCAGCTTGGTGAACAAGCCGCCGTGGGTCTCGATTCCAAGCGACAGCGGGGTGACGTCCAGGAGCACCAGGTCCTTGATGTCGCCGCGGAGAATGCCGCCCTGGATGGCGGCCCCCATGGCGACCACCTCGTCGGGGTTGATGTCCCGGTTGGGTTTCTTGCCGAAGATCCGTTCGACCGTCTGGATGACGAGCGGGGTGCGGGTCTGGCCGCCGACTAAGAGCACCTCGTCGATCTGGTCGGGGCGCAGGCCAGCGGCCTTGATCGCGTCGAGACAGGGGGCGGCGGTGCGCTCGACGAGCTCTTTCACCAGCTCCTCGAAGTGGATGCGGGTGAGCGTCCGCGCCAGGTGACGGGGGCCGGATTCGTCGGCCGAGATGAACGGCAGGTTGATCGCCGCCTCCTCGGCGTTCGAGACCTCGCACTTCGCCCGCTCCGCCGCCTCTTTCAGGCGCTGGAGGGCCATGCGGTCGGCGCCCAAGTCGATCCCGGTCTCCCGGTTGAAGTCCTCGATCAGCCAGTTCATGATCCGCTGGTCGAAGTCCTCGCCCCCCAGATAGGTGTCGCCGGCCGTCGAGCGGACCTCGAAGACCCCCTTGGCGAATTCGAGCACCGAGACGTCGAAGGTGCCGCCGCCCAAGTCGTAGACGGCGATGACCTTGTTGCCCTCCTGGCGGTCGAGGCCGTAGGCCAAAGCGGCGGCGGTCGGCTCGTTGATGATCCGCAGGACTTCGAGGCCCGCGATCCGCCCGGCGTCCTTGGTCGCCTGGCGCTGCGAGTCGTCGAAGTAGGCGGGGACGGTGATCACCGCCTCCCGCACCTCCTCGCCCAGCACCTCCTGGGAGAACTCCTTGATCTCGGCCAAGATGAAGGCGGAGATCTCCTCCGGGCTGTACTGGCGGTCGCGGATCTCGATCTTGACGTCGCCGTTGGGCGCCCGGGTGAGGTTGTAGGGGAGGATCTCGCGCGCCTTGGCGACGTTGGGGTCGGTGAGCTTCCTCCCGATCAGGCGCTTGACCGCGAAGACCGTGTTCTGCGGGTTGGTGATCGCCTGGCGCTTGGCGATCTGCCCCACCAGCCGGTCGCCCTCCTCGGCGAAGGCGACGATCGAGGCGGTCGTCCGGCTCCCCTCCCGGTTCGCCAAAACCCGGGGGGTCAGCGCGTCGACCACCGCGACGCAGCTGTTGGTGGTCCCCAGATCGATGCCGATGATCTTGCTCAAAGCAGCTGGCCTCCCGCGAGCGACTCGTTCTCCCCACCCCACCCGCCCTCGATCCACAGGTCCCCACCCTAAGGTCCCTACCCACAATGGGTGCGCCCGCCGGGCGCGGCGCGCGCACCGGCAGAGGCGGCGCGGCCTGGGAAGAGGGGCGTAGCCGGTCGTTCGGCCGGCGGACGCGGGGATCGTTCTCTGTATTGTAGCGTGCCCGGCGAGCGCGGGTTACAGGATCGGGATACCGCCGTTGCCGCCAATGCCGCCAACGCCGCCAACGCCCCCGGCACCGCCGGGGGTCGCCGTCTTCTCGGCGGGCACCGCGACCTTCACCATGGCCGGCCGCAGCAGCCGCTCGTGCATCATGTAGCCCCGCTGCAGCTCCTCGGCCACCGTCGGGCGGTCGACCGTCGGGTCCTCCTCGCGCATCACCGCCTCGTGGAGCGCCGGATCGAAGGGCTCCCCCTTGGCCGCGACCTCCTTCACCCCGTGCCGGCGCAGCTGATCCTGGAACTGGCGGAGCGTCATCTCGACGCCGCGCTTCAGATCGTCGGACGAGCCCTGGGAGTTGAGCGCCCGCTCCAGGTTGTCGACCACCGTGAGGAAGTCGCGGAGCGGCTCCAAGAGGGCATAGCGCTTCGCGTCCTGACGCTCGCGCTCGCTGCGCTTCCTGAAGTTGTCGAAATCGGCGAGGGTGCGCATCGAGCGGTCGCGCAGATCGGCGATCTCCCGGCGCAGCTTGCCGACCTCGTCGGCTTCAGAACTAGAGGCGCTGCCGGCAGTCGCTTGCGCCGCGGCGCCGCTCTCGACCCCCTCGACCGCCGCCACCGCCTCGCGCATGACGGACTCCAGATCCGCGTCGCCGCCGTCCAGATCCAGCTCGGCGACCTCCGAGTCCACCCCACTCTTCTTCTCTTCGTCTGCCATCCCGTATCTCCTGCTCGCCCACGATCCTATCGTGGAAGCCCGTATCTGCTCAGTTTACCGTTCACTCGGCTCCGTCCGATCCTGCGGGCCGGCTCCTTCGGGCGCTTCGCGCAGCCAGTCGCCGGTCCTCGGAATCGGTCGGAGCCCGTCGGAGCCCATACCGCTCAATCGCCGTCGAAGCTGTCCGCCAGGGCCCGGCTCAGGGTCTCTCCCAGATAATGAACCAGCGGAATGACCTTCTGATATTCCATCCGCGACGGCCCGAGGATGCCCAGGGTGCCGAGCGGCCGGTCGCCGCCGCCGTAGGTCGTCGCCACGAGGCTGAAGTCGAGCTCCGAGGTCAGATCGCTGTCCTCGCCGATCAAAACCCGCACTCCGCGCCCCTGGATGCACTGGTTGAGCATGCGCACGAGGCGGGCCTTGTTGGCGAAGGTGTCGAACATCCGGCGCACCCGCTGGATGTCGGCGAGCTCGGGCTGGGAGAGGATCGCCGTCGTGCCGTCGACCAGCACCTCCGGCCCCTGGTCGAGGTCGAGCCCGCTCTTCGCGAGCTGGAGGGTGAGAGCGAGGGCGCGGTCCATCTGCGCCTTCTCCTCGACCATGAGGACGAGCAGCCGCTCGCGGATCTGGCGCAGCGTCGCCCCGCAGAAGTTCTCGGTCAGGTAGTTGGCGCTCCGCTGCAGCTCCTCGCGGGTCACCTCCTCCTCGGTCTCGATCACCTTGTTGTCGACGAAGCCCGAGGTCGAGACGACGACGCAGAGCACCTTGCGGCCGGAGAGGGGGACGAAGTCGACCGCCTTGAGCGCCGTCTCGCCGAGCGCCGGGGTGATGACGATCCCCACCTGGTGCGAGAGCTCGGAGAGGAGGTGCGAGGTCGCCCCCATCAACTGCTCGACGTCGGCGTTGCCGGCGGCCAGGTGCTCGTCGATGTAGCGCCGGTCGCGGGCGGAGACCTTCCGCGCCTGCATCAGCGACTCGATGAAGAGGTGATAGGCGGCGCGGGTCGGCACCCGGCCGGCCGAGGTGTGGGGCTGGGCGAGGTAGCCCGACTCCTCCAGGTCCGCCATGACGTTCCGGATCGTCGCCGCCGAGAGGCCGAGCCGGCCGCGCTTCGCCACCGAGCGCGAGGAGACCGGCTCCGCATCGAGCATGTAGGTGAGGATGATGTCCTTGAGGATCTCGCGATCCCGGGCGGTGAGAGTGGAGGAATTCCTTGGATCCGCCATAATCAGCAGTCTTTCTTCTCGTCGTCCCTGCTCGCTTCCGCTCGGTCGCCCCGCCCCACGCCTCGATCCAGCAGTTAGCACTCTCGCGTCGAGAGTGCCAGGCGGAAGATACCCGAGAACTACCCTTTTGTCAATTCAAACCATTGACTCCTAGGGACTTTCCTCTATCGTAGAGGGTGTGGACGGCGCGCTCTCCGGGCTCACCTTCTCCCTGGTCGGGCCGGGCCGGGTGGGCGTCAGCCTGGCCCACTGGGCGCTGGCGGCCGGGGCGCAACTCGTGAATGTCGCAGGCCGGGCCGGAAGGGGACCGGGCCTCGATCCGGAGCTGCCGTCGGCCGGGCGGGTCGCCGATCTCGCGACCGCCGGGGAGGACCTGCTGCTCCTCGCCGTCCCCGACGGCGCCCTCCCCGGAGTGGCGGCGGAGCTCGCCCGGCGACCGCAGGCCGGGGTCGTCCTCCACACCTCGGGCAGCCAGCCGGTGGCGGTGCTCGCCGCCCTCCTGGCTTCGGGCACCTTGGGCATCTCGGGCACCTCGGGCATCTCGGGCACCTCGGCGGTCGGCTCGCTCCACCCCTTGAAGGCGTTCCCCCGCCCCCTCCCCGACCCGGCGGAGGCCCGGGGGGTGCTCTTCGCGATCGACGGCGATCCCGCGGCGCGCGCCCTCGCCCACCGACTGGCCACGGCCTGGGGCGGGGTCCCCGCCGACATCCCGGCGGAGGCCCGGATCCTCTATCACCTGGCGGCGAGCCTCGTCGCCGGCGGGGTGGTGACCCTCCTCGCCCTGGCGGACGAGCTCGCCGGCCGGCTCGGCCTGCCCCCGGAGTTGGAGCGCCAGGTGGGGCGCGGCTACCTGGAGCTCGCCCGCGGCGCCATCGCGGCGGCCTCGTCGGCGAGCGAGGGACAGAGCGAGAGGAGGGGGTGTCGCCGGCGCTCTCACCGGGCCGGTCGCCCGGGGCGACGCCG
This sequence comes from uncultured Acidobacteriota bacterium, assembly GCA_963757335.1. GTDB lineage: Bacteria > Acidobacteriota > Thermoanaerobaculia > Multivoradales > UBA5704 > DASQPA01. The sequence goes on along the minus strand of CAVWRJ010000008.1, from coordinate 58,734 downwards.
TCACCTTCCGCCGCCAGGTCGAGGCGCTGGCCGATCTCGCCCCCGAGCGGGTCCCCCTGGTCCTCCACCTCGCCCAGGAGACCCTGCGCCAGAAAGCGCGGAATGGAGCGTCTCCGGAGACGCTCGATACCCTCAGGAGAGAAATAGAGCGGCGATTAAATCCAATCTAGTTCTTTTTTAGACCGTTCGCCCTCCTCAACCCGAATTAGTCTTCGGATTCCGCTACCCGGAAGCTCGCTATGAGCTTTCTTTTTCCGTCTTCCTGCTACCCTTCTTCTGAATCCTCCATCCAAGAACTACCGTTCTTAGCTTACAAACCTGTTTCTTATCCCGGGGACCATTGACATCCTTTGCGGCGCTCATTACCGTATCTCCAGATTCACACGGAGTTTCCACCCGCGGCAATCTGGCCGCAAGGTGAACGCGACAAGCGCATAGAAAGGCAGAAGAAAGCATGAACAGCGCAGCGAAAGCCCAGATGAAGTCAAAAGAGAACCTGTCGTCGATGGCCGTCACCGGCCGCCTGAAGCCGGAGCGGGTTCAGCTCCTCCTCAACAAGCTCCCCAACTGGCGGGTCGCGCCGGACGGCCGCTCGGTCTCCCGGACCTTCAAGTTCACCGACGAGGGGACGCTCCTCGCCTTCGCCGGCTTCGTCATGACGGTCGCCTCCCAGGCGAGCTACTTCCCGGCCGTGACCCTCCACCGGAGCACGTTGACCTGCAAGCTCACCACCCCGGCCGCCGGGGGTCTCACCCAGAAGGATTTCGAAATCGCCCGGAGGATCAGCCTCCTGGGCTAAACCGGGCCCCCCCAAAGGGCCCAGAAAGAGAGAGAAGTACAATGTCAGCCACGTTTGCAGCCAAGATCGAACAGTGGGACCTGCTCAACCGCAACCTCAAGCCTCAGGTGCAGAACATGCCGGAGCTCGCGGCGGAGCAGCAGCAGCTCGAAGCGAACATCGAGCAGGCCCGGGTGCTCCATGCCCAGCAGAGCGACGCGGTCGCGAAAGCCCGGGAGGCGGTCAAGCTCCGCCGCGAGATGGAGAAGAGCGGTCAGGATCTCCACCAGCGGATCACCGCGGTGCTCAAGGGGAAGCTCGGCTTCGACAGCAACGGCCTGCTCCCCTTCGGCATCCCGCCGCGCCGGAAGCGCAAGTCGAAGAAGAGCCCCACCCCCACCCCCGTCACCACTCCCACCCCCACCGCCGAGCACGGCACCCCGGCCTCCCAGCCGGCGACGCCTGCCGGTCCCGCCAAGTAAATCCCACAAGTAACCAGGGCCCCCGTAAGGGGGCCCCCTCTTGTGCGCCCCAGCCGGGGAGGCCAGTCCGCACAAATCGAGCGTACCACAGGCGATGCTGGGCTCGACGTCCGGCCCTGCCTTAAGGCGCGGCGATCCGTCCGTGGTTATACACGCTCTTGTATACTCACCGCGTGCCAGATAAAATCCTAGAATGGATTGGGGCCTCCCTCGAGGAGCTGCAGGACTTTCCCGCGGATGCCAGGCGGGCCGCCGGTTACGAGCTGCGTCGAATCCAGATGGGATTGATGCCGACCGACTGGAAGCCTATGCCGAGCGTCGGCCCAGGTGCCACCGAGATTCGTATCCACACGCGTTTGGAGCATCGGGTCCTCTACGTGGCGAAGTTTGAGGAGGCGATCTACGTGTTGCACGCATTCGAGAAGAAGACCCAGCAGACCCGTGCGGCAGACCTGACTTTGGCGCGAGAGCGCCTCAGGCAGGTCCAATCCCTCCGTCGTGGAGCAAAGGAGAATCGATGACCCTCCGGGTTCGCCATTCCACCGGCAATGTCTTCGCCGATCTCGGGTTCGGCGCAGAGGAGGCGGAGAACCTCAGAGTTCGAGCCGATCTGATGATCGAGCTGAGCAAGTTGATTGAAGCCCAGGAGCTCACGCAGGCCGCTGCCGCCAAGCTTATGGGAGTGACCCAGCCGAGGGTCAGCGATCTCCTCCGCGGGAAGATCGACCGTTTCAGTGTCGATGGCCTGATCGAGATGCTCGGCCGTGCTGGCGCGTCTGTCTCCCTCGTGGTGACGCGGCCGAGCCAGGTCGCCTGAGCCTTCTTCCCCCCCTAATGAACGCCGGCAGCCCTCCCGGGACTGCCGGCGAGCGAACCTCAAGGCTCCTCAACTCCCTCGACCGCCCAACGCCGCCAGGATCTCTCCCAGCAGTTCGGCATCGACCTCCTCCTCGACGGCGGCCTGCCGCGCCGGCCCGGGGAGAGCGAGGCGGAGCCGGCCTTCGTCGAGGTCCGCGCTGGGATGGTTAAAGCGGGTCTCGACTACAAGGCCGCCCTCTCCGGGCTCGACATCGCCGCGGTCTGGTTTCGCCAGGGCCGGATCGGCGCGGTCGCGCCGCTCGTGGAGGAGCTGATCGCCACCTCAAGGCGCGGGGGATCGCGCGGGAGGCGCTGATGGCCCTCGTTCTCCTGCGCGACGCCTATGGGGCGCAGGCGCTCAGCCTTCAGCCGCTGGACCTTCGCCTCGATTTCCATACCGAACTTCGCCAGATCCCCGCCGAGCTTTCGCATCTCGTCGCGGAAGGTCTGGCGGATGAGGTTGCGGACCTGCTCCATGCCGAGGGCCAGCTCCCTCGATCTCGGCGTCGTGCATGGTGGGGAGATTCTACGGCAGGAGTAAAAACGACGCCAGAGGCGTGGGATCGACGGCGGGAGGCCGGAAAGGTCTTCTCGGTGCTCGACGAAGCTATCCCGCGGCGCGCGAAGCTTTCCCAAGGCTTGGCGAAGCTATCCGGGGCCTCGGCAAGCCATCCCAAGGCTTGGCGAAGCTATCCCAGGGCTCGGCGAAGCTATCCCAGTGCTCGGATAGCTATCTCTGGGCTTGGTGAAGCTATCCCGGGGCTCGGATCGCTATCTCAGGGCCCGGCGAAGCTATCCGGGTACCGGGAACGCCATCCTGGACGACGCCGGGGCCTTGGGTCACCCCAGCAGCTCCAGCACCCGGTCGATCTCCCCTTCCGTGTTGTAGACGTGGGGGGAGAACCGGATCGCTCCCTCGCGGAGGCTGGGGCGGATGCCGGCTGCGAGCAGGCGGTCGAAGGTCTCCCGGGTGGCCTCGGGGGTGGGGGCGGCGATCGAGAGGAGGTTCGAGCGCTTCTCGGGGGCGAGGGCGGAGACGGCGCGGAAGCCGGGGGAAGCCCGGCGAGCAGCCGGTCGAGGAGGGCGCGGACGTGCGACTCGACCGCCCGCGGGGTCACCTCCGCCAGGTAGCGGGCGGCGGCGGTGGCGCCCGCGGTGTCCAGGAAGCTCGCCGCCTCGTTGCGGTCGAAGCGGCGGGCGCCGGGCACCAGCTCCAAGTCGCAGTCGGCGAGGCGGTTGAAGTCCTCCGCCCCGCGGACCGCCATCCAGTTGATGTTGGCCGGCACCAGCCGCGCTGCGAGCTCGGGCGTCAAGCAGGCGAAGCTCAGGCCGTAGGGGCCGAGCATCCACTTGTAGCCCGAGCAGGCGAGGAGGTCGCAGGGGGTGCGGCCGAGGTCGAAGTCGAGACCGCCGACGCCCTGGGTGGCGTCGACGGCGAAGAGGATGCCGCGCTCCCGGCAGAGCTCCCCCAAGCCGGCGAGGTCGTAGCGCAGGCCGTTGCTGTAGCTCACCCAGCCGACCGAGACCACCCGGGTGCGCGGCGAGAGGGCGGCCGCGAAGCGCTCGACCTCGCGCCCGTCCGGCAGCTCGGGGACGGTCACCACCCGTACTCCGCGCGGCGCCAGCGAGTGCCAGGGGAAGCGGTTGGCGGGGAAGGTCCCGGCGGGGATCGCCACCTCGTCGCCGGCCGCCCAGTCGAGGCCGTTGACGAGCAGCATGAAGCCGGCGGTCGCCGAGTCGGTGACCGCGATGTCCTCGGGCCGGGCGCCCAGGAGGGGGGCGACGGCCGCCCGGTAGCGGTCGGGATAGAGGAAGTAGTCCTCGTCGCGGATGCGGTGGGGGGCGCGCTTCAAGTCGAGCGCCGCCTCGACCGCGGCGGTCGCCACCCGCGGCATGGGGCCCTGGGTGGCGCAGTTGAGATAGGTGACGCCCGCGAAGTCGTGGAAGTCGGCGCGGCGGTCGAGGAGGTCGTTCGGCATCGGAGAGCTCCGGTACTGGCTCAAGTTGGATCCTGCGGACGGCCCTTGCGGGCGCTTCGCGCGGCCACCGGTCCGGGGAAGCTGGCGGGCCGGGGTAGTATAGCCGCCGAAGGAACGACCCCATGCGCACCCTCATCCTCTTCGACATCGACGGCACCCTTCTCGACTGCGGCCCCCAGGTCCGCCCCCTCTTCGAGGCGGCCATGCTGGCGACCTTCGGCACCGCCGGGGCTCTCGGCGCGGTCGACTTCGCCGGCAAGACCGACCCCGGGATCGCCCTCGAAGCGCTGACCGCGGCCGGCATCCCGCGAGAGGTGGTGACGGCGGGGCTGCCGAGCTTCAAGGCGAGCTACCTCGGCCGGCTGGCCGAGTCCCTGGACCGCAACGGGATACGCCTGTTGCCGGGGCTGCCGGCGATCCTCACCCGGCTCGAGCGGCGCTCCGACGTCGTCCTCGCCCTCTTGACCGGCAACTGGGAGCCGGGGGCGCGGAGCAAGCTCGCCCACTTCGACTTGAACGCCTTCTTCCCCTTCGGCGCCTTCGGCTGCGACGGCGTCGACCGCGCCGAGCTGCCGCCGGTCGCCTTCGAGCGCGCCTTCGAAGCGACCGGCCACCGGTTCCGCCCGGACGAGACCCTGATCGTGGGGGACAGCCTGAACGACATCGTCTGCGGCCACGCCCACGGCATCCCCGTGCTCGCCGTGGCGACCGGGCATACCCCGGCGGCGAAGCTCGCCGCGGCCGGGGCGGACTGGGTGATCCCCGACCTCCTGGCCGCCGGCGAGGCGGTGGCTCTCTTCGCGGACTAGGCGGCCTGTCTGGTCGCTCGGCTCCTCTGCCCACGTGCAATCAGTAGCTCAGCACAGCAAGTCCGGGGACTCGGGAGAAATGATGGAGGTTACGGGTGACCAGGGGCGCCTCGTCGGAGAGGGCCGACGCGGCGATGAGGAGGTCCATGGTCGAGATGATTCGGCCGCTCCTCTTTAAAAGGGCAAAAAGGTAGCCATAGATCTCGGAGAGCTTCTCGTCGGGAGAACGGACCCAGAGCGCACTGCAGATCCGCTGGATCGCCTCTTTCTCACGGCGAGGGTCGCTCGCAAGCTCGGCTCCGGCTTGCAACTCGCAGAGCGCGTGGACACTGATGGCGAGATCCTGCTTCTCGATGGTGTCCAGAAAGGACATCGCAGGGCCCAGCCCCTTGCGTCCCTCCCGCAACAGATCGACCAGAAAAGTCGTATCCAGGTGGATCACAACTCGGGAGCATTCGCGGGGTCGTTCTCACGCGCTTGGATCTGCGCGTCGATGGCATCCAGAGTCTCCGTCGACACCTGGACCTCCCGGAGCACCAGCTTGAGGTCTCTCCCCGTCCGATCTCCAGCGAAGTGCTCCTTGATCACCTGAGAAAAGGACTGCCCGCCCCGCTTCGATCGGGAAAGCAGCTGGTACGCCTCCAGGTCGATCGTGATGGTCTTGGCTGCCATAGATGGATCATGCACGGACGCATCGTGGCAGTCAATCCAGCCCCCGGCCGCCCCCTCTGCCGCCGGCGAGGCGGTGGCGCTCTTCGCGGACTTAAGCGGCGGCCGACGGGGCCGCGCGCTCGTACTCGGTCGCCTGACCGGAGCGCGACCACTCGAACATCCCGCCGGTCAGCTCGACGACCCGGTGAGCGCCGAGCTCCAGGAGGGCGAGGCTGACCGCGCGCACCCGCGGGTCGCCGGGCCCCTTGCCGACGACGAAGAGCTCGATCCGGCCGCCCTCCTTGGGGAAGATCGCGGCCAGGTCCCGGCCGTCGACCGGGATCGCCCCCGGCACGTGCCCGAGGCGGAACTCCTCGGTCGAACGGGCGTCCAGGATCTTGAAGGGGGGGAAGGGGTAGCGCAGACGGCGGTGGAGCTCCGCCGGGTAGGTCTGGAAGATGACGCCGTCGTATTGGGGGTCCATGGCGGGGGATCGTACCCCAGCCGGGGCCGTTCACGACAGATGGCGGCGGAACCAGTGCTGGGTGGCGTTCAGGGCCTGGACGAGCGCCGGGGTCGGGCCGGCGAAGGGGTGGCGGGCGCCGAAGGTGTGGCTGCCGCCGGGAACCCGGAGGAGATCGAGGTTCTTCCGCGGCCCTCGGGCAGCCGCGAAAAGGCGGTCGGCCTCGGCGGCGGGGACGGTCTCGTCCGCCTCGCCGTGGACGAGGAGCCAGGGCGCCGCGACAGCGGGAGCGGCGGCTAAGATGTCGAGCGCGGCGGCCTGCCGTTCGAGGTCGTCCAGGAGCTCCACCCCGAGGGCGAGCTCCTGGCCGGTCCGCGAGTTGACGACCGGCAGCTCCCCGTTTCCGCCGCCAGCCCCCCTTCTGCTCGGCTAGAGTAGCGATCGAAGCTGGCGACCGCCGCCCAAGTGACGAGAGCCCCCAGGCGGTCGCGCCACTCCGGCCGCGCCGCGGCGAGGATGGCCGCCCCGCCGCCCCGGCTGTGCCCGCAGAGACCGAGCCGGGAGGGATCGACCCGCCCCGGGGCGATCTCTCAGCCGACTGCGCCGAGGGTCGCCAGGAGGTCCGCCACCTCCCGGCTGTGGGTGTTGCGGCGAAACGCCGCCGGATCGCTCACCCGGTCCTCCCCCGGCAACAGACCGCTCCCCGAGAGATTGACCCGCACCGAAACGAAGCCGCGCTCGGCGAGCAGGGTGGCGAGGTAGGGGAAGAACGCCCACTCCATGAACCCCTTGAATCCATGGCAGATCACCACCGCCGGCCGTTCCCCGGGAGCGGCGGGAAAATCGACGAGCCCATGGAGCGGGCCGTTCGGGGTAGCGAGGGTGAAGGGGGTGGGTTCGGTCATCGGAGTCCGGCGCCATCGGTATGCTGGCTGCGGCCTGCGCAGTTGGGTTCTTGAACGGATGTATACTAACGCCTATCATCTCCGACCATCAAAGGATGGATAAGCCTAATGAATCGCACCACAGAGTCTGACGCACCTCTCCTAGAACGACTTGGGGAGGACGACTCGGCTGCCGTGGAGGAGTACCAGAAACTCCTTGATCTGTATGACCACAGCATGCGCAACCTCACGGAAGGCGAAATCGTTACGGGACGCGTGATCGGTATCACCTCGGACTCTGTGATTGTGGACATCGGCTACGTATCCGAGGGCCTGATCCCGATTGAGGAGTTCACCGGCCGCCACGGCAAGCTCTCCGTCGAGATAGGGGAAGAGGTCGACGTCTTACTCGAGAAGACCGAGGACCTGGAAGGACACGTGCTGCTCTCCTTCACCAAGGCTCAGCGCATGCACAAGTGGACCGAGATTGAGCTCCATTATAAGGAAGGCAAGATCCTCAGGGGCCGCGTCCTCGAGCGAACCAAAGGTGGCTTAATTGTCGATGTCGGCCTGCGCGCCTTCCTGCCCGGCTCGCTGGTCGACATTAAACCGGTCAAGAACCTCGAATCGCTCCGCGGCCAGGAGATGGACTTCAAGGTCATCAGCCTCGACCGCCGGAGGAACAACATCGTCCTCTCGCGGAAGGCGGTGTTGGAGAAGGAGCTCGAGAAGAAGAAGGCCGAGACCCTGAAGCGGCTCGAAGAGGGCGCCCGCTTGAAGGGCGTCGCCAAGAACATCACCGACTATGGGGTGTTCATCGATCTGGGCGGCATCGACGGTCTCCTCCACATTACCGACATCTCCTGGGGCCGGGTCAACCACCCCTCCGAGCACTTCTCGGTAGGGGACGAGATCGAGGTCGTCGTCTTGAAGTTCGACCCCGAGACCGAACGCGTGTCGCTCGGCTACAAGCAGAAGAGCGACGCCCCCTGGACCCTGGTCGACAAGAAGTACCCGATCGGCTCGCGGGTCAAGGGCCGGGTCGTGTCGCTCGTCGACTACGGCGCCTTCGTCGAGATCGAGGAGGGGGTCGAGGGCCTGATCCATGTCAGCGAGATGTCGTGGACCAAGAAGATCGTCAACCCGGCCAAGATCCTGGAGGTGGGCGACGAGGTCGAGGCAATCGTCTCCGAGCTCGACATGGACCAGCGGCGGATCAGCCTGTCGCTCCGCCAGACCGAGCGCAACACCCTGGAAATAATCGGAGCCCATCTCACACCAGCGGTATCAAAAAACACTCTGAATGCACCATTTCTTAGGACCACGCTCCTCGATCGTCAGGTATTCGTTCGGGAGATGATTTCTCGATTGGGTGACCGGGCATGGATGGCGGATGAGTTCGTCACCAAGCCTTTTCTGTTGGAAGTGGAGCTCTCCTCCACACTCTGGTCGGAAGCTGAGTACAACTCCAACAGCCTTAATGAGATACAGTTTGACATAACCCCCTTCCTAGAGGAAGGCACCGACCCGCAACGACTGGTCTTCCTGGCATTTTACCCGTCGGGCGCGGTTCGCGGCCTTACCGCCACAGTGACAGGAGACGAAGCGCCCTGGGTCAGTATACAAGACACTTCGGCAGTTCTCGACCCGGATGTCAACTCCGATCGGCCCCCGAGCCACTGCGAGGTCCGGCTCGTCGCCCTGGAGATTCCGAGTCTATAATGTCCAGCGATCATGACGTGGTGAGGGACGGGGCGGAACTCGTTCTGGCCAAGACTGGCCGCTGGATCACCCCCCGAGACCTGGACGCTGGTGCCGTCGTCCTGATCCATGGCTTCACCTCTCATGGGCGGTACATGGAGAAGCTCGCCGATACAATCGCGGGCTATGGTTTCTGCTCCGTCCTCTTCAATTACGACTCTTACCTCGGTATTGACACGGCCGCCCAGGACCTCGCCACTCGCCTCGAAAACATACGCGGATCCTTGGAGCACCGGGGCTTCACCTTGGTCGCCCATAGCATGGGAGGACTTGTAGCCCGGCTGCTCGCTCGGCAGCTCGATACCTCGCTAAGAGAGGCGCTTCGGGGAGTTGTGTTGCTGGGAACACCCCATCAGGGTGCTCTCTCGGGCACGAGCTTGGTAACCTTCATGCTGGACTGGGCTGACTGGCTTACAGGACCCAATCCTTACGCGCGGCACCCGTTGTGCCGTGCGGCGCAGCAACTGGCTCTCGAGGACTCGGAACAACTCGTTACAAATCTCAATCGGGACGATTCCCGAAATCCTCTATCGGTGCCTTATCTCTCTATCTCTGGAGGGAGGCCCTACCTTGAACTGGGCAAAAGCAATCTGCCGTTTACGGGTGGCTTCCGGAACCGCCTTATTCAGAAAGCCATTGGGGAGACTCCCAACGACGGCTTGGTCTCCGAGCGGAGCGCAGATTTCTCGCAGATCTTCGCGCCTGGGAGCAGCCCGGCGCTTCATTTCAATAGCTATCCTGAGCACTCACGCATCAACCATACCGCCTTGGCAAGGTCACAGGCAGTAGCGGGGATCGTCGTACGCTGGCTGACGGACACAGCGAGGCTCCAACCCAACCGAGTGCAGACTGGCCGAATCCCGGAAATGCAGGAGAAAGGCGTCGAAGAGGCATTCGATCCACAGTAAACCATTCTACCGACTTGCTGTACGACTACTTCCCCTCCCTGCGGCAGCCATAAGTAGCAGGGTGGCGCCCCCGGGGCGCCGGCTCGTGGGCTCGGGGGCGCGGGCTCTCCTACTTGGTGCAGTTCGCCGCGAAAGAACAGCGGTCCGAGGGGGCGTAGCACGGGGCTACGGTGCAGGCGGCGCTACAGGGAGTACCGCAGGTGCGCAGGGAGAGGCCTCCCACGGCTTCCCGCAGCACGCTCTCCTCCAACGCATGCAGGGTCTCGCGGTGAAGGACCAACTTCTTCAAGTTCTTTTTCATTACTTTCTCCTTTCGGCAGATGAGCCGCAAGCCTACATCAGGAGCCGGCGCCGTGGCATACACTCTCCCCATGACCGACTCCCTCCACGCCGACTATGAGGCCCTGCGCCACGGCTGCGGCCTCGCCGACCGCTCCGCCGGGGGCCGGCTCGCGATGACCGGCGCCGACCGCCAGCGGTTCCTGAACGGCCAGGTCACCTGCGACGTCAAGGCCCTCGCTTCGGGAGACGGCGCCTACGGCTTCTTCACCAGCCCGCAGGGGAAGGTCCTCGCCGACGTCGTGGTCCTGATGCAGGAGGAGGCGATCTGGCTGGAGCTGCCGGCAGGCCGGGAGGAGGCGATCGCCGAACAGCTGCGCAAATACATCATCGTCGACCGGGTGGAGGTCCAGCCGCTCGCCGGCTACCGGGTCCTCACCCTCGTTGGACCCCGGGCGGCGGAGACCCTCCGGGCCCTGGCGCCGGACCTCGCGGAGCTGCCCGAACGGGCCTGGTCCCACCTCCCCTTGGCGGCGCTCGGGGGCGGGGTGGTCCTCGTCCGCCAGGCCGGCCTGGGGGCGAACGCCTGGAGCCTGTGGACCCCGGCCGACCTGACCGAGGAGCTGACGGTGCGGCTCCTCGCCCTCCCCGGCGTGCGGCCGGTCGGCCTCCGGGCCCTGGAGGTGGTGCGCGCCGAGGCCGGCATCCCGCTTTACGGGCAGGACTTCGGCGGCGAGAACTTCCCCCAGGAGACCGGGCTCGAGGAGCAGGCGGTGAGCTATACCAAGGGGTGCTATCTGGGACAGGAGGTGGTCGCCCGCATCCACTTCCGGGGCGGGGTGCACAAGGGGCTGGGCGGGCTGGTCTTCCCCGCCGGAACGGCCCTGCCGGCCGCCGGCGCCCGGCTGCTCTACGAGGAGAAAGAGGTGGGGACGCTCACCACCGCCGTCCTCTCGCCGGCCCTCGGCCGGCCGATCGGGCTCGCCATTCTGAACCGGAAGGCGCTGACGCCCGGGACCCGTCTGGAGCTGGGGACGGAGGGAGGGGACGGCGGCGGACCGGCCGAGGTGCACCCCCTGCCGTTCGTACCCGCCGCCTGAAAGCCGGTCTAGACCGACCGATCGGACCGGAAAGCCTAGACCGAGAAGGAAGATCCGCAGCCGCAGCTGCCGGTCGCCTTGGGATTGTTGAACTTGAACCCCGCCCCGGCCATGCCGAAGACGTAGTCGATGTTGGTGCCATCGAGATACCGGGCGCTGACGCCGTCGACATACACGGTCAGGCCGTGCTGCTCGTAGATGACGTCGTTCGGCCGCGCCTCGCCCTCGTAGTCCAGGGCGTACTCGAAGCCGCTGCAGCCGCCGCCGCGCACCGCGACGCGGAGGCCGAACGAGGGGTCGATCCCCTCCTGCTCGCGGGTGATCTTCACCATCTCGACCGCCTTCGGGGTGAGGGAGACGGGAACTTCCTCCGGGATCTCGTGCCCGCCCTGGCTCTCGGGCTGCACCTGCTCGGTACCCTGCATAGATGCTCCTTTACCGGCACGACACCGCCGGGTGTCTTTCCTTTGGCTCCTCCCCCGGATCGCCCCGGGGTGCACTTGAGTCTATAACAAGGGAGTGCGTCAACCTGTTCCAGGCGGGACGGTGCCGTATGATGAGCCCGTGCTCCGGGCCCTCCTCTTCGACTTCAACGGCGTGCTGGTGGACGACGAACCGCTCCATCTGGAGATGTTCCAGCGCGTCCTCGCCGAGGAGGGGGTGACTCTCGACCGGGACGATTACTACTCCCGCTACCTGGGTTTCGACGACCGCGGCTGTTTCGCCGCCGTCCTCGCCGCGGCCGGGGAGCCGGCGACGATCCCCCGGCTCATGCGGCTCATCGCGCGAAAGGCGAGCTACTACCAGGAGCGCATCCGGGAGCAGGGCTACCCCTTCTTTTCCGGCGCCCTCGACTTCGTGCGCGGGGCGGCCGGCGCCGGCCGGATGCTGGGGGTGGTGAGCGGGGCGCTCCGCGAGGAGGTCAAGGGGGCGCTCCGGCAGGAGGGGGTGCTCGATCTCTTCAAGACCCTCGTCACCGCCGAGGACGTGGCCGAGGGCAAGCCCGACCCCGAGGGGTACCGGCGGGCTCTCCTGGCGCTCAACACCCTCCCCCCGCTCCCCGAGCGGCTCGTCCATCCGCACGAGGTCCTGGCGATCGAGGACAGCCCCGCCGGTTTAGAAGCCGCTGCCGGGGCCGGCCTCCTCACCTTGGGGCTCGCCCAGACCTACCCCGCCGACCGCCTCGCCCAGGCCGACGCCGTGGCGGAGCGGATCGGGGACCTCGCCCTCTCGGCGCTCGAACGGCGCTTCGCCGAGGGCAGCCGGCATTAGCCGGCATGAGCGGCATGAGATGACTCTCTCCGTGGACTTGAGGCAGCGCGTCGAGCAGATGGTGCGCCCACTCTACGCCGGGCTCGACGGCGTGCAGACCTTCGACCGCGTCGAGCGCCTGCGCCGGCATCTCGCGGCGATGTCGGCGATGTCGGCGATGTCGGCGAGCCCCGAGGAGGGGCCGGCGGCGGTGGACTCCGATCTCCTGGAGCTCCTCCTCCTCCTCCACGGCGTCGTCGACCGCCTGGGCTCGCTCGCCGGGGGCGGCCGGCTCGACCTCTTCCTCCGCGGCCTCGGCCTGCCGGAGGAGCGGGTGCGGCGGGTCCGCGCCGGTCTCGGCCGGCTCCGCGAGTCGCCGCTCGAGACCGAGGAGCGGCTGCTCCACGACGCCCTCCTCCTCGAAGCCGCCGGGGTGACCGCGGCCGCCGAGCGGCTGCTGGCGGCGGGCCGCAAGCGGACCCCGCTCGCCCGCGCCCTGCGCAGCTCGATCCCGGCCCCCCCGAGGAGCGCTACCGGACGGCGGGCGGCAGAAGGCTCGGGGCGGCGCGGCGGGAGGCGGCCTGGCGCTGGATCGAGGAGCTGCGGCGGCAGGTGGCGGCGGAGGAGGCTTAAAGCGGAGTCGGTACTGGCTCAGTTTGATTCTGCGGGCGGGCTCCTTCGGGCGCTTCGCGCAGCCAGTCGCCCGTCCTCGAAACCAAACTGAGCCAGTACCTGAGGGGTCAGTTGATCGGGATGCGCCCCGCGAAGCCTTCCTCGTAGGTGTGGAAGAAGGAGATCGACTGCTCGGGGAAGCGCCAGCAGTAGTAGCCGTCGCCGCTGTCCCAGTCGACCAGCCAGTCCCCCTTGACCTCGCAGCCGAGGGCGGTCAGCTCCCGGGCCCAGGCGCGGACGATCCTCTCCCGGCCCTCCTCGATCTCCTCGCGGCGGGCGTCGAGCTCCTCGCGGCTGTCGACGGTTGCTGACGACGCGCCTCGATCTGCCGCACGGCGGCCGCGGTCAGGTCGCGCACCATGGGGAAGGTGTGAGCGCCTCGTCGTAGGAGAAGAGCCGGCGGGCGGGCCGGCGCGGCGGGTCCGGCGGCGGAGCAGACTGTCGAGGGCGCCATGCGCCGGACTGCTGCTAGCGTTCAACCCGTAAGCATCGGCGAGGGTCTCGCGCGGTCACATCGAGGCGATCACCGGGGGCATGTTCTCCGGCAAGAGCGAGGAGCTGGTCCGCCGGCTGCGCCGCGCCGCCATCGCCCGCCAGGTGGTCCAGGTCTTCAAGCCCGGCCGCCGACACCCGGCACGACTCCGGAGCGGCTGGTCACCCGCGACAAGCGCGAGCTCGAGGCGGTGAGCGTCGCCGGCAGCGACGAGCTCCGCCGGAATCTCCTGCCGGACGTCGAGGTGGTGGGGATCGACGAGGCGCAGTTCTTCGACGACGGCGCTGGTCGACCTGGCGGGCGAGCTCGCCGACTCCGGGGTGCGGGTGATCGTCGCCGGCCTCGACCTCGACTATCTGCGCCGCCCCTTCGGCCCCATGCCCCGCATCCTCGCCCTCGCCGAGTACGTCGACAAGGTGCATGCCGTCTGCATGCGCTGCGGCGCGCCCGCCCACTACAGCCAGCGCCTGGCCGGCGGCGGCGAGCAGCTCCAGGTGGGCGACGGCGACGCCTACGAGGCCCGCTGCCGGCGCTGCTTCGAGCCCTTCGAACCCTAAAGGTCTGGCGCAATGCCACCCCCCTCCTGTCCCTGGATTTCCGCCGCGGGCACGGCCCATAATGAGCTCGGCTCGGAGTAGGCCCCGACCCGTTTTTTAGAGGACACGAATATGAGCGAGCTGCACCGCATAACGATCGAGCCGGGCAAGTGTGGAGGGCGCCCGTGCCTTCGCGGTCTGAGGATTCGGGTCAAAGACGTGCTCGACCTCTTGGCCGCTGGGGCCACTCGCGAGGAGGTCCTTGAGGACTTCCCCTACCTCGAGTCGGGCGATATCGACGCGGCGCTCGAGTTTGCGGCCCGCCAGAGCGACCACCCAATCCTCCACGTAGCCTGATGCGGTTTCTGGTCGATGCCCAACTGCCGCCGGCACTTGCGAGGTGGCTCACCGCTGCAGGGCATCCGAGCGAGCACGTCGCGGGCTTAAGGCATGCTACCGCGCCCAATCTTGCTGTATGGGAATACGCAGCGAGCAACAGCGCGGTCATTGTCCCAATGACCAGGACTTAGCGGTGCTACGGATCGTCTCCGATGCGCCCGCCCCGAGCGTCGTCTGGTTGCGCATCCGCAACTCCCGTCGAGCAGCGTTGCTCCGATGGTTCGAGCCTCTGCTGCCGGCCATCATGAGCGCACTTGCAGAGGGGACCCATCTTGTAGAGGTTGGGTGATGTACACCGGGGTCTGGCGGCAGGAAAGGTCGAGAAATGGAGGCGAAGGAATACGAGGAACTCGTCGCTAACGTTTGCACTCGGCTCGAGGTTAGGCCGAGTGAAGCGCGAGTGTGAGTGGCACGGAGTCGCGAGGGGCAGTAGAATTCAGTAGTGAAGCCTTCGGTGTATGTGGTCTGTGTACGCCTGAGGAGTCACTGGAGGGATAGGGAAGATGGCGGACGACGAGATTCTCGACGAGTTGAATCGAGTACGGGAGCAGTTGGTGGCCGAGGCGGGCGGCGACATCGCGAGCCTCTTCCGGTTGTTGCGTTCCACGGCGCGGGCGGAAGGGCAGAGGACCGTTTCGCTGTCTCCGAAAGTGCCGGCCGCACGGAGGCTCACCTAACCCGCCCCAGCAGCGGACGCTCTATCGCTGGCAGGAGGATGCTCCAGAGCTGCGCCGTCTCCTCGTGCCACAAGACGGCGACGGGGTGGTCTTCGGCGTCGAGATCCTCCCACTCCCGGAGCACGGCGCCCCCCCCGGCCTTGCCGCGCACCCTGCATCTCCTTCCAAGGCCCGGCCATCTCGGCCTCGGCGGCGGTCAGGATCTCCTCCTGCTCGCGCAGGCAGGCGAAGGCGTTATGGAGGAGGTGGGCCCCTCTCTCGTGCTCGCCAACCTTATCGCTAAGCACGCATTCGGGAGTCACAGTTGGTAAGCTTGTACGTCTGCGATCATGTCATTGACGCAGACCGCACCCGGAGATAAGATTCCTCATAAGTATTGCAGATGTATGGCTTACGCTTCCTTCGTTGGTTTGGAGTTGGCTAGCGACAAGAGTTGTCGACTAATTGGGAAGTGCGCCGGGGAATAGTAGGTTGCAAGTTACGCGAATCGAGGCGAGGCTCAAACTATGACCCAACCTGAGGTTGTTCGGCCGAAGCGCCAGTGGGTCGGCCTGTTACTGACGAGTCTTCTGGGAATTGGGGCCACAATCGTAGTGGGGTGGTATCAGCTTTCGCAAGCTGAAAGGCAGGCGATTCTGGCCGAGAAAGAGAGAGCTCGCGGTGTTCGAGAGACACTTGTATCGATAGTTGAAGACCACGTATTGAATGACAAGCCAATAAATGTGCCGAGGCTTACAAGGTTAATCGACCAGCGGCGTCGCCAAGAGCGAGTTTTGACCCCTATCTCGGTCGGCGAACTCTTGGAACAAGCGGAATTCAACATCCTGAGCAGTCGGTATCTCCCGGTCGAGAGAAAACAAGCATTGAATACAGTGTTCGATACGCTCTACGCAGACCTTAGAGCGCCTAACAAAACCCCCGTTCGAGTAGGTGCGAGCAGATGAGCGCACAGCCGATCTTGAGAAAAGCTTCGTAGATGTCTGCGCGACGTTCATACCGGATCTTGAGTCTCCTGAAACGATTCAGCCACGAGTGCGTACGCTCGACAACCCAGCGATGCCGGCCGAGTCGCTCCTTGGACTCAATGCCCTTGCGGGCAATCCGCGGCGTGATGCCACGCTGGCGCAAGAGGGCCCTATTCTTCTTCGAGTCATATCCCTTATCCGCATGCAACTTGTCGGGACGCTTGCGCGGCCGTCCTCGGGGAAGCTTGATCGGATCGATGGCGTCAAGAGTCGACCCGAGCATCGTGGTGTCGTTGACGTTGGCGGCAGTCAACACGATCGCGAGCGGGATGCCCTGGCGGTCGACCACAAGATGGCGCTTCGTGCCCTGTTTGCCGCGATCCGTTGGATTCGGCCCGGTTTTTTCGCCCCCCCTGGAGAGGGTACTGTCGAGGCATCAATGGAGGCTCGGCTCCAGTCGATGCGATCGGCTTGGCCGAGCCGATCTAGCAAGACCTGGTGGAGGCGGTCCCAGACACCAGACGTTTGCCAGTCTCGAAGACGACGCCAGCAGGTCATGCCACTGCCACAACCCAGCTCTTTGGGGAGCATCTCCCAGGGGATGCCGCTGCGGAGGACGAAGAGGATGCCTGCCAAGGCTGCACGGTCGGACACGCGAGGGCGACCACCTTTTGGCTTTGGCTTGTCCGGGGGCAACAAAGGCGCCACATGCTGCCATAGAGTTTCGTCTACAAGTGCTCCCATATGACGTCAAAGGATAACACAAGTCGCGGTTTTGTTAGACGCTCTTAGCACACGGGAGTTTGCTCCGTTCTCTCCTGATGCCCCTAACGCAGACCTCTTTAATACGCTTGCGCGACAGGTTCAGGACGGAAAGACAAGTGACGCACTACAAACGATCAGGCGGCTTCAGGAGGCTCAAACCAAAGACTTGCAACAAGCCCGCAGTGGTCGACCCACGCCATCTTTGTCGCAAATATTACGAGAACTCGAGAGCTGATCCATGGCCCTTCGCACTCGTCCTGTTACTATTCTTTATCAGCATTTTTATCGTCAGATTCATGCCAGGAATCTTGAGATTTAGCCGAAGGCTTTCCGGATACCCAATTTCTAGGTCCGAGGCCGAGGAGCGAGTGGCTGACTACATCACAATGGGATTACCTGATGAGATTGTTGTCGATCGGCTTAAAAATCTTGGCGCCCCGGCAGGCTGGTCTTAAGGCAAATCGCCAGAGCTCGCATGGAGGCGATCCTAGCTGAGACAGTAAGACCAGACGATAATAATGAGGCCGGAGGTTCATCTGCCGTGTAGCCACAAAGGAGGGAAACGCTCCCATGAGTGACCTGCTTCCGTCATCAGCATCAGCCACGACTCCGCAGACTGACGAAAAGGGCGTTAACATTGCCCCTCCAGTCTTGTCTAAACAGCCAACTCCCAAAGCGCTTTACCGGCTTGCTAGAGGCGCACTCATCACGGCGGTTGTTTCAATCGCATTCCATCCCTTCTCGATTTGGATCGGATACCAGATCAGCCAGGCTCTCAAGGCACCCCGTGCGTCGATTGAAAATGTGGTTCCCACCATCTACCGTGAAAAACTTGTATTCGACGCCACTCTCCTAAGGCGCCTAAAGGCCAACTCGCGGTTGATGGGTCCTCTCCGTGCTAGCCTCGAGAGATTGACTGCGGGGAAGGAATCTTCCTGTGATGATTGGCTAAGCGACGGAGAATGGGAGACGCGCTGCCAAGCGGACATTTCGCGTGCTGCTGATAGTTTGTGGTCTTTCCTCGACAGCGACGCTCAGACCGTCAAGCGTGACATAGAACTCTTGAAAGTTGCTCCGCCGACTGAGCCACCTCCAATGCTAGAGATGACCGCCGACCCTGATCTGCAGCAAGTGTCAACTCTACTAACCTTGGGCCGGGTCAGCATACCGGCTGCCATAGGCCGGCTCAAGAAAATCGATAGCGCCAACGACGTGCTGCACAAGGATCTCGACGACCTCCGGGCGGGTCTGGCCGACTCGGAAAGGTCGAGATGCCGCTTTCCGGCGATACAGACTTCACGGTGGGAATCTTGAATAGCGGTGACACAGATGGCGTCATCTATCCGTCGGGTGAGCTTCGCTTCAAAGGAGCGACTTTTCCGTTGATGGCGAGGGATCAAAAGTACACAGTGGTGAAAAGCCATTCCTTCGATCAAACGATTTTCGACGTGTTCCCCGGCGATAATACTGCGGGCTTCGATGCCTGGACTGCGGCCGTACGGAGCAAGGACTCCGTCGAGTTCGAGATTAGCCTCAAGTTGAGTGGCGGTAGGCGACCGCTACACTGGAAGGGATCGATAACGAAATAGCCCGGTCCAAGCTCTCGCAGGAGGTACCGCCTAACACGGCCCCAGCAGCGGGACGCCTGCCTGCACCGCTGGCGCATAAGCGTTGCACATCACGCAAGTAGCAGGCGATCTCGCAGGCACAGCCTGCTGACGCTCAGTAGCGACGCAAGCGCCTGTGCCAATATCGAGGACACCGCTTGTGGGCGCTACAGACAACCACCTCAATACCGACTGGGATCTCTCGATAGATGATGTTGTAGGGAAACCGGCGGAGAACGTATCGCCGCGTGCCAGCTTCAAAGGATGGCAGTCGCCATGAAGCGGATCATGGCGCCGTGTCACGCTGTCAGCAGTTCCCTGAGCACCTCTTCTGCGTCGACAAGACGGCCATTTTGAATGTTTTCTTGAGAGACAAGGAGTACATGATGAAGGGCAGCACGGTCGTCCGGGTCGAGCCAGTCGCCCTGATCGCGTGACAGGAGCTCAATCTCCCGTTCCCTCAACCAGTTGCGTGGACTCCTCTACCACGAATCGACCGTTGTGAACTCGAGCCTTGATCGGCATGCAGGGAAGATACCATGAGCCCTCTTGTGACGTCCATGCATGCCGGAGGCTCCGGAGAGGCTCGGGAATCGCCCCCGAGCTTGCCCGCTAAGCAAACATCAACCTCCCGCGAGGCTCGGGGATCACGCGGCCCAACTCCTTTGCCGTCTCAAGCCATTCCTCGATGATCACTTGAACGTTTCCAAGAGCTTCCTGGTAGGTTGCACCGTCGGCGGCGCAGCCGGGGAGCTCAGGCACTTCAGCGACAAAGGCATCATCCTCACTGCTCCAGTATAGGATTACCTCATAACGCGGCTCAGTCATCTTCCTCTCCTGTAAGGTGGTACTTGAGAACCACCAGCCGAACCTGGCGGACTTGATAGGGCTTGGCCTTAGCGCCCTTAGCTTGCAGGTTCAGGATCTCTGGAATTCCAGTCTTACTGAAGATATGGTGGCTCCCCTTAATCCTCTCATCAAATCCTAACTCTCGAAGCAGCCCGCGAAAACCATCGAAGGGGATGTTGGCGTCCGAAGCTCCGCGCAAGATCCTCTCCAGGAGTTTGTTCCGCATTGCGAGTCAAGTCCTCCGAAGCCACCAAGTGGCAACGCGCTACATACCGAGTAGTCTACCAGCGAGTCTCTTCTCCACACTCGACTACGCGGGTCAGGTGCTCCAGAAGGACGCCTTCGAGCGGCTCGGCGCGAATCCTCCTCTTTGGCATAGCCCCCTCCAGCTGTCATACGCTGCGTATGACGAAGAGGTGCCCGATGCGACTCAATGTAAGGTTGCCCGAAGAGTTGGCGCGGAAGCTCGAAGCCCTGGAGCGAGCGACCAGGCAGAACACGTCCAACGTCGTGCGCGCTGCCCTCGAGCGCTATTTTGCAGAAGTCTGTAGGCCGGGCCGCTCCGCGCGCGACGCGATCCTGGGGGCGGGCCTCGTCGGTTCCGGCGAGGCCGAGGCCGACCTCTCGGAGACTTATAAATCACGGCTGCGCGAGGGCCTTGGACGCAAGCATCGTCATCTCTGACACGGGATTCTGGGTCGCGCTCGCCAACCGCCGGGACGCCCATCACGACAGGAGGCGAGCAGCCCCAGGATCGTTCCAACGGACGCTCCGCCCAGGGCGCTACGCCTCGGCTTCGGAAAGGAGCAGAGCCGGCAGACGCAGGGGCAGGTCCTGGAAAGCGGCGCTGAAGTCGTCGGGGTTCCGGGTGAGCAGCCCGGAGAACCGCTGAGCGAACGCCCCGATCAGAATGTCCGCGAGCGGTCTCTTGCGGGCATGCCGGCGGCGAACGCTAGTAGGATAGCTTCGCCAGGTGCTGGGTAGCTTCGCCAAGCCCTGAGATAGCTAGCCGAGGGCCGGGATAGCTTCGCCAAGCCCTGGGATAGCTTGCCGAGGGCCGGGATAGCTTCGCCAGGCCCTGGGATAGCTTGCCGAGGGCCGGGATAGCTTCGCCAAGCCCTGGGATAGCTTGCCGAGGGCCGGGAAAGCTTCGCCAGACCCTGGGATAGCTTGCCGAGGACCCGGAAAGCTTCGCCAGGCACTGGGATAGCTTGCCGAGGGCCCGGAAAGCTTCGCCGGGCGCTGAGATAGCTATCCCGGTAACCGGGAGAGCTTCCTCGATGCGGTCGAGCAGGGTCATGCCGATTCAGACCGCGACCTGATGCTTGAAGGGAGATCCGGGCTCGTCGTCACGCCGGAAACGCCGGATGAGAGGGGAGGTCCTATACTGCTCGGCATGGATCTGAGCGCTCTCCCCGGCGGTGATCTCGTCCAGCAGGGGATCGCCGATCTCGCCCAGGGCCTCGAATCGCTCCCCGCGCTCCTCGTCTCGATCGGTTCGCCTCGCCTGCGCCGTATCGGCCTCCCCCTCCCTGAGACCGTCTTCCCCGACCCCGAGCACCGGCTCTACGAAAAGCTCGCCGAGACCGACAGCGACTCCGCCCACTCCCGATACAATGCGCTGATCCGGCGGCTGGTCAGTTTCGAGCGAGCGGCGGAATGCGGCGGCTGGTAGACGAGCCGACCCTCCGGCGCTTCATGCAGACCCTCGGCGGCGAGGCCGAGAAGGACGTGCGGCTCTACTTCACGGGCGGCGCCACGGCGGTCCTCCTCGGCTGGCGCGGGAGCACGGTCGACGTGGACATCAAGATCGACCCAGAGACCGACCGGCTCTTTCGCGCCCTGCCGCGGCTCAAGGAGACGCTGGAGATCAATATCGAGCTCGCCTCCCCCGATCATTTCATCCCCGAGCTGGCCGGCTGGCAGGAGCGCAGCCTCTTCGTCGCCCGGGAGGGTCGGCTCTCGTTCTACCACTACGATCTCTACGCCCAGGCGCTCTCCAAGCTGGAGCGCGGCCACGCCCAGGACTTAACGGACGTACGCCAGATGGTTGAGAGAGGCCTGGTTGACCCCGCCGAGCTGCTGCAACGCTTCGCGGAGATCGAGCCCCGGCTCTATCGATATCCGGCGATCGACGGGACTTCGTTTTGGCGGGCGGTGGAGGAGCTGGCGCGAGCTGAAATGAAGGCGAGTGGCATAGCTTCTTGAACCTCCTCGATCCGGTCTAAATCAAGTTGTAGGCGGCGCAACGGTTACGACAAAGCTCCCGCCCAGATCCTTCGCTCGCTCAGGATGACGGTAGGAGGGGGGCGAGTCAATCCGGATGTCCAAGAATTTTCGTCCCACAGGTTCACTCCTCTCCAGCCTGTTGTCGCTGATCGTGTTCGGTGTGGCCGCCGAGTTCGTGATGCGGCCGAAATTCGCCAACTCGACGTTCTTCCTGCTGTCGTTGATGGCGATGGTGGATTTCTTCGGCGGCATCGCGTTGCGCGCCCGGCGTGGGGCCGCGCCCGCGCCCGTCCGCCGGGCCTCGAACTGGTCGAGGCGCCCGCGTCCGAAACGCGGATCGAGCCGGACCCGGCGTGCTCGCGCCATCCGTGCCGCCAGCGGCTTCAATCGGGCCGGTCCCGTGCTGCTGACCATCCAAAGCCGAGCAGCTCGCTGCTGCGGCGAGCGGCGCGGTCGCCGACGATTCCTTCTCCGGAATTGCAGCCTGGCGCCGGCTCCGCAGGACGCCGCGAAGCGCCGCCGCGCTAAGCGGCTTTCTCGGCGACGACCGGGCGCGGCGCGATGCCTGCGCCCAAAACCCTGCGCTGAAGGGCGCGGTAGGCGGAGAGCGCGTCGGCAGGGGCTGCGCGACGCAGCTCGCAGGTTTGCGGCACGCGTTCGGCGGTTGCGATCAGCTGCGTGACGAAGTCCGCATTGGGACGGGTCAAAGGTGATCTTGTGCGCCCGATAGAGGGTCGGGGTTACCGGCACCAGCGCGACACCGGGAGGATCGACGTCCTCGAAGACGCCATCTTCGATTTCCTGCACGTCACAGTATCTATACATTGAAAAAAAAAAAAAAGGTGGTGACGCCGGCCACCACAACATGGCCATTTGGCCACCATGTCTTCCGACCTGTTTCGCAAGAATGAAGTCGCCACGGTGGCCGGCATGGCGGACACGCATGGGCAATGCTGGTCTTCTGATTCTTTCGCTGCTGATCGGCGGCCTGGTGGCCTCGGTCGGCTACACTCCGTTCTTCATTTGCCTGGGTGTCTCGACTGCTGGGCGCTGTGGTCCTGTGGTCGCTGGTGCGCGAGCGGACCACGCCTCAGGATTCGTGAAGCGGAGGAAGTCTGACTATGACAGATCCTCCTCCGCTCATTCGAAATCCGATCCTGCCGGGGTTTAATCCCGACCCGTCCATCCTTCGCGTGGGCGACGACTACTACATCGCCACCTCGACCTTCGAATGGTTTCCGGGGGTTCAGATCCACCACTCCCGCGATCTGGTCCATTGGCGGCTGCTGACCCGCCCGCTCACCGCGCCAGCCAGCTCAACATGCTGGGCGACCCTGATTCCTGTGGGGTCTGGGCGCCGTGTCTTACCTATGCCGACGGATTGTTCTATCTGATCTACACCGATGTGAAGCGCTATGGCCGGACCACCAGCCGGAGCGTCGGGGGCGCGTCGCTTCGCGATTCTCACAATTACCTGGTGACCAGTCCGCGAATCGATGGCGAATGGTCCGATCCGGTTTATCTCAACAGCAGCGGCTTCGATCCTTCGCTCTTCCACGACGATGACGGACGGAAATATCTGGTCAACATGCTCTGGGATCATCGCCCGGGACAAATCGCTTTGCAGGCATTGTCCTGCAGGAATATTCCGTTGCGGAAGGCAGACTCGTCGGCCCGGCAGAATATCTTTAAAGGTACGCGCATCGGGTTCACCGAAGGACCGCATCTCTATAAACGCGGCGGCTACTACTATCTGCTGACCGCCGAAGGCGGCACCGGGTGGGGTCACGCTGTCACGATGGCCCGCTCGCGCGAACTGACCGGCCCGTATGAATTGCATCCCGACACTACATCCTGACTTCGCGCCACCGGCCCGGATGTCGAATTGCAACGCGCGGGACATGCCGATCTGGTGGAGACGCAGAAGGGCGAAACCTACATGGTGCATCTCTGCGGCCGGCCGCTGCCCAATCGCGGACGCTGCACGCTGGGGCGCGAAACCGCGATCCAGCCGATGGTCTGGGGTGAAGACGGCTGGCTTCGCACGGCGGACGGGCAGGGTTCCCCATATCGAAGTCGCCGCGCCGGCACTTGCGCCGCACGTTTTCCCGCGGCCGGAACGGGAAGACTTCGACGGGCCCGAATTGCCGGTCGATTTTCAGTGGCTGCGTTCCCCGTGGCCGGAGGAACTTTTCAGTCTGACGGAACGTCCCGGTCATCTGCGGCTTTATGGGCGCGAGACGATGGGCAGTCTGTTCAGGCAGGCGCTCGTGGCGCGACGGCAACAGTCGCACTGCTTACAGCGCCGAACGGTCTCGAGTTCGAGCCGGAGCATTTCCAGCAGATGGCCGGACTGATCTGCTATTACAACGGGGCAAGTTTCATTACCTCTATGTCTCGCATGACGACGTCGATGGGGAAACACATCCGCGTGATGTCCTGTCTGCCGGATCAGGTGCAATCCGACGCCTTCACTCGCGCCCATCGCGCATTCCCGCGGAGAGCCCGTGCAATTGCGCGTGGAGGTGGATTTCGAGCGCCTTTATTTCGGCTACCGATTGGAAGGAGGAGATTGGAACCGGCTGCCGGCCATTTCGACGCCAGCATTCTGTCGGACGAGGCGGCCGCTCCCGGCACGCCGAATTTCACCGGAGCCTTTGTCGGGATGGGTTGCCAGGATATCGGCCGGCGCACCCGGCGGATTTCGATTACTTCGTGTACCGGGAGCGTAGTTATTGCGCCGATCCTTTCGCCCTGAATGGCGTATGAACCACACCAATGTGGTTAAGGGCCGGCATGAAGAACATGGACCGATTCTGAGCCGCGCGCGCCAGCAAGCGGTATCTGTGCTTTGGCAATGTTATTTCATGACAGACACTTAAATCGGCGTTTTCGGGCGCGAAACAGATAGGAGCCCGCTCCGGTCCACTGCCTTGTCGCGCCGTCCAGTCCCGAGGCTGCACTTGACACCCCGTGAGGGAAACCGTACCATTCCGTTATGGAATCGGTTTCCGAAACCTATCGTTATATCGTCCGTTCGGCGGGCGTGCGGAGCGGAAACCCCATAGTGGAGAACACCCGTATTGCCGTGCACGATGTGATCGGTCTGCTTCAGAATGGCGAGACAGTCGACACCGTGAAGGCAAACTGCTTCCCGCAATTGACCAGATCTCAAATTTACGAATGCCTCGCCTACTATGAGGATCACCGGGGAGAGATCGAACTGCTCGTCGCCATGCAGTTGGCCCCTGCGCCAGAGTGAAGTTCCTGCTCGATCATGATGTCCCTGATGACCTGAGCTATTCGCTCGAGCAATCGGGTCACGATGTCACATTGTTGCGGCAGGCCCTTCCGGGTGATTCTTCCGACGAGGCCGTTCTTCGGTTTGCCCACGGGGCCGGTTGCATCTCTGACCTGCAATCGACGATGACTTTCTGCCCTCGCCAGAGACGAGACCACATCATGGCGTTGTCGTTGTCATCCGCAGCCGAACCCGCGCGGACGAGCGCGCTGCGTTGTTTCGGCTGCTCGGGCGTGCAGGGAAGACGGGTCTTCGCAATAAGTCAATTTCGCCTGTCCGATGGCGAATCGCACGTCTCGCCAAGGACTGCCCGGCAGTTATACAGGCAACACGCGCCCCGGCGATTGGCAACCGGCGATTTCGAATCTGAACTTGACTCGCCTGATTCTCATCGCCGTAAGCTAAGAATTCTTGGTATGGGACGCAAGGCGCAAAAGAACGATTCGCTGCCCGGTTCACTGGACATGTTGATTCTGCGGACGCTGTCGCTGCGCGACCTCCATGGATACGGCATTGTCCAGTTCATTCAGCAATCGTCCGACAATGAGCTCCTGGTCGAGGAGGGCTCGCTGTACCCCGCTCTGCAGCGGCTGGAGCTAAACGGCTGGATCGACGGTGTCTGGGGTGTGACGTCGAATAACCGGCGGGCGAGGATCTACAAGATCACGGCGGCTGGCCGCAAACAGCTGGCCGTTGAAACCCGGAAGTACGCCAAACTCACGCTGGCGATCGCGCGCGTGATGGGAGCGGAGTGACGGACATGTTGATCGACGACTGAGGTATTGGATGGAGAGCGCCAGGCGCAGCGAGGCGCTGCGCGAGGAGATGGAACTCCACCTTGCGGAAAAAGCCGCGGAACTGCAGGCAGACGGTATGACGGCGGAGCGCGCGCGGGCTGAAGCGCACCGGCGATTTGGCAACGTCGGACTGAAGCACGAAGAGTCACGGGAGATCTGGATGACACGGTTTTTGTCGGAACTTGGCCAGGATGTCCGCTACGGCTTTCGCACCATGATCGGCAACAAGGCATTCAGCGCCCTGGCGGTCCTGCTGCTGGCGCTCGGCATCGGAGCCAATACGGCGATCTACAGCTTCATGGAGTCGATTCTGTTGCGCTCGCTGCCGGTGGCCGATCCCGAGTCGCTGGTGGTCCTGAACTGGCATAGCCGGCCGCCCCAGGAAGGCAGCAGGGAATGGGTGTATACACGGGCTGCAGGGCTTGTTCTGGCCCGGCGACAAAGGCGCCCTGGTCAGCGGGATTTTCCCATACGCCGCGCTGGAGACGCTTCGCGAGGAGAATCCCGCCTTTTCCACGCTCTTCGGATACTTCAACGGACACAACCGTAACCTGGCGGTCCGCGGGCAGGCCGCGAGCGCGAGCGCGGAGTACGTCACCGGCGAGTATTTTCGCGGCCTCGAAGTGTCGCCGGCCGCGGGACGTCTGATCGACTCCGAAGACGACCGTGCAGGCGCAGCGCCGGTCGCCGTCATCAGTTTCGCTACCAGCCAGAATCGCTTTGGAGGACCGCCGAATGCGATTGGACAGTCGATTCTCGTCGATAACATTCCTTTCACGGTGATCGGCGTCGCGCCGCCGGAATTCTTCGGAGTCGACCCCGCGGTGGCGCCGGACCTCTACCTTCCGTTGCACACGAATGTGCTCACGGACGGCGCCGGCGCGGCTCGTCTGTATGGCGACGGAAACTTCTACTGGATCGAAATGATGGGCCGTCTGCGTCCCGGCGTCAGCATGGCTCAGGCGCAGGCAGCGATGGCTCCTCGTTTCCATCAATGGGTTGCCACCACGGCGAAGACCGACGGTGAGCGCGCCAAACTGCCCGCGCTGATTCTGAATCCCGGCGCCGAAGGTCTGGGCAGCCTGCGCCGCCAGTATTCGAAGCCTCTGTACGTGCTGCTGGCGATGGTGGGACTGATCCTGGCGATCACGTGCGCGAACATCGCCAATCTGCTGCTGGCAAGGGCCGCCGCGCGACGCCGCGAAATGGCTGTCCGGCTCAGCCTGGGAGCGGGACGGTTCCGCGTCGTGCGGCAGTTGCTTACCGAGAGCGTGATGCTGGCGTCGCTCGGCGGAGCATTCGGGGTCTTGTTTGCGATCTGGGGCGTGCGATCGCTGACGTTTCTGCTCTCCAACGGGCAGGAGAACTTTACGCTGCACGCGGAATTGAACTGGAACGTGCTGGGCGTGACGGCGGCGCTCTCCGTGGTTTGCGGCCTGTTATTTGGCCTCGCTCCGGCGATTCAGTCGACGCGTCCGGACGTGATGCCCGCGCTGAAGAATGGCCGCGGGGGCGGACCGCGCCGCCGCGCGCAGCATGTTCTGGTGGTCGCCCAGATTGCGATCTCTTTTCTCCTCCTGGTCGCCGCGGGTCTGTTTGTCCGGACACTCAACAAGCTGCACTCCGTCCAGCTGGGATACGCCCGCGAGAACATCCTTCTGTTCTCGCTGAATGCGCGCCAGGCCGGGCATCGCGACCCGGAGATGGCGACGTTTTACGCGAACCTGCGCAAGCGCTTCGAATCGATCCCCGGAGTGAGCAGCGCGACGCTTTCGCAATCCTCGATCATCAGCGCCGGCGTTGCCGGGGGGGCAATCAGGGGGGCATGAAGGTCGGCGCCGTTACCATCGCAGGACGCAGGCGTCATGGCCGCGGGACCGCGTTTCCTCACGACGATGCAGATTCCGATCCTGGCCGGGCGTGAGATCGACGAACGCGACCAACCGGGCTCCACGCCGGTTGCAGTGATCAGCGAGCGGCTGGCGCGTACTTACTTCGGGAACGAGAATCCGCTGGGCCGGCGCATCACGTTCGTGGACGAGAAGCGCGATCTCGAAATCGTCGGCGTTTCGGCTAACGTGCGGTACGGCGGCTGAAAGAGAAGAGGGAGTCCGATGACCGTGTTCTCAGCGGCCAGCCAGTTTTCTCCGGACCGGGTGACCTATGCGCTGCGGGCGGCGGGTGATCCGCTGAGGTATGTCAGGAGCGTGCATGAGGTGGTGCGGGAGGCGGACTCACGCATACCCGTCACGAACGTGTTCACACAGGCCGCGGAGATCGATCGGACGATCAGCCGGGAAATCACGTTCGCGAAACTATGCACGGGTTTCGCGGTTCTCGCGCTCCTGATCGCGTGCGTGGGGCTTTACGGGACGATGTCCTACAGTGTCACGCGGCAGGCCGGGGAGATTGGAACCCGTATGGCTTTGGGCGCGCAACGCGGCGCCGTGGTCTGGATGGTGCTGCGCCGCGTTCTGCTGCTGGCGGCGGTGGGACTCGCGATCAGCGTGCCTGCGGCGTTGAGTCGCGTCCCGGCTTGTCAAATCGTTTCTGTTCGAGACCCAGCCCAATGATCCGGGAACCCTGGCGCTGGCCGGTGTCGTGCTCCTGAGCGCCGCGATTCTGGCCGGCTATGCGCCGGCAAGGCGAGCGTCCCGGATTGATCCGCTGGCGGCTCTGCGGCAGGAGTAAGCTTCTACTGGCCATTGCGACGGCCTCAACTCACTACATTCGATCGATGATCGCGTTGAGCGCAGCGCTGGGCCTCATCGCCGCGACACACCTGGCTTCGTCCGGGAAATACTCCCCCCCGATGTCCACTGGTTTGCCCTGCGCTGCAAGCAACTCCCGCGCATCTCGCCCTCGGCCGCAGCCAGCGCGGCGGCAACCGGAGTGAACCGTTGCTTTAAATCCCCGTCCTCGTCCTGGGTGGCGAGCGCCTTTGCCCACGCCAACGCAAATAGGATGTCGAACCCCGGTTGTCGATTTCGTTCACCTTCGCCGAGGGATAGCGGGGTTCTTCGAGGTACTGGCCGATGGCCTGTTGCAGCGTTTTTGAAAGGACACCCGCGCGCCGGTTGCAGGTTTTTGCCGCCATCAGTTCCAGCGAGGGCACCAGCGCGCAGTACTCCCCGAGCGAATCCCAGCGCAGATGCCCTTCCTGCACAAACTGCTGTACGTGCTTGGCCGTACACCCCCCGGCTCCGGTTTCCAGCATCGCGCCGCCCTGGAGCAGCGGCACGATAGAGAGCATGCGCCCGCTCGGCGCCCAGTTCGAGAATCGGGAACAGGGTCAGTGAGATAGTCGCGAAGCACGTTCCCTGTGATGGGTGCGCCATGCCGGGGATCTCATGATCGTCGTGAGCTGGGCCTCCAGGAAGCGGTCTCCCGCTCGGATGCCGCATCCCTCCATGTCGTCGCAGTCGTTGGCGCCCACCCACACAAAGCTGGGGGTGGTCGAGGCGCTCTGCAGGTCGGGGGCCATCGACTCCAGCGGCAGGACGTGGGCGGCGCAATAGGCCGGCCGCTGTCGGATGTCGGCAAAGTACATAAACGGCAGATCGTCGTTCCAGTAGTACCCGTGCACAGTGTCGTCGCACGGGCCGGCCGCGCTCTCGTTGTAGGCCTTCCAGGTCCGGTGTGCCGCGGTGACGAGGTCGCCGATGTTGGGCGCGTGGATCGTGTACTGCGAGCTGTACTCGAGCGGGTTATCGAGAGGGATCCCGAACGCGCTGCCGCCGGCCAGGGCCAGGTAGTTGGCGTCTGAGGGATGCTCCTCGGCGAAGAAGTTGCCGAGTTGGCTGCCCTGCGAGAGCAGGCTGTTGTAGTACGGGGCCTGCCGCCGGTTGCCCACGATCGCGTGAACGTCCTGGTTCTCGAAGTAGAACAGGAACACGTGGTCATAGCGCGGCACCCGCACGGCGGGCGGTGAGAGCGCCGCCGGGCGCCGGTGGGGCGCGAGCACCACGAAGCCGATGTCGTCGGCGACGGCGCGGTTGTAGCCGACCAGCGGCGCGTTGGGCCCGTCAAAGTTGGTCAGCGAGGTGGCCAGCGTCAGCGCCACGCGGACGCGCGCCGCGCCGCCGGGCAGGCGCCCGGAGAGCGAACGGACGCGCAGGGGCCCGGCGACCGAGCGCTCCAGGCTCCCCGCCGGCCCGAGTGTGCGGCGCCCGAGCACGCGGCCGCGGGCCGACAGAAACGTCAGCGACACACTGGCTCGGCTCGTGGTCGTGCCGCCCAGCGCCGCGGAGAGGGCGTAGGCGCTTCCGGGTCGCAGCAGCCCTCCGCCGGGGCGCGCCAGGACGACTGTCTGTACGAGGCGCGCGGTGCCCCCGGCGCCCCCGACGAACAATTGCCCGTGTCCCTTGGGGAACCCGCGGTCGCCATATCGCACCACCGTGGGCAAGCCGGCGGCGACGCTCCACCCGGGAATCGTGACGGCGTCCCACCCGTGGAGCGAGACGGCGCCGGACTCCGCGCCGGCGTTGCGCAGCAGGTTGGTGACCGTGGCCGCGCCCGCGGGACCCGCGAGCGCGCCGAGCATGGCGATGGCGCACGCCACAACGGCGAGGCACGATCCGATGATGCGGCGATGGCTCACAGAGGCAAGGCTCCGGGTAAACGGCCGGCGGACAACACCGTATCCGCGACGGGGGCCGCTGTGTGTTGGATTCTCGCCACCGGGCCTCGGGTACGCTGCAGGGAGTGAACGATGTCGGTCAGCGCGCGGGGCCCGGCGCGCGCCTCCTGCTGGCCGTTGCGCTCGCGGCGGTCGCGCTCGCCGGATTGGCGCTGGCGCCGTTGGCGGCGGCGGCGACCGGCTCGCTCCAGTCGATCGAACGCGATCCCAATTTCGCCTGGAGCGCGCTCGACGTCACCTCGAGCGCGAGCGGCTTTGACTCGATCGCCGGCGATCCGACGCCGTGGGAGGACGCGGCCACGCAGGCGCTGTGCGTGGCGGCACCAAGTCCGGATGCGCACGTGATCACGTGGTGCCGCGACACCAACGACACCTGGCACCAGTGGGACATGACCTCGCTGTGGGGAGGGCCCGCAACAGCGGGGGTCATCCGGGAGGTCGCCAACGCGGGGCAGAGCAACCTGTTCTACCGCGATGCCAGCGGCGAGATGTGGGTGCTTGACCGCACCGCCAGCGGCAGCTGGACCCCGGTCAACCTCACCGCCACCTACAGCTTCGCCCCGCTCGCAGACGATCCGTGGCCGCTCACCGATGTCGCCACCGGCCAGGAATGCGCGATGGCCGCGACCAGCCCGGGCGGCCACGTCACCGAGTGGTGCCATCAGAGCGACAACAGCTGGCTTGGATTCGACCTCACCGCCCTGTGGGGCGGCCCCGCCGCCGTCGGCACCGTGGTGCCGGGCTTTGACCCCGGCATCAATCAGAACGACGTCCTCTTTCGCGATGCCAGCGGCGAGATGTGGTCGCTCACCCGCCAGTCGGGCGGCAACTGGGTGGCGCTCAACATCACCGCGAGCGCCCCTGGGCTGTCGCAGATCGCCTCAGACCCCATGCCGGTCATCGACCCACCGACCGGACAGCTGTGCGTGACGGCGGTGCTGGCCAGCCCCGCCGGGCACGTCGCGGAGTTCTGCCGGCCCAGCGGCGGCGCCTGGGTCCAGTTCGACCTCACCGCGCTCTACGGGGGCCCGCCGGCGGTCGGCAACGTCGAGCCACTGGTGGACCCCCAGCTCCATCAGACCGCGTTCGTCTTCCGTGACGAGAGCGGCAACCCGTGGTCGCTGACGCGGGGCACGAACGGGAGCTGGACCCCCGCGCAGATCACGCCGTCAGGCGCCGCCTTCACGCTCGTCACTGATCCCGAGCCCCTCGTGGATCCGCAGACCGACAATCCCGTGGTGATCGCCGGCACGATGGCGATCCCGGCGCCAACACCTGCCCCGCCCGTGACCGTGACGACGCCGGCACCCAACGCGCTCGGAGCGGTGCGCGCGCGCTTCGTGATCAAGTGGCATTGGGACGGCCTCGGCACGGTGATCCGCGCGATCCGGGTCCGGGGTCTGCCGCGAAGGCCCCGCCTCGCGGTCAGCTGCGGAGGCCACGGCTGCCCGCGGATCCGCGCGCACGCCACCGGGGCCAAGCGGATCGCGTCACTGCTCAGGCGGCTCGTCGGACGGCGGTTCGCCCCTGGCGACGTGATGCTCATCACGGTCACCGCCCCCGGCCTGGAGCGCGAGCGCATCCAGTTGCACATCCGGCGCGCGCGGGTGCCGCTCGCCCGGCTGCTCAACCACTGACCCGCCGGCCCGGTTCGGGTTCAGGCGCGAGCGGTGAACGCGCACGGCATCCGCTTGATGCCGTGGATGAAGCCGCTGCGCAGCAACTCGGGCTCGCCGGCCTCGATGTCGGGGATCACGCGCATCATCTCGGCGAAGATCGCGTGCAGCTGCGCGCGTGCGAGCGACGCTCCCAGGCAGTAGTGCGGGCCGCCGCCGCCGAACCCGAGATGCCGGTTGGGACTACGGGTGATGTCGAACTCCCACGGGCGGTCGAACGCGCTGCTCGTCGCGGTTGCCCGAGTGGTAGAAGAGGACCACCTTCTCCCCGGCCGGCAGCGTCTGGCCGTGCAGCTCGACCTCGCGTGTGGTGGTGCGCCGGAAGGTCATCACCGGCGAGGCCCAGCGCACGAACTCCTCCACCGCGTCGGGCAGCCGCGCATCGAGATCGTCGAGCAGCAGTCTGAGCGCTGGTCGGGGCTGACCGTCAGCGCGCGCATCGCGTGGGAGGTCGTGTGACGGGTCGTGTCGTTGCCCGCGACCGACAGGAGCACGAGAAACGCGGCGATCTCCGGCGTGCGTGAGGCGGTCCCCGTCGACCTCGGCCTGGACGAGCGCGGTCATCAGGTCGTCGCCGGGGTGCTGCTCGCGGTGGTTGGCCAGCTCGGTGGCGAACTCGGTCAGCGTCCACAGCGCCGCTGCCCAGCACCTCGATCGGCTGGCGATCGCCGAAACAGCTCAGGGTCGGCGGCCATGATCAGCGTGTCTGCGGCCTCCATCACGCGGTCGCGATCAGCCTCCGGCACCCCGAGCATGTCTGAGATCGTCTGCAGCGGCAGCCGCTTGGCGATCAGATCGACGAAGTCCCCGCCTCCGGTGGGGGCCGCCTCGGCGATGATCCGCTTGGCGCTGACCCGGATCCCATCCTCGATCCGCGCCACCTGGCGCGGCGTGAACGCGGAGGAGACGAGCCCGCGCAGCTTGGTGTGACGCGGCGAGTCCATCGCCAGAAACGACTGCGAGGCCTCGAGCATCTCCGGCGGCGCGTCGGCGAACTGGACGCCCGTCGCCTGAGCAGAACGTCGCCGGATCACGCGAGATCCGGCGAATGTCCTCGTAGCGCACGATCGCCCAGTAGTGCATCCGGCCCTGCTCGGGCAGGCCGAGAATGTCTTCGGGCGGCTCGTGGCGCGAGATCGGGCGCTGAGCGGCGCAGATGCGCGAAGTACTCGTCGCGTACCTCCGCGGGCCGGCCCCAGAACTCCAGCGAGCCCAGGTCGACGTCGGCGAACCGGGTGGTGGACGTCACGGTCATGGCGCGACTCTACCTCGCCCGGAGACCCAGAACGACACCGGCCGGCCCCGCCGCGGGAGCGGGACCGGCCGGAGCGGTTGGGGTCAGTACGTCAGGCGACTACCGGCGATGGTGACCGTCAGGGTGGTCATCCCCGCCGGCCACGCCGAACGCGTACGACGTGGCGGAGTTGAACGTTCCGCCGGCGTTCAGGACCACCGACGGCCAGGCCGGATCACCGATGTGGTGCGGGGAGTCCGGGTAGTGCTGGGTCTCCAGCGTGAACGCCTGGGTCTGGCGGTACACGCTCCCGCTCGTGCCGATCAGGTCTCCAACCTGGAAGTTGCTGGAGTAGAACTGCACGCCCGGCTGATCGGTGAACGTCCGGAGGACGATCCCGGTCTTGGGGTCGAGCGCCGTGGACACGAGGCGGACGTGACCGGGACTGTAGTTGTTGAGCACCCAGTTGTGGTCGTAGCCGTGGGCGATCTGGAGCTGCTTGAGCTGACCAGCCGGCGGCGTGTAACCGTCCGGCAGGTTCGTGTTGCGGAGGTTGTCGCCGATCGCGTGCAGGTGCCGGAAGTCGAACGCCGTCCCGGCCACGTTCACGAAGAACGGGCTCTGCGGGATCAGGTTGGGGTCAACCGGCGTGTACTGGTCGGCGTTGATCTGCAGCAGCTGGTTCTCGACCGAGCCCGAGGCCTCACCGCCCAGGTTGAAGTACGTGTGGTTGGTGAGGTTGATGACCGTGTCGAGCGTCTTGGAGCTGTTGATCGCGGTGTAGGAGATCTTCAGCTGGTTGTCGTTGGTCAGCTTGTAGAGCACCGTCGCCTGCACGTCCGCCGGGAATCCGGTGCATGTCGTGGTCCGCGTGAGATCGCAGCCCTCGCCGTCCTTGAACGTGTTCGTCAGCTCCAGCGCCCCGAATCCGGGGCCGGTCGATGTGGCCGCCCCCCACACCGCGGTGTTCCAGCCGAGGAACCCGCCGTGCAATGTGTTCGGACCGTTGTTGGCATCCAGCGTGTACGTCGTCCCGTTGAGTGGGAACGACGCATTGGCGATGCGATTGGCATAACGCCCGATGATCGCGCCGAAGTACGCGTCACCCGACCCACCGGGAGCCGGCCAGGGGACGTTGGTGTGGCCCTGGAAGAAGTCGTTGACGTAGTCCGACAGGCTCGAGAAGCCCAGGGCGACGTTCTTGGTCCCGCCCCTCCTGTCGGGGACCCAGATCGACTGGACCACGCCACCGAAGTTGGTGATGTTGACCGTCATGCCCCTCGAGTTGGTGAGGGTGTAGAGGTTGGCGGTTCCCTCGCCGGGGACGGTGCCCCACGGCTGGCTGGTGATCGTCACCCCGCTGTTGCCGTGGTGATGGCCGTGGCGATGATGACCCTTGCTCTTCGACACGGCGTGCGCTGAGGCCCCTGCGGCGAACGCCGCACAAATCAGAGCGCATGCGGAAAGGACGGCGAACAGCCTCCTGCTGCCGCGGAACGCGTGCTGCATAACGGCTCCTCTCGATATGTACGCGCGTCCGCACCGGCCGCCACGGACACGCCTCCCTCATTGACACTGTGAACGCTAACACGGTTGTCCGGCGGGTGTCAATCGCTACCTATGCCCGCCAAAGATTGGTGCATCGACGGACCGCTCCCGACCGGCTTCTCTGCGGTGCTAGGTTGCGATCGTGGCCACCATCGGCGTCTCCGCTCCTCGCCGTGATTCCGAGGCCAAGGTGCGTGGCACGACGCAGTTCGCCGGGGACACGCCGATCCCCGGGCTGCTGCACGCCCGCCTCGTCCTCTCCCATGAGGCCCACGCGATGATCTCAGCCGTCGATGCCGACGAGGCCCGGGCGCTGCCGGGCGTGGTCGCGGTGCTCACCGCCGGCGACCTGCCCATCATCGCGAGCGGCAAGGGGCGGCTCTACGAGCCCCTCGCCCGTGAGGAGGTCGTCTACGCCGGTCAACCCGTCGCGCTGGTCGTCGCACAGACCGAGGCCCAGGCCGAGGATGCGGCCTCGCTCGTCGACGTGCAGCTTCAAGCACTGGAACCGGTGGTTGACCTCGAGGCCGCCGCGCGGCCGGGCGCGCCGCGAGCTCGGGTGGTCGAGGCGACCGTCGACGAAGGGTCCGCCATCGCCGACGCCCACGCCGCGGTGGCGGCCGCCGGGCTTCAGGGCGAGGAGCTGTCCGACAACGTCCTCGGCACCGCCCGTCTGGCCAACGGCGACGTCGACGCCGCCCTGGCGGCCAGCGACGTGGTGGTGCGCGGCCGCTTCCAGACGCCGTGGATGTATCAGGGCTACCTGGAGACACAGACGGCGACCGCGTGGCTGGAGCCCGAGGGCGACCTGGTGGTCCGCAGCTCCACGCAGGCGCCGTTCTCGACCCGGGACTCGCTGGCCAAGCTGTTCGGTCTCCCGACCGAGCGGGTCCGGGTGCGCAGCGCCCCGTTGGGCGGCGCCTTCGGGGGCAAGATGATGATCATCGAGCCCCTGGCCTGCTCGGCGGTGATGGTGCTCAAACGGCCGGTGCGCTTGGCGCTCACGCGCAGCGAGGACATCGCCGCCACCAACCCGGCGGGCGCCGAGGTCCTATCCGTCGAGCTCGGCGCCACTGCCGACGGCCAGTTGACCGGCATCCGGGCCCGCGTGCTCGTCGATCGCGGGTCCGCCGATGACTTTGGCGTGGAGTCGATCGCCGCGATGCTCAGCGCCGGGCCATACCGCTGGCCGGCACACGAGCTCGTCTCGCTGGGCGTCGCCACCAACCGGGTGACCTTCGGTGCCTACCGCGCCCCCGCGGCGGCGCCGGCGGCCTTCGCGGTCGAATCGCTGATCGACGACGTGGCGCGCCGGCTGAAGCTCGACCCGCTGGAGCTGCGATTGCGCAACGTCGCCCGTGAGGGTGACCTTGCCCCCTCGGGACAGGCGTTCCCCGTGTTCGGCGCCGAGGCCTGCCTGGAGCGCGTGCGCGACCACCCGCTGTGGGCACGCCGGGACGAAGTCGGCGCTCATGAAGGCATCGGGGTCGCCATCGGCTGGTGGCCGGGCGGGTATGAGCCGGCGGCGGCGGTGTGTCGTCTGGATGCCGACGGGCGCCTCACGGTCATCACCGGCGCGGCCGACATGACCGGAGTCGAGACCGGGTTCGCTGCCATCGCCGCCGAGGCGTTCGGCGTCGACGCCTCACGCGTGCGGGTGGTCAACGCGGATACCTCGAGCGCCCCCTATGCCGGGACCAGCGGCGGCAGCAAGGTCACCTACACGGTCGGGCGGGCCGTGGAGCGGGCCGCGCTTCAGGCGCGCGAGCGGCTGCTCGAGGTCGCCGCCGATGAGCTGGAGATCTCACCGCTCGATCTGGAGATCGTCGACGGCTCGATCCAGCCGGTGGGGGTGCCCGCCAAGGCGCTGCCGATCGACGAGCTCGCGCCCAAGATCCTCAGCTTCGGCAGCCGTCACATGCCGGTGGAGGGCCACGGGCGCTCGGCGCAGACGCCGGCGCCCCAGGCGGCCGCCCACATCTCTCACGTCCGGATAGACCCGGAGACCGGGGCGGTCACCGTCCTCGCCCATGTCATCGCGCAGGACGTGGGGCGCGCGCTGAACCCGGCGCTGGTGGAGGGGCAGATGCACGGCGGCACCGTGCAGGGCCTCGGCTGGGCACTGCTGGAGGAACTGGCCCACGACGACCATGGTCAGCTGACCACCGGAACGCTCGTGGATTACGCCATGCCGACCGCGGCGGGAACCCCCGCGATTGACGCGCAGATCGTCGAGGTGCCGGCTCCGGAGGGTCCCTACGGGGCCAAGGGGGTCGGCGAGGCGCCGATCGTCGGCGTCGCCGCCGCCGTGGGCAATGCCATCGCCGCCGCCACGGGAGGCGTGCGGCTGACCCGGCTGCCGATGACTCCTCAGCGCGTCTGGCGGGCCGTCTCCGACGGTCGCAAGCGCCCCGCCTGACCCGCGGGGCTCGGGGTTGACCGCCCTGGGCGGTCCTGCGACGATGGTCCGGCGATGACGTTGGCCAGGGAGCTCCTGCGCAGCAGCTCAGGCCCGGCGGGTGCGCCGGGGAGCGAGCGAGCCCCATCTGCACCCACCCACCCGGCGTCAGCCCCCGAGACCGGCCGCTCCCCCGCCGCCGGTAACCGCGCCCTGGCGCGGGCCATGGACGATGCCTCGGCCTCTCGCACGATGGGGTTCGCGCAAGGCGCCGTCACACGAACGCTGGCCCGGTGCCCGGGCTGCGGTGGGCGATGTGGCGCGACCTGCGGCAAGAGCGGGGCCGAGCCCGACGAGGAACTGCTCGCGTCCGGTCAGCGCGCGCTGCGTCGTGCCGTGCTGGCCCGGCGCAGCCGGACGCTCAGCCGGAGATCCTGAACGTCGTCGGTCCGACCACCGCGACGACGCGAATGAACTGCGGGCACATCATGCCCTGCCCGCACTTGGGCCGGGCCAGCACCTCGACCCGCGCGGTGTAGGTCCCAGGGCACCACGATCCCCCAAGCTGCGTGGGCCCGACCGCCACGCCCACGCTTTGCCCGGCGGGCTCTGAGGGCAGCGCCTGCCTGATGGACGCCGACGCAGCCGGACCCGTGGGGCCCGACGACGCTGAGTGCGGTCGAGATCAGCGTGGCTCCCTGCGGGCCGCTGCCCTGGGGCGAGGTGAAGCTGAAACGCATCGTCGACTGGGGTGATCCCACCGCCGGGCTGACGCCCAGCGCCTGCGAGCCCGAGGGCGTGCCGGTGGTGCCCGAGCCCGTGGTGCCCGTCGCCGTCGGTGTGGATGAGCTCGGCGGCCCGGTCCCGGGCGCACCGGTGCTGGTGCTGGTCGTGGTGGTGGTGTTCGAGCTCTGCCCGCACCCGGTGAGCGCGACTGCCAACGCGATCGCCGTCGCGGTGGCCGTGAGGTATGCGCGAGCGCGGCGCGTCATCGCCCGGCTCCACCATCAACGGGCACGGGTCCGCCATCAGCCCGATCAGCCGGCACCGTCCACGAACGCGCGCAGCGCGGCCTTGGCTTCGCCCACCACGGGATCGCCGTGAGCGAGCAGCAGACGATCGAAGTCCAGCTCCAGCAGACCGAGATAGGCGGCGCGGAGCCGCTCCTTGGTCGGCCCGGATCCTCGATGAGCCAGTCGGGCACGAAGGTCAGCCCGTCCACCCCGGGCCACCGCACGACCCCATCGGCACAGGCCAGCGCCTGGTGGCCGGGGATGTGCAGCGCGGTCTCGTCGGGGCAGATCGCGCCGACCTCGTGGACGACGATCCCACCGGGGAGCTCGTCGCCGAAATGAAACGCCGTCACCGGCCCCCTGCCCTCCAGCTCGTGCAGTCCGTTGGCGACGCAATGCACCTCGCAGCCAAAGGCATCCCGCAGCCGCCACGCGTCGCGGTCGTGATGCCGGTTGGACAGCACGATGTGCTGAGGGATGGACTCTCGCGCGCTGAACCAGTCCGGTCCGTCCGGCGGGAACATAGGATCCAGCAGCACGCACTCGTTTTCGAGGTAATACGAGCTCACGGTGCTGCCGATATGAGGGTGACGGGCCGTCCAGTGCCACAGCCCTGGAGCGATTTCCTCCACGATTTGAGGCTACCCCGGATGGATGAGATGGGTTTGACCGTTGATCCGTCAACTAGACTCTGAGCATGGAAACGTTCGCGGAAACAGGACTTGAGGGCGCTGCTCTCGATGCGTGGCGCAGCTATCTGCAGAGCCACGCGTCGATCGTGAGGGTGCTCGATGCCGACCTGGCCGCCGAGCACGGTATGACTACTAGGGACTACGAAGTCCTGCTGTATCTGTCACAGGCCGAGGGCCGGCGCCTGCCGATGTCGGCGCTGGCCGAGAGCACGATGCTCACGCGGTCCGGGATCACCCGGCTCGTCGACGGGCTCGTGGAAGCGGGTCTGTGCGAGCGGGTGGCCTGTCCCAACGACGCCCGCGTCTCCTACGCCCAGCTGACCGACCCGGGCTACGACAAGCTGCGCCAGGCCGGGTGCTCGCACGTGGCCAGCATCCGGCGGATGTTCCTCGAGCACTTCTCGCCCGAGGAGATCGAGCAGCTCGCGACGCTGCTCGGGCGCTTGCCGGGCGCCGGCGCCGGCGGGCGCTGCACCGCCGAGTAGCGGACCTCGGCGCGCTGGAGTCCGGCTCGGCGCGCGCGGACTAGCGGCGCGCCTGACGGGTGTATCGGTCGGGTCGTCGCACGCCGCGAGACGAAATGCTTGACAGCGCAACCATCTGTGCTATCGTTGCTTGCGCAGTCAACAATTCGTCAACAAAGGAGCAGCGCCCCCAATGTCCGCAACCACTTTGACGCAGATCCCGAGCGCCGTCTACAACGTCGACCCCAGCCATTCGAGCGTCGGCTTTGAGGTCAAGCACATGGGGATCGCCACCGTCCGCGGCCGCTTCGGCGCCTTCGAGGGCAAGATTGACGCCACCGGTGACGCCCCCGTCCTCGAGGGCACTGTCGATGTCGCCACGGTCGACACCGGCGATGCGAACCGCGATGGCCACCTCAAGGGCCCTGAGTTCTTCGACGCCGAGCAGCAGCCCAAGATCAGCTTCCACTCCACCGCCACCGAGGTGGGTAGCGCCGGCAACATCACCCTCAAGGGCGAGATCACCATCAAGGGCATCACCAAGCCGATCGAGCTCACGGGCGAGGTCGCCGAGAACGGCGAGGACCCGTGGGGCAATGAGCGCATTGGCCTCGAGCTCGCCAGCTCGATCGACCGCCGCGAGTTCGACCTCAAGTGGAACCAGACCCTCCCCAACGGCAACCTCCTCGTCGCCAACGACGTCAAGCTGCTGGTGAGCGTGTCCGCCGTCAAGAGCGCCTAGTTCGATGAGGATCCTCGGCATCTCCGGCAGCCTGCGGGCAGCGTCGTACAACACGGCGCTTCTGCGGGCCGCCGCTCAGGTCGCGCCTGCCGGCGTGACGATCGACATCTACGAGGATCTCGAGCTTCTGCCTCCGTTCAACGAGGACCGCGAGGACGCTCCACCCGCTGAGGTGGAGCGTCTGCGCGCCGAGCTCGAGAGCGCGGACGCCGTCCTGTTCGCCACCCCCGAGTACAACACGACGATCCCGGGGCAGGTCAAGCAGGTGGTCGACTGGGCCTCGCGGCCGCACGGGCCCGATTCGGCGCTGTGGGGCAAGCCCGCCGCGGTGATCGGCGCCAGCATGACCGACTACGGCGCGATGTGGGCCCAGGATCATCTGCGCAAGGCGCTCGGCATCGCCGGCGCGCGCGTGCTGGAAGCCGAGCTGCCGGTGGCCAAGGCCCAGGAGCTGTTCTCCGCCGACGGCGAGCTCACCGATCCTGAGACCCGCGATCGGCTCGCCGAGATCGTGGCCGGCCTGATCGCCCATCACGGCCGCTACGCAGCCGCGGCGGCGTAGCCTCGACTCCGATAGATCCGATGAGCCCGCCGAGCCCCTCCCCCACCTCGACCGCCGCGCTGCCTTCGATCGCCGCCGGAACCTCGCTGGGCGCGGTGACGCTGACCGTGTCAGACCTCGCCCGCAGCCGGGCGTTCTATGAGACCGCGCTGGGCTTGAGCGTGCGCGAGCTCGACGACGGGGGTCTGGCCTTCGGCGTGCCGGGCGGGGCCGACCTCGTGCGGCTGTACGGCGATGCGTCCGCGCCCGCGCTGGATCGCCGGGCGACGGGTCTCTATCACCTGGCCATCCTGTACCCGACGCGGCTTGACCTGGCGTTCGCTCTGGCCCGGCTGGCGGAGGCCCACTGGTCTTTGGACGGGGTGGCCGATCACCTGGTCAGCGAGGCGCTGTACCTGTCAGACCCCGACGGCAACGGCATCGAGCTCTACCGCGATCGTCCCCGCGAGGAGTGGAGCTACGCCGACGGCGAGCTGCAGATGGCGACGCTGTCGCTCAATCTGCAGGGGCTGGCCGATGAGCTGGCGGGCGCTGAGGCCCTTCAGCGCAGCGTGCCGGCCGCCACGACGATCGGGCACGTCCACCTCCAGGTGGCGAGCATTCCCGACGCCGAGGCCTTCTACCACGGGGTGCTCGGCTTCGATGTGATGACCCGGGGCTATCCGGGCGCCCTGTTCGTCTCGGCCGGCGGATATCACCATCACCTCGGGCTCAACACCTGGCACAGCGCCGGGTCCGGTCCGGCCGCGCCCGGCGCGGTGGGCCTGCGCTCCTACGAGGTGCTCCTGCCCGACCGCGCCGAGCTTGGCCGCGTGCTGGATCGCCTCCGCGCCGCTGGCGTGTCGCCGGTCGCCGAGAGCGCTGACTCCGCCTCGGTCCGGGATCCATCGGGCAACCTGGTCGTCGTGCGCTGTCGCTGAGCGCCGCCCGCCGGGAAGACCAGTGGCGCGCCAGGCGAGCACGCAATCAACCATCTAGTCTTCGGGACCTCGGCGACGTGGCGGAGTGGCTACGCAGCGGCCTGCAAAGCCGTCTACACCGGTTCGATTCCGGTCGTCGCCTTCCCTTGGATATCGTCTCCCGTCCGGTTATGAGACGCACCGCGGCTGTCAACGAGTCCGGCGACGTTAGGCCTGTTCGGTTGGCCTGGGGCCCGGGCACAATAACCTCCGTGACCCTGGAGAATCCTCACCATCACGCGCCCCGGGCCGGGCAGACCGTCCTGGCACCCGTGGCGACCGCGCTTGCCCCGGCACACCAGGTCGAGGCGTTTGCCCGGTTGAGCGATCCGGCGCTCTCCGAGCTGGGCCTGGAGGAGTTCCTGGACGAGCTGCTGCTGCGCGTTCGGGAAGCACTGGGCGTCGACACCGTGGCGATCCTGCTCCATGACCCGGCGAACCAGCAACTGGTGGCGCGTGCCGCCAAGGGGATCGAGGAGGAGGTCGAGCAGGGTGTGCGCATTCCTGTCGGCCAGGGATTCGCAGGTCGTATCGCCGCCGAGCGCGTCGCGGTCTTCATCGCCGACGTCGACCACGCCGACATCCTCAATCCGATCCTGCGCGAGAAGGGCATCCAGTCGCTGCTCGGAATCCCGCTGATCGTCGAGGGTGAGCTGATCGGCGTGCTCCACGTCGGCTCGCTGGTGCCGAGGACTTTCGGGGACCGCGACCTCGCGGTCCTCCAGACCGCCGCCGCCCGCGCCGCGCCCGGCATCGAGCGGGCCCGGCTGGTGTCTGAGCTGGAGCGCGAGCACCAGGTGGCGATGGTCCTCCAGCGCAGCCTGCTGCCCAAGCGCCTCGTCGACGTGATCGGGGTGAGCACCGCGGCCCGCTACCTGCCGGCCAGCGACGAGGTAGGCGGTGACTGGTACGACGTCTTCGAGCTGGCCCGCGGCCGGCTGGGCGTGGCGATCGGCGATGTCGTGGGCCACGGTGTGCGGGCTGCCGCTCTCATGGGCCAGCTCCGCACCGCCCTGCACGCCTATGCGATGCAGGACTACGGCCCGGCCCGAACGCTGGAGTTGGTCGACCGCTTCGTGCAGACAATG
Source organism: uncultured Acidobacteriota bacterium (assembly GCA_963757335.1). Classification (GTDB taxonomy): domain Bacteria; phylum Acidobacteriota; class Thermoanaerobaculia; order Multivoradales; family UBA5704; genus DASQPA01. The sequence continues at coordinate 16,226 of CAVWRJ010000008.1, read as the reverse complement.
CCCGACTACGCGATGGCCACCGCGGCCTACGCGGTGCTCGAGCCTGACACCGGTGAGGTCCAGATCGCCAGCGCCGGGCATCTGCCGCCGGTCGTGGTGGGCCCGGACGGCGGTCGCGTGGTGGAGATCACCCCCTCGGCGCCCCTCGGGGCGTTCTCCTATGGCCGTGTGCAGGAGCACGAAATGGTGCTGGCTCCGGGAGAGACGCTCGTCTTCTACACGGACGGACTCGTGGAGCGACCCGGCACCCCGCTGACGGACTCGATCGACACGTTGCTTGAGGTGGTGAAGGACGCCGCCTCGGTCGACGACCTGTGCCGCCGCGCGATCGACCGCTTGATCCCGGTGGGGAACCTGCGCGACGACGTCGCCATCGTCGCCATCCAGAACAGTGAGATCGATGACGAGCTGTACCTGCATCTGCCCGCAGACCCCAAGATCCTGGCCGAGATCAGGCTGGTGCTGCGGCGGTGGCTTCGCCATCACGGCGCCAACGACTCGCAGACGATGGAGATCACGCTCGCGGTCAGCGAAGCCTGCACCAACGCCATCGAGCACGCCTATTCGCCCGCGCCGGCCGAGTTCACGCTGCGCGCCACGGACGATGAGGGGCAGATGACCTTCGTGGTCACCGACGCCGGGCGCTGGCGCGCGCCCCGGGGTCAGGATCGTGGCCGCGGCCTGACCATCATCCGCGCCGCGATGGACGACGTGGAGGTCAACTCGTCCGAGACCGGGACGGAGATCGTGATGCGCAGAAAGATCACGCCGTGAAGCTCGCCGACATCCAGTTCTCTGAGCACGAGCGCGTCGTGGTCGCCCGGCTCAGCGGAGAGATCGACCTCTCCAATGCGCAGAGCGTCGAGAGCGCGATCGTCGAGGCTATGCCCAACCACGCGCTGGCGCTGATCCTCGACGTCAGCGCCCTGCACTACCTGGACAGCGCCGGTATCCACCTCATCTACAAGCTGCGTGAGAAGCTGCGGGCGCGCGGGCAGAGCCTGCGCTTGGTCATCCCGCCCGACTCCCCCGCCAACGACGCGCTGCGGCTGGCCGGGGTGTCGAGCAACGTCGACACCGCGCTGACCCTCGAAGCCGCGATGGCTGAGTTCGCGGCGGACCAGGCGGACGCGTCGGCGGCGCCCGACACGGCGGCCCCGACGCCCGACGCGTCGGCGGCGCCGGACGCGACGGCGGCTGCCGAGGTCTCCGATCCCGGCGGCGTCTGAACCGCCGCGCCGCCCGCTCACCGAGGCCGTGACCGACGTTTCCGCGCTCCAGGCGCCCGATCTCCCCGAGCTGGTCGAGGCCTCGCTGGCGGCTGACGCCGGGACCATCGATCTCTCGGGCGCGCTGGTCGCCGGCGACGGGCTCGCGGTCCATGCACAGCGCGTCCGCGTGCGCGAATCCGAACTGCGGGCCGTCACGCTCGAGCCCGGGAATGTGCCGGGATTGACGCTGGCCGATGTGATCATGCGCGACTGCGGGATGTCCAATGTGGATGCCCGCGAGGGCCACCTGAGCCGCGTGGAGATGCACAGATCTCAGCTGGTGGGGTTCGGCGTCAGCCGCGGCCAGGTTCGCGACCTCCGTGTCGTGGACTGCTCGCTCCAGCTGGCCTCGTTTGCCTCCGCCACGCTTCGCAACGTGGTGTTTGAGCACGTCACCCTCGCCGAAGCCTCGTTCATGCATGCGCGTCTTGAGTCGGTCGCGTTCGTGGACTGCCGGTTGGACGGCGCCGACTTCCGTCACGCCAAGCTGGCCCGTTGCGCCATCCGAGGGGCGTCGCTGGACGGGGTGCTGGGCGTGGAGTCGATGCGCGGCCTGCGGATGCCGTGGCCTGACCTGTTGGGCTCGGCCGGCGCGCTGGCCGCGGCGCTGGGGATCGACGTCGAGCCGGACTGAGCGCGGCGGTGCGGGCTGAGGCCTCGGGCCGCTGTGTGCCCCCGGGTGGGCCGGCGCGTCGAAGGGGCGCTCTCTCGCAGGCAACCGCCGCGTGAGAGCACCAACCATCGCGCGCCGCCCAGCTTCGGTCCTGGATCGGAGCCTCAGGCCGGTACTTCCCGGCACGCCCGCCGGACTAAACCCGCGGGCGCTGTCAGTTTGGTCAGACCGCGCGCGCCGTGTCGGGAGCGGGTCCGCAGGTCCGGGGGCGGGTTATACTCGGCCACCGCGCGGCTGTAGCTCAGTTGGCTAGAGCGTCTGCTTGCCATGCAGAAGGTCGAGGGTTCGAGTCCCTTCAGCCGCTCTCTCAGAAAGCCCTGCTCAGGCGAGGTTTTTTGTTGCCCGTGTTCGGTTCACAGGGCGATTTTCAGCCGGCGCTACCACTCGGCGCTACCACATGGCGTTCACCGCTCAACCATCCGCTGATTGGGCTCCAGCTGCGCGTCGGCTTGACCGATGCCCTTCTCATCAGCGCGCCCCGCCCGACAAAGCAGCTGCATTTGCGTCGGCCCGATCGCTGCCGGATCTGCTCGACCGAGCTCTCGGCAGGCGCCACGGCGATCTGGGATCCGACTGCGAGAACCGTGACGTGCCTGAGATGCGACGTGCCTGCGGTCGCAACCGACGCGAGCGCGCCAATCGATCCTGGCGTTGCCGGTGGCAGCGCACTCCGCACGCACCAACGCCTGCACGACGCCCGTGAGCAGCGCGCTCGCGAGAAGCCCGGCGGTCTCGGGGCACTCCTGGTCAAGCTGACCGACGATCCATCGAGCACCCGCGTCTGGCAGCGGGGCGGCAACGGCGAAGTCCGAGTTGGAGGCCGCCTGGAACAGCTGCTCGACGGGACCGGCGTCCGGCTGCTTCACGACCGCTGTGTGCCCCGCCACGGCCAAGCAAACATCGATCACATCGCCATCGGACCTGGGGGCATCACCGTTATCGATACAAAGACCCACCGCGGGAAGCTCCGGCGCGACTGGGAAGGGGGCCTGTTCACCGAGCGGCGGACGATCCTCCGCATCAACGGCCGCGACCAGACCAAGCTGATCGCTGGCGTCGAGAGGCAGATCGGCTACGTCCACGCCGCGCTCGCCGATCTTGACCTTGCTCAGGAGATCGACGTGCGGGGCGCCCTCTGCTTCCCCAACGTCGACGGCCTCCCGCTGTTCGGCCAGATCGAGATCCGCGGGATCATCGTCAACGGCCCACAGCGGGTGGCTCGACTTGCCGCACGCGCGGGCGGGCTTGAGCAAGCCCTCGTTGAGCGCGTCATCGGCCATCTCGCCCAGGCTCTCCCTCCTGCCTAGAGCGACCGTGACCTTGGCAACAGCCGCGCGATCGCGTGCGTGGCAACCCAATCGTGCGGCCACGCTTCGATGAGTAGGGCGAATGCGATCGGGCGAGCCGGCCGATTCGGAGACTCGCTCGTCGCCGGATGCAGGGCTCAGCTCAGAAGCGCAAGAGGCCGTCCGGTGCCTACGCAGAGTCCATGCGGCGCCGGCAGCAGCGAACCTCGCCATGCTCGCTGGTGGTACACGCCTGAACCCTGGCTGCGATCGTGATGATGCAGAAGCCTCGGGTGCCCTGATCGTTTCGTTGGCCTAGTCTTCGGCAGGCGGAGCTCGACGCCGGGAGGTGCCGGATGCAGGCGATTGTGGTGACCGACGAGACTGCCGGAACGGCCGGGATGACGCTGGTGGAGCGGCCCGAGCCGCCGGCGGCGATCAACGACGTGATCGTTGAGGTTCATGCGTCGGGGTTTGTCCCGACTGAGATGGAGTGGCCCTCGACCTGGACTGATCGCCGCGACCGTGACCGGACACCGTCGATTCCTGGGCACGAGCTGGCCGGGGTGGTCACGTCCCTGGGGTACGGCACGACGGGGGTGTCGGTGGGACAGCGGGTGTTCGGTCTTGCGGACTGGCATCGCGACGGGACCCTGGCGGAGTATGTGGCGATCGAGGCGCGCAACCTCGCGCCGCTGCCGGGCGATGTTGACTTCACCGTGGGCGCGAGCCTGCCGATCTCGGGTCTGACCGCGTGGCAGGGACTGTTTGACCACGGCCACCTTCAGGCGGGGCAGAGCGTCCTCGCGCACGGCGCGGCCGGCGCCGTCGGGACGATGGTGACACAACTCGCACGTGAGGCCGGCGCTTACGTCATCGGCACCGGGCGCGGCGCCGACCGCCAGAAGGCGCTCGACTTCGGCGCGCAGGAGTTCGTCGATCTCGACAACGACGCCCTGGAAGACGTCGGCCGCGTCGACTTGGTCTTCGACGTCATTGGCGGAGACGTCCAGAAGCGGTCCGCAAGCCTGATCCGGCGCGGAGGAACCCTGGTGACGATCGTGGGGCCGCCCGAGGCGCGGCCCGCCGACGGCCTGGCAGTCGACTTCGTGGTCGAGTCCGATCGCGCCCAACTGGGCGAGATCGTCCAGCGGGTGCGGGACGGACGGCTGCGGACCAACATCGGCAACGTCGCGACCCTCGATGATGCTGTCGCCGCTCTCAACCCGGCTGCGCGACTCAACGGGAAGACGATCATCCGCATTCGTCCATAACGAGTGGGAGACGGCAGAGGCCCCCGTCACGACGTAACCGGGGCGTCGTCGTCTTGCCTGGCGAGGGCGCGGGAGACGATGGACGCGCCAACGCCGAACTTGGCGTCGGCGTGCGAAAGCAGTCCGGCAGCCTCGGGGCCCGACCATCGTCGCCTACGGGCCACGTGGGAAATCGACGCTCAGCCCGGGAGAGCGCCCCCTTGAGCTCTCGCCAACGCACGGCGCTGGTCAAGAACGTCTCCTGACTGCGGGAGGGAGGAAGGACGAGGCCGGCGCGCGTGGCCGGCCGGGGCCAGAAGGCGCCGCACGCCGGGCTGGTGACGCATCCGCGAGGCTTCTGCATCCACCAGATCCGGCGCCGGCGCCCCTCTCGCCAGCGACATCGCGCATCGACCGGACACGATGGTCACGACGATGTCGGCAATCGACTCGCCGAGCGTCGTGACGATGCAGTCGCCTAGGCCGGCGACCGGTCGACGCCTCATAGGGTCACGGCGGCCCGGTGGCCGCTCCGCTGCGACTTCAGTAACGGAGCCAGCACTGGGAGGCTCCTCAGACGCTTGCGGCTCGCATAAGTGCCGGTTAGCGACGCACGCCTGGGGCCGGTGCGATCCGACCGTCGCTACGGCCCCCGGACCAAGCGTCAAGACGCGCACTGAGGGGCGTTGTGCCAGCTCGCAGCGGACCAGCACGCGGACCTGTTTTCCGCTGGCTGCAGTGCGTACCACGCCGGCGCATGTCGCGTCGCTGCTCGCAGTCATATGCGGGCTCGCTATTCGCCGATCGGGCAGTAGCGAGCACGCCAGAGCCCGGTGCTGGTGCTTGGTCGTCCGGTGCGCTAACGCGCTTCAGGCCATGCCGCACGCGCGCAAAGCCCGGATTCACAGGTCACCTACAGCGCTGTTGCGGGAGTCTGGGTCGCGGTCAAGAGCCGCTGCGCCGCTTGTCCAACTTGGACGTCTGGAGCACCCTTGTCAAGCGCCCGCGTTCGTGGTGGTGCAGGGGTCGGCGCCCCTGAGCTTAGTGTCCACGGGTCGTGGCGGTGGCCGCATGATCGGCAGCCGCCAATCGGATTCGCGATCGTGATCTGCGTAGCACTCGGGTGCCCGGCGGCGCTGGCTTGACCGCTGCGTTTGTCTACTTCTTTTTCGGCTTGACGGTCAGCTGCGTGTTCGCGATCGCGCGGTGCCTGCCGTTTTGCAGCAGCGTGATCTTCAGGGTCACCGGGAGCGTACCGAGTTGCGCTAGCCGCTTGCGGCCGGTGGCATTGAGCTTGACCGTGACGGTCACCGTCCGGCCGGGGTGAATAGTCACCGTCTTCGTGGCGACGATGACCGCCCGGCGCTTGCGCCTGATGCTCGCGCTGAGTGCGACGGGCCGGCCGCCCCGGCTCGTCTCGGTCGTGGTCAGCGTCTCGGTCGCGCGGCAAGGTCGGAGCGCCGAGGGGGCGCAGCGCAGCTTGTCGGTGACGCTCGCGCCGTTGGAGACCGGGCTCCCGATCAGCGCGAGCGCGCTGCCCGATGTCTCGGTCAACAGCAGCCCCGTGATCCCTTTCGTGGGGCGGTAGTAGCCGACGGCGGTGCAGTTCGCCGCCGAGGCGCACGACACCGAGGTAACGCTGGCCTGATGAGTCGTGCCGGCGTTTGCGGGCTCGGACGCCTCGACGCCGGTCGCCCACGTGCCCGACGTCTCGGTCAACAGCAGCCCGCGGCTGCTAGCGCCGCCGAAGTCGTAGTCGCCGACGGCGGTGCAGTTCCCCGCCGAGGCGCACGACACCGATTCAACCTGGGCGTCCGGGTTCGTGCCGGCGTTTGCGGGCAGCGACGGCTCGACGCCGACCGCCCACGTGCCCGACGCCTCGGTCAACAGCAACCCCTCGTCGCGGCGCGACCTGTCGTGGTAGCCGCCGACGGCGGTGCAGTTCCCCGCCGAGGCGCACGAGACCGGGCCGACCTGGGCGTCCGGGTTCGTGCCGGCGTTTGCGGGCAGCGACGGCTCGACGCCGACCGCCCACGTGCCCGACGTCTCGGTTAACAGCAGACCCTGGGTGTTGCCTGAGCGGTCCTGGTAGCCGCCCACGGCGGTGCAGTTCCCCGCCGAGGCGCAGGACACCGAGAGGAGGCTGGCGTCCGGGTTCGTGCCGGCGTTTGCGGGCAGCGACGGCTCGACGCCGACCGCCCACGTGCCCGACGTCTCGGTCAACAGCAGACCCTGGGTTCTGCCTGAGCGGTCCTGGTAGCCGCCGACGGCGGTGCAGTTCCCCGCCGAGGCGCACGACACCGAATCAAGGCCGACGAAACCCCCCGAGATGGCGTTTGCGGGCAGCGACGGCTCGACGCCGACCGCCCACGTGCCCGACGTCTCGGTCAACAGCAGCCCGCGCAGGATGCCCGAGCGGTTCTCGTAGCCGCCGACCGCGATGCAGGTCCCCGCCGAGGCGCACGAGACCGAGAGGAGGTTGGCGCCCGGGTTCTTGCCGGCGTTTGCGGGCAGCGACGCCTCGATGCCGGTCGACCACCTGCCCGACGTCTCGGTCAACAGCAGACCCTGTTCGTGGCCCGAGTGGTCCTCGTAGTCGCCGACGGCGGTGCAGTTCCCCGCCGAGGCGCACGACACCGAATCAAGGCCGACGTCGCCCGCCGAGATGGCGTTTGCCGGCAGCGACGCCTCGACGCCGACCGCCCACCTGCCCGACGCCTCGGTCAACAGCAGACCCTGAATGCCGTTCCTATCGTCGTAGTAGCCGACGGCGGTGCAGTTCCCCGCCGACGCGCACGACACCGCGTCGAGGGCGGCTTCATGAATCATGCGGGCGTTTGCGGGCAGCGACGCCTCCAGGCCGGTCGACCAGTTCGTCGATGCCAACGCCTCCGGCGGCAACGCAGCCAACATCAACAGCACGCCACAAGCAAGCGGCGCCAAGCCGCACAACACACGGCGGCGATGCACACCGGCGCGAGCCCGCCAACAGGTGTCCGCGCTAGCACCCACGCTAACTACCAAACCCAGCGCACCCGCACAGCTCCCACCGAGGAGAAGGGCAGTCTGACGTGTCAACCACCGCGACGAGCACGCCACGACGAGCACAAACGCCAGCCAGCCGCGCACCACCCCCTGACAGCGAATGGCGCTCCAGCGCGCAGCGCGAGACGTGAAGCTCTCTGAGGTGCTCATCAGACCGGGCCGGCGCCCGTCGCGACGGTCGCCGGGGGACTTGGGCGACAGCGTCCCGTTCCCCGAGACCGTCAAGGCACGAAACTGTGCTGTGGCTTTCGTTAGCCATCTAAACGCTCAACTACGCGAACGCCGCCGGGCAGGACCCAAGCACCGCGAGCACCCACGCCACAGCCGCCCCCTGCCACACCCTCGCACGCTTCGAGAACATCCATGCCCCCTCTAATCGGTTCACGCCACACTACACAGGCTCGTGCACGCGCCCAGACACCCGTAACACAACGCATATACATGCCCGCCCGCCGATCGTGCCGCGATCCAGGCTGCCTCGACGAGTACGTGTCGAGCCGCGGCCGAGCCTTCCTTGGAGATGCGGCCATGGTGCGCCGCTGAGCTGCCCGATTGACGGATCCGCGGGGTGAGCCCGAGATACCCGGCCAGGTGCTTGGCGGTCGGGAACCAGTGCGCGTCGCCGATCACCGCGACCAGCGTGGTCGCGGTGGTGACATCGATCCCGGGGATCGTCATCAACCTCCGGACGGCTTCGTCGCCGAGCGCTTCCTGGGCGATGAGCTTGTCGATCTGCGCCAGCTCCTCACCGATGAAGTCCAGCTGACGCAGGCACGCATCAACGGTCAGCCGCTCATCGATCGGCAACGACTGATCAGCCAGCCAGACACGGCCTTTGACGCCGAACAGGTCGGTGACCGGCGGGCGGGGCTTGAGATTGCGGTGCAGCACCGCCGCTATCTCGTTCTTGATCTGCGTGCGGCGCTTGACCATCCCCCGCCGGCGCGACACGACCCGACGCAGCCCCCGGATCCGCTCATCCCCGATCCAGACCTTCGGGATCAGATCAGCCGCAAGCAGGTCAGCGAGCACCTTTGCGTCCAGCTTGTCGGTCTTGACCCGCGCGTGACTGATCGCCCGCACCTGCTTAGCGTGCGCGATCACCACCTCCTGGCAGTGCGGCTCAAGGATCCGCGCGATCGCCAACGCGTTTCCGGTGGCCTCCAACACCACCCGATCATCTGCCAGCAAACTCTCCGCCAGCACCCGCAGACGCCCAGGGGTTGTCGCGACCCGTCCCGCAGAGCGGGCTCGTCCTCCATCCGCGATCGCGATCTCACAGAAATCGCGGTGCACGTCTAACCCGATCGACCGACCCACAGCCACCTCCCGACAATCGTTGAGCTATCGACGGGAGACGGTGGGCAAGAACGACACCTACGGATCCGCGCTCGCAGCGCATCCGGACTAGTCGCAGGGGCGGCCAATTACACCAACGAGCTCACAGCTCATAACAAGCGACGGCCTACCCGACCGCGTTCTCCCAGAGCCCCTGGCCCGGAACGCCCACGACGCTAACCACCGCCACGGACACCCAGACCGGCTCCGCGCCCCATTCTCCTGCCGGTACACCACTTCTACCGACATGACCTCTGCATACGCAAAAGGTCGTCTTGTCACGCCTGGCGCTCGGCCCTGCATTCGGCGACGAACGCGGCTTTGGCGGCCCGGCATTGCGATATTGGCGAACCAGCATGCGGGACCTGCAGCGAGGAAGCCCGGCTGGTCAGCAGCGCCGTCTGCTTGGGTCGCCTCAGGCGGGCGGCGGATTTTTTCTTGCCCGCGAGGGCGTGCGGAATTAGGATCCGTCATCGGGGCCGAATAGTGGTTCGTACGGGACGGAGGAGCGATGCAATCCAGAGTGAGGTTCGGCTTGTCGATGATCGGGTGCGCGGTCGTGGTTCTCGTCGCGCTCAGCGCCACGGGCGCCGCGGCGAAATCGTCCGCCAAGAAGCTGCGGATCAACTGCTCGGCCACCGCCTACAACGTGGATTACCCGAAGCTCTCGGGTCTCGCATTCGGACAGCTGAATTGCACGAAGCCGTTTGGTGCAGGTGTCCAGCAGGCGCGCAACACAACGACAATCGTCGGATCGACGGTGCACGTGAGCGGCTCGTTCAAGAATTTCTTCGACGACGGCACGACCTCAGGAACGGTGAAGATGAGCGGCCCGCTCGGACAAGGCACGCTCACCGTGAAGGGCTCAGCGACCATTACCGGCGGCACAGGTGCCTACAAGCACATGAAGGGGACCGGCCCAGTGAGCTGCACGACGATCGACAACGGCAAGACCTTCCACTGCGTCGTAAAGGGCACGGCGACTGCCTGAGCCGCTGGGCTGCCTGTTGGTGACGGAGCGAAAGCGCGTCTTGACCCTAGCGTTAGCCTGCACCTCCTGTTCGCCAAATCCGCTACCCCAGAGCCTCGGCGTCGCCTAGGCACGAGGACCGGCGGGGACCCCCACCCCAGCGCGCTGCATTCGGCGAGAAGCGCGCCGCGGATCCCCAGCTCCTGCGATCGATCGCTTCGTCTGCTCACCCGCCTCCCAGCGGACGAGTGGTTTGCCACGGTTGGGATCGCCTGGTCGCGCAGCGGACCAGAACCACCGCGCCTCCGGGCCGGTGCTTTGCTTAGGCACCGTGCCCGCTCCAACCGCCGTCGTGTCCGCGAGGTTGTCCCGGGGCTTGTAGAACTTGAGGTGACGGCGGTCCCTCCGGCTCGTCCGCTCCGCGTGGAGCGTGGCGGGCGATCGGCCAAGATCGAAGGAGGAACCGCCGTGGGTAGCAACGTACCGGTCGCGCAGGCGACCATGCCGGAGGCCGTGCTTCCGGAGCGTGTCCAGGAGGCGTTGGGCGAGCTGGTCAGGGCAGCGAAGGAGGGGCTGCTGGCGCTGAGCGTGGGCGTCGGGCTCGGCGTGTTGGAGGAGTTGATGGCCGAGGAGGTCGACGATGTCGTCGGTCCGAAGGGCACGTGGAACCCCGAGCGGACGGCGGTGCGTCACGGTCACGAGGACGGCGAGGTGACGCTCGGCGGCCGGCGTGTCGAGGTGCAACGGCCGCGGGTGCGGACCGCGGACGGTGAGTCCGAGGTGGCGCTTGCGACCTATCAGCACTTCGCCGATCGCGATCCGCTGCGCCGGGTCGTGCTGGAGCGGATGCTCGCCGGCGTGTCGACGCGCCGGTATCGCCGCACGCAGGAGCGGGTCGGCGAGCCGGTCGAGTCCCGGGCGCGGTCGACGTCAAAGTCAGCGGTATCCAGATCGTTCGTGGAGCGCACCCGCGAGGCGCTCGGTGAGCTGATGAGCCGCCAGCTGGGCGATCTGCGCCTGGCGGTGATGATGCTCGACGGGTTAGAGCTCAAGGGCCGGATGATGATCGTCGCCTTGGGGATCACGACGGAGGGCGTCAAGATCCCGCTCGGGCTGTGGGAAGGCTCGACGGAGAACGCGACGGTCGCGACCGCGCTGCTGTCAGACCTCGTCGAGCGCGGCCTGGATCCCGAGCAAGGGATGCTGTTCGTGATCGACGGCTCCAAGGCGCTCAGGAAGGCGGTCCGCTCCGTGTTCGGGGAGGTCCCCGTGCAGCGCTGTCTGTGGAACAAAGAGCGCAACGTCATGCACCACCTGCCCGAGCGCGACCGACCGCCGATCAAGGCGCGGCTGCGCCGGGCGTGGCGAGAGACCGACTATGACCGGGCGCTTGAGCAGCTCACCCGGCTCGCGGACGAGCTCGAGCACACCCACCCCGGCGCCGCCGGCTCGTTGCGCGAGGGCCTGGAGGAGACCCTGACCGTGACCCGGCTCGGGATCAAGGGCAAGCTGCGGCGCACGCTGGAGTCCACCAACCCGTGCGAGTCGATGATCGACACCGTCCGCACCACCCAGCGCAACGTCAAAAACTGGAGCTCCGGGGAGATGGGTCTGCGGTGGACCGCCGCCGGGATGCTCGAAGCCGAGAAACAGTTCCGCAAAGTCATCGGCTACACCGACCTACCCCGCCTCGCCGTCGCGATCGAACGCCAACTCCACCTTCCCCAGCCCAACCCCGCCACGACCCAGGAGACCGCCATCACAGTCACTATGTAACCATCACACCGGGACCGCCGTCACCGAAGTTCCACGGCGACCGGGGCAACCTCCGCTCGTCGGGCCCCCGGCCTCAGTTGAACCACCGTGGCGTAAGACGTGGAGGCCGTCACGTCATCGAATGTGATCCCGACGCCGCTGCTCCTACGCAGTGCACGTGGCGCCGGGGGCGAGAGCTACACGGAGAGTTGAGGCATTAACTCGTCGGTCGCTGCAGGACCAGCTGTGACGCAGGTGTATCGCGACTGAACTCAAGCCACCATCCTTGGAAGGCCTCAGGAACCTTGACAATCAATCGGTGCTTCCCGTCGCCTAGAGGCTCGATGTCGACAAAGACGGAGTCGCTTTGGGAAGTTGCGCCGACCGGAGCCGCGACCGATTTGCCAGGTTCGACCCGAAGTTCGCGCATGATGTTCTGAGCGATCCTCTCTACCTCGACCCCGAGCAGGGCCTTCACCTCACCGCGCGGGTCGAGCTGGTAGACCGCCCATGAACTAACGGCGTCGATAGGTCCGGCGATGGTGGCAGCCTCCCTGGCCTTGTCGCCCCCCTTGTCTGCAATGTTGAGGACTTGCTCCAGCCGCCCCTGTGGGTGAAGCCAGAGGCCAGCATCTCGCCAGATCGCTAGAAGCTGGTTGCGCCGCGTCACGTGTCCGTCTCCGGAGAGCGCCGCGAGCCAGTCGGCCTTGGAACGGGGATCAGGTGGGACTCCCTCCCTGCTTATCCGCTCTTGGATCGACCCCTTCGTCTCACACCACTCGCACGCCTCTGCGCTACCGCGCGAGCGCCTTGCCACGGCAGGAGTTGCGTCGTCTCGCGCCCAACATCGACGCGTCCGCCTCAGGTAGAGTCCGGGCGTGTCAAGCGTGACGGAGGATCTCAAGCGAGTTCCGCTGTTCAGCGGACTGAGCGAACGTCAGCTGCGTCGGCTGGCCAAGGACTTCGATGAGCGTCCCGTTCCCGTCGGCGCGCTGCTGGCCAAGCAGGGGGAGATGAGCGGCGTCGCTTTTTTCGTCATCGCTGAGGGCGAGGCGGCCGTCATCGTCGATGGCACGCAGGTCGCTGCGTTGGGGTCTGGCGACTACTTCGGTGAACTGGCGATGATCAGTCGACGCGAGCGCATCGCCACGGTGCAGGCGCTCACCCCGATGCGCTGCCACACAATCCGGTTCTGGGATTTCAGGGCGTTCGCGAAGAAGAATCCGGACGTGATGTGGAAGCTGCTCCAGCATGTCGCGGGGATCCTGTTCGAGGTGCAAAGCCGTTCCGGCCCGCGACAAGCCGAGGGCGCGTCCGTCTAAGGATGGGCTGTGGGGGTCTCACATGGGCGCCACCACCCACACCGTCGCTGCTGGAGGCGTGCAGTCACGCGTATAGGCGATGTCGGATCGCATTCCGATACTCGCGGTCGTCGGAGCCGACGGTCGCTTTCGGCAGGCGCCGGTATTCGGCTGGCGAGCGCACGGCGACGGGGCGGTTGTTCACCGCCAGCGATCCGCACGATCGCCTGCCACGATTCGGCTCGTGAGCACGCTGTCTCGCCAGCGCGCGGCGGGCCATAAGAAGCGCGCGCTGTCGGTGCCCGGCCGACGGAAGCCTGCGGCACCTAGACGAGCCGCGCGAGCTAACCACGGAACGGCGCCGCGGCGTCCGGCCCGTATATGGACTCGAGACGGTCAAGGAGGCACTCGCGCCGTTCCCGCATCTCCGCGGCGCGCTCAGGAGCGACATGGATGAGGGGCTCTCGTATGACGAACTCCGCCACCCAACTTTCGACGCCAAGCAGCGCCTCGACCCGTTCCCGTGCGTGCTCGGCGCTATTTGCGCCAGCGATGGCCGTCGCGACCCGTTCGGCGTGTCGCCTCACCGCCAACCACGTGTTGGCCTGAATCACAGATCGCTCCATCATTGCCCTGCCGGCCGCCGCCCCGTACTTCGGATCTCGCTCGAGACGAAGTAGCTCGTTGACTACCGATTGTCGGTCAACTCGCAATTTGGTGAAGATGGCGCCGTGAACGCCCTCGCGCTCGACAAGGAGGGCCAAAAGGACATGCGCGGTGCCAACCGCCTGAGCGCCGGCCATCGTCGCCTGCGTCTGGGCGTCCTCAAGGACTCGTCGAGCCCGCGGAGTCACCGGCAGCGAGCGAGGCTCTCGCGCATCAGGCCTCGATCCGACGATCCTCTTCAGCTCAGTGCGAGCCAAATCGAGGCTGACCCCGACGGCCTTCAAGGCGAGGCCCGCGATATCCGGCTCGCGGAGCACCCCCAGCAACAGATGCTCGCACCCGAGGTAGTTGTGCCCAAGCCCTTTCGCCTCCGCCTCAGCCAACTCAACCACCCGTCGAGCCCGACCGGTGTACCGCTCAAACATTCTCAGAGCTTCGCAGCTCATCCCCGGCGGTTCCCCCACCCTCCGGTATCAAGTCCCCCATCCTCCCTCTCCTGCAATCCCTGTATCTCACGCTAACCCAGAGCAGTTCGCCCCGCCTCGCCCGTGCCCTCAACCCAGTGCTGCTGGAGCCCGACTACCCGACACCCACACCATCAGTATTTCCACGTGGGGGGCGGGTAGTCGGGCTCCAGCAGCACGCGAAAAGCCAGCACGGGCGGGGGCGGGGCCGCTCAAGGCTACAGAGCTGCACTCTGTAGTTCGTTCTGTAGTTTGCTCTGTAGCTTCATAGCCACGCTTGCGGCCCTGGGGGTCGCCGCTCTACGGAGCGACCACCCACCGGCGCCAGTCGAGGAGACACCCCGTGCGCCAGGACGCCGCCTCACCCTGACCGAGCATCGCGAGGTCGAAAGCGAGAGTCGGCGGAGCCGACGGTCTCTGCCGCGCGAACCTCATCAGGCGCTGTCAGGACCTCGCTCTTCGTGGCTGCAGTTTGCCCACTCCCAGCTGCGCCCCCCAGGACAGCGACCGGACCGTCCGCTATTTCCGCAGCTCCCCTGTGCCTGCGTAGGAGTCGCTCGTGAAAGCGCTCGAGAGGTCATCGAACGCACGAGGTGCCAAAGCCCAAGACCAGGGCGTTCGAATTCGGACGCGTCGTCCTGGTCAAGCGTGAACTTGCGTGGCCAGCCGTGGACTCTCGTGGCCAATAGCCGAATATGCAGGGGAAAACACGCTTGCTGTCGGGTATCGTAGAAGAGGATCGCTCGTGCTCGAATCACGTCGCCAAACCTGGGAGACCCGACCTGAGACGATGCCGCGGCGGGCGCCGACCTCCCCAGAACGCGTGGCGCCGCGAGGTATTACTCGTGAGGATGTCCTGACGGTCGCCGACGTCGCCGCGCTGCTCGACCTGAAGCCGTACACAGTCAAGGAGTACGCGCGGCGTGGGATCCTCCCCGGACGCAAGCTCGGGAGGACCTGGAGGTTTCTCAGGCCTGAGCTTGAAGAGGCCATCCTCGGCCTGCCGAAAGCGCACCCTTAGCTCGGGAAAACGACACCGGCCGGAGGTACGATCGTCTCTGTGACCACCCTCGCGACACCCACGCCGTTGGCCCCCGATGACCGTCGCACGACGGGCCCCCTCTTCACGTTGCCAGAGTGCGCGACCTATCTGCGGACGCCGCTGTCGACGCTGCACGCATGGGCTCGCCCGAACGACGGGGCGCCGCTGGTCACCGTGCTGGCGGCCGCCGGCCGGCAGGCGACGGTGCCGCTCATTGGGTTCGCTGAGGCATTCGTGCTGGGCGCTCTTCGGAAGGCCGGAGTCCCGATGCAACGCATTCGCCCGGCCGTGAAGAGGCTCAACGACGAGATCGGCCTTGACCACGCCCTCGCCTCTCAGCGCGTCTACATCGATGGTGCCGAGCTCATCTTCGACTACGCCTCGGCCAGCGACGACGAGGAACTGCTCACCGTGGTGCGCACCGGCCAGGAGCACCTCGCCGATGTGATCCGCGACTACCTGCAGCGGATCACGTACGGCAACGATGGGTGGGCCGCGCGTTTGCGGCTACCGGCATATCGCCGTGCCGAGGTCACGGGTGATCCGACCCGGGCGTTCGGTCAGCCGCTCGTAGTCCACGGCGGCGCCCGAGTTGAGGATCTGGTGGACCGCTTTTAGGCTGGCGACGGCTTCGCCGACATCGCGGCCGACTTCGACGTTCCCAGCGTCGAAGTCGAGGACGTCATCCGGGTTGCCCTCAGCCTCCCCGCCTGAGTTCTTCATCGACCGGAGCCTCGGCAGGCACATCGTCCCAGACGCGCTGCGCGAAGCTGGCGCAGTTGTGCACGTCATGGCCGAGGTCTACGGAGAGCGGATCGGCCAGGGCCTGGCTGACACGGACTGGCTTCGCGATGCCGGTGAACACGGCTGGGTGGTCCTCATGAAGGACGACAGAATCCGCTACCGCCCAGCAGAGCTCGAAGCGCTCACCGTCTCAGCCGTCCGCAGATTCTGTCTGACCAACGCGAATCTTCGGGGGGCGGACATGGCGCAGCGGTTCGTCGAACAGCTCCCGAGGATTCGTCGGATCGCCAACGACCGGGTTGGTCCCTACGTCTACGGCGTGTACGCGGACGGGGTTCGGCCACTTTGGCCGCGATGACCGCCTGGCGCTGAGGTCAGCCCCAGAAGAGCGCGGTCGGGTCGCGTTCGACCTCATCTA
>CAVWRJ010000007.1:0-163415 GCA_963757335.1 uncultured Acidobacteriota bacterium | reverse complement strand
AACCGGGCAGGCGCCGTCTCCCGGTACGCAGCTCTTGGGGCTGCAGGAGCTGTCGAGGGCAGTTGCGGTCGTCTGCACCGCGTAGCGACCCGGGGTTGTCACGATCGTTGCCAGGTACGATTGGGCATGGGGATCCATAGGGGGGAGAAGAGCCTTGAGATCCAGGAACATCCAACCGAAGTCGAAGGGGGTCGGCAGGGCCACGCCGTTGACCTGGACGCGGTTCGCTACCGCCGGTGCAGGGACGGGGCTACAGGCCGGGGGACAGGTAGGGGGAGGGGAGGGAAACTCCCCGCCGACGACGATCTGCTCTTCCTCGTTGAAAATCACGATTTGGCGCTGATAGAGCGGATACCAGCCTTTGGGGCCCGTGGCGCAGTCGAAGACGAGCCCCGGCTGCTCCGGGTCCCGCCAGATGACGAGATCGGTCCCACCCTTGAACGCGCCGCCGGCGACGAACCGGGTGGCCCACTGGGTGGCCAGGGGCTCGCGGTCGTCCGCCCCCGAGTAGCCCACGGTTCGCCCGTAGAAGGTGGTGTCGCCCGCTGCGAACCGCCCCGGCACCGCCTCCAGGCGGACCAGCTGGTCCCCGGTGCTGAAGTTGTTCTGGGGATCGACCAGGAAGTAATCGCCCCAGAGGACGTTCTGGTCGGTCGCACGGCCGAGCCCGCCGGCCTTGAAGTAGCCCGGATCGGTGGGGTACCGCACGTCGAGCGAGCAGGAGCTCACGGTGTCGATCGTGATGTAGCCCCGGGCCAGGCCGTCGCCGAGGTTGCGGCCGGCGCAGCCGCCGAGGACTGCCGAGCGCTGGCCGGTATGGGCCGCCACGCAGATGGGCGAGGGTGAGGGCGTCCATCGGCGACGGCGGCAGCAGGCCGGTGCAGCTCGCGAAATTGAGATCCTGGGAGAAGATGCCCTTGGGGCTCACGGTGTCGTTGGGGTCCTGCCCGGCGCTGGCCGTGCCCGGCGGCAGGCCGCGGAAGAGGTCGCGCAGGTTGATCGTCTGCACGTCGTAGCCGGTCAAGTAGATGGGAACGCTGAGCGTCGGCACCCCCAGGTCGGTCCACAAAACGAGGTTGGCGAGGACGGACAGAGCCCCGGCGTTGTTGACCGACAGCAGGGTCGACACGCCGTTCGGGTGGTTCAAATCGACTTCGAAGTAGGGCAGAAGCAAGGTGGCGGCCGGCACCGGATCGAGCGCGCAGACCGTGGCGAAGGCCGGCGAGCTGACGAGGAGCGCGGCGAGAGCGAGGCAGCATCCGATACGGCGCAGAGGCCTAGGCATGAGATCCCTCCCTGAATTTGTCACTACAGCATAATTCAGCTGAGAGGGAACGCGCAAGTAGCTCAGCGGTAGTGGTGCTTGCAGGCGACGATCGTGACGGAATCCTGGTCCACCTTGTAGACCCGCCGATGCTCGCCGTCGATGCGGACGGCTAGCGGCGCTTCAGCCAATAGGTCAAAACGAAAGCGGCGACGGCGCCGACCCAGAAGGCAGGCTGGCAGACGATGCGGAGGGCCGCCCGGCCGGCCGCCTGGGCCCCCAGCGAGCCCAGGTCCAGGACCTCCTCGGAGGCGACAGGGGGCCGTGGGGCTGCGATCGACTTCGGCGGAGTTACAGCCGGGGTTACAGCCGTCGCTGCAGCCGCTGCCGAGGCCGGTTCCTGGCCCGCTGCGGGCGCTGCCGGAACCGCCGTGGGGACGGCTGCCGCAGCCGGGGCGGCCGGCGTCTCCAGCTCCCGGCGCATGGCCTGGGAGAACTTCTGGAAGAGCTGATCGCTGACGTCCTGGATCATCCCGCGGCCGAACTGCGCCAGGACGCCCACGACGTTGACGTCGGCGACGACCGTCACCTCGGTGTCGCCGGGGCCGCTCTGGGCGACGCGGCTCTTCATCCGCATGTCGGCGCCCCCCTTGCCCCGGGTCTCTTGCCCGGAGGCCGAGAGGTCCGCCTCCCGCGCCGCGGGGTCGAGGCGATCGAAGTGCAGCTTGCCGCGGTAGCTCGCGGTCACCGGGCCCACCTTGACCGTGATCGTCCCGGCGTAGGTCTGATCGTCGATCTTCTCGGTCAGGGCGGCCCCCGGCAGGCAGCGCGCCACCCGGTAGGGATCGATCAGGAAAGCCCAGACCGCGTCGGCGGAGGCGTGAATGGCGAAGCTCTTGGTGATCTCCATTCCCATGATGTCTTTTCTTCTCCTTCGGCGTGCACCTTCTACGTCGCTCCCCGCACCCGGGCGTAGTCCTCCGGCAGGTCGAGATCGGAGAGCGCCAGAGCCGGCCAGGCGAGGACCTCGGCCTCGTGCCGGTGGCGCTTCACCACCTGCTTGCCGCAGCCGGTCTCGGTCATCGCCGTGAGCTCCTCGAAGAGCGAGCGATCGTAGAGCATGGGGGGCGCGTGGACCCCCTCGTAGTCGGAGACGACGAGCGGCGCCTGGCTCCTCCGGTAGCACGCCACCATCGCCGCGATCATCTCGGCGGTGACATACGGCATGTCGGCGAGCATCACGACCGTCGCCTGCACCTCCGGGAGCGCCGAGAGACCGGCCCGCAGAGACGAGGTGATCCCCTCCTCGAAGTCGGGGTTGAACGCCACTTCGCAGGGGAGGCCGGCCAGCTCCTGCTCCGTCTTCTCCCGCTGGTAGCCGAGCACCACGAGGAGCGGTTGGAGCCCCGCCGCGATCGCCCGCCGCGCCGCGCCGCGCAGCACGCTCTCGCCGTCGAGCTCGAAAAGCATCTTGTTGCTCCCCATCCGGCTGGAGGTGCCGGCGGCCAGCAGAATGCCGGCGACCGGCCCGGTGCGCTCCAGATTCTCCAGTCCTTCAGACCTCTCCGGCATGTCCGGCATGAATGGCCTCTTTCCTTTCACTGAGATGGCGCGGCTCCCGCCCCGCCGTGACGGCCAGCAGCTCGGCCACGATGCTCACCGCTACCTGGCGCGGCCCGTCGGCGCCGAGGTCGAGCCCCACCGGGCCGTAGACCCGGCCGGTGTCCCTGGCGCCGATCGCGCCGATCTTTCCGATCTCCTTGAGGATACCCGCGGTCCGCTCCCGCGGCCCGAGCACCCCGACATAGGGCAGGCCCGCGGCGAGGAGGTGCCGCACCCACTCCCGGTCGATCGCCAGCGAGTGGGTCTTGACGACGGAGAGCGACCGCTCGGCGGGAGGAAGGTGGAGATCCAGCTGGCCGGGGCGGGCGAGGACGAGCCGGGAGGCCTGCGGGAAGTGCTCCGGCACGAGGAGCGCCGGGCGGTGGTCGACGACGGTGACCCGGAACCCGGAGTCCGCGGCATAGGCGACGAGCGGCCGGGCGTCCTCCCCGGCGCCGCAGACGACCAGGTGCGGCGGCGGCGGCAGCACCTCGACGAAGACCCGGCGGCCGGCGATCGAATGGACCCCCGAGCGCCCAGCCGGCAGGAGCCCGCGGGCCTTCTCGACGGCGAGCCGGTCGAGCTCCGGCGTCCCAAGGGGCCCGAGAGCCCCGACACAGGGAGCCGCGCACGGTCCCATCCGGTTCGAGCAGCAGGGTGGCGCCCGGGGTCTCGCCGTCGACGACGGTGGCGACCGCGATGGGTGCGTCGCCTGAGAGCAGCTCCCGCAGCCGCCCCGCCAGCGCCGCCAGCGGTCCCGCGGTCGCCGGCTGCACGAAGACGTCCACCATGCCGTTGCAGCCGAGCCCCAGGCCCCACACGGCGTCGTCGTCCCCCCCGGTGCTGTAGTGGCGCAGAGATGGCGTCCCCGAGGCCAGGACGCCAGACACCCCGGCCAGCGCGACATCCCGCACGTCGGCCTCCAGGCAGCCGCCGCTGACGCTCCCCAGGGTGCTCCCGGTCTCTTCGATGAGGAACTTGGCTCCCGGCCGGCGATAGGCGGAGCCCGAGATGCTGACGACGGTGGCGAGCGCGGCCCGTCCCCCGCTCGCCGTCAGCTCGGCGAGCCGCCCGAGAATCTCAGCCGTCTCTTTCCAGTGGTTCATGCCCCGTCCCGGGCAAAGATACCTCCTGGCCGGCGGGGATTCAACCGGCGCCCCATCGGTCCTCCGGGTCCAGCGTCTCAGGTTTGGGAAGCTGGAAGAGACGCTAGCGTTGAGCGTCCCCGGCTCAGAGCTCGGTATTCCCCCGGGATTCGATCCCCTCCGGCTGGCCCTGCAGCTCCCCCGCTCTCTTCTCTTTCCCCCTTTGTTCCCTGTAGATCCGAGAGAAACGGGCACGCCGAGGCCGAGTCTCTTCCGGACCGCCGCGATCCCTCGGCAGAGCTGCCAGCGGTCAGATTCTTCCCTCGCGCAGCCTGCTTTGAGACGCTGTAGATCCTCTTGGAGCCGCGAAACAAGTCCCTTGAGACACCAGGGACGTCCTTATAGACACTACGACGAGTGCCTGAGACACTAGAAACCGGCTTAGAGACGCTACGATAGGTGCTTGAAGCGCTAGAAACTCGCCAAGAGACACTACAATAGGTGCTTGAGACATTAGAAACCCGCCCAGAGACACTACGACAGAGACTGGAGACACTAGAAACATGGTTTGAGACGCTAGAAAGGCACTTCTAGATTCTCCAGCAGGACTTCCTCGTGTCTCCAGGAAGATTTCCAGTGTCTCAAGCAGGGACCTCCAAGGTCTCCAAGACGAGGTCTAGCGGCTCCAGGGCGGGTTCTAGCGTCTCAAAGGAGGGTTCTAGCCTCTCAAAAGCGCGCGGACGTATCGGCCATGAGGACACTATTGCGGCCGTGGGACGGGATCGCCCAGCGTCCCTCCACGAAGTCGCGATGGATAGATCCGGCTTTGCGTGCACGGAGCCTGAGTGTCGCCGGATGCCTACGGATAACGGCGACGGTCTTGGGAGGTAGTTCCAACGACCGGCCCTTCTTTAGCCTGGGTGGCCATAGAGCCACGGCAAGCAAGCCAGAAAGCCCAGCGGCTCGCTAGAGCCTCACTCACTACGCCGAGCACATCTCTCCATCGGACCACCACCAGTAGCACTGTGAGTAGGACTGGTACCCGCTGTTCGGGCTGTAGTACGAGCATTCTGTCGCGGCGTTAAAGTCACCGACGCAACAGGCCTGCGAGCAGGGCGGCAGGGTCTGGGCCGGAGTCGGCTTCGGGATTTGGGTCTCTGGTGCTTGAATCTTTGGGGCTTGGCCCAGGGCAGGGACGGCCAGGCAGGCGGCGAAGGCGAGGAAGCTGAGCAGTTTTTTCATAATCCCTCCTTGTAGGTGTATTTAACTATACCCGAAGTTAGAGCTAGAATGCAGCCTCTGCCCAAGAGAAGGGGTAGCGGCATGGGGATCGCCCACGGTCCTCCTGCATAGGGAAGGGTGGCATGAAAGGATAGGCGGGTTATCCTGGTAGGATGAGGTCGTGCTCGGCGAAGCCCAATGCCCAATGCCTGATGCCCGATACTCTTACGAGACCCCGCCCATGAATCGCGACGAGGTTCTCCGCTTTCTCGCCGCACACCGGCAAGAGTTGGCCGAGCGGTTCGGCGTTCGCTCCTTGGCTCTCTTCGGATCGATGGCCCGGGACGAGGCGGGGCCGGAGAGCGACGTGGACATCCTGGTCGAGTTCTCCGAAACGCCGGGGTTGCAAGAGTACATGAGCCTCAAGTTCTGGCTCGAAGACAGCCTGGGGCGGCGAGTGGATCTCGTCATGAAAGGAGCCCTCAAATCTTGGGCGTGGCCTGTCGTCGAGGCGGAAGCGATCCATGTCGCGTAGCTGGCAGCTGTTCCTTCGCGACATGGTCGAGGCGGCTCAGAAAGTGAGCCGCTATACCAGCGGCCGAGATCTCGCGTCGTTCACCGGAGACGAAATGGCTTACGACGCCACGGTGCGTAATCTCGAAATCCTCGGCGAGGCGGCGAAAAACATTCCCGAGGAGATCCGGCAGCGTTATCCTGAGATCGACTGGCGAGGCATCGCAGGCTTACGGGACGTCGTAGCGCATGCTTACTTTTCTCTCGACGATGCCACGCTGTGGAAGATTGTCAGAACCGACATGCCCCGGCTTTTGACGAGCCTCAATGAGATCCCTCTCGAGGTCCTTCCTGAGAGCACCGGACGGCATGACAAGCCCACCCAACATCGCGACCTCAGCGACATCGCCGGTACGTGGGCCGAAGATCCCGAAATCGACGAGGCCTTGGCCGATCAACGCCGCATCGACACCGAACATTAGAGCACGAAAGCCCCTTCGATAACCTCCCTCTGCCTCGGGCTCCTTGGCCGGCGTGCTCTCCGGATTCGTTCACCCAGCCGCAAACTAGGAGGCACACGAGATCAGGTTTTGCTGCGACGCTTGCAATCAATACAGTGAGCCTCATGGAAAATCTTTGTGTTTACGAACTTTTCGCAAAGACTAGTATTCTTCGCCCATTCTTCGGCGGTTGGATACTCGGAATTAGCAGACCATCGGAGCCTCCAGTCTATTTGATGGATTCCAAAATTCCAATTGATTGCGAGCGCCCGGAGCACTTTGTCATGCTTTAGAGGGATATCCCAAGGTGTAACCACCAATCGGCACATTTCCCCGAGCGAACATGTTCAGGAATTCTGTCGTGCGCTGAGAGTGAAAGCGCTGCGCCGGCCCACTGCTGCACTCTTTCAAGGTTGTAGGCTTCAACGATAGGTTTGCCAACGTAGATGGAGTTCTCTTGGTCTATATAGGCCTCGCCATACGCAATGCCACCGCGAATTTTCGTGTTGCCATCCAACACGGTCTCAAAGAGCAACCATCCAACAGCCAAGAGCAGCTCACGGATGGCATCATCTGTATCGCTTTTTGTGTAAAGAAGAACTGTATCTGAAAACCACACGACGCCGAGGTGCTCATGCTTATTCAGTTCCGGCGTGGGCGGTGCGGTGCTTGGGAACTCGTTCTTGTGAATCGAATGGCTCAGTGCCTTCCGAAACCAGGAAAGCCTATTATCAACCAGTACATCCAACGGCGTCCTCTCCACGAGAGCAGAGAAGCCAAGAATGTCGCAGACAGCAATGAGGTACATACCACGCATAATGCTATGATGTGAAATCTAACGTTCGGAGTCTAAGAGCGCCTAACAAAACCGCGACTCGTGTTATCCTTTGACGCCATATGGGAGCACTTGTCGACGAAACTCTGTGGCAGCATGTGGCGCCTTTGTTGCCCCCGGACAAGCCAAAGCCGAAAGGTGGTCGCCCTCGCGTGTCCGATCGTGCAGCCTTGGCAGGCATCCTCTTCGTCCTCCGCAGCGGCATCGCCTGGGAGATGCTCCCCAAAGAGCTGGGCTGTGGCAGTGGCATGACCTGCTGGCGTCGTCTTCGAGACTGGCAAACGTCTGGTGTCTGGGACCGCCTCCACCAGGTCTTGCTAGATCGGCTCGGCCAAGCTGATCGCATCGACTGGAGCCGCGCCTCCATTGATGCCTCGACAGTACCCTCTCCAGGGGGGGCGAAAAAACCGGACCGAATCCAACGGATCGCGGCAAACAGGGCACGAAGCGCCATCTTGTGGTCGACCGCCACGGCATCCCGCTCGCGATCGTATTGACTGCCGCCAACGTCAACGACACCACGATGCTCGGGTCGACTCTTGACGCCATCGATCCGATCAAGCTTCCCCGAGGACGGCCGCGCAAGCGTCCCGACAAGTTGCATGCGGATAAGGGATATGACTCGAAGAAGAATAGGGCCCTGTTGCGCCAGCGTGGCATCACACCGCGGATTGCCCGCAAGGGCATTGAGTCCAAGGAGCGACTCGGCCGGCATCGCTGGGTTGTCGAGCGTACGCACTCGTGGCTGAATCGTTTCAGGAGACTCAAGATCCGGTATGAACGTCGCGCAGACATCTACGAAGCTTTTCTCAAGATCGGCTGTGCGCTCATCTGCTCGCACCTACTCGAACGGGGGTTTTGTTAGGCGCTCTAAAGACCTCGACGCCAAACACCCGCGCCAACCCCTGCCTCCCGGCGCTCGACACCTGAACCGCCCGGCTCGCCGGGGTACGCTCGATCCAGCCCAAACTCCAAGAGGCGGGCGAGGAGCGCCCCTCCGAGGGAGCCCGCCAGGTGGTTTACCCTCTCGCTCCAGTCGAGACAGGCGAGGGCGAAGACCCGGCGGCTCCGGCGAGCGGCCGTGAGGTCGATTCCGAAATCTCCCAAGAGGTTCTCTCCCACGGCAGTGACCTCGAACTCGCGGCCGGCGGGGACCAGGGCGCCGCGCTCGACGAGGGCCGCGGTGAGACCGACGCCCACCCGGCCGGCGAGGTGGTCGTAGCAGGTTCGGGCGGTGCGGACGGCTCTCCCGATCTTCGCCTGGCGGTGGGTGCTGGGGGCGCTCTGCGGCGCCAGGGCGGCGAGCGCCTCCAGGGCTTGGACCGTCTCCGGGCGGGTCAGCCGGTAGTGGCGATGGCGCCCTTCCGGCCGCGCGGCGACGAGGCCCCCTTCCACCAGCCGGGCGAGGTGGAGGCTCGCGGTCGAACGGGTCACTCCCGCGAGGAGGGCAAGCTCGCCGGCCGAGACCTCCCGGCCGTCGGAGAGGGCGAAGAGCATCGCCACCCGGGCGGGGTCGGCGAGGAGAGCGGCGACGGGGGCGACGGCGGCATCTGCAAGCATGGTTTGATGATACCAAAACCATTCTGCCGCTACGATGGCCGCCATGACCCCCAGCCACCCTCCCGACCCTATCGCCGCCGTCACCCACCCCGACCCCTATCCCTACTATGCGCACCTGGTCGCCCAAAAGCCGCTCTATCGGGACGAGGCGCTCGGCCTCTGGGTCGCCACCAGCGCGGCGGTCGTCACCGCGGTCTTGAACCACGACCTCTGCCGGGTCCGCCCGGCGGCGGAGCCGGTGCCCAGGGCACTCCTGGGCTCGCCGGCCGGCGAGATCTTCCGCCAGCTCGTGCGGATGAACGACGGCAGCGACCGCTGCCCCTTAAAGAGCGCCATCTCGGCAACCCTGACGTCGATCGAGGGTCTCCCGGCAGCCGCGGAGAGCCGGCGCTGGGCGGATTTTCTCGCGAGCGCGAGCGCGATCGGTCCCGCGGACCGACCCCGCCAGTCGTTTCGAGCTTCGCCTTCGAGCTTCCGGTCTACGTCGTCCTGAGCCTGCTCGGCGCCCCTCCCGAACGCCTCGCCGAGCTCGCCCGCTGGGCAGTCGCCTTCGCCGCCTGCTTCTCCCCGGTCAGCAGCGCCGACCAGATCGAGGCGGGCAAGATCGCGGCCGGGGAACTCCTCGATTTCTTCCGCTCCCGAGCGGATCACGGCCTCCTCGCCTCGATGAGCCTGGAGGCTCGACGCTTCGGTCGCGACGACCCAGGAGCGGTCGTCGCCAACGCGATCGGTTTCCTCTTCCAGGCCTACGAGGCGACGGCGGGGCTGATCGGCAATACGTTGCTCGCTCTCGCCGCGCACCCGGAGGTCCGGGCAAGAGCGGCGGCCGAAGGCAGCTTCTCAGCGGTCGTCCAGGAAGTCCTCCGCTACGATCCGTCCATCCAGAGCACCCGGCGCTTCCTCGCCGGACCCGCCACGATCGCAGGACAGGAGTTGCAGGAGGGTGACGCGGTCCTCGTCGTCGTGGCCGCCGCCAACCGAGACCCAGCCGCCAATCCTCACCCGGAGCGCTTCGATGTCCAGAGGAAGGATCGCCGGCTCTTCACCTTCGGCGCCGGCCCCCACGCCTGCCCCGGCCAGGGGCTCGCAGCGACGATCGCCACGGCCGGAGTCGAACGGCTGCTCCGTTCCGGCGTCGATCCCGAGCGCCTGGCGGAGACGGTGAGCTACCACCGGTCGGCGAATATTCGGGTCCCGCTCTTCGGAAAGACCGCGGTGGGCAGGCCGTAATCGTCGCGCTCGGAAAGAGCGAGGGAATTCCGTTCGAGGGGAAAATCGGCGAGATCCTCGATCGCGTCAGCCGGCATCCGGTGTTCCGCAAATCGGAACCGCCTGATACCATTCCTGCCCCCATGCCGATGCCCCCGACCTCTCTGGCTGCCGCCCTCTCTCCTCAGGTTCCCGCGAAGCTGCGGGAGAGAGGGGCCGAGTACCTGCGCAAAGGTCTCGTCCGGCTCACCACCTGTACCCAGGAACGGGTGGCCGCCAAGGTCTTCGGAACGGAGTCCTACGACGTCGATCTCACGCGGGCCGAGAATGTGGTCTGGGCCGACTGCTCCTGCCCTTTCTGCGCCGACCGAGAGGAGATCTGCAAGCACATCTGGGCCACGGTCCTGGCGGCGGATACGCGCGGCGGTTTGAGAAACGGCAGATCGGACCTGCCGAAGCGGCTCGTCGTCGGCGATGTCGACTGGGACGGCTGGGAGGAGGACGAAGACCTGGAGAGGGACGAGCGCGAGGCGTCAGCGCCTCTACGGGACGCTTCGGCGCCTCTGCGGGACGCCGCGGCGCCTCTCCGCCAGCCACCTACCGAGGCTCCGGCGCTGAAGGCTGCGGGGTGGCGGGCGATCCTGGCGCCGATCTCCGGTACGGCTCCCGCCGTGGCGGTCACCCACGACGAGATCCTCTATGCCATCGATCTGCAGATGAGCCTCGAGCGGCAGGGGCTCAACTTGCAGGTCCTCGCCTTCAAGCGCAAACAGGACGGCTCGCGCGGGGCCCTGCGCCAGCTCCGGATCACCCGCGGTCAGGCGAGCCACCTGCGAGACCCCCAGGATCGCGCCCTCCTGTCGCTCCTCTCCGGGGCGATGCAGGGCGACCCCTGGTCGAGCTGGTATCTGACCCAGCACCAGGAGGTCCCGGGCCATCCGTGGGTCCCCAACGAGATGGCCCAGGAGGTGGCGCGCCGCCTCTGCGCCACCGGGCGCTGCCACTTTCGCACGATCAATCTCCAGATCGAGGAGCCCCCCCTGGCCTGGGACGACGGCCCGCCCTGGGAGCTCTGGCTGGCGGTCCGGGAGGACGCGGAGGGGGTCTGCGAGGTGGTGCCCGAGCTGCGCCGGGGCGACCTCCGGTTGGATGCCCGCGAGCGGATCGTCCTCGCCGAGGCGGGCCTCCTGGTCGCCCCGGGCGAGCTGGCCGCGATCGACACCGGCGGCGCCGCGGCGTGGCTCCGCCTGCTGAGCCGGACGGGTCCGCTCGGCCCGCTCCGCGTCCCCGCCGCCGAGCGGGAGGATCTCTTGGAAGCGCTGTTCGCCGCCCCGGTCCTCCCCCGGCTCGATCTGCCCGCCTCGATGCGGTACGAAGAGGCGACCGTCGTCCCGCGGCCGCAGTTGCGCCTCCTCCCGCCGTCGCTGGGCCGGCTGCGCTCGGAGCGGGAATGGCCGATCGCCAAGGTCTCCTATCTCTACGATCGGAGCGAGGTGAAAGCGGACTCCGGGAGTCGCGGGGTCTATCAACGGGAAGAACGCCGGTTCTTGTTGCGCGACCTGGAAGCGGAGGAAAAGGCGGTCGAGCGCCTGGCCGCCCTGGGCTTCCGCGCCGCCGCGGCCGCCGCTTCGAACGAGCCGGCCCTCCGCATCGCGCCCAAGCGGGTGCCGGCGGCGGTGCGCACGCTGATCGCCGAGGGCTGGTCGGTCGAGGCGCAGGGGAAGCTCTACCGGACTCCGGGTGCCTTCACGGTCAGCGTCGCCTCCGGGGTCGATTGGTTCGAGCTCCATGGCGACGTCGAGTTCGAGGGGGAGAGAGTCGACCTGCCGCGGCTCCTCGCCGCGCTCAAGAAGGGCGAGGGCTTCGTCCCTTTGAGCGACGGCAGCGTCGGCCTCCTCCCCGAGAAGTGGCTCGAGCGCTGGGCGCCGC
This sequence comes from uncultured Acidobacteriota bacterium, assembly GCA_963757335.1. Lineage (GTDB taxonomy): Bacteria > Acidobacteriota > Thermoanaerobaculia > Multivoradales > UBA5704 > DASQPA01. Next base: position 151,697 of record CAVWRJ010000007.1, on the reverse strand, counting down.
TCGCCGGACTGGCGAAGAGCGAGAAGGACCACCTGCGCTTCGAGCTGCCGCAGGCCCTCCTCCTCGATGCCTGGCTCGCGGACGAGCCGGCGGCGAGCTTCGACGAGACCTTCGCCCAGGCCCGGGAACGCCTGCGCGGCTTCAGCGGCATCGCCGCCGCCGACGCGCCTCCCGGCTTTCGTGGCGAGCTCCGCCCCTACCAGCGGCTGGGCTTGGGCTGGCTCCATTTCCTCCGCGACTTCGGCCTCGGCGGTTGCCTCGCCGACGACATGGGGCTCGGCAAGACGGTGCAGGTCTTGGCGCTCCTCGAAGCCCGGCGCGAAGAGCGGGAGGCCCAGGGGCTCCCCCCCTCCCTCGTCGTCGTCCCCCGCTCCCTGGTGTTCAACTGGCAGGCCGAGGCGGCACATTTCACCCCGGCCCTCAAGATCCTCGACTACACCGGGATCGGCCGGGCTCAGGGCCGCGGGGAGGGCGGCGCTCCGTTCGCCGACTTTGACGTCGTCCTCACCACCTACGGCACCCTCCGCCGCGACATCTCGGTCCTCAAGGATGTGGAGCTCGACTATGTGATCCTCGACGAGGCGCAGGCGATCAAGAACGCCAGCAGCCAGACCGCCAAGGCGGCCCGCCTGCTCCGCGGGCGCCACCGGCTGGCGCTCTCCGGCACCCCGGTCGAGAACCATCTCGGCGAGCTGTGGAGCCTTCTCGAGTTCTTGAATCCCGGCTTCGTGGGGTCCGGGGCGCTCGGGGTCAAGGGCGCGTCGTCGCGCGTTCTCGACGCCGCGGCGAGCGAAACCCTCGCCCGGGCGCTCCGTCCCCTCATCCTCCGCCGCAGCAAGCAGCAGGTGGCGCCGGAGCTGCCCGCCCGGGTCGAGCAGACCCTCGTCTGCGAGCTCTCCCCCCGGCAGCGCCGGCTCTACGACGAGCTCCGCGACTACTACCGGGCGGTTCTCAACCGGCGGATTGGCGCCCAGGGGCTCGGCAAGTCGAAGATCCTCGTTTTAGAAGCGCTGCTCCGCCTCCGTCAGGCCGCCTGCCATCCGGCCCTGGTCGACCACGGCCACGCGGACGAGCCCTGCGCCAAGCTCGACCTCCTCCTCCCCCAGCTCGGCGAGGTCCTCGCCGAGGGGCATAAGGCGCTCGTCTTCTCCCAGTTCACGAGCTTCCTCGCCCTCCTCCGCCGCCAGCTCGACGCCACCGGGGTCCCCTACCTCTACCTGGACGGGAAAACCAGGAACCGCCAGGAGCTGGTCGAGGAGTTCCAGTCGGAAGGCGGCCGCCCGCTCTTCCTCATCAGCTTGAAAGCCGGCGGGCTCGGCCTCAACCTGACTGCCGCCGACTACGTCTACCTCCTGGATCCCTGGTGGAACCCCGCCGTCGAAGCCCAGGCGGTCGACCGCGCCCACCGAATCGGCCAGACCCGGACCGTCTTCGCCTACCGGCTGGTCGCCAGAGACACCGTGGAAGAGAAAATTTTGGAGCTGCAAGCGGGCAAGCGGGCGCTCGCCGATGCCATCGTCCAGGCGGACGAGAGCCTGATGGCGAGCTTGAGCCGGGAGGATTTGGCACTGTTGCTGTCGTGAACGGGATACCGAGCGGCGGGACCGGCATCTTCCGCCTCTCTTGTGCTACTCTCTACATTGGACAGAGTCGCAAGAGGGGCAACCACGGGGGCTTATACTCTCTCCAGGAGGCAGGCGATGGCGAAAGCGTATGTTCTCACCGGCACGCTCAAGGATGAGCAGACGGTCACCTTGGATGAAGCCTTGCCGCTGACCTCAGGGAGGTTCCGCCTGACCCTGGAACCCCTTCGGCCGGAGTCGCGGAGGCCCTACCTGGAAGTCGTAGCCGACATTCGCCAGCGGCAACGCACCCGCGGTCATCAGTCCCGGACCCGTGAAGAAGTCGACGCCTACCTGAGCGCAGAGAGAGAGAGTTGGGGCCAATGACCGGTGCGCATCTACCTGGATAGCGCTGTCGTCATCTACTCTGTAGAGCAGGTTACACCGTTTGCCGCCGTGGTGGACTCACGCCTCGCGGAGCGCGATGTCGTGACCGTGGCAAGCGACTTGACTCGGCTGGAGTGTCGAGTGAAACCTCTGCGAGACGAGAACGCCGCGGTGCTTGAGGATTTCGAAGAATTTTTCGAAGATGCTATTGAAATTATGGTTTCTTTGTCTCGCGAAGTCGTCGACCTGGCAACCGGAATTCGTGCAAGCTATGGCTTCAAGGCTCCAGACGCGATCCATCTCGCTGCTGCGGTCTGGTCACAGTGCGAGGTCTTTCTTACCAACGATTATCGCCTGGACCGGTTCCATGAGCTTGCGGTTGAAGTTCTCCAGCCGTAAGACCACCAACCTTTAGACTCCCCTCTCCCCCAACGCCCGCCCCAGCGCCGCTAAGCTATCCAGGTTGTGCACCGGCCGGTGCTCGTCGACGTGCGGGAGGAGCGCGCGCACCCCTTGCGCCCGCGGCTCGAAGCCCTCCCAGCGCAGCAGCGGGTTCAGCCAGATCAGCCGGCGGCAGGAGCGGTGGAGGCGGTCGGCTTCGGCGGCCAGGCCGGGCTCAGGGTCGCGGTCGAGCCCGTCGGTGACTAGGAGGACCACAGCGCCGTGGCCGAGGACCCGGCGCGACCAGGCGCGGTTGAACTCGTGGAGGCAGGCGCGGAGACGCGTGCCGCCTTCCCAGTCGGCGACCTCGCGGCCGCAGCGGGCGAGCGCCTCGTCGGCGTCTCGGTGGCGGAGGAGCCGGGTCACCGGGGTCAGGCGGGTGGCGAAGAGGAAGGCGTGGACGCGGGCGCGGAGGGCGAAGAGGGCGTGGAGGAAAACCAGGAGCATCTCCGAGTAGCGGCCCATCGAGCCCGAGATGTCGCAGAGGACGACGAGCGGCGGCGGCTTCCGGATGCGACTGCGGAAGCGGAGCGGCGCCAGATCGCCGAAGGTCTTCTGGCTGTCGCGCACGGTCCGCGCGAGATCGATCGAGGCGCCGTGGGGATCGGGCGCGAAGCGCCGGGTGCGGACCGGCCGGGGCGTCACCGCCAGCCGGGCGACGATCCGCCGGGCGCGGGCGAGCTCGTCGGCGCTCATCTGCTCGAAATCGCGGGTGCGGAGGAGCTCGTCGGCGGAGAAGGTGAGCGTGGCGTCGACCTCGCGGCGCTCGGGGAGTGGCTTGCCCGGCAGCGACGGCGGACGCCAGGCTTCGGCGACCCGCCGCGAGACGAGGGGCTCGCGCGGCACTCGCAGGTGGGGCAGGAGCTGCGCCAGGGCGGCCTCAGTCCCCAGCGGGTCGCGCCAGAAGAGCCGGAACGCCTGGTCGAAGAGCTCGTCGTCCTCGGGGCGCTTGACGAGAACCGCGTGGAGCGCCCAGTAGAGCTCGTCCCGGTGAAGGACGTCGACGGCAGCGGCGGCAGCCAGAGCGTCGAGCGTGCTCGCCGGACCCAGGCGGAGGCCGGCACCGCGGAGGAGGCGGGCGAAGTGGAGAACGTTCTCCCCCAGCTTCGAGGGATTCGAAGGTGTCTCCGGCTTGGGTATCACCGGCCCGCCGGCTCTCCGGCGAGCATCTCCCCCACCTTCCCTCCCGCCATCTTCTCGATGTCGTCCTGGTATTTGAGGAGCACGCCCAGGGTCGTGGTCACAACCGCAGGCTCCAGCGCCACCTGGTCGAGGGCGAGGAGCGCGCGCGCCCAGTCGATCGTCTCGGCGACCCCCGGCTGCTTGAAGAGATCGTTGGTCCGCATCCTTTGCACGAAGCGCACGATCTGCTCGGCCAAGCGCCGCGGACAACTCGGGAGCGCGCAGGCGGAGGATCTCCAACTCGCGGGCCGCGTCGGGGTAGCCGATCCAGTGATAGAGGCAGCGCCGCTTCAAGGCGTCGTGGATCTCGCGGGTGCGATTGGAGGTGAGGACGACTAAGGGCGGCGCCGGTGCGCGGACGGTCCCGATCTCGGGGATGGTCACCTGGAAGTCGGAGAGGATTTCGAGGAGAAATGCCTCGAACGGCTCGTCGGTGCGGTCGATCTCGTCGATGAGGAGGACGGGCGGGCCCGCCAGATCGGGCTCCAGGGCCAGGAGGAGGGGACGCTTGAGGAGAAAGCGCTCGGCGAAGATGTCGTGGGCGAGCCGCGCCCGGCCCTCGACCCCCGCCTCGCCGCCGAGCTCCGCCAGGCGGATCTCCAGCATCTGGCGGGGGTAGTTCCACTCGTAGAGCGCCGTCGACGCATCCAACCCCTCGTAGCACTGGAGCCGGATCAGCCGGCGGCCGAGGGTCTCGGCGAGGACCTTGGCGACCTCGGTCTTCCCCACCCCCGCCTCGCCTTCGAGGAGAAGCGGACGGCCGAGGGCGAGCGCCAGATAGACCGCGGTTGCCAGGCTCGAATCGGCGACGTAGCGCCCCGAAGCGAGGAGCTGGCGCGTCTCAAGGACGTTTCGCGGCAGGTCCAAGTTACCGGCAGGCCTGGACGGCGCGCCTCGCCATCACCGAGACGAGATGGGCCAGGTACTCCGGACTCGCCTCGCCGCCCGACCGCAGCTCGCCGGGGTTGACGACCGAAGCGCCAACAGCTCTCCAGCGAGAAATTCGCGGCGAGGGCCGACTCCAGCGCCGGAAGGCGGAACACCTTGGAGCCGGCTCCGGTCACCGCCACCCGCACGCTTCCCCCGGTCTTTGCCACCATGACCCCGACCACGGCGTACTTCGAGGCTGGATGGGCGAACTTGGCGTAGGCGGAGCACTCCGGCACTGGGAAATGGACGGCGGTGAGGATCTCGTCGGCTTCGAGCGCCGACTGGAAGAGGCCGGTGAAGAAATCGTCGGCCGCGATCCGGCGGCGATCGGTCTCGATCGTCGCCCCCAGGGCGAGCACGGCGGCGGGATAGTCGGCGGCCGGGTCGGCATGAGCGAGTGAGCCGCCCAGGGTGCCGCGATTGCGGATCTGGGCGTCGCCGATTCCGCCGGCCAATCCGGCGAGGCCCGGGATGCGCTGCCGCACCTCGGGCGAGGCGGCGACTTCGGCGTGGGTGACGAGGGCGCCGATCACCAAGTTGCCGCCAGCACCGCCTTCCGAGCGGATCTCCGAGAGCCCCCCCACCTTGGCGAGAGAGATCAGGGCTTCCGGCTGGGCCAGGTCGAGCTTCATGACGGGAAGGAGGCTCTGTCCCCCGGCCAGCAGCTTAGCCGCATCGTTCCCCCGGAGGAGGGTGACCGCATCGGCGACCGACTGCGGGCGATGAAACTCGAAGTTCCTCACGCGGCACCTCCTTGGGCGGCCTGGATCGTTCGCCAGACCTTCTCCGGGGTCGCCGGCATATCGATATGGGTGACCCCCAGCGGGGCGAGCGCGTCGAGCACGGCATTGATGACCGCTGGCGGAACGCCGATGGCGCCCACCTCCCCCACCCCCTTGATGCCGATCGGATTGTGGGTGCAGGCGGTGACGTGGTTGCCGACCCGGAACATCGGCAGGTCCGCGGCGCGCGGCATGCAGTAGCTCATGAACGAACCGGAGAGGAGCTGACCCTCGGCGTCGTAGACGCACTCCTCGTAGAGCGCCTGCCCGATCCCCTGCGCCAGGCCGCCGTGCGCCTGGCCGTCGACGATCATGGGGTTGATGATCACTCCCACATCGTCTGCGATGGCGACGTCCACCACCTGGACGACGCCGGTCTCCGGGTCGACCTCGACCTCGACGCAGTGGCAGCCGGCGGGGAAGGTGAAGTTCTTGGGATCGTAGAAGGCCGAGTCCTCGAGCCCCGGCTCGACCGTGTCGATGGGGTAGTTGTGCGGCACGTAGGAGGCGAAGGCGACCTCGCCGAAGCTCTTCTCGCGATCGGTCCCGGCGACCCGGAACTTGCCGTCCGCGAACTCGATGTCGGCGACGCTCGCCTCCAGGAGATGGGCGGCGATCTTCTTGCCCTTGTCGACGATCTTGTCCATCGCCTTGACGATCGCCGAGCCGCCGACGGCGGCCGAGCGCGAGCCGTAGGTCCCCATGCCGAAGGGGATGCGGTCGGTGTCGCCGTGGACGACCTCGACGCTGTCGAACGGCACCCCGAGCTGCTCGGAGACGAGCTGGGCGAAGGTCGTCTCGTGCCCCTGCCCGTGGCTGTGGGTGCCGGTGAAGACGCTCACGCTCCCGGTCGGGTGGACCCGCACCGTCGCCGCCTCGTAGAGGCCGGCGCGGGCGCCGAGCGCGCCGACCAGGGCGGAGGGCGCGATGCCGCAGGCCTCGATGTAGGTCGAGATCCCGAAGCCGCGGAGCTTGCCGCGCTTCTCCGACTCGGCCTTGCGCTCGGCGAAGTGGTCGACGTCGATCGCCTGGAGCGCCATGTCGAGGGTCGCCTGGTAGTCGCCGATGTCGTACTGGAGGGCGACCGGCGTCTGGTAGGGGAACTGGTCGACCTGGATGAGATTCTTCCGCCGGATCTCGACCCGGTCGATCCCCAGCTCGCGCGCTGCCTTGTCCACCAGCCGCTCGAGCAGGTAGGTGGTCTCGGGGCGCCCGGCGCCGCGAACCGCGTCCACGGGAACGGTGTTGGTGAAGATCCCCTTCACCTCGCCGTAGATCGCCGGGATGACGTAGGGGCCGGAGAGGAGGGTGGCGGAGAGGTAGGTCGGGATGGCCGGTGCGAAGCTCGAGAGATACGCCCCCATGTTGGCGAGGGTGCGGACGCGGAGGCCGCGGAACTTGCCCTCGGCGTCGAGCGCCAGGTCGGCATGGGTCACGTGGTCGCGGCCGTGGGCGTCGGAGAGGAAGGCCTCGCTCCGCTCGGAGGTCCACTTGACCGGGAAGCCGACCCGCTTCGATGCCCAGAGAACGAGGAGCTCCTCGGCGTAGTGGAAGATCTTCGAGCCGAAACCGCCGCCCACGTCGGGCGCCACGACCCGGAGCTTGTGCTCCGGCACCTTGAGGCTGAAGGCGCCCAGGAGCAGGCGGATCAGGTGCGGGTTCTGCGAGGTGGTGTAGAGCGTGTAGCGGTCCTCGGCGTAGTCGTAGTGACCGTTCGCGGCCCGCGGCTCGATGGCGTTGGGGGCGATGCGGTTGTTGACGAGGTCGATCGAGACGACCCGGGCGGCCTTCGCGAACTCGGCCTCGGTGGCCGCGGAGTCGCCGAGGTGCCAGTCGAAGCAGACGTTCCCGGGGCCCTCGTCCCACACCAGCGGCGCGCCAGAGGCGACGGCGGCGGGGAGATGAGCGACTGCCGGGAGCGGCTCGTAGTCGATCTCGACGAGCTGGGCCGCATCTTTGGCCTGCGCCTTGGTCTCGGCGATCACCATGACGACCGGGTCGCCGGCATGCCGAGCCTTCCCCAGGGCGAGCGCCGGATGGGGCGGCTCGACCATCTTCGAGCCGTCCTTGTTCGTAATTTGCCAGCCGCAGGGGATGCCGCCGAGGCCGTCGGCGGCGACATCCTCGCCGGTGAGGACGGCGAGGACACCGGGCGCTTTCCGCGCCGCCGTGGCGTCGATCGAGCGGATCGCCGCGTGGGCGTGCGGCGAGCGCAGGAAGACGGCGGCGGTCTGCCCGGGGAGCTGGAGGTCGTCGGTGTACCGTCCCTTGCCGATGAGGAAGCGGCGGTCCTCTTTGCGGGCGACCGAGGCGCCCATGCCCTCGCTGTTCATCGCGCACCTCCAACTTCGGCGGCTTCGGCGACATCGGCGGCATTGGCGACATCGGCGAAATGGGGTCCCTGCCCGGCGCGCATCACCTGGGCGGCCTGGAGCACGGACCGGACGATGTTGTGGTAGCCGGTGCAGCGGCAGAGGTTGCCTTCGAGCCCGTGGCGGACCTCGTCCTCCGTGGGGTCGGGGTTCCGCCGCAGGAGGTCGGTGGCGCTCATCACCATTCCCGGCGTACAGAAACCGCACTGCAGGCCGTGGCAATCGTGGAAGGCTGCCTGCATCGGATGGGGGTGACCTTCCGGGGCCAGCCCTTCGATCGTCGTCACCGCCGCGCCGTCGGCCTCCACCGCCAGCATGGCGCAGCTCTTGACCGCCTTGCCGTCGACCCAGACCGTGCAGGCGCCGCACTGGCTGGTGTCGCAGCCCACGTGGGTCCCGGTGAGCCGCAGGTTTTCGCGCAGGAGATCGACGAGGAGCATCCGCGGCTCGACGTCGACGGCGTGGCTCTTGTCATTGACTTTGAGGGTGATCGAGGCCATAAACCTCCCGTTCGAGAAGAGATCCATACTAGCGCCTCAAATTCGGCAGGCGCAAGCGCATTACTTGGGCCCGCCGGTGGGCCCGCCGGCCGTCACGGCGTTCTCGTCGGCATCGCCAACCTCCCCGCTCTCCGCCAGCCGCTTTTCCGCCGCCATCCTTCGGACGCGCAGGAGGATGCGGGCGATCTTGTCGCTCTGTCCCGGTTTGCCCTCCGCGGCGGCGACCGCCGCCGCGACCGCGCCCACCGTCGGGGTCTCGAACAGGCTCCGGAGCGGCAGCTCGACCTGGAACGCCCCTCGCACCTTGGCGACGAGCTGAGTCGCCAGGAGCGAATGACCGCCGAGGCGGAAGAAGTTGTCCTCCATTCCCACCTTTTCAAGCCCCAGGATCTCTCCGAAGAAGCTCGCCAGCACCTCCTCCAGGGGATTCCGCGGCGCCACGTAGGAAGACGAGCCGCTCTGCCAGTCCGGCGCCGGCAGACCTTTTCTGTCCACCTTGCCGTTGGGGGTGAGCGGCAGGCTGGGCAGGAGCACGAAGGCGGCCGGCACCATGTGCGCCGGCAGGCGCTTCTCCAGGAAGCTCCGCAGCGGCCCCTCCAATTCCTCCCCGGGCCGCTCCGGCACGACGTAGGCCACCAGCCGGGGGTCGCCCGGCGCGTCCTGCCGCATCGCCCGCACCATGGCCGCCGCGTCCCGTACCCCGGGATAGCCGAGGAGGGCCGACTCGATCTCCCCCAGCTCGATGCGGAACCCCCGCAGCTTCACCTGGTGGTCGATCCGCCCCAGGTACTCGATCGCCCCGTCCGGCAGGTGACGAGCGAGGTCGCCCGTCCGGTAGAGCCGCGCTCCGGGACGGCCCGACCAGGGATCGGGGATGAAGCGCTCGGCGGTCAGCTCCGGCCGGTCGAGGTAGCCGCGCCCCACCTGCACCCCGGCGATGCCCAACTCCCCCACCGCTCCTGGCGGCACCGGCCGGAGATCCTCGCCGAGCAGATAGATGGCGGTGTTCGCCACCGGCCGGCCGATCGGCACCCGGCCCGCCGTCCCCGCCGGAGCGCAGGGCCAGAAGGTAACGTCGACCGCCGCCTCGGTCGGGCCGTAGAGGTTGTCGAGCCGCGCCCCCAGCCGGGAGAAGAACCGGCGTTCCAGATCGTAGGGCAGGGCCTCGCCGCTCGCCACCACCTGCCGGATCGTGACGCAGCGCTCGACCCCCGGCGCCTCCAGGAAGGCCGAAAGCATGGCCGGCACGAAGTGCAGCAGGGTGATCTCCTGGCGGGCGATCGTCTCGACCAGGTAGGCGGGGTCCTGGTGCCCACCGGGCCGGGCGACCACCAGGCAGGCGCCGGAGAGGAGCGGCAGGAACAGCTCCCAGACCGAGACGTCGAAGGAGACCGGCGTCTTCTGGAGCACCCGATCGGCCGGTCCCAACGCGTACTGCTCCCGCATCCAGAGCAGCCGGTTGACGATCCCCCGGTGCGAGTTCATGGCCCCCTTCGGCCGCCCGGTCGAACCGGAGGTATAGATCACATAGGCCAGCTGGTCGAGGTCGATCTCAGGACCCGCCGGTGCAGGCGAGGCCGCCGCGAGCGCGTCCAGCGGCACCACCTGGATGCCGTTCGACGGCAGGGTCCCGGCCAGGCGCCCCTCGGCGAGGAGGACCGGCACGTTCGAATCCTCCAGCATGAAGGCCAGCCGCTCGGCCGGATAGGAGGGATCGAGCGGCACGTAGGCGCCGCCCGCCTCCAGAATGGCGACGAGCCCCACGATGAGGCCGAGCGAGCGCTCGGCGCAGATCCCCACCCGCACCTCCGGCCCCACCCCCAGCCGGCGGAGGTGGTGAGCCAGGCCGCCGGCGCGGGCGGCGAGCTCGCCGTAGGAGAGCGACTCGCCCTCGAAGACCACCGCCACGGCCTCCGGCGTCCGCGCCGCCTGCTGGGCGATCAAGCCGGCGAGCGAGATCTGGCAGTAGGCGAGGGCGGTCCCGTTCCATTCGACGAGCAGCTGGCGCTCCGCTTCCGAGAGCAGGAAGAGGCCGCCCAGCGGAGCCTCCGGCGCGGTCACGGCCGCCCCGAGCAGGCGCTCGAGTTGGCCGCCCAGCCGGACGATCGTCGTGGGGTCGAAGAGGTCCCGGTCGTACTCCCAGGTGCCGGCGAAACCGGCGGGTGTCGAGCCGAGCGCTAGGGTGAGGTCGAACTTGGCCGCTCCCGCCCCCAGCTCCACCGGCGTCAGCTCCAGGCCCGGCAGACGGAGCTTCTGGGAAGGGGTGTTCTGGAGCACGAGAAAGACCTGGAAGAGCGGCGCGTGCGCCATGCTGCGCTCGGGGGCCAGGGTCTCGACCAGCTTCTCGAATGGCACATCCTGATGGGCGTAGGCGCCCAGCGCCTGCTCCCGCACCCGGACCAGCAACTCGGCGAAAGCGGGCTCCCCGGAGAGGTCGCCGCGGAGGGCCAGAGTGTTGACGAAGAAGCCGATCAGCCCCTCGATCTCGCTGTGGGTGCGGTTGGCGACCGGAGTGCCCACCACGAGATCGTCCTGGCCGGACCAGCGCCAGAGGAGGGCTTCGAAGCCGGCAAGGAGAGCCATGAACGGCGTCACCCCACGCTGCCGGCAGAGCGCTTCGAGAGCGGTCGACACCGCCGCCGGCAGGCGGAAGGGGAGCTCCGCGCCGCGGAACCCCTGGGTCGCCGGGCGCTGCCGGTCGGTGGGCAGGGCGAGCACGGCCGGCGCCCCGGCGAGGCGCTCGCGCCACCACTTGAGCTCCGCCGCCAGCACCTCGCCCGAGAGCCAGGCCCGCTGCCAGACCGCGAAGTCCGGATACTGGACGGGGAGCGGCGGCAGGAACGCCGGACGCCCCTCGGCCACGGCGGCATAGAGGGTTCCCAGCTCGCGGACGAGAATGCCCATCGACCAGCCGTCGGCAACGATGTGGTGCAGGCAGAGGAGCGCCACGTGCTCCTCCGCTCCGAGACGGAGGAGACGGACGCGGAGGAGCGATCCGGATTCGAGATCGAAAGGCTGCCGCGCGGCTTCCTGCGCCAGCTGCCGCGCTTCGCTCTCCCGCACCCCCGGGGGCAGGGCAGAGAGGTCGGCGAGCGGCAGGGCCAGGGGGAGCTCGGCGGCGATCGCCTGCGCCGGCCGGCCTTCGACGGTGACGAAGCGGGTGCGGAGAGCCTCATGGCGAGCGACGATCGCGGCCAGCGCTCCGGCGAGTGCCGCCACCTGGAGGCGCCCGGTGAAACGCACCGCCACCGGCAGGTGATACGAGGCGTTTCCCGGCTCCAACTGCTCCAGGAACCAGAGCCGTTCCTGGGAGAACGAAAGCGGCAGGTGCCGGCTCCGCGGCACCGGCTGGATCGGCGGCGCTGCCGGCCGGCCCCCTTCGCGCCGGGCCGCCTCCACGAGCTCTGCCAAGCCGGCGAGAGTCGGCGCCTCGAACACCGCCTTGAGCGGCAGCTCGACCCCCAGCGCCTCGCGCAGGCGCGACACCAGCCGGGTCGCCATCAACGAATGTCCGCCGAGCTCGAAGAAGCTCTCCCGGCGATCCACCCGCCGCACGGAAAGGAGCTCCTCCCAGATCCCCGCGAGCAGATCCTCGACCGGCGTCCGCGGCGCCTCCCAGGCCTCCTCCAGCCGCTCGGAGGAGGGCTCGGGCAGGGCCCGGCGATCGATCTTGCCGGTCGGGGAGAGCGGCATGACCTCCAGGCGGACGAAGAGCGCAGGCACCATGTAGCCTGGAACCTTGCTGGCGAGGAACTCCTGGAGCGCCCGCGGCGCCAGGTCCGCCTCCGGCCGCGGCTCGAAGTAGGCCACCAGACGCTTGCTGTCGGTAGCGGGGTCCGGGCGATCGACGACCGCCACCTTGGCGAGCGCCGGATGCTGTTCGAGCGCCGCCTCGATCTCCCCCAGCTCGATGCGGAAGCCGCGGATCTTCACCTGGTCGTCGGTCCGGCCCACGAACTCCAGGGCCCCGTCGGGGCGGAAGCGCACCAGGTCTCCCGAGCGATAGAGGCGCGCTCCCGGCTCGCCGGCGAACGGATGGGGGACGAACCGCTCGGCCGTCGCCTCGGGCCGGGAGAGATAGCCCCGCGCGAGGCCGACGCCGCCGATCGAGAGCTCGCCGACGACCCCCACCGGCACCGGCAGGAGCTCACGGTCGAGCACGTAGACCTCGGTTCTGGCGATCGGACGGCCGATGGGGACCGTCCGCCCCTGCCAGCCGCGCTCCGCGCGCCAGGAGGTGATCGAGATCGTCGTCTCGGTCGGTCCGTAGCGGTTGAAGATGTCGGCTTGCGACTGGGCGTGGAAGCGGGCCGGCAGGTCGGGCGGCATGGCTTCGCCGCCGACCAGAACCGTCTTCAGGCTGTCGCAAGCGGCGAGCGACTGCTCCTCCAGGAGCGTTCCCAGCATCGCCATGGTGAACGACATGTGCGGGATCCGCCACTCGCGGATGAGCTCGATCAGGTAGGCCGGATCGCGCTCGCCGCCCGGCCGGGCGAGGACCACCGTACCGCCGGTCAAAAGCGGGCTCCAGATTTCCGAGACCGAAGCGTCGAAGCTGGTCGTCGTCTTCTGCACGAAGCTGTCGCCGGGAGCGAGCTCGACCGCCTGGGCGAAGCGCAGGCGGTTGCCGAGGGCGCGGTGCGAGATCACCACCCCCTTCGGACGGCCGGTCGATCCCGAGGTGTAGATGACGTACGCCGCGCGGTCGGCCAGCTCGGGGAAGTCGGAGAGCGCCGGCGGGACCTCGGCTCCAGAGAGGCCCTCGGGCTCGCTCTCCCAGAGATCCTCGACCAGGAGGGGACCGCCGGGATTGCCGGCAAAGTCGGAGAAGTCGGGAAGCGCCGGATGGAGGCTCGCTTGGGTGAGGACGATCCCGGCCCCGGAGTCCGCCAGCATAAAGGCCAGCCGCTCCGGCGGCAGCCCGGCGTCCAGGGGCAGATAGGCGCCGCCGGCCTTCCAGATGCCGAGGAGCGCCGCGACCATGGCGAACGAGCGCTCGACGGCGATCCCCACCAGCCGGTCCGGCCTTACTCCGGCGGCCCGCAGGTGATGGGCGATTCGCGTCGCCCGCCGTTCGAGCTCGCCATAGCTCATCCGCTCCCCGTCGAGACCGAGGGCGGGAGCATCGGGCCGCTCGGCGGCGCGGGCCGCGATCAGGGTATGAACCAGCCCTTCCTCGGGGTACTCCTCCGCCCGGTCGTTCCACTCGCCGAGGGCCTGGTGTCGCTCGGGAGCGGAGAGGAGAGGCAGATCGGCCAGAGCCCGGTCCGGCGCCGCCACGGCCGCCCCCAGGAGCGTACCGAAGTGGTTGGCCAGGCGCGCCACCGTGGGGGCATCGAAGAGGTCACGGTTGTACTCGACGGCGCCGGCGAGCTGGCCCTCGATATCGCGGAGGGCGAAGGTGAAATCGAACTTGGCGATGCCCAGCTCGACCGGCATCGCCGCCAGCTCCAGGCCGGGCAGGGACAGCCGCTCGGAGGTGGCGTTCTGGAGGACGAACATCACCTGGAAGAGCGGCGTGCGCGCCAGCTGGCGTGCCGGGCGCAGCTCAGAGACCAGCCGCTCGAACGGCACGTCCTGATGCTCGAAGGCGCCGAGGGTGATCTCGCGGGTCCGGGCGAGGAGCTCTCTGAGGCTAGGCCGGCCGGTGAGGTCGAGCCGCAGCACCAGGGTGTTGACGAAGAAGCCGATCAGCCCCTCGACCTCGGGCCGGCGGCGGCCGGCGATCGGCGAGCCCACCGTCAGGTCCTCCTGGCCGCTCATCCGCGCGAGCAGGGCCTGGAACGCCGTGAGGAGGGTCATGAAGAGGCTCGTCCCGGACTCCTCGGAAAGCTGCCGGACCGCCGCGGCAAGGCCGGCGGGCAGGGTGAAAGGCAGCCGGGCGCCGCGGAAGCTCTGCACCGCCGGGCGCGGTCGGTCGGTCGGCAGCTCCAGCGCCTCCGGCGCCCCGGCGAGGAGCTTCCGCCACCAGCCGAGCTGGCGCTCCAGCTCCGGCCCGGAGAGGAGCTCCCGTTGCCAGAGCGCGTAGTCCGCATACTGCCAGGGGAGCGCCGGGAGCGGCGAGGCCTCGCCGGCAAGGAAGGCGGCGTAGAGCGCCGCCAGCTCCCCGATCAGCACCCCCGTCGACCAACCGTCCGAAACGATGTGGTGCAGGTTCAAGAGCGCCACGTGCTCGGCAGGAGCGCTGGCCGCCAGCCGCACCAGGAGGACTCGAAGCAGAGGACCGGTACCGAGATCGAAGGGGCGCCGCGCCTCGGCGCGGGTGAGATCGTCGGCCGTCGCCCGCCGCAGCGGCTCGGGAAGGGCAGCGAGGTCGACCTCCGGCATTTCGACCCGGCGCTCGGCCGCGATCACCTGGACCGGCCGGTCCCCGGCGCGGGCGAAGGTCGTCCGCAGGACCTCGTGGCGCCGCACGATCTCGTTTAGGGCCGCGGCGAGCATGGCCGGCCGAAGCGCGCCGCGCAGGCGGACTAAAGCCGGCACGTTGTAGACCGCGCTCCCCGGTTCGAGCTGGTCCAGGAACCAGAGCCGCTCCTGGGAGAAGGAGAGCGGCAGCTCCGCCGGCCGCGGCAGCCGCGCCCCAGGGGTGAGCGGCGAGGCGGCGATTCCCGACGCCTCGACGGCCGCTTCCACCTCGCGAGCCAGGTCGGCGAGGACCGGCGCCGTGAACAGGCGGCGCAGGGGGAGCTCGATCCCCAGGCGGCTCGACAGCCGGGACAGCAGCCGGGCGCCGAGGAGCGAGTGGCCGCCGAGGGCGAAGAAGTTGTCCTCGCTCCCGATCGCCTCCGGATCGAGACGCAGCAGCTCCGCCCACACCCCGGCCAGCAGCTTCTCCATCGGCCGGCTCGGCGCCGTCCGCGCTCCCTGCACCGCCGTCGCACTGGCGCCGTAGCTGGCGAGAGCCCGGCGGTCGACCTTGCCGCTGGGCGACAGGGGGAAGGATTCGAGCACGCTGAAGGCGGTGGGAACCATGAACTCGGGCAGCTCGGCCTGGAGCGCCGCCGTGACGTCCGCGATCAGCTGGCCGGCGCTCTCCCAGGCCGGCTCGGGCGAGGTCGCGGCGCGCTTCTCGCCGGCCCGCTTCTCGCCAGCCGGCGCCGGGCGCCGGGCATAGAGGTTGTAGAGCGCCGTCCCGGAGAGCTCCAAGTCCTGCTCGGCCGCCACCATGAAGCCGTGGCGTTCGAGGAGCGTGAGCACCTCGGCGAGCCGGCCCTCCACGTCGTGCACCTCGAGCACCACCTGGCGGACCTTCCGCCAGTCCTCCTCCCCCAACCCGGCGAGCACCGCGAGCTCGCTCTTCTCGACGTCGATCTTGAGCAGATCGATCCGCTCTACCGCCTCCGCCCCGATCACCTCCGAGAGCGTGCGCAGCCGGCAGGTCACCCGCCGCGCTTCCAGCCGTTCGGTCAGCAGCTCTTCCAGCCGGTCCGCCGCGAGCCCCTCGCCAGCCTCTTCCGATTCCGCCTGGGACTGCACGAAGGAGCGCACCACCTCCCGCTCCTCGGCGCCGTCCGCGAAGCGGCCGGAGATCAGCGTCGCGTGCGGGTAGTAGGTGAACTCGGCCGTCCCCGGGGCCTCGGCCAGGCCGCAGTCGAAGAGCCGCGCGTCCAGGCCATGGAGGGCGGCGTTCATGGCTGAGCGCCGCGAACACCTCCGGAATCGGCTCGAAGGCGAAGATCCGTACCCCCGCCGCCCGCCGGCCGGCGAAGAGGGCGAAGAGACCGATGTTCGCCCCCACGTCGAAGATCGTGTCGCCGTCGGCGACGGCGATGCCGTGGCGCAGGTAGCCCTCGTCGACGAAGATCTCGCGGTAGAGGAACTCCGTCTCGCCGCGGTTCCGGTGCGCCACCGCCATGCCGTTCGGCAGCTCGTGGAGGTCCCCCGCCGTGAGACGCCCCTCGCGCTCCAGGCGCAGCCGGGCGCGGAGCGGCGCGGCACGGCGGGCCTCCGGCACCAGGTAGGCCACGAGCCGGCGGTCCGCCGCATCGCCGGACGGGCCCGCCGCCGCCAGCACCACCGCCTCTTGCACGCCGGGATGGCGGGCGAGGGCCGACTCGATCTCCCCGAGCTCGATCCGCAGGCCGCGGATCTTCACCTGGTGGTCGATCCGCCCCAGGAATTCGACCTCCCCCGCCGGGAGCCGGCGCACGAGATCGCCGGTCCGGTAGAGCCGGCCCCCCGGCTCGCCGGCCGGAGCGGGCACGAAGCGCTCGGCGGTCAGCTCGGGGCGGCCGAAGTAGCCGCGCCCCACCTGCACCCCGCCGATCGAAAGCTCGCCCGGGACTCCGACCGGCACCGGCTCGAAGCCGGCATCCAGCAGGTGGATGGCGGTGTTGGCCACCGGCCGGCCGATGGGCACCGCCGCCCGCGGCGAGTTCTGCTCGCAGGCCCAGAAGGTGACGTCGACCGCCGCCTCGGTCGGTCCATAGAGGTTATGGAGCGCCGCCTCGGGCAGGCGCTCGAAGAACCGCTCCTGGAGCGCCGCGGGCAGGGCCTCGCCGCTCGCCATTACCTGCCGCACGCTCCCACAGCGGCCCGCCGCCGGCTCCTCCAGGAAGGCCTGGAGCATCGCCGGCACGAAGTGCAGAGTCGTCACCGACTCCTCGGCAATCGTCCGCGCCAGGCGCGCCGGCTCCTGGTGCTCGCCCGGCCGGGCCACCACCAGGCAGGCCCCTGAGAGCAGCGGCCAGAAGAACTCCCACACCGAAACGTCGAAGCTGAAGGGCGTCTTTTGGAGCACCCGGTCGGCCGCCGTCAGACGGTAGGTCTCCTGCATCCACAGCAGCCGGTTGACGATCCCCCGGTGGCTGTTCATCGCCCCCTTCGGCCGGCCGGTCGAACCGGAGGTGAAGATGACGTAGGCCAGGTTGTCGAGCCCGGCCCGGGCGGGTGCCAGCTCCGGTTCCGGTGTCGGATCGGCTGGGTCGTCCAGGAAGACCGTACGACCGCCGTGGGCCGGAAGGACCCCGGCCAGCCGGTGCCAGGTGAGCACGACGGGAGCGCCGGCGTCCTCCAGCATGCCGGCCAGGCGCTCCCGCGGGTACGACGGATCGAGCGGCACATAGGCGCCGCCGGCCTCCAGGATGGCGAGAAGCCCTACGACGAGGTCGAACGAGCGTTCGAGGCAGATCCCCACCGGCACCTCGGGGCCGACCCCCAGCCACCGCAGGCGCTGCGCCAGCCGGCTGGCCTCGGTCGCGAGCTGCCGGTAGCTGAGCGCCGTGCGATCGAAGACCAGCGCCACGGCCTCGGGACTGCGCTCCGCCTGGGCGGCGATCCGCTCGTGCAGGGTGCCGCCGCCAGGGCCGCCGGAGCCGCCGGGATATTGGACCGCCGTCGCGTTCCACTCCAGGAGAGCCTGACGCTCCGCCGCGGAGAGGAGCGGCAGGGCCGAGAGCCGGCACTCCGGTTGGGCGACCGCTCCGGCCAGAAGAGTCGCGAAGTGCCCCGCCAAGCGCTCGGCGGTCGCCGCGTCGAACAGCTCCGGCCGGTAGGACAGGCTCCCCACCAACCCCGCCGCGGTCTCGAAGAGGCTCAAGGTCAAATCGAACTTCGCCGGCCCGGAGGGCAGCGCTACCGGGCGCAGATCGAGACCGGGCAGCGACAGGGGTGCGGTGAGGCCAGTCTGCACGTTGAGCACGGCGTCGAAGAGCGGTGTGCGCGACAGGTCGCGGGCCGGGGCGAGCGCTTCGACCAGCAGCTCGAAGGGAACGTCCTCGTGAGCGTAAGCCTCCAGAGTGGTCTCGCGTACCCGGCCGAGCAGCTCGCCGAACCCTGGATCGCCGGCGAGCCGCGCCCGAAGGGCCAGGGTGTTGACGAAGAAGCCGATCAACTCTTCGACCTCGACCTGGCCTCGGTTGGCGACCACCGAGCCCACGGCGAGGTCGGCCTGGCCGGAGTAGCGGCCGAGGAGCGCCTCGAAGGCCGCGAGGAGGGTCATGAAGAGCGTCCCTCCCTCAGCCGCCGCAAGGGCCCGGAGGTCCCCGTGGAGCCGGCGCGGGAGAACGACCTCGCACATTTCCCCACCGCCATCGAAACCACCGGCCGGCCGCAGGCGGTCGGTCGGCAGCTCGAGCGGCGGCACCCCGGAGAGCTGCTCGCGCCACCAATCGACCCGGCGCGCCAGGGCCTCGCCAGAGAGCCAGCGCCGCTGCCAAACCGCGAAGTCGGCATACTGGATCGGCAGCTCCGCGAGCGGCGAGGGGCGGCCGGCAGTGAAAGCCGAGTAGAGCGCCGCGACCTCGCGGATGAGGAGACCGGTCGACCAACCGTCGGCGACGATGTGATGCAGGCTCAGGAAAAGGATGTGCTCGTTCTCTTCCTGCCGCAGGAGGAGAGCCCGGAGGAGCGGCCCGCGCGCGAGGTCGAACGGCAGCCGGGAGGCAGCGGCGAGCAGCTCCCGGACGGCAGCTTCCCGCGCTGCGAAGTCGTCGAGGTCACGGAGATCGACGACGGGGAGCGGGCACAGCTCTGCCAATCCTGCCAACCCTGCCAATCCCGCGATCACCTGGACCGGCCCCTCCGCACCCGCCCGGAAGGTGGTGCGGAGCGCCTCGTGGCGACGGACGACCTCGCCCAGGCTCGCCTTCAAGGCCGGCAGGTCGAGAGGCCCGGAGAGAAATAGGCCGGCGGGCATGTTGTAGGCGGCGCTCCCCGGCTCCAGCTGATCGAGGAACCAGAGCCGCTCCTGGGCGAAAGAGAGTGGCAGCTCCGGTCCTTCGGGAGGCCGCGGCACGGGCCGCAGCTGTGGGGCTCCGGAAGCCGCACCCCCGGCGACGACCGCCACCAGCCCGCGCACGGTCGGTTGCGCGAAGAGCGCCCGCAGCGGCACCTCCACCCCGAACGCCTCGCGCAGGCGCGACACCACCCGGGTGGCGAGCAGCGAGTGGCCGCCGAGAGCGAAAAAGTCCTCCGTAACCCCGACTCGCTCGCGGCCGAGCACCTCCACCCAAATCCCCGCCACGATCTCCTCGGCCGGGGTCCGCGGTGCCACATACCCGATCTCTTCAGGAGCGGCCTCGGGTACGAGGTGGGCGAGGACCCGCCGATCGACCTTGCCGTTGGCCGACAGCGGCAGCCGTTCGAGGACGACGAACGCCCCGGGCACCATGTACTCCGGCAGGAGCCCCCCCAGGGCCAATCTCAGCTCTCCGGTCGTCGCCGGCGCGCCCGGCGCCCTCTCGACATAGGCTACGAGCCGCCGGTCGCCGGGCCGGTCCTCGCGGACGAGAACCGCCGCCCCGCTCACCCCGGGGCAGGCCGCGAGCGCCGATTCGATCTCCCCCAGCTCGATGCGGAAACCGCGGATCTTCACCTGCTGGTCGACCCGGCCCAGGAAATCGATCTCGCCGCCCGGCAGGGTGCGCGCCAGGTCCCCCGTAGAGTAGAGCCGCGCTCCGGGCTCCGCCGAGAAGGGGTCGGGGACGAACTTCTCCGCCGTAAGCTCGGGCCTCCCCAGGTAGCCCGCCCCTACTCCCACACCGCCGACCGAAAGCTCTCCGGCCACCCCGAGCGGCACCGGCGCCAAATGGCGGTCCAAAACCAGCAGGCGGAAACCGGGGAGCGCGCGGCCGACGGGGGACGATCCCGGAACGGCTTCTTCCGCGAGCGCCAGCCGGTGGAACGCCACCACGTCGGTGCACTCGGTCGGCCCGTAGGTGTTGACCACCTCGGTGTGACGCCCGACGGATCGGCGCCAGGAGGCGAGCCGCGCCGGGGCGATCGGCTCGCCGCCCAGGAAGACGCTGCGCAGAGAGGACAGCCGTTCGAGCCCACCCTCCTCGAGGAGGGGGTAGAAGGCGCTCGGGGTGCAGTTGAGCCGGGTGATCCGGTGGCGCTCGATGGTGGCGACGATCTCTCTCGGATCGTAGGGCGCCGGGTCGGCGAGGACGAGAAGGCCGCCACAGAGGAGCGGGGCGAAGAAGTTCTTCTGCGTCAGGTCGAAGCCCGCCGAGGTCACCACCAGGAAGCGGTCCTCGGCCGAGATGCCGAACTCCTCCACGTACCAGCGCAGAAGGTTGACGAAACCGCGCTGATAGACCCCGGCGCCCTTCGGCATGCCCGTCGATCCCGAGGTGTAGATGACGTAGAGCAGGTCTTCCGGAGCGTTCGCTCCTTCCAGGAGAGAACCGTCCCCCGCGGGAGCCAGCTCCACCTCGCGGTCCAGGCAGAGCACCGGAGGTCCGTTTTCCGGGAGGCGAGCGACGAGATCGCTCCGGGTGAGGACCACGGCGGCCCCGGAGTCCTCCAGCAGGAAGGACAGGCGCTCCGCCGGGTACGCGGGATCGAGAACGACGTAGGCTCCCCCGGCCCCCAGGGTGGCGAGGAGGCCGACGACGAGATCCGGCGAGCGTTCGAGGCAGAGCCCCACCCGGCTCCCCGCCCGCACGCCGAGCTGCCGCAACCGTAGGGCGAGGCGGCCAGCCCGCGCCTGGAGCTGGCCGTAGGTGAGGAGCTCGCCGTCCCCGCCCCCGAATACCGCCGGCGCCCCCGGCGCAGCCGCCGCCCGCGCCGCAAGCAATCGGGGTAGCGTTGCCCCCCAACCGGGCTCCCCTGGCGCGCTGTTCCATTCACGGAGGAGCTGATGGCGCTCGGCGGGAGCGAGGAGCGGCAGCTCGTAAAGAGGCAGGTTCGGTGCCGCCGTCGCCGCCGCCAGCAGGCGCAGGAAAGAGCCGGCCAGCCGTGCGATCGTGGCGGCGTCGAAGAGATCGCGGTTGTACTCGATCGAGCCGGCGAGCCGCCCCTTCTCCTCGAAGAGAGCGAGGGTGAGGTCGAACTTGGCGATGCCGACCTCGACCGGCACCCCCGAGAGCTCGAGGCCCGGGAGAGACAGCGGCACGGTCGAGTCGTTCTGCAGGATGAACATCACCTGGAAGAGCGGCGAACGAGCGAGCTGGCGGGCCGGGCGCAGCTCCTCCACCAGGCGCTCGAACGGCACGTCCTGGTGCTCGAAGGCGCCGAGGATGATCTCGCGCGTCCGGGCGAGGAGCGCCCGCAGGCCCGGCCGGTCCGCCCCGGTCGTGAGATCGAGCCGCAGCACGAGAGTGTTGACGAAGAAACCGATCAGCCCCTCCACCTCGGTACGGCGGCGGCCGGCGATCGGCGATCCCACCGTCAGGTCCTCCTGGCCGCTCAGCCTTGCGAGCAGGGCCTGGAAGGCGGTGAGCAGGGTCATAAAAAGAGTTGCCCCGGACTCCCCGGAGAGGCTCTTGACCGCCGCCGCGAGGCCGGCGGGGAGGACGAAGGGTAGGTGGGCGCCGCGGGAGCTCTGCACCGCCGGGCGCGGCCGGTCGGTCGGCAGCTCGAGCGCCTCCGGTACTCCGGCTAGATGCTCCCGCCACCAGCCGAGCTGGCGTTCCAGCTCCGGTCCGGCGAGGAGTTCCCGCTGCCAGAGCGCATAGTCCGCGTACTGCCAGGGGAGGGCCGGGAGCGGCGAGGCCTTCCCGGCGAGGAAGGCGGCATAGAGTGCGGCCAGCTCCCCGATCAGCACCCCCGTCGACCAGCCGTCCGAGACGATGTGGTGCAGATTGAGCAGCGCCACGTGTTCGGCAGGCGCGGCAGGCTCGGCAGGAACACCCGCTGCAAGCCGCACCAGGAGGACTCGGAGCAGCGGACCCGTGCCGAGGTCGAACGGACGCCGCGCCTCGGCGCGGGTGAGCGCCTCGGCGGTCGCCCGCCGCAGCGGCTCTGGAAGGGCCGCGAGGTCGACCTGCGGCAGGACGATCCGGCGCTCGGCCGCGATCACCTGGACCGGCCGATCTCCAGCGCGGGCGAAGGTCGTGCGGAGCACTTCGTGGCGCCGCACGATCTCGTTCAACGCCGCGCCGAGCACGGCCGGACGCAGCGCGCCGCGCAGGCGGACGAGGGCGGGCACGTTGTAGACCGCGCTCCCCGGTTCGAGCTGATCGAGAAACCAGAGCCGCTCCTGAGCGAAGGAAAGCGGCGCCTCCGTCCTCCGCCGGGGACGTGGCACCGGGCCCCTAGGCGGGGTGCCCGTGGCCGCGCTCCCCGCCATCCCCGCCATTCCCGCCATCACCGCCGACAGCCCCCGCACCGTCGGCTGGGCGAAGAGCGCCCGGAGCGGCACCTCCACCCCGAACGCCGCGCGGAGGCGCGACATCAACCGGGTGGCGAGGAGCGAGTGACCCCCGAGAGCGAAGAAGTCGTCGAGCGCCCCCACCCGCTCCCGGCCCAGCACCTCGCCCCAGATTTCCGCCATTTTCTCCTCGGCGGGCGTCCGCGGCGCCACGTACATGGCTTCTTCCGGCGCCAATTCCTGCGCCATTTGGGGAGCGATCTGGGCGAGCGCCCGCCGGTCGACCTTGCCGTTGGCGGACAGCGGCAGCCGTTCGAGGACGACGAACGACCCCGGCACCATGTACGCCGGCAGGCGCGCCCCCAGAGCTGCCCTCAGCTCCGCCCCGGTGACCGTCACGCCGGACGCCCTCTCGACATACGCCACGAGCCGGCGGTCGCCGGGCCGGTCCGCGCGCACGAGGACCGCCGCCCCGCCCACTCCCGGGCAGGCCGCGAGCGCCGCCTCGACCTCCCCCAGCTCGATCCGGAAGCCGCGCACCTTGACCTGCTGGTCGACCCGGCCCAGGAAGTCGATCTCCCCCCCCGGCAGGGTACGCGCCAGGTCCCCCGTCCAGTAGAGGCGCGATCCGGGCTCCGCCGCGAACGGATCGGGGACGAACTTCTCCGCCGTGAGCTCAGGCCTCCCCAGGTACCCCGCCCCCACTCCCTCCCCGCCGACCGCGAGCTGCCCGGCCACCCCGAACGGCAGCGGCGAGAGATGGCGATCCAGGGTCAGCAGGCGAAGGCCGGGGAGAGCCCGGCCGATCGGGGCCGGTCCGCCGTCTTCCGCGGCGCTCAGCCGACGGAAGGCCACCACGTCGGTGCACTCGGTCGGACCGTAGGTGTTGACCACCTCGGTGTGACGCCCGACGGATTGGCGCCAGGCGGCGAGCCGTCCCGCGGCGATCGGCTCCCCACCCAGGAACACGCTGCGGAGCGAAGAGAGCCGTTCGAGCCCGCCCTCCTCCAGGAGGGGGTAGAAGGCGCTCGGGGTGCAGTTGAGCCGGGTGATCTGGTGCCGCTCGAGGGTGGCGACGATCTCGCGGGGATCGTAGGGCGCCGGGTCGGCGAGGACCAAGAGACCTCCAGAGAGAAGCGGGGCGAAGAAGTTCTTCTGGGTGAGATCGAAGCCGGCCGAGGTCACGATCAGGAAGCGATCCTCGGCTGAGATGCCGAACTCGTCCACGTACCAGCGCAGCAGATTGACGAAACCCCGCTGATAGACCGCGGTCCCCTTGGGCACGCCCGTCGAGCCCGAGGTGTAGATGACGTAGAGCACATCGTCCAAGTCGTTGGCGCCGTCCAGGGCAGGACCGTCGACCTCGGCGGGCAGCTCCTTTTCCCGGTCGAGGCAGAGCACCGCGGGACCGTCTTCCGGGAGCCGATCCACGAGGTCGCTCCGGGTGAGGATCACCGCGGCCGCGGAGTCCGCCACCAGGAAGGACAGGCGCTCCGCCGGGTACGAGGGATCGAGAACGACGTAGGCGCCCCCCGCCACCAGGGTCGCGAGGAGGCCCACGACGAGATCCGGCGAGCGGTCGAGGCAGAGCCCCACCCGGCTCCCCGCCCGCACGCCGAGCTGCCGCAACCGCTTGGCGAGGCGGCCGGCACGCGCCTGGAGCTGGCCGTAGTTCAGGAGCTCACCGCCACCGAGGACCGCGGGCGCTCCGGGCGAAGCCGCGGCGCGCGCCGCCAGCAGGCGGGGCAGCGAGTCTCCCCAGCCGTGCTCCCCCGGCACGGCATTCCATTCCCGGAGGAGCTGGTGGCCCTCGGCGGCCGAGAGGAGCGGCAGCTCGCCGAGCGACACCTCCGGCGCCACCGCCACGGCCGCGAGGAGCCGCAGGAAGGAGCCTGCCAGCCGCTCCGCCGTGGTGCGGTCGAAGAGGTCGCGGTTGTACTCCAGAGTCCCCACCGCCCCGGAGCTCCCGAGCGTAGTGGGCGTCAGCGTGAGGGTGAGGTCGAACTTCGCCGCCCCGAGAGCCGTGGGCAGCGGCTCCAGGGTGAGACCCGGTAATGCCAGCGGCGCCAGGGGTGCGTTCTGGAGCGCCAGGATCACCTGGAAGAGCGGCGAGTGCCCGAGGCTGCGCTGGGGTGCGAGCTCCTCGACCAGCCTCTCGAACGGCACGTCCTGGTGCGCATAGGCGCCCAGGGTCGCCTCCCGCACCCGGCCGAGGAGAGCGGCGAACCCCGGCTCGCCGGAGAGGTCGGTACGGAGAGCTAAAGTATTGACGAAAAAGCCGATCAGCCCTTCGATCTCCACCCACTGACGGTTGGCGACCGGCGAGCCCACCACCAGGTCCGTGACCCCGGCGAAGCGACTGAGAAGAGCCGAGAAACCGGCGAGGAGCGTCATGAAGAGCGTCGCCTGAGCCCCCCGGCCCCGGCCGAGCGCGGTGAGGCTCTCGACCAGCTCGCCGGGGAGACTCAAGGGGACCGCGCCGCCCCGGTGCCGCTGCACCGCCGGCCGCGGCCGGTCGGCAGGCAGGTCGAGGAGCGCGGGCGCGCCGGCCAGGTGCTCGCGCCACCAGGCGAGCTGCCGCTCGAGCTCCACTCCGGCGAGCCAGCCCCGTTGCCAGACGGCGAAGTCGGCGTATTGCACCGGCAGGGGCGGGAGATCCGCCGGCCGACCGGCGAGAGCGGCCCGATAGAAGGCCGCGAGATCGCTCACGAAGACCCCCAGCGACCAGCCGTCCGAGACGATGTGGTGCAGGGTGAGCAAGAGGGCGTGCTCCTCCCCGGAGGCCGCCAGCCGCAGCAGAGTGGCGCGCACCAGCGGACCTTGGACGAGGTCGAAGGGGCGCGCCGCCTCGTCGGTCCCCAACCGCCGGGCCGCGGCCTCGCGTCCGGCGGACGGCAGCCCTGAGAGGTCGACGAGCGGCAGAGGCCGCGGCGCCGCGGAGGCGGGATCGAACGCCTGAACGGGACGGTCCGCCCCAGCCCGAAACGTCGTACGGAGGGCCTCGTGGCGCTCGACGACGGCGGCGAGAGAAGCGGCGAGGGCGGGGAGCGACAGCCGGCCGGAAAGGCGTACGGCGCCAGGCACGTTGTAGGTGGCTCGCCCCGGATCGAGCTGGTCGAGGAACCAGAGCCGCTCCTGGGCGAAGGAGAGCGGCAGCTCGAGCCGTTCGGCGGGCCGCGGCACCGGCCGGAGGGGGGGAATCCCGCGGCGCCGGTCCCCAAAACCGCGGCGATCTCCCTCACCATGCCGCCGATCGTCGGCTGGGCGAAGAAAGCGCGGAGCGACACCTCGACCCCGAAGGTTTCCCGCAGCCGTGACACCACCCGGGTGGCGAGGAGGGAGTGCCCGCCAAGCTCGAAGAAGGTGTCGTCGACCCCGATCCGCTCGGCTGCGATCCCCAGCACCTCCGACCAGATTCCCGTCATCAGCTCTTCGGCCGGGGTGCGCGGCGCGGCCGCCTCGCCCCGCTCCGGGCCCTCCGCGCGCTCCGGGACGGGGAGCGCCGCGCGGTCCAGCTTGCCGTTGGCGGTGAGCGGCAGAAGAGAGAGATGGACGAACGCCGCGGGCACCAGGTACTCCGGCAGGCGGTCCCTGAGATACCCGCGGAGGTCCGCCCCCTCGGCCCCCACCACATAGGCGACCAGCCGCTTGTCGCCGGGCCGGTCCTCGCGCACCACGACGGCCACCTGGGCCACCTCCGGGTGGGCCCCGAGCACCGCCTCCACCTCGCCCGGCTCGATGCGGAAACCGCGGATCTTGACCTGCCGATCGAGACGCCCCAGGAACTCCAGCCGCCCGCTGGCGAGGAAGCGGGCTCGGTCCCCGGTCCGGTACACCCGCCCGCCGGCCAGACTGCCGAACGGGTTCGGCCGGAAGCGCTCCGCGGTGAGGTCCGGCCGCCGCCAGTAGCCGCGCGCCAGACCGTCGCCCCCGGCGAGGAGCTCCCCCGCCACCCCGATCGGCACCGGCCGGTCCTCCCCGTCCACCACCAGGACCTCGGTGTTGTCGATCGGCCGGCCGATCGACACCGGCCCCTCTGGGGATCCCGGTTCGACCTCCCCGCAACTGGTGAAGGTCGTCCCCTCCGTCGGGCCGTAGCCGTTGATCAGACGCGTCCCCGGGAGGCCCGCGGTCGCCCTCTCGACCTGCACGGGGGACAGCACGTCGCCGCCGGCGAGGAGCTGCCGGACCGGCCGCAGGCCCGCCAGGTTCTCCTCCACCACCTCGTGGAAGAGCCCGGCGGTCAGCCAGAGCGTCGTCACCCCATACCGCGAGACGATCTCCGCCAGCTCGCCCGGGGTGAGAGCCCCGGGAGCGGGCAGCACCAGGCGCCCGCCGTTCAAGAGCGCGCCCCAGATCTCCAGGGTCGCCGCGTCGAAAGCGACCGGCGCGAGCTGCAGGAAGACCTCCTCCGGGCCGAACCGCGCGAAGCTCGTCTCGCGGACCAGCCGCACGACGCCGCGGTGGACGACCGCCACCCCCTTGGGCGTCCCGGTCGAGCCCGAGGTGAACATCAGGCAGGCGAGGTTCTCCGCCGCGGCCGCGGGCTCGGCTCCGGCCCTGCCTTGCCGTTCCTCCTGCGGTTCGGCGCTGCGCCCATCGGCGCCGATCGAGAGGACCTGCGCCGGGAAGGAGGCGAAGGGCTCGGGCAGGCCGCCGAGCCGGCCCTCCTCGACGATCAGCACCGGCACCCCGGTCTCCCCCAGAAGCCAGGACAGCCGTTCGGCGGGAGCGCCGGGATCGAGCGGCACGTAGGCCCCCCCCGCTTCGAGCACGGCGAGGGTCGCCACCACCATGCCGAGCGAGCGCTCGAGCAAAAGTCCCACCGGCACCTCCGGCCCGACGCCCAGGGCCCGCAGCCGAACGGCCAAAACCCGGGCCCGGGAGAGGAGCTCGCCGTAGCTCACCGCCCCGCTGGCGAGCCCGCCGATGCCGGCGATGCCGGCAACCAGGGCCACGGCCTCGGGCGCCCGCGCCGCCTGCTCGGCGAAGAGCGCCGGGATCGTGCTCCGGCGCGGGTAGTCGGTCGCCACGCCGCGCCATTCCCGGAGCTGCTGCAGCTCGGCCGGGGCGAGGAGCGGCAGATCCGCAACCGGCGTCTCGGGCGCCGCGACGATCGCGGCCAGCAGACGGTGGAAACTCCCCGCCAGCCGCATCGCGGTCGTGTGGTCGAAGAGGTCTCGGCTGTACTCGAAGAGGCCGGCGAGCCCCGACCTGCCGGGGACGAGCGCGAGCGTCAGGTCGAACTTGGCGGTGCTCCCGCCCGCCGGCAGCAGCTCCAGGCGGAGGCCGGCGAGGTCGAGGACGGGGGGAGCGGCGTTCTGGAGCGCGAGCACCACCTGGAAGAGCGGCGAGTGCGCGAGGCTCCGCGCCGGCGCCAAAGCCTCGACCAGCATCTCGAAAGGCACGTCCTGGTGGGCGTAAGCCCCCAGGGTGTCCTCCCGCACGGCGGCTAAGAGCGCGGCGAAAGTCGGCCGCCCTCCCAGCCCGACGCGAAGCGGGAGGGTGTTGACGAAAAAGCCGATCAGCCCTTCCGTCGCGACCTGCTGGCGGTTGGCGACGGGCGAGCCGACGACCAGGTCGTCGCTCCCGGTGAAGCGGTTGAGGAGCGCCGCATAGGCGGCGAGGAGCGCCATGAAGGGGGTGGCCGACGCGTCCCGGGCGATCCCGGTGAGGCGGAGGTCGAGCGCGGCCGGGAGCAGCACCGGAACGGTGTCCCCACGGAGGCTCGCCACCGCCGGCCGCGGACGGTCGCCGGGGAGGTCGAGCACCGAAGGCGCCCCGGCCAGCCGTTGCCGCCACCAGGCGATCTGCTCTGCCAGGACCGCGCCGGAGAGCCACAGCCGCTGCCAGACCGCATAGTCCGAATACTGGATGGGGAGCTCCGGCAGGGCCGGCACCCGCCCTTCGACGAGGGCGCCATAGAGCTCGCCGAGCTCCCGGGTCAGCACCTCCATCGACCAGCCGTCGGTAACGATGTGGTGGAGAGCGAGGACCAGCAGGTGGCTGGTGCCGGTGAGCCGCAGCAGCAGGGCGCGGACCAGGGGGCCGCGGGCGAGGTCGAACGGCCGCGCCGCAGCGGCCTCCGCAAGGTGGCGGGCCACTCCCTCCCGCCGGGCCTCCGGCAGCGACTCGACGCTGGTCAAGGGCAGGGGGAGCGCCCCCGCCGGCGCGATCGCCTGGACCGGCCTGCCGGCAGCGGTCTCGAAAGTGGTGCGGAGCGCCGCGTGCCGGGCGACGATCGCCTCCAGGCTCGCCGAGAGAGCCGGCCGGTCGAGCGGCCCCGACAGCCGCAGGACGGCCGCCAGATTGTAGGCGGCGCTCCCCGGCGCGAGCTGGTCGAGGAACCAGAGCCGCTCCTGGGCGAAGGAGAGCGGCACCGGGCCGGCGTGGCGGAGCCTCTGGAGGGGAGGCGACTGGACCCGCCAGCCGCGCTCGACCACCTCGGCCAGCGCCGCCACCGTCGGGCTCGCGAACAGCGCGCGGAGAGGGACCTCGACGCCGAACGCCTCGCGGAGGCGCGACACCACCCGGGTGGCGAGGAGCGAGTGGCCGCCGAGCGCGAAGAAATTGTCCGCGATCCCCACCCGCTCGCGGCCGAGCACCGTGGCCCAGATCCCCGCCATGACCTCCTCGGCGGGCGTCCGCGGTGCCACATATCCATCCGCTTCCGCCGTGGCCTCGGGTGCGAGCTCGGCGAGGGCCCGCCGATCGATCTTGCCGTTGGCCGACAGCGGCAGCCGTTCGAGGACGACGAGCTCCCCCGGCACCATGTACTCCGGCAGGAGCTCCCCCAGGGCCGCCCGCAGCTCAGCAGATCCTGTCGCTCTCCCGCCGGGGCCGCCGGACGCCCTCTCGACATAGGCCACGAGCCGCCGCTCCCCGGGCCGGTCCTCGCGGACGAGAACCGCCGCCCCGCCCACCCCGGGGCAGGCGGCGAGCGCCGCCTCGACCTCCCCCAGCTCGATGCGGAAGCCCCGCACCTTGACCTGCTGGTCGACCCGGCCCAGGAAGTCGATCTCGCCGCCCGGCAAGGTGCGCGCCAGGTCCCCCGTAAAGTAGAGCCGCGAGCCGGGTTCCGCCGCGAAGGGATCGGGGACGAACTTCTCCGCCGTGAGCGCGGGCCTCCCCAGGTAGCCCGCCCCCACTCCCACACCGCCGACCGTAAGCTCTCCGGCCACCCCGAGCGGCAGCGGCGCCAGGTTGCGGTCCAAAACCAGCAGCCGGAAACCGGGGAGCGCGCGGCCGACGGGGGACGAGCCGGGAACCGTCTCTCCCTCCGGCGCCAGCCGGTGGAACGCCACCACGTCGGTGCACTCGGTCGGGCCGTAGGTGTTGACCACCTCGGTGTGACGCCCGACGGATCGGCGCCAGGACGCGAGCCGCGCCGGGGCGATCGGCTCGCCGCCTAGGAAGACGCTCCGCAGGGACGACAGCCGTTCGAGCCCCCCTCCTCGAGGAGGGGGTAAAAGGCGCTCGGCGTACAGTTGAGCCGGGTGATCCGGTGGCGTTCGATAGTGGCGAGGATCTCTCTCGGGTCGTAGGGCGCCGGGTCGGCGAGGACGAGGAGACCACCAGAGAGGAGCGGGGCGAAGAAGTTCTTCTGCGTCAGGTCGAAGCCCGCCGAGGTCACGACCAGGAAGCGGTCCTCGGCCGAAATGCCGAACTCCTCCACATACCAGCGCAGAAGGTTGACGAAACCGCGCTGGTAGACCCCGGCACCCTTCGGCACCCCCGTCGACCCCGAGGTGTAGATGACGTAGAGCAGATCCTCCAGCTCCCCGTCCAACCCCCGATCGTCGTCCGCCGCGGCGGGCAGCTCCTCCTCCCGGTCGAGGCAGAGCACCGGCGGTCCCTCTGCCGGCAGGCGAGCCACGAGGTCGCTCCGGGTGAGCACCACGGCGGCCGCGGAGTCCGCCAGCAGGAAGGACAGGCGCTCTGCCGGGTACGCGGGATCGAGAACGACGTACGCTCCCCCGGCCTTGAGGGTGGCGAGGAGGCCGACGACGAGATCCGGCGAGCGTTCGAGGCAGAGCCCCACCCGGCTCCCCGCCCGCACGCCGAGCTGCCGCAACCGCGTGGCGAGGCGGCCGGCCCGCGCCTGAAGCCGGCCGTAGGTGAGGAGCTCGCCGCCCCCGAGGACCGCCGGCGCCCCCGGCGAGGCCGCCGCCCGCGCCGCGAGCAGCCGGGGTAGCGTTTCCCCCCAACCGGCCTCCCCGGGCGCGCTGTTCCACTCGCGGAGGAGTTGATGGTGCTCGGTGGCAGTGAGGAGCGGCAGGTCGCCGAGGGCGACCTCCGGCGCCGCTGTCGCGGCCTCCAGGAGGCACCGGAAGGAGCCGGCCAGCCGCTGTGCCGAGGTGCGGTCGAAGAGGTCGCGGTTGTACTCCAGAGTCCCCACCGCGCCGGAATTGCCCAGTGTGCCAGGGGTCAGGGTGAGGGTGAGATCGAACTTCGCCGCCCCGGGAGCCGCGGGCAGCGGCTCCAGGGTGAGCCCCGGCAGGGCGAGCGGCGCCGTGGGTGCGTTCTGGAGCACCAGGACCACCTGGAAGAGCGGAGAATGCCCGAGGCTGCGCTGGGGAGCGAGCTCTTCGACGAGCTTCTCGAAGGGGACGTCCTGGTGCGTGTAGGCACTGAGCGTCACCTCGCGCACCCGGCCGACGAGAGCGGCGAACCCCGGCTCGCCGGAGAGGTCCGTGCGGAGAGCGAGGGTGTTGACGAAGAAGCCGATCAGCCCCTCGATCTCCACCCGCTGCCGGTTGGCGACCGGTGAGCCCACCACCAGATCCGTCGAGCCGGCGAGGCGGCCGAGGAGCGCCGAAAAGCCGGCGAGGAGGGTCATGAAGAGCGTCGCCTGAGGCTCCTGGCCGCGGCCGAGCGCGATCAGGCTCTCGAAGAGCCCGCCCGGCAGGGTGAGAGGGACCGCGCCGCCGCGATAGCCCTGCACCGCCGGCCGCGGCCGGTCGGCCGGCAGGTCGAGGACCGCGGGCGCTCCGGCCAGGTGCTCGCGCCACCAGGCGAGCTGGCGTTCGAGCTCCGCCCCGGCGAGCCAGCCGCGCTGCCAGACGGCGAAGTCGGCGTACTGCACCGGCAGCGGCGGGAGCTCCGCCGGCCGGCCGGCGAGGGCCGCGCCGTAGAAGGCCGCGAGCTCGCGGACGAAGATCCCCAGCGACCAGCCGTCCGAGACGATGTGGTGCAGGGTGAGCAACAGGGCGTGCTCCTCTCCCGAGGCCGCCAGCCGCAGCAGGCAGGCCCTGGCGAGCGGGCCCGTCGCGAGGTCGAAGGGGAGCGCCGCCTCGTCGGCCCCGAGACGCAGGGCCGCGGCCTCGCGGGCGGCGGCCGGCAGCCCGGCGAGGTCGACGAGCGACAGGGGCAGCCGGGCCGCGGCGGCCGGCCCGATCACCTGCACCGGGTGGTCCGCGCCGGCCCGGAAAGTCGTGCGCAGGGCCTCGTGCCGCTCGACCACGGCGGCCAGGGCGGCGCCGAGGGCGGGGAGAGACAGCCGCCCCAGGAGGCGCACGGCGCCGGGCATGTTGTAGGTCGCCCGTCCGGGATCGAGCTGGTCGAGAAACCAGAGCCGCTCCTGGGCAAAGGAGAGCGGCAGCTCCCGATCCCTCGCCACCCGCTCGATCGGCGAGGCCATCGGCCGGTAGCCCTCCGGCCGCAGGGCCTCGATCACCGCGGCGAAGGCCTTCGGGGTCGGCGCCTCGAAGAGATACCGCATCGGCAGCTCGATACCCAGGGCGTCGCGGACCCGCGACGCCACCTGGGTGGCGAGGAGCGAGTGGCCGCCCAGATCGAAAAAGCTGTCCTCGCGCCCCACCTGCCGCCCCCCCAGGAGGCCGCTCCAGATCGCGGCCAGGAGCTTCTCCAGGGGCCCTTGCGGCGCTTCCCACGCCGATCCCTCCGCCAGCTCCGCGGGCTCGGGCAGGGCCTTCTTGTCCACCTTGCCGGTGGGCGAGAGCGGGAAGGCCGGCAGGACCGTAAAGGCCGCGGGCATCATGTAGGCCGGGAGCTTCTGCTTCAAAAGCTCCCGGATTTCCGGGATCGCCGCTCTCTCGGCCGCCGCTCCCGGCCGCAACACCAGGTAGGCGAGCAGCCGCTGGCTCCCCGTCGCCGCCTCCCGGCGGTCGACCACCGCCGCGCTCTCGACCGCCGGGTGCTCGTGGAGCGCCGCTTCGATCTCCCCCAGCTCCACCCTGAAGCCCCGGATCTTCACCTGGCCGTCGATCCTGCCCACGAACTCGATCGCGCCGTCGGCCCGGAAGCGCGCCAGGTCGCCCGTCCGGTAGATGCGGGCGCCCGCCTCGCCGCCCGCGAACGGCTGGGGGACGAACTTCTCCGCCGTCGGTCCGGGCCGGCCGAGATAGCCCCGCGCCAGGCAGGCGCCGGCGATGCACAGCTCGCCCGCCACTCCGAGCGGCACCGGCCGCAGCTCGTCGTCGAGCAGGTAGATGCGAGTGCGCGCGATCGGCCGTCCGATCGGCTGGGAGCGCCCCGGGTCGCCCGGCAGGCAGCGCCAGGAGGTCACCGAGATCGTCGCCTCGGTCGGCCCGTAGCGATTGTAGAGCTCGGCCCCCGACCGGGAGTAGAAGAGCGCCGGGAGGTCGCCGGGCATGACCTCGCCGCCCGCGAGCACCGTCCGCAGGCTGCGGCAGGATTCGAGGGAGTGCTCCTTGAGGAGCGCCGCGAGCATCGCCATGGTGAACGTCGCCTGCGGGATCTCCCAGTCGCTGAGGAGAGAGATCAGATAGCCGGGGTCGCGCTCGCCGCCCGGCCGTGCCAGAACCGTCGTGCCGCCGACCAAGAGCGGGCCGAAGACCTCGACGATCGAGGCGTCGAAGCTGATCGTCGTCTTCTGGACGAAGCTGTCGCCTTCCCGCAGCTCTTTCTCCTGGGCGAAACGGAGCCGGCTGCCGAGCGCCCGGTGCGAGACGACGACCCCCTTGGGCTCCCCCGTCGAGCCGGAGGTGTAGATCACATAGGCCGGGTGATCGGCGAGGAGCGGCACCGGCGGTGATCCCGCAACCGGCGGGGCGTCCGCCGCCCACAGCTCCTCGACCAGCACCTTGCGCCCGGCGAAGTCGGGGAGCGCCGCCGCGAGGTCGGCCTGGGTGAGGAGGACCGAGACCCCGGCGTCGGCCAGGATGACCGCCTGGCGCGCCCTGGGGAGCCCCGGATCGAGCGGCAGGTAGGCCCCCCCCGCCTCCCAGATGGCGAGGAGCGCCGCCACCATGGCGAAGGAGCGCTCGACGGCGATGCCGACCAACGACTCGGGTCCCACCCCGAGCGCCCTCAGGTGCCCCGCGAGGCGCCCGCTCCGCGCCGCGAGCTCGCCGTAGCTCAACCGTTCGCCGGCGAGGGCGAGCGCCAGGGCGTCCGGGTGGCGCGCCATACGGGCGGCGAGGAGCTCGGGCACCAGCCTTCCCCCGGCGGGCTCGGCCGGGCTGTCGTTCCACTCGTGGAGCGCCTGGTGGAGCTCGGGGCCGGTGAGGAGCGGCAGCTCGGTGTAGGGGCGCTCCGGCGCCGCCACCGCTGCCGCGAGCAGGTTCTGGAAATGCACGCCGAGGCGAACCGCGGTGCTCGAGTCGAAGAGGTCGCGGCTGTACTCGATCGAGCCGCGGAGAGAGCCGTCCGGCGCCTCGTTGAAAGCGAGGGTCAGATCGAACTTGGCGCTACCGCTCTCGACCGCCAGCGGCTCGATCTCTACCCCGGCGAGACGGAGGCTCCCCTGGGGAGCGTTCTGGACCACGAAGAGGACCTGGAAGAGCGGCGCGTGGTGGAGATGGCGCTCCGGCCGCAGCTCCTCGACCAGGCGCTCGAAGGGGAGGTCCTGGTGCCGGTAGGCGTCCAGGGTGACTTCCCGGACGCGGGCGAGCAGCTCCGCGAAGCCCGGCCGGCCGGGCCGGCCGGACGGGCGGGAAGAGTCCAGCCGCAGCACAAGGGTGTTGACGAAAAAGCCGATCAGCCTTTCGAGCTCGACCTGGGTGCGGCCGGCGATCGGCGTCCCCACCGGCAGGTCCTCCTCGCCGGTGGAGCGCGACAAGAGCGCCTGGAAGGCCGCGAGGAGGGTCATGAAGAGGGTCGTCCCCGAGCGCTGGCCGGCGGCCCTGACCGCCGCGCCGAGCGATGCCGGCAGGACGAGCGGCAGGTGTCCCCCGCGGTGGCTCTGGGTCCGCGGGCGCGGCCGGTCGGCGGGCAGATCGAGCACCACCGGCGCCCCGGCGAGGCGCTCGCGCCACCAGGCGAGGAGGGCGGCGAGGTGCGGACCGGAGAGCTGCCGGCGCTGCCAGAGGGCGAAGTCGCCGTACTGGATGGGGAGCTCGGGGAGCGGCGAAGCCTCCCCCCTGGCGAAGGCGGCGTAGAGCGCCGTCAGCTCGGCGGTCAAGACCCCCAGCGACCAACCGTCGGCGACGATGTGGTGCAGGGTGACAAGGGCGAAGTGCTCGTCCACCGCCGTCCGCAGGAGGGTGAGCCGGAGGAGCGGGCCGGCGGCGAGATCGAACGGCCGCCGGCCCTCCGCCACCATCAGCCGGTTCGCCTCGGCCCGCCGCCCGTCCCCACCGTCGAGACCGGTGATGCCGGTGAGGTCGACCAGGGGCAGGGCGGGCAAGCCTGCCGGCATCGCCAATCCTGCCGGTATCGCCAACCCCGGTATCGCCAACCCTGGTATCGCCAGCCCTGCCGGCTGCACGATCTGCACCGGCGTTCCCCCCGGGGAGGTGGCGAACACCGTGCGCAGCGCCTCGTGCCGCCGCACTACCTCGGCGAGCGTGGCGGCGAAGATCCGCGGGTCGAAAGCGCCCGCGAGCCGCAGGGCACCGGCGAGGTTGTAGACCGGCGAGCCGGGCTCGAGCTGATCGATGAACCAGAGCCGCTCCTGGGCGAAGGAGAGCGGCAGAGCGCCCTTCTCCCGCCGGCGCGGGATCGCCGCCGGCTCGCCGGGCTCGCCGGCCTCCCCAGACGCTTCGGCGAGCGTTTGCGCCGCCGCGATCCGCGTCGCCAGGGCGGCGATCGTGGGGGCCTCGAAGACCACCCGCACCGGCAGGTCGACCCCCAGGGTCTCGCGGAGCCGCGACACCACCTGAGTGGCGAGCAGCGAATGCCCGCCGAGATCGAAGAAGTTGTCGCCGAGGCCGAAGGTGGGCACCGCCCCGGCCGCTCCGGCCGCTCCGGCCCCGAGCAGCTCGGCCCAGACCGCGGCGATCGTCGACTCCACCGGGCTCCGCGCTCCTTCGGCCTCCCCCTCCGGCGCCCGCGCCGCGCTCGCCGGCAGGGCGGCGAGCGCCCGCCGGTCCACCTTGCCGTTGGGCGACAGCGGCAGCTCGCCGAGGAGGACGATCGCCGGCAGCATGTACTCGGGGAGGCAGGCGCCGAGGAAGGTGCGGAGCTCGGCCCCGGTCAGCTCGCGGCCCGGCCGCGCCGCAACGTAGGCGACCAGAGCCACCAGCCGCCTGCCGCCCTGCCCCTCCCCACGCGCCAGGACGGCGGCCTGCGCCACCCCCGGGTGGGCGGCGAGCACCGTCTCGATCTCCCCCAGCTCGATGCGGAAGCCGCGGATCTTCACCTGGTGGTCGAGCCGCCCCAGGTAGCCGAGCCCGCCCGCCGGCGACCAACGCACCAGGTCGCCAGTGCGGTAGAGGCGCGCCCCCGGCACCCCGCTCCAGGCGTCGGGCACGAAGCGCTCCGCGGTCAGCTCCGGACGCCCCAGATAGCCCCGTGCCAGGCCGACCCCGCCCAGCCACAGCTCCCCCGGCACCCCGAGCGGCGCCAGCTCGCGACCGGCGTCGACGACGTAGGCGGAGCTGCCCGGGAGCGGGCGGCCGATCGCCGGCTCGCCTGGGTCTCCCGGAACGACGGTCGCCCAGGTCGAGTAGGTGGTGTCCTCGGAGGGCCCGTAGAGATTGAGCAGGCGCCCCACCCCGGCCGCGAAGATCTGCCGGGCGAGGCTCCCGGGGAGCGGCTCGCCGGCCAGGTTGACCGTCCGCACCGAGGCCGGGAGCCCGCCGTCGCGCACCAGCTCGGTCATCGCCGAGGGGACGGTGTTGACCAGGGTGACCGCGCCGCGCGCCGGGAGAGCGGGGAGGGCGAGGGCGTTCTCGGCCAGGATCACCGTCCCGCCGAGAGAGAGGGGGACGAAGAGCTCGAAGACCGAGAGATCGAAGGCGATCGAGGTCGCGGCGAGCACCCCGGCAAGCTCCTCCGGCGCAAAGGCCGCCGCCGCCCAGCGGACGAGGGCGCCGGCGCTCGCATGGGTGATCGCTACGGCTTTCGGACGACCGGTCGAACCCGAGGTGTAGATGAGATAGGCCAGGTTCCCGGGCTGGGGAGCCGGCGGTGGGACCTCGGCGTCGGTCTGCCCGGGGATGGGAGCCAGGAGGTCTTCGAGGCGGGCGATCCGGGTCCCCGCGGGCAGGCGGTCGACGGCGCTCGTCCCGGCGAGAACGAGGGCGGCGCCGCTGTCCTCCAGCATGAGCGCCAGGCGCTCCGCCGGATAGGCGGGGTCGAGCGGCACATAGGCGGCGCCAGCGGCCAGGATGCCGAGGAGACCGAGGACCATCTCCGGCGTCCGCTCGCTGCAGAGGCCGATTCGCACCTCGGGTCCGGCGCCCCGGCCCCGGAGGCCCCGGAGGCCGGCGGCGATCCGCCGGGCTCGCCGCGCCAGCTCGCCATAGGAGAGGTGCGAGCCCTCCGCCACCAGGGCCACCCGCTCCGGGACTCGCGCCAGCGGCGCCGCAAGCGGGTCGTGGAGCGTGCTCTCCCGCCCTCCGGCCAGGGCGGTCCCCGACCACTCGGTCACCAGTTGGGCCCGTTCGGCCGCCCCGAGGAGCGGCAGGTCGGCCAAGCGCAGGGTGGGAGCGGCCACGGCGCCGGCCAGGAGGTTCGCGAAGTGACCGGAGAGCCGTTCGATCGTGGGCCGGTCGAAGAGGTCGAGACGATAGGAGAGCGTCCCGGCGAGCCCGCCGGCCTTCTCCTCCTCCAGGTTGAGCGTCAGGTCGAACTTCTCCGTCCCGCTCGGGATCTCTACCAACTCCACCGCGAGACCGGGGAGCGCCGGCAGCGCGTGGCCGGTGTTCTGGAGCACCAGGAGGGCCTGGAAGAGGGGCGTGTGGGCCAGGCTCCGCTCCGGCGACAGCTCCTCCACGAGCTTTTCGAGCGGCAGCTCCTGGTGGGCGTAGGCGCCGAGCGCCGTCTCCCGCGCCCGCGAGAGGAGCGCCGAGAAGGCCGGGTCGCCAGAGAGATCGCCGGGCATCGCCAGGGTGTTGACGAAGAAGCCGATCAGCTCTTCGATCTGGCGGTGGTTGCGGTTGGCGACCGGGGTGCCGACGACGACCCGGTCCTGCCCGGCGTGTCGGGCGAGGAGGGCCTGGAAACCGGCCAGGAGCACCATGAAGAGACCGGCGTTGCCGCTCTGCCCCAGTTGGTGGAGCGACTCGACGAGCCGCGCCGGCAGCGCCACGGGGACACTGCCGCCCGCCGGACCCTGGACCGGCGGCCGCGGCCGGTCGGTCGGCAGCTCGAGGAGCGGCGGCATCCCCGCCAGGCGCTGCCGCCACCAGGAGAGCTGCGCCGCCAGCACCTCGCCGGCCAGCCAGCCCCGCTGCCAGACCGCATAGTCCGCGTACTGGAGAGGGAGCGCCGGGAGCGCCGGCCGGCGCCCGGCGAGGAGCGCCCCGTAGACCTCCCCCACCTCGCGCACCAGGATGCCCATCGACCAGCCGTCGGTGACGATGTGGTGGAGGTTGAGGAGGAGCAGGTGGCTCTCCCCGGCGAGCCGCAGGAGTGCCGCCCGGAGGAGTGGGCCGCGGGCGAGGTCGAACGGCCGCGCCGCCTCCTCCCGCGCGAGGGCGAGCGCCGCGCCCTCTCTCCGGGTCTCCAGTAGAGAGGTGAGGTCGATCCTCGGCAGAGCTACTGAGGCAGCCGGTGCAATCACCTGTAGCGGCCGGCCGCCGGCCTCGGCGAAGGTCGTCCGCAGCGCTTCGTGGCGCGCCACGACCGCGGCGAGGGCCGCCTCTAGCGCTGCTAAAACCAGCCGGCCGCTGAGCCTTAGCGCCGCGGGGAGGTTGTAGGTGGACTTTCCCGGCTCCCAGCGGTCGAGGAACCAGAGCCGCTCCTGGGCGAAGGAAGGCGGCATCTCCAGCCGGCCGTCCGGACGGGCGGTGCGCGGCAGCGCCTGGAGCGGCAGGGCGAGAGTCGGCGAGACCTGAGCGGCCTGGGCAGCCTCCACCTCGCGCGCCAGGGCGGCGACGGTGCGGGCCTCGAACAGCGCGCGGACGGGGATCTCGACCCCGAACGCCCGGCGCACCCGCGACGCCACCTGAGTGGCGAGGAGCGAGTGCCCGCCGAGCTGGAAGAAGTCGTCCTCCACCCCCACCTGCTCCCCCACCCGATCGCCGAGGACCTCGGCCCAGATCGCCGCGAGAGCGCCCTCGGTCGCGGTCCGCGGCGCCACTGA
Source organism: uncultured Acidobacteriota bacterium (assembly GCA_963757335.1). GTDB lineage: Bacteria > Acidobacteriota > Thermoanaerobaculia > Multivoradales > UBA5704 > DASQPA01. The sequence continues at coordinate 113,053 of CAVWRJ010000007.1, read as the reverse complement.
GCCGCCGCCGGCCGCTGCTCGTTCCGGCGCGACCCGCGACAGGGCCCGCCGGTCCACCTTGCCGTTGGGCGACAGCGGCAGCTCGTCGAGGAGGACGATCGCCGGCAGCATGTACTCGGGAAGGCGGGCGCCGAGGAAGGTACGCAGCTCGGCTCCGGTCAGCTCGCCGCCCGGCCGCGCCGCGACATAGGCGACAAGGGCGACCGGGCCCACCGGCCGCCTGCCGCCCTGCGGCTCCGGGCGCGCCGAGCGCGCCAGGACGGCGGCCTGGGCCACCTCCGGGTGGGCGGCGAGCGCCGTCTCGATCTCCCCCAGCTCGATGCGGAAGCCGCGAATCTTGACCTGGTGGTCGAGCCGCCCCAGATAGTCGAGCCCGCCTGCCGGCAGCCAACGCACCAGGTCGCCCGTGCGATAGAGGCGCGCCCCCGGCACCCCGCTCCAGGGATCGGGCACGAAGCGCTCCGCCGTCAGCTCCGGACGCCCCAGATAACCCCGCGCCAGGCCGACCCCGCCCAGCCACAGCTCCCCCGGCACCCCGAGCGGCGCCAACTGGCCAGAGGCGTCGGCGACGTAGGCACTGCCGCCCGGAAGGGGGCGGCCGATCGCCGGCTCGCCCGGGTCCCCCGGATCGACGGTCGCCCAGGTCGAGTAGGTGGTGTCCTCGGAGGGCCCGTAGAGGTTGAGCAGACGCCCCACCCCGGCCGCGAAGACCTGCCGGGCGAGGCTCCCGGGGAGCGGCTCGCCGGCCAGGTTGACCGTCCGCACCGAGGCCGGGAGCCCTCCTTCGCGCACCAGCTCGGTCATCGCCGAGGGGACGGTGTTGACCAGGGTGACCGCCCCGCGCGCCGGGAGCGCCGGGAGGGCGAGGGCGTTCTCGGCGAGGATCACCGTCCCGCCGAGCGAGAGGGGGACGAAGAGCTCGAAGACCGAGAGATCGAAGGCGATCGAGGTGGCGGCGAGCACCCCGGCAAGCTCCTCCGGCGCAAAGGCCGCCGCCGCCCAGCGGACGAGGGCGCCGGCGCTCGCATGGGCGATCGCCACCGCTTTCGGACGGCCGGTCGAGCCCGAGGTGTAGATGAGATAGGCCAGGTTGCCGGGTTGGGGACTCGGCAGTGGGACCTCGGCGTCGGTCAATACCGGGAGCCTCGGGAGCGCCGGGAGGGGAGCCAGGAGGTCTTCGAGGCGGGCGATCCGGGTCCCCGCGGGCAGCCGGTCGACGGCGCTCGCCCCGGCTAGCACGAGGGCGGCACCGCTGTCCTCCAGCATCAGCGCCAGGCGCTCCGCCGGATAGGCGGGGTCGAGCGGCACATAGGCGGCGCCAGCGGCCAGGATGCCGAGGAGGCCGAGCACCATCTCCGGCGTCCGCTCGCTGCAGAGGCCGATCCGCACCTCGGGCCCGGCGCCCCGGCCCCGGAGGCCCCGGAGGCCGACGGCGATCCGCCGGGCTCGCCGCGCCAGCTCGCCGTAGGAGAGGTGCGATCCCCCCGCCACCAGGGCCACCCGTTCCGGGACCCGCGCCAGGGGCGCCGCAAGCGGGTCGTGGAGCGTGCTCTCCCGCTCGCCGGCCAGGGCGGTCCCCGACCACTCGGACACCAGCTGGGCCCGCTCGGCCGCCCCGAGGAGCGGCAGGTCGGCCAGGCGCAGCCCGGGAGCGGCCACGGCGCCGGCGAGGAGGTTCGCGAAGTGGCCGGAGAGCCGTTCGATCGTGGGCCGGTCGAAGAGGTCGAGCCGATAGGAGAGCGTCCCGGCGAGCCCGCCAGCTTTCTCCTCCAGGTTGAGCGTCAGGTCGAACTTCTCCGTCCCGCTCGGGATCTCGGCCAGCCTCGCCGTGAGGCCGGGGAGCGCCGGCAGCGCCAGGCCGGTGTTCTGGAGCACCAGGAGGGCCTGGAAGAGGGGCGTGTGAGCCAGGCTCCGCTCGGGCGACAGCTCCTCCACGAGCTTTTCGAGCGGCAGCTCCTGGTGGGCGTAGGCGCCGAGCGCCGTCTCCCGCGCCCGCGAGAGGAGCGCCGCGAAGGCCGGATCGCCAGAGAGATCGCCGGGCAGCGCCAGGGTGTTGACGAAGAAGCCGATCAGGTCCTCGATCTGACGGTGGTTGCGATTGGCGACCGGGGTGCCGACGACGACCCGATCCTGCCCGGCGTGGCGGGCGAGGAGCGCCTGGAAGCCGGCGAGGAGCACCATGAAGAGGCTGGCATTGGCGCGCTGCCCCAGTTCGGAGAGCGACTCGACGAGCGGTGCCGGCAGTGCCACGGGGACACTGCCACCCGCCGTGCCCTGGACCGGCGGCCGCGGCCGGTCGGTCGCCAGCTCGAGGAGCGGCGGCATCCCCGCCAGGCGCTCGCGCCACCAGGAGAGCTGGGCCGCCAGCACCTCGCCGGCCAGCCAGCCCCGCTGCCAGACCGCATAGTCCGCATACTGGAGAGGGAGCGCCGGGAGTGCCGGGAGCGCCGGGAACGCCGGGAACGCCGGGAGCGCCGGGAGGCGCCCGGCGAGGAGCGCCCCGTAGACCTCCCCCACCTCGCGCACCAGGACGCCCATCGACCAGCCGTCGGTGACGATGTGATGGAGGGTGAGGAGGAGCAGGTGGCTCTCGCCGGCGAGCCGCAGGAGCGCCGCTCGCAGCAGGGGGCCGCGGGCGAGGTCGAACGGCCGCGCCGCCTCCTCCCGAGCGAGAGCGAGGGCCGCGCCCTCTCTCCCGTCCTCCGGCAGAGCGGTGAGGTCGATCCTCCCCAGCGCTACCGAGGCAGCCGGTGCGATCACCTGCAACGGCCGCCCGCCGGCCTCGCCGAACGTCGTCCGCAGCGCCTCGTGCCGGGCCACCGCCGAGGCCAGGGCCGCCGCCAGCGCCTCGACGACCAGGTTGCCGCCGAGCCAGAGCGCCGCCGGCACGTTGTAGGTGGCGTTTCCCGGCTCCAGGCGGTCGAGGAACCAGAGCCGTTCCTGGGCGAAGGAGGGCGGCATCTCCACCCGGCCGTCCGGACGTTGGGGGCGCGGCACCGGTTGAAGCGGCACGCCCGTCGTGGATAGGGGACTGGAGAGGGCCTGGAGGGCCTCGACCTCCCGCGCCAGGGCGGCGACGGTGCGGGCCTCGAACAGCTTGCGGACGGGGATCTCGACCCCGAGCGCCCGGCGCACCCGCGACGCCACCTGGGTGGCGAGAAGCGAATGCCCGCCGAGCTGGAAGAAGTCGTCCTCCACCCCCACCCGCTCCCCTACCCGCTCCCCTATCCGATCACCGAGCACCTCGGCCCAGATTTCCGCCAGGAGCGCCTCGGTCGCATTGCGCGGCGCCGTAGATTCGCCGCCCGCCCCGGCACCCCGCTCCGGCGCGATCCGAGCGAGGGCCCGCCGGTCGGCCTTGCCGTTGGGGGTGAGCGGCAGGGCCGGCAGGAGGACGAAGGCGGTGGGCACCATGTACCCCGGCAGGCTCGCCGAGAGCCCCGCCCGGAGAACCGCGGGATCGATCCCCTCGCCCGAGACGTAGGCGACCAGTTGCTTGCCGGCTATGCCGGCGATGCCGGCAATCCCGGTAATGCTGGCGATACCGGCGGGCTCGTCGCGGGCGAGGACCACCGCCTCCCGCACCCCGGGAAGGGCGCCGAGCGCCGCCTCCACCTCGCCCAGCTCGATACGGAAACCGCGCACCTTCACCTGGTGGTCGAGGCGGCCGAGGAAGGCGAGCTCGCCCGCCGGCAGCCAGCGCGTCAGGTCGCCGGTGCGGTAGAGCCGCGCCCCCGGCACCCCGCTCCAGGGGTCGGGGACGAAACGCTCCGCCGTCAGCTCCGGCCGGCCGAGGTAGCCGCGCGCCAGGCCGGCGCCGCCCAGCCAGAGCTCGCCCGGCACCCCGAGCGGCGCCGGCTGCTGCCGCGGGCCGACGACGTAGGCGCGCCCGCCGGGAAGCGGCCGGCCGATCGCCGGCTCCCGCGAGCCGGCGGGGACGACGGTCGCCTGGGTCGAGTAGGTGGTGTCCTCGGAGGGCCCGTAGAGGTTGAGCAGCCGCCCCACTCCGGCGGCATGGATCTGCCGGGCGAGGCTCCCGGGGAGCGGCTCGCCGGCCAGGTTGACCGTCCGTACCGAGGGCGGCAGCGCCCCGTCGCGCACCAGCTCGGCCATCGCCGAGGGGACGGTGTTGACCAGGGTGACCGCCGCCGCGCGCCGGGAGCTCCGGGAGGGCGAGGGCGTTGTCGGCCAGGATCACCGTCCCGCCGAGCGCGAGCGGGACGAAGAGCTCGAAGACCGAGAGATCGAAGGCGATCGAGGTCGCCGCGAGCACCCCGGCCAGCTCCTCCGGCGCGAAGGCCCCCGCCGCCCAGGTGACGAGGGCCGCGGCGCTGGCATGGGCGATCGCCACCGCCTTCGGGCGGCCCGTCGAGCCCGAGGTATAGATGAGGTAGGCGAGGTTGAGCGGCTGGGGATCGAGCGGCGTGCCCCCCCCCTCTGGTATCGCCGGCGGCACCGACCCGTCGTTCAGGATCTCGTCGAGGAGGACGGCACGGGTGCCCGCGGGCAGACGTTCTACAGCACCGGCCGAGGCGAGCACCAGCTCGGCCCCGCTGTCCTCCAACATCAGTGCCAGGCGCTCCGCCGGATAGGCGGGGTCGAGCGGCACATAGGCGCCGCCCGCGGCGAGGATGCCGAGGAGGCCCAGGACCATCTCCGGCGTCCGCTCGCTGCAGAGGCCGACCCGCACCTCGGGTCCCACTCCGCGGCGCCGGAGCTGTCCGGCGATCCGCCGGGCCCCGGCCGCCAGCTCGCCGTAGGTCACCCGCCGCTCCCCCGCCCAGACCGCCACCGCCCCCGGCGTCCGCGCCGCCTGGGCGAAGACCCGCTCGTGCAGGCAGCCGCCGGTTTCCGCTGGCCCCAGAAGCGCCACTGGCGCCAGGGGGCCACCGTCGGCCCAGGCCGTGAGCTGCGCCCGCTCGGCGGCGCCGAAGAGAGGCAGCGCGGAGACCGGGGTGGCGAGGGCGCTGTCCCCCCCCAGCGATCCCCGGCGAGATCCCCGGTGAGGAAGGCGAGCAGGTTGGCGAAATGGCCCGCCATCCGCTCCATGGTCGCCGGCTCGAAGAGGTCGCGGTCGTAGAGCCAGCGGCCGGCGATGCCGTGCGCGGTTTCGGCGAGCATCACCTGGAGGTCGAGCTGGGCCCCTGGCTCGTCGAGGGCGAGCGAGGTCAGCTTGAGCGCCCCGCCGCCCAGCTCGAGCGGCACTCCACTCTCCCCCACCGATAGGGCGGCCAGCCCCTCCTCCTCCGCCCGCCGCCCCTTCTGGAGGACGAAGAGGGCCTGGAAGAGCGGCGACCGGCTGGGATCGCGCTCCGGTTGCAGCCGTTCGGCGAGAAGGGGGAACGGATAGGCCTGGCGGGAGAAGGCGCCGAGGGCGGCGGCACGCACCCGGCCCAGGAGCTCGGCGAACCCCGGGTCGCCCCCGAGGTCGCCGGGGATCGGCACCGGGTTGACCAGGTAGCCCACGAGCCCGGCGAGCCCGGCGTCGCCGCGGCCCGTCGTCGGGCAGCCGACGAGGAGCCGCTCCTGCCCGGTGTGGCGGCTGAGCACGGCGTCGAAGGCCGCGAGGAGGCCCATGTAGAGGGTGGCGCCGCACTGGCGGGTCAGCCGTTTGGCGGCAGCGGCCACCCCGGGATCGAGGCGGAGCGGGAGCGCCCCGCCGCGGAAGCCCTGGGCGGCCGGCCGTGGCCGATCGGTCGGCAATTCGAGAACGAAAGGAAACCCGTCGAGCGCCTGGCGCCAGGCGGCGAAGATCTCCTCCCCGCGCGCCCCGGCCAGCGACTCCTCCTCCCGGCGGACGATCTCGGCGACCCCGATCTCCGGCGGCGGAGGCGGCGGCGGCGGCGGGGGCGCGAGCGGCTCCGTCCCGCCCAGCTCCCGCGCGTAGAGCGCCCCCAGGTCGCGCAGGATCACGGCGAGCGACCAGAAGTCGGAGACGATGTGGTGCACCGAGAGGGAGAGGAGCGGCCCGTCTTCGCAGCTCAGGAGACCCAGGCGGAGGAGCGGCCCCGCCGCCAGGTCGAACGGCCGGAAGGCGATCTCGCTCAAGCGACGCCGGCGCTCCGGCGCGGCGAGCGCCGTCCCGTCCTCCTCCACGATCTCGACGTTCCCGGCGAGGGGCGTCGCGCCCACCCGCTGCACCGGCCCTTCCGGCGTGTCGTGGAAAGTCGTGCGGAGCGCCGGGTGGCGGGCGGCGAGGGCCAGGGCCGCGCGGCGGAGGGCGGCGCTATCGAGCGGGCCGAGAACGCGCGCTGCCCCGGCGATGATATAGGCGGCATTGCCAGGTGCCAGCCGGTCGAGGAACCAGAGGGCGCGCTGGCCGTAGGTAAGGCGCATGTCGGTAAGAGTTGAGGACTTCAGATTCGTTCTCTCATTCGCGAAGCGTGAAGATTGCAGATTCCGGGGCCACAAGCTACCCCTGAAGGACCGGCGCCGTCGCCCCCCCCCGGCCCAGGCGTACCTGGGCACGCACCAGTCCCTCCTACCTCTCTAGTGCCGCCAACCCGCCAAGTAGAGTCATCGGGAGGCGCCCTTCATGGCTTCACCTCGAGTTCGCTCCAGATCGGGCTCTCCTCCGTCCCCGTCACGGTGAAGACCAGCCGCTGCTGGGCGCGGCGCAGGTGGAGGACCGAGCGGATGCGCACGAAGACCCCCGGCCGCGGCTCCTCCGGGAGGGTGCCGTGGAGAATCTGCCCGGGGACCGAGATGAGCCGGCCCGCCACGTCCATGGCGGCGACCGCGAGGCTGCCCTCGACCGGGTATCCCGGCACGGTGCCGGGCACCCGCGCCAGGAGCTCCGAGGGGATCGCGAAGGTCACCGGCAGATCCATCCCATCGCGGCCGGACCGCTTCGGCGCTCCGGCGGTGACGACGAGCCGCTTCCGGGCCGGGTCGCCGCCTACGGAGAGCACGCTCTCGGCGGTCAACGCGGAATTCGTGGCGGGAGAGAGATCGAAGAAACGGCCCCGGGCACGGGCGGTGAGCCCCGGCCGGCGGACTTCCACTCGGATGTCGTGCGGCCGGTCGTCCGCCTTCCAGATCGGCGAGAAACCCAGCCGGTAGTAGGAGCGGGTGTCCGCGGCCACCTGGCGCAGCGAGTGATCGCGGTTCCAAGCGACCACGCCCCCGGTCGCCTGGGCCAGCGATTTGAGCGCCGAGTCCGAAGGCCCCTCAAAAGCGTTTTGGGGGGACCAGAGATCCGGCTCCTGGGGGGACGACGGAAAGACCCCTGGCGAGCAGTGCCTCCCCTGGCACGGGCTCGGAAACCAACTGTCGGCGGTTTCGCTCAACAACCGGAGGCCGGTGACGTTGATCGGATAGAGGGTGTAGCCGAGGAGGTTGGCCGCCGTCGTCAAGGGCCTGAGGCTCGCGGGACCTCCGCTCCACGACCAGTCTCCGGCGAGGATCATCATCACCCGCCGCCCTTCCGGGAGGGGCATGGCGCGAAGAGCGTATGCCGCCGCGGTCGCCACCTTCCCCACCGAGTCCCCGTTGCGGGCGAGGCCCCAGATCCGCCCGACGGGGCTGCCACCGAGGAGATCCGCGTCGCCGTAGAAGGACCGGTAGTCGATCGCGGCCGCCCGCGGGTCGGTCCCTTTGTCGAGCCCTTTTTTGGCGACATAGGCGAAGATGCCCTCGCTCCCCCGCCGGGCGGCCACCGCGAAGGCTTCGCGCAGGACGGCGACATCCCCCGTCCACCCGGCGAGCACGGTGAGGCCGCGGCCGTCGAAGACCACGATCGACATGCGGTCGCCCGGACTCAACAGGGCGAGGTCGCGCTTGAGCGTCCACAGGGTGGCGTTGCGCTCACTCCTGAGGGCCAAGGCCTCGTCGACGAAAACCAGGTAGTTCGTACCGACCCGTTCCGCCGACGCCGACGCGTATCGCCGATGTCGGCGGTATCGCCGGTATCGCCGGAGCGGTAGGCTCGGTCTGCCCCTCCCTCACCTCGGAGAAGGAGTCGATGCGCTCCTCGCGGCCGTCGACCAAAAGCCGGAAGTCCTCGGCCTTGAGATCCTTCACGCGCCGGCCCTTGTGGTCGGTGACGACGGCCTCGATGTCGACGGCGCGAACGTCGATCCGTTCGGCGAAAGCGGGAGCCGCCGGCGGGGCGGTCGCCGCGCTGGCGGGAAGGGAGAGGAACAGCAAGAGAGAAGCCCAGGAAACGGGGATCGATCGCATGGCTTCGTTACCTCCGAAAGAGAGCAGCGCTCAAGGCAAAGCGATTGGGATGGGGACGGTCAGCGCTCCAGGGAGGTCGGCTCCGCGGGGAGCGCGCTGCCGTCGTCGGCGCCGGTCTCCCGGTTTCCTTTGCGGACCGGGCCGGCATCGCGGGCCGGGCTGGCGATCTCCTGGCTCTGCTCTTCGAGGGCACCTTCGGCGGTAGCGGAGAGGTCGGTGTAGCTCCTGCGAGCGCGCACGTCGAGACCCGGCCGGCGGACCTCGACCCGGATCGCATGCTCGCGGTCGTCCGCTTTCCAGACCGGAGAGAAGCCGAGGCGATAGTAGGAACGGGTATCGTCCGCGGCGCGGGAGAGAGCGGTCAGGCGGGCCGAGTGGACGATCGCCTTACCGCCCGTCGCCCGCGCCAGAAGCTCCAGGCTGTACTGCGCATCCCGCTCCCACGCGGTGCTGACGAAACCCGAGGGCGCGGCGGGCCGGCTCGCAGCGGCGGAGGCGGTCGTCGACTCCGGGTCGAGCCCGGGGACGTCCACCGGGTAGAAGGTATAGCCGAGCCGGTTGGCGGTGGCGGTCAGGGGCCAGAAGAGGGCCGGGTAGGCGGCGAACGGCCAGCCGCCCGAGAGCAGGAGGACGATCCGGCGGCCGGACGGCGGGACCTTTGTGCGGAGAGCCGCGTCGGCCGCCGCCACCACCCGCGGCATGCCGCGGATGAGGGCACGGACCTCGCCCGGGCTCTGCGGCTCGGGGGATTCGAGGGTAAGCCGGCCGAGCCGGCCGAAGGCCGCCTTGGCGCCGAGGATCGGGTCGTACTCCAGAGCCAACTCCTCGTCCGCGGTCGCCGACCGGCGGGCGGCGAGCACCCGGACGCCGTCGGCCGGCTGGCCCTTGGCGCGGACCAGGGCCGCAGCCAGGGTGGCGCGGTTGGCCGTCCAGTCGGCGAGGACCGCGAGATGGTCGCCGTCGAAGGCGACGATCGCCATCCGGTCGTCGGGACCGAGGAGCGAGAGCTGGCCGGCGAGGGTTTCGAGCACCCGGTCACGCTGGGCGGCGACCGAGAAGCCGTTGTCGACGAAGACGAGGAAGTTGCGGCTGACCGCCGCGGCCGCTGTCACGGGTTCGGAGGGACTGGCGGGAGAGGAGGTAGAGGCGGCCGCGCCGTCCACCGGCCGGCCGTCCTCGACCGCGGAGAAGGCGTCGATGGGCACCTCCCGGCCGTCGACGAGGAGCCGGAAGTCGGCGGCGGAGAGCCCCTTCACCCGTTTTCCGGAGCGGTCGGTAACCGCCGCAAAGACGTCGACCGCGCGGACGTCGATCCGTTCGCCGAAAGTGGGCGCGGCCGAGGCCGCGGCGAACGCGAATGAAGCAGACAGGGCAATGCCGGCGAGCACCAGGGGAAGGGCGCTCCAGGGACCTCGCATGAGTCCTCCTTTTCTTACAGCAATTCCGACCCTCTGCAAGGGAGATACCCGGTTTATTCCCACGGGAGAGAGAGAAAAAGAAGGCCGATTTCGTCCTCCGGCGAGGACGGCCGTGTGTCCTCTCCGTCTTTCGCCTTGAAACCGCTTCCAGAGGCCGACCCGTACCTCGGGTCCCACGCCGACGAGCCGGAGCTGTCCGGCGGTCGGCCCCGCCCAGACGCCCGTTCCGCGCCTTTAGCCGCCCTCCTCCGCGGTTTCAACCGGAAGCCGTAGCGTCTCAAAGCTGGCATCGAACGTCTCAAAGCAGCCTCCCAGAGCTTCCGGCCAGGGCCGTAGCGTCTCTACGAGCGACCCTAGTGTTCCAATTCCACCGCCCAGTGTTTCAATCGGCCTTTCCAGCGTCTCGACCTGGACTTCTGGTGTTCCCGCCGAAGCGTCTAGCGTATCGATCTCGACTTCTTATGTTCCAATTAGCCTTTCCGGTGTTCCAAGCTCGACTTCTTGTGTTCCCACCGGCCTTTCCAGCGTTCCAATCTCGACTTCTTGTGCGTCCAGCCGACTTTCGGAACATCCCGGCGGACCCTACAGAGGTTCTAAGTGCGCCTGGAGACGCTATGCAGATGCGTAGAGACGCTGGGGAGGGTCTTCTCGATGCTGGAGAGGGTTCTTGAGACGCTGGGGAAGGTTTAAGAGACCTTGAAGATCATCGTAGAGAAGCTCAGGAGGCGTCCAGAGACGGCAGAAGGCGAGCCGGAGCTGGCCGCTCGTCCCCAACCCTCCCCCTTCCAGGGGGGAGGGACCCACCCGCCCAGGAAGAGAGAGGACATCGTCAATCTGCTGATCTACTGTGACTGAACACCAGCACCCCCCCCGCTGAAATGGAACCCGCCTGAGATACACTTTCTGGCAAGACCAGAAGGAATCCCATGCATATTGGCAGTGCCGCGCGTACGACGCAGCGGTCAGAGATGTCGGGGGGAGGTGTGGGGAGCGCGCCGGCTTACGGCCTGTTCCGCACGTTCCTGGCCGCGGCCTCGCTGGCTCTCCTCCTCCATGTTCTCCCCGCTGCACCGCTCGGTGCGGCAGGGGCTCCGGCTGTCCCCAAGGCGCCAACCCCGGCTCCCGCCGCGCTGAAGACCCCGGAGACCCCGGAGACCCCGAAAGTCACGTTGAGCGCGGCCGAGCTCCCGGCGGCCGGTGCCCAGAAGACGCTCCTCACAATCGACCGCTTCGGCCGCTACTCGGTGCGGGTCGTCAACGCCCAGGGCAGCGCGGTCGAGCTGGTCGACCGCATGGCGGGCTCTCTCGGCCGGGCCGGCGAGGCGGGTACGGAGAGCGGCCGGCTCGATCTGTTCCTCGACCGCGGCGAGTACCAGGTGAGAGTCGAGAGCGCGAAGAAGGGCAGCGGCAAGGTCAAGGTCCTGGCGCAGAGCTTTGCCGAGCGCCGTGGCGCCGCGGCCTCCCCGCGCCTCGTCGAGACCCGCCTGGTCCAGGACAGCCTGGACGACCTGGAGCAGATCTCCTACTGGCTGGAGATCAAGGAGCGCCGCGGGGCGCGCCTGGAGGCGGCCGGCCGCAATCTCGCCGACCTGCGGCTGTGGCGCGACGGCTCCTGGCTCGAAGGGATCGCGCCCGTGTGCTCGCAGATCCAGCCGGTCGTCGGCCAGCCGCTCTGGCGCTGCCGCCTGGCCGCCGTCCTCGAACCCGGCCTCTACCGGTTGACCGCCTATGGCGGCCCGGCCCAGCCGTGGGCCGCGGGGGCGGACGAACACCCGTTCTACCTGCGCTGGGGCGAGCCCAAGCTGCCGGAGTCCGGCCGCCGGCGCTATGTCGTCAGCCCGTTCGGAGAGGACCACTTCCGGCTGCCCAAAAACGTCAACTTCTTCCGCTTGGAGCTGCCGGAAGCCCGGCCCGCCACCCTCGCCACCGGCTGGCTGCGCGGCGCCAGCCAGTACGGGCAGGCGACGGCCACCAGCTCGGGTGCGGTCACCAAGGAGTCCCTGCCACCGGCGGCGGAGATCCGCGCCGAAGCCAAGCCGGGGGACGACGTGAAGACGCCGGAGACCGCGGCGACCGCAGCGGGCGCGGCGAACGATTCGCCCGGCGAGGCGCCGCCGGCGGCGATAGAGAGCGAGGAGAGCGCGCCAGCCGCTGCGGCGGAAGGCGAAGCCGAGGGCGAGGGCGAGCCCGAAGGCGAGCTGAATCGCGCGGGGGCTGGCGACAGCTCAATGCCGGCGACGTCGGCGGCGACCGAGCCGTCCAACCCGGAGACCTGGGAGCTGGTGGCGACGGTCTCCGGGGCGCCGGGACAGGCCTATGTCCTCCAGCACTTCGAACAGAAGGACGCCTATTCGTTCAACCTCTCGGGCCCGCACTGGCTGTCGAGCGTCCACGCCGGGGCCGCCGTGGACTCGGTGGATGCCACCGCCATCGTCACCGATACGCCGCGGGACGAGAAGGAACGGTTCTTGACCGCCGCGGCGATCCCGCTCGACGGCCACACGGCCTGGTCGCGGCGGTTCAACTTCGAGGAGGCTCTCACCCTCTTCCTGGAGATCAAGGAGACCGGCAGCTACCGGGTGGTGACGAGCGGCGGGGCTGGCGGGGTTGGCGGCGGGCAGGGCCCGGGCGCGGATCGAGCCGTTCCTGATCTCGCGGCCGAAGAACTACGAAACTCCCGACTGGCAGGGGGCGAGCTCGGTCTGGAAGCTCGACCCCGGCTTCTACGAGCTCTCCCTCGACCCCGAGAAGAAGGGGATCCTCACCCTGACCCTCCGCCCAGCAGCCCCGGGACCCCAAGCCGGCCAGGAGCTGCCGAGCCCGGAGCAGCCGGTGCAGGCGGCGGTGCGCTTCGCCCCGATTGCCTTCGAGCAATCCCACGATTACAAGGTCTACCTCAATCACCAGCCAGGGGTCACCGCCGGCCTGGTGGTCCGCCCCTGGCCGGTCGACCTGGATCAGCCCCTGCCGGTGGCGCAGAAGCCGGGCGAGGCGTTCGAGATCCCCTTCCATGTCGCGTCGGCGGGAACGCTCCGCGCCGAGCCGGACGACGGCACCCAGCTCGACGTGGCGGTGGACGGCGGTCCCTGGGGCCCGGAGGCCCCGGTCACTGCCGGCGAGCACAAAGTCGCCGTGCGCCTGAAGGAGAGCGAGCACCTCGGTACCGTCACCTATTCGCTCTGGGTCGAGCCCGCTGACCTCCAGGCGTCGACGCCCCTGCCGCCGCTCCCCGACGCGGCCTTGAATGCCCTGCCGAAGCTCCCCGTCCTCACCGCGGGCGCCCCGCGCTTCCTCGACCTGGAGCGCGGCCAGCGGAGCACCTTCCTCGTGCAGGCAGGGAAGCCCGGCCTCTACGCCGTCCGCTCGACCGGTCTCCTCGCCACCTCAGTCACCCTCAGAACCCGTACGGTGCCGGCGCTCCGCCGGGACGCGGAGAACGGCGTCGGCCGCAACTTCCTCGTCCAGCAGTACCTGCGGGAAGGGGACTACCAGGTGACCGTCGCCGCCCTCGGCAGGTCGCGCGGCCACTCCGGGCTGATCCTGGAGACGACGCCGCTCTTAGACGGCGGCGAGCTGCGGGCCGGCAGGCCCGGGCACTTCACCCTCCCCGCCGGCCAGGCGGTCGTCTTCCACGTCGCCGTCCCGGAGGCCGGCCGGTACACCCTCCGCGCCCTGGGCCTGGGCTTCAAGTTCCTCTGCCGCTTCGAGGACAGCGACTCCTGGCCGTTAGAGAAGCCCAACATTCCGGCCGACCTCGACCGGCCGCTGGCGGCCGGCAGCTACCGCTTCATCCTTCTCCCCCAGCCGGTAGAGGCGCGCGCCCTGGTGCTCCTCGAAAAAAAGCCGGAGCCGCAAGAGTTCGCCGGCCACGGCCCGCACCCGCTGCCGCTCGAAACGGGCATCGAGCACGTCTGGGTGGAGCCGGAAGGCCCCGAGGGGCTGCTCGTGGACGCCCCGCGGCCGCCCGACCTCTGGCGCTTCGAGCTGCCGGCGAAGGTCCATGCCGCGGTCGAGCTGAGCGAGGAGATGCAGGGGACCCTCACCCGGCTCGACGGGCCCGGCGGCATGGACGCCAGCGGCACCGGCATGGGCGCCAGCGGCGCCGAAATCGGCTTCGTGCCCCCCGGCCGGGCCTTTAAGGGTGAGCTGGAACCCGGCACCTACCAGCTCGCCGCCGTCTGCTCGCGGCGCAACAGCCGGGTCCGCTACCAGGTGACCGTCCACACCGAGGAGCTGGTGACCGGGCTCGAACGAACGATGACGGCGCCGGGCGAGCTTAAGGTGGCGATCGGCCGGGACGGTCTGGCGGAGATCACCTCGATCGCCCCGGCCGACGTGCGCGCCCGGCTCTCAGACGCTGAGGGCCGGGTCGTCGCCGAGAACGACGACCGGCCGGACGACTGGAACTTCCTCCTCTCAGAGCGCCTGGCCCCCGGCCGCTACACGCTGCGGATCGAGCCGGTGGGGGTCGGCACGACCGAGGTGCGGGTCGCTCTGCGCACCCCGGCCGAGGTGGAGCGAGCGGCCACCGCCCTCCCTGTCCGCGAGGAGCTGCCGCTCGGCAGCGACGTGCTGCTCCGCCCGCTCCCGGTCGGCCCCAAGGCGGACCTCCTGCTGGTGGCGGCGCACTCGAAGGACAGCCTCGGCCTCTCCGTCGAGAGGCGGGAGGGCGAGGCCTGGCGCACGGTCGGCACGACGATCGGCCGCGACGCCCAGCTGGCGATCCCGCTCGCACGGTCCCCGGCGGGGTCTCCAGGGACCGCCTACCGGTTGCGCCTCTGGTCTCTCGACCGCCACGAGACGCCGGTGCGGCTCTCCGCGGCCGCTCTCTCGGCGCCGCGGATCGGCGAGCGGGCGCTCCGGCGCGGTGCCGTTCTCTCCCCCGTCCCGGGCTTCGATCCCCCCCTGGCCGCCGGGGTGGTCGACATCGATCGGCCGGGCGTCTTCCGTTTCGCCGACCCCGCCCCCGGGCTCTACGGCTCCGGCGTCGCCGGCCGGCCGCTCGCCCGCCTGAGCCCTCCCGGCGCCCGGGAGGATGCCGTGCTGTCCTCCCCCGGCGAGCGCTTCTGGCTCGTCCGCGAAGGCAGGGGCACGACGGCGGTGAAGGCCGAGCGGGTGAAGGTGGGGGCCGGGTTCGACGGTCTCGCCGCGGGCACCCAGTTTCCGGTGCCGGACGGCGCTTCCGTGACCGCCGATCTGGGGGACGGCGCCACTGGCGCGGACGGCCCCGTCCTCGCCCTTGCCACCGCTCCCTCCGGCCAGCCCGGAGTGCGGGTCGGCGAGAGCGGTGACGGTGCCGGAACGCCGGCCGCGACCACGATGGCGGTGGGGCCGCGCACGGCGGTCTCTGTGAGCCTCGCGCCGCGGCATCCGGTGGCCCGGGTCTGGCTGGCCCAGCCTGGGAGCGCCGGAGATCTGGGAGACGGCGGCAGCGGCAGCATGGAGCTGCGCCTCGCCCAGCTCCGCTTCCCGGCTCCGGCGGCGGCGAAGGCGGACTGGGGGGTGCTCGACGGTCACCTCGACGGGATCGCGGCGCGCCGGCTCGACCTCCCGGCCGGCCCCCGCAAGCTGCGGCTGGCGCTCGGCGAGGCCACCGTCGCCGTGCTCTCCCGGGGCGACACCGTGGTGAGCACCCACTGGCAGGGCGGCGCGCCGTTCGAGGAGCTGCTGGACGACGGCGGTGTCGGCACTGGCGGCACCGGCGGTACTGGCGGCACTGGCGGCACTGGCGGCACCGCCGACCGCCTGACCCTCCTCCACACCCGGCCGGGTTCCGACCCTTATACCGTCGAGCTGCTGCCGCGGGCCGCCAGCGAAGAGGCGCTGGTGCTCTCCCCGGGTGCGCCGTTCGAGCGCTCGCTCGACCGCGCCGGCACCCTGCGGATCGTTCTTCCCGAGACCGCCCGCGGCACGGCGACTTCGGCGACCGTAGGCTCGACCCTCCACGTGCGGAGCGCCGACTCGGGAGAGAGCCGCGGCGACCTCCAGGTGGTTCTCCTCGGCCGTGACGGCAGCGTGGCGCGCGGCCCCGACCTGCCGGCCGGGCAGGGCGGGGTGGCCCTCGTCAAGCACGGGCCGGGCCTGCTGCTCGCCTGGCTGGGCGGTCCCGACGACGAGACGGCGGCGCTCTGGCCGGCGGCCGAGGGCACCCGGCCGGCAGCGGTCAAAGTGGCGCCGCCGGCGAGCGTGCCGCTCTCCGGCCGCTTCGCCGAGCTGGCGCTCCCCGGCTCCGGGCCGCGGGTGCTGCACCTGCGCACCGCGCTGCCGCTCGCCACCCTTCTGCACCGCTCCGGCGATAGCGCCGACGAGGTCGTCGTGCACGCCGAGGGGGGCCGGCTCGACGCCTTCCTGCCGCCGGGCGAGGCGCGGCTCGGTCTGCGCTCGCTCGCCGGCGCCCAGCTCTCGGGGGTGGCGGAGTTGACCGAGACTCCGGTGACGCCGATCGGCGAGGGGCTGGGGCCCGAGGTGCTCCTCCCCACCGGCGGCAGCCGCTGGTTCTCCTTCCATGTCGAAAGAAGCGGACCGGTGGGGATCGGCGCCCATGCGGGCTCCGACGTGGTGGAGATCGAGCTCTACGACCGCGGCGGCCGGCGCCTCCCGGGCCCGGAGGGGAAGAGCCGGGGCGGGGTCGTGCGGATGCCGGAGCTGACCCCGGGCGACTACCTGCTCGCGCTCCGCTCCCCGGCCGGCGCCGCCCCGGTGAAGGCGCGGCCCGCCCTCGCCGGGTTGGTGCTCCCCGACACCGGCCCGCCCGCCGACGTGATCCGCAAATACCTTGAGGAAGCCGGGGCCGAGCAAGCCCCAGAAAGCGTTCCCGGAAGCCAACCATGAGCCGCCTGCCGTCGACTTCGAGGCGCCGCACCGCGGCCGCCGTATGGACCTGTCTGTCTCTCTGGGCCGTCTCCCAGGCCACCGCTCCGGGCCTCGCCGCCACCCCGAAACCTGCCGCACATCCGGAGGCCGCCCGCTCGCCGCAGCCGAAACGGCGGCCGGGGACCGTCGTCGTGCCCGACCGCTTCCTCCGCCGCTGGGACCCGGTGACGGTCTTCTTCAAGGAGGACCCGCGGGGTGTCCAGCCGGGTCAGCCGGGCCAGCCCGGTCCCGAGGATCATCCCGAGCGCTTCGTCCAGATGGCGCCCGCCCACCCCGGGGCGTGGTCCTGGGTGGATGCCCGCACCCTCCAGTTCAAGCCCGCCGAGCCCTGGCCCCCGCTGCAGCGCTTCGGCTTCAAACTGGGCACTGCCGGTGCAACTACGACCCTGGATACCCTCATCTCGCCGCCAGGCAAGACCCTGCCGGCCGAGAACGAAGAGGTGGCCGATCCGGTGAAGGCGATCACCCTCGTCTTCCCGGAGCCGCTCGATCCGCAGACGCTCGGCCGCATGCTGTCGATCGAGGTCCGGCCGCTCCCCGGGGTCGCCCGCGGCGCGGGGGCCGGTTCCGAGGCGCGGTGGATCACCGCCCGCGACTTCCAGATCAAGGCGCTCGACAGGAAGGAGCGAAACGATCCGGCCGCCTATGTCCTGACGCTCTCGACGCCGATCCCCCTGGGCTCGAAAGCGGTCCTCCACTTCCGGCTCTCGCTCGGCGAGCCGGCGCCGGAGTCGTCGCTCGACCTCGCCTTCACGACCGCCGAGCCGTTCCGCGTCCTTTCTCTCGGCTGCGCCGGCGCCCGGGTGCCGGTCACCGCCTCCGGCACCCGCTACGGCCGCGAGCAGGCGCTCCGCTGCGGCCCCGACGACCGCCAGGTGGTGGTCGAGCTGTCCGCCGCCCCGGTCAACCTGGGACCGATCGAGGGGCGGAACCTGGTCCGCTTCGAGCCCGCCGTCCCCGGCCTGACCTTCGACGTCGCCGACCGCCAGCTCAGGATCTCCGGCAGCTTCGAGCGCGAGACGCTCTACCGGGTCGCCCTCACTACTGGGGCCGCCGGGGCGGCCGGGGGGCTCGCGGCGATCGTCGACGGCCACGGCCGGCATCTGGACCTCCGCGGCCCGACCGAGACCTACCTCGTCTTCCCGCAGCGCGAGAGCTACCTGCGCTGGGGGGCGAGCCAGGGCATCGTCGAGCGCTTCGGCCCGCGGATGGCGCCGATCGAGGGGCGCGGCGACGAGCGGGTCGACCTCCGGCTCTACCCCATCGATCCGCTCGACCGCTCGCTCTGGCCGTTCCCCGACAGCCCGGTGACGGTCGACGAGTCCCAGCGCCCGCCCGGCCCCGGCGAGGAGCCGGCGCCCTGGAAGGAGGCCGACCGCGGCGTGCCGGCCTCGGAGCTCACCTCGCACCTGAAGGTCCTGGGCTCGCCGCCGGTCTCGACTCTGGTCACCCTGCCGCTCCGCCGCGAGGGGAGCTCCGCCCGCTTCGGCCTCGACCTCGGGCCTCACCTCGACAAGCTGACGTGCCCCGCCGGAGCCGCCGGTGCCGCCGGTGCGCCGGGCACCTACCTGGTCGGCCTCCGCCGGCTCGACCGCTCGAGCCTCCGCTCCTGGATCCGGGTCCAGGTGACCGACCTGACTCTCACCGTGGCCGAGGAGCCGCGGGCGGTCGTCTTCGCGGTCAACTCGCTCCAGACCTCGCTGCCGGTGGGCGGTGCCCAGGTGCGGGTCGAGGGCTCGCTCCAGGAGGGGCGGGGCGCCGCTCGCTGGACGACCTTCTTCACCGGTACCACCGACGCCGCCGGCCGGGTCACCTGGAACCCCCCGGGCCGCAACCCCGACCGGGCGGCGAACGTGCGGCGGATCGTCGTCGAGAACGGCAAGGATGTCCTCGTCCTCGATCCCGCCCATGCGCCCGACTCCTATGCCGACGGGCAGTGGTCGCCGTCCCACGACAGCTGGCTCGGCTGGGTGTTCGACGACCTCGCCGAGCGCGGGCCGCGGGTGGAAACCCTCTGCCACCTGTTCACCGAGCGGCCGGTCTACCGGCCGGAGGAGGGGGTCCACATCAAGGGGTACCTCCGCCAGCGCGACCGGGGCGAGCTGACCCCCGACCGCCGGCCGGGGCGGGTGATCGTAGAGGGGCCGGGCGACCTCGTCTGGCGCTACCCCGTCGAGGTCACCGCGGCCGGCTCGTTCTACAAGTTCTGGAAAGAGGAGAAGCTCCCCACCGGAGTCTACTCGGCCCACTTCGAGGACAAGGACGGCAAATCGTTCGGCTCGGTGACCTGGCGGATGGAGGCCTACCGGCTGCCGCGCTTCGAGGTGCGCCTGGACTCGCCCGACCGGGTGCCGCTCGACCGCGAGTTCAAGGTCGGCCTGACCGGCATCTACTACGCCGGGGGCCGGGTGGCCGGGCGGCCGATCGCCTGGCGGGTGACCCAATTCCCCTACACCTTCACCCCCAAACGCCGCTCGGGCTTCCTCTACTCCTCGGACGGCCGCTTCTCGCGGACCGCCAC
Source organism: uncultured Acidobacteriota bacterium (assembly GCA_963757335.1). Lineage (GTDB taxonomy): Bacteria > Acidobacteriota > Thermoanaerobaculia > Multivoradales > UBA5704 > DASQPA01. Next base: position 94,060 of record CAVWRJ010000007.1, on the reverse strand, counting down.
CTTCGAGTCGACCCCGCGGCTCGAAAAGCAGGACACGACCGATGCCGAGGGTGCGGCGAAGCTCGTCCTCAACCCGGCGATCGAGCCCACGGCGCAACCGCGGAGCTACGTCGTCGAGGCGACCGTCACCGGCGCCGACGACCAGACGGTGACCGCCACCCGGCAGATCATCGCGCTGCCGCCCTTCGTCCTCGGCCTCAAGGTGCCGCGCTTTTTAGAGCGCGCGACCGCGATCCACCCGGAGGTCTTAGTCGTCGGCCTGGACGACAAGCCGATCGCCGGGATGGCCGTGAAGGTCCGCCTGCTCCAGCGGCAGTGGCACTCCCATCTCCGGGCGAGCGACTTCTCGGACGGCGTCGCCCGCTACATGACCGACGTCGTCGACGAGAAGGTCCAGGAGATCCAGGTCAAAAGCGGCGCCGAGGCCCTCCCGGTGCCCCTCGCCATCCCGCGCTCCGGCGTCTACATCGTCGAGATCGAGGCGAGCGACCGCCTGGGCCGCACCCAGGTCGTCACCGTCGACCTCTATGCTGGCGGAGACCAGGCCGTGACCTGGAGCAAGCCGCCGGCGGGGAGCTTCACGGTGACCGGCGACAAGGCCTCCTACCAGCCCGGCGAGACCGCCGCCCTCGTCCTCCAGAGTCCGTTCCAGAAGGGCGAGGCCCTGGCGGTGATCGAGGCGCCGGAGGGGAACCGCTACGAGTGGGTCGCGGTCTCCGGTCGGCGCCGCCACCTTCAACCTGCCGATCCGCGGCAACTGGGCGCCCCGCATCCCGGTCCATTTCGTTCTCATGAGAGGCCGCGTGCCGGGCACCGGGCCGCAGCCGGGCAACAGCACCGATCTCGGCAAGCCGGCGACGGTCGCCGCCACCACCTGGCTCAAGGTCGAGCCGGTGGCGAACCGGGTGGAGGTCAAGCTCACCCATCCCGAGAAGGCCCGGCCGGGCCAGAAGATCGAGATCAAGATCGACCTCCGCGACCCGCAGGGCCACCCGCGGCCGGGCGAGGTCACCCTCTGGCTGGTCGACCAGGCCGTCCTCGCGTTGGGCAAGGAGCAGCGGCTCGATCCGCTCCCCGACTTCATCACCCGGGTCCTCTCGCACCTCACCGTCCGCGATACGCGGAACCTCGTCTTCGGCTTCCTCCCCTTCGCCGAGAACCCCGGCGGCGACCAGGGCGGAGCGGTCGGCGGGAGCCTCTTGGACCGCGCCACGGTCCGCCGCAACTTCAAGGCGGTGCCCTACTTCAACCCGAACATCGAGGTCGGCCCCGACGGTACCGCCCGGGTGACCGTCGAGCTGCCGGACGACATCACGGTCTTCAAGATCCGGGCGAAGGCGGCCTCGGGCCCCGACCGCTTCGGGGTCGGCACCAGCCAGATCGCCGTCCGGCTGCCGGTGGTGATCCAGCCGGCCCTGCCCCGTTTCGTGCGGCCGGGCGACCGCTTCCTCGCCTCCGGGATCGGCCGCATCGTGGAGGGCGAGGCCGGCCCCGGCCAGGCCGAGCTGCAGGGTTTCCGGGCCTCCAACTCGGCGGACCGGCGAAGAAGACCTTCACCTGGACCGAACAGCCGGAGCGCCTGGAGTTCCCGGTGACCGTGCCGACCCCGCCCTACAAGGCCGACGGCACCCTCGCCTACGACAAGGTCGGCTTCACCTTCGGGGTCGAGCGGACTTCCGACGGGGCGAGCGACGCCTTCGAGGTCAAGCTGCCGGTGCGCGACGACCGCCGGCCGGTCCAGATCCGGCTCATGAAGGAGCTCGCGGCCGGCGCCGCTCTCCCCATCCCCGCCCTCCCCGAGCCGGCCCGGCCGGGCTCGGTCCGCCGCTCGGTCCTGGTCTCCGACCAGGCGGCGCTGGTCCGCATGGCGGCCGGGCTCGACTTCTTCAACCAGTACCCCTACGGTTGCACCGAGCAGCGCCTGAGCCAGGCGCGCGCCGAGATGGCCTTGAAGCGCTTCCGTGCCCTGCTCCATCAAGAAGGGGACGACGCGCGGATGAAGCGGGCGGTCGAGGACACCCTCCAGTGGATTCCCCAGGCGGTCGATCCGCACGGCCTCGTCGCCTATTGGCCGGGCTCCGCCGGCTACGTGTCGCTGACCGCCTGGACGGTGCAGTTCCTGGTCGAGGCGAAGGGGGCCGGCTTCCGGGTGGACGACAAGCTCCTGGCGACCCTCACCCATTCGCTCGAGCTGTCGCTCCGCTCCGACTACGGCTACTTCATCGACGGCGAGGCGTTCGCCGAGCGCTGCTGGGCCCTCGCCGCCCTCGCCGCCGCCGGCAAGTTCGACCCCGCCTATGCCGCCGAGCTGGCGAGGAAGGCCCAGTTCCTCGATCTCGAAGGGGTCGCCGAGGTGCTCCAGTCGTTCGCCAGGGCGGGGGACACGGCCTCGCCGGCCACCGACGCCCTCGCCGAACGGATCTGGAGCGGCGTCGTCCTCCGGCTCTACCAGGGCCGAGAGATCTACGGCGGTCTCCAGAAGACGGCGACCGCGAGAAACGGTCTCATCCTGCCGACCGAGACCCGCACCGTGGCGGAAGCGGCCCGCGCCGTCTTCAGGAAGGACGCCAAGAACCCGCGGGTTCAGCTCCTGGTGGATGCCCTGGTCACCCTCGGCCGGGACGACGGCTGGGGCACCACCAACGCCAACGCCGCCGCCCTCCTGGCCCTCGGCGAACTCCTGAAACCGCCCTACGCCGGGAGCATCCCCCATGCCCTGGAGGTCCGGCTCGGCGGCGGCGCGACGCAGAAGGTGAGCCTCGGCCCGGACTCCCCGGTCGCCTACCTGGTGGGCACCGTCGAGACGGATGGCGGCGCCGGCAGCGTGGCGCTGGAGCCTGGTTCGAGCGCTCCGTCCAAGCCGGTGCTGGTGCGGGTCGAGACCCGCTATCTGCCCGCCGGCGACGGCGCCCGGGTGGCGGCGACCTCCGACGGGTTCGTCGTCAGCCGCGAGATGGTGAAACAGCAGGCGGGCGGCGCCCCGGCGGAGCGCATCCCGCTCGCCGAGCCCGGCAAGACGGTGCGCTTCGCGATCGGCGACGTCACCGAGGAGCACGTGCGGGTGGTCAACCCCAAGGACCGCCACTTCGTCGCCGTCGTGGTGCCCTTGGCCGCCGGCCTCGAACCGCTCAATCCGGCCCTCGCCACCGCGCCGCCCGAGGCCAAGCCGAGCAGCGGCCCGACCTTGAAACCGACCTACGTCGCCTTCCTCGACGACCAGGTGGCCTACTACTACGACACCCTGCCCAAGGGCACCTTCGACTTCTACTTCCGCACCCGGGCGAGCATCGAGGGGACGTTCATCCAGCCCGCCGCCCGGGCCGAGATGATGTACGACGGCGCGGTGTCGGGGAGCTCCGCGGGGGCCCGGATCGAGGTCGTGCGGAAGGAGAAGTAGTCGACATGAAGGCGCTGTACCGTCTCTGGCGCTCCCGTCTGGGGCGCCGAGCTCGCCTGCGCCCGGCGCCCCTGGAGAGTCCGCCTGGGGATCGTCAGTACCCTCCTGCTCTGCTGCGCCCTCTTCCTCCTGACCGCCCTCTTCCGGGCCCACCTGGAGGCGCCGCGGGCGACCTTCCTCCTCCGCGACCGGGAGGCCCGCTTCCTGGGCGAGGTGGGAGCGCCGGCCGGGGGGAGCTCGGCTACTGGCCGGTCGGAACCCTGCCGCCGCGGGTCGTCGCCGCCACCCTGGCGCTCGAAGACCGGCATTTCGACTCCCATCCGGGCGTCGATCCACGGGCGGTCGGTCGGGCCCTCCTCCAGAACCTGCACCGCCGCCGCCGGATCTCCGGGGCCTCCACCCTCGCCATGCAGATCGCCCGCATGCAGAGCCCGGGCGACCGCGGCTACCTGCGCAAGGCGACCGAGTCACTCACCGCCGTCCTCCTGACCGCGCGCTACGGCCGGGAGGAGATCCTCCGCCACTACCTGCGGATCGTGCCCTACGGCAACCGCATCCACGGCATCGCCTACGCTGCCCGGCGCTACTTCGACAAGCCGGTCGACGACCTGAGCTGGGCCGAGATCGCCTTCCTCGCCGGTATCCCCCAGGCGCCGGGGAGGATGAACGTCTTCACTCCCGAGGGCCGGCGCCGGGCGATCGGCCGCGGCCAGGGGGCTCTGCGCACCCTCGCCGCCAAGGGCGTCCTCTCCCCCGCCGAGCTGGAGCTCGCGGAGCGCCAGCTCGCCGTCCTCGTCATCCCGTGGAAAGGCCGGCGGGCGGAAGAGTCGCTCCACGCCGTCCTCCGTCTCCAGGCGCTCCTCCAGGAGGAATCCAAGCACCGACGCCTGGTGCCCCTGGTGCAGACGACGCTCGACCTCGATCTCCAGCGCCAGGTCGCCGCGCTCACCGACCGCGCCGTCCGCAACTGGGCGGACCGCGGCGCCGGCAACGCCTCGGTGATCGTCGTCGATCTGCCGAGCCGGGAGGTGCGCGCCTGGGTGGGCTCGGCCGGCTACTTCGATCCCGGCACCTCGGGCGCCATCGACTACGCCCGCATTCACCGCTCGGCGGGCAGCGCGCTCAAGCCCTTTCTCTATGCCCTGGCGCTCGACCGCGGCGTCATCCGCCCCTCGACGGTCCTCGACGACCTGGAGCGCGGGCCGGGCGGCATCGCCAATGCCGACGACCTCTTCCTCGGCCCCCTCCTGCCGCGGGTCGCCCTCGCCAACTCCCGCAACGTGCCGGCGGTCGACCTCCTGGCGCGGCTCGGGATGGAGCAGGGCTACGGCCTCTTCCGCGACCTCGGCCTGACCGACGGCAGCGTCCCCTCCCGGCGCTACGGGCTGGGTCTCGCGATCGGCGGCCTGCCGGTGACCCTGGAGGCGATGGTGAACGCCTACCTGGTGCTGGCGGGCGACGGCCGGACCTCGGGCTTGCGCTGGCACCCCGGCCAGGAGCTGCCGCCGCCCCGCCGCATCGTCTCCGAGGAGACCGCCCGGCAGATCGCCCTCTTCCTCTCCGATCCCGAGGCGCGCCTCCCCACCTTTCCGCGCATGGGGGCCGAGGAGTACCGCTTCCCGGTGGCGGTCAAGACCGGCACCTCGACCTCCTTCCGCGACGCCTGGGCGGTGGCGTGGTCCAGCCGGTATCTGGTCGGAGTCTGGGTGGGGCACCCCGCCTTCCGGCCCATGAACCGGCTTTCGGGCTACCTCTCGGCCGCGGAGCTCGCGCAGCAGGTGCTGTCGGTCCTCCACCGCGAGCAGATGGACGGCTTCGAGGACCTCTCCTTTCCGCCTCCCCGCGGCTACCGGCCGGTGCGGGTCTGCGCCCTGACCGGCGCCCGGGCCGGCGAGGCCTGCCAGCAGATCTTCCTCGAATGGTTTAGGCCCGGGGAGGAGCCGGCGGACGACTGCACCGCCCACCAGCTCCGCGCCGTCGACCGCAGGAACGGCCTCCTCGCCACGGCGGACACCCCGCGCGCCGCGGTCGAGGTCCGCCCCTTCGTCTCGCTCCCGCCCGCGCTATGCCGCCTGGCAGCTCGCCGCCAACCTGCCGCACCCGCCGGACGAGGTCAGCTTCCTCACTCCCGGCTCTCCGCTGAGCCCCCGCATGCCGGCATCGCGCGCGGGCGGCCTCCCCGGCCTGGCGCACCCCATCCTGGCCGCGAACCGTCCGGCCCGCCTCCACATCACCTCGCCGGAGCACCGGGTCCGCCTTCTGCGCGACCCCGAAACGCCGCCCGAGCTCTCGACCGTCGCCCTCTCGGTCATCGTCGATCCGCCCGTCCGGCAGGTCGTCTGGTATGTCGATGGCCAACCCTACGCGACCGTCGACTACCCCTACACCACCCGCTGGCGGCTCACCCCTGGCGAGCACACCTTCCAGGTCCGCATCCCTTTCACCGCGGACGGTTCGCCGGAGGTGCGGGTGATCGTCCAGTAGGGCCCGCCGGCCCTCCCCTACCGCGGGTAGAGGAGCACTCCCGCCTGGCGGACCTCCAGGATGCGCACCCCCAGCCGGCGGTAGTCGTTCCCCCCGGGATCGAAGGCGAAGGGCGACCACCCCTCCGCCCGGAGCTGCACCCGGATCGTGCCCTGTGCGACGGACGGGTCGTCCCGGAAGTCGCCCGGCGTGAGCGGCAGAGGGACCCGGCTGACGAGGCCGGCGGTCAAGGGGATCTCGTAAGTCCGGGTCGACGTCCTCACCCGCAGCCGCTGGGCGCGGCCCATGGCCGCCGGCCAGGCCGCCACCGTGAGCTCCGCCGCTCCCAGGGGCCGGGCCGCGATCTGGCAGGTGACCTCCTCGCCGCCCGGGATCCAGCCGTCCGGCCAGAGGTCCTCCACCGCCACGCTCGCGCCCAGATGGACGAGGCGGTTCCACAGCACGTCCCGGTTCTCCCGGAACCCCGGCACCCGGCGGGCCAGGGTGAAGGGGAGGAAGGTCTTCGCCCGCGGGCTCATCGCCGAGTTGCCGATCGGGTTGATCGCGAGGCCGGTGCCGGCGAAGACCACGCAGCACCAGGCGAGGAGGGCCCGCGGCCGGCCGAGGTCGACCTTCTCGACGAGGAAGAGGAAGAGGGGGAAGACGTAGGAGCCGTAGCGCAGCCCCACCTGGTGGGAGAACCAGGCGACCGAGACGCCGGAGCCGAGGATCACCGCCAGGGCCGAGAGGACGAGGACGAGGGTCCGCCGGTTCCGCGGCGCTTCGAGGAGCGCGACGCCGATCGCCGGATAGAACCAGAGCACCCCCGCCGCCGGGTCGAGCCAGGAGCGCACGAACCGCCCCCAGGAGACGTAGCCGAGGCCCACGGTCTCGGTGCCGAGCATCGGGTGCAGCCGGCCGAAGGCGTAGAGGTTGAAGAGCCCCTGGGGAAGCGCGGCGAGGGCGAGCACCGCGGCCATGGCGAGGATCTCCCTCCACCGCCGGCGTTCCCGCCAGACCAGAAAGAGGAGCCCCGGGACGAGGAGCGCCAGGATCGGCTGGGCCGCGGCCGCAAGGCCCAGCGGCAGGGCGGCCCAGACCGGCCTGCCCGTCCGCCAGAGGTAGAGGGCGAAGCCCACGAGGGCCATATAGAGGACCTCGGCGTGGATCCAGGCGACGTAAGTCCAGGAGGCCGAGAAGACGAGGGCGAGGAGGAGCCAGGCCCAGGAGGTCGTCGGGCCGTTGAAGCGCCGCAGGTGCCAGTAGAGGCAGAGGGCGAAGAGACAGAAGAGGAGCCCGTTGGCGAGATAAAACCCGCGGTACCCGAAGGCGGCGTAGAACGGCAGGGCGGCGACCGAGTAGTAGAAGGAATGGTGCGCCCCCAGCCAGACCGCTCCCCCACGGCCCACGGCGGTGTGGAGCCCCGCCGGGCTGTCGAAGTCGGCGGGCTTCAAGTCGAGGTGACGGAGGAGGTCCTCTCGGGTGTAGCGCAGGTCGTGGTCGTACCAGAGGCTCTCGGTGCCGAGAACGTAGTCCGCGGCGTCGCCCACCCGGAGGAGCGGCATGGCCAGACAGAAGGCGAGGACGGCGGTCGAGAGGAGGAGGAACGGCGCGTATTCGAGGCGCCTCTCCCACCCCTGGCGCAAACGCTCGCTGAAACGCATCGTGCGAGGAGGGCCAGGGTTTCCGCGACAGAGCTGTGAGAGGGAGGCGTGTACGAACGACGAGTGCCGGGGTCAATCTAGCACAGCGCGCTGTTCACTCCGAACGGGAGTTCCACGAGTCACTGCAGCGAGCTACCCGGCCGGAACGGTGAGCAGGCGGACGGCGAGGCCCGACCCCACCCGCAGGCAGGTGAGTTCGGAATTGAGGTTGGCAGCGGTGGCGATCCGGTAGACCCTAGCCACCGCCGCATTCACCTGGGGGTCGGTGGAATCGAGGCCGCGGAGGAAGTTGAGACCGTCGCGCAGCAGCCGGATGCCCTCGCTGTACATAGGGACGCCTCGCTTCAAGGCAGTCTCGAAATAAGCCAAGGCCTCCTCCGCCCGCCCGGCCCGGATCAGGTACCAGCCATAGAGGATAGCGCCGTCCGGCAGATATTTGAACCAGTGGGCGAGATTTGCGATCCAGTCCGGATGCTCCGTGCTGCCGAGCTTGAGCAGGGTATAGGCGGCCAGGGTGGCGTAGACGGGGTTCGCCACTTTCTGCTGCAGGGTCCCTTCGGCCTGGGCGATCAGCCCGGGAGAGGCTTGACGCGCTGAATCCAGCCGGCCGCTGCGCATATAGGCGAAGAGGGCGTCCGCTGTCCGATCGCCGCTCTCGGAGCGGGCGACGAGCAGCGGCGCGTCGCGATTGATGCCGCGCTGCGGGTCCACCGCGAGTGTCAGCGGCTGATTGCCGCGCGACGGCGGCCAGACCACGAGGGCCTGGCTCGCCGGCTCGCCATCCACCACAGGCAGCTCCGCCTGCACCAGGAGGGGTCGCCACTTGAAGCGGTCCACTGCCCAGCCTGGGTGTTGCGCGAATTCGAGGTCGCCCGGGAGCTCTAGGCGGGTGCTCCCGGCGACCTCGACCCTCAGGGTCTCGATCGAGATGGAGGCTCCCGCGCCTGGGCCCTCCTCCCAGCCATCGAAGAATCCGTAGCGGAGCGCGATGCCGGGGGCAGCAGAGGGAGGCTCCGGGACATCCGGAGCGGCTCCCTCGGGTTCCAGAGAGGCGGCAGAGGCGCCGCCGAAACCCAGTATAGGCAGGCGGCGCAGCAGTCTCTTGGCGAACGTCCCGCGGTCTGGCGGGCGAGCGCGCCGACGGCTAGAGACCCAGGGTACCCTGACCGCATCGGAGGCCTGGGTCATGGCGGGCCGGCCGCGCGTGAAGGAAGGGCTCGACTCGGCGGCGCCGAAGTCGAGAGTCACCGCGCCGGAGGCCTTGCCTCCGGCCCCGGCCAGCTCCGGTACGGTGACAGCCTCCATCAGCCACTCGCCTGACGGCAGCTCCGCCCGGATCTGGTACTCGCCCGGACCGTCGACCGACTCCGTCATCCGCGCGTTCTCCTCAGGCATCCATACCGCTCGCCGCACTGCGCCTGAGGCCGAGATGATCTCAAACGGCAGGGGGACGCGAGTGAGCGCGTCCGGCACCCTCAGGCAGGTGACCTCGATCGTATAGGTAACCTCGGTTCCGGAGCTCGCCGCTTCGGTACTCACGTGCCTTCCTTGCCGCCGGGCACCCGCGGCTGGATATTGAGCGCGACCGGGGAGACCGGCGGCCAGGCGCGGAACGGGTTCGTCGTGCCGGCCAGGGTGGTGGCCTCGTCAAACTCCACCCCCGCCAAGCACTCCCCCTGCGCCACGGCGATGCACCACTCGGCCTGCTGAACTTTGGCGCGGGTCTGCCGTGCGCCGGCCGACTCTACGTAAAGCCGCGCCTTCTGCATCGTCTCCGACGGTAGGCATCGGACCTTCACGAACACTTCCGGCGCGTTCTCGATCTGGCAGAGCTCCGCCGTGAAGTTGGTCGTGTCGGTCGAGTTCGAGAACTGGATGTCATACCCCTCGATCTCCTGGCGCGAACACCCTGCCGCCTCGAGCGTCCGCCCCAGAGAGGCCGTAGTGACCCTCCAGGTCCCATCGTATCCGCTGTCGGCGCCACGCCGCTCGAGGCAGCCCAGGAGCTCCTGGGTAAAGAATGGTGCCTTGCCTTCCGGACCGTACGCCTTGCGGCCGGTGAAGGATCCGTAGTAGATCCAAGCATCGCGTCGCGGAATTTTCGGCCCGTTGGTGGGTCGGTGGAGCGGCTCGCCGGGTGTCGCGTCGAGGTTTTGCAGTAATACCTGCGGGATTTCCTGGCAGGAGTCGACGAAGAAGCACTGCACGCTCGGCTGGGCATTGAACATGTGGGCCAGGGTCCCTTGAATGTTGATCAGGTTCTCTGCGGACTGCTGGTTTCCGGGTAGCCGTGCGTCCTCTGGCAGGAGGAGGGTCACGGATTTCCAGACACCGTGCCCAGAAAAATATAGAAAGGCCGCGTTGTCCAGATGGCGGCCGGCCCGCGCGAGCCAGCGCTTGAAAGCCTCTCGGATGGGATCGAACGTCGCAATCTCGACGGGCAGGCGATCGCCCTTCGCAATGCCGAGTTTCTCCGCCGCGGCCGCCGAGGGCTGCCAGTCGCCCAGGTCCGGAGAGGCGGAGAGCACCAGCTCGATCGAGCCGAGCGGGCGGTCGAGGTTCTGGAAGCTGGTCAGCATCCAGTCGGCGAAGGCCCAGGCGCCGTAAACCGATGTCGTGAGGGCCGGGATTCTCGCGTCCTCGTACCTCCCGACGCCGATGATGAACGCGTGCGTGCGCGGCTCTCCCCCCATTGCTGTCGCCGTGAGAGCGGTCTCTGCCTCGGCGGCGAGAGCGTCATACGCGGCCTTGGCAGCTTCGGCCTCGCCCATCGCTACGCCCCGCATCTCGGGCGGGAGCGCGGTGTCGAGCGAGCGTGCCGCCGCTAGGGCGTGCCGTTGCCACTTCGGCGCCAGCGCTCTCTCTCCCGTAAACCCCTCCGCCCAGATCAGCGTCATCTGGTCTTCCTACGGCGTATCCGTGCCGTTCGCGAATGCTTCGCGGACACGCTCCCGAAGCCGGGCGAAGAAGCGAGGGGTGTCGAAGTAGGCGCCGTGCGAGACGATCGGCAGGGCGTCGGTCTCGAAGCGGTAATCGCGTGCCCCGGCGAAGACCCCGCGTGTGCCGAAGCCGATGAAGTCAGTTGAGTCGAAGACGTTCAGCCAGCGCCGGACCGTCGCTGGGCGCGGCACGACCGCTTTCGGACCAGCCGCGAAAGCCGCGGCGATCGGCTCCTTGTCTGCCAGCCGCCCGATCTCGGCGAACAGGGCCACCTGGGAGCCGACGGTCACATAAAGATCGCACTCCAGATGCGGGCGGAAGCGGGTAAGGATGTCGTAGAGGATGATGCCGCCGAAGCTGTGAGCGACGAGGTAGAGCTCGGAGTCGCCGGGCCGCTTCGCCTGAACCGCAAGGTCGATGTCGGCGAGGACGCGGTCGAGGATGAGCTGGCGGTTCTCCATGTAGGTGAAGACATCGCCGAAGAACCGCCCAATGAGCGCCGAGGCCGCCGGTCGGACGAGCCCGGAAAAGGTGAGAAAGCCCTCGCGGACGCCCTCCTTCGCCGTCCCGACGACCGCACCCGCGGCCGCACTGGCCAAATTGGAGACCGCATCGCGCACAGCCACTGCCGCGTTGCCAAGCCAGGATTTCAGGCTGTCGCCCAGTCCCAAGGCCTGGACCGTACCCCCAGCGACGGCAAGTCCGGGAGTTCCGGGAGGCAGGGCAGCGAAGGCCGCCACCTGAGCGACGAGTTGGTCGAGAAAGGCCTCGTCGTCCGCCAGGCCCGCGAGCCAGGCCGGATGGGAATTAGCGGCGGCGTACCGTTGGGCGGCGTCAGCGAACCGGGCGGCTTCCGGCAGCACCGCCCGGAGGCCGGCCTCGTCGAACAGAATGGCGGGAAGCGGTGCGTTGGCCGCCCCGGCGAAGAGCAGATCGACCGCGGCGGCCAGAGTGCGGGACCGCGCAAACGTCAAGAGCGGCGCCTCCCGCAATCCGTCCTCCTTCAGCGCCTCGGCGTCGAGATTCGCCGCCGTCGCCGCGAAGAGCGGAGCGTTCTCGGGCTGACCGATCGCGAGAGCCTGGACACCGCTCTGCGGCAGGCTGGCCAGGTTACGGGCGAATGTGACGCCCAGGTCGCCCCAGTAGGGAGCGAATACCCGCAGGCCGTCCGTCGCACTCACTCGCTCGGCGAACGCCAAGTGGCGGAACTGCTCGCAAAGGAAGGCCACCTTGTTGTCGAAGACCGCCTGCTCCTCGGGTGTTTCGCCCCGGCGGGTATTGACTCCGTGCACGAAAACCAGCGGCATCCCTCTTCCTCCTTGAATCTGCTACATCTCTGGATGCCTCAGTCTAGCTCAACCACGATCAGAATGGAGACGGTTTTCTCTTGGCACTCGGGCGTTGAGCCTTGCCGCCGACTCATTCGGGCGCTCCACGCAGCCAGCCAGTGCTCCGAAGAGGTATCGGCGGTCCTTGGATCAAACTGTCCTGAGGCCCCTCTCTTCCGTCGCTTCCCCCGGGCCGCTCCGGGTTGTATCGTCGGCCCTCCACGACGAGAGGGGTATGACCATGATCCCGACCCAGAAAGAGCGCGCCTTACGCTTCGCGGCACTCCACCACGACCCCGCGAAGCTCCTCCTCCTCCCCAATGCGTGGGACGTGGCGAGCGCGCTCGTCTTCCAGGCGGCGGGATTCCCGGCGGTCGCCACGACGAGCGCCGCCCTCGCCTGGGCCTGGGGCTACCGGGATGGCGAAGGGCTCCCCCTCCCTCTCCTCCTGACCACGGTGGCGCGGATGGCGGCCGCCCTCCGGGTGCCGCTCAGCGTCGACTTCGAGTCCGGCTACGGCCGGACGCCGGGGGAGATCGCCGCCGCGGTGCGCTCGGTGATCGATGCCGGGGCCGTCGGCATCAACCTGGAGGACCGGGACTTCTCGGGCGGCGCGCCGCTCCGCGATCTCGCCCTCCAGGTCGAGATCCTCGGCGCCGCACGGGAGGCCGCGGAAGGGACGGGCATTCCCCTCTTCGTCAACGCCCGGACCGACATCTACCTGGGGCAGATCGGCGAGGCCGGCGGCCGGCGGGCGCACACCCTGGAGCGCCTCCGGGCCTTCGTCGAAGCCGGGGCGGACGGCGTCTTCGTCCCCGCCCTGACCGACCCCGCCGACATTGCCACCCTCACCGCCGGGCTGCACGGGACCCCGCTCAACGTCCTCGCCCTTCCTGGGCTGCCGCCCGTGCCGCGCCTCCGGGAGCTCGGCGTCGCCCGCCTGAGCCTCGGCTCCGGCGCCATGCGGGCGGTCTACGGCAAGCTCCGCCAGGTCTCGGCCGAGCTCCAGGGCCCGGGAACCTTCGAGAGCCTCGCCGCCGGGGCGATCCCCTATGCCGAGATGCAGGGGCTGATGCCCGACGGCGATCGATAACCCTCCAACTACTGCGGATCGATTCGGATGCTGTACGGCCCGGTATGGTCGTTGCCGTCCGCTCCGATGGTCAGCGTGTAGGTCCCGGTCAGGGGGAGCGTGTATGGTCCGGCGTTCTGGTAGAACGATTGATCGAAGACGACGCTCCCGGCCGGATCGGTCAGGCGCCAGTCGAGGAAGAGAAAGCCTCCGCTCAAAAGCGAGAAGAGTACCTTCTGCCCCGCCGCGGCCTGGAAGGTATAGACGTCCTTCACCCCCGGCGTCTCGATCCGACCCGCCCCCGGTCCCGGCACTCCGTCGGAGATCGTGTCGCCGATCGCGACCGCGAAGACCTGGGGCGCTGGCACGTTCCAGAGCTGGAATGCATAGGTCCCCACGAACTCGTTGCTGGTGCTCCCCACCGTCAGCGTATAGGTACCGCCCTTGGCGAGGGTGACGGTGCCGTAGTCGCCGTAGAACGGATAGTCGAAGACCACCCCGCCGGTGTCGTCCCGCAAGGTCCAGTCGATATGAAGGCTGCCGCCGCCCTGGTTGTCGAAGTACACCTTCTGCCCCGGGGCCGCGGTAAAGGTGTAGACGTCCGTCACTCCCGGCGACTCGATCCGCCCCGCACCGACAGCGGGCACGCCGTCGGAGACCGCATCGCCGATCGAGACCGCGAAGACCTGGGGCGGCGGCACGTTCCAGAGCTTGAAGGCATAGGTCCCCACGAAATTGTTGCTGTCGGCCCCCACGGTCAGGGTATAGGTACCGCCTTTGGTGAGGGTAACGTCGCCGTAGTCGCCATAGAACGGGTAGTCGAAGACCACCCCGCCGGTGTCGTCCCGCAACGTCCAGTCGATATGAAGGCTGCCGCCGCCCTGGTTGTCGAAGTAGACCGTCTGTCCTGGAGCTGCGGTGAAGGTGTAGACGTCCTTCACCCCCGGCGATTCGATGCGCCCCGCTCCGGCCGCGGGCACGCCGTCTGCAACCGCGTCGCCGATCGAGAGGGCGAAGGTCTGGGCCGGCGGCACGTCCCAGATCTTGAACCGGTACGGCCCGGTATAGGTCGCCCCGGCGGTGCCCACGGTCAGCGTGTAGGTGCCACCCTGGGTGAGAGGAACGAGGCCATAGTCGCCGTAGAACGGATATTCGAACAGAACCTTTCCGGTCTCGTCGACGAGCTTCCAGTCGATCGCCAAGGCGTACCCCATCTGGATCTCGAAGTAGGCCGTCTGTCCGGCCTGGGCGGTGAACGAGTAGCGGTCGACCTCCCCGGCGACCGAGATCGCGCCGTCGACGGCCTGGCCGATGACGATATTGCGGCCGAAGGGGTCGGTCCCCTGGGCGACCTCGGTGCCGTCGTTCACCCCGTCGCCGTCGGTGTCGGGATTGTGGGGGTCGGTGCCGAGGATCGCCTCGGCCTCGTCGGGATAGGCCGTCGCCGTCAGTGTCGAGCGGTGCGGAGTCGCGCAGGCCGCTCTTCGGCACCTCGATGCTCGTGCCGTTCTTCCCGGAGAGGAAGTAGACGGTCGCGACCTTGAGCGGCTGCGGCTGGAGGTAGGAGACCCGATAGAAGGTGTCGGGCTGGAGGACCATGGTGTCGAACACGCCGTTGCTCCCCAGCCGGCCGCGCTGCACCGTGGTGCCGCCGACCGGCGAGACCAGGTAGAAGAGGCGCTTGGGGACGGCCACGGGAGCGACCGTATCGCCGACCAGCTTGGGACCGTTGAGGTAACCGTCCCAGATCGTCTGCCAACCCCGACGGGCCAGCTCGGCGCTGGTGTCGCTGACGCTCTGGCCGGCAGCCACGATGGCGTCCCGGTCGGCCTGCGGCAGCTGGCCGGAACCGATCTGGTTCATGCGGTCCACCAATGCGGAGACATCGGCCGAGGTGAGCGTCGCGGGCAAGGTCACGGCGAGGAGGGCGTCCTTCTCGGCGGCGGTGATCTGGAGGCCGCCCGGGCTCGCTGGCGCGAGGCTCGTCCCCAGGACGGCGACGAAGTCGTCGAGGTCGGGGCTTGCGGCCTGTCGCCACTTGGGGGAGCCGTTGACGGTGTCGAACAGGGTGGCGAGGGCGCCGTTGAGAGCGCCCTGTTCGGAGAACGGGTCGGCTGTGATGCTCACCGCCGTCCGTGAGCGGAGGTGCTTGCGGACGATGCTGGGACAGGCATGGTCGACACACATCTGATAGTCGTTTAAGGGCTGGCCGACACCATAGGTGCAATCCAGGTCGTCCATCAGCTGGGTGATCCCGACCCCTAGCGGTCCGGGAATGCAGCCCGCCGCGGCGCTGGCGACGTTCCAGACGATCCGGCCCCAGCTGCAGCCTTCCTCCGATGCGCACGCTGCCGCTGTCGTACCGATCCCGTTGCCGACGCTCAGCGCGCATCCGAGAAGGGGAACGCTCTTTGCCACATCCTTGAAAAGAGCGTCCTCCAGTTTGTCGATGATCGGGGAAGCTGTGCAGTCCGTCAATGCTTTGATGAGAGCGCCCGCGTCCGGGGTGCAACCCGGACAAGGGCCGTTCGGGTCGCCCGCCCCGCCGCCCGCGGCGCTGCTGCCCGGCTGCGCGGCGTGCCATCCGGGAGTCCGGATGCCGTAGCCCGGATCGGAGCAGACGAGAGCGCCGTCGGCGGAGACGGTCATCGGGCCGACGACCTCCCAGCGGCCGGCGGCGTGGTTGAAGCTCCAGAGAGCGCTCTTGGCGCCGGCCGGGAGGGTCTCACCGGTCTTGGGGTCGGGCAGGTTGGGGAAGCAGACCGGGGCCGGAGCGTCGAAGTTCGACGGTCCGTCGGTCTGGACAGTGATGACGACCGAGAAGGTGAGACCGGGCGGCAGTTTCCCGGGCAGACGGTCGGGCGGCACGGGAGCGATGCCCGCCTGGCCGCCGTGGGTGCCGTCGTTGGCGAAAAGAGAGCCCGCCGGCACGGTGAGCTCTACGCTCGCGAACTGCGGGAACTGAGCGAGGATCGAGGGCGCGAAGTGAATCACCGTCGGCGCCGTGTTGCTCACCGGCTGGAGGGTGCCGGAAACGATCAGGGGCAGGTAGGAGGTGCCGATGTTGGTCGACTGTCCGGCGACCGGATCCCAGGCCTTCCCGACGTAGGGATAGTAGGCGCCGGCGGGCACGTTGTTCGTCGCCGTCCGGCCGTCGACATGGACGAAGAAACGCTGTCCCGGAGCTGGGTCGAGGCAGAAGTTGCCATTGGCGTCGGTCGTCGCCTTGAGAGTGGCCTCGGCGCCGTCGACCGTGATCGTCGCGCCTTCCAGGGGCACGTCGACCGAGCTTCCGGTGTCGTCGACGGCGAGCTCGGAGGCCACCACCCGGCCGCAGACCGAGGTGCCGGGGACGAGGGTGAGGTCGAGGGTGCTGAACTTGAGGAGGTGGACGCCCCCGGGCACGCCGTCGCCGTCGGCATCGACCTTCCGGCCCCGGATGTCCCGCAGCTGGTCGCCGTCGACCGTGACCTGGATCGGGGAGGCGGTGGGCAGCGGGTCAGTGTAGAAGAGGGTGACGCTCCTGGCGTCGGCCGAAAGGTAGAGCCGGGCCGGCAGGTCCGTTCCGCCGGTTTGGGCATGGATGGCGGCAGAGGTGACGCTCGTGGGATCGAGCACCCCGCTGAAACGGAGGGTGGTCTCCCGGGTCACCGCCACGTCGCCCTCGGCCTCGGTCGGGCTGCTCGCGGCGAGGGTGACCAGCGGCTCGGGAGCGAAGTAGCCGTAGATGTCGAACACCAGGTGGACCGTCCCCGGCCCCACGACGACCGGGAAGGCCTGCACGGTACCGGAGCCGTCGGCGGCGAGGGGGAGGACGGCGTTGTTGGTGCGCGTCAGGCCCGGGGTGAGGTTGATGGTGCTGGCGAGGGGGCGGGTTCCATCGCCAGGGAAGAGAGTCACGAAGCCCGCGCCGCTCGGCGCGACCACGGCCAGGTTCACCACCACGGCCGTGGCGTTGGCGGGGACCCCACAGCGGCCGGTGACCGAGATGTTTCGCGGCACCCCCGAGATCAGGACCGGACCGCCGTAGGGCCCGTCCGCATAGCGGGTGTCGAGGAGGCGACAGGGAGCCACGGTGTAGAGAGAAACCCCGCCGTCCGCCGCCGCGATCCCGCCTTCCCCGAAGACCCCGAGCATCCCGGCGAACGCCATCGCAAAGAACACCGCCGCCCTACGCTGTCCCGCCATCGCTCTCTCCTTTCCCACATTCCGCGCGGAGATACGCCGCGCCTCCAGACCGCCCCCTGGCGGCCCGGGATCCCTTCCCTGGCCTGCTCTCTGCTTAGAACCGGAAAAACATCTTTAGTTTAGCAGAACCTAGGAGCGCCGTCAGGGCTCGTTCCAGGACCAGCACGAGGAGGAGATCGAGGGCGAAGCGGGCGCCGAGCAGGTGCTGGTGGAGATTGACGAAGCCTTCGCCGAGCACCGCGACGGCGGCCTGGCTTGAGAGCCAGAGGAGGAGGAAGAGCCAGACGGTGTCCTGGGCATCCCAGCGGCCGCGCGCGCCGCGGTAGACGAGTGCCCCCGCCACCGCTCCGAGGAAGATCCATACCGCCTTGGGCGGCAACCAGCCGAGGCAGCGGGAGCGCCAGGCCGAGAACTGCCAGGGCGCCTCATAGACCCGCCGCTTGCGGCCGCTCTCGGCGCGGGTGAAGTTGCCACGCGGGTTGGTGCCCGGCTTCCACAGCTCCCGAGCGACCGACTCGGCCGTCCGCCAGGCCGCGCCGGGATCTCCCAGGTAGAGCCCGGCGAGCCGTACCCGCGAGAGCCGGCGCAGGGAGGGCAGCACGGGATCGTCCGGCCCGACCCGAGCGGCGAAGTAGTCCTCCGCGGGGCGCTCCCGGTACGCCGCGGGAACCCCGAGGGCCGCGAGCGCCGCGGCGGGATGGCTCGAAACCCGGGCGATTCCACCGTAGACGGCGTTGTAGGCGTTGGCGTCGGGAAAGCGCGGGGCCGAGCCGCGGAAGAAGTGCCACGGACCCGCCAGGCCCGGCAGGGCGAGGAGAGCGAGAAAAACGAGCCTTCCCGGGCCCGGCCAATCCCGCTTCAAGGCGAGGACGAGGACGGCGACCGCCAGGAGGAGAAGGGGAAAGGGCGAGTACTGCATCTTGCTGAAGCCGGCGAGCGCCGCCGCAGCGAACAGCAGGGCGAGCGCCGCTGCTTCCCCCCGAGCGCTCCCTGCACCCGGCTCGCCCCGCTCGCCCCGCTCGCCCCGCTTTCCCCGCTCTCCAAAACCCGCGAAGGGCAGGAAACACACCGTCCCCAGCAGCCCGAGGAGCAGGGCGGGATCGGCGTAGAGGCTGTTGAAGAAGAGGAGAAACCCCGAGTCCGTCAGCACCCAGGTGAGGAGGAAGGCGCTGGTGGCGCGAAGGCCGAGCGCCAGGGCGAAGGCGAGCACCGCGGCGGCAGCCGCCCAGTAGAAGAGGCCCAGTTGCCGCAGGTCGAACCGCCCCTCCGGCACTCCCAGGCCCCGGCCGAGGGGTCGCGACAGCCACGCCATCAGCGCTGGGCTGGAAAAGAATCCGCCGAGAGCGGCTTCGCGAACGGGGTAGGAGCAGACGACGTAGTAGCCCTGCTTCGGCTCCGGCTGCACCTCGATCCCGGCGGGATCGGCCACCCGCCAGTAGTCGAGGTTGTCCGCCACCCCGAGGCAGGGATCTCGCGCCAGGAGGAGAGCGGCTTCCAGGAACAGGAGCGCGATGCCGGCAAACGCAAGACAGCGCAAGGCTTGCGCGGCCCGGGCTAGACGCGTAGCGCCGCCCAGCCGAAGAGAGCGAGACCGGCGATCATCAGGAGCCCGCCGAGCGGGGTGATCGCCCCCAGCCAGCGCGGGCCGCCCAAGGCGAGGCTCGCGACCGTGCCGCTGAAAACGAGAGTGCCGAGGGCGAGGCACCAGCCACTGGCGCCGAAGCCGCCAAATCCGCTGAGACTTCCCCGGTCGGTGCCACGCGCGGCGAGCCCCAGGAGGACGAGCGAGAAGGCGCCGTACATGAGGTAGCGGGCGGCGGTCTCCCAGAGGGTCAGATGGTGGGCGTCGAGCCGATCGGCGAGGGCGTGGGCGCCGAAAGCGCCACAGACGACGGCGAGGGCGGCGCCAAAGGCGCCGATCGAGATCCAGTTGGGGGTCATGGGGTCCTCCGTTCTCCGGAGATTCTAGCGAAGATCGCCCGCGAACCGCTCGATCCGCCGGCGCCGCGTTCCCGGTGTACGCGATTGGGGTATCATGGGGACAGAGAAAAACCACTTCAGAGGGATGACCATTATGGAAGCTCCAACGCTGGCGAGCCGCGGCAAAGAAAAGACGACTGCCGGCATCTTAGGCCTCCTCCTGGGAGGGTTCGGTGTCCACCAGTTCTACCTGGGGTCGAACACTACAGGCATCATCGAGATCGCGCTGACCATCTGCACCTGCGGGGTCGGCGCCCTCCTGGGCTTGGTCGAAGGCATCCTCATCCTGGTCATGGACCAGGCCGAATTCGATCGGCGCTACAACCAGCGCGCGCCGGAGTCGATCGAGTTCGTCTTCATGAAGAAATAGAGCCGACCCATGGCGCCTCCCTGGCGCGAGGAGATGAGATGCACAATCATCGAGAAAAGTTCCTGCCCGTCGTCCTTCTCGCCACCCTCTTGGCCGCACTCGCCGCGGCGCCGGTCACCGCTCGCACCTCCGACTCCCTCGCTGGAACCGCCCAGAGGGCGGCCTCGCCGGGGTCGGCCGGTCTCATCGCGATTCCGCAGTCCCTCGCCCCGGCCTTCTCCCAGGGGGGCGCGCCGGAGCTGCAAGCGATACCTCAAGGCCAGGACGCGCTCCGGCCGCGCAACGCCAGCACGGGGTTAAGCTTCGGCGGGACCCTGACGTTTTCCACCGCGGGTGGCTCCCTCCGCATTACCGCCGGCAGCATTACCAATTCCCGCAGCAGCGGGACCTCAGGAAACCTTCGCGTTTCCCTGTGGGCCACCTCGACGGTGCCGGTTTTCGGCAGCACGATCAACCCCTTCGTTCTCGGTAGTTTCACGCTCAACCCACTGTCCGCCGGCTTCCAATACACCAACGTCGATCAAACCGTGACGCTCACGAATCCGCCCGCCGGCTGCTACTACCTCACGCTCGCTCTCGAGGAGCTCCAATCGGGCAGCTATTCGTACGTGGACCTCAGCACCTTCGCGAGCGGTGGAACTCCCGATGGCTCGGGCTACGATCGATTCTCTTTCGGCGGCGCCTCCTGCGGCACGGCTTCTTCCTGCGTCGAGGACACGACCACCGCTTGCCTGCTGAACGGTCGTTTCAGTGCGACCGTCCGGTATCGGAACGTCTTCGACAATCAGCCCGCCAACGCCACGGCCTCGCGCAAGCCGGTCACCGGCTTCGCCAACCCGAACTTCGAAACGGTTTTCTTTTTCTTCAACAGCTCGGACAACATCGAGATCCTGCTCAAGATGCTGGATCAAGGCAACACCAACAGCCAGGGCCAACCGACGATCGCGGTGCTCTTCGGTACCGCCACGCCGCTCCGCGTGGAGTTGACGATTGTCGATACCAACACGGGTACCGTGCGGACCTACACCAGTTCGTTCAACTCCGGGCAGGGAGGCACCGACTTCACCGCCTTCGTCAAGTGAACGGGCGATAGCTCGCTGGGTAGACGTTTCTAGAAACTCGCGACCGGGACGCTCGCCAGAGCGCCCCGGTCGCGAGGTCGGCGTTGTCGTCGGGTGGTAACGTCAGTGGCCGGCCTACTTGGCCCGGATTCGATTGCCCTTCGGGTTGTGCTCGAGCTCGCAGAGACCGAGTTCCTCCATGAGCGGCGGGATGTACACCCCGAAGCGCCCGCGCAGGCCCTTCTTGAGGCCGTACCAATCTCCCACCGGGTTCTCCGCAGATCGCCCCCAGGCTTCGACGGTGCCCTCCTTGGCCGGCTTCTGCTCGTCGGCCCCACCCAGTTCCACCCACCCTTCGGCGGCCTTCAGCATCGCGTGCAAATCGTCGATGCACCGGGCGTCGTACCAGAGCACCGTCTTGCCGACCGTACAGACGAGAACGCGAGTCCCGTCCTTCTCTTCGACGTGCATCGTGTACTCGGAGGTCCCGGGCGGCGTCTTGAGGTGCCAGGGGTTCTCCTTGGTGCGATTCGGCAATGCCATGGGGTTTTCCTTTCTGCGCGAGGAGACTGGCAGCGCCTCGTGGTAACCGTACAACGCTCTGTTGTACCGTTACAACGGCTTCGATACCGGTACAACGCTTCGTGGTAACGGTACAACGCCTCATTGGAACGGGACAACGGCCCGTTGTACCTGTCCAATGACCCGTTGTACCGGTACAATGACTCGTTGGAACGTTGCAACGACTCGTTGTACCCGTCCAACGACCCGTTGTCCCCGTATCAGAGCCGTTGTCACGGTCCAACGACCCGTGGTACCGGTCCAACGCCTCGTTGGAACGTTGTAACGACCCGTTGTACCTGTCCAACGAAGCATTGGAACGTGGCAATGACCCGTTGTCGCGGTCCAACGAAGCGTTGTACCCGTCCAACGAAGCGTTGGAACGTGGCAACGACCCGTTGTCACCGTACCGAACCCGCGTTCGCGGTCCACCGGCAGCCCCGAAGGCTCCCGAGGTCCGGGATGAGGGCTCTGGGTTCTCCGTTCTCCCGGGAATCTAGCTAAGATAGCCTCGAACCGATCGACCCGAAGGAGCCCCCTGGATGTTCGACCGCCCGGTCCCCCGGACCTCTATCTACATCTCCGCCCTCGTCCTGGCGCTCGCCCTGCCGCTCGGCGCTCATGCCGCGGGAGCCGCCGATGCCACTCCCCCCTCGCTCTGGGCGCCGCAAGCCGTGCCGGCGGGGGTAGTGCCGGAGATCCGGCCTCTCCCCACCCTGCGGGAGCAGGCGAGAGAGCAGCAGGCCTGGCTCGCAAAGCGCCTCTCCGACGTGCTGCCGGGGCTCCTGCGGGAGAACGGGGTCGACCTCTGGATCCTCTCCATGCGCGAATACGCCGAGGACCCGGTCTTCTTCTCGATCACCTCCCCCACCACCTTCGCGGCCCGGCGGCGCTCGATCTACGTCTTCCACGATCTGGGACCGGGCAAGGGGATCGAGCGGCTGGCGCTCGGCGGCGGCGACCAGGGCGGGCTCTTCACCGCCTATAGAGACCCTTCGCCCAAGGTGAAGAACGAGGAGCTGGTGGGCGACGCCCAGTGGCAGCTCCTAAGGAAGCTCGTCGAAGGGGCGGACCCGAAACGGATCGCCCTCGACATCGATCCCGTCCACGCCTTTTCGGATGGCCTCCACTCGGGGGAGCGCGAGGCGGTCGAGGCGGTCCTGGGGCCCAAGTATGTGAAACGGGTTGTGCGGGTGCCGGAGCTCGCCCTCCACTACATCGGCACTCGCGTTCCGGAGATGATGCCGCGCTATCGCCAGATCGAGGAGACCGTCCACGCTCTCCTGACCGACGCCTTCTCCGCCGCCGTCGTCACCCCGGGGACGACGACGACCGAGGACGTCGAGTGGTGGCTCCGGGAGCGCATTCAAGAACTCGGCATGACCACCTGGTTCCAGCCCCACGTCGAGCACGCTTCGGCGAGCGCGGACTGGGGAGAGGGGGTGATCGCACGCGGCGACACCCTGTGGGTCGACTTCGGGGTGATCGCCATGGGGCTCCACACCGACACCCAGCACCTGGGCTACGTCCTCCGTGAAGGCGAGACCGGGCCACCGCCGGGCCTCGGCGCCTGTCTCGCCACGACCAACCGGTTGCAGGACATCGTCCTTGCCGAGATGCGACCCGGCCGCTCGGGCAACGAGGTACTGGCAGCGGCCCGAGCGGCGGCGGCGAAGGCGGGGATCGACGGGACGATCTACAGCCATCCGATCGGCGATCACGGCCACGGCGCCGGGCCTCTCATCGGCCTCTGGGACCATCAGGAGGGGGTGCCGGTCAAGGGGGATCTCCCGGTCCGGCCGGCGACCTGGTTCTCGATCGAGCTCCAGGCGACCTCCGCCATTCCCGAGTGGACCGGCCGGAAGCTCGCCTGCCGGCAGGAGGAGGAGGCCTACCTCGACGACCGGGGCGAGCGGCACTGGGTATACGCCCGGCAGGAGCGGTTCCACCTTGTCCAGTAAGGGAGAGGGCGTGCTATGGCGAGCGTCTATGACCTGAAACCGGCCTTCCAGGGCCTCCTGCGGCCGCTCTGCCGGGGCCTGGCGCGGATCGGGGTGACCGCCAACCAGGTGACGGTGGCGGCGGTTCTCCTCTCGCTCGCCACCGGCGCCCTCCTCGCCTGGCGGCCGGGGGCGCACAAGCCGCTCCTCCTCGTCCCCGCCGTTCTCTTCGTCCGCATGGCGCTCAACGCCATCGACGGCATGCTCGCCCGCGAGCACGGCATGAAGAGCGCCCTGGGCGGCATCCTCAACGAACTGGGCGACGTGATCTCGGACGCCGCCCTCTACCTGCCGCTGGCGCTGATTCCGCGGATCGGGACGTGGGCGATCGTCGTCGCCGTGCTCCTCGCCGTCTTGACCGAGATGACGGGAGTGGTGGCGGTCCAGATCGGCGCCTCCCGGCGCTACGATGGCCCCATGGGGAAGAGCGACCGCGCCTTCGTCTTCGGCGTCCTCTGCCTCGGCCTGGGCCTCGGCGCCCGGCCGGGGCTGTGGACGGACTTCATTTTGGGCGCGGTTTTGGCGGCCCTGGTGCTGACCGTCGTCAACCGGGGGCGAAAGGCTCTGCGGGAGGTGCGGGCCGGAAGCGGGGATCTCGGACCTCAGAAAAGTAGTCAGAAAAGTAGAGGGAAGAAGTAATGGGACGTCTTACCGCGCTCGCGGAGGGGGTCGCCTCCCGGGTCGACCCGACGGTGCAGTGGGCTCTCGCGGGGATCTTCGGGCTGCTGGTGACGGCGACGGTGGCGGTCTGGCTCCTGGGGCGGTTGAAGCCACAGGCGGACTTCACGGAGCTGCGGCTCCGGGTTCGCACCTGGTGGATCATGGCGGGGGTCTTCGCCCTGGCGCTCACCCTCTCGCGCCGGGTCTCGCTCGGCTTCTTCGCCTTCGTGAGCTTCCTGGCCCTCAAGGAGTACCTGTCGCTCATCCCCACCCGGCAGGCCGACCGGATCGTCCTCTTCTGGGCCTACTTAGCGATCCCCATCCAGTACTTCTGGATCGACCTGCGGTGGTACGGGATGTTCATCGTCTTCATCCCGGTCTTCGTTTTCCTCCTCCTCCCCATGCAGATGGTCCTGATCGGCGAGACCAGCGGCTTCCTGCGCGCCGCCGGCACTCTCCACTGGGGGTTGATGGCGACGGTCTTCTCGATCAGCCATGTGGCCTTCCTCCTCGTCCTGCCGAAGGCCGTCAACCCGCACGGCGGCGGGCCGGGGCTCGTTCTCTATCTGGTCTTCCTCACCCAGTTCAACGATGTCGCCCAGTACATCTGGGGACGGACGCTCGGGAGGCACAAGGTGATCCCCAAGGTGAGCCCGGGGAAGACCGTCGAGGGGCTCTTGGGCGGGGTGGCGACGACCATCTTTCTCGCCTGGCTCCTCGCCCCCCATCTGACGCCGCTCACTCCGCTCGAATCGATCCTCGCCGGACTTTTGATCGGCCTCGGCGGCTTCGTGGGGGACGTCGTGATCTCGGCGCTCAAACGCGATTTGAAGATCAAGGACAGCGGCACCCTTCTCCCCGGCCACGGCGGCATTCTCGACCGGATCGACAGCCTCTCCTATACAGCGCCGCTCTTCTTTCATTTCGTCTGGTACCTGCACGGGCTGATCGTCACCCAGCTCGCATCCTAGAAAAAGGGATCGATTCTTGAGCCGATTGCTGCGCTCCCTTTTCTTCTGGCTGGTGGTGCGGCCCGTCGTGCTCGTGGGCCTGGGGTTGAACGTCCGCCACCGCGAGCGGCTACCGGCGCGGGCCCGGCGATCCTCATCGCCAACCACAACAGTCACCTGGATACCATGGTGCTGATGACCCTCCTCCCCTCGCACCTCCTCCCCAAGGTGCGGCCGGTGGCGGCGGCGGACTACTTCTTGCGGAACCGGGTCCTCGCCTGGTTCGCCCTCGACATCGTCGGCATCATCCCCATCGTCCGGGGGGAGCGGGGGGGGCGTGGTGGACGAACGCCAGGGAGCGACCCGCTCGAAAGCGTTCATGCGGCGCTCGGCCGGGGAGAGATCATGATCCTCTTCCCGGAGGGCTCGCGGGGCGAGCCCGAGCGGCTCTCCGAATTCAAGAGCGGCGTCGCCCACCTGGCGCTCGCCCACCCGGAGGTGCCGGTGATCCCGGTCTTCCTCCACGGCCTCGGCAAGTCGCTCCCCAAGGGCTCGGCCCTCCCCGTCCCCTTCTTCTGCGACGTCTTCGTAGGCGAACCGCTCCCCCCCCTCTCCAAAGCCGACGATCGAAAGCTCTACATGCAGGAGCTGCGGGAGAAGATGGACGCGCTCGCCTCCGAGGGGCAGTTCGCGGCCTGGGAGTAGAGCGTCCCGCTTCCACAAATCCTCTGCACCTGATATCCTAGATACAACTTGGCTTCCTGAAAAAAGTAAAACGCAGCGCAGGCTGTGGCAATGGTTTTAGTGTGCTCGCTCCGGGTGCCGCGTGGGCAGTCGGGCAGAGTTTTTACCATTCTCAGGAGAGGGTGTAGGCCCTCTCCTTTCCAGAGGAGAGATCCACGTGAAAAAGAGAGTCGCAGTGCTCGTCACCGTGCTCGCCACCCTTGCGCTTACGGCGTCCATCGCCATCGGCAATGACAAGGTCGACGTCTGCCACATTCCGCCCGGCAATCCGGACAACGCCCATACCATCAATGTGAGCGTCAACGCCGTGCCGGCGCACCTCGCCCATGGCGACCACGTGGGGAGCTGCGAGGCTCCGCCGCCGCCCCCGCAGCAGTAAGGCTGCCGCCATAAATGGGCCGTGGGGAGCCAGCCTTCCCATGGCCGCCTGCTCTCCGGGCCGTAGTTCGACGATTGCGATAAAATGGAGTCCATGCACTCCGAAAAGCGGCTCCTCTCCACCCTCGTCCTCAGCCTCCTGACCCTCTCCCTCGCCGGGACCGCCCGGCCTGACGCCACCTCCGACCGGCTCGCCGAGGCCCAGAAGCTCTGGGAGACGAAGCACGACAAGGAGGCCGCGGAGGCTTTCAAGAAGGCCAACAAAGAAGCGGATGGGAAGTGCGCCGAGTGCTGGGTCGGCCTCGCCAAGGCGCAGATCGCGATGCAGGAGTACAAGGACGCCGGGAAGAGCGCCAGGAAAGCCACCGAGCTTCCGGCGGACCGGGAGGTGCTGGCCGGCGCCTGGGTCCAGCTCGGAACGGCCCAGCTGCTCCGGCAAAGGCAGAACGGCGACCGCGACTTCTCCGAGGCCGAGCAGTCGGAGCGCAAGGCGGTCGAGCTTTCGGAAGGCAAGGCCGGCAACAGCGGCCGGGTAGTGCTGGGACAGATCCTGATGCTCGAGAACCGCGACGAGGAGGCCAAGGCGATCTTCCAGCAGTACCTGGAGAAAGAGCCGAAGGGACCGGCGGCCGCGTTCGTCCGCTCCCTGAGCGTCAACCCGGGTCTCGTTCGCACGGGCCCTGGCGCTGCCGTCTCCTTCGCCACTCTGGACGGCAAAGCCTTCAAGCTGCCCGATCTCACCGGTAAGGTGGTACTCCTCGACTTCTGGGCGACCTGGTGCGGCCCCTGCCGGGAAGGGATTCCCAGCCTCAAAAAGCTCCACGAGAAGTTGAATGCCGAGCCCTTCGCCCTGGTGAGCGTGAGCTGCGACCGGGATCAGGAGAAGCTCAAGGCCTTCCTGGCGAGCGACAAGATGGACTGGGTGCAGGCCTGGGACGGTCAGGGCGAAGCGCAGAAGGCCTTCCAGGTCAGGGCCTATCCCACCTACATCCTCCTCGACCCGACCGGGCGGCCGGTCTTCTCGACCACCGGCTGGTCGCCCGACGTCGAGCACCGCATCCGCTCCGAGGTGGAGCGGGCGCTCAAGGCGGCCCGTTCCAATCCGGCGACCGCGGCGAAGAGCTCCCCGTAGGGGAGCCCCGAGCCGAGAGAGAGCGCTTTTAGACCTGACCCAGGCGCTTGACCGAGGCGACTTTTTCCTTCGGAATGAAGAGGCGGTCGTACTTCTTGAAGACGCCGTAGAGGGCGGCCTTCTGCACGTACTGCTCCTTGGAACGGCCGCCCTCGCCCTCCTTGTGGACGTCGACGTCGTCGAGGACGATCCCGCGCTCGTCCATGTCGTCACAGCGGCCGACTAAGATCTCCGGGCCGGTGGTGTCGACCACGACCGTGATCCCGTGCAGCTCGCTCTTACCCTGGTGGAAGGTCCCCATCTCAGGCGGTCGCGGCGGTGGCGCTGGAGGACATCGCCGGCGTCGTGCAGTGCTGGTCGAAAGCCGCCTTCAGGTCCGCGGCCACGGCGTGGGCGTCGCGACCCTCGATCCGGTGGCGGGGGATGAAGTGGACCAGCTCGCCGTCCTTGAAGAGGGCGATGGACGGGCTGGAGGGCGGGATGTCGGCGAGGTAGCCGCGGGCCCGGGCGGTGGCCTCCAGGTCCTGGCCGGCGAAGACCGAGAAAGCGCGGTCCGGGTGGTTCGGGTGCTGCAGGGCGAGCCGGATGCCGGGGCGGGCCATGCCGGCGGCGCAGCCGCAGACGGAATTGACCACGAGGAGAGCGGTACCGGTCTTCTCGGCCATGAAGGCGTCGACGTCGGCAGGGGTGAGCAGCTCTTGGATACCGATGCTGGTGAGCTCGTCGCGCATCGGCCTGACGAGAAGTGGGCTGTAGGGCATGGTGAAACCTCCTTTTTGCCAGGCCGCGGGAGCGGCCGGATCGTCCAGGTGCTCGTCTATCTTACGCCAAGCTCAACCACTCCGGGGAGGCGGCTCATTCCCGGGAGCGCTACGGGGAGCGGCCGGCCGGGCGAGGAGCGAGAAAACCTCGCCGAAAACCGGATGGAGATCGGCTTCGATCCCCTCCGCGAGACGCCGGCGGACTGCTGCCAGCCTCTCCTCGCCACCGGGAGGCGGCGGCGGCCAGCGAAGGGTGAGGCGGTTCAAGCCCCGGAGCAGGCAGCCGCGTTCGATCCGCAGGGAATGACGGCGCCAGCGCGCTTCGAGATCGAGCTTGCCGAGCGGGCTCCCGTTGACCTCCAGGGTGACCTCCCCACGCCGGGACTCCGCCCCGGCGAGCCCCGGAGGTGCGGGCAGCCGGGCGGTCAGGGTGAGATCGACCTCCAGGGTGGCGTCGCAGATGAGGCAGAAAGTCGATTCGGGCCAGGGCGAGCGATAGGCGGCGCGGCCGGGAATCCCGGAGGAGCTCATGGCTTCCGGGAAGAAGCGCGCCAGCGGTTCGGCGAGGAACGGCGGCCGGGAGAGGTCGGCCCCCTCGGGCGGCAGGCCGTACCCGGCGAGGAGGAGGCGATCGATCTCCTCCCCTGCCGCCGGGTGGCCGGCACGAAGGAGCACGTTGCGGATCGCCTGGAGAAGGTCGGCATCCAGGAAGTCCCAGCGCCAGCCGTGCTGGAGGAGGAGCCGGTAGGGCGAGGCGAAGTTCCGCGCCAAGGCGGCAGAGAGGACGGCCGGCCCCGGGGTGGCGCGGGCGGCGGCGACGGCGAGCAGAGCCTCCGCAACGCCGGGGGAGGCGTCGAGAGCCGCCTGGCACCAGTGCATGAGGAGGGAGAGCTTGGTCTCCGCAATCACCGGGAGCAGCCGATGGGCGTTGTGGAGGGCGGCGCCGAGTTTGGCGGTGGCGTCCGCTTCCGGCGAGACAACCGGGGCGGGCAGGCGCTCCAGGAGATCGCGCCAGCCTTCCGGCGAGGTGCCCGACTCGGAGCCGGTCAGGCGGAGCACCTCGGCGCTCACGGCGGCCATTGCCACCTGCATCCCCAGGACGGTGAGGTGACAGTAGTCGAGGAAGAACCGCCGACCCGGGAGGGGAGAACCGCCGTGCTCGGCGAAGACCGGCCGTAGGTCGACTGTCGCGAAGCCGTGCTGCCGGGCGACATGCTCCTGGATCTCCCGGGCGACCGTCGTCGCCTGCGGTGCACCCAGGAAGCCGAGGAGGGCGTAGTGCTGGCTGTCGACCTCCGAAATGCAGGCGTCCCGCGCCTCCTCTCTCCGCCCCTCGACAGCGAGAGCCCGGGCGAGGAGGCGAAAGGGGGTGGGATTGGTGCCAGAGTCGAGCTCGACCATCTCCCACGCTGCTGCCTGGGCCTCTTCCGTCTTCCCCTCGGCGAGGAGCGCGAGCGCCCGGCGCAAGGCTTCGTACCAGCGAGCCGTTCCCTCTCCCGGTAGCCAGACCACCGGCTGCAGGCTCTCCCAGTCCGCCAGATTCACCTCGGGAATTACCAGGAGGACCGGAATGCCTAGCCTGGCGATCTCGGCGATGTGGGCGAAGGCCTGGCCGGCGAGTTGGGCGATCTCCATCCGCGCCCGGCGGGCGGGGCCCAGAACACCGCCAGCGGCGAGGGCCTCGGCATAGCGCTGGCGCGCCGGCACCGAGGGGGCGTAGGGGGAGAGCTCCGGGGTCTCCAAAAGGTTCCAGTTGTTGCCGGTGTAGATCACCAGGAGGTCGGGAGCGAGCTGCATCGCCGCCTGGGCGGTCGCGACCAGCGGCCCCAGAGTCTCGTTGGTGCGGGCGAGGTCGACCACCTCGAAGGCCCCGGGTCCCCCGACATGGTTCAGCTGCTCTTCCAGCACCTGGGCGGGAGTCAGGTGGGGAGCGTAGAGGTAGCCGGCGGCCGCCGATTCGCCGAAGAAGCAGATACGGCAGCGCGCCCGCTTTTT
Organism: uncultured Acidobacteriota bacterium; assembly: GCA_963757335.1. Classification (GTDB taxonomy): domain Bacteria; phylum Acidobacteriota; class Thermoanaerobaculia; order Multivoradales; family UBA5704; genus DASQPA01. The sequence continues at coordinate 64,416 of CAVWRJ010000007.1, read as the reverse complement.
CGCTGGGATCGCCTTGCGCGTGGCGTAGTGGTCCCCCAGCGGTCCGGGGTCGGGGCGCTCGAAAATCAGCTCGCCCTCGGTCTCCCGCGGCAGCCAGATGCTGATCGGCCTCGGCTCGTCTGTCATCTCTATCTGCGCTCTAGACAAAGGTGTAGAGGCTCTCGCCGAGGACCGTCCGCTCCCGCGCGAACGGGCTTCCCGGGTCGGGCTGCCAGGCGGCGAGGAGGTCGCCCCAGCCCTCGGGGAGCGCCGAGCGATCAAAAAGAAAATCTTCGAGGACCAGAGCGTCGATCCCGGAGGTGCCGAGGCCGAAGAGGGCGTCGAACGGCGAGCAGACGATCGGCTCGTCGGCGACGTTGAACGAGGTGTTCAGGAGGATCGGACAGCCGGTCCGCCGGTGGAACTCCGCGAGAAGGGCGGCGAAGCGCGGGCAATCCTCGGGATCGACCGTCTGCGGGCGCGCCGAGCCGTCGACATGGGTGATCGCCGGCAGCGGGAGGGGCGAGATCACCTGGCAGGTCTCCAGCATGAAGGGAGAGGGGTGGTCGAGGTCGAAATGCTCGGCCGCATGAGCCAGGAGAACGCTCGGCGCGAATGGGCGGAAAGCCTCGCGTTTCTTGATCATCCGATTCAGGCGCTCGCGGACCTCCGGGTCCCGTGGATCGGCGAGGAGGCTCCGCGCTCCGAGAGCCCGCGGCCCCAACTCCATGGCGCCGTGGAACCACCCCACCACCTTGCGTTCCAGCAGGCGATCGACCACCGCCGCCAGGAGATCCGGCTCGCGGCCGCTGAAGTCCTGGGCGGGGAGGCCGGTCGAGGCGACGAGGGCGGCGATCTCCGCCGCCCGCCAGCGCGGGCCATAGAAGGCGTGCCGCAGGGGCTCCGGTTTCGGGCGCTCGCCGGACTCGCCGGAGAGGTCGCGATGGGCGAGCGCCGCAGCGCCGAGGCAACCCCCGGCATCCCCTGCCGCCGGGGGGACGAAGAGCCGCTCGAAGGGGCCTTGGCGGAGGAGCCGGGCGTTGGCGACGCAGTTCAAGGCCACTCCGCCGGCCAGGCAGAGGTTGAGCGAACCGTTCCGCTCGTGGAGGTAACGGGCCTTGTCGAGCAGCACCTCCTCCAGGAGGGCCTGGAGGCTCCGCGCCACATCCTGGTGAAAGGGGGTGATCTCTTCCCCCGACCGGCGCGGCGGGGCGCCGAGGAGGTCCGAGAGAGAGTCGGAGTACATGCGCCGGCCGCGCACGAAATCGAAGTAGCGGAGATCCAGGGTATAGCTGCCGCCCGGCCCGAGGGCGATCAGCTGTCGCAACCGATCGAGGAGCCGCGGCCGGCCATAGGGGGCGAGCCCCATCACCTTGTACTCGCCGGAGTTCACCCGGAAGCCGAGATAGGCGGTGAGGGTGGCATAGAGGAGGCCCAGGGAGTGCGGAAAGCGGACCTCCTCGAAAAGCTCCAGCCCGGCGCCGTCCCCATGGCCGTAGGTGGTCGTCGCCCACTCCCCCACTCCGTCCACGGTGAGGACGGCGGCCTCCGGGAAGCCCGAGTAGAAGAAAGCGGAGGCGGCATGGGAGAGGTGGTGCGGATAGGTGAGGAGAGGCCCCTCGTAGCCCAGCCGTTCCCGGATGGCGCGCTCGGGCTGCCCCGGGTCGAGCCAGGCGAAGTCGGGAGAGCTCCCCTCCGGCACCCCAGCCCAGAGCTGGCGGGAGAGCTTGTCGGCCGGCCGTTCGTAGTAGGCGAGGGCATCGAGATCGGAGACGTCGATTCCACCCGAGCGCAGACAGAAGCGGAACGCCTCGACCGGAAGCCCGGGATCGTGCTTGGCCCGCGAGAACCGCTCCTCGGAGGCCGCGGCAACCAGGGCGCCCTCCTGGAGGAGGCAGCAGGTCGACTCGTGGTAGAAGGCGGAGAGGCCGAGGATGTTCATGGGGATTGGGGCCGCGACGCTGGGCGTGGCCCGGGGCGAGATCATACTGCCCTGCTGACTTGAGCAAGGCCATCTCCTCTTGATAGGGTAATTGCATGGTTATCCATTGGCATTCACCGCTCGATCTTGCGGAACGCCTCCGCCTCTTCGATGAAGCGACGAAGAGGCAGAGAGCGCGGGAGGCTGAGCAGCTTCTACCAGTACTGCAACCAGTACTGCAGGCGGAGCGGGGTTGGAAGCGGGAGGACCTCTACGTTCGTGGCAGCGTTGGCTGATGCCACGTCGCTGATCTCCCGGCCTCCGGCTCCCTCCACCCCTCCCCCCGCACCAGAGTAAGTAGCCAGCCCCTTGGCGCCGGTCCGGCCCCTGCCGATCGATCGTTTCTCCTTCCTCTGGAGGATTCATGAAAACTGGACGTCTTTTCGGAAGCACTCTTTTGATCGCCGCACTCTTCACCTCGGCCTTGAACGCCCAGGGTGAGGAGAAGGCGGCGGACCGGTCGAGGCTAATTTCCCTCAACTCCCACGTCATCGACACCAGCGCCCCGCCAGCCAATATCCCCGAGCACCTGGTCGCCCGCTCGGCGAGCGATGCCGGAGCCATTGGCGCCATTGGCGTCATTGGCGCCAGTGACGAGTACATGCTGGTCAAGTTCCCCGGGCCGGTCTCCGCCCAGCAGATCGCGGCGCTCAAGGCGAGCGGGGCCCGGATCTACACCTACCTCCCCTACTACACGTATCTCGTGAAGATGCCGGCCGGCCAGGGCAAGGCCCTTCGCACCCTGAAATCCACCGCCGGCGTCACCTGGACCGGCCCCTACCACCCCTTCTACAAGATCTCGAAGAACGTCGCCGCGGTCTCCGCGACGCCCGCCGATGACAAGATCGCCGGCAACTTCGAGAGCGTCATGGTCGACGTCTTCCCCGACGCCGACCTCCAGCAGGTGGTCGAGCAGATCAAGGAGCTCGGGGTCCAGGGGATCGTGGGCTCGAAGCAGGGCTCCTTTTTCTCCCGCGTCCGCATTCTCCTCTCGCCGCGCGAGATCGTCCGCTTCCGCGACGACCTGGCGCAGATCCCCGAGGTCTTCTGGCTCGACCTCGGAGCCGCGGCGGGAGCTGCTCAACGACACCACCATCTGGGTCGGCCAGTCCGGGCTCTCCGCCGGCATGACGACCCCGATCTTCACCCACGGCATCTTCGGCGAGGGGCAGACGGTCGCCATCATCGACACCGGGATCGACGCCGACATGTGCTTCTTCCGCGACACCACCAAGGGCCTGCCGCCGACCAACGCCTGCAACGGCGGCACCGTCGTCGACAACACCCAGAGAAAGATCCTCGCCGTCGACTTCCTGGCCTCCTCGGAGTGCAGCGGCGGCATCTCGACCACCGAGTGGGACACCCAGAATCATGGCACCCACGTGGCCGGCACCGTGGCGGGCGACAACTTCGCCCACCTCCTGACCCACGACACCGCCGACGGCATGGCGCCCGGCGCCAAGCTGGTCATCCAGGACGCCGGCTATCTGGTCGACAACTGCGGCGACCTGCCCGGCATCGGCTGCCCGGTGGTCGACCTGAAGCCCATCTTCCTCCAGGCCTACACCCAGGGCGCCCGCCTGCACACCAACTCCTGGGGGGACAACGAGAACGGCGCGGTGCAGAACAACTACACCGCGGCCTCCCAGGACGTCGACCAGTTCATGTGGGACCACAAGGACGACCTGATCTTCTTCGCCGCCGGCAACGCGGGCCCGGGCACCAGCACGGTGGGCAGCCCGTCGACCAACAAGAACGGCGTCTCGGTGGGCGCCACGCTCCGCGGCACGAGCGCCGACTCCATGGCCTCCTTCTCTTCCTGCGGCCCGACCGACGACGGCCGCATCAAGCCCGACATCACGGTGCCGGGATCGAACATCGTCTCGGCCGGTAACGACGGCAACGTGGGGACCAACAACTGCGGCACCTTGACCGAATCCGGCACCAGCATGGCGTCGCCGGGCGCCACGGGCCTGACCGCGCTCATCCGCCAGTACTACACCGATGGTTGGTATCCCTCCGGGGTCAAGACCGCGGGGAACGGCTTCACCCCCTCGGCCGCCCTCCTGCGGGCGACCCTCATCAACTCCGCCGTCAACATGGCCGGAGCGACCGCCATCCCGTCGAACTGCCAGGGCTGGGGCCGGGTGCTGCTCGACAACGCCCTCTTCTTCAGCGGCGACGGACGGAAGCTCTCGGTGACCGACGACGCGACCGGCTTCCCCACCGGCTCGGTGAACGTCGACCGGACCTTCACCTACACGGTCAACAGCAACACCCAGCCCTTGAAGATCACCCTGGGGTGGACCGACTTCCCCTCCACCCCGGCGGCCAACCCGCACCTGAACAACGACCTCGACCTGATCGTCACCGGCCCCGCCGGCACCTTCAAGGGGAACGTCTTCTCGGGCGGCGTCTCGGCGACCGGCGGTAGCGCCGATCGCCGAAACAACCTGGAGCAGGTGCTCCTCGCCACTCCGGCGGCCGGGGTCTACACGGTGACCGTGCGCGCCATCAACGTGCCCAACGGGCCCCAGCCCTTCGCTCTCGTGGTCACCGGCGACGCCGCCCAGGGTGGTACCCCGAACCCCGACTTCACGATCTCGGCCTCCCCTGCCTCGACCTCCATCGCCGCCGGCACCGCCGGCAACGTCACGATCACCACCGCGGCCTTGAACGGCTTCAACAACGCCGTGGCGCTCTCGGCCACCGGCCAGCCCACCGGCGTGACAGTCGCCTTCAGCCCGACCTCGATCGCGGCGCCGGGCTCCGGCACCTCGACGATGACGATCACCGTCGCCGCGGCCACCGCGGCGGGGACCTCGACGATTACCGTCTCCGGCGTCGGCGGCGGCATCACCCACACCACCACCGTCACCCTGACGGTGACCAACGGCTCGATCCAGCAGCTGATCGGCAACCCCGGCTTCGAGAACGGCTCGGCCGCCCCGGCGCCCTGGACGGCCACCGCCAGCGTCGTCAGCAACTCCGCGAGTGAGGCCAGCCACTCCGGAGCATGGAAGGCGTGGCTCGACGGCTACGGCACGACCCACACCGACAGCATCCTCCAGACGGTGACCATCCCGTCGACCGCCACCTCGGCGACGCTCGCCTTCTGGCTCCACATCGACACGGCCGAGACCACCACGACGAGCGCGTTCGACACCCTGAAGGTGCAGATCCGTAACACCTCCGGCACGGTGCTTCAGACCCTCGCCACCTTCTCCAACCTGAACAAAGCGACGGGCTTCACGCAGAAGAGCTTCAACGTCCTGTCCTTCAAGGGGCAGACCGTGCAGATCTTCCTGGTCGGCGTCGAGGATGCCTCGTTGCAGACCTCGTTCGTCGTCGACGACTTCACCCTGAACGTCCAGTAGCAGTAAGGTTTTTGCGGTGAGAAGAGCCCCGGCCCAGGCCGGGGCTCTTCTCGTTCCGGGACGGGGTCGGCCGCGAGGCCTCCCGCGGTATGCGACGCCGCGTCGCCTGGTCCAGCTGGCACCGGGGCAGATCATGGGAAGTGGATACAGGTTATGCTCGGAGGCGAGGAAACGACTCCCACGTCATGACCCGGAACGAGAAAGCGCAACGCATCCTGGCGATCCTGGACGCATTGTACCCGCAGGTCCCCATCCCGCTCGCCCATGAGGACGCCTTCACCCTCCTGGTCGCCGTCGTCCTCTCGGCCCAGACCACGGACAAGCTGGTCAACGAGGTGACCCCCGCCCTCTTCGCCCGCGCCGCCACCCCGGAGCAGATGGCCCGCCTACCGGTCGAAGAGATCCGCGAGCTCATCCGAAAAATCGGCCTCACCGGGCAGAAGGCGAAGAGCCTCCAGGGTCTCTCGGAAATTCTCGTCCAGGAGCACGGCGGCCAGGTGCCGCGGACCTTCGCGGCTCTCGAAGCCCTCCCCGGCGTCGGCCACAAGACCGCCTCGGTGGTTCTGAACCAAGCTTTCGGCATCCCCACCTTTCCCGTCGACACCCACATCCACCGCCTCGCCGCCCGCTGGGGGCTGTCGTCGGGGAAGAACGTCGTCGAGACCGAGCGGGATTTGAAGCGCCTCTTCCCCGAGGACGCCTGGGGCCGGGTCCACCTGGAGATCATCTACTTCGGCCGCGAGCACTGCCCGGCCCTCTACCACGACTTGGACGCCTGCCCCATCTGCTCCTGGGCGGCGTCGAAGAAGCGGAAAGAGGAGGAGCGGTCGCGGAACCGGCAGCTGCGAAAGCGGGGGTGAGGCTGGCAGCTGAAAAACGAGCGCCCCTCCGGCGGTAGGCTCACCCCTCGGTATTGGGTTCCTGGGGTTCCTTAGGCTCCTGCTCCGGCGACATCGGCGGCATAGGCGACATCGGCGGCTCCCGCTGTTGCAGGAAGATCGCCCCGAGCGGCGGCAGGGTCAGAGTCAACGAGATACGGGCGGCCGTGGAGGGGGGCCGGGAGCGCCTCGACGCCGCCTTCGTTCCCCTCTGCCGAGCCGCCGTAGATCTCGGCGTCGCTGTTTAAAACCTCCCGCCAGTAGCCGCCCGCCGGGGCCCCGATCTGGTAGCCGTGGCGGACGACCGGGGTGAAGTTGAGGACGACGAGGACCGGCGAGGTCCCTTTCTTTCCCTTGCGGAGAAGAGCGAGGATGCTCTTTTCGGCATCGCTGCAATCGATCCACTCGAAGCCCTCGGGGGCACAGTCGAGCTCGTGGAGGGCCGGCTCGCTGCTGTAGAGCCGGTTCAGATCCGCGAGCCAGCTCTCCAGACCGGCATGCCCCGGGTCCTCGAGGAGGTGCCAGTCGAGGCTCCCGTCGTGGTTCCACTCCCGCGACTGGCCGAGCTCGGCGCCCATGAAGAGGAGCTTCTTGCCCGGCTGGGAGAACATGTAGGCGTAGAGGAGCCTCAGGCTCGCGAGCTTCTGCTGCTCGCTCCCCGGCATCTTGCCGTAGAGCGACCCCTTGCCGTGCACCACCTCGTCGTGCGAGAGCGGCAGGACGAAGCTCTCGGCGAAGGCGTAGACGGTGCGGAAGGTGAGCAGGTTGTGGCGGAACTTCCGGTGGATGGGGTCGAGCGCCATGTACTCCAGGGTGTCGTGCATCCACCCCATGTCCCACTTGAAGCCGAACCCAAGCCCTCCGACGTAGGTCGGCCGCGACACCATGGGCCAGGCGGTCGACTCCTCGGCGATCGTCTGGACGTCGGGATGCACCTCGTAGACCCGCTCGTTCAGCGCCCTGAGAAAAGAGATCGACTCCAGGTTCTCCCGGCCGCCGTGCTGGTTGGGGATCCACTCGCCGGCCTTCCGGGAATAGTCGAGGTAGAGCATGGAGGCGACCGCGTCCACCCTTAGGCCGTCGGCGTGGTAGACGTCGAGCCAGAAGAGGGCGCTGCTGCCGAGGAAGCTCCGCACCTCGGTCCGGCCGTAGTTGAAGATGTAGCTGCTCCAGTCGGGGTGATAACCCTTCCGGGGATCGGCGTGCTCGTAGAGGTGGGTGCCGTCGAAGAAGGCGAGGCCGTGCTCGTCGGTCGGGAAGTGCGACGGCACCCAGTCGAGGATCACCCCGATCCCCTGCTGGTGGAGGTAGTCGATCAGGTACATGAGGTCCTGCGGGGTGCCGAAGCGGCTGGAGGGGGCGAAGTAGCCCAGCGACTGGTAGCCCCAGGAGCCGAAGAAGGGGTGCTCCATGACCGGCATCATCTCGACGTGGGTGAAACCCATCCGCTTCATGTGCTCGGCCAGGAGCGGCGCCATCTCGCGATAGGTGAGCGAGCGGTTCCCCTCCTCCAGCACCCGGCGCCAGGAGCCGAGGTGGATCTCGTAGATCGACATCGGCGCCGTCGCCGAGCTGCGGGCGCCGCGCCCGGCCATCCACTCGCCATCCCCCCACTCGTAGTCGAGATCCCAGATGACCGAAGCCTGCCGCGGCGGCGTCTCGGCATAGAAGGCGAAGGGATCGGCCTTGTCCGCCCGGTAGCCGCGGTAGCGGGAGACGACGTGGTACTTGTAGCGCATCCCCTTGGCGGCGGCGGGGAGGAAGAGCTCCCAGAGGCCGGAGCTGCCGCGGAGGCGCATCCGGTCGGCGGTCTTGTCCCAGTCGTTCCAGTCGCCGATCACCGAGACCTGCTCGGCGTCCGGCGCCCAGACGGCGAAGCGGGTCCCCGCCACGCCGTCGACGGTATCGAGGTGCGCCCCGAGCTTGTCGTACACCTCGTAGTGGGTGCCCTCGCGGAAGAGGTAGACGTCCTGGTCGGTCAGCTCGTGGCTCGAAACGACCTCGACGGGCTCGACGGGCTCCGCAAGCCGGAACGGGCGCGAGGTCGACGGGCCGTTCGGCGGGCGGATCGGGGGCGAGGGCCGAGCCGGCGATTGGGCCGCCGCTCGTCAGCACCGTGTCCGGCACCCTATCCGGCCAGCATCCGGCCCCGCATCCGCCAGAGTTCCGCCGGCTTCTCCGGCTCCGGCTCCGGCTCCGGCCGCTCCCACCACTTCCGGCCCTTGCTCTTCTCGTCAGCCATGTCGCTTCCTCTCCTCGCGGAGCCCGTTGATGCCGCGGAGCGCCTCGACCACGTCCGGCCGGGTCGAGAGCTCCTCGAAGCCGAGCTTCGCCTTGCGCTGCCAGTTGGGGCGTTCCGTGTGAGTGCCGGGGACGTTCTGCGGCTCGGACTCCTGCCAGAGGTCCTCCAGGTTGACGAGCACCATCCGCGCCGGGCTCCTCGCCAGCCGGGCGAGGCGATCGTGGAGGACGGCCTTGCTGGCCTCCCCGTCGTCCTTCGGCGGGTTCGGGAGCATCCCGGTCAGGCCCTCGCGGAGGGTGCGCCGGCGCTCCTTCTCGACCCGCGCCTCTTCCGCGGTGAAGAACCCGAGCTTCTCCAGGTCGTCGGCGTCTCTCCCCTCCCAGAAGGCGCGGAAGGTGGGCATGTCGTGGGTGTTGAGGCTCGCCACGGAGGCGGCCGGCGGCTCCCGCAGGGTGCCCTCGCTCCCCGGCTGGAGCTCGTACTGGACGACGTACATGCCCAGGATGCCGTGGCGGTCCATGCCCTCCGACACCTCGGGCGGCACGGTGCCCAGGTTCTCACCCACGATCCAGGTCCGGTGGCGGTGCGATTCGAGCGACAGGATGGCGTAGAGCTCCTCCGCCGGGTAGCGGACGTAGACCCCGTCCTTCGCCCCCATCCCCTGCGGGATCCAGAACAGGCGATGGAGCTGCATGACGTGGTCGATGCGGAGGATGCCGGCGTGCTCCATGTGGTGCCGCAGGGTGTCGATCAAGTAGCCGTAGCCGTCTTCCCGCATCCGCTCCGGCGAGAGCGGCGGGAAACCCCAGTTCTGCCCCTTGGTGAAGAGCGAGTCGGGCGGCGCGCCCGCCGAGGCGCCACGGGCGAAGATCGCCGGCTCGCGCCAGACGTCGAAGGACGCCCCGCCCACCCCCAGCGGCAGATCGAGGTAGAGCCCCGGCCCCTGGCGCCGCGCCTCCAGGGCCAGCGAGCGCATCTGCTCGGCGGTCGCCCACTGCACGAAGAGGTGGTAGCGCCGGTCCTCCTCGTCGTAGTCGGCAGGAGCGAGGCTCCCCTCGCGCAGGCGTTCCGGCCAGCTCAACCAGGCTTCCCCCCGCCGGTCGCCCACGGCGCGGAAGGCGGCGTAGTTTTCGACCTCGGGCATCCCTTCGAGAAAGCTCTCGAACTCCTCCCGCCGCCGCGACGGGCGGGAGAAGAACCGGTGCGCCATCTCCTCGAACACCCGGCGCTTGGCGATCATCAGTTCGCGGTAGTCGACGAGCCGACTGGCTTTGAGGTGATCGAGCTCGCGGCGGAAGTCGGGCGACTCGACCAGGCGCTGGGCCGCCGACGACTCGGCGAACTCCGGCAGCACCCGGGGATCTAAATAGAGCTCGTTCCAGAACAGCCGGGAGGCCGGGGCGTAGGGGCTGGGCTCGAACGGCTCGTCCAGAAACGCGGCGAGGAGGGGGAGGGTGGCGACGACCCCGCCGCCCAGGGAGGAGACCCAGTTCGAGAGGGTCTCCAGGTCGGAGAGGTCACCCGCCCCCCAGCTCCGCCGGGTGCGGAGAGCATAGAGAGGGAGGAAGACACCCCAGATCGGGTCCCCCTCGGCGCCGAAGGCGCGGCGGGGGGCGGAGATCACCATCACCTCGGCCGCCCGGCGGGCGGTCGCCAGGCGGAGGTGGTGGTAGCCCGGAGGGAGCTTCTCGGGGAGGGTGAGTTTGCGGCTGCCGTCGGCGGCGAGGGGGAGCGCCGCGGGCTCGAAGGACCAGCCGCGCCGGCCGCCGTCCTCCAGATCGACGTGGAGGGCGAGCGAGGTGCCGTCCTCTCTCCCGAGCCGGAGATCGAGCTCCAGGGGGCCCCCCTCCCAGGCGACCGCCACCGGCTCCAGGAGGCGAGAGTCGAGCTCCGCCCGGCGCTCCCGCAGAGCCTCCTCCACGTCCGCCCTTCCTACGACCGGCGCGTCCAGGGCAGCGAGGATGGCGAGGAGCGACTCCGGGGTCGCTTCCCGGTGCTGCCCCAGGGCGTCGTGGTACGCGGTCTGGACGCCGTAGAGGCGCGCCAGCTCCTGCAGATCGAGGTCGCTGTTCACATCGGCTCCTTACGCGGGCTCGCCCAGGACCTGGAGAATCCCCTGGAGAGGGATGCCGACCCAGCCCGGCCGGTGGTTCAGCTCGAATCCCAGCTCGTGGACCGCCTTTTCGAGCAGAAAGGCGTCGAGCAACAGAGACAGCTCCTGCCGCGCCGGCGGCAGATAGGGCGCCGCGCCGGCCCGCGAGCGCTCCAGGTAGGCGGCGAGGAAGGTGGCCGAGGCGGCGCGCTCCCAGCTCCGCAGCCACCCTTCGAGGGCCACCAGCGCCGCCCCTTGCGCCACCCCGCGTTCGGCCTCGGCGAGGAAGGCGACGCCCGCCGCGCAGTGGAAGGAGCGGAGCATCGAGGCGACGTCTCTTAGGGCAGAGCGCTTCAGCCGCCGCTCGGAGAGCGGCCGCGCCGGCTCCCCCTCGAAGTCGAGGAGGACGAAATCGCGGCCGGTGTAGAGCACCTGGCCCAGATGGTAGTCCCCATGGGTCCGGATGCGCACCCCCGAGAGCTTGGCCGCGAGGAGCCCCGAGAGCCGCTCGGCGAGGCGCTCGCGGCTCGCGAGCACCTCCCGGGCGAGCCGCGCCGGCGCTTCCGGGAGCTGGCCCAGGCGCTGCTCCAGAAGCGTGAAGTTGCGGCTCACCGCGGTGCGGATCGACTCGTAGAGCGAGCGCTGGTAGAGGAGCGAGAAGGGCTCGTGCTCGAAGCCGGGACCGTCGGGGCGGGAAGCGAGGGCTAAGTGCAGCTCCGCCGTGCGCTCGCCCAGGAGCTGCGCCGAAGACAGGTAGGTGCCCATCCGCTGGTAGATCGCGTCGGGCAGCTCGCGCTCTGCGAGGGTGAGGATCGAGCCCTGCGGCGGGGCCGGCACGTGGGTCCCGCTCTCGGCCAGGACCCGCTCGATATAGCGGCCGAGAGCGTCCTGGGTGAAGGTCCAGGCGTCCCCCTCGTTGGCGACATAGCCCAGCAGAATGGCGAGGGTCGCCGGCTCCTCCCGCTCGCGCCGCAGCTCGAGGCTGCCGGCGACCGGCGGGGTGTGGGGGAAGCCCGCCTCCTCGGTCAGGAAGCGGCCGATCTCCAGGTCCGGGTTGACCCCGGGGTCGAGCCGGCGGAAGAGCTTCAACACGAAGCGGTCGCCGAAGGCCACCAGGGTGTTGCTCGGCTCGCCGCCGAGGAGCACGGGACCCGGGCCGGTGATCCCTGCCATCCCGGCCATCGGCTCCCGGAGACGTTGCGGAAGGCCGCGGTGGGGAGAGCGACGAGCTCGCTCGCCCCCTCCTCGCCGCGGAAACGCCGCCGGCGGGAGATCGCGGCGAGGAGACCGTTGGCGAACTCGGGGTCGGCCAGGGCGTCGAAGAGAACCCCATCGTCCCCCCCTCGATCTGGGCGACGACCGACTGCGGTTGCCGCTCGCGGAGGCGCGCCGCCCGCTCGCCGCTCGCGAAGACGAGCGGCAGGGCGTAGGTCTCGGGCTCGCCCTGGGCGTACTCGACCGCGAGGAGGAGGAGGGCGGCATCGCTCAACCCGTCCTCCTCGTCCGCGCGCTCGTCGAAGCGCAGGACCTCGCGGACCCGGATGGAGCGCGGGGTCCGCCCCTTGCCGCCGAACCAGCTGTAGCTCGCGAGCACCTGGGGGAGGACCGCCTCCAGCCGCTCCCGGCCCGGCCCTTCGAGAAGCCCGTCCCAGGCGTCGTCGACCGGCAGGACCGGCACCGCGAGATGCCGCCGCCGCGGCGCTTTGCGTTCGAGGGCGAACCAGAGGAACCCGGAGGGCCCGAGCATCAGGGGGTAGGGCCCGTCGCCGATGGGGGGAAAGCAGGTCCCCCCGAAGAGCTCGACCGGGGACATCCCGGCGAACTCGGAGAGATCGAGCTCGAACGGCTGGGCGAAACGCGAGAGATTGGCGACGACTAAGAGGATCTCGTCCCCGTGGCGCCTTACGAAGGCGAGGATGCGGTGGTTCTCCGGGTGGAGGAAGGCGAGGCTGCCACGGCTGAAGGCCCGGTGGCGCTTGCGAAGCGCGATCAGCCGCCGGGTCCACCAGAGGAGCGAGTGCGGATTCCCCTGCTGGTCCTCGACGTTCACCGCCTGGTAGTGATAGCCGCCGTCGACCACCACCGGCAGGTAGAGCTGCTGCGGGTTGGCGCGCGAGAAGCCGGCGTTTCGGTCGCCGCTCCACTGCATGGGCGTGCGGACGCCGTTTCGGTCCCCCAGGTAGATGTTGTCCCCCATCCCGATCTCGTCGCCGTAGTAGAGGACAGGCGCCCCGGGCAGGGAGAAGAGGAGGCCGTTCATCAGCTCGATCCGCCGCCGGTCGTTGCCGAGGAGGGGGGCGAGCCGCCGCCTGATCCCCAGGTTGATCCGCGCCTTGGGGTCCTTGGCGTAGACCCGGTGCATGTAGTCGCGGTCCTCGTCGGTCACCATCTCCAGGGTCAGCTCGTCGTGGTTGCGCAGGAAGGTCGCCCACTGGCAGCTCTCGGGGATCTGGGGCGTCTGCTGGAGGATGTCGACGATGGGGAAGCGGTCCTCCATGCGGATCGCCATGAAGAGCCGCGGCATGACCGGGAAGTGGAAGGCCATGTGGCACTCGTCGCCGTCGCCGAAGTAGGCGATCGAGTCCTCCGGCCACTGGTTGGCCTCGGCGAGGAGCATCCGGCCGGGGAACTTCGAGTCGACATGGGCGCGGAGCTTCTTTAAGAACTCGTGGGTCTCCGGCAGGTTCTCGCAGTGGGTCCCCTCGCGCTCGTAGAGATAGGGGACGGCGTCGAGCCGCAGCCCGTCGACCCCCATCTCCATCCAGAAGTCGAGGGCGTCCAAAAGCGCTTTGTGGACCCGCGGGTCGTCGAAGTTCAGGTCCGGCTGGTGCGAGAAGAAGCGGTGCCAGTAGTAGGCCTTAGCGACCGGGTCCCAGGTCCAGTTCGAGGTCTCGAAGTCCTTGAAGATGATGCGCGCATCGGCGTACTTGCCGGGATCGTCGCTCCACACGTAGAAGTTCCGGTAGCGGCTCCCCGGCGGCGACGTCCGCGCGCGCTTGAACCAGGGGTGCTGGTCCGAGGTGTGGTTGACGACCAGCTCGGTGACCACCTTGAGGTTCCGCCGGTGAGCCTCCCGGAGGAAGACCTTGAAGTCCTTGAGATTGCCGTAGGCGGGGTGGATGCTCGTGTAGTCGGAGATGTCGTAGCCGTCGTCGCGCCAGGGGGAGGGGTAGAAGGGCAGGATCCAGATCGCCGTCACCCCCAGCTCCTGGAGGTAGTCGAGCTTGGCGGTCAGCCCCTTGAAGTCCCCCATGCCGTCGCCGTCGCGAGTCGGCGAAAGCGCGGACGTGCACCTCGTAGAGGACAGCGTCCTTGTACCAGAGCGGATCGGCGGTCGCCGCTACGCTCGTCTCCCGCTGTCCATCCCGCTCGGCCGCCATGCTCTTTGCCTCCCCCCCGCCGTTTTGCAGATCGCCTGCCACTTGAGGGGGCTCCTGTTTACCAGATTGAGGCCGGAGTGGCAAAGAGCGGCGGGGGCTTCAGCTATCGAGGGGGAAGCGGCGTGCCGTCCTGCCTGGCAGACCAACGAGGGGGGCCGGACGGCCCCCCTCGCTCGCTTGTGTGCCCAGCATGAACCGTGACGAGGAGGTGCAAGTCCTCTGGGGAACCAGGTCGCAGGGACCCCGAGCAAACCGCAAGGCGAACCGCACGGTCCTGGCACCCGAGAGTGCAGCCTCTTGCCCTGTACTCCGGTTACGCCTCTCCGGCCTGGCGCCAAGGGGCTCGGCTTGCCGACCCCGTATCTCAGGCTCTGCTTCCCCGTACTCTGAGCCTGCGCCCCCGTGTCCCTGACCTGGAGACCCGTGTCTCGGACTCTGCGCCCCCGTATCTCTGGCTTGGAGATCCGTATCTCGGACCTTGCGCCCCCGTATCTCCGAGTCGGAGTCCCCGTGTCTCGGGTCTGGAGACCCGTATCTCTGACTTTGAGACGCCTCGCTCACGCTTGGAGAGCCGTCTCTCGGATCTGGATCTACCTGCTCATGGCTGGGAGCGCCGTGGTTGAAGAGGGGCGATCACTTCACTGCCCCTCTTCGGTACCCGCGCGAAGACGGGACGTTCCCCAACCTGTCCGGGAGCTTCGAAAACCTGTCCGGGACCGGTCGGAAGTCCGGTCTGCTACGATCTCTGGCGGCCGGCCCTCCCTCCCGGAGCACCGGCCGCCCCAACTCTCATGGGCCCCCTCGTCCGCGACCCCCATCCCCCTTCGGATTCAGCCGTGGAGCCCAACGCGGAGCCGGTCGGCTTCGCGGCGGTCTTCGCCGAGCTGCCGCTCCTTCACGAGACGCCCCGGTCTTGGGCGGAGATCGCCGCCGCGAACCTTCCCGAGTTCCTCGCCGACCATGCGGTCTGTGAGCAGCAGGTCGCCATGTACGCCCTCTCGCTCGCCGGCTACTACCCCGACGACTCCGAGCTCGTGGAGCGGGCAGCGGCTTTGGCCGCCGAGGAGGTCCAGCACTTTAGGCGGGTGGTCGCGATCCTCGTCGAGCGCGGCTGGCCGCTCGGGGGGCGGCGGAAGAACCCCTGGGCGCAGGCGCTGCGGCAGCGGATCGTCCCCGGCCGGGAACCCTGGACGAAGGTGGACCGCCTGCTCTTCGCCGCCCTCGTCGAGGCGAGGAGCTGCGAGCGGTTCACGCTGCTCGCGGAGGTCGTCGAGGATCGGGAGGTGGCGCTCCTCCTCGCCGATCTGGGCCCGGCGGAGAGCCGCCACTGGCGCCTCTTCCACCGGCTCGCCTCCCGCGGCATCGATCCCGCGGCTCTCGCCGACCGGTTCCTCGACTGGCGGGAATTCGAGGCCGAGCTCGCTCGCGGCCTCGGCGTCTCCCCCGCCGTCCACGGCTGACGGTCGCCGCGGGCAGGGCTATACTCGCCCCCCGTGAACCCCAATCCGATTGCCTCGGAAGCCGGCCCCGGCCGGCAGCGTCCGCGCGCCCTCCTGGCGGTGCTCGCCCTGGCGCTCGCCCTCTGGGCGTGGGTCTGTCTGCCGGCGATTGCCGGACGGCGGACGTTCTTTCTCCGCGACGTCTTCACCACCCATCTCGTTCTCAAAGCCTTCGGCGCCCGGGAGCTGGCGGCGGGGCGGATCCCGGCGGTCGATCCGGCCTGGGGGCTGGGGCAGCCGTTCCGGGGCAACCCCAACGCGCTCCCCTACTATCCCGGCAACCTGCTCTACCTGGTGCTCCCTTTCTGGAGCGCCTTCAACCTGCACTATGCGCTGCACTGGCTGCTCGCCCTCTGCGCCATGGCGGCCCTGGCGCGGGAGCTGGGGCAGGGGCCTCCCGGGGCGCTCCTCGCCGGGATCACCTATGCCGGCTCGGGGTGGATGCTCTCGGCCCTCTCCTTTTACAACCTGCTGACCGTGGCCGCCTGGTGGCCCCTCGTCCTCCTCGGCGCCGCCCGCGGCGGCCGGCGCGGGATCGCCCTCGGGGGGCTCGCCTGCGGCCTCGCGATCCTCGGCGGCGAGCCGGTGGCGGCGGCGCTCGGCCTCGTTCCCCTGCTCCTCGTGGCGGTCGAGCGGCAGGGTGGGAAGCGCGGCCTCGCGACCGCCGCCGGAATCGTTGCTCTCGGTGCCGCGGTCGCCCTCCCCCAGCTCGTGGCGCTCCTCGAGGTGCTCTCGTCGACCGTCCGCGGCGGGGTGGGGATGTCGGCCGCGCAGGCGGCGGACTACGCCCTTCACCCCTGGCGGCTCCTGGAGCTCGCCATCCCCTTCCCCTTCGGCCGGCCAACCTGGATCGGTCCGCGGGGGGTCTGGGCGGTGGCGATCCTCCCCGTCGTGCCGCTCTTCCTCACTCTCTACCCGGGGATCGTGGGCCTCTGGCTCAGCGCTGCCGGCGTCCGCAAGCATCGCGGCTGGGCCCTCCTCGCCGCCGCCGGGCTCGGCCTCGCCATCGTCGGCGGCGCCTGGGGGCCGGCGCTCGCCCGGCTCTCGTTCGGGCTCTTCCGCTTCCCGGAGAAGTTCCTCTTCCTCTTCGCTCTAGGGCTGCCGCTCCTCGCCGGCTGGGGGCTCGACGAGGCTTTAGCGGCGCGCTCCTGGCGCCGGGCGGCGACGGTGGGGGGCAGCCTCGCCCTGGCGCTCGCCGCCAGCCTGAAGCTCGGGACCGCCAGCTTCCTCGCCGCCGCCGCACCGCGGCTCGCCCAGACCTCCCCGGGACCAGCCCGGGAGACGGCGCTCGCGCTCCTGGCGGCCCAGCTCGGCGCCTGGGCACTCGCCCTCGCCGTGGCCGGAACCGCCCTAGTCGGCGCCGCCTGGGCGACAGGCCGAGGTCGACCGGCGCTCGTCGCCGCCCTCCAGCTCGCGGCCCTCGCCCAGCTCTGGCCCCTGGTCGTCACCGATTCGACGGCCCCCTATCGGGAGCCCGCCCCCTGGGCTCGGAATCGCCAGGCGGCCCTCGGCCATCCCCCGGCAGCGCTCGACGAGCTGACCGTCGCCCCCCACTGGCGGCGGGAGCCGGCCTACCGCCTCCCCCCGGGGCCGCACTCGGTGGCCGAGCGGATCAAGGCGGCCGACCTGGGTCCCGCCCCCGGTCTCCTCCACGGCCTCAGCTACCCGCTCGCCCCCGATCTCGAAGGGATGCAGACCGTCCCCTTCCATCGGATGTTGACCCCGCTCCCTCATCGCGGCTGGCCCGAGCGGGCGCTCTGGATGCGCCTGACCGGCGTCGAGGCGGCGGTGCTCTTTTCCGAGCCGGGGGTCCCCGAGCTCACGCTTCTCGATCGCGCCGAGCGCTACGGGGTGGAAAGCCGGCTCTACGCCGTCCGCGATCCCGCCCCGCTCGCCTGGTGGCCGCGACGGACGGTCGTTGCGGCGAGCCCGGAGGCGGCGCGGGAGGCGGTGGTGCAGGCGGCCGATCCGCTGGGGACCGCCGTGGTGCCCCGGCCGATCCTCCAGGGCCCCGGCCGGGTCCGCGCGGTCTCGGAAACCCCCGACCGGATCGAGCTCGACGTGGAAGGGGCGGCCGGGGTGGTCGCCGTCCGCCGTGCCTGGCTGCCGCTCTACCGGGCGGAGGCCGAGGGGCGGAGGCTAGAAACGATGCCGCTCGATCTCGTCCTGTTGGGAGTGGCCGTGCCGCCGGGCCGGCACCGGGTGGTGATTACGATTTCCGCCTGGCGGGAGTGGCTCGCGGGAGGGATCGCGCTCCTGGCGTTCGGGTGGGCGGGTGGGGTGGTAGGGCGTTCGGTTATTGCAGACTACGCCAGCGATCCCCAGTCCTAAAAGTCATCCTCCCTCCCGGTCCCCCAGAAGATCGGGGAGGAGCCCCTGCTCGTAGGCGAACCGGATCGCCTCCCGGCGGCGGCGGACGGCGAGCTTGACGAGCAGGTTGTGGACGTGGTTTTTGACCGTCGAGAGGCTGATCGAGAGGCGCAGCGCGATCTCCTTGTTGGAGAGGCCGTCCGCGAGCAGGCGGAGGATGTCGAGCTCGCGGCCGGTCAGGGCCTCGTGCGGGCCGGCGGCGGGCTGCCGCCCGGCGCGATCGGCGCGGTCGAGCTCGCCCAGGCGCCCGATCCGCGCCAGGACCGCGGCGGCGATCCGCGGCGAGCAGCGGGTCCGGCCGGCGTGGACGTCGTGGATGGCCGCCGCGAGGTCGGCCGCCGACGCCCCTTTGAGGAGGTAGCCATGGGCCCCCGCCTCGACGAAGTCGAGCACCCCCTCGTCCTCCTGCTCGATCCCGAGAATCAGCAGCTTCGCCCCCGGCAGCTCCTCCCCCACCCGCCAGGCGGCGGCGAGCGCCTCGTCGCGGTGGCTGGAGTCGATCAGCACCACGTCGACGCCCCAGGCCGGAGGCTCCGGCGTCACCGATGCCGCGGCATCGGCGGCATTGGCGGCATCGGCGGCATTGGCGGCCGCGAGGTCGATCACCCGGAAATCGGGGCGGGAGGCGAGCCAGGCCACGACCGCCTCGACGAAGAGGCGATCCTGCCCCACGATTCTCAGTCCCAGCGGTTCTCCCATAAGGCCGCTCCCCTTTTGGGGCAGCGGCCTTCTGGCGACAATGGATCGGGGGGACTAAAAAGGATTCAGCGCTCTGCCGGACCGGAACCGGGCCGGACGACTGTCGGGCTGGGTGAGGCGCTGGGGGAGGATAACCAGCCGCGGTCCCGCGCGTACTTTACGACCTCGGCCCGGGTGGTGAGCTCCAGTCTCTCGAGCATGTTGTGGACGTGGTTCTTGACCGTGTGGACGGAGAGACAGAGGCGGTCCGCGATCTCCTGGTTTCGGAGGTCCTGGGCGATCAGGCCGAGGATCTGGATCTCGCGGGCGGTCAGATCGAGGAACTCCAGCCGGCGGCGCCGCCGGCCCTCGCGGCCGAGCTCGCCCAGGCGGCCGAACAGCCGGTGGGCGATCTCCGGGGGCACCAGGGTCTCGCCGGCCGCCACCCGCTCGATCGCCGTCCGCAGCTCGTCGAGCGACTGCTCGCGCAGGACATAGCCCCGCGCCCCCGCCTCCAGGCAGGCGACGATCTCGTCGTCCGCCGCGGCGCTCCCCAGGACGACGACCTGGGTCTCGGGGGAGCGCGCCGCCGCCTGCCGGATCAGCCCGGCGGCGCTCGGCAGGCCCGGCAGGTCGAGGCCGACGAGGAGCACGTCGAAGGGGCGGGCCGCGAGGAGCCCCAGGACCGTCTCGGCGAGATCGGCGGCGACCGGGGCCATGCCGCCGATGCTGGCGCTGCCGGCGATGCCGCCGATACCGGCGAGGCTGGCGATCTCCACCCGGAAACCCCCTTCCGGCAGGTCGAGGACCGCGGCGAGGCACTCCCGGAAGAGCTGATGGCGGTCGACGATCAGGAGGCGCAGCGGCTCGGTCATGGTTCTTCTCTCGCTCTCGGCGAGGGAAGTTAACCATAAAAGATTCAGTAGGATAGAGATCCGGAAAGGCGGTACGGCGGCGTTTGAAGCGAGCTTTTGGCGGGCCCGGGAAGGACCGCGGGCGCCCCCGTCCGGAGGGCGCCCGCTTTTTCTTCTTCCACGAAGACTTCGGAGGGCTACTTCGTAGCTGGCTTAGTGCCGCCAGTGCCGCCAGTGCCGGTATAGGCGATGCGGTAGATCGCCCCCGCCTTGTCGTCCGAGACGAGGAGGGCGCCGTCCGGCGCTACCTCGACGTCCACCGGCCGGCCCCAGTTGCGCCCGCCGCCGAGCCAGCCCTCGGCGAACGGCTGGTAGGAGACGGCGCGGTCGCCCTCCACCTTGACCAGGGAGACCCGGTAGCCGATGGGGGTGCTGCGGTTCCAGGAGCCGTGCTCGGCGATGAAGATCTGGTTTTTGTACTCGGGGGGGAACATGGCGCCGGTGTAGAAGCGCATCCCGAGCGCCGCCACGTGCGGCCCGAGCTTGATGGCCGGCGGGGTGTACTGCGAGCAGGGGTGGCCGGCGCCGTACTTGGGGTCGGCGAGGTCGCCGCCGTGGCAGAAGGGGTAGCCGAAGTGAAGGCCCGCCTGGGGCGCCCGGTTGAGCTCGTCGGGGGGCAGGTCGTCACCCAGCCAGTCGCGGCCGTTGTCGGTGAACCAGAGGACGCCGGTGCCCGGCTGCCAGTCGAAGCCGACGGTGTTGCGGATGCCGCGGGCGAAGATCTGCCGGCTGTTGCCGTCGACCCGCATGCGGTTGATCGTCGCGTAGGGGTCCTTGATCTCGCAGATGTTGCAGGGCGCCCCGACCGGCACGTAGAGCTGGCCGTCCGGCCCGAAGCGGATGAACTTCCAGCCATGGCCGCGGTCCGTGGGGAAGGCCGGCCCCACCGGCACCGGCTTCGGCGGGTGCTCCAGGTGCGCTTCGATGGCGTCCAGC
This sequence comes from uncultured Acidobacteriota bacterium, assembly GCA_963757335.1. Lineage (GTDB taxonomy): Bacteria > Acidobacteriota > Thermoanaerobaculia > Multivoradales > UBA5704 > DASQPA01. The sequence continues at coordinate 44,090 of CAVWRJ010000007.1, read as the reverse complement.
CGGAGCATCTGGGAGACCAGGCCGATGTAGAGGGCGCCGTCCTTGAAGGCGACGCCGTTCGGGGTGTCGAGGCCGGAGGCGACCGTGTAGACCTTGTCGGCCTTGCCGTCGCGGTTCCGGTCGACCAGAGCGTAGACCTTCCCCTCCTGGGTGCCGACGTAGAGCACTCCGCCGGGCGACAGGGAGAGCGAGCGGGCGCCGGGCACGTCGCCCGAGAAGAGCGAGATGGAGAAGCCGGGGGGCAGGTGGATGCTCGAAAGCGGCAGGTCGGCGCCGGAGCGGCCGCGGGCCGAGCAGGTGTAGATGGAGCAGAGGACGGCGAGCCCCCAGGGGGCCAGGGTCCAGGGACGGTTCGTTCTCCTTACCTCGCGCATGGATCGATCTCTCCCTCTCGCCAGAGAGCATGCAGGGTCGATGCCCTCAACAACTCTAAGCTACACTCTGCACGAGGACATCCATGAATCTGACGCCCGAGTTGGTCGCCGACATCCTGCTTCGCCAGGGCCGGATCGCCGAGGAGCACGCCGAGGCCATCAAGAAGGAGGCGCGGCAGGTGCCGAGCCGGCTGCGCTCGCACAGCTCCTACGAGCAGAAGGCGCTCGCCTACGACCTGGTGATCCGGCTGCGCCTCCCCGATTTGAAGAACGGTGCCGGCGGCGTCGGAGTCATCGGCGAGCTCGAAATCGCCCAGACGATCGCTAGAGACGCCGGGCTCCCCCACGTCCGCATCGACACCCTGAACCTGAACGCCGACCTGATCGAGTCGAAGGTCTCGCGCCCCTTCGCCCGCAAGCACCGCATGATCCCGTTGGAGATGGTCAAGGGGCACCTCCGGGTCGCCTGCGCCAACCCCTACGACATCGAGGGGATCGACTCGTTCAAGCGCATCGCCGGCCGCGACCTCGAGCTGGTGATCGCCTCCGAGCCCGACATCCTGAAGGCGATCACCGAGTTCTATGGCCTGCGCCACTCGGTCAAGCGGGCCGAGCGCGACCTCTCGACGGGGATCGACCTCGGGAACTTGGAGCAGCTCGTCCGCATGAAGAGCGAGTCGGAGATCGAGTCCTCCGACCAGCACGTCGTCAACGCCGTCGAGTTCATGCTCCAGCACGCCTTCGACAGCCGTGCCTCGGACATCCACGTCGAGCCCAAGCGCGACCAGAGCCTCATCCGCTTCCGGATCGACGGGGTCCTCCACGATATTCAGAAGATGCCGAAGATCGTCCACGCCGCCGTCGTCTCGCGCTTGAAGACCATGTCGCGGCTCGACATCGCCGAGAAGCGCCGGCCGCAGGACGGGCGGGTCAAGGCGACCCGCAACGGCCGCGAGGTCGAGCTCCGCGTCTCGACCCTCCCCGTCGCCTTCGGCGAGAAGGTCGTGCTGCGCATCTTCGACCCCGACGTCCTCCTTCAGGACCTGGCGGGGCTCGGCTTCTACCCGGACGAGCTGCAGACCTTCAACGACTTCATCACCCGCCCGCACGGGATCATCCTGCTGACCGGCCCCACCGGGTCGGGGAAGACGACGACCCTCTACTCGGCCCTGAAGTCGATCGCCACCCGGGAGCTCAACGTCACGACGATCGAGGACCCGATCGAGATGGTGCTCGACGACTTCAACCAGACCGCGGTGCAGATCAAGGTGGGGATCACCTTCGCCGGGGCGCTCCGTCACATCCTGCGCCAGGACCCCGACGTCATCATGGTCGGCGAGATCCGCGACGCCGAGACCGCCCAGTACGCCATTCAGGCCGCTCTGACCGGCCATCTCGTCTTCTCCAGCCTGCACACCAACGACGCCGCCTCCTCGATCTCGCGGCTCGCCGACCTCGGGGTGGAGCGCTTCCTCATCAGCTCGACCCTGGTGGGGAGCATGGCCCAGCGCCTGCTCCGCCGCATCTGCACCCACTGCGCCGCCGAGCGCCACTTGACCCCCGACGAGATCGCCACCCTCCGCCTCGCCGTGCCGGCGGGGAAACGGGTAAAGGTCAAGGAGGGGGAAGGGTGCTTCGAGTGCCGCGGCACCGGCTACATCGGCCGCACCGGCATCTTCGAGATCCTCCCCATCGACGAGGGGGTCAAGAGCCTCATCGTCAGCGGCTCCGCCGCCCCGGAGATCAAGCGCGAGGCGATCAAGAACGGCATGCGCACGCTCCGCCAGTCGGCGCTCCGCAAGCTCGCCGAGGGGGTGACGACGTTCGAGGAGGTGGTGCGGGTGACCGGGATCTAGGGCGTGGCATGCGCTTTGCGACTTTCGTCGGGTGACGATTCACCGCGGGGGGCTCTAGAGCCTCCCCGGTTCCCGAGAGGAGAAGAGCGCATGCAGGTACCCTTGGAGCTTTCCGCCCGCCGTGCCACGCTGTCCCCCCAGCTGGAGGCCGACCTGCGCGCCCGGGTGGACAAGCTCGAGCGTTACTACCATCGCATCACGAGCTGCCGCATCGCCGTCGAGGGCCCCAGCAACCATCACCACGAGGGTGGGCCCTGGCGGGTGCGGCTCGACATCACGGTGCCGGGCAACGAGCTGGTCGCCAACAAAGAGTCCGAGACCTTGAACGCCGCGGTCCAGGACGCCTTCGACGCCGCCGAGCGGCAGGTCGAGGAGTATGCGAGGAAGCGCCGCGGCGAGGTGAAGACCAACGTCACGCCCCCCGAGGGGACCGTCCTCCGCATCTTCCCCGAGGAGGGCTTCGGCTTCCTCGCCGGGAAGGACGGGCGCGAGCTCTACTTCCACAAGAATTCCGTTCTGGACCCCGGCTTCGAGGCCCTGGCCGTGGGGGCGCGGGTGCGCTACGCCGAGGAGCAGGGCTTCGAGGGCCCGCAGGCGAGCACGGTCTCGCCGCTCGCCGCCGGGGTCGTCCAGGCCGATGCTGCCGCCGCCGCTTCCGAGTGACGGCGGACCACGGCTAAGCGCCTACGCCGGTCCGTAGTAGCCGGTCACCAGCTCGAGGGCGCGGACGGCGTCCTCCCGCGGCTCGGAGACCCGGCTGAAGAGCAGGCGGTAGGTGTGGCGCAGCGTCTCCAAGTCCTGCCCCTGGAGGAGCTTCAGGATCTCCCCCAGGGCGCGCTGGGCGGCCGGGCCGTGGATCTTCATCTCCAGCTCGCGCTCGACTAAAACGAGGGCGAAGAGGAGCGGTTCGGGGAGGTCGCCGAGGGGCGGCAGGAGATCGGCGGCAACCTCGGCGCCAGCAGTCGCCATTTCGGTCGCTGGCTCCGCCTCTTTGAGCTCGCGCCGCGCGGTGCGGCGCTCGAGGGTGAAGGGGAGGGTCCGCACCTGGTGGGCGAAGCGGGCGAAGAGGTGGAAGAGCTCGCTCTCGGAGCCGAAGGCGCCGACCAGCCGGGCATCGCGGCCGACCTCCAGCCGCGGGGTCTCCTGGAGCACGACGTGGACCCGCGCCGTGTCGTCCAGGTGGAGGGTGCGGGCGGTCACCTTCCAGGCCGTCAGGCTCCCCTGGACGAAACAGGTCTCGGCGCAGACGACGTGCACCGCCTCGACCTCGACCCCGCGGTCGATGCGGATCGAGCCCGCCGATTCGAGGGTCCCGTACGATCCCGAGTTCTGGATGACGAGGTTGCCCGGGGCATAGACCGAGAGCTGGCCCGAGGCGTCGACCTCGATCCGCGTCCCTGGCGGGATGACGAGCGTCGGCGCGATATTGGCGGCGTTGGAGGCACCGGCGGCGGCGGGGGCGGCATCGGCCGGCGGCCTGAATTTCCGGCGGCGGTTCATCGGACCGGCAACGGCTCGTACTCCCCCGGCCGGGGGCCGCTCCCCGCCCCGAAGAGCAGGCGCTCCTCGTTGGGCCAGCGGTGGTCCAGGATGTAGATACGCGGGTCGACGGGGCGGTAGTCGGCCCCGGGGGCGTTCGCGCGCCGGATCTCGTAGTGCAGATGGGGGCTGGTGCTCCAGCCGCTGTTGCCGACCGTCCCCAGGACCATCCCCCGGCGCACCCGCTCGCCGCGGCGCACCCGGATCTCCCCCAGGTGGCCGAAGGCGGTGTAGAAGCGGTCGCCGTCGGCGACCAGCACCAGGTTGCCGAGCCGCCACCAGACCCCGCCATGACCGGGCGGCAGCTGGCCGGCGAAGACCACCGTGCCGTCGGCCGGGGCGTGGACCGGCGTACCGAGGCGGGCGGCGAGGTCGAGCCCGGGGTGGAACTCCGGGGTGTGGGTGAACGGGCTGCGGCGGTGGGCGAAAGAGCTGATGAGGACGAAGCGCCCGCCTTTGAGCGGGCAGGCCGCGGGGGTCGTCGCCGCGAGATCGGGGTGGGCATGCTCGAACCGCTCGACCTCCCCCAGGCGGCTGTCGAGGAGCGCCAGGTCCCCCTCCATCCGCCCGCGGAGGCGGTCGCCCTGCTCCATGGCGTCGGCATAGATCGAGTCCGGGGCCGGCGCTGCCGGGGGTGCCCCGGCTGCCGGGGCTGCCGGGGATGCCGCCGGCGCCAATGGATTGCCGAGACCGTAGGCGAGCCGGACCTTCGCCGCTTTGAGGCCGAGCCCGCGGCTGCGCTGGGCGAGCTGGGCGATCCGCCCGACCAGGGCCTGCAGGCGCTCCCCCTGCCGCGCCCGCTCGGCAGCCATCCCCTGGTACTCCTGGCTGCTCAGGAGGCCCTTGACGACGCCGGGGGCGAAGGCCAGGGAGACGGTCAAGAAGAGGGCGAAGGCGAGGCCGGCCAGGGACCACAGGGTGAGCTCGGCGCGGCCGAGGAAGAGGTAGACCACCCGCCGCCGGATGTTCGAGGGGTGGATCTGGATCTCCAGGCCGCGGACCCGCCGCCGGCCGGCTCCCGGGACGTTGGCGGCATCGGCGGCATCGGCGGCAGCGGCGGCCTTGGCGGCCTCGTGCGGCGAGAGCGCGGCGGCGGTGCCGGGTTCGGTCATGAGGTGGCGAGCGGTGCCATCGCTGGCGGTCCGAAGGGGTGGATCCGGTCGAGGGCGGCCTCGCTCGCGTGGCGGCCGATCGTCGCCCGCAGCTCGCCCTGCACCCCCACGGTGCCGGCGACGACGTTGCCGGAACGGAAGAAGTCCTCGCCGCCGTCCAGGTCGGTCACCCGGCCCCCGGCCTCGCGGATGAGGAGAATGCCGGCGGCAATGTCCCAAGGCGAGAGCCGGAACTCGAAAAAGCCGTCGTAGACGCCGGCCGCGGTGTAGGCGAGGTCGAGGGCGGCGGCCCCGCAGCGGCGGATGGCCTTGACCTCCAGGAAGGCGTCTCTGAAGGCGGCGAGGTAGAGGTCCAGGGTCGGATGAGCGCGGAACGGGTAGCCGGTCGCAAGAAACGCCCCCTTGAGGCCGGCCTGGGACGAGACCCGCATCGGCTTGCCGTTCCAGGTCGCGCCGGCACCTGCCGCGGCGGCGAAGACGTTCTCCCCGGAAGGATCGTGGATCGCCCCGGCGAGGAGCTCGTCCCCTTTCCGGCAGGCGACCGAGACGCAGAAGACCGGCAGCCCCTGGAGGAAGTTGGTGGTGCCGTCGAGCGGGTCGATCACCCACTCGTGGTCGCCGCCCCCCCCGGCCCGGGCTCCCCCCTCCTCGGCGAGGATCCGGTGATCGGGATGGCGGGAGAGGATCGTCCGCACGATCGCCTCCTCGCTCTCCTTGTCCGCCCGGGTGACGAAGTCGTTCTCCCCCTTCTGCCGGACATCCAGGCCGGTCCCCCGGAAGTAGCGGCTGACGACCTCCGCGCCGGCGGCGGCGGCGGCGATCGCGGTGTCGAGCAGTTCTCTCTCCATGAGGGGCATTATGACAGCGGCCAGGGAGGAAGGCGCAGCAAGACGCGAGCCAGGAGGGGGTAGGGAAGTCTATTTCCCGTAGTACTTCCCGTAATACGTCCGCACCACCCCCTCCGCCTGCCGCCCCAGGAACCGGAAGTCCGGCGCGTCGTGGCGCCAGCGGTCCTCGCTGCCGCTGAAGGTTTTCCAGACGAAGGTGCCGGCGAGCCAGGGGCGGTGGTCGAGGGCGGCGAAGAGGGCGGTGTAGGCGGCGGCCTGGTCCGCCTCGGAGTAGGTCCCCCCCTCTTTGTGCGGCGCCGTCCAGGTGCCGGCGCTCGCCGCGAAGCCGACCTCGGTCAGGAGGAGCGGCTTGCCGGCCCGGCGCGCCGCGGCCTCCAGGCGGTCGACCACCGCCCGGGCTCCCGCCGCCAGCTTGGCGGCGTCCGCCTTGGGGTCCTCCGTCAGCGGGTAGTAGGCGTCCACCCCGGCGACGTCCAGCCGGTCCCAGAAGGCCACCTGCTCTAAGTCGCCGCCCCAGTTCGCCGCGTAGGTGAGCCGGCCCGGGTAGAGGAGCCGGACGGCGGCGATCAGCTCCCGCCAGTCGGCCGTCCGGCCGGTGGTCTTCGCCAGCTCGCAGCCGATGCTCAAGAGATCGGCCTTCGCCCAGCCGGCGAGGAGGGCGTGGTGGAGGAGGAAACGCCGGTAGCCCGCCCACCAGGTCGCCCAGTCGGCCTCGTTGGTCATCGCGATGTCCCCCGGCCAGCTGTCCCGTCCGACCCAGATGTGCAGGCTTGTAGAGGACGGTCATGCCGTGGGCGTGGGCCCGGCGCACGGCGTGGACGAGACCGGTGTCGGTCTCGCTCTCCGGCCGGCGGTTCAAATAGACCAGCCGCGGCCGGTCCGGCGCCTCCTGGTAGGCGAAGGGCATCAGCGAGACCGCGTCCACCCCGAGCCGGGCGAGGCCGTCGAGCCGGGCGTCGAGCCCCGGCGCGTGGTAGCCCCCCTCCAGGCGGTTGAGCATGGCGAGGGAGACCCCCTTCAAGAACCGCGGCCCGCCCGGCGGCGGCGGCGGCGGGGGGGAGGTGCGGGCAGCCGGCCGAGCTCGGCGAGGAGGGCGGCGACCGCGGCCGGAGCGGGCGGCCGCGCCAGCTTCTCGGCGAGGGTTCTCCCGGGGAGCCGATCGACCACCGCCGCGGCGGCCGGGGTCCATAGAGGTACCGAGGCGTCGGGCTGCATCTCGGTCGCGAGCAGCTGCTCCGCGGTCGGCAGGGCCCGCGCCGCGGCGAGGCGGGGCAGCCAGTCGCGCCAGGGCCGGCCGTACCAGCCGCCGGAGAGCCAGAGCGCGGCGCCGCGGGCGAGCCAGGGCGGCTGCTTGGAGGCGGAGCCCGAGCGCGCGAGGAGCACCTGGGCGACGGCGTAGCGGTAGGCGAAGAGGTCGTCCGGATGGTAGACCAGGGAGAGGTCGGCCCGGCCGCCGAGGACGGCCGGACCGATCTCCCCGGTCTCGCGCGCCTGGGCGACGAAATCGGGCGCGACGGCGATCCGCACCGGCGGCGCGTGCGGAGCCAGGGGGAGCTCGCCCGCCATTTCGGCTGCCGAGCGGTCGAGGTCGGCGGCGAGCCGGACGAGCTCCGGCCGGCCGCTCTCCCCCGCCGGGGTGAGGAACACGACCCGCTGGGCGGGACCGGCGGGAGCGGGACCGGCGGCGGCGGCGAGGAGCAGACAGGCGGCGAGGCGCGGATGCATGCGAGGCAAGGATACCAGGGCCCGCCAGCGCCCCTCGGGTACCGACCCTCTCGCTCCGTTCTCCGGATAGCATGGCCGGGGGGACATGGGATGATAGCGAGCCCATGACGACGCCCTCCCCGCGGACCCCCGGCCGGCCGGCCCCTCCGAGCGCTCGCCCGAGTTTTCGCCCGATCTCGGTCGTCGTGCTCTGCTATCGCTCGGGCGAGCGGGCGCGCGATTTCGCGCGGGAGATCTCGGCGGTCCTCTCGCGGTCGGGGATCGAGAGCTACGAGCTGGTGCTGGTCGCCAACTACGTGGCAGGAGAGGACGACCCGACCCCCGCCGTCGTCCGCGAGCTGGCGCGCGAGGACCCGCGGATCGTCGTCTCCACCCTGGAGAAGCGCGGGATGATGGGCTGGGACATGCGCTCGGGCCTCGCGCTCGCCGCCGGCGACTACCTGGCGGTGATCGACGGCGACGGCCAGGTGCCGGTCGGCGACCTGGTGTCCGCCTGCTCGGTCCTCCGCGCCGGCGGCTTCGACCTGGTCAAAGCGACGCGGGTAAAGCGCGACGACGGCCTCGCCCGCCGCGCCCTCTCCTGCCTCTACAATCTTCTCTTCCGGCTGCTCTTCCCCGGTCTCCCCGTGCGCGACATCAACGGCAAGCCGAAGGTCCTCACCCGCGCCGCCTACGAGCGGCTCGACCTCCGTTCGGACGACTGGTTCATCGACGCCGAGATCATGATCCAGGCCCGCCGGCTGGGCTTTGCCGTGCGCGAGATCGAGACGGTCTTTCTCGGTCTCTCCGACCGGCGCTCCTTCGTGCGGCTCGGCGCCATCCTGGAATTTCTGAAGAACCTCGCCCGCTCCCGGCTCGCCGAGACCCGGCGGCGGCGGTCGCCTCGACGAGGCCGCGGCGTTTCGCCATGAGAGTGCTCCTCACCGGACCGGGGAAGCTCGGGAAGCGGCTTCTCCCCCGCCTCGCCGCCCTGGGCGTCTCCGGCCGGGTGCTCACCCGCGGCCGGAGCCCGCTCCCCGCGCTCCCGGCGGGATGGGAGGCGGTGCGCGGCGACGTCACCCGGCCGGAGACCCTGGGCCCGCCGCTCGCCGGAATGGACGCCGTCCTCCATCTGGCGGCGCTCACCCACAGCAACGACGAGGCGGCCTATGTCCGCACCAATACCGAGGGCACGGAAAACGTCCTCGCCGCCGCGGCGGCCACGGGGGTGAGGCGCTTCGTCCACGTCAGCACCCGCGCCGTCGCCGCGTCCGGAGGGGCGTACAGCCGCTCCAAGGCGGAGGCCGAGCGGCGGGTCCTCGCCTCGGGGCTCGACTGGACGGTGCTGCGCCCGGCGGAGGTCTACGGCGGCGGCTCCGGGGAGGCGATCTCCCAGGTTCTCGCCGTCGCCCGGAAGAGCCCCCTGGTGCCGGTCGTCGGCGGCCGGGCCCACCGCATGGCCCCGGTCTACGTCGACGACGCCGTCGACGGGATGGCGCAGGCCCTCGTCCGGGAACGGGCGATCGGCCGCACCTACACTCTCGCCGGACCGGAGGAGATGACCTACGGCGAGCTGGTCGACCGGGTCTGCCGGTACTATGGCCTCTCCCGGTTGCAGGTGCCGGTGCCGCTCGCTCTCTTAGCCGCGGTGGCGGCGGTGGGCGCCTGGCTGCGGCTCCCCCATCCACCCGTCTACCGCGACCAGATCCCGCGGCTGCGCTGCCCCAAGCCGGCCGACATCACGGCGGCGCGCGCCGACCTCGACTACGACCCCCGGCCCTTGGAGGCCGGTTTCGCTCGCCTCGCCTCCTAGGACATGCGGAATCCCTGGCGCGGCCTGCGCGGGCTGCCGGCGAGCCTCTGGCTCCTCTCGACGGCCACCCTGATCAACCGGGCGGGCACCATGGTGCTCCCCTTCCTCGTCCTATACCTCACGGGTACGCAGGGGTTTACGCCCGGGCAGGCCGGGGCGGTCCTCGCGCTCTACGGCACCGTGGCGATCTTCGCCGCGCCCTTGGCCGGCCGCCTCTGCGACCGTTTCGGGCCTCTCCCGGTGATCGTCGGGGGGCTCCTCGGCAACGGCGCCGTCCTCCTCGCCTTCCCCCTCGCCCACGGGCCGTGGATCGCCCTCGCCGTCTTCGGCATGGCGGTCACCAACGAGACCACCCGGCCCGCCAGCCTCGCCGCCGTCACCTCCTGGTCGGCACCCGCCGAGCGCCGGATGGCCTTCGCTCTCACCCGCCTGGCGATCAACCTGGGGGTGAGCGTCGGCCCCGCCCTCGGGGGCTTTCTCGCCGCCCGTTCCTACCGCTTCCTGTTCGCGATCGACGCCCTGACGGCCCTCGCGGCCGGGGTCGTCCTCCTCGCCGTGGGGAGCCGGCTCGGGCTGACCGGCCGGCGGCTCGAAACGGCGGCCTCCGGGGTCTCCGGGGCAGTGTCCGGCCTCCGGCAGCGCTCCCGCGGCGCCTCGCCCTACGCCGACCGGCGCTTCCTCGCCTTCCTGGCGGTCAACCTGCTGATCACCATGGTCTTTTTCCAGCACAACACGACCCTGCCGCTCTACCTGGTCGGCACGCTCCACCTCTCCCCCACGGTGTACGGGCTGCTGTTCACCGTCAACACCCTGCTCATCGTCCTCCTCGAAGTACCGCTCAACGGGGCGATGGCAGACTGGCGCCTGGGGCGCTCGCTCGCCCTCGGCGCCCTCCTCTGCGGCCTGGGCTTCGGCAGCCTGGCCTTCGTCTCCTCCACCTGGGGGGTGCTCGCGACCGTCGTGATCTGGACCTTCGGCGAGATGATCCTCTTCCCTACCGCCGCCGCCTACGCCTCGCACTCGGCCCCGGTCGAACGCCAGGGGGCCTACATGGGCGCCTACTCGATGTCCTCCGCCGCCGCCTTCGCCCTCGGCCCCTGGGCCGGCGCGCGGATTCTGGAGGCCTGGGGCGGCCGGGTCGTGTGGGGCGTGGCGTTCCTCTGCGGCCTGATCGCGGCCGGCCTCTTCTGGCGCGTGAAGGAGAACCCGGGCGAGGGCGCGCCGACGGCAGAGCCGGCGCCCGCCCACGATCTCGCAACCGACTGAATCCAAATACTATAGGTGCACCGGTAGCGCTCGGTCACAGCCTCTGGATCCCGGAGGGTTAACACGTTCCCGAAGACTTTCCACGAGTTCCCGAGGACTTTCCACGAGTTCCCGAAGACTTTCCACGAGTTCCCGAAGACCTTCCACGGGTTCCCGAAGACCTTCCACGGGTTCCCGAAGACTTTCTAGACGTTCCCGAAGACTTTCCACGGGTTCCGGGAGCTCCAAACGGCGTCCGGGAACTCCCCGACTGGGTACGGGAGATCCCAAATCGCGTCCGCAGGGATCTCCGCGGACTCCGGCCGAACGCCAGGAGGTCTCCTGAGCGCCTACTCGATGTCCGCCACGGCCAGGATCGTTAGAACGTTGTAACACGTGAGGAGCCCCGGGCGCCTCTTCTTACGGGACGGCAATCGAACTCCCGTCCACTGGAGGTAAAAGCGATCATGGCCAAGCAAGAAGAGCCCAAGAACGCCACTCACGCCCAGAGCATCTCGCTCGACCAATTCATCGAGGTCGCCTCGGCGGCCGCGCTGCGGGCGGTCGAGGCCCATGCGCAGAGACAGGGGCCCTCGCCCGAGCCTTGGCGCCAGCCCCTCTCGGTCTGGGTCGGGATCATCGCCGCGCCGCAACTCGGCCAGATCCTGACGCAGGGCCAACTCTCCAAGGCCCAGAGCGCCGAATCCGGCACCGGCTCCTCGGGAGGTTAGGTCATGAAGGAGGAGACTGGCCGGGCTTCTAACTGCCCGAGCGCCCGGCCGGAGATGGCGGGGAGCATCGTCTTCGGGGTCGTCGGCGGAACGGTCGAGGAGCCGCGCGTCGGCTATCTTGCCCAACCTCTGCCGGCAACGCCCGAGGTCCTCGCCCTCGCCGGCCCGGCGTCGCCGGGGGAGGTCTTCCGCTTCGCCGCGCCCTGCGCCGGCGCGGGCTGCCTCCACTTCGACGGCGCCAACTGCCGGCTCGCGCAACGGATCGTCCAGGGATTGCTCCCCGTGGTCGATGCTCTCCCCCCCTGCCATCTGCGCCCCACCTGCCTCTGGTGGCGACAGGAGGGGAAGGCGGCCTGCATGCGCTGCCCGCAGGTCGTCTCCCAGGCCGCCGAGCCGTCGCCCGAGTTGCGCCGGGCCGCGGAGCTGGGGCCGGCGGTTTGAAGGTTTGAGACTCCGGCGGCGCCGGCAAGAACGGCGCCGCCTTTACTCGGCGGCGGCTCCGCTCAGAGATGCAGCCGGACGATCACCCTCCACACCGTCCACCCCAGCCCCGCCATTCCGACAAGCCCCAGATACAGCATCACCAGCCGCGGGTCCCCCAGGATGCAGTCGCTCTTGCGCAATCCCGCCCGCCACGCCTTCCCGTACGCATAGAGCCCCGCGAAGCCGAAGACCGCTGCGAGCAGGGCCGGCGAGACGAGCCAGGCGAGGAGGGCGATCGTCGTCCAGACGCAGAAGCGGAGGGGGTCGGCGATGGGGGGTGGAGGGATCGGCAGAGCTCTTTCTCCATTCGCCGCAAGCGCCGCGAGCGCGGCCTGGGCGGCCCGGGCCTCGCGGGCGGCGGCTGAGGCGGGAGTCTCGGTCATCTCACACCTGGGAGCGCCGCTTCCAGCCCCTGCCGCCCGGCCCGCTCGGAGAGCTTCATCCGGCTCAAGGGGGCCCAGGCCTGGGCGGCGCAGAAGGGGACGCACTGGTGGGCAGCGGTGGTGCGGTCGACCGTCTCCCGCGCCGTACCGACGTGGACGCAGCACTGCAACAGGCGCTCCTCGATCATCGTGTGGATGTCCATGAACGGCTTGACCGTGATCCGCTTGACCCGCCTGCCGAGCAGCTCGCGGAGGCCGTTCCCACGGCCCAGGAGCGAGCTTCCGGCCAGGCGCACGAGGTCCGAGAGTCCCAGGTCGCAGCTCTGGCAGACCGCCCCGAAGAGCTCGCCGATCGACGGCTGGGAGAGCGAGCTCGACTCCGAGAAGAGACCCAGGAGGGATTGTTTGACTAAGGCCCGCAGCTCGGCCGAGAGCCCGGGGTCGACGATCCGGTTGCTCACCAGCTCCAGATGGGATTTGAGGCGCTCGTGGCCGAGGATGGCGGCGAGCGAACGCCAGGTCCCCTCGTCGGTCCGCATGAGATAGCCGATGCTGCAGCAGTGGGGATGGCTGCAGGGGAGGGCCGTCAGGTCGCGCCAGGTGACGAGGCCGCCGGTCTGCGGCCCCAGCCGGGCGAGGACGCCGGTGTGGGTGAGCCGCGCCTGGGGATCGATAGGCGTCGAGCGGCCGCTCCCGAACTGCGGCTGGATCGAGACGCCGCCCACGAATGGGGTCTCCAGGGCGTAGAGGAGGACGTCGCCGATCTCGTCGTCGTTCACCCCCAGGGCCGCGGTCATGGTGAGGGTCGTGAACACCCCGGCCGCCGAGAGCCGCTCGACCGCCTGCTGCTTGATCCGCCGCAGGTCGGCGCCGCGGTGATGGCGGTGGGTCTCCAGACGGAAGCCGTCGAATTGCAGATAGACCTCGATCCGCTGGCGGTGCTGCTCCAGATAGGCGAGCAGGCGGTCGTTCTGGGCGATCTCGATGCCGTTGCTGTTCAAGAGGATGCGGCCGATGGGGCGGTCGAGCGCGGCATCGAGAAGGTCGAGGAGCCGCGGATGGACCGTGGGCTCGCCGCCCGAGAGCATGAGGACGTCGAGCCGCCCCTCCTCTCGCGAGAGACGGGTGTCGATGCTCCTCAGGATCTCGGAGACCGGCACCGCGCCCCGAAGCTCCGGCGAGCTCGACGCGAAGCAGTTCGGGCAGCAGAGATTGCAGGAGAGGTCGATGTCTTCGAGCAGGATGCAGGTGTGCTGGGTCTGCATCTCCCCCAGTCCCCGGAGATAGGCCTCGGGGACGGGATCGAAGTTGCCGGCGACGTCCGGCACGTGGCGCTTGGTGGGTGCCGTCCATTCCTCCAGGTAGGAGAGGATCTCCGCCGACTCGTCGTAGAAGGTCCTGACTTTCCCATGCTCCGGGCAGCCGCGGACGAGCCAGACCCCACCGTCCTCCTCGGCGAGATAGCCGGAGAGCCGGCTTACCTCGGCGAGCGGCCGCTCGGGATTTTCGGCGTGACAGTGCGGGCAGAAGGCGGAGACGTAGCGCAGGAGGCGGTCACCGCGAAGCGGCATTCCAGGCATGAACGATCCTCTCGGGAAAAAATCTAGACCCACCTCACAATGCCACATTCCCCCCGCTCTCCCTCTTCTCGCGCCCCCCTCTGCGCGCTCGCCGGATCGCGGCGACCGTCAGGGCGACGAGGAGCAGGAAGACGAGGACCGTCGCCGCCGCGAGCCACAGGCCTTCCCGGTTGAGTTCCGCGCCGTTCCCCATCAGGAAAATAACGCTGAAGCAGCTGCCCACGAGGAGGACGCCCAGAGACAACGCCGCCAGGAGCACCACTCCGGTCACCTGGAGCGGCGACATCCCGGTGGGCTTCCCGGAGGAGCGCTCGGCGAGATAGGCCTGGACGGCAGCGTCGACCGCCATCGGCTCCTGCCCGTGGCTGACGAGGTGCTCCCGAAGGACCGCGAGGTCGTAGCGCCCGCCGTTCTGGCGCAGGTAGGCGAGCAAATCTGCTGGGTTGGACTCAGGCATCGGTCGGCTCCAGGGAAAGGGAAGAGAAGGGAGGGGGCGCCGCCGCCGCACGCCGCCGGCGCAGGAAGGTCCAGGCGAGGAGCGGGATGGACGGAATCAGGAAGAGCTGCGACCGGGTGAGCCCGTGCCAGACGACCGGGTTGCCGCGCACGAACTCGAGCAGGAAGCGGAGCGGCGCATAGGCCAGGAGATAGAGCTTGAAGAGGTCGTCCCGGCAGGCGCCCCGGGCGCGCAGGCGAAAGAGGAGCCCAGCCATCAGGAAGTGGAAGGGGATCTCGTAGACGAACGATGGATGGAGAGGGACGCCGATCCACTGCGGCGGGAAGCCCGGGATGCGCGCCGCCCGCGCCGCGTCGACCACCACCCCCCAGCTCCCGCCCGTGGGGACCCCCGGCGCCTCGGTCAACAGGCAGCCGAAGCGGCCGATGCCGATCCCCAGGGCCACGGCGGGGGCGAAGAGGTCGCCCGTGCCGGCCCGGTAGCCGACGAGACGCTTGGTGAGGACCGCCCCGAGGTAGGCGCCGGCAAGGCCGCCGAGCACGCTCTGGCCACCACGGAGGACGAAACCGAGGAGCGAGGGGACGGCGTCGGCGTCCACGTAGCGCCAGACGACGGCGAGCTTGGCCCCCAAGGCGCCACAGAGCAGAGCGCCGAGGAGAACCGCGACCAGCTCGTCGCCGAGCACCCGCCGATGCCGGGCACCGAGGACGAAGACGAGCGCCGCCACCACGGTCCCCAGGAGGACGAAAAAGCCGTGCAGCGGCACCCCGAAGGGGCCGGGCGGGAGCCCAGGCGTCGAGATCAGGTCTGGCATCGCTGTAAAGTTACTTTATCAGTTGGAGGGAGCGGCCGGTGACGAGAGGAGCGGCCGAGCCGAGAGCGGCCGCCCCTCTTGAAGGTTCAGCCGAACGTCAGCAGCAGGAGATGCCGCCCAGGCAGCGATGGTTGCTGCAATCGGCGTTGGTGTTGCAGTCCGGGATCCGGCTGCAGGTGCAGTGGCAGTAGCCGTGGAAGACCGTCGCGGCCGTCGCGGCCTGGGGACCGAGATCGAGCCAGGCGGGTAGGGCCATCTCGGCGGCGGCGCTCTGCGGAGCGAGGTCGTCGAAGAGGCTGGCACCGTCGGCCAGGGCGGCCTGGCAGCCGGCAGGCGCCGCCGCGGGCGGCGTCGGCGCAGCGGCGGCGAGAGCCGGCAGAGCGGAGAGGAGCGTCAGGACGAAGAGAACGAAGGCGATCTGCTTACGCTGGGGCATGGGATTCCTCCTTGCTGAAGAGCGGGACGCCGGAGTCGGCCGTCCCTACCTCTATCAGTGCCGAGCGGAAGAAGGAGCGGTACCCGCCCCCCACCCGCGAATCAGCGCCCCGGCAGCTCGACCCGCCGGCCGCCCAAAATCGTCGCGATCGGGGCGCCGCGGAGCTTCCAGCCGCCGAAGGGGGTGTTCCGGGAGCGGCTGCGGAACTTCCCGGCGTCGACCGTCACCCTCTTCTCGGGGTCGAAGAGGGTCACGTCCCCGGGGCTCCCCTCTTTCAAGGTTCCGCCCGGAAGGTTCAAGACCCGCGCCGGGCCGGTCGACAGCAGCTCGACGAGCCGGGGCAGGGTCACGAGGCCGGGCCGCACCAGGCGGTCGAGGCAGAGGGAGAGAGTGGTCTCCAATCCCAGGATGCCGAAGGGAGCGAGGTTGAACTCGACGTCCTTCTCGTCCGCATGGTGAGGGGCGTGGTCGCTAGCGATGCAGTCGACCGTGCCGTCGGCCAAGCCGGCGAGGAGCGCCTGCCGGTCCGCTTCCGAACGGAGCGGCGGCTTCATCTTGGTCTGGGTCGAGAAGCCGGAGCGCGAGACCTCCTCGTCGGTCAGGATCAGGTGATGGGGCGCCACCTCGCAAGTGACGGCGAGCCCCAGCTCTTTTCCCTGCCGGACGAGGCGCAGGCTCCGCGCCGTCGAGAGGTGGGCCACGTGGTAGCGGCCGCGGGTGTCCTCCTGGAGGATCAAGTCGCGCGCCACCATCACGTCCTCGGCCGAGCCGGGGAGGCCGGGGAGGCCGAGCCGGGTCGACCACTCCCCCTCGTGCATCACTCCGCTGCCGGCGAGGTTCAGGTCCTCGGCATGCTGGATCACCGGGATGGCGAAGTGCTGGGCATAGAGGAGGGCGCGGCGCATCAGCTCGGCGTTCATCACCGGCCGGCCGTCGTCCGACACCGCCACCACCCCGGCGCGCACCATCTCGCCGATCTCCGCCAGCTCCTCCCCGGCGAGCTTCTTCGACACCGCGCCGATGGGGTAGACCCGGGCGAAACCGTGCCGCCCGGCCTCGGCGAGGATGTGCTCGGTCACCGAGCGGTTGTCGTTCACCGGGTCGGTGTTGGCCATGCAGGCGACCGCGGTGAAACCGCCGGCCGCCGCCGCCAGGGTGCCGGTCCGGACCGTCTCCTTGTACTCCTGGCCCGGCTCGCGGAGGTGGACGTGGATGTCGATCAGGCCGGGGCAGACGACGAGGCCCTTGGCGTCAAGTACCTCCGCATCCTTGGGCTTCTTCAGGCGCTCGCCCACCCT
This sequence comes from uncultured Acidobacteriota bacterium, assembly GCA_963757335.1. Taxonomy (GTDB): domain Bacteria; phylum Acidobacteriota; class Thermoanaerobaculia; order Multivoradales; family UBA5704; genus DASQPA01. The sequence goes on along the minus strand of CAVWRJ010000007.1, from coordinate 27,417 downwards.
GGCGACCACCCCGTCGTCGAGCAGCAGGTCGAGGGTGGCGTCGATCCCCTGGGAGGGGTCGATCAGCCGGCCGCCGGAAAGCAGGAGCCGCGCCATTTAAGCTCCCTCCTCGTGAACGCCGGAGAGGAGGTAGAGGACCGCCATCCGCACCGAGACCCCGTGGGTGACCTGCTCCAGGATCACCGAATAGGGGCCGTCCGCCACCTCGCTCGCGATCTCGGTGCCGCGGTTCATCGGGCCGGGGTGCATGAGGATGACGTCCTCCTTGGCCGCCTTCAGGCGCTCGGTGGTGAGGCCGAAGAGGCTGAAGTACTCCTTGGCCGAGGGGAAGGACATCCGCCCCTGCCGTTCGAGCTGGACCCGGAGCATCATCACCACGTCGGCGCCGCGGAGCGCCTCCTCCAGGGTGTAGGCGACGGTGACCCCCATCTTCTCGACATCGGGAGGCATCAGGGTGCGGGGGCCGGCGACCGTCACCCGGGCACCCATCTTGGTCAGCAGGTGGATGTTCGAGCGCACCACCCGGCTGTGCTCGATGTCGCCGACGATCGCCACCTTCAAGCCCGCGAGCCTCCCCTTGTGCTCGCGGATGGTGTAGGCGTCGAGGAGCGCCTGGGTGGGGTGCTCGTGGGCGCCGTCGCCGGCGTTGATCACCCCGGCCTTGAGGCGCCTGGCGAGCAGGTGCGGGGCGCCCGGATAGGCGTGGCGGATGACGATCAGGTCGGGCGCCATGGCCTGGAGGTTCATCGCCGTATCCACCAGACTCTCCCCCTTGGAGAGCGCCGAGCCCGAGGCCGAGAAGTTGAGGCTGTCGGCCGACAGGCGCTTCTCGGCGATCTCGAAGCTCGAACGGGTGCGGGTGGAGGACTCGAAGAAGAGGTTGACGACGGTCTTGCCGCGGAGCGTCGGGACCTTCTTGATCGGCCGCTCCCCGACCTCGGCGAAGGACTTGGCGGTGGTGAGCAGGAGCTCGATCTCGGCCGGCGAGAGCTCGGCGATCCCCAGGAGGTCCTTGCGGGTCCAGCGCGGCTCGGGATTGCCGGAGAGCGGCATCAGGCCTCCCCCCGCTTCAAGAGGCGCACCTGTTCCTCGCCGTCGATCGCCTGGAAGTGGACCTCGACGATCTCGTTCTGTGCCGTCGGCACCGTCTTCCCCACCACGTCGGCCTGGATCGGCAGCTCGCGGTGGCCGCGGTCGATGAGGACGGCGAGCTGCACCGCCCGCGGCCGGCCGTAGTCGACCAGGTGGTCGAGGGCCGCCCGCACGGTGCGGCCGGTGTAGAGGACGTCGTCGCAGAGGACCACCAGGCAGCCGTCGATCTGGCGCGGCAGGGAGGTCGCCTTGACCAGGGGCTGCGCCCCGACGGTCGAGAGATCGTCGCGATAGAGCGTGATGTCTAAGATGCCGAGGGGGACCTTATGACCCTCCATGCGCTCGATCTCGGCGCCGAGCGCCTCGGCCAAGGGCACGCCGCGGGTGCGGATGCCGACCAGGAGGAGGTCGTCGATCCCGCGGTTGCGCTCGACGATCTCCCCCGCCATCCGACGGATGACGCGCGCCATCTGCTGGGCGTCGAGGATCGTCGTCTTCGGCGTGAGTTTTTTAGGCACGGGTGGTACCGAGGGGCTACCGGGCAGGTCCGCGGCATCGTAGCCGCGAGGGCTGGGCTTGTCAACGCGAGGCGTGCTCCGTAAGATTCACCCACCCCTTTGAACCCTCGACTGAACCGAATCGACCCGCGGGTGTAGAGATCATGGCTCGTAAACGCGCTCCCCAGCCCGCCCCGTCCCCCCACTCCGCCGCTCCGGAGCCGGTCTCCGTCTGGCAGCAACACCGGCGGGAGATCACCTTTCTCGTCCTCTTCCTGCTCCTCCTGGGCGGCAGCTTCGCCCTCATCTCGCTCAACTGGGTGAACGACCATGCCATCGAGCCGTTCACGGCCGGTGTGGCGCGGGCGAGCGGGGCGGGCTTGAACCTCCTCGGCCAGCACGTCACTCTCCAGGGCACGGTGATCCAGGGGAGCCGTTTCGCGGTCAACATCCGGAACGGCTGCAACGGGGTCGAGGCGATGCTCATCTACTTAGCCGCGGTGCTCGCCTTCCCGGCGTCCTGGCGGGCGCGGCTCCTCGGGCTCGGCCTCGGGATCGTCGCCATCCAAGCGGTGAACCTGGTGCGGGTGATCGCGCTCTATCTCACCGGCGTCTACTTCCCGAAGCTCTTCGACGCCTCACACACCGTCGTCTGGCAGAGCATCGTCATCCTCTTCGGAGTGCTGCTCTGGATCCTCTGGGCGAACCGTTGGGCCGCCCCGGCGGCGATCCCGCCGAGCTCCCCGTCGCCCGAGTCGGCCGCCCCATGACGCGCCCCGACCGCCCTGATCCCGGCGACTCCGGCGACCGCTCCTGGGTCCTCCGCTTCCTGCGCAACGTCCTCCTCTGGCTGATTCCGGTCTGGGTGGTCTGGGCGCTCTTCACCCCGTTCTACAACCGACTCCTCCTGGCCGGGGCGCAGAACCTCCTTCACCTCACCGAGTACCCGAGCGCCACCCAGCTCCTCGTCCAGGGGACCCACGACGCGGTGATCGCGCGGATCGAACCGCCGCTCGGCCGGCTGCAGCACGGCTTCCGGGTGACCGACATCCACTTCCACCTGGTGCTCCTCGCCGCCCTCTTCCTCGCCGTGCCGCGGGTCCCCTGGCGGGAGCGGCTGGGGCACCTCGGCTGGGCCCTCCTGGTCACCGTGTTCTTCGACATGTTCGTCGTCTTCAGCAAGGTGAAGGTCGCCTATGCGACCCAGCTCGGCAACTGGAGCCTCGAACACTACGGCCCCTTGGCGAGGAACGCCTGGGGGCTCCTCCACCACCTCCTCGATCTGCCCTTCAAGCTCGCCCTCCCCTTCGCCCTCTGGGCCGCCTTCTATCTGCCCCTGCTTTTGACCTCCAGGGAAGCCCCGGCCCCGCGCGGCGGAACGAGGCCGGCCCGGTAGGGCTCCGGCTCCTCCGAGGAGGACAGGGCGAAGATGACGGCCGCGGGATCGGCATAGACCGGCCGGAACCGCTGCCGCCAGGCGGGGCCGTCCGGGAGCCGGAGGCCGCCCCGGTCGCGCGGCACCAGGAGGTAGCCGGCGCCCAACGCGTGGAGGCGCTGCCAGAGGGCCTCCGGATCGCCGATCGCCGGGAGCACCTCGGTGAAACCGCCCGGACCCAGCCAGTCCCCCCGGAGGGTCCCCTCGGCGAAGTAGGTCATGTCCTCGGCGAAGAAGGCGTAGACGGTGTAGCTCCTCCCCCGCTGGCGATTGAGCCAGGCGAGCGCCGGGTAGAGCGGCAGGCGCGCGGACAGGTAGCGTTCGCGCCCCTCCGCCGTGACCGGTGGCGCCCCCTGCCGGACGATCCGGTAGCCCGCGTAGAGGACGCCCGGCAGGAGCAGGAGGACCGCGAGGCCGGCCAGAGCGACCGGCCGGCGGGCGAGAACGGGCCGGTCGAGGCCGGCGGCGAGAGTGAGACAGACGAGCGGCAGGACCGGCAGGAGATATCGGGAGTCGGGCGGCAGGAAGGGAAAGAGGGCGATGTAGACACCGGCCACGAGGACCCACGGCCGGACCCGGCGGTCCCGCACGGCGACGAAGAGGAGGAGAGGGACCGCCAGGAGCAGGAAAGGCGAGTAGGGCGGCTGCCCGCCGGTTTTGGCGCGGGCGAAGACGACATCCCAGGGAAGGGTGGCGAGCGTTTTGAGCGCGTGCCCGAAGTTGGCGGTGAGGCTGCCGGAGGACGGCCGGAAGGCGACCAGATCCCAGGCGGAGTGCCCGAAAAGCCCGGGAAGAAAAGGGAACACCGGGTTGCCGGTGAAATAGAGGATGCGGCCGTACCCAGGGAGGAGAACGGCAACCGTCACCGTGGCGAAAAGCAGCAGCCGCGACGGGCGACGCGGGCGCGAAAGGGCCACCACGGCCACCCCTAAGGCGACGGCGGCGAGGAAAAAGAGGCCCAGATACTTGACCTCGGCGGCCGCGGCGCCGAAGACCGCGGCGAGGACCAGAAAGCGGCGGGGGTCCTCCCCATCCGGTCGGCCGGAGCGGCGTTCCGCCTTGAGGTAGCGCCAGAGCGAGTAGAGCGCGGCGGTGGTGAAGAGGGTGAGCCCCGCCTCGATGTAGGCCGAGGTCCCGAGGTGGACGACGATCGGGCTCCCCAGATAGGCGGCGGCGGCGAGAACGCCGGCTCGCCGCGACAGCGCCGCCTCCCCCCAGGCAGCGAGGAGCGCCGCAGTCGAGAGAATCATGAGGAGCGAAACCAGGTGGACCGCCATGTCCCGGGTAGGCCCGGCGAGGAGGAGTACCGCCGCGAAGAGCGCCTCGGCGAGCTGCGGGAAGACCGGAAACCGCAGCCCGACGAGAAACGGCAGCGCGCCGGAGCGGGCGAAGGCCCGGGCGTCGGGCAGATGGTAGAGCGTGGCGTCGAAGGCGGTCGGCGGGTAGAGAGCGAGGAGGAAGAGCGGCAGACCGAGGAGGAGCGCCCCGCCCCCCCAGAGCGCCAGGCCGGCCAGGCGCCGCCGCGAGCTCCCCAAGAGCCAGGTGCGGACCGCCACGGCGGTCTCTCGCCAGACCCGCCAACCCGCAAGGTGGATGCCGGCGAGAGCGAGGAGGAGCGCCGGGCGGTCGAGGCGGTGGAGGAGGCCGAGCAGGAAGGCGAGGTGGGCCAGCCCGGCGATCCCGAGCGCCATGGCGACCGCGGGTACGCCGAGCGGCCGGGAGCCGACGGGCCCCAGGAGGAGCCGTCCGAAGACCCCGGCCGTCGCGGCGAGGAGGACGAAGGCGAGGAGGTGACCGCCGTAGAAAAGTGCTGCCGCGAGGAGGGGGGAGGTCACGCCGGGGGAGCCTGCCACGGGGAGCCCCGGCATGCAACCCCGATGCCTTCGAGGGGTCGGTCGCGACGCCCGCGGACCACGACATCTGGTAGGACGCATAGACCCCTTCCCCAACTTGTGGGGGCGGCAGCGGTCTGCTATCGTCTCTCCAGCCATGCTGAAACTGGAACGCCTAGAGATCTCCGGCTTCAAGTCCTTCGTCGACCCGGTCACCGTCGACTTCGCCGGCGGCATCACCGCCATCATCGGTCCCAACGGCTGCGGCAAGAGCAACCTCTCGGACGCCATGACCTGGGTTCTGGGAGAGCAGAGCGCCAAGAGCCTCCGTGGCGCCACCATGGAGGACGTCATCTTCAACGGCTCCGACACCAGGAAGCCGCTGGGGATGGCGGAGGCCACCCTGTCGCTCCGCACCGACCCGTCGCTCGCCGGCGCCGAGGACGGCCGGATCACGATCAGCCGGCGGGTCTTCCGCGGCGGCGAGGGCCAGTACCGGCTGAACGGCAAGCTGGTGCGCTTGAAGGACGTCCGCGACCTGCTGATGGACACCGGGCTCGGCATCCGCGCCTACTCGGTCATCGAGCAGGGGAAGATCGGCCTGATCCTCTCCGGCAAGCCCCAGGAGCGGAGCAAGCTGATCGAGGAGGCGGCGGGGATCACCCGCTACAAGCAGAGGAAGGACGTCGCCGAGGTCAAGCTCCAGGAGGCGATGGCGAACCTGCTGCGCCTGGACGACATCGTCGCCGAGGTCGAGCGGGCGCTCCGCTCGTTGAAGCGCCAGGCGAGCGCCGCCCGGCGCTATCAGGAGAAGGAGACGGAGTACCGCGAGCTCCTGGAGCGGGTCCTCCTCGGCCGCTGGAGCGCTCTCGCCGGGCGCCTCGCCGGCCTCGCCGCGGGGATCGCCGACGCCCAGGGGCGGGAGGCGGCGCTCGCCGCCGACCTCCACCGCGACGAGGCGGCGCTCGCCGCCGGCCGGGAGCGGCTGGACGAGCTGGCGCGGGCGGTGGCCGAGCGCCACCAGAGCCAGGCCGAGCTCGCGGCCCTGATCGAGGGGCGCCAGCAGTTCTTGAAGGGCAACCGCCAGACCACCCAGGAGATCGCCGAGCGCGCCACCCAGGCCCGCTCCTCCGCCGAAAGGCGGGGGCAGGAGATCGAGCGCAACGCCGGGGTCCTGGAATCGCTCGAATCGCGCCGCCTGGAGCTGGCGGCCGAGCGCGACTCCGCGGCCACCGCGGTCGACGAGGACGAGCGCCAGATCGCCGACGCCGAGCGCGACCTGCGCCAGGTGGCGGCCCGGGTCGAGTCGCTGCGGACCGCCCTGGCGGGCGCCCTGGGCGAGGTCAACACCGCTCCGCAACCGCCACCACCAGGCGCAGATCGAGCAGGAGAAGGGCAACTACCGCCGGCACCGCCTGGACCAGGAGATCGCCCGTCACGCCTTCGAGGTCAAGCAGGCCGGGGAGACCCTCGCGCTGGCGCGCGAGCAAGGTGACGACGATCGAGACCGACGTGGCGGCCCGCGCCGCCGAGCAGGAGAAGGTCGCCGCCACCCTGGACGCCACGATGCGCCGCGAGTCCGAGGCCTCGGAGCGCAAGCGCTCGCTCGAAGAGGAGCTCTCCGGCGCCCGCCAGCGCCAGCGCATCCTGGCCGAGCTCTCCCGCGCCCACGCCCAGCGGCGCAAGGCCCTGGTCGAGGCCCTGGCCAGCGCCGGCGTCCCCGCCACCTTCCTGGCCGGCGAGGCCCGGGCGCTCGCCGGTTGGGAGCGGAGCCTCGACTTCTACCTCGGGACCCTGGCCGACGCCGTGGTGCTCGCCGGAGGGTTGGAGCGCTCGCGACGTCGCGCGCCAGCTCGCCGGCCGCTCGGCGGCGAGCCTCCTCGAACGCCAGCCGACGGGCGGCGAGGAACGGGCGGCGTTCGAGGTCGCCTCGCTCGCCGGTTCCTCCGGCCTGGCCGACCCGGCGATCGTCCTCACCCTCGGCGAGGCCCTCGGCCTGCCGCCGGACCTCGCCACCGCCCTCCCGCCCGGTTTCCTCGTCCGTACGGGCGAGGACGCCGCCCGGCTGGCCCGGCTCCATCCCGGAGCGGCCTTCCTGAGCGCGCGACGGAGTCTGGGTCCAGGCCGGCACCTTCCATGTCGAGGGCGAGGTCGCCGACCCCCGGCGTCCTCGAGCGCGAGCGCGAGCTGGCCGCCCTCGGCACCGCCAGTCCCCGAAGCTCGAATCCGACCTCAAGGAGGCCGGTTCCCTGCTCGAGCGTCTGGTCGCCCAGCGCGCCGGTCTGGCGCGCGACGCCAACCGCCTCCAGGGCGAGGTCGGCCAGCTCCGCCAGGAGCGCGCCGTCGCCAAGGCCCGCAAGGAGGACGCCGCCGCCCGCCACCGCCGGCTCACCACCGAGCAGCAGACCCTCTCCACCGAGCAGGAGGAGGTCCTCCGCGAGATCGCCCGCGTCGCCGAACGGCAGCGGAACCTGGAGGCGGAGCTCGCCGCCGCCGACCGCCCACCACGCCGGCCTCCAGGAGGACTTCGACCGCGCCCAGGCGGAGCCGAGGCGGCCAAGGCGACCCGCGAGGGCTTGCGGACCGCGAGCGCCGGCCGGCGCGGCCGGCTGGAGCTGCTCGACGAGCGCCTCGAATCCCAGGACCGCGAGATGAACCGCCTGCCCGAGGAGGTCGAAGCCGGCCGCCGCCAGATCCGCACCTGGCAGGAGGAGTCCGAGCGGCTGATCGCCCGGCGCGCCGAGCTCGAAGCCGCCATCGACCGCGCCGAGGAGGAGCTGCAGACCGCCCTCGAGCAGCGCGCCGTCGCCGAGGAGGGGGTGCTCGAAGAGCAGGAGCGCCTCGACGTCCACCGCCAGGAGATCCGGCTGCTCGAGGAGCGCATCGCAGGTCCACCGCGAGCGCCGCGACGCCGTGCGCGCCGAGGTCGAGGAGCTGCGCATCGCCCAGGCGCGCGTCAAGCAGGACGCCGAGCACCTCGCCCTCACCTTCCGCGACAGTTCAGCCGCGAGGCCCCTCCCGCCCGCTGCCAGAAGACCCCGGCGAGCCGCGCCCCGACCTCGCCGAGCTGGAGGCCGAGCTGGCGCGCAGCAAGGCGGCCCTGGACCGCCTCGGGCCGGTCAACATCCTGGCCGTCCAGGAGTACGACGAGCAGGAGGAGCGCCTCACTTCCTCACCACCCAGCGGGCCGACGTGGCGAACTCGGTCGACAGCCTGCGCAAGCACGATCAAGGAGATCAATCGAGGCCTCGAGCGAGCGCTTCACCACCACCTTCCACGAGGTCAACAAGAACTTCGGCGAGATCTTCACCCGCCTCTTCCGCGGCGGCGAGGCCGAGATGCGCCTCCTCGACGAGGACGACGTCCTGGAGAGCGGCATCGAGATCCTCGCCCGCCCGCCGGGCAAGCGCCTGCAGAACCTGATGCTGATGTCGGGCGGCGAGAAGGCGCTGACGGCGATCGCCCTCCTCTTCGCCCTCTTCCGCACCAAGCCCTCCCCCCTCTGCATCCTCGACGAGGTCGACGCGCCGCTCGACGACGTCAACACCGCCCGCTTCGTCGACCTCCTGAGAGAGATGGCGGCAGAGACCCAGTTCATCGTCATCACCCACAACAAGCTCTCCATGGAGGTCGCCTCGACCCTCTACGGCGTGACGATGGAAGAGCGGGGGGTCTCGAAGCTGGTCTCCGTCGAGATGGAAGAGGTCCAGCCCGAGCCCGAGCGCCAGGCCGCCACCGCCTGATTACGCAGTGACGGGAAGCGGTCCGGAGAGGTCGGCGCTCGCCCGGAACTGCGGCGGGCGGCGGACCTGGGTGGCCTGCTCGAAGGCATAGGCGAGCGAGAGGAGCTTCCCCTCGCTCCAGGCCGGCCCCATGAAGGAGATGCCGATGGGCAACCCGGCCGCATAGCCGGCCGGCACGGTGATGCTGGGATAACCGGCCACCGCGGGCGTCGTCGTGCTGCTCCCCCCGCCGGAGTCGCCGTTGACGAGATCGATCAGCCAGGGCGGCCCCTGGGTGGGGGCCACGATGGCGTCGAGCTTGTGCTTGGCGAGGGTGGCGTCGATCCCCTGGGCCCGCGACAGCTCATGGTTCTTGGTCAGGGCCTTGACGTACTCCGGGCTCGTGAGCGGGCCCTTCGCCTCCGCCTGGAGCAGGATCTCCTGGCCGAACCAGGGCATCTCCTGATCGCCGCGGTGCTTGCGGTTCCACTCGATGATCTCCGCCAGGGTGCGCACCGGCGCGCCCGGTCCCAGCTCCGCCAGATACTTATTCAAATCCGCCTTGAACTCGTAGAGGAGGACGAGGAGCTCGTTGTCGCCCATCTGGCCCTCGGTCTCGATGTCCGCCGGATCGACGAGGATCGCCCCCTGCTGCTTCAAGACCACCAGCGCGGCCTCGACCACCTGGTCGGCGGCGGGGCTGTAGCCGAAGAGCTTCTTTCTGGCGACGCCGATCCGGGCACCCTGCAAGCCGTGCGGGTCGAGGAACTTCGTGTAGTCGGTCGCCGCCCTGCCCCGGCTCTCCAGGGTCGCCGGGTCGCGCTCGTCGACCCCGGCCAAGGCCCCTAAAAGAATGGCGGCGTCGGCGACGGTCCGGGCCATGGGGCCGGCGGTGTCCTGGCTGTGGGCAATGGGGATGATCCCGGCGCGGCTCAAGAGCCCCACGGTCGGCTTGATGCCGACGAGCGAGGAGGCAGCGGAGGGCGAGAGGATCGAGCCGTCGGTCTCCGAGCCCACGGCAGCGGCGGCGAAGTTGGCGGCGGCGCCCGCTCCCGAGCCGGAGCTGGAACCGGAGGGGGTCCGGTCGAGGGCGTAGGGGTTCCTGCACTGCCCGCCCCGGCCGCTCCAGCCCGAGGACGAATGGGTGGAGCGGAAGTTCGCCCACTCCGAGAGATTGGTCTTGCCGAGGAGGATGGCCCCCGCCGCCCGCAGCCGGGCGGCCACGAAGGCGTCGCGCGGCGGCCTGCCGCCGACGAGCGCCAGCGACCCGGCGGCCGTCTCCATCTTGTCCGCGGTCGCGATGTTGTCCTTGATGAGGATGGGGATGCCGTGAAGGGGCCCGCGCACCCCCTTCGCCTTGCGCTCGGCGTCGAGGGCATCGGCGATCGAGAGAGCGTCCGGGTTGGTCTCCAGGACGGCGTGGAGGGCCGGCCCCTTGCGGTCCAGTTCCTCGATCCGGGCGAGGTACTTCTCGACCAGCTGGCGCGCCGTCCACGTACCCGACTTCATTCCCGCCTGAAGCTGGGAGATCGTCATCTCCGCGAGCTCGAAAGGGGCGGGGGCGGCGGGCGCGTTTGGCGTCGAGGGCTCCGCGGGAGCCGCGTCGCCCTGTCCCGGACGACCGGTGGCCGCGAGCACTCCTCCCAAGACTCCCACCGCTCCAGAAGTCACGAAGCTCCGGCGGGTCAGACGGCTCGTCCCCATGGGTCTCCCTCCTCGTCAACCGGCGTTCTGGCGAGGGAGTCTACCCCAGGGGAGCGCCGGACGCATGGTAATCTGACGAGCAGCGGTTGAAATACTCCAGGATCTGCTTCCCGCCCTTGGGCCGTTCCGGTTGCATGGGCGGGCGGCGCCAAGCAAGGAGGCTCGTTCATGCATCGCGCGTCCAGAATCGTCCGCAGTAGCTCTCGTCCCGTCTTCTTCCTCGCCCTGTTTACCTTCGCTTTCACAGCGGCCCGAGCGCAAGGCCCGACCGACCTCTTCCTCGGCACCAACGCCGGAAACCCGGGCGTCTCGACCGGTGCCCGCGACACGGCGGTCGGCGTCAACAGCATGGCGGCCTTGACCTCCGGCAACAGCAACACCGGCGTCGGCTACAACAGCCTGCTGGTGTGTACGAGTGGCGGCTCCAACACCGCGCTCGGAACGTTCTCCTTGAACTCCACGACGACCGGAGCCGTCAACGTCGGGGTCGGGGCGGGCTCCCTCTCGGCCAACACCACCGGCAATGCCAACACCGCCGTCGGCGCGAGCGCCATGAGCCGCAACACGACCTCGGGCGACAATACCGCGGTAGGCGCCAGCGCCCTGTTCTTCACCACGGGCTCCGGCAATACGGGGGTCGGCTCGAACGCCCTGGCGACGAACTCCACCGGCACCGGCAACATCGCGCTCGGCTATTTCGCCGGCTCGCTCATCTCGAGCGGCAGCAACAACATCGACATCGGCAACTCGGCGCCCGGCAATGAGTCGAACACCATCCGGATCGGCAACACCAGCACGCAGACCGCGGCCTTCCTCGCCGGGGTGAGCGGAGTCACCGTCTCTAGCGGCGTCCAGGTCTACATCGATGCCAACGGGCAGCTCGGGACTCTGACCTCCTCGATCCGCTTCAAGGAAGACGTCGAGGACATGGCGAGCGCCAGCCACAGCCTCATGCAACTGCGTCCCGTTACCTTCCGCTATAAGGCTCCCTACGACGACGGCTCGCACCGGCTGCAGTACGGCCTCATCGCCGAGGAGGTCGCCAAGGTCGATCCGCAGCTCGTCCAGTTCGACGGCCAGGGCCATGCCCAGACGGTGCGCTACCAGGCGATCGATGCGATGCTCTTGAATGAGGTGCAGCAGCAGGCAGGCAAGCTCGCGGAGCAGCGCGCCGAGTTGGCGCAGCAGAAGCAGCTCCTGGAGGAGCAGGGCTCGCGCCTCAGGAAGCTCGAGGCGCTCCTCGCGCGACAGGCCGAGACGCCCAAGGCGCCTTGAAGCGACCGCCGAGCAGCAGCGGATAAACCGGCCGCCGCTCACCCATAAGGGCGAGCGGCGCGCGCGGGCATCTCAGCGGCACCGGAGCGGCGACGACGATCGCCGACACCTTTCAACAGGCTCCCCAGCGCGCGCCTACGTCCGGGGAGGGTAGACGCCCTGCAACGCGATGCAGAAGTTGAGCGTCAGGTAAGGCTGCATGTTGTTGTGCGGCTGGTCGCCGCCGGCGGGGCGATGCGCGTTGTCGCTGAGTGAGGTAAGAGTGCCCTGTCGATTGATACTGCCCGATTCCACCCCAGGAGCGCGCATAGAAGTTCGTTGGCCGGCTCTGACCCGTTCGTGTCCGCGTGTCGAGGCTGTCGGCACGTAAGGCATGGCGAATGGGATGGGATCTCACTCTCGAGCAGCGATACGGTCTCGGAGCCGCCCGTCTCTCCAAGATCGTGGAGAGACAACCCGGTCCTTGACCCGGATGCATGGGGGCGTTCCCTTGCATGTTGGGCAGGGCGAAATTCGATTTGCCGTCTCCGCCGTAGGTGGTGCCGAGGAGCGAGAAGAGCGCCGTGTTCTGGGAGAGCGGCAGGATCTGGCCATCGCAGAACGCCCAGCCCTTGGGCGCGAAGTTGAACGGGAAGATACGGATCTCGGCGACGAACGGGTCCATGGCTCTCTCCTATGTCTGCGACGGGAAGATCCCGAACAACGAGATGATGAAGTCTACGCAGAGGTACGGCTGGAAGTTGTTATGCGGCTGCGATCCGCCGATGGAATGATGGCACCGAGCTCGGATGAAGCGTGTAGCGGCGCGTCCGTCCCGTACGGCGTAATGGTCGAGGCTGAGGCAATCGCGGGCAGCACGCTCGCCGAAGGACGCCGTCCCCGAGGCGCGTTCCTCGTCGCCAGCATGGCAGTGGGTGTGCGCCGGAATCTGTGCACGGTCAGGGTGATCGTTTCAGCACCTCCGGTCTCTGCCAGCGTGAAGCCATTCCCGAAATGGAGCGGAAGGCGTCCACGAAGGTCGGGCAGGGCGAAGGTGCTCTGCCCGTCACCACCGTAGGTCGTTCCGATCAGGTTGAAGAGAGTCTCGTACTCGGAGATCGGGAGGAGCTGGCCCTCACAGAACATCCAGCCGGCCGGGGCGAAGTTCCCGGCGAACATGCGGATCTCACCGACGTAAGGCTGTGCCATGGCCTTCTCCTCCTAGGTCTGGCTCGGGAAGATGCCCTGAAGGCAATGCTGAAGTTGAGGACCAGGAATGGCTGCATGTTGAGGTGCGCCTGGCTGCCGCCGACGTTGCCAATGCAGTTCGCGGGCCATCGCCGTGAGGTTCGACGTCGGCGGAAGCATAGTAGGCTCGCGGCGGTGCTCCACGCCAACATTACCGACTGTTGGTCGGGTTATTGGTTGTGGATACGTCGCAGTCGTCGCGTCCGTCCGGCATGGACGTGCGTCGGCATCTCAGAGATCGACAACGTGTGCGCCTGCTCTCCAGCTCTCTCCCCAGGGTGTGCCCGCTAGCCCATGTGAATGGGTGCCCGCCCTTGAGGTTAGGAAGACCCGAAGTTCACCCGGCCATCTCCGCCATAGGTCGTCCCGAGGAGCGAGAAGAGCGCCTGGTTCTGGTTGATGGGCAGGAGTTGGCCGTCGCACAGGGCCCAGCCCTTCGGAGGGAAGCCGAAGCTCATGATCCGGATTTCCGATAAAAATGGTTCCGCCATCCAGATCCTCCTCTTTCTATGAAGTCACGTTCATGTTTCAAGGCAGTGCAGCAGTTGGTGAAGCCGCTCGCCGCCAGAGCCACGGATGCAAAGTGCCGTTCCCGGCGGCCCTCCGTTCAAGCCGTTGACGTAACTCTCCGACTCCCGGTATTGTCGTTGCCGGCGCCTGCCATTGACGGCGAAGGCATTGGTGGCTGGCGCCGCCCCGGCTTGCGCAAACCGTGCCTCCTTGAGGCCTGTACCCCACCGCTCCCGGCGCTCGTATTGCCCGAGATGTTCAGGCAGACGCTGTCGTTCACCGACGAGGCGTTGCCGGCGTCCACCTGGATACCTTCCCGGCACGCCGGTGAGCGGCGCCGCGACCGTGTTGTTCCTGGATCTTCACCTTCAGGTTGCCGGTCGTGCCGCGCGCCACCGCGAGGATGCCATTACCGTCAGTCGCGCTGATGGTGTTGCTGTTGATGGTCCAGGTCATGTTCGGGGTATCGGCCGTCCCGAAGGTGACTCCGGTCCCGCCGCCGACGCCGTTCGAAGCGACCGTATTGTTCGCCACGATGACGTTGTTGGTGATCGCTGAAGGCCGAGGTCGTGTTGCCGTTACCACCGCAGAGGATGGCGGTCCCGGCCATGTTGGTCAGCGGGTTCGCCACGGTACCGTTGTTCGAGATGTCGAAGTTCCCCTGTCCCTTTCCGAAGACCGTGGCGATGATAGCGCTCGTCCCCATCTTGTTCGCCGCGCTCTGTCCCCGAATCTGGTTACCGGTGATCGAAATGACGTTGCCGCTGCCCGGAACGCCGAAGACGGCAGTCGGGCCGGCGGCATTGGCGTTCCCGCCCTGCGCCAGGATCCCCCCGCGCTCGGGAAGTTGGAGATGACGTTGCTCGCGACCGTCGCCGTGGTCACGCTGGCGACCGCGCCGGCAGAGCCCAGCGCCTGCAGCCGGATACCGGTCCCCTTGGAGGCCGCAGTCGTCGTCGCGCTGGTGATCGTGTTGCCCGAGATGTTGGTGTTGCTCACAGTCCCGCTGAAGTTCTGAACGTCGATCCCGTGCCATGCAGAGTTCGTGAGCGAGTTGCCGGTGATCGTCAAGGTGCCGGAGATGTTGTTTTCCGTCCCGGCCACCGCGGCGTTGAAGGCGATGTTCGACTCGTCGGCGGCTCCGCCCGTCCCCGAGTTGTCGATCGACCCGTTGACGAAGCTGAAGTTGGTGACCGTAGTTCCCTTGACGCCGCTGCCCGCCGAGTTCTTGATGGCCAGCCCGGTGAACGACGGGCTGAGAGTGCTGGTCAGCGAAACGCCGTGGCTGGTCCTGTTCTGGATCGTTCCGCCGGTTCCCGCCCGCGCCGCCACCCGACCACCGTGAAGCTACCGCTCGCTCCCGTGTTGTCGAGCACGATGCCGCTCGCCGGCCCCGAAGCCCCAGTGCCCGCTGAAACGCTCTTGAACTTGAGACCTGAAGCGCCAATCGTCGTGTTCGCCACGTTCACCCCTATGCCCGTCGTCGTCACCACTGTACTCGTGGTGGCCGTCGCCGTCACCGTGCCGCCGCCGGTCGCCGTGAAGGCGTCGGTCGAGCCGGTGGAGAGGGTCAGGACACCGGTGAAGTTAACCGTGGCCCCGGTATTGGCATTCAAGAAGATACCCTGGCCCGTGCCGCTTCCCGTGTCGCTGATCGCGCCGGTGAACGACTTCGTGCCGCCCGTCGTGTTGGTCACCGAGACGAGGCGGCCGGTGGTGTCCGTGATCGTGCCGTCGTAGGTCACCGCGGCATTGCCGGCGTTGACGTTGAAGTCGGTGCCGGTGGCGTTGGTGATCGAGCTGCCGCTCGGCGCCGAGAAGGTACCCGCGACCGTGTCGAGGGAGACGCCCGTCGACGCGCTGTTGGTGCTCGTGAGCTGCTGGATCGGCAGGTTGATCGTAACGCTCGCCACATTGACCGCCGGACCGCCCACCGCGGCGATCGTCGAGACCCCGGCGCCGACCGCGATCTGGAAGCCCGCGTTGCCGGTGAAGGCGCCGGTACCGGCGGCAGAGAGCCCCGCGCCGCCGTCGGCGAAGATGTCGAGGTCGGTGAAGGAGAGGTCGCCCGAGACGCCCGCCAGCACCATCCCGGCACCGCCCACGCCGTTGCCCGAGGTGCCGATCACCGTCGTACCGCCGGAGACCGTCTGGAAGGTGCCGCCCGGCACCGAGTCGAAGGTCGCCGAGGTGATCGCGATGCCGGTACCGAGCGTGTTCTGGTGGATCACGTTGTTCGCGAAGCTGGTGATCGTCGTCGTGCCGCCGCCCGAGCCGTCCACGAGGATGCCGGTGGCCGCCGAGATGATGCCGCCATTGTTGTCGATCGCGAGCTGGAGCGCGCCGGCCGTCGAGCGGGCGTCGATGCCGTTGCCCGTCGAGGTGACGGCGTTGTTCTGCACCGTCGCCGTGGTCCCGCCGGTGCCGCCGGCGGCGATCTTGATCCCCTGCTGGCCGGAGCCGGTGATCACGTTGTTGACGATCGTCGCACTGCCCGTTCCGGCAGCGTTCGTCGTCAGGTTGATCGCGTTGGTGTTGGCGGCGATGCTGAAGCCGCGCACCTCGACCCCGGCGACGTTGGTGATCGAAACCGCGTTGCCGCCAGCCGCCGTGTTGTCGATCTTCGGCCGGTTGGCGACGGTGGCCGCCACCAGGATCACCGGCGAGACCCCGTTGACGGGAGTGGGGGGCGTGACCGTCAGCCCGAACGCCTCGCCGTAGAGCTTCTGGTTGGCCTTCAAGGTGATGCCGGCCGCCTGGCCGGTGGTCGTCAGGTCGCCGCCGTAGACGAAGATGTAGTCGCCGGCGAGCGACGCCGTCTGCGATGCCGCCAGGGTGTTGAAAGGCTCGTGCGAGCGGCCGGTGCCGCCGGCCGGCGCGTTGTTCTTGACGTACCAGACCCGGCTCTTCAGATTGATCGTCACCGTCCGGCCCGCCGTGGTCGCGGTACCGTCCGTCACCTGGTACTGGAAGCTGTCGGAAGCCGCGAGGTCCCCCGCCTTCGGGGTGAAGACGAACTCGCCGTTGGCCAGCAGGTGCACCGTGCCGCCGTTGGCCGTCGCGCAGTCGAACGGTGCCGTCACGTCGGCGCAGCCGACGACGCCGGCCACCGTAATCGGGCTCGGGCCGTCGCTGTCGGTGAAGTTCGCTACCAGGTTGCCGGTGACCGCGATCGAGAGCTGCAGGGTGGGCGTCCCGTCGAGCTCGAACTGCGTGTTGCCGACGGTGTCGAAGGTCTCCTTCGGGCTCCCCACCACCTGCGGCGGGATGTTGACGTGGGTGATCGCGATCGTGAACGTCTGGGTCGCAGAGGTATCGACTCCGCCGTTCGCCGTGCCGCCGTTGTCCTGGAGTTGGATCGTGATCGTCGCCGTCGAGGTGCCCGCGGGCACGATCGCCGGGGTGTAGGTGAGAACGCCGGTCGGCGAGACCGCCGGGCCGGCGGTGAAGATGCCGGGATTGGTGTTGCCCACCACCTGGAAGGCGACGGTCTGGCCCGACTCGTTCGCCGGACCGGCCAAGATCGAAGTCGCCCAGGGGTTGACCGTCTGCGCCCCGACGTTGTCGCCGACGCTCTGGTCCGGACCCTTGACGAAGGAGGGCGCGTCGTTGACCGGCGTCACGTTGATGACGAAAGTCTGCGGCGCCGAGGTGTCGACGCCGCCGTTCGCCGTGCCGCCGTTGTCCTGGAGCACGATCGTGATCGTCGCCGTGCCGTTGGCGTTCGCCGCCGGCGTGAAGGTCAACACCCCGGCCGGCGACACCGCCGGACCGGCCGAGAACAGGCTCGGGTTGGTGTTGCCGGTGACGTTGAAGGCCACCGACTGCCCCGACTCGGAGGCCGGCCCGGGCGAGATGCTGGTCGCCCAGGGGTTGACCGTCTGCGGCACGGCGTCCTCGAGCACCGTCACATCCGGGCCCTTGGTGAAGCTCGGGGCCTGGTTGACCGGGGTCACCGTGATGACGAAGGTCTGCGGCGCCGAGGTGTCAACACCGCCGTTCGCCGTGCCGCCGTTGTCGTGGAGGACGAGGGTGATCGTCGCCGTGCCGGAGACGCCGGTCGCCGGGGTGTAGGTCAGCACACCGGTCGGCGACACCGCCGGGCCGGCCGAGAAGAGCGCCGCGTTGGTGTTACCGGTGACCATGAAGTTCACCGTCTGCCCCGACTCGGAGGCCGGGCCCGCGGAGATCGCGCTCGCCCAGGGGTTGACCGTCTGCGCCCCGGAGTTCTCGAGCACCGTCTGGTCCGCACCCTTGGTGAACGAGGGCGCCTGGTTGACGTTGGCGACCGTGATGGTGAAGGTCTGCGGCGCCGAGGTGTCGACCCCGCCGTTCGCCGTGCCGCCGTCGTCCTGGAGAGTGAGGGTGATCGTCGCCGAGCCGAAGTTGTTGGTCGCCGCCGTGAAGGTGAGGACCCCCGTGGGCGAGACGGCCGGAGCGACAGAGAAGAGGGCCGCGTTGGTGTTGCCCGTGACGTTGAAGTGCACCGTCTGGCCGGACTCGTTCGCCGGACCGGCGGAGATCGCCGTCGCCCAGGGGCTGATCGTCTGCGCCCCGGCGTTTTCGACGATGTTTACATCCGGGCCCTTGGTGAAGCTGGGAGCGTCGTTGACCGCGGTGATGTTGATGTTGAAGGTCTGCGGGGCCGAGGTGTCGGCGCCACCGTTCGCCGTGCCGCCGTTGTCCTTGAGCACGATCGTCACCGCCGCCGTGCCGAAAGCGTTCGGTGCCGGGGTGAAGGTCAGGACGCCGGTGGACGAGATCGCCGGACCGGCAGAGAAGAGCGCCGCGTTGGTATTGCCCGTCACCTGGAAGGTCAAGGTCTGCCCCGACTCGTTCGCCGGGCCCGCGGAGATCGCCGTCGCCCAGGGGTTGACCGTGTGCGCCCCGGCGTCCTCGAGCACCGTCACGTCCGGACCCTTGGTGAAGCTCGGGGCCTGGTTGACCAGGGTGACGTCGATGACGAAGGTCTGCGGCGCCGAGGTGTCGACCCCGCCGTTCGCCGTGCCGCCGTTGTCCTTCAAGACGACGGTGATCGTCGCCGTCCCCGAGGCGTTGGTGGCCGGGGTGTAGGTGAGGGTACCGGTGGACGAGATCGCCGGGCCGGCCGAGAAGAGCGCCGCGTTGGTGTTGCCCGTCACCTGGAAGGTCAAAGTCTGGCTCGACTCGTCCGCCGGACCGGCCGAGATCGCCGTCGCCCAGTTGGCGACGGTCTGCGCCCCGGCGTTCTCGAGCACCGTCTGATCTGCCCCCTTGGTAAAGGAGGGCACGTCATTGACCGCCGTGACGTTGATGTTGAAGGTCTGCGGCGCCGAGGTGTCGGCCCCGCCGTTCGCCGTGCCGCCGTTGTCCTTGAGGACGATCGTCACCGCCGCCGTGCCATTGGCGTTAGGGGCTGGGGTGAAGGTCAGGACGCCCGTGGGCGACACCGCCGGAGCGGCAGAGAAGAGGGCCGCGTTGGTGTTCCCCGTCACCTGGAAGGTGACCGTCTGGCCCGACTCGTTCGCCGGACCGGGCGAGATCGCCGTCGCCCAGGGGTTGACCGTCTGCGGCACGGCGTCCTCGAGGACCGTCACGTCCGGGCCCTTGGTGAAGCTCGGCGCCTGATTGACGAGCCCGATGTCGATGACGAAGGTCTGTGGGGCCGAGGTATCGACACCGCCGTTGGCCGTACCGCCGTTGTCCTTGAGCACGACGGTGATCGTCGCCGTCCCCGAGGCGTTGGTCGCCGGGGTGTAGGTGAGGGTCCCGGTGGACGAGATCGCCGGACCGGCCGCGAAGAGCGCCGGGGCGGTGTTCCCCGTCACCTGGAAGGCGAGCGTCTGGCCCGACTCGTCCGCCGGACCGGCCGAGATCGCCGTCGCCCAGTTGGCGACCGTCTGCGCCCCGGCGTTCTCGAGCACGTTCTGGTCCGCCCCCTTGGTGAAGCTCGGGGCGTCGTTGACCGCCGTGACCGTGATGTTGAAGGTCTGCGGCGCCGAGGTGTCGACCCCGCCGTTGGCCGTGCCGCCATTGTCCTTGAGGACGATCGTGACCGCCGCCGTGCCGTTGGCGTTGGGCGCCGGCGTGTAGGTCAAGTCGCCGGTCGGCGAGACCGCCGGAGCGACCGAGAACAGGGCGGCGTTGGTGTTGCCCGTCACCTGGAAGCTCACCGTCTGGCCGGACTCGGAGGCGGGGCCGGGGGTGATCCCGGTCGCCCAGTTGGCAACCGTCTGCGCCCCGGCGTCCTCGAGCACCGTCTGGTCCGCCCCCTTGGTGAAGGTCGGCGGCTCGTTGACGTCGGTGACCGAGATCGTCACCGTGCCATTGGCCGTCCCGGCGGTGTTGGTCACCGTGTAGGTGAAGGAGTCGCTCGGGGGGCTGACGAAGCCGGTCGGCGGGGTGTAGGTGAAGCTGCCGTCGGCGTTCAGGGTCACCGTACCGCCCTGGCTCGTCGGCGCATTGGTCTGGACCGTGGCCGCCAGGCTCGGGCCAGTGTCGTTGCTGAGGACGCCCGTCGCCGCCGGCACCGTGAGGACGGTGTTCATGAGCGTGCTGTAGCTGTCGTCGTTGGCGACCGGGGCCGAGTCCAAGTAGTAGCCGTGCACGTCGAGGACGAGGTCGGTGCTCCCCCCCGTCGGGACCGTGGAGAGCTTGGCCTTGAGGCTGCCGTCCGCCGCCAACTGCACGATGGCATTGTTGGAGCGCGTCAGACCCGCCACGAAGTTGATCACCGGGACCCCGGGCGCCGCGATGTCGCTGCGGTAGATCTCGATGAAACCGCTGGTGGTCGGATTGACCTCCGAGACGATGAACATCACGGCCCTGGCGCCGGACGGCACGCCGCAGTTCCCCCCCACTTGGATCGTCCGCTCGACGCCGGCCTGAAGCGCCGGCCCGCTCGACCGGCTGTCGAAGACCCGGCAGGGCGACACCGTGAAGTACGACTCCGCCCCGCTCGGGGACGGAACCGTGGCGACCTTCGGGAGAACCCCGCGCTGGGGGCTGGAGGTGCTCGCGGCCTTCCCGCCAGAGGTGGCCTTGGCTGTAATGGCGGTATTGGCAGCGGTATCAGCGGTATGGGCGACATGGGCGACATTGGCGGCGATGGCGACGCCAGCCGCGGTCGAGCCGAGTGCGAGAAGTAGTAGACCGACAGCGAGCCTCGACCGGACAGGGTATAGCGAACTCATCCAGCGCCTCCTGATAAACCGCCTCAAACCTGCTACGGCCCCTGGCGGACGGGTGGCCCGGCGACGCCGGAAGCCGGCGGCCGTGCAGGATCAACCTACAGAGATCGAAAGGAAGGGTACCATGTAAAGGGGCGGCAGGAAACAGGGAAGCGGAGTCGTGCCGTGGCCCCAACCCCCTTTAGATGCTGAAGTAGCTATTCGTAGCGCAGCGCTTCGATGGGGTCCTGGCGCGCCGCTTTGAGCGCCGGCCAGAGGCCGAAGACGAGGCCGACGGTGGTCGAGACGCCGAAGCCGAGGAGCACCGACCACAGAGGCGCGGCGGCCTGAAAATGGAAGAGGAGGCGGGCGAGGAGCGCCGCCCCGAGGCCGATGGCGATCCCCAGACCTCCCCCCACCCCGGTCAGGGTCACCGCCTCGGCGAGGAACTGGACGGCGATGTCCCGCCGGGTCCCGCCGAGCGCCTTCCGGAGGCCGATCTCGCGGGTCCGCTGGGTGACGTTGACGAGCATGATGTTCATCACCCCAACCCCGCCCACCAGAAGAGCGATGCCGGCGATCAGCACCATCACCGCCGCGACGCCGCCGGTGATCTGCTGGAAGTTCTGCAGCTGACCGTCGCTCGTGAAGACGGCGAAGTCGTTGTCCTGGTTGGCGTGGAGCTTTCTCCGGATGCGGAGGATCGCGGTCTCCTGGGCGATCAAGGCCGTGAAATCCTCCGGCCGCCGCGGGATGGTCGCGATGTGCAGGCTGTCGCCGCTGCCGTTCTTGACCTCGGGGAACATGCCGTCGAAGGTCGAGAGCGGCATGACGACGAAGTTGTCGAGGCTACCGCCTAAAAACGATCCCTTCTTGACGAACAGGCCGACCACCCGGAAGCTCTGGCCGTCGACCGTGATCGGCTGGTCGATGGGATCGCGGTTGGGATAGAGGGCGTCCGCCACGTCGGTCGAGATGACGGCAACCCGGGCGGCGTGCCGCAGGTCGTTGTCGGTCAAGAAGCGCCCGTCCTGGACGAACTGGTTGTTGGCCGGCGAGTAGTCGGGGGTAACGCCGACGATGACCGGGCTGTTGGCGACCGCCTTGCCCGCCTTGACGTCCACCGAGCGGAAGACGTAGCGCTCCGGCGAGACCGCGGCGGCCAGGGTCGCCAAGCGCTTCAGGGCCTGGGCGTCCTCGACCTCCAGATTGCGGCGCTTGCGCTCCTCCTCCGGCGTCTCGCCGTCGCCGAAGCGGGGCTCGAACTTCTGGAACTGCACGAGATGGGTGCCGAAGCTCGCGAAGGCGTCGGTGATGGCATTGTTGAAGCCGGCGACGAAGCTCACCATCATGATCACCGTCGCCACCCCGGCGACCACCCCCAGGATGGTGAGGAAGCTGCGCAGCTTCTGAGCCCGCATGGAGCCCAGGGCGAAGCGGACGTTCTCCAGCCAGGCGAGGCGCAGGCGGCGCGGGGCGGGCGGGGGCGAAGGGGTTGCCTGGAACATCATTCGGCCCGGAGAGCGTCGACGACGGGGAGGTTCGAGGCGCTCCGCGCCGGCCAGTAGCCGGCCGAGATGCCGACCAGGGCCGAGAGGGTGAGGCCGAGGAGGACGATCCCCGGGGTGAGCGCCACCGGGAAGTTGAGGAAGGTCTTGACCCCCGCCGCCGCGGCGCCTGCGAGGAGCACCCCGGCGAGGCCGCCGGCGAGCGAGAGGAGGGCCGCTTCGAGGAGGAACTGACGGCGGATGTCCGCCTTCCTCGCCCCCACCGCCAGGCGGACGCCGATCTCCCGGGTGCGCTCGACGACCGCCACGAGCATGATGTTCATGATGACGATCCCCCCCACCCCCAGAGACACCGAGGCGATGAGGATGGTGAGGATGAAGGCGGCGGCCGAGATCTGGCGCCAGAGGGTCTGCAGGTTTTCGGCGGTGATGATGCCGAAGGGGTCGGGGGCGTGGAAGCTGGTATGGCGCAGCGCCCGGAGCACCGAGCGCACCTCGTCGGCCGCATCGTCCACCCCGGCCACCCCGCCCCGCGCCTGGATCATGAGGTCGAGCGAGTCGCGGCTGCCGAAGTTGTGGCGGAAGGTTTGGATGGGGAGGTAGACCTCGTTGTCGCGGCTCTGGCCCAGGGACTTGCCCTGCTTGGCGAGAAGGCCGACGACCCTGAAGGGGAGCCCGCCGACGAGGACGGTCCGTCCCAGCGGGTCGAGCTGCGGGAAGAGCTCCTCCTTGACGTCGGCGCCGATCACCGCCACCGCCTGGGCGGTGTGGGCCTCGCTATCCCCGAAATAGCGCCCTTCGGCGACGTCCAGGTTGAGCATCCGGCCGAAATTGGCGGTCGTGCCGTGGAGGTTGACGTCGGAGAGGCGGTGGTCCCTGAAGCTCACCGGCCGCCGCCCCTGCACCGCCGCCCCCACCCCCGCCGCCTTGGTGAGGAGCGTCGACAGCCGGTCGTAGTCGTCCCAGCTGAGCGCGGGGCGCTTCAGGGCGTTGAAGAACTCCTCCCGCGAGAAGAGGATGCCGAAGCGGTTGACGACGAAGACGTCCGGGGAGAGGGCGAAGACCTTGTCCCGCACATAGAGGTTGAGACCCCCGATCACCGAGACGACGGAGACCAGGGTCGCCACCCCGATGATGATCCCCAGGAGGGTGAGGAAGCTCCGCAGGGCATTCGCCCGGATGGCGCGGAGCGACTCGCTTAAGAGCTCTCCCCAGTCCATGGCTCAGGCCGCCGGCCGCTCCTCGCCCGTCTTCGGCTTCTCGAGCTTGACCGGGTCGCCGGGCTTCAACGTGCGGAGAGCCTTGAACGACCCCGTGATGAGGGTCTCTCCCCCCTGTAGGCCGGAGACCACCTCCACCGCGAGCTCGCCCTGGAGACCGGTCTTGATCGGCACGAAACGGGCCTTGCCGTTCTCCATCAGGTAGACCCCCTCGACCTCCCGCGGGGCGCTCGTCCGCACGGTCTCCCCCGGCTTCTTGTCGGCATCGCGGAGGACCAGCGCCTGGATGGGGACGACCAGGGCATTGGCGCGGGCGCCGGTCAGGATGTCGGCCTGGGCGGAGAGGCCTGGCTTGACGTCGACCGGCGGGTTGACGATCCGCACCTTGACCTTGAACTTGATCGCCTCGGTGCCGGTGCCGGTGCTGACGATGGGGCTGCTCCCCACCTCGGTCACCACCCCGTCGAAGGTCTGGTTGGGATAGGCGTCGATCCGCACCCGGGCCGCCTGGCCGAGCTTGACCCCGGGGATCGAGGTCTCGTCGACGTCCATCTCGGTCTCGACCACCGACATGTCGGAGATGGTCAAGAGAACCGTGCCGGGGCTGTTCTGCACCCCGATCACCGCCACCTCCCCCTCCTCCACCCGCTTGGCGGTGACGACGCCGTCGATCGGCGAGTGGATGGTAGTTTTGGAGAGCGCGTCGCGCACCCCCTCCAGGGTGGCGCCGGCCTGGGCCACCCGCTGCTCCGCCCCGCTGACCGCCGCCTGCGCCGCCGCGAAGGTGGTCGCGGCGCGCTGGTAGTCGGCGTCCGAGATGATCTTCGCGTCGTGGTTGCCCTTGGCGCGCTGGTAGTCGGCTTTCGCCTGGGCCAGGTTGGTGCGGGCGGTCTCCAGGTCCTGGCGGAGGGCCTGCATAGACGACTCGGTGCTGCGGACAACCGAGCGCGAGTTGACCGGGTCGATCTGGAGCAGGAACTGCCCGCGCTTGACGACGTCCCCCTCCTTGACGGCCAGATGGGTGATCTGCCCGGGGATGGTCGCCGAGATGTCGACCTTCTTCTGCGCCTGGACCTTGCCGTTGGCGGTCACCTTGGCCTGGATGTCCTCGCGCCCGACCTTCCCCACCTGCACCTCGGTACCCTTGCCGTCCCGGCGGGCGATCGCCCAACCGCCGAGCGAGACCGCCACGGCGACGACTAAGAGCACCCAGAGAATTTTCTTTTTCATCCTACCTCCCCCCGCCGCGCGCCGCGCCGCCCATTCTCGGGCGGCAGCCAGGTCCGTGCGGTCCTTCTCATGGTGACTGTGTACGCGGATCTCCGATCGAGGTTGCGCGCCTTCCCCTCTCTGGAACGCCGAAGGGGCCCCGAGTCTTTCCGGGGCTCCCTGGAATCACTCCTCCAATCGGCCCCAAAAACCGGTCTGCAAGATCTCAGAGGGTTTTTACGTCCCTCCCCATCAAAGGAGGGCCACATGGCCAACGACGACCGGTTTCATCCCGCAGGCGCCGCCGACGACAGCAGCTTCCGTTCCCTCTTCACCCACCCGCGGATGGTCCGCGACCTCTTCTCGGGCTTCGTCCGCGAGCCCTGGGTCGGGCGGCTCAATTTCGCCACCCTCGAACCCTCGCCAGGGACCGGAGGGAGCCCCGGGCGGGAGCTCGCCTGGCGCCTGCGCTTCCAGGGCGGCAGGACCTGGATCCACCTCGTCCTCGCCCTGGCGTCCGAGGTCGACCGCACGCTCCCGCTCCGCCTCGCCGGCGGCATCGCCACGCTCCTCCTGAACCTCGCCCGGGAGGGGGGGCTGCCGCGCTCCGGGCGCCTCCCCGGGGTGGTGCCGCTCGTCCTCTACTATGGCGAGCCGCTGTGGTCGGTCCCCCGCCAACTGGCCGACCTCTTCGAGCCCGTTCCCCACGGCCTGGAGCGCGCGCTCCCCCGCCTCTCCCCCCTTGTCCTGGACGTCCGGCGCGAGCCGATCCCGGAACGCTTGGAAATGCCGGAGCGGCCGGAGGCGGGGAACCTGGCGGCCCTGCTCTTCGCCCTCGAGCGCAGCCGGAGCCTCGCCGACCTGGACCGCGGAGTGGCGCGCCTGACCGCCCTCCTCCCCGGGCCGCTGACCGGTCCCCTGGCCGATCTGCGCCGGGCCTTCGCCCGCTATCTGCGCGACTGGCTCCTCCCCCGCCGCTTCGCCGGCCTGGGCTTCCCGGCCGGCCTCGGCAACATCGGCGACAGCGAGGAGGTGACGCCCCTCCTCCGCGAGGCGGTGGCGGCCTGGACCCACCCGTTGCGAGAGCAGGGGCGGCGCCAGGGCGCGGCCGAGCTCCTCGCCCGGCTCCTCGACCACCGTTTCGGCCCCCTGGACGCCACCGATCGCTCCCGCCTCGCCGGCGCCGAGGTCGAGCGCCTCCTCGCCTGGGGCGAGCGGGCCCTCTCCGCCCCGACTCTCGACGAAGTGTTCGAGTGAAATCCCGGCCCGGCTGCCGGCCCCTGTGGGGTCGGCGGTCGGGGCCTTCCCCTACTCCTGCGGCCCGAACGCCGGCTCGCCCGCGGTCAGACGCGCGTGGAAACGCCCCACGAGATCGGGGATGGTGGTGTCGTCCGAGGCCTTGGGCACGATCCGCGGGTCGGGGGCGATCACCGGCCGGATGATCTTCTGGAGGAGCTGCTCCCGGGCATCCATGGTCCAGCCGAAGCCGCGGAAGATGTAGGTGAGGAAGGTGCGGTCGGGATCGCGGATGCCGAGCGCCTCCTGGACGCTCCAGGCCCCGAAGTCGGTGTTGGGGGTGAGCCGGAGCGGCTCCTGTCCCTCTTTCTTGACGACGCCCGAGACGAAGGCGATCTGGTAGATCCGCTGGATGATCCCCAGCCGCTCCCGCTGGTGGGGGGTGAGCGTGAGCTCGCCGCGGTCGAGGGCGGCGAAGAGAGGGGTGACGTAGATCGCCGGCCGCGGGTCCTGCTCGACCTCCCCGCTCCGCCCGGCGGCGGTGATCTCGGGATGGCCGAAGGTGGGGAGCCCGCCGCCCAGCACCCCGTGCCGGATCTCCGCGTCGCGCGCCGCGGGGTCGAGCGGCTCCAGCCGCTTGATGAAGGCCGTCATGTCGTGGATGGCCCCGAAGTGCCGGGCGCTGTCCATCACCATCTGGGAGGCGACGAAAAAGTCCGACACCGAGCCGGCGTGGAGGGTCGCCAGGTAGCGCGCCACCATGTTCGAGCCGGCCGAGCCGTGATGGATCTGGATCGCTCCCATCTGCTCCAGGATGCGGCACTCGACGGCGGAGGGGCTGCGGCCGAGGAGCAGGCCGTAGCTGATCTCGAAGGCGTTCCGGCCGCCCCCGGCCCGCCGGCGCTCGGCGGCGATGAAACCGGCGGTCTCCCGGGCCAGATCGGCGGCGGAGAGCTCGGGGCGCACCGCGAGCAGGCTGTTGGCATACATGGAGATGCCGCCCAGGGCGACGTTCTCCATGTGGGTCCGGATCATCTCGGCGAGGAGCGCCCCCGGCCGGCGCTCGTCGTTCAAGCCGCGGTCGGAAAGACCGCAGAGCCTGCGCTTGGCCTTGCGGAGGGCCGAGAAGTACTGGACGGCGACCTCCGGACCGGGGCCGGGGTAGCGGGCGACGAGCTCGGTCACCGGCCCCACCAGGCGGGCCGCGGCGCGATCGAAGGCGCGGTCGATCTGGCAGGCGAGGACCGCGGCCTCGTCGATCCCCGTGCCGGTCGGGCTCTCCGGCTTGTCGGGCCGGCGGCCGAAGAGACCGGCGAAGATCACCTCGACCGGGGAGACCGTGCCGCGCACGATCTCGTGCTCGGAGACGATGCCGCGGATCGAGAAGCTCCGGATGTCGAGCTTGACCTGCGACCCGTGGCAGTCGACCGGCAGCTGGTAGAGCGAGGGGTTGGCGAGGATCATGGTCGACTGCGGCATCGACAGGAACCGCTGGAGGGTCGCCGCGATCGACTTCTCCCCCAGCTCGTTGGCCCGCTTCAGGGCCTCCGCGGTCGGCGCAAAGGGGGAAGCCTCGGGCAGTTCGGAGAGCATGCGCCGGATTGCGGCTCGCGTCCCGACCTGGGCAATGGTGTCCGTCATCTGGTTTCGTCTCCTTGAGGCAGGCTTCCGGGGAGGAATGCCAGGCATCGTTCGATGCTGGACCAGGGAGAGGGTACGCGCCGCCTCCACC
Organism: uncultured Acidobacteriota bacterium; assembly: GCA_963757335.1. Lineage (GTDB taxonomy): Bacteria > Acidobacteriota > Thermoanaerobaculia > Multivoradales > UBA5704 > DASQPA01. The sequence continues at coordinate 70 of CAVWRJ010000007.1, read as the reverse complement.
CCCACCGCCACCCTGTTGCAGGACGAATTATACAGAACGGCGGTTCAGCTTGGGGCCAGGGGGGTGGCGG
>CAVWRJ010000006.1:0-90443 GCA_963757335.1 uncultured Acidobacteriota bacterium | reverse complement strand
GCTCTGGCCGGGTTTCGCCTCGGCAGCCTCGACCGCGGTTGCCAGGAACTCGATCGTCGGAGTCTCGAAGAGCCGGCGCAGGGGGAGCTCCACCTGAAAGGCTTTGCGGACCCGGGCGACGAGCTGGGTCGCGAGGAGCGAGTGGCCGCCGGCGCGGAAGAAGTTGTCGTGGATCCCCGCTTTCTCGACCCCTAAGACCTCGCACCAGATCCCGGCCAGGACCTCTTCCAGGGGGTTCCGCGGCGCCACGTAGGCGGTGCCGCTCTGCCACTCCGGGGCGGGCAGGGCCTTCCTGTCCACCTTGCCGTTCGGGGTGAGCGGGAGAGCGGCGAGGACGACGACGGCAGCGGGGACGAGGTAGGCCGGGAGATGCTCCGCGGCGTGGGCGCGGAGGTTGGCCGGGAGGTTGCCCGGCTCCTCCTCCCGCGGCACCACGTAGGCCACGAGGCGGCGGTCGCCGGGATGGTCCTCGCGGGCGACGACCAGGGCCTGGCGGACCGCGGAGTGGGCGCCGAGGACCGCCTCAATCTCTCCCAGCTCAATCCGGAAGCCGCGCACCTTCACCTGGTAGTCGGTGCGGCCCAGGTAGGCCAGGGCGCCCGTAGGAAGATGGCGGACGACGTCGCCCGTCCGGTATTGCCGCGCCCCGGGCTCGGCGCTCCAGGGGTCGGGGAGGAAGCGCTCGGCCGTCAGGTCCGGCCGGCCGTGGTAGCCGCGGGCCACCCCGGCGCCGCCCAGGTAGAGCTCCCCGGCGACGCCGACCGGCACCGCCCCGAGGCTCCGGTCGAGGACCCGCGCGCTCGTATGGGCGATTGGATGCCCGATCGGCACCGCCCCGGCCCAGGGGCCCCCCTCCCCCACTTGCTCGACGGTCGACCAGATGGTCGTTTCCGTCGGGCCGTAGAGATTCCAGAGCTCGGCGACCTTGCCGCGAAGCTCGGCGGCGAGCTCGCGCGGCAGCGCCTCGCCGCCGCAGAAGGCGCGGAGGCGCGGATCGCCCGGCCAGCCGCTGGCGAGGAGGAGGCGCCAGGTGGCGGGGGTCGCCTGGAGGACGGTGGCCCCGGAGCGCGCGAGAGCCGCGGCGAGGAGCCCGCCGTCCGCCGCCTCCTCGCGGCTCGTGAGAATCACCCGGGCGCCCACGGTGAGGGGCAGGTAGAGCTCCAGGCCGGCGATGTCGAAGGAGACTGTCGTCACCGCGAGGAGTGTGTCGGCGGCGGAGAGCCCCGGCTCGGCCGCCATGGAGGTCAGGAAGTTGACGGCGCCGGCATGGCGCACCTCGACCCCCTTGGGCTTCCCCGTCGAGCCGGAGGTGTAGATGACGTAGGCGAGCTCGCCCCTGGCCCTCGGCTCCTGCGCCGGGGCCGTGGGCAGATCGGCGGCCGGGAGCCCGGAGGCCGAGAGGAGGAGACGCTCGATCCCGGAATCCGGCAGGCGATCCAGGAGGTCCTCCTGGGTGAGGAGGAGCCGCGCCCCGGAGTCTTCGAGCATGAGCCGCAGCCGCTCGCGCGGGAAGGCCGGGTCCATGGGCACGTAGGCGCCGCCCGCGGCGAGGACCGCGAGGAGCGCGACCGGGAGGGCCGCCGTGCGGTCGAGGGCGACCCCCACCCGCTCCTCCGGCCTCACCCCGAGGGCACGGAGGGCCCCGGCCAGCCGCTCGACCCGGGCCGACAGCTCGGCGTAGGTCAGCCGCTCGTCCCCTGCCGTGAGGGCCTCGGCCTCGGGCGTCCTCGCGGCCTGGGCGAAGAAGAGGTCGTGCACTCCCACCGCGGGGACCGCCGGCTCCGGACCCCGGCTCCGCTCGGCGAGTTGGGCGAGCTCGGCCGCGGAGAGGAGCGGCAGCTCGGGAACCGGGCCCTCCGCGCCGTCCGTCAGGGCGCCGAGCAGCCGTTCGAGGTGGCCCGAGAGGCGCTCGACCGTCGCCGGGTCGAAGAGGTCGCAATCGTACTCCCAGCCTCCCGCGAACCCCTCGGCGGTCGCCGCGAGCGAGAGGGTCAGGTCCAGCTTGGCGGTCCCGCTGTCGACCTCGATCGGGGTGAGGGTCAGCCCAGGCAAGGAGAGCGAGCCGCCCCCCATCCCGGTGTTCTGGAGGATCAGGAGCACCTGGAAGATCGGAGCGTGGGCGAGGCTCCGCTCCGGGGCGAGCGCCTGGACGAGCTTTTCGAAGGGGAGGTCCTGGTGGGCGTAGGCCTCCAAGGTCGTCTCCCGCACCCGGCCGAGGAGGTCGGAGAACCTGGGGGGGCCGTCGAGCCTCGCCCGGAGGGCCAGGGTATTGACGAAGAAGCCGAGGAGGCCCTCGACCTCGCGCCGGGTCCGGTTGGCTACGGCTGAGCCCACCACCAGGTCGTCCTGCCCCGACCAGCGGGAGAGGACGGCGGCGAAGCCGGCCAGGAGGAGCATGAAGGGGGTCGCCCCGCGCCGACGGCCGAAGCGTTCGAGGCTCTCGGAGAGGTCTGCCGGGAGGCGGAACGGGAGCTGGGCGCCACGGTAGCCCTGGAGAGCCGGGCGCGGCCGGTCGGTCGGCAATTCGAGGAGCGCCGGGACTCCTTCCAGACGCTCCCGCCAGCCCTCGACCTCCGCCGCGAGCACCGGGCCGTCGAGCCAGCCGCGCTGCCAGACCGCGAAGTCGGCGTACTGGACCGGGAGCGGCGGGAGGGCCGGGGGCTCCCCGGCGACCGCAGCGGTGTAGAGGGCCGCCAGCTCGCGGACGAAGATCCCCACCGACCAGCCGTCGGAGACGACGTGGTGCATGGAGCAGAGGACCGCGTTCTCCTCCCCGGCGAGCCGCACCCGGGCGGCGCGGAAGAGCGGTCCGGCGGCGAGGTCGAAGGGGCGCCGGGCGGACTCGCGGGCGAGCCGGAGGAGCTCGGCTTCCCGCGCGGGCCCCGGGAGGGCCGCGAGGTCGGCGGTGGGTAGGAGGACCGGGGTTCCGGGGAGCTCTGGGAGGACCGCCTGCTCGGGGCGGCCCTCGGTCGAGCGGAAGACGGTGCGGAGGGCCTCGTGGCGGCGGACGATCGCGGCGAGGGCGGCTTCCAAGGCGGCCGGGTCGAGCCGGCCGTGGAAGCGGACCGCCGCCGGCATGGCGTAGGAGGCGCCGCCCGGCTCCAGCTGCTCCAAGAACCAGAGCCTTTCCTGGGCGAAGGAGAGCGGCAGGGGACGGCCGTCCCGGGGGACCGGGAGGAGGGGCGGCGCCAGAGGCCGGTCGCCGTGCGCCTGGGCCTCCTCGACCGCGGCGGCGAGGCCGGCGAGTGTCGGCTCCTCGAAGAGCCGGCGGAGCGGGAGCTCGACCCCGAGCGCCTCGCGCACCCGCGAGATCGCTCGGGTGGCCAGGAGGGAGTGGCCGCCGAGCTCGAAGAAGCTCGCCTCCCGGCCGATCCTTTCGACTCCCACGCCCAGGAGGTCGGCCCAGATCCCGGCGAGGAGCTCTTCGAGGGGCCCGCGCGGGCCCTCTACGGTGTCGGTTTCGGCGGGGCCGGGCTCCGGCTCGGGGAGCGCCTGGCGGTCGACCTTCCCCGAGGGGGTGAGCGGCAGGGCGGGGAGGATCACGAAGACGCCCGGAACCATGTAGGCGGGGATCTTCCCCTGGAGGAGCTCGCGGACCGCAGGCGGGGTGACCTCCGCTCCCGGCTTCGGCACCAGCCAGGCCACGAGCCGGCGGCTGCCGGTCGCCCGATCTTCCCGGTCGGCGACCGCCACTTCCTTGAGGTCCGGATGCTCGCGGAGAGCCGCCTCGATCTCCCCCAGCTCCACCCGGAAGCCGCGCACCTTGACCTGGCCGTCGATCCGGCCGAGGAAGTCGATGGCGCCGTCGGCGCGCTGCCGGGCGACGTCGCCGGTCCGATAGAGGCGTTCCCCGGGGAGCTCGGCAAAAGGATGGGGGACGAAGACCTCGGCGGTCAGCTCCGGCCGGCCGAGGTAGCCGCGGGCGAGGCAGACGCCGCCGATACAGAGCTCCCCCGCCACCCCCGGGGGGACCGGCTGAAAGCTCGAATCGAGGAAGTAGATCTCGGAAATCGGGATCGGCCGGCCGATCGGCAGACGGCCGGCCCCCTCGCCGCGCGGGCAGCGCCAGGCGGTGACCGAGATCGTCGCCTCGGTCGGGCCGTAGCGGTTCTCGAGGTGCGCCGCCATCCGCGAGTAGAAGCGGCCGGGGAGCTCGGGGGGCACCGTCTCGCCGCCGGTCACCACCATGCGGAGCGAGCGGAGAGAGGGCAGGGCCTCCTGCTCCAGGAGGAGGGACAGGAGGGCCGGCGGGAAGGAGAGCCGGGTGACGCCGTGCTCGGCGGCGAGAGAGAGGAGATAGGCCGGATCCTTCTCGCCGCCCGGGCGCGGCAGGATCAGCCGGCCACCGGTCAGGAGCGGGGCGAAGACCTCGAAGACCGAGACGTCGAAGGAGAGGGTCGTCTTCTGGATCATCCGCTCGCCCGGGTGGAGGTCGTCCGCGCAGGCGAAGCGAAGGCGGGCGGAGATCGCCCTGTGGGTGATGACGACGCCCTTGGGCCGGCCGGTCGAGCCCGAGGTATAGATGACATAGGCCGGAAGATCCGGAGACACCCTCTCCACACAGGACAGGCGCGGCGGATGGATCCCTCCCCCCTGAGAGGGGGAGGGTTGGGGCAGGGGGGAGGCTAGGAGGGGGGCGCCCCCACCAAGGAACAGCCGCGGCACCCCATTTCCAGGCAGCAGATCCGCCGTCGCCCCCTCGACCAGCACCGCCCCGGCTCGCGAATCCTCCACCAGGTAGGCCAGCCGCTCGGCAGGCAGCCCCGGATCCAGGGGCACGTACGCCGCCCCCGCCTTCAGAATCCCGATCAACCCGGCCACGAGATCGAACGATCGCGTAAGGCAGACCCCCACGATCCCTTCCGACCCTACCCCCATCCCGCACAGCCGCGCCGCCACGCGCTCGGCCCGCTCGTCCAGCTCGCCGTAGCTCATCCACGTCCCCGCGCACCAGACCGCCGGCGCTTCCGGAGTGCGCACCGCCTGGGCCTCGAACAGTTCGTGGAGGAGCTCGCTCCCCGGATACTCCCGGGGCTCGCCGCTCCACTCTTTCAAGAGTTGATGGCGCTCCGCGCCCGAGAGGAGCGGCAGCTCGTCGACCGGCCTCTCCGGGGCGGCGACCGCCGCCTCCAGGAGGGTCCGGAAGCACCCGGAGATTCGCTCGGCGGTCGTGGGGTCGAAGAGGTCCCGGTTGAATCCCAGCCCCCCTTCGAGCCCCCGGGACGTCTCCCCCAGGGAGAGGACGAGGTCGAACTTGGCAGCCCCGACCTCCAGCTCCACCGGCTCCAGGTCCAGCCCTGGCAAGGAGAGCGTCCCCATCGGGGCGTTCTGTAAGGCGAGCATGACCTGGAAGAGCGGCGCGTAGGCGAGGTCGCGCTCCGGCCGGAGCTCCTCGACCAGCCGGTCGAAGGGGAGCTCCTGATGGGCATAGGCGCCGAGGGTCACCTCCCGCACCCGCTCGAGGAGGCGGCGCAGCGGCGGCCGGTCGGCGAGGCGGGTCCGCAGGACGAGAGTGTTGACGAAGAAGCCGATCAGCCCCTCGACCTCGCGCTGGGAGCGGCCGGCGATCGGCGAGCCGACCGCGAGATCCGCCTGGCCGGAGAGCCGGGAGAGGAGAGTCTGGAAGACCGCGAGGAGGGTCATGAACGGGGTCACCCCCGCCTGCCGGCAGAGGGCTAGGACCGACGCGGCGAGCTCCCGGGGGAGGTGGACGATCCGGCGGGCGCCACGGAAGCGCTGGACACTCGGCCGCGGCCGGTCGAGCGGCAGATCGAGGAGCGCCGGGGCCCCGGAGAGCGCCCCGCGCCACCAGGCGAGCTCGGCCGCCAGCCGCTCGCCGGAGAGCCACTCCCGCTGCCAGACGGCGTAGTCCCGGTACTGGACGGGGAGCGGTGGGAGCTCCACGGGGACGCCCAGGACCGCCGCGCGGTAGAGGGCCGCCACCTCGCGGACGAAGACGCCCATGGACCAGCCGTCCGAGATGATGTGGTGGAGGGTGTAGAGGGCCACGTGCTCCTCGGTCGCGAGGCGGAGGAGCGAGGCGCGGAGGAGCGGGCCCTTCCCGAGGTCGAAGGGCCGGCTCACCTCCGCAGACGCCAGGCGGCGGACCTCGCGCTCACGCTCCGGCTCCGGGAGGGTTCCGAGGTCGACGAACGGCACGGACGGGGCGCTCCCCGGGAGGGCCGGCGCGATCACCTGGGCCGGCGCTCCGCCATGGACGGCGAAGGTGGTGCGGAGGGTCTCGTGCCGGGCCGAGAGGCCAGCCAACGTCGCGGCGAGCGCCGGGACGTCCAACCGGCCGCGCAGGCGGAGGGCCCCCGGCATGTTGTAGGTCGCCCCGCCCGGCGCCAGCTGGTCCAAGAACCAGAGGCGCTCCTGGGCGAAGGAGAGGGGGATCTCCGGGCCGGCCGGGAGGGGGCGAATCGGCGGCGCCGGGAGGGCCTCTCCCTTGGCGATCGCCGCCGCCATCCCGGAGAGGGTCGAGGATTCGAAGAGGGTGCGCAGCGGCAGGTCGACTCCGAAAGCCGCCCGCACCCGCGAGACCACCCGGGTGGCGAGGAGCGAATGGCCACCCAAGGCGAAGAAGTCGCTCTCCGGGCCGAGCCGGGTCGCCGGATCGAGCTCCAGGAGGTCGGTCCAGAGGCCGGCCAGGACCTCCTCGACCGGGTTGAGCGCCCCGGCGGCCGCGGCCTGGGGGGCGGCGAGCTGCACCGCGGGGAGGGCCCTGCGGTTGAGCTTCCCCGACGGGTGAAGGGGGAGCGCGTCGAGCGCCACGAAGGCCGAGGGGACCATGTAGTCCGGGAGCCGCCCCTTCAGCCACTCGCGGACCGCCGGGACGCGGGCGGCCTCGACCACCAGGTAGGCGACGAGGCGCCGGGCGCCGGTCACCGCCTCGTCCCGGGCGACGACGGCGACGCCCCGTACTTCCGGGTGCTGGGCGAGGACCGCCTCAACCTCGCCGAGCTCGATCCGGAAGCCGCGGATCTTCACCTGGCCGTCGAGCCGGCCCAGGTACTCGACCTGGCCGTCGGTCCGGAAGCGGGCAAGGTCGCCGGTCTTGTAGAGCCGCTCCCCCGGCGCCTCGCACCAGGGGTCGGGGACGAACTTCTCGGCGGTCAGGTCGGGCCTGCCGAGATAGCCGCGCGCGAGGGCGATACCGGCGACCCCCACCTCGCCCGGGACCCCGGCCGGCAGGAGCCCGAGCTCGGAGTCCATGAGATAGGCCCGGAGGCCCGAGATCGTCCGGCCCACCGGCGGCAGGGTCGGCCAGGCGGCACGGTCGGCACCCAGGGTGACGGCGGTCACCGCGTGCGCTTCCGAGGGGCCATACTGGTTCTGCAGCCGGCACCCCGGCGGGAGGGTCGCGAACCAGTCGAGGAGAGACGGGGTCACCTGGAGCTGCTCGCCGGCGGTGACGACGTCCGCCAGGGCGAGGTCCATCCCGCCGGAGCCCTCCCGCTCCAGGGCCACCTCGGCGAGCTGGCGCAGGACGATATAGGGGAGATAGAGCCGCTCGATCCTCTCCTGGGCGAGGAGGGAGAGGAGAGCCATGGCGTCGCGCCGGGTCTCCTCGGCGAGGAGGACGACGGTGCCGCCGGTCCGCCAGGTCGAGATGAATTCCTGGAAGGAGACGTCGAAGGAGAGGAGGGCGAACTGGAGGGTGCGCGCCCGGGAGCCCAGGGCGGTCCCCCCCTCCTGCCAGGCGAGGAGGTTGGCCAGGGCCTGGCGCATCATGGCGATCCCCTTCGGCCGGCCCGTCGAGCCTGAAGTGTAGACGATGTAGACGAGGTTCGCCGGCTGGGCGCGGGGCGGGAGGGGATCCTGGCTCGTGGCCGTCCAGACCGGCCGTCCGGTATCCAGGCAGAGGACACGCGGCGGCGCCGGGCGGCTGGCGAGGAGCGCCGCAAGGCCGGGGAGGAGCGCGGCCTGAGTGAGGATTACCTTCGGCTCGCAGTCGTCCAGCATGAGCGCCAGCCGCTCGGGCGGATAGGCGGGGTCGAGCGGCAGGTAGGCGATGCCCGCCTCGAGCGCCGCCAGTACCGCCACCGCCATGTCGAGCGAGCGGTCGAGGCAGATCCCCAGGATGGTGTCGGTTCCGATCCCCAGCCCCGCCAGGTGGCGGGCCAGCTGGTTGGCGCGGCGGACGAGCTCGCCGTAGGTGAGGACCGCACCCTGGCAGGAGACCGCGACCCGCTCCCCCTCCTCCGCCGCCCGCGCCCGGATGGGGGCGGTCAAGTCGGATCTCGAAGCCAGGGGGGTCGCGACCTCCCTGGGGGCGGCGTTCCACTCGCGGAGCACCGCCTGGCGCTCGGCCGGCCGGAGGAGGGGGAGCTCCGCCACCCGGCGGCCGGGGTCTGCGGCGATCTCCCGGAAGAGGGTTTCTAAGTGCCCGGCGAAGCGGGCGGCGGTCGTGGCGTCGAAGAGGTCGCGGTTGTATTCGAGGCTGCCGGCGAGCGCCCCGCCGCGGGAGACGAGGGCCAGAGTAAGGTCGAACTTGGAGGTCCCGGTGCCCACCTCGACGGGCTCCAGGGAGAGACCGGGGAGGGCGAGGGCCCCCAGCGGCGTGTTCTGGAGGACGAAGAGGACCTGGAAGACCGGCGGCGCGTCGGTGCCGCGGTCCGGCTGCAGGGCCTCGACCAGGCGCTCGAAGGGGAGGTCCTGGCGGGCATAGGCGCCGAGGGCCATGGCGCGTACCCGGGAGAGCAGGTCGGAGAAGCCGGGGTCTCCCGAGAGGTCGGCGCGGAGGGCCAGGGTGTTGACGAAGAAGCCGATCAGCTCCTCGATAGCGAGGCGGGTGCGGTTGGCGACCGGGGTGCCGACCAGGAGGTCGGGCTGGCCCGCGAGCCGGGAGAGGAGGGTCGCGAGGCCCGCGAGGAGGGTCATGTGGAGGGTCGCCCCGCCCTTCCGGGCGAGGGCCTCCAGGGCTTCGACGAGACCGGCCGGGAGGTGGAACGGCGCCGCGCCGCCGCGGCCGGAGGCGACCGGCGGCCGCGGCCGGTCGCCCGGGAGGTCCAGAAGGGTCGGGGCGCCGGCCAGAGCCTCCCACCACCAGGCGAGCTGGCGCTCCAGGGCGCCGCCTTCGAGCCACTGCCGCTGCCAGGAGGCGAAGTCGGCGTACTGGAACGGCAGCTCGGGGAGGGGCGAGGGGCGGCCCCCGAGGGCGGCCTCGTAGAGGGCGGTGAACTCGCGGACCAGGACTCCCATCGACCAGCCGTCGGCGACGATGTGGTGGATCGAGAGGAGCAGCAGGTGCTCGCCGGGATCGCCAGTATCGCCGATATTGAGGCTCACGAGGAGGGTCCGCAGGAGCGGGCCGCGGCCGAGGTCGAAGGGCTGGCGCGCCGCTTCCCGGGCGAGCGCCTCGGCGAGCGCTGCGCGCCGCTCGGCCGGGAGGGCGCCGAGGTCGACCTGGGGCACCGGGACGGCGAGCCGCGGGGCGATCACCTGCACTGCCCCTTCCGGCAGCTCGGCGAAGGTCGTCCGCAGGGCCTCGTGGCGACGGACGATCTCGCGGAGGCTCCCGCGGAGGGCCGGGAGGTCGAGGCGGCCAGAGAGGCGGAGGACAGTGGGGATGTTGTAGACCGGGCTCCCCGGCTGGAGACGGTCGAGGAACCACAGGCGCTCCTGGGCGAAGGAGAGCGGGAGCGGCCGGTCGCGCGGCACCCTCAGGATCGGCGGGGGGGGCGGCGAGGTGGGGTCGGTCTCGGCGGCGAGGGCCTCGATCTCGCGCGCCAGGCCGGCCACCGTGGGCGACTCGAAGAGGAGGCGTAGGGGGAGCTCGAGGTCGAAGGCGGCTTCCAGGCGCGCCACCACCCGGGTGGCCATGAGCGAGTGGCCGCCGAGCTCGAAGAAGCTCTCGTCCACCCCGAACCGCTCCCGGCCGAGGATCTCCCGGAAGGCTCCCGCGACCAGCTCCTCGGCCGGCGTCCGCGGCCCCTGGGTCTCCTCGGCGAGGCCGGATCGCGCGGCGAGGGCCTGGCTCTCGAGCGCTCTCCGGTCCACCTTGCCGTTGGCGGTCGTGGGGAGGGCCGGGAGGACCTCGAGGAGAGCGGGCACCATGTAGTCGGGGAGGCTCCGGGCCAGGGCGCGCCGGAGCTCGGCGGCGGTCGGCGCCTCTCCCGGCCGGGGGACGGCGAAGGCCGCGAGCCGCCGCTTCCGCTCCTCCCCCACCGCCAGCACGGCCGCCTTGGCCACCGCCGGATGGCTGGAGAGGGCGGCCTCGATCTCCCCCAGCTCGATGCGGAAGCCGCGGATCTTCACCTGGTGGTCGAGCCGGCCGAGGAAGTCGAGGCCGCCGTCCGCGAGGTGGCGGACGAGGTCGCCGGTCCGGTAGAGCCGGCTCCCCTCTCCGGAAGGGTCGGGGACGAAGCGCTCGGCGGTCAGGTCCGGCCGGCCCTGGTAGCCGCGGGCGAGGCTAAGGCCTCCCAGGTGAAGCTCGCCCGCGGCGCCGAGGAGCGCCGGGAGGCCGGCGCGGTCGAGGACCACCGCCCGGGTCCCCGGCAAGGGCCGGCCGATCGGCGGCAGGCCGGGGAGGCCCTCGCCGGCCGCCAGTGGAGCGCAGGTGGCGACGACGGTCGACTCGGTCGGCCCGTAGAGGTTCGCCAGGCGGAAGGGGGTCCGCGGCGAGGGCCCGCGGTGCAGGCGGTCGCCGCCGGTCGTGAGCGCCCGGAGGCTCGCTGGGGCTGCCGAGCGCCCCTCCTCCAGGTGATCGAGGATGGCCTCGGCGAGCGGCGTGGGGAGGAAGGCCAGGGTGACCCCCTGGCACTCCCAGAAGCGGAGCATCGCCTCCGGATCGAGCCGCGCCTCCCAGGGGGCGACGCAGAGGGTCGCACCGGCGGCGAGGCAGGGCCAGAGCTCCAGGACCGAGGCGTCGAAAGCCGGGCTCGCCACCTGGGTGGCGCGGTCGCCGGGCGACGCCGAGAGGGCCTCACCGTGCCAGCGGACCAGGTTCGCGAGCCCCCCGTGGGAGAGGAGGACCCCCTTGGGTCGCCCCGTCGAGCCCGAGGTGTAGATGACGTAGGCGAGGCTCTCGGGCGAGAGGCCGGGGGCGGGTGCCGCCGCTCCCGCCGGGAGATCGTCGATCCCGGTCAGGACCACCGGCGCACCGGAGTCCGCGAGCACGTAGGCGCGGCGATCTTCGGGGTAGCCGGGGTCGAGCGCGACGTAGGCTCCGCCCGCCTTCCAGACTCCCAGGAGGGCGATCGCCCAGTCCGCGCCGGGCGCGATCGAGACCGCGACCCGCGTCTCGGGCCCCACCCCGCGAGAGCGGAGGAGGTGAGCGAGACGGCCTGCCCGGCGGTCGAGCTCGCCGTAAGAGAGCGCCCCTTCCTGGGAGACGATTGCCAGGGCTTCGGGCTGGCGCCGCGCCCAGGCCGCAACCTGGAGGTCGACCCGCGCCGTCGGCTCCTCCGGCGTGGAGCCGGTGTCGTTCCACTCCCTGAGGAGCTGGGCTTTCTCGGCCGCCGCGAGCAGGGGGAACTCGGAGAGCGGGAGGCCGGGCCGGGCGAGCGCGCTTTCGAGCAGCCGCGCGAGGTGGCCGGCTAAGCGGAGAACCGTCGTCCGGTCGAAGAGATCGCGGTCGTGCTCCAGGGTGCCGGAGAAGCCCTCCGGCCCCTCGAAGAGGACGAGAGTCAGGTCGAACTTGGCGACGGAGGCGTCGGCCGGCAGCACCGCGAGGTCGAGGCCCGGGAGGGCCAGGTCCTCCATGGGGGTGTTCTGGAGGGCGAACATCACCTGGAAGAGAGGCGAGCGGGAGAGGCTCCGCTCCGGCGCCAGCTCCTCGACCAGCCGCTCGAAGGGGAGGTCCTGGTGGGCGTAGGCGGCGAGCGCCCCCTCTCTCACCCGCGCGAGGAGCCCGGCGAAACCGGGCTCGCCGGCGAGCGAGGCGCGGAGGGCCAGGGTATTGACGAAGAAACCGATCAGCCCTTCGAGCTCGCGCCGGGTGCGGTTGGCGACCGGAGAGCCGACCACCACGTCGTCCTGCCCGGAAAGACGGCCGAGGAGAGCGGTCCAGGCGGCCAGGAAAACCATGAAGGGAGTGGCCGAGTGTTCGCGGGCGAAGGCGGCGAGGGTCCGCGAGAGCTCAGTCGGTAGGGCCACCGGGAGGAGGCCGCCGCGGTTCCTGGGCGCCGCCGGTCGCGGCCGGTCGGACGGCAGCTCGAGGACCGGGACGCCTTCGAGCCGCTCCCGCCAGTAGGCGAGCTGCTCCGCGAGCACTCCCCCTTTGAGGTACTCCCGCTGCCAGAGGGCGAAGTCGGGATACTGGAGCGGCAGCTCGGGGAGCCCCCGGAGGATGTCGGGACGGCCCGCCGCGAAGGCCCCATAGAGGGCCGCGAGCTCGTGGACGAAGACTCCCATCGACCAGCCGTCGGAGACGATGTGGTGCTGGGTGAGGAGGACCCGGTGCTCGGCCGGGGCGAGCCGCAGGAGGGTCGAGCGCAGGAGCGGGCCGGCCGCGAGGTCGAACGGCCGCCGCGCCTCCTCCCGGGCGAGGCGTTCCGCCTCGGCGACGCGGGCGGCCGGCGCCAGAGCCTCGAGGTCGACCGCGGGAAGCCCGGGGTCGAAGGCCGGCAGGGTCTCCTGGAGTGGCTGGCCGTCGACGAAGACGAAGCGGGTGCGCAGGGCCTCGTGCCGGCGGACGATCTCGGCGAGGGCCCGGCGGAAGGCCGGCAGGTCGAGCCTCCCGGCGAGCGCCACATGGGCGGCGATGTTGTAGAGCGGGCTCCCGGGCTCCAGCCGGTCCAGGAACCAGAGCCGCTCCTGGGCGTGGGAGAGGAGGGAGCGGAGACCGCGCGGCCGGGAGGCCGGCACCCCGACGACGCCGGCGGCTCCCCCGTCCTCCCCCAACTCGGCCTCTACCACCCGGGCGAGCGCCGCGAGCGTGGGGGCCTCGAAGAGGGTGCGCACGGGAAGCGAGAGGCCGAAGACCTCGTTCACCCTAGAGATCGCCCGGGTGGCGAGGAGCGAGTGGCCGCCCACGGCGAAGAAGTTGTCCTCGACCGAGAGCTCGAGGCCTCCGCCCAGCACCTCGTTCCAGATGGCAGAGAGCCGGCGCTCGACCGGCGTCCGCGGCGGGACCGCGGGGGTCTGCGGGCCCCGGTGGCCGCCAGGCTGATCAAGAGGGCCGGCGACCGTCTGTTCGAGGGCCCGGCGATCCACCTTGCCGTGGGCGGTGAGCGGCAGGGCGGGGAGCGGTACGAAGGCGGCGGGGACCATGTAGCGGGGAAGGCGGGCCGCGAGGTGGGCGCGGAGCTCGTCTTCAGAGGGGACGGCCGGGAGGTCGCCCTCGTCCGCGGCTGGAGTGGCCACGAAGCAGGCGACGAGGCTCCTCTCCCCCGGCGCCGATTCGCGGGCGAGGACCGCCGCGGCGGCCACTCTCGGATGCGCGACGAGCGCCGCCTCGACCTCTCCCAGCTCGATCCGGAAGCCGCGCACCTTGACCTGCTGGTCGCTCCGGCCGAGGAACTCCAGGGTGCCGTCCGGGAGCCGCCGGGCGAGGTCGCCGGTGCGGTAGAAGCGCTCGCCGCCCAGCCGCGGGAAGCTCTCGGCCGTCCGCTCCGGCTGGCCGAGATAGCCGCGCGCCACGCCAGCGCCGCCGATCCAGATCTCTCCGGCGACGCCGATCGGCACCGGGTTCCCCCAGGGATCGCGGAGCACCAGGTTCATGCCGGAGAGCGGCCTCCCCAGGAGCGAGCGCTCCGGCCGTTCGCCCGCTCCCACCCGCCAGCTCGCGGCGAGAATGGTCCCCTCGGTCGGCCCGTAGAGGACCCGCAGCTCGGCCTCCGGTAAGGTCCGGCGCATGCCGGCCAAGAGCGCGGCCGGGACCGCCTCACCCCCCACGAAGGCGGTCCGGAGAGCCGGCAGGGAGAGTCCCATGGCTTCGACCTCGTCGACGATCTGCCGCAGGAGGGCCGGCACTGCATGGAGCCGGGTCGCCCGCGGCAGCCGGCCGGCGAGCGCCGGGACGTCGAGCACCGGCTCGTGCGGCACGAGGAGGGCGGTGCCCCCGGCGAGGAGCGGGCAGAGCAGCTCGAAGAGGAAGATGTCGAAGGAGAAGGCGGCGACGACGGCGAGGATCTCCCCCTCGCCCCATTCGAGGTCGCGGCGGGAAGCGGCGAGGAGGTTCGCGAGGCTCCCCTGCTCGACGAGCACCCCCTTGGGTCTGCCCGTCGAGCCCGAGGTGTAGATGACGTAGGCGAGCCGGCCCGGGTCGGCGGCCGGCGGCAGCTCCGGCTCGCCATCCGCGAGAGCCGCGGGACCATCCAGCATCACCTGGGGAACCCCTTCGGGGAGACGGTCTGCCAGAGAGGAGCAGGTGACGACCGCCCGCACCCCGGAGTCGGCGAGGAGGAGCTCCAGGCGCTCCCGCGGGTAGCCGGGATCGAGCGGCAGGTACGCGCCCCCCGCCTTCCAGACCGCGAGGAGGGCGACCGCGAGGTCGGCCGAGCGCGGCAGGCAGATCCCGACCCGGCTCTCCGGACCCACCCCCGTCCGCGCGAGGCGGCGCGCCAGGGCCGTGGCGCGGCGGTCGAGCTCGCCGTAGGTCAGGGCCGCCGCGGAGAGGTCGGCGGCCTCGATCGCCACCCGCTCCGGCACGCTCGCGGCCCGCGCCGCGAAGAGGTCGAGGGCGAGCCCGGCCGGCTCCAGGACGGCGGTGTCGTTCCACTCGGTGAGGAGCTGGTGCCGCTCCGCCGCCTGAAGGAGCGGGAGGGCGGAGAGGTGCCGGCCGGGCTCCTCAGCGAGAGCCGAGAGCAGGGTCTCAAGATAGCCGGCGAAGCGCAGGACCGTCGCCCGGTCGAAGAGGTCGCGGCGGTAGAGGAGCGCGCCGGAGAGCCCGCGCTTCCCCTCTCGCGGCTCGGCCTCGCCTTCCAGGTTCAGGGTGAGGTCGAAGGCCGTGGGGGTCACGGCCGGGGGGAGCGGCGCCAGGGCGAGCCCCGGGAGGGAAGAGGGCACGGCGAAGGTGTTCTGGAACGAGAAGAACGCCTGGAAGAGCGGCGAGTGGCCAAGGCTCCGCTCGGGCTGGAGGTCCGCCACCAGCCGCTCGAAGGGGAGGTCCTGGTGGGCGAAGGCGCCGAGCAGCTCCTCGCGCACCCGGGCGAGGAGGTCCGGGAAGAGCGGATCGCCAGCGACATCGCCGCGGTGGACCAGGATGTTGACGAAGAGGCCGATCAGCCCCTCGAATTCGCGCCGGGTGCGGTTGGCGACCGGCGAGCCGACCGGCACGACGCCCTGGCCGGTCAGGCGGCCGAGGAGCGCCTCCCAGGCGGCGAGCAGGGTCATGAAGAGGGTGGCCCCCACGGTTTTCGAGAGAGCGCGGAGGCGGTCGACGAGGTCGCCGCCGAGGGCGAGCGGGAGCGCGCCGCCGCGGTGGCTGGCGACCGGCGGGCGCGGCCGGTCGGCGGGGAGCGCGAGGAGGGCCGGGGAGCCGGCGAGCCGCTCCCGCCAGTAGGCCAGTTGCTCCGCGAGCACTCCCCCTTCCAGGTACTCCCGCTGCCAGAGGGCGAAGTCGGGGTACTGGAGCGGCAGCTCGGGCAGGACCCGGAAGACGTCGGGGCGGCCGGCCGTAAAGGCCCCGTAGAGGGCCGCCAGCTCGCGGACGAAGACCCCCATCGACCAGCCGTCGGAGACGATGTGGTGCTGGGTGAAGAGGACCCGGTGCTCGGCCGGGGCGAGCCGGAGGAGGATCGAGCGCAGGAGCGGGCCGGTCGCGAGGTCGAACGGCCGCCGGGCCTCCTCCCGGGCGAGGCGCTCTGCCTCGGCGGCGCGCGCGGCGCGCGCCAGGGCCTGGAGGTCGACCGCGGGAAGCCCTGGAGCGAAGGCCGGAAGGATCTCCTGGAGCGGCTGGCCGTCGACGAAGACGAAGCGGGCGCGCAGAGCCTCGTGACGGCGGACGATCTCGGCAAGGGCCTGGCGGAAGGCCGGCAGGTCGAGCCTTCCGGAGAGGGCCACGTGGGCGGCCATGTTGTAGAGCGGGCTCCCGGGCTCCAGGCGGTCCAGGAACCAGAGCCGCTCCTGGGCGTGGGAGAGGAGGGAGCGGGGACCGCGCGGCCCGGGTGCCGGCGCGGCCATGGCGCCCCCGGGCTCCCCCGGCCCGGCCGCGACCACCCGGGCGAGCGCCGCGAGCGTGGGGGCCTCGAAGAGGGTGCGGACGGGGAGGGAGAGGCCGAAGACCTCGTTCACCCGGGAGATCGCCCGGGTGGCGAGGAGCGAGTGGCCGCCCAGGGCGAAGAAGTTGTCCTCGACCGAAATCTCCGAGCTCTCGGGGAGCACCTCGCCCCAGATTCCGGCGAGCCGGCGCTCAACCGGCGTCCGCGGCGGTACCGCGGCAGTCCGGGGGCCGCGCCGGCGATCCCGGCCGTCGATCGCCCGCTCCAGGGCCCGGCCGTCGACCTTGCCGTGGGCGGTGAGCGGCAGGGCAGGGAGCGGCACGAAAGCGGCGGGGACCATAGAGCCGGGAAGCCGGGAGGCGAGGTGGTCGCGGAGCTCGTCTTCCGAGGGGATGGCCGCAAGGTCTTTCGCGTCCCCGGCCGGAGCTGCCACGAAGCAGGCGACGAGGATTTTTTCCCCTGGCGCTGATTCGCGGACGAGGACCGCCGCCGCGGCCACTCCCGGGTGCGCCGCGAGCGCCGCCTCGATCTCCCCCGGCTCGATCCGCACGCCACGGATCTTGACCTGGGAGTCGATCCGCCCCAGGTACTCGATCTCGCCCCCAGGCAGACGGCGGGCGAGGTCGCCCGTCCGGTAGAGCCGGCTCCCCGGCGCGCCGGAGGCATCGGGGACGAAGCGCTCGGCCGTCAGGTCCGGACGCCCCAGATAGCCCCGCGCCAGCTGGACGCCGCCGATGTGCAGCTCGCCGGAGACGCCGACCGGGACCTCCTCGCCGTACGGGTCGAGCAGGCGGATCCGGGTGTTCGCGACCGGCCGGCCGATGGGGACGACCGGCTGCCCCGGCAGGCAGTGCCAGGCCGTGACCTCGACCGCCGCTTCGGTCGGGCCGTAGAGGTTTTCGAGCCGCACCCCCGGCAGCCGGTGGAAGAAACGCTCGGCGAGGGCGGGCGGCAGCGCCTCGCCGCTCGCCACCACGAGCCGCAGGGCCGAAGCCCGCCCGCTCGCAGGCTCCCCCAGAAACGCCTGGAGCATGGCCGGCACGAAGTGGGCGATCGTGATCGCCTCCCGGGCGAGCGTCTGCGCCAGGTAGGCCGGGTCCTGATGCCCGCCGGGCCGTGCCACCACCAGGCAGGCGCCGGCAAGGAGCGGCAGGAAGAGCTCCCAGACCGAGACGTCGAAGGACGTTGGGGTCTTCTGGAGAAACCGGTCCGCCGCCGTGATCGCCTGGCTCTCCCGGCCCCAGAGCAGCCGATTGACGATCGCCCGATGGCTGTTCATCACCCCCTTGGGCCGCCCCGTCGAGCCCGAGGTGAAGATCACGTAGGCCAGGTTCTCCGGCCCGGCCGGCAGTCCGTCCGGCATGGCGCCAATATCGCCGATATCGCCGATATCGCCGGTATCGGCCGGGCGGGCGGTGACGAGCACCACCTTGCGGTCGGGATGAGCGGGGAGGAGCGCCACGGTCCGCTCCTCGGCGAGGATGACCGGCGGGCCGGCGTCCTCCAGCATCCGCGTGAGCCGCGCCGCCGGCTGGCCGGGGTCGAGCGGCACATAGGCGCCCCCGGCGGCGAGGATCGCGACGAGCCCGACGAGCAGATCCTGCGAGCGGTCGAGGCAGATCCCGACCGGCACGTCGGGGCCGACACCCAGCCGGCGGAGGTTCCAGGCGAGGAGTAGGGCGCGGGTCGCGAGCTCGCCGTAGGAGAGCGCCGAGCCGGCGAAGACGACGGCAGTGGCATCGGGGGTCCGCGCGGCCTGGGCGGCGAAGAGCTCCGGAAGCGTGGCGCCCGCCTCCGGGAAGGCCGCCGCCGTGGCGTTCCACAAAACGAGCTGCTCGCGCTCCGGCGCCGTCAGGAGCGGCAGGCTCCGGAGGTCCTCCTCGGGGGAGCGCACCGCCACCTCGAGGAGCACCAGGAAGTGGCCGCCGAGGCGCTCGATCGTCACCGCGTCGAAGAGATCCCGGCTGTACTCCAGCCGGGCGAGGAGCTCCTCGCCCGCCTCGCGCAGCTCGCAGGAAAGGTCGAGCTTGGCGGTCCCGGTCTCCGGGCGCAGGAGCGCCAGAGAGAGCCCCGGGATCTGCGTCCTCTCCCGTTCCCGGTCTTCGAGCGCCAGGAGGACCTGGACGAGCGGCGGCACCCTGGCGCTGCGCTCGGTCGCCAGGTCCTCGACCAGCTTCTCGAACGGCATCTCCTGGTGGTCGTAGGCCGCGAGGGCCACCTCCCGCATCCGGGAGAGGAGGCCGGCGAAGCTCGAGACGCCGCCGAGCTCGGCCCGGAGGACAAGGGTGTTGACGAAGAAGCCGATCAATCCCTCGGTCTCGAGGCGGGTCCGGTTGGCGATCGGCGAGCCGACCAGGAGGTCGTCCTGGCCCGTCACGCGGCCGAGGAGGGCGCTCCAGCCCGCGAGGAGCGCCATGAAGAGGGTCGCCCGCCGCGCCCCCGCCAAGTCCTTGAGGGCGCTCCGCAGGGCGGCCGGCACCGCCAGGGTCATCTCGCCGCCCCGGCCGCTGCGCACCGCCGGCCGCGGCCGGTCGCCGGGCAGGGCGATTTGCTGCGGCGCGCCGGCGAGCCGCTCCCGCCACCAGGCGAGCTGCGCCTCGAGCACCTCGTCCGTCAGCCAGCCGCGCTGCCAGAGGGCGAAATCGGCGTACTGCACGGGAAGCTCCGGCAGCGGCGACGGGCGCCCGGCGGTGTCGGCGGTGTCGGCGGCGAAGGCGGCGTAGAGCGCCGCCACCTCGCCGGCCAGCACGTTCAGCGACCAGCCGTCGGTCGCGATGTGGTGGAGGGTGAGAAGCAGGGTGTGCTCGCCGGCCGTGAAACGGAGGAGGGTGGTGCGGATCACCGGTCCGCGCGCGAGGTCGAAGGGGAGCGCCGCGTCGAAAAGGGTCAGGCGCGCGGACTCTGCCTTCCGCACCGCCGGCGGCAGGGCCGCGAGGTCGACGAGCGGCAGCGGGAAGCTCCCCCCGCTCCCGCCAGCCACCGCGGGGGAGATGGCCTGCACCGGCCGCCCCGAGAGCAGCGGGAAGCTCGTCCGCAGGACCTCGTGCCGGCGCACCACCTCGCCGAGCGCCAGAGCGAGGACCGCCGGCCGCAGCCGGCCGGAGAGGCGCACCGGGGCGGGCTGGTTGTAGGCGGTCGAGCCGTGGTCGAGCTGGTCGAGGAACCAGAGCCTCTCCTGGGCGTAGGAGAGCGGGATCTCGGGCGGCCGGACCGCCGGCCGGAGCGGCGGCAGGGGCTCGCGGACCGGCAGCTCGGTCTTCAAGGCCGCGGCGAAGGCGGCGATCGTCGGCGCGGCGAAGAAGTCCTTCAGAGTCACCGCGACGGCGAAGCGCTCGCGGACCCGGGAGATCACTTGGGTCGCGAGCAGCGAGTGACCGCCCAGGTCGTAGAAGTTGTCGTGGACGCCGATTCCGCGGAGGCCCAGGAGCTCTTCCCAGAGGGCGGCGAGCTGCTCCTCCAGCGGGTCTTCGGGCGCCCGGTAGGGGGTCGCCAAGGCCGGCCGGGAGTGGCCGCCCGCCGCGGGCGGCAGGTCGGCCGCGATTCCGCTCTCGTCCTCGTCGGCGGGCAGAGCCGCGGCGGCAGTGCTCGGGAGGGCTGCCGCGCCCACTTCGATCCAGTGGCGCCGGCGCTCGAAGGGGTAGGTCGGGAGCGACACCCGGCGCCCTCCCCGCCGCTCGCGCCAGTCGACGGGCAGGCCGGCCAGCCAGAGCCGGCCCTGGGCGGAGAGTAGCGCTTCGGCGTCCGTCTCCTCCCGGCTCTCCCGCAGGGCGGCGAGGAAGCGGCCGGCCCGCAGGAGCCGGTTTGCGGCAGTGCTCGGGAGATCCCCCTCCACCCCCTCCCGCTCCTCCGCCTGGCGCATCGAGGCGACGATCGTGCGCCCGACCGCCCCCTCTTCCAGCCGGGCGAGGGTGCTCAGGGTGCGCCCCGGACCGACCTCCAGGAGAAGGGCGTCCGGATCGGCCAGGGCCGTCCGGACCCCGGCGGCGAAGCGCACCGGCTCGCGCAGGTGGCGGGCCCAGAAGTGCGGATCGGTCGCCTGCTCGGCGGTGACCCAGGTGCCGGTCGAGTTCGCGATGTAGGGGATCCGCGGCGCCGCTAAGGGGATCTGCGCGACCCGCTCGGCCAAGGGGGCCAGGAGCGGGTCGAGCATCAACGAGTGGGCGGCGTAGGACAGGGGGACCGGCTGGCAGAGGACGCCGCGGTCTCCAAGCTCCCGGGCGAGCACCGCGATCCGCTCCGGCTCTCCGGAGGCGATCGAAACTGCCGGACCGTTGACCGCCGCGAGAGAGAGCCCGTCTCCCAGGAGAGGGAGGAGCTCCTCTTCCGGCAGGGGCACGGCGAGCATCGAGCCGGGAGGGAGCCCCGCGAGCAGCGCCGCACGGTCGACGACCAGCCCCAGGGCGTCCTCCAGGGTCAAGACGCCCGCCAAGTGGGCTGCGACACACTCGCCGAAGCTGTAGCCCAGGAGCGCGCCGGGGGTGATCCCCCGCTCGCCCCAGAGGAGGGCGAGGGCGGTCTCAACGACGAAGAGCGCCGGGTGGGAGACGTCGGGCCGCTCCAGCCTCCGCGCCGCCTCAGCGACCGTCATCTCGGGATGCAGGGCGGGATAGAGGACCGTGCGAAGGTCGTATCCCAACCGCGGCAGAAGGAGCTCGGAGCAGCGGTCGACGTGCTGCCGGAAGATCGGCTCGGCTCGGTAGAGGTCGAGCCCCATGTCGACGTGCTGCGCCCCCTGGCCCGGGAGGAGGAAGACGACCGGCCGCTCGCGGACCTCCGCGGCCTGGGTCAAAAGGCGCCCGGGGTCTCTCCCCAGGAGGGCGGAGGCCGCGTCCAAGGTGCTGCGGCCGACTAAGGCCCGGCGATGCTGGAAGCTCCGCCTCCCCACCTTGAGCGTATGGGCGACGTCCGCCAGGTCGAGAGCGGGGTGATCCCCGAGGTGGCGGGCCAGAGCGTCCGTCGCCCTCTCCAGGGCGGCGGCCGAGCGGGCCGAGAGGACCAGGAGCTGCGGTTCGGCGGACGGCACCGCGGCCAGCGGTGCCGGGGGTGCCGGCGGTGGCGGAGCCGGGGGCGCCTCTTCGAGCACCACGTGGGCGTTGGTGCCGCCCAGGCCGAAGGAGCTCACCCCGGCCCGCCGCGGGGAGTCGCCGGCCGGCCAGTCGCGGAGCTCGGTGTTGACGTAGACCGGACCGGACGCGAAATCGATCTGCGGATTGGGCGTCGTAAAGTTGAGGCTGGGCGGGATCTTGCCGTGGCGCAGCGCCAGGGCCGCTTTTATGAGCCCGGCGACCCCGGCCGCCGCGTCCATGTGGCCGAGGTTGGTCTTGATCGAGCCCACGGCGCAGAATCGGCTCTCCCCACTCTGCGAGAGCACCTGGGAGAGGGCCGCGATCTCGATGGGGTCGCCCAGGGAGGTGCCGGTGCCGTGCGCCTCGACGTAGCCGATCGAGCCCGGGAGGACGTTCGCGACCGCCTGGGCCTCGGCGATTACCGCCGCCTGCCCCGAGACGCTGGGCGCGGTGAAGCCGACCTTCGCCGAACCGTCATTGTTGATCGCCGAGCCGCGGATGACGGCGTAGATCGAGTCGCCGTCGGCGAGCGCCCGGTCGAGCCGTTTCAGGACCACAATCCCGGCGCCGCTGCCGACGACCGTCCCCCGCCCGAGGGCGTCGAAGGCCCGGCAGTGGCCGTCCGGAGAGAGGATGCTCCCCTCCCGGTAGAGGTAGCCCGACTTGGTGGGAGCGATCGACACCCCGCCGGCGAGCGCCATGTCGCACTCGCCGTGGACGAGGCTCTCGGCGGCCATGTGGACGGCGACCAGGGAGGTCGAGCAGGCGGTCTGCACGTTGACGCTCGGGCCCCTAAGGTTCAGCTTGTAGGAGACCCGGGTCGGCAGGAAATCCTTGTCGTTGCCGATCACGACTGAGAGCTCGTCGGCCACGCCTCCCAGGTCCGGCCGCGCGAGGAGGCGCACCATGTACTGGCTGATCCCGGCTCCGGCGTAGAGCCCGATCGCGCCGGGGAAGCGCTCGGGGTCGTATCCGGCATCTTCCAGGGCCTCCCAGGCGCACTCCAGGAAGATCCGCTGCTGGGGGTCGATGGTCGCGGCCTCGCCTGGGCTGTAGCCGAAGAAGGAAGCGTCGAAGAGGTCGACCCCGTCCAGGAAGCCGCGGGCGCGGACGTAGCCCGGGCGGGCGAGGAGCTCCGCCGGGACCCCGGCCTCCCGCAGCTCCTCTGCCGAGAAGAAGCGGATCGATTCCACCCCGGCGCAGAGGTTCTGCCAGAGCTCGCGGGTGCTCGGAGCGTCGGGGAAGCGGCCGGCCATGCCGACGATCGCGATCAAGGGGCGGCCGCTCGCGAGGGCGGTCGCGCGCGCCGTGGCCCGCTCGCTGCCGGGGGCTTCCGGTGCCGCCATGCCGGCGGGCCGGCTCACGTGGGCGGCGAGCGTCCGCACCGTGGGGAAGCGCAAGAGGTCGACCAAGGACGGCGGGAAATCGACCTCCCCGGCGAGCCGGGCGTGCACCTGGGGGAGGAGCAGGGAGTGGCCGCCCAGGTCGAAGAAGTTGTCGTCGAGCCCCACCCGCTCGGCCCCCAGAACCTCCTGCCAGAGGGCGGCGATCCGCCGCTCGGCCGCGCTCCGCGGGGCGAGGTGGGCGGCCCCCTGCTCCCGCCGCTCGGTCGGGGCGGGCAGCGCCCGGCGGTCGAGCTTGCCGTTGGCGGTGACCGGGAGCGCGGAGAGAAAGACGAAGGCCGCAGGCATCATGGGCTCGGGCAGTTTCCGGCGCAAGGCGTCCCGCAGCTCCCCTGCCGTAGGGCCGGGCCCCGTGCCGGGGACCACATAGGCGACCAGCCGGCGCTCTCCGGGCCGGTCCTCCCGCACCAGGACGACCCCCTCGCGCACGGCAGGCAGCCCACGCAGGACGGACTCAATCTCTCCCAGCTCCATGCGGACGCCGCGGATCTTCACCTGGTGGTCGATGCGGCCGACGAAGTCGAGGCTGCCGCCGGCCTTAAGGCGGACCAGGTCCCCGGTCCGGTAGAGGCGCCCGCCGGGGGCCGCCGCGAAGGGGTCGGGCACGAAGCGCTCGGCGGTCAGCTCCGGCCGGTCGAGGTAGCCGCGCGCGAGGCTGACGCCGCCGAGCCCCAGCTCCCCCACCACCCCGGCGGGCACGAGCGCGCCATGGAAATCGAGCACGAAGGCCCGGGTGTTGGCGATCGGCCGCCCGATCGGTGGTTGAGGCATTCCCTCCGGAACCGGCGCAAAGGTCGCGACGACGCTCGATTCCGACGGGCCGTAGTGGTTGATCAAGGGGAACGGCAGCCCGGCGGCCGGGCCGTGCCGCAGCCGGTCGCCGCCGCAGAGGAGGGCACGCAGGGCGAGGCCCGGCACCGCCGGCAGCGCCGCGGCCTCCCTGAGGACACTTTCGGCGAGCGGGGTGGGGAGGAAGCTATGGGTGATCCCCTCCCGGGCCCACCAGGCGAGGAGGGCGCGCGGCGAGAGGCGGGTTTCGAGATCGGGGAAATGGACGCTCGCCCCCACCGTGAGGTAGGGCCAGAGCTCCCAGACCGAGGCGTCGAAGGCCGGATTCGCGAGCTGGGTGCCACGCTCCTCCGGCCCCACGCCGTAGCGCTCCAGGTGCCAGTCGACCAGGTTCTGAAGCCCCGAGTGCGGGATCGCCACCCCCTTCGGCACCCCTGTCGAGCCCGAGGTGTAGATGACGTAGGCGAGGTCCTCCCGGATGGGGGCCGAGGTGGGGGGAGCGATGGCGGCGATGGTGGCGCCCAGCCGTTGGGCGGTCCCCTCCTCGTTCAGGAACACCGCGGACTTCGAGTCCTCCAAGAGGAAGGCCAGCCGCTCGGGCGGAGTGTCGGGGTCGAGCGGCACGTAGGCGCCCCCGGCTTCGAGAACCGCGAGAATCGCGACCACCCGCCGCGGCGTGAGCCCGGCCGAGAGGGCGACCCGCACCCCGGGCCCGACGCCCAGCTCGCGCAACCGGCGGGCCAGGCGCTCCGCCCGGCGGGCGAGCTCGCCGTAGGTGAGGACGGAGCCGGAAGCGACCAGGGCCGCCGCGTCCGGGCGCTGCCGGGCCACGGCGGCCACCCGCTCGTGCACCAGGAGCGGCTCTGCGGAGGCAGCCTTCGTGTCGTTCCACTCGGCCGCGAGTTGCCGGCGCTCCGGCGCGGTCAGGACCGGCAGATCCGAGAGCCGGCGGCCGGGATCGGCGGCGAGCCCCGTGAGGAGGGTCGTCAGGTGTCCGGCCATCCGCGCCACGGTCGTGCCGTCCCACAGGTCAGGGTTCCAGTGGAGCGAGAGGGCCAACCGCCCGCGGACGACCGCGGCGAAGAGGGTCAGGTCGACCTGCGCTCCCCCTGCCGGCAGATGGAGAGTTTGGGCGTCGAGGCCGCCGAGCGCGAAGGGCACCCCCGGCTCCCCCACCGCGAGGGCCGCAAGCCCCTGCTCACGCTCCCCGCGCTCCTGTTCGAAGGCGAGCATCGCCTGAAAGACCGGCGAGCGCGAGGGGTCGCGCTCGGGCGCCAGCCGTTCGGCCAGGAGGGGGAAGGGGAACGCCCGGTGGGCCAGAGCGTCCTGCACTGTCTGCCGGACCCGGCCGAGGAGGTCGGCGAACGTCGGATCGCCCGCCAGGTCTCCGAGGAGGACCACCGGGTTGACGAAATAGCCGACCAGCCCGGCGAAGCGGGCCGAGATCCGGCCGGTCGTCGGGGAGCCGACGAGGATCTCCTCCTCGCCCGTGTAGCGGTGGAGGAGGACCTGGAAGGCGGCGAGCAGGACTGAGAAGAGGGTGGTCCGCCCCTCCCGGGCGAGGGCGTGGAGGCTCTCCGCCCCATCCGGCTCCAGATGGAACGTCAGAGAGTCCCCGCGGAAGGTCTGGAGAGGGGGCCGCAGGCGGTCGGTTGGCAGGTCGAGAACCAGCCGGCGGCCGGCGAGCTCGCGGCGCCAGAAGTCCCACAGACGCTCCCCGTCGGGCCCGGCGAGGCGGTCCTCCAGGCGGCGCACGTGGTCTCCATGGGTCGCCCGGAGCGGCGGCAGAGGGGTCTCTGGATCCTGGTAGAGGGCCGAGAGCTCCTGGAGGATCACCCCGAGCGACCAGAAGTCGGCGACGAGGTGATGGAGGGCGACGACCAGGCGGTGCTCGGAAGGCCCGAGCTCAAGCACCGCCACCCGGAGGAGCGGATCGCGTTCGAGGTCGAAGGGACGGAAGGCGAGCTCGGCGAGCCGCGCCGCGACCGCCGCCTCGTCCCACCCCGCCGCCTCCTCCACGACGAAAGTCGGCGGGCGACGGGCGAGGATCCGCTGCACGGGCTCGCTCTCGCCGGCGCCGAAGGAGGTGCGCAGGGCCGGGTGGCGGTCGGTCAGGGTAAAGAAGGCGGCCCGGAGGGCCGCGATGTCGAGACGCCCTCGTACCTCTAGGGCCCCCGCCAGGACATAGGCACCCGAGCCGGGCGCCAGGCGTTCCAGGAGCCAAAGCGCACGCTGGCCGCGGGAAAGTGGGACTTCCCCCCCCTCGGGGGCGACCAGGGCCGTGGCCCCCGGCCGGCGTCGCGCCTGGTCCGCGAACAGCTGGTGGACGGGCGGCGCGGGGCCGGGGAGGGGCCGGGCGGTGTCGTTCCATTCCCCGAGGAGCTGCGCCCGCTCGCCCGCCGGGAGGAGCGGCAGCGTCGCGACGGGGACCGCGAGCGAGTCCGGGGTGCCGGCCACGACCGTTTCGAGGAGGCTCCCGAAGCAGGCCGCCATCCGCTCCACCGTCGGCGCCTCGAAGAGGTCCCGGTTGTACTGCCAGCGGCCGGTGAGCCCGCCGCCGCTTTCGGCCCAGGCGACCGCGAGGTCCCACTGCACCCCGGGCTCGGCGAGCGGCAGGGAGAGGAGCCGGACCGGCCCGAAGTCGATCTCCGCTCCCTCCTCCCCCACCGCCAGCGAGGCGATCCGGTCCTCCCCCGAGCGCCGCCCCTTCTGAAGGGCGAGGAGGGTCTGGAAGACCGGCGAGCGGGCTGGGTCGCACTCCGGCTGCAGACGCTCGGCGAGGAGCGGGAACGGCAGGGCCTGGTCGGCGAAGGCGGCGAGGGCGGCAGTCCGGGTCCGCTCCAGGAGAGCCGGGAAGCCCGGCTCCCCCGAGAGATCCGCGGGGATCGCCACCGGGTTGATGAGATAGCCCACGAGCCCCGAGATCCCGGACGACGAGCGCCCCGTCGTCGGGCAGCCGACGACGAAGCGGTCCTGCCCGGACCAGCGTTCCAGCACCGCCTCGAAGGCGGCGAGAAGGGCCATGTAAAGGGTCGCCCCCCGCTTCCGGGCCAGCCGGCGCAGGGCGTCGACGACCGCCGGCGCCACCCGCAGCGCCTGCGCCGCCCCGCGGTAGGTCTGGAGGGGCGGCCGCGGCCGGTCGGCCGGCAGGTCGAGGACGAGCGGGAAGCCGGCGAGCGCCGCGCGCCGCCTCTCCCAGAGCTCCTCTCCCAGGCCGCTCGCGAGGAGCTCCGCCTCTCTCTCGGCTACTGTTTCCATGTCGACCGCCGGCGGGGGCGGCAGGGCCGGGCCGTCCTTCGGAGTGAGGCCGGCCTCCAGCCCATAGAGCGCTCCCAACTCGCGGACCAGGACCGCCAGGGACCAGAGGTCGGAGACGATGTGGTGGATCGAGAGCAGAAGGGCGTCGTCGCCACCGCCGAGGTGGAAGAGGCCGATCCGGAGGGGGGGGCCCTTTTCGAGATCGAACGGGCGGAAGGCGACCTCGCCCAGGCGGTCGAGGAGGGCCTGCCGGGAAAGATCCGAGCCGTCCTCTTCGACGAATTCGCAGTCACCGCCCGGAGAGATCCGCTGCACCGGCCCGTCGAGCGCGAGGTGGAAGGTGGTCCGGAGGGCCGGATGCCGGGCGACGAGCGCCGCCGCGGCGCGGCGCAGCGCGGCCACGTCGAGCCCCCCGAGGACGCGGGCGGCGCCCGCGGTCACATAGGCGGGGTTGCCGGGAGCCAGGCGGTCCAGGAACCAGAGCGCCCGCTGACCATAGGAGAGGGGGATGCCTGTAAGGGGCGATGCCGCGTCGAGGTCGCGCAGTCGAAGATCGGAGAGAACGGCAACCACTCGTCGGCCTCCCTTTAGGGAGCTAAACCACGCAGAATTGCTGGCGCTCCCAAATAGAGAGTGCCTCTCAGGCTATAGAGCGAGTTGCTGCACGAGGCTTTTACTTGTGTAAGGTCAGGCCACCCCCACCGGGCACAAGGGTGAGGTCTTTGCCGCCTCCCTCAGCCCTTTAGCGAGGGGGCACGTCCAGGCCCTCCTCAACTTGGTCCAGGATGACGATGAGCAGAGAGTGCCGCTGCGCTGCGGACGCTCTTCGCCAGACGATCCGGGAGATCCAGGAGATCCTCGGCCACAAGTCCGTCCAGATGACGATGCCGGCCGTCCCGAGGGGCCGCTTCCGCTTTTGAGGAGCGTCAGGGTTTGAGAGATCGCGGCCGGGGTGAGGTCCCCGAGAGTCAGATGGCCCAGTTGCTGTCGCCACCACGCGAGTTGCCGAACGCGATTGCGCCGCTCGTTCGGCGCGAAGGTCTCCAGCATCTCGTCGGCATAGCGGTCGAGGAGCTCTTCGACTGTGTGCTTCGAGGATGCCTGGCTACCAAGCCGATTCTCCCGGATCGCTGCTTCCGTCTGGACCGCTCAGCGGCGGGCGTCGGTGAGCCGACCGAAGGTCTCCGTTTGGGCTGGATACCCCTTAAGCCGGATGAGGACGCGGTAGCTCTTTCCAGCCTTCCCACTGACCGTTTGGATTGTCGCCATACGAATCAGTGTACGAAAAGTGTACGAAATGGGGCAGGGGGGGTACCGCGGAAACCCCTAACTTCTTTGTTTGGAATGGTGGGCCGTCAGAGACTCGAACTCTGGACCCGCGGATTAAAAGTCCGCTGCTCTACCAACTGAGCTAACGGCCCAAACCGGGTGGAGTATAGCCCGAAGCGGCGGCCTGAAACGGGATACCTCAGGCGCCGTGGCGCTGTTCGACCACCCGGCCGAGGCGGCCGGAGGTCAGGCGGGCGAGGGTGGGGTCCTGGCGGACGATCGTCTCCTCGCGCCGGGGGCCGGTCGAGACCAGGGAGCAGACCGCCCCGATCTCCTGCTCGATGAAATCGACGTAGTCGCGGGCCTCCTGCGGCAGGTCGGCGGGATCGAGAATGCCGACGGTCTCTCTCTTCCAGCCTTTCATCGTACGGAGGACGGGCTCGGCGGTTTCGAGCGACCGCTGCTCCGGGGGCAGGGTGCGGAGGATCTCGCCGTGCACCCGGTAGCCGGTGCAGACCGGGATTTCGTCGAACTGGTCCAGGACGTCCAACTTGGTGAGGGCGATGGTGTCGACCCCGTTGACCGTTTTGGCATAGCGGGCGACGACGGTGTCGAGCCAGCCGCAGCGGCGCGGGCGGCCGGTGACGGTGCCGAACTCGTTGCCGCGCTGGCGGAGGAAGTCGCCGACCTGGCCTTCGAGCTCGCTCACCATGGGGCCGCCCCCCACCCGCGTCGTGTAGGCCTTGAGCACCCCGATCACCCCGTCCATCCGGGTCGGCGGAACGCCGGTGCCGGTCGAGGCGCCTCCCGCGGTCGAGTTGGAGCTGGTGACGTAGGGGTAGGTCCCGTGGTCGATGTCCAAGAGCGTCCCCTGGGCGCCCTCGAAGAGCAGGCTCTTGCCGGCGGCGATCCAGCCGTTCAAGAGCTCCTCGGTATCGGCGAGCGACGGCTTCAGCCGCTCGGCCCAGGCCCGGCACTGGTCGGCCGCGGCAGCCGGCGGGCCGAGCGGCTCGCCGCCGAGGACGGCGATCTCGGCCTGGATGCGGTTCAGCTGGAGCCGCAGGCGCTCTTCCAAATCGGGGGCGAGGAGGTCGCAGAGGCGCAGGCCGTAGCGCGACGCCTTCCCCTCGTAGGCCGGGCCGATGCCGCGCGAGGTGGTGCCGATCCGCGCCGCGCCCCGCGCCTTCTCCCGCGCCTGGTCCAAGATGGCGTGGCAGGGCAGGAGGACGTGGGCGCGGTTGGAGAGGAAGAGCCGGCCGTCGAAGCGCACCCCGGCCTCGTAGAGCCGGCCGAGCTCGGAGAGGAGAGCGTCCGGCGCGATCACCATGCCGTTGCCGAGGACGCAGAGCATCTCGGGATGGAGGATGCCGGAGGGGATGAGCTGCAGGGAGAAGTGACGGTCGCCGAAGCGCACCGTGTGCCCCGCGTTATGGCCCCCCTGGTAGCGGACGACCGCGTCGAACGCCGGGCAGAGGAGATCGACGATCTTCCCCTTCCCCTCGTCTCCCCACTGCATCCCGATGATGATGACGTTGGCCATGGGCTCCGTCCGCAAGCTGGCAATCTGGTAAGGCAAGGCTAAAAAAGACGGTCGGGACAGTAGCAGATGGGGGCGGGTGGGGCAACTCGCCAGGGTCTCGTCAAAGTCGAGAAATTTTGGATTGGAGCGTAGGGGCGGCCCCCCGTGGCCGCCCTCCCTCCCAGGGCACCCACAGGGGGGTGCCCCTACGACAGAAGCCTCAGCGACGCCAGATTCGACTTTGACGGGGCCTTGGGCAACTCGCGGCCGCTCGCCATAGGACTCGCCACGGCGTGCTAGCATCTACAGTTCGAAAGAGATCCCCTGAAGGAGCTTGAACCGCTGTGGAGACCATGCTGGGGGCCGTCAACGTCCTGCTTCCCATCGCCTACCTGCTGGTGGCGATCGACTACGGCTTCCTCTTCTTCGCCGCGCACCCGGTCGCCGCCCGGACGACGACGCCGGCTCTCCGCGGTACGGTCCTCCTCCACCTCGCCTATCTCGCGGGCCTAGCGATCCGCCACCGGCAGTTCCCGGCCGCCAACGTCTCCCAGGCGCTGTCGGTCGTCGCCGTGGCCGTCGCTCTCGTCTATGTCTTCGTCGAGTGGCGGGGGCGGGAGCGGTCGACCGGCTTCTGGCTGGTCTCGATGGTCTTCTTCTTCCAGCTCCTGGCCTCGATCCTCACCCGGCCCGACCCGCCGGACCTGCCGATCTTCCACAACGTCTTTTTCGCCACCCACGTTTCGCTGGCGCTCCTGGGCTACGCCGCCTTCGTCGTCGCCGCGGTCTACGCCTTCCTCTTCCTGCAGCTCTACCGGGACCTGAAGGCCGGGCGCTACTCGACCTTCTACGGCAAGCTGCCGCCGCTCGACGTCCTGGAGCGGATGATGCTCGGCGCCCTGTGGACCGGCTTTCTCACCCTCACCGGGGCGGTCTTGACCGGCGCCTTCTGGGCGGAGCGGCTCTACGCCGGCGACTGGCTGCACGACCCCAAGATCCTCGTCACCCTGGCGACCTGGCTGATCTACGCCGCCGCCCTCCTGCTCCGCCGGCTGCGCCGCTGGCAGGGCCGGCAGACCGCTCTCGCGAGCCTGGCCGGCCTCTGCGTCATCCTCTTCTCGCTCGTCGCGGTCAACTTCTTCTTCACCGGTTTCCACGGCTTCCACTAGGGATGGACGACCCGCACGACAGCGAAGGCTCCGGGGTGCGGCCCGATCCCCCCCTCCTCCTCCTGGGGACCGATTTCCGCTGTTCCCCCTTGGAGCTCCGGGAGAAGGTGGCCTACAAGCACGACGACGGGGAGGCGCTCCTCGTCAGCCTGCTCGCCCGGCCGGCGGTGGCGGAAGCCTTTCTGCTCTCGACCTGCAACCGGACCGAGATCCTCCTCCAGCCGCGCGACGAGGACGCCGCCTACCGCGCCGCCCTGGAGCTGGTCTTCTTGAAGCGGGTGCCGGATCTCGAACGGCCGGGCCGGATCTACGTGAAGCGAAACGGCGAGGCGGCCCGGCACCTCCTCGCTGTGGCGAGCGGCCTCGAATCGATGGTGCTCGGCGAACCCGAGATCCTGGGCCAGGTCAAACAGGCGTCGGCGCTCGCCGAGGCGGTGGGGGCGGAGGGGACGGTGCTCCGCCGCCTCCTGCGGACCGCGGTCAACGCCGGCAAGCGCACCCGCCAGGAGACCGCCCTGGGGAGCGGCGCGGTGTCCCTGGGCTATGCCACGGTCGAGCTGGCGAAGAACATCTTCAGCGGCTTCGCCGAATCCCGGGCGCTCCTCTTGGGCGCCGGCGAGACGGCGCGGCTGGTCGCCACGGCGCTCGTCGAGCGCGGGATCGGCCACCTGGCGGTGGCGAACCGCGGCGCCCCTCGGCGGGAGCGCTTCCGCCAGGAGTTCCCGGGGGCCGAAATCCTCACCTTCGAGGAGCGCCTGGCGGCCATCGCCCGGGCGGATCTCGTGGTGGCGACGACCGGGGCCGACGAGCCGGTCCTCACCTGCCGGCAGCTCCAGGATGCGATGGCCGGGCGGCCCAGCCGGCCGCTCCTCGTCGTCGACCTCGGCGTGCCGCGGCAGGTCGAGCCCGAATCGCGGCGGATCGAGAACCTCTTCCTGCACCCCATCGATTCGCTCGAGCACCTCATCCAGCGAAATCTGAAGCGCCGGAAAGAAGAGGTGCCGCAGGTCGAGGAGATCCTCGACCAGGAGCTCGCCCACTTCCGCACCTGGTACCGCGGGCTCTCGGCCGAGCCGCTGATCGCCCAGCTCCAGAAACAGGCGGAGCGCATCCGCCGCCAGGAGCTGGGCGCCGCCCTGGCGAGCTTCCCGCCGGAGAGCCACGAGATCCTGGAGCGGCTCACCCGCTCCCTGGTGCGGAAGATCCTCCACCACCCGAGCACCCGGCTGCGCACCAAGAGCGGCGAGGAGGACCTGCCGCGCCTCGACCTCGTGCGCGAGCTGTTCCGCCTGGACGACGAGGAGCCGGGAGGGGAGTGACCGTCCGCCACCTCCGCCTCGGCACCCGGAAGAGCGCCTTAGCCCTCGCCCAGTCCGGACAGGTGGCGCGGGCCCTCGAAGCGCTCCATCCCGGGCTCACCGTGGAGCTGGTGCCGATCGTCACCAGCGGCGACGTGCTGCCGGGGGACCTCTCCGAGATCGGCGGCAAGGGGCTCTTCACCCGCGAGCTCGAACGCGGCCTTCTCGACGGCTCGCTCGACCTCGCCGTGCACAGCTTGAAGGACCTGCCGGTCCGGCTGCCGGAGGGGCTCGTCCTCGCCGCCCACCCCGAGCGGGCCGATCCGCGGGACGTCCTGGTGAGCGAGCTGGGGGCGAGCCTCGACGAGCTCCCAGCGGGCTCGGTGCTCTTGACCGGGGCGCTCCGCCGGGCGGCCCAGATCCGCCTCCGCCGGCCGGACCTCCGGGTCGAGCCGCTCCGCGGCAATGTCGACACCCGGCTCCGCAAGTGGCGGGAGAGCGGCGCCGCCGGGGTGATCCTCGCCGGAGCGGGCCTCTCCCGGCTCGGACTCTCCGGCCGGGCCGATCTCCCCGTCTACCCGATCCCGACCGACGTCCTCCTCCCCGCCCCCGGCCAGGGGACGCTCGCCCTGGAGGTCCGGGAGGGTTCGCCGGCCGAGGCGATCTGCCGGGCCTTCGACCACGCCCCCACCGCCCGCGCCGCCACCGCCGAGCGCCTGGTGGTCGCCGCCTTCGGAGCCGACTGCACCCTCCCCCTCGGCGCCTGGGCGCGGGAGGAGGGCGGCCGGCTGCGCCTCTCCGGGCTCCTCGCGACCCCCGACGGCGCCCACGCCGCCCGCGGGGACGCTCTCGGGGCGAGCCCGGAGGAGGTGGCGGAAGCCTGCGTGACGGCGATGCGGGTGGACGGGGCGGACTCTGTCCTGGCGCGCATCGGGAGATGACTCTTTAGGTCGCGGACCCGGCAGGGGGTCTGCGCTCTCAGCGGATCTCGAACAGGCCGGGCTGCGGCGGCTGCGGCGGCTCGGGTGCGGTCTCTACGGGCGGCGGCGTACCGTTCGGGGCCGTCTCCGCCTGCGCTGACTCCGCCGCCGGTTCGACGACCACCTCGATCGGCGGGTTCCCCTCCGGGGCCGGCAGGTACATGTAGCGGCCGAGGCCGCGGTGGAAGAGGATGCCGGGGGTAGCCTCGCGGGCGTTTCTGAGCTGGTTGAGCTTGGAGTCCAGATCGTCCACGAAGTGGAGGGCGACCGCCTCGGGGGTCATCGGCTCGACCGGCGAGCTGAACTCCTTTTTGCCCTGATGGGAGAGCACCATGTGCTCCAAGAGCATCTCCAGGTCGCGCGGGAAGTCGGGGATCGCCGCGCAGCGCTGGCGCAAAATGTCGCGGCCGATCACCACATGGCCGATGAGCCGCCCCTCCAGGGTGTAGTCATTGACCGGCATCGCCCCCAGCTCGCGGAGCTTCCCCAGGTCGTGGAAGAGGACGCCCAGGAGCAGGAGGTCGCGGTCGAGGTCGCCGTAGTGCCCGGCGACGAGCGCCACCAGCTCCGCCATCGAGACGGTGTGCTCCAGGAGGCCGCCGCGGTAGGCATGGTGCATCGACTTCGCCGCCGGGTGCTCGCGGAGCGCCTTGCCATGGATCTCCAGGGTCTCTCTGGCGAGCCGGCGGAGGACCGGCCGCCTCACCCGCTCGGTCAGCAGCCGCTCCAGTCTCGTCCAGAGGTCGTTGATGTCCTCCCGGGTGGACGGGATGAGCCGCGACTCGTCGAAGCCGAAGTCGCGGTCCTGGTCGGTCGCCTCCCGGCAGTCGTCGATCGAGACCTGGAGCTGATCGCGGTAGCTCTTGACCGCGCCCCGAAAGGCGATGAAGCGGTGGACCTCGTACTGCCCCACCATGGCCGGGCTGTCGGCCCACACCTTGCCGATCATCGAGCCGGAGGCGTCGGCGAGCTCCAAGTCCATGAAGCTGCGGCCGTTCTTGTCCTGGCGGACCTCCTTCTTGGTGAGGAGGGCGAAGCCCTGGACGGTATCGCCGGCTTCCCAGGAGCGGATGGGGACATTCTTCTTCGTCTTCGACATGGGGTCTTGCTCCGCATAGTAATCTGTCCGGGTGAGAGTGCCAAACAGGATCTCCGGAAGACCCTCCGACGACCGCCCCCCCGGCGCTGGCACCGGCCCTGCATTTCGGGTCGGGGTGACCACCTCTCCGCCGCCCCGGTTCAGCCTCGCCCGCCTCGTCCTCGTCGCCCTGTTCGCCCTCCTCGCCGGCCTCACCGCCGGTACCGCGCTCTTCGCGGAGGCCCAGGAGAGCCCGGACCCGGCCGATCCATTGCTCTGGCCCGAAGTGCAGCGCGCCTTCTTCCAGGACGGCCCGGGCTTTCTCCTCAGCCCCGAGATGCGGCAGCGCTTCCTGGCCGCCGACGAGGCGGGCAAGAACGCCATCATCCAGGAGTTCCTCGGCCACGATCCGCACGATCCGGATGCCAAGACCGCCGGCAACGAGCTCGCGACCGCGATCGAGCGGCGCCAGCGGCTCGCCCGGACGCAGTACCTCTCGCCGCGCGACGTGCGTTCGGAGCTCCTCTTCCTCAACGGCCCACCGGCCGAGCGGAAGTCGATCGACTGCGGCACCGCCTTCAAGCCGATCGAGATCTGGACCTACAAGAGCGGCGACAGGGCCGACGCCAGATCCGGCCGGGCGGTGCTCTACCAGGCGACGCCGGACGAGCCGTTCCGCTACTGGAATCCGTTGGACGGCAAGCGCGCCCTCTACACCCCGCGGATGGCCGCCTGGCTCGAAGACTGGGAGGAGATCAATTCCACCTGGTCGGTGCGGCGCTTCGACCTCCAGGTCTGCAAGGAGGCGCGGCTCGTCGACCAGGCGACCGGCTTCCCCGGCCTCCGCGGCGGCGCCCAGAGCCGGCGCGACAAGAAGCAGATGGCGGCGATCCTCGCCTCGGGCTACGGCGTCCGCCCCTGGACCGCGGAGCCCGACCGCGAGGGTTTCCTCGATCCCCCCAAGGACCTCGCCCGCTGGGCGCGGGAGGCGGCGGCGACCGTCCTCCCGGCGACCGCGGCCCCGGCCGCCCTGACGATCACCCCCGTCGAGGTGCAGTTCCCGGAGAAGGCCGGCCAGCGGATGCTCGTCCGGGCCCTCGTCCGGGTGACGCCGGACGACCACATCAAGGTCACCCAGGAGAACGGCAAACCGCAGGTCGGCTTCATCGTCGAGGGGGTGCTGGAGCGCGAGGGCAAGGTCTTCGACGAGTTCCGGGTGCGCTACCACCTGCCGAACCAGAAGGCGCCCTTCGACCTCTCCGTCGACCGCGAGCTGCGCCCCGACCAGACCTTCCTTCTGCGGCTCAAGGTGCGCGACGAGGCCGGCGGCGCCGAGGCGGTGACCGCCAGGGGCTTCCGGGTGCCGCGGGCGCCGGTGGCGCCGCCGCCCGGCGAGTCGATCGCGGTGGTCGGCCCCAAGGGCGAGGTGCTGGGCCCGGCGGTCTCCACCGGCCCCGACGCCCTGACCCTCTTCCCGCCCGAGTCGGACGTCGTCATCGGCGTCTACCGCGCCGAGGCGATCGTCACCGGCAAGCGGACCGCCAAGGTGACCTTCTTCGTCGACGGCCAGGCGCAGCTGACGCGGAACGGCCCGCCGTACACCGCCGAGCTCCGGCTCGCCCAGTTCCCCACCGAGCAGCTGGTGCGGGCCGAGGCCTACGACCAGGCGGGCCAGCTGCTCGCCGCGGACGAGGTGATCGTCAACGAGCCGCGCGGCATCTTCAAGGTGTCGATCCTGGCACCGCCGCGGGGAGGGAAGGTCAAGGAGGACACCGCCCTCGCCAAGGCCGAGGTCTCGGTCCCCGAGGAACGGCGGGTCGAGTCGGTCCAGTTCAAAGTCAACGACAAGCTGGTCACGACCCTCACCCGTCCTCCCTGGGAGACGCCGATCACTCTGCCCAAGGGAGAGGCCACGGTCTACCTCGCGGTCTCCGCCAAGCTCGACGACGGCCAGACCGCCGAGGACACCCGCTTCCTCCGCGCCCCGAACTATGTCGAGGAGGTCGACGTCGATTTGGTCGAGCTCTACACCGCGGTGACCGATGCGCAGGGCACCCTGGTGCGCGGCCTGACCGAGGGGGACTTCCAGGTCCTCGAAGGGGGCAAGCCGCAGAAGCTCTCCAAGTTCGAGCTGGTCGAGAACCTCCCCTTGGTCGTCGGCATCGCCATCGACACCTCGGGCTCGATGGCCTCCTCGCTCTCCGAGGCGGAGAGCGCCGCGGCGGGGTTCCTCTCCAAGGTCGTCAAGCCCAAGGACAAGG
Organism: uncultured Acidobacteriota bacterium; assembly: GCA_963757335.1. GTDB lineage: Bacteria > Acidobacteriota > Thermoanaerobaculia > Multivoradales > UBA5704 > DASQPA01. The sequence continues at coordinate 54,247 of CAVWRJ010000006.1, read as the reverse complement.
CCTTCGCCCTCACCTTCTCCGGCCGGCCGGTCCTCCGCATGCCGCTGACCGACGACGTCGAGGCGGTGGGCCGCTCGCTCGAAGGGCTCCAGGCGGTGGGCGCGACGGCGCTCCACGACGCCATCGTCCACGCCCTCTACTACTACCGCGGTACCCGCGGGCAGAAGGTCCTGGTCCTCCTCTCGGACGGCGACGACACCTCTTCCGAGGTTTCCTTCAAGGACGCCCTGGAGTACGCCAAGCGGAGCGGGGTCGCCGTCTACACCATCGGCTTGAACGTCCCCATCTACTCGACCGGCATCCGGAGCAAGCTCAACAGCATGGCCGAGCAGACCGGCGGCCAGACCTACTATGTGAGCAAGGCGGCAGAGCTCTCCTCGATCTACGAGCGGATCGGCGCCGAGCTCCGGAGCCGCTACCTCCTCGCCTTCAACTCCGAGCACAAGGCGGGGGACAAGAGCTATCACCCGATCGAGGTGAAGGTTTTGAAGAAAGGATTGAAGGCGCGGACGGCCCATGGGTACTATCCTTAACGGATGAAGTCTCGCCGTCCCACGGTCCTCGCCAGCAGCCTCGTCCTCGGCGCTCTCTCCTTCGGAGCGGTTGCGGGGATGGCTGCGGGCGTCGCTCCGCCTCCCCGGCCGGCCGCCCCGCGCGCGGCGGCTCCGGCGGCTCCGATCCCCGCCGCGCCGGGGCTCCTCCGCTTCACCCGCCTGAACCACGCCTATGGCGAGCCAGCTACTGGCGTCGATCCGATCGTCGAGGGGCCGCTCACCATCCGGCTCTCCTCGCCGCGCAACAAGCTGGTCCTGGTCGACAACTCGCTCCGCCTGGAGCCCGGCGCCGACGGCCTCTATACCGCCGAGCTCTCGGTGCGCTTCTACGGCAAGGGGCGGGTGGTGGCGGACGTCGACGTCTCCGGGGTGGCGAAGCGCTTCGACGATGAGGTCCTGGTGCCGCCGCAGACCCGGCGCCTGGAGGGCCGGGTGCGGGTCTCCCGGTCGGGGGACGGCTATCTCATCACTCCCGAGCGGCTCCCCCGCGAGCTGCCGGTCAGCATCCAGAGCCATCTCGGCAACGAGATCGTCGGCCTCTGCGAGAGCCTCGCCGCGCTCCCCTTCTCGGATGTCGACTGCTCCGGGCTCGCACGCGCCCTGTCGACCGCGCGGGTGCCCCTGCCGCCCGCCGGAGAGGGGTTCTTCCTCGCCCGCGGCGACCTGACGCCCGCGGAACGGCAGCAGATCGAGGGCTATCTCCCGCGCCCCAGGACTCGCCCACGGCCCGGAGGGACCCACCCATGAGCTTCTTCCGCCGCACCCCCGCGACCGCGCTCCTCCTGGCCGTCATCGGGCTCATCTTCCTCGGCCAGCAGCTGGACGGCGACCAGCTCCTCCTCCGGCTCGGTGCCGACCAGGCGCTGGCGGTCCTCGCCCAGGGACAGTACTGGCGCCTTCTCACAAGCATGTTCCTCCACGGCGGCTGGGCGCACGTTCTCTTGAACGGCTGGGCCCTCTTCCAGATCGGCGCCCTCTTCGAGATCTGGCTGGGGGCGAAGCGGCTGCTCGGCACCTACTTCGTGACCGGGATCCTCGCCTCGCTGACGAGCGTCCTCTGGAGCCAGTACCGCGGCCACCCCGAGCAGCTGAGCGTCGGCGCCTCGGGGGCCATCTTCGGGATCATCGGGGCCCTGATCGCCTTTTTGGCGCGGCGGCGGGGGCGGCTGAACCCGGCCGCCCGCTCGATCCTCTACCAGCTCCTGTTCTGGGCCGGGATCAACGTCTTCTATCTGTCGAGCCTGGGGATGATCGACAACGCCGCCCATATCGGCGGCCTGATCGCCGGTCTCGCCATCGGTCTCTTCCTCGGCGACCCGGAACCCCTGCCCCCGGCCGCGGAGCCTGATCGAGCGATCTGATATCATGGGGTGTTCGGGGGGTGACGACTTTCCCCGCACTGGACTCTGGAGGAATGACCCTGATGACCGCGCGACGCATGATGAACCGGCTCTACTACTTCACGATCGAGGACGAGAGCATCCTCGCCGAGGCCTTCTCGCAGCTTGAAAAGGAGGTCTACGCCCTCACCTACAAGGTGACCGGGAGCGAGGACGTCTTCGTCACCACCAGCGAGACCAAGGACGCGATGGACCGAAACGACATCCCCTACAACCTCCTCGCCGAGGAGGACGGGGCGAAGCTCGCCCTCTACCACTCGCCGCTCTCGCGCGAGGAGCTCGGCGACTACGAGGATGCCTTGAAGGCCCTCGCCCTCGCCTGCCGGGCCATCGGCATGGCCTGCGTCGGGGTGAACGGCGAGAGCAACCTGGGCTTCGATCTCTCGAACGGCTCCAAAAGCTACACCTACTTCACGGCGCCGGCCGGCCATACCTTCATCTGGCGCTTCTTTCGCGAGCGCGACGAGGCGGTCCAGTTCCTCACCAAGCTGACCGCCGGCGACAAGAAGGCGGTCGAGTGGGCGGAGTCGATCCCCCTGGCCTCGGCGAAAGAGCTGAAGACGTACCACTGAACGTGAACCTCCCCCTCTTCGAGCCCACCTACACCGTCTCGCAGCTCTGCTCCGAGGTGAAGAGCTTCTTGAACGAAGCCTTCGGCTCGGTCTGGGTGGCCGGCGAGGCGCAACGGGTGCGCCCCAGCCAGCGCGGGCACCTCTACTTCGAGCTGGTCGAGAAGGGCGAGGCCGACGAGATCGTCGGCAAGGTCGAGGCGGTGATCTGGAAGAACGATCTCGCCCGGGTCAAGCGCCTGCTCGCCGGGAGCGACCAGCAGCTCGCCGAGGGGATGCAGCTGCGCTGCCGGGGGGGCTCGACTTCTACGGCCCCACGGGGAGAGCCCAGCTCTGCGTCCGCGAGGTCGATCCGGTCTTCACCCTGGGGCTCCTCGAACGGCGGCGGCGGGAGACCCTGGCGGCCCTCGCCGCCTCCGGCCTCCTCGAAAGAAACCGCGCCCTGGCCCTCCCCGACCTCCCGCTGCGGCTCGCCCTCATCACCTCCTCGGGGAGCGCCGCCTACCACGATTTCCTGAGCAGCCTGAGAGAGAGCGGCTACGGCTTCCAGGTCGTCCTCCTCCACGCCTCGGTCCAGGGGCGGGACGCCGAGCGCGAGGTGATCTCCGCCCTCGCCGCTCTAGCCGGCCTGCCGGTCGACTGCGCGGTGCTCATCCGGGGCGGCGGCTCGCGGAGCGACCTCGCGGTCTTCGACAGCCGGCGGATCGCCGAGGCCATCGCCGGCTCCCCCCTGCCGGTCCTGACCGGGCTCGGCCATGAGATCGACCAGGCGATCGCCGACCTCGTGGCCCACACCGCCCTCAAAACCCCGACCAAGACCGCCGAGTTCCTGATCGAAGCCGTCCGCCAGCGTGAGCAGCGGCTCGTGGAGCTCCGCCGGGCCATCCTCCGGGAGGCCCTGGAGCCGCTCCGCAACGCCCACGAGGCGCTCGGCCGCGCCGAGCGCGGGATCGATCTCGCCCGGATGCGGCTGACGGCGGCCGGCTCTCAGCTCGACGAGCTCTCCCGCGCCTTCGTCCGGATGGGACGAAACGTCCTCCGCGCCGCGATCCGCCGGGAAGCCGAGATCTCCGGCCGCTTCACCGGCGCCGCCAGACGCCGGGTCGCCGCCGGGGAGCGCGGCCGGCTCGCCTTGGGCGAACGGCTGGCCGCCGCCGCCCGCGGCCGGCTGCGGGAGATGGACGTCCGTCTCGACGGCCTCTCCCGGCTCTGCTCCCAGCTCGCCCCCGAACGCACGTTGGAGCGCGGTTTCACCCTCACCCGGGACGCCGACGGCCGAGTGCTGCGCCGGCCGGACCAGGTGGCGGCTGGAGACCGGATCACGACCCGGTTCGCGAGCGGTGAGCTCCGGAGCCGGGTGGAGGAAAAATGAAAGAGCAAGAGAAGAGCGCAGCGGCCCCCGAAGAAACTCCCAGCTTCAGAGAGTCGATCGACGAGCTCGAATCGATCCTCGAACGGATCGAAGGCGAGGAGATCGACATCGACCGCCTGGGCGACGAGCTCCGCCGCGCCACCTACCTCCTGGAGCTCTGCCGCGGCAAGATCAGGAAGGCCGAGGTGGAGGTCACCCAGATCGTTCAGAGCCTGGAGGAGCGCGGCGAGGGGGATGAGGAGTAGGCCAGGTGATCGCTAAGCGATCGCCTCCTAGGCCGGCGACCGCACCCCGCCCTTCGCCGACCCAGCCAGCCCCGCCGAGTGCCGGATGTCTCTCCCCTCGACGTAATAGATCACGTCCTCCGCGATGTTCGTCGCGTGGTCGGCGATCCGCTCCAGGTTGCGCGAGATGAGGAGGAGATGGAGGGCCCGGCTGACGTTTTTGGGGTCTTCGATCATGTAGGTCAGAAGCTCGCGGAAGAGCTGATGATAGAAACCGTCGATCTCGTCGTCGGCGGCGCAGACCAGGACCGCCATCTTGGTGTCCCTGGCGACGAAGGCGTCCAGGCTCTGGCGGACCATGTCGCGGACCCGCTCGGCCATCCGCGGCAGGTCGATGTAGGGCTTCAAGGGCGGCTCCTGGTTGAGCACCTCCACCGCCTCGGCGATGTTGACCGCCGAATCGCCCATGCGTTCTAAATCGTTGTTGATCTTCATCACCGCGACCAGGAAGCGCAGGTCGACGGCGGTCGGCTGGTGGCGGACTAAAACCGAGTGGCAGGCTTCGTCGATCTCTTTTTCCAGGAGATCGATCCCCTTGTCGGCGAGGATCACGCCGCTCGCCTTTTCCCAGTCCCGCAGCACGAGCGCCGACATGGCGTCGCCGATCATCGCTTCCACGAGGCCGGCCATGCGCAGGAGCTCCTGGCGGATGCGGTCCAAGTCCTGGTCGAGGTGTCTTTCCATGGTTCACCTTTACGGGTCTTAAGAGAAAAGGCGAGGGGAGACCGCACCCGCGGGCGATCCCCCCTCGGTCTTGAGAGGAACTTACCGGAGATCGCCCTAGAAATCGTAGACGGCGAAAACACCGATCTCGTTGTACTTGCCCTTCTGACCGAGCGTCGTCGAACCGATCGTGCCGTTGCCGGTGGAGAGGTTACCACCCTTGACCTCCTCGTACTTGTACACCAGGGAGGCGGCGAGGGCCTTGTTGGCGCGCAGTTGCAGGCCCACGTTGTAATAGTTGAACTTGAGGTTGGGGTTTAGGTCCTTGCTCGGCTTCGACTCGTCATAGCGGCCGAAGATGGAGAAGGTCTCATTGAGGCCGAGCGAGGCCCAGGCCGAGTAGCCGTCGGCCTTGTCCTCGGGGGCGGTCGTCACCTGGTTCCAGTCCTTCGCCTGGAACCACTCGCCGCCGATCCGGAAGCGGTCGTTCGTATAGGCGACCAGAGCATCGGTGCGGGTCGCAGTGTTCTTGGCCGGAGCGGCGTCGGTCTCCAGGCCACGCTTGCCCGAGTAGCCGCCGACGGCGAAGTTGAGCCCCTTGATCGGCTCGACCGAGATCCGGCCCTCGAAGTCGACGTTCTTGCTCCGCGCCGGGTTCGAGAAGCCGCGGCCGTTCTCGGCGGAAATCTGGTAGCTGACGATGTCGCCCGCCTTGCCGAGGAAGTGGAGACCCCAGTCGGCCGAAGCGCCGAAGCTCAGGTGGTCGGTGATCGTCTGCTCGACGTAGCGGAAGCCGTAGAGACCCTCGACGAAGGGGATCCAGGGGGTGTCGGCCGAGCCCAGCCGGAAGGTGGCCTCCGGGGCGAGCTTCGCCTGAATGTAAGCTTTCTTGACAAAGACGTCGTAGCGCTTGGTGCCCTGGTCGCCGATGTCGGACTGGAACTGGGCCGACCAGACCTGATCGAACTCGTGGGTGGCGGTGAAGTAGAAGCGCTTGACGTCGACCCCCACACCGCTGTCGCCGCTCTTGACCCCGGTGCCCTCGTTCTTGTTCTCCTTGTCGGTGGCATCGGCGTAGACCCGGACGTTGAACTTGATGCCGGGGAGGCCTGAGCCGGCCGCCTTGGCTTTCGGGGTCGGCCGGTCGTAGGCATCCAGGTTGTGCCGGAAGAGATAGAGATCGATCGCGGTCTCGTTCTCGCCGACGATCGTCTCGCCGTTGGCGCCGCGGCCGGGGAGGGTCACCGCCGTCCCCATGTCGCCGGACTGCGACCAGGACTGGAGCCGCTCGGGCGTGTTGAAGACATAGATCCGGCCGTCTTTCTCGACCTCCTTGTAATACAGGCCCGTCACCTGCGCCATGGCGACAGGGGCGATGACCAGTGCGAGGAGCACCAGCACACCGGCCACGAACAGAGGGGTTCTGCGCATTCGAATCTCCTTTTGAAGGACGCTTTGGATCGATTCTTCCACTGGCCGAGAGAATAGGGACCGCGCCGGGCAGGCGTGCGACGACCGGGTGACAGCCGTGCAACACGGCTCAACCCCTTCTGGCGGCCAGCCCTTGTCACCCCGCTGTCACACGTTGGTGGATCGGCTGCCAAACCCGGCTGTCACAGTGCCCCGCACGGTCGGCTCCAGCCGTACCGTACCGAATGACGAAACCTATAGAAGGTCACGTCCAAAGGAGATAAGAGATGATGCGTACAGCTAAGGCGGCTCCCTTCGCCGTTGCCCTCGCCCTGGCCGCCCTGTGCGGGAGCAGTCTCGCCGCCCAGACCGGCAAGGTCGATCCGGCGATCGCGGGATATCAGAAGACTAGCGGCGTGTCCGGCAACCTGTCCTCGGTCGGCTCCGACACCCTGGCCAACCTGATGACTCTCTGGGCCGAGGGCTTTCGCAAGGAATATCCCAACGTCAAGATCCAGATCGAGGCCAAGGGCTCCTCGACGGCGCCCCCGGCGCTCATCGCCGGCGCCTCGCAGGTCGGCCCGATGAGCCGCGAGATGAAGACCGAGGAGATCAACGAGTTCGAGAAGAAGTACGGCTACAAGCCGACCCAGATTCGGGTCGCGATCGACGCTCTCGCGGTCTACGTCAACAAGGACAACCCTTTGGAGCAGCTCACCCTGCAACAGGTCGACGGCATCTTCTCGAAGGGCCACGCCTGCGGCGGCAAGGCGATCGCCACCTGGGGCCAGGCGGGCTTGAAGCAGGCCAACTATGCCGGCAAGCCGATCAGCCTCTACGGCCGCAACTCGGCCTCCGGCACCTACGGCTTCTTCAAGGAGCATGCGCTCTGCAAGGGCGACTACAAGGACACCGTCAAGGAGCAGCCGGGCTCGGCCTCCGTCGTCCAGGGGGTCACCGAGGACCTCTACGGGATGGGCTACAGCGGCATCGGCTACAAGACTTCCGGAGTCAAGACGCTCAAGCTCGGGAAGACCGCCGGCGGCCCCTACTACGGCACCGAGGCCGAGACCGTGTATTCCGGCAAGTACCCGCTCTCCCGCTTCCTCTATCTCTACATCAACCAGGCGCCGAACCGGCCGCTCGACCCGATGATCCGCGAGTTCGTCAAGTACGTGCTCTCCCAGGAGGGGCAGCAGGTCGTCGTCAAGGACGGTTTCCTGCCGCTCACCGCCGCCACGGCCAAGCAGGACCTCGGCAAGGTCAAGTAACCGCGTGTTCAACTCCGGCCCCGAGCAGAACCCTCCCCGGCTCCGCCAGGAGACGCCGCGCCGGCGGCTGGTCGTCGACCGCGTCGCCCGCTGGGTGGTCAAGGCCGGCGGCCTGGCGGTCGTCGTCGCCATCCTGGGCATCCTGGTCTTCATCGTCGCCGAGATCTGGCCCCTCCTCACCCGGCCCGCGGTTAAGACGGTGCGCAACCTGCCCGTTGCCGGGGCTCCCGGCAGTGACGTGGGAGCGGTCGTCGCCGACGAGCACCGGGCCCTGGTCGCCGCGCTCACCGCCGACGGCAGGGTCGTCGTCGTGCGCACCAAGGACGGCCGGACGGTCTCCTCGACCGACCTCTTCGCCCCCCATCCCGCCCCCCGGCTGGTGCAGATGGCGGTGGCGCCGGAGAGCCGGCTCCTCGCCGCCGCCACCGCCGACGGCCGGGTGGTCCTCGCTCCGGTCCACTTTGAGGCGACCTTCGCGGGCGACGTGCAGCAGACCGCCGCCCAGGTGGGGCCCGCGGTGATCCTCACCTTGGACCCCGCCGCCCAGCCGATCCGGCGCTTCGCCGCCCAGCTCGATGCCGACGGCAACGCCGTCGTCGCGGCTCAGCTGGCGAGCGGCGTCCTCGCCGTCGTCCGCCAGGCGAGCGAGAAGAACGAGATGACGGGGGAGACCACGGCGAGCGTCGAGCGCAAGGAGGCGCCGGTCGCCCTGCCGCTCACCGCGCTCCTCCTCGACGGCGACTCGAAAAACCTCTACGGCGGGACGGCGGCGGGCGAGCTCCTCTGGTGGCCGCTCGCCGGGGCGGAGCCCGGGCCGGTCCGCACCGCCTCGGCCGGGCGTTCCGGCATCACCGCCCTCGCCCTCCTGGTCGGCGGCCGCTCGCTCCTCGTCGGCCAGGAGAACGGCGGGATCTCGGTCTGGTTCCCGGTCCAGCAGGCGAACGACAGCTACCGGCTGACCCGGGTGCGCGACTTCCCGCCCCACCCGAACGCGATCCGCGCCTTCGCCCCCTCGCCGCGCGACAAGGGCTTCCTCGCCCTTTCGGCCGGCCGGCTGGGGCTCTACCATTCGACCTCGCATCGCACTCTCTGGACCGGCCCGGCGCCGCTCGCCCCTGGCGTCAGCCTCTTCTATGCGCCCAAGGGGGACGGCGCTTTCCTCGCCGGCCCGCGGAGCATCGCTGAGCTCGACGTCGTCAATCCCCACCCCGAGATCTCCTGGACCACCCTCTTCGGCAAGGTCTGGTACGAGGGATACGAGCGCCCCGCCTGGGTTTGGCAGTCGAGCGGCGCTTCGGACGACGTCGAGCCCAAGCTCTCGCTCACCCCCCTCCTCGCCGGGACCCTCAAGGGGACGATCTACTCGCTATTCCTCGCCATCCCCCTGGGGATCTTCGGGGCCATGTACACCTCGCAGTTCATGCACCCGGCCTACAAGCGGTACTTGAAGCCGATGGTCGAGATCATGGCGTCTCTCCCCAGCGTCGTCCTCGGCTTCCTGGCCGGCCTCTGGCTGGCGCCGCGGATCGAGCGGGTGGTGCCGGCGCTCGCCCTCATGCTCGTCGTGCTGCCGCTCTTGATCCTCCTCGCCGGCGCTCTCTGGCAGTCGCTGCCGCGCGCCGTCCGCGGCCGCTTCCTCGTCGGCAGCGAGGCGATCTTCTTCGTCTTCGTGCTCGCCTTCGGTATCTGGCTCTGTCTGCGCCTCTCGCAGCCCTTCGAGGCCCTCGCCTTCGGCGGCAACTTCCCGGCCTGGCTCAACCGCACGACCGGCCTCGGCTTCGACCAGAGAAACGCCGTCGTCGTCGGGCTCGCCATGGGCTTCGCGGTCATCCCCATCCTCTTCGCCATCGCCGAGGACGCCTTCTCGAACGTACCGCGGAACCTGGTTGCCGGCTCGCTCGCCCTGGGCGCCGACCGCTGGCAGACGGTGACCCGGGTGGTTCTCCCCACCGCCTCGCCGGGGATCTTCTCCGGGGTGATGATCGGCTTCGGCCGGGCGATCGGCGAGACCATGATCGTTTTGATGGCGACCGGCAACACTCCGATCATGGACTGGAACCCTTTCAACGGTTTCCGCACCCTCTCGGCCAACATCGCGGTCGAGATTCCGGAAGCGCCGCACGGCGGCACCCTCTACCGGACCCTCTTCCTCGCCGCTCTGCTGCTCTTCATCCTCACTTTCATCCTCAACACGATCGCGGAGCTCGTGCGGCAGCGCCTGCGCGAGCGTTACTCCCAGCTCTGATCTGGAGAACTGCCGGATGCCCGATACGAGCTCCCCGCTCCCGACCGCCGCGGCCCGCCTCTATGGCGGCGGCGAGGCGAAGCTGGCGAAGAACCGCCGCCGTTCCTCGGCGCTCGGCCGCGCCTTCACCTGGCTCTGCGGCGGCGCTCTCGCCTTCAACCTCCTCCTGGTGATCGCCATCCTCACCCTCCTTATCGTCAACGGGATGGGCTACTTCTGGCAGAAGGACCTGGTCCTCCTGGTAGAGAGGGACGGCAAGAAGATCCTCGGCGAGGTCTGGGAGGTCCAAAAGACCCAAGTGACGCCTGCCGAGGGGGCTGAACCGGCCCACGACCGCTTCCGTCTGAAGATCGGCAACCGCGATGTCTCCGGCCTCGACTTCGCCTGGATCGACGAGAAGGACGTCGCCTCGCGCTCCTTCCCGCGAGATGCGGTGCTCTTAGAGCGGCTCGAATACGGCAACTTCTACGGCACGATGGAGGAGCTCCACCAGGGCGGCCGGGTCCTCGCCCACGGCCCGCGGGCGGTGTGGCAGGCGTTTTTACCGCTCCATGAGAAGAAGGATCGCGAGCTCCAGGCGATCCGCGACCTCGAGAAGGGTCCGGTCGGCGACATCAACTACGAGATCGAGCGGCTGCGGCTCGACCGCAAGAAGCTCGACACCGCCGTCCTCCCCGCGGCCGAAAAAGCCCGCCGGGCGGCGGCCCTCGACCGCGCGCTCGGCAGCCGGCAGGCGGCCTACCAGCGGCTTGCCGACCGCCTGGCCCGGATGCGCCAGCAGTTCCAGGCCGAGACCCTCGTCATGCGGACGGCCGGCGGCGAAATCAAAGAGATGCCGGTAGGGAACGTCGTCCACGCCTACCGGCCGAACGGGATGGGGAGCGCCGCCAGGCTGAAGCTCTACCTCTCCCGGCTCTGGGAGTTCGTCACCGCCGATCCCCGCGAGTCGAACACCGAGGGCGGCATCTTCCCCGCCATCTTCGGCACCGTGATGATGGTCTTCCTGATGTCGATCGCCGTCGTGCCGCTCGGCGTGCTCGCCGCCCTCTATCTCCGCGAGTACGCCAAGCAGGGGCTCCTCGTTCGCATCGTGCGGATCGCGGTCAACAACCTGGCCGGAGTGCCGTCGATCGTCTTCGGCGTCTTCGGTCTCGGCTTCTTCGTCTACCTGATCGGCGGCTCGATCGACCGGCTGTTCTTCGCCGAGTCGCTCCCCACCCCGACCTTCGGCACCGGCGGCATCCTGTGGGCGGCCTTGACCCTCGCCCTCTTGACCGTGCCGGTCGTCATCGTGGCGGCGGAGGAGGGTTTGGCGGCGGTGCCGCGGATCGTCCGCGAGGGCTCGCTCGCCCTCGGGGCCACCCAGTTCGAAACCCTCTGGCGGGTGGTGCTGCCGGCCGCGGCGCCCGGCATCCTGACCGGCATGATCCTCGCCATGGCGCGCGCCGCGGGCGAGGTGGCGCCGCTCATGATCGTCGGAATGGTCAAGCTCGCCCCGTCGCTGCCGCTCGACCACCACTTCCCGTTCGTCCACCTGGAACGCAAGTTCATGCACTTGGGCTTCCACATCTACGACATCGGTTTCCAGAGCCCCAACGTCGAGGCCACCAAGCCGCTCGTGTTCGCGACGGCGCTCCTCTTGATCCTGGTGGTGACCTTGACCAACCTGGCCGCCATCGCGCTCAGAAACCACCTGCGCCGGAAGTATGCCGGGAGCGCGATCTAGTGCCGGAGAATGCGAGAATGACCGAGATCGATAGGACCCGCACCCACTTGAGCCCCGAATCGGAGTACCCGAAGCGCCCCACCGCGCCGGAGCCCCAGGGCCATCCGAGCCATCAGAGCCATCCGAGCCACCCGGCCCGCGATCCGGCGCTCGATCCCGGCATCACCGACCCGATCCTCTCGATCGATCACCTGTCGCTCTGGTACGGTGAGAAGCAGGCCCTGAAAGATATTTCTCTCCGCATCCCGGAGAAGAAGATCACCGCCTTCATCGGCCCCTCGGGCTGCGGCAAGTCGACGCTGCTGCGCTGCATCAACCGGCTGAACGATCTGGTCGACGGAGTGCGCACCGAGGGCGAGATCCTCTTCGAGGGCGGCGACATCCAGGACCCGGGAATCGACATCAACCTGCTGCGCAAAAGAATCGGCATGGTCTTCCAGAAGTCGAACCCGTTCCCCAAGTCGATCTACGAGAACGTCGCCTACGGCCCGCGCATCCAGGGGATCCACCGCAAGCGCGACCTGGACGAGATCGTCGAAAGGAGCCTGGAGGGCGCCGCCCTCTGGGACGAGGTCAAGGATCGGCTCCAGGAGAGCGCCCTGGGGATGTCGGGCGGCCAGCAGCAGCGCCTCTGCATCGCGAGAGCGATCGCCGTCGAGCCCGAGGTGATCCTCCTGGACGAACCCTGCTCCGCCCTCGACCCCATCGCCACGGCCCGAATCGAGGAGCTGATGCAGGACTTGAAAGAGAAATATACCCAGGTGATCGTCACCCACAACATGCAGCAGGCCTCCCGAGTCTCCGACTACACCGCCTTTTTATACCTCGGGGAGCTCATCGAGTACGGCGAGACCGAGAAACTCTTTCTGAACCCGGTCAAGAAGCAGACCGAGGATTACATCACGGGCCGGTTCGGGTAGGGCTTTTCGACCACCTCTCGGAGCGAACGGGGGAGGACCGCCAGCTGGAGGCGAACGGTGTAAAGTCAGCGCCTATGTCCCTTCCACCTCTCCCCCTGACCGGCCTGCGGGTCGTCGTCACCCGTGCCGCCCACCAGGGTGAGGGTCTCGCCCGTGCCTTCGAGGAGGCGGGGGCGACGGTCGAGCTCCTTCCTCTACTGGAGGTGGTCCCCCCGGCGAATCCGCGGGCGCTGGAGCGCGCCGCCTCCGAGCTCGCCCTCTATGACTGGCTCGTCCTCACTTCGGCCAACGCCGTCGACGCCTTCCTGCCGCTCGCCGGCGGCGCTCTTCCCGCCCGGCTCCGGGTCGCCGCCGTGGGCACCGCCACCGCCGCGGCTCTGGCGGCCTATGAGATCGAGCCGCACTGGACCGGCGGCAGCGACGCCGGAGAGCTGCTCGCCGCCCTCGCTCCCCACATCACCCGCCGCCGGAGGGTCCTCCTCCCCCAGGCGGCCGACGCCCGCCCCACCCTGTTCGAGGGGCTCAACCAGGCCGGCGCCGAGGCCGTGACCGTCGTCGCCTACGACAAGCGCCTCCCCCCTGGGGCACCGGCCCGGGCGGCGGAGCTCTTCGCGGACTCCTCCCTCGGCTGGGTGACCTTCACCAGCCCGCGGATCGTCCGCCACTTCGCCCTGCTCTTCGGAAAGGACTGGGAGAGGCGCCGCGCCGAGCTTCGGGCGGTCTCGATCGGAAAGGTGACGAGCGCCGAGCTCGCCCGCCACGGGGTCGCGCCCACCGCCGAGGCGGCACGGCCGGGAGATGCGGAGATGGTGGCGGCGGTGGTGGGATACACTCCCTGAACCACCGCGAAGGGAGACCGTCCATGAAGATTCCCAGCTTGATCCTCAAGCAGATGTATACCCTGGGCAGCCTGGAGAACGTTCCCGGCGGGGTCCGGTTCAGCTTGAAGAACCGGCTTTCGAACGCCACCGTCACCCGCCTTTCCGAGGTGCGGATCGACGGCCGGGAGGTGCCGCTCTCCCGGCTCTCCTTGAGCCTGAACGGCGAGGCGATCTCCGGGACCGAGGTCTCCCCCGAGCGCGCCATCCCCTTCCCGCTCGCCCGGGTGGTCGAGATCCATGCCGGGGTCGAGCCGCTCGGGAAGGGGGCGCATGAGATCGCCCTCGCCTTCGAGACGACCCCCTTCGGTGCCCTCGCCTTCAAGGTCAAGGACTCGATCGCCGAAGAGAAGGTGAGGCGGACCACCGTCCCCTTCAGCAAGGAGGACAACTACAGCCCGGCGATCGTCGCCGAACGGCAGCGGTTCGCCGAGGAGTACACCGGGGTCCACCTTCAACACATCAACCAGTACTCCTTCGAAGCCGCCGCCACCCAGGGCAACATCGAGAACTTCGCCGGTGTCGCCCAGGTGCCGATCGGCCTCGCCGGTCCGGTCCTCGTCAATGGCGAGCACGCCATGGGCGAGTTCCTGATCCCGCTCGCGACCACGGAGGGGACGCTCGTCGCCTCCTACAACCGGGGGATCAAGGTGCTCAACCTCGCGGGCGGGGTGACCGCCACGGTGGTGGGCGACAGCATGCAGCGGGCGCCGGTCTTCGACTTCGATTCGGCGCGCGAGGCGCGCGACTTCTCCCTCTGGGTCGACGAGCACCTGCCGCGGATCCGCGAGGAGGCCGAGGCCACCTCGTCGGTCGCCAAGCTCACCTACATCGACAAGTACCTGTCGAACAAGTTCGTCTTCCTCCGCTTCAACTACACGACCGGGGACGCCGCCGGCCAGAACATGGTGGGCCGCGCCACCTTCGCCGCCTGCAGCTGGATTCTGGAGAACAACGACACCATCCGCCATTTCTATCTGGAGTCGAACTTCGCGACCGACAAGAAGAACTCGCAGATCAACATCATGCGGACCCGGGGCAAACGGGTGACCGCCGAGGCCGTGGTGCCGAGGGACCTCCTCCTCCAGCACCTGCGGGTGGACCCCGAGACCCTCCACTACCACGCCAACATCGCCAATGTCGGCGCCTTCCTCTCCGGCGCCAACAACAACGGCTGCCACTCGCCGAACGGCATCACCGCCATGTTCATCGCGACCGGCCAGGACGTGGCGAACGTCGCCGAGTCCTCGGCGGGGATCGTCTACACCGAGGTGACGAAGGCGGGCGACCTCTACATCTCGATCACCATCCCCTCGCTGATCGTCGCCACCCACGGCGGCGGCACCGGTCTCCCCACCCAGCGCGAGTGCCTGGAGATCCTCGGCTGCGTCGGCACGGGGAAGGTCAAAAAGCTCGCCGAGATCATCGCCGCGGTCGTTCTGGCGGGCGAGCTGTCGCTCGCCGCCGCTATCTCGTCGCTCGACTGGGTGTCGAGTCACGAGCAGTACGGCAGGAACCGGTAGAGAGAGGTATTAGGACGGTCGCGTCCCCCCAAGAGGACGGCGCGCGGCTCTGCCGCCAGCCCTCTCTCCGGGAGGAAAGTTGGCACGTTCCTTGGAACTCTCGTATAAAAACTCAAGCGAAGGGGAGGACACCCGCATGCACATTGCCTTCCTCACCGTCTTCCTCGGCCTGATCGCCGGTCCGGTGCCGGTCGAGCTCGCCGTGACCTCCACTCCCGCGACATCGGAGGCATCGGCGAGATCGGCAATCGCCGCGATCGAGATCGTGCTCGACGGCCGGCCGGTCCGGGGGCTCGCGGGGCCTCCCTGGAAAACAGAGGTCGACCTCGGCAAGGATCTTCTCCCCCACCATCTGGAGGCGCGAGCGCTCGACGCCGCCGGCGTCGAGCTCGCCCATGCCGAGCAGTGGATCAACCTGCCGCAGCCGCTGGCGGCGATGAACCTGACGCCCGAAACCGATCCCGAGGGCCGGATCTCCGCCGCCCGCCTCTCCTTTTGGAGCGAGACCCATGAGGCGCCCTCCGCCATCACCGCCACCCTGGACGGCTCTCCCCTGCTTGTCCAGCCGGGGCGGGTGACCCTCCCTTCCTACAAGCCGGATCTGCCGCATGTGTTGACCGTCGAAGGGCGTTTCCCGAGCGGCCTCTCGGTCCACCGCGACCTCGCCTTCGGCGGCGGTCTAGAAGGGGAGGTGACGACGGAGTTGACCGCAGTCCTGGTGCGAACGCACGGCTCTCTCCCCCTGCCCGCCGCGCTCGCCGGCGGGTTCGTCGTCAACGAGGCCAGCGGTGCTGCAAGTAGGCAGCTCACCGTGTTGGCGGTCGAGGAGGGGCCCGAGGAGATCCTCGCGGTGCGCGACCCTGGCGCCGCGGCGGCTCTGGAGATCCTGGGCACGCGGGAGAGCGACGCCGGCCGCTTCCGTGGCGACTCCTGGCTGAAATCCGAGCTACCGATCGAAGACCGGGACCGTATCCGCCTCGTCGACGCGAGCGCCAGCTGGTTTTCCGGCGAGGGAACCACCTCCGCGATCTTCGGCGTCTCTCCGGAGCTCGACGGCCGGAAATGGGGTCTCTACTGGTGGCTCGCCCACAGCCGCCCATCCCGCCCCGGCTCCCGGCCCCAACTGAGCGATGCGGTGGCGGTGGCCGGCGTTCAGGCGCTGGCGGATCAGCACCGCCGGGCGGTGCTGCTCGTGCTCTCCGGCGAGCCGGCCGAAGACTCGCGCTGGAGTGCCGCGGCGGTGCGCCGCTACCTCGCCGCGATCCGGGTGCCCCTCTACGTCTGGTCGGTCCGTGCCCCTCCCTACTCCGCAGCGGTCACGGCCTGGGGAAAGGTGGAGGACGTTTCAAGTTTCTACCAGATGAGCCGCGCCTACCGCCGGCTGAACCGTGACCTCGCCGCCCAACGGATCGTCTGGCTGCAGGGCCGGCACCTGCCGCAGTCCATCGCCCTTTCTTCCAAAGCTCCGAAGACCGACCCGAGCATCGAGCTGGTGGCGGGACCGGAGCGCTGAGGCTAAACCGATGCACATTGCCTTCCTCACTCTCTTTTTGGGCCTGATCTCAGGCAAAGCACCGGTCGAGGTCTCGGTGACCGGACCGGGCCCGATCACCGTCGTCGAGCTCCTGCTCGACGGTGCACCCGCCGGAAAGATCGCGGGACCTCCATTCGAGGGGACGGTCGACTTCGGTAAGGATCTCCTGCCGCACTACCTCGTGGCCCGGGGGGTCGACGAGCAGGGTACCGAGGTCGCCCGCGCCGAGCAGTGGGTGAACCTGCCGCGGCCGCCGGCGGAGATCGAGGCCGTCCCCCAGCCCGGCCACGACGGCCGGATGGCCGCCGTGCAACTCGCCTTCCAGAGCCTCACCCGGGAGGCCCCGGCGAAGGTTACCGCCACCTTCGACGCGAAACCGCTCGCCGTGGAGGGTAAGCGGGTGGTCCTCCCTCCCTACGCCGCCGACAGCGGCCACCTCCTCTCGATCCAGGCGGTCTACCCTTCCGGCCTCACCTCCCGCCGGGACCTCGCCTTCGGCTTCGGCGGGGAGATCTCGACCGATCTGACCGCCATCCCGGTACGCCTCCTGGGCGGAGCCAAGCTGCCGTCCTCGCCCGCCGCTCTCGCCGGGTGGTTCGAAGTGGGAGGGACGGCACTCCGTCCGGTGGCCGTCGAGGAGGGGCCGGGGGAGCTCGTCGTGGTGCGGACCCCGCATGTCCCGCCTTTCCTCGAGACCCTGGGGCATAAGCAGGTGCAGAACTCCGTCCTGTTCGACAAGACCGACCGCGCCGACCGGCTGGCCCTCCTCCAGAGCGAGATGCGGCTCGGCCCCGAGGATCGCATCCGCTTCATCCATACGAGCTCCCAGCACTATTCCGGCACCGACCTCTCCTCCGAGCTCTTCCCGTCCTCCCAGGACTTCACGCGGAGAGCCGGTGGCCTCTATTGGTTGCTTACCCGCACCCTCCAGGAGGGGGCGGGTGCCACCCGCACCGCCGACGCGGTGGCGGTCGCCGGCATCCAGGCGCGAACCGCCAACCAACGGCGCGCCGTTCTTCTCGTGCTGGACGGCGAGACCGCGGACGCCAGCCAGTACGATCCCGCGACCGTCCGCCGCTACCTGGCCGCGATCCACGTACCCCTCTACGTCTGGTCGGTGCGCAAGCTCGCCGATTCCGCCGATCCTGCCAGCCACGCCAGCCTCGACCGAGCCGCCGCGTGGGGAGCGGTCCAGGAAGTCGCGACCTTCTCCGACCTCACGCATGCCTTCGACCGCCTCGCCGCCGACCTCGCGGCGCAGCGCATCGTCTGGCTCGACGGCCGCCACCTGCCGCAGGCGATCACCCTCTCCCCCACGGCTAAGAAGAGCGTCGCCCTGGCGGCGGAGCCGGAGCGCTGAAGCCGACTCTCGACCACTGGCAGAAACATTGCTTACCCTCGATCTGGGCGCCCCCTCTGTTATCCGGGCGCTCCGAGGCAGCATGGCAAAGGAAATCCCAGTCATCGACGAGAAGATCGACGAGAAGGACGTCCGGGGCGAATCCGGCCGGCCGGACCCAGGCCCATCCCAGCGTCCGAGCGACCGTCCGAGCGACGGCTCGATGGGCAGGGTGCCGCCGACCCGAGCGGCTTTCCCTCCCCACCCGGTACGCCGAGGGCGGCGCTGGCTGATCCCCCTGGGCATCGTGCTCGCCGTCCTCGCGTTCCTGGTGATCCTCGCCTCCCACCTCTTCGACGAGCGCCTGCGCCGGAGTCTCGAAGGAAAGATCAACCAGCACCTGACGGGCTACCGGGTGACCCTGGGCCACGCCCACCTGAGCCCCTTCGCCCTCGCCCTCACCCTCAAGGACATGGTGATCCGCCAGGAGGCCAACCCCGATCCGCCCGTGGCCGACATCCCGCGCCTGCGGTTGAGCGTCGAGTGGCCGGCGCTCCTCGTCTTCCACCTGGTGTCGAACGCCGTCTTCGACCAGCCGCGCATCCACATCGACCTGCCGCAGCTGCAGCGGGAGTCGCACGACAAGGTCAGCATGAAGGACCGCGGCTGGCAGCAGGCCTTCGAGTCGATCTTCCCGCTCAAGGTCGACCACTTCGAGATCCGGGACGGCGAGCTCGCCTACATCGACGTCGACCCCAAGCGGCCGCTCCTCGTCTCCCACTGGAACTTAGACGCGCGGGACATCCGGAACATCCACACCCGCTCCGGGGTCTATCCGTCGCCGGTCCACACCGAGGGGGTGATCTTCGCGACCGGCCGGGCGGTGGTCGACGGGCATGCCGACTTCCTCGCCGAGCCCTACTTCGGGGTCCACGCCCTCTACTCGGCCGAGGGCATTCCCCTGGACCGCCTGCGGCCGATCATCGCCCGCGCCAACCTGTCGCTTCAGGGCGGCGTCCTCGCCTCCAAGGGCGAGTTCGAGCTCAGCCCCAAGCACAACGACGTGCGGGTCGACGACTTGACCGTCCGCGGCCTGCGCCTCGACTACCTCCACACCGCGGCGACCACCGCGGCCGAGAAGACCCGGGCGGTCAAGGCCGAGGCGGCGGTCAAGAGCGGACCGCCCACCCCCGTCCTCGTCCGCCGCCTCCGCCTCCTGGGCGGCGAGCTGGGGCTGGACGACCGGGCGAAGAGCCCCCCCTTCCGGGTCTTCCTGGACGACCTGGACCTCGAGGTGACCGATCTCGCGGTCGGCCCCGGCAGCGGCACGACCCAGGCGAAGCTCACCGGCCGTTTCATGGGCACCGGCTCGGCCCATGGCAAGGGCACCTTCCGCAGTGACGACAAGGGCCCGAACTTCAACGTCTCCCTGGCGATCGAGAACGCGTCTCTCCCCAAGGTCAACGACCTGCTGCGCACCTACGGCAAGTTCGACGTGGCGGCCGGGACCTTCTCCCTCTACTCGGAGATCGCGGTCAAGAACGGGCGGATCGACGGCTATGTGAAGCCGCTCTTCAAGGACATCCAGGTCTACGACCCCAAGCAGGACGCGAAGAAACCGGTCCTCAAGAAACTCTACGAGAAGGCGGTGGGGGTCGCCGCCCACGTGCTCGAAAACCACAAGCAGGAAGACGTCGCCACCAAGACCGACATCTCAGGGCCGCTCGACAACCCCCATACCAGCCTCTGGGATACCTTCGTCCATCTGCTGTCGAACGCCTTCGTCAAGGCGATCCTCCCGGGGTTCGACAGGGAGATCGGGGCGCTCCGGCACAAGAAGTAACCCCCAGTTTTGCCTATACGGTCGGTTTCAACGATCGGATCGCCGTAATGTGAAGCGTAATGTCCAGGTCTTATCCTGGAGATCCTAGGGTAGGCGATCCGGTCCGGCCCCCCCAGGGACGAGAGTCCCTTCCCGGCGGATCCCCCCTTCTTCCTCTCCAAAGCGGCTCCATCCGATGATGGAGCCGCCTTTTTTTGTGGCGCCGTTCTCCCCTCCAAGTAAAAAAACCTGAGTTCCATGGGCCCGGTGGCCCCGCCATTGCATCTCGCGAAGGCGAACGAGGAGCTCAACGCCATGACCGCGCCCTCCACCGTTCTCGATCTCCCCGCGGCCGCCGCGGAACCGGCGCTGCTCGCGACCGGCGCCGGGAGCGCCGTCCGCGTCGCCCCCGGCCGGCACTACTTCATGACCGGGGACGGCTCCCCCTTCCTGCTCGTCGGCCACAACGACGCCATCTGCTGGCCGAACCTGGCGCCGCTCCGCGAGCCTGGGGGAAGAGACGCCGTCCTCTCCCACCTCCGCATGCTCGCCGCCCACGGGGTGACGGTGCTCCGGCTCATGCTCGAATATGGCGAGGACGGCGACTGGTTCTTCGAGGACCCGGCCGGGTGCCCGCTGCCCCAGGCGGTGCGCTATTGGGACGACCTCCTCAGCCTCTGCGAGCAGGCTGGCCTGCGCCTGCTCCTCGCCTTCTGGGACACCTTCCACCTCTCCGTCCGCTGGGATCTCCACCCCTACAGCCGCCCGGGGAGCGGCTTCGACGCCCCCGGCTGCTTCTGCACCTCAAAGACCGCCCGCGCCGTCCAGAAGGAGCGCCTGCGCTTCTGCCTCGAACGCTGGGGCGGCTCGCCGGCAATCTTCGGCTACGACCTGCTGAACGAGATGCATCCCGCCTGGGGCGGCGATCCCGAGGAGCAGCACCGCTGGATCGCCGAGATGGCGGACTTCGTACGCCGGGTCGAGCGCGAGCGTTGGGGCCATATGCACCTCCTCACCGTCTCGACCTTCGGCGGCCTGCCGGAGGAGGCCTACCAGGACCTCATCCTCCGCCACCCGGCCCTCGACTTCGCCAGCACCCACGTCTACGAGTTCGGACGGATCGACAACCCCACCAACACGATCGACGGCGCCCTCGCCATGCAGGACGCCGTCCGCTTCGCCCTCGCGAGCATGCGCGAGCCGCGCCCCTACACCGACAGCGAGCACGGCCCCATCCATCTCTTCATGGACCACAAGCGCCAGCTCCCCGAGGCGGTCGACGCCGAGTACTTCCACAACCTGGCCTGGGCGCACCTGGCGAGCGGCGGCGCGGGGGGCGGCATGCGCTGGCCCTTCCGCGATCCCCACATCCTCACCGCCGGCATGCACGCCGTGCAGCGCGGCATGGCCCGCTTCGCCCGCGCCCTCGACTGGACCCGCTTCGCGCCGCGGCCGATCGACCTCGACCTCTACATCCATCCGATCCTGCCCATCCTCCCCTTCGGCTGCGCCGACTGTAGCCAGGGGCTCGTCTGGCTCCTCCGCGACCTGCGGCAGGCAGGCGCCGCGGCGCCGCTCCCCCCCGCCGACCTCCTCCTCCCCAAACTCCCCGCCGGCCGCTATCGGGCGACCTTCTGGGACACCTGGCAGGGCCGTCCCCTGGGGGAGCGGGTGTTCGAGGCCGGCCCGGCCGGCCAAGCCAGCCGGCGTCCCCGTCTCCCCCTGCCCTCTTTCGAACGCGATATAGCCGTGACGTTCCGGGCTGAGACGCGGTAAGGGAGTCGGGGGGCTGCTGGCACGGGAGGCCACTCTGTCCTGCTCCCCCTTTTGCTACACTCCTTTCCATGCGAGCGCGCGCCGAGGCCCGGGCGAAGCGGGGGCCCTACACCTGGAGCGACTTCATCGAGCTGGACGAAGACGATATGCGGGAGCTCGTGGATGGCGAGCTCGTGGAGGTCGAGGTGCCGACGCGGACCCATGAACGGATCGTGGCGCTGGTGATCGCCCTCCTCTCCCATTGGGCCTGGGACCGGAAGGCCGGCGAGGTGCTCGCCTCGGGCTACAAGGTCCGCATCGACGAACGTCGCGGGACCATGCCCGACGTCCAGTTCTATCGTATCGGCAACCTCCCCCAGGGCCAGGAGCTGGGGCTCGAGCGGGGCCGGCCCGACCTGGTGGTCGAGGTCATCTCTCCGTCCAGCCGTTCGAAGGACAGCGTGCGGAAGCTTCACGCCTACGCCGCGATCGGCGTCCCCGAGTACTGGCTGATCGACCCCGAGGCGCAAACCCTGGAGCGCTTGGTCCTCCGCGAGGGTGCCTACAGCATCGTCGAGGCCCTGGAGGGGAACGCCACGTTCCAGCCGGACAGCTTCGAGGGCCTCACCCTCCCTCTGGGGCGACTCTGGGGCGAGCCTACCGGCCGCGACTAGCGAATCCGCCCGCCGCAGTACCGGTACAACCCTCCGTTGGAACGCGACAACGTTCCGTTGTACCGGTCCAACGGCTCGTTGTACTGGTCCAACGGCTCGTTGTACTGGTCCAACGGCTCGTTGTACTGGTCCAACGACTCGTTGTACTGGTCCAACGGCTCGTTGTACTGGTCCAACGGCTCGTTGTACTGGTCCAACGACTCGTTGTACTGGTCCAACGACTCGTTGTACTGGTCCAACGGCTCGTTGTACCGGTCCAACGGCTCGTTGTACTGGTCCAACGGCTCGTTGTACTGGTCCAACGGCTCGTTGTACCGGTCCAACGGCTCGTTGTACTGGTCCAACGGCTCGTTGTACTGGTCCAACGGCTCGTTGTACTGGTCCAACGGCTCGTTGTACTGGTCCAACGGCTCGTTGTACCGGTCCAACGGCTCGTTGTACTGGTCCAACGGCTCGTTGTACCGGTCCAACGAAGCGTTGCACCGTTAGCATGAAGCGTTGTCCCCGTCCTACAACCGGTGCTTCTGCACCTTCCCGAGGGCGTTCCGCGGCAACGTCTCCACATAGCGGAACGTCCGCGGCACCTTGAAGCCCGCGAGCTGTCCTTTTAGATAGGCGACGAGATCGCTCTCCTCGATCTGCCCCTCGGCGACGAGATACGCCACCGGCACCTCCCCCCACTCCGGGTGCGGACGGCCCACCACTGCCGCCTCTCGTACGCCCGGATAGGCGGCGAGCACCTCCTCGACCTCCCGCGGGTAGACGTTGAAGCCCCCGGAGAGGATCAGCTCGCTGCTCCGCCCGAGGAGGGTGACGGCGCCGGTGGCCGGATCCCGCTTCGCCAGGTCGCCGGTCTTGAACCAGCGGCGGCCGAGGTCGTCCTGGACGAAGCTCTCCGCGGTCTTCTCGGGAGCGCGCCAGTAGCCGGAGAAGACGTTCGAGCCGGCGACGAGGAGATCCCCCTCCCGGCCGGGCGGCAGATCCCGTCCTTCCCGGTCCACGACCCGGATGGAGACCCCCGGGAACGGCATCCCGACCTGGCCGGGGACCCGCGGGCCGGCGTAGGGGTTGCTCAAATTCATCCCGGTCTCGGTCATCCCGTAGCGCTCCAGAATGGCATGACCGGTGAGCTCCCGGAACGCCTCGAAGGTCTCCGGGGAGAGCGGCGCGCTCCCCGAGCAGAAGAGCCGCAGCCGGCCGAGCGCCGGGCCCAACGCCGGGGCAACATCGGTCCGCCGCAGCTCCTCGACCAGCCGCACGTACATCGTGGGGACGCCAAAGAAGAGCGTGGCGCCGCGGTCGCCAGGAGCGGCAAGCTCGGCGGCGACCCGCACCGCGTCGAACCGGGAGTGGAGATGGACGGTGGCGCCGGCAACGAGGGCGGTGGTGAGGCCGACGATCAGGCCGTGGGTGTGGAAGAGCGGCAGGGTGAGGAGGAGGACGTCCTCCCGCTCCCAGGCCCAGGCGGCGAGGAGATCGGTGACCGTCGCCAGGATGTTGGCGTGGCTGAGCATCGCCCCCTTGCTCCGCCCCGTCGTCCCCGAGGTATAGAGCAGGAGGCCGAGGTCGTCGCCGTCGATCGCCGGCAGGTCCAGAGACGCGGGATCGCCCCCGATCCGGTCGAAGTCCCCGGCCAGGATCACCTCGACCCTCCCCCGCTCCTCGGGCGCGAGCTCGGAGAGGACCGGCACCTGGGACTCCTCGGTCAGGAGGAGCGTGGGCTCGGCGTCGCCCAGCATGTGAGCGATCTCGCGCCGACGATAGGCCAGATTGATCGGCACCCCCACCGCCCCGAGCGCGAGGACCGCCAGATAGGCGACGACGAATTCCGGCCGGTTGCCGAGAAAGAAGGCCACCCGGTCCCCCTTTTTAATCCCCCGCCCCGCGAGCCCGGCGGCGAGGCGCCGGGCGCGGTCGAAGAGCTCGGCGTAGGTGAGCTCGACCGGCCCGGTTTCCGGAGCTTCCGCAAGCAGGGCCAGTTTTCCGGGGGTGCGCGAGCAGGGGATGGCGAAGAGGTCGTGGAGGTTCATGAAGAGGACGAGTTTACGGGAGTGGGCTTCGCGGGCTACAAATCGGAAGGTGTAAGGCCTGTGCGCTTGGCGATTCTGGCCAACATACGAGGACCGATCTCCTCTTGGTCATGAAACGCAAAGACGAAGTCCGGCCAGCCGGCGCGAGAGAGCGTGAGGTGGGAACCCGACTGACGTTTGGCGCTCCAGCCGATGCGCAGGAGCGAAGCTCGAACGCGCTTGGCCTTCGCGGAGGGCCACGCACTCATGCGGCGGCGAAGGAGATACTGATCGGCTGGGGGCGACTCTCCCCCTGTTCGAGCCGTTCCGCCAGCACCCTCAGAGCCAGGGCTTCGGCCTTCGCCATGGCCTCCTCGGCGGTCACGCCATAGGAGAGCACCCCAGGTAGCTCCGGGACCTCCGCCAGCCAGCGACCGTCTTCCTCGCGCTCGTATTCAATGCTGAGATGCATATAAAATTCCTCGAGCTACGAGCACAGGACTCTCGACTTCAGATTGCCAGGAGAGCGGAGGTGTCGATGACCCTTCTCTCGGAGTTCCTGATGTGCAGAGCCATGCTTCCCCACGTGTAGACGAGCGTCTACACGGTAACACCGCGAGCTACCAGCGTCAAAGGAACCCACCCCTACTCCGCGAGCAGCGCCATCGCCGGTGCGCGTCTGCCGGCGGGCGCTGACGGATCCTTCGCTCTCCGCGATCGCGCACGTGACCCCAAGGCCCCGTCAAAGTCGAATCTGGCATCGCGAAGGCTCCTGTTGTAGGGGCACCCCCCTGTGGGTGCCCTGGGAGGGAGGGCGGCCACGGGGGGCCGCCCCTACGCTCCAAGCCAAAGTTTCTCGATTTGGACGAGACCCTGGCCTGACCCGGTGAGCCTACGCACCCCTCCCTTTTTGGAGTATCGTAGTGCCCGCTTTCTTCTGACGTGAGGTTCTGGTCGTGACGACGTGGATTCGCTGGTCCGCTTGTGCCCTGGCGTTGGCCCTGGGCCTCTCTGCCGCCCGCGCGCAGCGGGGGACGGCCGGGGAGGAGGAGTGGCTGATTCGCTTCAGCCGGGAGCGGGCGCGCGTCGGCGTGCTGCCGCTCCGCCCGGCACCGATCCTCGACCAGATCGCCCAGCAACAGGCGGAGGAGATGGCGAGAGGCGGCCGGCGGCTCCGGTCGCCCTCGGCCGCGACGATCGCGGAGCGGCTGCGGCAGGTGGGGTACTCGGCCCACGACTGGCGCGAGTCCTACTCGCTCTCGAACGCGGCTCCCGGCGGCGTGGAGGGCATTCCGCGGGTGGCCCTGGACGGGCGCTTTCGGGACCTGGGCGTCGGCACCGCCCAGATCCCGGATGCCAACGGCACCACCCTCCACGTCTTCCTCTTCGGCTGGCACCAGGGGGACTACTTCGCCGCCGCCACGGCGAGGCTCGCCGACCGGGCGCGGGTCGCGGCCGAGCTGCTCTCAAGAGTCAACGACGTCCGCCGGCGGGCGGGAGTGGCACCGCTGGCGCCCAATCCGCTCCTCGATCGGATCTCTCAAGAGCACGCCGAGGACATGCTGGTGCGCTCCTACTCGGCGCACCGGACGCCCGAGGGCCTCGGTCCCTCCGAGCGGGCGCGGACGGACGGCTACCGCTCCGGCATCGGCGAGAACATCGTGGAGCAGCGCTTCTCCCCCGAGGAGGCCCTGGAGGCCTGGCTCAAGAGCCCGCCCCACCGCAGGAACATCCTCGACCCGGGCTCCCGTGAGCTGGGGCTCGGGCTCGCCGTGGGCGCCGGCTACGACGCGGCGCCCGGCGGCTACCGGGTCATCTGGGTGCAGAGCTTCGGGCGGGGGGAGTGACCCCTACTCCGCATGCAGCGCCACCGCCGGATCCACCCGCGTCGCCCGGAGCGCCGGTAGGAGGTTGGCGGCGAGGGCTACACTCGCGAGGATCGCCGTTACCAGGACGAAGGTCTCCGGATCGGTCGGGCGGACGGCGAAGAGCTGACTTTGCAGGAATCTCGTGAAGACGAAGGCGGCGCCGAGGCCGCCCGCCAGGCCGACGGCGGCGAGCGTCATCCCCTGGCGCAGCACGAGCCCGAGCACCCCGCCCTTGGCCGCCCCGAGCGCCATCCGCACCCCCAGCTCGTGGGTGCGCTGCGCCACCGAGTAGGACATCACCCCGTAGATCCCCAGCGAAGCGAGGAGGAGGGCCATCCCCGCGAAGAGCCCCAGGAGGAGAGTCGAGAAGCGGCGCTGCTGGGTCGAGGCGTCGACCAGCTCGGTCATCGTGTGGACGCCGAAGATCGGGAGCGCCGGATCGATCTCCTGGAGGGCGGCGCGCACCCCGGGGAGAGCGGAGCGCGGCTCCGTCCCGGTGCGGAGCGCAAGGGTCAGGAAGGGGCGGGCGACCTGCCGGTAGGGGAAGTAGAGCTGGACCCGGGACTCGGCGTCCAGGCCCTCGTGCTTGGTGTGGCCGACGACGCCGACGATGGTGACGAAAAAGGGCTTCGATTTCGAGCCGCGTTTGATCCGCTTGCCGAGCGGATCGCCGTGCGGCCAGTAGCGGCGGACCATCTCCTCGTCGACCACGGCGACCTTGACGGCATCCGGGCCGTCCTGGTCGGTGAACCCCCGCCCTTTCAAGAGCGGTACGTCGAGCGCCTGAAAAAAGCCAGGGGAGACGACCCGCATGTCGCCCCAGGGGCCGGGCTGGTTGGGGGGCACGACGTAGCCCTCGATGTCGAAGCCGGAGGTCGACCAGGAGCCGCCGAAGGGGAGGACCGAGGTGGCGCCCACGGCGCTCACCCCCGGCACCGCCGCGACCCGCGCCAAAGCCCGGTCGAAAAAGGCGATCTGCTCCGCATCGGTCGGATACTGGGTCTTGGGGAGGGCGAGGTTCAGGGTCAGCAGATGGTCGGGCCGGAAGCCTGTCTGGACCTCCTGCATTCTTGAAAAGCTCTTGAGAAGGAGCCCGGCGGAGACCAGGAGAGCGAGCGCCAGGGCGACTTCCACCACCACCAGGAGGCGCCGCAGGGCCTGCCGGCCACGGCCAGCGGAGACGCTCCGCCCCCCTTCCTTCAGGGTCTGCTGGGTGTCGGCGCGGGAGGTGGCGAGGGCCGGCGCGAGGCCGAAGAGGAGGCCGGTCGCGAGCGCCACGCCCAGGGTGAAGAGGAGGACCGCGCCGTTCAAGCGCAGCTCCGAGAGCGGCAGGCCGGCGACGTCGAGAGACGCGGCGGCGCGCATCGCCCAGGCGCCCAGGGCGAGCCCCAGAACTCCCCCGGCGAGAGCGAGGAGGAGGCTCTCGACGAGGAGCTGGCGGGCGATCTGCCAGCGGGTGGCGCCCAAGGCCGCGCGCACCGCGATCTCCTTGCCGCGCCCCGAGGCGCGGGCGAGAAGCAGGTTCGCCACGTTGGTGCAGGCGATGAGGAGGACGAAGCCGACCGCCCCGAGAAGGACGAGGAGCATCGGCCGCACGTCGCCCGACGCCTTGTCGTGGAGCGAGGTGACGAGGAGCCCCCAGTCGGGCGGATAGCTGTTGGGGAAGTCGTGCTTCAGCCGGCCGGCGAAGGCCGCCATCTCGGTCCGCGCCCGCTCGATCGAGAGCCCCGGCCGCAGCCGGGCGACGTAGGAGAGCGACTCGTTGGTGCGGTTGGAATCGGCGAAATCCTCCAGCTTCAAGACGAGGGGGGTCCAGAGCTCGACGTTGCGGGTGAAGAAGTCGCGAAACGAGGGGGGCATCACCCCGACCACCTGGTAGCTCTCGCCGTTCAAGAGGAGCTTTTTGCCCACCGCGCTCCGCGCTCCGCCGAGGAGGCGCCCGGCGAGGCCGTGGGAGAGGACGGCCACCCGCTCATGGCCCGGCTGGTCGTCCCCCGGGACGAGCGGCCGGCCGGCGGCGACCGGCACCCCCAGGGTGCCGAAGAAGCGGCCGGTGACCTGGGCGCCGTTCAGCCGCTGCGCCTCCCCCTGGCCGGTCAGGTTGGCGCTCCAGCCGTTCTCGACGGCGGCGCTCTCGAAGAGCCGGGTCAAGGCGGAGTAGTCGCGGAAGCCCGGTACCGAGACCGGGGCCTTCAAATTGTTGAGCGACGGATAGTAGTGGTTGATCGTGACCAGCCGCTCGGGCGCCGCGTAGGGCAGGGCCCGCAGGAGGACAGCGTCGATGACGCTGAAGAGCGCCGTGTTCGCCCCGATCCCCAAGGCGAGGGTGGCGATGACGATGGCGCTGAAGCCGGGGCTCTTTACGAGGCGGCGGAATCCATAGCGGATGTCTTGCAAGGGCAGGCCCTCCTTGACCTACCGATTTCTTACGCGAAAAACGTGCGCCGGTTTCATCTCCTACCCCGACTCCAGCACGCCCCTCAGCTCCGCTAACTCCTGCGGGATCTCCCGTACGAAGAGCGGCAGGCCAGAGAGCGCCGCCAGGGCCGGCGGCAGGGGCACCTCGATTCCCAGCTGCTCGTAGACGGGGAGGAACTTGGCGGGATGGGCGGTGCCCAGGAAGATGCCGGTCTCTCCCGGCTCCAGGTGCTCACGGAGGACGCCGTAGGCCACCGCGGCGTGGGGGTCGGCGAGATAGCCCAGGGCCAGGAGCTCCCGGATCCGCTCCACGGTCTCCTCGTCGCTTTGAGAGCCCCAGCGCAGGGCTTGGCGGAGGGCGGCGAGGTCGCCGCCGAAGAGGTGCTCGATGCGCTCCCAGTTGTTGGGCGCCCCCACGTCCATGGCGTTCGAGAGGGTGGGGGTGGAGGGCCGGGGACGGTAGGCGCCGCCATTGAGATAGTCGGGGACGGTGGTGTTGGCGTTGGTGGCGGCGACGAGGGCGCGGACCGGGAGGCCCAGGGCCCGGGCCATCAACCCGGCAGAGAGGTTACCGAAGTTGCCGCTGGGAACGGCGATCACGGGATCGGCTGCCATCCCCTTCAGGCCGCCCCCTCTGGCGAAGTTGGGCGACGGCCTCTACGTAGTAGAGGATCTGGGGGAAGAGGCGGGCCACGTTGATCGAATTGGCCGAGGTGAGGCCGTGGCGGGCGGCGAGACCGGGGTCGGCGAAGGCGGCTTTCACCAGGGTCTGGCAGTCGTCGAAGCTCCCGGAAACCGAGAGCGCGGTGACGTTCTCGCCCAGGGTGGCGAGCTGGCGCTCCTGGAGGGCCGAGATCCGGCCCCGGGGGTAGAGCACCACCACCCGCACTCCGGGCCGCCGCCAGAAGGCATGGGCCACGGCCGCCCCGGTGTCGCCGCTGGTGGCGGTCAGGATGGTCACCGGCCGGCCGGGCTCGCGCAGGAGGTCGAGCAGGGCGGCGAAGAGGCGGGCGCCGAAATCCTTGAAGGCGAGGGTCGGGCCGTGGAAGAGCTCGAGGACGAAGAGATCCGGCCCGAGCGGCACCAGGGGCACGGGGAAGTCGAGGGCCTCTCCCACCGCCCGGGCGAGCGCCGTACGGTCGATCTCGCCCGCCAGCAGGCGGTCGAGGAGAAGGACCGAACGCTCGCGCCATCCCATCGCCAGGAGAGGGGGCCACTCGGCAGCAGGGAGAGCGGGCAGCGACGCCGGCATCCAGAGCCCCCCGCCGGGGGCGATCCCCTGGAGGACCGCCTCTCTGAAGGTGGCGGTCGAGAGCGGGTCGCGGGTATTGACCAGCTTCATGCCAGCACCCGGGCGCCCTGCCGGTCGAGACCGCAGAGGCGGACCTCGGAGGCGAGCCCGGCCGCGGTCAGGGCGCGCCGCATGGCCTCCCCCACTTCCTTCCCGTGCCCAGGCGAGCCGGCGACGGCAAAGATCGCCGGCCCCGAGCCGGAGAGGCCGCAGCCGAGGGCGCCCTCAGCGAGAGCCGCGGCCTGGGCGGCGCGGAAGCCCGGCACCAGCGCCGCCCGGTGCGGCTCGGTGAGGACGTCGCGCAGGCAGCGGCCGAGGAGCTCGCGGTCGCCCACGTCCACGGCGTGGACGAACCCCGCCAGGTTCTCCGCGAAAGCCAGAGTCTCGGCCATCGTGAAGCTCCGCGGCAGGACCTGCCGGCTGTTGGCGGTGGCCACCTCGAAGGCGGGGGCGAGGACGACGAGGACGAGGTCCTCGGGCCAGGAGAGGGCCCGCGCCTCGGGCCTGCCGCCGGGGCCGGGGACGAGGAGCTGCAGGCCGCCGATCAGGATGGGGACGACGTTGTCCAGGTGGATCGAGCCGGAGACGAAGCCCTCCGCCCGGCCGGCCACGGTGAACAGCTCGGGCGCCGGCAGCGGCTCCGCCACGAGGTGCTGGCAGGCCACGAGGGTGGCCGCGACCGAGCTCGCGGAGGACCCCAGGCCGCTGCAGCGAGGGAGATTCTTCTCCAGATGGAAGGCGAGGACCGGGCAGGCCCCGCCCCGGGCCTCCACCGCCTCGCGGAAGAGCAGGTAGGTGCGGAGCACCAGGTTCTGCCAGGGGTCAGCGGGCATCTGCGCGCCGAAGGGGCCGGAGACGGCAAGCGACGCCAGCGACGCCGATGCCGACGCCGGAGCCGGCCAGGCCCGCACGACGTCGCCCCACAGGGAGCCGTCGAGCGGGGCGAGGGCGGCCCCCATCAGGTCGAAGCCGGCGGCGAAGTTGCCGATGCAGGCGGGTGCGTAGGCGCGAACGCTCATGCCGGCATCGTCGCACAGGTCGGCGGGTGTCCTGGCACGGCTTACGAAGAGCAGGATTGGCGCGAGCTTTGCAGTGCTCCGTGGGCTGGAAAACCTGTAGGAGGCATCATCCTGATGCCTTCGATAATCTGAGGAGGTTGGGCTATGCGTAAGCACGTGGTCCTGAGTTTGGCTTTGCTCCTGGTCTTCGTCACGGCGATTTCCGCCAGTGCGAAGTCCCACCACCACACCAGCTCGAAGTACACCCGCATGCACGGCGATGTCGATTCGGTCGACTCCGCGGGTGGGACGTTCACCGTCAAGCACGGCAACGACTCCTCCACCTTCAAGACCGACGCCTCGACCAAGTTCAAGGGCGCTGGCAAGACGATCACCCTCGCCGACCTGAAGCCCGGCGATGACGTGCGCGTCTCCTACACCATGGACGGCACGGACAAGATGGCCGCCCGCGTCGACGTCGCCCACGGCAAGAAGATGGACAAGATGGACAAGAATCACTCCTAGCCCGGTCCGGCGGAGGGAGCGCCGCACCGCGGCGCCCCTCCCGCCTCTCCTCACTGCCCCATTCCTCCCCTAAAGCGCCCCTAGAGCGCAATTTTTTCATTCCCTACGTGTTACCCTGGATGGAAGCGGGCTCCACACCGGAGCTACCCCATCCCGGAGGTTCGCACCATGTTCGAAGGACTCTTCCAGCCGATGCACCTGATCCTCGTCCTCGGCATCGCCCTGATCTTCTTCGGCCCCAGCAAGCTCCCCGAGCTCGGCCGCGGGCTCGGCACCTCGATCAAGGAGTTCAAGAACTCCATGAAGGGCGAGGACGATCCAGTCACCCCTCCCCAGGTGGGCAGCGGCGACGAGCTGAAGCCGCGCTAACCCGCTGGGGCGGTTGCAGCCGGCAGCCTTCCTTTCCACCGTCGCGAAGCGGTGCTACCATGAGGCCGACCCTCTCGCGGTAGAAGGCCTCTTCGGCCGACAGGAAGGCAAAATGGCACGACTCCGCCATCTGCGCACGAGTACCGCCTGCCTGGCGCTCCTCGTCCCTCTTCTCGCTCTCCCGCTCGCCGCCCAGCCCTGCGGCACCCCGGGGCGCGACGGCTCGGGGACGATCACCGGCGTCGTCAACACCTACTACCCCGGTACGGCCTCGACAACGGCGGCCAGCACCTCGATCTCGGTGGGCACCCCGTCCGGCGCCGCGACCCCGATCGCCGCCGGCGACCTGCTCCTCGTCATCCAGATGCAGGACGCCGCCATCGACTCGACCGACACCAATACCTACGGCGACGGAGTGGCGGGCGATCCGGGATCCGGCTCGACCAACCTCAACAGCAGCGGTCTCTACGAGTACGTCGTGGCCACCGGACCGGTGGCGGCGGGATCGGTCCCGTTCCTGGGGGGCGGCAGCGGCGGCGCCACCACCGGCGGCAAGCTCATCCACGTCTACACCAACGCCAACGCCACGGCAACCCAGGGGCAGCGCCGCTTCCAGGTGATCCGCGTCCCCCAGTACTCGAGCGCTACCCTCTCCTCGGGGCTCACCGCCCTGACCTGGAACGGCAGCGTCGGCGGCGTCCTCGCCGTCGATGTCTCGGGCGCTCTCAACCTGGGGAGCGCCACGGTGAGCGTCGACGCCCAGGGCTTCCGCGGCGGGGGCGGACGGAGCCTGGGGGGAGATCCCACCGCTTTCAACACCAATGCCTACCGGACTCTGGCGACCCAGCTCTGGCATGGCTCCAAGGCCGAGGGGATCGCCGGCACCCCGCGTTTCGTCTACGACGGCACCAGCCTGGTCGACGACGGCGCTGCCAACGAGGGCTATCCCAACGGCAGCTACGGCCGTGGCGCCCCGGGTAACGCCGGGGGCGGCGGCAACGACTTCAACTCGAACAACGGCGACAACTCGGGCGGCGGCGGAGGCGGCAACGGCGGCGCCGGCGGGCATGGCGGCAATACCTGGAACTCGAACCAGCCGCAGGGCGGCTTCGGCGGCGCCGCCTTCTCCTCGGCCGCCTCCCGGCTGGCCCTGGGCGGCGGCGGCGGCGCCGGGACGAGCAACAACACCGGCCCGGGGCACGGCGCGGCAGGGGGCGGGATCATCCTCCTCCGCCTCGACACCGCGACCGGCACCGGCACTCTCTCGGCCAACGGCACCACGCCACCGTCTTCGATGCAGGATGGCGCCGGAGGGGGTGGGGCCGGGGGGAGCATCTTCGCCGCCGCCTGCACCAGCCCCAATCTCTCCGGCCTCACCGCCGACGCCAAGGGCGGCAAGGGTGGGGACGTCAACTGGACCGCCGGCGACTTCCATGGCCCCGGCGGGGGCGGCGGCGGCGGGGTCGTCCGGCTCTCGGGCACCGCGGCGGCGATCGACGTCACCGGCGGGGCCAACGGCATCACCCCGACCAGCACCGCCTTCAACGCGGTCGCCGGCTCGGCCGGGGTGAGCGCGACCACCACCTCGGTCTCGACCGGGCTCGGCGCCCGGCCGGGCTGCATCTGCCGGGTGACCCAGGTGCTCGTCACCTCCTTTGGCGCCCGGCGCGCCGCCGGCGGTGCGGTGGTCGTCGAGTGGCGCACCGCCTCCGAGGAGGGGACCGCCGGCTTCGACCTCTTCCGGCTCGACCCGCGGGGCGCCTGGGTGCAGGTCAACGAGCGTCTGTTGCCCGCCGCCCCGCCGGCCCCACAGGGGAGCCGCTACCGCTTCGTCGACCCCGGAGTGGTGCCGGGCGGGCGCTACACCTACTCTCTCCGCGAGGTGGAGAACGGGACCGGGGGCGCCCGGGCC
Organism: uncultured Acidobacteriota bacterium; assembly: GCA_963757335.1. Classification (GTDB taxonomy): domain Bacteria; phylum Acidobacteriota; class Thermoanaerobaculia; order Multivoradales; family UBA5704; genus DASQPA01. The sequence goes on along the minus strand of CAVWRJ010000006.1, from coordinate 20,918 downwards.
CGCTTCTACGGCCCGTTCACGGTGACCGCCGATGCCGCCGATGCCGCCGATTTCGATGTCGCGGAAGTTCCGGTCGACGGCTTCGAGCGGCGTGCCCGGCGGCCCACCCCGGTGCCAGCGATCCCGGCACCGGTCCCCCTCCACACCCGGACGATCGTCGCTCCCGGCCCAGCCGCGGCAGCCAAGCTCTATGTCAAAGAGCGCGGCCTCTACCAGCTCCCGGCGAGCCGGGTCGCCACTCTCTTGGGCCTCACCCCGGGAGCCGCGGCGCAGGCGATCCGCGGCGGCCAGCTGGAGCTGGCCAACCTCGGCCAGCCGGTCGCAATGGAGGCGGCTCCCGACGGCTCGGCCCTACGCTTTTTCGGTGAGACGGCGACCGGCATCTACGCCCCGGAGAACGTCTACTGGCTGGCCTTGGGCAAAAAGGGCCGCAGCCTGGGTACGGCTCCGGGCGGCAACCCCTCCCCCGCCGTCCCGGGGCAATACTTTCTCGACAGCGCCCATTTCGAGCAGCAGAGCTTCCCGGGGGTCGCGGTCGCCGCCGACCCGGAGGGGGACTACTGGTACTGGGCGGTGGTGATCGGCGGCGATCCCACCCTTGGAAGCCAGGTTTTCTCCCTGGGCGTCCATGGCCTCGCCGTTGGAGTCACGGGAGCCGAGCTCACCCTCCATCTCCAGGGCGCCTCGGCGACCGGGGTCGGCGGCGAGCACGCCCTCTCGGTGCTCGTCAACGGCACCCTGGTCGGACCGGCCGGCGGCATCGCCTTCGACGGCCTGACCGCGAAGGACGTCACGATCTCCCTCTCGCCGGCGCTCCTCCACGAAGGGGACAACACGGTCGAGGTCCGCGGTCTGCTCGCCCCCGGGGTCCCCCTCAACATCTTCTACGTCGACGCCTTCGACCTCCGCTACCCCCGCCTCTACCAGACCGCCGGCACCCCCTTCTTCGTCCGTGGGGCCGGCAACCGGACGGTCACCGTCTCCGGTTTCGCCTCGCCGGCGGTCCAGGTCTACGACCTCGCCGACCCGCGCCGCCCCGTCCGTCTCGACGGCCTGCCGGCGGTGCCCGGGACCCGCGGCTTCGAGGTGAGCTTCACGCCGGCGACAGCCGACCGGGTCTACCTGGTGCTCGACCCCTCGGGCCTCCTCGCTCCGCGGGCCGAGAGCTGGGTCCCGCCGGCCCTCCCCCTGCGGGCACCGAACGGCGCCGACCATCTCATCCTCGCCCCGGCCGCCCTCCTGGCACCCGCCCAGGCGCTCGCCCGCTACCGGCAGTCCCAGGGGCTGGCCTCACGGGTCGTTCCCTTAGAGCAGATCTATGACGAGTGGAGCGACGGCCTGCCGGACCCGCACGCGGTGGCGCGCTTTCTCGCCTATGCCGCGGCGAGCTGGCAGCCGGCACCGCGGGCGGTGGTGCTCGCCGGCGCGGGGAGCTATGACTACAAGGGCTACCTGGGCCTCGGCGGGAACCTCTTCCCACCCCTCCTCGCGGCGACCCCGAACGGCCTCTTCGCCGCCGACGGCCTCTACCTGCCGGCGGGCTCCCGGATGGTCGTCGGGCGCCTCCCGGCGGCGAGCGCGGCGGAGCTCCAGGGCTACGTCGACAAGCTCGTCGCCTACGAGGGGGCGAACCCCGGCCCCTGGCGCCAGCAGGTGCTCCTGGTCGCCGACAATCCGGACGAGGGCGGCCAGTTCGATGCCGAGAGCGAGCGTCTGGCGGCCGCTCTGCCGGCCCCCTTCGTCCCCACCCGGCTCTATCTCTCGGAGCTCCCCGCGGCGGCCCTCCGCGCGCAGCTCCTCTCCGGCCTCGGGAGCGGCGCCTTCCTCCTCGACTACGTCGGCCATGCCGGCCTGGACCGGCTGAGCGCCCAGTCGCTCCTCACGAGCGCCGACGCCGAAGCCCTCACGAACGGCCCCCGGCTGCCCCTCGTCATGACCATGGCCTGCCTCCTCGGCCGCTTCGAGGTCCCCGGCTTCCGCAGCCTGGCCGAGGAGCTGGTGGACAACCCGAATGGCGGCGCGGCGGCGGTCTGGGCACCCTCCGGAGTGGCCTTCGACGCCCAGTCCGCCACCCTCGGTCGGGCGTTCTCGGACCAGCTCTTCGCTTCCCGCGCGGCAACCCTGGGGGAGGCCGCGGCAGGGGCCGCCGTCCGCTTCCGGGCGGCCGGCGGCTCGGCCGCTACCCTCTCGACCTACAACCTGTTCGGCGACCCGGCCCTCCGCCTGGCGCGCCCGCAGTAGGAACCACCCTTTAGGGTGGGGCGACGCCTACCCTACGGCGTAGTCCCTCCCGCCCCCATGGAGGTCGTTCCCGGGGGCGGGTACGGGCATGCTTGGCGGAGCCGGAACCGCCATGAAACTCCTCAATCTCTCCGCTCTCGAACGCCTCATCCGCATCGGCCTGGGCGCCGGCATGCTCGCCGCGGCCTGGAGCGGAGCGGTCGGCGGCCTCGGCGGGCGGGCGCTCGAGATTTTCGCCTGGGTCCCGCTCCTCACCGGTCTCCTCGGGTGGTGCCCGTTCTACGCTCTCCTCGGGATCAACACCCGGAAGCGAGGATCGCGCCCGGAAGTACGCTAGGATTTCGGCTCGACATGTCGCCGATGACCCTGAGGCGGCTGCGGGCGATCACCCTGACCTCGGTGCTGGTGTCGATCGTCGTCATCGAGCTCGTCCGCCAGGCCATTCTTCCCTACCTCCAGTCCTGGCCGGGGCGCCTCTTCATGGACGCCGCGATCTCCATTCTCGCCTTCGGCTTCCTGGGGGGCATGTTCCATTTCATCGAGCGCATCCAGGCGAGCGTCGAGCGCCAGCACCGCGAGGTAGCCGCCCTGCACGCGGCGGCGCTCGACATCTGGGACGCCCTCACCCTGGAGACGACTCTCCAGCGGGTCGTCGATCATGCCAGGCTGCTCGTCGATGCGTGCTACGGCACCCTCTCGGTCCTCGGCGACGACGGCCGGGCCGAGTCTTTCATCACCTCGGGCGTCACCTCGGGGGCGGTCCCGCAGGTCCGCCGGGAGGGAAGACGGCTCGAGGTGGCGGTGCCCATCCTCTGCAAGAGCCCCTTCCAGGGGAATCTCTGCCTGGCCGAAAAAAGCGGGGCGGAGGAGTTCTCGGAGGAGGACGAGGCGAGCCTCACCCGCTTCGCCACCACCGCTGCCATCGCCATCGACAGCGCCTACCTGCAGCGCCGGCTGCAGGGCCTGGCCGTCTCCGAGGAGCGACTGCGAATCGCCCACGAGATGCACGACGGCCTCGCTCAGGTGCTCGCCTACGTCAATACCAAGGCCCAGGCGGTGCGCGAGTTCCTCCGCACCGGCCGCGCCGAGGAGGCGAGCCGCCAGCTGGAGCAGCTGGCGAAGGCGGCGCGCGAGGTCTACGCCGATCTCCGGGAGTCGATCATGGGGCTCCGCACCGGCATCGGCCCGGAGCGCACGATGTCCCAGGCACTCGCCGAGTTCGTCGGCGCCTGGGAGGGCCAGACCGGGGTCGGTTGCCGGCTCTCGATCGACGAAACCCTGCGGCTCTCCCCGGGCATCGAGCTGCAGCTCCTGCGCATCGTCCAGGAGGCCCTGGCGAACGTCCGCAAGCACGCCCAGGCGCAGAAGACGGAAGTGGCGATCGGAAAAGCGGGGGAACGGGTGGTGGTGACGGTGGCCGACGACGGGATCGGCTTCAACCCGGCCGAGATCGGCCGCCCCGGCTTCCCGCGCTTCGGCTTGACCACCATGCGCGAGCGCGCGGAGAGCGTCGGCGGCGTCGTGCGCTGGGACTCGCTCCCCAAAGCCGGTACTCGGGTGACCGTCGAGATCCCCTTGACCCCCGCTTCGCAACCCCGCCCTGGGAGCGCCGGATGAAGATCCTGATCGCCGACGATCACGCCCTGTTCCGCGATAGTCTGCGGAGCCTCCTCGAAGCGCACGGTCTCGCGGTCGTCGGCGAGGCCAGAAACGGCCGCGAGGCCCTGGAGCTCGCCCGCCGCCTGCAGCCGGACGTCCTCTTGATGGACCTCTCGATGCCCGAGATGGACGGCCTCGCCGCCACCCGCCTGGTGAGCGCCGAGCTCCCGGCGGTCCAGGTCGTCGTCCTTACCGCCTCCGACGAGGACGCCACGCTCTTCGAGGCCATCAAGTCGGGAGCCCAGGGCTATCTGTCGAAAAACCTCGAATCGGAAGAGTTCTTCGCGCTGCTCGAAGGGGTGGGCCGCGGCGAGCCGGCGCTCACCCCGGCCCTGGCCAGAAAGCTCCTCCAGGAGTTCGCCCGCCCGGCCCAGGCGGCGGCGCCGGCAGCGGCCCACTCGGCGGCACAGGACCCCGACGCCCTCACCGAGCGCGAACGGGAAATCCTGGAGCTTCTCGTTTCCGGGATCACCTCGAACCGCAAGCTGGCGCGCGAGCTCGGGGTGTCGGAGAACACCATCAAGTTCCACGTCCGCAACATCCTCGACAAGCTCCACCTGCACAACCGGGCGCAGGTGGTGAGCTACGCCATCCGCAACAAGATCGTGGAGCCGCCGGCGAGCGACCGGTAGGCCCGGTGGCCCAGTTTGATCCTGCGGGCGGGCGCCCTCGGGCGCTTCGCGCAGCCAGTCGCCCGTCCTCGGAATCAAACTGGGCCCCTCCAGAATCAGGCGGCGACGGAGACCTCCGCCTCGTTCCGGAGGAACATCCCGGCGCGGGCCGCCACGGGCGGAATCATGAGGACGCTCACGCCCTCCTGGCGCATCAGGGCCATGGTGACCCGCCCGAGGAGGAAGGGCTCGACACCCTCGCGGTCGTGGGTGCGGAGGACGACGAGGTCCGGCTGCCAGCGCTCGATCCGGGTGAGGATCTCGCGGTCGATGAACCCGAACTCGACCCGCGAGTCGATCCGCCAGTCCGCGGTGCGCGGGGTCTCGGCCAGGAAGCCGTCGAGCCTGCCGGTTGCCCGCTCGCGCACCCCTTCCGGAACGCTCTGCCCGCGGGCGGGGCGGCCGTCCACCTCGGCGGCGACGAAAAGGGCCTCGAGTACCGCTGCCTGTCCCCCATCGATACCGGCGAGGAAATCGAGCCCGGCTTCCAGCGCTTCGGCGGCAGAGCCGGAGAGGCCGACCGGCAGCAGCACCCGCGCCAGCGGCAGGCTGAGCTCGCCGCGCACCAGAAGGACCGGGCGGTCGGCCCGGCGCACCACCCGGTCCGCCGTCGAGCCGATGAGCCGCGAGGCTGCCTCGGCGCTCTCGACCGCCCCGACGACAATCAGGTCGGCGTCGCACCGCCGCGCCGCCTCGATCAGCACCCGGTGGGGGGAGCCGAGATCGAGGGTGGTGCCCGCGATCTCCTCGGCACCGAGACCCAGCCGCGCGATCTGGCGGTCCATCCGCTCGCCGAGGGCCCGGCGCCCGGCGTCGAGGAACTCGCCGATCGGAACGTCCAGGGGAGACGGGGCGCCGTGCACGACCGGCACGTCATAGGCATGGACGAGGTGAACCCTGGCGCCCATCGACCGCGCCAGACGGATGCCGGAGGCGACGAGCCGATCGCCCGATGGGTTCAAGGTGGTTCCGATCAGCACCGTCTTAATCCTGCTCGACATCATGATCTCCTCCCCTCGATGGGTTCCAAGTGTGTCTGCGGGAACTGTACCGGCAGAGCCGGGAGCCCCCCACACCCGGCGAGGCGGCCGCCGCGCACCGCGGGGTGGGGGGAAGGCCACCCCGTGGGGTAGGGGCGGCCTCCTGGGGTAGGATGCCAGGAAGCCAAAGCCGGCGATCCCGCCGGCTTGAAAGCCCTGGGAGACCCCGCGCCGTGATCAAGCCTGCTGTCTTCGGCAAGCTGCTCTCCGCCTTGGCCCTTGCCGGGTTCCTCGCCTCCCCCTCCGGCCTCCTCGCCGCCACCCGGCCGTCCAGCGCTCCCCGGGCCTCGGGAGCCGCCCTCTCGGTCGCCGTCGATGCCACCGAGGCGTCGCGCCATATCTTCCACACCCACATCGTGATGGCGGCGGGCCCCGGTCCCCTCACCCTCTACTACCCGAAGTGGCTCCCCGGCGAGCACGGGCCGAACGGACCCCTGGCCGAGATCGCCGGCCTGAAGCTCGCGGTCGACGGCGCGCCGCTCGCCTGGCACCGCGACCCGATCGACATGTACGCCTTCCACCTCACCCTCCCCGCCGGGGCGAGGTCGCTCGCCATCGACTTCGACTTCCTCTCCCCCGAGAGCGAGGGGGCCTACACCTCGGGCCGGAGCACCACGGCGCAGCTCGCCATCCTCTCCTGGAACACGGTGATCCTCTACCCGCAGGGAACGCCGACCGACAACCTGACGGTCACCGCGAGCCTGCGCCTCCCGGCCGGCTGGAAGCCGGCGACCGCCCTGCCGGTCGCCCAGGGCGAGGGGACGGAGAGGATCGAATTCAAGCCGGTCTCGCTCACCACCCTGGTCGACTCGCCGGTCTTGATGGGCGCCCACACGCGGACCGTCCAACTGGGGAGCGGAGCGCTGGCGCACCAGATCGACATGGCGGCCGACACCTCGGGGGCGCTCGAAACGCCCGCCGACTTCGTGCCGCTCTACCAGAGCCTGGTCGCCGAGGAGGAGGCCTTCTTCGGCGGCCACCACTACCGCGGCTACCGCTGGCTGCTCACCCTCTCCGATCACACCGCCCACTTCGGCCTCGAGCACCACGAGTCGAGCGACGACCGGGCCGACGAGCAGTCGCTGCTCAAGGAGGGGTCGCGCCGCAACCTCGCGGGGCTCCTGGCGCACGAGTACGCCCACTCCTGGAACGGCAAGTACCGCCGGCCGGCCGGCCTCATGAGCCCCGACCTCCACACCCCCATGGATGGCAGCCTGCTCTGGGTCTACGAGGGTCTCACCCAGTACGCCGCCACCGTGCTGCCGGCGAGGAGCGGCCTGTGGACCCCGGAGTACACCCGCGAGAGGATCGCCCAGATCGCCGCCAGCCTCGACTACCAGCCGGGGCGGACCTGGCGCCCGTTGGCCGATACCGCGGTCGCCGCCCAGACCCTGGGGGGCCTGCCCAGCGAGTGGGGGTCCTGGCGCCGGGGGGCGGACTACTACGACGAGTCGGTCCTCCTCTGGCTGGAGGCCGACACCCTTCTGCGCCAGCAGACCCACGGCCAGGCCTCGATGGACGACTTCTGCCACCTCTTCCACGGCGGCATCGGCGGCCCGGAGGTCAAGACCTACACCTTCGCCGACGTCGTCGCGACTCTCAACGCCCTGGCACCCTACGACTGGAAGGGGTTGCTCACCGCGCGCCTCGAAGCGACCGATCCCCACTCCCCGCAGGCTGGGGTGCGCGCCAGCGGCTGGAAGCTGGTCTACACCGAGGTCCCCAACGAGGTGATCAAGGACCGCGAGGAGCGCTCGAAGTCCACCGACTGGACCTACTCCCTGGGGCTCCAGGTGAAGGAGGACGGCGACATCCGCGACGTCGTCCCGGGGACGCCCGCCTACAAGGCCGGCATCGGTCCCGGCATGAAGCTCCTGGCGGTCAACGGCCGCGCCTGGAAAAAGGAGTGGGTGGACGCCGCGCTCCGCGAGGCGAAGGCCGGGAAGGGGCCGATCGAGCTCCTGGTCGAGAGCTCGGACTACTACAAGACCTATCGCGTCGACTACCACGATGGCCCGCGCTACCCCCACCTGGAGCGCGATCCGGCGCAGCCGGATCTCCTCGGTCTCAACCTCGCACCCCACGCTCACCCGGCACCGGCGCGGCCGGCCACCGGGAAGTGAGAGCTACGGCTCGCGAGGCTGGCGGGGGGCTCCGGGCGGGGCGGGCTGGCCGAGGTGACCGATGAGAAGGTCGAAGAGCAGCAGGCTGAAACCGGTGGCGGCCTGGCCCACCTGGGCCGCCACCCGCCGCGCCCGGGTGCGCAGCGGATCGCTGGCGCTCGCCGCGAGGTAGAGGTCCATACCCCCGGAAATGGGCCCGGAAGCTGGCATTGCCGGGAGGCCGGCCGGGAAACTGGGGGGGAGACCGGGAGAGCCGTGCGGCGAGATCGGCACGAGGGAGAAGCTGCCGTCCTCCCCCAGGCGGGCCTCCATGTGACTTTCGGCCCGCAGCTCGCGGAGGAATTCCTCCGTCCGCTCGATGGCCGAAAGCTCGTAGCCGAGCGCCCGGACGATCTTGCGCACGCTCTTGAGCTCGGGGATCTTCTTGCCGCGCTCGTACTCGGAAAGCGCGCTGTTGGTGAGGCCCGAGGCCTTGGCGACCTGATCCTGGCTCCAGCCCCGCGAGATGCGCAGAATGCTCAAGGCGATACTGAAGTCTCCCGGTTCGGGCGGCATGTTCCGCACTGTACCCACATTTTTCCCTCTGGGCAAGCTAAGCTGAGTCTGCTCAACGAGTTGCAGGATGCGGCAGATCTATTTCGAAAAGCGATGATTTCCACTGGAAGGAGAAAGGGTAGGGGCTTTTTCGGCGTTCTCTCTTCTCTCTTTGGGAAGCGCCGGGTGAGATCGGCCGATATCGAAAGCGGTAATTGGGCTCCGACATGAGAGAGCCGCTCCCCATCGATGAGGCCCTCCCGCGGCTCCTCGCCGCGCTCCAGGCCGGAAGGTCCGCCGTCCTCGTGGCGCCGACCGGCGCCGGCAAGACCACCCGGGTCCCCCCGGCGCTCCTCGCCGCCGGGATCGGGGGCGGCGGGCGGATCGTCCTCCTCGAACCGCGCCGGGTGGCGGCGCGGGCGGCGGCCCGGCGGATCGCCGAGGAGGGGGGCTGGCGGCTCGGGGAGGAGGTCGGTTACCAGGTCCGCTTCGAGCACCGGGCGGGGCCGGCGACCCGCATCCTCGTCGTCACCGAGGGCATCCTCGTCCAGCGGCTCCAGGCCGACCCCTTCCTCACCGGGATCGGCGCCGTCCTCTTCGACGAGGTGCACGAGCGGAGCCTCGCGGCCGACCTCGCCCTCGCCATGGCCCGCCGGGTGCAGCGCGAGGTGCGGCCCGACCTCGTCCTCCTCGCCATGTCCGCCACTCTCGATCCCGGGCCCCTGGCCGCCTTCCTCGGCGGTCCGGTCGTCGAGAGCCGCGGCCGCCAGTACCCGGTCGAGATCCGCCACCTCGAACGGCCGGCCGGCCGTCTCGACGGGCCCCCGCTCGCCGCCCTCGTCGTCCAGGGTGTGGAGAGGATGCTCGGGGCGACCGGCGGCGACGTCCTCGTCTTCCTCCCCGGGGTAGGCGAGATCACGCGGGCCGGCGAGGCGCTCGCCCCCCTCGCCGCCGCCCACGATCTCGCCGTGCTGCCGCTCTACGGCGACCTCCCCCCCGAGCGGCAGGACGAGGTGCTCCGCCGCGGCTCCCGGCGCAAGGTGGTGCTCGCCACCAACGTGGCGGAGACCTCGATCACCATCGACGGGGTGGGGGCGGTGGTCGACTCCGGGCTGGTCCGGCGGCTGCGCTACGACCCCTCGACCGGCCTCGACCGGCTGGAGCTCGGCAGGGTGAGCCGCGCCTCGGCAGACCAGCGCACCGGCCGGGCGGGACGGCAGGGGCCGGGGGTCTGCCTGCGGCTGTGGAGCGCCTGGGAGGAGGCCGCCCTGCCGGAGCGGGAGACGCCGGAGATCGCCCGGGTCGACCTCGCCTCCGCCGCCCTCCAGCTCCTCGCCTGGGGCGAGAACGACCTCGAACGCTTCGGCTGGTTCGAGCCGCCCGACCCCGCCGCCCTCGCCGCCGCCCGGCTCCTCCTCGCCCGGCTCGGGGCCGTGGATGCGAGCGGCGTCACCGCCCTCGGCCAGACGATGTCCCGGCTCCCCATCCACCCCCGGCTCTCCCGGCTGCTGATCGCTGGGCATGCCGGGGGGTGGACCCGCGAGGCCGCCTTTTTAGCCGCTCTCCTCGCCGAGCGCGACCCCTTCCCGCGTGCCGGCGGAGACCGGGAGGGGCGGGAGCTCCAGAAGCGGGCCGTCCGCGTCTCGCGTTCCGACCTCCTCGACCGTCTGGAGGCGCTCGAAGCCTTCGAGCGCCGGAGGCAGGAACCGGACCTCCCCGGCGGCCGGCAGCTCCACCGCAACGCCGCCCGCTTCGTCCTCCAGGCCCGCGACCAGCTGACGGAGATCGCCCGGCGCGAGCTGGCTCCTGCGGCGTCCCCGGCGGACCCGGCCTCGAAGCTCCCCCGGGAGGAGGCGCTCCTCCGCGCCCTCCTCGCCGCCTTCCCCGACCGCCTCGCCCGCCGCCGCGAGCCCAGGAGCCCGCGCGCGCTTCTGGTCGGCGGCCGGGGGGTGCGGCTGGCGGACGAGAGCGCCGTTCTCGATGCCGAGCTGTTCCTCGCCGTGGACTTGGAGGACCGCGGCACCGAATCGCTCGTCCGCCTCGCCTCGGCGGTCGAGCTCGGCTGGCTCCCCCCGGAACGCCTGGCGACGGCGGTGGAGCTTACGTTCGACCTCGCGAGCGAGCGGGTGATCGCCTGGAAACGGACCCGCTATGAGGACCTGGTGCTGGCCGAAGCGGAGGCGACCCTCCCCGCCCGGGGGACGGGGGAGGTGGAGAGGCTCCTCGTCGAGGCGGCGGCCGGGAGGCTCGACCGCGCCCTCCCCCTGGACGACCCGGAGGTCGCCTCCTTCCTCGTCCGGGTCCGCCGCCTCGCCGGCTGGATGCCGGAGCTCGGCCTGCCGGCCTTCGGGGAGGCCGAGCTCTCCGCCCTCCTCCCCGCCCTCGCCGCCGGCCGGCGCTCCTTCGCCGATCTCCGGGATCGCCGACAGACCCCGCTCTTAACCGCCCTCGAAGGGGCCCTCACCTGGGAGCAGAGAGAGGCCCTCCGCCGCGAGGCCCCCGAGCGTCTCACCGTCCCCGGAGGCAGGAGCGTCCGGCTCGACTATCCGGCGGAGGAAGGACGGCCGCCGATCTTAGCGGCGCGTATCCAGGAGCTCTTCGGCCTGGCCGAGACGCCGCGGGTGGCCGCCGGCCGGGTGCCGGTCCTCCTCCACCTCCTGGCCCCCAACGGCCGGCCCCAGCAGGTCACCCAGGATCTCAAGAGCTTCTGGGCGACCACCTATAAAGAGGTCAGGAAAGAGCTCCAGGGGCGCTATCCCAAGCACGCCTGGCCGGAAGACCCCTGGAACGCCCGGCCGCAGAGCCGGCCGGGGCGGTAGCGAGAGGGGAACGTCAACTTGGCGCTGTATCTACGCCAAATATGTTTCCTTGTTTCTCCGAGAAGGAATCACTATCGACGAGCGAACAACGAGCAAACCCCTCGGAGAGAGGACCGGCGTAGACGGACGCGGCCCTTTGCCGGCGATGGCTGGCGACGGGTTCTGTAGGTCAGTCCCCCACCTACTTCTCGCTGACCGAGGGTGCACCGCAGGAATTTTACAACCCTTGCAATACTTCTCTTATTTGTATAAGCTGGCATCGCGAAACGCGCCGGCTCTGTCCATTCGTCGGGCGCCCCGCTCTCTTCTGTAGCAGCTGCTTCTCAGATTACAGATCTCCAAGGCATAGAGGTACAGATGAAGAACCCGCGAAAGTTACTCCTAGCATCTCTCTTCCTCCTCCTCGCTTCCGGTCTACCGGCTGCGGCCTGGACCGGCCCGCAGGCCTCGATCGGCAACAAGAACGGCCGGAAGGTCATCACCCTCTGCGATCAGGGGGGAAGCTGCACACCCTCGACACCCTTCTTCCTCGCCCTCAACTCCCAGACCACGGCGGTCGGGAACCACGATTGGACGACCTTCCAGTACGAGGCGCAGCTGCAGCTCAATTACGTGAGCGCGAACGCCAATGGCATCGTGCCGATCCTCCAGGTCAATCTCCTCAACACGAGCGACGCGTTCCTCGACGAGCTCGCGGCAAAGCTCAGCGGGCTTTCCCCGCGGCCTTACCTCTTCGTGCGGATGTATCTCGAGACAATCCCACAGCCGGGAATGGAGAAGATGAAGATCGTCGACCTCCAGGGGAACTTGCACGACGATACCGGCCAGAAGGGGTCGCCCTGGGCGCTCAACGAGGCGTGGCTGAGCTATCAGGAGTCCGAAATCTCTCGCGTCCTCAATCGGCTCGACGCGCAGTATCCAGGCCGCGTGATGGGGCTCAACATCGGCTATGAAGAGGGTGGCGAGTGGTTCTTCCGCCCCTACGGCTACGACACCGCGAGCGGCTCGATGCTCGACTGGGGCGAGCCCAGCCTCTGCGGCGTGGGCTACTCCGACGGGATCACCCAATGCGGGCTCTTCCCCTGGAGCAGCGACTCCGGCGCCCAGCCCGGCCCCTTGGGGCGCCATTCCTTCTTCCTAGAGGACGTATCGACGACCTCCGTGACCGGCTTCTGCAGCTGGTCCCTGCTGCCAGCGAGTCTCCGCGCGAGCTGTCGGGCCGCCAATCCGGTGGAGAGGAACAATGCGGCGCCTGGGCAGCCCATGCCTACCCTGGGCAAGGCCCGCGGCGTCTTCCTCGACCCGGCCGATTCCGGTTCTCTCCGCGCCGCTTACTACAACCGCTACCTCTCCGAGCAGAACGTCAGCGCCATCATCCGCCTGCTGGCAAAAGCCAAACAGGTATCCGGGAACCGGTTGCTGACCTCCGTCTTCTATGGCTACTTCTACGGCCTCGACACCGCTTTGCCGATCAGCGGCCACAACGCGCTGACCTCGCTCCTCGCGAGCAGCGCGGTCGACATCGTCGCGGGCCCCTATTCCTACCGCGAGAGCCGCCAGTTGGGCTACGCCTTCTCTCCGCAGGGGCTCCCCGACTCACCCGCGCTTAGCAACAAGCTTTGGTTCGACGAGGACGACACGCGGACTCACCTCGCCTGCAGCCCCTCCTGTACCCCTGGCGGCTTCCAGAGCGCCACGAACCTCTGGGACTCCATCCGGGTGCTGCGTCGAAACCTGCTGACGGCGGGGATCCATGGCCACGGGAGCTGGTTCCTCGACCTCGCGGGGACGGGCTGGTTCGGCCGGCCGGACATGGCGAGTGATTCGGACACCCTCTGGGCGAACCTAACCAATGCCTTCACCGCAGTCAACAAGATCCAGATGGGGGCCGCCAACCGCTTCGACCCGCAGGTGGCCGTCTTCGTGGACGACCTCTCGCCGAGCTACATGGCCGGGCTTACCCCGGCCAGCGACTCGACGTATGGGTTTTCGGTGGACCTCTATGCCGGCCTCGTCGAAACCCTTTCTCATCTCGGCACGCCGGTCCGACACTATCTCCTGAGCGATCTGCTCAAGCCCGACTTCAACCCCTGGCAGGTGAAGCTCGCCATCCTGCCCAATGCCTGGAACGTCCCGACGAACGTCCGGCAGGCGATCAACACCAAGCTGAAGACGCCTGGCCGTACCCTCCTCTTTTTCTATGCGGCCGGCTATCTCAATCAGGACGCCGCGGCGTCGGTCGGGAACATCAGCTCCCTGACCGACATTACCGTGAGCCAGGGGATCGGCACGCCGGTCTTAAGCGAGAGCTTCACGGTCACCGGCCAGACCCTGAACGGCGGACCGGACTATCCCCTAACGCCGTGGTTCATCGTCGCCGACTCCGGCGCCACCTCGCTCGGAAGGTACAGCGCCGCCCCCGGGGCTCCGGTCTCCCTGGCCAGGAAGGTGGTCGCCGTGAGCGGTGGCGCCTATACGTCTATATACACCGCGGCGCCCAAGCTGCCCCTCGAGGTCCTGCGGAAGCTCTCCGAGGACGCTGGGGTGCATCACTATGTGCCAGCGGGCGACATCGTCGAGTCCGCCGGCAACATGCTTCTCGTGCATGCCGCCTCCACCGGGTACAAGACGATTACCTTCCCCCAGACCCTGCCGCGCATCTTCGAGACCGCGATTTATCCGGCGGATACTCTAATGTGCAGCAACTGCTCCCAGCTCGTCCAACAGCCGATGAACTTCGGCGACACCCGTGCCTTCCGCTGGACATCGCTCCCCGTCGGCAACTTCGAGACGATGAGCGGCACGACCGTGTCAGGGTGGGCCGCAGATCTCGACAGCCCTGACACCCCGATCAATGTGGCAGTCTACCTGGGCGGCCCGTTCGGGGGTGGGGGAACGCCGGTCGGTTGGTTCCTCGCGGCAAGCCCCAGGCCCGACGTCAATCAGTACTTCGGCTGCGGCGGAAATCACGGCTTCTCGTTCTCGATCGGAAGCTGCCCGAGCGGCACCCCCGTTTACATCTATGCGATCGACGCCGATCTCCAGTACGGGGACGGCAACCCGCTCATTGGCATCCACAACTGTCCCTGACGCTCACCTTCACCCGGGCCTCGACCCAGCAACCCAGCGAAGCCGAGGCCCGGCCATTCCTGCTTCGTCCAACGCGGTCGGACGGCGAAACGCGCTCCGCCTGGCGAAGCTTTCCCGGTACCGGGGCCTGCCCAGCGCCCGGCGCGCGATCATCCCCCCACCACCCGCCCCGCCGCCACCGCCGGGTAGATCTCGTCGATCCGCCGCTCCACTCCCAACGTCAACTCCAAAGCGGCCACGGCCTTGAAGAACACCTCCTGCTCCTCCTTCCCCAGGGTTCGGCCGGCGCGGCTCGCCAGCCAACGGTCGAGCACCTGGTAGCCGCCGATCCGGTAGGCCCAGACCTCGGGGAGGATGCCGTCGAAGAACTGCCCTTCCGGGTTGACGTAGATCCGGCCCTCGGCAGGCCGGTAGTCGCGCGGCCAGCGCCGCCCCTTCCCCAGGAGGCCGCTCCCTTCGGGCTCCAGGCGGGAGCGCGGCACGGCGAGAGCCGGGGCGCGGAGGAGGTGGAGGTCGATCAGCTCGGCTCCCAGGCCGGCGAGGGCCGCGAAGAGTTGGCGGTCCCGGGTGAGGGGGATGCGCGGGAAGCCCCGGCGGAGGAGATCCTTGTAGCGCTCCCGGTAGGCGCGGCTGTAGAGGACGGCGTAGACGTAGCCGAGGATCTCCTCTGGCGCCGGCTCGCGGCCGTGGGCCTCCCCCAGCCGGGCGAGGAGCCTCGGCGGGAGGTTGGGGCTGCGCCCCGCCGTTCCCAGGAGCGGGTCGTCGAAATAGAGCGGGAAGAGGTAGTTGACGTCGTAGGCCGAAACCGCCTTGTGGCCGACGATGCGGTCGGCGACCAGCGCTCCCGGCTCTTCCTTGTGCTGCGCCGGGCAGACCAGGCCCAGATTCTCTCCCGGCTTTCCCATGTGCCGCATCAGCGCCCGGCGAGGGCGCGCCACCAGATAGTCGGCGTAGAAGATGTGGCGAACGTCGAAGGGCCGGCAGAGGATCTCGGTCAGCCTCCCCTCCCACTCCGCATCCTCCCGGGCGCTCTCCCGCGCCTTCGCGACTTTGAAACCGCCACGGTCGTCCAACCCCCACTTCGGGGGCAGGATCTTCCACAGCGGACTGCGAAAGAGCCGGAGCCGCTCCGTCAGCTCGGCGCGGTCGAAGTCGAGCACGAAGGCATCCCGGGCCGTCACCACCCCCACCGAGTGGCGAGGGAAGATCTCGGGCAGCGGCACCCCCCGCCGGTACTCCTCCTCCCGCCCGGCGTCCTGCTGGACGTAGTAGTAAAACGGCGACCGGGGGAAGATCTCCGTCCATGGGGTGGTCTTAAGCTCCCTCTCGTCGAGCCAGTCGAGCTTCTCCGCGCTCCTCCCCCAGAGGTCGGCGCGGAAGACCCGGGTCTCTACCCCCGGCCGGCGGGGTCCCGGCAGCTTGACGAGCAGGCAGATCGCCACCCCCTGCTCGACCCCCTCGAAGACGTTCTCGTCCGGCCCCCCGTCCGCCGCCCGCTCCCCCTTCTTGCGGTTGCCGTGCAGGTCTAAGACGTAGATCTCGTCGAAGGTACCGAGGAGCGACCGCCGGAGCCCCCGGAAGGTGGGGTTGTCGAGATAGCTGTGGTTGGTGACGAAGCCCACCACCCCCCAGCCGTTCTGCTCGATCTTCCACTGGGCGAAGCGGAGGAACTTGACGTAGTCGTCCTGCAGCCATTTCAAATTCCGCTCTTCGAGCGGCTTGCCGTCCACCCGGTAGTAGCCCTCGTCGCGGCTCTCCATCTCTGGGAAACGCTCGAGGAGATCGAGGATCCCCGCGCTCCGGTTGTAGGAGTGCCCGGAGTAGGGAGGGTTCCCGAGGACGACGGCGATCCGCTCCTCGTTCTTGATCCGCCCGGCCTCGTGCGACTCGCGCGACAGGGCGGCCATGCCGGGGAGGTTGGTCTGGGCGAGCTCGGCGAGCTCCAGGGTGTTGGTGAGAAAGAGCGGGAAGCGCTGGCCTGCCGCCAGAGGGGAGCCCTCCTCGGCGAGCAGGAGGCTCATCTTGAGATGGCCGATGACGTAGGGCGCCATCATCAGCTCGAAGGCGTGGAAGTGCCGGAGCAGGTGGTCGCGGACGAGCGCCGCCACACTCCCGGCACCGTGGCGGGCGCGGTAGCCCTCGACGGCGACCCGGAAGGCCTCGGCAACGAAGGTGAGCGTTCCGGCCGCCGGGTCGAGGAGGGTGACGCCGCCGTCCGCCAGGCCGTCGGGCCGGCCCAGGCGCTCGCGCAGAAGGGTGTCGACCGAGCGCACGACGTACCCCGCCACCTGGCGCGGGGTGTAGTAGACCCCCCGGCGCTTGCGGAGCTTGGCGTCATAGTGGGCGAGGAAGGTCTCGTAGAAATGGAGGAGGGGATCCCGGCTCCCCGCGAAGCGGCGCTCCAGGAGGTCTTTGACCGGTGCTGCGGCGAGCAGCTCCACGATGTCGTCGACGATCCAGGCGATCCGCGGCCGGGGATCGCCGAGGGCGATGTAGCGGAAGGCGTCGCGCAGAATGCCGTTGGTCCGCGGGATGTGGTCGAGCACCGTCCGCAGCTCGAAGTCGCCGGGGGCGTGCCAGCGGGCGGCGAGGAGGCCGTAGGCGAGGGTCTGGGCGTAGAGGTCGGCGAAGTCGCGGGGCTTCAAACCCTCGATCAGGTACTGGGAGAACGCCTGGTAGAAACCGGCGAGCTCGGAGGTCTGCTCGCTGTCCTCGGCGAGCAGCTCCTCGATGGCGGTTTCGAGCAGCCGCGCCCGGCGGGCGAGCGCCACCGCGAGCGCCGCGGCGCTCGTCGGTCGAGGGGCCGCGAAGTCGAGGAAGCGATCGAGGAGGGCGGCGACCGGCGCCTCCCCGAGGACCTCCTCCAGCTGGTCGGCGTAGAACCGCGACTCCCGGCGCTCGATCGCCGCCCGCTCGACCGCTTCCTTCTCCCCCTGCCGGTAGCGGCGGATCTCGTAGAAGTCGGTGAGGAGGACGTTGGGGAAGGCCGCGAGGTAGCGCTTCATCTGCTCCGAATCCTCGGCCGTGTCGAGGTTCGTCCCCGGGCGTTTCGCCTCCACATACCCGGCGATCCGCGACCCCCGCCAGACCTGGAGATCGACGACGACCCCCTCCTCCGTCCGCCGGGGGAGAACCGTCACCCGCACCCCCTGCCGGCCGCTCGCCGCCGCGTACCCTTCGAGGAGCTCCTGGAGCGCCCCGTAGTAGCTCTCCTCTCGCGCGTTCCCCCGCCGCTCCAGGTCGGCGAGACGCCGCAGGTAGACGAGGAAGAGGGCCGTCCTGGGTTCCATATACCAGGTACAGTAGCGTAAAGGCGTTACGCTTGTAATACCGTTTCCGGCTACTCTTTCGTTCTATCGTTGTTCTCAGTCTTATTTTTAGAAGACACCCGGTCGCCGAGACGTTGGCTTGACATTCCTTTACGCGACGGCTTGCGTAAAGGTGAGGATGGTAGACTTGAAGTCTTTCTGTCGAAGGAGACTCCATGCGGAAGACGATGATCCTGCTCTGCCTGCTGGTCACGGCCGGGCTTCCCGCCCACGCGGCGGATGTCACGAATGGCGCCGATACCGCCGATACCGTGACGCCGGCCTGGCCCACCCTAGGAGAGCAGATCGAGCGGGCGGGCATCCTCCCCGACAGCCCCTTGGCGCACCTGGTCGCCGCCCACCAGAACTTCGGCCTGCTGCGGCCCGCCGAGGCCAAGGATCACCTCCGGGTCCCGTTCTGGCTCCGCATCCTCTGGCGCCAGGCCCATCCGGAGGGGACCTACTCGGCGGCCGATCCCACCGGGGGCTATCCCCTGGTGCTCAAAGAGATCTATGAGTGGATGCTCTCCCACCAGGACCTCGTACCGGGGGAGGCGCCGCCGTCCCTGCCGCCGGGGCGGACCGCCGCCGCCGGTGCCGACCATCGCGTCTCCGGTTTACAGACCGCGCCGCGGAGCGAGTCGGACATCCGGATCAACTTCCGCGATCCGTCGCGGATCATCTCGGCCTCGAACGACATCGAATCGAGCGGCCGCCAGGGGGTCTACTACTCCTCCGACGGCGGCGCCACCTGGGGCCAGACCAGCCTGCCGCTCATCACTGGCGACGCCTTCCACTCCGACCCCACGGTCGACTGGACCTCGGACGGCACCGCCTGGTCGATCACCATCGGGATCAACGCGAGCGGCTCGATGCTCCACATGCGCGCCTACAAATCGACCGACGGCGGCGCCACCTGGACCTTCGACGCCACCTTCTCCGGCACCCAGACCAGCACCGACAAGGAGATGATCTGGGTCGACCACAGCGACACCTCCCCCCACAAGGACAACCTCTACGCCATCTGGCACAACAACAACCCGGTGTTCATGAACCGGCGGACCGGCCCGGGGGGCTCCTGGCAGACCCCCGTCCAGGTGAGCCACGCTGAGACCACCGGCACCGGCATCGGCGGCGACGTCAAGACCAACTCGGCGGGCGACGTCTTCGGCTTCTGGCCGGACACCGGGACCAGCAAGCTCTGGGTCGTCAAGTCGACCGACGGCGGCGCCACCTACGGCACCCCGGTGCGGATCGCCACCGGCTTCGACAGCTACGACATCGGCGTCCCCGCGATGGACAGCCGGCGGGCCCTCGTCTACATCTCGGGCGGCACCTACCGGACCGCCGACAAGAACCTCGTCTACGCCACCTGGACCGACCTCACCGGCGCCACCGGCTGCACCATCCCGGCCAACGAGCCGGGGGCGAACGTCGCCTCGACCTGCAAGAGCCGGATCTGGTTCGCCCGCTCGGTCGACGGCGGCGCCACCTGGCAGCCGGCGGTGATGGTCAACAACCAGTCCTCGCTCAACGATCAGTTCAACCAGTGGCTGGCGGTGGACGAGACGACCGGCGCCCTGGGCGTCATCTACTACGACACGGTGGGCAACGCCGGGAGGAAGAAGACCGACGTCTACTACCAGTCCTCCTTCGACGACGGCGCCACCTGGTCCGCGGCGATCAAGGTCACCGCGGGCGAGACCGACGAGACGGTGCCGGGCGCCGACTCCGGCAACCAGTACGGCGACTACAACGGCCTCTCCGGCTACGCCGCCAAGTTCTTCCCCTCCTGGAGCGACCGCCGGAGCAATCTCCTGGAGGAGATCTGGACGGCGGAGATCGACGACGCCGCCTGCACGCCCCCCGGCGCGCCGGCGATCGGCACCGCCACGACTCCGGCCGGGAATCAGGTCCAGGTGACCTGGACGAACGGCTCTCCGGCCGCGGCGAGCTTCAATATCTATCGCGCCGCCGGCACCTGTGCCTCCCCCGGCACTTTCCAGCGAATCGCCAACGCCGTCCCCGGCAGCAGCTTCCTGGACACCACGGTTTCCGGCACCGTCTCCTACGCCTACGAGCTGAGCGGGCTCGACGCGACCGGCCTCTGCCAGTCCGCCCTCTCCGGCTGCAGGGACGTGGTGGCGACCGGCACCTGCAACGCCCCCCCGGGCTTCGCCGGTCTCCAGGCGGTCGCCAACGCGGGCACCGCGAGCTGCGGCTTGAGTCTCACCTGGACCGCCGGCACCGCGGTCTGCGCCGGCCCCCTGACCTACCGGATCTACCGCGGCACCTCGCCCACCTTCGTCCCCGGGCCGGCCAACCTCGTGGCCTCCGGGGTGACCGGCACCTCCTACAGCGACACGGCGCTCCTGAACAGCGGCACGACCTACTACTACGTCGTCCACGCCGTCGATTCGAGCAACAGCGCCGAGGAGAGCAACACGGTCGTCAAAAGCGCCTATCCCACGGCGGCCGCGGCGCTCGGCACCCTCACCGAGAAGTTCGAGGGTACCCTAGGCGGCGGCTTCGACACCCCCGGCTGGTCCCATGCGGCCTCCACCGGAGCGGTCGACTGGGCCTGGACCAACGCTCGCTCCCAGACTCCCAGCCACTCCTGGAACTCGGCGAGCCAGGGCAGCATCTCCGACCGGGTGCTGGTCTCCCCCACCTTCACTCCCCTCGCCGGGACCGCCCTCTCCTTCTGGCACACCTACTCCTTCGAGGGCACGGTCGCCCAGTGCTACGACGGCGGCACCCTGGAGATCACGACCGACGGCGGCAGCCACTGGAACCCGCTGCCGGACGGCCTCTTCAGCGCCGGCGGCTTCAACGGCACGGTGAACGCCGGTTTCGGCAACCCGATCGGCGGCGAAAGGGGCTGGTGCTCGGGAACCCTGGGGACGATGACCCAGGTGACCGCCGACCTCACCTCCTTCGCCGGCTCCCCGGCCCGCCTGCGCTGGCACGCGGGAGACGACAGCGTGAACGCCAATCCCGGCTGGTTCGTCGACTCGGTGACCGTGCAGAACGCCCTGGTAGCCAACGCCTGCACCCCAGCGCCGGGAGCCCCGCTCGCCTACTACACCTTGACCCCCTGCCGCCTCCTCGACACCCGGAACCCCACCGGCCCCCTCGCCGGCCCGTCCCTCGCCGGAGGAGGCGCGCAGAGGAGCTTCACCCTCTCCGGAGTCTGCGGAGTCCCAGCGACCGCCCGCGCCCTCTCGGTCAACCTGACCGTGGTCAACCCCGCCGTAGCCGGCGACCTCCGGCTCTTCCCCGCCGATCAGCCGACCCCGCTCATCAGCGTCCTCAACTTCGCCGCCGGCCAGACGAGGACCAACAACGCGATCCTCGGCCTCGCCTGGGGAGTCGGTACGGTGAAGGTTCAGAACGACGCGGGGGGGACGGTGGATTTGATTGTGGATGTGAA
>CAVWRJ010000005.1:0-121294 GCA_963757335.1 uncultured Acidobacteriota bacterium | reverse complement strand
GAGGGATGGAATGGACTCCTCCTGCGACTTAGTCGGCATCGATGTGCCAAAGTCGCGGGTGTGAACCAAAGGAGGAGTCCGTCATGGAGTCTACGACGATCGCAGTGGACCTGGCAAAAAACGAGTTCCAGATCGCGGTTTCTCATCATCCCGGCAAGGTGGCGGAAACCCACCGGGTAGCCCGGTCTCGATTCCTGCGTTTCTTCGCGGAGAGGCAGCCCTGCCTCGTCCTGCTGGAAGCTTGCGGCACGGCCCATTGCTGGGCTCGCCAGATCCAGTCTCTCGGCCACAAGGTGATCCTGCTGCCGCCGCACGCCGTTCGGCCGTACGTTCGCGGCAATAAGACCGACCACGCGGACGCCAAGGGTCTCCTGGAGGCTCACCGCAATGAGGAGATCCATCCCGTCCCCGTCAAGTCGGAGTCCCAGCAAGTTCTGACGGGCCTGCACCGCCTGCGCTCGGCCTGGATGGCCGAACGCACCGCTCGGCTCAACCTGTTGCGCGGCTTGCTGCGAGAGTGGGGGATCTGCATTCCCGTCGGCGCTGCCCGAGTCGTGCCGCAGGTCTCGGCGCAGTTGTCGGGAGCGTGTGAGATCCCACCGGCGCTTCGCCTGATCCTCCAGGAGGCTTGCGATGAAATCCGCGAGATGGAAGCGCGCATTGGCAGGGTGGAAAAGCAGCTGCAAGCCTTGGCCAAACAAACTCCGGTCGTCAAGCGGCTGCTGTCCATCCCGGGCGTCGGTCTGCTGGGCGCGACCGCCATGGTCGCCTTCGTGGGTGACGTGAAGCGCTTCGCCACCAGTCGACACTTCGCCAGCTACCTGGGTCTGACCCCTCGGGAGCACTCCTCGGGGCCGGTGCGCCGCCTCGGGTCGATCAGCCGGAGGGGAGATGCTTACTTGCGTTGCCTGCTCGTTCACGGCGCCCGCGCCGTGTTGAACGCCGCCAAGCGGCGCAAGGAGCTCGATGTCCTGCGCGCCTGGGCCTTGCGGGTGGAGCAGCGTCGCGGCCACAACAAGGCCACCGTCGCCCTGGCCAACAAGCTGGCTCGCATCGTTTGGGCTGTCTGGAGGAGCGACACACCCTTTACATCCCGGTCCTCGGTCGCCGCCTTGGCGGCCTGAGGCCCGCACAGATCTACGCCCCTGCCGTGAACTGCAGCGAGAGAAATCGACGGATGGCACGACCGGTAAGACCGGCGTCGGGACAAGCCGAAGATCCTTCTGGCCCTCTCGGGCCGGTACAGCGATTGGCTCCCCACGACGCGCGACTTCCATCCTGGCCCGGAGCTCTCGGAAGCTCCACACTGAGGCCGAAGATACGAATGCAGTCTCTCCGATCCCCGGCCGTCGGTTCTCTGCGCAGCCACTCGGCACTGCGGCTTGCGGAGCTTTCCCCCCTCCCGCCCTTTCGGGTAAGGAGACAGGTGGCTCCCATTCCGCCACGACCGCTCTACCTGGATCTCGCTCGGAGCCCCCGGGCGAACCCGTCACCCCCATCCCCCGCAGACGGCATTCTCAGGCTCTGGCGCCGCCGCGACGGCCTCATTGCACCGAGGACCGGCGTCAAGACCCGGCCGGCCGTAAGGCCCCCGCCCCGGACGTTCAGCGGGGGGCTTGACGGGAGGAGTCCAGATAGGAGGGTGGGATTCGGCGGGTCTTTTAAGTTCGCTCTGCGAAAGAATTCTAGAGGCTCCGGATGAGGCGAGAGGATGTCCTGGCGGTTCTGAAGGATCACCGAGGAGATTTTGACCGTTTCGGTGTCAAGTCTCTGCGCCTGTTCGGCTCCACAGCGCGCGATGAAGCCCTTCCGGAGAGTGACGTGGACTTCTTGGTGGCCTTCGAGGCCACACCGACGTTCTCCGATTTCATGAAGCTACAGATCTTCTTGGAGGAGCTCCTCGGCGCGAAGGTCGATCTCGTGACTGAAACGGGTCTCCGTGATCGCGTTCGGTCCTATGTGGAGAAAGACGCCATCCGTGTCGTTACCCCAGAAAAGGGGAGGCTCCGCGGGAGGTCAGAAGGCGGGTGACCTCCCGGCAGAAGCGGTCGAACGAGCGGGAGCGGCGCCGGGCAGCGGCGATATCGAGCAGGGATGCCAACGCGGGTTGGTCCAGGGTCGGAGCGTAACTACGTCCCTCTTCCATCTGTGCCGACAACCATCCCTTGGCATCCCGCTTGGCCTCCGGGTCGGGTGGACCGACAAGATCTTCGACCAGCCCACGCTGACCGCGGAGCGACTCGGCGGCAGCAAGAAACCAAGCCTCAAACTCCCGATGAGCGAGACAGACGCTGGTTGCGAAGCCATCTTTCGTCGGCTGTGCCCGCGACAAGAGCTGAGGGCCCAACTCTGCTGGGCAGTCGTCGTCGCTGTCGAGCACGATCAAGAGGACGCCTGCTCTGCCGGCGCGGCGGGCAGCGAGGTCGACATAGTGTTCCAGCACTCCGGGCTTGATCAGCTTGCTGCGCGGAACCCTGAATGGCGGATGGGTTTGCACGAGCAGACCAGGCTCGATCTCTCTGGCGATCCTGCGAACGAGGATGGGAACCGCCTCGACCTCTCCCTGGCCCTCGACAATAGAGACGAGCTGGATCAAAGCCTATCCAGGCATCCTGGCAAAAAGGTTGAGCTGCATGGCCGCCACCTTCCTGACCGTCTCGGGATCGGGTGCCAGTTGATTCAGGCGCAGCAGCTCGCCGGGAGTGCAGAGATGATCTCGCAGGGCCGAGGCCCCAAATTCGTCCAAGGGTCCGATCCGAGTCAGCCCCTGCTCCGCGACGACGGCACGGATCGACTCGGCGGCAATGGCCTCGTCGTCCAGTAGCTCTGGGCTATGGCTGGTCACCAGGATCTGGGTCGCTCGGCTGGCTTCCCGGATGGCATCGAGGAGGACCAGGGCGGCGGCGGGGTGGAGAGCGATCTCGGGCTCCTCGATCCCGACTAAGGGGACCCTCGGCCGCTGCCCGTTGGTAGGCTGGAAAAGCGCGACCAGGACTCCCAGAGCCCGGAGGGTGCCATCCGACATGTTGGCCGCCAGGAACCGCCAGGGGTGCTCCGACCCCGCCATCTGCTGCCGGAACTCCAGAGTCTCCTTGGGGCCGATGGGCTTCGCATCGACCTGCCGGATGCCGGAGATGATCTTCGCGAGATACTCCTCGATCCGCGTCTTGGCGGTCGGAGAGTGGGAGCTGAGAGAGCTCAGCACGCTCGCGATGTTGCTCCCGTCCCGAGTCAGCAGGTCGCCGGCGTCGGGCGACTGGAGATCCCGGATCTTGTCGGGGTTCAAATTGTAGAACCCCATCTTCGAGAACGCTTCGTAGACCGGCCGAAACTCGGGTAGCCCTGAGGCATTGACCAGGTAGAGCCGGTCGCCCACGGCGGCGGGCATGACCTGGGCGCTGGCCTCGACCACCTTCCCGCTCTGGACGGAGTAGTGGAAAGCGGGGGCCAGGGCCTCTGGATTCGAGAGCCAACAGTCCTCCTGCTGGACCTTGTACCTCCCCTCGCTCAGCGCGCCGATCCGGAAAACATAGTGACCGCGCTGCCCGGAACGCAGTCTGAACTCCACTCGGACGCCGAAATGAGTCGGGTGCCCTCCAGAGCGCCGACGGACCTCGTTGATCCCGCCGCGATCCCGCAGCGCATGATCGAGGGAGCTGCGCAGGGCGTCCGCCACGAAGCGCAGGGCGTCGAGGAAGTTGCTCTTACCGGAACCGTTCGCCCCCACCAGGAAGGTGAGCGGGCCGAGCTCCACGTCGCAGCGGGCGATGCTTTTGTAGTTCTCCAGGAGAACTCGGGTGATGAAGGTGGGGTCCGGCATGGGAATCGGCAGGCGAATCTATTGTGACATAACCTGGACGGACTCCGGGGTAGGACCCGGAGACGGGCTGGGTCATCTCGTACCCCTCGTCGTGTTCCTCAAAAGCGGGAGGCAGCCCGTTCGCGGGACGGCAGGATCTCCAGGCAGGTGGTCCACCAGCCGGAGAGGATGGTTTCGACGAACTCCTCGGGGAGCCGCTCGCGGCGCATCTCGGCCGCCAGCTCCTGATGGTCGTAGGGGAGAGGCAGGAGGTCGACCGCGAGGCCCCCATCCCGCGCTTCGAGGAGGGCGTACCAGACGTGGGTCGCGCCGTCGTTGGCCGGCCGGCCGATCACCCCGACGTTCACCACGTCGCGGCCGGAGGGGAGCCGGCGGTGCCAGTGGAGGCCGGTGTGGGTGGAGAGCAGGCCGTCAGAGCGGTTCTGGGCGAGGAGCACTTCGAGGAAGGGGACGGGCGAGGTGCTCTGGAAGAGAAATTCGTTGATCCGCCGCGGCGAGCCGTGCACGAGGAGCAGCTCGCGCTCGCCCACCCGCACCCGCCGGCGGCGCGGCAGCGACCCCATCCAGGCCTTGAGCTCCGGCGGGCACCGCTCCTCGGTGTAGCGGTAGGAGAGCTCGGCGAAGTGGTTGTCCCGCGGATCGGTGTAGCCGCAGTTGCAGTCTTCCCGGCCGGCGGCGAGCGACTCCTCGTAGTTGCCCTGGATCGACCGCACGCCACCCTCGACGAGGAGAGGCCGGATCTTCTCGGGGTTCGGACCGAACCCGCCCAAGTCCCCCAGGCAGTAGACCGCCTCGGCCCCCCGGCGCGCCGCATCCGCTAAGAGCGCGGCCAAGGCCAGATGATTGTTGTAGACCCCGCCGAAGACCGCGATCCGCGCGTACGGCCCCTCGACCGGAGTGGGATCGGGGGCACCGGTCAAGTAGGCGGCGGCGGCAGTGGCCCGCTCCTCCGGCGAGAGCGCCCGGCCCTCGGCCTGTACCGCGGCGTGGAACTGGCCGAGCGGCACCAGCTTTTCGCCCCAGGTCGCGAGCCCCCGGTGGGCGGTCAGCCGCTCGCGTTCGTCTCTGGCTTTTTTGGCCTTCTCGTCCTCGGGTAAACGGTTCGCCATGACCGGGTCACGTCAAAGTCGGATCGAGCGTCGAGAAGGCTTCTGCTGTAGGGGCACCCCCCTGTGGGTGCCCTGGGTGGGAGGGCGGCCACGGGGGGCCGCCCCTACCTCCCAGGCCAAAATCTCGCGGCTTTAGCGGGGACCGGTTTGTCATGTCTCAGGTCTTACAGCTGACGCCGTAGACGTGGCAGGTCCAGCAGGCGGGGTGGGAGAGGCCGAAGCTGCCGAGAGAGTCGGCCAGGGTCTCGCCCATCCGGCCGCCGGGCTCGTTGACGAGGATGGGGCAGACCCACACCCCCTGGTCGGTCACCATCCGGCAGGCGCTGCACTGGAGATGATCCCAGCTCCCTTCGAGAACGTCCCCCTCGTGCAGCCGCTGCCAGCTCGCGTAGGCGCCGCCGCGCTCGGCCTCGGCGCCGATCTGGAAGACTGGGAGGATCTTGAGCCGCGGCCGCTCGACTCCGAGCGAGCGGAGGAGGGCGAAGAAGCGGGCCTTGCCCTCCACCGCGCTCGCCTCCCGGCAGACCTCGGTGACCGTGATCACCGGATTCAATCCGGCCGCGACGAGATTCCGGATGCCGGAGAGGATGCGCTCGAAGGTCCCCTCGCCGCGGATCGGGTCGTTGGTCGCCGCGTCGTAGCCGTCGAGCGACACCCGGAGGTCGAGCGAGTAGTCGGCGGCGTCCTCCAGGGCCTTGAGGCGCTGGCAGCGCGCCGGGTCGAGGAGGAGGCCGTTGGTGAGGACGTTGGCGGGCCCGACCGCCAGAGTCGCCGCGAGGATCGCCTCCATGTCGGGGTTCAAGAACGGCTCGCCGCCGGTGAAGTAGTACTCGCGGACCCCGAGGGCCGCCGCCTCCGCCAGGTAGCGCTCCACCTCGGGCAGCGGCATCATCTCGTGGGTGTGGTTGGTCGGCGAGCAGGAGATGAAGCAGTGGGTGCAGGCGAGGTTGCAGACCGTCCCCCGACCTGGAACCAGAGGGTGTCGAGCGAGCGCAGCTCGACCCGCGGTGCGAGGGCGCCGGGGATGGGGGTTGCGGTCGGGGCGAGGTCGGAGACGGCCATAGGGAGATCGGGGGAGGCGATACTGGCAAGCATAACAGCGGCACGGCCGCCGCTCTTCCGTCTCCCTGCATTGAGTACGGTGCTCCAGACGCTCCGGATGATTGAGGGTGGTCTGGCACCGGTTTGGCACCGTATTTCAAGAATGGAGCGGACCGGTTCTCCCCACCCCCTTGCGCTATCATGCTTTCGGTTTGAGACGATTCCTGCTTTTCGCGCTGCCGCTCCTGGTCCTCGCCATGGCGCTCTTCAACTTCGCCCTCGAGGCGTTCGGCCTGGCTGCCGATCCGGCGCTCCTCGCCCGGCTGGGTGGCGCCGGCTCGCACAACCTGCCCGGCTGGGTGGTGCTCGGCACCTGGTGCCTGGAGGCGCTCGGCCTCGCCGCCCTCTTCCTCCTCGTCCTGCGGCCGGGCCGGGAGATCCTGGGCGGCCTCCTGACCGGCTGGATCGCCTGGGTCTTCCGCGGGCCGCTTCTGGTGGTAGCGGTGGTCGGCCAGGGGGGCGTCCGGCCGGGGCCGTGGTGGTCGATGGCCTTCTCCTGGTTCATCCTCTATACCCTCTGCGGCCTGCTCCTCGGTTCCCTGGCGCGGGGCGCCGAGGCCTGGCCCTGAACCGCGAACCGGCCGGCGCGTGCGGCGCGCGCGGCGGCCGCGGCGAAAGCCCGGGCGCTTGAAGATCGCCGCCGTCGGCAAGGCCCTGCCACCCCACTACTACGACCAGGGCACGCTTCTGGAAGCCCTGAAGCGCCGCTGGGACCTGCGCTACTTCAACCCCGAGCGCCTGGAGCGGCTGCACCGGAACGTCCTCGTGGGCGGCCGCCACCTCGCCCTGCCGATCGAGGAGTACGACACCTTGACCACCTGGGGGCGGGCGAACGACGCCTGGATCCGGGTCGCCCAGGAGGTCGGGGCGGCGGCGGTGCTGGATGCTCTCGGCCGGGCTGGGCTCGCGGTCGACGACGTCGACGCCCTGATCTTCGTCACCGTCACCGGGGTCGCCACCCCCTCGGTCGACGCCCGGCTGATGAACCGCCTCGGTCTGCCGGCGGGGGTCCGGCGGATGCCGATCTTCGGCCTCGGCTGCGTCGCCGGTGCCGCCGGCATCTCCCGCGCCGCCGACTACGTCCGCGCCTATCCGGACCAGGTGGCGGTCCTCCTCTCGGTCGAGCTCTGCTCGCTCACCCTCCAGCGCGAGGACCTCTCGATCCCCAACCTCATCGCCTCCGGCCTCTTCGGCGACGGCGCCGCCGCGGTCCTCGTCGTCGGCGATGGGCACCGGGCCGTCGGGCGAGGGCCAGAGGGACCGGAGATCGTCGCCAGCCGCTCGGTCTTCTACCGCGACTCCGAGGCGGTCATGGGCTGGAACATCTCGGAGGAGGGGTTCCAGATCGTCCTCTCGGCCGACGTGCCGCAGGTCGTCCGCGATCACCTGCGGGGCGACGTCGACGCCTTCCTCGCCGAGCACGGCCTGACCCGCGCCGACATCGGCTCCTGGGTCTGCCACCCCGGCGGACCCAAGGTGCTGGAGGCCATGGAGGAGGCCCTGGAGCTCCCCCCGGAGGCCCTGGCCGTCACCTGGAAGAGCCTCCGCGAGGTGGGCAACCTCTCGTCGACCTCGGTGCTCCTGGTTCTGGCGGAGACCCTGGACCACCACCGGCCGCCGCCCGGCACCTACGGCGTCCTCCTCGCCATGGGCCCCGGGTTCTGCTCGGAGCTGGTGCTGCTGCGCTGGTAGGAGAATGAGCCCTCTCTCTAGCGACACCCGCGTCCTCTATACCGTTCTCGTGGGGCTCGCCGCGGCCGAGCGGCTGTTCGAGCTGCGGATCGCCAGCCGCAACCGGCAGCGGCTCCTAAAACAGGGGGCGGTCGAGGTCGGGGCCGGTCATTATCCGTGGATGGTCCTCCTCCACACCGCCTGGCTCGTCGCCTGTCCGCTCGAGGTCTGGCTCCTCGGCCGGCCGTTCCTGCCGGTTCTGGCGGCGGTCTCCCTCGGCGGCTTCCTGGCCTCGATGGCGCTCCGCTACTGGGTGATCGCGACCCTCGGCGGGCGCTGGACCACCCGCATCCTCGTCCTCCCCGGCTCGGCGCCGGTCGCGGCCGGCCCCTACCGGTTCACCCGGCACCCCAACTACCTGGCGGTGATCGTCGAGATCGCTTCGCTCCCCCTCGTCCATTCGGCCTGGCTTACGGCGGTGGCGTTCAGTCTCGCCAACGCCCTCCTCCTCCGGGTGCGCATCCGCGCCGAGGAGCGGGCGCTGACCGAGCTGTCCTCCTACGGCGCCGTCTTCTCCGGCCGGCCGCGGTTTCTCCCTGGTGGCCCGAATGGCCGACGGACCCCCAAATGAACCCTGGTAGGCTTTCCGGGGACTCTAGAGGGGGAGAGCGATGACCCCGACGGACCGAGCCCAGGACCCGGCGGCGATCCTCGCCGGCATTGCCGAGGTGGCCCGCGAGCACCTCGGTTGGGAGGGGCCGGTGACCCCCGAGATGCGCCTGGTGGAGGATCTGCGGCTCGACTCGATCCGCCTGCTCACCCTGGCGGCGGAGGTCGAGAACCGCTTCGAGATCCTCCTGGGCGAGGAGGAGGAGGCGGGGATCGAGACGGTGGGCGACCTCGTCGCCATCGTGGAGAAGAAGCTTGCCGCTTGAGACCCTGAACGATCTCCTCGCCGCCGCCGGCCACGACCCGGAGGGGGGCCTCCGTTTCGTCGGCCGCGACGAACGGGCGGAGCTCCTCGGCTGGGGGGAGGTGCGGGAGCGCGCGCTCGCCGCCTGCGGCGGGCTCCAGGCGCTGGGGATCGAGCCGGGCGACCGGGTGGCCCTGATTTTCCCCACCTCGCCAGAGTTCTTCGCCGGCTTCTTCGGCGCCCTTCTCGCCGGGGCCGTGCCGGTCCCCCTCTATCCGCCGGTCCGGCTCGGCCGGCTCGCCGAGTACCTGCACCGTACCGCCAGGATGCTCGAACGGACCCGGGCCCGGGTGGTCCTCGCCGACCGGCGGGTCGTCCGCATCCTCGGGGAGAGCGTCGCCGAGGCCCGGCCGATCCTCGGCTGCCGGACGATCGCGGAGCTGCCCGCCGGCCGGCCACAGCTGGCCGCGGTCTCCGCCGCCGATCTCGCCCTCGTCCAGTTCTCCTCCGGCACCACCGTCGATCCCAAACCGGTCGCCCTCTCCCACCGCGCCATCCTCGCCCAGGTGGCGATCCTCTCCGGCTTCTGGCGCGACACGCCGGAGCAGAAGCACAGCGCCGTCTCCTGGCTGCCGCTCTACCACGACATGGGCCTCATCGGCTGCGTCTTCCCGGCGCTCGCGCGCGACGCCACTCTGACCTTGATCGGCCCCGAGCAGTTCGTGGTCCGCCCGGCGCTCTGGCTGCGCACCCTTTCGCGCTACCGGGCGACCATCTCGCCGGCCCCCAACTTCGCCTATGCCCTCTGTGCCTCGCGGATCGCCGAGAGCGAGCTCGACGGCGTTGACCTCTCCGCCTGGGTGACGGCGCTCGACGGCGCCGAGGCGGTCGCCCCCTCGGTGCTCCACGCCTTCGAGGCGCGCTTCGCCCCCTACGGCCTGCGGCCCGGCGTGCTCACCCCGGTCTACGGCCTCTCCGAGGCGGCCCTCGCGGTCACCTTCTCCGAGATCGGCCGTCCCTACCGGATCGGCCGCTTCGACCGCGAGGCGCTGTCCCGGGAGGGGGTGGCGCGCAACGCCGTCGTCCCGGAGCGGGGGCGGGAGATCGTCTCGGTGGGCCGGCCGATCCCCGGCTTCCGGCTCCGCATCGTCGATCCCCTCGGCCGCGACCTTCCCGAGTGCCGGGTCGGCCGGGTCTGGGCGGCCGGGCCGTCGCTCATGGACGGCTATCTGGACGACCCCGAGGCCACCGCCGCGGCCCTTCACGACGGCTGGCTCGACACCGGCGACCTCGGCTTCCTGGACGACGGCGAGCTCTTCTTGACCGGCCGGGCGAAGGATGTCGTCATCCTCCGCGGCCGCAACCACTCGCCGGAGGAGATCGAGCGCGCCGTCGAGGGGGTCGCCGGGGTGCGCGCCGGCTGCGTCGTGGCGGCGAGCTGGCTCCCCGAGGGGGGGGAGGGGGAGCTCCTCGCCCTCTTCGTCGAGCGCCGGCGGGGCGCCCCGGAGGCGGAGGTGGCGGCGCTCCCCGCGGCCTGCGGCACCGCCGTCCTCGGCGCCACCGGCCTGGCGGTCGACCGGGTCGTGACGCTCGCCCCCGGTACCCTCCCCCGCACCTCCTCCGGCAAGCTGCGGCGGAGCGAGACCCTCCGGCTCTACCTCGCTGACGAGCTCAAGGCCCCCCAGAAGGTGACCTCGCTCCGCCTCGCCGGAGCCGTGGCGCGCTCCCAGCTGGCCTACGCCCGGACCCGGCTCCGGCGGCGCGGAGGGGCGGATGGCTGAAATCGCCGGGATCATTGAGAGCACCGACGTGGTGATCGTCGGGGGTGGGCCGGCCGGGCTCGCCACGGCGATCGGGGCGCGCCTCGCCGGGCTCTCCGCGGTCGTCCTCGACCGCCGGCAGCCGCCGGTCGAAAAAGCCTGTGGCGAGGGGCTGATGCCGGATGCCGCCGCCTGCCTGGCCGCCCTCGGGGTCCGGCTCCCGCCCGGCGAGAGCCACCCCCTCCGGGGCATCCGCTATATCGACGGCGAGGTGGTGGCGGACGGCACCTTCCCCGGGGCGCCGGGGCTCGGGGTGCGCCGGCTCGCCCTCCACCGGGCCTTCGTCGAGCGCGCCCTGGAGGTCGGGGTCGAGCTGCGCTGGGGAGTCCCGGCGCAGGGACTCAGTCCGGCGGGGATCGAGACCGCTGCTGGAACGGTCGCCGCCCGCTATGTGGTGGGGGCCGACGGCCTCCTCTCCGCCGTGCGGCGCTGGGCGGGGCTCGACGGTCGGCCGGCACCCCGCCGCCGCCAGCGCTTCGGGGTGCGCCGGCACTACGCGTTGGCCCCCTGGAGCGACCGGGTCGAGGTCCACTGGGGACAGGGGTGCGAGGCCTATGTGACGCCGGTCTCCTCGGAGGAGATCGGGGTGGCGATGCTATGGGGTGCCCGGGAGGGTCCGGCGCGCGGTTTCGACGACCTGCTCGGCCGTTTCCCGCGACTCGCCGCCCGGCTCGCCGGAGCGCCCCAGACCTCGCGGGACCGCGGCGCGGGGCCGCTCCTCCAGCGGGTCCGCGGGGTCGTCCGCGGCCCGGTCGCCCTGGTGGGGGACGCCGCTGGGTATCTGGACGCGATCACCGGCGAGGGGCTGGCCGTGACCTTCCACCAAGCGGCGGCGCTCGTCGCGGCGATCGAAGCCGGCGACCTCGCCCGCTACGCCGCCGCCCACCGGCGGATCGGGCGCCTGCCGGGGATCATCACGCGCCTCGTCCTCGCCTGCGAGCGGCGGCCGGCGCTCCGCCGGCGGGCGGTGGCGGCCCTGGCCGCCGAGCCGGCCCTCTTCTCGCGCCTCCTGGGGATCCACGGCCGGACCCTGCCCGCCCGCGAGCTCGGGCTCCCCGGCGCCCTCCGACTCGCCTGGCGGCTGGTCGCGAGGACGGCTTGAAGGTAGGCGTGTGCCTTGACATTCTCAAGGAGAGATAACAAATTGCTGCCATGCAGACTCCACCGCGCCCAGGCATCCGTTTGACCCCCAGGAATGCGCGACGCCTGACGTCCGTTCCGCTAAAGGCGTACACTGTCAGATTCTCATGAAGAAGCCCCGCACCCACGACTGGTCCCCTTTCCGCGCCGCCGAGCGGTTCGTGACCCGCTTTCCGCGGCACGGCAGCCACCGGCTGGCCCTCGCCTATGCCAACAGCTACCACGTGGGCATGTCGAGCCTGGGGTTCCAACGGGTGTACGAGCTGACCCACGCCCGGCCCGACTGGTCCTGCGAGCGCTTCTTCACCGACGGGGCCGATCTTGACAATAGGGGCGGCATGCCGCTCTCCGTCGAGTCGGACCGGCCGCTCAACGGCTTCCGCTGCATCGCCTTCTCGGTCTCCTTCGAGCAGGACTATGTCCATCTTCTGGAGATGCTCGACCGCGCCGGCATTCCCATGCGGCGGAGCGCGCGCCGGCCGCGCGACCCGATCGTCGTGATGGGCGGCTCGTGCGCCGCGATCAACCCGCTCCCCATGGCGGAGTTCGTCGACGCCTTCGCCCTCGGGGCAGCCGAGAACGTCCTCCCCGGGCTCCTCTCCGCCCTGGAAGAGGAGGACACCCGCGAGGCGGTGCTCGAACGGCTGGCTCACCAGCCGGGGTTCTACGTGCCGGCCTGGCACCACCCGGAGGGGGCGGGCGAGGGTTTCCCCAAGCTCCACAAGCTGGAGCTCTCCGAGGCCCAGATGCGGGAGCCGGGATATCTTCCCACCACCTGCATCGTCACCCCGAAGACCGAGTTCGCCGACAAGTTCCTCATCGAGATGTCGCGCGGCTGCCCCGAGAAGTGCCGTTACTGCTGGGCGACCTTCGGCATGGGCCGCTTCCGCTGGCACCCCACCGACGCCATTCTCGCCTCGCTCGACCGCGCCCGCTCGGTGACCGACCAGCTCGGCTTCGTGGCCACGGCGGTGGGCGACCATCCCGACATCGAGCCGATCCTCCTGGCCGCCAACGACCTCGGCTTCCGCACCTCGGTGTCCTCGATTCGCATCCCCGCGGTGACCCCTGGGGTGCTCGCCGCCCTCCATGCCTCGGGCGACCGCTCGATCACCCTCGCCCCCGAGACCGGTACCGACGAGCTGCGGGTCAAGATGGGGAAGCCGATCAAGAACGACTTTCTGCTCGAAAAGATCCGGCTCATCTTCCGGCACGGCTTCACCCAGCTCAAGCTCTACTTCATCCTCGGCCTCCCCGACGAGACGATGGCGGACATCCAGGGCATTCTCGACCTCGCCGCTCGGGCCCGCGCCGCTCTCCTCGAAGAGGCGTCGCGAACGGGGATCATCGGCAACATCCACCTCGGGGCGAGCGTCCTCGTGCCCAAGCCGTACACCCCCTGGCAGCGCGAGGCGATGGACGACGAGCGGAGCTTGAAAGAGAAGATCGCCCTCCTGAAGCGTGGGGTGGCGAGGATGCCCAACGTCTCGATGGGCTCGGTCTCCATCCGCGAGGCGGTCTGGCAGACCTACCTGAGCAAGGCGGGGAGCGATGCCGGCGATGCCATCGAGGCGGCCGCCCGCGGCGAATCCTTGAGCGCGGTCCTCCGCCGCTTCGAGCCGAAGATCCGCCCCGAGGTCTTCCTCCCCCAGGGCGAGGACCTGCGCTGGCACTTCCTACGCACGGCGGACCCCAAGACGTCGCTCGGGCCGGTAGGGGTGGGCGCGGTGGCGGAGCTGGCCGCGGCGAGCTGCCCGTAGGCGATTCTTGCCTGGGGCTCTCCGGAGGGAGACGACGACCGGGGATAGCGAAGCGGCAGGCGCCTACGCGACAGGCCCGCCATCCCCGCTATCCCCGGAGACCGCTACTTCTTCTTATTGTCCTTCGGCTTGGTGTCGGGCGCGGCTTTCACCGCGGCCTTCTTGGGCTTCTTGGTCTCTTTCTTCTGCGCATTGTTGCCTTTTGCCATGGCTTCCTCCCGGCGTTCGCCGTCAAGACTGGGTTAAAGAGCTACTACTTCACTCCCGTTCGAGCAGGACGAGCCCTGAGAAGCGGCGGAGGCCCTCCCGCCGGCTCTTGGGCAACAGCCGTCCGACCAGGTTCCAGAACCAGGCTCCCTTCATCATCCGATGGAGCCGCTGCGCCTCTTCCCACATCGACAGGAACTTCTCCTCGCGCCAGCCGTAGGGCCGGAAGAATTCCGTGCTTTCAAGCGGAGCGAAGAGGAAGGGCGAGCCGCCGGCCTTGAGCTTCTTGCCCCAGGTCTTCTCCATCCACTGGAGCAACTGCGGGCTGGCCAGGTCGATCAGCCACTCCTTGAAGCTCGGCTGGGCGTGGAGATCGGTGGCGAGCGTCCCCACCTGCTCCGGCGTGAGATAGACGAGGAGGCCTTCGCTGATCACGAGGGCGCGCGAGGCGCCGGCGCCGAGGCGGGAGAAGAGCGCCCGGCGCACCGCGACATCGGTCAGGTCGGCGGTCACCGCTTCGTACCGGCAGACCGGCTTCTCGCTCCGCAACGCTTCGGTCTTGTAGTTGAGAATCCCCGGCAGGTCGACATCCACCCAGTGGAGGGACGGCGGCAAGGGCAGCCGCCAGGGGCGCGCGTCGAGTCCGGCGGCGAGGTTGACCACGAGGTCGGCCTGCTTGTTCTGGACGATGTCCAGGAGGATCTCGTCGAACACCGCCGTCCGCACGATCATCGGCCAGGCATAGGCGAGCCCCTTCGGCATCTCGTCGAGGATCGCTCGCCCGCGCTCCCCCGCCAACCGGTCGGCGAAGGGATCGCTGAAGATCGCGTCGGGGCGGGCGGTCTCCATGGCGCGATAGACGGCCACCCATCGCGCGGTATCGGAGATGTTTTCGATGGCCACGGCGATCTCGTCTCTCTCGGCCCTGAGTCTAGTACAGGTCCTCACCTTCGGGAGAGTGCGCACCTGCCGCTCGGGTCCTGGCTCGGTTTGATCCTGCGGGCGGTCTCCTTCGGGCGCTTCGCGCAGCCAGTCGCCCGTCCTCGGATCCAAACCGAGCCAGGACCGCGCTTGGGGATTCGACCCGGACGGGTTAAAATAGGCGGCAGTCCGAGGAGCGTTGCAGGAGGGTCCCCTCCCAGGCTCGGACGCCGGCCATGACCGGAGCATAGGAACGGCGCTCACCTCAACCCTTTTCGGGCCCATGGAGGTGAGTGCTTCCTGTCGCCCGGAATCCTCACGAGGAGGTCAATCATGACCGTCGCCACGCAGTCCGCAACCCCCACCGCTACCAAAACCGATCACCACGTCGCCGACCTCTCCCTAGCGGAGTGGGGCCGCAAAGAGCTCCGCATCGCCGAGGGCGAGATGCCGGCCCTGATGGCCATCCGCAAGGAGCTCATGGCGAGCCAGCCCTTGAAGGGCGCGCGCATCGCGGGCTCGCTCCACATGACCATCCAGACCGCCGTGCTCATCGAAACTCTCCAGGCCCTCGGGGCCGAGGTGCGCTGGGCCAGCTGCAACATCTTCTCGACCCAGGATCACGCCGCCGCCGCCATCGCCGCCGCCGGCACCTCCGTCTTCGCCTACAAGGGGGAGAGCCTTGCGGAGTACTGGGACTTCACCCACCGCATCTTCGAGTTCCCCGAGGGCGCGCCCAACCTGATCCTGGACGACGGCGGCGACGCCACCCTCCTCGTCCACCTGGGTTCCAGGGCCGAGGACGACGCCGCGGTGCTCGACCACCCCACGAGCGAGGAGGAGCGCGTGCTCTTCGCCGCCATCAAGCGGCGCAACGCCGCCCAGCCCGGCTGGTACAAAAAGCAGCTCGCCGCCATCCAGGGGGTCACCGAGGAGACCACCACAGGCGTCCATCGTCTCTATGAGATGGCCAAGCGGGGCGAGCTCAAGTTCCCCGCCATCAACGTCAACGACAGCGTCACCAAGAGCAAGTTCGACAACCTCTACGGCTGCCGCGAATCGCTGGTGGATGCCATAAAGCGCGCCACCGACGTGATGATCGCCGGCAAGATCGCCGTCGTCTGCGGCTACGGCGACGTGGGCAAGGGCAGCACCCAGGCCCTCCGCGCCCTCTCCGCCCAGGTGTGGGTCACGGAAGTGGACCCCATCTGCGCCCTCCAGGCCGCCATGGAAGGCTACCGCGTCGTCACCCTGGACGAGGCCTGCGAGCAGGGCGACATCTTCGTCACCTGCACCGGCAACTACCACGTGATCACCCACGAGCACATGCAGCGGATGAAGCACAACGCCATCGTCTGCAACATCGGCCACTTCGACAGCGAGATCGACGTCGCGAGCCTGGAGCAGTACCCGTGGGAGGAGATCAAGCCCCAGGTGGACCACGTGATCTTCCCCGACGGCAAGCGCATCCTCCTTCTCGCCAAGGGCCGCCTGGTGAACCTCGGCTGCGGCACCGGGCATCCCAGCTACGTGATGAGCTCGTCCTTCGCCAACCAGACCCTCGCCCAGATCGAGCTGTGGACGAAGAAGGACGAGTACAAGGTGGGCGTCCACACCCTCCCCAAGCACCTGGACGAGAAGGTGGCGCGCCTCCAGCTCACCACCTTGAACGCCAAGCTGACCGAGCTCCGCGACGATCAGGCCAAGTACATCGGCGTGCCCAAGGAAGGCCCCTACAAGACCGACTGGTACCGCTACTGATCCAGGCGACTTAAGCTTGAAGGAAAATCGGGGGGCCGAACGGTCCCCCGATTTTTTTGTCCCGGGCGCAGGCCACCGGGGTGTAGGGCACGGCTGCGCTACCCCGGGCCGGCTTTTCGAAATAGAATCCTCCGTACAGTCACTCAGAAGACAGATCGCATCTCCCTCGGAGAGAGGAGGAACGGCGTGAGAATTCGTCGCCTTGCGGGGCTTGCCCTCACCCTGGTGGGGATCGCGGTGTTACCGGCCATCGCCGCGGCGGAGCCGCAGAAGGAGAAGAACGCGGCGTTCGCTGCCGAGATCGCGCGGGAGCTCGCGGCGAAGAGCCCGCCGGCCGCCGCTCTCTTCGCGGAGGCCAACGAGGCCCGGGAGCAGAGGGACCACGCTCGCGCCCG
Source organism: uncultured Acidobacteriota bacterium (assembly GCA_963757335.1). GTDB lineage: Bacteria > Acidobacteriota > Thermoanaerobaculia > Multivoradales > UBA5704 > DASQPA01. The sequence goes on along the minus strand of CAVWRJ010000005.1, from coordinate 104,676 downwards.
CGACCTCTATGCCCGCGTCTTCGAGATGGTACCCACCTCCTCGCATGCCCTCCGCCGCGAGGGTACGGAAGAGCTCGCCCTCGGCAATCGCGATCACGCCGTCGGGCTCCTCCGCGCGGCCCTCGCCCGAAAGGCTTCGGCGCCCAATCTCGCGGCGCTCTCCTCGGCGCTCGCGGCCCCTTCCGGAGACAACGAGGCGCCGCTGGCCGACCGCCAAGAGGCGCTCGACCTGGCCCAGCGCGCCGTCCACCTCGATCCGGACGACTTCTACTACCAGGCCGCTCTCGCCCAGGCCGCGCTCGTCAACCAGTCGCCCGCTCTCCTCACCGATGCCGCCGACCGCCTCGTGGCCCTGGAGCCGAAGGAGGCCGGCGGCTATCTCTACCGGTCGCTCGCCGGGGCCCTGCGGGGTGATCTCGACGCGGCGGAGGGCTCGCTTGCCGCGGCGCACGCGCGCGGCTTTTCCGGCCAGCCGTACGAGGGGCTGCTCGCCGCTCTCCGCGACTCGCGACCCTGGTACGTTCGCTACGGCCAGCCCGCCCTGGTCTTCCTGGCCGCCTGGGCGACCGGTCTCCTCCTCCTCTTCTCCTCCGGCTGGGCCTTGAGCCGCGCGACCCTCCGCTCCGCCGAGCGCGCGCCGGGCCAGGCGAGCGGAGAGGCGATCGGAGGGGACCGCCGCCTGCGCCGGCTCTACCGGGGGGTGCTGTGGCTTTCCTGTGTCTACTACTGGCTGTCGATTCCGGTCGTCGCCCTCCTGGTGTTGGCGGCCGCGGGCGGGGCTCTTTACGGCATCTTCGCCATCGGGCACATCCCCGTGAGGCTCGTCGTCCTCATCGTCGTCGTGCTCTTCGGCACCCTCCGCGCGATCTTCAAGGGCCTCTTCACGCGGAGCCGCGACGAGGATCCGGGTCTGCGTCTCGCGCCTGGCGAGGAGCCCCGCCTGCAGGGACTACTCGGGGAGGTCGCCGGTAAGATCGGTACCCGGCCGGTCGACAGCATCTATCTGACCCCGGGGACGGACCTCGCGGTCATGGAGCGCGGCGGCCTGCTGCGGCAGCTCCGCGGCGACTCGGAGCGTTGCCTGATCCTCGGGGTCGCGGTGCTCGAAGGGATGAAGATGGGCCCCTTCCGGGCGATCCTGGCGCACGAGTACGGGCACTTCTCGAACCGGGATACCGCCGGCGGCGGTTTTGCGCTCGCCGTGCGGCGCTCGCTGTCGACGATGGCAGAGCACCTCGCCCAACACGGTGCGGCCGCCTGGTACAACCCAGCCTGGCTCTTCGTCATCGGCTTCCAGCGCGTCTTCCTGCGCGTCTCGCAGGGCGCCTCCCGGCTCCAGGAGATCCTCGCCGACCGCTGGGCCACCTTCGCCTACGGCGCGGCCTCCTTCGAGCGCGGCCTGCGGCACGTCGTCGAGCGGTCCATCCGCTTCAACGCCCACGCCGAGGCCGCCCTGGGCGAGGTCATCGAGGCCAAGCGGCCACTGCCGAACCTCTACGCCTACCGTCCCAGCAAGGAGCCGGACCCGAACGAGCTCGGCAAGGGGATCGAAGAGGCGATCCACCGCGATCCTTCGCCCTACGACAGCCACCCCTCGCCCGTCCACCGCATCCAGTGGACCCGGGCCCTCGCCGCACCCGGAGCGACCACCTCGGCGGACGACGAGGCCGAGGTCTGGAGCCTCTTCGGCGACCGCACCGCGGTCGAGACCCGCCTGACCCAAGAGGTCAAGGAAAATCTCCGGGCGCGCCGGGGCATCGCCATCCCCGAGGAGCCGGGGGCGGCCATCGCCGCGGTGTCTGGCAGGTAGGGCTCGCTCGCTCTTCCGCCTCTCGACCGAGTAGGATCACCCCGTGCCCCCCGAGAGCTTCCCCTTCCGCCCCTGGGTCCGCAGCACGACCCGCCGCGCCATGTTCTGGGGGGTCGGCGTCGTGGCGCTCCTGGGCGTCGTCATCTGGTTCGTCCAGGCGGACGAGCGGGCGGCCTGGGGGCGGGGATTCGGGGTGCTCTTCGCCTACAGCCTGCTGTTCTGGGTGAGCCTGGCCAAGATCTGGTGGACGGGAGGGAAATCCGCGGTGGTCGTCGACGAGGAGGGGTTCGCCTTCCAGCCGCTCCACACCTTCCGTCCCAAGCGCATCCCCTTCGACCAGGTGCTCTCGGTCGGCCCGCGGCCGGGGACCGAGTCGCTGCGGCTCATCCTCGAGAAGGATGGGGTCGGGCGGGAGTTCTTCTTGAACCTGGCCGTCGTCAAGGGCCAGCACCGGTTCCTGGAGCGGCTGGGCGAGGAGCTCCTGCGGGTGGGGTTGGAGAAGGTCCCCGGCCGCGAGCGCAGTTGGCGGCGGCCGGGGTGGACGGCGGATTCGCTCATGGGGGTCGGCGGCTAGCCGACCCCCTCAGATGTTGGTCGGCGGCTAGCTAGCCGACCCCCGGTCGCGATTTTCAGCGCTTGGCGAAGCCGGTCACGATGTAGGTGCCGGAGCGCTGATCCTTCTTCAACTTGATGATGTTCTTGCGCTCGGCGTCCTCCAGCAGCTCCGAGAAGGTGCTGTAGCCGTAGTAGCCCTCGTTGAAGGAGGGCTTCTTGCGCTGCATCGTCTGCTTGATCATCGAGCCCCAGAGAACGTCCTTGTTCTCGCGGGTGAGCGCCTGGATCGACTCGACCATCAGCATGAAGGCCTCGGCGGCCTTCTTGTTCAAGCCCGCGATCTGCGGCGCCTTCGAGGAGTCGCGCCAGACGTCCTCGTAGTAGATGAACTCGTCGCAGTTGTCGACCAGGAGGTTCGAGGACGAGTTCTTGACCCCGATCCCGATGACGTACTTGTTGTTCTCCTTGAGCTTCGAGACCAGCGGCGAGAAGTCGCTGTCCCCGGAGAGGAGCACGAAGGTGTCCAGGTGCTCCTTCGAGTAGGAGAGGTCCATGGCGTCGACGACCATCTTGATGTCGGCGCTGTTTTTCCCCGAGTAGTACTTCTGGGGGATGTCGATGAGCTCGATCGCGGCCTCGTGGAAGGGGCGCTTGTAGTCGCTGTAGCGCTCCCAGTCGGCGTAGGCCTTCTTGACGATGATCTTGCCCTTCTCGAGCAGGCGCACCAGAACCAGATTGATATCGAACTTGGCGACGTCCGAGTCGCGCACCCCGAGAGCGATGTTCTCCAGGTCGCAGAAGAGGGCGATCTTCTTCTCCTCGCTGTGCGAGCGCGGACGCTCGGCGACGGGGACGTAGATCTCTCTGGGCAACAGCTCCGACGGGGAGACGAAGAAGCTCTCCCGATCGCGCTCCCGCTCCTCCGGACGCTCCCGTTCCCGCTCGCGCTCCCTCTCGCGCTCGCGACGGCGCGGGGCGATGGCGGCGACCGGTGGGGCGGCCTGCACGGGGAGCGGCGCCGGCGTCTCGTCGGCGGCGTCCTCGGGGGACTCGTCGTCGTCTTCCTCGGCAGCGCCGCCGTTGGTGGGGGCGGCGGACCGGCCGGAGCGGCGCCGGCCGCCACGGCTGCGGCGCGAGCGCCGGCCGCGCTTTTCGCCGGCTTCGTCCTTCTCGGCGCCTTCGGCCGTCTCCGTACCCTCGGCGTCTTCGGCGTCGTCCGCGTCTTCGGCGGCATGGGCGGCGTTAGCGGCATTTCCGGCATCGCCGACCTGGGCGGAGCCCGCTTCGAGCCCCCCGGCGGTCTCGGACTCCTCGTCCTCGTCGTCCTCCTCGTCGTCGGGGAAGAGCTCGTCCTGCTCCGACTCGTCGTCCGGCGCGCCGTAGGAGGGGGCGCCGTAGGGGGAGTCGTAAGGGGAGGCGGCAGGGTGGGCCTCGGCGCGGTCGAAAGTCAGGGGGGAGGAGGCGGGCGGCTCGTAGAGCGCCGCCTGCCGACCCGACTCAGCTGGGGCAGGCTCGGAGGTCGCGGAGAACTCGGGCCGCTCCGGCCGGGCCTCCGAGGGGGGCGGAGGCGCCGGGGCCTGGGCCTCCACCGCGGTTGGCGCAACGGGAGCGGGCGTCGGCACTTCCGTGCTCGGCTTCTCCGCGCGTTGCTTATCGTCAGATTCTGCTTCGTTCGAAGCGCCCTCGGCCGTGGGGCGCAGCCACCATGGACTCAATTTTCATTTCCTTTCCCGAGCCCGCCGGGCTCGTGTGCAGAGTGGTTCTTCATCTAGTTTCGGCGTGGGAGACGGTCAACTTGAGGAGTGCTTAAGGATGGAGGTCGGGCCGGGCGGCGGGAGGGCGGACCGAAAACCGCGGCTCAGTATACCCCAACTTGCCGAGGGGTGCCAGATCGGCACATGTAGGGGCAGGAGGGGAGGGGCCAAGGCGCTCAATCGAGGTCGAAGGGACGGTGGGGGCGGCCTTCGTCGGGATCTTCCTCGGCGCGCTTCACGGCCTCTCTGAATTTCTCTTCGAGAAGCCGGTCGCGGTCCTTCATCGCCGCGACCTCGCGCTGAAAGACATCCTCCGCCTTGGCCTTGTCGCGGTCGAGCTCAGCGAAGAGGCTGTCGAGGTCGCGGCCGCCCGCGATGGGCTGCTTGGCCTTGCGATGGGAGAGCACCTCGCCGGTGGCGGCGTCGACCACGAGGTCGGAGCCGCAATCGGGGCAGCGGAGGGTGAGCTTCCGGGTGTCGGCCATCGGGCTCATTCTACCGGCTTCCGCGGCGGCGGGCACCATGCTGCCGTTCCGAGGGCGAGAGCGAGGGCGGCGAGCAGGCAGCCGCGGAGGAACCCCGGAGGGCGATAGAGGAGGTCGACCGACACCGCTCCGGCCGGCAGGGGGGCGGTGACGAAGGGGCCGGAGACCTCGGCCGCCGCGATCCGCCGGCCGTCCGCGAGGAGCCGCCAGCCGCCGTCCTGGTAGAGGCTGCTCGCGAGGAGCCGGCCGGCCGGCGCGGCCCCCGGCGCCGGCCGGTACCCGGGCGCCGAGGCGATCCGCGTCGGGGATCTGGAGATCGAAGGCCGGCCCTCCGGAGACCGAGAGCCGGGGGAGCGGGTCGGCGACTTCGCAGACCAGCGCCGCCGGGTCGCGGAGCGCGGTCGTCAGGGGCGCCGGGCAGTCCCCGCCGGGCTCGACGAGCAGATAGCGGACGCCGAGCTGGGCATAGAGGGGGTCCGCCGGGTTCCCCCACTCGGGGACCTCGCCGCGGAAGCGGACGGTGATCGGCGCCGTGCGGAGGGCGTAGCGCTGGGGGGCCATGGGGTTGTAGACCCGCGCGTCGGAGAGGCCATAGAGAGCGGCCAGGTTGGGTGGGAAGGCGGAGCCGAGCGCCGCCATGCGGTCCTGGCCCAGGTGGTCGGCGAGGAAGCGGAGCGGATCGTTGAGGGGGAAGAGGAGCCGCCCGGGGCTCGCCGGGTTGGCGGGCCGGTGGGCGAGAAGGAGCTCGCCAGCGAGGACGACCGCGACCAGGGGCGGCATCCATCTCTGGCGCCAGCCGGCGACGAGGAGCAGCGCGGTGGCGACCAGGAAGCGGAGCTGCCAGCGTAGCCAGCCGAAGCGCAGGACGGCGAGCCGCCCGGGGTCGCTGGGGTCGGGATGAGCGAGGTAGGCCCAGGCGAGGACGACCGCGAGAACGGCGGCGACCAGAAGGGTGAGGAGGACCGGGCGGCGGTTCGGGGGGGCCTCCCCCGTCCGCCAGCGCTCCAGGGTGCAGGCGCCGACATAGGCGAAGGCGAAATTGACCAGGAGGGTGAGCCGGAGCGGTGCCGGGCCCGGCCCGAGGGCGAGGAGGAAAAGGGCGAGCCCGGCCGCCCCGAGCATCACCCCCTCCTGGGGAAAGCGCCGGCCGGCATCACCGCTACCCACCCCGAGGACCCCGAGGAGGACGAGAAGGAGGATCGCCGTGCCGGCGAAGCCGCTCGCGTCCTCGTTGGTGTTCGCCCGTCCCCAGTAGGAGAAGAAGCGGCTGTTGCCGTAGGCGTTGGGAGCGACCAGGGGGAGGAGCCGAGCGGCCAGCCCGGCGTCCCTGGCGTCCCCCTCGGTATTGCCAGATTCGTCGGCGACTGGCGGCACCGGAGCGCGGTCCCGCAGGTGGGCGGCGCGGAGGGTCTGCGGCAGGTAGCGGAGGGTGGGGACGAGGAGGGGCGCCGCGGCGGCAGCGGCGAGGGCCATGGCGAGCCCCGTCCCGAGGAGAAGGGCCCGGCGTCTCCCGGCCGGCCGCCGCCGCACGAGATCGAGCAGGAAGGCGAGCCCCAGGGCGAGAGCGTAGACGATCGTCTCCGGATGGCCGGCCAGGAGGAGCGAGAAGGTCGCGAGGGCGAGGAGCAGCTGGTCCTTGCGTCCCCCCTCCTGGTCGCAGCGGACGAGGCTGTATAGGAAGAGCGGGAGGAGCGCCGCCGTATTGGCGAGCGGCCAGCCCAGCCAGAGGAGGAGGAAGCCGCCGAAGCCGAAGCCGAAGGCGCCGGCGAGGGCCGGGCCGGGGTGGAGCCCCTGCCGGCGGAGGAGGAGGAAGCCGAAGACGAGGGCGACCCAGACCCGGAGGGCGGCGGTCACCCCGGCCGCCCGCCAGAGGGGGAGGGGGGTGGCGAGGAGGACCAGGGGCGCCGCCGCCTGAGCCTGGGGGTCGGCGAGGAGCGGCATCCCGGCCCCCACCCGCGGGTTCCACAGCGGCCACCGTCCCTCCCCATAGGCCTCGCGGACGGCGGCGAGCGAAGGGGTGACGAGCTCAAGCAGGTCGCCCTGGATCGGGTTGCCGGGGGGATCGGCGGGCAGGAGCCCGCGGAAGGGCGCCTCTCCGCGGAGGCCGTCGAGCGGCAGGAGGATCTTCCCGCCCCCGAGCACCGGACCGAAGAGCGGCAAAAGGACGAGGACGAACGCCCCCAGCACCCAGGCCGGTACCGGGTCGTACCAGCGCTTCAAGGTGCGATGGAGGAGGAGGGCGAGCAGCCCGAACCAGACTCCGGGCAGGAGGTCGACCGGGCTCCAATCGGGCATGGCGGGGGGAGTCTAGCGCAAGGGGCGGGGCGCCCGGACAGGTTCTGAAGCTCCGAATCGCCGAGCGGGCGGCCGTCGCCGGACTCCTGGCGATCACCGCCAGGTAGGTCGGCGGTCGTCGCCAGCCGTCTGGCGGTGACTGCCAGGCGATAGGGTGGCGGTCCTCGCCAGCAGTCGGCATCACGCGGTAGGGTGGCGGTCGCTGCCAGCAGTGCGGCGATCACCGCCAGGTAAGGTGGCGGTCCTCGCCAGCAGTGCGGCGATCGTCGCCAGGTAGGGTAGCGGTCCTCGCCAGGAGTACGGCGGTCGTCGCCAGCAGTCTGGCGGTCGTCGCCGGAAGGATGGCGATGCGTCGCCCCGCCTCGGCAAGGGGCTTCGAAGCCGGATTTATCCGGCGTAGCTCGGAGCCCGGAGATTTATCTCCGGGCGGAGCTCCCACCGAGAGAACGTTCCCTACACCCTGCGGCTGGTAGACTCCCGCTCCAATGCTCCGGGTCGCGCGCCAGATCTTCCATTTCAGCTCCCTCCTGGGGACCCTCACCTCGCGGGACCTGAAGGCGCGCTACCGGGGGTCGGTCCTGGGGTTCCTCTGGTCGCTCGCCAATCCGCTGCTCCTCCTCGCCGTCTATACCTTCGTCTTCAGCGTCATCTTCCAGCCGCGGACCGAGGGGGCCAACCCCTATGCGCTCTTCATGGTGAGCGGCCTCTTCCCCTGGGTCTGGCTGTCGACCTCGCTCCTCGAAGGGACCATGTCGCTCATCGCCAACTCGGGCCTGCTCAGGAAGGCCGTCTTCCCGGCCGAGCTGCTGCCCATGGTGTCGGTCCTCTCGAACCTCGTCCACCTGCTGCTCGCGGTCCCCATCGTCGCCGCGGCGCTTCTGACCGGCCGGGTCCTGCACTACCCGGTGGGGGGGCTCGCGAGCTTTCTCATGCTGGCGGTGATCCTCCTGGAGCTCCCCATGGTGGCCGGGCTGGCTCTGGGCTTGGCGGCGCTCAACGTCCACTTCAAGGACGTCCGCGACCTCCTGGCGAACCTCCTCACCCTCCTCTTCTTCCTCACCCCGGTGATCTACCCCATCGAGACCCTGAGGCGGTATCCGGGCATCTACTGGGTGGTGCGCTTGAACCCCTTCACCCCGTTCACCCTGGCCTACCAGGAGACCCTCTTCCGCGGCCGCGTCCCCTCCCCCTACCTCTGGGCGCAGATGGCGATCGTCAGCCTGGTCGCCTGGCTCGTGGGGGCCTGGCTGTTCGACCGCCTGCGCGAGACCCTCGTGGAGGCGGCATGAGCATGGCTCCCCCGGAGCGCCCCGTTCCGCCCGTTCCGGATGCCCCGGCGGCCCCGGTCATCCAGGTCGCGGAGCTGGTCAAGCTCTACCGGCGGACGACGGCAGGGGATCAGTTCCGGACCTTGAAGAGCGCCCTAGTCGAGCGGAGCCTCACCCGGCACCTCAAGCGCGAGGAGGCGATCGTGGCGCTCGACGGCATCGACTTCACGGTCGGTCCGGGCGAGGCGTTCGGGGTCGTGGGGGGGAACGGCTCCGGCAAGTCGACGCTTCTGAAGCTCGTGGCGGGGATGCTCCAGCCGAGCTCGGGGAAGATCCAGGTGGCCGGCCGGGTGGCGGCGATGATCGAGCTCGGGGCGGGCTTCCACCCGGAGATCTCGGGCCGGGAGAACGTCTTCATCAACGGCGCGGTCCTCGGGCTCTCGCGGCGGGAGATCCAGCGCCGCTATGCCGACATCGTCGAGTTCTCGGGGCTCGACGGCTTCATGGAGGAGCCGGTCAAGAACTACTCCTCGGGGATGTACGTCCGGCTGGGGTTCGCGGTCGCCATCCACACCGACCCCGACGTGCTTCTGGTCGACGAGGTCCTGGCGGTGGGGGACGAGGCCTTCGCCCATCGCTGCCTGCGCCGGATCGAGGAATTCCTCGCTACCGGCAAGACCCTCCTCTTCGTCAGCCACTCGCTCGACCTGGTCGAGGGGATCTGCGACCGGGTGCTCTGGCTGGAGGGCGGGCGCCAGCGCCTGGTCGGCGAGCCGCGGCGGGTGATCGACGCCTACCGCCAGGAGGTCGCCGAGAAGGAGGGGGAGGAGCACCGGGCGGCCAAGGAGCGGCGGGAGGAGCGCGAGGAGCGGGCGGCGGAGAGCGTGGACGGCCGGGACAGCCGGGAAAGACCGGAGACCGCGCCGGACACCGCCCCCGAGGCCCTCCTCCGCTGGGGATCGGGGGAGGCGGAGATCTCCGAGGTCCGGCTGCTCGGCCCCGACGGCCGCGAGCGCTACCACCTGGCCTCCGGCGAGGACGCCGTCTTCGAGCTCAAGGTCCGGGTGGTGCGGCCGCTCGATGACTTCGTCTTCGGGATCGCTCTCTCCACCCCGCGCGGCCACGAGGTGTGGGGCACCAACACCGACATCGAAGGCTACGTCCCCGGCCGGCTCTCGGGGGAGACCCGGGTGCGGATCGCCTGCCCGGCGCTCCGCCTCGCCCCCGGCGAGTACCGGGTCGACGTCGCCGTCCACACCCGGGACGGCGCTCCTTACGACTACCGGAAGCAGGCGCTCTCCTTTACGGTGACCGCCCGCACCGGGGGGATCGGGGTCTACTTCCCGGAGCACCGCTGGGAGTTCGGCGCCGGTGTCGTGTGGGCTGAATGAGATAGCATGCCGCATTGAACGCGAGGAGGACTCCGATGACCGAGCCCGCACAGGGCCTCAACGTCAAAATCAGCGACGAAGAGCTAAAGGGCCGGTATTCCAACCTGCTCCGCATCACCCATACGCGCGAGGAGTTTATCCTCGACTTCATCAACCTGGTCCCGCCCCAGGGCATCGTCACGGCCCGGCTGGTGACCAGCCCCGGCCACCTGAAGCGGATCATCGGTGCCCTGAGCGCCAACCTGGAACGCTACGAGCAGACCTACGGCCTCATCCAGGAGGCGCCCGAACCGGCTGGCGGGGAGGGTAGCGTGCACTGAGCCGGCACGGCGCGGCAGCTCCCATGGCCCGACTCGCGGCCTCCCTGCTACCGGTTTTTGCCGGGCTCTGGTTGGGGTGTCACTCGCTCGCCCATTCGAACGAGCCGGTCGCCGTCCAGAGCCTGACCGACGGCCCCACCCGCTGGATCATGCTGCCGGAGGAGGAGAAGAAGGCCCGGCGGCTGCGCACCAACCGGGAGGCGATCACCTTCATCGAGGAGTTCTGGCGCCGGCGCGACCCGGACCTCGAAAAGCCGGGCAACCCCTTCGTCCAGACCTTCAACGAGCGGGCGGAGGCGGCGGATCGGCTCTATGGGGAGGGGGTGGAGCGCGGCAGCATGACCGACCGCGGGCGGGCCCTGATCCTCCTCGGCCCCCCGCCCCGGCTCTCCTACGGCCAGAAGCCGGTGCCCACCTGGGACCCCGGCCGCTCGGGGACCCATCCGCAGATCGAGACCAAGCACCTGGCGCTAGAGACCTGGACCTACCCGGAGGCCGAGCTGCCCCCCCGCATCGTCGAGCTGCTCAAGGCCGACGGACGGCCGCCGGAGATCGTCCTCGTCTTCGAGGTCGAACCCCGCCATACCACCCTCATCGAGGGCAGCAAGCTCCTCGACCTCGCCGCCCGCGCCACGGTGCGCGAGGAGCGGTAGGGGCGAATCGGACAGGTCGCGTCAGCGGTTCTCGGCGAGGAGCGTGGCATGCTCCCTGGCGGTCTCTAAAATGCGCTCCCAGAGCCGCGCCGAGACCGGCAGGACGGCGAACTCCGGCACGTCCTCGGGATCGATCTCGGCGAAGTCGGGATCGCCGGCGAGGTCGGCCAGGGCGATGGGCGACTCCAGGCGCCGCACCGGCTCGACGTCGAACGCCATGAACTCCGGGTCGCGTCTGGGTCGGATCGGGGTAGGCGTCGGAGATCACCCGGGCGATCCCCACCAGCTCGGGCTCGTCGCCGGTATGGCAGATGAGGACGAAGTCCCCGGCGTCGATGTCGCGCAGAAACTTGAGGGCGAGGTAGTCGGTCACCCCGCTCCACACGGTGCTCGACTCGCGCTCGAGGTCGTCGTAGCTGTACTCCTCGGGATCGGTCCCCAGGATCCAGTAGTCGGTGATCGGGTCGTAGGCTTTCATCCGTTCTTCTTCCACGGCAATCTCTCCCTTCGCAGCGCCGTTGAATCGGGCGGCGTCTCTTGGCTCCGTCTCTTTGCTCCGCTTGCGAGGGGTGTGCCACGATAGGATGCATGCAGATCGACGAAAGGAGACTCGATGCGCTTTCCCCTCTCTTGCCTGGCGGCGCTCACCGCCCTCTCCCTGGGGCCGGTGGGGCTCGCTGCGGCGGCACCGGCGGCATCGGCAGCATCGGCGCCAGCGGCCCCGGCCACCGCCGCCACCTCCCGGGAGCTCGCGACCGTGCCTGACATCGCGCGCCGCCTCGCCCAGTATGCGCCCACCCGGCTGACCGCCGACCTCTCGGCCCTCTCGGCCGCCGACCGGCGGGCGCTCGGGCTCCTCGTCCAGGCGTCGAGCCGGTTGAACGACATCGCCCTGCGCCAGGCCTGGGCGGGGAACCCCGACCTGGCGCGGCAGCTCGCCGCCTTGAAGGGCCCCCAGGCCGACGCCACCCGCGCCTACTTCCAGCTCAACCTCGGTCCCTGGGACCGGCTGGACGGGATGAAGCCGTTCCTCGGCGACCGCCCCCACCCCGAGGGGGAGGGCTACTACCCCGAGGACATGACCCGGCAGGAGTTCGAGGACTGGGTCAAGGCCCATCCGGCGGACAAGGAGCGCTTCACCTCGACCGTCACGGTGATAAGGCGGAGCGGCAAGGATCTGGTCGCCGTCCCCTACGCCCAGGAGTACCGGGCCTGGTTGGAGCCCGCGGCGAGAGAGCTCAAGGAGGCCGCGGCGGCGACCGACAACGCGACCCTCAAGCGCTTCCTGACCACCCGCGCCGACGCTTTTCTCTCGGACGACTACTACCCGAGCGACCTCGCCTGGATGGATCTGGAGGCGCCGGTCGAGGTGACGATCGGCCCCTACGAGACCTACGGCGACACCCTTTTCGGCTACAAGGCGGCCTTCGAGGCCTATGTCACGGTCGCCCTCCCCAAGGATTCGGCCGCGCTCACCCGCTTCAAGGCGAGCCTCCCCTTCCTCGAACGCAACCTGCCGATCCCCGACGCCGACAAGAACCTGACCCGCGGCACCGAGAGCCCCATCCGGGTGGTCGACGTGGCCTACGCGGCGGGGGATGCCACGGCCGGGGTGCCGGCCGTCGCCTACAACCTCCCCAACGACGAGCGGGTGCGCGAGGCCAAGGGCTCGAAGAAGGTGCTGCTCAAGAACCTGATGCGCGCCAAGTACGACCAGATCCTCGTGCCGATCGCCGCCCAGGTGCTCGATCCCTCCCAGGTCAAGGATCTCTCCTTCGAGGCCTACTTCAACGAGGTCCTCCACCACGAGCTGTCGCACGGCCTGGGGCCGGGGACGATCACCGTCGCCGGCCGGAAGACCGAGGTGCGCCTGGAGCTCAAGGACCTCTTCTCGACCATCGAGGAGGCCAAGGCGGACGTCATGGGGATCTACAACATCCTCGCCCTGATGGAGAAGGGGGACATGCCGAAGGAGCTCCGCCGCTCGCTCGAACCGACCTATGTGGCCGGCCTCTTCCGCTCGGCCCGCTTCGGGGTCGAGGAGGCGCACGGCCAGGGGGTGGTGTCGCAGTTCAACTATCTGCTGGAGAAGGGGGCCCTGACGGTCGACGCCTCGGCCCACTTCCGGGCGGTCTCAGAGAAGTTCCCCGGCGCCATCCGCGACCTCCTGCACGACCTCCTGACCCTCCAGGCACGGGGCGACTACGAGGGGACGAAGCGCTTCCTCGCCAAGTACGGCCATGCCGGCGACTCGCTCAAAACCGCCCTCGGGCGGCTTGCAGGCGGTGCCGGTCGACATCCTGCCGATCTATCCGCTGGGGCCCGAGAAGGGAAAGTAGGAGGGAGGAGCGCCCCCGTTCGCGGGGGCGCTACCCGGACCGAGATCGGGGATCCTCTACTTGACGCCCAACAGCTCGACGTCGAACACTAGGGTCGAATTCGGCGGAATGACGCCGCCGACGCTCTGGGTGCCGTAGCCTAAACCCGGGGGGATGGTGAGCTTGCGCTTGCCGCCGACCTTCATTCCGGCGACCCCCTTGTCCCAGCCCTCGATCACCTGGCCGGCGCCGAGCTTGAAGCTGAACGGCTTGCCGCGATCGACGCTGGAGTCGAACTTGGTGCCGTTGGTCAGCCAGCCGGTGTAGTGGACGTCGACGACCTGGCCCGGCTTGGCCTCCGCGCCGTCCCCCACCTTGATGTCGGTGTACTTGAGTCCGGACGGGGTGGTGACCTCTTTGCCTTCCGCGGGCTTCTCCATGGCTTTCTCCTTGGGTGCTTGGGCGCGGACCGGCCCAGCCAACGGGAGCGCGGTCAGCAGGGTGGCGAGGGCTAAGGTGAGCGGTCTTTTATGCCTCATGGTCGGTTCTCCTCTCGGGTGAACGACGAGGTAGGTTGCGTTGGGGAGGGATTCTACGTCAAACGGCGCGCCGGACCACCCGGCCCGCCTTGACCACCGCGGCGACCGGGTTGATGCCGTAGTGGTAGACGAGGTGGAGGAGGTTCGGGGCGTCGAGGAGGACGAGGTCGGCGCGCTTGCCGGGCTCGACCGACCCGACCTCCGCCCCGAGCCCCAGCGAGCAGGCGGCGTTCAAGGTCGCCCCGGTCAGGCTCTCCTCGATCGAGAGGCCGAGCTTTAAGACCGCGAGCCAGATCACCATCGGCATCGACTCGGTGAACGAGGAGCCGGGGTTGCAGTCGGTGGCGAGGGCGACCGGCACGCCGGCCGCGATCAGCTGGCGGGCCGGGGCGTAGTGCTCCTTCATGAGGAAGAAGCTGGTGCCGGGGAGGAGCACCGCGGTAACCCCCTGGCCCCCGGCGCCGGCCAACGCTTCGATGCCGGCCGGCGAGACCGCCATCAGGTGGTCGGCGGAGTAGGCGCCCAGCTCGGCCGCCAGCGCCGCCCCGCCGGAATCGGCGAACTCGTCGGCGTGGAGGCGGGGGAGGAGCCCGGCCGCCACCCCGGCCGCGAGCACCCGGCGCGACTCGGCGGCGTCGAACACCCCGGTCTCGCAGAAGACGTCGCAGAAGCGGGCGAGCCCGGCGGCCGCGGCGGCGGGGACGATCTCCTCGCAGACCAGGTCGAGATAGCGCCCGCGGTCCTTGGGGTCTTGCCGATACTCGGCGGGCATCTCGTGGGCGGCGAGGAGGGTGGGCACGAGGTCGACCGGGTGGCCGGCCGCGGCGTCGCGGATGGCGGCGAGCTGCTTTAATTCGTCGGCCAGGTTCAGGCCGTAGCCGCTCTTCGCCTCGGCGGTCGTCGTCCCCCAGGCGAGCATCTGGTCGAGCCGGCGGTGGACGTTGCCGACCAGCTCCCCCTCGCTCGCCCGGCGGGTGGCGGCGACGGTCGAGAGGATGCCGCCCCCGGCCGCCGCGATCTCCTGGTAGGTCCTGCCGGCGAGGCGGGCGGCGAACTCCTCCTCCCGGCTCCCCGCCCAGGGGAGGTGAGTGTGCGGATCGACGAAGCCGGGGATGAGGGTGCCCCCCCTGCCGTCCAGGCGCTCGGCCTGGGGCAGCTCGCCGAACCCGCGCCGCCGCTCCTCGGTCGGCCCGACGAAGGCGATCCGGCCGTCCCGGCAGAGGACTTCGATGTCGGCGATGTCGGCGACATCAGTCGCTCCCCGGAAGCGGCGGAGGCGCCCCTGGTCGGCGCCCCGCCGGGGGGTGGTCCCCTCCGGGGTGGCGACCTCGGCCAGGTTCTCGATCAGGAGGTCCGGGGCCTCAGGCACCAGGCAATCCTACCCGCTCCCGGCCCAGCCGGCGAACCTCCTCGCGGAGCCAGGCCTCGACCTCCTCCCACTCCAGGGGGAGAGCGAGCCGGGGCATGGGCTCGCCTGCGATCTGCGACCGGTCGGCGAGCCCCTTGAGCGCCTGGAGGGGGAAGTCGCGGACATGGCCGAACTTGTCCCCGGCGCGCCCCAGGAGGTCTTCGAGGGGGCGCTCGCGGCAGAGCAGGAAGAGGTCGACGAAGTCGCGGCGGGCGGCGCGGCTGATGATCGCCGCGATCTTCATCAGCCCGAGGTCGGCGAGGGAGGCGACGGCCAACCCGGCGAAGTCCTCGACCGGGTCGATGAGAGGATAGGGGTAGTAGAAGAAGCGCAGCCCCACTCCGGCACTGGAGGGGGCAGCTCCGCCGTCACCCCGCGCATGCCGCGCATGCCGCGAATAGAGATAGCCGTCGCGGGCGGTCTCGACCTCGGTGCCGGAGTCCAAGGCGAGCAGCTCGCTCAGGAGATCGCGGCGCTCGGGGCCGTTCAGCCGGTTGGTCCCACCCATGAGGTCGAGGTCGCGCACCGGCCGGTGCCCGAGGTGGAGAGCGAGGGCCGCCGAGCCGGCGAGATAGAGCTCCTCCGCCCAGGGGCGGTCGGCGAGCCGCCCGAGGAGCTCCTGGGCGGCTGGGGCGAGCGCTTCGGGGTGGTGGAGGGTCACAGCGGCCAGAGGGCGGCGATGCCGGGAACGGCGGGACCTGCCGGCGTCCCCAGCACCAGCTCCCAGAAGGCACGGCTGCGGACCGACAGCTGCCGGCCGCCGTGGGCGGCCAGCCAGGCGGCGGCCCCGGCCTCCGATATTTCCGATGTCTCCGGCATCTCCGACATCTCGGGCACCGCCGCGAAGAGCTGGCGGAGGTCGGCACCGTCGCCGTCCTCCAGCAGCCGGGAGAGGAGGAACGGGCGGGCGTCGGGAGCTTCGAGGTCCGCCGCCGCGTAGCCGGGGAAGAGCCGCAGGGCCGCGCCCGGAATCACGCCTCTTTGCGCTTCCGGGGGAGGGTGTGGACGGTGGCGGTCGCCCGCTCCTCTTCGAGCTCGGATTCGAGGATGCGCTGGAAGAGGTCCAGGGTGTTGCGGAACTTCATCTGCAGCTCGCGGCGCATGGTGCGGAGCTCGGCGATCTTGCTCTCGATCCGGGTCGACTGCTCGACCGCCTGCTGGACCATCTTGTCGGCGGCGATCTCCGCCTCCTTGACCATCAGCTCGGCCTCGCGGCGGGCGTTGGCGGTGATCTCGTCGGAGACCTTCTGCGCCCGCAGCAGGGTCTGCTGGAGCTGGTGCTCGCGCTGCTCGGTCTCCTCCAGCCGCTGGCGGTAGTAGCGGTTCTCGCGCTCGGCCTTGTCGAGGTCGGCGCTCTTGGCGGCCAGGTCCTCGGCCACCAGGGCGAGGAAGTTCCCTACTTCGGTCGGGTCGTAGCCCCGCATCTTCGGAGGAAAACGCATCTTCTGGATGTCGAGCGGAGTGAGAGCCATGGTGTTCTCCTGGTAAATCGACCGCGCTCGCGGCCCGGGTGTCGCCTCTAAGCTGTGGTAAACGCTGCCTTATAGATATCTTACCATGAGCTAGACCGGGCTACGCCGTCGACCGAAGAGGGCGGTGCCGACCCGCACGTGGGTGGCACCCTCCTCGACCGCCACGGCGAAGTCGTGGCTCATCCCCATCGACAGGTAGCCGGGGAAGCCCTGCCACTCGGGAAGGGCGGCGAGCTCGTCGCGCAGCTCGCGCAGGCGGCGGAACCAGGGGCGCGAGCCCTCGGGGTCTTCGGCCTCGGGCGGGATCGCCATCAGGCCGGTGATGCGCAGGTGGGCGAGGCCGGCGAGCGGCGCCACGGCCGCGGCGAGGCCGGCCGGCGGGAAACCGTGCTTGCTCGCCTCCCCGCCGAGGTTGATCTCGAGGAAACCGGTGAGGTGAAGGCCGCGCCCGGCCGCCTCGCGGTCGAGGGCGGTGGCGATCTTCGGCCGGTCGATCGAGTGGACGACCCTGAAGAGGTCCAGGGCGACCTTCACCTTGTTCGACTGGAGGGGGCCGATCAGGTGCCACTCCGCCCCCGCGACGACCGCCGGCGGCAGCAGGGCGGTCTTCCCGAGCGCCTCCTGCACCCGGTTTTCGCCGAAGGTGCGGAGGCCGAGCCGGAAGGCGGCCGCCAGGACCTCCGCCGGCTGGGTCTTGCTGGCGCCGAGGAGGGTCACCGCCGAGACGCTCCTGCCGCTTCTGGCGCAGGCGGCCTCGATCTCGCCGCGCACCGCGGCCAGGCGGGCCTGGAGATCCGCCGGCGCTGCTGGCGGGACGCCCACCTGGGGGTCGCTCATGCGGCGGCCGGCGGCTCGGGCAGGTAGAGGATGCGCTTGCAGCTGTCGCACTGCACGAGGTCGCTGCTGTTGCGGATCTCGACCACCACCTGCGGCCGCACCCGGTAGTTGCAGGCCCCGCAGTGCCACTCGCGCGGCCCCTTGCCCCCCGGGCGTTCGAGGAGGCGGATGGGCGCGAGCGCCGTGCCGCCGTGGCGCTCCCGGATGCGCTCGAACTGCGCGTAGAGGCCGCGCGGCAGCTTCTCTCTCAAACCCGCGATCCGGGCCTCGAGCGCCGCCACCTTCTCGGCCACCGCCGGCTTCTCCGCCTCCCAGCGGGCGAGCTCGGCCGCGTAGCGGTCCGCCAGCTCCTTGAAGGCCTCGCGATGGGCGGTCAGGTCGGCGGTCGTCCGGTCGAGGTTCTCGAGCGACGAGAAGGCCTGCTCCTCGCAGCTCGTGATCAGCGCCTTGGCGCTGTCGATCTCCTGGAGGAGGGCGCCGTACTCGCGCTGGGTGCTCACCTTGTTGATCTGCTGCTGGTACTTTTTGAGCTTCTCCTGGGCGTCCGCGATGGCGCCCTCGGCCGCCCGGCGATCCCTGCCGAGGACCTCCGCGGCCTCTTCGAGCGCCTGGATCTCGGCGTTTTTTACGGTGTGCTCGTCGTGGAGCTCGCGCATCCAGTCGGGAATTCCGTGCAGCCGCTCCCGGGCCTCGACCAGCTGGTCGAGCGCTTCTTGAAGCTCCGCGATCGTATCGAGGTATTGACTCAATCCATTTCCTCCAAAACGAAAAGGGTGCCTCCGCTAAGAGGCACCCTCGGGTAGGCCACCACCGGGCGCCTGGCGCCCCTTTTTTCTCTCGGGCTGTTTTTTGTCGGTCAACGAGAACATCCCTCAAAAGAGTGGGTCCACCTGGATTCGAACCAGGGACCGACCGGTTATGAGCCGGACGCTCTAACCGCTGAGCTATGGACCCAGGGAGAGCCCTGGCGGGGCGGTTGGGCAGTATATCGCAGTCGGTCAGTGCGCGGGGGGTGGCGGTGGCAGCTCGCGAGCCCGATCCTCCTCGTCCGGGGAGAGCTCCTCGGGCACGAAGCGGTGCCAGGCGCGGACGAGCCGGGCGGCGAGCTCCGCCTGCCGCCTCGGATCGTCGATCCGCCGGCTCCCCGAGCGCCCCGCGAAGCGGCGGAGCGAGAGGCGCGGGGGGGAGATGCCGGAGAAGGGCCGGGCGGCGGCGAAGGCGGTCGCCAGGCGGCCGAGGACGACCTCCGAGTCCTCGCGGAGCGGGGGGGTGAGCGGCGGAGCTCCGGGAGTCTCCGCCAGCCGGGCGCGGTAGTACTCCGGCTCCGGCGGCGCGAAGCGCGACTCCCAGAGGAGCTGATCGTCGCCGTCGACGAGCGAGAAGCTGTTGGTGCCGTCGCCGCAGTAGAGCTCGGAGAGGACGGGGAGAGGTTGGGACGTCCGGGCGAAGAGGCTGGGCGCCACCGCCGGGGGGAGCGGCCCGCCCGCCGCCTCGACCATCGTCGCCCACAGCCGCAGGGTGGCCACCCGCTCGGTCCTGGCGGCGGCGATCGGCCGCCGCCAGCCGGCCGGGAGCTTGATCGCGAGCGGCACCTCGATCCGCTGCCGGTCGAGGCCGTCGGCGGTCGCGCCGAGCGCTTCGCCATAAGTGGCGGTGACGACCAGGAGGGTGCGGTCCCACTGGCCGCTCCGGTGGAGCGCGTCGAGCAGCCGGCCGAGCTTCTCGTCGGCCCAGGCGACGTGCAGCCGGTAGAGGTCCCAGAAGCGGCGGCGTACGTCGGGCGGCAGCGGGACCGCGGGATCCTGGTATTTGGCGAGCTCGGCCGAGCGGACCTGGGTCGGCAGATCGGGCGAGAGGTCCTTGACGCGCTTCTGGAGCCAGCCGCGGCGGACGTAGGGGGGCTGCGGCTCGGGGATGTGCACGAAGACCAGCTCGCGGCCGGCCGGCAGCCGGGAGAGACGGTCGACGGCATCGTCGGCGTCGCCCAGGAGCTCCCAGCTGTCGAACCCCTGGCCGTAGCCGCTCTCCCCCTCCATCCAGTGACCGTGGTAGTAGCCGTGGGTGCTGTAGCCGGCCGCCTTCAACGCCTCGGGGAGGGTGAGGAGGTCGGGCGCGAGCACGGCGCTGTCCTGGCAGAGGACCTGGTTCTGCCAGGGCCGGAGGCCAGTCAGGAGCGCGGCGGTCGAGGGGATCACCCAGGACGAGGGGGCGATCGCCCGTCCCGCCCAGTCGGCGCCCCGCATCAGCTTGTCGAGGTTGGGCGTCAGCTCCGGATCGGCGCCGCCGAGCGCGGCGACGACGTCCGCCCGGAGCGCGTTCAAGGTGATGAAGACGATCGGCCCGGCGTGGACCGGCTGGACCGGCTGGACGGTGCCGACCGGCGGCTGCCGTCCGCAGCCGGTGGCGAGCGACGCCAGGAGGGCGAGGGCGAGCGGCAGAAAGAACGCCAGAGAGAAGCCGGCCCGGGGACTTGGCAAGGCGCGGAGGGACCTATCCGGCCGTGGGGTAGAGCTGGCGGTAGCTGTCGGAGAGCACCAGGATCCGCTTGACGTAGATCTTCGACTCCTCGATGTCGAGCCCCTCCAGGAAGCGGTCGACCTCGCCCGAGCCCGACTCGTGCCACAGCCGCTTGATGCGGAAGGGGCCGCCGTTGTAGCCGGCGAGGGCGAGCTCCAGGTTGTCGTCGAACATCGACATCACCTGGCGGAAGTAGGAGGTCCCGAGTTGCAGGTTGAAGGCCGGCTCGCTCATCCGGTCGTGGGAGAAGGGGACGCCGAAGCGATGGGCGAGCTCCTTGGCGGTCGCCGGCATCAGCTGCATCAACCCGCGGGCCCCGGCCGAGCTCACCGCGTTGGTGTCGAAGCCGCTCTCCTGGCGGATCATGCCGGCCACGACGTAGGCCGGCAGATGGTTCGCCTCGGCCCATTTGCGGATCGTCTCCTGGTAGTCGAAGGGGTAGTAGAGCCGCCGCGCCTGCTCCGGGAGGCTCGCCTGGTAGGGGCTGCCCAGGGCCGGGAAGGCGGTGCGGATGGTCAGCATGCTCTTCCGGCGCTCGCCTCGGCGGGCGAGGATCAGGGCCTCCAGGGCGGCGACCGAGCGCGGCTCGGCCTGGGCCCGGGAGAGCTCGATCTCGGAGGCGGCGAGGTCGTCGAGCCCGAGATCGGTCAGCAGGCGGGCCCGGCGGAGCGCCGGGTCGTCCGGCCAGGTCTCGACGATCCTGGCCGCCGCGCTCGAAGCGCTCGAAGCGGTCGCCCGCGAGGCCGCAGCCCCCTGGTGCTTCAGATGGATGCGGGCGGCCCGGCAGTAGAAGTCCGAGGTGTCGGCGGTGGCCATCTCGTCGTAGATCTGCTGGGCGCGCTCCCCCTCGCCCAGGGCCTCGAAGGCGCGGGCCGTCCAGTAGCGGCCGCGGCGGGCGGCGCTGTCGCCGGGGTAGAGGTCGGCGAGCTCGGTCCAGTCGCCGACGGCGCCCGAGTAGTTGCGCCCGGCGTACTCGCGCCAGCCGAGCTGCCAGAGGTGGGAGGCGCCGGTGGTGTCCGCCGGGTCGAGCTGGCGCAGCTGGCGCAGCGTCGCGAGCGAGCGGTCGAAGAGCTCGGCCTCCGCCTGCCCGGCGTAGAGGGCGCGGAGGGCGCGAATCGCGAGGGCGCGGTCGGCGCCGAGCGCGGCGACCTTCGCTAAGTGCTGCTGGGCGATCTGGCCGAAAGAGCGGCGGTCGGGAGTCGAGAGGGGGTTGCCGCGGCGGGCGCTGGCGAGGTCGGCGGCCGCCATGCCGCGCGCCCATTCCAGCTGGGCCTGCTGGCGCGGCTCGGTGGCGAAGCGGTCGACGGCCACGAGGAGGGTCAGGGCGTCGGCCCCCTGATGGCCGCGGGTCAGGGCATCGGCCTTCCGCAGGTACCAGTCGAGATCGCGGTCGGCCAGCTTCACGGCGTCGAGGGCGGCGACGGCGTTCGGCTGCAGGTCGAGGGCGAGGAGGGCGTCGCTCCGGCGCTTCAGCTGGTCGGTCGAGAGCAGCTCCGCCCAGTCGATCCCGCCGTCCGGCCGGCGGAAGCCGTCGGCCACATGGAGCCGCGTCGCTTCGCCCGGCCAGTCGGCGAGGAGCCGCCGGGCGGCTTCGAGCTGCCCGGCGCCGTCGCCGGTCCGGGTGGTGATCTCCCAGGCCAGGGCTTCGAGCTTCTGCCCCTCGTCGCCGTGCACCGGCTCGGTGCGGGCGCGGGCGACGGTCTCCACGGCTCTCCGGGTGTTGCCCTGGCTCCAGGCGAGGGTCGCCAGGCGGACGAAGGCCCGCGGGCGGAGCGGCGAGTCGGGGTAGTCGCCGAGGAGCTTGGCGAGCGCCGCCTGGGCGAGGAGGAGGTGGCCGTTGGCCGCCGAGCTGTCGGAGAGGATGAAGAGGCGCCAGTCCTCGAGCGGCCCGCCGGGATCGGGGGCGGCGAAGAGCTGCTCCTCGGCAAAGCTGAGCTGCTCGCAGGCGTGGGCGTAGAGGCCGTAGGTCAGGCGTGCCAGCTTGGCGCCGTCCGGCCGGGTGGTGAGCGGGAGGAGGTCGCGCTCGGCGGTCTGGCAGTCGCGCCGGCGGAGAGCCGCCGCCGCCTTGGCGTAGAGGCGGCTCGTCTCGTCCCCGCCGGCGAGGCTGGGGATCGGCGCCTGGGCGATGCGACTCGAGGTCTGCGATATCGACGAGATCGCCGCCGTACGAGCGACGGCGAGCGACGGGACGGTGCTGGACGAGCCCAGGAGAACGGGCAGGAGGAGGAGGGCGGGGGAGAACCGCCGGCTCGAAACGGAGAAACTCACACCAGACACTTTACTCCTACCTTGGGGTTCCGCGGCTCTCGGGCCCGGAACCCGGCGGACCGCCGGTTGCCGAGGTGGCTTCGCCGGCAGCGCGGCCCGCGATCAGATCCCCAGGGCTCGCGAATCTCCGGCGGCCAGAATCCGCACCAGCTCCTGATAGAAATAGTCTGTCGTCCTCAAGACCACCGGATCGATCCGCCCCTCGTACATCTGGCGGGAGCGGTCGATGTCCTCCTTCAACCGCTCGTAGATATCGCCGTTGCGGCGCCCCTCCTCGACCTGGTCCTCGTTGTAGAGCTTGATCTCGCTCACCAGGAGGCGCGCCAGGCGCCGCGCCAACTCGTGCAGCTCGGCGTCGTCGGCCGAGACCTGGACCCGAGTGGTGGCGAAGGCCCAGCCCGGCCCCTCGACGTCGCTCGGCGGACGGACCTCGGGGTTGGTGTTCGCGGGGGTGGCAGGGGTGCCGCTCCGCTCGGCATCCGGCGGCGCCGACGCCGGAGTCGGCATGGAGGGAGCCTCGAAGCCTGCCGCTGCCGATGTCGCCGATGCTGCCGATGCCTCCGGAGCCGCCGCGAGCGGGGCAACGGGACGCGGGTAGGTCGGCTCGGGTGTCGGGGCCGCCGGCGGCTCGAAG
Organism: uncultured Acidobacteriota bacterium; assembly: GCA_963757335.1. Lineage (GTDB taxonomy): Bacteria > Acidobacteriota > Thermoanaerobaculia > Multivoradales > UBA5704 > DASQPA01. The sequence continues at coordinate 82,152 of CAVWRJ010000005.1, read as the reverse complement.
CTCGGCCGCTTCAGGAGGACCGTCTCCTGGGGGGCTTCGGCGACGGGCGAGATCAGCTCGGCGGGCTCGGCGGCATCGGCGGGCGTGGCGGGCGCGTCCTCAGCGAGCGGGGCTGAGGGCTCGGGCTCGGGGACCGGGGCAGGCCAGGTCTCCGTCTTGCCTCCCCAGTAGGTCTCCTCCTCCTCCGGCAGCTCCACCAGCTCGTCGGCGCCGTGATCCTCCTGGACCGGCCAGTGAACCTCGGAAGTTTCCGCCACGCTCCCCGCCTGCGCGGCCGGGTGCTCGGGCTCGGGCTCGGCAGCAGCCTGCGGTTCCGGAGCCGTCTCGGGCTGCGCTTCCTGGTGCGGCTCGCTCGCGGCAGGCTCCGCGGGGGAGGCCTCCGGGGCGTGACTCGCCTCTCCGGCCGCCTCGTCTTCGTGGGCTCCGGCCGTGGCTGCGGCGGCGACGGCATCGGCGGGCTCGGCGGCATCGGCGGCATCGGCGGTCTCCGCCAGGTGCAGGGTCGCGGTGGAGGCGCGCTCGCGGAGCGGCAGCAGCTCGATCGCCTGGGCGGCGACGTAGGTCAACGTCTGCAGGGCCTCGATGTTCAGGGCGTGTTCCGGGCGTGGTTCCCCTGCCCGTCCGAGGCGTCCGAGCCGTCGGTACTGTCGGCGTAGAGGACCGCCGCGAGCTGATCGCGGAGGACGATGGGAACGGCGACGCCGTCGTGCGCCAGGGGACTCTCGAGCTGGCTGCAGAGCTCGGCGCACTCGGAGGCCACGAGCCGCACCGCGCCCTCCCCTGCGGCGAGGCGTCCCCAACCGCCAGCGCCGCCAGCATCGCCAGCAGCAGGCACCGCGAAGGCGACCGCGCGGACATCCGCCTCGTCGTTGAAGCCGTGGGCGCCCCAGCCGCGGACATCGCCGCCGCGCAGGAGGAGGATGGCGCTCCGGGAGGCGAAGCTCCCGGTGGCGCCGAGGAGGGCGGTGAGCACCTCGGTCTGCGAGCGGGACCGGTCGATGGCGACCAGGCCGTCGCGCAGCTCGGAGAAGGCGGTCTGGCGAGCGCTCGCCGAGGCCTCGTCGGCGAAGGGGGCGACGTGCACGTCCGCCAGGAAGCTCGCCGGCAGAGAGGGTGCGAGCTCCTCCACCTCCCGCAGCATCTGTTCGTTGCTGGCGCGCATCTGCTCGTTGCTGGCGCGCAGCCGCTCGGCGAGCCGGCGGCGCAGGTCGGAGACGGCGCGCTCGACGCTGGCACCGATCTCCTGATTCAGCTCTTCCACTCTGTCGGAAAAGGACATCCTCGACTCTCCCGCGACCTTATGTGGCGACATTCTATGAGGGCATTGATTATTCAGTACGGGCTTTCTCTGTGTCAAGCGCGGTCGCGGTCAAAACCCTTTGGAGATGAAAGGCTTAGCCATGGTGGATTGCCGGGGGGGCGCCGGCTGTGGTACGTTCCGGCCTCCCGCCATGCCGCACCCGTTCCGCCTCCAGCGTTCGTGCCCCCTGCTCCTCCTGGCCGGCCTCTTCCTGCTCCTCGCCCTCGCGGCCTGCGGCGGCGCTTCGCCGGGCTCGGGATCGGCGGCCGAGTCGGACCAGGAGTGGCTCTGGCTTCAGCGGAGCAAGCAGGAGCTCGACCAGAAGCGGGAGCAGCTCGCCGCCCTCGGGCCCGTCGCCAGCCGGCCGGCGATATCGGCGGCATCGCCAGCAGCGCCAGCATCGGCGGCACCGGCCGGACCGGCGGCGGAATCGGCGCGGCTCGCCCGGGAGGTCGAGACCCTGACCGCCGAGCTCGACCGCCGGCTCGTCGACTTCGTCAACGCCAACCCCCCGGTCCAGGGCGAGCCGCTCACCCGGCGCCAGCAGGCCGCCCTGCGGATGAAGAGCGACGAGGATCTGGAGATCGCCCGGCAGTACGCTCAGAAGGGGGGGACTACCAGCGGGCGGCGGAGATCTGCGAGGCGGCGCTCGCCGTCGATCCGGACAACCCGGCCCTGAAAGACGAGCTGGAGAAGATCCGGGCGGCCCGCTTCATGACCTCCGAGCGCTTCTCGGAGGCCAAGCGAGGGATGACCCCGCCCGAGGTGCGCGAGCTTCTCGGGGCACCCAACCCCCACAACGTCCACGCCTACCCGGAGCGCGGCATCGAGGCCTGGTTCTACCCCCGGGACTCGGCGGGGACCGCGGCCGGCGTCTGGTTCGAGAAGCGGCCGCGGGAGGAGGACACCCGGGTCTACCAGCTCGACTTCGACGCCATCAAACCCGGCGCTTCCACCGCCACCCCCGCGCTTCCCCTGCCGGCGCCCGCCGTGCCCGCCGGGAAGCCGGCAGCCGGCCGGTAAACGGCTCCCGACTCCCTCGGGAGTCGATTCGGGAGCCGCCAAACCCGCGCCAAGGCTCCCTAAAGACCTTTCCGACCTCCCTAAACTCGCCTCGGAGGTCTCCAAACGAGATTCGAGCCTCCCTAAAGTCGGCGCGAAGGTCTCCAAAGCTCCGCGGAACGCCCCTAAAGTCCCGCGGAACCTCCCTAAAGCTCGCCGAAACCTCTCCGAGGCACTTTCGAGCCGGGCAAAAAGACTTTAGGGCGCTCGTAATTCAGTTTAGCGAGGGGCCCAAGGGGTTTAGGGGCCGCATACTTCAGTTTATCCAGCGACAAAACGACTTTGGAGGCCGCGCATTTGAGTTTATCGAGGGCCTGAACGACTTTGGAGGCTTCCCATTTCAGTTTATCGAGGGGCATTTGGACTTTGGAGAGACTTTTTCGGCGTTTGGAGACGTTTTGGGCCGGCTTTTCAGTTTCCGCTCAAGCCGAGCCGACGAGCCGACCTTGAGTAACCGTCCGGCGAACCCCAGGTCGGCCCTCCCGAGCGGCCCGCCTCCCAGCGTGGGCCTGCCTCCCCCCCTTTACCCAGAGCTGTACTTCGGCCAAGCCGGCAGGCCTCCCTCAGTGCCAGGTCTTGCCCGGAGGACCGGGCGAAGATGCCACGCTTGGATGGCGGGAGGCGGCGGCCGCCGCTCAGTTGGCCTGGGCGGCGAGCGAGGCTGCCTTCCAGGCCTTCGGCGTCAGGTTCTTCAGGTCGGCGGGAGGGCACGATGGGAGGCGTTGCAGTACGTCGCGTAGGTAGGCGAATGGATCGATCTTGAGGACGGCGCAGCTGGCCACCACGCTGTAAATGATCGCCGCGCGATGTCCACCCTCATCGCTGCCCGCAAACATCCAGTTCTTCCGGCCGATGGCGACCCGCCGCAAAGCTCTCTCGGCGCGGTTGTTGTCGATCTCTAGAATGCCGTCTTCGAGGTAGCGCGTGAGGGCTACCCACTGCCCACGGGAGTAGGTGATGGCGTCGCCCATCGGGCTCTTGGGCAAGACCTTCGGCGCCTCCTCTTCGAGCCAGGCCTTCATTGCCTTGAGAATTCGCGGAGCTTCCTGGCCGCGCAGGGCATGGCGCTGCTCGGGGCTCAGGTCGCGTGCCCGTTTCTCGATCGCATACAGCTCGCGGATATAGGCCAAGGCGACCGACGAGCGCCGGCCGTCGCTCGACATCGAGTCGAAGAATTTTCGCCGGGCATGCGCCCAGCAGGCGACCTCGATAGCGCCAGGTTCACGCGATTCCCCCTGCGGCGCATACACACAGTTGTAGCCGCCATAGGCATCGGCTTGGAGATAGCCCTTGTAGCCGGCCAGAAAGCGCTGCGGGCCGTCGCGTTTTCGATCCGGCGTGTAGTCGAAGACGAGATGCTCATGCTCAGCGTCCCCAATGTAAATCCACAATCGACCTTGCCGCATCGAAGCGCGATCTTTGTCGCGCACCGGCACCGTCGTGTCATCGGTGTGGATCTTGCGGGAGCCGAGCACCTCGTCCTTCATCACCAGGACCAACGGCTTGAGCTGCGCCGCACCCGCCGCGACCCAATCGCATAGCGTCTTCCGGCTCAGCTCCACGCCATGGCGCTGGAAGATCCCCTCCTGGCGATGCAACGGTAGGTGATCCGCATACTTGCTGGTCAGGACATGGGCTAAAAGGCCAGGCCCAGGCAGCCCTTTGGCGATCGGCTGGAGCGGTAAGCTCCCGATCACCACAGGGCCCTGACATTGCGGACAGGCATACTTGATCCGCGCGTGCTCGCGAACGAAGAGGCTCGCCGGCACGTACTCGAGCTGCTCGCTGACCTCCTCACCGATCCGGCGCAGATCCACTTTGCACTCCGGGCAGACACGGTCCGCCGGAGCCGGATGGTATTCCGTGCGCTGCCGCGCCAAGCGCTCGGGCAAGCGGCTTCGGCCATGACCTTTCTTTGGCGGTGCGGAGCCTTCCTCTTCTGGGACCACAGGCTGGGGAGCCTGGCCCTCGGAGCTTTCCTCGCCCAGCTGCGAGGTCAACCATGCTCCCAGCTCGAGGAGCAACTGATCTGGATCGAGCTTCTCGGAGTGCTTTCCGAACAGACGCCGTTTCAGCGCCTCCAGCTGCGAGGACAGCTGGCCGATCCGGCGATCTCTCTCTTGCAGAGTGCTCAGCAACTCCAGGACTATTTGCCGCAGAACTTGGGGATCGGTGGGAAGCTGGGGCTCCGGTTCCATTGCGGAGCCCAACTATAAATGATCGATTCCAGGAAAGGAATACCCTTTAGGCACTCCGCCGAAGATAGCGCACCTGCCGACGCGCACCCGACAGATCGATGCCTTCCAGCAACAGCACCAACTCGGCGGCGTTGATCTCCACACCTCCGTCGGGACCGCTTGGCAGACGAAAGGTCCCCTTCTCCAGTCGCTTGTACCAGAGGCAGTAGCCCGTGCGGTCCCAGTAAAGAATCTTGACCCGGTCTCCTCGCCGGTTGCGGAATACGAACAGGTGGCCCGACAGAGGGTCTTGCCGTAGCAACTCCTGGGTGCAGTAGGCCAGGCTGTCGAACGATCGACGCAGGTCCACCGCCCCAGACGCCACGAACACGCGCACTGAAGACGGCGGCATCAGCACGACACGACCTCCAGCACGCCGAGCAACCGCTTCAAGGACTCCGCTTCAAACCGCGGACCTAGACGAATCGACCAGCCGCCCGGTAACACCACCTCCAGACCGTCCTCCGCAGCGCGCGACGGAACTCCAGTCGGCGGCGGGGCAGGCCAGGCAACCTGCCGCCAACAAAGCGCTTGCCCTCCAGGTCCCTCGGCCTCCTCGGGCTGCGGGGACTTTCCCGGCGCCGCTTCACCCACGCGGAGATGCGCGCGCCGGACCAACTCAATCTTCCAGTAGCTGAACGACCTGGCCGGGAACCCGTGGACGCGGCAAAACTCGCTCTGCCGCTGACCGCTGCTACGCCACGCTTCGATCCGCTCCCGCCACTGCTGCTCCCGCTTCGTCAACTCTCGGCTCGCCTTCTGCGCCATGGTTTACCTCCTGGCGCATTTTCCCGGTTGGGGCTCGGCAGGGGAAGATGGGGTTGGCCGGACGGTTACGACCTTGACTTGCCAGCCCCGTTGCGGCAAGATCGGCGGCTGCGAGCCCTCCGCCGCCTGCGGCGGGGCTGTCTCTCAAGTCCCAAAAGAAAAGAGGTGAGCCTTAAGATGCCCGTTGTCCATGTGCGCGAGGAAGAGAGCTTCGAGAACGCGCTGCGCCGGTTCAAGCGCAAGGTTGAAAAGTCTGGAATCTTGACTGAGCTTCGCAAGCGGCAGCACTTCGAGAAGCCGTCCGTCAAGCGCAAGCGGAAGGCCGTACAGGCGCGCAAGAAGATTTTGCGCAAACTGTCGGAAGAGCGTCGCCAGGGCCTCGCCTAGATCGTCAGCTAGACCGAGCCGAAAGCGGGGGTGGGGCGGAAGGCCCTGCTCCCGTTTTTTGTTGTAACGGTTGTATCGCGATCCTACCGACAGATGACCTCCAGCATGACCTTCTCCTCGCCCATCCTCTCCGCCGCCACCGCCCAGGCCCTGGAGTTCCCGAGCCTCCTGGCCGTCCTCGCGCGCCTCGCCGCGAGCGATCTCGGGCGGGAGCGGGTCCTCGACCTCACCCCGGCCGAGGACGAGGCCGACCTCCAAGTCCGCCGCCGGCGCTATGAGGAGGCGGCGCGGATCTCCGGCGGGGCGCCCCTCGTCCCCGACTTCGACTTCCCCGTCGGCGAGCTCCTCGACCGGCTGACCACCGGCCGCCCCCCGCTGGAGGGGATCGACATCGTCCGTCTGGCCGACCTCCTGCGGGCGAGCCGCGCCGCCGCCGCGCGGATCGCCCAGTCCGATCCCCCGGCCCCCGACCTCCGGCACCTCGCCACCGGCCTCCCCGAGCTTTCGGATCTCCTGCGCCGGATCGAGCGCACCTTCGACCGCCGCGGCGAGGTGCGGGAGGACGCCAGCCCCCGCCTGGCCTCGCTCCGCGGCCAGATCCGCCGGGTCCGCGACCAGCTCTACCGGGACCTGGGCGAGTTCGTCAGCAGCCACAAGGACGAGCTGTCGGAAGAGACCATCCCCATGCGCGGCGGCCGGCTGGTCCTCGTCCTCCAGGCCGGCTCGCGGGGGAGGAGCAGCGGTCTCGTCCACGGCCGCTCGGCGACCGGCAAGAGCTTCTACTTCGAGCCGCTCCACGTCGTCGAGTCGAACAACAACCTCCAGCAGTCGGTCGAGGACGAGGAGGCCGAGCGCCGCCGGATCATCGCCGAGCTGGTCGCGGCGGCGCGGGCGGCCCTCCCCGATCTCTTAACGCACGCCGGCTTCCTGGGCGAGCTCGATCTCCTCCAGGCGGCGGTCCGCTTCGCCGAGGTGAGCGAAGGGAACCTGCCGGAGATCGGCCCCCGGCACGAGCTGCGGCTCCTCGCCGCCCGGCACCCGCTCTTAGACCCGCTCCTCGCCGATCTCCGCGCCGAGGCCCTCGGCCAGGCCGGGCACTCGGGGACGATCATCCCCATCGATCTCGCGCTCGACAGAGGCCGCCGGGTGCTCGTCGTCACCGGCCCCAACGCCGGCGGCAAGACCGTCTCGCTCAAGACCGCCGGCATCCTCGCCCTCGCCGCCCAGTGCGGCCTCCCGATCCCCGCCGCGGCGGGGAGCCGGGTGCCCTTCTTCAACTGCCTGGTGGCGACGGTGGGGGACGAGCAGGACCTCATGGCCGACCGCTCGACCTTCAGCGGCCGCCTGCTGCGCTTGAAAGAGGCCTGGGAAGGGGCCGGGCCGGACAGCCTCGTTCTCTTGGACGAGCTGGGCTCGGGCACCGATCCCGAGGAGGGGGCGGCGCTCGCCGTCACGCTCCTCGAAGGCCTCCTCGCCCACGGCACCCTGGGGATCATCACCACCCACCTGGCCCAGCTCGCCGCCGCCGCCCTGGAGCTGGACGGCGCCACTTGCGCCGCCATGGAGTTCGACCCGGCGACCGGCCGGCCCACCTTCCGGCTCGTCCCCGGCCCGCCGGGCGGGAGCGAGGCGATCGCCCTCGGCCGACGCCTGGGGCTGCCGGCGGAGTGGCTCGACCGCGCCGAGGCCCGGCTGGGCACCGAACACCGGGACCTCCGCCGGCTGATCGCCGAGGTCGACCGGGTGCGCCAGGAGCTCGCCGAGACCCGCGACCGCCTGGCCGAGGAGACCGCCGACGCCGAGAAGCTCCGCCGCCGGCTGGCCGCGGAGCTCGCCGCCATCGAGGAGGAGCGGCGGACGGTGGGCAAGAAGCTCAAGGGCGACCTCGACGCCTTTAGACGGGAGACGACGGAGCGCTTCCGGGGGGAGGTCGAGCGGCTCCGCGAGGAGTTCGAGGGCGGCCGGCGGCGCGGTCTCGAAGCCGAGGCGGTCGAGCGCCTGTTCGAGGCCGCCCCGGAGCTCGTCCCCGCGGAGCCCGCCGCCTCGGGGGCGCTCGCGGTCGGGGCCAGAGCGCGCCACGCCCAACTCGGCTGGGAGGGGGTGATCGAGAAGCTCGAACCCGGCCGGGCGGAGGTCGCCGTCCGCGGCAAGCGGGTCCGCTGCCGGCCGGAGGACCTGGTCCCCATCGCCGTCCCAGAGCGCCCGGCCCCCCGGATGACCGAGCGCGAGCTCGGCCGCGAGCGCGCCCGGCGGGCCGATCCCCATCGGGCCGATCCGGAGGAGAGCCCCGAGGCTCCCGCCGAGGTCAACCTCATCGGCCAGCGGGTGGAGCCGGCCCTGGAGGTGCTCGACGCCTACATCGACCAGGCCCTCCTCTCCTCCCGAAAGGAGGTGCGGGTGATCCACGGGCATGGCACCGGTCGCCTCCGCCAGGCGGTCCGCGAGCACCTGCGGGCCCATCGCGGGGTCTCGGAGCTCCGTTCCGGGGCCGCCAACGAGGGCGGCGACGGGGCGACGGTCGTCACTCTGCGGAGCGCCTGAGCGGCTGTCCCACTCGGGGCGCCTGCGGCAACGTATAGAAGAGGAAGAGTACCGGATCGACCATGGCCCTCGGCAACGTCCAGCTCACCCCCCAGCTCGTGCAGGCCGTGCGCGACGCCATCGACATCGTCGGCATCGCCTCCGAGCACACCCGGCTGCGCCAGAACGGCCGCCGGATGCAGGGGCTCTGCCCCCTCCACAAGGAGAAGAGCCCCTCCTTCAGCGTCGACCCCGTGCAGGGGCTCTTCTACTGCTTCGGCTGCGGCAAGGGCGGCGACGCGATCAAGCTCCACATGCTGGTGACCGGCGACGACTTCCCCGCCGCCGTCGAGTCGCTCGCCCAGCGCTACGGCATCCCGCTCCCCACCCGGCTGGAGAAGGTGGGAGCCCGCCGCGAGCGCGACGTGGGGGGCGCTCTGGACGCGGCGGTGAAGTTCTTCGCCGAGCAGCTCCAGAAGTGGCCGCTCCCGAAGCAGTATCTCGCCAAACGCCAGATCCCCCAGGAGCTGATCGAGCGCTTCGGGATGGGCTATGCGCCGGACGGCTGGCGCAATCTCGTCCAGGCCCTCCACCCGCGGCTCCCCATGGCCGACCTGGTGGCCGCCGGGCTCGCCGGCATCCCCGAGCGCGGCGGCGAGCCCTACGACCGCTTCCGGAACCGGCTGATGTTTCCCATCCACAGCCCCTCGGGGCGCCTGGTCGGCTTCGGCGGCCGGACGCTGGGCGACGATCCGGCCAAGTACGTCAACACCTCCGAGACCGAGCAGTTCCACAAGGGGACCCTCCTCTACGGCCTCCACCTGGGCAAGCGCGAGATCCGCGAGGCCGGCCGGGCGGTGCTCGTCGAGGGCTACTTCGACGTCGTGGGCACGATCGCCGCGGGGGTCGAGGGCGCGGTGGCGGGAATGGGGACGGCGCTCACCCCGGAGCAGGCCCGGCTCCTGGCGCGCTATGCCACCGAGGTGGTGGTCGCCTACGACGGTGACAGCGCGGGGGAGAACGCCTACCGCCGTGCCCTCCCCCTCCTCCTCGCCGAGGGGCTCGCCGTCCGCCGCGCCGTCTTCCCCGCCGGGCACGATCCGGACTCGCTCCGGCTCGCCGAGGGCGGGGAGGCGGTGCGCGCCGCCGTCGACGGCGCCGAGGACGCCATCCTTTTGGAGATGGAGCGGCTGATCCCCAAGGACGCCGGCAGCGCCCCCCGGCTGACCGCGGCGGCGGCCTCGGCGGTCCGCGAGCTGGTGGCGGCGGTCGCCGACCCGGTCGCCCGGCACAACTACCTGCGCCGGGCCTCCGAGCGGTTGCGGATTCCGGAGAAGATCTTCTTCGCCCAGCTCGCCGAGCGCCGGCCGGCCGCGGCGCCAGGGTCGCCCCCCGGGGCTTCGCTGGGGTCGCCGATGTCGGCGAGCGCCGCCGGGCCGGGGGGCGGCGCGGACGCCGACGCCGGGGTCGTCCGCAGCGTGGAAGAACAGGTGCTCTCCCTGCTGTTACAGGGGCAGCAGGTTCCGCCTGCCCCGGAATTGTCGGAGCTGGCCCCCCCGGAGGTGTTCTTCGATCCGCAATGCCGGAATATTTTTCAGGTCTTCTGCACTCTATATGGCAGAGCCAACGGCGGCCCCCCTCCAGAAGGTCGGGCGGTCCTGGCGGAGTTGGGTTCGGACGGCTCTCTGATTGACCGAATGGCCCAGATTCTGGTAGAAACGTCGGTTGGCTCGAAAGAACGCGAGCTGCCGGAGCTGTTGGCCGAGCTCGCGCACCGGCACCAAGAGAGGCGGTTGCGCGAGTTGGCGAGCGAGATCGGTGAAGCGCAGCGCCAAGGCGGGGATGACGCTCTCCTCACTCGCCTCTACGACGAGAAGAGGCGTTTGAGTCTCAGCCTGCATCGGCGAATACGGCCGGGCGCCGGCAAAGGAGCCGGGTGACCCCGGTCTGTTCGCTCGTCCGCTCCCCCTGGCAGGGGAGCAGACTTTAGGAGGTTCCATTGTCCATTTCGAGCCTGGCACCCGTGGAAGAGAAGTACTCCTCCGTCAAGCAGCTGATCGAGCTGGGGAAGGAGAAGGGCTACCTCCTCTACGACGAGATTTACGAGATGCTGCCGGAAGAGGTGGTCTCTCTTCCGGATGAGCTGGACGAGATCTACATCCGGTTCGCCGACCTGGGGATCGATGTCATCGATCGTCCCGAGCGCTACCAGAACCGTGACGATTTCGAGTCCGGCGCCAGCAGCGACTTCGACAAGAAGGAGGACGAGACCACCGAGTTCGGCCTGACGACGCACGAGAAGACCAACGATCCCGTGCGGATGTACCTGCGCGAGATGGGCACCGTCCCTCTCCTCGACCGCGAGGGCGAGGTGGAGATCGCGCAGCGCATTGAGCAGGGGGAGTGGACGATCTACGAGGCGCTCTGCGAGAACCCCGTCGTTCTCCGCGAGCTGCTGCGCTTGAACGAGCTCGCCCAGCGCGACAAGCGGATTCTCCGCGAGCTGATCTCGGCCGACCCCGACGAGCCGCTCGATCCCAAGGCCTCGGACCGCATCCGCGGCAACTTGAAGATCTTCGAGCAGATCGCCGGCAACGACCACGAGATCCAGGAGCTCAAGAAGCGGCAGAAGCGCTGCAAGCCGGACGGCGAGAAGTACCTGGAGATCGAGCGCGAGGTCGACCGGCTGGTGGCGAAGATCGCCAAGGACATCCGGACGATCGACTTCTCGGTCCAGACGAGGAACCGGCTGGTCGACTTCCTCAAGGACATCGACCGCCAGTTCTCCCGCTTCGAGCAGGACATCAAGCGGGCGCAGACGGCCTTGAAGCGCGAGACGAGCGACGATTTGAAGGCTCTCCACCGGCGGCGGATCGACAAGTACCGCGCCCACTTAAGGGAGCTGGAGGAGCGCTACGGCACGACCCACGCCGAGATCGCGGCGACGATCGAGAAGATCCGCCAGGGCGAGGGGGTGTGCGAGCGGGCGAAAGAGGAGCTGATCGTCGCCAACCTGCGGCTCGTGGTCTCGATCGCCAAGAAGTACACCAACCGCGGTCTGCAGTTCCTGGATCTCATCCAGGAGGGCAACATCGGGTTGATGAAGGCGGTCGAGAAGTTCGAGTACCGGCGGGGCTACAAGTTCTCGACCTACGCCACCTGGTGGATTCGCCAGGCGATCACCCGGGCCATCGCGGACCAGGCGCGGACCATCCGCATCCCGGTGCACATGATCGAGACCATCAACAAGCTCACCCGCACCAGCCGTTCGCTGGTGCAGGAGCTGGGCCGCGAGCCCACCGCCGAGGAGATCGGCGAGCGGATGGACCTGCCGGCCTCGAAGGTGCGGAAGATCATGAAGATCGCCCAGGAGCCGATCTCTCTGGAAACGCCGATCGGCGAGGAGGAGGATTCGCATCTCGGCGACTTCATCGAGGACAAAAACGCCGTGTCGCCGATCGACTCGGTGATCTTCACCAACTTGAAGGACCAGACTCGCAAGGTGTTGAAGACCTTGACGCCGCGAGAAGAGCTGGTCCTTAAGATGCGCTTCGGGGTGGGCGACGGCTCCGAGCACACGTTGGAGGAGGTCGGGCGGTCGTTCAACGTCACCCGCGAGCGCATCCGGCAGATCGAGTCGAAGGCGCTCCGCAAGCTCCGTCACCCCAGCCGGGCGACCAAGCTGAAGCCGTTCCTGGACACCTCGCCGTAGAAACCCGGAACCGGCGGCGGCCTTGAGGGTCGCCGCCGGTCTCCGTTTGATCCTGCGGGCGGGCTCCTTCGGGCGCTTCGCGCAGCCAGTCGCCCGTCCTCGGAATCAAACGAAGCCCGACCCCCGCTCCTGCCTCCGGTTGACAACTTCAGGCGTGCGCGCCTAACATTCCCGCTTCCAGGAGCCTCCCCGGCTCTTCGTGTTCCTCGGTAGCTCAACGGTAGAGCGTTCGGCTGTTAACCGAAATGTTGGGGGTTCGAATCCCTCCCGAGGAGCCATTTCTCTTCTCCCCACGTTCGATGCTGCCTGGCCGTTCTACGTGACCAGGTCTCGCAGCTGGCCTAGGAAGGCGCGAAGGTCCGCGGGCCCCTGCTGCGCCGCCAGGTAGATCCGGCGCATGTCGAGGCAGTCGTAGGTGTGGGCGACGACGTTACGGAATCCCGCCGCCCGGGTCAGCCGTTCTGCCAGACCGGTGTCCAGGTAGCCAGCCTGGGCCAGCCGCTCGAAAGACTCGCCATAGCTGTTCGGAGTGCCCAGGTGGAGGCGCAGGCAGGCCCCCAGAGCCAGGTCGATGACCGCCTGGACCGCCTGCCAGAGATGGAGGATCACTGCGTCTGAGGCATCGGTCGAGGGCTGGAACTGGTCCGGACTTTCCGGCAAGCGATCCGCCACGCGGGCGAGGTGTCGCTCAATCGAGGCGGTCTTCTCGGCGAGGAGCGCGCGGTCGAGGCCGCTCACGAGGGCAGGCGCTCCAGGATGGCCCGATAGCCGGCATCGAAGATCGGCTGGGCGTCACACCAGAACGAGACCGCCTCGAACCAGAACCGATCGAAGCGGCCAGGCTCGGACTCGGCGAGCACCCGACCCTCTCCAGCGGCTCGGTAGCGGAGCAGGCCCGAGGCGCGGTCAAGGTCGACTAGATCCACACGGTCACTGCCAAGCAAGCGGATCGACCGGGCGAGAAAGCCGTCGACATCGAAGTCAGGCCCAGCCAGAAAACCCAGGTCCCAGTCCGATCCAGAGTGGGCCTCTCCCCTGGCCCTGGAGCCGAAAAGCAGGAGGAGGTCGAGCCCCTCTCTCTGCCGCGCGGCTTCCGCGAGATTGTCGAGGGTTGAGCTGTCGGACGTATCCGGCATGGACCAAGCCTAGCAGACTCAACCGTCCACCCAGCCGAGTTGCTCAACTGCGACGCCGTCCACTACGATGGGCCGGTCTTTCCCGGAGGTCTCATGGCCAGATCGCGGCCCATCGCCCAGCAGAGCTTCACCGGCAGGCTCAGCCTGTTGCTTCCCAGCTTCTTCCTGACGCTCCTGCTTCTCGGGGTGTCGGTCAACGCTCAGAAGCCAGCAGCCAGAGCTGCGGATGCCGCCGATACCTTGGACATCGCCGCCGCCCGTTCCCTCTTCGAGAAGAACCTGCAGGCGATCCGCGACAAGAACAAGGACGCCTATCTCTCCTGCTACCTCGATTCCGCCGGCCTGGCGCGGACCGGCTCGACGGGGTTCGAGCTCGGCTACGCCGGCCTCGCGAAGAACGCCGGCCAGGGGTGGCCCGATCACTTCTCGGCCGAGGACCTGCGGCTGACCCCGATCCGGCCGGGGGTGATCTACGGGACCTACCGCTACCGGGTGCGCTACGGCGCCCGGGAGGACGCAGGGCTCTCGGAGCGCGTCTTCCTGAAGACCGAAAAGGGCTGGAAGATCGCGGTCAGCACCGCCTTCTCGAACCTGCCGGGGGTGCCGCCGCCGCCGCGGGCGCTCGTGGGGGCGACCCTCGTGGACGGCAACGGCGAGGCGCCGGTGCCGGACTCCGTGGTGCTCCTCCGGGAGGGGAAGATCGAGTGTGCCGGGGCTCGCGCCGCCTGCCCGGTTCCGGCCGGGGATCGAGACGGTCGACTTGCAGGGGCAGTGGATCACCCCCGGGCTCGTCGACGCCCACGTCCACTTCTCCCAGACCGGCTGGGCGGACGGCCGGCCCGACGCTCTGGACGTCCGGAGCGCGCACCCCTACGAGAAGGTCGAGGCGGACCTGAAGAGCCACCCCGAGCGCTTCGGCCACACCTACCTCTGCTCGGGGGTCACCGCGGTCTTCGACGTCGGCGGCTATCCCTGGACCCTGGAGCTCGCGAAGCGCTTCGGGGAGAGCACTCGAGGTCCCTCACGTCGCCGCCGCCGGACCGCTCCTCTCGACCCTCGACCACTGGCTCAACCTCCCGGCCGAGCGGCAGTTCATCCATCTGAAGGACGCCGAGACCGGCCGCTCGGGGGTGCACTACCTCGCCGAGCAGGGCTCCCGGGCGATCAAGGTCTGGTACATCCCGCAGCCCAGCCCCTCGATCGCCGAGATGGGGAAGGCCGTGCGGGCTGCCGGAGAGGAGGCGCGGAAGCTCGGCCTCCCCCTGATCGTCCACTCGACCGGCCTCGACGAGGCCAAGGAGGCGCTCCGCGCCGGAGCGCATCTCTTAGTCCACAGCGTCTGGGACAAGCCGATCGACGAGGAGTTCCTCGACCTCCTGAAGAAGAACGGCACGATCTACTGCCCGACCCTGACCGTCGGGCGGGGCTACGTGCGGATGTTCGACGGCGCGATCAAGAAGCAGGCGCCCAAGGTCGACGATCCCAACGGCTGCATCGATCCGGGGACCCTCGCCAAGGTGGCGGAGACGGCGAAGACCGCGACCGAGCTGACCGCCGACCGGCTCGCCGCCCGCGACAAGACGACGACCGAGCGCGAGCGGACCGCCGCCATGAACCTGAAGCGGGTCTCGGAAGCCGGGGTGACGATCGCCATGGGCACCGACGCCGGCAACCCCCTGACCCTCCACGGCCCCTCGGTCTACGGCGAGATGGAGGCCATGCAGGCGGCCGGGCTCACACCCCTACAGGTCCTCACCGCCTCGACCCGCGGCGGCGCCATCGCCATGGGGCTCGACAAGGAGATCGGGACGGTCGAGAAGGGGAAGACGGCCGACCTCCTGATCGTCGGCGGCGACCCGGCGGCGGATGTCGCCAACCTGCGGAAGGTGCGCTACGTGGTGCGGGGCGGGGTGCTGCGGTCGCTCGCCGAGCTCCAGGCGCTGGCGACGGTGGCGGGGAAGTAGGCGGAGTAGACCGTCTTCCGGAATCCCGCCCCTCCTACGCTTGTTTTAGTACCCAGAGAGAGCGGGCGAGTCAATCCGAAAGGCAGTCTCATGGATACCGAAATTCTTCGGGACGCGAGCGTCGTCCCCACCGAGTACTGGCACGCGATCGACGACGAGCGCATTCAGTGCGACCTCTGCCCGCGGTTCTGCAAGCTGCGGGAGGGGCAGCGCGGGCTCTGCTTCGTCCGTGCTCGCCTCGACGACCAGATCGTCCTCACCACCTATGGGCGATCGAGCGGCTTCTGCGTCGACCCGATCGAGAAGAAGCCCCTGAACCACTTCCTCCCCGGCACCCCGGTGCTGTCGTTCGGCACCGCCGGCTGCAACCTGGCCTGCAAGTTCTGCCAGAACTGGGACATCAGCAAGTCGCGCGAGATCGACACCCTGTCCGACCAGGCCACCCCGGAGGTCATCGCCCGCGCCGCGGAACGCCTGGGCTGCCGGAGCGTCGCCTTCACCTACAACGACCCGGTGATCTTCCTGGAGTATGCGATCGATGTCGCCCAGGCCTGCCGGGAGGTGGGGGTCCGGACCGTCGCGGTCACCGCCGGAGAGATCTGCCCGGAGCCGCGCCGCCAGTTCTACCGCTTCATGGACGCCGCGAACGTCGATCTCAAGGGCTTCACCGAGCGCTTCTACCGGAATGTCTGCGGCGGCGACCTGGGGACGGTGCTCGACACCCTGGTCTACTTGAAGCACGAGACCGACGTCTGGTTCGAGATCACGACCCTCCTGATTCCGGGGGAGAACGACTCCGACGCCGAGCTCGACCGGATGACCCGCTGGGTGGCCGAGAAGCTCGGGCCGGACGTGCCGATCCACTTCACGGCCTTCCACCCCGACTACAAGATGCTCGACAACCGGCCGACCCCGCCCGCGACCCTCTCCCGGGCGCGGCAGATCGCCATGGCGAACGGCCTGCGCTATGCCTACACCGGGAACGTCCACGACGAGGACGGGGGGAGCACCTTCTGCCACGGCTGCGGCGAACGCCTGATCGGCCGCGACTGGTACGTGCTCAAGGAGTGGAATCTGACCCCGGCGGGCGACTGCGCCTCCTGCGGCACGCCGCTCCCCGGCCGCTTCGCTGGGGCGCCGGGGAACTGGGGCGCCCGGCGGTTGCCGGTGCGCCTCCGCGATTTCGCCGGGGTTCCCGCGGCTGAGACCTACGGGAAGATCCCGAGGTCGGCGTAGCAGAGGGCGATCTTGTCGATGGCGTCGATGAAGGCGGCCGTCCGCAGGTCGAACTGGCTGTTGTGCTTGAGCTTGACCTCGCGCAGCCGGTGGTAGGCGGTGACCATGGTGTCCTCCAGCCCCGAGTTGACCAGGTCCACCTCCTCGGCGCCGCGGGTGACGTCGGCGATCTCCTGGGCGCCCAGGTGCTTGCCGGTCATCCCCTCGACCGACTTCAGGATCCGCCGGTAGGCGCTCTCCTCGAACCGCTTCTCCATCCGCCCCAGGCGGACGTGGGAGAGGTTCTTCAACCACTCGAAGTAGGAGACCAGCACGCCGCCGGCGTTGACGTAGTGGTCGGGGAGAACCAGGACCCCGCGGGCGAAGAGCATGTCGCTCGCCTCGCTCGTCGTCGGCCCGTTCGCCCCCTCGACGACCATCCGCGCCTTGATCCGCGGCGCGTTCTCCTCGGTGATCTGGTTTTCGAGCGCCGCCGGGACGAGGATGTCGCAGTCGAGCTCCAGGACGTCCCGGCGGTTCGCCAGGTTCTGGGCGCCGGGGAGGTCGAGGATCGAGCCGGTCTCCAGGCGGTGGGCCCAGACCTTTTCGAGCGTGATCCCCTGGGGGTTGTAGATCGCCCCCTCGGCCTCGCCGATGCCGACCAGCACCGCCCCCGACTGCTCCAGGAACTTGGCGGCGTTGTGGCCGACGTTGCCGAGCCCCTGGACGACGATCCGCTTGCCCTCGATCCCCGTCGTCAGCCCGAGCGCTTTCATGTCCTCTTCGATCGAGCAGGCCTCGCAGGTGGCGAAGGCGATGCCGCGGCCGGTCGCCTCCGAGCGGCCGCGGATGCCGCCCTGGGCGATCGGCTTGCCGGTGACGCAGCCCAGGGCCTCGAGCTTGTCGGCGGCGAGCGAGACATAGGTGTCGGCGATCCAGGCCATCTCCCGCGGGCCGGTGCCGAAGTCGGGGGCGGGGACGTCGATGCCGGGCCCGATGAAGTTCTTCTTGTAGAGCTCGAAGGTATAACGCCGGGTGAGCCGTTCGAGCTCTTCTACCGAGTAGTCCTTGTTGTTGATCTTGATCCCGCCCTTGGCGCCGCCAAAGGGAACATCGACCACCGCGCACTTGTAGGTCATGAGGGCGGCGAGCGCCACTACCTCGTCCTCGTTGACCGACAGGCTGTAGCGGATGCCCCCCTTGGTCGGCAGCTTGTGGTGGCTGTGCTCGGCGCGCCAGGCGTGGATGACCTCGATCGAGCCGTTGTCCCGCCGCAGGGGGAAGGTCAGGTGGTAGACGCTGTTGCAGTTCTTGATCAGGGTGAGGAGCCGCGGATCGTGCTGGGTGAAGGAGGCGGCCTTGTCGAAGTTGCGGTTGACTTGGTCGAAGAAGCTGACGTTAGAGGCCATAGAGGAGCGTCCCCGTTTGAATCCGGTTCAGAGTTGAGCCGCAACCTGGAGGCGAAAGGCCGCCCGGAGTGAGGGAGTGATAGCATTCTTGGCCGGCCTGTCGCAAGCCTGGCAGGCCGAAAGGTAGAGGCAGGGAGGTCCTGGTTTGAGCTTGCGGTCTGTTCCTTCGGGCGCTCCGCGCGGCCAGTCGCAGGTCCTCAGCTCAAACTAGGACACTCACGGCAAATGACGGCGCTCTTGGGGCTCCCCCACATCTCGGTGCTCGGCCAGCCGCTCTCCGCCTGGGTGGAGGGGGGAGCGATCTTCCTCGTCACTCTCCTCGCCGTCCTCTTCGCCCGGAAGCTCCTCCTCGCCCACGGCGCCCGCCGGGCCGCCCGGACGCCGGGGACGCTCGACGACACCCTCGTACGCCTCGTCCGGCAGACCCGCTGGACCCTTCTCGCCCTCCCCGCGCTCTTTCTCGCGAGCGCTGCCCTGACCCTCCCCCCGGCCGCCGACCGGGCGCTCCGTACCGCCGCCATCCTCGCCCTCCTCCTCCAGGTGGCGATCTGGTCGTCGGCCGGCATCGACGCCTGGGTGGCGAGCTACCGCCGGCGCCGGCTGTCGACCGATGCCGCTTCGGCGACCACGGTGGGCGCCCTCCACTTCCTCGCCAAGCTCGTCCTCTGGGTGCTCCTCCTCCTCCTCGCCCTGGACAACCTGGGGGTCAACGTCACCGCGCTCGTCACCGGCCTGGGGATCGGCGGTATCGCCGTGGCGCTCGCCCTCCAGAACATCCTGGGGGACGTCTTCGCCTCGCTCTCGATCGTCCTCGACAAGCCGTTTGTCCTGGGTGACACGATCGGGGTGGGCGATTCGACCGGCACGGTCGAGAGCATCGGCCTCAAAACCACCCGCCTGCGGAGCGCGACCGGCGAGCAGCTGGTCTTCGGCAACGCCGACCTGCTGAAAGGCCGGATCAAGAACTTCCGGCGGATGGAGACGCGGAACGTCACCTTCGCCTTCAGCCTCGCCTACGGCACCCCCGCCGACCAGCTGGAGGCGGTGCCCGGGCTCGTCCGCACGATCGTCGAAGGGCTGCCGCAGGTCCGCTTCGACCGCGCGCACTGGAAAGGCTTCGGCGCCGCCGGCTTCGACTTCGAGGTCGCCTACGCCGTCCTCGCCGCCGACTACAACCTCTATATGGACCGCCAGCAGGCGATCGGCCTCGCCCTCGTCCGGGCGCTCGCCGAGCGCGGGATCGCCCTTGCCCGCCCGGACCGGATGGTCCTCGCCCCCGCGGGCGCTGCGGACAGGCGACCGGCGGCGGGCTAGAAACCTCGCCCGTTCGCTGGCGTACTAGAACGCACCCGCTCTCCGGTCGGTCCCCTGCTAGGATTGCCCGCGTCCAACGAACGAAAGGAGCTTTTCTTGCGGAAGACTCTCTATGCCCTGCTGGCTGGCCTCCTCCTGCTGCCGGCCCTCCTCGCGGCGCAGCCGCAGGAGGAAGGAACTCTGCTGCTCCGTTTCCCCGACGTCTCGCGCGACAAGATCGCCTTTTCCTACGGAGGGGATATCTATGTGGTCGACATCCAGGGGGGGATCGCGCGGCGGCTCACCTCGCACCCCGGGCAGGAGCTCTTCCCCAAGTTCTCGCCCGACGGCCGCTCGATCGCCTTCACCGGCCAGTACAGCGGCACCCTCCAGGTCTACGTCATCAGCGTCGACGGCGGGGAGCCGCGCCAGCTGACCTTCTACAACGACATCGGCCGGCAGCCGCCGCGGGGCGGCTACGACAACGAGGTCCTCGACTGGACGCCGGACGGCAAGTCGATCGTCTTCCGTGCCGACCGCACCCCCTACGACGACCGGGTCGGCCGGCCCTACGTCGTCCCCGCTGCAGGCGGCATGGAAAAGCCGCTCCCGATCCCGGAGAGCGGCTCGGGCTCGATGTCGCCGGACGGCACCAAGTTCGTCTACTCCCCCATCACCCGCGAGTTCCGCACCTGGAAGCGCTACCGCGGCGGCCGGGCGCAGGACGTCTGGATCTACGACCTGGCGAAGAACACCGCCGAGCGGATGACCGACTTCCCAGGCACCGACAACCAGCCGGTCTGGGTGGGGAACACGATCTACTTCACCTCCGACCGCGAGCGCACCTTGAACCTCTTCGCCATGGACCCGGCGACCAGGAAGGTGCACAAGGTCACCGACCACAACGACTACGACGTCCTCTGGCCGAGCGCTGGGCCGGACAAGGTGGTCTACGAGCACGGCGGGGAGATCTGGCTGTTCGACCCGGCGACCGAGAAGAGCCACCGGGTGCCGATCAAGGTCTACGGCGACCTGCCGGAGACGCTGCCGCATTTCAAGAATCTGCGCGGCAACATCGACGGTGTCAGCCTCTCGCCCACCGGCAAGCGCGCCCTCCTGGAGGCGCACGGCGAGATCTTCACCGTCCCCGCCCAGAAGGGGGAGATCCGCAACCTGACCCAGACCCCGGGGGTGCGCGAGACGGCGCCCGCCTGGTCGCCCGACGGCCGCTCCGTCGCCTACCTCTCCGACCGCTCGGGGGAGTACGAGATCTGGCTCCGCCGGGCCGACGGCTCGGGCGACGAACGCCGGGTGACGACCGACGGCGACATCTGGCGCTTTCCGCCGGTCTGGTCGCCCGATTCCAAGAAGCTCGCCTTCGGCGACAAGAAGCAGCGCCTGCGCTGGGTCGACGTGGCGAGCGGCAGGGTCACGGATGCCGACCACAGCACCTACAACGACATCACCCAGTACCGCTGGTCGCCGGACAGCCGCTACATCGCCTACGTCAAGGGCGGGGGGCGGCGGCTCACCTCGATCTGGGTCTACGGCTTGGACGATTCCAAGGCCCGCCAGCTGACCAACAGCGGCTCCAACGAGTTCGAGCCCTACTGGGACCCCCAGGGCCGCTATCTCTACTTCCTCTCCAACCGCGACTTCAACCTCACCTTCAGCGGCTGGGAGTTCGACTACCTCTACACCGACCCCACCCGGGTCTACGTCGGCATCCTCGCCAAGGACGGCCCGGCCCTCTTCCTGCCGCAGAGCGACGAGGAGCCGGTCCAGAACGACACGGGAACCCCGGGCGTCCCTGGCGCCAAGGGTGCTAAAGGGAACAAGGGGACCCAAGCCGCCCAAGCTCGATCTCCTGGCCGACCAGGTCGCCGATTCCGAGGGCAAGAAGCCGGAGAAGACGGCACCGGGCGGCGAGGACAACAAGCCGGACAAGGCCACCCCCAAGTCCGTGCGGGTGAAGATCGACTTCGACGGCTTCGATCAGCGGGTGCGGGCCCTCCCCGGCAAGTCCGGCGACTACCGCGACCTGACCGCCAACGCCGATGGCGTCTTCTACCGCAACGGCCGCGCCGGCGACGTCAAGCTCAGGGTCTACAACTTGAAGGACGAGAAGGAGTCGGTCGTCCTGGAGGGCGTCGACGGCTACGACATCTCGGCGGACGGCAAGAAGCTGGTCTTCGCCAAGGGCGAGGACTACGGCATCGTCGATGCCGCGCCGAACCAGAGCGCCTCGGCCCTCCTCGCCCTCGACCGGCTGGAGGTCAAGGTCGTGCCGCGCGAGGAGTGGCGGCAGGAGTACGTCGACGCCTGGCGCATCCTCCGCGACTGGTTCTACGACCCGGGCATGAACGGGGTCGACTGGAAGGCCATGCGCGATCGCTACGCCCGGCTCGTCCCCTACATGGCCAGCCGCTCCGACCTCGACTTCCTCCTCGGCGAGCTGGGCGGGGAGCTCTCGGCCGGCCACGTCTACGTCGAGCGGCCGGCGGACGAGAGCCCGGTCAAGCGCATCTCCGGCGGGCTCCTGGGCGCCGAGATCGAGGCCGATCCCTCCGGCTATTTCCGGATCGCCAAGATCTATCCGGGGGAGAACTGGCTGGCGGACTTCCGCTCGCCGCTCACCGAACCCGGGGTCCGGGTCGCGGCCGGCGACTACATCCTGGCGGTCGACGGCCAGACGACCAAGGGGGTGGACAACTTCTACCGCCTCCTGGAGAACAAGGCGAAGCGGGTGGTGACCCTCCTCGTCAACGGCAGTCCGGCGACCGCCGGGGCGCACGAGGAGCGGGTGCAGCCGATCGAGCGCGAGCATCAACCTGCGCTATCTCGACTGGGTGCGGACGAACCGCGAGAAGGTGACGCGGCTCTCCGGCGGGCGGATCGGCTACATCCACCTGCCCAACACCGCGGTCGAGGGCAACCGCGAGCTGTTCCGGGGCTTCTACGCGCAGTCCAACAAGGAGGCCCTGATCCTCGACGACCGCTACAACGGCGGCGGCTTCATCCCCGACCGGATGATCGACCTCCTCCACCGGCCTCTCCTCAACTACTTGGGCGGCGCGGGGGATCGAGCCCTACCCGACCCCCGGCTTCGTCAACACCGGCCCCAAGGCCTGCCTGATCAACCACAGCGCCGGCTCGGGCGGCGACGCCTTCCCCTACTACTTCAAGAAGCTCGGCCTGGGGCCGCTCATCGGTACCCGCACCTGGGGCGGCCTGATCGGGCTCTCCGGCAACCCGCCGCTCCTGGACGGCGGCTCGCTCTCGACCCCGGCCTTCCGCTTCCTCTCGACGGAGGGCAAGTGGGACATCGAGGGCATCGGCGTCGCCCCCGACATCGAGGTCGTCGACAGCCCCGACAAGGTGGCCAAGGGGCAGGACCCCAGCCTCGAAAAGGCGGTCGAGGTGCTCCTGGAGCAGCTCAAGAAGAACCCGCCGGTCCAGGTGACGGTGCCGCCGGCGCCGAAGCTGCCGTAAGGGAGGGTGCAGTCGATGAAGAACGTGGGCGGCCGGGAGGCCGCCCACCTGGCGTCCACGAGAGGGAGCGCCGCTGTCCTCTCAAGATGTCCACCCGCCGTGCCCGGGCGGCTCTCGCTGCTTGCGATTCCTAGTGAAATCAGAGGTTTGCGAGGATGCGGGCCAGCGAGACCGGCCGGTCTCGAAGTTGCACTCCAAGAGGTCAGAGCTTCGGGAGCTCCCCGGAGCCAAGGAGAATCTGATGAGCGCAACGAAGAAACTACCCCTGGTCTTCAGCCTACTGGCCGTCCTCGCGGCGACCTCCGTGATGGCGGCTACGACCTCTCCAGTCCCGACCCATTCCGAGCGCTTCACCGGCGCTCTGGTGAATCTATATGGGGGTGCCCGGTCCAGCCAGCCGTTCATCCTCTCGGTCAACCACTACTCGGACGAGGCCGATCTCGAACGGATCACCGGCACCCTGGCGAGGCGGGGTCCCTTCTCGCTTCGCGACAAACTCTGGCAGGAGGATGCCGGCACCTTGAGCGTGGGGGGCGGCATCGGCTATCCGGTCGCGGCCGTCTTCTCCGAGGAGGGGCCCAGCGGGCGCACGCTCCGGGTCCTCTTCAACCGGCCGCTTCAGGGCTTCGAGCTTTCCCGCATCACCCGGTCGTCGAAGTACCCCTTCGGCTACCTGGAGCTCCACCTCGACAAGAACGACAACGGGGAAGGTCAGATGATCGCCGCCGCCAGGCTCCATCCGAGCGGCGACACCCTGGAAGTCGTGAGCCTCGGCAGCCAGCCGTTCCGGCTCGTCGGCATCCGCGCCAACTGACCGTCCCGGTTTGAAGTCCCACCCCAGCCCTGGACTCAAGGGCTGGGGTGGCTTTCCTACCGCTTCATCCGCGAACCCTTCTCCTCGACGGAGAGGATCCAGCCCACGATCTTGCCCGGCTGAATGCCTCGGCTCCCCTCCTGCCAGAAGCGGCGGTTCCGCAGGTGCCGGCTGGAGGTGTCGTCCTCCGGAATCGCGTCGATCTCGGTCTGGATACGCCTGAAGCGCTCGATCCATTTCGCGCAGTTGGCGAGCCGCAGGTCGACCCAGCCGTCCGCCACCCAGGCTTCCAGCTTCTCCGGGGTCACCTTCTGGTTGCAGGCGTCGGCCGGGACGATCACCTTGGGGCTCCGCACGATCTCGCCCGAGTCGAGGAGGATGGGGATGCCCACCGCTACCACCCGGTTGGCGGCCTCGTGGTCCTCGCGGACGAGCTTGTCGAGGGCGTCCCGCACCCCCTCGGGGGTCGCCTCGCGCACCGCGCGCATGGTCTTGAAGGCGAGCCGCAGCAGGTGGGCCTCGAAGAGGAGCTTCGAGTTTCTCGGCGGTCCCAGCATCTCGAAGGCGACGCTGTGGGTGCCGTGCTGCTCTTCGAGCTCGATCATCCGCTCCAGGGCCCAGTGGCGGAGCATGCCCGCCCGGTAGGTCGGGGAGAGGACGGCGTTGTCGAGCGCGTTGATGATGTCGTGGCCGGTGTTACGCCCCTCGATCTCCATCACCAGGTACTCGGCGATCTCCTCCGGGGTGACGAACTCCATCTGCTCGACGGTCGTCAAAGTCGAGAACTCCTCGAGGCTGAAGAGGCCGTTCTCGCCGGTGTCGATGAAGACCGTCTCCAGCACCTCGTCGCGGAGGGTGGCGGCCGAGGGGTCCTCGGTCGAGAAGGTGTCGCCGATGGCGCGCGGCCGGGCGTCGACCAGGTGGATGGGCTGGCGGCCGCGGTGGATGGGCCCGTAGGCGATCCGCTTCCAGGCGATCGCCGCCGCCGGCTTGACCTCCTTGGTGATCGGGGCGCCGGGGGTCCGCGCCATGAGGAAGAGGAGCATCGAGTGGGCGCCGGCGAGGGCGCTTTTCGACAGCAGCATCCGGCTCGGGCGCTCCTCGGAGTGGGTGTAGGGGATGTTCAAGCCCATGCCGCCCGTGCCGCTGGTGCCGACCTTGACGTAGACCTGGGTGCCGACGTCGCTCATGCCGCGGTACATCACCTGGATGTGGCGGATGAGGCGGGGCATGTAGAGGGATTCGAGCAGGTGGTCGACCGCCTCCGGGTCGAGCTCGCCCGCCTCGGCGATCCGGTTGACCGCCTCGGCGGCGCGGAACATGTCCCGGTAGGCGATGCCGGTCGCCGTGTTCACGCAATCGATGACGATCTCCGCCTTCGACTCGGTGAGCAGCTTATATAAGAGGAAGGAGCCGAGGTCCGAGTCGCCGAGCTTGGAGATCTGGGCGCGGATGCGCTCCCGGAGCGTGGGTTCGCCGATCAGGCCGAAGATGTCGCCCGCCGAGACCGAGAACACCGTCTCCCCCGCCTCGGAGAGGAGCTCCTCTCTGGCCTTCTCGGACTCCTCCATCCGCAGGCTGTGGATCTGGATCTCCCGCGGCCGGCGCTCGAGGAGCTGCCGGCAGACGGCCGTCCCGACCAGGCCGTAGCCGCCCAACACAAGAACCTTGCGATTCGCGATGTTCAATTCATCATCTCCCTGGGGAATGGAACGGATGCCCGCGTATGAGAACCACGCCACGGCCGGCAAGCGGGCGGGCGGCCCGATTCTACCCCGCCCGGCGCCCTTCGCGCTCCGCGCGGCCGGCTGGCGGGTACCCGTCCGGAATCCGATGACGGACGATACCCATTCTGGGCACAGGCTGGCTGCGCGGAGCGCCCGAAGGAGACCGCCCGCAGGTTCAAAAGGACCCAGTACCCGCCGGTGATGCCCGCCGATGCCGCCCGCGGGAGCCCCAAGGCGGAGCTTTGCCTCTGGAATGTTACAATTCCGGCTTTGCTTTGGCGTCGTGACCTTTCAACTCCCGAGGTGATCCGCATGCAGAACGATGGCCCCTATGTGAGCGCGCACGGCATCGACGAGCAGGGGTTCGGCAACGCTCGTATGGTCTACTGGAATCTCCCGGCCGCCCAGCTCTACGAGCAGGCGGTCCGGCGCGGCGAGGCCCGGATCGCCTGCGAGGGCCCCCTGGTCGCCACCACCGGCAAGCACACCGGCCGCTCTCCCAACGACAAGTTCACGGTTCGGGATGCCACGACGGAGGGGGAGGTCTGGTGGGGCGACGTCAACCGGCCCTTCGACGCCGAGCGCTTCGACCGGCTCCTCGCCAAGGTCCAGGCGCACGTGGCGGACAAGGACCTCTTCGTCTTCGACGGCTACGCGGGAGCGGACCCCAACTACCGGCTGCCGGTCCGGGTCATCACCGAGCAGGCGTGGCACAACCTCTTCGCCCAGAACATGTTCCTCCACGAGGCCGACGGCGAGAAGCTCAAGACCTTCAAGCCGGGCTTCACGGTGATCGACGTCGGCACCTTCCAGGCCGACCCGGCGGAGGACGGCACGAAGAGCCCCACCTTCATCCTCCTCGATCTCACCCGCCGGATGGTCCTGATCGGCGGCACGGTCTACGCGGGCGAGATCAAGAAGAGCATCTTCAGCGTCATGAACTACTACCTGCCGAAGCAGGGGGTGCTGTCGATGCACTGCAGCGCCAACTACGGGCAGGATCGGGAGGACTCGGCTCTCTTCTTCGGCCTCTCCGGGACCGGCAAGACGACCCTATCGGCCGATCCGTCGCGGACGCTCATCGGCGACGACGAGCACGGCTGGAGCGCCGACGGCATCTTCAACGTCGAGGGCGGCTGCTACGCCAAGGTGATCCGGCTCTCGGCCGCCGGCGAGCCCGAGATCTACGCCACCACGAGGCGCTTCGGCACGGTGCTCGAAAACGTCGTCCTCGACCCCCACACCCGGGCCCTCAACCTCGACGACGACTCGCTGACCGAGAACACCCGGAGCAGCTACCCCCTGACCCAGCTCTCGAACGCCGACCTCGGCGGCCAGGCCGGGCACCCGAAGACGGTGATCTTCTTGACCGCCGACGCCTTCGGGGTCCTCCCTCCCCTCTCCCGGCTCACCCCCGAGCAGGCCATGTACCACTTCCTCTCCGGCTACACCGCCAAGGTGGCGGGGACCGAGCGTGGGGTCACCGAGCCCAAGGCGACCTTTAGCACCTGCTTCGGCGCCCCCTTCCTCCCCCTCCATCCCGGCACCTACGCCGAGATGCTGGGCGAGCGGCTCGAGCGCCACGGCGCCCGGGTCTGGCTGGTGAACACCGGCTGGACGGGCGGCCCGTACGGGGTGGGGAGCCGGATCAAGCTCGCCTACACGCGGCGGATGGTGGCCGCGATCCTCGCCGGCGAGCTCGACGCGGTGGAGACGGTGACCGATCCCTTCTTCGGTCTCGCCGTCCCCACCCACGTCCCCGACGTGCCGGACGCGGTGCTCGACGCCCGCGCCTCCTGGAAGAGCACCGCCGACTACGACGCCAAGGCGACCCAGCTCGCCGACATGTTCGCCGACAACTTCGAGAAGTACGAGAGCGGCGTCAGCGAGGCGGTCAAGGCCGCCGGGCCGCGCAAGGTCGTCTCCTCCTAGAGGAGTGCGGCCAACAGATGTGTGCTCATCCCAGTGCCTTCGCGCCGACCGTTCCTACCGTCATCCTGAGCGGAGCCACAGCCCGCTTTAAGTACGAGTTGCTGCTGTCGGAAAGGCTCCAGACTCCCTCCAAAGTCGATTCGGGGGTCTCCAATGGCTCCCAGAGCGTCGCTAAGGAACGTTCGAGCGTCCCTAAACTCGCCTCGGAGGTCTCTAAACGAGTTTCGAGCCTCCCAAAAGGAGGTCTGGAGGTCTCCAAAGCTCCGCGGAACGTCTCCAACTCTTCTCGGAACGCCTCTAAACCTTCGTGAAACGTCGCTAAAGCACTTTTTGTCCCTGCAAAAGCTGTTTAGGGTGCCCGTACTTCAGTTTATCCAGGGGCATGGGGAGTTTAGAGGCTGTGCATTTCCGTTTAGCCAGCGGCAAAAAGGCTTTTGAGGCTCCGTGTTTAAGTTTAGGGTGGGTCTGAGCGAGTTTAGAGGCCTCGCATTTCAGTTTAGCCAGGTGCAATTGGAGTTTAGAGAGACTTTTTCGGAGTTTGGAGAGGTTTTGGGCGGCTTTTAAGTTTCCGCTCTTGAAAGAGCCGCGGACCCAAGTCTGTACGTGGCAGACCCGCTAACCGTCCGACTTCGCGAGCCGGGTCACCTTCTTCGGCTCGTGCGCCAGGGCCGCCGCCATCAGCTGGTCGAGGTGGCCGCTGACGCGGATGAGGGAGAGCTCGCTCGAATCGAGGCAGACGATGTAGAGGTCGCGGATCACCTCGGGGTGCTCGCCGCGTCCCGCGCGGTCGCCGCGGTAGAGGACCCAGGTGTGCTCGTCCTTCTCCTCGCTCCGCACCATCGTCGTCCAGCCCTCCTCGTGCAGCCGGTGCTCCAGGCCCTCCGGTAGCCGGAAGCCGTCGAGCGCGGGGAGCGAGCGGACCTTGTAGGTCGCGATCTCGACCCCCGAGATGGCGCGAAACAGCGCCATGTCCTTCTCGTCGCCCTTGTCGTGGTCGAATCCGGCCAGCCAGCGGAGGAGGCCGAGCGAGAGGCGGCCGAGATGGAGGTGATCTTCGGGCACGAAGCGGGCGCCGGGGAGCTGGCGCTCGATCTCAAAGCGGACCTGTTCGGCCGAGGGGGGACCGGCGCAGGCCGCGAGGGTCGTGACGGCGAGGAGGAGGAAGAGCGGGGCGGCGGTTTTCAGGTGCATGGCGGGTCTCCAATCATGGGGTTGAGGCGGTGGGTCAGCCGGGGTGCTTGGGGTCCACGGACTTGTCTTTCTGCTTCGGCAGCTTGTCGAGCTGTTTGACGTGGAGACCCTGGCCGAGGCGGCCGATCTGGGCCGGGTCGAGACGGCCGACGATGTTGACCACCGACGCTTCCTTGCCGGGCTCGAAGGAGAGGACCGCGAGGCCCACCATCTCCCCCTTCACCTGCTTGGTGTAGATGTAGGTCTCCTCCCCCTTCTCCTTCGTCCGCACCACTGCCGTCCACCCCTTGCCCTCCAGCCAGCGGACGGTCTGGTCGAGCTTGGCGCGCACCTTCCCGGGGTCGGCCGCAGTGAGCGGCGCCACCTGCACCCGGATCGACTGGAGACCGGAGACCAGCCGCGAGAACTCGGGGTCGTCCTCGCTCGCGGCGGAGGCGACGAGCTTCAAGAGCGCCCCTTCGAGGTTGATCTCGGTCGTCAGGTCCTTCCGGGAGAAGATCTCCAGCTCGTCGAAGGGCACGGCGCCAGGGGAGGCCTCCGGCGGCGGCGCTGGCGGCGTCGGCGCGGCGCGGACGGCGGCGCCCGCCCCCCCAGCGAGGAGGATGAGGAGCAGAAAGAGGCAGAGCGGGGCTCGGATACGCATCGTCAGCTCCCTTGTCTTGGGGCGGATTCGGAGTCGGGGGGGAGAGCTCCCCCTAGCGAGCGGGAGAGGCTGCGGGCGGCCGGGGCCACCAGATGCTCGGGGAGGACCTCGTCCTTGAGCTCGAGCCCGGCCCGCCGGCTCGCCCGGCCGACGCAGGCGAGGGCGTAGCGCGCCTCGGCGGTCGCCCGGGCGATGTCGGCGGGAGTGGCGGGAGTGGCGGCAGTGGCTGCGGTGGGCTGCGGCGGCTGAGGGCTCCGCAGCTGGAAGAGCAGGAGCGTGCCCAAAAGGGCGAGGACGAGGGCGGCGGCCAGGGCGGCAGCCAGAGCGGGGCGGGGTCGCCCCGAAGGCGGCCTCCGGAGCCGCGGCGAGGGTCGCTCGAAGGGCAATACCGCGGCCGGCACCGGCGTCTCCGGCATCTCCGGCATCTCCGACAGCGCCGCGGCGCGCACCCGCATCAGGACGGCGGGGGGTGCGTCGAGCGCTGGCAGTTGGCGCAGGCCCCTCTGGATCGCCTCGGCAAGGCGGAGCTCGGCCGCGCAGTCGGGGCAGCGGGCGAGGTGCTCGCGTACCCTTGCGGTCTCGGCCGGCGAGAGCTCGCCGTCCAGGTAGGGTTCGAGGAGCGGCAGGACCACCGCGCAGTCGTCAGGCCGTTGCGGCATGGCCGGCACCCTCCTTCCACTCCTCGCGCAGCCGCTGCCGTCCGCGGTGGATGTAGACCCGGACGGTGTTGAGCGGCAGGTCGAGAGCGTCGCTGATCTCCTGGTATTTCAAATCCTGCACCTCGCGCAGAATGAGGATGCTCCGGTAGGGCTCTTCGAGACGGCTGAGGGCGGCGAGCAGCCGGCGCTGGAACTCGGCCGCCTCGGCCAGGGCCGCGGGGTCGGGCGCGTCGCTCGCCGCCGCCTCGGTCACCGCGGGATCGACCTCGGGGGCCACCACCGTGGCCGCGGTCCGCCGCTGGCGCAGCCGGTCGTAGCAGGCGTTCCGGGTCACCCGGAGGAGCCAGGCGCCGAGCCGCTCGTCGTCGAGCCCGTCGGCGTTCTTCCACAGCCGGATCAGCACCTCCTGGGTCACGTCCTCCGCCTCCTCACGTTGACCGAGGAAGTAGCGGGCGAAGGTGAACACCCGGCGCTGGTAGCGTAGGACGACCTCCTCGATCCCCGTCGTCATCCTCCCTAGAGAACGGAGCCGGGGAGAGAAGAGTTACAAGGAGCTGCGAGCTCTACCCCCGTGACCCCCGTGGCCCCCGTGGCTGATACCGGTCCGCCGCCTTGTGGATCGCCTTCACGCGCTGCTTCTCTCGCTCGCGGGCCTGGACGTCGGTCTTCTGGCGGAGCTGCTCGACCTCGCGCCCGAGCTTCTGGTAGCTCTCGAAGCGCTCGGCATCCAGGGTGCCGGCGGCGACCGCCGCGCCGACCGCGCAGCCGGGTTCGCCCTGGTGCCGGCAGTCGCGGAAGCGGCAGCCCTGGGCGAGCGTCTCGACATCTGAGAAGACCGCTTCGACCCCCTCGCCGCCGTCCCAGAGCTGCAGCTCGCGCATCCCCGGGGTGTCGAGGACGAGGCCGCCCCAGGGGGTGCGGAAGAGCTCGCGGCGGGTGGTGGTGTGGCGGCCGCGGTCGTCGCTCGCCCGGACCTCGCCGGTCTGCTGGATCTCCTCGCAGAGGATGCGGTTGACGAGGGTCGACTTGCCCACCCCCGAGGAGCCGAGGAGGCCGACCGTGGCGCCCTCGGGGAAGTAGACCGCGAGCGCCGCGACCCCCTCGCCGGTCCGCGCGCTCACCCGGTGGACCGGCACCCCGAGGGCGACCTCGGCGGTCGCCAGCTCCCGGGCCTCGGGATCCTCGGCGCGGTCGGCCTTGTTGAGGACGACGACCGGGCTGGCGCCGCTCGTCCAGGCGGCGGCCAGGTAGCGCTCGATCCGCCGCGGGTTCCAGTCGCCGTCGAGCCCGGAGACGAGGAGGACAGTGTCGAGGTTGGCCGCCACCACCTGCTCGGTCGCCCGGTTCCCCGGCACCTTGCGGGAGAACCGGCTCCGCCGCGGCAGGACGGCGCGGATGCGCGCCGGGGAACCTCCGCTGCCGGAGTCCAGGGCCACCCAGTCGCCCACCGCCGGCAGGCCGCCGGGCTCGCGTCGGAGCCGGCCCGCGGCCTCGGCGGAGAGCTCGGCCTCCCCGGTCGCCAGCCGATAGCTCCCCTGCTGCCCGACCACCCGGGCGGCGACCAGCCCCTCGCGGGCGAACGGCGCGAAGGCCGAGGCGAACGGCTCTCCCCAGCCGAGGCTGGCGAGCGAGAAGAGCGGTTCGTCCGTCATGGGTGTGCGGCCTCGAACTGGCTCCGCGGTCGGCCCGCGAGCGGTTCGCGGTGGGCCAGGCGGAGCTGGGGGAGCGGTTCGGCGCCGTCCATGACCAGCCCGGCCACATGCTCGCCGAGCGCCGGGCCGAGCTTGAAGCCGTGCCCCGAGCCGCCGCCCACCAGCCAGGCGTTGTCGGCTCCCGGATGGCGATCGACGAGAAGCTGACCGTCGGGGGTGTTCTCGTACTGGCAGACCCGGGCCTCGACGACCGGGGCGCCGGCGAGGCCGGGGAAGCGGCGGCCGAGGACCTCCCGCGCCTCGGCGAGGTGGAGGGGGGTGGGGAGGCGCTCGTCGCTCGTCGGATCGATGGGCTCGCCCCGGGTGTCGTCGGCGACCTTGAAGCCGCGGCCTCCGTCTCCCGGCCCGCCCGGAATGCCGTAGAAGATCCGCTCCCCGAACTCCATCCAGATCGGGAGGTGGCCGGAGTCGAAGCGGGGATCCCCCTCCGGGGTGCCGAAGAAGAAGACCTCCTGCCGGGTGGGACGGATGCGCTCCCCCACCTCGGCGGGGAAGAGCCGGCCGAGCCAGGGACCGCAGGCGAAGACGTAGGCGTCGGCCGCGAAGCGCGAGCCGTCGGGGAGGGTGAGGCCGCCCAGGAGCCGGTCCCGGAGCGGCCCCGGCCGAACCGCGGCGCGCCGCACCTCGCCCCCCTCCTCGGCGACGGCCCGGGCCACCACCTGGCAGGCGCGGCGGGCGCGGAGGTAGCCCGCCTGCTCCTCGAAGAAGACGGTCTCGACCCCCGAGAAGTCGACCTGGGGCCAGCGTTGCCGCGCCGCCGCCACGGTCAGCTCGACGGCGGGGAGGCCCCGCTCGGCGAGGAGCGGGAGGGAGGCGCGGGCGTAGGTGTCGTCGGTCGTGAACATCCAGAGGCAGCCGGTCGGGTGGTAGAGCCGGGTCCCCCAGTGCGCCTCCGCCTCCTGCCAGACCTTGAGCGAGTGGGCGACCCACTCGGTGTAGAGGCGGTCGGGGCCGTACATGCCGCGGATCACCCGCGACTCGCCGCCCGAGCTGGCGCGGGAGTTCCCCGGCCCCCAGGCGTCGAAGAGGGTCACCCGGGCGCCGCGGCCGAGGAGCGCCAGCGCCGTCCAGCCGCCGAACGCCCCGGCGCCGACCACGGCGACGTGGAGCTTGGGGCCGAGCCGCGCCGGGAAGTCCGCCATACCTCTGGCGATGGTAGCAGAGCGCCTGCAGGCTCGGCCTAGGAACGGTTCGTGCACTTACGCTAGCATTCACCCCTCGGGGTCCCCGGCCGGCCGGGAGCCCTCGTTGGACCCTGGCATGGCCATCCCTCTTCACCCGGAACCCACGACCCCCTCGCCGGCGACCATGCCCGCTGCCACGCCTGCGCCCCCGCGACCCCCGCGGCCCCCGCGACCGGCATCGAGCCCCTGGAGCGCCGCATCGCGGAGCTCGAACGGGAGAACGCGTCCTTTCGCGAGGAGCTCGCCACCGGCCACCAGATCACCCGGACGATCACCGAGAGCACCACCGCCTGCCTCTTCATGGTGGATGCGGCGGGCCTCTGCACCTTCCTCAACCCGGCGGCCGAGCGGATCACCGGCTTCACCCTGGCCGAGACCCTCGGCCGGAACCTCCACGAGCTGATTCACCATACCCGCCCGGACGGCCGGCCCTACCCGCGAGAGGAGTGCCCCCTCGACCGTTCCCTGCCGAGCTACCTTCCCGTCCAGGAGTTCGAGGAGGTCTTCGTGCGGAAGGACGGCAGCTTCTTCTCGGCCCTCTGTACGACGAGCCCGATCGTCCGCGAGGGGGCTTCCCTGGGGACGGTCGTCGAGATCCGCGACGTCACTCGGGAGAAGGGGGTGGAGGCGGAGCGCCAGCGGCTCTTCGCCTCGCTCGAGCTCGAGCGCTCGCGTCTCGCCAGCATCTTCCTGCAGGCGCCGGCGTTCATCGCCACCATGCGCGGCCCCGAGCACGTCTTCGAGCTCGCGAGCCCCTTCTACTACCAGCTCGTCGGCAACCGGGAGATCCTCGGCAGGCCGGTGCGGGAGGCCCTGCCGGAGATCGCGGGGCAGGGCTTCTTCGAGCTGCTCGACGAGGTCTATGCCACCGGCCAGCCGTTCACCGGCAACGAGGTGCCGATCCAGCTGCAGCGCGAGGAGGGTGGGCCGCTCGAGCTGCGCTACCTGAACTTCGTCTATCAGCCTCTGTACGACGAGGCGGGCGCGGTCTCCGGCATCTTCGCCCATGGCATCGACCTGACCGAGCAGGTGCGGACCGCGGAGGCGCTGCGGGAGACCGCTCGGCGGAAGGACGAGTTCCTCGCCCTCCTCGGCCACGAGCTGCGCAATCCGCTGGCTCCGATCCGCAACGCCGTCCACCTCCTGCGGCAGGCGGGCAACGACGAGGCGCTCCTCGAACGGACGCGAGGGATGATCGAGCGCCAGGTCGAGCACATGACCCGGCTGGTCGACGATCTCCTGGACGTCTCTCGGATCTCGCAGGGCAAGATCCTGCTCCGCCGCGAGCGGCTGGACCTGATCGAGCTGGTCTGCCACGCGGTGGACGACCATCGAGACGGGCTGGAGGCCGGCGGTCTTCAGCTGGATCTCGCCGTCCCTGAAGAGCCGGTCTGGGTGGAGGGCGATCGGACCCGCCTGTCGCAGATGGTGGGGAACCTGCTGCACAACGCCGCCAAGTTCACCGACCCCGGGGGGAGGGTGACCGTCGAGCTCGGGGTCGATCCGCCGGCGGCGCCGAAGACGGCCGAGATCGCCGTCCGCGACACCGGGATCGGCATGGATGCGGAGATGCTCGAGCGGCTCTTCGAAACTTTCAGTCAGGCCGACCGCAGCCTCGCCCGCAGCCGCGGCGGCCTCGGCCTGGGGCTCGCCCTCGTCAAGGGGCTGGCGGACCTCCACGGCGGCGAGGTCGAGGCCGCGAGCGGCGGCCTGGGGCAGGGCGCGCGGTTCACCCTCCGCCTGCCGCTCGCGAGCGCCGAAGCCGCCCCTCTGGAGGAGCCCGAGATCCCCGCCCCGAGCGCCGGCGCGCGCCGGGTCCTCGTCGTCGAGGACAACGCGGACGCCGCGGAGAGCATGCAGCTCCTCCTGGAGCTCCGGGGCTTCGCGGCGGCGATCGCCGGGGACGGTCTCGCCGGTCTGGAGCTGGCGCGCCAGTTCCGGCCCGACGTGGTGCTCTGCGACATCGGCCTCCCCGGCGGTCTCGACGGTTACGCGGTGGCCCGTGCGCTCCGCGCCGACCCCGCCTTCGCCGGGCTCCGCCTGATCGCCTTGACCGGCTATGGCCAGGCTGAAGACCAGCGCCAGGCCTACGCGGCGGGCTTCGATCTCCACCTGACCAAGCCCGTGGACCCGGCGAAGCTCTTCCAACTCCTCGCCGCCGGGGCTCCCTGACCCCGACTTGACCGTACTGGTTCCGTTTGAACCTGCGGGCGGTCTCCTTCGGGCGCTCCGCGCAGCCAGTCGTCCGTCCTCGATTTCAAACGGACCCGTACCGACTTGACAGCCGGAGTCCCCTCCGGCCAGACTGCGCCACCATGCCGGAGCGCCTGATCCCGCGCGGCACCCGACCCTCGGTCGGGCTCGTGCTGGTCCTCTTCACCTTCTCCGGAAGCTCCGCCCTCATCTACGAGCTGCTGTGGGCCCGCCGGCTCCATCTCGTTCTCGGCTCCTCGACCGAAGCGGTCACCGCGGTCCTCGCCGCCTACATGGCGGGGCTGGCCCTGGGGAGCGCCCTCCTCGGCCGGCTGGCGGAGCGCTCCCGCCGTCCGCTCGCCCTCTACGGCAAGCTCGAGATCGCGATCGGGCTCTCCGCCGTCGCCCTGCCCTGGGCCATGAACCTCCTCGACGGCATTTATGCTTCGCACTACGAGCGCCTCTCCGCCAGCCCGGCTCTCCTCCATGGCACGCGCTTTCTGTCGAGCTTCGTGCTGCTCCTCGTGCCGACCGCGCTCATGGGCGGCACCCTCCCCGCCCTCGCCCGCGAGCTGGTCAGGAAGCGCGGCGACTCGACCCGGATGCTCGGCTGGCTCTACGCCCTGAACACCCTCGGTGCCGCCGCCGGCGCCTTCCTGGTGGGCTTCACCCTCATTTACGCCTGGGGGATCACGATCACGACCTGGGCCGCGGCGGGGATCAACCTGAGCGCCGGCCTCGCGGCCCTCGCCCTGGCCCGGAGGGGGCCCCTCGCCGGCGTCTCCGGAGCCAATGCTCCCGCCGATGCCGCCGATGCCGCCGATGCCGCCGATGCCGCTGATCCCGTCGATCTTGCGGCCACCGATCCGCCCTCCCCCCGGCTGGTCTGGGCGGTGCGGCTGGCGCTCCTCGTGGGCGGCATCGCCGCCCTGGCCTATGAGGTCGCCTGGACTCGTGCCCTGGTGCTGGTGGTGGGCTCGACGACACAGGGCTTCGCCACCATCCTCATCACCTTTCTCTTGGGGATCGGCCTGGGCAGCCTCCTGATGCCGAGGCTCTCCCGCGGCCTTTCGCGGGAACGTCTAGGCGTTCTACTTTTCGGCGTCCATATCGCGGTTGGCGCTTCGAGCCTCCTCCTGAGCCAGCTCTACGACCGCCTCCCCACCCTGGTGCTCGCGGGGATGCGCGCCTCGCCCCAGGCCTGGGCGGCGGCGCCGCTCGTCTTCTTGACCGCCGGGATCGTCCTCCTCCTCCCCACGCTCGGGATGGGGATCGCCTTTCCGCTCGGCGCCGGTCTCCTCTCCTCCCGCGCGGTGGGCCGCGAGGTCGGCGGCGCCTATGCCCTGACCACGGTGGGGAACATCCTGGGGGCGCTCGGCGCCGGGATCGTCCTCGTACCGCTCCTCGGCACCCAGCGGACGCTCGAAATCGCCGGGGTCTTAAGCCTCGCCGCCGGGCTCGGGGGGCTGGCGCTCGCCCGCCTCGTCCCCCGGCGGCCGCTGGTCCTCGCGGCGGTCCTCATCCTCGTCGCCGTTCCGGTGCTCCCGCACTGGAACCGCTACTTGATGGGCGCCGGGGTCTGGTACTACCCCGACTACTACCAGAAGGGGGCCGGGCTCCTCCCGCAGGCGCTCCGCTGGCGGCTGACCTACTTCCAGGAAGGCCGCGACATGCTGGTCACCGCGAACCACGACGAGACCAACGTCACCCTCGCGGTCAACGGCAAGGTCGACGCCAGCACCGGGGATGCCGGAACCCAGATCCTCCTCGCCTACCTGCCCGGTCTCCTCCATCCGGCACCCAGAAAGGTCCTGGTGGTCGGCTTCGGGAGCGGCGCCACGGCCGGGGCGATCCTGCGCGTTCCGGAGGTCGAGAGCGTCACCACGGTCGAGATCGAGCCCGCCGTTCTAGGCGCCGCCCCGCAGTTCGAGTCGCTCAACCACGGGGTGCTCGGGGACCGCTCGACATCACCTCGTCCTCGACGACGCCCGCGCCTTCTACGCCGGCACCAGCCAGCGCTTCGACGTCCTCATCTCCGAACCGTCGAACCCGCTCGCCACCGGGGTCTCCAACCTCTTCACCGACGAGGCGTTCCGGCTCGCCCACGGGGCCCTGGCGCCGGGCGGCCTGATGTGCCAGTGGGTCCAGGGCTACCGCATCTCCCCGGACACCATCGCCATGATCGTGCGGAGCTTCGCCGGGGTCTTCCCGGAGGTGACGATCTGGAGCTTCGACGGCGACTTCTTCCTGGTGGGCTCGGATCGCCCCCAGGGTCTCGATGCGAAGCGCATCGACGCGGCCATCGCCCGGGCCCCCGAGATGGCCGCGGACTTAGAGCACCACCTGGGCATCACCCGTGGCGCCGGGCTCCTCGCCTACTTCGCAGCCGGACCGGCGGCGGCCCGCGCTTTTGCTTCTGGCGCCCTCGTCCACAGCGACGACCGGCCGCTCCTCGAAGCGGTCATCCGCCGGCCCTACCGCGGCGATTCCTCGAACCTCGCCTTCGTGCGGAGCTTCGAGCCCCAGAAGCGCCTGGCCTGGCTCGGGCGCGGGGCCGATCCCGACGAGACCCTGGCCTACGCCCGGGCCCTCATCACCGCCCACCTCCGGGACGACGCCATAGGAGCGGCGCTCTCCGTCCTCGGCCCCGGTCCGCAGGCCCCCATGGCTCTCAACGCCGCCACCGTCGCCGAGGCGGAAGCCACCGCGGCCGACGCGGCGCGCGAGTCCGGGAGCGCCAGCCGCGCCCTGGAGCACTACGTCCGGTCGCTGGAGAAAGACCCCACTCATCCGGGGGCGGTCCTCGGCATGGCCAAGCTCCTGGCTGACCGCGGCCGCCGGGACCAGGCGCTCGAAGCCCTCAACCGGGCCCGCCCCTCGCCGCTCCTCGACAGAGAGATCGGTCGCCTCAAAGCCGAGCAGTTGGAGCACCTGGGGCGCCCCGCCGAGGCGGTCCAGGAGTGGCAACGTCTCCTCGGCGACCCCGAGGAGCGCTATCTCGCCGAAGAGGCGCTGGGCCGAATCGCCTTCGCCCAGGGCGATCTCGCCGCCGCACGGCTCCACCTCGTGAAGGCTCTCCAATCGAACCCGGACGACGGCCGCGCCAAGGATCTCCTTGCCACCATCCTCGCGGCGCAGGGAGAGCCCCTGAGAGCCCTTCACTTCTTACGGGAGGCCGTGCGCGCCGCGCCCGACGACACTCCAACCCGGCTGCGCCTGATCGCCCTCCTGGTCGCGGCGCACCAGCCCGAAGCGGTGCCCGCGGTCGTAGAGGAGGGTCTCGCCTACGACCCGGGCAACCTGGCTCTCCTCCGCGCGATGAGGAGCGTGGGCCAGCGGGTGTTCTGAGCCCTACGACTTGGCAACCTACGTCCGGTGCAAGGCTTGTGCGATACGATTTTGAGCACCCGGCGTCCATGGCTTGCCGTGCTACCATCTTTCCCCATGAGCCAGGGGACGTTAGCCAAGTCGCCCGCCGCGCCTGAGCTTTCGCTCGAGGAGTGGTTCGCCCTGCCTGCGGAGACCCCCGGCGAGCTCGTGAACAGCCAACTCGCGGAGGAAGAGGTGCCGGACTATCTCCACGAGCTCCTGGTCATGCTTCTAGGGAGGCTCCTTGGTAACTGGATCTCCCCGCAGGGCGGCCTGGTGGCCGGCTCCGACGCCAAGTTCGCGGTCGGCTCCGGGCGCGGCCGGAAACCCGATCTCACCGTCTACCTTCCGGGCAGCCGTCGGCCACCGGCACGCGGCTTGATCCGGGTCCCTCCCGACATCGCTATCGAGATCGTCTCGCCAACGCCTCGCGACGGTCGGCGTGATCGGGTGGAGAAGATGGCGGACTATGCGGCTTTCGGGGTGGCCTGGTACTGGCTGCTCGACTCGCAGTTGCGCAGCCTGGAAATCCTCGAGCTCGACGCCGAGGGCCGTTACCTCCACGCGCTCGGAGCCACCACCGGCACGCTGGCAAAGGTTCCGGGCTGTGAGGGGCTGACGCTCGATCTCGACGCGCTTTGGGCCGCGATCGACAATCTCGAATAGAGCCTCGTCCTATGTGTTCTAAGGCGAGCTCAGCCTCTCCATCACCATCACGCTGATCAGCTTGGGACTCGCCTTGCCGCCGCCTTCCGCCACCTGCTTCATCACCTGCGCGATGAGGAAGCCGAGGAGCCCGGTCTTCCCCTTCCGATAGAGCTCCACCTGGTTCGGGTGGGCGGCGAGCACACCTTCGACGAGAGGAAAGACCTCGGGGCGAAGCTGGTCGAGGAGCTCCAGCTCCTCCGCCGAGAGCGGTTCGGGGACCTTCGCTTCGGTCTCCTTCGGCGGCTTCGGCTTTCGTTCCGGTGCCGCGGTCGCCGCGGCGGGCGCCTGCTTCTGGACCTCGAGGGCCCAGGAGTCGCGGAGCGGCACGATGCGGTTGAAGACCGGATGGTCGGGGGTCGAATCGACCGGATCACGGAAGAAGTAGCCCTGCCGTTCGAACTGCAGCCGTTCTCCCATCGCCGGGTCCACCGCCGCCGGTTCGATCCGGCTGCCGGCGAGCACTTCTAAAGAATGCGGATTGAGGCAGGCCTCGAAGCCGCCCTCCTCCAGATCCGGCCTTTCGACCCGGAAGAGCCGGTCGTAGAGCCGGACCTCGACGGGGACCGAGTGGGACGCGGAGACCCAGTGGAGAGTGCCCGGCACCTTGCGCCCATCCGGGGCCGCACCGCCTAGAGTGGCGGGGTCGTAGGTGCAGCGCACCTCGACGATCTCACCGCTCGCGGGGTCCTTGACGACGCTCTCGCAGCGGACGAGGTAGGCGTAGCGCAGCCGCACCTCCCGGCCTGGGGTGAGCCGGTGGAAACCCTTTGGGGGATTCTCCGCGAAGTCGTCCTGCTCGATGTAGAGGGTGCGCGAGAAGGGCACCTTCCGGGTGCCCTCCTTGGGTACGTCGTGCGGGTAGAGCGGCGCCTCCAGCTCCTCGACCTGATCCTCGGGGTAGTTCTCGATCACCACCTTCAAGGGCCGCAGGACGGCGAGCACCCGCGGCACCTGGGGGTTCAAGTCCTCTCTCTGGCAGTGCTCGAGGAGCGCCACGTCCACCGTGCTGTTCGATTTGGCGACGCCGATCCGCTCGCAGAAGTCGCGGAGCGCGGCGGGGGTGAAGCCGCGACGGCGGAGGCCAGCCAGGGTCGGCAGGCGCGGATCGTCCCAGCCCGCCACGAGCTGGCGTTCGACGAGCTCGGCGAGCTTGCGCTTGCTCATCAGGGTGTAGGTGAGATTCAGGCGGGCGAACTCGGTCTGCCGCGGTGGGTCGGGGAAGGGCAGGGTGTCGACCAGCCAGTCGTAGATGTCCCGGTTGTTCTCGAATTCGAGGGTGCAGAGCGAGTGGGTGATGCGTTCGATGGCATCCGAGAGCGGATGGGCGAAGTCGTACATCGGGTAGATGCACCAGGTGTCGCCTCGGCGGTAGTGGGTGGCGTGCCGGATGCGGTAGAGGAGCGGGTCGCGCAGCTTCATGTTGGCCGCGGCCATGTCGATCTTGGCGCGCAGCACGTGGGCGCCATCCGGGAACTCGCCGGCCCGCATCCGGGCGAAGAGGTTCGAGTTCTCCTCGACCGTGCGCTCGCGGTAGGGGCTGTTGCGGCCCGGCTCGGTGACGGTGCCCCGATATTCGCGGATCTCGTCCTCGGAGAGGCTGCAGACGTAGGCCTTGCCGAAACTGATCAGCTCGACCGCCAGGTCGTGCAGGTTCTCGAAATGATCCGAGGCATGGAAGAGGTGACGCCCCCAGTCGAAGCCCAGCCAGCGCACGTCGCGCTTGATCGACTCGACGAACTCCATCTCCTCGGTCTCGGGATTGGTGTCGTCGAACCGGAGGTGGCAGATGCCGCCGTTCTCTTCTGCCAGGCCGAAGTTGAGGCAGATCGACTTGGCATGGCCGATGTGGAGGTAGCCGTTCGGCTCCGGGGGAAAACGGGTGACGACCCGCCCGTCGTACCTGCCGGCGGCGCGGTCGCGCTCGACCTTCTCGCGGATGAAATCTCGTCCGGGAGAGGCGGGGGAGATGTTCGGGCACGGCGGAGATCTTCGCCATCGGGGCAGACTATAACTTGTCCGCCCGCCTCAGCCCCGCGTCCCGGTCCGCCGCCGCCGCCGCCGACATCGACCGATCGACCGAGAACCGGCCGCTCCCCAGGACCAGGAGGGCGAGGCAGATCCCGATCACCAGGAGGTGATACTCGATCCCCTCCCCCTTCTGGTGGCCTTCCCAGTTCATGAAGAAGCCGTTGGGGAGGTGGACGGTGAAGATGGCCCCCAGCATCACGCAGAGGATGCCGACGGCGGAGACCCGGGAGAGGAAGCCCATGAGCAGGCTGACCGCGCCGAAGAACTCGATCAGGATGACGAGGAAGACGATCGCCGCGGGGAGTCCCATGCTGCTCATGCCCTGCATCGTCGCCGCGAAGCCGTGGCCGCCGAACCAGCCGAGGAGCTTCTGGGCGCCGTGGGGGAAAAAGACGATCCCTAAGAAGAGCCGGAGGAGAGGTGAGGCCAGGTTGTCGTCGGTCTGCATCAGCCGCTTGAGCATGAGGAGCCCTCCCTTCTTTCAGGAACCGATTGTCTGCCTAACGAGCTTCCGGCGCTAGGGGGTTGGTCTTCTCCCGTCCGTCTCTCCGCTCAAACGTTGGGGGCCAGCACTCGCAGCCGCTCCGGGGCCAGGCGGATGGTGAGGGGGAGGGTCTCCTGGCAGGGGTCGCCGTCGACCTGGGCGGCGAGGCCGGCGGGGCCTCGGAGGACCACCTCCTCGGCGGGGACGATCGTCACGTCCTTCCGGCGGACATGGCGGGCGCCGCGGAGGAGGTCGGCGGCGAAGGCGAGGGTGGCGAGCCGGCCGCCGCGAAAGAGCAGGAGCTCCAGCCGGCGATCGTCGGCACGGGCGTCCGGCACCAGCCGGTAGGGGCCGGCATAGAGGGGGATGTTGGCCACCGCCACGAAGGTAGCGGCGAGCGGCCGGCCGTCGGCCGAGAGGGTGAGGTCGGGATAGGGGTAGCGCCACCACTCGGCGAGCCCCTGGAAGAGGATGCCGAACTGGCCGAAGCGGCGCTTCAGGTCGCCATCCAGGATCGAGAGAACCCGCGCGTCGAGCCCCGCCGAGACCATCATGAGGAAGGGACTCGTTCCCGCGAGGCCGACGTCGAGCGATTTTGCAGGCAGGCTGGCGAGGCTTGCGGCCATCGCGGCGGCCGCCACCGGATCTCCCGGGAGGCCGAGGGCGCGGGCGAGCAGGTTGACCGTGCCGCCGGGGAGGATCCCCAGGGCCACCTCGGAGCCGAGGAGCCCCTCGGCCACCTCCCGCACCGTGCCGTCGCCGCCGAAGGCGAAGACCGCCTCGACCGCTCCGGCAGCGGCGAGTTCTCTGGCGAGACGGGTGGCGTCCCCCGGCCCGGCGGTGGGGAGGACCTCGACCGCGAAGCCGCCGCGGCGGAGCTCGGCGAGGATCGCGTCGAGGAGGAGGGTGTGCTGGCGCTGCCCCGCCTGGGGGTTGTCGATCAGGGCGACGCGGCTCACTGGCTAGAAGAGGGTCCCGGTGCCGGCCCGCGGCGGGTAGCCCAGGTGCTCGT
The DNA here is from genome assembly GCA_963757335.1 of uncultured Acidobacteriota bacterium. Lineage (GTDB taxonomy): Bacteria > Acidobacteriota > Thermoanaerobaculia > Multivoradales > UBA5704 > DASQPA01. Next base: position 40,001 of record CAVWRJ010000005.1, on the reverse strand, counting down.
AGGCGCGGCGGGTGGCGACCCGGCCGCGCGGGGTGCGCTGCAGGAAGCCCTCCTGGATGAGGTAGGGCTCGTAGAAGTCTTCGATCGTCCCGCGATCCTCGCCCACCGCCGCGGCGAGGGCGCGGACGCCGGCCGGCCCGCCGCCGTAGTGCTCGATGAGAGTGCTCAGGATCTTCCGGTCGAGATCGTCGAAGCCATGCTCGTCGACCTCCAGGAGGCCGAGGGCCCGCTGGGCGGCGGCCAGGTCGACGACCTCCGCCCCCTCCACCTGGGCGAAGTCGCGCACCCGCCGGAGCAGGCGGTTGGCGACCCGCGGGGTGCCGCGGCTCCGCCGGGCGATCTCCGCCGCCCCGTCGGGATCGATCCGGATGTTGAGCAGGTGGGCCGAGCGCTGGATGATCCGGGCGAGCTCCTCCGGGCGGTAGAAGTCGAGCCGGTGGACGATCCCGAAGCGGGCCCGGAGCGGCGAGCTGATGAGGCCGGCCCGGGTGGTCGCGCCGACCAGGGTGAAGCGCGGTAGGTCGATCTTCACCGTCCGCGCCGCCGGCCCCTGGCCGATGACGAGGTCGAGCCGGTAGTCCTCTAACGCCGGGTAGAGGATCTCCTCGACCGTCGGCCCCAGGCGATGGATCTCGTCGATGAAGAGCACCTCGCCGGGGTCGAGGTTGGTGAGGATCGCCGCTAGAGTCCCCCGCCCGTTCGAGCACCGGCCCGGAGGTGATGCGGAGCGGGGCGTTCATCTCGTTGGCGATGATGTGGGCGAGGGTCGTCTTGCCGAGGCCAGGGGGGCCGAAGAGGAGGACGTGGTCGAGGCTCTCCCGGCGCTCGCGGGCGGCGCGGATGAACACCTTGAGGTTGTCTAAGATGCGGGTCTGGCCGACGTACTCCTCCAGCCGCCGCGGGCGGAGCGACGCCTCGACCCCCAGATCCTCGGGGTCGGGCGCGCCGGAGAGGAGGTGCTCCTCGGAGACCATGGGGGGCATTCTACTCGGCGTTACCCTCCAGCCGGAGAGAGGTACCGGTCGGTTTGAAATCCGCGGACGGGCTGCGGGCTGCGCGGAGCGCCCGAAGGAGACCGCCCGCAGGTTCAAACGGACCGCTTGACCGCGAGGAAGATAAGCGATAGCCTTGCACCAATATAAGTAACTCTTGATCTCCCCTTCTGGGTGAGGCGCTGCGCCCGGCAGCGCCGGCTTCGCTGCTCCGGGCGGAGGATGCACCGATGACGCACACTCGTGCGGCCGTGTCGTTGTCTGTCCGTTGCAGCCCTGTGCTTCGCCGTGGCGAGCCAGGCCCAGGTCTCGACCTCGACGGCCCAGAACCCGACCTTCACCTTCTCGACCCCGGGACAAAAGCAGGTCACCTTCAAGGCCTGTAACGTCTTCGGCTGCTCGCAGGTGGTCACCCAGACGGTCACCGTGCTCGACCCGAAGCCGGTCATCCTCTCCTCCCAGGTGGGGGCGGTGGCGGTCGAGGCCGGCCAGCTCGTCAACTTCGCTTCCACCGGCCGAGGGAAGCCGCCGCTCACCTACACCTGGAAGGTCACCAATGCGAGCTCCCCGGAAGTCGATGTCGTGGGAGCGGGAGCCTGGTGGGATACGACGGGGATCACCCCGGGGGTCTACACCATCGCCCTCCACCTCCAGAACGCGTCCGGCACGGCCGACTCGGTGCCGACGACGGTCGTGGTCGTCCCCGGGACGGCCAAGAGCTTCTACACCGTGACCCCGTGCCGGCTCCTCGACACCCGCCAGAGCAGCCCCCTGGGCTCGGGGGCGCAGCTCACCTTCGCCGCGGCCGGCATCAGCGCCTTCGCCTGCGGCATTCCGGCCAACGCCAAGGCGCTCTCGGTCAACATCACGGTGGTCAGCCCGACCGGCGACGGCTTCATCAGCGTCTTCCCGGGCAACTACCCGGTCCCGGTCGCCAGCACGATCAACTTCGGCGCCGGCCAGACGCGGACCAACAATGCCATCCTGCCGCTCTCCTCGGACGGCAGCGGTACCCTGGCCGCCCAGCCCGTCATCGTCGGCAAGGGGAACGTTCAGCTGATCGTGGACGTCAACGGGTACTTCATGTAGATCTACGCCCGGGACAATCGGTTCAAGCTGGCGCGGAGGAGATCGTGGAAGGCGGCGTCGGGGCTCTCCCGGCGGGCGTCGGCCACGGCGCGCTCGGCCTGGGCAGGTTTGTAGCCGAGGTTGACGAGGGCGGAGACGACGTCGTCGTCGGCCGGGAGCGGCTTTTCCGGCAGCTCGGCCGCCAGCTCGCGCATCTTCTCCCGCAGCTCCAGAACCATCCGCTCGGCCGTCTTCTTGCCCACCCCGGGGATGCTCGACAGGCGCCCCAGGTCGCCCGCCGCGAGCGCCGCCAGGAGATCCTCCGGCGCCATCCCGGAGAGGATCACCCGGGCGAGGCGCGGCCCGATTCCGGTCACCCCGATCAGCCGCTCGAAGAGAAGCTTCTCGCGCTCGGTCCAGAAGCCGAAGAGGGAGATGTCGTCCTCCCGCACCTGGGTATGGATGAAGAGGGCGACCGGCCCGCTGCCGCCGCGGCGCTCGATCTCGTAGTAGGTGGAGAGCGGAATGTGGACGACGTACCCCACCCCTTGCACGTCCAGGAGGAGGCGGTCGGTGCCGCTTTTGAGGATCTGACCCTGCAGGTAGCCGATCACGGGGGGATTGTACGCTCGAAGGGGGACCATTCCCCGGGAGGAGGACCTCCCGGGGAACTACGTGCTTGAGACCTAAGAGGTCTGCGGCGGCTGGATGTCGAAGGCTTCGAGGAACTGTCGGTTGAAGTTGACCCCCAGGTCGCGCTTGCGCTTCTCGATCACCGCCGAGAGGACGCGCTGGAAGCGGTCGCTCGCCAGCTGTTCTTTGATCTGGTCCTTCTTGGTCGCGAGCTCCTTGGGGTCGGCCCCCTTGTGGTCGGAGACCTGGAAGAGCACCGCCCCCTGCCCGGCGGGGAACGGACCGCCGACCTGGCCGGTGGGGAGGGCGAGGGCCGCCTGGGCGAGCTGCGGCGAGAAGCCGAGCCCGGGGATGAAGCCCTGGCCACCGAACTCCTGGGTCTCCTTGACCTGGAGCCCCAGCTCCCCGGCCACCTGGTCCAAGGTCTTGCCCTTGGCGATCTCGTCCTTGGCCTGGGTCAGCCGGTCGAGGGCCACCTGCTGCTGCTTCTGGGTGCCCACGGCGAGCCGCACCTGCGGCTCGACCTCGGCCAGGGTCTGCGTCTTGGGGGCCTGAACGTCGGTCAAGTAGAGGACCGCATAGCCGCGGCCGACCTGGATGGGCTGCGACACCGCGCCCTTGGTCATGTCGAAAGCGGCCTTGTTGAAGGCCGGGAGCCGGCCGATGCCGGGCACCGGGTCGTTCTGGCCGAACTTGCCGGTCTTGGCGAAGGTGAGCGTCGGGTCGGTCTTGGCGAGGGCTTCCAAGTCCGCTGGGCTCTTCGGCTTCTCACGGTTGAGCCGGTCGGCGATCTCCCTCGCCTTGGTCTGGGCGAGATCCTGGCTGCGTTCGAGGGCGAGCCGGGTGCCGATCTGCTGCTTGATCTGCTCGAACGGCTGCTGCCCCCCGGGCTTCTTCTCCAGGACCTCGATCAGGTGGTAGCCGAAGTTCGAGTGGATGGGGCCCACCAGTTGGTGCGGCTCGGCCTTGAAGGCGGCGTCCTCGAACTCCTTGACCATGGCGTTGCGGCCGAACAGCCCGAGGTCGCCGCCGCGGTCCTTGGAGCCCGGATCGTCGGAGAGATCCTTGGCGACCTTGGCGAAGTCCTCGCCCTTCTCGATCCGCTGCTTGGCGAGCGCGATCTTCTTCTGGGCGAGGGCGTCGGGGTGCTGGTCGTCGACCTTGGCGAGGATGTGGCGGGCGTGCACCTGCTCCTGCTGGGCGAACTCCTTGGCGTGGGCGTCGTAATAGTCCTTCATCGCCTTGTCGTCCAGCTGGATCTGCGGCAGGAGCTTGGCCTTCTCGACGAGGACGTAGGCCGCCTCGCGCTCCTCCGGCAGCTTGAACTCCGCCTTGTGCGCCTCGTAGTAGGCGGCGAGCTCGTTCTGCGGGACGTTCTCCTGGGCCTGGACGAAGCGGCCGCGGGGGAGCTCGACGTAGCGGACCTTGGCCTTCTCGACCTGATCTCTATAGGCCTTCTCGACCTCGTCGTCCGAGATGTAGACGCCGGCCCGGAGGGTCTCGACGAGCTTGCCGAGCACGAGGTCGTCGCGGAGCTGGTTCTCGAACTGGTCGGGAGTCATGTGCAGCTGCTCGGAGAGGAACTGCTTGTAGAGGGGCTCGCCGACGAACTGGCCCTTGTCGTCCTGGAAGGTGGGGGCGGTCAGGATGCGGCTCCTCACCTCCGCGTCGCTCGCTTTGAGGCCCAGGCGGTCCGCCTCGGCGAGGAGGATCTTCTGGTTGACGGCCTGGGTCAGGGCCTGGAGCGGCAGCTGCATCTGTTTGGCGACCTCGGGCGTGTACTGGTCGCCGTACGTCTGCTGCATCCGGCGCTCGAGCGCCTGGTAGCTGCGCTGGAAGTCTTCGCGGGTGATGGTCTCGTGGCCCACCGTCGCCGCCACGTGAGAGGAGTTGGCTCCCTTCCCGAAGCTGGTCACGTCCCCGAAGCCGATGAAGATGGCGGCCACGAAGAGGGCGATGATCACCCAGAGAATCCAGCTGAGATATTTAAGATTTTCCCGAAACACCTTGAGCATTGCACGAACTCCTTTCGACCCGTGAGGGACGTAGCACTTTACCAGCCGGCGGGCGGCGCGACAACCCGTGTTAATATTCGTTTCCCTACATGAAAGGGAGTTCAAGTGCCCCCCCTGAAGGCCGGCAGCCCGAGAAAGGATTGGTACAGCATCTCGGTGGACACCCTCCGTGGGTGGGCCTTCCTGCTGCTGATCCTCGTCATTCTGGGGGTCTCCTATGGAGCCTACAGGCTCTGGGAGCGGCAGACCAGCGAGCGGCGGGCAGAGCAGGTCATCGGCCGGGCCCGGCTCCTCTTGGAGCAGCTCCAGGGCGAGCCGGGGGTCGCCGCCAAGGGTGACTTCGGCGCCGCCCGCCAGAGCCTCGAGGATGCCGGCAACGACTTCACCCGCGGCGCCTTCCGCGACTCGCTGACGAACGCCGATCGCAGCTGGAACCTCCTTCTCGCCATCCGCGAGTCGCTCCGCCCGGGGGCCTCTGGGGAGGCCCACTTCGTCTCCATCCAGGGGGAGGTGGAGTACCGGCGCGGCAACGGCGAGGAGTGGGAGGAGGCGCGGAGCAACGTTCCCATCCGGGCCGGCGACTACGTGCGCACCACGGGCGCCGGCTCGGCGGAGATCATGTTCGGCGACGGTACCCTGTTCACTGTCCGCCCCAACACCCAGTTCATCATCTCCTCCCCCCGGCCGGCGGAGGGGGGAGGGACCGAGCAGTCGATCCAGATGGACTACGGCTGGGTCAACTTGAACACCTCCAGCCGGGCGAGCAAGGTGAAGACCCCGGGGGCGGAGGCGCGGGTGCAGCAGAACTCGGAGGCCTACGTCGCCTTCGACCGCGACTCGCGCAAGGGGCGCTACGGCGCCTTCCACGGCGGTCTCGCGCTCGAATCGAAGGGTGGCCTGAAACGCGAGGTCAAGGAGCTCCAACAGGTCACCCAGACCGGCGATCTGCTCTCCGAGGCGCAGTCGCTCCCCTCCCGGCCCGAGCCGGTCGAGCCGGCCGACAACCTGGAGATCGACTCCGGCAAGGCGCCGCGCCTGGTCCTCGCCTGGCAGCCGGTCTCGGGCGCCTCCCGCTACGCCCTCCAGGTCTCCAGAAACCACCTTTTCGTCGACAACGTCATCGACGTCGAGAACCGGGTGAAGAGCCGCGCCACCCTGGGCCTCCGCGGCGAGGGCACCTTCCAGTGGCGGGTGGCCGCCTATGGCAAGGACGGCACGCAGGGCCCCTGGAGCCCGCCGCGGCGCTTCCGGGTGGCGTCTTTTAGGAGCGGCGCCGGGGAGGGCGACAAGACTCCGCCCCCGCTGGAACTCGAAGATGTCAAATCCTACGGTAGTATCTTCATCGTCGGCGGCAAGACCGAGCCGGGAGCGGTGGTGGAGGTCAACGGGGAGCAGGTGAAGGTCAACCCGGACGGCACCTTCACCAAGACCGTCCAGCTGACCAGGGAAGGTTTGAGCTTCATCGAGATCCGGGCGCGGGACGGTTGGGGCAACGCGACCGTCCGGCGCCTCCGTGAGTTCGTCGCCAATCCCTGATACAAGAGATGCGTTTCGTCGAGAGGAATCTGGACCCCTGCCGCCGTAGATCGGCCGCACTCCGCGCCCCGGCGCGGAGCATACCGAGAGATCAGGAACAAGTCTGATGCCCGTTGCTTCCCTGCTCCGTTATTTTTCGAAAGACCTGGCGATCGACCTCGGCACCGCCAATACCCTGGTGTTCGCCAAGGGCCAGGGGATCGTCGTCCGCGAGCCCTCGGTCGTCGTCATCAACAAATTGACCAACCGCATCGAGGCGGTGGGGATCGAGGCCAAGGAGATGCTCGGCCGCACCCCCGGCAACATCGAGTCGATCCGTCCGATGAAGGACGGGGTCATCGCCGACTTCGAGGTCACCGAGCGCATGCTCGAGTACTTCATCAAGAAGGCGCATGGGCGCAAGATGTACGTCCATCCGCGGATCGTCATCGGCGTGCCCTCCGAGATCACCCAGGTGGAGAAGCGGGCGGTCAAGGACTCGGCGATGCGGGCCGGGGCCTCCGAGGTCTTCTTAGTCGAGCAGGCGATGATGGCGGCGATCGGGGCGGGGCTGCCGATCACCGAGCCGTCGGGGAACATGATCGTCGACATCGGCGGCGGCACCACCGACGTGGCGGTCATCTCGCTCGCCGGCACGGTCTACAGCCGCTCGGTGCGCATCGCCGGCAACGAGATGGACGTCGGCATCATCCAGTACCTGAAGCGCAAGTACAACCTGCTGATCGGCGAGCGGACGGCCGAGCAGATCAAGATCCAGCTCGGTTCGGCCTACCCCTTGAAAGAAGAGATCAAGATGGACATCAAGGGGCGCGACCTGGTCGAAGGGGTGCCCAAGACCCTCACCATCTCCGACGAGGAGATCCGCGAGGCCCTGGCCGAGCCGGTGGCGACGATCGTCGAGGCGGTGCGGATGGCCCTCGAACGGACGCCGCCGGAGCTCTCCGCCGACATCATGGACAAGGGCATCGTGCTCTCGGGGGGCGGGGCGCTGCTCCGCAACCTGGATCAGCGCCTGCGCGACGAGACCGGGCTGCCGGTCGTCCTCGCCGAGGATCCGCTGGCCTCCGTCGTCCTCGGCACCGGCCGCGTCCTCTCCGACATCGACCTCCTGCGCAAAGTCTCCATTCGGTAGACGGCCGGATTTAAGTCGGACCGTAGCGTGGACGAACGCCGTACCGGCTGGCTGCTGATCCTGGTCCTCGCCGGGCAGTTGGTGTTCCTCGCCGTCCAGATCCCTGGGCGCGGAGGGCACGGGACCGCCCTCGAGTCGGCCGGCCTGCGCGTCCTCGGACCGCTGGCGCGGCTGGTGGCGGTGGTCTCGGAGAGCTTCTCGGGCACCCGGGAGAGCTTCGCTCTCCGCGGCCGGCTGATCGACGAGAATCGCGCCTTGAAGCGAGAGATGATGGACTTGAAACTCCGGCTCCTGCGCACCGACGACCTCGGGGACGAGATGGCGCGGCTGGGGGCGGCGGTCGACTACGCGGCCCCCCCTTCAGGCGACATCCGGGCGGCCGACGTGGTCTATGTCGACCGCACCTCGCTGCTCCGCACCCTCGTCCTCTACGCCGGCCCCCGCCCCGCCCGGGCGAACCAGCCGGTGCTGGCGCCGGAGGGCCTCGTGGGGAGGGTCGTCGTCACCGCCGGCTCCTACGCCAAGGTGCAGCTCCTCACCGACCGCGCCGCCGCCGTGGGGGTGATGGCGCTCCGCACCCGGCGGCAGGGGATCGTCCGTGGCAGCGCCAGGGGCGGGTTGGAGCTCGACTACGTGCCGCTCCAGGCCGACATCCGGGTGGGCGACCGCATCGTCACCGCCGGTATCGATGGCGTCTATCCGCGCGGCATCCCGGTGGGGACGGTGGCCTCGGTCGAGCCCGGCGGCCAGCTGGAGCCCGGCGGGCAGCTCTTCCACAAGATCCGGCTCCTTCCCGCGGTCGACTTCGGCACTCTCGACCAGGTCTTCCTCCTGGAGCACGCCCCCGTTCCCGAACCGATCAAGGAGGCCCTCCCCGGTGTCCGGCGCCGTTAGGCTCGTGCTCGGCCTCGTGGCCGCTCTCCTCGTCCACCTCGTGGGGGTCCACCTGTTCCCCGACTTCCCGCGGGTGATGGACGTCTTCCTTGTCTTCGTGGCCCTCCGGGCGCTCTCCGGCAACAGCCTGGCCGGGCTCCTCCTCGGCCTCGCCGCGGGCTTGATCCACGACAACCTGACCGGCGGCTTCTACGGGCTCTATGGATTCGCTGATACCATAGTCGGCTACGGAGTGGCGCGGCTCGCCCAGCGCCTGGTCATCCAGCGGGCAACCGGCGTCTTCGGGGTGGTGGGCCTGGCCTCCGTGCTGCAGCAGGCGGTCCTCGTGGGTCTGGCCTTCCTTCTCCTTCCCGATCCGGTGCTGCCGTCGCTTTGGTGGGCCGGCGCCAAGGCGGCGGTCTGCGGCCTCGTGGGGATGGTGGTCTATGCCGCGGCGGGGAGCCTCGCCGACAACTACGAAACCCGCCGGCGCAGCCGGATGAGCCGTTTGAGGCTGGAGTGAGCTGCCGTTGAAAGTCGTTCGCGAGCATCGAGAGGACCTGGTCCAGCGGGTGCGCGTGATGACCCGGCTGGTGACCTCTGTCCTCGTCCTGATCGGCGCCGGGTTCTGGTTCGTCCAGATCGTCCAGGGGGACTACTACCGGGAGCTCGCCGAGAACAACCGGCTGCGGAAGCTCCCCATCCAGGCCCCCCGCGGGTTGGTCTACGACCGCCACGGGCGGCTCCTGGTCGAGAACATCCCGAGCTACAACCTGCTGATCGACCGCAGCCGGAGCGGCGATCCGAAGCGCGCCATGAGCTTCGTGGCGGAGGTCCTCGGCAAGCCGCCGGCCGACCTCCAGGCGCTCCTCCAGCACTATCGCGGCATCCCGGTCTTCAAGCCGGTCCTCGTGGGGGAGAACCTGACCCTCGCCCAGGTGGCGCGGATCGGCGTCGCGAGCCTCGAATACCCCGAGTTCGACGTCGAGGTCCAGCATCTGCGCCTCTACCGGCACGGGGCGCAGACGGCGCACGTCCTGGGCTACCTGGGGGAGGTGGCGCCCGAGGAGGTCGACCGCTCGGAAGGGGCGCTCACCGCCGGCGACCAGGTGGGGAAGAAGGGGCTGGAGAAGACCTACGACGCGGCCCTCCGCGGCAAGGACGGCGAGCGGGTGGTGGTGGTCGACAGCCGGGGCGAGCTCCTCCGGGAGTACGGCCGGCGGCCGGCGGTCCCCGGCAAGAGCCTGACCCTGACGCTCGATCTCGATCTCCAGCAGGAGGCGGCCCGGCTCCTGGACGGCCCCGAGAAGGTGGGGGCGATCGTCGCCATGGACCCCCGAAACGGCGAGATCCTGGCACTCGTCTCCTCGCCGAGCTTCAACTCGAACCTCTTCGCCCGCCGGCTCGCAGCCGACGAATGGCAGGCGCTCCTGGACGAGCCCAACAACCCGCTCCAGGACCGCGCCATCCAGAACGCCTACTCGCCGGGCTCGACCTTCAAGATCGTCATGGCGACCGCGGGCCTCTCCGAGCACGTCATCTCCGAGCACGACAGCGTCTTCTGTCCGGGCTCGACGGTGATCTACGGCCACCCCTTCCGCTGCTGGAAAAAGGAGGGGCATGGCACCGTCGACGTCCATCAGGCTCTCGCCCACTCCTGCGACGTCTTCTTCTATCACCTGGGCCAGAAGCTCGGCATCGAGCGGATCGCCAAGTACGCCCGCCTCTTCGGCCTGGGGTCGCTGACCGGCATCGACATCCAGGGCGAGAAGCGGGGCCTGGTCCCCGATCCGGCCTGGAGCTTGAAGTACCGGAAGATCCCCTGGTATCCGGGGGAGACGATCTCGGTCTCGATCGGCCAGGGGCCGGTGCTCCTCACCCCGCTCCAGATGGCGATGATGACCTCGATCGTCGCCAACGGGGGCAAGAAGGTGGTGCCGCACCTGATCAAGGACGACGCCGAGATGCCGGAGCCCGCCCGGGTGCCGCTCGATCCCAAGGCGCTCGACGCCGTCCGCCGCGGGCTCTGGGCGGTGGTCAACGAGCCGGGTGGGACCGCCTACAACTCGGCCCGGGTGGCGGGCATGGACATCGCCGGCAAGACCGGCTCGGTCCAGGTCATCGCCCAGGCGCAGAGAAACGAAAAGAATCTCCCCTTCAAGTACCGGGACCACGGCTGGTTCACCTCCTTTGCACCGCTCTCCGATCCCCGCATCGTGCTCGTCGTTTTCGCCGAGCACGGCGGCGGGTCGCACGGCGCGATGCCTCTGGCGCACGATCTCTATGAAAAGTATTTCGCGACCGCTCTCGATACTCCCGCTCTCTGAGGAGAAGCCGCGCTTCCGGGTGCTCTCCTCGGTCGACGGCGGGCTCGTGCTCGCCGCTCTCCTCCTGGCGACCGTCGGCCTCGCCACCGTGCACAGCGCCAGCTCGGAGATGCTGACCGACTTTCTCCCCCGCCAGCTCGCCTGGGTGGGGCTGGGGGTGGCGCTCCTCCTCCTCGCCATGGCGGTCGACTACCACGTGCTGCTCGACTTCTCCCTCGTCCTCTACATCCTCAGTCTGGTCGCCCTCGCCGCCGTCCTCGTCTTCGGGGTCAAACGGGGGGGCGCCCGCTGCTGGTTCGAGCTCGGCCCCTGGCAGGTCCAACCCTCGGAGTTCGCGAAGCTCGCGACCGCGCTCTTCCTCGCCCGCTTCCTGGCCGGCCTCAACCGCCGGGTCCTCGACCTGAAACAGATCGCGGCGGCGGTCCTCCTCGTCCTCCTCCCCATGCTCTTGGTCGTCGTCGAGCCGGCGCTCGGCGTAGCCTTCATTTTCGTCCCCATGCTCGCCGGGATGCTCCTCGTCTCCGGCGTCCGGGTGCGGGTGCTCGTCATCTCGGCGCTCCTCGTCCTCGTCTTCGGGGTCGGGCTCTGGAGCTTCGGGATGCGGGCCTACCAGCGCCAGCGGGTGATGACTTTCCTGCAGCCGGACAACGACCCCCTAGGGGCGGGCTACCAGGTGCGGCAGAGCAAGATCGCGGTCGGCTCGGGCGAGCTCGCGGGCAAGGGCTACATGCAGGGCACCCAGAGCCAGCTCCGCTTCCTGCCCGCCCGCCACACCGACTTCATCCTCTCGGTGCTCGCCGAGGAGTGGGGGTTCCTCGGGGTGGCGACGGTGATCGGCCTCTACATCCTCTACATCGTGAGCGCCGCCCGGGTCGCCATGCGGGCCCGGGACCGGGCCGGGATCCTCCTCGTCGTGGGGCTCCTCTCGGTCTTCTGTTTCCACGTGCTCTACAACAGCTCGATGGTCGTGGGGTTCCTCCCCGTCACCGGCATCCCCCTCCCCTTCATCTCCTATGGCGGCTCGTTCACCCTCTTCAACTTCCTCGCCACGGGGATGATCCTGGGGGTCGATCTCCGCCGCTACGTGAACCGGTAGGGACGGCGTCGAGCGAGCCGTAAGCGCGTTGTGATCTACTTGGCGGCGACCATGACCACCAAGATGCTCGTCGAGAGCGACCCGCACGAGACCCGGATCGCCGTTCTCGAAGACGACAAGCTGACCGAGATCTTCGTCGAACGGCACCGCCACCGCGGCCTCGTCGGCAACGTCTACAAGGGGCGGGTGACCCGGGTCCTCCCCGGAATGCAGGCGGCGTTCGTCGACATCGGGCTCGACCGCGATGCCTTCCTCTATGTGAGCGACGTGTCGACCGACGTCGAGGCCATGGAGGACGAGGATCACGACGTCGAGCTCGAAGAGCCGCGCTCGGCGGAGGAGCCCCCCCACGGCCCGCCACCGTCGATAGGCGACCTCTTGAAGCAGGGGCAGGAGATCATCGTCCAGGTGGTCAAGGACCCGCTCCCCAGCAAGGGGGCGCGGATCAGTACCCACGTCACCCTTCCCGGTCGCTACCTGGTGCTCCTCCCCACCGTCCGCCACTTCGGAGTCTCCCGGCGGATCGAGGACGAGGGCGAGCGCGAGCGGCTGCTCGGCCTCCTCGGCCAGCTCCCGGCTTTAGGGGGCGGGCTCATCGTGCGCACGGTGGGCGAGGGTAAGGAGCGCGAGGCCTTCGAGAGCGACCTGGGCTACCTCTCGAAGCTGTGGGAGAAGGTCCGCCAGCGCGCCACCAAGGTTTCGGCCCCTACCCTCCTCCACCAGGATGTCGACCTCGCCCTCCGGGTTGTGCGCGACCTCCTCTCCCAGGACTACAGCGTCCTCTGGGTGGACGGCGAGGACACCTACGAGCGCATCCTGGAGTTCCTCGATCAGGTGCAGCCGGCCCTGGTCGGCAAGGTCCGTCTCTTCCGCCAGACCTCCTCGCTCTTCGAGCAGTTCGGCATCGAGGACCAGATCGAGGCCGCCTTGAAGACCAAGGTGTGGCTGAAGTCCGGGGGCTACATCGTCATCAACCCCACCGAGGCCTTGGTGGCGATCGACGTCAACACCGGGCGCTTCGTGGGGCAGAGCACGCTGGAGGACACCGTGCTCCAGACCAACCTCGAAGCGGTCTCCGAGATCGTCCGCCAGATCCGGCTCAGAGACCTCGGGGGCATCATCGTCATCGACTTGATCGACATGGTCGAGCAGGCGCACCGGGAGCAGGTCTTCACCTCGCTCGAACGCGAGATCAAGAAGGACCGGGCGAAGACCAAGGTCTTGAACATCTCGGAGTTCGGCCTCGTCGAGGTGACGAGGAAGCGCAGCCGGTCGAACCTCGAGCGCCTGCTCACCCAGCCCTGCTCCTACTGCGGCGGCCGCGGGCGGATCAAGTCGATCGCCACCATCTGCCTCAACCTGCGAAAGGCGCTTCTGCGCCTGCGCGACCGGCCGGGGCAGAGCGAGCTCCTCCTCAGGGTCCACCCGGAGGTGGCGCGGGCCCTCCAGCAGGAGGAGCGGGCGATCCTCGACGAGCTCGAAAAGTCGCTCGGGGTCAAGATCCTCCTCCAGAGCGACTCCGAGCTCCACCACGAGCGCTTCGACGTTCTGGAGGTCTAGTGTCCCATCCCTTGAGGGACATCCGGCGCCCCGCGGACACGGTTCGCACCCCCGCTGAACCGACGCTCTCTTCGGCGACGCCGGAGCCCTTCGCGGTCCCCGGCTTCACCGGTGCCGTCCTCCCCCGCTACCGGCTGGAGGGCGAGGCTTTCGCTCGCGAGATCGCCCGGCTGACCGATGCCGGTGCCGCGGTCCAGACCCTCCACTGGGGGCGCAACTACCTCTATCTCGCCCGTTTCGAGACCCCGGAGGGGCCGCTCGACGTGGTGGTGAAGCAGTTCCGGCGCACGGGATTAAAGGATCGGCTGCGGCGGCGGAGCAAGGCGGCCAAGAGCTTCGCCATGGCGCGGGCGCTCGCCGCCGCCGGGATCGCCACCCCCGAGCCGCTGCTTCTCGCCGAGTCGACCCTCCCCGGCGGTCCCTCCTTTTACGTCTGCCGCCATCTGCCGCGGGCGATCGAGGCGCGCTATCTCTTCCGGGCCGCCAACTCGGCTGGAGGGAAGGAGCTCGGCGAGAAGTTCCCCGACCTCGACTTCCCGGCTTTCCTCGCCACCTTGGGCCGCACCGCTCGCCGGCTCCACGACGCCGGCTTCTGGCATCGCGACCTCTCCGGTGGCAACCTCCTCCTGCCGGAAGATCAGGCGGAGGCTCCCCGCGATCTCTATCTCCTCGACTTGAACCGGATGCGCGCCGGCCGGCGGCTCACGCTCTCCGAGCGCAGCCGCGACCTCTGCCGGCTGGCCCTCTGCCGGCCGGCGGACCAGGACCTCCTCCTCGCCGCCTACTGGGGAGCCGCCGAGGTGGGGGCGCTCCGGCGCGGCCTCTACCGGACCTACCACGCGGGCTTCCTGTGGAAGAACCGGGTGAAGCCCGCCGTCCGCGGCCTCCTGCCGCGCCTGCGCAATCTGGCCGGCCCCAGCCGGCGGCCGCACGCCCACATCCCGCCGGCCCCGGCCGGGGCGGCGGCGCGCGACCGGGTGGTCTGGGACGCCCTCTCCGACCAGCCCCACCAGCACGCCGGGCGGCTGGCGAAGCTCGGCATCCGCCTGGCCGACGCCCGCGGTCATACCGAAGAGGCGGTGGCGCTCGCCGGTGCTTTGCCGCGGATCTGGGCGCGTTACCGGGCGCTCCAGGCGGACCTCCGCTCGCCTGGAGGTGCCCGGTCGGTCGACTGGGGCGGGGTGGGGGTCGCCGTCCGCCCCTATCCGGAAGCTCCCGAGCTGGTGCCCCGGGCCCTGGCGGAGCTGGGGGAGGGGGCGCGGCCGCTGCCGGTGCTCCTCCGCCTCCATCCCTGGGAGGAGGACCACGCGGCCGAGGAGGAGCTCGCCCGCGAGCTCGCCGCCCAGGGGCACGAGCTGACCTTCGCCCTCCCCCAGAACCGGGAGCTGGTGAAAGACTCCGGCCGCTGGCGCTCGGCGGTCGAGGAGATCGCGGAGCGGTTCCTCCCCTACGGCCGGCGTTTCGAGATCGGTCATGCGATCAACCGCAGCAAGTGGGGGGTCTGGAACCTCGGGGAGTACGTGGCCCTGGCGACGACGGCGGCGGAGATCCTCCGCGCCCGCGGGGCGGACCGGGGCGGCGTCGAGATCCTCGGGCCGGCGGTGATCGACTTCGAGCACCACGTTACCGCCGCCGTCCTCAACCTGAAGCGTCCCGGCCTCCACTTCGACGCGGTGTCGAGCCTCCTCTACGTCGATCGCCGCGGCGCCCCCGAGAACCGCCAGGCCGGCTTCGACACCGTGGACAAGGTAGTGCTCCTGAAAGCCATCGCCGACACCGCGAGAAACGCCGCCGGCCGCTGCTACTTGACCGAGGTCAACTGGCCGCTCGCCGAGGGCCCCCACTCCCCGGCCGGCCATGCCGTGGCGGTCGACGAGGAGGCCCAGGCCGACTACCTGGCCCGCTACTATCCTGCTGACCTTGGGGACCGGCCTCGTCGAGCGGGTCTTCTGGTGGCAGCTGGTGGCCAAGGGCTACGGCCTGATGGACCCCGCCGACCCCCGCCGGCCGCGTCGCCGGCCGAGCTTCCACGCCCTCCGCACCCTCGTCGGCGAGCTCGACGGCACCCGATTGGAGCGGGTGCTCCCCGCCCCGGAGCCCGCCCGGCTCTATCTCTTCCGGCGGCCGGACGGGATGGCGGTGGTGGCGGGCTGGAGCACGGCCGGAACGGCGAGCGTCCTCCTCCCGCGCTCCCCCGCCGGAGCGTGCAGCCGGCGGGGGGAGGCCCTGACGATGCCGGCGGGGCCGCGGGTCGAGGTGGGGCCTGCGGTTCGGTACTTCACCCTGGCCGAATAAACCCGGCGAGCCCTTGAGGCTCGGTACTCTTCGCCTGCGATAGACTCTACCTCTACGCCATGGCCAAACCCTTCCTCAGCGGAGATGCGAAGCGAGCCTTGGGGGAGGCCGTCCATGCCGTCGAGAGCGCCTGCGGCGCCGAGCTGATGGTCGCCGTTCGCAAGCGCTCGGGGGCCTACACGGACGGCGCTCTCTCCGCCGCCATCGCCGGGGGTCTCGCTGTCCTCGCCTTTCTCCTCTTCTCGCCCTGGACCTTCCGGCTGGAGTACTTCCTGATCGACCCGGCGATCGTCGGCCTCCTCGCCGGGGTGGCGGCCTCGCGGAGCCCGGCTCCTCCTCCGCCTGGCGACCCGCCGGGCCGCCAGACGGCGCAAGGTCTACCTGGCGGCGCGGGCGACCTTCGTCGACAAGCACGTCGACCGCACCTCCCGGCGGACCGGCATCCTCCTCTACATCTCTCTCCTCGAACGGGAGGCCGAGGTGGTGGCGGATCTCGGGATCGACCCCGCCGTCCGGACCCCCGCCTGGCAGCAGGCGGTCGCCGCGATCCAGGAGGCGGTCGGCCGCGGAGAGGACGGGGTCGAGGTGGCGGCCCGGGTGCGCGGGCTTGCCCCAGCCCTGGGGCCGGTCTGCGCCCATGTCGAGGGCCAGGTCAACGAGCTGGAAGACGAGGTGTCCGAGTGAGGGGATTCCGGCGGACCTGGCTTCTCGCGGCTCCCCTGGCGATCCTGGCCCTCGCGCTTCTCCTGCCGCAGGCGGCGCTCGCCCGGCCGGGTGGGGGGAGCGGCTACTCCGGCGGCGGGCATAGCGGGGGGAGCGGTGGAGGGGGCGGCGGTGGTGGGGCGATCTTCTGGCTGATCCAGATCTGGTTCGAGCTCGTCTTCCACCATCCGCTGATCGGGATCCCGCTCACGATCGTGATCCTCTACGTGCTCTACAAGTGGAAGGGGAGCCCGGGAGAGCAGCACTGGGACTCGGGACCTTCCGCCGCACGCCGGGCCGCCCCCACGGCGCCCAGCTCGCTCGACCTGGAGTCGATCCGCGCCCTCGACCCGGACTTCTCTACCGTCCTCTTCGAGGACTTCGCCTACGATCTCTACGCCCGGGCGCAGGAGGCGCGGAGCCAACCGGCGGCCCTCGAAGCGCTCGCTCCCTATCTCTCCGAGGCGGCAAGGCGCCAGCTCGCCGAGCGCCAGCCGCAGGGAGCGCCGGTCTCGGCGGTGATCGTGGGCGCCCTCCGGGTCGCCGGCGTCACGGTGCCCGGTCCCGCTCCGGCCGGAGGGCAGGTCACCGTCGTCCTCGAATATGAAGCCAACCTGACGACCGGAGCGCAGGCGACATCAGGGGCGCCGGGAACGGGGCGGGCCCAGTACCTCCGCGAGCGCTGGCATCTGGTGCGGGACGCCGCGGTGCGCAGCAAGCCTCCCGACCAGGTGGGCTCCTTCCACTGCCCGAACTGCGGCGCGCCGTTCAAGAGCGCCGGGGGGGGCCGCTGCGACTACTGCGGCCAGGTGGTGACCGACGGCCGCTTCGACTGGAGCGTCCAGTCGATCGACCTCCTGGAGGCCGAGAGCCGCCCGCCGGCCTTGACCGGCTCGGCACCCGAGCAGGGGACCGACCTCCCCACCGTCCTCCACCCCCAGCTCGCCGCCCGCCGCGCCCAGCTCCTGGCCGACGACCCGGCGACGACCGACGCTGCCCTGACCGCCCGGCTGCTCCTCATCTACGACCGGCTGAACGCCGGCTGGACGAACCTCGACCTGAAGCCCGCCCGGCCCTACGTCTCGGACAGCCTCTTCGAGTACCTCCAGTACTGGATCGACGCCTACCGGCAGCAGGGGCTGCGGAACGTCCTCGAAGGCATGCGGATCACCCGCTCGATCGTCACCAAGGTGGTGCGCGACAAGTACTTCGACTCGCTCACCTTCCGGCTCTGGGCGACGGGGCGCGACTCGACGATCCGCCAGGACACGGGCCAGGTGGTGGGCGGCAACCCGCGCTCCGACCGTGTCTACTCGGAGTACTGGACGCTCATCCGCGGCGCCGGGGTGCGCGGCGCCCCGAAGACCGACGCCACCTGCCCGAACTGCGGCGCCCCCCTGGTCACCAACATGGCGGGCGAGTGCGACCACTGCGGCGCCAAGATCACCCGCGGCGACTTCGACTGGGTGCTCTCGAAGATCGAGCAGGACGACTCGTACACGGGATGATGGGAGAAGGAATGAAGGAGAGAGACGTGACTCGACGGCGATCCCCGGTCCGTGCCCTCGCCCTGCTCGCGGGCCCCTTCCTCCTGCTGCTCCTGCTCCTGCCGGCGCTCGCCTTCGCCCGGCCCGGAGGCGGCCACAGCTATCACGGTTCGAGCCACAGCTCGCCGAGCGGCGGCTCGCACAGCTACGGCTCTCACAGCTCGAGCAGCTATTCGGGGGGTTTTGGCAGCCGTTCGAGCGGTGGGGGGACGGGGATGTCGTGCGGCTGCGCGCTCTTTCTTCTCCTCGTTCTCGTCGTTCTGGTGATCGTCGTGGTGTTGGTCTTCAAGCGACGGGGGTTCCCGACCGCCCCGAACCCTCGCCCAGCGCCCCCAACGCCATCGACGCCGCGGGTCCTCTCCGACCTCGACCGCATCCGTGCCCTCGACCCGGAGTTCTCGGCCGTCCTCTTCGAGGACTTCGCCTACGACCTCTACGCCCGGGCGCACGAGGCGCGCAACAACCCCCAGGCTTTGGCGGCGCTCGCCCCCTATCTCTCGGAGGCGGCGCGGCAGGATCTCGCCCAGCGGCCGCCGGTCGGGGCGCCGGTCTCCGGGGTCATCGTGGGCGCCCTGCACCTCGCCGACCTGGCGCTGCCGGCATTGCCGGCAGCGGGCGCCGCGGGGCAGATCGTCGTCGTCCTGGAATATGAGGCGAACCTGACGGTGGGGGCAGTCGCTGCGGGCGCGGGAGGCGCCGCGCGTACTCAGTACCTCGACGAGCGCTGGACCTTGGTACGGAACGCCGCAGTACAGAGCAAGCCACCCGAGCAGGTGGGCTCCTTCCACTGCCCGAACTGCGGCGCGCCGTTTCAGAGCGCCGGGGGTGGCCGCTGCGACTTCTGCGGCGAGGTGGTCACCGACGGCCGCTTCGACTGGAGCGTGCAGACGATCGAGCTGCTGGAGTCCGAGGACCGCCCGCCGGCCCTCACCGGCACCACTGCGGAGGAGGGGACCGACCTCCCCACGGTCTACCATCCGGAGGTCACCGCCCGCCGCGCTCAGCTCCTCGCCGACGACCCGGCCGCGACCGACGAGGCGATCACCGCCCGCCTGCGGCTGATCTACGACCGGCTGAACGCCGCCTGGACGAACCTCGATCTGAAGCCCATCCGCCCCTACGTCTCGGACAGCCTCTTCGAGTACCTCCAGTACTGGATCGACGCCTACCGCAGCCAGGGCCTACGCAACGTCCTCGCCGGCATGCACATCACCCGCATCACCCTCGCCAAGGTGGTGCGCGACAAGCACTTCGACGCCGTCACCTTCCGCTTCTGGGGAACCGGGCGGGACACCACGGTCCGCCAGGACAACGGCCAGGTGGTGGGCGGCGATCCGCACGCCGACCGCGCCTATTCCGAGTACTGGACCCTCATCCGCGGCGCCGGGGTGCGCGGCGCCCCGAAGACCGACGCCACCTGTCCCAACTGCGGCGCTCCGCTCGTCACCAACATGGCCGGAGAGTGCGACCACTGCGGCGCCAAGATCACCCGGGGCGATTTCGACTGGGTGCTGTCGAAGATCGAGCAGGACGACAGCTATACGGGGTGAGGATCGCGATAAAATGAAAGCCATCGTCCTCAGCTCCTTCGGCAGCTCCGACAACTTCGCGGCGGTGGACCTGCCGCTGCCGGAAGTCCGCCAGGGCGAGGTCAGGATCAAGGTCGAGGCCGTCTCCTTCAACCCCGTCGACTACCAGATCCGCAAGGGACAGCCGGAGGGTAGACTCCTCCGGTCGATGATCCTGGGGCGCGACCTGGCGGGCAGCGTCGATGCGGTGCAGGAAGGCGTTACCGATTTCAAGGTAGGCGATGAGGTCTTCAGCTACGTCTGCAATCTCGCGAGCAGCGGCACGTATGCGGAATACGTCAGCGTGCCGGCGGAGCTGGTGGCGAGAAAACCTGCATCCCTGACGTACGAGCAGGCTGCCGCGGTGCCGGTCGCCGGCATCACGGCCAGCCTCGCCTTGAGCAAGGCGCGGGCGGGCAAGACAACGTCCGTGTTCCTCGCCGGCGGCGCGGGCGGGGTCGGGACCTTCGCCATTCTGCTGGCCCGACAGCTGGGCGTTCGAAACCTGGTCACGACAGCGGGGAAGACGGAAAGCCGCGCCTATCTCGTCGAGCAATGCGGTTTGAGCGACGATCAGATCGTCGACTACAAGGACGGCGGCTCCGTCGAGCGGGCCAGGGAGCGAAATGGCGGCGGTTTCGACGTTGCCCTGGACCTGGTTGGCGGCCGGATGCTCTCCGCCTGTTGCGCGCTGCTCGCGGTGGACGGCAATCTGGCTTCGATCACCGAAGCGCCGGGCCAGGATGATTTCGACATCCTGTTCCAAAAGAACGCCTCGTTCCATTCCGTGGGCGCCAACGCCTACTCACTGCTCGACGACCGCGCCGCCTGGCGAAAATACCGGGAAATGCTGGAGCACCTGGCACGGCATTTCGACAGCGGCGCGCTCGCACCACCGCCGATCCACGTTCTCGGGAGGTTATCGCCAGAAGTGGTGAAGAAGGCCCATGCGCTGCTCGAAAGCAATGCCGTGCAGGGCAAGCTCGTCATGACTTGCTAGTGTAGTGGGTCAGAAATACGTTACCTTCAGTGCGTTCATCTCAAGCTCCGCAAATCCCTCTCCTTTTCCCACCGTCATCCTGAGCGGGCCGCATAAAGGACGGTGTATGAGGGAGCCTCCGGTTCCGCCCGATTAAAGTCCGCTGGACCGTCGCTAAAGTCGCTACGAGGGTCCCTGAGGACGCTCGCGACCTCCCTAAAGTGTCCCAGGGGGTCGCTAAAGCAGATCTGGAGATCGCTAAAGCAGATTCGGAGGTCTCCGAGCGACTTTCGGACCTCGATAAACTCCGTCGAAAGGTCTCCAACCCAGGTCAAAACGTCCCTAAAGCTCCTCCGAACGTCTCTAAACCCCTTTAGGGTGCCCGTATTTCAGTTTATCGAGGTCCCTTAAGAGTTTTGAGGCCGCGCTTTTCAGTTTCGAGAGGGACAAAACGACTTTACCGTCCGCCTATTTGAGTTTATCGAGGGTCCGTTCGAGTTTTGAGGCCTCGTATTTCAGTTTATCGAGGGGCGTTTCGAGTTTTGAGGGACTCCTTTGGAGTTTTGAGAGAGTTTTTCGGAGTTTGGAGGCGATTTGGGCGGGCTTTTCAGTTTCCGCTCCTGTAAGGAGCCCGGATCGAGGTGCCATAGGGGCAAGCGCCAGCCCTGCGGCATGGCGATCCGAAGCCAGTTCCACCCTGTTCCGAAGGCTGTCGGTTAAGTCCGCCCCCCGGGGCGTGTTCCCGGGGACTCGCTTAAGCCGGGCCGGCGAAGCGATCCTGCCGCCGCGCCAGGAGCGCCGCCCGTTCCTCGCCGGAGAGGAAGGCGGCGGCGAGGGCCGCTTCCTGCATGCGGTGGAGATCGGTTTCGGCGAGGCCGATCTCCTCGGCCGAGACCCGGTACTCGTGGGCGAGGTCGATGCCGCTGATGCTCGGATCGTCGGTGTTGAGCGTGACGGCGAGGCCGCGGGCGAGGAGGGCGGGGAGCGGGTGGTCTCTGTAGGTGGCGACGGTGCTGGTGTGGAGGTTGCTCGTGGGGCAGACCTCCAGGGGGATGCCGCGCTCGGCGAGGAGATCGAAGACCGCCGGGTCCTCGACGGCGCGGATGCCGTGGCCGATCCGCTGGGCGCCGAGGCCGAGGACCGCCTGGCGGACGCTCGCCGCTCCGGCCGCCTCGCCGGCGTGGGCGATCGTCTGGAGGCCCGCCTCCCGCGCCTTTCGGAAGTGGTCGACGAAAAGCTCGCCGGGGAAGCCGGCCTCGTCGCCCGCCAGATCGAGGGCCACGATGCCGCGGTCGCGGCCGCGGATCGCCGCCTCGACCTCGATCCAGCCGATCTCCGGCCCGTAGTGCCGGGAGACGATGCCGATGAGCTTCGCCTGGACGGCCAAGTCCCGCCCCTCCTCCAGAGCATCGCAGGCCGCCTCGACCACCCCGAAGGTGTCGAGGCCATGGCGCTCGGCCATGAAGTAGGGGGAGAAGCGCAGCTCGATGGCGTCGATCCCCTCCCGCACCGCATCCTCCAGGTTCTCGCGCACGATCCGCCGGACGGCGGCGTAGTCGACCATCACCAGCCGCAGGAGCTCGAACTTGGCGAGGAAGTGGACGAGGCTCGGCTCGCGCTCGGTGATCTGAACGTAGGGACGAAGTCCCTCGACCGTCCAGGCCGGCAGGTCGAGCCCATGCTGGCGGCCGAGATCCAGGACGGTCTCGATGCGGACGTTGCCATCCAGGTGGCGGTGAAGCTCGACTAACGGGTAGCCGTTTCTCATCGCCGGCTCTCCGGGCGCTTCCGCATCAGTCCCATGGCGACGACCGTCATCACGTCCTCCCGGTGCTGGTTAAAGACGGTATAGCGGAGCCGGACGAGCCCGCGGTCGGGTTTGCTCCGCGAGGGGACGATCTCGACCACCTCGATCCGCACGGTCAGGGTGTCGCCGGGGCGGACGGGCTTCACCCAGCGCAGCTCGTCGACGCCGGGGGAGCCCAGGCTGCCGGTCTCTCCCGATTCGTCGACGAGGGCGGTGTCGACCACCAGGCGCATGCAGATCGATGCCGTGTGCCAGCCGCTCGCGATCAGCCCGCCGAACGAGGTGCGTGCTGCCGCCGCTTCGTCGATATGGAAGGGCTGCGGATCGAACTGGCGGGCGAAGGCGAGGATCTCCTCCCGGGTCACGGTCCACGACCCGGTCTCGCGGACGTCGCCGACCTGGAAGTCTTCTAGGTAGGAGGCCATGGCAGGGTAGACTCCCTTAAAGGGGAGCGGCGCGATTCTATCTCCCCCGAGAGGTCCGCGCGACCGCTCCCCGGAGGTCCGATTTGAAGCGACCGGTTTTCCCCCTGCTCCTCCTGCTCTTCTGCTCCGGCTGTCGGGGTGGCTCGGCGGGGCCGCAGGCTACGTCCACAGCGACCGTCGTCCCGGCCCGCCGGCCGGCGGCCGTCATGGGCTTCGAGTCGGCGGGGTGGCTGGAGCGCCCCGAGCGGGAGGCGGAGGAGCGGCCGGCGCTCGTCCTCCAGGCGATGCGGCTGCGGCCGGGGCAGACGGTGGCCGAGATCGGCTGCGGCAGCGGCTTTTTCGCCCGCCGGATGGCCCGGGCCGTCGCCCCCGGCGGCCGGGTCTACGGCGAGGACATCCAGCCCGAGATGCTCGATCTCTTGAAGGAGCGGGCGGCGAAGGAAGGGGTCGGCAACGTCGTCCCCGTGCTCGGCACCGAGGTCGATCCCCGGCTTCCGGAAGGAGCGGTCGACTGGATTCTTTTAGCCGACGTCTACCACGAGTTCCAGCAGCCGGGCCGATGCTGGCGCGGATCCGCGCCAGTCTGGCCCCGGAGGGCAGGGTGGCGCTCGTCGAGTACCGGGCGGAGGGGGAGTCGGCGAGCCAGATCCGGCCGGCGCACCGGATGTCGGTCGCCCAGGTGCTCGCCGAGTGGCGGCCGGCCGGCTTCGAGCTGGTCGACCGGCTGGAGACCCTCCCCTCCCAGCACCTGTTCCTCTTTCGTAAATCTTCCGTAAATCCTGGCTAGCCCCCCACCCAGGTCCTTCGGTCGCCAGGGCTCCCTCAGGATGACGGTAGGAAAGGTTGTCGCGAGCGCACCGGGATGCGGTCGGAAGCGCCCGAAGGAGCCGGCGGCAGGACCAGACTTGAGCCAGCGCTCCTTCCCTCTCCACGGCCCGCTTCGTGCTAGAGTCGAAGGTCGGTCCGGACCGTCATCCGGAATCTTCCGAATCGCTGGCCTGTCAACTACTTGCGCCGGGAGGCAGAGGAGCCATCGCAGACGATGACCGTGAGCGCCATGAAACCCCGTTGGACCCCCGCCGACTCCCTCGACCTCTATAACATCCGCGGCTGGGGCAACGGTTACTTCTCGGTCAACGCGGCCGGCAGCATGCTCGTCCACCCCGGCGGCCCGGAGGCCCCTTCGATCGACTTGAAGGAGCTGGTCGACGAGGTTCGGGAGCGCGGGATCGGCCTGCCCCTCCTGATCCGCTTCTCGGAGATCGTCCAGGCCCGGGTGGTGGAGCTCAACGAAGCCTTCGGGCGGGCGATGGCGGAGTACGGCTACAAGGGGTTGTACCGCGGCGTCTACCCGATCAAGGTCAACCAGGACCACTACCTCGTGCAGCGGCTGGTCGAGTACGGCCGCCCCTACCACTACGGCCTCGAAGCGGGCTCCAAGCCCGAGCTGCTGGCGGTCATGGCGATGCTCGAGGACCCCGAGGCCCTCATCGTCTGCAACGGCTACAAGGACGAGGAGTACGTCGAGACCGCCCTCCTCGCCTCGAAGCTCGGCCGCCATGTCATCCTCGTCGTCGAGAAGCCCTCCGAGCTGCCGCTCATCCGGAGCATTGCGGAGCGGACCGGCATCAAGCCGCGCATCGGCATCCGCTCGCGCCTGTCGGCCAAGGGCTCGGGGCACTGGGAGGCCTCGGGCGGCGACCGCTCGAAGTTCGGCCTCTCCGGGCGCGACCTCCTGGACGCCATGGGCTATCTCCGCGAGCACGGGATGCTCGACACCTTCGAGCTCCTCCACTTCCACCTCGGGAGCCAGATCTCGTCCATCCGCGCGGTCAAGGACGCCCTTCGCGAGGCGACGCAGGTCTACGTCAACCTGGTGAAGATGGGGGCCCCGCTCGCCTATCTGGATGTCGGCGGCGGCCTGGGGATCGACTACGACGGCTCGCAGACCAACTTCGCCTCGTCGCTCAACTACACCCTCCAGGAGTACGCCAACGACATCGTCTTCGGGGTGATGGAGATCTGCGATCCGGAGGGGGTGCCGCATCCGATCCTGGTCTCGGAATCGGGCCGGGCGACCGTCGCCCACCATGCTGCCCTCATCATCGACGTCCTGGACGTCGCCGAGTTCGCCGTCGGCAAGCTGCCGAAGAAGCCGCCGGCGGACGCCGGCATCCCGCTCCGCCACCTCTTCGACAGCTACCGGGAGGTGTCGCGGAAGAACCTCCTCGAGGCCTACCACGACGCCATCGCCTACCGCGACGAGTGCCAGAGCCTGTTCAACCTCGGGCACCTGTCGCTGGAGCACCGGGGGCTCGCCGAGGACCTCTTCTGGGCCATCTGCCAGAAGATTCTGAAGATCACCCGCACCCTGCCGGAGATCCCCGAGGAGCTGGAGGGGCTGGAGCGGACGCTCGCCGACACCTACTTCTGCAACTTCTCGGTCTTCCAGTCGGTGCCCGACTCCTGGGCCATCGACCAGCTCTTCCCGGTGGTCCCCATTCACCGCCTCAACGAGGAGCCGTCGAACCGCGCCGTGCTCGCCGACATCACCTGCGACTCGGACGGCAAGATCGACCACTTCATCGACCGCCGGGACGTCAAGGATGTCTTAGAGCTCCACCCGTTCACGGTGGGCGAGCCCTACTATCTGGGGGTCTTCCTCGTCGGCGCCTACCAGGAGATCCTCGGCGACCTCCACAACCTGTTCGGCGACACCAACACCGTCCACGTTTCGCTCGATGCCGAGGAGGGCTACGTCATCCAGGACGTCGTCCCCGGCGACACGGTGACCGACGTGCTGCGCTACGTGCGCTACACGAAGAGCAATCTCGTCTCCCGGGTGCGCCATGCGACCGAGGCCGCCATGCGGGCCAAGCGGATGACCCTGGAGGAGTCCCGGCATCTCCTGCGCCGCTACGAGGCCGGGCTCTCGGGCTACACCTATCTCGAACAGGACTGAAGTCTCGAACAGGACTGAGAGATTCCACCAACCGTGAGGTGAACCATGACCCCGACCACCGCCACCGCTCATGACGTGGAAGTCCTCCTCGACCACCTCCGCGAGGCGGTCCGCTTAGGCGACCCCGAGGCGATCACCGGGCGCATCAAGGAGGACCTCGAACACTTCGCCGCCCACGGCGTGCTGCTGCCGGAGCGCTTCCACCGCCTGAAGCCCGACGGCTACGGCCGGCGCCTCCTCCACCGCGATTCCGAGCTGGGGTTCACCGCCGTCGTCATGACCTGGGGACCGGGGCAGCACACCGCCCTCCACGACCATGCCGGGATCTGGTGCGTCGAGGGGGTGCTCGAAGGCGAGATGGAGGTCACCCGTTTCGACAAGATCGAAGAGAGCGCGGAGGGGCTCTGCCGCTTCGAGGAGAAGGGCTACGTGCGGGCCGGGGTCGGCTCGGCGGGGGCGCTCATCCCCCCCTACGAGTACCACGTCCTCGGCAACGCCCACCCCGAGCGGCTGGCCTTGACCCTCCACGTCTACGGCGGCGAGATGGACCACTGCTCGATCTTCGAGCCGCTGGGAGATCGCGGTTTCAAGCGCCAGCCCCGTTCTCTCCACTACGACGAATGAGCGTCCCGGAGGGCAAGGACCCGAGCCTCGTCATCCACTCCCAGGACCCGCTCAACGCGGGTCCGCCGCTCGCCGCCCTTCGCGCCCAGGAGGTGACGGGGAGCGACCTCTTTTTCCTCCGCAACCACGGCACCCTGCCGCGGCTCGATCCCGCCGCCCACCGGCTGGTGGTGGACGGCCTGGTCGAGGAGCCGCTCGCGCTCTCCCTCGCCGAGATCCGCTCCCTTCCCCAGGTGCGGCGGACGGCGACCCTGGAGTGCGCCGGCAACCGGCGGTCGGAGCTGATGGCGGTGAAGCCGATCCCGGGCGAGCTGCCCTGGCGGGAGGACGCCATCAGCACCGCCTTCTGGAGCGGCGCGTCGCTCGCCGAGATCCTGCGGCGGGCCCGGCCGCAGCCGGCAGCGCGCCATGTCGCCTTCGCCGGGGAGGACGAGGTGGAGCGCCACGGCCAGCGCTTCGGCTTCGGCGGCTCGATCCCGATCGAGAAGGCCCTGGCGCCGGAGACCCTCCTCGCCTACGAGATGAACGGCGCTCCCCTGCCTCGCCTCCACGGCGGACCGCTCCGCGCCCTGGTGCCGGGCTACATCGGCGCCCGGAGCGTCAAGTGGCTCTCCCGCATCACGCTCCAGGAGACGCCCTCCGACAACTACTTCCAGGCCGTCGCCTACCGCCTCTTCCCGCCGGAGGTGACGGCTTCGACCGTCGACTGGAACACCGGCCGGATGCTCGGCGACCTCGCCTTCACCTCGGTCATCTGCTCGCCTCAAGACGGCGAGACCGTCCGTCCGGGGGTGGTGAGGGTCAAGGGCTACGCGATTGCCGGCGGTGCTGGCGGTCGGGGGGGTGGGCGGACGGTCGAGCGGGTGGAGGTCTCTGGCGACGGCGGGGTGAGCTGGGTGCCAGCCGAGCTCCACGACGATCGCGGCCCCTGGGTCTGGCGCTTCTGGCGGGTCTCGCTGGGACTCACCCCCGGTCCCTACGAGATCATGGTCCGCGCCTGGGACTCGGCCGGCGAGACCCAGCCCGAGAGGATCGAGAGCGTCTGGAACTTCAAAGGCTATATGAACACCGCCTGGCACCGGGTGCGGGTGACCTGCGCCCGGTAGACGCTCCGATCCGGCACGCCCATTGCTTTACCCCTCGCCGGCACCGCCCGCTGCGGTGGCCTCACCCAGGAAGGACTCTCCGATGGCCACCGCTGCCGCTCCGCCGCTCGCCGGTCTTCGCCGTACCCTGCGCCGCCAGTTTGGATTCCGCTCTCTCCGCGAGGGACAGGAGGAGGTCATCCGCTCGGTAATGGCGGGACAGGACACCCTCGCCATCATGCCGACCGGCGCCGGCAAGTCGCTCTGCTACCAGCTGCCGGGGGTGGAGCTGCCGGGCACGACCGTCATCGTCTCGCCGCTCATCTCCCTGATGAAGGACCAGGTGGACAAGCTGCACGAGCTCGGCATCGAGGCCGTCCAGGTCAACAGCACTCTCAGCGCCAGCGAAGAGAGCGAGACCTTAGAGGCGATCGAGAAGGAGCAGCGGGACTTCGTCTTCACCACCCCGGAGCGGCTGGCCCAGCCGGAGTTCCTGGAGACCCTGAAGACCAACCGGATCACACTCTTCGTCATCGACGAGGCGCACTGCATCTCCGAGTGGGGGCACGACTTCCGCCCCGCCTACCTGTCGCTTCGGCAGGCGATCGAGGCGCTCGGCAACCCCCCGGTCCTCGCCCTGACCGCCACCGCCACCGAGCAGGTGGTCGAGGACATCCTGGAGCGGCTGGGGCGGCCCGAGATGGAGGTGGTCGACACCGGCCTCTACCGGGAGAACCTCGACCTCGAGGTCTTCCCGGCGCCCGACGAGGAGCGCAAGCGGTCACAGCTCGCCCGTCTGCTCCGCGAGAGCGAGGGGATGGGGATCGTCTACGTCTCGACGGTCAAGCACTGCGAGGAGGTTTTCGAGTACCTGGAAGCTCTGGGCTTCCCCGTCGCCCGTTATCACGGCCGGGTGGGGGCGCGCGAGCGCCGGCAGAACCAGGACCGCTTCATGGCCGGCGAGCTCAAGGCGATGATCGCCACCAACGCCTTCGGGATGGGGATCGACAAGCCGGACATCCGTTTCGTCATCCACTACAACCTGCCGGGCTCGCTCGAATCCTATTACCAGGAAGCCGGCCGGGCCGGCCGCGACGGCGAGCGGGCGCGCTGCATCCTGCTCTACCAGCCGGAGGACAGAAACACTCAGCTCTTCTTCATCAGCGGCAGCTACCCCAAGCCCGAGCAGTTCAAGGACGTCTACCGCACTCTCGACCGGCTGGCGTCGGTGGAAGGCGAGGTCCCCTTCGCCGACCTCCGGCAGGCCGTGGGCCGACTCGCGAAGACCAAGCTCCAGGTCGTTCTGGAGACCCTGAAAGAGATGGACCTGGTGGCGGAGTCGAATCCCGGGGTCTACCGGCTGCGCCAGAAGGGGCTCGACGCTCCGGCGCTCGAAGAGCTGGCCCGCCGCTACCAGGCGCGGGGCGAGTCCGATCGCGACCGCCTGCGGCGGATGGTGCTCTACGCCCAGACGGCCCTCTGCCGCTGGAACTTCCTCGTCGGCTACTTCGGCGAGGAGGTCTCCTGGGACCACTGCGGCCACTGCGACAACTGCGCCCGGCCGATCGCCGAGCCCGCTCCCCTGCGGGCGGAAAAGCCGCAGGTGCTCTCCGAGCTGCTCCCCCTGCCACCGCTCTTCGGCGAGAAGCACGCCGCCGAGCTCGTGACCGGGGATGTCATCACCCTCCCGATCTACGGCCGGGGCGAGGTGCAGGAGGTCGCCGCGGACCGGCTGATCGTCGCCTTTGGAGACGGGGAGACCCGCGCCTTCAGGCGGGACGGCTAGGCCTCCGGGCATGGCTCCGGCCCCGACGTGCGATAAGCTGCCTCGACGATGAGCGATACGACGACCCGCGGTATCCGTGTGCAGGTGACGAGCTTCTACGATGCCGAACGTAGCTCTCCCCAGGAGAACTACTACTTCTTTGCCTATCAGGTGCGGATCTCGAACGTGGGGAGCGAGACGGCGCAGCTCGTGAGCCGCGAGTGGATCATCACCGACGCCAACGGCGAGGTGCAGAAGGTCCAGGGTCCCGGCGTCGTCGGCGAGCAGCCGGTGCTCGCCCCCGGCGAGGCGTTCGAGTACACGAGCTTCTGCCCGCTCACCACCCCGGTGGGCGCCATGCAGGGCTCCTACCGCATGCAGGCGCCGAACGGCGAGAAATTCGACGCCACGATCGCCTCCTTCTCCCTCGCCGTTCCCAACGCCGTCAACTGAACGGCAAGAATTCTCTCGGCACGGCGGTTGCTTCGCTCACTCGCGAGGAACGCGCCATGCCGACCCGAGCCAAGCCTTCACAGAAAGCGAAAAAAGCCGCCCCGGAGATCACAGAGGGCGCCCTGCCTGCCGAGGCGCTCGCCGGGGAGTTCCCGGAGATCGACCTCCCTCTCCGCCCTCCCTACCCGCCGATGGAGGCGGCCTCGGAGGACGAGCTGCCGAAGGGGGAGGGCTGGCTCTACGAGCCCAAGTGGGACGGCTTCCGCTGCCTCGCCTTCCGTAAGGGAAAGACCGTGCTCCTCCAGTCGAAGGCCGGCCAGCCGCTCGGCCGCTACTTTCCGGAGCTGGTCGCGGCCTTGGGCGCCCTCCCTCTCCGCACCTTCGTGCTCGACGGCGAGATCGTCATCCGTGCGGCGGGAGGGAGCCTCGACTTCGACGCCCTGCTCCAGCGCATTCACCCCGCGATCAGCCGCATCCGGAAGCTCGCCGGCGAAACGCCCGGCACCCTCCTCGCCTTCGACCTTCTGGTCGACGAGCGGGGGAAGGCGCTCGACGGCCTGCCCCTCGCGGAGCGCCGGGAACGCCTGGAGCGGTTCTTCGACAAGCTCCCGGAAGAGGGCTCGGCCGTCCTCTCGCCCGCCACCCCGGACCGGAAGGTCGCCGAGGGCTGGCTGCGCGATCTCGGCGGGGGCGGGCTGGATGGGGTCGTCGCCAAGCGGCTCGACGAGCCCTACCTCTCGGGCGAGCGGAGCATGGTGAAGATCAAGCGCAAGCGGACGGCCGACTGCGTGGTGGGGGGATTCCGCTACGCCCAGAAGGGAGGGGCGATCGGCTCTCTCCTCCTCGGGCTCTACGACGGCCAAGGCAAGCTCGACCACGTCGGCTTCTCGTCGAGCTTCACCTCCGCCGAGCGCAAAGAGCTTGAGCCGATCCTGAAGCCGCTCGTCGGGCCCCCCGGCTTTACCGGCAAGGCCCCCGGCGGCCCCAGCCGCTGGAGCCGCGGCCGCTCGACCGAGTGGGTGCCGCTCCGCCCCGCCCTCGTCTGCGAGGTGCGCTTCGACCACTTCTCCGGCGACCGCTTCCGCCACGGCACCAAGTTCCTCCGCTGGCGGCCGGACAAGCGGCCCGAGCAGTGCACGTTCGAGCAGGTGCGGCAGCGGGCGGACCCCGGGGCTCTCGCCGACCTGGGGCTCGGCTAGCGGCCGGTCTGCGTCCTTGAAAGCCGAGGCGGCGATACCCATTCTGGGCACAGGCTGGCTGCGTCGACGGAGCCTGCGCGGACGCCGTGCTATCCTGAGAATTGTTAGCCACAGGGTTACCGCCGATGAGCATTTCGCTGAAGTCCATCCTCCCCGAGAGGCGCGAGATCGTCCCTCTTTCGGTCGAGCAATACCACGGGATGATCGAGGCCGAGATCCTGGCCGAGGGGGAGCCCATCGAGCTCCTGGACGGGCTGCTGGTCCGCAGGAACCGAGGCGAGGGCATGACCACGAACCCCCTGCATTCGCTCGTGGTGAGCAAGCTGACGATGCGGGTCGTGGCGGCCCTCGGCAGCCTTCCGTTCCCATGCCACGCCCGGATTCAGAGCCCGGTGACCCTGCCGCCGCGGGACGAGCCCGAGCCCGATCTCTCGATCGTCAAGGGCCTGCCGACGGATTTCGCCCATCGCCATCCCGGTCCGGCGGACGTGACGTGCGTGATCGAGGTGGCAGGCACCTCCCTGGAGCGCGACCGCACGATCAAACAGCGGATCTATGCGACCGCCGGCATTCCTCAGTACGTCGTCGTCAACCTGATCGGCTCCAGAGTCGAGGTCTTCGAAAAACCGGACCCCGCGAAAGGTCGGTACCGCCAGCGGGTCGAGCTCACGGGAGACGAAGAGATCGCTCTTCTGCTTCCCGAGAACCGCCGGCTGGTGATCTCCGCCGCAGACTGCCTGCCGTAGCCGACGGTGCCTAAAGGATTGCGGCCCGCCTAGCGATTCCCCTTGGCCGCCAGCCGCTCCCGGATCTTCCCCAGCTTCTCCTTTTGCTCGGCGGTCAGCACGTCCGGCATCGGACCGCCGAAGTAGCTCCAGCTGTTGAGCGCGATCGCCTGCTGCTCGGTCAGTTCGAGAGCGGCGAGGTCGGGGTGGCTGGTGCGGAGGTTGTACTTCGACTCGATGAAGCGCGGCCGGCGCTCGATCTCCTTGATCTCGGAGTCGGGGAGGTAGCGCTTGGCCTCCGCCCTGGCGATCGGGCTGTCGGCGAGGAAGGCGTAGAAGCCCCCCTGGCGCTTCAGAGCGCTGGCCATCTTGCCGACGTCGGTCTGCGCCGGGTCGTACTCGACCTCGACCACCTCCCCCGAGAGCTCGCCGATCCGCGTCTTCACCACCCCCGGGACCTTCCCGAGAGTCGCTTCGCCGGTCCAGTAGCAGTACATGTTGAAGAGGGCGGTCCGGGTCTTCCCGGGGGTCGGCGCTGGCGGAGGCCTCGATCGGTCCGGCAGCGGACATGGGTACGGCGAGCCCTATCGAGAGGACGCCGGCGGCGGTGAGTGTCATCCAAAGAGATCTCTTGGCGAGCTGTAACATCGGCTTCTCCTTCTTCTGACCTACGGTGAAAGGCGCTCCAGTGGATCTTTCCGGCCACTCTGGCAGCGCCCCCGGGACCCCCATGCTAAACTGGCGCACCCATTGCACGGCGCAGGACCGGAGGAGCTAACGGATGGCGCTCAAAGATATTTCCCCCCAAGAGTATCCGGATATCGTGGGCCCGGAGCCCGAGGAGCCCCAGGCCGCCGCCTTTCGGCCCTTCATCCCGGCCGAGGTGGTGCTGCCGGAGCTCACCCTGCTGCCGCTCATCATGGGCACTCTCCTCGGCATCGTCTTCGGCGCCTCGTCGCTCTACCTGGTGCTCAAGGTGGGATTGACGGTCTCGGCGTCGATCCCGGTGGCGGTCATCTCGATCACCATCTTCCGCATCCTCTCGAAGATGGGCCTCCGGAACGCCTCGATCCTCGAAAACAACATCGTGCAGACCGCGGGGTCGGCCGGCGAGTCGATCGCCTTCGGGGTCGGCGTCACCATGCCGGCGATCATGATCCTCGGCTTCGATCTGGAGATCACCCGGGTCATGCTGGTCGCCATCCTCGGCGGCCTTCTCGGCATTCTCATGATGATCCCGCTCCGCCGGGCGCTCATCGTCCAGCAGCACGGGATTCTCAAGTACCCCGAGGGGACGGCCTGCGCCGAGGTCCTGAAGGCCGGCGCGAGCGACGAGGAGCGGGCGATCGCCGCCCGCTACGCCGCCGTCGGCCGGCCCGACGCTCCCGCCGCCGCCGCGGCCACCTACTCGGGCGCCAAGACGATCTTCACCGGTTTTGGCATCGGCCTCCTCTACAAGACGGCGATGAACGCCTTCAAGGTCTGGAAGGACGTGCCCGAGAAGGTCTTCGGCGCCCCCTTCAAGGCGGGCTCGATCTCGGCCGAGATCTCCCCCGAGCTTCTCGGGGTCGGCTACATCATCGGCCCGCGCATCGCCTCGATCATGTGCGCTGGCGGCGTCCTCGCCTATCTGGTGCTCATCCCCGCCATCAAGTTCTTCGGCGAGGGAATGGCCGGACCGCTCGCCCCGGGGCTCATCCCCATCCGCGAGATGGACCCCAACCAGATCCGCGGCGCCTACGTCCTCTACATCGGCGCCGGGGCGGTGGCGGCGGGCGGCATCATCAGCCTCTTTCGCTCGCTGCCGACGATCTGGCAGGGCTTGAAAGGGGGCCTCGCCGACTTGAAGGGCCGGCAGGGGAGCGCCGGGATCGCCACGCCGCGCACCGACCAGGACCTCTCGCTCAAGCTCGTCGGCATCGGCATCGTCGCCCTTCTCGCCGTCATCATGCTCGCCCCCAAGCTCCACATGAACATCCTGGGGGCGCTCCTCATCATCCTCTTCGGCTTCCTCTTCGTCACCGTCTCCTCGCGGTTGACGGGTGAGATCGGCTCCTCCTCGAACCCGATCTCCGGCATGACGGTGGCGACGCTCCTCTTGACCTGCCTCATCTTCCTCGCCATCGGCTGGACCGGGCCGGGCTACTACGTGACCGCGCTGTCGGTCGGCGCCATCGTCTGCATCGCGGCCTCGAACGGCGGCACCACCTCGCAGGACTTGAAGACCGGCTATCTCGTCGGCTCGACCCCGCGCCACCAGCAGACCGCGATCCTCATCGGTGCCCTCGCCTCGGCTCTCGTCCTCGGCCCCATCCTCCTCAAGCTCAACTCGGCCTCGACGGTCTACGTGCCGCAGACGAGCTACGAGCCTCCGGCGAGCGCCGCGACCCTCCCCGCCGGGGCGGCGGCGAGCCTGCCCGCCTACACCTCCAGCACCCGCCCGCCCGTCGCCGGCGACTACCGGCTGCTCAGCAATTCTGGGCGCGCCGGGAACGCCGGGAACGCCAGGAACGCCGCCGGCCGGGGCGCTCAACGTGCCCGGGCTCGATCCCGGCGAGTACCTGGTCGACGCCGGCACCGGCAGGATCGCCTACAGGGTGAGCCACAACTTCCCGGAGACCCTGCGGGTCGCCGACCGTACGCAGCTCGGGCAGACCGAGAAGCTCGACGGACCGCAGGGGAAGGAGGACACGGCGAGCTACCAGGTCTGGCAGAAGCAGGAGGATGCCACCGGGCCGGCGGCGCGCTACCTGGTGAACAGCGCCGGGGTGCCGGTCTACCTGGTCGACCCGGGGATCAACGGCACCCACCGGGTGCGGCCGAACGGCTCGACGGTCAACAAGTTCGACGCCCCCAAGGCGACCCTGATGTCCTACATCATCAAGGGCATCCTCAACCACAAGCTGCCCTGGGCCCTGGTCCTCCTCGGGGTGATGGTCGCGGTCGTCCTCGAAATGTCGGGCATCCCCTCGCTCGCCTTCGCGGTGGGCGTCTATCTGCCGCTCTCCTCCTCGAGCCCGATCCTGATCGGCGGCATCATCCGCTGGCTGGTCGACCTGAACCTGCGCAAAAAGCTCCGGGGGAGGAACCTCACCGAAGAGGAGCTGGTGGCCGAGGGTGACAAGAGCCCGGGTGTGCTGATGGCCTCCGGCTACATCGCGGGCGGCGCCATCGCCGGCATCATCATCGCCTTCATGGCCGGGGTCCTCACCGACTTCAACCAGAAGGTCACCGACCTCATGACTCGGGTCAACCCCTTCTTCACCGGCGACCGGGCGGACGTCCTCTCGCTCCTCCCCTTCGTAGTCCTGACCGGGCTCCTCTACCTGGCGGGTCGCGAGACGATCCTCGGCAGCAAGAAGGCGAAGCCGTAAGCCTGCCGGAACCCCAGAGAGAGAAAAGAAAGCCCCTGCCGGCTTAAGAGCCGGCAGGGGCTTTTCAGTGCCATGGACAGTTTTTAGAAAGGTACGGCGGTGACCTGGAGGTTCGAGTAGCGCCAGCCGACCGGCGGGAAGTAGGCGCCGTCGGCGACCTTGGCGATGCCGAAATCGACCCGCACCTTGCTGCCGGTCTGGCGCAGATCGGTCGTCGTCATCGCCCCGGTGAGGACCGCCACCTGGTTGCCGCCGCGGAAGACCTGGAGCGTCACCTTCCTCGACTCGACGTCGTAGGTGGTGCGCAGGTGGTAGTCGGTCCCCTCCTGCCAGAGGCCGCCGTTGTCCTTGGCGAGCTGCCCGTGGCCGAGGTCGAGGAGCGTCTTGCTGCGGTCGCCGCGCAGGATGAGCCCGTAGTAGAGAACCTTGTCGGCGCGGCGCAGGCCGGTCACGGCGTGAAAGAGGGGGCTCTGCCAGCGATTGAGGAAGAGGTCGAACTCGACCGTCAGCCGCTTGTACCTGGCACCGGGGCGGAGCGCGAGCTCGTAGGCCTGATACGAATCGCCGGCGCGGGCGTCGAGGAAGATCCCCGGCAGCGAGAAACTGCCGTTGGCGTCCGGCTTCGGAGTCCCGGCCGGGGTGGTGCCACCCCCACCGCCGGTTCCACCACCGCCGCCACCGCCAGTACCCCCGTTACCGCCAGTGCCACCGCTCCCTCCACTCCCGCCGCCCTGTCCGACGCCGGGGCCGCGGTTACCCTCGTCCCCCTCGCTCCGCGACTTTCCGAGCAGGACGGCCAGGCTCGCCGAGCTCTCGCCCACGGGGATCGCCGGGCTGGCGGTCGCCGTCCGCCCGCCGTCCTTCGAGAGCACGGCCGCCCAGGCATAGGCGGGGATGTCGCAGGTCACCTCCAACCGCGACTCGGAGGCCCTGTCGCCAGCCGTCCCCAGAACGTCCTCGACCGCGCTCTGCCCGAGGGCGGGAACCGCGATCCGCACCGCCTGGCCCAGGGGCGAGCCGTCGGCGCGGAAGGCGGCGACGGAGCAGGTGCCAGCGGTTTCGCCAAGGGTGACGAGGCCGAGGCGCGACACCGTCCGGCCGGTCTTCTCGATCCCCTGGAGGTGGATCGTCTGCCCGGCGGCCACCAGGCTCCCCTCCGCGATCACCGGGACGGCGGCTCCCGAGAGGGCCTTACCCGCACTTCCAATCCCTACCGCTGGTGCCGCTGATGGAGGTCGCCGCGAGGCGGGCGGAGACGAGGAGCTGCGGCGCGCCGTCGATGGCGAGGAGTCCGCGCTCGCCGTCCCGTGCCAACCCCGAGAGGACGAAGGTGCCGTGCGCGGGCACGGTGACCGGCGAGCCGGCGCTCCCCGAACCCGCGGCGAGCAAGGCGGCGGTGAAACGGTGCGGCACGGCGTCGGGGTTGGTGACGACGACCGACGTGGTGTAGCGAACGGCGCCCAGAGGCCCGTCGCCGACTGGGACGTAGACGGTGGCGTGGAGACGAGTGGCGAACGCGGTGAGGACGGCGAACGCGGCGAAGCCCAGGACGGCGGCTCTACTCATGAGGATGGGGATCTCCTGTAATCCTGCCCGTTGAAGCGTACCCCGGATGGGTGCTGCGGTAACGGAAAGAATAGCACACTGCAAATAAGCACGCGGCGCGCCCTTCAGGACCCGGCCTGTCCCTGGTATGTTCGTTGCTTGGATGAAGCCAGCAGTCCAACCCCCCTTACATCCGGAGGAAACCCTGTCATGCCCCAAGAAGAGACCATCACCCGCGAACGGCTCGTCGAGCTGCTCAACGAGGACCTGTCGCGCGAGTATCAGGCCATCATCTCGTATGTGGTCTACAGCCAGGTGATCAAAGGCGCCGCCTACATGAGCATCGCCGCCGAGCTCGAGAAGCACGCCGCCGAGGAGCTGCAGCACGCCCTCACCCTCTCGAAGCAGATCGACTATTTCGGCGGCCAACCGACGACCACCCCGAAGCCCGTTCGCACCTCCGAGAAGGCCGAGGACATGCTCCGCTTCGACCTGGAGAACGAGAACGAGACGGTCCGCAACTACCGCGACCGGGTGCGCCAGGCCGAGGCGCTCGGCGAGTACGCCCTCTCCGAGGACCTGCGCGAGATCCTCCGCCAGGAGCAGGAGCACCAGATGGACCTGGCGACGGCGCTCGGCATCGACGTGCCGAAAGAGGGTCTCGGCCAGGCGAGCGGCAAGACGGCCCCGGTCGGGAAGTAGATCCGCGGGCTGGGGAGTGGAGGTCCGTCAGCGAGGGCTGCAGGCGTAGCGCGAACGGGCGAGAGCCTCGGCAAAGAGCTTCTGCGCCGCGGCGTTCGGGTGGGCGTCCTCGGGGGTCACGAAGTAGCGCGCGCCCGAGCCGGGCGGAAAGTCGGTCGAGGCGTCGATGACCTCGAAGCCGGCCTGCTCGGCGATCCGGCGCACCGGCAGATAGATGCTGGCGAGAGGCCCGAAGTTTCTCGGCTGGTGAAGCTCCGGCAGCAGCAGGAGGGTGTGCGGAATGCCGTCCTGCTGCAGCAGGACGCCTAAATCCCGGAGCGCCTGCTTGCTTTTCTCCCAGCCCGGTTTGCCGTCCACGTACAGGCTCTCGTAGTAGCCCTTGTAGTCGAGCAGGAGCGGCCTCGTCACCCGCGCCAGCCGCGCCCAGGTGAGAGAGGCCAGCGCCGAGTGCCAGAAGATAGGATTGGTGTCGGGGACGGGATCCGGCTCGGCGTCGTTGTAGACGTAGCCGAGCACCACCCAGTCCGGCTTGATCTTCGGCCGGATGACCTGGCGATAGCGCTGGTACTCCATCGACGTGTTGCAGTTGCCGATGCCGGCGTTGTGCACGGTGACCCGCCGGCCGCCCTCTTTAGGGCAGCGGTCGTCGAGCAGACGCGCCAGCTGATCGGCGTAGGTCCTCCCCTCCGGCACGCCCCAGCCGAAGGTCAGCGAGTCCCCCAGCGCGACCACCACCCGGTCGTCCGGCCGGCGCGCCTTAAGGGTGGCCGGATCGGGCAGGCGGAAACCGTTGCCGTCGGTCCTGACCCGCGCCCCCATCAGAAACGCGTCGCCCTCCGGGCGCTGCTCTTCGACCACCCCTGGCCGGTGGGAGATGATCTTGATCAGCTTGGCATAGCGCCACATCTCGACGTCGTAGACTGTCAGCCAATGCTTCGAGAGGAGCCGCAAGGTGACCTCGGCGGCGGCGAACGAGGCGAACAGGGTGATCGCGAGAAGGAAGAGACCGGTCCATCGTCGTCGGCTCATCGGCTTGGCTCTCCCCCGCCCGCTTTGGAGCGCGGGACGATCTCGGTCAGGATCCGCTCCGCCATCGCCTCGGCGGCACAGCGGTGGCCGACGGCGTTCGGATGGAAGTTGTCGGCGTTGATCGGCTCGGTCGAGTTGTTGCGGCAGCGGGCCATGGTCTCCAAGAGGTCGAGCACGTGGAAGCCGTACTTGCTCCCCAGACCGCGGGCGAAGACATGCTGGTCATTGCGCTTGTAGTACCCGAAGCTCTTCGGATAGTAGGGGAAGATCGAGTCAGCAGCACCGCGAAGTGGTGCTCCTTCGAAAGCTCGTGCAACTCGCCCAGGTACTGGTCGACCGTGTCCCCAGAGACCAGCGCCAGCGCCCGGCTGTTCGCCACCCCGGCGACCGACGCCGATGGCGCCGATGGTGCCGGCGGTGCCGATGGCGCCGGTGGCGCCGATGACCCGTTGGGGGCGGCGGCGTGCTTGCCGGCGTTCAGGACTCGGAAGACCAGGAAGCGGTAGAGCGCGCTCTCGGCGAGATACGGATTCACCGTCAGCGCGTTCTGCCCGAACTCGGCGCTCTCCTGGGCGAGGAGGGTCTCCATGATGCCGCCGTCCACCCGCTCGCGGTCGCCCAGGGTATACGCCACCAGGACGAGATCCGGCGCGTACTGCAACCCGCGCTCGCGGAAGGTCTCGACCTCCTGCTGCGTGTTGTAGCCCGACACCGAGAGGTTGACCACCTCGGCATGGAGCCCCGCCGCGTTCAGCCGCCTCTCCAGGATGGACGGGAAGGTGTCCTCGTAGCGTTCGACCTTGAGCCCGGCCCCCACGCTGTCGCCGAGCACGACGATCCGGTAGACCCCCGCCGGCTTCTTCACCGGGTGGTCGACATCGCGATAGCCGAGCGCGTTGCTCGCCCCTTCGTAGTCGATGAAGCCCCGCTGGGGCCCGTGGTAGACGAAGCCGGGCGCCGGCTCGAAGCCGATCTTGGGGTTCGCCGACAGCCGGAAGCGGCCCCTGTGGATGATGCCCACGTCGGGAGCGGCATGGAGGAGCCGCAGCAGGCCCTCCGCGGCGAGCAGCGAAAGGACCAGCGAGATCAGAACCAGGGCGAGCTTGCGTAGCATCGGGGAGATAGGCGTAGAGGTGTCGAAGTGGCCGTCGAGTTCCGGCCGAATCTTATCCCGAACCTCGAGATCGCGGTGCAAAGAACGCATGAAGACGAGGCCAGCCGATGCGAGCCGGTGAAGAGGAGAGGGGCTGACGGCGGGCGGTCGATCAGGAGGCTGAGATCTCGCCGCGGTGACTGAGGGTGATGGTCTGTCCGACCGCCAGTCGACCGATGCGAGTGACCGCGCCGTAGATTCCCGCGTGGTTCTGGTTCGCACGGACGATCGCCTTCATCACTTCTGGCGCAGGGCTTGCCGAGTCGGGATCAAAATTCACAATCGAGCAGCGAAGGTCGCGCATCGTGACGGTGACGGCGGGGGCGTCGTCCCCCTCGCCGAAGGAGAGCACACCGCCCAACCACTCGTCCTCCTGGAAGGGAACCGAGCGCAGTAAACGGACTACTACATTCGGACGAAATCGTCGCACGTCCGGGCTCCGCCCTGCGAGTCGGCCGATCTCGCGCACCGTATCGGAGGCGATCACGGAGAGGCTCGCTTCATCGAAGATGCCATGTTTCAACTGCATCATCTGCACGGGAGACCCGTACCGGCGTCCGACCTCCGCGGCCAGGTCCTCCCCGAAGACCGGCCTCGCTTCGCCATCCGGCGTGCGAATATGCGTGGGAAGGTCTCTCTCTGCACCGTCTTCACCGCGGTGCGGAGCAAACAGGAGCAGGTCGGGAAGCCTGCTGGCGGTTAGCCACGGGAACTCGCTGCGGTCATTTATCCGCCGGAACGCCAGGCGCCTGTCGCCATCGAGGCCATGCCAGCCCAGCTTGGCGACCTCGAGTCGTTCGCCGCCCATGGACTTCACGGGATACCGGAAG
>CAVWRJ010000004.1:0-270089 GCA_963757335.1 uncultured Acidobacteriota bacterium | reverse complement strand
GGAAATTGGTCGGGACGCCGGGATTTGAACCCGGGACCCCCTGAACCCCATTCAGGTACGCTACCAGACTGCGCCACGTCCCGACCGGACCTTCAAACTGAACTGCGGGGAGGAGACTTCGGTGCGAGGAGCACGAGGATCTCGCGCGCTTCGTTCACGGCCTGCCGAATCCCCTTGCGCATGCTTTCTATCCGCTCGGCGGCATGGGTGTCAAGCAGGAGGGGCTGCTGCTCGGGCCCTCCCCCGGGCGGGATCGTGGCGTCGAGGGGAAGCGCGGGCGGTAGGGTGGTCGCGCGCGGGGTTCGAGCCCTGGGGGCCGACCGGGCGGGTGGGGCCGGCGCG
Source organism: uncultured Acidobacteriota bacterium (assembly GCA_963757335.1). Lineage (GTDB taxonomy): Bacteria > Acidobacteriota > Thermoanaerobaculia > Multivoradales > UBA5704 > DASQPA01. The sequence continues at coordinate 269,747 of CAVWRJ010000004.1, read as the reverse complement.
ACTTGCGTCCCGGCTTCGGCTGCGACGGTCTCCCCGGTGCCTGGGAGGCGCGGCTCCTCGGCGGCTTCCGGTCCCGGCTCTTCCCCCTCATCGGCTCCCCCCAGGCTGCCGCTGGCGAGCTCGCCCTCGAGCTTCTTCTTGGCGCCGGCGATCGTGTAGCCCTCTCCGTAGAGGAGCTCCTTGATGCGCCGGATGATCCCGATCTCTTTCTCGCTGTAGACCCGCTGCCCCGAGCGGCTCTTGTTGGGCGACAGGGCCGGGAACTCGGTCTCCCAGTAGCGCAGGACGTAGGGCTGGATGTCCAGCGCCTTACAGGCCTCACCGATCTTGTAGTAGAGCCGCTTCTGAACCCGGGCCTTCGGCGCCATCCTAGCTCGACTCTTCCTCGAAGCGGCCCGGCCGGATGACGTCGCGCAGCCGGCGCGCCGGGCGGAAGCTCAGGCCTTTGTGGGGGGGAATGAAGATCTTCTCTCCGTTCACTGGATTGATGCCCATTCGGCCGGGCCGGCTGGTGACTTCGAAGGTGCCAAAGTTCTTGATCCGCACCGTCCGGCCGTCCCGCAGGCTGGTCTTCACCGTTTGCAAGATCGCTTCCACGATCTCCGCCGCCTCGAAGCGGGTGATCCCGCCGTGGCGATCGTAGACCACGGCGACGAGGTCGGCCTTGGTCAGCCCGTGGCGCTCGTCCGCGGGCTCGATGATTTTCTTTCCCGACACCGTCGTCTCCGAGGGCCGTGGACTCCGCTCACACCGAACTCTATGCAGCCCGTAAGGCTGAAGTAGTGCCTGAAGTATAGGGGAACAAACCCGCTTCCGACAAGAGCCCCCGTCCCCTAGGGCAGTATAGGGCCGTTGGAACCCTGCGGGCGGACTCCTTCGGGCGTTCCGCGCAGCCAGTCGCCGGTCCTCGGGTCCAACGGACCCCAGTACCCCGAAGCCATGCCCTCGCCCCAAACCTCCCGCGCTGCTATATTTCTCCGCCGATGACCGTCACCTCCCCAGCGGGCCGCCGGGTGCTCGACATGAACGGTTACCAGTGGACGGTGCTGTTCGCCGCCTGGTTGGGCTGGGGCTTCGACGTCTTCGACGGCCTGCTGTTCAACTTCGTCGCCCCCAACTGCGTCCCCACCCTCCTCCATCTGACTATAGGCTCGCCCGCCGCCAAGGCGGCGACCCTAGAGTGGACGGGTTATCTCACCTCGATCCTTCTCCTCGGCTGGGCGTTCGGCGGCATCCTCTTCGGCCAGGTCGCCGACCGGCTGGGGCGCACCCGCACCCTCATGCTCACCATGCTGCTCTACGCTCTCGGCACCGCGGCCTGCGCTTTCGCCCCCAACCTCTGGGTGCTGGCGCTCTGCCGGGTCGTCGCCAGCCTGGGGATCGGCGGCGAATGGGCGGCGGGGGCGTCGATGGTCGCCGAGGTGGTGCCGGAGAAACGGCGGGTGGAGGCCGGGGCCCTCCTCTACACCTCGGCCCCCATGGGCATCTTCCTCGCCACCTTCATCAATTTTCAGATTGCGGGCAACTACTTCAAGGCCTCGCCCGAGGTCTCCTGGCGCTATGTCTTCCTCTCCGGCCTGATCCCCGCCGCCGTGGCCTTCCTCGTCCGGATGTTCGTCAAGGAGCCGGAGCGCTGGCAGAAGGCGGCCGCCGCCGCCGCGCCGCCCCGCCTTCGCGAGCTCTTCTCCCCCGAGCTTCGAGCCATCACGATCTCCGGCTTCTTCATGGCGGTGGTCGCCCTCATCGCCTGGTGGAGCTGCAACGCCTTCATCCCGGTCGTGGCGACCGGCCTCGCCCAGTCGGAGGCGCAGCTGCGCGGGCTCGATCGGGCCGCGACCCTGGCCCTGGTCGAGGGGTGGAAGAGGATCGCCACCAACTACTTCAACCTCGGCGGCCTGATCGGCACCCTCCTCACCATCCCGGCCGCCAAGTATCTCGGCCGCAAGGTGATGTTCGCGATCTACTTCGCGGCCTCGGGAGCGGCGATCCTCGCCACCTTCGGCCTCGACCTCCGGCCCGAGACCCGCCTCGTCATGTACTTCTTGATCGGCCTCACGGTCTTCGGCGTCTTCGGGAGCTTCACCTACTACCTGCCGGAGCTCTTCCCCACCCGGCTGCGGGGCACCGGCTCCGGCTTCTGCTACAACATCGGCCGGGTGATCGCCGCCGCCGGCCCCATCCTCGTGGGGAGCATCGCCGCCCGGGGCGCCAATTCGCTGACCAGCGCGCTCACCGCCCTCTTCTGGGTCGGCTTCGTCCCTATCGCCGGGCTTCTCCTCCTCCCCTGGGCGATCGAAACCAAGGATCAGGTCCTCGCCGACTAGAGACCGCGCAGATACCTCGGAAGTCGCAGTTCTATGCTATAAAAGCGTAGAACCTTCTGGAGGAGTCCATGCGCTCACGCTCCCGTCTCTCCCGACTGCTCCCGCTCTCGACGCTCGCCAGTCTTACCGGCATCGTCCTGCTCTCCCTGGCAGGGCCTCTCGCCGGCCAGGTCGGCGTCTGGAAACCGCTCGGCCCGGAGGGCGGCACGGTCAACGTCTTCGCCGCCGCTCCCTCGGACCCGCACGTCGTCTACGCCGGGATGGAGGGTGGCGGGGTCTTCCGGAGCGCGGATGACGGCCGGAGCTGGAACCGCGCGAGCGGTGGCCTCGGCAACTTCTTCGTCGGTGCCCTGGCGGTCGATCCGCACAACCCGAGCGTCGTCTATGCCGGTACCAAGGGCGGCTTCTACAAGACCGTGACCGCCGGCGCGGCCTGGGTGCGGTTCAGCCGCGGGCTCGACTCTTCCCAGCCGCAGATCACCGCTCTCGCCGTCGATCCGTCCACCCCTTCCCGGATCTATGCCGGCACCCTGGCCGGGCTCTATACCAGCACCAACGGCGGCCGGCGCTTTACGCTCGCCGGCGGTGGGCTGCCGGCCAAAGCCTATTTCAGCGCCCTGGTCGCCGCGGGTAACGGGACCGTTCTCCTGGGCACCAGCGCGCCGCTCGGTCTGTTCAAGAGCACCGACGGTGGCGCGACCTGGTCCGACAAGACCGCCGGCCTTCATGCGGTCCGGCTCTCCTTCCTCGAGCACCTGGTCGAAGACCCGTCCTCTCCGGGCCTCTTCTACGCCTCGGTCGAGAGCCGCCTTTTCCGCAGCCTGGACGACGGCGAGACCTTCGAACCTCTCGCCTCGGCCCCCAACGTCACGGTGGCTTCCCTGGCCGTCTCTCCCTCCGGGATCCTCTACGACGGTACCGTCGATCATGGGGTCTTCAGGAGCGCCGACCGGGGTGCGAGCTTCCAACGGGTGGCCCAATCCGCTCCCGGAGCGATCTCCCCGGCTTTCATCGCCACGGCGCTCGCGACGGTGCCGGACGGCACGCTCCTCACCGGAGCCCTCGGCCGCGGTGTCCTCCGTCTGGAGACCGGCACGCGGTTCTGGCGGGATTCGAGCCGGGGGCTCCTCGCGAGCACGATCGAGGATCTCGCCCTCGATCCCCGGGCCGCGGGGACGCTCTATGCCGGGGTCCTCGGGCGGGGCCTGGAGAAGAGCCTGGACGGCGGCGCTTCCTGGCACGACAGCAGCACCGGTCTCGCCGCCGTCGGCACGACCCTCACCGCCGCCTCCGTCGCCGTCGATCCTCTCCATCCGGAACGGGTCTACGCCGGCGTCGAGAAGGGCGGCCTGGCGATGAGCTCCGACGGCGGCGCCCACTTCGCGAAAATCGCCGACTTTTCCGACCTCTCCGGCCTCGGCCTCTGCAACAGCCCGACCCGGCTCACCTTCGCTCCCTCCTCCAGCACCCTCTTCGTCGGCATCGACTTCGATTTCCGCCTGTGCAACCAGTACTCCCTCGCTCTGCGGACGACCAACGCCGGGAAGAGCTTCCAAAACCTGCCGGGGCTCTCCACGCTCGACGCCCTCGCCTTCGACCCGGCGCAGCCGTCCGTCGTCTATGCCGCGAGCATGGCGGATCTCTTCCGCAGCACCGACCTCGGCCAGACCTTCTCCCTGTACAGCCAGGGGCTGGAGCAGCCAGGGATCAGCGGACTCCTGGTGGATCTCGGCTCGTCCCGCAGGCTCTATGCTGGGACCGTCCTCGACGGCGTGTACCGGAGTGGGGACCGCGGGGTGCACTGGGGCCCTGGAGGCCCGCTGCCGGTCGGAGAGGTTCCCGTCCTCGTCGCCGAGCCGGGGACGCGGCGCCTCTTCGCTGGAGTCCACGGGCGTGAGGTGTACGTCAGCGCCGACGGCGGCTCGACCTGGCAGCTGCTCGGCGAGGGACTGCCCCCGGGCACTTTCGGGGACTCCCTCGTTCTCGACGCCCAGCACCGCATCCTCTACGCGGGCACGTCCGGAAGCGGGGTTTATAAGCTGGAGCTGGGCGGGTCCGGGCAGCGCTGAGGTCAGGGGAGCAGGTCCGCGACCGCGAGCTCGAAGTCCTCTGTCCCCGGTGGGATACACTCTCGTCCCGGCCCCTCGTCCGGTGCTGGCTTTCAGTTGGGATCCGAGGACTGGCTGCGCGAAACGCCCGAAGGAGCCCGCCCGCAGGAACCCAACTGAAAGCCAGCACCCCCTCGTCCGGCCGGGATGGTTGAGGGGGCTCGTCATGCTTCAGCTCGAATCCGCGAACGTCGAGGTCGGCGCCCGGGCGGCGGGGAAGGAAGAGGCCATCCGGCAGGTCGCGGCGCTCCTCGTCCGTTCCGGCTACATCGAACCGGGCTATGCGGAGAGCATGCTGGCGCGGGAGCGGGTCGCCAACACCTACCTCGGCCAGGGCCTCGCCATCCCCCACGGGATGCCGAAGGATCGCGACCTGATCCAGCGCACCGGCATCGCCGTCCTCCAGGTGCCCGCGGGGGTCGACTGGCAGCCGGGCGACACGGTCCGCCTCGTCGTCGGGATCGCCGCCCGCTCCGACGAGCACCTGGACATCCTCGCCAATCTGACCGGCCTGCTCTTCGACGAGATCCTGATGGAACGGCTCGCGGTCACCGCCGACCCGCGGGAGATCGTCGCCGCATTGAGCGCCAGCCGCGACAAGCCGGCGCAGCCGATGAGGACCGCCGCCGAACCGGCCGACTTCGCCCGCTCGGTGACGGCCACCGTCGCCGGCGCGCACGGCCTCCACGCCCGGCCGGCCACCGCCTTCGTCGACCTCGCCAAGAGCTTCGCCGCCGAGGTGCTCGTCCGCCACGGCAGCAAGACGGCAAACGGCAAGAGCCTCGCCGCCCTCCTCCGGCTGGGGGTCAAGAAGGACGGCCGGGTGACGATCTCGGCCGAGGGGCCCGATGCCCCTGCCGCGCTCGCGGCGCTAAAGCGGCAGATCGAGGCGGTCGAGGAGGAGGAGATCTTCTTAGCCGGCCCCAGCCATGGCTGGCGGCCGATGGCGGGGGTGGGGGCCACCGTGCCCGGGCTCGCCGCGTCGCCTGGGCTCGCGATCGGCCCGGTGCGCCTGCTCTGCCAACGGCGGATCGTCGTCGAACGGACCGCCAGGGACCCCGACCGGGAGCGCGAGCGGCTGCGGGCGGCGATCGCGGGCGCGCGGGCGGCGCTTCAGGAGCTCTACCGGGAGGTGAAGGCGAAATCCGGCGAGGCCGGCGCCGCCATCTTCCTCGCCCATGCCGAGTTCCTCGCCGATCCCGAGCTGATCGACCGCTCCGACGGGCGGATCGCCCTCGGCCAGAGCGCCGGCTGGGCCTGGCAGCAGACGATCGAGGAGGAGGCGGAGTCGCTCGCCAGGCTCGACGATCCGCTCCTCGCCGGCCGGGCGACGGACCTCCGCGACGTCGGCACCCGGGTCCTCCGGGGTCTCGCCGAGACGGTCGAGGAGGAGGGCGCGCGGCCGGCGGAGCCGGCGATCCTCCTCGCCGACGAGCTCACCCCCTCGGACGCCGCCGGGCTCGATCCGAAACAGGTCTTAGGCTTCTGCACCGCCGGGGGCGGGCCGACCTCCCACGCGGCGATCATCGCCCGCTCCCTGGGAATCCCGGCGGTGGTCGGGGTGGGGCCGGCGGTCCTCCACCAGCCCGAGGGAGCCCAGGCGGTCCTCGACGGCGACAACGGCATCCTCTACATCTCTCCCAGTGCGGACGACCTGCGGGCGGCCCACGCCGCCCAGAGCTCGCTCGCCGGCCTCCGGGACGCCGAATACGAGCTCCGCTACGAGCCGGCCCTGACCACCGATGGGGTGCGGATCGAGGTCGTCGCCAACACCGGTCTCGCCAGGGAGGCCGCCCAGGCGGTGGAGGCCGGCGGCGAGGGGATCGGGCTCCTGCGGAGCGAGTTCCTCTTCCTCGACCGCGCCACCCCACCCGCGGAGGACGAGCAGTACGCGGCCTACCGGGAGGCGGCGGAGGCGCTCCAGGGCCTGCCGCTCATCGTCCGCACCCTCGACATCGGCGGCGACAAGGAGGTGCCCTACCTCGACCTCCCGGCCGAGGACAACCCCTTCCTGGGGGTGCGCGGCATCCGGCTCTGTTTCGCCCACCCCGAGCTGTTCAAAACCCAGCTGCGGGCGATCTTCCGCGCCGCCGCCCACGGATCGATCAAGATCATGTATCCCATGATCGCCACCCTCGCCGACCTCCGGCAGGCGCTCGCGATCACCGAGGAGGTCCGCCTGGAGCTCGGCGCCGAACGGCTGGAGCTCGGGATCATGATCGAGGTCCCCTCGGCGGTCTTGATGGCTCCCGAGCTCGCCCCGCTGGTCGATTTCTTCTCGATCGGCACCAACGACCTCACCCAGTACGTGCTGGCGATGGACCGCGGCAACCCGGTGCTCGCGCGCCAGGCCGACGGTCTCCACCCGGCGGTCCTCCGGATGATCGATCTGACCGTCCGCGCCACCGCCGGAACCGACACCTGGGTCGGCGTCTGCGGCGGGATGGCGGGCGACCCCCTGGGCGCGGTGATCCTCGCCGGGCTCGGGGTGACCGAGCTTTCCGTCAGCATTCCGAGTCTCGCGGCGATCAAGGCCCGCATTCGCACCGTCTCGATGAAAGACGCCCAGGCGCTCGCCCGGCGGGCTCTCGCCTGCGACAGCGCCGAGGCCGTACGGGGCCTCGTCCAGGCCCGGGGGAACACTCCATCATGAGCTCTGTCCACCGATCCGATCCCGCCGTCGTCACCGTCACTTTGAACCCGGCGATCGATCAGACTGTCTCGGTCGCCGGCTTTGCCGCCGGCCGGGTGAACCGGGTCGCCGAGAGCCGGATCGACGCCGGGGGCAAGGGGGTGAACGTCGCCTGCTTCCTCGCCGATCTGGGGATCGACGTCGCCGTCACCGGGTTCGTGGGCTTCGACAACCAGACCCGGTTCGAAACCCTGTTCGAGCAAAAAGGGATTGTCGATCGTTTCGTCACCCTGCCCGGCCCGACCCGGGTCGGCATCAAGATCGTGGATGCGGTGACCCGGGAGACGACGGACCTCAATTTTCCAGGCCTGGTGCCGGAGAAAGACGAGATCGCCCGTCTCGCCGAGCGGATCGCGGAGCTCACCGAGCCGGGCCGCTGGTTCGTGCTCGCCGGCAGCGTTCCGGCCGGGGTGCCGGAGGACCTCTACGCCAGCCTGATCGAAGCGATCCACGAACGGGGTGGCGGGGTCGTGCTGGACACCAGCGGCGGGCCACTCCGGGCGGCTCTCGCGAGCCTCCCCGAGGTGCTGAAGCCGAACCTGGAGGAGCTCCGCGAGCTGATGGGCCACCCTCTCGACACCCCCGAGGCGGTGCGCGACGCCGCCCGATCTCTCCTCGAGCAGGGGGTGGAGCGGGTGGTGGTTTCGATGGGAGCGGACGGGGCGTTGTTCGTCGATCGCGAGCTGGCGCTCCTCGCCCGCCCGCCCCGGGTGACGGTGGCGAGCACGGTGGGCGCCGGCGACGCGATGGTCGCCGGGATCGTCTACGGCCTCCTCCACGACCTGCCGCTCGCCGAGATCGCCCGCTTCGCGACCGCGAGCGGCGCCTACGCGGTGACCCGGATCGGCGCCGGGATGGCAAATCGGGCCGAGCTCGAAAAATTGATCCACAGAGTCGAGATCGTCGTTCTCGACGGTGCCCTGGACAGCGATCCCAACGACGATCTCGACGGCGTGCCAAACGCCTAGGAAGCGAGCAGCATGGCGAAAATCGTTGCGATCACCGGCTGTCCCACGGGCGTGGCTCACACCTCTTCCTCAGCGGCCAATCGCCCGCGAGCCCGCCCGCCAACGAGTGCACGCCGGCGAGCGCGGTCAAGGCGCAGGGGTGAAAAAGGGAAAAAGACGGTGAGGTTTCGATCCCTTGAGAAGGTCACCCGAGCCTAAAAAAGGTGACGACCCGAGCTCCCAGGAGACGCAGATCGTCGTCGACAATGTCGAGCTTGGCGGTGACGACGTCAGGGTCGACCATGTGCCACCCGCGCGAAGAGGGCCCGCTCGGCACCGCGGCGCACGATCTTCAGGTCTTCGTACAGGCTCAATGCACGGCTGAAGAAGGCCGCGCGCCGGCTCGGGTTCCGGTCCACCAGGAGCCGGCCATGACGCAGCACCTGCATGGCGAGGATCGGCGGAGCCGAGTCGAGGTCGATCAGGTCCACCTCCCGGCCGAGGACCTCTCCCAGGTCGGCCGCCGCCGCGAGCCGTTCGAAGGGAGACGGAGGCCGGAGGAAGAGCGCCGCCAGGTCGAGATCCGCCTCCGGGCCGGCCTTGCCCCGGGCTTCGGAGCCGAACAGCCAGAGGGTGGACAGCCCGAACCGCTCGTCCAGCCAGTCGACCGCGCGCTCCAGATCCCCGGGTCTCACCATAACTCCATCGTAACAGAGCGCGCTCGGGGGAACGCTATGTCGCCGCAGAGCTGGGCACCATGAAGAAGGGGACGGCGAGGGCCGGCATCACCCCGGCCAAGGGCATGAAGAAGGTCGTGACCCCCTGGACGATCGAGGTGACGAGGAAGGTTGGCCCGAGGCCGAAACGGGCGACGATCCGCGGCGCGAGGATGGAACCCAGGATGGCCACTACCAGATGCCGCTGGGATACACTCTCGGGGCTTCGGGGAGCTCTCCAGAGGAAACGAAGGAGACGGTCGTAGCGCCCGGACCTGTGCCGGGCGTACATCCGAGGAGCGGCATCATGGCAAGAATCGTTGCGATCACCGGTTGTCCCACGGGCGTGGCCCACACCTTCATGGCCGCCGCGGCGCTCGAGAAGACCGCTGCGGTGATGGGCCACGAATTGAAAGTCGAGACCCAGGGCTCCCTGGGGGTGAAGAATCCGCTCTCGGCCGCCGACGTGGCCGCGGCGGAGGTCGTGATCGTCGCCTCCGACATCCATGTCGACCTCGCCCGCTTCGCCGGCAAGCCGATCGTGGCGGTGCCGGTCAGCTCGGCCATCCGCAACACCCGCTCGGTGATCGAAAGCGCCCTGGCGGAGCTCGGCGAATCCAAGGCCACTCCCGAGGCCCTGGTCCCCGTCGCCCATTCGGTGCCGGCCGTGGCGGTTCCCAGCCCGGCGAAGCAACTGGTGGGCGTGACCTCCTGTCCCACCGGCATCGCCCACACCTTCATGGCCGCCGAGGCGCTCAAGAAATCGGCAGCGGCCTTAGGGTATGAAATCCGGGTCGAGACCCAGGGCTCGGTGGGGGCGAAGAACCGCTTGACGGAAGAAGAGATCGAGCGCGCCGACGCCGTCGTCATCGCCGCCGACGCCTATGTGGACACCGCCCGCTTCGCCGGCAAGCGGCTCTACCAGACCTCCACCAAGGCGGCCCTCCACGACGGCCAGACGATCCTCCGCGAGGCGCTTGCCCTCCCGGTGCCGGTTCCCGTCGCCCCGAGTGGCCCGAGCGCTGCGAGCGAACCGCTCAAGAAAGCCCGCCCGGGGACGGGGCGGACCGGCCCCTACAAGCATCTGATGACCGGCGTCTCCTACATGCTGCCCCTGGTCGTCGCGGGCGGTCTGCTGATCGCCCTGGCCTTCGCGATCGGCGGCTTGAACGCGGGCGACCGGCCGGGCACCCTCGCCTGGGCGCTGCTGACGATCGGCGGCGGTACCGCCTTCCATCTCTACGTCCCGGTGCTCGCCGCGTTCATCGCCTACTCGATCGCCGACCGGCCGGGGCTCACCTCGGGGTTGATCGGCGGCATGCTCGCCATGACTCTCGGCGCCGGGTTCCTGGGCGGCATCGCGGCGGGATTTCTGGCCGGCTACACCACCCGCTGGATGAACGACTCGATCCGGCTGCCGGCGAGCCTCGAGGGCTTGAAGCCGGTCCTGATCCTGCCGCTCCTGTCGACCCTCGTCGTCGGGCTCGTCATGATCTTCCTCCTCGGCCCACCGGTCAAAATCCTGCTCGTCGCCCTGACCAACTGGTTGAACGGGATGCAGGCGTCGAGCGCGCTCGTCCTCGGCGTGCTCCTCGGGGCGATGATGGCGTTCGACATGGGCGGGCCGGTCAACAAGGCGGCCTACACCTTCGCGGTCGGCCTCTTGGCTTCCAAAGTCTACGGCCCCATGGCGGCGGTGATGGCGGCGGGCATGACCCCGCCGCTCGGGCTGGGGCTCGCGGCGACCCTGTTTAAAAACCGTTTCAATCAAGAGGAGCGGGACGCCAGCAAGGCGGCGATCGTCCTCGGCATCTCCTTCGTCACCGAGGGCGCCATCCCCTTCGCCGCCAAGGACCCGCTGCGGGTCATCCCCTGTCTCGTCGCCGGTTCGGCGGTGACCGGCGCGATTTCGCTGGCGTCGAGCGTCGGGCTCGTCGTGCCGCACGGCGGGGTGTTCGTCCTCTTGATCCCCCATGCGGTGCAGCACCTGGGTATGTACGTCGTAGCCATCGCCGCCGGCACCCTCGTCACCGTCGCCGCCCTCTACCTGGTCAAGCGGCCGCTCGCCACGGAGGTTTGATGAAAGCCATCGGATTTAAGACGTCCCTCCCCGTCGACGACCCGGCGAGCCTCTTCGAGTTCGAAACCGAGGCCCCGGCGCCCGGTCCGCACGACCTCCTGGTGCGAGTGCGGGCGGTCTCGGTCAATCCGGTGGATTTGAAGCAGCGGCAGAACGCCGCCAAGGGCACGACCCTCCCTACCCCCCGCATCCTCGGCTTCGACGCCTCTGGGACGGTCGAAGCCGTGGGCCCCGAGGTCCGCCTCTTTAAAGTCGGAGACGAGGTCTGGTACGCCGGGAGCGTGAAGCGGCCGGGCACCAACGCCGAGCTCCACTTAGTGGACGAGCGAATCGTGGGGCCGAAGCCGGCGACCTTGAGCTATGCAGAGGCCGCGGCAATGCCGCTCACTTCGCTTACCGCCTGGGAAGCGCTCTTCGACCGGATGCACATCCCCGAGGGTGGAGGCGCCGGCAAGTCGCTCCTCATCGTGGGCGGCGCCGGCGGCGTGGGCTCGATGGCGATTCAGCTCGCCAAGCAGCTCACGGAGCTCCACGTGATCGCCACCGCCTCCCGCCCGGAGTCCTCCGGCTGGTGCCGCGAGCTGGGGGCGGACGCCATCGCCGACCACCGGGACCTCCTCGCCTCCGTGCGGGCCCTGGGGAAGCCGCACGTCGACGCCATTCTCTGCACCAACGATTTCGAGGGCCACTGGGAGGCGCTCGCCGAGCTGGTCGCACCCCAGGGCGTGATCTGCACCATCCTCGGCGCGACGCGTCTCGACGTCTCCAAGCTCATGGGCAAAAGCGCCGCTCTCGCCTGGGAGCTGATGTTCACCCGTTCGAGCTTCGAGACTCCCGACCTGATCGAGCAGCACCACATCCTCGCCCGCGTCGCCGCGCTGGTCGATTCTGGACGCCTCAGAAGCTCGCTCCGGGAGACTCTGGAAGGCTTCACCGCCGAGAACCACCGGGAGGCTCATCGCCGGGTGGAAGCTGGGAACATGATCGGGAAGATTGCGATCCGGTACTGAAGAGACTCTGCCGCCGATTTTGGCGAGCTTTTCTTGAGTCCGCTCTTAAAACCCCGTGTTACGGCCCAATTCTACCAAACGGCATTTTATAGCTTTACCCTCGGTGCTCCCTTATCCGCGGAACCGATCCGGCACAGCTGGTCCAGTGTCTCTGAGAACAACTCAAATAACAATTTCAATCTCTTCACATCGCTGACAATCCCGTAGGCATAGAGGCACAGCTCGTCCGTATCGGCGGGAAAATTCACTCCGAACATTCCCTCGTCGTCTTGTACCGTGAAGTAAACTTGCGGCTGGGCGGTGATCAGCTCCCTGAGCCTCGCGTTGTCGAACAATGCCCGCAGCTTTTCCTCATCGTTCCCCTTGATGACAAAATCCAGATCAAACTCCGCGTGACCGACCTCTACATCTTGCATCCCGAGCCACTTGGCGATGTCGCTGAACCATCCACGTCGATAGATCGTGAACTGGAAGTGATCGGGGTTGACATAGGGCGCGCGCAATCGCGTGTAGAACATTGTGGAGGTCGCCAAGGTATCCAGCGTGACCGTCCACTCCCCATAAACGGCCTCTACCTTGTCGCCTTTCCACCAGGAGCCGCCCTCAATGTAGTCCGCGCCGATTTCGGCACAAAGCCGCCGCCAAATTCTGTCTATACTGGAGCTGAACGTCCTCATACGGAAATTATCCCTTTTCTGCCTCTGGTCTCTTTGGCGTCGAGCCAGCCGAGCCAGCCGGGCAGCGCACTCGGCGACACCCGCTTGCACGTCGAAGGCCGCGTAAATATCGTGCGCCTCCTGCCACAGCGCTCTCGCCTCTTCCACCTCGCCGGCAGTGTCCTTGAGAAGCGCGAGACTTCGAATGGCATTGGCAAGATCGAGCGGTGGAGCGTGCTCGTGGTCGCGATAGAGCGCCAGAGCTTCGTGATAGCAGGCTTCGGCCAACTCTGCACGCCCCGCCTCGTAGTGCACGTCGCCGAGATGCCGAACCGTGTGGGCGAGCCGGAGCGGCTCCCCCACCTCGCGGAAGAGGGCGACGGATTCCTCGTAGTGCTGGCGTGCGGCCTCGGCGTCCGGCAAACGCCGCTCCAACTCGCCGAGATCCCGGAGCACCTGGACCAGCTCGGCTCTGGCGCCTTCCTGCCGTAAGAAATCGACGGCGAGGAGAAGGTCGTGCTGGGCGTCCACGAGGCGGTTCTCTCTTCGGGCCCGGAGGGCCTGCTGCAGGAGGTTGTCGATCACAGGTGACATCGTGCGGCTCCGATCCCCATAATGCCATACCCTCGGCGAGCTCCCGGTTCAGGCCTCAACAGATGGATGGGACCCGGTGGAAAGAGAGGGACGACTCCTCGACCGAATGAGCCGCAGCCCTTCTCTGCCGGCATCTCTGGCGTCCAGATCTAGCATCCAGTCGCCCGTAGCCTCTCATCTTCGGACGCTAGACTCTCCCTCCCCACCTCTGGCGTCCTTTCCCAGAGGCGCCAGCGTCCGTCGTACGTGGCTCAAAGCGGCCTTGACGCCGCTCTTAAGTCGCTGACTGATATAGAAGAGCAGCGCTTACCTCCCCGCCCGCTCGCTTCCGGCGCTACGGCCACCTCTCTAGGAGCAGACAACCTCCCGTAGGGAGGCAAACGCCTCTCTTCGGACGCTACACTGCCCGTTTCTGGACGCTAGAGACTCATTCCGGACGCTACGAGGCTCTCTTCGGACGCAGAAATGCTCCTTTCGGACGCTGGAAAGCTCCTTTCGGACTCGGAATGAGCGTTTCGGACGCTAGAATGAACGCTTCGGAGTCCGAAGTGAGTCTTTCAGACGCCGAAGCGTTCCTTTCGGACGCAGAAAAGATCATTCCGGACGCAGAAAAGCTCCTGTCGGAGTCTGAAGCGTTCATTTCTGCGTCCGAAAGGAGCTTTTCTGCGTCTTAAAAGAGGAGTTTGCGTCGCAACCGGCGGCGAAGAGACGCCTCTTTCCTGCGACCGCGGCCCTGTCGACGGTCTCGGTCCTCTTCTTCGGGAAGGGCGAGGAGAACCTCGTGCTGCGCGGGATCCTATGGAGCCGGAAAGCCCGCCTACCGTGAGCGCGCGAGCGGGAACGACCCTGCCGCCGGAGGGAGCGGCAGGGTCCAGAGGGGGAAAAGCTCGGCGACTACTCCTCGACGTTCGCGGGATGGGGGAAGACGAGGCCCTTGGTCCCGGCCATCTGGACGATCGTGCCCGGCCGCACGATGTTGGTGTGGCCAGAGAGGAGCGTGCCATCCGACTGGGCGGCGGAGGTGCCGATCTGGCCCTGGGCCGAGAGGGCCTGGGCGAGTTGGCCGAACGTGGTGCCCGAGGTGACGGTGACGCAGATCCAGAGGTCGGCCGTGACGCCGGCAGGCACGTTCTGGCTGATAGGGGCCAGGAAGCCGCCGAAGGGCGCCTGGGGCACGGAGGGCACGATCTGCCCGGCGCGCGTCCGCTTGACCGTGCCGACGACCGGAGCGGCGGCGCCGAATTGCTGGCCGACGTTGGCGTTGGGGGAGAAATCGAAGCCGGCGACCGTCTGGCCGGTCCGGGAGTCGACGAGTTGGGCGGTGGTGAACCCGGTGATCGGCCCGACCTGGTTCAGCCCGCTGGCACAGAACTGCCCTTTGGTGGCGCTGAAAGTGACGTAGTTGTGGAAGACGATCCAGACCGTCGTGCTGGTCTGGAAGATGACGGAGACCGTCGGCGGAGTCCGCGGCGGACCCGAGCAGGCGGCGACCGGTGGAACGAAACCGACCAGGGTAAGGAGCCCGAGGACCAGGGCGATCTTGAGGAAGCCGGTCGGCCGGGCGGAGCGGGTCTCGGGCGCGGCCCCGAAAACCAGTGGACTGTTCATGCAAAACTCCTTCTCGGAAAAAGAACCCGTGGCTCCCACTGCCCGGAACGTCTCCGACGCTAAGCAAGAGCCCTACAGAGAACTCTATAACTGTAGATATGAATTTGCAATACTTAAGAAATGCAGAGAGGTCGGCTGCCGCGCTACACCGCGCTACAATGCCGCGGCTTTCTCCCTGCCGTTCTCGAAGGAGCCCGCGATGAGAAGTCTGTCGAAGCTCGTACCGGTGTGCGCTCTCCTGGTCCTCACCGGCTGCTCGGCGCAGCTCGGGCCGCGGACCATCCCCGCCTCCCGTTTCGACTACAGCGAGGCTCTCGCCCGGTCCTGGGACGAGCAGCTTCTGCTCAATCTCGTCCGCCTGCGCTATCGAGACACCCCGCTGTTCCTGGAGGTCGGTTCGATCGTCACCCACTACTCGCTGGGGGCGAACGTGGGGACCGGCGCGCAGATCAACGTCGGCACCGGCACGACCCGGGCCTACAACCTGGGCCCCGGCGCCTCCTACACCGAGGATCCGACGGTCACCTACGGGCCGCTCCAGGGGGCGGATTTCGTCGCCCGCCTGCTGACCCCGGTGGCGCCGTCCAATCTCCTTCTCTTCTCGCAGTCCGGCTGGAGCGTCGAGCGGCTCCTCCTCTGCTGCGTGCAGCGGGTCAACAATCTCCGGAACGCCGTCGGTGCCTCGGGCCCCACGCCAGACTACGTCCCGACCTACGAGAGCTTCCAGCACATGGCGCAGCTCCTGCGCAAGCTCCAGGTCGCCGGGCTCCTGGAGGTCGAGCTTGGAGCGGACCAGAGCCTCGTCCTCCAGCTCGCCTCCGTTCCGGAGGGCCCCCTGGCCGCCGAGGTCGCCGAGGTCCGCAAGCTCCTCGATCTCCCCGCGGGGGTGGGAACGTTCCGCATCACCTCGGCCCTGAAGCGCAAGCAGCCGGACGAGATCGCCGTCACCGGCCGCTCGCTCCTCGCCGTCCTCTTCTTTCTTTCGCAGGCGGTCGAGGTGCCGGAGCGGCACGAGACCGAGGGGCGGGTCACGGTCACCCGGACGGCGAACGGCGAGCGCTTCGACTGGGCGGCGGCGACCGGGCATCTCCTCCAGGTCCACTCCGCCGCCAGCCCACCGCCGAACGCCGCGGTCCAGGTGCGCTACCGGGGCTACTGGTACTACATCGCCGACACCGACTTGAGCTCCAAGACGACCTTCAGCCTCCTCACCTATCTCTACTCGCTGAAGGCGGGCAGCCACGATCTCAAGGAGCCCGTTTTGACCTTGGGCATCCAGTAGCGAAGGGTCTTTTTCTCGCGCCTGGGCTTAAAGCTTCAGAGGTTGTAGGGGAACTCGTTGATCCAGTGGAAGCCGCGGGAGAGGAGCGGGAACGAGGAGAGCTTCGTCCAGTGGAGACGGGCGCGGACCGTCTCGTGCTCCAGGGTCGTCCCTTCGAGGGTGAGGAGCCCGGGGCCTGGCTGCTTGTAGGTGAGGGTGAACTTCTTCCTGGGGTCTTGGCGCTGGGCGAATTCGAGGGTGCCCTTGGCCTTGTCGAGCTTCAGGTTGTAGCGCAGCCGGGCGTTGTTCATGAGCTGGATGCTCACCTGGCCGGGACCGCTGAAAATCACCCGCCGCCAGCGGGTATCGTCGGCGAGCGACGGCGGCCGCACTTTGCCGGCGAGCTCGAGATCGTCGACGTTCCAGACGCCGTAGAGCGGCGGCTTGGGCGCCAGGTCGCCATAGTTCTTGCGGTTCTGCTGGGCGCTATAGAGCGACAGACCGGCGAAGCCGAGGACGAAGACCGTGCGGAGGACCACACCGCCACGGCGAAGCCAGCGCCGCTCGAAGAGGTGGACGAGCGGTGCGGGCTCGATCGGCCGGTGGAAGAGGAAGAAGTCGGCGAGTCGGCGCAGGTCAGGCCAGGCGAGGAAGACGGCCATGGCAAGGAGGTGAAGGGAGTAGAGCTTGACCGGGACGTCGTAGCTGAAGTTGAGCAGGACGACGTTGCTGAGAACGCCGATCGAAAAGAGCGCCCCCAGAAGCGTCGTCCGGCGGGCGAGAAGGAGGAGACCGCCGAGCATCTCGCAGGCGCCGCTGAAGACGTTGTAGATCAAGGAGGTGCCCATCAACGTCCACAGGAGCCCCATAGGCGAGGCGTCGCCGAAGGGCTGGAGGAGACGGTCGATCCCCGGGGCGGGGAACTGGGACTTGATCACCTTGACCGCACCGTAAGAGATCATCACGGTCGAGAGCGCGAAGCGGACGTAGACCCGCAGCCAATGGTGGAAGCGGACGTAGTTGGGGCGCTCACGGTCGAGGAGCGACCAGATGGCGGCGAAGACGAGCGCCACGACCAGGTAGCAGAAGACCTCAACGTAGTTGTAGGTCGTGTCCCCACTGCCGTTGGGGAAGACGCTGATGTTGAGCGAGAAGAGGCTCTTCCCCACCCAGGGCACGAGGGCCATCCAGAGCTTGTGGTAGGGCTCGCCGACCACCTCCACATAGGGGAGGACGTCCAACGGGAAGGGGAGGAGATAGAACAGGAAATAGAGGGCGGAAAAGCGGAAGAGGAACCGCTTGGCGAAGCTCCACTGGGGGGTGACGTACCGCGGATCGATCGGCTCGTCCATCGTTCGAGAGTCCCCGGACCGGCCTCGGGGAGCCGGCGCCTAAAGCTTCAGAGAAAAACCATGAAATCCAATGTTGACTAGGAGTTAGAACGTACCCTGCGAGGCGAGAGGTTGTCAAGGCGACGGAGGGGGCGCCGGCCAGAGAGGAAAGGGCCCGGCCGGCGGGATGCCGGGCCGGGCCTGCGGTCCAAAGCGGAGGGTTCAGCGGACGGGCGGACGGTAGCCGTTGTCCTGGCCCTGATTGTTCGATCCGTAGCCGCGGTCGCCGTCGCGCTGGCGGCCGTCACGGTCGCGGTCGTAGCGGCCCTGGCCACGATCCCGGTCCTGGCCGTAGCCGGAGCGGAACCTGGCCTCCTGGCCGTAGTACGGCGCGAGCTCGTCCAGATAGCCGGCCAGGCGATCCATGCCGCGGTCGATGTAGGGCCGGCGGTTGATCTCGCGGAGAGAGCGCTCCGAGAGGTTGAAGGACTCGATTAGGGCCCGGAAGTCGGCCGAAGTGTGGCGCGGGTCCTGGCGGTCGCGCCCGACCTCGCGCTCGAAGTGGATGGCGCGATTGGCCAGCTCGTGCAGGCGATTCAGGGCATTCACCTCCAGATCGTTGGGATGGCGGTTGTTGCGGTCCGCCTGGCGGCTGATGTTGACGGCGGTCGCCGAGATCTGGTGCGCTTCGGCGGTCACCCGCTCCATCTGCCTGGCGTCCGGGTAGCGGTCGCCCTGGTCGTAGTGGTCCCCTTGGTCGTGGCGGTCACCCTGGTCGTGGCGGTCATACTGAGCCCACGCCGCGGGGGCGGTGCCCAGCAGGGTGAGGCTGGCGGCGACGAGTAGTGTCTTAGCGTTCATGGTTGTCTCTCCTTGTTGGGATGTCTCCTACCTGGCTTCCTAGATAGCAATGGCGGTGCCAGGGAGAGCAAGCCTTGAAAGCAAAAGGTTTAACCTGGATACGAGGATCTCGGGGCCAGAAATCGTCCCCTGTGGAGGTCACTCTCAAGGAAAGGAGACTCCACGGTCAGCCTCCTTCGAGAAATCGCAGGGGGCCTTCGAGCCCGACTCCCCTGGGGTCGTCCGCAACCTGAACGGGGTGCAGGAGGAGAAGGCGGTCGCCAACGTCGGGCTGATCTACCTCTTCTAGCCTGCCGGCCGGGTCGGTGATAGAACGGCTGCTGAGGAGGAGCCCATGCTGCCCTACCCCACCGCTCCGGTCGCCCGCGTCGTCAACCTGATCCCGGACGAGGATCCGCGCCTCACCGCCGAGGAGGCCCGGCGCCTCCTCTTCGCCGCCGACCCGGCGGCCGCTCTCGGCATCGCCGGCATCACCGGCTCCTTCGCTCTCGTCGCCCAGGAGGGGGAGAGGGTCCGGCTCGCCCGGAGCCTCGACCGGCCGCTGCGCTACTTTCTCGCCAAACAGGCCGCCGGCCCCATGCTCGTCGTCGCCGACCGGATCGACGCCATCGCGGGCTTTCTCAGGGAGGTGGGAGCGGGGGACCAGTTCCACCCCTCCTACACCCGGATGGTCCCGGCCCACCACGTGACCGAGATCCGGCTCGTGGGGTGCCCCGATCCCAACCCCACCTACCATCGCTTCTTCGATCCACCCCGAGGCGTCCTGCCACCGGACCTGGACGCCATCGGCCTCGCCTATGTCGAGGCCCTCGGCGCGGAGATCCGGCTCTGGCTCGCCGCCGTCCCCAGAAAGGAGCCACTGGGAGTCCTCTTCTCGGGTGGCTCCGACAGCGGGGCGGTCCTCCTCTCGCTCTACCACGAGCTTCTCGCCCGGGGCGATTCGCCGGCCCGCTTGAAGGCGTTCACCCTGGCGGTCGACGGCGGCGGCAGCGATCTCGCCCAGGCCCGGGAGTTCCTCGCTCGGACCGGCCTCGGCCTCCTCTTGGAGGAGGTGGAAGTGGCGAGCGCCGATCTCGACCCCTGGGCAGCGATCGCGGTCATCGAGGACTACAAGCCGCTCGACGTCGAGTGCGCGACGATGAGCCTGGCGCTCTTAGGCGCGCTCCGCGCCCGCTACCCGGAGTGGCGGTACTTGGTCGACGGCGACGGCGGGGACGAGAACCTCAAGGACTATCCCATCGAGGAGAACCCCGAGCTGACGATCCGGAGCGTCGTCAACAACCGGATGCTCTACCAGGAGGGCTGGGGGGTGGAGGCGATCAAGCAGTCCCAGACCTACAGCGGCGGCCTCTCCCGCGGCTGCGTCCGGGGCTACGCGCCCGCCCGGCGCTACGGCTTCTCGCTCTTTTCCCCCTTCACCCGGCCGGCGGTGATCGCGGTCGCCGAGGCCATCCCCTTCGCCGAGCTGACCGCGGGCTCGCACGAGCGGCTCTACGATCTCAAGGGGGAGGTGCTGTCCCGCGGTATCCGGCAGAGGACCGGCCTCACTCTCCCGGTCTTCCCCAAGCGGCGCTTCCAGAGAGGGGCGGCGCCGGAGGAGGTCTTCGGCCGGCACTTCGCGGTCCATCCTCTCTCCTACCGCCGGCACCTCCTCGGCCTCTACGAGCCGCGGTAAGCGTGGCCGCCGTCTCGCCCACGGAGTGGGTCCGCCGGCTCCGCCCGGCCAAGAAGCGGGTGGACCCGTTCCTCCCCATCGCCCACTTCTGGGAGACCGAGCGCCTGCCGGCGGGCGGGGAGATCGCGGCGCTGACGATCCTCCTCGCCGGGGCGGAGTGCCCGTACACCTGTGTCTACTGCGATCTCTGGAAAGAAACCCTGGAAGGACCGACGCCCCGGGGCGCTCTCCCGGCGCAGCTCCGCGCGGTCTTGACCGCGGCCTCCCCGCTCCCCCAGCCGAGCGCGGCCAAGCTCTACAACGCCAGCAACTTCTTCGAGCCCCGGGCGGTCCCCGGGGAGGACGAGGCGGAGATCCTCGCCCTCCTCGCCCCCTTCTCGCGGGTCACCGTCGAGTGCCACCCGCGGCTCGTCGGCCACCGCTGCCTGGGCTTCGCGGAGCGGCTCGCAGGCGATCTCGAAGTCGCCATGGGGCTCGAAACCGTCCACCCGGAGGCCCTCGCCCGGCTGAACAAGGGGATGACCCTCGCCGACTTCGACCGCGCCGCGGCGACTCTGAGGAGCGCCGGGATCGGCCTCCGGGCCTTCGTCCTCGTGGGCGCCCCCTTCGTGCCGGCGGCGGAGTCGGTCGAGTGGGCGGTGCGCTCCGCCGCCCATGCCTTCGCGGCAGGCGCGGAGCGGGTCTCGCTCATCCCGGTCCGGGCCGGGAACGGCGCCATGGAGGATCTGGAGGCGGCCGGCGAGTGGACGCCGCCCACCCTCGATCACCTGGAGACGGCTCTCGAGCGCTGCCTGGAAGCCCAGGCGGGGAGCGTCGGGAGCGTCGAGAGCGTTGGGATCGTCACCGCCGATCTCTGGGACGCCCGCCGTTTCGCCGCCTGCCCGGAGTGCGCCGACCGCCGCCTGGCGCGGCTGGAGCGGATGAACGCCTCGGGCCGGAACGAGCCACGGCTCCCCTGCCCGCTCTGCGGCTGGAGCTGAACGCGGATGGCCGGCCTCCGCATCGCCATCGTGGGCTCGGGCTTCGCGGGATCGATCCTCGCCCGGCTGCTCCAGCTCCAGGGACACCGGGTCGCCCTCGTCGACCGGGGGCGGCATCCGCGCTTCGCCCTCGGCGAGTCCTCGACGCCGCTCGCCGCGCTCAGCCTGGAACGCCTCGCGGCGCGCTACGGCCAGGAGGATCTCCATGCCCTCGCGGCCCATGGCCGTTGGCGCGAAAGCCTGCCGGCGCTCCGGCGGGGTCTCAAACGCGGCTTCACCTTCTACGCCCATCAGCCCGGGAAGCCCTACACCAACAGTCCCGCCAACGAGCACCGGCTGCTGGTGGCGGCGAGCCCCAACGACACCATCGCCGACACCCACTGGCTGCGGGAGGACGTCGACCATCACCTGGCGAAGAAAGCGGCGGCCGCAGGGGTCGAGTGCCTGGAAGAAGCGGAGATCACCGGGATCGAGAGGCGGGCGAACGGCTGGTGCCTCGCCGGCAACCAGCGAGGGACGCCCTTCGAGCTCGCCGCCGACCTGATCGTCGACGCCTCCGGCCCCGGCGGGTTCCTCGCCCGGCATCTCGCCATTCCCTCGGCGCTCCCCGAAGCGGGGCTCCACACCAGCCTGGTCTTCGGGCACTTCACGGACGTCCGCCCGTTTCCTGGCACGGCAGCAACCGCCAGCTTCCCGCCCGGCCCGTACCCGGACGAGCAGGCCGCCGTTCATCACCTGCTGGCGGAGGGTTGGATGTACGTCCTCCCCTTCGACCATGGGGTGGTGAGCGCCGGAGTGGTCCTCGCCCAGCCGGCAGCCCGGGAGAGGGCCGCCCGGCTCCCGCCGGCAGCGGCGTGGGCGGCGATCCTCGGGCGCTATCCCAGTCTCGCGGCGCAGTTCGCCGACGCCCGAGCGCTGCGCCCGGTGGCCGCCATCCCCCGGCTCCAGCACCGCCTGGAGCGGGCCGCCGGGGACGGCTGGGTCCTCCTCCCCCATGCCTTCAGCTTTGGAAGCCCGATGTTCTCGACCGGCATCGCCTGGAGCCTCCTCGCCGTGGAGCGCCTCGCCCTCCTCCTGGAAACCGCGACCGGCACGGCCGGAACGGTCGCAGCGGGGCTCGCTCGCTACGGCGCGCTCCTCCACCGCGAGGCCGACCACCTGGAGCGCCTGGTCGCCGGCGCCTACGAGGCGGCGGCGCGGAGCTTCGACCTCTTCGTCCCCTGGACCGATCTCTACTTCGCTGCCGCGAGCTTCTCGGAGATCCGCCAGCGGCTCTTCGACGCTCCAGAGGGGAAGGGAGCTTGGGCCTGGGAGGGATTTCTCGGCAGCTCGGACCCGGTGATCCGGGAGGCTCTGGGGCAGACTCTCGAAGATCTCCGCGATGGGCCGGACCCCCTGGCCTTCGCCGACCGCGTCCGTCACCGGATCGCCCCGCGGAATCTCGCCGGGCTCGCCGATCCCGCCCGGAACCGGCTCTATCCGGTCGCCCTGGAACCGCTGCTCTGCAATGCCCACCTCCTGAGTCTCGGCGAAGGCGAGCTGCGGGAGAGGCTACCTCGCCTGCGCGGACATTTCTGAGGGCAAAGACGGTAGGTCCGTCGCAGGCTTCCCTAGGGACCCACTGGATAGATCGCCTTGTCCACGATCTTCGTCATGGTGGCTCCCTGCGGGGAGAGCGGGAGGAAAACCTCGACCTGGATGACCCCCGTGGTGGGCACGGTGATCTGGTCGGAAAGGCTGACCGAGCCCCGCCCTCTCGTGATGGACACGATTTTCTGCGGCCCGATGGTGAGAACTTTGAAGTTCTGGTCCTCGATCACCAGGGTGATCGTACCCGTGGCGGCACTGGCGAGGCTGTAGGCGACCGTGGCGGCAAAGGTCACGGTGCTGCCCGGGGCGAGCTTGGTACCCGCGGCGGGGCTGAGGCTGGTGATCGAGATGGAGTCGGTATCGGCGCTGGGCTCGGAGGGCGAACGGCCACCGCTGCAGCCGGCGAGCAAGGTGAGCAGGCTGAGGAATGGGACGAGCAACAGCGGTCGGCGCATGGCTCTCTCTCCTTCAAGGATGGATCGGCCCGGGTTGACCCGCGACGTGCTCACAAGTCTATCGCAAAGGCCTGGACGAGGCAGTCTGGGACCGAACGTACTGCCATTCCTTGAGCACCGCCCGGAGGAGCGCCCCCTCTCCCGCCAGATCGAGGCTCCGCGCGTAGGCGGGCAGATCGTCCGGCACCGGCCTTCCCAGGCGCTCTTCGAAGTACCAGCGCCAGAGCTGTGGCAGGGGCAGCTCGCTGTCCCCCAGGGACGGATTGTCGAGCCCCCGGGCGGCGAGGGCCGCCTGCTTGTCGCGCGCCCGGGCCGCCAGGGCAGCGTAGTCGCCGCTCTCCCGCAGGGAGTCTTCGACATGGCGGCCGAGCTCCGCCGCGGCGAGGGTCTGGATGCGGGTCGCCAGAGTCCCATCGCGCACCAGCCGGAAGAGCCCCTCCGGGGAGAGCCCCTGCTCGTCCAACCAACGGGCCAGGGCCTCCGGCTCGTGGAGACCGCGGACGCGGCGGAACTCGGCGACCTCCTCGTCGAGCTTCGCGGGAGGGACGGCGAGGCCGTGGAGCCGGGCCACTTCGAGGGCGAGGGCGCGGGCGAGCGCCCGCTCCCGCTCGGCCCGGTAGCGGGGGGCGTCGTGCCGCAGCTCGTCGAGGAGGGCGTCGGGGGGGAAAGTGTCGGCGCCGGCCCCAGCATCCAGGGGCCGCGAGCCGGCATGGCGCCGAGCCTCCTCCCAGGCGTCGGTATGCTGGAAGCGGAAGCTCACCCGCTGGGGGCCGGGATCGGCCTCCCGGCGGGAGGCGAGGTGCGCGAGGAGGGCCCGGGCGTCGGCCCGCTTCTGGTCGATCCGGCCGCCGGGGAGCCAGGCGGCGAGGGCTGCCAGCTCCGCCGCGGGGATCGCCGGCGCTCCGGCCGCTGCCTGGAGCAGCCCGGGCCAGCTCCGCCGGGGGTAGAAGGTCGACTTGGCGAGCGCCAGGAGCGCCCGCCGCGCCCCCGCCCCCACCACTCCCGCCCGCTCCGCCGCCGCCAGGGTGAAGCGGAGGTTGACCATCGCCTCCGAGAGCGCCCGGTAGCCGGAGGCGGCGGGGCCGTGGACGACGGTCACCTCGTCGTCGTCGGTCAGCTCGCCGCTCAGGAAGGCGGCGAAGACCTCCCCCACCCCCTCCATGCCGAAGGGGGCGAGCTCGACGGCGCGGAGAGCCCCCATGCTGGCGGCGCCAAAGACGTGGATGCCCTCGGCCATCGCCCAGAGGATCTCCTTGTGCCAGACCGCCGGCACCCGGCCGAAGTAGCCGTCGACGATGGCGATCCCCCACGGCCGCTCGCGGGCGGCGCGGTAGACGTCCCCCTGGGAGACCGGCGGCAGGTAGACGGCGTCCAGGAGGGTCCGCCCTTCCTCCGCCTGAAGGGTGGGGCCGGTGAAGACGAAGATCGCGGCTGGATTCATGGAGCTTCAGCCGCCGATGCCGCCGATGCCGCCGATGCCGCCAACGCCGCAGCCGCCAGGGCGCGCGGCCCGGGCTTGAAGCCGGGGGCGTCGGCCAGGATCTCGAGCCCGGGGACGATCACCCGGGCGACCGGGAGGTTCAATCCCTCCTGGGTGAGGTCGACCGCCACCGCCTGGCCGAGGCCGGCCGCGGCCAGGCGCTCCAGGAGCCAGCGGAGATCCTCGTCGAAGGTTTCGCTCTCCCAGGTCGGCGCCTGGCGGAAGCTCCGCACCGTGGCCGCGCCGACGACCTCGGCGCGCAGGCGCTCCTGGACGTCGCCGTTGCGCGAGACCGCGTACTGGGTGCGCCGCATGTCGTCGCGGGCGCCGGCGATCGAGGTCAGGCGGCTCTGGGCGGCCTCGGTCAGGGCCCGCAGGAGGGCCACTTCGCGGGCCGGATGACAGCCCATCCCGGCGCTCGCCCCCACCGAGTAGGAAGGGTCGGGATCGCGGTCGAGAATGGTGCAGCGGAAAGCCGGGACGGCGACATCGGAGGTGGTCTCCCAGACCGCGACGGCGACGCCGGCGCGGTCGTAGCGCGCGAGGACGGACCGGCAGGCGGGATCGTCGACCGTCCCGAGGTCGACCCGGGTGCGCGCCCGGGCTGCCGGGCCGCCGATCTCCCAGAGGGTCGAGGCGTCGCGTTCGATCACCTCGGAGAGGCCGTGGCAGAGAGCCTCCAGGAGGTGGTTGCCCGAGGCGAGACCGTTCGAGGTCATGGGGAAGCAGCCGCTCCCCGGCGGCAGGGGGAGGGTACAGTTGAGGTGGACAGCCTCGTAAGGCACCCAGACCGGCTCGCCCTCGCCGCCCTGCAGGAGGTCGCGCCCGGCGATCCAGAGCAGGCGCAGGTCGTCGTGGAAGGCACCCCCCGCGATCTGCGGCAGGGCGGCGGCGTCGGCCATCTCGTGGGTGAAACGCAGCTCGTTCGAGGTGGCGAACTTGAGCGGCAGGGTGATCCGCTCGGCGTGGTAGAGCTCGGTCGCCTCCATGAGGCCGGAGGCGCGCGCGGCCGCTCCATCGAGCCCCTTGCCCTGGGACACCGAGAGCGACCGCGCGTTGGGACGGCAGACCATCACCACCGGGATGCCGATCGAGTCGAGCCCGGTGACGTCGGCGACCCGGGTGATGCCCAGGACCGGCAGGAGCCGGGAGAGGCGCGCGACCGTAGCCTCCGGCGCCACCGTGCGGTGCGTACCGGCGCGGAAGGACTTGGGTGTCAGGCCACCCACGCCGGCGTTCCTGCTACTTGACCGCGCCCTGGTTCAAGACGGTGAACCAGATGTCCATGTTCTCGTTCGCGGTCGCGCTCTGCGCCGAGAAGTGCTCGGGAGTGATCGTCCCGTGCTGCTTCTGCTCGACCATCTTCTGGGCGTGCTCATAGGCCGGATGGCCGGGGGCCATCTTGTGCGCCTGGAGATCGTCCTTCGAGAGGTGATAGAGAGTACCGTCGTCGCCAACGATGATGATCGCCTTCTTGCCCTGGGGATCCGACTGATCAGTCATGGTAAACGTTCCCTCCCTGGCGGCACGTGGGCACGCCTAGAA
Organism: uncultured Acidobacteriota bacterium; assembly: GCA_963757335.1. Lineage (GTDB taxonomy): Bacteria > Acidobacteriota > Thermoanaerobaculia > Multivoradales > UBA5704 > DASQPA01. Next base: position 243,834 of record CAVWRJ010000004.1, on the reverse strand, counting down.
CGATCATGGACAGGTATGGACAAAAGATAACACAGGAACGGAGAACGCTCAAGGAGGCCCTCTACTGGCAGGAGGCGAAGAGGGAGCGGGCCTCCAGGAAGTCGGCATCCTCGCAACCGGCGTCCAGGGCGGCGCAGAGGGGCGCCAGGAGGGTGCTCGCCTCGGTCGCCCTGCCGCTCCCCTGGAGCAGGCGGCCGAGGCTGACGGCGGCGCGCAGCTCGAGCCCCTTGGTCCCCGTGCTGCGGGCGGCCGCCAGGGCGCTCTCGAAGCTCTCCCGGGCCTCCTCCGGGGCCTCGGCGGCGAGGGCGAGCTCGCCCCGCAGCCGGTAGAGCTCCGGTTTCCAGAAGAAGCGACCGCCGACGCTCTCGACCAGGGCGAGCGCCTCGCCGAGGGTACGGCGGGCCTCGTCGAAGCGGCCGCGGCGGGCGTAGGCCTCGACCAGCTTCGAGAGGAAGTTCATCTCCGACAGCCGGGCGCCGGCGGCCCGGCAGTCGGCGATCCCGGCGAGCACCCGTTCCAGCCCCGCCTCCTCCCCCGCCTCGACCTCGGCCCAGCCGAGCTGCACCTTGCCGTGGGTCGTCAGGTGGAAGCCCTTCTCCTCGGAGAGGGCGAGGAGGTCGCCGGCCAGATCGCGGACCACCGCGCTGTCGCGCCGCAGGCTGTGGACCACGGCGGCCGAGGAGAGCGCGTCGGCCAGGCTGTAGGCGTGGCCGCTGGCGCGCGCCATGGCGATCGCCTCCGCAGAGCGCTCCCGCGCCCGCGCCGGGTCGCCCAGATGCCAGAGGACGATCGCGGAGATGGCGAGCGAGGTCACCGCCACGTCGAGGCCGGTGGTCAGGGTCGAGGAGCGGTCGCGGTCCGGCGAGTCGAGGGCGAGACCGCGCTCGAAGTGTTCGAGGGCGGCGGCGAACTCGCCGAGGAAGAAGAGCGGCAGCCCGACGACGAAATGGCCCTCGAAGAGCAGACCGCGGTCGCCGCGCCCCTCGGCCAGGCGCATCATCCTCTCCCCCAGGTCGAGGGCGGTTGAGAGCGACACCCGCACCAGGTAGAAGGACCACAGGCCGCGGAGCATCCAGAAGAGCTGCGGGGTATCGCCCAGGCGCTCGCAGAGCTCCTGCGCCCGGGCGTAGTTGGCCTCGAGCTCCGGCACGGCGAAGCCGCGGGTGGCGACTAAAGCCGGCCCGAGGGCGGTGCGCAGAGCGAGCTCCTGGCGGTCGCGATCGACGCCGCCCGGGAGCGCCGGGAGGAGGGTCAGGCCGCGCTCCAGGTGGCCGATCGCCTCCAGGTTGGCGGAGCGCTCGCCGGCCCGCCGCGCGGCCTGCAGCCAGTAGGGGATCGCCCGGTCGGAGAACCCCGCCTCGGTGTAGTGGTGGGCGAGGATCTCGGGGCGCACCTCGCCGGTCGCCAGGCGCCGCTCCAGAGCGGCGGCGATCCGCTGATGGTACTGCTGCCGGGCGCTCTTCAAGAGCGAGCCGTAGGCGGCGTCCTGGATCAGGGCATGCTTGAAGACGAAGGCGGCCTGGGGCGGCACCCCGCGCTGGTAGAGGAGCTCGGCGGCGACCAGCTGCCCGAGCTCGCGGCTCAGGGTCTCGGGGTCGAGCGAGCAGACCTCCTGCATGATCTCCCAGGTGAACTCGCGGCCGATCGCGGCTCCCAGCTGGACCACCTCGCGTACCGCCGCCAGGCGGTCGAGACGGGCCATCAGGGAGTCCTGGAGCGAGCTCGGGATGGCGAGCGGCGGCAGCGGCCCGGCGAGCGCGTAGTGGTCGCCGCGCTCGACCAGGAGGCCCGAGGAGAGGACCATCTTGGTCAGCTCTTCGACGAAGAGCGGCACCCCGTCGGTCTTCTCGACGATCTGGCGCTCGACCTCCAGGGGCAGCCGCTTGCCGCCGGTCACCCCGAGGATCAGCACCCTGGCCTCGGTGTCGCTCAGGCGATCGAGGGTGATCTGGGTGAGGTGGGCGCGCGGGCCCCAGGGCGGGTCGTAGGTCGGCCGGAAGGTGAACAGGTTGAACAGGCGGACGGTGGGCCCCTGGTGGAGGAGCAGATCGAGCAGATCGAGGGTCGAGGGGTCGACCCAGTGCAGGTCCTCGACGACGAAGACCACCGGCTCCTCGCTCGCCATGGCGAGGAGGAGGGCGACCAGGGTCTCCAGCGTGCGCTCCTTCTGCCGCTGGGCGGTGAGCCCGGGGGGGGCATAGCCCGGCGGCGCGGCGAAGCCCAGGAGGAGGGAGAGGAGCGGCACCGCCTCCGGCGGCAGCCCGTAACGGCCGAGCAGAGCCTCGACCTTCGCCGCCTTCGCCGCGGCGTCGTCCTCCGCCTGCAAGTGGCAGAGGTCGGCGAGGAGCTCGATCACCGGCGCCAGGGCGCTCCCCTGGTGGAAGGGGGAGCAGCGGCAGATCAGCCACTCGTGCCGCTCGGCCTTGGCGTGCTCCTTAAGCATCTGCACCAGCCGCGATTTGCCGATCCCCGGCTCGCCGGAGAGGAGGGCGGTCTGGCCGCGCCCCGACCGCACCCGCTCGAAGCAGCGCAGGAGAACGTCGAGGTCCTGCTGCCGGCCGACCAGGGGGGTCAAGCCGCGGGTCACCGCCAGCTCGAAGAGGGTGCGGACGCCGCTCTCCTGGAGCACCCGGTAGAGCTCCATGGGCCGCGACACCCCTTTCAGGATCTGCGGCCCCAGGGGCTGGCAGACGAAGAAGCCCTGGACCAGCGGGAAGGTGGCGTCGGAGACCACCACCGTGCCGGGCTCGGCCAGGCTCTGCAGGCGGGCGGCGATGTTGGGGGCCTGCCCGAGGGCGAGGCGCTCGCGGGTGTCGCCGGTCCCCATCTGCCCCGCTACCACCTTGCCCGTGTGGATGCCCACCCGCACCGCCAGCCGGATCCCCCGCTCCGCTTCCAGGCGCCGGGAGAGGATCTCGACGGCGGCGACGATGCCGAGCCCGGTGTGGACGGCGCGCTGGGGGTCGTCCTCATGGGCCACCGGGAAGCCGAAGTAGACCAGGAGGCCATCCCCCAGGTACTGGGCGGTGTGCCCGAGGAAACGCTCGACGACCGCCGCCGAGACCGTCTGGTACTCGCGGACGACATCGCGCAGCTCCTCGGGGTCGAGCCGCTCGGAGAGGGCCATCGAGTCGACGACGTCGCAGAAGAGGACAGTCAACTGGCGGCGCTCGGCCGCCGGCTCGAAATCGCGGGTCACCGAGCGCTCGCCGGTCGGCCCCGCTTCCGCCGCCGTTGCCGTTGCCGGTGCCGACGCCGACGCCGATACGGATCCCGATGTCGATCCCGGCGGCGAGCTCTCCACCCCCAGCGGGCCGCCGCACTCGCCGCAGAACTTGAAGCCGTGGGGGTTCTCGAACTGGCAGCGCGGGCAGGCGTTCTTTAAAGCGGTGCCGCACTTGCCGCAGAACTTCATCCCCGCCGGGTTCTCGAAAAAGCAGACCGCGCACTGCACTTTCTACGGCCGCTCCAGGCCGTTGCTCTGCCGGTCCAAGACCACCGTGCCGCTCGCGAAGTCGCCGAGCCCCAGCCGCTCGAGGAGGGTCTGGAAGCGCGGCTCCTCCCGGAGGTCGTCGAAGATCGGGCGGACGCCGATCCAGGCGAGGTCGGCGGCGCGCTCCTCGCAGGCCCGTTCGAGCCAGGTGAGGGCTTCCTCGCGCTCCCCCAGGGCAGCGTGGACGTTGGCGACCAGGGCCGGCGAGACGTAGCTTTTCTCGCCGCGGCGGACGAGCCCGGCGAGCACCTCCCGGGCCTCCTCCGCCCGCCCGGCGACGGCGTAGGCCTGGCCGAGGGCGGCCTCCATCTCCGCCGCCCCGGGCGAGAGTGCGAGGGCGGCTTCGATCGCCGCCACCGCCTCGGCCCCGTTGCCGAGGGCGGCCTCCGCCTGGCCGAGGAAGAAGTGGGCCATGGCGAAGCGGGGGTCGATCTCCAGGGTCCGCCGGTAGGCCGCGACCGCCTCCTCGTAGCGCCGGGCGTAGTAGCAGAGGAGCCCGAGGCTGGCATTGATGGCGAGCGACAGGGGGTCGAGCTCGCGGGCGATCTTGAGCTCCTGGGCGGCCTCGTCGAAGCGCCCCATGGGGGTGAGAAAGTTGATCGCGTACCAGTGGTGGGCCGTGGGGTAGTAGGGGTCGAGCTCGATGGCGCGCAGAAAGTCGCGCTCGGCGTTGCCCCAGAACCAGTCGTAGACCGCCTCCAGGCAGCCGAGCGAGGTGTAGACCTCGGCCGCCCGGTCGTCGATCGCGAGAGCCCGCATCGCCGCCTGCCGGGCCTTGGGCATCACCTCGCCGGGGCGGGCGAAGCCGTAGACCCCGAGGAGGAGGTAGGCGTCGGCGAGACCGGCGTAGCCGCGGGCGTAACCGGAGTCGCGCTCGATCGTCTGCTCGAAGTAGGTGACGCTCTTCGCCAGCCCCTCCCCGGTCCGCTTGTTCCAGTGGAAGCGCCCCTGGAGATAGAGGTTGTAGATCTCGAAGTCGGGAGCGGTGGTGCGGGAGGGGAGGGGGCCGAGCTTCCCCACCAGCTCGATCTTCAGGGTCTCGACGATCGTCCCCGCGATTTCATCCTGGATGGCGAAGACGTCGGTGATCTCCCGGTCGTAGCGCCCCGACCAGAGCTGGAACCCCTGGGCGAGGTCGACCAGCTGGGCGGTGATGCGGAGCCGGTTGCCCGACTTCCTCACCCCCCCCTCCAAGGCGGTCTGGACGCCGAGCCGCTCGCGGATCGCGCTCAATTCCTGGGACTTGCCCTTGAACTGGAAGGCCGAGGAGCGCGAGGCGACCCGGAGCCCCGGGACCCGGGTGAGGAGGTGGATCAGCTCCTCCGCCATGCCGTCGCAAAAGTACTCCTGGTCCCCCTCCGGGCTCATGTCGACGAAGGGAAGGACGGCGATCGAGGGGCCGCTCCGTGCCTGGGGCGGGCGGAGCGAATGGGTGGTCGGCAGGTCGCCGCGGGCTTCGTCCTTCAAGTCGGCGATCATCTCGTCGACCGTCCGGTAGCGCTCGTGGAGATGCTTCGCGAGCGCCTTCCGGACGGCGTGCTCGATGTTCGACGGCAGCGGGGAGACATGCTCCCCGAGCGGCCGCGGCTGGCCGTTCAGGATCTGGTAGAGGACCGCCTGGTCGTTGCCGCCGCGAAACGGCCGCTCGCCGGTCAGCATCTCGTAGAGGACGACCCCCAGGGACCAGACGTCCGTCCGCTGGTCGACCTCCTCGCCGCGGGCGTGCTCGGGCGACATGTAGTCGATCGAGCCGACCACCTTGCCGATGTGGGTGACCCGCGCCGAGCCGGCCAGCCGGGCGATCCCGAAGTCGAGGATCTTGACCAGGCCGTCCTGGGTGAGCATGAGGTTCGACGGCTTGACGTCCCGGTGGACGATCCCGGCGCGGTGGGCACGGGAGAGGCCGCGGGCGGTGCCGAGAGCGATCTCCACCGCCTCCTCGGTGGGGAGATGCCGGCGCAGAGCGAGCCGGCGGTCGAGCGTCTCCCCCTCGTAGAGGGCCATGACGATGAACAGCTGGCCGTCGTCGGTCGAGTCGATCTGGTGGATCGTGCAGGTGTTGGGATGGTCGAGCGCCGAGGCCGACTTGGCCTCGGTGAGGAATCTCTCGCGCGCCTCGGGGTTGGCGGAGAGCTGGGGGGGCAGAAACTTCAAGGCCACCGGGCGGTCGAGCCGCAGGTCCCGGGCCTTGTAGACGACACCCATCCCCCCTCCCCCGAGCTTCTCGAGGATCCGATAGTGAGAGATGGTCTGATTGATCATCTTAGCGCCCGAAGGATACACCCAGTCTTCCGGATTCTTCCTTCCTACCTACGGAGCCGAAGGCGCGCTCAGTCCCCCCGTTCCTGCCCGCGCTTGCGGATCACCAGCCGCACCGGCACCCCCGGCAGGTCGAGGTCCTCGCGCAGGCGGTTCTCCAGGTAGCGCCGGTAGTGCGAGTTCTTCGGCAGGGTGCGGTTGCAGAAGAGCATGAAGGTCGGCGGGGCGGTCGACACCTGGGTCGCGTAGTACAGCTTCCAGGGGTGCCCGTTCTCGGCCGGCGGCTGGACCCGGTTGGTGGCGGCCTCGAAGAGCCGGTTGATCTCGCCCGTCCCCAGCCGGGTATGGTAGGCGTCCAGGGTGTGGTCGATCCGCGGGAAGAGCTTCTCCACCCCGCGCCCGGAGAGGGCCGAGAGGTTGACCCGCGCCGGCGAGGCGAGGAGCTGGTCGAGCCGCTCCCAGGAGAGCTCCAGGGCCTCCCGCTTCTCCTCGTCCAGGAGATCCCACTTGTTGATCGCCACCACCGCCGCCCGCCCGAGCTCCCAGATGGTGCCGGCGATGGCGAGGTCGCCGGAGGTCACCCCGGCCGCGGCGTCGATGACGAGGACCGCCACCTGGGCGCGCTCGATCTGCCGCCGGGCCATCATCACCGCCAGCTCCTCCGGCTCCCCCGAGGTCTGGCTGCGGCGGCGGATGCCGGCGGTGTCGATCAGGAGATAGGAGCGCTCGCCGCGGGTGACCAGGGTGTCGACCGGATCTCGGGTCGTCCCCGCCTGGGGCGACACCAGCGCCCGCGGCGCTCCCACGATCCGGTTGAGGAGCGACGACTTGCCGACGTTCGGCCGGCCGACGATGGCGATCGGCGGCGCCTCGGGCTGGGGCTCGACCGCCTGGACGGGCAGCTGGGCGCCGATCGCCTCCCAGAGGTCCTGGATGCCGCGCCCGTGCTCGGCCGAAACCAGGAGCTGGGTGGCGATCCCCAGCTGGTAGAACTCCGGGAAGCGCCGCTGCGCCTCCCCGGTGTCGCCCTTGTTGACGACCAGGATGGCGGGCTTGCCCGAGCGCCGGAACTCGCTCCAGACCTCCTCGTCCGCCGAGACCAGCCCCTGCCGGCCGTCGACGACCAGGAGCAGGAGGTCGCTCTCGACGACCGCCAGGAGCACCTGCTCGTTCAAACCGAGGGGATCGTCCCCCGGCACCAGGCCGCCGGTGTCGATCAGCTGCACCGGGCGGTCGTCGTCCAGTTCGCCGAGCCCGGTGATGCGGTCGCGGGTCACCCCCGGGAGGTCGTGGACGATCGCCTGCCGGCGGCCGAGGAGCCGGTTGAAGAGGGTCGACTTGCCGACGTTCGGCCGGCCGACGATGGCGACCGTGGGGGTCAAAGCCCCCCAGGTCGAGAGCGGCGCCTCGGCGCTCATCGCCGCCTCCCCACGGCCGGGGCACGCTTCTCGCGCGGCTTCTCCCGCGTTTTCTTGCGACCCGCATCCCGTTCCGGCCGGTCGCGGGAGCCCTCGCGCCTCCCCTCCCACCTTCCCGCCGCCCCGGCGGGTCGGGCATGCCGACGAGCTGGAAGTCGAGGCCCCGGTGCCGAAGGTCGGCCCCCACGAGGACGACCTCGGCGGGATCGGCGAGTTGGAAGACCCGGCCGTGCCGCTCCCCCACCAGGCGATGGGCGTCGGCCTCGTAGAGGTAGTAGTCGTCACCCAGGGTGCGGATGGGGACCAGGCCGTCCACGTAGTAGGTCTCTAGCTGGACGAAGAGCCCGAACGGCTGGACCCCGGTGATCCGGCCCTTGAACTGCTCCCCCACCCGGTCGGCCAGGAAGCGCACCTTCTTCCACTGCAGGAGGTCGCGCTCCGACTGCTCCGACCGCTTCTCGGTGGCGCTCGTGTGCGCGGCGATGGCGGGCAGCCGCTCGACCAGATGCGTGCGCTCCGCCTCCGCCGCCGCCCGGCCATGGAGGAGGGCCTTCAGAGCGCCGGTGGACCACCAGGTCCGGGTAGCGGCGGATGGGCGAGGTGAAGTGGGTGTAGTAGCGCGAGGCTAAAGCGTAGTGGCCGCGGCACTCGGGGTCGTAGAAGGCGCGCTGCATGGTCCGCAGGACGACCGAGGTGATGAAGTGCTCGTCCGGCCGGCCCGACGCCTCCCGGAGCACCCGCTGGAGGACGTCCGGATGGAGGTCCAGAAGCTCGTCGGGGAGCGCGATCCCGAAGGGGGTGAGGAGGGCCCGCAGCTCCTCCAGCCGCTGCGGGCTGGGGACGTCGTGGAAACGGAAGAGGCCCGGGCTCTCCTCTGGAGACCAGCTCGAAGGCGACCGCCTCGTTGGCGGCGATCATGAACTCCTCGACGATCCGGTGGGCGACGTTTCTCTCCTCCGGCAGGACGCCGACCATGACCCCGTCGGTGTCTAAGACCACATCCCCCTCCGGGAGGTCGAAGTCGATCGAGCCGCGCTCCTCCCGCATCCGGTGGAGGGCCGCCATCAGGCGCTGCATGAGGAAGAGCCGGGGGAGGACCTCGCCGTACTCCGCCGCGTCCCCCGGCTGGGGCTCCTCGAGAACCCGGCGCACCTCGTTGTAGGTCAGCCGGCGGGCGCTCTCGATCACCGTCTCGGCGAAACGCCGGGAGAGCACCCGACCGTCCTCCGCGAGATCCAGGAAGGCGGAGACGGTGAGCCGGGGGGCATGGGGGACGAGCGAGCAGAGGCCGTTCGAGAGCCGTTCCGGCAGCATGGGAATGGCCCGCTCCGGGTAGTAGACGCTGGTGCCCCGGGTGTAGGCCTCGAGGTCGAGCCTCTCCCCCTCGGCGACGTAGTGGGCGACGTCGGCGATGTGGACCCCCAGCCGGAAGCCACCGCCAGGGAGACGGGCGATCGAGATCGCGTCGTCGAAATCGCGCGCGCTCTCCCCGTCGATGGTGACGATCACGTCGCCCCGCAGATCCTCCCGGCCGGCGAAATCCGCCGGCCCGGGGTGGGCTGGCAGGGCCTCGGCCGCCGCCAGCACCGCCGCCGGGAACTCGTCGGGGATCTCGTAGTGCCGGAGCACCACCTTGACGTCCACCCCCGGCTCCGCGGGATCGCCGAGGACCTCGATCACCCGCGCCCGCGGCTCCTTGCCCGGCCGGCGCTCGACGGCGGCGACGACGAACCAGCCCTCCGGGAGCTCCTCGGCCCCCAGGAGGTCGAGCTCCAGCGGCACCCGGCGGTCGAAGGGGGCGAGCATCCGCTCCCCCTCTTCCCCATCGGCCGGGATCTCGACCGTCCCCACGAGGGTCTTATAGCGCTCCCCGATCACCTTGACGACGGTGACCTCGGGGAGCCGCCGGCCGCCGCCGGTCCGCTTGTGGGCGAGAAGCCGGACGAGCACCGTGTCGCCGTCGAGCGCCCCCTTCAAGTGCCGGCGGGGCACGAAAAACGAGGCGTCGGCCCCGGGCTTCGTCTTGAGCAGGGCGTCGCCGCCCGGCAGGCGCTCGATCGTCCCCGTCTTCATGCTGGTCCGGGCGACCGCCGCCCACCGCCCGTCGGACTCGAACGCCTTCCCAGAGGCGGCGAGCGCGGCCAGGGCCTGGGTCACGTCGCCAGCATCGCCAACGCCGTCCGCGGCGTTCTCCGGCGTCTCCCAGCTCCGCGGCCAGCTCCGGCGCGGTGAGGCCGCGCCGGCCGGCGGCGTCGAGCGCGGCGAGGACCCGCTCGGCCCACATCGTATCGACCCCCGGAAGGGTCCCTACTCCTCCATTTGACACATCGTCCCCTCTCTCCCTAGAATCCGACCCGAGCGAAAGTGGCGGAATTGGTAGACGCGCAAGTCTCAGAAGCTTGTGGCCGCAAGGTCGTGGGGGTTCGAGTCCCCCCTTTCGCACCAACCCAACCCCCCTCCCCGATCAACCCGTAGAGCTTACACGACGAAACGGCCCCGACATCGCTGCCGGGCTGCGCTGCCGGGCTGCCGGGGCCGCTGGGTCGGTTTGGAGCCGTCGCGCTCGGGCTACGGCGCGAAGGCCGAGTTGTCGAGCCCCCCGCAGAGCTTCCCCGCCGTGCTCTGGTAGGTCTTGACCCTGCCGCCGTTCAGGGTGTCGGTCACCTGGATCGTGTAGGCGAGGTCTGAAAGCGCACCGTAGAAGAAGACCACCCGGTCGGCGAACGGGATCACCTTGGTCATCAGCTCGACGTTCGAACGGTCGGTGAAGTAGAAGGTGCCGACGTAGGTCGAGAGGGGCTTGGCTCCCCCCACGCCGCTCGTGCCGTCGCCCGGGTTGCTCCAGTTTACCCGCACCGTGAAACGCCCGGAAAGAAGACAGAGGGTCTGCGCGTCCGGCCGGCAGGAGCCGGAGGCTGCCTTCCCTGCTGCCAGCTCGGCCGAGGCCAGCTTGGCGCTCGTCGGCGACCCCGACGACGAGCTGCCGGCGAAGCCCTGGTCGATGCCGCCGCAATCCCCGGCGGTGTTGGCGTAGGTCTTGACCGTGCCGGTCCGGGTGTCGGTCACCGTCAGGGTGAAGTGCAGGTTGGTGAGCTCGCCGTAGAAGACCTTGATCGAGGTGCCGAAATCGAGGATCTTGACCAGCAGCTCCAGGTTCGCCGGGTCGCCGAACGAGAAGTAGCCGGTGAAATCGGTCGCCGGGACCGCCCGGCCGACCCCGGTCGAGCCGTCGAACTGGTTCTGCCAGGCGAGCTGGACGCTGAAGCGGCCGCCGAGGAGACAGAGGTGCTGGGCGTCGGCCTTACAGGGGCCGGTCGCGGGCGGCGGAACGATGACGGCGCCCGGGTTGTAGAGGGTGCGGATGGCGTTCAAGTCATCGGTGTTGAAGCGGGCGCCGCGGCCGTCGTCGTGGATGAAGGCGTACATCAGGGCGTCCTTCAGGAGCGGGTTCTTCTCGTTCGGTGACTCGCTCGAATGGCCTAGGCCCAGGGTGTGCCCGAGCTCGTGGCCGAACAGCTCCTCGGCCGCCTTCTGGGGCGAATGGCTGGCTTGGAAGAAGCAATCCAGACCGTCGTTGACGACGACGTCGCCACCCTGGATGACGTCGTAGGTCTTGCCGTTGAAGCGGGCGGTGGTGTCGGACGACGACCAGACCCCGCCCATGGCGAGCGTGCCGCCCTGGCTGCAGTCGAAGGTGCCGGCGAGCTCGTTGTTGGGGTCGCCGAAGACGATGGCGTTGATGCCGTCGAAGGTCTTGAGCCCCGCTTTCGCCGTCGTCTTCCCGCCATAGAGATAGCGGATGGGAGTCCCGCTGTTGTTGGTCCAGGCGGCGAGGGCGGCCTGGAACTCCGGGAAGCCGCCGTCGGAGAGGCCCCCCTGGCCGCCGGAGTCGGCGAAGTAGGTGACGCTGCCGCCGCCGTCGAACTCGAACCAGCGCAAGTTGTTGCCGTTCTTCGAGTCGACGAAGAGGGTGAACTTCTCGTGCAGGCTTTGAAGCTCGCCGGCCGGGAGCCGGACGAAATAGTCCGCCCTCCTCGCCGTGCCGTTCGCCCGGTCGGCGAGCCAGTCGGCGAAACGCCCGGCGTCGCGCGGCAGGTCCGCGGAGGTCCCGGCCGCCAGCTTCCCGCCCGGCAGCAGCCGGACCTCGGAGGCCTCCGAGAGATCGCGCAGAGCGATCTGCCGGCCGCCGCTCGCCACCTCGTGGAAGGCGCCGAGCATGAGGTGGAGGATGCCGTAGGAGCCGTCTGCCCGCTCCTTCAAGAAGAGGAGCGCGCGGTCGCCCTCGTTGAAGACCGGGGCGCCCCAGACCTTGAGCCCCAGCCCGCCCGAGCGCACCCCGCCGAGGACCCGAACGACGATCGAGCTGCCCGCGGTGTATCCCTTGATCAGGCGCTCGATCTCCACCTGGTAGTCGGTGTGGACCCCGCTCGTCTTCGGCGACTCGGGTGCCGGTTCGACGGAGGCGACGCGGACCTCGGCGATCACCGAGGCCTGGCGCGCCAGATTCTCGTCGGAGACGTTGACATAGGAGGTGGCGGCCGCCGGGGCGACGGCCCCGAGGAGCAGCACGGCCAGGAGCGCCAGGAGCGGGAACGCCCGCCGGATTGAAAACCGGATTGAAAAGATGAAACTGGGCATGAATCGAGTCCTCGGGCCAAGGTGGGGCCGGAATGGCTTATGTCATTATAACAAAGACTCGGTCTCCAGCGCCGCGGCAGCCTCCAGAGCCGCGGCGGCTTCCAGAGCCGCGGCGCCTACCGCGCCGCAGAAGGCGCCATCCGGCAGGAGCCAGGCGTCGGCGCCGCCCACCCGGGCCGCCAGGCGGAGGATCTCGCCCAAGAGCGGGCTCGCCGAGACGGCGCTGCCGCCGAACACCAGGATCTCGATCCCCCGCGCCCGGGCGAGGGCGGCGCAGGCGATCCCCACGTTCTCGCCGAGCAGGCCGACGAGTGCCTGGGCGAGGTCGGCGGGGTCGCGCGAGGCGACCTTGGCGAAGCTCGCCGCGGTCAGCCGGGGATCGAGGGCGATCCCCCCTTCGGGATAGATGTCCCCCACGGTCAGGTCGACCCGGGTGCGGTCGCCGCGCTCGGCGAGAGCGGCGACCTCGGCGAACGAGTCGACGCGACAGAGGAGCTGGGCGAGGCCGAGGAGGGTGCCGCCGCCCAGGGTCATGCCGGAGATCCGGCTCGCCGCCGCGCCGTCGACCTCCAGGATGGAGGTCCCGGTGCCGAGGCTCACCAGGAGATAGCGCGGCGGGAGGGTCCAGCCGGCCCGCGCCGCGAGGAGAGGCGCGCCGCGCGCCCAGGCCGCGAACTCGGAGACCTGGCCCACCGGGGGTCCTGGCTCCGTTCGGCTCCGAAGACCGGCGACGATCTGCGCCGCGCCGCCGCCGGTGACCCGGACCGCCCCCGGATTCCAGATGGCGATCTGACGCCGGACCTCTTCCACCGCCTCGGGGCCCCCGGCGGGGACCGCCAGCAACTCCAGCTCGTCCCGCTCGCCGCCCAGGCAGGCGAGCTTCCAGAGGCTGGCGCCCGCGTCGATCCCGGCCCGCGTTTCCTTCATGGTCGTCGCTCTCCTGCCGACGATCTTATGCCAGCTGCGGTATGCTTCGCCGCTGGGGTAAACGGCCCCCCGGAGGAGCGTAAGGATGAGTGGAACCCTGAAGACGGAAGCCCAGATCGGGAAGATGCGCCAGGCCGGCCTCCTCGTCTGGCAGGCGCACCAGGAGGCGGCCAAGCTGATCCAGCCGGGGGTGACCACCCGGGAGATCGACGCCGCGGTCGAAAAGACCATCGTCGAGAACGGCGGCATCCCCCTCTTCAAGGGCGTCCCCGGGAGAGTCCCCTTCCCCGCCGCCACCTGCATCTCGATCAACTCCGAGGTCGTCCACGGCATCCCCGGCTCGCGGAAGCTCGAGGAGGGGGAGATCGTCAGCATCGACATCGGCGTCCGGCTGGACGGCTGGTGCGGCGACGCCGCCACCACCTACCCGGTGGGCGCGGTCGGACCCGAGCTCCAGAAGCTCCTCGAGATCAACGAGGGCGCCCTCCGCCTCGCCATCCGCGAGATGCGGCCGAAGATCCGCTGGAGCCAGGTGGCGCGCTCGATGGAGCGCTACGTCCAGAAGGCCGGCTTCCACGTCATCGAGGAGCTCCTCGGCCACGGCATCGGCACCGAGCTGTGGGAGAAGCCGCAGGTCCCCAACCTCCCCTCCGGCAAGACGAGCGACTTCAAGCTCCGCCCCGGCATGGTCCTGGCGGTCGAGCCGATGATCGCGATCGGCACCCCGGACGTGAAGATCATGCCCGACCACTGGACCTACGAGACGACCGACGGCACCGCCGCCGCCCACTTCGAGCACACGATCGCCATCACCGAGGACGGCCTCCGCATCCTCACCGCCAGCCCCGAGGGCACGGGCTGGGGGATTTAAAGCCGGGGCCGCTCGACACCTCTGGAGTAGCCCGATGACCGAACCCGCGCTGTCCGTCGCGTCCACCCTCGCCGGGCCGACCCCCGAACGGATGTTTCCCACCCTGACTCCGGCGCAGATCGAACGTTTCGCGGCGCACGGCGCGATCCGGCCGATCCGGCCGGGCGAGGTGCTCGTCGAGGCGGGGGATGCGGTGGTGCCGATCTTCGTCGTCCGCTCCGGCCGGATCGAGATCGTCCAGACTTCCGGCACTACCGAGACCCTGGTCGTCGTCCACGGGCCCGGCCAGTTCACCGGCGAGGTCAACATGCTCTCCGGCCGCCGCTCGCTCGTCCGCGCCCGTGCCACTGAAGCGGGCGAGGTGGTCGAGCTCGACCGCGCCGCCATGCTGTCGCTGGTGCAGACCGACGCCGAGATCGGCGAGATCGTGCTCCGGGCCTTCATTCTCCGCCGGGTGGAGCTCATCGCGCACGGGATCGGCGACGTCGTTCTGGTCGGCTCGGACCATTGCGCCGGCACTCTCCGCGTCCGCGAGTTCCTGACCCGGAACGGCCATCCCCACGCCTACATCGACCTCGATCACGACGACTCGGTCCAGGCGCTCCTCGACCAGTTCCACATCACCGCCAGGGACGTGCCGGTCCTCATCTGCCGCGGCCAGGTGGTGCTCCGGAACCCCACCAACCAGCAGATCGCCGAGTGCCTCGGCTTCAACGAGGCGATCGACCCCGGGCAGGTGCGCGACCTCGTCATCGTCGGCGCCGGGCCGGCGGGGCTCGCGGCGGCGGTCTATGGGGCGTCCGAGGGATTGGACGTCCTGGTGATCGAAGCGAGCTCGCCGGGAGGACAGGCGGGTTCGAGCTCGCGGATCGAGAACTACCTGGGCTTCCCCACGGGCATCTCGGGGCAGGAGCTGACGGCCCGCGCCTACACCCAGGCGCAGAAGTTCGGGGCGCAGCTCCTGATCGCCAAGGGTGTCGAGCGGCTCGACTGCGGCCAGACCCCCTACGCGCTCGAAATCGCGGACGGTCCGCGGGTCCCGGCCCGTACCGTCATCCTGGCGACCGGCGCCGAGTATCGGACCCTGGCGCTTCCGGGCCTGTCGCGGTTCCTGGGGGCCGGCGTCTACCACGGCGCGACCTTCATGGAGGCGCAGCTCTGTAAGGACGAAGAGGTGATCGTCGTGGGGGGGGGCAACTCCGCCGGCCAGGCCGCGGTCTTCCTCGCCCAGACGGCCCGGCGCGTCCACATGCTCGTCCGCTCGGGCGGCCTCGCGGAGACCATGTCGCGCTACCTCATCCTGCGCATCGAGGACAACCCCGCGATTACTCTCCGCACCCACACCGAAATCGTGGACGTCGAGGGGAACAACCATCTGGAGCGTGTGCGCTGGCGGGACGGTCAGGCGGGGACCGAGGAGACCCACGACATCCGCCACGTCTTCGTGATGACCGGAGCGACCCCCAGCACCCACTGGCTCGAAGGCTGTATCGCCTTAGACGCCAAGGGCTTCATCAAGACCGGCCCCGACCTCTCCAGAGACGACCTCACCGCCGCCCGCTGGCCGCTCCCGCGGGCGCCCTACCTCCTCGAAACCAGTCTCCCCGGCGTCTTCGCGGTCGGCGACGTCCGGGCCGGCAACGTCAAGCGGGTGGCGTCGGCGGTCGGCGAGGGATCGATCGCGGTCTCCTTCGTTCATCGGGTGCTCCACGAGTAGGCGCTCCCTCCGTAGCGGCTCTCAATCTTCCAGACGCTTGCTCTCCGGTTCTGCTGAAAAAACCTCCCGACGGTTCGTCAGGGAATCCTCCACAGCGCGGTGCTGTTTAAATAGATGAATCGAACAGTCCGACTTACCAGGACCGCGGCCGCGCTGCGCTGGCCGAGATGGAGGAGCTATGCGAAAAAGATTGGGAATATTCCCTGGCTTGTTGCTCATGGCATTCCTGCCCACGTCTCTCGCTCAGGCGAGCGTCTACAGTGCCCAATGCCAAATTCAGGCAAACGATGCCTACGGCCAGCCGGCCAACGGTATCGGGGTCGTGCTCGAGTTACAGACTCCCTCGACTGGAGCCTACGAAGTCATCGCAAACGGGTATACGGACGGGAGTGGTCATGCCTCCCTGAGCGGGAGCTCGTCGTACTATTCCTATGACATCGCTACCTGCTCGACCAATTCACCGGCGAACGGATATGCAGCGTATGGTAGTGAGCAGTACCTGAGCAGCGCCGTGGACAACGCGGCCCTTTCCGGGGCGCTCGTCGTCCTCCCGAAACCGACCTACACCCTTGAGCTCGCCGGCGGTGGCACGGCGGATCTCTACCAGAGCAGCGGATACGATAAGCCGGTCGTCGTCGCGCAGCCCTTCAACTCCGCTGAAACCGTGAATGGGAGATTCACCGCGAATGACCTCTGGAGTCAATACAATGGCGACCCGCGCGTCCTTTCCGGCGGAGGAATGCTGGCACGCCTTTACAGCCACGGCTACGATGTCTGGCTCGTCCGTCCTGCCCTCGTCGGGGAGGACCTGAACCTCCAGGCGAGCGACTACGCGCAAGCGGTCCAAAACGCCTCCACCTATCAGTCGTACAACGGCCAGGTCACCGCGACCGGCTACTCGATGGGCGGCCTGGTGGTCCGTATCGCGATGTCGAAGTGGAGCTCCTACGGATTGGGCTCCGCGCCGCCCGTGAACCTGATCGCCACCCTCGACTCACCGTTGCGGGGTGCGCTGGTGAGCAACGATCTCCAGCATGCGTTCTGGAACACGTCGGGCGACAACGGGGGTGGACAAGCGCACGAGCACAATATGGATTCGTGCTCGGCGCAACAGATGCTCGAAAACGCCTGTCACAAGACCCTCGGATGCCCCGACTGCCTGGAGTGTAACGACCGCGGGTGGTACGAGACGTTCTACGGTGGGAACAGCTTCACCTATTGCAGCGCTTCGCAGGGTTCCTGCGATCCTGGCGGCGCGGGATTGAGAACCTGCTCCGGCGTGGCCTTGCTCAATCAGCCCAATGGAGGCTGGCCGGCAGGCATCCGGAAGATCGCCGCCTCGCTCGGTAAATTCAACGAGAGGACCGGCGTCTGTTACGGCGACGCCACCGGTCTCGACAAGACGGGAACGGGAACGGACGGCTGTCCTACGGTCGACTCCGCTTCCTTCGACACCGGGACGGAGTGGGGCTACATCGATATCCGCTTCAGCACGGACCGGGTGTTCTATTACCAGACCCTCAACTCGAGCAGCGATTCCTGGCGCCAGCACTGGATCGACGAGCTGACGCCGGGGAGCCGGCAGCCCGGCAGTGTCGAAGACGTGGCGAAGTCCGTCTGGATCTTCAAGATCGCCAATGGCCATCAGCTTCTGCACATGGGAACGTTCCTCCCCCTCTACAGCGCCCTGGATGTCGATCCGGCTTCCGGAACCATCCCGTTCGACGAATATTGGACCAACACCTACAGCGCCTTCCACGATGCCCTGACCGATCATCCGGGGAACTGGATCAATCAGAAGGACGGCAGCTCCGGCTCGCTGCCGCTCGTCGACTGGTTGATCAAGAACCTCGACACCGCGTTCGGCTCGACCACGTCGAGTTGCGGTGAGGGCAGCTGCGTGCCGACACAGGGCATGTACGTCAGCCACTTCTCCGGTCCCGGCTGTACCGGAACGGAGTCGTACTACCTCCCCTACGACGGCTACGGATACGCCTGCCGCAGCTGGGACGGCAACGGCCAGTGCGGCACGATCCATCGCACGGTCACCAACTATTCGGCGAGAATCAACGGCGGCCCGTGTCAGGATCTGTGGCCTTCGGGGAACACCCTTACCGACTTCGTGACCATCTACCGCTGACCGAGATCGTCGACGGGATCGCCCCCCAAAGCGCGTTGACTGAGCAAAAGGCCCCCGGTGCGAGCCGGGGGCATGCCCTAACCCATACGGTCGATAGCACCTCGGGAGTCCAGCTGGTATAAAATGCCCCTGGCAAATTTCAAAGGAATACAAATATGAGCCAGGCCCCCCCTCCTCGCATCGTTAGGCTTCCAGAGCCGAGAAAGCCTGGGAGGGAGAAATGAAGCCTCCAGAGCTGCGCTGGCCAGGGGCCGCGGCTTCGCCTCGCCGACGTGAGGCAGTCCAACCCAGCCTCGCAAAGCCACCGGAGCTGCGTTGGCCTGGAGCCGCGCCGATCTCGCGGACAGGGCTGGACGGACAGGGACCTCGAGAGGCGGCGTCCCCGGCGAGAAGCGTCCAGCCGAGAGCCGCGCAGGGCCCTCCCCTGCGTTGGCCAGGAAACGGAATCCCGCTACCGGCACCAGGCTCTCAGGCGAAGACGGTGCCACCTGTGTACGATCCTCATCCGGGCCCGCGCCTCCAGCCCAAACGGTTGGGGCCGGCGCCCCGGCCGGCGGCAGGGCCGCCCCCAATCCCGATCCGCCACGTAATCCAGGATCGTGGGCGCCACGCTCCGCGGACCGTGGCCGTCGTCCAGCGGGTAATGGCATATCGGGTCGATCGTGACATCGATAATCCGAAGGTTCTGGTGTCGGATAACAAGGTGATCGGATTTCAAGCGGACGACGGGTTTGGCATCAACCTGAGTTTCGTCGACTCTTCCCATGCGGACTATTACATCGAGAAGCACGGCGGTCGATTGACGCAGTTCGAGATCGAAGACGATTTCTACGACATCATCAAGACACGGCGAGACAAGAAGAAAACGGGGAAAAAGGAGTACGACAAGCTGGTGGTGACGGCCTGCACGGATCCCAATGTTCCCAACAAGGAGAATGCTCTTTATCTCGCGGAGGGGTGGTTCCCATACCTCAAGAAAAACGTCAAGGGCAAGGCCCAGGTGATGCTCGATGAATCGGACCTGGTCTGGGCCTATTGGCTCGACGAGAGCGAAGCAGAATACGAGGATGGCATGGAGATGAGCCTCAAGGACGCCCAGGAAAGCGGCTTCAAGTACATGACGATCGCTGAGGCGAAACGCAGGGAGCTGTGGCACGAGTAAACGCCGAGGCACGAAAATTGGCGAGAGCTCGCTCGATCGGCCTCATCCTTCACCGCCAAGAGGAGAGAGACATGACGACCCCGCCGAACGACCCCATCGACGCCGTCCTCCTACAGCTCGACGAGATCGTCGCCTGGTGTCTGGCGAACGGCAGCCGGGCGGGCTACTTCGCCGCTCTCTATCGGCGGGTGACGCGGACCGTCCGGGAGCGGATCGGCACTGGCTACTTCGCCGACGACGCCCGGATGGAAGTCCTGGACGTCACCTTCGCCGGGCGGTACCTGATGGCCTTCCAGCAGTGGCGGGCCGGCGATCCCGCGATCTCGGCCGGCTGGAAGGTCGCCTTCGACGCCACGGCCGACCCGACTCTCCTCATCCTCCAGAACCTCCTGGTCGGCATGAACGCCCACATCACCTACGACCTGGGGTTCGCGACCGCCCAGGTCGCCGCGACCCCGGCGGGCCTCGCGAGCATCCAGGGCGATTTCGACAAGATCAACGCGCTCCTCGCCTGCCTGGTCCCCACGGTTTTCGCGGAGCTGGGCGACCTCTCTCCCCTGATCCATCTCCTCGAGGACCTCGGGCAACCCGACGAGCAGCGGCTGATCGACATCGCCATGCAGGTCTCTCGCGATTTCGCCTGGCTCTTCGCCAACGAGTTGGTGATCGTTCGGGAGAATCCCGATCTCGAAAAAACCCTCCTCGACCTCAAGAACCAGGAGGCGGGCTGGATCGGCCAGCGCATCGTCCACCCGGGCGGGTCGCTCGAGCAGGTGAACCACGTGGTCTGGCTCATGGAGTCGAAGGACGTGGTGAGGAACATCGGGGTACTGGCCGCCCCGGCGGCGCTGCCGGCGAGCTGCGGGTAGGGGTTATCTCTGCCGGCTGAAAATCTTGAAGTCAACCTTCGCTGCTCAGAGAGCCCGCAAGCGATCCAGGAGAGCCTTGGCGTGCGGGCTGGCCGCTTCGACGCTCTGCGGGCTCAACTGGCCCAGTAGCTCGAAGGATACCTGTCCTTTGGCATAGCTCTTGGTGCAGCCGGCAGTGGCCTGGTCGAGCGCTCTCAGAACCGTCTCCTTGGGCACCCCCTCCAAGTCTGGCCAGGCGCGAAGGTGCTGTTCCCGGAGCGCGCTGCCGAAGTACTGGCGGAGAAGCGCGATCGGCCAGGAACCACGTCTCCATGACCTGCACCATCAGGAAGGCCTGGTCCTCGGAGGCGTCGGCCGGCCGATCCCAGCCGTCGCGGGCTTTGAGGTGCTGCCAGACGGTGTGTGCTGCCTCGACTTCCTGCTCGCTGTCCACCAAGAGGAGGGGGATCTCACCCGAACGCGGATTCTTGACCGCTGTGACGAATAGGTCGAAGGTCCTCGCGCGCCCCTGCCCGCGCACCACCCTCGGCATGCGTCCCGCGAGGCCGGCGGCCCGAAAAAAATGGCTCCAGGCTTCTCGGAATCGGATATCGAGCAACTGGCCCTCACCTCCACCCTCGGCGTAGATCCTCGCTACCACCGATTTCCCCCCAGCTCCCCCATGCTCCAGAGGTCGCCGAGCGAATACTTGTCGAGCCACGCCTGGAGCCTGACTTCGTCGAGGCGCTCGAATCGGGATTCGCCGTCCTCTTTGGTGCAGACACGACACTCGACGGCCGGACGCTCAGCGCGTCCACGAGTACCCGGGAATGGGTCGTCACCACCAACTGCATCCGTTCCGAAGCTCTTGACCAAGACCTCGGCGAGGTGCGGCAGCACGTCGGGATGGAGCCCCAACTCGGGTTCTTCGAGTGCGACTAAGGGCGGCGGATTCGGATGGAGCAAGATGGCGAGGAGACTGAGATACCGTAACGTACCGTCTGATAGCCGGGCCGCCGGGATTTCGCGCCCCCCGCTCTCCACTAGGAAGAGCAGTACGTTACCGCCTGAGACCGCCACCCGCAGATCCTCGATACCTTCGAAAAGCTGCTTCAGCGATTCGACCAGCTCGCCCCTGTCGCGGGAGGAAAAATTCGAGAGCACGAGCGCCAGATTCTCTCCACCATCGCTTAAGACATCGCTCCTGCCATGCGCGCTCTGCTCGCGGCGCCAGGAAGCCGAAGGTCCGAAGGACCAATTGCGGTAAAGCTGGATCTTGTCGTACTGCTCCTGGAGCCAGTGCAGCGCCGGCAGGCTCTCGGGGTCGCGCACCTGCGACAGGATCGACTGCTCCGGCTTGATCGTTTCTCTCCGGAGACCGCGCTTCTCGTCGCTGCGGTCGTTGAGAACCGGATGGCCCGACTGGAATCGGTAGTAGAAGTCCACATCGGACTTCCCGGTATCTGGCTTCTCGTTCTCGATCCGCTCGTCGGCCACCTCGAAGCGACCACCGTGCTCGGTGATTTTCAGCACATGGCGTAGAGGCCGCTTCCCTCGCGGGTAGTCCACCACGGCATCGAGAAGAGCCTCCCGAGCCGACGCTTTCCCCTTCCAAAGCCACTCTTCTACGCCTCCCATCTCTTTGACCGGCCGCGGGAGGTTGCTCGGCGATGCCTTGAGCAAGGCGAGCACTTCCAGCAGGTTCGACTTGCCGGAGCCGTTCGGCCCGATCAGGACATTGAGGGGTTCGAGCGGCAGGTCGATCCCATGGAGGCCGAACGAAAGGAGGCCGGAGACCTTCAACCGGCGGATGAGCATAGTGACTCCTCGCTGACGGAGTTGGACCCCGGCGGTAGCGTCATCACAGGTCCGATCTAGACGATGTCCAATTGCGGCAGGGACAATTTCGCGGCGCCCTCTGAGGCGCCGCTGGAGTAGGACTTATACCGCAGGAGCGGGCTTGCCGCACACATTCCCGGGAAAGGAGACGCTAACGCTTGAGCTCCCGAGAAACGCGGTCTCTTCGTCATCGGGTGCTCCACGAGCAGGCGCGGGCGGACGGAGCGGCTCCGCCGCGTCCCCGAAACCGTCCGGGAGGGTCCAAAACCTCTCGGAAGTCGCCAAAAAACTCTCCGGACGACTTCCGATGCTCTCGAATCTCTGCCGGAGAGATGAGAAATCCCCCCGGGAACAGGAGAAAGACCGGTAGAGACACCAGATGTCTGAGTTGAAACCCAAGAAGTCGAGCTGGAAACATGCCGGCTCCCCGTTGGAACACCAGAAACGCTCCCGGGAACACGAGAATCCCACCTGGAAACACGAGAAATCCTCGTAGAGACGCTGGGCGGTCGGTTGGAACACCAAGAGACCGGCGTAGAGACGCTGGAGAGGGCCGTTGAGACCTAAGGGGACTGCGCGGAGCGTCCCCAGCCGTGCCCCCGGGGCGTGGGAGCGGCCGTAGAGACGCTACAGAGCGGGTCTTCTCGTCGAGAGCCAGGGTGCGGGCGCCGCATTCGGTCGGCACGCAGAGAGGGCGGCTCGCCCTCACTCGATCTTCGCGCCGCGCTCCGCCAGCAGCTCGCGGAGCAGGCTCCGGTGGCACCGGGCCTCGTCCGCGCAGTAGCAGCCGACCGAGAAGTCGGTGCCGTGAGAGAGGGCGGCCAAGAGGTCGAGGGTCCGCCGGTTGTCGGCGGTCGCCATCTCGGCCCGGTAGCGGCGTGCGAAGGCGGTCCACTCCCGGTCGGTCGCGGCGCCCAGGGCGGCCTTCACGGCTTCCGCGCTCGGCGCCAGGTTGGGAAACCAGACGTCGTAGAAGTCCCGCGCCGCGTACTCGCTCTTCAGCACTCCCCGCGGCGGGCGCCGAACCGTCCCGATCCGCAGCCCCTCGCCAGGGAGCCTGGGGCTCCCCAGCCGCACGATGCGTACCGCCATCGCCTCACCTCCTCGTCCTCGCGAGAATACCGCATCCTGCTCCGGCCTCTCACCCCCGTTCCCGCGCCGGGAAGAGCACCGCCGCCAACCCCCGGACCAGGTTCTCCCCCGACAGGTGCGGCGCGTCGATCTCCAGCTCCTTGCGGTAGTAGGCCGCCACCTCTTCCATCAGGTCGTAGCGGGCGCGGTCCTCCAGGCGTTCGGCGCGCTGGCAGAGGGTGGCCAGGAACTCCCGCTCTTCGAGACCTACCCGGTGGCGGATGCGGCGGGCGAGGTCGAAGTCGCCCAGGTCCTCCACCCGGTGGGAGAGCGTCAGCCGATCCGCCACCGCCAGGGGGCGCCTTTCGAGGACGACGAGGGTGTCGGCGGCCAGGTCGCCCAGCCGCCGGCCGTCGGGATCGAGGAGGCAGGCGACGCCCCCGATGCCGTAGAAGAAGGGCAGGAAGTCGAGCGTCCGGACGATGTTGCGGACGAACGACTGCTGCAGGGTGATGGGGAGGCCGCGGCCGTCCACCACCCGGAGCCCGGCGGCGCGCTTGCCCGGCGAGCGGCCCTGGTGCCGGGTCTCGAAGTAGACGTGGTACCCCCAGTGGAGGACGAAGACGAGGGTGGCGCCGACCGCCGTCGAGATCGCCCCCGGCAGGAGGTGGCCGAGGAGCGAGAAGAGGAAGGCGGTGCCGGCGGCGATCAGGGCGGTGTCGAGAAGGAGGGCGGCGAGGCGGCTCCCCGGGCCGGCGGGGGTCAGCCGGATCCCCACGTGCTCGGGGGTGACGATGCGCCGCTCCCGCCGCCTCACCTCGCCCTCCCCCCGCCCGGTCCGCCCGCCACCCCGGCCGCTGATAGAAGAGGTAGCCCAGCAGGGAGACGAAGAGCACCGCCGCCACCCCGATCTTCAACGGATAGGGGACCGTCTTCGCCGAGAACTGCGAGAACGACCCCTCGACGAGACCGGCGGCGACGAGGAAGAGCATCACCCCGAGCATCATCCGCCAGACCGTGGGGAAGACGGCGCGCACCGCGGCGCCGCGGGAGAGATCGCCGGGGAGGAGGAGGGCCCGCCCGAGGACCAGCCCGGCCGCCCCGGCGAAGACGATCGACGGCAGCTCCAGCGCCCCGTGCGGCCCCACCCAGGCGAGAAAGAAGACCGAGACCCCGTCCAGGTAGTAGGTGGCGGCGATCGCCCCCAGGAAGAGGCCGGACCAGAAGAGATAGCAGAAGCCGAGGACGAGGGTGAGGGCGGAGAGGCTGAAGGCGAGGAAGGAGACCTGGATGTTGTGGGTGTAGAGGAAGGCCCCGAAGTCCGCCGCCTGCTCGACCCGGGCGACCCGCTCGTCGTTGCGCTCGATCTGCGCCACCCTCTCGCGCGGGCTCTCGGTGAAGAACTGGCCGGGGATCAGGTCGGGGGCGGCGGCCGGGCGGAGGAGCACCGCCCCGGCGCCCAGGAGGGCGCCGAGGAGCAGGGCAGCGGCGGCCGCGGCCACCCAGCGCGCCTCGCGCCTGAAGGCCGCCGGCAGGTCGGCGGCGAAGAAGCGCCGCACCTGGCCGCGCAGCGAGCCCTCCCGGCGAGCGCTGTAGACGAAGCGGTAGCCCCGGCCGCAGAGGGCGTTCAACCGCCCGAGGAGCTCGGGGTCGGCGGTCCACGAGCGCGCCTCGTTCAAATCCGTCGCCGCCAGGCGGTAGAGGCGGACCAGCTCGCGGATGCGCTCGGGGCCGAGCTCGGACTCCGATGTCCGGTCGGCGTCGTCGAGGAGCTCCTCCAGCCGGCGCCAGCGGTCGCTCCGCTCGTGGACGAAGCGCTCGACGGCGAAGGGGTCGCTCGCCCTGGTCGTCAAAGCCATGGGGGCCAGGGGGATCACAGGAGCTGCCGCCGCTTGACTTCGAGATAACCGTTGACCGCCGCCAGGCCGGCGTCGCCGGGGGCCGCCTCGACGACCAGGGCGCCCCGCCGGCGGAGATCGGCGACCGTCCGCCGGCGCTCCAGCCAGAGATCGGAGGCGACCAGAGTCCGGCAGAGCTCGGGCTTGTCCGCCGGCAGGAGATCGACCGCCGCCGCCCGGAGGTCGGGGTCGGTCAGGACGACGACGAAGGGGACGTGCTGGGGGACGAGCATCCCCACCGCGCGGGCGAGGGTGCGCTCGGCGTCGAGCTCGGGGAGGGCGGTGAAGAGGAGGATCAGCATCCGGCTCCGCGCCCGCCGCCTTAGGTGGGCGGCGAGGGCGAGATAGTCGGTGTGGCGCTCGCCGCCCGTGAGCCGGGCGGCGAAGGCGGTGAGCTCCGCCAAGTGGGCCGGTCCTCTCCCCTGCCCGATGCCGCGCTCGACGACGTCGGCGAAGCCGAGGAGCCCCACCCGGTCCTCCATCCGGTGGGCGACCGAGGAGAGGAGGACGGCGGCGTTGACCGCATGGTCGAGCCGGGTCAGGTGGGCCACCCGGGCGGCCATCCGGTGACCGCAGTCGACCCCGAGCAGCACGTCCTGGGAGCGGTCGAGCCGGTACTCCCGGGTGATCAGCTTGCCGTGCCGGGCCGAGGACTTCCAGGCGACGTCGCGGAAGTCGTCGCCCAGAACATAGTCGCGCATCCGCTCGAAGTCCCGCCCCTTGCCGAGCCGCGGCGCCGCCCGGCTGCCGAAGCCGGAGAGAAAGGCGCGGTCGAGCCGCGCCCGCATCCGCGCCACCGCCTTGAGCGAGGGGAGGACGGCGAGCTCCGTCCCCAGCGGACCGGCGGCCCCTGCCGGCATCGCCCGCACCGCCGGCATCGCCGGCACCACGCGCTCGGCCCAGCCGCCGGCCCAGCCGAGGAGCCCCAAGGCCAGCCAGGGCGGCGAGAGCGCCGCGCTCCCCCGCCGGACGGCGCGCACCGGCAGGGCGAAGGCGAGCACCTCCCCCGGCCGCAGGAGTCCCTCGCCGCGGCTCGCCGGGCGGTCGAGGAGATCCGGCCAGAGCTGGCGGAGGCTCAGAGCGAGGGGCCGGGAGAAGCCGCTCAGGAGGGCGAGGGGGATCGTCTCCTCCTCGCCGAGCGAGAGCACCACCCGCTCCGGCCGCTCGACCTGAGGTCTGGCACTGCCGAGGAGGGCCGCCTCGCGCGCCGCCAGGACTGAGAGCGAGGAGGAGCCCGAGGCCGAGGATCGGCAGCAGCCCGGGCAGGAAGGGCAGCAGGAGGGCGACGAGCGCCAGCCCCAGAAGGGCGCGGATCAGGCGGCGGCCGGGGCGGATCACCGCGGGACTTCCACCCGCTCGAAGATCTGGCGCAGGAGATCTTTCAAGGTCATCCCCTCCATCTCCGCCTCCGGGGTGAGGATGATGCGGTGGCCGAGGACCGGCTCGGCCATCTCCTTGATGTCGTCGGGGGTGACGAAATCGCGCTCGCGAAGGAGCGCCAGGGCACGGCTGCTCTCGAGGAGGGCGAGGGAGGCGCGCGGGCCGGCGCCGATCTGGATGGCGTCGTGCCGCCGGGTCGCCCCCACCAGGCGGAGGATGTAGCTCAAGACGTCCGCTTCGACCCGCACCCCGAGGGCGGCTGCACGGCGGGCCGCGCCGAGCTCGGCTGGCGAGAGGACCGGGGTGAGCGCCGCCACCGCCTCGTCGTGCAGGCGCACCCCGGCGGCGTAGGCGGCGAGCATCCTCCCCTCCTCCTCCGGCAGCGGGTAGTCGATCGTCACCTTCAAGAGGAAGCGGTCGCGCTGCGCCTCGGGGAGGGGGTAGGTGCCCTCGAACTCGACCGGGTTCTGGGTGGCGAGGACGGTGAAGACCGACGAGATCGGCCGCCGTTCGCCGTCGATCGTCACCGCGTGCTCCTGCATCGCTTCGAGGAGCGCCGACTGGGTGCGCGGCGGGGTGCGGTTGATCTCGTCGGCGAGCAGGAGGTCGGCGAAGATCGGCCCGGGGTGGAACTCGAACTCGTGGGTCTTCTGGTTGAAGATGTTGGTCCCCAGAAGGTCGGCGGGCATGAGGTCGGGGGTGAACTGGATGCGCTTGAATCGGCAGCCGAGAAGCCGGGCGAGAGTGAGGGCGAGGAGGGTCTTGGCCGTCCCCGGCACCCCTTCCAGGAGAGCGTGACCGCCGGCCAGCAGGCAGACGAGCACCCGCTCCTTGACCGCCCCCTGCCCGATCACCACCCGGTCGAGCCCCTCGCGGAGGAGCCGGAACTGGCGGTGGATCTCGGCAAGGTCGCCGACATCGCCAATATCGGCGGTATTGGCGACATCGGCGGTATTGGCGGTATTGGCGACATTGGCGGTATTGGCGACAGGTGAGCCATCCCGACTCGCCTCTTCATGGACGATCGTACTTTCCATCCCGGGCCCTCCTGCGAGCAGAGTTGAGCGCCGCGAGGGCGTGCTCGAAGCCCTCTCGCGAAAGATCGTCGTTCGGCGCCAGCGACAGGGGCGAGCGGGGCAACCCCGGTGATCTACTCGGTGGTGTAAAGCCGGCGGCGAGCTCGCGGGCGCGGGCTTCGAGGGCGGCCCCGGAGAGGCCGGTGTCGATCGCCACGGTGTGGACGAAGCCCTCCCAGTAGAGCCGGACGGCGTCGCCCCGCGAGAGCGCCCGGTCGTAGAGCTCGCCCAGAGAGTCGACGAGGTCGACCGCCTCCGAGCGGGTGTCTCCCGGGTCGCGCTCCGGCGGCCCGATCCGCACCGCCTGGCGGCAGAAGAGGGCGAGGGCGGCGAGGCCGGCAAGGAGGAGGGCGGGCCCCAAGCCCCAGCGGGAGAGCACCGCGAGCAGCCCCTCGTCGGCCACGATGCCGTGGCTCCGCTCGTCGAAGTAGACCGGCCGGCCGGCGGTGCCAGCGGGGCCGGCGGGGCCGGCGAGCGCGGTGAGGAGCGCCAGGTGGTCGCCCACCGCCAGCCGGGCGTTGTGGAAGACGTCCGGACAGGAGAGGAGGACGACGTCGCCACGCCCCAGGGGCAGCCGGGCGATCACCGGGTTCTCGCCGGCCAGGAGCACGGCGTGCGCCCGGCCGAGGGCCGGTCCGCGGAGGACCCGGCGGTCGAGGAGGCGCAGGGTGGAGACCTCGGGCCAGAGCGGGAAGACCTTGGCGAGCGGCTCCCGGCTCGGCTCCCGCTCCGTCCACAGGGGGCCGTAGTCGCCGGCAATCCCGAGGACCAGCCGGCCGCCGCCCTCGACCCACTCCTCCTCGTCGGCGGTGAGGAGCGGGGCGAAACGGCCGGGGTGCTCCGGCGGGCCCGAGACCGGCGAGCCTTGGTCTCCGTCACTCTCGTCGTCCTCGTCGTTCTCGTCGTGGCCGAACGGGTCGGTGACGCCTTTTTCCGGCTCCTTCGCCGGCTTCTTCTTTGGGTCTTCCGGCGGTTTGGCGACCGGAACCTTCGTTCCACCCTTCTTCTCCGTGCCCTTCTTCCCCTGATCTTCTCCTGTTTCTCCCTCTCCTTCTCCTTCTCCTTCCCGGGACCTCGCGCCCCGGCTGCCAGGGGAGAACCTCGGGCTCCAGCCGGAAGACCACCGCCTGGGCGGGCAGCTCGGCGGCCGAGACCGGCCGTTCCAGGAGCCGGACGGCGGCAGGGCCGGGACGGGCCTTCAGGTACTCGCGGGCGAGGCTGGTGCCGCGCTCGCCCTCGTTGAGCGCCGAGCCGGCGGCGAGGAACTGCCGCGGCGAGCGCCGGTCGGCCCCCAGCCAGACGAGCGTCGCCAGCAGGTAGACGGCCGCCGCCAGGACCAGGAGGGAGCGCCCGCGCGGCCTCACGCCGCCTCTCCCTCCCTGGAACGAGCCCCGCCAATGTCGCCGATGTCGTCGAGGAGCTCCCGGGCCGCCGCCGCCGCCTCGGAGAGCGCCTCCGCGGAGCTCCGGTCGCTGCCGTACCACTCGCGCTCGAAGCGCCGGGTCAGGGCGGCGAAGGCCGGCCGCCAGGCCGCCTCGGGCGGCACCGCCGCCACGTACTCCCAGTTGGTCCGCCCCTTCCGGTGATGGAGGGCGCCCTGCTGGTAGAGCGCCACGAGGACGGCGTGGTACCAGGCGCGGACGGCCTCGCGGCAGCGCCCGGCGGCGGCCAGCTCGCGGGCGTAGACCTCCCACTCCCCGGCCCGCCGCGACAGGGGGTCGTCGTCGCGCGCCGGGGGCGCCGGGGCGGCGGCCGGCGCCGGGAAGGCGGCGGGGGCGCCGCGCCGCCGGAGCGCCAGGAGGCCGAGAACGGCGAGGACCGCGGCGAGCGCGATCACCAGGGCGGTCACCAGGCGCGGCAGGTCGATCTCGGAGCCGCCGGCCTGGCTCTTCCGGGTGAACGACCTCACCAACCAGCGCCAGAGCTTGTCGATGCCATCGGCCACCCAGCGGCGGAGCGGCTCGAAGAAGTCGGCCAGGGCGCGGAGGAGGCCGGAGTCCTTGACCTCCGGCAGCTGGCCGCCGCGGGGCAGTTCGGCGAGCGCCGCGCGCGCCGCGAGCCGCGCCAGGAGGGCCGGGTCGCTCGCCGCCGGGCGGGCGCCGATCCTCCCCGCGTCCGCGGGCAGGCTTCTGAGCAGGGCCGAGAGGCGGACGGCGGAGCGGCGGAGCTCCACCCCCTGTACCCCGCGCGCCAGGGGTCCCAGAACCGAGCGGTCGGGAGAGAAGGGAGGGCCCCCGCCGAGGACGATCCGCCCCGCGAGCAGCCGGCCGGCTTCCGCCTTCACCACTCGCGGGATCGCCCTGCCGCAGAGCAGATTCGATGCCCTTCCAGCTGGGAGCGGTACTCGGCGAGCGAGATCGGGATCGGCGGGGCGGCAACGGCGGCGCCCAGGAGGCGACGGCCAGGAGGCCGAGAAGCAAGAGGTTGGCGGCGATCCTCATGCCGCCCGCTCCGCCGCGATCTCCTCGAACCAGGCGCGGAGGTCCTCCCCGCTCTGCCGCGCCCGCGCCCGGTGGACGGCGACGGTCAAGGCGGCGATCCAGAACGGTTCGACGACGAGGGTCGCCCCCGCTCCGAGGAGGAGCAGGAAGTGGCGGTTCGAGAGCGAGAGGACGGCCCGCCAGTGCGCCAGATCGATCCCCGGCAGGCCCCCCGCCGCCCAGAGGCCGACACCGAAGAGGGCGCCAGGTTGACGTAGGCGACGACGAACGCCAGGGCGGCCAGGAAGAGCAGACCGGCGTAAACCCGGAAGGGGCGGGCATGGCGGAAAACGGTGCCGAGCGGAGCGAGCGGCCCCACCTTCTCCTGGAGGGGGACGGTCGCCGCCGCCAGCCCGGAGAGGAGGACGGCCGCGACCGCTCCGGCCAGGGTCGCAGAGAAGGCGAGGAAGAGGAGCTGGGTAAAGAGAAAGGCGTAGAACCCGGCCGCCAGGGCGGCCGGCCGCAGCTTCCAGGCCTGGCGCCCCACCCGGCGCTCGCCAGAGAGGGCGAGGACGACGGCATGGGCGAGGACGGCCCGCCCCCAGAAGGCGAGCGGCAGGGCGAGGGTGACCAGCCAGGAGACCGAGACCAGGTACCTCCCGTACTCTCCGGCATGCTTGCCGAGCTCCAAGACCCGGTTCAAGAAGTGGGCCTCCAGGAAGCGCAGGGGGAGGGCCGTCAGCACGGCGAGACCGGCCCAACCGGGCAGCTCGCGGGTGACGAGCTCCGCCGCCTCGTCGAGGACGGCGAGGAAGGAGAACCGCTCCCTCCTCACCGCAGCTCCGCCAAGAGGCTGGCGAGGAGAGGGCGCAACCAGGTCACGGCCCAGAGCAGGGCGAGGGCGGCGAGCGCCATTCCCGCCCAGCCGCGGGCGGCATGCTCCTGCCGGGTGGGGGTATCCAGGGCCGCCAGACAGGAGGCGCAGTACTGCCGCCCTTCCCAGGGAGTCGAGCAGGCCGGGCAGATCCGCTTCCGGCAGGCGACGCAGATCGCCATCGCCGGCCGGCCCGGGTGGTTGGCGCAGGAGAGGGACAGAACGAGCTCGGCCAAGAAATCCTCCGGATGTGGAAGGCGCTCTGATAGCATATCTCTCGTCCGCAAAGCGCTGAAGCGATGCCCTGCCGGAATCACCCTCGGATCGACGACGGTCTCGTGCGCTGCGCGAGCTGCGCCGAGACTTTCTGCCCCGACTGCATCGTCGGCATCGGCGGCGCGGCGCTCTGCGGCCCCTGTAAGACCGAGTGGCTCCTGGATCGCCTCTCCGGCCTGCCCGACACCCGGCTCGACCTGGCCTCCATCTGGCGCCGCTTCCTCGCCCTGATGCTCGACGGCCTGATCGTGGGATTCCCTTACCTGATCTTCTTCCTGACGATCCTGCTTCCGGCCCGCCAGCGCAGCATCGCGCCGACTTTGGTGACCTGGTTCACCTTCCTTCCCCTCCTCATGATCCCCCTGGTGATCGTCTATCACGGCGCCATGCTCGCCGCTCGCGGCCAGACCCTCGGCAAGATGGCCCTGGGCATCCGAGTGGTGAAAGCGGACGGCGCTCCGCTCAGCACCGGGCAGGCCTGGGGGCGCGCCGTCCTCCAGCAGGTCTTCGCCAGCTGCCTCAGCTTCCTCGACTACCTCCCCGCCTTCCTCACCCCGGAGCGCACCTGCATCCACGACATGGCGGCCAAGACCCGGGTGGTCAACTGGAGACCCTGACGTGATCGCCGCCGAGCGCCCCCTCCCCACGGACCGGCCGAGCCGCGTCTACCGAGGGCCGGCCTGCCCCTACTGCGGCACGCTGCTCCACCCCGGGGGGATGACGGCGGGCCCGCAGCTCTGCCCCACCTGCGCCGGGAGCTTCGAGGCGACCCCCTTCTCGCCGCCCTCGCCCTATCTGCCGCCCCTCGGCCTCGCCGAGACCGGGCCGGTCGGGGGCACCCCGTGCGCCAGCCATGCGGGCAACGCCGCGGTCGGCAACTGCGAGCGCTGCGGCCTCTTCGTCTGCGCGCTCTGCCGCACCGAGGTGGCTGGCCAGCGGCTCTGCCCCGCCTGCTTCGACCGCCTGGCCGCCGAAAAGGCCCTCCCTGCCCTCCGCACCTCGTTCGTCGACCTGCGCGGCTTCTCGATCCTCGTCGGCTTCGCCGGCCTCTTCTTCTCCATCTTGGGCGTGGTGATCGGTCCGGTGACCCTGGTCCTCGCCGTCTTCGCCATGCGCCAGAAGCAGCGCGGCGAAGGGAGCGGCGGCTGGGGGGGGATCCTCCTCGCCTTCGGCCTGGGAATCGCCCAGATCTGCTTCGGCCTCTTCCTCGTCCTCGTGATCTTCAAGGGATTCAAGCGATGAACGGGGAGCGGCACCGCTTCGGGCAGGCGAACAGCGCCGCCCATCGGCGGCGGGTCTACCGCACCGTCGACGCCCTGGAGGTCGACGAGGTCGGGGGCTTCGAGGTCGCCCGCCGGCGGGTCTTCTTCGCCGACATCGAGCTCGTCACCCTGCACCGCGCCGGCCCGCGCCTCGCCGCCTGGGTGCTCGCCGGCCTCGCCGTGACGGCCCTCGTCGCCGGCCTCCTCACCGGTCCGGCCAACCCGGCCGCCTACGTCCTCTATGGGGTGACCGGCCTGACCGCGATCGGCGCCATGATGGGCGCGATGCCGCTCTGGGTGGTGACGGCGCACGGCCGCCGGACCCGGGCCGAACTCCGCTTCCGCCTCCGCCAGGCCGAGGCGCGCCGGGTCTACGGCGAGCTCTGCGGCCTGACCGGCGAGGCGCAGAACGCCCTCGCGGTGCGGCGGGCGGAGGCAGCGCCCCGCACCGATCTGTTCGCCGAGATCCCCGCCCCGCCGCCGTTCGAGCCCGCCTGACGCGTCGGGGCCGGGTCCTGGCTTCGCCCGGTTCCTGCGGGCGGGCTCCTTCGGGCGCTTCGCGCAGCCAGTCGCCCGTCCTCGGAAACCGGGCGAAGCCAAGGACCCTCGGGTGCCTTTACGCCAGCGTCGAGCCGGGGCGGCGCATCCCCAGGAACGGCTTGTAGGCGAGGAGCCAGAGGCCGGAGTAGTCGCGCATCAACCGCATCCGGAGCATCTGGATCTGCCGCCCCTCGGGGGCGTTGCCGGCGAGCTGGAGCTCGGAGAGGACGTGCTGGAAGCGCCAGAGGTAGGCGTCGGCGGCGCGGACGGTCTGCCGGGCGCGGGAGTAGATCGGGGCCTCGCCGGTGACCGAGGTCTCGTCCATGATGGCGGCGATCTCCTGCGCCTCCTCGTTGATCCGGACGCGGAGAGCCGCCGCTTCGAGGAGGAACTGCTCGAGCTCGCGGTCGAACTCGCCGGTGCCGTAGAGCCGGCGGAAGGCCACCACCTCGCGCGGCTCCAGGCGCATGGGGAAGACCTCGGGGGTCAAGACCACCCGCTCGGGCGGCGAGTCGGGCTTGACCTCGCGCAGGTGCTCGACGACCCGGCGGAAGTGCTCCCCCAGGATGTCCTCGCGCTCGGAGAGCGGCGCCTCGGCGGCGAGGGCGGCGCGATGCTCGCCGGTATCGCCCAGGCGGTGGTGGCTGCCGGTCGCGACCGTCGAGCGCGCCTCGGTCAGCCGCGGCAGGAGCGAGCGCACCCGCTGGCGGATGGAGGCCAGATCCTCGAGCTTGAACTCGTCTCTTTCGAGCTGCTTTTCGAAGCGCTCGATCTCCTGGTGGAACTCGGCGAGCTCGCCATCGAGCTCGCCGGTGACCGGCACCTCGCGCTCGAGCTCGAAGACCCGCTGGTACTCGGCGGCGATCCGCCGCTCCTCCTGGCGGTAGAGCTTCTGGATGCGCCCCTTGAGCGTCAGGTTGGTCTCCTGGACGGCGAGGGCGAGCTCGGGCTCGAAGAAGAGGTTGCCGAGCCCGTGCTTCAAGTCGCGGTAGCGGCGTACGAGGTTGCCCTCGTTGAGCTGGTCGAGGTTCTCGACCCGCAGCACCTCGGCGCGGATCTCCTCGATCGCCGCCCGGTGGCCGGCGACCTCCGCGGCCGGCGGCGTCTCGACGGCGAGGAGCCCCCAGAGAGCCACGAAGACCTCCCCCAGACGGCGCGGGTCGCGGAGCACCGGTCCGGAGGTCTGGTCCAGATCCTCCTCGGAGAGCCGGGTGAGGAGAAAATCCACCTTGTCCAGCCGGTCGTGCTGCCAGGTGTCGCCGTGCTGGGCGTAGACGTAGAACTTGGCGAGCTGGGTGAGAATCTTCTCGTCGTAGTTCTTCACCCGGCGGAAGAACTGGCGGAGAAAGTACGGAGCGACTCTGCTATCCTCCTCTTCGAGAGTGAAGATCAGCTCGCCCAGCCGCCGTTCGAGCCAGTCCAGCTTCCCCCGCATGCGCTCGCTCTCGGAGGCATTCAAGCTCTGGGAGATTTCCTTGAGCTCTGCGTAGAGCGTCTGGAAATCGGTCGAGAGGTCCTCCGAGGACCGCTGGAGGACACTCTTCTCCAGGCTCTGGATGAACTGATGGAAGGTCCACGCCGCGCGGAACCGTTGCGAGGTGTCCGTATAACGGCGGTGGAGGACGGAAAGCTCCTGGACGGTAGCCATAGGTGTTGTACCCGCTCTTGGAGTCGAACTTGATGAAGGATCTTACGTCATGGCGGCGACAAACGAAAACGGCCGGGTACGGATCCTCCTCCGGCAGGAGGAGATCGAGCGGCGGACGGCGGAGATCGCGGCCGAGATCGACCGCGACTACCGGGCGAGCGCGAGCCTTGCCGACCCGCTGATCGCGATCGGCGTCCTCAAGGGCTCGGTCTTCTTCATGGTCGACCTCCTGAAGCGGGTGACCGTGCCGGTGACCATCGACTTCTTCCAGACCTCGAGCTACGGCCAGGGCACCGTCCCCGGCGAGGTGCGGATCAAGAAGGATGTCGACCTCTCGATCCGCGGCCGCGATGTGCTGCTGATCGAGGACATCGTCGACACCGGCCACACCCTGCGCACCATCGTCGCCCTCCTCCACTTCCGTGGGGCGCGGAGCGTCCGCCTCTGCGCTCTCTTGGACAAGCGCGCGGCGCGGGAGGTCGAGGTGCCGATCGACTACCGCGGCTTCGAGATCGAGAACGTCTTCGTCGTCGGCTACGGGCTCGACGTGGCCGAGCGTTTCAGGAACCTGCCCTACGTCGGCGTCTGGGAGCCGGAGCCTCCAGCGGTCCTCTCCCCCTCCTGACCCACGCCCCATTTCCCCCACAAAAGGAGTTACGGATGGACTTCCATCACTCGGAGGGCGCCCCGCGCGCCATCGGTCCCTACTCGCAGGCCGTCTCGGTCGACGGCTGGCTCTACACCTCCGGCCAGGTCGCCCTCGATCCGGCCACCGGCGAGCTCGCCCCCGGCGGCTTCGAGGCCCAGTCCCGCCAGGTGTTCCTAAATTTGCGCCAGGTCTTAGCCGCCGCCGGCTGCACCTTTTCAGACGTCGTCAAGGCGACCGTCTATGTGACCGACCTCGCCGACTTCCCCAAGCTGAACGCGATCTACGCCGAAGCCATGGGTGACCACCGGCCGGCGCGCACGACCGTCCAGGTCGCCGGCCTGCCGCGGGCGGCCCTGGTCGAGATCGACCTCGTCGCCCGCAAGCGCTAGGCGAGTTTCAGGTACTGGGTCCGTTTGAATCCGAGGACGGGCGATACCCATTCTGGGCACAGGCTGGCTGCGCGGAGCGCCCGAAGGAGACCGCCCGCAGGTTCAAAAGGACCCAGTACCGAGCGCTAGGCCGGAGCGGCGGCGAGGAACGCCTGCCGCAGGCGGGCGATCACGAGGTCGATCCCGGCCTGGGAGACGTCCTTGTGGGTCACCATCCGCACCTCGTCCCGGGAGACCGGGCTCGCCAGGACCCCGTGCTCCCGGGCACGGGCGAGGAACGCCTCGGCGAGCCCATCGGAAGTCACCCGGAAGACGAGGATGTTGGTGACCACCCTGGCCGGATCGAGCTCTACCCCCGGCAGCTCGGCGACCGCCTCGGCGAGGAGCCGAGCGTGGGCATGGTCCTCCCCCAGCCGGCCGGGGCCCTTCCTCAGGGCGACCAAACCGGCGGCCGCGATCACCCCCACCTGGCGCATGCCGCCGCCGAACATCTTGCGCACCCGCCGCGCCTCGGCGATGAACGCCTTGGAGCCGCAGACCATCGAACCGATCGGCGCCCCCAACCCCTTCGAGAGGCAGAACTGGACCGAGTCGAAGCCGGCGGCGAGCGCCGCGGCGGAGAGGCCGAGGGCGGTCGCGGCATTAAAAATCCGCGCCCCGTCGAGGTGGACCGGGAGCCGGTGCCGGCGGGCCACGGCGAGGATGGCCTCGGCGTGGGGGCGGTCGTAGACCGTGCCGCCAGCGAAGTTGTGGGTGTTCTCGATCGTGATGAGGCCGGTGCGCGCCCGGTAGCCGACCTCGGGGGCGATCATGCCCTCGACCGCTGCCGGGTCGAGCAGGCCGGTGGGCGAGGGGATCACCCGCGGCAGCAGGCCGGAGAGGGCGGCCATGGCCCCCATCTCGAAGTGGACGATGTGGCAGCGCGCCTCGCAGATCACCTCGCTCCCCTGCCGGGCGTGGAGGTGGAGGGCGATCTGGTTGCCCATGGTGCCCGAGGGGACGAAGAGGGCCGCCTCCTGGCCGAGGGCCGCCGCCGACTCCTCTTCGAGCTGGCGGACGGTGGGGTCCTCGCCGAAGACGTCGTCGCCGACCTCGGCCTCGGCCATGGCCCGGCGCATCTCGGCATCGGGGCGGGTGACGGTGTCGGAGCGCAGGTCGATCGGAGCGATCTTCATATCTCCC
This sequence comes from uncultured Acidobacteriota bacterium, assembly GCA_963757335.1. Taxonomy (GTDB): domain Bacteria; phylum Acidobacteriota; class Thermoanaerobaculia; order Multivoradales; family UBA5704; genus DASQPA01. The sequence goes on along the minus strand of CAVWRJ010000004.1, from coordinate 207,857 downwards.
TCTAGAGCCCGAAGCCGATCCGCACCGCGCCCTGGACCACCTCGCCCTTCTCCACCTCGACGACGATCTTGGGGAGGAGAAGGTTAAGGCGGAGGCCGGCATAGGCGACGGCGCGGGTGGCGTTGTCGGTCAGCTCGAGGGGGCCATGGCCGAGCCGCCCGCGGCTGTAGGTGAGGCCGGCCCCGATGTAGGGGGTGAGCACGGCGAAGCCCTTGGAGAGCAGCAGCTCGGCCCCGTACTGGTGGAGGTCGTAGGGTCCCGAGCCGACGCTCTGGCTGCCGGTCACCCGGAGCCCGAGGGCCGGCTCCAACAGACCGCCCTGGATCAGGGCGTACTCCGCCTCGACCGAAACCAGCTTGACCTGGCTCCCCAGCGCCTCGCCGTAGGAGATCCCGAGGTCGAGCCCCCCGGGGAGCCCCTTCCGTACCCCCACCCGGCCCACCGAGAGGACGCCGCCGGGCAGGTTGCCATTGACCGCCGTCTTGAAGAACGGTTGGCTGTCGAAGCTGCTGTCGTAGGTGGCGTCGGCATAGACCTCGAAGCCGATCAGGCCGAGCGGCGACGCCCCGTGCCGGGGGTAGGGGTAGAGGTCGGAGCTGAAGCGGTGATGGAAGGCCGTGAAGGCCTCCGGAGAGAGGGGCGGCGAGACCGGGTCCCACGCCCAGGCCGGCCGCGGCGCCATGGCGGAGGCCGCCCAGGTCATCAGGATCGCCAGGATGAAAACGTACCGCGCTCGGCTCCACTGCTGCTCCATCGCTCCGCTCCTCCTCTCCGCCGCTCTGGCGAAGGGCCTCATTATGTCTCCTCGGCCAGGTACTCCGCGAGCAGCCGGTCGAGGAGCGCCGAGCTGCCGCTCGCCGCCTGCTCCGTGACGACCTCTCTGCCGAGCCCGGAAAGCCAGCCGAGAAAGCCGAGATTGCCCTCCCGGGCGAGGGCGGTCAGGTCGTAGCCGGTACGGTCGACCTGGCGCGCCGCTCCGTAGAGATCCTGGCCCTGGCCGGCCGGCCGGCCGAGCCGCAGCCAGAGCTCCGCCGCGAGGGCGAGGACTCCGGCGATCCGGCGGTTCTCGATCCCGCGGACCGGCGGTCGCGGCAGCGGCCGAGGGAGGAAGGGGGCGAGGCCCAGGCGGTGCGCGGCGCGGGCGAACGGCCGCTCGGCCGGCGGCTCGCCGTGGAAGACGGCCTCGAAGACCCCCTCCCCGCCGTGCTCGACGAGCTGCCGCCGGTCCGCCGGTTCGAGACCGACCGAGAGCGCCTGGACCCGGCTCACCCCGCGGCCGGCGAGGACGGCGCACCCCTCCCGCCAGAGCCCGGGGTCGTCGGCGAGGCCCGGCAGGAGGGGCCAGACCGCCGTCGCGCCGGCCGGCAGGAGGGCGAGCGGCGACAAGTCCCCGGCGAGGAGCGCGGGGAGGAGGTCGTACACCTCGACCGCCCCCGGCCTCTCCGGCGCGTTGGGCAGCTCGCCCGGCCGCAGCTGGACGAGCACCGGGGTCCCCGCCGCCAGGTGCTCGCCGGCCAGCCGGTCGCGCTCCGCCGCCCGCTCCGGTAGGACGGGGGGGAGGTAGAGGAGGTCGTCGAGCCGCCCCGGCCCGGCGTCGAGCTTCCCGGTGCTGGAGGTAGGGGCGGAAGGGGAGGGATAGGCGTGCCCCCAGCCGAGGCGTCCGGCGGCGAGGTCCGTCCACGGGCCGGCCGGCTCCGGCCAGCCGCGCGGAACGTAGCGAATCCAGAAACGCCCGGGCTCCGGGAGCTGGACGGCCGGCCGCGTCACGCCTCCCGCTCCGCGCTCAAGCCAGGCCGCGGGCCGCGAGGATCTGGTGGACGTACTTGGCGAGCACGTCCACCTCCAGGTTCACCCGGTCCCCGGGCACCCGGTCGGAGAGGGTCGTGATCTCCAGGGTGTGAGGGATGAGCGCCACCTCGAAGCGGTCGGGCAGGCGGGCCGAGAGGGTGAGGCTGACGCCGTCGACGGTGACCGATCCCTTGAGGACGAGAAACGGATCGAGCTCCGGCGGGATCGAGAAGGCAAGCACCCGGTGCTCGGCGAGGTCGCGGCGCTCGACGACCCGGGCGGTGCCGTCGACATGTCCCTGTACCCAGTGGCCGCCCAGGGGGTCGCCCAGGCGGAGCGCCGGTTCGAGGTTGACCCGGTCCCCGGCCCGAAAATCGCCGAGGGTCGTCCGCGCCAGGGTCTCGGGCGACAGCTCGACGAGCGACCGGACGCCGGTTTCCATCTCGGCTAGATTCGTCACCGTCAGACAGACGCCGGAGACCGCCAGGCTGGCACCGATGCCGAGCCGCCCGGCGAGTCTGGAGCTATGGAGAATGGCGAGCCGCACCCCGCCCTGCCCCGACGGCTCGGGGTCGGCAGCCAGGCGGCCACTCTCGTCGACGAGGCCCGTGAACAATCGCTCCCTCCTTGTCCTCCCCTGCCGATCGGGGCCTGGGTGGCCCCGGCGCCCGGAGCCTACCCCGGATCGAGAGCACCCGTAAACGCCCTGCTCGGCCTCTCTATTTCCGCCTACCGATCACGAAAGTTTGCGGGACGGCTCTCTTTTTGTAAGTGGGAGCACCAGGTTTATCAGAGCAGAACCTCAAACAGAACGCGGAGACCGCCATCCCTAGGCATCGAACGTTTCGGGGCAGCATCGGGGCAGGATCGAGCGCCGATCGTGATGGCATGCGTCAGCTTGATTGATCGATTGCTATGGATGCATTCCGGGCCGCCCCGCCGTGCCGGCAGGGTTTCGTCCCGTTAAGGAGGATGAGATGAGATCTCTTTTCCGCACCACCACCGTCGTCTTCGTTTTCGCCCTGGCGCTGCTGCTCGCCTTGCCGGCTCACGCCGCCCCGGTGCACCGGACTCCTGCCACTGCGCCCGCCGCGTCCCTCGCCGCGGGCTGGAGCGCCCTCTGGACCGGCTTGACCCACCTCCTGGCGCCCGTCGTCAGCCCTCCGGCCGGGGACCGTAAGGGTCTCAGCACCGAAGGCGGCTCCTGTATCGACCCCAACGGGGGTTGTAGCGCCCCAGCTCAGCTCCTCCGCCATTAGGCGGCGCCGCTCCGTATACGGATCGTGGGGGAATCGCGCGCCCCAGAATACCCTTGTGTCGGGTGATTCCACTGTGGTATCTTGAAAAGGAAAGTCGAAGACAATGAGCGACCACCCCATCTCTCGTGAGGTGCTGGGCCGTTTCGCGAGCTGTACCGCCACGGCGGCCGAGCGAATGGAAATCGTCCGGCATCTGCTGGCTGGCTGCGGCGAGTGTCAATCCCAGCTCCAGCACTGCTGGCCCGGGCCGATTGGCGCGAGCGAGATCGCTGATTCTGGCTACGACGAGGCCTTCGAACGCTCGGTCGAGCGGGCGCTGGCCGCCCTTGCCGCCCTCTCTAACCCCGGCGCGGAACAGCTCCTGGGCGAGCTCGACGGCCATCCCCCCAAACGGCAGGAAACCCTGGTCCGCAACCACCCTCGATACTGGACTCCGGGGTTCTGTGCCGCCCTGATCGCCCGCTCCCACGAGGCTCGCTTCACGAGCACCCTGGTGATGTGCCAGCAGGCCCACCTCGCCGTTCTGGTGGCGGAGAGCCTGTCGTCGGAGCTCCTCGAGAACGAAACCGTCGAGGACTGCCGCGCCCGTGCCTGGGCGGCTCTCGGCAACGCGCTCAGGGTCTCGGGCGACCTCAACGAGGCCGACCGGGCCTTCCTCACCGCGCAGACCTACCTGCTGGCGGGAAGCGGGGCGGCGGCCCTCCGGGCGCAGATCCTCTCCCAGGTCGCCTCCCTCCGCATGGACCAGCGGCGCTTCGACGACTCTCTGTTGCTGATCCAGCAGGTCGTCCAGCTCTGGCGCAACCTGGGCGATCGGCGCGAGGTCACCCGCTCGATGGTGCTGCAGGCGATCGCCACCGGGGAAGGTGGGAAACCGCGGGCCGCGGTGCGCCTCCTGATGGAGGCCGGCCGGCTCGTCGACGCCGACGCCGAGCCCAAGCTCGCTCTCATCCTGCTGCACAGCATCGTCCGTTTCCATGTCGACGGCGGGCAGTCCGAGGTGGCGCTGCGCCTCTACTTCGAAGCGCGCGATCTCTACGAGCAGGAGTCGGACCCGCTGATCCGGATCAAGGTGCTCTGGCTGGAAGGCCAGATCATGAGCGCCGAGCGCCACCTGGAGCCGGCTTTAAAGCAGCTCTCGGCGGCCCGAGAGGGCTTTCTCGCTCATGGCAACCGGTATGAGGCGGCAATCGTCTCGCTCGATCTGGCGGCGGTCTTCGCCAAGCTCGACCGGTTTGCCGAGATGCGCGCCCTGGCCCGCGAGACTCTGCGGGAGATGGAGGAGCGCGGAGTGCGCCGGGAGGCGATCGCCGCCCTCATCCTGCTCCAACAGACCGCGACCATGGATGCCGCATTGGCCCTCATCCGCCGCACCGCGAGCGCGCTCCGCTCCTCCGGGTACCGCCGGAGAGCGGCCGAAGGGCGGCCGAGCCTCGAGCAGCCTTTCCTCTAAGCGTTTCTACGCTCGTCCGGGATCAATCGCCGCGGCGATCTCGGCCCTGGAGGAGATCCGTTCCCTCGAACGGTCCGGCCGGGCGCAGGGCTTCGGCGGCACGGGGCTCCCGGCGTACCCCTTCGCCCACCAGCTCGCGAAAGAGAGCGAGGATCTCCTCGGTCGGGGGAAACGCCGGGGCGTCCTCCTCCGAGAGGTGACCGATGCTGTAGGGGATCTCGCCCTGGCCGGAGGTGGCGCGGCAGCGGGGTTCCAGGTCGTAGAGCTCGGCGAAGAACGACCGCTCCTCGATCCCCACCGCTCGCAAAACGGCCAGCAGCTCCTTCACGCGGAGCTCGGAGACGCCGCCGAGCGCCGCGCTCAGAGTGTTCTCCGCCCAGCCCAGCCGGCGATCGACCTCGCCGAGCGACATCCCGGCATGCGCGAGCCGGCGGCGCAGGGCATCGGCAAGCCGGCGAGCCCCTTCCTGCTCATCCGTCATGGGGTGAATCATACACCCCGGCCAGCAGCCCGGCGACGCACCCTTCCCGGTAGCCGGTGAGCAGCAGGTCGCCGCCGCGCCGCTCGGCCTTGAAGCCTTCCAGCCGCGCCGCCGACGCCAGGGTGGGGAACCCCTCTCCTCCCAAGGGACCCGGGGCGCTTCGGCCGCCGAGGAGCAGCGGCGCGCAGTCGACTCCCACCCGGTCGTAGAGGCCGCTCGCGGCGAAGCTCGCGAGCACCTCCCCGCCGCCCTCCACGAGGACGCTCTGGATCCCCCGTTCGTGGAGGTCGGCGAGGACCGCTGCCGGGGTGACCGCGGGGAGCGGCACCACCGTCGCCCCCCGCGCTTCGAGCGCCCGGCGGCGCTCTTCGTCGTACCCGGCCACGGTGCCGGCGTAGATCACGACCGGTCCCGGCGCGGTGAAGAGGCGGGCTTCGGGCGGGGTGCGGAGACGCCGGTCGAGGACCACCCGGGTCCCGGGACTCCCCGCGAGCCCCAACCGGCGGTTGAGGAGCGGGTCGTCTGCGAGGATGGTGCCGATGCCGGCGAGGGTGGCGTCGTGCTCCTCGCGGAGAGCTAAAGCCCAGCTCCGGCCGGCGCGAGCGGAGATCCACTGGCTCTCCCCGGCGGCGGTCGCGATCCGGCCGTCCAGGCTCATCGCCCACTTCAAGGTCACCGCCGGCCGGCCGAGGATCGTCGCTACGAGGAAGGCGAGGTTCAGCCGCACGGCCTCCGCGGCGAGGGGGCCGATCTCGACCTCGACCCCGCCCTGCCGCAGGCGTTCGAAGCCCTGCCCAGCGACCCGCGGATCGGGGTCCCGGTGACAGGCGACCACCCGTGCCACCCCGGCCGCCAAGACGGCGTCGGCGCAGGGTGGGGTGCGGCCGTGGTGGGCACAGGGTTCGAGAGTCACGTAGAGGGTCGCCCCGCGCGCCCGCTCCCCCGCCTCTTGGAGCGCGAAGACCTCGGCGTGCGGCCCGCCCACCTCGCGGTGCCAGCCGCGCCCCACGATCTTCCCCGCCCCCTCCTCGACGAGGATCGCCCCCACCCGCGGGTTGGGCGAGGTGCGGTAGCGGCCGCGGGCGGCGAGGCGGAGGGCCTCTTTCAGGTACCGCTCAGCCGAGGAGGGCAGAGGCGAACTCCCGGGCGCGGAACTCGACTAAATCCTCGGCCTTCTCGCCCACCCCGAGGAAGAGCACCGGCAGCTTGAGCTCGCGAACGACGGCGACCGCCATCCCCCCCTTGGCCGTGCCGTCGAGCTTGGCGAGCAGCACCCCGTCGACGGGGACCACCTGGCTGAAGGTCTTCGCCTGGGCGAGGGCGTTCTGGCCCGTCGTGGCGTCGAGGACGAGGATCGTCCGCCGCTGCCAGTCCTTGGCCTCGCGGTCGATCACCCGGTTGATCTTGCCGAGCTCGGCCATCAGGTGGTCCTTGGTGTGGAGACGCCCGGCGGTGTCGATGATCAGCTGGTCGGCGCCGCGCGCCCGGGCGGCCTGGATGGCGTCGTAGACCACCGCCGCCGGGTCGGCGCCGGCGGCCTGGCGGATGACGTCGACCCCCAGACGCTTGCCCCATAGCTCGAGCTGCTCGATGGCGGCGGCACGGAAGGTGTCGGCGGCGGCGATCAGCACCTTCTCGCGGTTCTGCTGCGCCCGCCGGGCGAGCTTGGCGATGGAGGTCGTCTTCCCCACTCCGTTGACCCCCACCACCAGGGTGACCAGCGGCCCCCGGCCCAGGGGCCGCGGCCGCGGCATGTCCATCAACATGCCGCTCATCTCGTCGACCAGCATCTTGCGTACCTTCTGGACGTCCTTGACCTGCTCTTTGGTGGCGTTCTTCTTCACCCGCTCGATCATCTCCAGAGCGGTGTCGACCCCCAGGTCGGCGCTGATCAGGGCCTCCTCCAGGTACTCCAGGGTCCGCTCGTCGAGCTCGGCCTTGCCCTCCATGGCGGAGGAGACCTTGTCGATGATCTCGGTATGGGTCATCAGGAGGCCGCGCCGGAGCTTCCCCCAGAAAGAGCCCTGCTCGGGCTCGGGGAGCGTGACCTCGGGAGCGAGCTCTAAGATGTCGGTTCTCTTCTTGTCGTCGTTCTCGGCCATGGGGAGATGATAGCCGACGCGGGACTCTCCATGAGGCCTGCCTCCTCGGTCTGCGCCAACCCCGAGGGGTGACGGTCCGTAGCCTGGGCGAGAGCCCCAGATCAGTGATCCCATTGAAGATACAGAGCCCCGAAGGGGCGACGGTAGTCCCGCAGGCGTACCGTCGCCCCTTCGGGGCTTTCGGTGCGGGAATCTCCGAACCTGGGGCTGGCGCCCCAGCTATCACGGTCGCCCCTGCGAGCTTCTAGAACAGCTCGGTCTTCAACTGCTCGACCGCCGTCTCCAGCGTCTGCCGGGCGCGGGCGACCATGGCGGGCTGGCGCTGGACGAGGCCTAAGTAGTAGCCGTCGGGGAGCGGCATGGCGTAGATGTGGAGGGACTGCTTTTCGATGTGGATCATCCGCGGCGCGCCGAGCTCGTTGCTCGTCAGGACCTTCTCCAGACGGCGCAGGTAGATGCCCAGGTAGGCGCCGACGATCCGCAGCTGGTAAGGGGTGAACTCCGAGCAGGCGAGGTCGACGGTCTCGCCCGTGCCATCGAGGAAGAGGACCCCGACCGCCCGGTCGTTGTTGGCGAGGAGGTTCGCGAGGATGAACTGGAAGGACATCGGTCGCCGCGGGATTGCGAGGCTACGGGCTTGAGGCTAGCGGGATGCCGCCCGGGCCTCGACGATCGTCCCTTCGCGCACCGGACGGGTGGCTCCGGCCCGGACCTCGCCGGCCTCGAAGGCACGGAGGAAGGCGGTGACGACCTTGGCGTCGAAACGGCTGCCGGTCAGCTTGGTGATGGTCTCGACCGCGAACTGCAGGCTGTACGCCTGCTGGTAGGGGCGGTTGGTGGTGATCGCGTCGAAACAGTCGGCAACGGCGACGATCCGCGCCATGAGCGGGATCTGCTCGCCCTTCAAGCCGTCGGGGTAGCCGCGGCCGTTCCAGCTCTCGTGGTGCCAGCGGACGGCCGGGACCATCTCCTTCAACTGCTCGATCCGCGACAGGATGTCCGCCCCCATCACGGTGTGGAGCTTCATCTGCTCGTACTCCTCGGGGGTCAGAACACCGGTCTTCTTCAAGATCTGGTCCTCGACGCCGATCTTCCCCACGTCGTGGAGCAGGGCGCCGATCCAGACCTTGTGCTGCAGCTCCTCGGGGAGGGTGAGCTGGCGGGCGATCGTCCGGGAGACCGCCGCCACCCGTTCGGAGTGGCCACGGGTATAGGGGTCCTTGGCGTCGACCGCGGCCACGAAGGCGCGGAGCGAGCCGATGAAGAGCTCCCGGTTGGCCTGGGCCGCCTGGCGTAACTGCTGGACGTGGCTCTCTAGGTGCAGGCTCATACGATTCCAGTCCTCTGCCAGTTCTGCAAGTTCCGAGCCCAAACCGGCGACCTCGACCCGGCGGCTGAAGTTGCCGGCGGCGATCTCGTGGCTGGTCTCGGCGAGGCGCTGGATGGGCTGGCTCACCAGCCGCGCGGTGAGCACGGCGAAGACGAAGGCCAGGCCGACCAGGAGCAGGGTCGAGAGGAGGGAATTGAAGAACATGCGGTCGACGACGGCGAAGGCAGCGGCCCGCGGCTTCTGGACGATGACCCCCCAGCCGCTCTCGGCGACGGCGGAGACCTGGGCGAGCATCTTCTGGCGCTTGCCGGAGACGACCGGCGCGTACTCGTGGGTGGCGCTCATCGGCAGCTTGACGAAGGAGCGGACGACGTCCGAGCGGAGGAGCGCCTTCTGGAGAGCGGGGCTGGCATCGTTCGACCAGAGGAGCTGGCCCTGGCGGTCGACGAGGAAGGCGCCTACCCCCGGAGTGCCGGCGAAGGCCTCCTCGACCGGCCGGAAGCGGAGGAGGGCCTGGACGATGAGCCGCGCCCCGCCGGCCCCGGTCACCGGCACGGCCAGGGCCGCCAGGGGCTCGTCCTTGGGACCGCTGGCCGGGACGATGGGGCCGGCGAGCGCCACCATCCGATAGGCGGGAGCGCGCTCGCGCCGCGCCTGCTCGAAAGCGGCGTTCATGGCCGCTTCGGCCGGTCCCTTGAGGTTGCCGGAAGAGAGCCCCGCCCCCTCCTGATCGAAGACGCGGAGCGCCTGGACGTCCGGGTTGTCGCGCTGGAACTGCCCCAGGTACCCCGCCACCCAGCCCTCGTGCAGGCGATCGGCCGGTGCCGCCGGACCGGGAGGCAGGAGGAGGCCGCCGCCCAGCTGGGTGAGCTGGCGGCGGATCGCCACCAGGTAGGCGTTGATCTCGCGCGACAGGGTGCCCGCATCGGAGATCAGCGACTCGCGCTCCTTGTTCTCCAGGACCTCCTGGTCGCGGACGATGAGGACTACGCTGCTGAGAGTAAAGGGAATGATGCCGGACAGGAGGAGGGCGACGAACAGCACGTACCGGAGCTTGATACGGCGGAGGAGGCTTCGGCGCTGAGTCATTTCGTACCGGCGGCTCGCGGTGGGCTTCTAGCGCTTCCTTACTTCCAAACTCAGAATACGGAAGAGTATAGCGGATGGATCATCAATCCGCGAAGGGAAGAGGGCCGAACGGGTGGTACTGGGTCCTTTTGAACCTGCGGGCGGTCTCCTTCGGGCGCTCCGCGCAGCCAGTCGTCCGTCCTCGGATTCAAATGGACCCAGTACCGAACGGGTCGGCCAGGAAGGACCGAAGCTCGGAGAGGACCTCCGCGGAGCCGATGCCGTCGACCATCCGCCCCTCCCCCAGTCTGGCGGGGAGGACCCAGACGAGCCCCCCCTCGCGGGCCTTCTTGTCGCGCGCCATGTGGGCCAGGAGCTCCTCGGGTGCCGCCGCCGGCAGCGGGGGGAGCTCGAAGCGGCCGAGGAGAGCGGTCAGGCGCGGGGCCAGGTCGGCGGCCAGCCCGCGGCGGGCGGCGAGGCGGAGGGCGAAGAGAATCCCGTAGGCCACCGCCTCGCCGTGCCGGAGGCCGGAGTAGCCGCCGGCGGTCTCCAGGGCGTGGCCCAGGGTATGCCCGAAGTTGAGGAGCCGGCGGTCCCCCTGCTCGGTGGGGTCGCGGAGGACGACGCCGATCTTGGCTGCCGCAGCGGCTGCCACCACCGGACCCAGGGCCTCCGGATCGCCGGCGAGGAGACGCGGGAGCTCCTCCTCCACCCGAGCGAGAAGGGGCGGATCGAGGAGTGCCGCCATCTTCACCACCTCGACCAGGCCGGAGCGCAGCTCGCCCCGCGGCAGGGTGGGGAGGACCGAGACGTCCGCCGCGACCAGGTGCGGGTGGTGGAAGAGGCCGACCGTGTTCTTCCCCCCGGGGAGGTCGACCCCGGTCTTGCCGCCGATCGCAGCGTCCACCTGGGCGAGGAGGGTGGTGGGGAGCTGGACGAACTCGATGCCGCGCAGGAAGCAGCCGGCAGTGAAGCCAGCGAGGTCCCCGACGCTGCCGCCGCCGAAGGCGAGGAGCCGGCTGTCGCGCTTGCCGCCCGCGGCGAGCATGGCGTTCCATAGCCGCTCGGCCGCCGCCACCGTCTTCGCCGCCTCCCCTTCCTCCACTTCGAGAACGACCCAGCGCGCCGCGGCCTCTTTCAACGGTTCCAGACGGTGACCGTGAAGCGCGAGGACGCGCGGAGTCGAGACGAGAAAGACAGTGCGGCCGGCGAGCCAGGAGGAGAGCTCCGGCCGGGCCCGCTCGAGCGCCTCCTCCCCCACCAGGACAGGGGTCTCCCCGTCGGGGTGGCGGAGAGAGAGGCGGTGGAGGGCAGTGGCAGGTAGCATCTACGAGATCTTCTTCGGCTCTTCGATCACCCCGATCCCCAGCTGCGCGAGCTGGCGCGGGTCGACCTCGGAGGGAGCCTCGGTCATCAGATCGGTCGCCGAGGCGGTCTTGGGGAAGGCGATGACGTCGCGGATCGAGGGGGCTCCGGCCATCAGCATGATCAGCCGGTCGACCCCGAGGGCGATACCGCCGTGGGGCGGGGCGCCGTAGCGGAGAGCCTCCAGGAAGAAGCCGAAGCGGGCCTCCGCCTCCTCCGGCCCGATCCCCAGAAGCGCGAAGATCCGGCTCTGGACGAGCGGCTCGTGGATGCGGATCGAACCTCCCCCGAGCTCGGTGCCGTTGAGGATCACGTCGTAGGCGCGGGCGCGGACCGAGCCCGGATCGCTCCCCAGGCGATCGAGGTCGCGCGGGTCGGGGCTGGTGAAGGGGTGGTGGGTCGAGTCCCAGCGCTTCTCGTCCGCGTTCCAGTCGAAGAGGGGGAAGCCGGTCACCCAGAGGAACTCGTGCTTCCCCTCGGGGATGAGACCGTAGGTCCGGGCGAGCTCCAAACGGAGGGCACCGAGGGCCGTCGCGGCGACTTTTTCGGGGGCGGCGACGAGGAGCGCCAGGCCGCCCTCCTCCAAGCCCAGCGCCGCCGCCGCGCCCTCCGCCTCGGCGGGAGTGAGGGCGTTCTTGACCTGGAAGATCGTCTCCCCGTTCTTCCTGCGGAGAGTGAGGACCCCGGCCGCCCCGAACCGGCGGGCGGTCTCGGCCCAGCCGTCGACGTCCTTGCGGCTGGCCTCGGCGGCAGCGGTCGCGCCCGGCAGGCTGAAGCCGCGCACCACCCCGCCCGCCGCCACGGTCTCCTTGAAGCCGCGGAAGGCGCTCTCCCCGAGCCGCTCCGAGAGGTCGGAGATCTCGAGCCCGAAACGGAGGTCGGGGCGGTCGCTGCCGTAGCGCGCCATCGCCTCGGCGTAGGTCATCCGGGGGAAGCGGGCGGGAGGATGGATCCCGGCGAGGGGGAAGATGCGGGCGAAGAGCCCCTCGATCAGCTCGTAGACGTCCTCCTCGGTGGGGAAGGACATCTCGACGTCCACCTGGGTGAACTCCGGCTGGCGGTCGGCCCGCAGGTCCTCGTCGCGGAAGCAGCGGGCGATCTGTACGTAGCGCTCGAAGCCCGCCACCATGAGGATCTGCTTGAACAGCTGCGGCGACTGCGGCAGGGCGTAGAAGCTGCCGCGGCGGACCCGCGAGGGGACCAGGTAGTCGCGCGCCCCCTCCGGGGTCGAGCGGGTGAGGATCGGCGTCTCGACATCCAGGAACTCGTGCTCGTGGAAGTAGTTGCGGATGGCGTGGACCACCTGGTCCCGGAGCACGAAGTTGCGCAGGAGGTCGGGCCGCCGGAGGTCGATGTAGCGGTAGCGGAGCCGGGTGTCCTCGGCGGTCTCGGTCTTGCCGTCGAGGGCGAAGGGGAGCGGCTCGGAACGCGCCAGGATTCCCCCCCGCTCGGCGTGCACCTCGATGCCGCCGGTGGCGAGCCCGGGGTTGACGTTCTCGGCCGACCGGGCGAGGACCCGGCCCTCCACCTCGACCACCCATTCGACCCGGGCCGGGGCGAGGGCAGCGGCCGCCGCCGGCTGGTCCTCGGGGTGGACCACCACCTGGGCGACGCCGCTCCGGTCCCGGAGATCGAGGAAGATCACCCCGCCATGGTCGCGCCGCTTCTGCACCCAGGCCTTGAGGAGAACCCGCTCGCCGATGTCCGCCGCCGTCAGGGTCCCCGCACCGCGCCGCTTCCGGCCGCTCTCTACCGCCTCCGTCATCTCATCTCCGTTCCCGGAAGGTCCGCCGCGCGGTACTCCTCCTTGATTGCGATGTAGCGGTCGCGGGTCTCGGCGATCCGCCGCACCTCCTCCTCGGTCAGGGGGCGCACCACCCGCGCCGGGATGCCCAGCACGAGGTGCCCGGCGGGCACCCGGTGGCCGGGCGCCACCACCGCTCCCGCCCCCACCTGCGCTCCGGCCTCGACCACCGCGCCGTCGAGCACCCGGGCGCCGATGCCGATGAGCGCTCCGTCCTCGATCGTGCAGCCGTGGAGGACGACCTGGTGCCCCACCACTACCCCGGCCCCGATCACCAGCGGGTGCCGGACGTGGGTGACGTGGAGCACCGAACCGTCCTGAATGTTGGTCCCCGCCCCGATGCGGATCGAGTTGACGTCCCCCCGCGCCACGGTATGGAACCAGAAGGAGACGTCGTCGCCCACCGTGACGTCGCCGATCAGGTGGGCGCCCGGCGCCAGCCAGACCCGATTCCCGAGCTGCGGCAGGCGGCCCCGGTAGGGGTGGAGGGGCACGGCGCCCTTACGCTCCCGTCACTTCGTCCCGGCCGGCTGGACCGAGAAAAGGATCTTCTCGTAGGCCGGGCGCAGCGCCGGGAAGAGGGCGGGCGGGGCGACCCCCATGAGATCGACGCTCGTCGCGCCGACCGGCAGCTTCAACACCAGCAGGCTGCGGGCCGAGACCCCCTTGCCGCTGTTCATCTGCACCAGGACCCCGCGCGTCTTCCCCGTCGTTCCCACCGGGCGCACGGCGACGAGCGGCGCCGTCCAGGTGTCGTCCTTCTGGTCGTTCTCCTGGATCGAGCGCACCGTCGTCTCCGGGTCCCGGAGGTCGGCCGGGCTGGGGCGGACGAAGACCGAGCGCGGGTCCTTCCCCGGCTCGACCCCGGCCGGGGCCAGCCACAGGCCCTTCTTCTCGGTGTCCGGGAGCACCTGCCAGTCGGCGGGGATCTCGACGCTGTAGGGGAAGACCTGGCCGTCGGGCCCGATCAGCTCGATCCGGCGGGCGGTGCTGGCGGGCGGGGCCGGCGGGGCCGGCGCGGCGGGCGGAGTCGTCAGCGGGGTGCCGGCAGGTTTGACGGCCGGCGGGGTGGCGGCCCACCCAGGAGCGGCCATCGCTGACGTCACGGCGAGGAACAGGGACGGGATCAGGCGTGTCACGCGCATCTTAAGAGCATGGCATAAAATCCGCCCGTGTCCAAAGCGCTCAAAGCGCCCCCGGCGGCCCCGGCGGCCACCACCGTCGACGTCGTCATCCCGGCGCTCGACGAGGAGGCCTCCCTCCCCTTCGTCCTCGCTGCCCTGCCGCACCCCCCCGTCCGGCGGGTGGTGGTGGCGGACAACGGCTCGGCCGACGGGACGGCGCGGGTGGCGCGAGAGGGGGGCGCGGTAGTGGTGCCCGCCGCCCGCCGCGGCTACGGCAGCGCCTGCCTCGCCGGTCTCGCCCATCTGCGGGCGAACGATCCCCCGACGATCGTCGCCTTCGTCGACGCCGACTACTCGGACCATCCCGAGGAGCTCCCCCTCCTCCTCGCTCCCCTGTTGGCCGGCACCGCCGACCTGGTCATCGGCTCCCGGGTCTCCGGGAAACACGAGCGCGGCGCCCTCCTCCCTCAGGCGCGGGCCGGGAATCTCGTCGCCTGCCTCCTGATCCGCCTCCTCTACGGCCACCGCTACACCGACCTCGGGCCCTTCCGCGCCGCCCGCTGGGAGGCGCTCGAACGGCTCTCGATGTCCGATCCCGACTTCGGCTGGACGGCGGAGATGCAGGTCAAAGCCCTCCGCCATGGCCTCCGGGTGACCGAGGTGCCGGTCCGCTACCGCCGCCGGGTGGGGGTGTCGAAGATCACCGGCACCCTTCAAGGGACGGTCCGCGCCGGCTATAAGATCCTCTGGACGGTCCTCCGGTACAGCCGGGGTAGCCGGGGAGCAGCCGGGAGAGCCGGGAGAAGGGAGCGACCAGTTGAGCGAACCGATCCGTTGTGAGACCGAGATCGAGGTCCGCTATGCGGAGACCGATCAGATGGGGGTGGTCCATCATGCCAACTACGTGGTCTGGTTCGAGCTCGCGAGGACCCGGCTCTGCGCCCTCTCCGGCTTCCACTATGCGGCCATCGAGGCGATGGGCTACTTCCTCATGGTGACCGGGGTCGAGGCGCGCTACCGCAAGCCCGCCCGCTACGGCGACATCGTCCAGGTGGCCTGCTGGGGGGAGCGCCTGGCGAGCCGCGGCCTGCGCTTCGCCTACGAGGTGAGAAGGGGCGAGGAGCTCCTCGCCACCGGGGCGACCGACCACATCTGGGTCGAGCGCGCCACCGGCCGTCCCTCCCGCGCCCCCGAGGCGGTGCGCGGCCCCTTCAGGCGACTGGCCGGGCTGCCTGAAGACGCCTGATTCCATCCATCCGGCCGCCGGGGCCGTACTCTCTTGTGGAGTAGAAAAGGAGAAATGACACCATGAAACGCACACTCTGGCTCACGGTCGCCACCCTGGCCTTCCTGGCCCTGGCCGCCGCAGGCCTTACCGCCGGCACCGCCGGCACCAGCGCCGCACCGCAGCCGGCCGCCCATGCGGCCGCCGCCCCGACGCCCCCCTCGGGAGGGCTCACCGTCTACACCGACAAGATCGTCAGGAGCGACGACGAGTGGAAGAAGGTCCTCACCTCCGAGCAGTACCGCATCCTCCGTAAGGCGGGGACCGAGTTCGCCGGCTCGGGCTCGCTCCTCCACAATCACGCCAAGGGGGTCTACCGCTGCGCCGCCTGCGGCCAGCTCCTCTTCAGCTCGGACACCAAGTTCGAGTCCGGCACCGGCTGGCCGAGCTTCTGGCAGCCGTTCTCGCCGCAGAGCGTCGTCACCAAGACCGACAGCACCCTGGGGGTGGAGCGGACCGAGGTGCTCTGCAGCCGCTGCGGCGGTCACCTCGGCCACGTCTTCGACGACGGCCCGGCACCCACCCACCTGCGCTACTGCATGAACTCGGGCGCCCTCAAATTCGAGCCCACGAAGTAAGAGGGAGGATTTAAATCGATGAGCGAAACCAGGACGACGACCCACGAGAAGGTGGTCAAAAGCGACGCCGAGTGGCGCCAGCAGCTCACCCCCGAGCAGTACAAGGTGGCCCGCCAGCACGGTACCGAGCCGGCGTTCCGCAACGAATATCACGACAACAAGAAGGCCGGCACCTACCTCTGCGTCTGCTGCGGCCAGCCCCTCTTCAGCTCGGAGGCCAAGTTCGACTCCGGCACCGGCTGGCCGAGCTTCTCGCAGCCGGTCGACGAGGAGGCGGTGACCGAGAAGAGCGACAACAGCTTCTTCATGCGGCGGACCGAGGTGCTCTGCAGCCGCTGCGACGCCCATCTCGGCCACGTCTTCGACGACGGCCCCCGGCCCACCGGCCAGCGCTTCTGCATGAACTCCGCAGCGATGCAGTTCGTGCCGCAGGAAAAGTAGCCTTCCGAATCGACGAGGTCCGGCTCCAGGCGGGGCCGGACCTCCCCGCGGTACGGGGTCATTTTGAACCTGCGGGCGGTCTCCTTCGGGCGCTCCGCGCAGCCAGTCGCCCGTCCTCGGACTTCAAACTGACCCAGTACCTCCCCCACCGAACGTCGTGCTAACATAGTTCAGCTTCAATAAGCTCGTGCTCACGAGGGGGAGGTCCCATGTCCGGGAGCCTGTGGCCGCGCACCGTCGTCTCGATTTCCACCGCCGTTCTCGCCCTGACCCTCGCGGCCTCCGCCGCCCTGGCGCAAGTCCAGCGGGGTGGGGACCTCACCGCCCTCTCCCCTCTCTTCCCACCGGACAACTGGTGGAACGTGGACATCAGCGGGGCGCCGCTCGACCTCGTGAACGGCGCCACCTATCTCAACTTCATCGGCCCGACCCGGGGGCTCCATCCGGACTTCGGGGGCGACGTCGATCCCTCCGATCCGACCTCGACCGCCATCTATGGGATGGTCTACATTTCCGTCCCCGGCACCCAGCCGCTCGAGACGGTGACCTTCGTCGAGTTCGACGACCAGAGCGACCACAACGCCCCCGGCCGGCCGCCCGGCTATCCCATCCCGGTCGAGGCCAGAACCCAGGGCAAGTGGATCGAGGGGGGCGATCCGGGCGGCGGGGCCTCGGGCGACCATCACATGCTGATCGTCGACCGCGACAACCGCATCCTCTACGAGCTCTACCACGCCCACTGGACCGGCGTCCGCTGGGAGGCGGGCTCGGGCGCCATCTACTCGCTCGACAGCGACGCCCGGCGGCCGGACACCTGGACGAGCGCCGACGCCGCCGGCCTCGCCATTCTCCCCGGGCTCCTCCGTTACGACGAGGTCTTCGGCCCCAGCCCCATCCGTCACGCCCTCCGCTTCACGGTGCGCGACTCGAACGGCTACGTCTACCCCGCCTCGCACGACGCCGGCTCGCGCGCCGGAGCGCCGCCCCTGGGGACCCGACTGCGCCTCAAGGCGAGCACCATCCTCTCTCCCACCCTCCCCGCCTACGTGCAGAAGATCTTTCAGGCGATGAAGACCTACGGACTGATCGACGCCGACAACGGCAGCGACCTCTACATCCAGGGCGCCTACGACACCCGCTGGGACAACGGTGTGCTGAACCCCGCCTTTTCGGGCCTCAAGGCGAGCGACTTCGAGGTCATCCAGCCCGGCTGGCAGCCGCCGGTCGCCACCGCGGTCGGCCCGCTCCAGTTCTACACCCTCCCCCCCTGTCGCCTCCTCGATACCCGGAACTTGAGCGGCCCCACCGGCGGGCCGGCCCTCCCGCCCGGAGCCCAGCGGGTGCTCCCGGTCGCCGGAATCGCCGGGCCCTGCGGCATTCCCGCCTCGGCCAAGGCGGTGGCGGTGAACCTCACCGTCGTCGCGGCCCCCCAGGCGGGCCACATCCGCTTCTTCCCCGGCAACGCCCAGGCCCCCAACGCCGCCGCCCTCAACTTCTCGGCCGGCCAGACCCGCACCAACAACGCCATCCTGATGCTCTCCTCCTCCGGCACCGGCACCCTCGCCGTACAGAGCTTCGTCGGCTCGGCGTTCTTGAATTTGGTGCTCGACGTGAATGGATACTTCCAGTAGGCGCAGACAGCCGTCTCCAACCGATTTCGACTTAAGCGTAGAATCGGCTACATTGAACCGCGCCTGAAACGCTGTTGAACTTACAAGGAGAGGAGAAGCCATGCGAACCGTACCTCTCATCGGACTGGCCCTCAGCCTGTTCCTCATCTCGGCTCAAGGTACCCGTGCTCAAGATGCCGGATCCCCTGAAGTTGGGTCAGGAACATCGACGGTTGAAGTCACCGACTTCCCGGACGAATCCATTCCCGCAGCCTGCGGCACTCAATGCAGCAACCCGGGAAGGGCGACCTACTCTTACTCCTTTACTGGACATATCCATGTCAGCGGCGGCTGTTCCTTGGGAGATCTCGTTCGGCAGATCACCGACGGCCGCTGCGGCCATCCGGTACGCAGGATCTCCTGCGAGCAGGGCTGCACGTGCCACGAGCGCTATTCTGCTGAAGAGCTCTACCCCTGCCCCTCCATTCCCGCCGGCAGCTACACAAGCGGTTCCTGTACGATTTCCTGGGAAGGGACACTCGCGGTGACGGTGGAGGGCACCGTTACCTATGGTACTCTGTCAACCCGCGGGCACGACGAATTCGGGTGAGCAGGTAGATTCCAAGCCTGGTCCCGGATAACGAGCCTTGTTACATTTCCCGCGGCTGTGAGCGCTGAAGCCCCTCTCACAGGCTTTGGCCCAGGCGAGAACGCTCGGACGTCAAGAAAAAGTAAAGAAAGGCGAATAAAGGCAAATCGGTCTACCGATTGCAGAACGAACCGGGGCCGCGGCATTCAGGGCGCGGCCAGGTTCTCATGCAATTGACACGCGGTGGATCGGGCCGGATCCTGAGCGATCCAGGGGTCGGGAGTGGGACGGCGGTCTCGCCGGGGCCGGCGGCATGGCTGAGCGGTCGAAGCGGTCCGACCGGCCTGCCCGGACCTACCGACGGTATCGAGCCCTTCCTCACCTCCCGCCCCTTCCTCCTCGCCCTGGCCGCAGTGGGTGCGCTCCTGCGGCTCTGGCAGTTCCTGGGGGGCGCCTCGCTCTGGCTCGACGAGCTGGCCCTGGCCCGCAACGTCCTCGCCCGCCCCGTGGGGCGCCTCCTCCTCCAGCCGCTCGACTCCTGGCAGACGGCGCCTCCGGGGTTCCTCCTTGCCGAGCGCGCTCTGGCCGTCCTCCACGCCCATGTCGCCCATGCCGGCGTGCCGGGGCAGGTCGATCCGGTCCTCCGCCTCTTCCCACTCTTCTGCTCGCTCGCCGCGCTCCTCCTCTTCGTCCGCCTGGCCGAGCGGACGCTCGGCGGCCTCGCCCGGCCGTTCGCCGTCTTCTGCTTCGCTCTCGCTCCGGAGCAGATCTTCTACGGCTCGGAGGTCAAGCCGTACGCGACCGACGTCGCCGTCGCGCTCCTCCTCTGGCTACTCGCCCTGCATCTCGCGGCCGAGCCGGGGGATCTTCGGCGCGCGCTGGGGGTCGGGGTGGCCGGCGGCCTCGCCGTCTGGTTCTCGACCTCCGCGCTCCTCATGCTCGCCGGTCTGGGCGGAGCGCTCCTCGTTCTCGCCGGGGTACGAGCCCGCGAGTCCGGCCGGAGGGGACCGCTCCTCCCGCTCGCCTGCGCTCTCGCCCTCTGGGGAGCCGGGGGGGCGGCAGCGGCGCTCGCGGCGCTCCGCGGCATGGGGCCGGCGACCCACGCCTTCATGCAGCGCTACTGGGCGAGCGCCTTCCTGCCGCCGCTCTCTCGCCCGGCGGAGGTCGTCGGCTGGCTCGGCGACGCGGCGCACGCCGAGCTCGGTCACGAGGCGCTCTCCTACCAGGCCCCCTTCCTCTATCTAGTGATGATGGTCCTCGGCTTCGCCATCCTCTGGCGGCAGCGGCGGGAGGTGGCCCTCCTCCTCGCCGGGCCCGGCGCGGTCACCTTCCTCGCCGCCGTCTTCCACCAGTACCCGTTCCGGGGGCGGCTCATCGCCTTCCTGATCCCGGCCGTCCTTCTCTCCCTGGCCGCCGGCCTGGAAGCGGTCCGCCGCGCCCTCCCTCCCCGGTACCGCGCCGCCCGGGTTCTCCTGCTGCTCGCCGCCGGCTACCCCCCCGTCCAGACCCTGGTCTCCAATCCGCCGGTCTATCGGATCGAGGAGAGCCGGCCGATGCTCGCCCACTTCCAGGCGCGCCGCCAGCCGGGGGATACGGTGTACGTCTACTATGCCGCCGAGCAGGCGGTCCGCTACTACGGTCCCCTCTACGGCCTCACCAGGGGCGACTACCTCCTCGGCGGCTGCCACTTCCCCGACCGCCGCTCGTACCTCCGCGAGCTCGATCCCCTCCGCGGCAGGAAGCGGGTCTGGGTGCTCTTTTCGCACGCCCTCCCCCATCTCGGCGAGCGCGAGGCGATCGTCGCCTATCTGGACCGGATCGGGGTGCGGCTCGACGCGGTCGAGATCCCCACCCACAAGCGGACGGTCGAGGACAACGTCTACGTCTACCTCTATGACCTGAGCGATCCCCAGCGGCTCGCCGACGCCACCGCCGAGACGGTGCCCCTCCCCTGGCAGCCCGGCCCGCCGAGCGAGAACGCGGGCTGCGAAGGCCCGCAACGGCCGGGGCCGGCGCCTTCTCCGGGCGAGCAGCTCGCCCTGCGCTCGGGCGTCGGTACTGGGTCCTTTTGAACCTGCGGGCGGTCTCCCTCGGGCGCTCCGCGCAGCCAGTCGCCCGTCCTCGATTCAAACGGACCAGTACCCGGCGGCGCGGTCTTTGACCCTAAAGGGGCAGTTCCAGTAGGCTCCAGAGCATGCAAGGAGCCCACGGTACTCACGGAAATCAAGGAAATTCTGGAGATCATGGCCACCGGGGAGACCTCCGGGCCATCGCCCACCGCGTGATGCAGGAGCGCGGCCTCGAACCCGACTTCCCCGCCAGCGAGAAAAAAGAGGTCGACGCCCTCACCCGTCCGGCCGACGGCAAGGACGGCGGCGCCCCGGTCGAGGACCTTCGCCAGCTGCTGTGGTCCTCGATCGACAACGACGACTCGATGGACTTGGACCAGATGGAGGTCGCGGAGAGGCTGGCTCCTGGTGCCGATGGTGGCATCAAGGTTCAGGTCGCGATCGCCGACGTCGACGCCCTGGTGCCCAAGGGCTCCGAAGTCGACAAGCACGCGGCGGTCAACACCACCTCGGTCTACACCCCGGCCGCGATCTTCCCCATGCTCCCCGAGAAGCTCTCGACCGACCTGACCTCGCTCGCCGCCGGCCAGGACCGGCTCGCCGTCGTCATCGAGATGGTGGTCGAGGCGGACGGCTCGGTGTCGGCCTCCAAGATCTACCGGGCCATGGTCCACAACTGGGCGAAGCTCGCCTACAACGGGGTGGGCCCCTGGATCGAGGGGCACGGCCCGCTCCCCGAGGCCGCCGCGGCCGTGAAGGGCATGGAGGAGCAGCTCAAGCTCCAGGACGAGGCCGCCCAGCGCCTCCGCCGGCTGCGGGTCGAGCGCGGCGCCCTGCAATTGGAGACGATCGAGCCCCACGCGGTCTTCGCGGACGGCCAGATCACCGATCTCAAGGCAGATCCGCCGAACCGGGCCAAGCAGTTGATCGAGGACTTCATGATCGCGGCGAACGGGGTGACCGCGACCTTCCTCGACGCCAAGAACTTCCCCTCGCTCCGCCGGGTGGTGCGCACCCCCAAGCGCTGGCCGCGGATCGTCGAGCTCGCCGAGGCCCTGGGCGAGCGCCTGCCGGCCGATCCGGACTCCAAGGCCCTGGAGGAGTTCCTCGACCGCCGGCGGCAGGCCGATCCGGAGAAGTTCCCCGACCTCTCGCTCTCGGTGGTCAAGCTCCTCGGCTCGGGCGAGTACGTGGTCGACCCGCCGGGGGCCGAGGCGCCGGGGCACTTCGGTCTGGCAGTCAAGAACTACTCCCACTCGACCGCCCCCAACCGCCGCTACCCGGACATTCTCACCCAGCGGCTCTTGAAGGCCGCCCTCGTCAGGCGCGCCCTATCCCCTACAGCACCGACGAGCTCGGCCAGCTCGCCACCCACTGCACCGAGCAGGAGGACGCCGCCCAGAAGGTCGAGCGCCAGGTGCAGAAGTCGGCCGCCGCCCTCCTCTTGCAGTCGAAGGTCGGCCAGAGCTTCGACGGCATCGTCACCGGCGCCTCGGACAAGGGGACCTACGTGCGGATCTTCCACCCCCCTGTCGAGGGGCGGGTGGTGCACGGCTTCCAGGGGATGGACGTCGGGAACCGCGTCCACGTCAAGCTGGCATCGACCGACGTGGAGCGCGGCTTCATCGACTTTTCGCGTTAGGGGACCCTACGGGCAGTGGGTGCCGTTGGGATCGATCCCGCAGCCCGCGTTCGCGTGGACGCTGCGGAGCCCCGGGGCTGGCCTGCCGGCAGGCGCGCGGCCGTCCCGAAGGTAGCGGAGAAGCTCCTCGAGCCGGCCGAGGACGGACCGTTCCGCGACGCCGCCGACGCCGCCGGCCCGGGGAGTCGCCCCCGTCCGGGGCGCCGCGGCCGCCAGGCCCGGCGCGAGGAGGGCGGCGCCCAGGAGCAGGGTGCCGAGGGCGAGCCGGGTGCGCTTCACACGGTGAGACATGGAAGACTCCTTCACGAAGGGCTCCGACCCGGCCCTCATGGCCGCTCGGACACTTCCCAAGACTGGGTGAAAAAACAGACGGACTGGTTGCGGCCTAGACTATCCCACCTCTCCGGCGCGGCGCTCTCCGATCCTGATATCCTCTCGGCTCCATGTTGCGACGCCTCTCCTTGACCACCGGCGGCGAGAGCCACGGCCCCGGCCTGACCGCCCTCTTGACCGGCCTGCCCGCCGGCCTCCGGGTGGACCTCGCCCTCCTCGCCCACGACCTCGCCCGCCGGCAGCACGGCTACGGCCGCGGCCGGCGGATGGCGATCGAGAAGGACACCGCGGAGATCCGCGGCGGAGTGCGGGGCGGCGAGACCCTGGGCTCCCCCATCGTCCTCTGGATCGAGAACCGCGACTACGCCAACTGGCAGGGGGTGATGGGGCCGGAAGAGATCGATCCCCGGCTGGCCGAGAACCGGCGCTTGAAATCGCCGCGCCCCGGCCATGCCGACCTCCCGGGCGGGATCAAATACCTCCGCCGCGATCTCCGCGACATCCTGGAGCGCGCCTCGGCCCGGGAGACGACGGCGCGGGTGGCGGCGGGCGCCTTCGCGCGGATGCTCCTCGCCGAGGTCGGGGTGGAGATCAAGAGCGGCGTCCGCTCGCTGGGGCCGATCGGCACCGACCGGCCGGTCCCCACCTGGGAGGATCTGCTCCAGGTGGACGAGACCTCGCCGCTCCGCGCCATCGACCGCGAGCGCGAGGGGGAGATGGTGCGGCTGGTCGAGCAGGCGCAGCGCGACGGCGACACCCTGGGCGGAGCGGTGACGGTGATCGCCCACAACGTCCCCGTGGGGCTCGGCTCGCACGTCCAGTGGAGCGAGAAGCTCGACGGCCGGTTGGCCCAGGCGGTGATGTCGGTCCACGCCGTCAAGGCGGTCGAGATCGGCGCCGGCATCGCCGCCGCCGCCGGCTTCGGGAGCGCCGCCCACGATCCGATCGACCGGAATGCCGAAACCGGCCGCTTCACGCGCCCGACCAACCGTGCCGGCGGGCTCGAAGCGGGGATCACAAACGGCGAGGACTTGGTGATCACCGCCTACAAGAAGCCCATCGCCACCCTGAGGAAGGGGCTGCCGAGCATCGATCTCGACACCCTTCTACCCCACGCCGCCCAGTACGAACGGAGCGACGTCACCGCCCTCCCCGCCGCCGGGGTGATCGTCGAGGCCATGGTCGCCCTGGTGCTGGCCGATGCGCTGCTGGAGAAGCTCGGCGGCGACTCCTTGGCCGAGATGAAGGCCCACTGGAACGCCACCATCGAGCAGCAGAACGCCTGGCCGCGGCTCCCGTAGAAGCTCGTCGCCGTTCAACCGGGCGACGGAAAGCTCATTTCTGCCCCGGAAAAGAGCTTTCCTGAACCAGAAAAGGTCTTTTCCAACCCCGGAAAGCTCTTTTCTGGTTTGGAAATGCTCATTCCCAACCTGGAAAAGCTCATTTCCGTTCCCGGAAAGCTCTTTTCCGGTTCAGAAAAGCTCATTTCCAACTTGGAAAAGCTCTTTTCCGTTTCAGAAAAGATCTTTTCTGGTTTGGAAAAGATCATTTCCAACTTGGAAAAGACCATTTCTGGACCCCCGCCAACATCGTACAAGCGCAAGTAATCCCCCTCTCCGCGCTCCGCCCCCCCGTACGTAGACACCTAGAAAAGTCTGGAGTCCCCAGCCTGCCCGGTGTAGGATCGCCGGGCTCCGACAACCTGGCGAACGACTTTTAAGTGACTGGCTCTACGAGCAGACTCGTCCCGGCGCTGCTGTACCTCCTGCTTGGGGGCCTGCCCGCCATGTGCGCTGCGGGCGCTGAGACCTCGGCCGCCGGCACCCTCCCCTATTCTCCTCCCGCCGGTCTTCAGTGCTCGCTCGACGACCCGGAGAACCGGGTGGGGGCGATCGAGGTGGATGCCCGGAATATCTTCGACCTCGAACGGCCGGGCGAGGACCGCCTGCTCTTCCGGCTCGCCAACCGGCTCCATGCCACGACCCGGCCCTGGGTCATCCGGGAGCAGCTGATCTTCCGGAGCGGCGATCCGTTCTCCCGCCAGACCCTGGCCGAGTCCGAGCGGACGCTGCGCGGCAATCACTATGTGTACGAAGCCGAGGTCCTCCCGCTCGCCTGCGTCGACCATCGGGTGGACGTCGCGGTCCGGACGCGCGACGTCTGGACGCTTCAGGGGGGGGTCAACTTCCATCGCAACGGCGGCACCAACAGCACGAGCTTCGAGCTCCAGGACGACAACTTCCTGGGGAGCGGCAAGGGGATCGATCTCTCCCACCAGAGCACGATCGACCGCACCTCGCGGCTCGTCAGCTACAACGATCCCAACCTGCTGGGCAGCCGCGGCCGGCTCGACCTTTCGCTCTCCTCCAACAGCGACGGCAAGACCGAGCGGGTGAACCTGGAGCGGCCGTTCTATTCGCTCGACGCGCGCTGGGCGGCCGGGGTCGCCGGGCTCGTGGACGACCGGGTCGATCCGCTCTACGACGCCGGCCGGATCACCGAGCAGTTCCGCCGCCGGCAGAGCTTTCTCGAGATCTACGGCGGGCTCTCGCCGGGGCTCCTCCACGGCGACACCTCCCGCTTCCGCGTCGGTTTCACGCTCGACCGCAATCTCTTTAGCCGGGCCGGCGGCTATGATTTCCGGCCGCCCGACCGCGTCCTCTCCTACCCCTGGATCGGCTACCAGTGGATCGAGGACGGCTTCACCGTGGAGCGCGACCTGAACCGCATCGCGCGCATCGAGGACTACAACCTGGGCCGCCAGCTGAGTGTCCGGCTCGGCTACTCCGCCCCCGCCTTCGGCGGCGACCGCGACCGGCTGATCTTCGCCGGTGCGGCCTCGGCCGGCTGGCGGCCGTCGCCCGAGCAGCTGCTGCTGGGCTCGCTCCAGGCGACCGCCCGCTACGCGGAGGGGCGCTCCGAAAACGTCGTGGCGAGCGGCGCGGTGCACTTCTATGCGCGGGATGCCGGCACGAGCCTCACCTATGTCAATCTGGAGGGGACCGTGGCCCACCGGCTGGACAGAGACGCCCAGGTTCTCCTCGGCGGGGACAGCGGCCTGCGCGGCTATCCGCTGCGTTTCGAGCAGGGCGACCGGAAGGTGCTCTTGAACCTGGAGCAGCGCTTCTACTCCAACCGCGAGCTTTTCCACCTGGTCTATCTGGGAGGCGTCGTCTTCTTCGACGCCGGGAGGGCCTGGTTCCTCGACTCGCCGCGGATCGGCAGGGAGCGGCTGTTGAAGGATGCCGGCGTCGGCCTGCGGATCGGCTCCAGCCGCTCGGCGCGCGGCTCGGTCGTCCACCTGGACCTCGCCTTCCCGCTCGGCGCCGAGCGTTCGCTCAAACGGGCGCAGTGGCTGGTTTCGACCAGCGAGAGCTTCTGAGAACCGCGCCGGCGGGTCAGAACTTGAGGGCGAAGTCGATCAGCCGCTTCTTTTCCCAGTAGACCTTGCCGAGGTAGAGACCCGGTCCGATCTGGCGGATCTCGTCGCGGATCCAGTGCGCCACGAGCGAGGTCTCGGAGTAGTCGAGGACGATGCACTCCTTGCCGTCGAGCCAGCTCGTCCCCTTGTAGACCTTGGCGAGGATGGCGTTGAAGCCGAGCGGAAGGATGCGGTTCTTGAGCACGCCTTTAACGGCGTCGAAGTTCTTGCCCTGCCAGGCGAAGTGGTTGATCAAGCTGGCGATTTCGGCGGTGTAGTGGGTGCCCGGGGCGATGATCGCCGTGCCCTCCGCCTCGCCGTTGGGGATTTCGCCCGCCGTGCTGTCCTCGAACAGCTTGTCGAGCTCCGCCTGGGACATCTTCAAGAGCTGCGGTACGTCGTAGGCCATGGTCAATCGCCTCCTCGGTTCCGCGCCCCTCTGCCGGCCCGGACGGGTCGGGCACGGGGCACGTTCCACTCACCTGCCGGTCACCTGCCTGGGCTCGCTGAAAGTTTATTTAAACTCGGCGACTTCTGTCAAACACGGAAAGACGTTGCTTCAAAGACCGTGGTAAAATTCTATCAAGCAGCACAACCAACCAGCCGGAGCTTGGGTGGGCCGGCGAGGAGCGACGCCCATGACCAGGAAGGTCCCGAGCATCCTTGGCAGCCTCATTCTGTTCGGCCTGATCGCCCTCCCGGGCTGTCGTCCCAAGGACGAGGTCGCCAAAGACCATACCCGTATTGGCGACAATGGCGTCAATCCCGCCACTCCTGCCACTCCAATCCCTTCCGGAGCCACGGTCCTCGACGAGGCCCGCGCCGTCAACCGGAGCGTGGCGTCGTTCCCCGCCGCAGGCGAGGACTACTTCCACGACATGGACAGCGGTGTCGCCCTCTCTCCCGACGCGATCAAGGGGCGCAACACCTGGAACGTCTGGACGGGGGGGAACGATCGCTTCTGGGACGACATCTCGGCCAGGAGCGTCGGCACCCTCGACTTCTTGAAGACGCTCTCCTCGCATCCGTCGCTCAAGTTCAGCCGCGACACCCGGTGGCAGTACCTCGGCCTCGTCAACGAGCCCTGCTTCGAGAAGGCGACCGGCCCCGATCCGAACCGCTTCGGCCTCTGGCTCGACAAGCGCCGGCCCGACTGCCCGGCCGATCCCTTCGAGAACGAGAAGAGCTATCCCGGGGTCGCGACCGGCGCCCGGGGCAAGAACCTGCCGGTGGGCTCCTACTACGGCTGGGCCACCGGCATCGTCGGCCTCCGGCTCTTTCCCAATCCGGCTTTCGACGCGGTGGCGGCCAAGAAGTGGGACGCCGAGCGCTACTACAAGGACCCCACCTACTACTTCTCCAAGGATCTCGTGAAGCCCTACCGGGTCGGCATGTCCTGCGGCTTCTGCCACATCGGGCCGAACCCCGTCCACCCGCCCGCCGATCCGGAGCACCCGCAGTGGGCGGATCTGAGCTCGAACGTCGGCGCCCAGTACTTCTGGGTCGACCGCATCTTCAGCTGGGAGGCGGACCCCACGAGCTTCGCCTTCCAGCTCTTCCACACCTCCCGGCCCGGCGCGCTCGACACCTCGCTCATCTCGACCGACTACATCAACAACCCGCGGACGATGAACGCGATCTACAACCTAGGGCCCCGGTTGGCCCAGGGCAAGCTCCGGGGCCAGGAGACGCTCGCCGGCGGCGGGCTCAACAACGCGCAGTTCAACGACTATGTGAAGTCGGGGCCGCTCACCGAGTTCTTCAAACCGCCAGCGACCGCCTTCGTGCCGCGCATCTTGAAAGACGGCAGCGACTCGGTAGGGCCGCTCGGCGCCTTGAACCGGGTGTTCCTGAACATCGGCCTCTTCAGCGAGGAGTGGACCCGGCACTTCAATCCTCTCGTGGGGGGCAAACCGATCTCGCCGATCGAGATCGCCGTGGCGCGAAAGAACTCGGCCTACTGGCAGGCGACCGAGGCGCAGACGCCCGCCGTCGCCGCCTTTTTCCTCGCCAGCACCGCCCCGCATCACCTGAAGGACGCCCCCGGCGGCGCCGCCTACCTGACCCAGGACAATGCCAGGCTCACCCGCGGCAAGGAGGTCTTCGCCGACACCTGCGCCCGCTGCCACTCGAGCAAGTTCCCCACTCCCGCGCCAGGGGTCGATCCCGGCGGCTGCGCCGGACCGGGATATCTCGACTGCTGGAATCGGTACTGGGCGTGGACCAAGACCCCCGAGTTCAAGCAGAAGATGCGGCAGATCGTTTCAGCCGCCGATTTCCTCGACGGCAACTATCTCTCGACCGAGCTGCGGGTGCCGGTGACCCTTCTCCAGACCAACGCCTGCAGCCCGCTCGCGACCAACGCCATCGCCGGCAATATCTGGGACAATTTCTCCTCCCAGTCCTACAAGACCCTGCCGTCGGTGGGGACGATCACCGTCCACGACCCGTTCACCGGCGAGGCCCGGCCGTACCAGATGCCGGCCGGCGGCCGCGGCTACACCCGCCCGGCGTCGCTCATCAGCCTCTGGTCGACGGCCCCCTTCCTCTTGAACAACAGCGTCGGCAAGTTCAACTCGGAGCCCTCGGTCGCCAAACGGATGGACTCGTTCCAGAATTCGATCGAGCAGATGCTCTGGCCCGAGAAGCGCCAGAAGGACTCGGTGCTCGGCGACAAGGTCCCCGGTCTCATCGACCGGACGACGGGGCCGAGCTATTTCCGGGTGCCGGCCGGCTATCTGCCCGATTTCGTCCGCGCCCATCCGGAGCTGGGAACGCTGGCGAAGCGGGTGACCCCGTCGATTCTCGGCGACGGCGGGATCGAGATCGGACCGATCCCCACCGGCACCCCGGTCAACCTGCTCTCGAACGTCAACCTGCGGCCCGACAACCTGACCCCGGCCCAGCAGCTCCAGCACGACGCACAGCTCGTCGATCTGCTCTTGAAGCTCAAGCTCGCGCTCCTGCAGCTGCCGCAGCACCCGACCGAAGCCCAGGCGCGCCAGGCCTTCGCACCGCTCGCGAAGCCGCTCTTGGCGCTCAGCAAGTGCCCCGACTTCGTCGTCAACCGCGGCCACTACTTCGGCACCTCGCTCGCCAAGGACGAGCCGGGCTTGAGCG
This sequence comes from uncultured Acidobacteriota bacterium, assembly GCA_963757335.1. GTDB lineage: Bacteria > Acidobacteriota > Thermoanaerobaculia > Multivoradales > UBA5704 > DASQPA01. The sequence continues at coordinate 178,995 of CAVWRJ010000004.1, read as the reverse complement.
ACGACGACAAGCGGGCTTTGATCGAGTTTTTAAAGACGTTCTAGAGGCAGGGCGGCCTCCTCCCCTGTGCTAGCGTTCGAGTCACCATGGATCCCCATCGACTAGCGGAGGAGAGGAGCGTCGCCTACCACCGCGCCATCGCCGAGCGCTTCGAGGTGGAGCCCGAGGCTCTGGAGAAGGCCCGACAGCGGGTACAAAGCTGGCTGGCTCGCGAGGGCGGAGCGACGTTTTACGCCCGGAAGTGGGCGGAAGTGCTCGCGGGCGATCCTGCCTCCGTTGCGGCCTTCCTGGTCGAAAGGAGCGAGCTCGCGGCGGAGCTCCGCCAGTCGAGCCCTTTCGCCGGAGCCCTGACTCCCCAGGAGCGCTGGAAGATCTGGAGGGAGACCCGCGAGCGGCTTTCCGGACAGCCATGACGCGGAAGCAACTGGAGCACCTCCTCCGTGCCGCCGCGGAGATCGCCGACGACGACACGATCGTGGTCATCGGCAGCCAGGCCATCCTCGGACAGTTCCCCGACGCCCCGGCCTCGATGCGGGTCTCGACGGAGGCCGACCTCTGGCCGCTCCACCACCCCGAGCGCGCCGACCTCATCGAGGGCAGCATCGGCGAGCTCTCCCCGTTTCACCAGACGTTCGGCTACTACGCCCAGGGCGTAGGAGAGGAAACCGCCCGCCTGCCGCAAGGTTGGAAAGAACGGCTCGTCGTTATCCAGAACGAGAACACCCGTGGCGTCCGCGGGCTCTGTCTGGAGATCCACGATCTGCTCGTGGCGAAGGTGATCGCCGGGCGCGACAAAGACCTCGCCTTCCTGGCCGAAGCCGCGGGGCACCACCTGGCGCAGGCCGAGATCCTGTTGGACCGGCTGACGACAGTGAACGCGGACCCGGCGATCCTGGTCCATGCCCGTGCCGCCATAGAGAGGGCTTTTCGTTAGCCGACAAATCCCGCCAGCATCACGCGGCACCCCAAGTAGCGGTCGTGCACCCGTCGGACGGTCGTCCCTCCAGGTGCGTTCAGGATAGAATTTGCGTAATGCCAAGCGACCAGACTGAGCTGCACGCTCTTCTCGCGGAGGTCCGGGAGCTCGAGACCGCCTGGAAAGGGGAGTATCGAAACCGGGCGGAGGGCGCGCTTCAGGCACTCTCAGGCTTCCGATACCAGTTCCTTGCGGTCCTCCTGCACACCGTCGGGGCCTGGCTGGCAGGATCCCGCGAAGACCAAGCGCGCCCACGGGTGTTTACGGAGCGTCTCTCCGATCTCCTGACCGTGGAAAGCGGTCGAGCTGTCACCCTCACGCAGATCAAGAAGACAGCGACCCGGAAAACCGTGCGCTCCGCCCTGGAGGAGCTCTGGCTTATCCATCAGTTGGCTGCACGCAAAACTCCGCGACTGGCCGACAAGCTTCGCTATCGAGTTCTGGCGTCCCATGGAACGGAGTCGGAGATCAAGGCCGCTCTCTCCGATTGGCACCCCGAGCGCAGCCCGGATCCTGGAGATCTCAGCCTCTTTCTCCAGAAGGTCTCGCCGGCCATCGAGCCCGACCCTGAGGACGAGCTTCTCGCCCTCCTCGCCAACAAGCTCGATTGCGGGAACCCTCTCGACCTGGTTTATCGCTGGTTGGGACTCCTTCAGGATGCTACAGCGGAGGGTGGCTCGTTTGAGGCGACGGCCAAGTTCATCTGGAGCGACCTGCATCAGCTCAGGGGCAGTGACAGTGAGTCCCGGCCGCCTGGCATCTATATCTGGGAGACTGGAGACCAGCCCCCTCCGGAAGTGAGCCATGGCGGTTTCCTCTCCGGCAGCCAACCCCAAGTTCGCCATCTCTCCGAGGGATTCTTCGCCCCGCGGCCGGAGGTCTATGCCGCTCTCACCGACCACGCGGAGGCCTGGATCGACAGCGACCCGGCGGGACAGGACCAGGGGCTGCGCGTCCCCGTCTTCTGGATCGATGGCAGATCCGGCTCAGGAAAGAGCGTCGCTCTCCTCCATCTCCTGGCGCGTTTGCACGAGCGCGGTCGAGGCCCCATCCTGTGGATCGCTGACAAGGTCGAGGCGCTGCCGCGGACCCTTCGGTGGGCGCGCCGGCTACAGCGGAAGGGTCGTCCCGTCATAATCGGCCTCGACGATCCTTTCGCCCCAGCCGAGCAGATGGAGGCTGCTGCTCTCTGGCGCGAAGCTCTCACGGTCATTCAGGACGCACGCGAGGGAAACCGGTCCGACGAAGTTCCCCTGCTCTTCTGCTGCGGGCCGAGTGAACAGGCCGAAGCTCTGCAGGCTGAAATGTCGCGGGACGTCCTGCTCGAGACTCACACTCTCCCCGTCGAGGAAGAGGAAGAGCTTCAGAGTCTCCGCGAGTGGTATCGGCAACGTACCGGACAGGAACCTCCGGACATCGGCGGTCATAACGTGCTGCTCGTCCAACTCTTTTTCGAATGGCGAGTCGCTCGAACCCTGCCCAACTTCGCGGCCAACTTTCGCCGACGGCTGCGCGGAGCGGACCCGAGCGGAGCCATCGACCATTTCGTGACGAAGCTCCTGGCGCTTAACCGCCTCTACGTAGGCTACCCGCGTGAGGCGATCCAGCGTGAGCTTACTCCGCATCAAGTCGACATCTTCAACCGCCTGCGGAGTGAGGAGCACATCGCTGAGGAAGCTGGCGGGCGCCCTGGCATGTGGCTCGCCCATCCCCATCTCTCCAACGCCATCTACGAATCCTGGTACCCCTTAAGCCGGAACAACCGCGAAGAGCGTAAGTCCCACTTGATAGACGCGGTAAAAGACTGCCTCCTCCATGGTGGAGCCCCGCGGAACCGAATGGCACCGCTCTGGGCGCTCGCGCGTATCCTCAAGGGATCGTCCCGTGCACCGCAGCTCGAGGAACGGCTCGAGCCCGATCTCGGGCGCGAAACTCTGGGGCAGCTCTACCTCTTCATGGTGGCGAACGGTCCATTGCCGCTTTCTGATCTCCCTGTGTGGGTTGAAGTACAGGCTCTCAGCCCTGAGCTTCGCCTCGAACCTGACCCGACTCTCAGCGCCATCACTGCCGTCCGTATGGAGAACCTTGGAGAGACCGGGCTACGACTTACCTGCCACAAGCTATTGCAGAACCTGGGACATCTAACCGAGCCTCTCGCGAAGCGGGCGGCGGCGGCTATTCTTGAGCTCCTTTCCGATTCGTTGAAATTGGATTGGAAGGAATGGGTACCGGTTGTATGGGACGCACTTTTTCGGCTCCAGGAGCCTCGGTTATGGCGTCTGATTGACGCCTGGGCAAGGCGCCATCCCAGGAGAGCAGAAACGAGCCGTCTTCTACGGCAGGCCCTCAGGGTCTCGAACGGTGAATCTACTCTGTTGTCCCTGGCGCAGGAGCTGCTCCGAGTCGCGCCAGCGGACCTCGCTTGGAGCGAGCTTGGAAGGGAAATCCTGCACCATTCCAAAGGTAAGGAGATCCCTGTCTCGGTAGTCGAGTGGACACAGAGGTACCACCTGGAATTTGCTGCGTGCTACTTGCTCAGCGAGCTTGTCCCACTGCTGCCTCGGGCCCAGCAGTGGGCGAGGGAGTGGGCGGCACTCTGGCACCAACAGCCCTCCGCCAATTTCATTTTGGAGGCTCTTTGTCGTGCTCATGATCCAGCCGGCGAGCTTCGGGATTGGTCTATCCAATGGATGAGGTTGGCAAGAGCAGATGTCAGCTTCTTGCTTGAATGGCTCCTCAAGATTTTCTCCCAGGATCCCGAGGTCCGACTCGTAGCCCGTCAGTGGCTCGAGAGGGTCACCGCAGAGCACCGCTCCTGGGCCTTTGTCTGGCAGGCACTCTGGCAGGCGGAGCCCAATGACCCTGAATTAGTACAACTCGCTCGCGAATGGCTTATGCGGGCGCCTGTTGACCACGGCTCGTTAGCCTTCGTCTGGCAACATCTCTGGCAAGTAGCTTCCGACGACCCTGACTTAGTACAATTCGCACAAGAATGGCTTGCGAGAGCGCCTGCCGAGCAGGGCTCTTGGCCCTATGTGTTTCAGATACTCTGGCAAAGAGAACCTTGCAATCCAGAACTGACTCGACTCGGGCGAAAGTGGCTGGCGCGAGTACCCGCTGAGAACGCATCCTGGGACTTCGTCTGGAAGCCCCTCTGGCAAGCGTCACCCGACGATCCCGAACTGGGACGCCTAGCGCGGGAGTGGCTCGCGCATGCACCCGCCGAGCATGGCTCCTGGGCCTACATTTGGCAACTTCTCTGGCAAGCGGCACCTAGCGATCCCGAACTGGGGCGACTGGCGCGGGAGTGGCTCGAGCATGCACCCGCCGAGCATGGCTCCTGGGCCTACATTTGGCAACTTTTCTGGCAAGCGGCACCTAGCGATCCCGAACTGGGGCGACTGGCGCGGGAGTGGCTCGAGCATGCGCCCGCCGAGCATGGCTCCTGGGCCTACATTTGGCAACTTTTCTGGCAAGCGGCACCTAGCGATCCCGAACTGGGGCGACTGGCGCGGGAGTGGCTCGAGCATGCGCCCGCCGAGCACGGCTCCTGGCAATTTGTTTGGCAACCTCTCTGGCAAGCGGCGCCCGGCGAACCCGAGCTGGAACGACTGGCGCGGGAGTGGCTCGCGCATGCACTCGCCGAGCACGCCTCTTGGGCCTACGTTTGGCAACCTCTCTGGCAAGCGGCGCCCAGCGAACCCGAGCTGGAACGACTGGCGCGAGAATGGCTCGCGCGGGCACCCGCGGAGCATGGCTCTTGGAAATTCGTTTGGGAGACCCTTTGGCAGGCCAACTCGGATAATTCTGAACTGGCTCAACTGGCGCGGGAGTGGCTCGAGCATGCACCCGCCGAGCACGCCTCTTGGGCCTACGTTTGGCAACCTCTTTGGCAAGCGGCACCTAGCGATCCCGAACTGGGGCGACTGGCGCGGGAGTGGCTCGAGCATGCGCCCGCCGAGCACGGCTCCTGGCAATTTGTTTGGCAACCTCTCTGGCAAGCGGCGCCCAGCGAACCCGAGCTGGAACGACTGGCGCGAGAATGGCTCGCGCAGGCACCCGCGGAGCATGGCTCTTGGAAATTCGTTTGGGAGACCCTTTGGCAGGCCAACTCGGATAATTCTGAACTGGCTCAACTGGCGCGGGAGTGGCTCGAGCATGCACCCGCCGAGCACGCCTCTTGGGCCTACGTTTGGCAACCTCTCTGGCAAGCGGCGCCCAGCGAACCCGAGCTGGAACGACTGGCGCGAGAATGGCTCGCGCGGGCACCCGCGGAGCATGGCTCTTGGAAATTCGTTTGGGAGACCCTTTGGCAGGCCAACTCGGATAATTCTGAACTGGCTCAACTGGCGCGGGAGTGGCTCGCGCATGCACCCGCCGAGCACGCCTCTTGGGCCTAACGTTTGGCAACCGCTTTGGCAAGCGGCACCTAGCGATCCCGAACTGGGGCGACTGGCGCGGGAGTGGCTCGCGCATGCACCCGCCGAGCACGCCTCTTGGGCCTACGTTTGGCAACCTCTCTGGCAAGCGGCGCCCAGCGAACCCGAACTGGAACGACTGGCGCGAGAATGGCTCGCGCGGGCACCCGCGGAGCATGGCTCTTGGAAATTCGTTTGGGAGATCCTTTGGCAGGCCAACTCGGATAATTCCGAACTGGCTCAACTGGCGCGGGAGTGGCTCGCGCATGCACCCGCCGAGCATGGCTCCTGGGCGTACATTTGGCGACTTCTCTGGCAAGCGGCGGCACCTAGCGATCCCGAACTAGCTCAACTGGCGCGGGAGTGGCTCGCGCATGCACCCGCCGAGCACGGCTCCTGGGCCTACGTTTGGCAACCTCTCTGGCAAGCTGCACCCAACGAGCCCGAATTGGGCCGACTCGGACGAGAGTGGCTCGCTCGAACACCTGCTGAGCATAGGTCATGGAAGTTCGTTTGGCTGCCACTCTGGCAGACAGCGCCAGGGACCTCAGAGCTTCTTGATCTGGCCTGCCGGTGGCTAGCGCAGTGCTCCCATCGAGCGCGCCTCGTGGAGTCTTATATGGGAGACACTATGTAAAGAAGCGCCCGGAGATCCCGCAGTAGCGCGCCTCGGCTTGGAATGGCTTAAGAAGTTGCCTTCCACGGGTAGAACGTGGTCGTTCTTATGGAGCCGCCTCGTTGGCTCTGCTCCAGAAGGAGGACCCGAATGGTCCGAACTAGAAGAGCAAGGTCTACAGTGGCTGCGCGGCGTTCATTCGAGCGCGGGACCCTGGCCTTATATCTGGCGACCTATATGGAGTAAGAAATCAGGCAATCCTGAACTCGAGCAAATGGCTCGCCAATGGCTTCGACAAGCGCGACCGGATCGGGGCTCATGGGGATCCGTATGGGCAGATCTCTGGCAATGCATGCCAGCGGATCACGAACTCGAGATCCTCGGTCGGGAGTGGTTGAAAAAGGTTCCCAGGGAGAATAGGTCTTGGACGGAGGTGTGGTTTCCTCTGCGAGCGATTGGCCAAGATGACAAGGAATTGGACGAATTGGCGCGCGAATGGCTGAACCACACTCAACTTCCAGGCTCTTGGCCGTTAGTCTGGAACGCGCTATGGGCCACCTACGCTGGGGATTCGGACTTAGCAAAGTGGGCACAGAAGTGGTTAGAGAGTGCCCCGAACGAGGCAGCCGAGAAACTGAAAATGCCCGAGGCTCTCCGCATGACTATGCCCTGATCTCACACGGGGAGCAGGTGCTGCCGCAGGCTGCCCAGTGGCCGAGGAGTACCACCTACTCCCGCCCTCTCCGATCAACCGCCGCCGCACTTCCGCCGACCTCTCCGGCAGGGCCTCGATAGTCTCCTTCCGGTGCACGAGCGCCGCCGCAATCTGCGCGGCGGTCTGAAGGTCGTCCTCAACGACCAGCACTCTCGCCATGACCTTCCTCCTTTCCTTCTTCCCTTCGGCACTCCCCATGCCGGACTGTGCCATATATTGGGCGAAATGCGATCTGAGGTGCCCTCAAAAGGTGTGCAAAATGAACTGAGCCGGCGTAATCTTCCGGTCGACGAAGACCACCACCGGGATGATCCCGGCACGGCAGGAGAACACCGCCTGGCTAAGGCGGTGTCCGGTGCCAACATGATCAGCGCCGTGGGCCGGCTGGAGGACCACTACAAGCAAGCTCTACCTGGTGGTCTTTCCCTGGATCCTTCGCTGCGCTCAGAAGGACACGCTGGAAGGGAGAGGCATTCGCGGTTCTTCGGTGCCCGCGCTACCCGCAGGAGGGCGGGCTCCCGAGCTCGCCCTCCATTTTCTTGAACAGATCCTCGAGCGTCGCCCCGGCGGGAATCCCGTCGAGAATCGTCTGCATGACGTGGGAGCCCAACTCGCGGTAGCTCTCGAACTGCGACTCGGTGTAGAGCTGGTTCGCCGTCGGCTCGTGGGGGAAGAGCTGGTGGAGCCGCGCGTAGTGGAAGACGTCGGCAGGCTCGGTGCCGTTCAGGGACGGCTTGATGTAGAGGAGGAGCCCGTCCTCCACCTGGCCGCTGGACACGCCGTCGACGCAGGAGTAGCAGATGCGGGCGAGAGCGCAGTAGGGCTGGAGCGCGGCCGAGCTCTCGCTCCGCGCCTTGTCGTAGCTCTCCCCGTCGGGCTGGCGCGGACGCATGAGGATCTTCTCGAACTTGATCGGTACGCCTAAGTCCACCCGGATCTTAGAGACCGCGTTGCCGAGATCCTCGAAGGTGAACTCCGGATCCTCGCCGCCGTCCGAGACGACGATGAAGTGGCAGCGGCGGAGGATCATCTCGTAGAGGGCGAGGTTCTCGAAGTGCCCGCCGTCCGAGAGATAGACGTAGGGGTGCTGGGCGTCGGTGAGCCCGAACGCCTCGGCGAAGAGGGGGGACGGAGCGAAGCGGGGACCCGGGGTGGCGTAGGTCTTGTCGCCCGAGGGGCCGGGGTTTCCCAGCCACCAGCCCAGGCGCACGTTGAACAGGGCGAGCAGGAAGGTGACGACCGGCGAGGAGTGATAGCCCATGTTGGGGCTCGCCGCGGCACCGGAGATGGCGACCGAGGTGCCGAGGGAGAGGGCGGCGTCCCCTTTCTTGTGGCGGCCGTACTCCGCCACGTCCCGGTAGCCCAGGCGGAAGCTCCCGGCGTGGAGGGGCGAGGCGGTGAAGGTCTCGGCCTTGCGGTCCTGCCAGGCGAGATCCTGGCCGGCGACCAGGTTGAGCGCCATGTTGACGACGTGGAAGGGGCGGTTGCCGCGGAGCTCCTTGAGCTGGAGGTTGTCGTCCTCGTCGAAGCCGGTGAATGGATTCGGCCGGCGCTCGCTGCCCCGGGACGCTCCCAGGTAGGCGCGGATCAGCCGGTCGCGGTAGGCGGCGTGGAGGGAGAAACTGTTGATGTCGACGAACCGGCCCATGCACCCGCCGACCGCCACCAGGAGGGCGAAGGCGGCGAGGACCGCCTTCCAGGGGGAATAGTAGATGGTGCTCGCGGGCCACCAGACCCTGGCAGGCACTCCCGCGAGAGGCGGCCAGGTATAGCCCGGGAACAGGCTGTCTCCGAGCCAGCGGACGAGGAGCGTCGTCCCCAGCGAGAGGAGCACCAGGATGGAGGCGGCGAAGATCGGCGCCGCGAAGACCAGGAGCTTGTCGAGGAGAACCGAGGTCTTGTCGTCCTTCCCCTCCTGGTCCTTGCTCTTGGTCTTGGCGCTCCGGCCGAGGAAGAGCGTCACCAGGCCGGAGACGCCGCCGATCGAGGAGACCCAGCCGACCGCATGGAGCAGGGCGACCGGGCCGTAGATCACGAGGGCGGAGAAGGCGAGCCGGACGGCGATCGCGATCAGCAGCCAGGCGCCGGATCGGGCCAGCCACTCGCGATCGGCATCGGTCGTGTAATAGCTCGACAGGCCGACGAAGAGGGTCGCCGCGAGGAGGAACAGGAAGAGGAGCAGGGGCGCGGCGAAGCAGACATACAGTTCGGTGCTAAGCCCGCTGCCGATCGCCGGAAAGAGGTGCGAGGCGGCGAGCCAGGCCGAGGCGCCGCCCAGGGCTCCGGTCAACAGGGTGATCCCGAGCTCCCCCAGGACGTACTTCCTCACCCAGAACCGGGCGAGGGCGAAACCCAGGACATGCAGCAGGGCTCCGAAGAGGGCGAAGGCGAGGAGAGGAGAAGTTCGCTGCCCCAGGATGACGAAATGGAGGCCGGCGAGCGGCGTGCCGCGGCTCCGCAGCCAGGCCCAGTAGAGGGTGATCAGGATCGACATCAGGCTGAGCGGCAGGAGGCAGAGAAGGAGAAACCACTCCTGGGTCCGCCGGCGCTCGGAGAGAGTGCCGCGGTTTCCGAGGCTCGGGCGGCTGGCGCTGATATAGGCGATGGCGCACGCGCCGAGGAGGACCGCCGCCCAGAAGACCGCCGGGAGAATCCAGGACTCCTGGGCCTGGAACCAGGGCCGCGAACCCAGCCGGACGAGGATGACGCTCGCCCGCGGGATCACCAGGACCGCGGCTAAAAGCGGCAGGAGGACGAGCCAGTTGAGGAAGAGGTTGCGGAGGAAGATCGCAAAGAGGGTCCAGGTGTCGGCCGAGAGGAGCCCCAGCTTGGGGCTCATGTAGCGGCTGTAGCTCCGCAGGTACTGGAGCGGCTCCGGCCCCGGTTCGAGCGGCGAGTCGGGAAGGCTTCGGAGCTGGGATTCGACCTCCTGGAGCGCCTGCCTGGGGTCTAAGGGGCGCTGGCGCTCGCGGTAGATCCAGGCGGTCAGCCAGCCCCCGAGATATCCCCCGCCCGAGACCGTCGAGAGGTAGTCGAAGCGGTCGAGCATGCGGTGGCGGGCGATCCCCTGGACGAGGCCGAGGCCGAACGTCGCGCTCCGGATGCCGCCCCCCGAAAAGCAGAGGGCGGAGCGGCGGACGCCGTTTCGGTGCAGCCAGGCATAGAAGCCCTTGACCCGCTCGGCGTCGAGCTTCCTCTCATACTCGGCGGGGTCCGCGGTCCGGAAGGGAGCGAACCTCTTTTCGAGGTCCGGTCGCCGCGCCTCGAACTCCCGCTCGAGCTCCTCGCGGCGGAGCGGCGGCAGAATCCCCTGACTCTCGTACTCGTCGACGAGAACCTGGTACAGCAGGACGGCCGGGCTGGTCATGGCCTCTCTCCAGTCGCATGTTTTCTTTTAGCCGTTCCGATCATAACCGGTCGCTCGTGGCATTGGCAACGCTGGCTCCGGGGAACCCGGGGATATTGTCGGTTCCGCTCAATTGAGGTAGCTTGAGGGTCTGTGACCTCTCGCGAACAGCCCGACTGCGAGTTCCTCGTCGTCGGCTCCGGCGCCGGCGGCGGGCCTCTGGCCGCCAACCTCGCCAAGGCCGGGTTCAAGGTGCTGCTCCTCGAAGCGGGCGAGGACGCCCCCGACAACTACAACTGCCAGGTCCCCTGCTTCCACGCCTTTGCCTCCGAGGACGAGAAGCTCAAGTGGGACTTCTTCGTGCGGCATTACGGAAGCGAAGAGCGGCAGCGCCGCGACCCCAAGTTCGTCCCCGAACGGGACGGCGTCCTCTATCCTCGCGCCGGGACTCTCGGCGGCTGCACCGTCCACAACGCCATGATCACGCTCTATCCCCACAACAGCGACTGGGATCACATCGCCGAGCTGACCGGCGATCCGTCCTGGCAGAGCGACCGGATGCGGGGCTACTTCGAGCGCCTGGAGAAATGCGAGTACCAGCACCTCCGCGAGGAGGCCGACCGGCTGCTGGGCGTCAACCCCTCGCGGCATGGCTATGACGGCTGGCTCTCGACCAACGTGGCCGATCCGCGCATGGTCTTCCCGGACAGCGAGCTCGTGAGTCTCCTCCTCGATTCGGCCAGCGCCGCCCTCCATGAGCTCAAGCTGCCGCTCTTGGACGTCCTGGAGGACATGCTCACCATCGCCGATCCCAACGACTGGCGCCTGGTCGTAAGGAGCGCTCAAGGTCTAAGGCAGACGCCGCTCGCCACCCATGCCGGCCGGCGGATCGGCCCCCGCGAGTACTTGAAGCAGGTCGAGAAGGACCACCCCGACCAGCTGCGCATCGAGACCGGCGCCCTCGCCACCCGGGTGCTTTTCGACGAGGGCAACCGGGCGGTCGGCGTCGAGTACCGGGCCGGTCGGCAGCTCTACCGCGCCGGCCGCTGTGCGGGCGACGCCAGAAAAGACGGAGAAAACGAGGCGGGCGAGACGAGGCGGGCCTATGCCTCGCGGGAGGTCATCCTCGCGGGCGGTGCCTTCAACTCGCCGCAGCTCCTCCTGCTGTCCGGCATCGGCCCGAAGGATCAGCTGGAACGTTTTGGAATCCCGGTGCGGGTCGACCTTCCCGGGGTGGGCCAGAACCTCCAGGACCGCTACGAGATCGCCGTCGTCAACCGGCTGAAGAGCGACTTCGGGCTGCTCAAAAACGCCACCTTCGAGGCGCCGGCCCAGGGCGGAACACCCGATCCGGTGTTCACGGAGTGGCTCGCCGGCAAGGGGGTCTACACCACCAACGGCGCGGTGGTGAGCGTCATCACCAAAGCGGCGGCGAGCCGGCCCGAGCCCGACCTTTTCCTCTTCGGCCTGGCGGGGCTCTTCAAGGGGTACTTCCCCGGCTACTCGAAGCTCTTTCGGGAGCACAAGGATTATTTCACCTGGGGCATCTTGAAGGCGCACACGAACAACACCGCCGGACAGGTGACTCTCCGCTCGAACGATCCGCTGGACGTGCCGCAGATCGATTTCCGCTACTTCGAGGAGGGCAACGACGCGAGCGGGGACGACCTCGAATCGGTGGTCCACGGCATCGAGTTGGCGCGGGTGATGACCCGGGGGGCGCGGTCGCTGATCGAAGCGGAGGAGCTGCCGGGTGAGGACGTGAAAGGCGACGACCTCAGGCAGTTCGTCAAGGACAACGCCTGGGGCCACCACGCCTCCTGCACCAACCGGATGGGACCGGAGGGCGATCGGATGGCGGTCGTCGACAGCTCCTTTCGGGTCTACGGAACGCGCTGTCTGCGGGTGGTGGACGCCTCGGTCTTCCCGCGCATCCCGGGATTTTTCATCGTCACCCCGATCTACATGATCAGCGAAAAGGCGAGCGAAGTGATCGCCGCCGACGCTCGGAAGTAAACTCGGCGGTTACCTCGGCTGACTCTTGAGCCAGGTCGCCAGATCCTGCCGCCGTTTCCCCGCGAAGGGAGCGTCGGGGTGTTGGCTGTGGCTCTGAAGCTCCGAATCGATCATCACCGTTTCCCCATGCAGGAGCGCCCGCCGAGTGCGCGGGATGAGGACGAAGCGGTAGAGCAGTTGGTCTAAGAGGGAGAGCTTCGTCGTCATCCCGATCTCTGAAAGGATCTCTCCGGCATTGTAGTGCGGGCTCGCCGCGCACTGCTGGAAGAATGCGAGCAGCGCTTTCGGGTCGGTGGCATGGCCGGGAGGGGCGAGGATGACCTTGGGTACCTCGTCCGGCCCGGGCTGGGAGGAGGCAGCGTGGCAGAGGGCGCAGTTGCCGGCCACCCGGACGTAGCCGACCGTCTTCTTGGCGAAGCCCGCCGGCATCTCGACGGTCTCCTCCCACGGCCGGCCGAGGGCGGCGTACCCGCCTTCGCCGGACATCTCCTGCTTGCAGATGCGCGGCAGCACCAGCCAGACCCAGTACGGTATACCGGCGGTTTGCTCCGCTCCGACCGAGCCGTAGAGGAAGTCGCTCCGCGGATTGCCGGTGATCGACTCTGGCTGCGGCACCTCTCGGTAGAGCTTGTACCAGGCCGTGATGCCGAGGCCGACCACGAGAATGACGAGGACGGCGAGCCAGATCCTTCTCTTCGTGTGCGTGTCCATGACAGGTCCCTCGCCCAGCGGTCAGAAGGTCTTCAAATATTCGAGCAGCGCCTGCTTCTCCCCGGGCGGGAGGTGGGTGCCGTAGGCCGGACCGGTGTGGCCGCCGTTGCCGTTGCCGGGGTGCGTTCCCGGGTCGGTGTCGTAGCTGAAGAAACGATGCCCATCGCGCTCGGGGACGTTCGAGACGAACCCGACGTTGACGGGATCGTAAACGTCGTCACCGCGGTAGAAGAGCTTGGTCCGCTCCTCCGCCGGCATGAGCAGCTCGCGCAGGTTGGGGACCGAGCCGTTGTGCAGGTAGGGGGCGCGCAGCCAGATCCCGTCGAGCGGCGAGTTGGCGTAGCCGTTGGTCTTGTGGAAGTGGGTGAAGCGCTGGGGATAAGGCTTGTCGAACCCCCAGTCCTTCTCATATCCGGCATAGAGGGTGCTCTGGTTGACCGCCAGGGTCCAGGTATAGGAGTCGAGCCGGTGGCGGTCGGTACCGATCGCGGTGATCGGCACCACGGTGCCGACGCGCTCGCCAGGAAGCGGCGGTTTGTGGCGGTAGGGCGCCTCCCGGGTGCCATGGCAGCCGGCGCAGTACTCCTGGTAGATGGGCGCGCCCTGGGCCGCCAGCGTCCGGTCGACGGGATAGGGATAGTCGGGCGGCTTGGCCTTCGTCTTCAGCCATTTGGCGGTGCGCAGGACGCGCTCGGCGTCGAGGGTCGGCGGGTAGGCGCCAGTGCCGAAGGCGGCGGAGAGGTTGCGCTCGTCGACCGAGGTGTTGTTGCCGTCCCAGTGGAGTTGCATCCCCTCCCGTGGCCCCTGGTTCCAGACCGAAGGGAAGTCGCAGTTGCCGTGCAGTTGATTTTCCGGAATGTGATCGGTAGGAAAGTTCAGGAGCGCCTTCGGGTTGTTGAAGGTGTCGACCCGCCCCGGGCCAGCGGTCAGCGGCTGGATGAACAGGAGGCGATCCCGGATCATCAGCAGGCGGTCGCGCATGAGAGAAACACCGGCGAGCTGGAGGAGCGTGTGATTGAGGAAGTCGTCGGCGGGGACGACTTCCCTGTGGGGGGCCTTCTCCATCTTCCGGATCTGCCCGAGGACCGTCGAGGCGGTGAACTTCTCGCTCACCGGAACGTTCATCAAGAACTGCTCGAAAGCTCCGATATCGAAGGTGTTGGCCGGCATGCCGGCGATGATCCGCGGCGGGGCGCCGGGCGCGTCGCGCACCGTGCCGGTGTGACAGACGGCACAGTTCACGAAGACCCGATCGATGCCCATCACCTTGCGCCGCGCCACCCCGACCGGCAGGTCGTAGCGCGGGTCCTTCCCCGGCTCGTAGATCATCCCGAACGAGGCATAGCCGTGGCCGGGCTTCTTGTCCGGCAAAAGCTCGGGGAAGAGCTCGGGGAGGGCGACCCAGATCCAGTAGGGAAATCCCGACATCCGCTCGCCGCCGGTCGAGCCGTACTTCCAGTGGTCGAGGTCATCAGCGTAGTCGACGGGCTGGTCGCCGGTCAGCCGAATGGCCAGATAGATGGAGAAGAGGACGACGACGGCGAGGATCGCCAGAAAGGCGATTCCGACCCACCGGCGCTTTCCGGGCGCCGGGACCGCCGCGGGAGCGGAATCGTTCATGGCAGGGCTCCCTTCTTCGAGGACCGGGCTCGGACCCTGGTGGAAGTAACGCGAGAGCCGCGCCGCGACGCTCTCGTTCTCGCGGCGCGCGCGCTCCTCCTTGCTGCCGGCACGGCTCCCAACGCTCGCGGGATAGACGCTCCGGCGGACGTCGGTCAAGATGCCGTGGGGCACGAACCCGCGCCCCGCGATGGGATCGAAATGGAGCGCCTCCTGATCGACCTCGATCTCCTTCTCGAAGCGGAACTCCGCGAAGGGGACGAACTGCGCCCGCGGGTCGCCAACCCGCTGGGCCTCGATCCGCACCGCCGAGTGGCCGGCGACCGCCCGGGTGAGGCCCGCCTCGCGGCCCGGGCCGTCCTGGGGAGAAGCCGGCGAATCCGGTGACCCCGGTGACCCCGGCGGGCGCTCCGGGACGAAGCGGAGGTAGACGTCCTGCCTGTCGCCGTCGATCCGGTACGGCACGTCGGCGTAGTAGACGTTCTGGAAGTAGTCGAACTGGTGAAGCCCGTACTTGCCGCCGCCGGTCGCCAGGTTGACGACGAGCTTCCACAGCCGGTCGCCGCCCGCGGTGCAGAGGAGGTCCAGGTCTTCGCCCCGGCGATGGACGAGCGGGACCTGATCGGGGCCTGACGGGGACAACGGGGACGCTGGGGAGAAGAAACGCGCGGCGATGCTCGGCGCATCGGGGACATGGTCCGCCAGCCAGCGCGGCCAGCCCCGCTTCATGAGACCCATCCCCATACGCAGCAGGACCGTGCTGCCGGCGAGCTCCCCGGCGGCCCGGGCGAGGCTCACGTCCGCCGGCGCGAGCGACCGGACGCTGCCGAGAAAGACCCTGCCGTCGGGATGGAAGGTGCGCGAGTTGCGGACGACCCCGCTCACGAACCCGAAAAAGCCGGCCACCGTTCTCGCCCCCAGCCAGCTGGGGCGGACGTCCTGGCCGAGCCGAGCCTCCCGCCGCCAGGCCGCAAGAGTCCAGAGGAATCCCCCGAAGTCGGTGAACGAGAAGGCCAGCGCCAGCGGGCCCGGCAGGATCTCCCGGCCCCAGAGGATCGCCATCACCACCGGCACCAGCGGCCGGTCGAGGAGAGAGGCGAAGACGAACCCCTCCGCATTGAGGCGCCCGCTGACGATATAGAGCGTTCCCAACCCGGAGACCAGGAGACCGGCGAGCCGGAGATAGTTCCCACCCTGGACCGAGAGCGCCGGCAGATGGAGGACCGCGGCGGACCAGTGCGGGGCGAAGAGAATGAGGAGCCCGAGGACCAGGTCCACCCACCCGAAGATCTCGACCGAATGAGCGGCGCGGGTCTGCGCATCCGCCCGCAACAGGCGGCGGAACATCTCCCCCAACGGAGGAGTCCTGCGGCGGACGACTTCCGATCCCGCACTGGGGTTCATCGAGGAGTCCCTCCGGGAGCGCCGGGCGCTCTACCGATCTGGTAGCTGAACCTTCATTTTAGGTGTTTCGTACTCGACTGGCAATCGGCGGCCGAGCGGACCGCCGGAGCCGGTCTCTTCGGATAGGCGGTCGAGCGCCCGTTTTCGTTACTGCCTAAAAGGCTTCCGGCCCGCGGTCACCCTTCGTGGAGGACGCTCCCCGGATCGACTCTGGCCGCATCCAGGGCGGGGAGGAGACAGGCCAGGCCGGCCATCGCCGCCAGGACGAGGGCGACGCCGGCGATCGTCAACGGGTCGGTGGCGCTCACCCCGAAGAGCAGGCTGCGGATGAGCTGCCCGGAGAGGAGAGCGACGGCGATCCCCACGGCGAGCCCGGCGAGCACCGGGCGGAAACCGCGCGCCAGGACGAGCCGCAGCACGTCCGCGGCCTGCGCTCCGAGGGCCATGCGGACGCCGATCTCCCGCCGGCGCTGGGCCACGTTGTAGGAGACGACCCCGTACACCCCGAGGGCGGCGAGCAGCAGGGCGAAGAGGGCGAAACCGGCGGCGAGCTGCATCTGGAAGCGACGCTGGGAGAGCGACTCGGCGACGATCTCCGCCAGAGTACGGAGAGTGGGGACGGGGAGCCCGGGGTCGAGCGCCCAGAGGCGGCTCCGCACCGAGGACATCACCGCTTCGGGCGGCAGGGCGGTCCGCAGCACGAGGTCGCCCGCGCCCGGCCCCTGCTGCCAGAAGGGGACGTAGGCGACGAGCGTGGGATCCTGGTCGAGCCGGGCGTTGTGGACGTCCGCCACGACGCCCACCACCTCGACCTTCCCCACCTGCGAGCCGGTGCTGAAGCGCTTGCCGAGGGGATCGCGCCCTGGCCAGAGCTTCGCCGCCAGACGGGCCGAAACGACGGTCACCCCAAGCCCCCCGTGCTCCCCATGCTCCCCGCGAGCGCGGTCGCCCGGCTCGATGCCGCGGCCCCGCTGGAGCGGGATGTCGAGAGTGGTGAAGTACGCGTCGCTCACCGAGCGGACGTTGACGAGGATCGCGTCGTGGGTGACCGGGTCCAGGGCCTCGCGGTCGGTCCCTTCGAGCTGGATGCCGTTGACGTTCGACTCGCCGGTCAGGGGGAGCTTCGAGATGAAGGCGGCGGAGCGCACGCCGGGTAGGGCGCGGACGCTCGCGAGAGCGCGGTCGAAGAGCGCCGTCCGGTCGCGGATCTCCGGATAGCGGGAGCGCGGGAGCAGCAGGTCGACCGCCATCGCCCGTTCCGCCCGGAAACCCTTGTCGACCCCCTGCAGGCGAAGGAGGCTCGCGACGAGCAGACCGGCGAGGATGAGGAGGAGAGCCGAGAGCCCGACCTCGCAACCGACGAGGAATTCCCGCAACCCCAGGCCGCGGCGCCCCTCGGTGACCGTGCGGCTCCCGGCCCGGAGCAGCCCCTGGGGCTCCATGCCGGCCTGCCGGAGGGCGGGGATCAGGCCCGACAGCAGCCCGGAGAGCAGGGCGAGGCCGAAGGCGAAGAGCCAGACCCGGCCGTCGACCCGCACCTCGGCGAGGCGCGGCAGGTCGACCGGCGCCGCGGCCACGAAGAGGCGCAGTGCGGCGGTGGCAGCGAGGACCCCCAGGAGGCCGCCGGCGAGGGCGATGAGGAGGGTCTCGGCGAGGACCTGCTCGACCAGCCGGGCGCGCGAGGCGCCGAGCGCGGTGCGGACGGCGATCTCCCCCGCCCGGACGCTGCCCCGCGCGAGAAGGAGGTTCGCCAGGTTGACCCCGACGATGAGCACCAGCACCCCCACCGCAGCGAGGAGAGCGTAGAGGCTCGTGCGCACGGGAGCGCCCAACACCTCCTGGAGCGGCCGGAGAGTGACGTGCAGCCCCCGCGTCACATCGTGCTCGCGGTCGATCCTCTCCTCCAGGAGGTCGAGCTCGGCGCGGCCCTGGGCGGGCGAGACGCCCGGCCGGAGGCGGCCGAAGACGCTGAAGTCGTAATCGCCCTCCCAACCCTCCTGGCCCTTCCCCAGGGGGTGGAAGATCTCGGTCCGCTCGCCGAGACGGGCGAGCGGACCGAGGTCGTCCCGGCGCGGGAACCGGAAGGAGGGCGGCAGGATCCCGACCACCGTGTGGGGGAGGCCGTCCAAGAGGATTGCGCTCCCGAGGAGCGCACGGGAGGCCCCGAAGCGCTGGCGCCAGAGGTGATCGGTGACCAGGACCACCCGGTTGCGCCCCTCCTGCTCCTCCTCCGGCGAGAAGGCGCGGCCGGCCTGGGGCGCAACGCCCAGGAGAGAGAACAGGTTGGCGCTGACCTCCGCGGTGTCCAGGATCTGCGGCTCACCCGCCCCGGTGAGCGTCGCCGCCCCCGTCCTGAAAGCGGCCAGGCTCGCGAAAGAGCGCGCCTCGCGCCGCCAGAAGCGGAAGTGCTGGATATTGACCGGCACGTCCGGATAGATGCGCGCGAAGGGGGGCACCACCTCGCGGATGAAGACCAGCCGGTCGGGATGGCGATAGGACAGGGGCTTGAGAAGAACCCCGTCGACGAGCGAGAAGAGGGCCGCCGCGGACCCCAACCCGAGAGCGAGCGAGAGGACAGCCACGGCGGTGAACACCGGAGACCGGGCGAGACCGCGGAGAGCGTAGCGAAGGTCGTGGGACAGGCGCTCGAGCTCAGGCATCGGTTCCTCTCCTGGAAGCCATGTTGCAAATTACGTGAGCGGGTGCCGGAGAGTTTCGCGCTAAACTGCGCCGTCGCATCGAGCAACCCATAGGGAGGCAAGACACGGATGGGAACGGGACTCTTCTCTCTCTCGAATCGGGTGGCGATCGTCACCGGCGCCGCCCGTGGCCTGGGGCAGGCCCTGGCTCATGGATTGGCCGACGCGGGCGCCCGGGTGGTGCTCGGCGACCTCAACGAGGAGGGGGCGCGCCAGACGGCGGAGCGCATCGCGGCTGGCGGCGGCCAGGCCGTCGCCACCCATGTCGACGTCGCCGATCCGGATAGCTGCGAGGCTCTGGTGCGCTTCGCGGTGGCAGCGTACGGCCGGGTGGACGTGCTGGTGAACAACGCGGGGATCGACATCATCGAGCCGGTCGGCGAGGTTACGGCAGAGGCCTGGGCGCGGGTGATCGACGTCGACCTCCGGGGGGTGCTCAACGCCTCGCAGAGCGCGGTCCGCCAGATGCTCGCCCAGGACGGCGGCGGTTCGATCGTCAGCATCTCCTCGATCGCCGCGATCGTCGGCATCCCGGGACTCGCCTCCTACAGCGCCGCCAAGGGCGGGGTGAACCTGCTGACGAAGGTGATGGCGGTCGAGCTCGCCCCGAAAGGCATCCGGGTCAACGCGGTCGCCCCCGGCTATCTGGAGAACATCATGGAAGGGGCTAAAGCCGAGCACGCCAACCCGGCGACCGAGATCCGCATCCGCGCCCGCACCCCCCTCGGCCGGCGCGCCCGCCTCTCGGAGCTCGTCGGCCCCGTGGTCTTCCTTGCCTCGGATGCCGCCTCCTACGTGACCGGTACGGTCCTCCCCGTCGACGGCGGGTACACGGCGGCGTAGGTTACGGCTCCGCAACCACCTCGCGCTTGAGCGCCGGCCGCCAGCCGGGCTGGCGCTGCTCGTGCTCCCACTGCCGGCGACGGGCTTTGAAGACGTCCGTCCTCGTGCAGATGCCGACCACGCGCCCGCCCTCCCCCACCACCGGCAGGTGATCGACCTCCTCCTGGAGCATGCGCTCCAGAGCGGCGAGCACGGTCTCGTCGGGCTCGACCGTCACCAGGTCGCGGCTCGCCACGGCGGCAACGGGCTCCTCCTCCGCCGCCTCGCGGCGCAGGAGGTCGCCGCGGGCAACGATCCCCACGCAGCGTCCGTCCGCTTCGACGACCGGGTAGGCGCTGTGCCGGCCGGCGGCGATCTTCCGCCGGGCCTCCCCCACCGTGGCCGTCGCGGCCAGGGTGTCGACCGTCGTCGACATGACGTCTCTCACCAGGGTGGTGCCGAGGACGTCGACCGAGAACTCGGTGCGGACTTTGAGGCCCCGCCGGGCGAGCTTCTCGGTCATCAGCGACTCCTTGAGGAGCGCCGCGGCCACGATGTCGGCCACCACCGCGGCGAGCATCAGGGGGAGGATGATCTGGTAGTCGGCGGTGATCTCGAAAAGAAAGACGATGGCGGTGAAGGTGGCACGGGTCGAGGCGCCGAAGAGGGCCGCCATGGCGACCATGGCGAAGGCCCCGGGGGTGAGCCCGAGCTTGGGGTCGAGGGCCCCGGCGGCGAAGCCCAGGAGGCTGCCGAACGAACCGCCGATCAAGAGCAGGGGTGCGAGCGTCCCCCCCGAGGTGCCCGAGCCGAGGGCAATCCACCAGGCGACGAGCTTGGCCACGGCGAGAACGGCGATGGCCCCGAGCGCCAGCCGGTCGTTGAGGACATCCCCGATGGCGTCGTAGCCCACCCCCAGGGCGCGGGGGACGAGGAAGCCGACCAGCGAGAAGCCCAAGGCGCCGATCACCGGGTGCCAGAATTCGGACACCGGCAGCCGGCGGAAGCCCGCCTCGACCCAGAAGAGTCCCTTGGAGACGACCACCGCGAGGAGCCCGCAGCCGAGCCCGAGGACGACGAACCAGGGGAGAAGTCTGAGACCCGCGAAGTCGTGCGCCGGCACCGCGAAGAGTGGGCCGGAGCCGAAGAGCGCCGAGTGAACGCCGGCGGCGACCGTGGCGGACACCACGAGAGGGATGAAGGCGCGGGTCGAGAACTCGAAGAGGAGGAGCTCGATCGCCAGCACCACCGAGGCTAAGGGGGCGCCGAAGGTGGCCGACATGCCGGCCGCGGCGCCACAGGCGAGGAGGATCTTCCGCTCGGAGGGCGAGACGTGGAGCACCTGGCCGAGGAGCGAGCCCAGGGCGCCGCCGGTGACGATGATCGGCCCCTCGGCGCCGAACGGCCCGCCGGTGCCGATCGCGAGCGCGGCGGAGACCGGCTTGGCGAGGGCGGCCCGGGGGGAGATCCGGCTCTGGCGCAGGAGGATCGCCTCCATGGCCTCGGGGATGCCATGCCCGCGGATGACCGGCGACCATTTGGCGAGGAGCGATACCAAAAGGCCGCCGGTCACCGCGGCGACGACCAGCCAGGGCCCCGGGTGGAGCTCGCGGAACGACGGCACCGTCCAGCCGAAGCGGTGGAAGAGAGCGATGTTGGTGATCAGGCCGATGAGATGGAGCAACACCCAGGCCGCGCCGCCACCGAGGGCGCCCAGGAGGGCCGCGAGGCAGGCGAGGAGAAGGAGCCGGCGGGGTGGAGTCTGCGCATGCATGACTCGCATTCTATCGCAACGCGATGTAGATGACACTACAATCCCCAGCCATGTCGGAAGACCTGGAAGACATCGACTACCAGCGGCTGCTCGCCTTCAGGACGGGGCTGCGGCGCTTCCTGCGCTGGAGCGAGGAGAAGGTGGAGTCTTACGGCCTGACCACCTCCCAGCACCAGCTCCTGCTCGCCATCCGCGGCCACAACGACCGGCGCGGCCCAACGGTGGGAGAGGCCGCGGCCTACCTGCTGCTCCGCCACCACAGCGCGGTGGGGTTGGTGGACCGGGCGGTGAAGGCGGGGCTGGCCGTGCGCCGACCCGACGACGAGGATCACCGCGTCGTCCGGCTCGGGCTGACGGAGAAGGGAGCCGAGATCATCCGTCAGCTCACCGCCCAGCATTTCGACGAGCTGGAGCGCCTGGCACCCCGGATGCGCGCCCTGTGGGCGGGGCTCGAAAAGTGAAGCCGGACGGCTACAAGGTCATGGTCGGGCCGGGTGTCGAGGCCGCGCGGGCGACTCTGGCCCGCGCCAGGAGAGAAGACTGGCGCAGCCGCACGTCCGAGAAGAGCAAAAACTCAGGTTCTGGAGGACTTCCGACGAGTTTTTGAAGACTTTCCACGAGCCAAAAGAGACTTTCCATGAGCTCCGGAAGACTTTCCACGAGTTTTAAAAGACTTCCCACGGGTTCCGGAAGACTTCCGACGAGATTTTGAAGACTTTCCACGAGCCAAAAGAGACTTTCCACGAGCTCCGGAAGACTTTTCCACGAGTTTTAAAAAGACTTCCCACGGGTTCCGGAAGCTCCAAAAGCCGTCCGGAAGCTTCCAAAAGCTGTCCGGAAGGGCTCGAAGGGCGGCTGGAGCGACTCAAACGGCTTCTGGGAAGTCCCAAATTCTGTCCAGAGGGCCGTACGCAGCATCCGGGAGCTTCCCAACGGTGTCCAGAAGGGGCTCACCGCCTCCGGGAGGTCCCGAACGGCGTCCGGAGACGCCTCGGGTCTCTGTGACAAGGGTGCAGTGGCAGGGAGGTTGTACCTCAGCGAGGCGCCCCCCTCCTGTCCACTCCTGTCCTCCCCGCTGCCCCAACCGCCTCCCGCCCAGGGGGAGGGACCCTTCGCCGGGAAGGATCTCGCGACCTGTCGATTCAGCCGTGACCCTTAGGCCTGCCGTGCCTCCCCCGGTCTGTAGGGTCGCAACGAGAAGGCGGACCAGGTCGAGTCGACGGAGATCAGGTTGATCCACTTGAGATCGGTGCTGTGGAGAACGTCCCACCCCGTATCCCGGGTGAGGTCGGTCTGGATCTTGGACGAGCCCTTGGGAAAGGCGACCCAGAGGAGACTCTCGGGTTTGAGCGCGGCGAGGAGTTGGGGCACGGCGCTGTCCAACTCGGCTTGGGTGCGCACGAAGATCTGAACCCAGTCGAAGGCGCCGGTCAGGGTCTTGCTCACCTCGACCCCGTCCGGCAGCGGTTGGAGCTGGCTGAGATAGCCGCTCGGCGCGCCGACGATCGCGGCGCGCTGACCCGCCTTGAGCTTCAGCTTCTTCACCAGCGTATTCTCGGTCATCGCGTGGTCCTATGGTTCACAGCGGACG
Source organism: uncultured Acidobacteriota bacterium (assembly GCA_963757335.1). Taxonomy (GTDB): domain Bacteria; phylum Acidobacteriota; class Thermoanaerobaculia; order Multivoradales; family UBA5704; genus DASQPA01. Next base: position 156,287 of record CAVWRJ010000004.1, on the reverse strand, counting down.
GATTTCCCCGCGTCGCTCCGCTTCAGACGCCTCCTCGAGCAGAAAGGCGAGCTTCCCGGCCGCCGCCTCGGACTCGATCTGTTGATCCCAGCGGTCGCGCACGTGGCCGAGGCAACAATCGCGAAACTTATTGAAGATATTTGCGTCTAGCTTCTCGATCTGGGCCTCGATCTGTTCGACCCTACCCATGTGCAACCTCCAAGAAATCTCCGGTCGGCTCTAGGGACGCGAACCACTTTATCTTACTCCATGGCTCCTGGCCCCGGCTGTTCTCCTACCTCCCCACCCCCACCCGCCCCACGATCCCCTTCCTTTCCTGGACCGTGAGGAACTGATCCGCAGTGATTCCACCTCCCCCGGGATCTGCCCTACAATAGCCGCATGTCCTATCCGCTCGTCCGGCCCTACATCACTTACGAGGAGCTCTCCCGGCTCCCCTCCGACGGCCATCGCTACGAGCTCTTCGACGGAGAAGCCTACTTGAGCCCAGCGCCGTCTCTGCGGCACCAGAGAATCGTCTTGAAACTGGCGATCGCCATCCAGGGGGGCCTGCCTGAAGGGGCGGAGGTCTTCATTGCGCCCGCGGATGTCGTCCTCGCCCGGGCCACGGCCCTCCAGCCAGACCTCGTCGTCGTCCTCGCCGAGCACGCGGGCATCCTGGGGGACGTCATCCGCGGCGTTCCCGACCTCGTGGTCGAGGTGCTCTCCCCCTCAACCGAGGAGGTGGACCGCGGCCTCAAAATGGAGACCTACGCCCGGCATGGCATCCCCGAGTACTGGATGGCCCTTGCAGAGCAAGAGGCAATCGAGGTTTACCGGCTCGACCGCGCGGCCGGGGCGTACCGGTTGATCGCCACCTACCGGCGCGGCGACCGAGTGACGACTCCCCTCCTCCCCGCTCTCTCGATCGATGTCGCGCAGATCTTCGCGGCTTGAATCCGCGGTCCCTTCTGAGCCTGGCAGACGTATACCGAGCCTTCGTCTCGAACTGAAACGCGCACGGTGGGCAGTAGGTTCGGAAGTCGCCCGCTGGATATAACGTCGCATTCCTACCGGTAGGAGACCTCCTGCGGTACACTAAAAACCGCTTTCCTCCCCACCTAGCCAGCTCTACGGCTCCTACGCGTGTGGCGAGGCCACGGAGGGGCGCGACAGCGGCTGCAATGGCTCATCGCTTGAGTAAGAGGCGACTGAGGTCGCGGTCTGAGAAGCAGCCTTTACGCCCGTTAAACTTCGATTGCGGGATGCGCATCAGAGGTGGCGGAGCCCAAAATAGCGTGGTTACGCCGAAAACAGCGGAAATTCTTGGTGCCGACTGTGAATTCGCGTGACCGAGCTCCGGTTCCGCGAATCGAGCCTTCGTTCCGCCGAAATAGCGTCCGCCAAGCGAATTTCGCATTCGTTTCGCCCGAACGGACGCCGTTCCCTTGACACCACGCCGGGCTAGCGGATTCCGCACCCATTTCGCGGTACCTACGCTCGTCTAAGGCCCGCCGGCTGGGCCCGACCGCCCACGATCCCCTTCCCATCTTGCCCAAGTCTCTCGTTGGCGAAGTTGCTGACCAGGAGGTGTGACCAGTCTCCCGCGTCCGTGGCTCCGCGTACCGTGTCGTCTTCGCTGAAGGCAACGCCGGACGCCAGCGCTTCCCGCTCCAGGTGGTAGAAAAGGCCTTCAAGATCGCCACCTTCCTTTTTCGAGGAAATTTCTTCAGGGCGTCCGTCTACATCGGCAAGGGAGATGCCTGATTTCAAGGCATCTCTTACACCGGAGGGATTATGACAATTCAGGGAAGGTTCCATTTGACCATTACCCTGACGGTTCTCGCGGTCCTCTGGGGCTCGGCCTCTCAAGCCTCGATCCCCGCTAACGTGCCAGGTGTAACTGCGTCGAGCTTTGCAAGCCTTGGACTCGCCGCATTCCTGACTGAGAGCCCCGTGCCGTCCGGAAACACCGGCAATTCGACACCGAAGGTGGCTCCCGCACCAGCCGCATCGCCCCAGAAGGGGCAGGCCACGAAGAAAAGCCAGGTTGCGGGGCCGTCACCCTATCTCGTGGGCTTCCTGGCATTGGCTCTTCTCTATTTCCTCATCTGCCTCCCAGCTCGCGCCTGGAACCCCCTCAAGATCTGCCTCGGCTTCGACGGCCGTCTGAGCACCTCGAAGCTCCAGTTCTTCCTCTGGACGGTCGTAGTACTTTTCTCCTATGTGGTCCTCTACACCGCCCGGGTCGAGAGCAGTAAGCCCCTCGCTCTCGCTAGTCTTCCCGACAACCTCCTCCTCGCGATGGGCTTGAGCGTTGCCACAATGACCGCAGCAAAGGGGATTACCTCCTCCTACGCGGCGAGCGGCAGGATCAATAAGCCTATCCTCGCCACCTCCAGATTGTGCTTTGCCGATATCTTTCAGGATGACAGCGGATCTCCGGACCTCACGAAGATCCAAATGATGAGTTGGACTCTGGTCGCCCTTTGTGCCTTTCTCTATAGCGTTCTGGCGGCGGTCGGCGCCCTTCCAGACAAGTTCGCGCTGCCCGACATCGACACGGCCCTGATGGTCCTCATGGGGTTGGGCCAGGGCGCCTACGTGACAAAGAAGGCAGTGGCGACAGACCTGCCGCACGTCAATTCGGCTACGCTTGCCGCGCGCGGAGCTTTACCTCGGAATCTCACAATCAGCGGCAGCTATTTCGGTGCCAGCCGAGGCCAGAGCCAGGTGACCTTAGACGGCGTACCGATCCCGATCCCTGCGGTCGGAACCACCTGGGGAGACACTTCCGTAACCATCCCGCTTCCCGCGGCCGCTCCCAATGGCGCCGCGTGGCCCGTAGACGGCGGAGCTGCCGCAGTCGTGCAGGTGGGAGTGCTGGTTGGAGGTCAGGAGAGCAACCGCGTCCCAGTCAGCGTCTGAGGGATAGATCCCGGGTAGCAGCTAGGTAGGCCAGAGTCAAACCCCACAGATCCAGCCGCGTGCCCGGGAGCTACCGGGGCGCGCGGCTTTCTCGCCCTACTTCCCCGCCCCTGCCCGCCCCACGATCCCCTTCCCCTCCTGGATCGTGAGGAACTGGTTCGCCGCCAAGTTGCTCAAGATTTGCTTCTCACCGCTCGGCCAGTCGATCGTCAGGCTCGTCACCTGGGCGTCCTTCCCGAGGCCGAAGGTCAGGGTGTGGTCGCTCTCCGAGCAGTAGGAGGAGCCGCTCCGCACCATCCCCCACTGCTTGCCGCCGGGGGAGACCAACCGGACGACGGCGCCCAGCCCGTCGCGGTTGGACTTCGTTCCCACGGTCTTGATCGCCAGCCAGTGGTTGCGGTTGCCGCCGTCGTTCCGGAAGAGGTAGGCGGGGCCGTGGTTGGTGGTGACGACGACGTCCAGATCGCCGTCCCGGTCGAGGTCGCCGTAGGCGGCGCCGCGGGCGACCATCGGGCGCTGGAGGTCGGCTCCCAGGGACCGGCTGACGTCCTCGAAAGTGCCTTTTCCCCTGCTCCCCAGATTTCTAAAGACGAGCGGCGGCTCTTTATAGTGGATGCGCGGCTGCACCCTTTCGATCTCCTCTTCCAAATGCCCGTTGGCGGCGAAGATGTCGGGCCAGCCGTCGAGGTCGTAGTCGAAGAAGAAGACCCCGAAGGAGAGGGTGAGGAGGCTCGCCTTCCCCACCGCCGACTTCGGCGCCTCGTCGACGAACACCCCGGAGCCCTCGTTGTGGTAGAGCCCCAGCATCTCGTTGGCGAAGTTGCCGACCAGGAGGTGAGGACGGCCGGAGCGGTCGTAGTCCGCGGCATCGGTGCCCATGGCGCCGCGCACGGTGCCGTCCTCGTTGAAGGCCACCCCGGACTCCAGGGCCTCGTCGACGAAGGTGCCGTCCTTCCGGTTCCGGTAGAGCTTGTTGGGCTGGGTGTCGTTGGCCACGAAGAGGTCGGGCCAGCCGTCGCCGTTGTAGTCGAGGACGGTGACCCCCAACGACTTCGCGGTCGGCTCGGCGATCCCCGCCTTCTGGCTGACGTCCTCGAAGCGGCCTCCCCCCAGGTTGTGGAAGAGCTTCGAGGAGGTCCCCTTGTAGGACTCCGGGGTGCAGTAGGACTTGGTGGTGCCGTCGAGCGAGCACCAGAGGTCGGTCTCTTTCGTCCATTGCACGTAATTGGCGACGAAGAGATCGACCTTGCCGTCCCGGTCGTAGTCGAGCCAGGCGGCGCTGGTGCCGAAGTTGGCGTTCCGGATCCCGGAGGCCGCCGTGACGTCCTTGAACTTGCCTCGCCCCTCGTTGTGGAAGAGGCGGTCGCCGTCGAGGGCGGTGATGTAGAGGTCCTCCCGGCCGTCGTTGTCGTAGTCGGCGACCGCCACCCCCATGCCGTACATCTCGACGTCGAGGCCGCTCCCCGCGGTCACGTCGGCGAAGGTGCCGTCGTGGTTGTTGTGGTAGAGGGCGGCGAGCGAGCGCTTGCCATGCGGCGCCCAGTCCTTGCCGTTGACGAAGAGCAGGTCGGGCCAGCCGTCGCCGTCGGCGTCGAAGATGGCGACCCCGGAGCCCAGGGTCTCTGGGAGGAGCTTCTTGCCCGCCCGGCCGCTGTTGTGGACGAAGCGGAGGCCCGCCTGCCGGGTGACGTCGGTGAAGTGGATACCGGCGGGCGACGCCGGAGAGGGGCCGGGGGTCTTGCCAGATTTAGGGACCGCGGCGAGGGCCAGAGCGGCGAAAGCGCCAGCCCCAAGGGCGAAAAGAAGCCTGAAGCGGAGCCGCCTCAAGGCTGGCCTCCCGCGGCGCCCGCGGCGGCGGCGACCGGCGCCGCAGCGGCATGCGCCGGCGCGGGAGCCGCCCCCAGGGGGACGCTCTCGTGCTCGTGGATCGCCTGGCGCTCGTTGTTGTCCTCCGGGCTCGCCCGGCGGCGGACGCCGGTGATCGACTGCGACGACTCCTCGGCCTTGAAGCGCCGGAAGAGGGCCGCCTCGTGGGCCGCCCTGGGCGCCTCGCCGAGGCCGCGGTAGGCGAGCATCAGCGTGTAGTGCATCTGGACGTCCTCGGGGTCGACGCGGCAGATCTCCTGGAGCACGGCGACCGCCTTGCCGTACTCGCGCTTCAAGAAGAGGACGCGGCCGATCTGGTTGAGCACCACTCGGTCGCGCGGGTAGCGCGCCCGCGCCTTTGCGAGCGAGGCCAAGGCACCGTCGTAGTCGCCGTCGGTCTTCTGCACCTGGGCGAGGAAGAAGTGCGCCGAGGCGAGCTGCGGGTCGAGCGCCAGGGCTTTTTCGAGGAAGGGCCGGGCGCGCTCGGTCTCGCCCTCCCGGATCAGGGCGCGGGCGACGTTCACCCAGCCGTTGGCATAGCCTGGCTCGGCCTCGGTGGTGCGGAGGAAGGCGTATTCAGCCCCTTTCAAGTCACCCTGGAGGAGCATCCCGATCCCCCAGTCGTTCCAGCGCTCGCGGTCCGCCTTCTGGACCCTCGGCTGCCAGCTCTCCGGGTGGGCCGCGTCGGAAAGGGCGAGCTGTGCCCTGGTTTCGGCCACGGCGAAGATCGGCAGGTCGGGGATGCGGTCCCTGATCTGGCCCGAGACGTTTTTCGGGATGTTCGCCGGGTCGAAGTTGTACTCCAAGCTGTTGAAGTGGGCCGAGATCAACCCCGGGTCCTGCCCCGGTTTCGCCTTACCGGCGTAGACGAACTGGGTGTAGTAGTGCGAGAACTTGCGGTAGTTGACCTTGGCGGTCAGGGTGAGCGGGCCCACCGCGTCGGCCGGCACATGCATCCGGAAGTGAACCGTGTCGGCAGCGCCGGGCGGGATCAGCCGGGTGTAGAGGACGCTCCGCGACTGCCAGGCGTTGCGCTTGTTGATCGGGTTGCCCTCTGCGTCCAACTGGTAGGAGCGGTAGAAGTGCGCCCCGGGCTCGACCGGCCCCTTGCCGTCGTCCGTCACCTTGCCGCTCCAGAAGATCACCCGGCCTTGAGCGTCTTTCGCCTGCATCTCGACCCAGACGTCGAAGGCGTCGACCGTGCCGCCGGGGAAGAAGTGGCCGACTTTCCGGGTACGGACGACGGCGTCGACCCGCACCGTCGAACCCGGCCTGACGGCGGTACCGGTGGTGCCGGCGATGCCCAAGGGCGCCGAGACCTTCCCCACCTCGCGGAGGAAGCTGGGACCGGTCGGCTCCGCCTCCTCCCCCACTGCGAAGGTCGAGGCGAGCGCTGGCCCCTCGTCCGAACGGCGCACCATCCGGGTCTCGCCCTGGCCCTCTTCCACCGGGGAGACGGCGAAGAGATCGATCGAGACGGCGCCTTTCAAGAAGCTCTCGTTGACGGCGAGCTGCGCCTCGTCGTGGTTGACGTAGGGGATGGCCGTGTTGGCGCCCGGGAAACGGTGCGAGTGGACCTTACCGTTCCGGTTGCCGGGATCCTGGGAGTCGACCTCCGGCATGTGGCAGGTGACGCAGGTCGAGGTCTCCTTCGGGTAGTAGAAGGAGCGCGCCCCCTGCCCGGAGACGCCGGAGGCCTGCCAGGCGTCGTACTCGTTGAAGCCGCGGAACCAGCGGTAGTGGTTGACCGGCACGTCCAGGTGCACCTTGTGACAGGAGGAGCAGAACTCGGACGAATCGGCGCGCATGAACGGCTTCATGAAGGTGCGCCGGTGCGGCTCGGGGTTCAGGTAGGTGAGGAAGTGATCGAGATTCCGAATCACCGGGTTCTTGCTCGTCGCGAGCTCATGGAGGGGCGGATATTCGATCGTGAAGCCGGCGTTCCCCATCGAGCTGTCGACATGGACGATGGCGTGGCAGGAGGTGCAGGCGAGGCCGGCCTGGGCCTCCGGGGTGTCGATCTGTTCTTTGATCGGGCGGTCGAAGCGGCCATTGAAGAAGACCGCATGGTCGTGGCAGCCGGCGCACCACTTGCTCGGCCGGGTGCCGATCGTGTCCTGCATGTACTCGATCGACTTCCGATAGAACTGGTTGTTGAACGAGGCGAAGTGGTGGACCGAGGACTGCCACTGCTTGTAGATGTCTTTGTGGCACTCGCCGCAGGCCGCGGAGTCCATGAAAAAGTTGGCGGGAATGATCCCCCCTACGTTGGTCTTCGCCGAGGACGGGAAGAACGGGGACGCCGGACCGCCCCCCTCCCCGTCCATGGAGGTGGGGACGATCATGGGGTTGACGATGCGGTCGTTGGCCTCCGGGTGCGAGCGGCGGTAGAGGTGGGCCGCTCCTGGGACGGCGACCAAGAGCACCAGGGTGACGACGAAGAGCGGCCGGAAGCCCGCGCCGAAGCTCTCGGCAGACCTTCGCGCCAGCCAGGGGAGGAGAGCGGCGAGGCCGAGGCCGGCGGCGACGACGTGCGCCCAGAGGGCCCAGCGGTTGGCTGTGACGTTGCCGCGGACGGCGAGGAAGAGGCCGACGAGCAAGGCTACCGCGAAGAGGACCCCGGCCGGGCCGAAGCCCCGCCGCAGCTCCGGCCGCCGGGCGAAGAGGAGCGCCGCCCCCGCCGCCAACAGCACGCCGAGAACCAGGTGCACGAGGACGTTCCCCATGTAGAACACCGTGGGCGAGGCGAAGGCCGAGAGGTAGGCCGTGTTGACCAGGAGGAGGAGGAAGGAGGCCCCGACGAGGGCTGCGAGCGGGCTTTTCCTCATGGTGATGGTTCTCCGGGGGGCGTGTACGAAAGGCGCTTCGGGCGCGTCTCGGCGATATTGGCGGTATTGTACGTCGTCAACGGTCGGTGGCAGACGGGGCCGGATGGAGCGGCCGCATCAGACGGAGAGCGGGCCTCGTGTTGTAGGTCTTCCGGTACTCCTCATGCTCGGCGTCCTCCGGGAAATGCTCCGCCCTAGGATACGGGTAGCGCGACATGGCATGGAACGGCAGCGGCTCGACGCTCTGCCCGAAGGCGGTGTTGGGGTCGGCGTCCTTGGCCCAGCCGTCGACTAAGAGGAGGAAGTCGCGCCGCCAGCCGGGGGCGAGCGGCGGCAGGGCGGTGGCGGGGAAGAGGAGGCGCACCTCGTCGCCCGCGCCCATCAAGAGCAGCCGATCGTCGAGGTCCGTCAGCAGGGGGCGGACGTCGCCGTAGCGGGTGTAGAGCCCGGGGGTGGGATTCCAGGAGGAGAGAGGCATCAGGCGGCCGTAGTCGAAGGCTTCCGGCTGCTTTCTCTCCGGGTGGATGACGGGGGTCGAGAAGCCGCGGTAGTGGAGGTCGGCCGATTCCGGGGCCATGGGCGTGCTGCGGACCTCGGGCGTTCCGGTGTCGTCGGTCAGGAAGATCTCGTCCCAGTAGACGCAGACGCTGGTGACGATCCGCACCTCCCGGGAGGCGGAGAGGAACTTGCCGGTCAGGTCGACGGCGATGGTCTTCGGCTTGCCCGAGGGGATGCCCATGTCCGCGATCACCGTCTGCCAGCGCCCCGCCGCGTCCTTGACCTGGAGCTGCGGCATGAGGAGGCCGCCGGCATGACCGCCGCGGGTGGCCTGGGCGGCCCCCAGGAAGGTGCTGCCGTCCGCCCAGTCCACCCAGCCGGCGAGGAGGAGCACCGCCCGGCCATCGGGCGCGGCCCGCGAGGCATCGCCGAAATCGAGGGTCAGGGTGTGCGGTGCGGCGATCCCCGTGAAGTCGCGGGCGAAGCCGTCGGGATAGGTGCCGTCCTGGTGGAGGAGCCGCGGCAGGACGTCGCGGCCGTCGTCGTCCCGGGCGGCGACAGGGTAGATCCGCCGTCGCACCCCGAAGAGCCGGAAGTCGGGGAAGGGGGGGCTCTTCCACTTGTCGTTGGTGAAGATCTCGACCGCCTGCGGATGATCGAGGGCGAAGAGCCGCACCTGGTCCAGGTAGGAGACCTCGTGGAGCTCCTCGGTGATCCGCACCTCGTAGCGGCCGTCGACCTGGCGGAGGGCCTCGCCGGGGATCTGGACGTACTCGTCGTGATCGACGGGGAAATACTCGCCGTCCCCGGAGCTCGCGCCCAGGGGCGCGACGCCCAGGACATCGGTGATGAAGCGGAAGCGTAGTCCGTCCCAGGTGAAGATCATGGGGCAGGAGCCGGAGAGGCGCTGGGCCTCTTTGTAGACCCGCCCGGCGCCAGCGGCCTGCCGCGGCTCGTTCTGGATGAGCCCGTTCGGCCAGGTGATGCGGATCGTATCGGCCTCCCCATGCATCCCCAGGCCGAAGAGCAGGGGGATGCCGGCGCCGGCGGCGAGCCGCTTCTGGTAGCTCGCCCCGGCCTTGACCTCGACCTTGGCGGCGGGGGCGAGCTTCAGGTTCTTCACTCCGGTCAAGGTCACGGCAAGCCAGCGGTCAGGGGTCACCGTCGCGTTCGCGAGGAGCCGGAGGGCCCCGTCCTCCCCCACCGTGACGAGGTCGGTCCGGCCGTCGCCGTCGAAGTCGGCGGCGGCGATCGCAGCGACAGGTGCGACTCGCAGGCCGGCCGGGGCGCCCGGCGGGATCGGGCCGAGAGCGGTCCCCGCCACCCCCTTGAAGTCACCCGGGGCGGGCGCCAGGTAGGCGCTGCCGCCCACGACGAGATCCCCCAGGCCCCGGTTCTCCAGATCGGCCAGAAGGAGGGGGGACGAGGTTCCCCCGGCGGCGGCGGGAGCGGGCAGGGGCGCCCAGCTCCCGGTCCGGGCGTTGCCCTCCCCCTTGCCGCCCTGTCCGCTCCGGTTGCGCAGGAGGATCGGTCCGGTGGGGCCCTGGGCGGCGAGATCGGTCCAGCCGTCGTTATCGAGGTCCCAGGCGAGGAGACCCCGCGTGCCCGCCGGCAACGCCGTCAGCTCCTCCGCCTCGTAGCGGCCGACGAGCCGGTCGCGGTAGAGCACCCCGGGACGGTCGGCGTAGGTCACCGCAAGGTCCATCCCCGGGGTGTCGGCCACGGCGTCGACCGCCGCTCCAGCGAGAGCCTTGCCAGGGACGAAGGGAAAACGGGAAGTGAGATCGGTCCAGGTGCCGTCCCCGTTGTTACGCAGGAGGGCCGGATGGTCCCCGAGGAGGAAGAGGTCGAGGTCGTAGTCGTGATCGTAGTCGAGGAAGACGGCGGCGCGGAACGGGCCGGCCGGCGCGGGGAGCGGCAGCTCGGCGAAATGCCCCCTCACGTTGTGGAAGAGGCGCGGGCCCGCCCCGAGGGCGCCGAGAACGCAGAGGTCGGGCAGACCGTCGTTGTCGAAATCGCCCGGCACCACCGCCACCACCCCGGTCAACCCTTCGAGCCCGGTATTCGGGACCGCCGTCGTGCCGCCCTTCCACAGGCGCACCCCGGAGGTCGACCAGGCGAGGAGATCGGGGCGCCCGTCGCCGTCGAAGTCGAGGACGGCGAGGCCGGAGGTCTTGGGGTCGAAGCTCCCGGCCGGCGCGAGGGTCCGGGCGTCCCAGACGAGCGGCGCGGTCACCGCTCGGGCGAGCTTCTCGTTCCCTGTGGCGCCCGGGCGAGCTTCGGCGGGATCGTAGAGCTCGGCGTAGGCGCTCCATTCGAGGTCCTCGGGGACCGCCGCCCCCGCCTGGCGCTGCTTGATCTGCTGGAAGAGAGCGAGCTCGCGGGCGGCTTCGTCCGCCCGTCCCGCCTTCTTGTCGGCGTTGTAGAGCTGGAAGTGGGGACCCGCGAGGTTGGGATCGAGCGCCGCCGCCTTTTCGAACTCGGCGAGCGCCAGCTCCGGCTTTTCCCCGCCCGCCAGGAGAACTCCCAGGTTGTAGTGGGAGGCCGGCTCTTCCGGCACCAGGGCGATCATGTGCTCGAACTGCTCCCGGGCGCGGTCGTAGTCGGAAGCTTTCTTATAGACAACCCCCAGATTGAACCAGGGGTGAGGGAGCGCCGGGGCCTGCTTCTCGACTTTCAGCAGCTCGGCGATCCCCTCCTCGCTTTTGCCCGCACGCAGGAGGGCGAGACCGTAGTTCAGCCGGTCGCGGGCCGAGCCGGGGGCGAGATCGAGCGCTTTTTTGAGCTCAGCGACCGCCAGCAGCTGGGTGGTGGGGTTCTCGTAGAACGCCTTACCGAGGTTGCGATGCTGCCAGAGGGCCTCCTCGTCCACGGTGGAGCCCGCGGTGAGCGCCGGAAGCAAGGCGAGGCAAACAGACGCCGCCCAAAAGTGCCTCACTTTGCGATCACCCCGGCCCCTTCCTTCACCTTGCTGATGCGGTCGACCGGCAGGCTGACTTTCTCCACCCGGCCGCTCGGCCAGCGGATCTCGACGCTGTCGACCTTCATCGCTCCCCCCAGGCCGAAGTGGAGGCGCTTGCTGCTCTGGCCGGCGTAGCCGTTGCCGCCGTTGACCTCGCGGAGCAGCTTGAGATTTCCCGCGGTGAGCGTTACCCGGGCGCCGATGGCGTCGCGGTTCGAGCGGGTACCGGTGAGCTCGAGCTCCACCCAGTGCCCGGCAGGAGCCGTGACGTTCCGGTAGAGGAGGGAGGGCTGCCCGGCGTTCGTCTCGATAGAGGTCGAGCCGGCCGTCGTTGTCGAAGTCGCCGATGCCGAGGCCGCGCCCGTCGAGGTCGTTGTCCACCCCGGCCGCGGCGGCCATCTCCTGGAACGAGCCGTTGCCCAGATTCCGGAAGAGCTTCTTTTTCTGATGCCCGCTCCAGCTCCTGTTCCCGATGTCCGGCCAGCTCGCCACGTCGGTAAAGTCGACCCCCGGCCGGAGGATCATCTCGAGCAGCGCTGGGATGTAGTCCTGCGGCCCGGCGGAGCGCAGGCCGTCGACGGCGAAGAGGTCCTCCCAGCCGTCGTTGTCGAAGTCGCCGAACTTGGCGGCCCAACCCCAGAGCGTGGAGCAGGTCCCGGTCTCCTTGGAGACGTCGGTGAAGGTGATTTGACCCGCTGCATCTGGACCATTGTTGTGCCAGAGCATGTTGCACTCTTTCATGTACTCGTCGGTGATGTTGGTGACGTAGACGTCGAGCCAGCCGTCATGATCGTAGTCGGCCATGTCGACGTTCATCCCCTTTCTGGTGTCGATGCCGATCGCTTTTTCCGTGCCGTCGACGAAGGTGCCGTCCTTGTGGTTCCAGAACAATCGATCGGTGCCGTAGTCGTCGGCGAAGTAGAGATCCTGCCAGCCGTCGTTGTTCAGATCGCCGTGGCCGACATCCAGGGTCCAACCGGTATGTTTGGCGAGGCCGGCCTTGGCGGTCACATCGGCGAAGCGGACTTCGCCCGCAGGAGCCGATCCCTCGTTGTGCCAGAGGGTCACGCCGCCCCCGTTCACCGCCTGATCGAGGTTGTCGGGGAGGACATGGTGGTCCTTGAGGTCGATCAGGTTGACCGGTTTGAAATAGTTTCCGAAGAGAAGGTCGAGCCGGCCGTCGTTGTCGTAGTCGAAGGCGATGACGGCGATCGTGTTGGCGAATTTGTCGAGCCCTGAGCCGGCGGTGACGTCCCGAAATTTGCCGTTCCTCTCGTTGTGGTAGAGGATCGGCGTCCCGAAGCGGGCGATCAGAAGGTCCTCCCAGCCGTCGTTGTCGTAGTCGAACCAGAGGGCGTCGGCGACGATCGAGAGGTGATCGTTCCCCCCGCCACTCCCGCGGCCTCCGCGACGTCGGTGAAGGTGATGCGGCCGTCCTTCCCCGGCCCGTTGTTGCGGAGCAGGTGATTCCTCCCGCCTTCGCTCGAATCGGTGACGAAGAGGTCCTCCCGGCCGTCGTTGTTGTAATCGCCGACCGCGACCGCGGCGCCGCCCGAGGTGAACATGCCGAGCACCCCGGCGTACTTGCCGGGAAAGATGCGGGTGTGATGGGTGATCCGCGCCCCGGCGGCCGCCCCGATCTCCTCGAAGCGGAGGGGCGCGGCGGCGAGCGGCGGCACGAGCGGTGCAGCGGCGTAGAGGCCGAGGCAGAGCGCGACCGCAGTCCTCATGGCTCCATCCATATGGGTCTCAAGTCGGTGTCGACCCGCTTGTTGGAATCGAGCTGGTCTTCGATGTAACTCTTGAGATCGTCGCCCTGGCGCGCCAGGCGAGCCTTGAGCTCCGGGTTGTCGGGAAAGATTATCAGCCCCTCACTCCAGATGGCGCGCGCTTTCTCCAGATCGTCGAGCTTCCAGTAGCCATCGCCCAGAGAGATCCAGGCACGGGCGTGATAGGGCCGCTTGGAGGCGGCCTGGGTCATTTTGATCGCCGCGTCGAGATCGGCCACGCCCAAAGACGTGCGGCCGAAGACCTTCGGCCAATAAAGATAGCTGTTGCCCCGGGTGAAGAGGGAGAGCCAGGTGGGCTTGAGCTCGATCGACCGGCTGAACCAGTCGAGGGCGTCGTTGGCGAGGATCACCTTGGTGACCGAGCCGGCGGCCGGAATCTTGTCGACATAGGCGTAGCCGTAGTTCAAGGCGGCAGCGGCCGATTGCGGATGGTCGAGGGTGAGCTGCTTGAAGAAATCGAGCGCGCGGTCGTGGGCCTTGGCGGCGATTACCGCCATCCGGTACTCGCTCGCGAAACGCAGGCTGTCGGGGTCGGCTCCGAGCGCCGCTTCGAACCGGGGGAGCGCCGCCGCGTAATTCTTCGTCGCCACGGCCTGCTCCCCGGCCTGAAAGTCCACCTCCGGGGTGGCGGCGCTCGAGGCTGCCGGGATCGTCAGGGCCAGCACGAGGAGGAGCATGGGCGCAGAGCGGGGCGCCCCCGTTTCCAGCAGGGATCTGTTCATCGTTTGCTCGCCTCCGCGAGGAACGGCTTGAAGTCGCGATCGCCCTCGACGAGCCGATGGATGTGGTCGACTGCGACCTTGCCGAAAACCTGCTTCACGCCCGACGGCCAGAGGACTTCCACTTTATCGATCGCCGCCGCGGTGCCGAGGCCGAAGTGGAGGCGTTTCGTGCTCTGACTGGCGAAACCGTTGCCGCCGTCGACGAAGCGGAGCCAGGTCTTGCCGCCCGCCGAGAGGCGCACCTGGGCCCCCACCGCGTCGCGGTTCGAGCGCCGGCCGGAGAGGACGAATTCGACCCAGTGCGGGCCGGCGGGGAGGACGTTGTGATAGAGGTAAGGCTCCGCCCCGGCGTTGGTGACGAAGAGGTCGAGCCGGCCGTCGTTGTCGAAGTCGGCCACCGCGATCCCCCGCCCGTCGCGGGTCGAGTCGAGCCCCTGCCGCGCCGCCTCGTCCCTGAAGTGCTGGCCCCCCTCGTTGTGGAAGAGCTTCTTCTTCTCATAGCCGGAGAGGCTTTTCTTCCCCATCGGCGGCCAGTTGCGGGCGTCGGCAAGGTCGATACCGGGTTTGATCACCATGTCGAAGATGTCCGGCACGTAGCTCTCGGGGCCGGCCGAGACCCAGCCGTCGACGACGTAGAGGTCGAGCCAGCCGTCGTTGTCGTAGTCGAGGAACTTCCCCGCCCAGCCCCAGCCGGTCTCCCAGGTGCCGGTCTCCTTCGCCACGTCGGTGAAGGTGACCTGACCGTCCGCGCCGACGCCGTTGTTGTGCCAGAGGAAGTTGCCTTCCCGCATATAGTCGTCGGTGATGTTGGTGACGAAGATGTCGAGCTTGCCGTCGTTGTCGTAATCCCCCCACTCGGCGTTCATCCCCTTCTTGGTGTCGATGCCGATCGCTCTCTCGGTGCGGTCTGAAAACGTCCCGTCGCCGTTGTTGAGGAAAAAGCGATCGGTCCCGAAGTCGCAGGCGATGTAGAGGTCGTCGTCGCCATCGCCGTCGGCATCGCCGTGCCCGACGTCGAGCGTCCAGCCGGAGAGCTTCAGGCCCGCTTTGACGGTGACGTCCGAGAAGGTGACCTGTCCGTTGGGCCCCGGACCGTCGTTGTGGAAGAGGGTGACCCCGCCGCCGTTGTTGGCGGTCTCGAAGCTCTCCGGGAAGAAGCGCGGGGTGTCCGGATGGAAGAGGTTGACCGGCTGGAAGTAGTTGCCGACCAGGAGGTCGACCCGGCCGTCCCGGTCGTAGTCGAAGGTGATCGCCGTGATCGCGTTGGCGTAGCGGTCGAGCCCGGCCGCCTTCGTCACCTCCTTGAACTTGCCGTTCCCCAGGTTCTCGAACAGCTGGCTGTGGCCGAAGCGGACGACGAAGAGGTCGGGCCGGCCGTCGTTGTTGTAGTCGAGGAAAAGGGCGTCCGCGGTGGCGTTCTCGGCGTCGTTGCCGGCCGCCACCCCCGCCTCCTCGGCAACATCGGTGAAAGTCAGCTTCCCCGTCTTCCCATAATTGTTGTGGTAGAGGTGGTTTCTCCCCGTCTCGGAGGAATCGGTGACGAAGAGGTCCTCGTAGCCGTCGCCGTCGTAGTCGGCGACCGCGACGGCGGCCCCCAGGGCCGTATAGCCCGCCATGATCTCGGCGTAGGAGTTCTTGAACACGCGGTTGCGGTGGGGACGGTCGAGACCGGCGGCGGCGGTGAGGTCCTCAAACCCGCGCGCGGGCTTAAGGCTCGGCGCGGCACCGAGACAGGCCACCCCGGCGAGAGCGCAGATCGCAAGCGTCTGGAGCGCGTTCATCGGGAGGCCTCGATTTCGCCAAGGTCGTCACCATTGCCGCCGCTGCCAAAAACCGAGCCGTAAAAGATCGAGCGCCGCTTCTGGAGCATACCGGCGATCGCCTCCTCCATCCTCGCCCGCACCTCACGGCTGATCTCGCGGACGACCGCAGGGTCCTCGGCGGCCTCGGGTCCGTAGCGCTCTTCGGCATGAATCGGCGGCAGGAACCGGGTGTGCCACTTCGAGGGGAGCGGCAGGCCGGGGAACGGGAAGGTCGGCGTCAGGGGGAGGAACGGCCACTCCGCCACCCGGCGCACGAAGCGCGATTCGATCCGCCCCAGGATGGGATAGATCTCGGCCGAGCCGACGGTGACGAAAGGGACGATCGGCGTCCGGTTGCGGAGGGCCATCCGGACGTACTCGTCGCGCCCGAACTTGCCCAATTTATAGGCGTTCCGGTACATCGTGAAGGCGCCGTTGATCCCTTCCGGAAACATCCCGAGGATTTCGTTTCTGGAGAGCACCCAGTCGGCGTTCTCCTGGCAGGCCAGGATGCCGCCGAGCTTGGTCATGTAGTTGGCGAGGAAGGGGAACTTGACGAGGCAGGGATGGAGAAGGAATCGCGGGAAGCGCCCAATCTCGCGGCCGAGGAGGTGGAGGGCCATCACCCCGTCCCAGGGCATGAAGCCGCGGTGGACGCCGGTCAGGACCGCGCCGCCCTCCCGCGGCACGTGCTCGATCCCCTGCCACTCGATCCGCCAGTAGACGTCGTGGAGGAAACGGAAGAGGGTCCGGCCGTAGGACCGGATGTAGTGCTCGCTCATCCCGTGGTCGTCGAAAACGGGGGCCGCCTCGGGATCGCCGCCGGCAGCCGCGACCACCGCCTGGGCGCTCGTCCGCCGCGGTACGAAGCCGAACTCGCGCCGGGCGCGTTCCCCCGAGACCGTGGCCGGGTAGCGGAGGAAAGCGAGCTCTTCGGGCGAGGTCGTGGGCTGGAGGAAGGCCGGCAGGGGGAGCCGCCGAGCGCCGGCGAGCCGCATCGCGGCACGGACGGGTACCGTCCCGGCAGGGGCCACGTTGTAGACGCCGGGAGCCCCCCTCTCGACTGCTAAGGCCACGGCCTCGGCGAGGTCGGCGGGAGCGAGGAGCTGGACCGCGGGATCGAAGCCGGGGAGCGAGCAGGCCAGCCGGCGCCGCAGCAGGCGGGAGAGGAAGTCCGGGGAGTCGGGGGCGGCGACCGCGGTGGGGCGGAGGATGGTGAGCGCCCCGCCCGCGGCCACCGCCAGGCTCTCCAGCTCGGCCCAGCTGCGGGCGAGGGGACCCAGGCGGTGGGGGAAGAGCGCCGGCGGCTCGGCGGTCAGGCCCGGGTGGTCGTGGCCGGGCTCGTAGACCTGGGCGCTCGACAGGAGGACGAGCCGCGCCGGCCGGGTGGCGGCCAGGCGGCGGAGGACGCCGGCCGCCAGCGCGAGATCGGGGCCGCCGCTGCCGTCCCGCCGCGGGCGGTAGACGACGATGTCCGCGGTATTTGCAGCCTCGGCGGGAATGACGGGGATGACGGGAATACCGGGAAAGTCGGCGGGGACGATCGCGACCTCCCCGGAACGGGCGAGCCGCGCGGCCAGGGCAGCCGTCAAGGTGTCGAAATCGGAGACGAGGGTAATCTTCCCGGGCATCCGTCTCTCCTCCGGCCCCATGCTATCGTCCGCCACGATCGACCCAGGAGGGAGGGCCATGGCTTTAGAGGACAGGCTCCGCTACGCCGCCGCCGCGATCCAGACCGATTTCGGCAACCCCACGGACCGCTCCGGGATCAAACGCCATGTGGACCGCATGCTCGCCCTGCTCTCCCAGGCGGTCGAGGGCTACTCGCCGTTCCTGCCGGTGAAGCTCGTCGTCTTCCCCGAGTTCGCCCACGCCGCCCCCGTCTACCCGACCGTCCGCGAGCTCCTCGACAGGCTGGC
Organism: uncultured Acidobacteriota bacterium; assembly: GCA_963757335.1. Lineage (GTDB taxonomy): Bacteria > Acidobacteriota > Thermoanaerobaculia > Multivoradales > UBA5704 > DASQPA01. Next base: position 138,993 of record CAVWRJ010000004.1, on the reverse strand, counting down.
GATCCCGGTACCCAACGAGCATACCGCGCGCTATGAGGAGAAGGCCAAGGAGTATGGGATCTGGATCCAGACCGGCACCTTCCTCGAACGCGACGACCGCTACCCCGGGGTGGTCTTCAACACCACTTGCCTGGTCGGTCCCGAGGGGATCCTCACCAAGTACCGGAAGGTCAACCCGTGGATCCCCTGGGAGGTGCACGCCTCCCCGCACGACCTCCCGGGCTACACCGAGGAAATGTTCCCGGTGGCGAAGACCGCGATCGGCAACCTGGGAGTGGCGATCTGCTACGACTGGCTCTTCCCCGAGGTCCTCCGCCAGCTGACCGCCAATGGCGCCGAGGTCCTCCTCCGCGTCTCCGCCTACATGGACCCCTGGGGCGCCACCCCGCCCATGGACTGGTGGACGGTCGTCAACCGCTGCCGGGCGCTCGAGAACATCGCCTATGTGGTGGCCGCCAACCAGGCGGCGAGCCTCTCCCACTACCCGCCGTTCTCCTGGCCGGGCGGCAGCATGGTGGTCGACTTCGAGGGCCGCGTCCTCGCCCAGGCCGACCCCGGACCGGGGGAGAAGATCGTCGTCGCCCCGATCGACGTCGCCGCTCTCCGCCACGAGCGTGCCGTCCGCCGCGGCCACCAGACCCTCGGCCATCTGCGGACCGAGGCCTATCCACTCTACCGGCAGAGCCTCTACCCGCCGGGGCGCGGCGCCGATCCGCAGGCGCTCTCGCTCGCCGGGATCGACGAGGCGATCGGCGAAGCCAAGGGGAAGCTCGGCTATGAGTAGACGGTGAGGTACTGGGTCCTTTTGAACCTGCGGGCGGTCTCCTTCGGGCGCTCCGCGCAGCCAGTCGTCCGTCCGCGGATTCAAACGGACCCCGTACCGACGGTGGGCATGATTCTTCATGGCGAGAAGCGCTGGAAGCGGGCGAAGTCGGTCAGCCGGCCGCCCGCTCGGAGCGCCGGGTAGAGGCGGGAGAGGGCCGCGGTCCCGGGCCCGCTCACCCGCCGCTCCCAGAGCTCCCGGAACCGCTCGGGACCAGCCGGCCGCCAGGCGAGGAAGGCCGGGAGGGCCGGATCGTCGGGGGTCGTGTGGCGCCTGGCGAGGAGGCAGCCGACGACGCCGCTGGTCACCGCCTCCTCCCCTTCCTCCCCCGCCATCCCCGCCACTTTCCGCAGCAGCCCGGCGACCGCCCACCGCTCGCGAAGCTGGCCGAAATTGACCATCGCCATTGCGAAGGCGAGCCCTGCCAGGGCGTCGAGCCGATGGGCCTCCGGCGGTTCCTCGAGGCAGCGCACCACCGACCGCCCCAGGCCCCCGGGGAGGAGGTCGGCGGGCCGGAAGTAGTAGGCCCGGCCGGCGCCATGCCAGTAGCCGGCGGCGTGCTCGGGCGCTGCCTGGAGAAGGCCGGCGGCGAGCGGGGCGAAGAGCCAGGGGCGGAAAAACCGGGTGAAGAGCCCCAGCGGCTCGACCGCGACCGGCAGGTAGGCCGGCCGCGAGCTCGCCCGGCAGAGGTCGAGGAAGCGGGCGGCGGCAGCAGCGAAGGCGGTGGCAGGGCTCCCCCGGCGAAGGGGGCGCCGCGGCTCGAACAGGCGGGAGGCGAGCCCCAGGCCCAACCCGGAATGGAGGAGGATGAGGCTCTCCTCGGGAAGATCGGCGGCCTCCCCGGCGGTCAGGAGCCCGCACGGCTTCCCCCCTCCCGCCAGGCGGCGCGGGCGCGGGCGAAGCCGATCCCTTCCAGCTCGAAGAGGGCGCGGGACGGCGCGGAGCGGAGCGCCGCGGCCACCTGCGCGGAGAGGGGCGCCGCCGTAGCGCCGCGAAACCGCACCCACCGGTAGGCCCAGGCCCGATTGCGCAGCTCGGAGAGACTCATGCCGCCCGCCGCGCTCCCCCGAGGACCGCGCGGGCGGCCTCCTGGGCGGAGACCAAGACCGGTGTAATACCGCCCCCCGGCCGCGTCCAATGGCCGACGAGATGGAGGTCTCTGATCCCGCTCTCGATCCCCGGACGGAGCTCCCCAAGCTGGTCGGGCGACATCTCCCAGCCCAGCATCGCCCCGTGGTGGTTGCGGGTGAAGCGGTGAGAGGTGAGGGCCGAGGCGCTCGACTGGACGACGATCCGCGCCGTGATCCCCGGCACCGCCCGTTCGAGGCTGCCCAACAGAAAGGCCTCGACCTCGCGCTTGTGCGCGGCCCAGTCCTCGACCCGCCCGTAGTCGATCTCCTGCACCTTCTGGAGGATGACGACCTGCCCTCCCGGCGGCGCCATGGCCGGCTCATAGAGGGTTGGCGAGAAGATCTTCAAGCGGAGCGCGTCCGTCCCCACCCGGTCCATCTCCCAGGAGTCCCAGTAATAGCCCTGGGCGTCGTGGAGGACGGCGTCGGGCACCCCCCGCAGACCCAGGTGGGTGAGGAAGCAGGGATAGGTCGGACGCAGGGCGCGGAGGCGCGGGAGGAGATCTGAAGGCAGGTGCGCCTCCCCTACCAGCTCGCCGAGGGTGAGGAGGAGGTCGGCGTTCGACACCACGGCCGCGGCAGCGACCCGCATCGGGAGCACCGCCCGGCCGAGATGGACGTCGATCGTGACCGCCCGCGCCGCGCCGCCTGCGATCTCGATCCCGCGGACGGGCGAGCGCATGAGGACGTGCCCGCCGCGCTCGGTGAAGCAGCGGGCGAGGTCGTCGGCAAAGGCCTGGGAGCCGCCCTGGGGATAGTAGTTGCCGAGGAAGTAGGAGAGCCGCAGCATGGAATCGAAGACGAAGGAGGTGCGCCCGGGCGGCGAGCCCCAGTGCGGACAGTCGGCGGTCAGGAGGAGCTTGAGCCTGGGGTCTTTGAAGGTGCGGTCGAGGACCTCCCGCACGGTGAGCGGCCCGAGGGTCGCCATCCGCTCGTGCTCGCGGCCGCGAAAGTAGTGGAGGAGACCCACCAGGTAGGCCTCGCGCGCCTGGGCGAAGAAGCCGTCGAGCGCCACCGCCTCGGCGGGGAACTCGGCCTTCAGGCGGCCGAGGTAGGTGTCGAAGTCGGCCGGCACGGCGAACCGGCTGCCGTCTGGGAAGTGGAAGGTGTCGACGGGGTCCATCTTCACCCAGCCGGTCGCCACCCCGATCTCGGCCAGCAGGCGGCCGGAGATCGTCTCCGGGTTGCCGAGGAGGGGATAGAAGTGGGTGGCGGCGTCGAAAGTGTAGCCGGCACGGCGGAAGGTCGAGCAGTAGCCGCCCACCATGTAATGCTGCTCGACGAGAAGGACCGAGAGCCCCCCCTTGGCCAGGAGGTTGGCGCAGAGGAGCCCGCCGATCCCGGCCCCGATGACGACCGCGTCGTAGGCCGGGTGGGGCGGCCGGCGCAGGCGGGGGAAGGTGGGTTTCAAGGCTCCCCGGCCGGCGGCCGGTTTCTACCATAGGTCTCGTGAGCCGCCACGAGCTCGCCGGCGGCGATCGCCGCTCCCATCGACAGCTCGCCGGCGAGGAGGGTCGCGGCGACGATCTCGGCGAGCTTCGCCGCCCCGCCCGTCCCGAAGCAGCCGAGCATCTCCAGGCACTCGCGGCTGGTGCCGAGGGCGGTACCGCCACCCACCGTCGCCACCGAGAGCGCCGGCAGGGTGACGCTTGCCTCCAGATCCCCCTCCTCGTTCACCGCGAAGCTGGTGATCCCCACGGCGGAATTGGCGACGTTCGCCACGTCCTGGCCGCAGGCGATGAAGAGGGCGGTGAGGCCGTTGGCGTACTGGCCGCAGTAGCCGAGGGCGCCGGCCGCGAGGTTGCCGAGAACGGTCCGGCGCCACATCTCGGAAAGGGCGCGCGGGGTGACGTGGAGATAGGATTCCAGCACGGCCTTGGGGACCCGCGCCCCGGCCGACACCCGCTTCCCCTTGCCGCCCGAGAAGAGGGCGCCGCTCGCCCGCTTTTCCGAGTCGTAGCCGGAGAAGATCGAGTAGCGGCGGGCCCCGGTGTGGGCGACGATCCAGCGGCAGGCCTGGTCGGTCGCCCTGACCGCCAGGTTCATCCCCTGGGCGTCGCCGGTCGAGTAGCGGAAGTCGACGATCACCTCGCGGCCCAGGGGGTGGCATTCGAGGCGCAGGAGCTTGCCGTGGCGGGTCGTCGACTCGGCCTCGGCGCGGATGGCGTCGAAGCTCGCCTGCACGGCGCGCGCGAAGTCGCGGGCCGCCGCCACGTCGGCCAGCTCGAAGATCGGCGCCACCCGGTTCTCGTCCGCCCAGAGGCGCACCCGGGCTCCCCCGGAGCGGGTGAGCGCCACCATGCCGCGCTCGTATGAGCGGACGAGCGCCCCCTCGGTCGTCGCCAGGGGGACGTAGAACTCGCCCTGGGCGTGCTCGCCGTCCACCCGGAGGGGCCCCGCCACGCCGAGCGGCATCTGCACGGCGCCGATGAGGTTTTCGACGTTGCCCCTCGCCTGCAGGGGATCGAGCGGAGAGCCGCCGACGTGCGGCAGGAGGGCCCCGGTCTTCTCCTCGACCCAGCGCCGCCGCGCTTCGACCCCCGAGCGGGTGTAGGCCTCCGCACCGAGCCGGGGGACGAGGTTCAACTCCCCTCCGGCCGGGTGAGGACCAGCGCCGCGTGCTGGCCGTCCAGACCCCTGGCATTGACCAGGGCAGACCGCACCGTGATCGCGGCATTCCCAGCGTCTAAGGTGAGGGGGAAGTCGGCGTCCCCCTGCTCGAAGCCGGCCACCCCGGGGAGGAGCCCGTCGTCCATCGCCTCCAGCATGTCGACCACCTGGAAGGCCCCACCGGCGCCGAGCGCCTCGCCGAGGAGCCCTTTGATCGCCGAGATCGGGAGGGTCGCCGCCCGGCTGGGGAGGGCGGCGGCGATCCCGGCCGCCTCGGCGGCGTCCCCCGCGGGGCTGCCATTGGCGGCGGCGGAGAGAGCGTCGACCTCCTCCTCGCGGATGCCGGCGTCGGCGATGGCGAGGGCGATCGCCCTCGCCATCGCCCGCGCCGACCGGGCGGGCTCGGCACCGCGGGAGCTGTCGAAGGCGGCGCCGTGGCCGCGCACCTCGGCGAGGACCCGGGCGCCCCGCGCAGCGGCCGACTCCGCCTCTTCGAGCATCACCAGGGCCGCCCCCTCGGCGAGGGCGAAACCGCTCCGCCGGGAGTCGAAGGGCAGCGGCCGCTCGCCCTCGCCGCAGAGCGAGCCGGCGCCGACGAAACCGACGAGGAGCTCGAAGCAGAGCTCTTCCGTCCCCCCGGCGAGGAGGGCGTCGGCGCGGCCGGAGCGGATGAGGTCGACGGCGCTCGCGATCGCCTGGAGCCCGGCGGCGGCGCTCCCCGCGACCGTCGTGTTGACGCCCCGGAGGTCGTGCCAGATCGCCGTCTGCCCGGCGGCGGCGTTGATCACCGTGTTGGCGAAATCGAGTGGGCTGATGTAGGAGGGGCCGCGGGTCAAGCCCCGGCGGTCGAACTCGGCGATCGTCCTCAAGCCGGAGAACATGGTGCCGAGGACGAGCCCCACCTCGCGCTCGGCGCGGAGCTCGCGCGGGAAACCGCTCGCTTCCAAGGCGCGCTCCGCCGCCGCGGTGACGATCCGGCTGATCCGGTCGAGCGGCCGCAGGTTCCCCGCCCCGAGGTAGGCCGCGGCGTCGAAGCCTGGGAGCTGGCCGGCGGCGAGCCGCGGCAGGCCGTCGGTGGGAAACAGGTCGATCGCCTGCAAACCGCTCTTTCCGGCGAGGAGCGCCGCGTGGAGGGCGGCCGCCGAATCGCCCAGGGGGGAAAGGATGCCGGCACCGGTGATGACGACTCTTCTCATCAACTAAAGCCTCTCCAGCTTCCGGAGGATCACCGAGGCGTTGTTCCCCCCGAAGGCGTAGGCGTTGTTCATCGCCACTTTCACCGTAAGCTCGCGGGCCACGTTCGGCACGCAGTCTAGATCGCACTCCGGATCGGGCTCGACGAGATTCATCGTCGGCGGGATGCGGTCAGAGAAGATGGCGAGGGCGCAGACCGCGGTCTCGATCGCCGAGGCCGCCCCCATGGTGTGGCCGAGCATCGACTTGATCGAGGAGATCGGCACCCGCCGCGCCGTCTCCCCGAAGACCCGCTTGACGGCCAGGCTCTCCAGCCGGTCGTTGGTCGGGGTGCCCGTGCCGTGGGCGCTGATGTAGCTGACGTCCTCCGGCAGAAGGCCGCTCTCCGCCAGGGCGCGCTGCATGGCCCGCGCCGCGCCGCGCCCCTCCGGGTGGGCGGCGGTCATGTGGTGGGCGTCGCAGGAGAGGCCGTAGCCCGCCACCTCGGCGTAGATCCGCGCCCCCCGGGCCCGCGCCCGGTCGAGCGGTTCGAGCACCACCATCCCCGCCCCCTCCCCCGGGATCATCCCCTTGCGGTTCCGGTCGAACGGCTGGCAGACCTCCGGGGCGATCGCCCCCAGGCGCGAGAAGCCGGTGTAGGTGATGCGCGAAAAGGCGTCGGCGCCGCCCGCGAGCATGAGCTCCGCCCGGCCGGCGCGGAGGAGATCCAGGGCATGGGCGACGGCGTAGTTGCCCGCCGCGCAGGCCGTGGGGATGACCGTGTTCGGCCCCTCGAACCCGACCTCCGCCGCCACGTGCGAGGCGAGCACGTGGCAGGGATAGAGGGCGACGAACTCCGGCCCCACCCGGTCGGTCTGCCCGGCGAGGAGGAGATCGTCCAGGGCCTCGACCTCGCGCGGCTCGCCCGAGGTCGTTCCCATGACCACCCCGGCGCGCTCGGGGTCGAGAGTCGATTCGCCGGGATCGATCCCGGCGTCCTCCAGCGCCAGCCAGGCGGCGGCGATGGCGAGTTGGGAGGCGCGGCCGAGGCGGGCCGGATCGAGGCGCCTGACGTGCGCCTCGGGCCGGAACCCCTTGACCTCGGCCCCGCGGTGAACGGGATGCGCCGCGGTGTCGAACGACTCGACCGGGGAGAACCCGGAGCGGCCGGCGAGGAGCGCCTCCCACATCTCGCGGCGCCCGGTGCCCACCGGGGTCACCGCCCCGATGCCGGTGACGACGATCCGCCGCGCGGCGTTCAAGCGACCCCCGACCGTACCTCCGACCTCGCGTCCATCTCCGCCGACCCTGCCGGCCCTGCCAGCTGCCCGAGGACGAGCTCCACCATGTCGTCGAGGCCCTGGATCTCGCGGTAGCGCTCGTCCGGCAGACCGAGCTTGAAGGCGTAATCGACGTCCACTCCGATCTCCAGGAGAGAGAGCGAATCGAGGTTGAGCTCCTCCCGGAGAGTGGCGTGGTCGCCGATCTTCGCCGGGTCGAGCCCGGCCACCTGGCCGATGATCTGCTTGATTTTGGTCCTGATCTCTGGCGTTTCCATCTCTCTCCTCCATATCGTAGTCGGCGCTGGCCCTATGCTATCTCCCACCTCGACATTACCCGAATCAAAGAAGCGCAACCGTTGAACGATCGACGCATTGCACTCCTTCTCTTTGGCGCCCGGAACGGGCTTTCGTTACGGGTTTTTCGCCTTTATGGAGCGGGCTCGAAAAACGAGTGGAACGCGAGGTGGAGCGGGCTCTCCAAAGGCAGTACCGCCCGCGGTCCGGCCGCCACGTCGAAAGCGTCGAAGAGGAGAAAAGAGGTCGCCTCCCGTACGGCGTCGAAGAGGGGGACTAGGACCGAGCCGGCCCGGGTTTCCCCGGGGTCGGGCACGAAGGCGGGCTCCCCCGCCAGATAGCTCCCGGCCGGCGCCGGCCAGAGGTCGACCGCCGCCGGATCGCCGAAGTCGACCCGCACGAGCTGATCGAAGAACTTGCGCCCGGGGCGCCCGGTGGCAGAGATCCCCAGCATCCAGACGTCGTCCGCCCGCTGTCCGAAGCGGCGCGGGTCGATGGCCGGAAAGTCGGGTGCCCGGTCGTAGGCGATCTCGGCGTGCCCGATCAAGGTCCCCGAAGTTCCCGGGGTCAGATCGACCGTGAGGCGGACGGGCCGGCCGGGGGCCACCCCGGTGAAGAGGTCGGGGACGACCCGGTACTGGTCGTAGACCGGCCGGTCGAGCTCCAGGGCGTCGACGACGAAGCGGTCCCCCTCCTCCCAGGCGTTGATGGCGTGGAGCGAGTAGCGTTCCCCCAGCGGCACCTCGGCCACCGCCTCCCCGGTCTCCCGGGAGACGACGAGGAGCCGGCTCCCCCGCTCCGGCTCCCAGGCGAGGGCGTCGTCCAAGGTCCCGCCCGCCGCCAGCACTCCCATGTCGAGCCGGTAGGGGCTCAAGTAGAAGGCGACATGCCGCGGCGCCAGGCAGAAGTCGTGGAGCGAGGAGGGGATCGAGAGCGGCAGCCGGCGCCGGGAGAGGAGCGCTCCCTCGGGCGAGAAACGGTAGAGGTTGAGCCGCGCCTCGGAAGCCGCGAAGGAGATGCCGAAGTTCCACAGCTCGCCGGTCAGGGGATCGATCTTGGCGTGGGCGGCGAGCGGCGAGACCTCGTTCAAGGCACCGCCGAAGGTGTAGGGCCCCACCGTCTCCAGGGTCTCTGGATCGAGCTCCCAGGGGAGCCCCTGCTCGCCGAAGGCCAAAAGCCGGCCGGCGAAAGGGTAGACGCTGACGTTGACCGGTGACGCGAGGGCGATGCCGCGCAGCAGCTGGTCGCCGGGGAAGGCGGTGCCGAAGGCGCGGAAGAGGGCCCGGCCGGCGGCCTCCTCCCCCATCCACTTGGCGCTCCGCACGAAACGGTTTCTGAAGCGCACCCCGTCCGCGGTGAAACGGAGGGCCGCGACCATGCCGTCGCCGTCCAGCCAGTGCCGGTAGGCGAGCCCGGCCCGGGAGAAGCGCGCCGGGCCGTTCAGGTAGTAGGTGCCGCGGACATAGGGGGGAATCCGCCCCGTAATCCGCGACAGGGTGTAGGAGCGCTCCTCGGGGATCCGGGCGAAGGCCCGTTCGAGCCCCGGGGCATGGTCGGCGGCGTCGATACTCACCTCTCCGCGACCATCGGGGCCGTCTCCGTCTTCGGCACCGCCGGCACCTCTGGCACCGCCGCCGTATTAGGCACCCCGCGGAACCGAGCCATGCAAGGTGGTGGGAGCTTCCAGGCGTAGGCCGAGGCCCCCGGCGGCACGGCGTTCACCTGCTTTGCCATGGTCTCCGGCGCGAAGGCGAGATGGGCGACGTCGATCCCGTGCACGAACGGCCGCGAGAGGGCGCGGGCGTCGCCGGTGACGACCGAGGCGACGTGAGCGTAGATGAAGCGCGCCAGGTCCTCCAGGTTGTCGAGCTGCTCGTCGAGCACCCGCCGCGCCTCCTCCGAGGAGAAACCGACCTTGTAAAAGCAGGTCTCCGCCGCCTTGAGCGCCGGGACCTCGTAGAAATCGAAGAAGACCGGCCCGGCGGGCGCCGGCTCGCCGCGGTCCCGCTTCCAGTAGTAGAAGCCCACGAGCAGCTCGTGGAGGCCGCGGTTGATCGGCCCCAAGCGGGCGAAGCGGCGCAGGAAGCCGGTGCCGAAGGTGGGATCAGTAAAGAGGTCATTGATAAACGGAAAGACGTAGAAGGAGAAGTAGATGGCGAGCTCCCAGGCGTAGCGGAGCGAGTAGGCCTCCTGGTCCCCCAGGGTCTGGTAGCTGATGGCGTAACTCGGCACGTAGGCTTCGTAGAGCGAGCGCGCCAACTGCTCGTAGAGCCGCACCTTCCCCGGTAGCCGGGTGGCGTCGGGGGTCAAAATGGCGTCGCAGATGAGGGTGTTGTAGAGCGAGATCAGGTCGCCGCCCGGGCTGTAGAGGGGGTCGGTGAAGCGGCAGGCCTCGCCGGTCAGCGCCCAGCGGTCGGCGGAGAGGGTCTGGGCGCAGTCGTGGGCGAAGTCGACGAAGCCCGACGCGTCGATCACCTCCCGGCCGGCGAGGGCGCGGGCGAAGAGCGGATAGCGCTGGCAGATCCACTCGACCATCTTCGGCCCCGAGCCCACCTCCGCCCGCGGCACGCAATCTACATCGTAGACCAGCCCCAGGCTGGTGCGGTCGTGGAGAGGGATGACCCAGAACCAGAAGCCCTCGCCGCAGAAGTGGTTGGTGGCGAGGAGGGCCGGGAAGTGGCCGAGCGCCGAGCGATCGGGGCGGAGCCGGATCTCCTTCTGGGAGAGGTCGGTCAGGCGCTCGATGTCGACGACCCCGTCTACCCAGGCGAAGGTGGCGCCGTGGCGGATGGGGCTCCGGCGGGCGAGACCGAGCTTCTTCTGCAGAACCTTGTTCCGCCCCGAGGCGTCGACCACCCAGCCGGCCTCCCCCACCACCTCCTCGCCCTCCTCCGTCCGGAAGCGGAAGGCGTGCGGCGCGCCGCCCTTGCCGAGCTCGAGCGCGAGCTCCCCGGTCGATTGAATACATCGATAGTTGGGGGACAGCAGGTTTCGGCGCAGCACCTCGCCCTCGAACTTGTTGCGATCGAGCTGATAGGTCGGAATATTCGAGATGTTGCGGATAAACGACTGGCTGAGCTCCTCGTACCTCTCGGTCGGCCGGTCGTTCGACGGCCAGTAGAAGCGCAGGTTGTACTTGAGGTAATGCTCGACGAGCAGATAGTCCTCGAGGTCGAGCACCTTGCCATAGTAGTAACCGCTCATCTGCACCGTGGCCTCCCCCACCTTCTGCCGCGGCGGCGGGAGGGTGCGCCGGTCGATCTGGAGCACCGTCTTCTCCGACTGCATGAGGATCTGACGGGCGAGGGTGAGCCCCGCGAGGCCGCCCCCTACGATCAGCACGTCGTAGCGATTCTTTTCCATGGCACTCTTGAGGATAGCAAGATCCCGCGGCGGAAGGGCAGCGGGGCGGGTAATGGATCAGGCGTTTCGGGGGCGGGATTGTTACGAGCTGGGCAGCGCGGAAAAGCTGTCCGGCCAGACATGGACGTCACCCTCTCGATCATGCCATAATGCAGCACGAGGAGGACGCCGTGGTCATCAAGACGGTCGGCAGCAGCGGCCAGATTTCCCTGGGCAAGGAATATGCGGGACGTCACGTCCTCGTCGAACAGTTGGAGCCGGGAGTCTGGGTCATCAAGGCAGGGGACTTCGTCCCCGACAGCGAGCGGTGGCTCCACGCGCCCGAGGTCAAGGCGAAGATTGAAGAGTCCCTCGAATGGATGCGACAGAACCCGCCCCGCGAGACCGATCTGGACGAGCTCGAGGAGAGGTTGACCGGTGCCCCCCGCCAGCGTTCGGGTTCGACTCGATCTCAATAGCCCGGCCTTTCAGCAGCAGCTCTTTGCGCTTTCGAGAGAGCAGCAGCACAACGTGCTGCTCACCTTACGAAAGCTCTGGGCGATGAGCTGGGATCAGGTCTATCGAGATGCCGGGCTGCGATGGGAAGCCATCCATTCCCACGTCGGGCCCAAGAACGAGCGGCTGTACAGCTTGCGAATGGGAAAAGCCTTCCGGGCCGTCTGCTGCCGGGACGGAGACTGGCTCCGATTCGTCTCTCTTCATCCGGACCACGACTCCGCTTACGACAGGTAGGTTGCCTTGCTGAAACGGCGCCGGAACGGCTTTCCCCGCCCCGCGGAGCGTGCCGCGAGCCCTCGGGCAGACCTATAGGCGGCTCGAAGCGACTCTTGCAGTCCTCCGCGGTAGCCGGCGCTGCCCGGAAACGCTATCCTCGGCCGATGATGGACCGTGACCTGATCGCGAGAAAGCTTCTCCACATCGAAACCTGCGTGCAGGAGCTCCGGGACCTCGGCCACCCGGCCGACATCCAGGAGGACGTGCGCGAGCGGCGCTTCGTCGAGCGCAGCTTGGAGGTCGCCGTCCAGGCCATGCTCGACATCGCCGCCAACCTGCTCTCCGACGAGCGCCCCGGCGAGTCCGAGAGCCGCGGGCTGATCGACTCCCTGACCCGCAACGGCTGGGTGCAGGCCGACCTCGCCGCTCGGCTGCGGGATTGGGTGAAGCTCCGCAACACCCTGGTCTACGACTACGAGAGGGTCGACCTGGAGCTCGTAGAGAGCACCGCGACCGACCAGCTGGACGCCTTCCTCGGCTTCGTCCAGGCGATCCGGCAGCAGGTCATGCCGTCGTAGCGGCCTCCACCCCGGCCCTCCCAAGCAGCTCCCGTAGATCCCCCGGCACCGGCGCCTCGATCTCCAGCCGTTCCCGGGTCACCGGGTGCACGAAGGTCAACCGCCGCGCGTGGAGCGCCTGGCGGGGGAAGTCCCGGCAGCAGCGGGCGATCTCGGCATCTGCGATGCCCAGGTGGCGCGGCTCCCCGTAGAGGGGATCGCCGACGATCGGCCAGCCCTTGGCCGCGAGGTGGACCCGGATCTGGTGGGTCCTCCCGGTCAAGAGCCGGCAGGCGAGGAGGGTGAGGGGCGCCCGCGCCGACTCCCCGAGCCGCTCCCAGAGGGTGCTCGACGGCAGGCCCGCGGTCTTGGAAGCGGCCCAGCGCTTGCCGTGCACCGGATCGCGCAAGATCCCCAGATCGATCCTCCCCTTGCTCCCGAGGGCCTGGCCGTAGACGAGCGCCAGGTACTCCTTCTCGGTCCCTTTCGAGCGCAGCGACCGCATGAGGGCGGCGACGACCGGGCGGCTCTTCGCCACCAGCAGGACCCCCGAGGTGTCGCGGTCCAGGCGGTGGGCGAGGCCGGGGAGGCTCCCTTCGCTCCATTCCCGGGCGCGGAAGAGGAGGCCGTTCCAGAGGGTGCCCTCGCGGACCCGGGGGGTGGGATGGACGAGGAGGCCTGGCGGCTTGTTCAAGGCGAGGAGCCAGTCGTCCTCATAGAGGACGTCGAGCGCCATCTCGGTGGGGGTGGGAGCGGCGAGCGGCGGCGCCTCGGGACGGGTGACCTCGACCTCGTCGCCGGGAGAGAGCCGGACGCCGGGGCGGAAGACCTGGATACCGTTCACCCGCACCTCCCCGGCCTCGATCCAGGCCTGGACGACCGTCCGCGAGATCGACGGGATGTGGGCCAGACGCCGCTGGACGGCGCGGTCCAGCCGCTCCCGCCCCTCTCTTCCCCCCCGGGCGTCGCCAGGCTCGACCCGGAAGACCTTCGTCGTGACGCTCAGGGCGCAACCCCGGAGGCGAGGAGACGTAAGAGCAGGAGCGGATCACCAAGAGGGGCAGGCATGGATCGACGGACCTTCCTGAAGACTGTAGCCCAGGCGGCGGGTGCCGCTGGGATTGCCGGCGTCGCTGGAGTGGCCGGCACCGCACGGGCCGGAAGCGAGTCGACCGCTTTGACTTCCACGGGCGCCCCCGACCGGCTCACCCTGGCGGCGGTGGGCGACTGCATCCTCGCCCGGCGGGTCTCGGAGATCCGGGACCCCGACTTCCTCGCCTTAGTCGAGTTGCTCCACGGGGTCGACTGCACCTGGGGCAACTCCGAGATCGTCCTCGCCGACCCCCAGAAGCTCTACCCGTCGCCCAAGGGCGTCGACCCGCACGGGATCGCCGACCCCTGGGCCGCCGACGAGCTTCGCGCTCTCGGCCTGCGGCTCATGGGCACGGCCAACAACCATACCCTGGATTACGGCTACGACGGCCTCTTCGCCAGCCTGGAAAACCTCGACCGGGTCGGCATCGCTCATGCCGGCGCCGGGGCGGACCTCGCGCAGGCGGCGCGGCCGGGCAGCTTCGACTCTGGGGCGGGCCGGATCTCGGACGTCAACTGCGCCTCGACTTTCGCCGCGTACTTCCCGGCCGGCCCCGCCCACCCCTACGTCAAGGGTCGCCCGGGCATCAACGCGCTCCATGCGGACGCGACGGTCCAGGTCGACCGCGCCCTCTTCGCCCGCTTGCAGGAGGTGAACGCGAAAATCGAAGAGCTCCAGGGCTACCGGGAGTTCGACCCCCTCGTCGACCCGCCCGCGCCGAGGCCTGAAGACCTCGCCAACTTCGATTCGACGGCGATCCGGGCCGGCGACCGCACCGACTATCTCGTCGAGGGCCGGAAGGGGGACGTCGAGCGCATCGTCCAGGCGATCCGCACGGCCCGGCACGGCTCGCGGGTGGTGATCGCCTCGATCCACGCCCACGAGGCGCACACGGTCCTCGAACGGCCATCCCCCTTCCTCCCCCCCTTCGCCCATGCCGCGATCGACGCCGGCGCCGACCTCTTCGTGGCCGCCGGCCCGCACGTTCTGCGCGGTATCGAGATCTATAAAGGGAAGCCGATCTTCTACTCCCTGGGGAACTTCCTCTTCCACTACGAGACCGTCCGCGTCGTCCCCGCCGAGGCCCTGGCCGCCTACGGCCTGGACAGCCGGACCCTCGACCCCCTCGCCTACGCGGAGAAGGTCGGCTACCGGAAGCAGCGGCGCTTCTGGCAGAGCGTCGTGCCCCGCCTCACCTGGGAGGGCGACCGGCTGACGGCGATCGACCTCTATCCGGTGACTCTCGGCTTCGGCCAGCCCGTCGACCGCCGGGGTACCCCGCGCCTCGCCCGCGGCCCGGAGGCAACGCAGATCCTCACCGGTCTCTCCGAGCTTTCGAAGCCGTATGGAACGACAATCGCGATCGAGGACGGGATGGGCCGGGTGCGGCTCGGATGAGCGGGCGCGATCCAGAAGGTCGGTTCAGGGATGGATCTCCAGCCAGGCCGCGCCTCCCCCGTCCGCGCCGGGCAGGAGGAGCGGCACCACCGTCCCTCCCTCCTCCGGCAACTGCTTTCCGAAGAGGAGCCGCACCCGCGCCGTAGGAGCGAGACCGAGCGGCCTGCGCACCCGGTCGACCAGGGCGCGCGCCACGAGTCCGAAGGTCATCCGGGCGTTGATCTCCCCCAGCGGATGGAGGCTGGTGGTGCCGTCGGGAAGACGGTGAAGGAAGGCATCGATCCCGAAAGGGCCGCGGTATCCGTCCCACTTCAGGGCCTCCCCCACCGCCATGACTGTCGCCGCGAGAAGCAGCTTGGACTGAGGATCGTCGAGCCGGTCGATGCCCTGGTACTCGGCGGCCAGCTCGATGCCCAGGAACCGCCCCTCCCGGTCGACGATCTGGCGGTGGAACCCCGCCATCCACAGTTCTTCCGGCAGGCGCATGACGGCGCAGCCCAGATCCTCCACCCGCTCCATCCAGGGCTCGAAGAGCAAGGGCCCATGGAGGGCGAGGAGCCGTTCGACCCGGAGCCGCGTGGCCGGAGAGAGTGCCGGCCCAGGGGAGCGCTCGATGTGCCGCGCTCGTCCCGCCGCCGAGAGAGGCGCCTTCACCACCCAGACGCCGGGAACCCTCCCTCCCAGGTGCGCCTCGAGCTCCGGCAAGGAGGCCACCATCCGCGCTCTCGGCAGATTCCGGCCCAGCTCTTGCGCCATCTTCAAGGCGAAAGCGCGGTGATGAAGGGCGGCCACCACCTCGGAAGCCGGCGGCCGCAGGTGCCAGAGCAACTCGTACAGAGGGTAGCGGTCCTCCCGCCTTCGCGGGCCGGCCGGCACCGGGCCGCGGTGGGCAGCCGCCTGGGGCGTCTCGGCCCAGGCGAGGACGGCGGCGGCTGGAGGCAGGGCGTCCAGGGGACCCGACTCGAGCTCCGGCACGGGCAGACCGGGAACAGCGGCCAGGCGCGCCGGATCGACCGGCACGGGAGTCCAAAGGCGGTCACCTTCACGGGCGAAGGCGCGCAACAGGGTGGCCGCGCCGGACATGGCGGCGAGCGCCGCGAGAGAGAGAGCCGGCCGGCGCCGCACCGGGTGCGGGTTCCAGCGGGTCGCAATGCGGGCGAGGTCGGCCTCGGCATCAAGGTTGCCGAGAATGCGCCGCGGTCCACAAGGGCGGGTCAAGGCCGGGCTCCTTCCTTCATGGATGCTCCTGGTATGCTCCGCGAGCGATTCTACCTTTTGGAGATCCTATGCCTCGCTTCCCCGTCGTGGCCTCGCTCGCTCTCCTCGCCCTCGTACACGCCGTGCCCGGTCCGGCGGCTTCCCCAGCGGCTTCCCCGACGACCGCCAAAGCCCTGCCGGCGGAGCTCCGCGACTTCTATATCGATCTCCACAAAAATCCGGAGCTCTCGCTCCACGAGGAGAAGACGGCCGCCAAGGTCGCCGAGCGCCTCCGCCAGGCGGGCTTCGCGGTGACGACCGGCATCGGCGGCACCGGGGTCGTGGGGGTGCTCAAGAACGGCTCAGGTCCCACGGTGATGCTGCGGACCGAGCTCGACGCCCTGCCGGTCGAGGAGAAGACCGGCCTCCCCTACGCCAGCACCGTCAGGGTCAAGGACGACGCCGGTACCGAGGTGCCGGTGATGCACGCCTGCGGGCACGACGTCCACATGACGGCGCTGGTGGGGACCGCGGCGGAGATGGCGCGGTCGAAGGCGCGCTGGCACGGCACCCTCGTCTTCATCGGACAGCCCGCCGAGGAGCGGATCCGGGGCGCCCGGGCGATGCTCAAGGATGGCCTTTTCACCCGTTTCCCCAAGCCCGATTTCGTGGTGGCGCTCCACGACACTCCGAACCTCCCGGCCGGCCAGCTCGGTGTCACCTCGGGCTACGCCCTCGCGAGCTCCGACTCGGTCGATTTGACGATCTACGGCAAGGGCGGCCACGGCGCCGCGCCGCAGACGACGATCGATCCCATCGTCATCGCCGCCCGCACCATTCTGGCGCTGCAGACGATCGTCGCCCGCGAGAAGGACCCGCAGGACCCGGCGGTCGTCACCGTCGGCTCGATCCACGGCGGCAACAAGCACAACATCATCCCCGACGAGGTGAAGCTGCAGATCACCGTCCGCGCCTACAAAGAGGAGGTCCGGAAACGGATTCTCGCGGCCATCGAGCGCATCGCCAAGGCCGAGGCCGCCGCCGCGGGAGCCCCCAAGGAGCCGGCCTTCGCGGTCATCGAGAGCTGCCACGCGACCTACAACGACCCCAAGCTGACCGCCCGGATCGCGGCGACCCTCAGGCGGACCTTCGGCGACGGCAACGTCGTCGACGTGCCGTCGCAGATGGCCTCGGAAGATTTCAGCGAGTACGGTCTCACGGGGGTCCCGGCGGTCCAGTGGAGCCTGGGTGCCGGCGACCCCGTCAAGCTCAAGGAAACCGTAGCGGCCGGCAAAGCAGCCCCCCTCCCTCCACTCCAGCCTCTTCGCCCCCGACCGCGACCCGACGATCGCGACGGGGATCGCGGCGGAGGTGGCGGTGCTGATGGATTTCCTGGGGAAGCCGTAGAAGCGACCCAGTCCGCGCTGTTCGTGGAACGAACGATGCGAGGTCCTGTCCCCGCCCGTGCGGGACAGGCCTCGACGAAACCCCTACGAGGAGGCGGGGGCCATGGCCTCCGCCATCCGCCGCTTCATCTCCTCCGGCGAGACGTCTTCCGTGTGCGTGGCGACGAGCCACCGGTGTCCGAAGGGATCGACGACGGAGCCGGACCGGTCGCCGTAGAACTGATCCTGGACCGGCCGGTCCTCCTTCGCTCCCGCCGCCACGGCCTGCTGGAACACCGTATCCACGTCCTCGACGTAGAGCAGGATGGCGACCGGCGAAGCGCCGAGGGTCTCTGGGCTCTTCGCGCCCATGTTCGGGAACTCGTCGGCGAGCATGATCCGCGAATCTCCGATCTGGATCTCGGCGTGGCCGACTTTTCCTTCCGGGCCGTCCATCCGCACCACCACCTGGGCGCCGAAGGCCTGCTTGTAGAAGTCGAGAGCCCGCGCCCCGTCGTGGACCGTGAGGTAGGGAGTCGCCGTGTGATACCCCTCGGGGATGGGCTTTACTTTGCTGGTCATGGGTGTCTCCTTTTGTCCGTAGGTCGATCGTCGCTACTCTAGCGCAATCGAACCGACCCGAAGTTACGGGGATCAGGCCCGGCTCTCCTCGATCCGCCGGATGAACTCGGGATCGAGCCCCGCCGCCTCTCGGCTGGGGCGGTCGAAGCTCCGGCCGCGGGCCCGCGCCGCGCGGAGCGGCCAGGTGAGGCTCCGCTCGTAGGCCTGCCAGGCGCTCTCCCCCTCCCCCTTGAAGAGCTGGAGCCAGCGCCAGCCGAAACGCACGTGCTCCACCTCGTCCGCGTGCACCTGGTCGATCACCGCCGCCGTCCTCTCGTCTTTCGCCCGGCGAGCCGCCGCGGCATAGTCCACGGTGTGGTCGAGGTTGGCGTTCTCGAAGGTGAGCGACATGGCGCAGATGAAATCGAGCGGCGAGCGAAAGGTTTCGACTTTGGTCCAGAAGTAGCCATGAACCGGGTAGTCGCCGAGCTCGGCACCCGCCGCAGCGAGGCGCGCCCGGTACATCCTCGTGTGCCGCTGCTCCTCGACCAGAATCGCGGCTAAGCCGCGGCGGAAGGGCGGCGGCGCGTCGGGAAAGGCTGAGAGGGCCCAGGCGAAGAGCTCGGCCGCCTGGAGCTCGTGGTTGGCGAGGCCGTGGAGGATACGCGGGCGCTGCGCCGGATCGCCGATGCCGTCGATCGCCGGAATCTTGACGCTCCCCCGGATGCGGAGCCCGGCCGGCCGGCCGGGGGCGCGTTCGCGGACGGCGGCGCCGGGGGCATCGTCGGTCAGCTCGCTACCGCCGGCGGCGAAAGGCGGCGGCGCGAGCTTGATTTCGAGATCCTCGGCGGTCAAGACCTGGAGGGCGAAATCGCGGATCTCCATCAATCCCCCAGGGTCTTCGCCCGCCGCGCCTCCCGGACGGCCGGCGATACCGGCGAGATCGACGATACGGGCGACGCTGGGGATATCGGGGTGTCCGAGGTTTCCGCCACCGCTGCCGCGCTCTTCGCCGCCTCCGCATTCCCCTGGCCGCCCTCGAACATGGTGCTCAAAGCCTGGTCGAACCTGGCGCTCGACAGGTAGTGGACGCGGCGGTCCTTCTGGTAGCTCTCGGCGTCTTTGATCATCCGGTTGAGGAACCAGGAGTGGCGCTGGTCATAGAACAGCCGGGTGACCTCGGGGAAGAGAAAGCCGGCGAGCGCCAGGAGAAAGGCGAAGGAGTCCTCGAAGATGGGAACGAACGGCAACGCCACGAGGAGGCCGCCGAGGATCAGCCCGAGGAGACCGAAGGCGGCGCGCGCCACCGGGTCGCCGGAGCGCCAGAGGTCGTAGCCCTGCCGCTCCAGGCGGGTCTGCTCGACCGCCCGCGGCACGTACTCTGGGAGCGTCGTCTCGAGGATCTCCCGGGTCAGCTCCGCGAAGTAATCCTCGGTGCCGCCGCACTCGACATAGCTCTCGTGAATCTCTTCGAGCTTCTCCCGTGCTGCCTCAAAGAGCTTCTCTGCCGCCTCCTCTGGCGCCAGGCTCCGCCGCCGGTGCTCGCACTCGGTCAGGACGGCGAAGAGCACCTGGCCGAAGTCGAAGGGATGACCTGCTAGGTTCAACATGAGGGTATGCCTCTATAGGGTACGGCTACGAAAAGAAAACGTTTCTACTGCTTCTCCGGCTTCTCGGTCGGAGCTCCTTCTGCTGCCCTTCCCGCCACTGCATCACCCCGAGCTGTTGGAGCAGCTTGTTGCCGTCGATGATCACGTTGCCGTTGGGAAGCTTGGGGATCTGGCGGATCTCCTTCTTGCTCAGAGCCTCGATCAACTGCAGGCTGACGTAGGCGTCGCCCGCGCTGCTGTTCAAAGCCGCCCGCTCGCGCTGGATGCCGGTCGCCGTGGCGGTGCGCTCGGCGAGCGTCGCCTGGGCCCCCTGCTGGCGCTGGACGAGGTAGGCGTCGGCCGCCCGCTGGGCCTGCTGGTACTCGCCGCTCGCGCGGGTCAGCTTGTCGGTCAGCTCGGCAATCTTCCCCTGGAGGTTCGCCTGGTTGGCCTCCTTGGTGGCGAGGATCTGGGCCTCCAGCTTCTCGGCCAGCTTCTCCGCTTCCTTGCGCGAGTTGATCAGCCGCTGGTACTCCTTCTTGAAGGAGAAGTCGCCGAGGAGCACCTGGTCGACGACGACGCCGTAGGGACGCAGATGGAGAGCGAGCAGGCGGGTCGCCTCGCTCGCCGCGGCGAAGCGGAGGGTGGGATTGTAGAACTGCTCGGAGTCAAGCCGGTTCAAGGCATCCCGGACGTAGGCGCGCGTCATCGGCCGCACCAGCCGGTGCTCCAGCTCGTCGCTCGAAGGCGCCACCTTCCGCCAGATGTAGGTGACCCTCGTCGGGTCGATCCGCCAGCGCACGGTGACATCGGTCTCGATGTCGTTGCCGTCGCGGGTCTTGAAGCGCAGGTCGTCCTTGCCCTTGCGGTCGCCCTTGCTCACGTTCGCGGTCATCACGAGGCTGCGCAGCCGGACATCGTAGGTCTTCCAGTCGTTCAGGATCGGGGCGAAGAAGTAGGTGGCGCCCGGCGGGTAGAGCTCGAGCGACTTGGTGAGCTTGTTGAACTTGACCCCGACCTCGGTCGCCGCGGTGCGGTGCGGGGAACAGCCCCCCGTCGCCAGGGCCGAGAGGGCGAGGAGGCCCAGGAGGGTGGAGGGGAACGCGATCCGTTCAAGCTTGGCGGTCATGATCTACTCCTTCCCCTTGCCCTCGACGCCGCCGGCCAGCCGGGCGATGTCGGTGGGGTCCTCAGAGATGTAGATCGGCCCACGGAGGCTCGAAAGGAGCGCCAGACCCCGGCGCAGGCGCAGGAGCTTCGCCGAGCCCGCCCCCTCCATGGCGCGGTTGATCTGCTCGGTGCCGGAGGCCTCCGCCGACTTGACGAGAAGATCGGCCTCGGCCCGTTTCTGGCGCTCGTAGAGGTCCTTCTTGGCGTTGATTTCGGTGATCTGCGCCTGGAACTCGGCGGCCTTGACGTTGATCAGGTTCTGCCCCTCGGCGGTCACCTGGTTCAAGCGTGTCTGCACCTCCGCCTGCTTGGTGAACTGGCGGTTGGCGAGGACCGCCTGGTCCTGGATCTTCTTCTGCTCGGTGAGCTCCTGGAAGGTCTTCGGGTAGTCGTACTGGCGGATCAGCACGTCCTCTAAGGCGAGACCGTTCTCCCAGAACCGGCGGGACAGCTCGGCCTTGAGCTCGGCGATGTGGCGATGGCGCTCGTCGGCGTAGAACTGCTCGGCCAGGAGCCTGCCCAGGAACTGCTTGACCAGGGGGTCGGTGAAGCGGACGACGACCGCCTCTTCATAGGCGTCGCTGAAGCCGAACCGCGAGACGACCTTGTAAGGGTCGGCGATGCGGTAGAGGACGGTGACGTCGACGTCGACCGGATAGCCGTCGACGGTCGGCACCTTGATGGCGCCGATCCGCCGGTGGCCCGCACCGGTCTCGGAAGCGCTGTTGGTGAACTCGACGATCTGGACGTCGCGCGGGAAGGTGCGCACGGTCTCGTAGCCGCTGATCTCCCGCCGGTAGCCGGGCTCGACCGGCTCCTTCTGGAGACCCTTGCCGGGGCCGAAGGAAACCTGCCGCATGCCGATCTGGTCGGGCGGCACGTAGGTGAAGAGGCAGGCGCGGAGGAGGAAGAGCGGCACGAGGACGAGCGCGGCACGCAGAGCGAGCCGCACGACCCCGGACCGGAGGCCCTGGGCCCAGGGGAGCTGAACGCGAAAACGCGGGGAAGAGACGGGTTCGGACATCGGGATGGCCTGGCTTTCGTGGGATGGAGAGCGCTGCCGGCACGGCGGCCGGGGGCCGGTATGGCCCTCGTCCGCGGCTTGGCTGAGTGTGGCAGGGCAGATTTTACCACCACCCGGCGGCGAGAGGGGTACTGGCTCCGTTGGAGCCTGCGGGCGGGCTCCTTCGGGCGCTTCGCGCAGCCAGTCGCCCGTCCTCGGAACCCAACGGAGCCAGTACCCGGCGAGGGGTCTCTTCAGGTCCGGGAGAGCGCGTCGAGCACCGCCGTCAGGAAGCGCCAGAACTCCGCCACCGAGGGGATCTTCACCCGCTCGTCGGGCGAGTGGGGGCTCTCGATCTGGGGGCCGATCGAGACCATCTCCATGCCCGGCACCTTCTCGCCGATCAGGCCGCATTCGAGCCCGGCATGGATGGCCTGGATCGTCGGCTCCTTCCCCAGCACCTTCCGGTGGACGGCCTCGACGACGCCCAAAAGCGGCGAGGTGAGATCGGGCTTCCAGCCCGGGTAGCCGTCGCTCGAGGTGGCGCTCGCCCCGGCCAGGTCGGCCAGGGCGTTCAGGCGCAGGCGGGCGGCGGTGAGCGCCGAGGCGACCGAGCTCCGGCTGCTGTTCTGGATCTCCAGGGTGCCGTTCCCTAAGGAGACGACGGCGACGTTGGTCGAGGTCTCGACCAGGCCCGGGATGTCGTAGCTCATGGCGAGAACGCCGTGCGGCAGGGCGTCCAGGAGGGCGAGGACGGTGCGCGCCGTGGCCGCCGTCCACACCCGCTCCGGCAGATCGGCGGAGACGGGGTCGAGCCGGATCCCGGGGTCGGCCGGCCGGTACTCGGCCTGGATCGCCGCGATCTCTCTCTCCACCGCCTGGAGGAGCGCCTCCCGCCGCTCGGGAGCGACCACCACCCGCGCCGCGGCCTCCCGGGGAATGGCGTTCCGCTTGTTGCCGCCGGCGAAGGAGGCGAGCGCGAACGGCACCGCGCGCGCGGCGGCGAAGAGGGCGCGGGCGAGGAGCTTGATGGCGTTGCCGCGCTGGAGGTGGATCTCGATCCCCGAGTGGCCCCCGAGGAGCCCGGTCAGGCGGAAGTCCACGGCGACCGCGCCATGAGGCGGCGGCTCGGTGGCGAGCGGCAGGGTGAGGAGGGTATCGACCCCGCCGGCGCAGCCGACGGTGACCGTCCCCTCCTCCTCGGAGTCGAGATTCAAGAGCCGCCGGCCGGAGAGGAGCGCCGGATCGAGCCCCTGGGCGCCGGTCAAACCGGTCTCCTCGTCGATCGTGAACAGCAGCTCGAGCGGCCCATGCGGAAGATCGCCAATATCGCCAACATCGCCGCCCTCCATCAGGGCGAGCATGGCGGCGACGCCGATGCCGTTGTCGGCCCCCAGGGTGGTGCCGGTCGCGTAGAGGTACTCCCCCGCCTGCCGCGGCAGGATGGGGTCCTTCCCGAAGTCGTGCGGCACGTCCGAGTTCTTCTCGTTGACCATGTCGAGGTGGGACTGGAGGACGATCGCCGGGGCCCCCTCACGGCCCGGGCTCGCCGGCACCCGGACGACGACGTTGCCGACCGCGTCCTCCCCATGGGAGAGCCCGCGCCGCTCGGCCGCAGCGATCACGAGCTCCCGCATCCTCCCCTCCTGCTTCGAGGCCCGCGGGATGGTGAGGATGGCGTCGAAATGCCGCCACAGCGGCTGCGGCTCGAAGCTCGCGACGAAGGTCATGGGGCTCCCCTTTCCAGGCCGGCGGCGGGCCGGCCCCGGAGCGGATTCTATGGCAGGAGCGGGGACCGCCGCTTGACCTCTTTTCGGCCCTCGTTCTACGATTCGAGGTGCACCGCAGACAGAAAATCCAGAAAAAGTTCGCGACCGCGGACCGGCGCTCGGCATGCCGCCCCGCCGTGGGTGCCTCATCGCACCGGAAAGGACCACCGGCATGATTTGCCCGAAGTGCAGCTTCGAGCAGCCTGACGGATCGACCGACTGCGCGCGCTGTGGCGTCATCTTCGCGCGCTACCGCCCTACCCCGGAGGACGGGACGATCCTGCCCGTCGAGCCGATAGAGCCAACGCCCGGCGGGGTCGCCGGCGCTGCCAGCTCCGGAGAAACGCTCTACGGCGGGCCCCTGTCCCCTCCCCCTCCCGCACCGCAGCTCTACGGCAACCCGCTGCCGCCACCCTCCGGCCCGGTGGGCCTCCACTCCGGACGCGCCTTCGAGATCGGGTCGATCCTCGGCGAGACCTTCCAGATCTACTTCGCCAACTTCCTCCCTTTCGTCCTGCTCACCGCTCTCGCCTACGCGCCGGCCATTCTGTACGCGGTCCTGGTGCCCGCGCACGGTACGACGCCCCTGGCGCTGCTGCGGGCCGGGGGGCTCGGTATCCTTCTCCGTTTACTCTGCGCGCCCCTGGCGACCGCCACCATCACCTACGGCGTCTTCCAGCAGATGCGGAACAAGAACACTTCGTTCGCCGACTGCCTGCAGGTCGGGCTCTCCAACCTGCTCCCCGTCCTCGGGGTCGCGATCCTCCAGGGGCTCGCGACCGGGGTGGGCACGATCTTCTGCATCGTCCCCGGGTTCATCGTCGCTGCGATGCTGGCCGTCTCGGTGCCTGTGGCGATCGAAGAACGCCCGGGCCTCTTGGCCGCCCTCGAAGCGGAGTAGCGAGCTGACCGATGGGTACTGGATGGCCGGTCTTCGGCATCCTCTTCATCCTCATCGTCCTCGCCATCGGCGTCGGCCTGGTGCTCGGCGTCGTTGCGCTCGGCCTCGCTTCCGTTCCCGTGCTGGCAACGCTGCTCCGCGAGGCCGCGGCCGTCGTTACCAGCGGTCTCTCGGCCACCGCCGCGGCGGTGATGTACTACCGCCTGCGCAGCGTCAAGGAGTCGATCGACGTTGAGAGCCTCGCCTCGGTCTTCGACTGAGCTACGCAGGGGAACGGCCCGGCTCGGCCTGCTCGCGGTGCTCGCGCTCTCTGGGCTGACCTTCCCGGCAGCGGCGACAGCGGCGACAGCGCCGACCTTGGCGGAGTTGCGCGGCCGGGCGGCGGAGGTGCTCGCCGACCGCCGTTACCAGCGCCGCCTGCCCGGCGAGGAATCCTCGGGGAAGCCGGGCCCCCTCCCGAACCTGCCGCGTGAGCCGGGAGGGGGGGGCGTCCCGCCGGACGCTCTTCCCGAGACCTTCGCCCTACCGCTGGCAGGGCTCTCTACCATCGCCCAGGTCGTCTGCTGGGTCCTCCTCGCCGCGGCTGGCGTCCTCGCCCTGCTTTGGCTCGTCCAGGCCCTGCTGGCCCGCCGGCCGCCCGCGGCCACCCCACCGCCGGAGAGTCCGGAGAAGCCGGAGCGGTCCGCCGAGCCGCGGCTGGACGATCCCGCCGCTCTCGCCGCCCAGGGGCGCTATGGGGAGGCGGTCCATGCCCTTCTCCTCGCCGCCATCGCCCTTCTCGCCCGGCGCTTCCGCCTCCCCCTGCCGCCGTCGCGCACCAGCCGCGAGCTCCTCCGCGCCCTCCCTCTTCAGGGGGCGGCGCGGGAGGCCTTCGCCGGGCTCGTGGGGACGGTCGAGCGGTCGTGGTTCGGCGGCGTCCCGGTCGGCCCCGAAGAGTATGCGGCGAGCGTCGAGCGCTTCCGGGCGGTCGAGGGGAGAGGGGCGTGAGCGAGCTCCCGGGCGGCTTCTCGCGCCGCGCCGTGGCCTGGATGGTGGGCATCGCCGTCGCCTCCTTCGCCGCCGCCATCCTGCTCCAGGCGTACGGTGGAGACCTGGCGGCCCGCCCGACCGCCGGCCCCAACACCTACAGCTACAGCGCCCTCGGCCACCGGGCCCTGGCCGAGCTCCTGCGCCGGGAGGGCCTGGGCGTCACCTCGCGCCAAGCCCGGGGCGGGGCCGGCCCGGGGCCCGGCCGGCCGCTGGTCCTCGCCGAGCCTGGGCCCTCCGGCAGCCCGGACTGGAAGGAACGCCTGGCGGCGCTGGCCGCGGAGGCCCGGGAGCGCGGGGCGCCGCTCGTCGTCGTGCTCCCCAAGTGGCGGGGGAGGCCCCGCCGGGACCAGCCCGGCTGGGTGGCGGGCGCCGCCCTCCTCCCCGAAAACCAGATCGAGGAAATTCTGGCGGCACTCCAGGTTTCGGCCCTCCAGGGCGCCACGGTGGAACGGACGGGGCGGACAGCCGGGCTCCGGACCTGCGAGGTTGCCGAGGGCTCGCCGGGCGACTCCCGCCATTTCACCCTCGACATCCCCACCCTCCAGCTCCTCACCCCCAGCCGGGAGCTGCGGCCGGAGGTCGAGTGCGAGGGCGGCAGGGGCCTGCTGATCGCCCGCGGCCGCCTGGCGCCCGGGGGTTCCGACCTCTTCGTCGTCGCCGATCCCGACCTCTGGAACAACCAGGGGCTCGGCCTGGCCGACCATGCCGCCCTGGCGCACCAGCTCTTCGTCGACCGGCTGGGGGTCCACGGCGTCGTCTTCGAGGAGACGATCCACGGCTTCGTCCAGAGCCGCGGCCTCCTCGCCGAAGCCTTCCGCTTCCCCCTTCTGCCGGGCGTCCTCCAGGGTCTGCTCCTCCTCGGCACGGTCCTCTGGGCGGGCATGGGGCGCTTCGGCGCTCCGCTCCCCTCCGCCGCCAGCCTGGCGCCGGGCAAAGAGGTGCTGATCGACAACACCGCCCAACTCCTCGCCCACGGCGGCCAGGCGGCGGACAGCCTGGGCCGCTACTATCAGCAAACCCTGAAGGCGGTGGCCGCCCGCTTCTTTCTCCCTCCCGACCTGCCGGAGGGGGAGATCGCCGCCCGCCTCCGGGAGATCGGCAAGCGGCGGGGGGTGACGCTCGACCTCGCCGCCCTCGAACGCCGGATCGTCGGCCTCGATCGAACCGAGACCGGTGACCGGAAGGCGGCGCCGCGGGCGGCCGCGCTCGCCAAGAGACTCTACCGCTGGCGTATGGAGATGACGGATGGCAACTGAGGCAACTGCGGCACTTGCGAAGATCCCGGAGCTGGGCCGCGCCTTGAAGGAGCGGATCGGGCGGGCGATCATCGGCCAGGAAGAGGTGGTCCAGCTCCTCTTGGTGGCGCTGATCTGTGAGGGGCACCTGCTCCTCGAAGGGCCGCCGGGGACGGGAAAGACCCTCTTGGCCCGCGCCTTCGCCGCCTGTTTCAAGCTCGAACTGAAGCGGGTTCAGTTCACCCCCGACCTGATGCCGGGCGACCTCCTGGGCACCAGCCTTTTCAACTTCCAGACCAATACCTTCACCCTGACCAAGGGGCCGCTCTTCACCGAGCTCCTCTTGGGCGACGAGATCAACCGCACCCCGCCCAAGACCCAGGCCGCGCTCTTGGAAGCCATGCAGGAGCGGACGGTGACGCTCGACGGCACCAGCCATCCGCTCTCCCCCGGCTTCATGGTGGTGGCGACCCAGAACCCCATCGAGCAGGAGGGGACCTATCCGCTCCCCGAGGCGCAGCTCGACCGTTTCCTCTTCAAGGTCCTGGTCGGCTACCCGAGCCGGGACGAGGAGCGGACGATGGTGCGCACCCACGGCCACCAGACGACCATGCCGGACCTGGCGAAGCTCGGCATCACCCCCCTCTGCGACCTCCGCTACCTCACCTGGGTGCGGCAGGTGGTGGCCGGCCTCCGCCTGGCGGACCCCATGGCGGACTACGTGGTCGACCTCGTCCGCGCCACCCGCAACCACCCGGCGCTCCGCTACGGCGGCAGCCCGCGCGCCGCCAACATGCTGGCCGCGGCCTCCCGCGCCGTCGCCGTCCTCGAAGGGCGGGACTTCGTCATCCCCGACGACGTCAAAGGGCTGTGGAAGCCGCTCATGCGCCACCGGGTGGTGCTCTCCCCCAGCGCCGAGGTCGACGGCCTGGCCGCCGACTCGGTGCTCGACCAGATCGAGGCCCAGGTGGTGGCGCCGCGCTAAGGGCGGCCGCCGCTCCCCTGCCTCATGCGTCCCACCCGGCGAGCGGTCCTCGTGGCGGCGGCGGGGCTCGTCGTCGCCCTCCTGCCGACGATCCAGCCGCGGCTCTGGCCGGCCTGGCCGATCTTCTTGGGCGGCTTCGCGCTCGCCCTGGGGGCCGACGCCCTCCTCGCCCCGCGTCGCCAGCAGGTCGCCTGCACGGTCGAGCTGCCGGGGACGCTCGCCATCGGCGAGCCGGGGGTGGCGCTCCTCTCGGTGCGGGTGCCGGCCCCCCGGCCGGTGCGCGGTGACCGTGGCGGTCGACCTCTCGGAGCAAGCTGGTGCCGCAGCCGCCGCTCCGCGGCATCGTCGCCCCTACCGGAACGGAGGGGACGGATGGGACGGGTGGGACGGAAGGGACGGACGGCGGCACCTTCGCCTGCCCGCTCGTCCCCACCCGGCGCGGCCAGGTCGCCGTCCTCCGCGCCTGGATCCGCTTCACCGGACCGCTCGGCCTCCTCGCCACGGTGGTGCGGGTGGGGCTGGGGAAGGAATCCGCGGTCGTCCCCGACCTCCGGCCGGTGCGGGTCACGGCGCTCCGCTTCGCCAACGAACGGGAGCTCCAGGCGGGGCTCAAGATCGAGCGCTACCGCGGCGACGGCACCGAGTTCGACTCGCTTCGCGAGCACGCCAGCGGCGACGATCCGCGGGTCGTCGACTGGAAGGCGTCGGCCCACCACAAGCGGCTGGTCTCCCGCCAGTTCCGGGCCGAGCGCAACCACCAGATCGTCCTCGCCGTCGACACCGGCCACCTCATGTGCGAGCCGCTCCTGGGCATCCCCAAGGTCGATCATGCCGTGGCCTCGGCCCTCCTCTTGACCTACGTCTCGCTCCGCGCCGGCGACCGGGTGGGCTGGATGAGCTTCGACGCCAAAGTCGGGATCTGGGCCGCGCCGCAGGGCGGAGTGCAGAGCTTCGCCGCCTTCTCCCGCCTGGCGAGCCAGATCGACTACTCGGAGGCCGAGACCAACTTCACCCTCGGCTTGACGGCGCTCGGCCAGCGCCTCTCCCGCCGCTCCCTGGTCATCGTGCTCACCGACTTCGTCGACACCGTCACCGCCGAGCTGATGCTCGAGAACCTCGATCGCCTGGCCCGCCGGCACGCCGTGATCTTCGTGACCCTGAGAGACCCCGGCCTCGCCGCCATCGCCGCGGCGCCCCCCGACGACCTCCGGCAGCTGCACCGGGCGGTGGTGGCGGCGAGCCTGCTCCGCGACCGCGAGGTGGTGCTCAACCGCCTGCGCCGGCAGGGGATTCACACCGTCGACGGGGTGCCCTCGGCGATCGGCCCGGAGCTCCTCAACACCTACCTGGAGATCAAGCGCCGTGAGCGCATCTAGCCCCGCCGATTTCACCCTCAAGTCGGCCCAGTTCCGGCGCGAGCGGGAGCGCTCCTGGCGCGAGCTCGAAGAGCTGGTCGTCCGCTGCGAGCGCCAGGGGCTCCGAAGCCTCTCTGCCGGCGAGATCGCCCGCCTCCCCTCGCTCTACCGGAGCGCCGTCAGCTCGCTCTCGGTGGCGACCGCGATCAGCCTCGACCGCAATCTCCTCGACTACTTGAACGCCCTCGTCGGCCGCGCCTATCTCTGCGTCTACGGCACCAAGCAGCCGGTGGGCCGAGCGCTCGCGGAGTTCTTCACCGCCCGCTTCCCCCAGACGGTCCGCCGCTACCTCCCCTTCGTCGCCGCGGCGGTGCTCCTGATGGCGCTCGGCGCCCTCGCCGGCTACCGGCTGACCCGGGCCGACCCCGAGCGCTTCTACAGTTTCGTGGGCGACGGGATGGCCCAGGGGCGCGGTCCCGCCTCCTCGACCGCCGAGCTGCGCGACATCCTCTACAAAGGCCCCGAAGGCGGCAAGACGATGCTCGGAGCGTTCGCCGCCTTCCTCTTCACCCACAACGCCAAGATCGGCATCCTGAGCTTCGCCTTGGGCTTCGCCGCCGGGGCACCGGTGCTCTTCCTCCTCTTCGAGAACGGGCTCGTCCTCGGCGCCATGGCGGCGCTCTACGCCTCGCGCGGCCTGGGCTCGGAGTTCTGGGCCTGGGTGCTGCCGCACGGCGTCACCGAGCTTTCCGCCGTCTGTCTCTGCGGCGCCGCCGGGCTCGTCCTCGGCAACTGCCTGGTCTTCCCCGGCCGCCACGGGAGGCTCGACAACCTCGCCCGGGAGGGGCGGCAGGCGGTGCTCTTAGCCGTCGGCGCGGTGGGGATGCTCGTCGTCGCCGGGCTCCTCGAGGGGATCTTCCGCCAGCTGGTTCACGCCCCCTTCGTGCGCTGGCTGGTGGCCGATTCGAGCCTGGTCTTCTGGATCTGGTACTTCCTCTATGTCGGGAGACGGCGGGAGGCGGGATGAAGCAGGCGCTGGCGATCGAGGGGCCGCGGCTCTACCCGGTGCGCACCCCGGAGGGGATCTCGATCCCCTTCACGGTGGCGACGATCGGCGACCGCCTCGCCGCCTTCGCCCTCGACTTCGGCCTGATCGTCGTGGCCGTCCTCGGGTGCTCGCCTGGTGGCCCTCTTCGCCCTGGCGCCGATCGCCGGGGGCCTGGGGATCGCCTTCGCCCTCCTGGCGAGCTTTTTTCTCTTCAACTTCTACTTCATCGCCTGGGAGGTGGCGAGGAGCGGCGTCACCCCCGGCAAGCGCCGGCTGGGTCTCCGGGTGATCTCGCGCGACGGCGGCCCGCTCACCGCCGAGGCGGTCTTCGCCCGCAACCTGACCCGCGACCTCGAAGTCTTCCTCCCCTTGGTCGCCCTCCTCTCCCCCGCCGCGCTCGTCCCCGCAGCACCCGGCTGGGGGAGCTTCCTCGCCATCGCCTGGCTCCTCGTCTTCGCCGCCCTGCCCCTCGTCAGCAAGGATCACCTCCGCTGCGGCGACCTGGTCGCCGGAACCCTCGTCGTCCGCGCCCCGGCTTCCTTCCTGCTCCACGACCTCGCCCAGGTCGCGGAGAGCCGCGACGGCAGGCCCGCTCGCGCCGCCCATGCCGCCGATGCCGCCAGCCCGGCCATGGCGCCCGAGATCGCCTTCACCCGCCAGCAGCTCGACATCTACGGCATCCACGAGCTCCAGGTTCTGGAGGACCTCCTCCGCCGCGACGACGACGGCACGGTCGACCCCCGCCTCTTGGCCGAGGTCGCGAACAAGATCAAGCACAAGATCGCCTGGCCCGCCGACCGCTGGCAGGTCCCCCCGCGCCCCTTCCTCACCGCCTTCTACCGCGCCCAGCGCGGCCGGCTGGAGCAGCGGCTGCTGTTTGGGGAGCGGAAGGAGCGGAAGGAGGGGTAGGTGAGGTCTCGACACTGAGCCGGATACGCTCCGTCAGCACATAAACTCCCGTCGACGGGTTGTCTCCCGGGGAGCCTGCCGACTCGCAACGCCGTTCGAGCTCCTGAGCGCGCTCGACAGCCTGATCGTAGGTGGGATGAAGGCGATCAAAGGGGAGGTCCTTCTCGTATCCAGGGAGATGACGTCGGAGCCTGCTCTGGGCGCTCTCCCCCTCAAGGTAGGCGGTCTGGTGTTGGAAGTGCAGCAACGCCCAGAGCTCGAAGCAAGGATTCGAGACCGCCAGGTGGATGCCATTGTCGCGCGCCTGCTGGCGGGCATCAGGAAGGTTCGGATGGGCGTCGACATCGAAGACGCACCAGACTTCGTCGTAGGCCAGGAAGGGGTCGCGCCGGCTCTTCGCCTCCCGTACCGCCTCTTTCTTGCGCTCGGTGGCGTACTCGACCAGGGTCTTCGGTACGCCTCTGCGGTCGTCGATCTCCACCTCGACGAGCCGGTTGCGGAACGCCGAACGAAGGGCACGGAAGTAGCCCGGTTCGGTGCTGTGGCCCTCGCACAGGATGAGAATGCGCTTCCGCGGCTCGCGCCGGGGCTCACGGCGCCGCAGGTCGCGGTCCCGCTTACTCACCTTGCACCAGGGGAGCCGGCTCGATGAACGGGATAGCACCGTAACGTCCCTGGAGATAGCCGCGCTCCAGATTCTCGTCCTTGCGCGGCTTGAAGTCGGTCAGGGGATAAAGATGCGTCGCCCCCTCGCCGTCCTTCTCCACGAACCAGACCTGATCCCGGCGCAGATGCGGGCCTTCGAGCAGGTTGCCGAGGAGCGTGGTGTCATGAGTGTTGAAGATCAGCTGGGCATGCTTGGGATTGCGCGCCGGGTCCTGGAAGATGCGGATGACTTCGAGGGCCAGGTGGGGATGGAGGCTGGCGTCGAGCTCGTCCACCAAGAGACTCGTGCCGTGATCGAGAGCTGTAAGAAGCGGACCCAGCAGAGAGATCCACGCCCTAGTCCCGCCAGATTCTTGATCGAGAGATAGGTTTACATCCGAGTTGCTTTTGGCGCGGTGGCTGAGTTCCAGCGTGAGGTAGTTATGCGTAGAAGTTCCGCTCTGTTCCAGGACGTGGAAAAGCATGCGGTCCAGTGGCCTAAGATCTCTCTCTTTCAATCGAAAGCCCACGATGCCGAGGTCAGCCGATCGGAGGAATTCGAGAATCGCTGGGCGCCTCCTCTCGTCCTGCATCACCTGAAGGGTCTCATTCATCCCACGGTTTCCATGAACGAATGCCTGCTCCGAGAACCACGAATAAATGGGTAGGAGCATTTGCTGATTGTTCTCAGCTGCAGCCGAGAGAAATAGGCTATTCAGCCGCGTCAACGCGGCAATGGTTCTATTGCTCCCCTTAAGCTGCTTACCGAACTCGAATGGATCCTTAGCTTCGCTGTCCCGCACGAACCAGACCTGCTCTCGCCGGTTGGGATAGGCGGAGAGCCACTCTTTTTGAATCCTGGCCTGATCGAGGACAAAACCGTATCTGTAACGCACGCCTGCCAGGATGAAGTCGACTTCGAAAGAAGATGGCTCCTCGCTTCGAGCCGGATCGAGAAGAAACGGCGTAACGGGACTCGGGCCTTCAGGCGCCCAACCGCGATGCGAGTTGACGACCGCCTTGCTCATGAACTCCAATGCTCCGAGCACGTTCGACTTGCCCGCCGCGTTAGCTCCATAGATCGCAGCGACGGGGAGCACCCCCAAACCCAAGGCATCAACCACGGCTCCCTGAGGATCGTCAAGGGAACTGGCGACCATGGACAACTCCTGCTCGTCGCGCAGGGAGCGGTAGTTGGAGACCCGGAATCGCAGGAGCATAGAAGTGCCTCTCGGGAAGGCCCTCGTCCGTTTCAAGTCGTTTTGTGCGGACTTTCCGCGGAAGAGGGCCTTAAGAGGATAGCATAGCGCCGCGCTCCGGCTCCGGGGGGCGCGGCTTCAGTTCATGTGCTCAGTGCTCGGCCGCCTTCCCCCACAGCTGCTGCAACCGCCGATCCCGCCCGCAGCCGGCGCGGTAGAACTTGTAGCGCAGGGGCTCTTTCTTGTAGAAGTCCTGGTGGTACTCCTCGGCGGGCCAGAACTGGGTCAGGGGGCGGATCGGGGTGACGATCGGGTCTTTGAAGGTCTTGGTCCGCTCGATCTCCTGCTTCGACTCCTCGGCGAGCCGCTTCTGGGTCTCGTCGGCGTAGAAGATGATCGACTGGTACTGGTCGCCGCTGTCGCAGAACTGGCGGCCGGCGGTCGTGGGGTCGACGTTGTGCCAGAAGACCGAGAGCAGCTTCTGGTAGGTCACCTTCTTGGGGTCGTAGAGGACCTGTACCGCCTCGACGTGGCCGGTGCCGCCGGAGGAGACCTCCTCGTAGGTGGGATGCTGGGTGTGCCCGCCGGTGTAGCCGGAGGTGGTCGCCTTGACGCCGTCGAGCTGGTCGAACGGCCCCTCCATGCACCAGAAGCAGCCGCCGGCGAAGGTCGCCTTGGCGAGGCCCGGGCCGTCGGGAAGCGGGGCGGGGGCATTGGGGTTGCTCGCCCGGGCAGGGCCGGGGACGCCCAGGAGGTAGAGCCCGAGGACCCCGGCCAGGACCAACGCTATCGAGATCACGAGTTTCTTCACGATCGTCCTCCTTACGCTCTCTTCCTACGGTCCAGGGCGCCTGCCCGGACTGCTCCGGGCTGGGCGCTCTCGCGGTATACCACGGGAGCCCCTTGACAGCTCCATAGCAGTATGGCAGCGTCCGCTCAAGCACGGTCCCCTTCCGGACGGGTCGGTCCGGAGCCGCCGGTCCGCCTCACGCCGGCATCGTTCTTTCCCTGCAACGGAACCGCAGCCATTCCGGCTGCGCGCGAAAGGGCCAGGTACGATGAAAGACCTCCTGAAGCGCAGCACCCTCCTTGCGGTCACCCTCTCCGCCTCGCTCTGCCTCCTCGGCCACCCGGCCGCGGCGCAGATCCAGGTCACCTCGACGGACGGCAATGCCACCTTCAAGCTCGGCCTCTTGGGCCAGGTCACCGGCGAGACCCTGGACAACGCCGACGCCACCCACACCGCCCAGGACCTCTACATCCGCCGCATCCGGCTCCTCGCCGGGCTCAAGCTGTACGACAACGTCAACGTCTTCTTCGACACCGACAGCCCGAACCTCGGCAAGGGCAACGCCGACGGCACCAAGAACAACGTCGACCTCTTCGTCCAGGATTTCTTCGCCACCTACACCGCCTCCAAGGGGTTCCAGATCGACGCCGGCCTCATGCTCCCGCCTTCGAGCTACAACCACACCCAGTCGGCGGCCTCGCTGATGACCATCGACTACGGGCCGAATACCTTCCTTGAGTCGACGCCCCTCCAGGCCCGCACCGGTCGCGACTACGGGGTCGAGCTCCGCGGCTACCTGGGGGACGACCGCTTCGAGTACCGCGCCGGTGCCTTCCAGGGCAACCGCTCGAAGCTCTACAACGCCTTCCGCTACTCCGGCCGGCTGGCCTTCCACATCCTCGGCACTCCCCAGACCGGCTTCTTCTACCGCGGCACCTCGTTCGGCAAGACCCAGGACCTGTCGATCGGCGGCAGCTACGACGTCCAGAAGGACTACAAGGCCTACGACGCCGACCTCTTCTGGGACCAGCCGATCCCCGGCGGGGATGGCCTGACCCTCCAGGTCGACTACAACCAGCTCGACGGCGATGTTTTCATCAAGGCGCTCCCCAAGCAGAAGAACATCCTCCTGGAGATCGGCTACTTCCTCCACGGCCCCAAGCTCCTGCCCTACGTCCAGCTCACCGATCGCACGTTCGACGTCAAGACCGCGGCGAACCAGGACCAGAAGACCTACGAGGTCGGCATCGGCTTCTTCCCGCACGGTTTCAACTCGAACCTGAAGCTCGGCGTCGGCAAGATCGACCGCGACACCAGCCCGAAGCGGACCCAGGTCCGTCTCCAGTACCAGGTCTTCGTATTCTGATTCTCGTAGAGAACGAGTCCATTCCCTGGAGGAGGGTTCATGAAGAGCACGCGAGAGATGTTGGAGTCCGAGGAATTCAAGCGGCTGGTGTCCCGGAGGTGGACGGTCTCGATCCTCCTCCTCGTCTGCCTGTTCGTCCTCTACTACGGCTATATCCTGCTCATCGCCTTTGACAAGCCGTTCCTCGCCCGGAAAATCGGCGAATACACGACTCTCGGCATCCCCTTAGGGGTCGGGGTCATCGTCGGCGCCTGGGTCCTGACCGCCATCTACGTCATCTGGGCGAACGGCCACGACGTCGAGGTCGCCCGGTTGAAGGCCGAGGTGAAGAAATGAACCCGGCACCGGCCGTCAGACCTCCCTCGGTCATCCCACCGCCTCCGCCATCGGCTTCTTCCTCATCATCGTCGTCCTCACCCTCTGCATCACCTACTGGGCCGCCAAGCGCACCCGCTCGACCAAGGATTTCTACGCCGCCAACCGGAGCGTCAGCGCCTTTCAGAACGGCCTCGCCCTCTCCGGCGACTACATGAGCGCCGCCTCCTTTTTGGGGATCGCCGGTCTCGTCTCGCTCAAAGGGTATGACGGGATGATCTATGCCACCGGCTGGCTCGTGGGCTGGCCGGCGCTCATGTTCCTCATCGCCGAGCCGCTCGCGAAACCTCGGCAAGTACACCTTCGCCGACGTCGTCGCCTACCGCCTGAAGCAGACCCCGGTGCGCATCGCCTCGGCGATCGGCGGGGTCCTGACCGTCCTCCTCTACACCATCGCCCAGATGGTGGGAGCGGGCAACCTCATCAAGCTGATGTTCGGCATCAAGTACGAGTATGCGGAGCTCATCGTCGGCGCCGTGATGCTCGTCTACGTCCTCTTCGGCGGCATGATCGCGACCACCTGGGTGCAGATCGTCAAGGCGATCCTCCTCCTCTTCGGCGTCTCGTTCCTGACCATCCTGGTCTTGAACAAGTTCGGCTGGAGCCCGGGAGCCCTCTACGGCGCCGCGGCGCAGAAGTACGGCCAGGGCGCGCTCGAGCCCGGCGGCCTCGTGACGAGCCCGACCGACGCCGTCTCCCTGGGGCTCGCCCTCATGCTCGGCCTCCTCGGCCTGCCGCACATCCTCATGCGCTTCTACACCGTCCCCGACGCCAAGGCGGCGCGGACCTCGGTGCTCTACGCGACCGGCTTCATCGGCTACTTCTACATCATCATCCCGATCGTCGGCTTCGGCGCCGCGGTCCTGGTCGGCCGCGACGTCATCACCGGGGTCGACAAGGGCGGCAACATGGCGGCGCCGCTCCTGGCCGAGCTTTTAGGCGGCACCCCGTTCCTCGGCTTCATCGCCGCCGTGGCCTTCGCCACCATCCTCGCGGTCGTCGCCGGCCTGACTCTCGCCGGGGCCTCGGCGCTGTCGCACGACATCTACCTGAACGTCGTCAAGCATGGGACGGCGACCGAAGCCGAGCAGGTGAGCGTGGCGAAGATCTCGACCGTCGTCTTCGGCATCTGCGCCGTGCTCCTGGGCTTCCTCTTCAAGACCCAGAACGTCGCCTTCATGGTGGGCCTGGCCTTTGCCGTCGCCTGCAGCGCCAACTTCCCGGCGCTCCTGCTTTCGATCGTCTGGAAACGCTTCACGACGGCCGGGGCGGTGGCCTCGATCCTGACCGGCGCGTTCCTAGCGATCCTCCTGATCGTCCTTTCCCCCACGGTGTGGGTCGACATCTTCCACAACGAGAAGGCGATCTTCCCGCTCAAGAACCCGGCCATCTTCTCGATGACCGCCTCCTTCCTCGTCGCCTTCCTGGTCTCCCTGATGAGCAAGGACGACCGGGCGCAGACGATGTACGAGGACGAGAAGCTCCGCACCTATCTGGGGATCGGCGCCGAGTAGGCCCGCTCCCCCACCGCGCTCCTCGGGGCGACCGCGGGACTCTCCCGCGGCCGCCCTTTTTCGTTTGCGTGGCATCTCCTTCGCATCCTTCGCAGAAGCCAGGCATCCCATGAGAAAAATCCTCTTGTTTCTCGCATTCCTCGGAATTGCCGTTCTCCCCGCCTATGCCGCAAACCGCCATGCCTCCAATGCCCCCAATGCGGCGGCGCCGGAGCCCCTCACCTTGAAGTGGACGATCGACGGCGTCGAGCGCCAGGCGCTGGTGTTCGCTCCCGCTTCGAATCCCGCGGCCGGGAAAATTCCCCTCGTCTTCGCCTTCCACGGCCACGGCGGCAGCATGCAGGAGGCGGCGCACAGCATGGCGATCGAGACTCTCTGGCCGGAGGCGCTCGTCGTCTACATGCAGGGCGTGCGCACCTTCAGCCGCCGGGTCGATCCCCTGGCGCTCCGCACCGGCTGGCAGCTCGCGCCGGGAGACTACCGGGATCGCGACCTCAAGTTCTTCGACGCCGTGCTCGCCACCCTCCGCGCCAAGTACCCCGTCGACGATCGCCGTATCTACGCGACCGGCTTCTCGAACGGCGCCTACTTCGACTATCTCCTCTGGGCCGAGCGCCCCAGCACCTTCGCCGCCTTCGCCTCCTGCGCCGGAAGCGTCGGCCCCAAGATCCACCTGGCCGCCCCGAAGCCGCTCCTCCAGATCATGGGTGAGAAGGATTGGGTCGTCCCCGTGAAGGACCAGAAGCAAACGATCGAGATCGTGCGAACGCTCGACGGCGCCCTCGGCCCGGGAGAGGCCTGCGGCCCCGGCTGCACGCTCTACGCTTCACCCTCACGGCGCCCCGGTCGAAACCATCTTCCACCCCGGCCGGCACGTCTATCCGCCCTGGGCCTCGGCGAAGATCGTGGAGTTTTTGAAGAGACACCGGCTGGCGCAATAGCGGCGAGATCCGCAGGACGGTTGCCTAGGGGTAGGGGGGCGTATTACACTGTATTACAGAGGAGGAAGAACGATGAGCTCGCGGACGGTACGCCTGGATGAAGATACGGAGAGGATCCTCGAAGATCTTGTGCGAGATACCGGTCTTTCGATCTCCGCGGTGCTCAAGCGTGGGCTCCTCGCCTTACGTAACCAGCAGTCCCAGGAAAGCCGCCGCACGGCCTATGAGATCTATGAGGAGCTGGATCTCGGGCCGGGAGGGTACGCCGTCGCTCCCTCGACCGAGACTCGGCGCGGCGTGCAGGAGGCGATCCGTAGAAAGCTTGGGCGATGATCCTGGTCGATACCGGCCCTTTCGTCGCCCTCTTCGATCCCAGAGATGGCGCGCACCAACGCTGTAGGGCCGTCCTTCGGAGCCTGCGTGCCCCTCTATGG
Organism: uncultured Acidobacteriota bacterium; assembly: GCA_963757335.1. Lineage (GTDB taxonomy): Bacteria > Acidobacteriota > Thermoanaerobaculia > Multivoradales > UBA5704 > DASQPA01. The sequence continues at coordinate 101,155 of CAVWRJ010000004.1, read as the reverse complement.
ACGACGGTGCCCGTCTTGACTGAATGCTTCCATATGTTGGAACCCGGAAGCCTCGGATCTCAGCGGTTGCGCGATTTCGTCCTGGAGGGCGGGGTGGCAGTCTGGCCCATGGAAGATGTGGCGATCCGCCGCGCCTTCGAACTGATGGATCAGTACGCGGATCGGCCCATGGATCTTGCCGATGCCTCCCTCATCACAGCGGCCGAAGCCCTTCCGACCCGGAAAATCTTTACCCTTGATCGCGGTGACTTCGCCATCTACCGAGTGCGCCGGGGCCAGCAGTACGAGGCGATGGAGATCCTCGGTTGAGCTCCGGCACCTGTAGGAAGCTCAAAGGCCAGCTCAGAGATCGGGAAGACTCACGAAGGCGGGCTCGGACGAGTCATTGAGCTGCGAGCTGCCCATTTCGGACGCATAAAAGCTCTTTTCGGACGCAGAAAAGACCCTTTCGGACTCCGAAAGGAGCTTTCCTGCGTCCGGAATGAACGCTTCGGAGTCCAGAATGGATGTTTCAGACGCCAGAGTGATCACTTCGGCGTCCGAAACATCCACTCCGGCGTCCGAAGTGCTCTTTCCAGCGTCCGAAAGGAGCTTTTCCGCGTCCGAAATGCTCTTTTCTGCGTCCAAAAAGAGCCTGTAGCGTCCAGAACCGAGGTCTTGAGCGTCCGACAGGACCATTTCTGGACGCTACAAGGAGCTTTTAGCGTCCAGCCGAGGTCAGACGCCGGCCGGCTGACTCTCTACGTCGGCCTTACGGAACACCGTGGGCCTTTTTCCGGCCGCTTCCCGGGCGATGGTGAGAACGCCAGTCCGCGTCAGGGTCTGGAGGGCTTCGAGAAGGGTGGAGCGGCGGGGCTCGAAGTCGAGGGCGGCGATGACGTCGAACCGGTCGAACTCCTCGGGCAGCCCGGGGAGGGCCGCCTCCACTGCCTCGATGACCTCAAACCACCCGCTCCGCCGGGGAGGCTCCGCCGGGGAGGGTACTACTGGGCTGGCCGGAGCGGCCACGGGCTGGAGGTGGGCCGAGATCTCGGATTCCAGCAGGGAGCCGACGTCGAGATTGTCGACATTCCCGGCGTTCCCCCGCAACCGCTCGACGGTCTCGAAGGCGCGCAGCTTGGCGAGGTGAGCCTCGTAGAGCAGCCCCATGTCGGTGCGGAGCTGCTCCTCGAGGCGTTTGCGGTAGCGCTCGTAGTTGTCGGTGGGCATGGCGGCGTGGAGTTTAGCGTCCAGAAGGCGAGATGAGAAGGGGCTGGACGCTAGATTCGGACGCTAGAGGGGCCTGCCGAAGCCTCCCTTGTATAAGGCGCAGGAGGTACGACGGTATTGACCTTGGCTCCTCGACGCCTCCGCCCGCCGGCCGCCCTCCGACCTTCGCGGAGCTCAGGGTGGCTCCCCACCGGCGGTTCGCGACACTCTCCTCTGTAACGAAGCCTCGAAAGGAGAGAACGTGCTCTATAAACCCAAGTTGTCGTTGTATCTCACCCCCGCGCTCCTCGCCCTCTCGCTCGCCGCCGCAATCCCCGCGGAGGCCGCGTTGCCGGCCGGCACGGTGATCGAACTGGGCGGGATCCCCTGTCCGACGGGCGCCTCGCTGCCGCCGGTGCCGACCGGCGGCAGTGTCACCTGCGGGCGGATCACCGTCACCGGCTGCACCGGAGCGCCGGACCTCTCCGCCACGGTCTGGACCGTCACCCTGGGCTCCGGCACGACCCTCAAGGGGACGATCTTCCTCCACAACGGGAGCGGCGGGACCTCCAACTTCACCTCCGGGGGTTCCTCCCATCGGACCCTGGAGTCGAACTACGAAGCCGCCGGCTTCCAGCTCCTGGACATCGCCTGGGACAGCGAGTGGGAGCAGACCAGCACCCCGAGCATCCTGGACGGTGCCTGCCGGCCGGCTTCCGTCGCCCGCTGGGCCTTCTCGAGCCCCCACATCCATGGTGCGCGACGCGACATCGGCTTCTGCGGCCAGGGGCACAGCGGCGGCTCGGCGGTCATGAGCTACCTGCTGGCCGAGTACGGGCTTGAGGATACCCTCGACTACGTGATGCTCACGGCCGGACCGGTCTTCGCCCGGGTCGACTGCGGCTGCGATACCGCGGCGCCGGGCTGCGCCCTCACCCAGCTCTGCCCCGAGCTGCCGCTCGCGACCATGCAGGCCCACCTCGGCTTTTCGAGCGGCAGCCAGCAGACCTGGCTCGACAACCTCACGGGAACCTCGACCTGCGGTCAGAACACCGGCTCGAACGCCGGCGACCCGATCTGGAGGGCGGACAGCGTCGTCACCGCTCCGGGTGCCGACCTCGCCTATCCCAAGACGGGCGTGAGCGCCTGGTACTGCGTCGACCCAGCGACCCTCAACAACTCGCCCGCAGAGGGTTCGTACTTCGTCCACGCGGCCTCCCAGCTCCAGCCCCCCCGCAGCCCGGACGTCTTCTGCACCGCCACGGGCTGCACCGGGGAAGGGGTCTACACGGGGACGATCGGCGGCGTGCCGGTCACCACCCTGATGGCGCAGCGGATGACGGCCGGCTGCATCCCGCGTCACCAGTAGGGGGTGCGGCCCCCGTCAAAAGTGACCATGGTAAAATGACCACGGTTACCAGGAGAGATCCAGATGGGACAGTCCGTTTCGAAGTCGACCTTCAAAGCCAAAGCCCTCGAGCTTTGCCGGCAGGTCGAGAGCACTGGCAAGGAGTTGGTCATTACGGACCATGGTAAGCCGGTTCTGAAAGTGATCCCCTACCGCCACGATCCCGCGGAGGCCCTCAAGGCCTTCCGCGGCTCGGTCCTTCGTTACGACGACCCATTGGAGCCGGTTGGCGTGGAGGACTGGGAGTCTCTCGGTTGATCGTCCTCGATACCCACGCCTGGGTCTGGTGGCTCTCCAGCCCCGAGCGGGTCTCCAAGCCCGCGCGGGAAGTCATCGCCAGGGCCATGGAGCGGCGCGAGATCTTCTTGTCTTCGATCAGCTCTTGGGAGATCGCGCTGCTCATTCGTAAAGGGAGACTGGAGTTGGCGATGCCGGTCGAGGATTGGGTTGCCCGGTCTGAGGCGCTCCCCTTCCTCCAGTTCGTCGCCTGCGACAACCACATCGTCCTCCGTTCCAACCGGCTTCCGGGCACGTTGCACGAGGACCCCGCCGATCGCATCATCATCGCCACGGCCCTCAGCCTGGGTGCCTCCCTGGTTTCAAAAGATAGGAAAATTCGGGACTATCCTCATGTGAAGACCGTCTGGTGAGGAGGCTGGCGAAGATCGAGGACCCTCTCGTCAGCCGCGCGCCGCTTGGGGCTTTAATCCCTTCGTGCGGTCGACCTGCTCCTACGCCCTCACCTTCATCTTCTCCGCGAAATGCTTCCTGAACTTGGCGACCTTCGGGGCGACCACGAAGGAGCAGTACCCTTGGCCCGGGTTCTTCGCGAAGTACTCCTGGTGGTAGGCCTCGGCCTCGTAGAACGGCTCGGCGGCGGTGATCTCGGTGACGATGGGGTGCGGGAAGGCCTGCTCGCCGGCGAGCTCTGCGACGATCGCCTCGGCGGTCGCCTTCTGCTCGGGGGAGTGGTAGTAGATCGCCGAGCGGTACTGGGTGCCGACGTCGTTGCCCTGGCGGTTCAAGGTCGTCGGATCGTGGATGACGAAGAACACTTCCAGGAGCTCGCGGTAGGAGACGACCGCGGGGTCGAAGGTGATGCGGACGGCCTCGGCATGACCGGTGCGGCCGGAGCAGACTGCCTCGTAGGTGGGATGGGGCACCGGACCCCCGATGTAGCCGGACTCGACCGACTCGACTCCCTGCATCTGGTCGTAGACGGCCTCCAGGCACCAGAAGCAGCCGCCGGCGAGAGTTGTGATTTCGGACATTGGTCTGTTCCTCCTCGAAAGTACGAAGGCGGTCGCACTCGGCGAATCGAGTTGCTTCGCGCTCCTTCCCGCCAAGTGTAGCCGGAAACCCCAACAGGAGGCTCCGGCCGTCAAGGGTTGTACGAGACTGGGTCACTGCTGGCTTGATCCACAAGCGAAACCCACATAGACTTCCCACATGAAAGCTGTACAGGTGATGTTCGAAGAAGATCTCCTCGCCGAGTTGGACCAGACCGCCGAGGTTCGCGACAAGGGGCGGTCCGCGGTGCTGCGGCAACTCACCAGCGACTTCCTCCGGGAGCATCGTAAGCAGGAGATCGACGAGCAGTACGAGCGCGCCTATGCGGGAGTCAAGGACCCGCTGGGGAAAGACTTCGAAGGGTGGGAAGACGAGGGCGTATGGCCCCCCGAGTAAACCGAGCCGAGATCTGGCTCTACACTTTCGGAGCTCCCGACAAGCGTCGCCCGGTGTTGGTGCTCTCGCGGCAGAGGGCAATCGATCTTCTCAACACCGTACTCGTGGCGCCGATCACCTCCAGTGCCCACGGGGTGCCCAGCGAAGTCCAGGTGGGGATCGACGAAGGGCTCAAGCACGACTCGGTCATCAACCTGGATCAAATTCAGACCGTGGACCAGACGAGGCTCCGTCACTTCGTCGGCACGGTGGGCCCTGGGAAGATGACCGCGGTCTGCCGAGCCTGTCCATCGCCACCGGGTGTGAAGACTGACGGTGCATCCGCAGGTACCGTGGGTGGCAACAGCCGAAGTCGCGGAGCGTGTCAGAATGTCGGGTCATGACCGACCTCCTCACGCCCGCCTCCCCCACCGCCCTCCCCGACCTCCCCCGCCCCGCGGCTGCCCGCCCCTCCCTTGGCTCGCGGGTCCCGGCGGGTGGGACGTCCGATCCGGACTTGATCCTCGACCTCTTCGTCGACTGGGTGGCGGAGGTGGGGTTCGAGCTCTATCCGGCGCAGGAGGAGGCGCTCCTGGAGATCATGGCGGGGAAGCACGTCATCCTGAACACCCCTACCGGTTCGGGAAAGTCGCTCGTCGCCCTGGGGCTCCACTTCAAGGGGCTGTGCGAGGGGAGGACGTCTTTCTACACCAGCCCCATCAAGGCGCTCGCTTCCGAGAAGTTCTTCTCTCTGTGCGAAGACTTCGGGGCGGAGAACGTGGGGATGCTCACCGGGGACGCCTCGATCAACTCGCAGGCGCCCATCCGCTGCTGCACCGCCGAGGTGCTCTCGAACATGGCTCTCCGCCAGGGCGAGGAGCTCGACGCCCCCTATGTCGTGATGGACGAGTTCCACTACTACTCGGACCCCGAGCGCGGGGTGGCCTGGCAGATCCCGCTCCTCAGCCTGCCGCACACCCGGTTCCTCCTGATGTCGGCGACGCTCGGCGACATCTCGTCCATCCAGGACCACCTGGCGCGGCAGACCGGGACGGAGGTGGCCTGGGTCGCCTCCGAAGAGCGGCCGGTGCCGCTCGACTTCGAGTACCGGGAGACCCCGCTCCACGAGACGGTCGAGTTTCTGCTGGAGAAGGGTAAGTCGCCGATCTATATCGTCAACTTCACCCAGCGCGAGTGCGCCGAGCTCGCCCAGTCGCTCACCAGCATGAAGATCGCCAACCGCGAGGAGCGCGACGCGATCAAGGACGCGGTGGGCGGCTTCAGGCTCGACACCCCCTACGGCAAGGAGTTTCGCCGCTTCCTCTCCTTCGGCATCGGCGTCCACCACGCGGGGCTCCTCCCCAAGTACCGGCTTTTAGTCGAGCAGCTGTCCCAGAAGGGGCTCCTGAAGGTGATCTCCGGCACCGACACTCTAGGCGTGGGGGTCAACATCCCCATCCGCACGGTCCTCTTCACCCGGCTCGCCAAGTTCGACGGCAAGAAGGTGTCGCTTCTCTCGGTGCGCGATTTCAAGCAGATCGCCGGCCGCGCCGGGCGCAAGGGCTTCGACACCCAGGGGAGCGTCGTCGCCCAGGCGCCGGAGCACATCATCGAGAAGCGGAAGGCCGAGCGGAGCGGCGCCAAGAAGAAGGTCACCGGGCCGGCCAAGGGCGAGGTCTCGTGGTCAGAGGAGACCTTCGACAAGCTCATGACCCGCCCGCCGGAGACGCTCAAGTCGCGCTTCCGGGTCACCCACGGGATGGTCCTCTCCCTCCTCCAGCGGGATGCCGAGCAGAACGACCCGTCGCGGAAGAACTTCGACTCGCTCCGCGAGCTGATCCGCCGCTCGCACGAGGACGAGGGGACGAAGGCGCGCCACCTCGCCTTCGCCGCCGTCCTCGTCCGCTCGCTCTACCGGGCCGGGATTCTGGAGATGGCAAGGGACAGCAAGACCAACTATCTCTGGGTCGTCGTCGCCGAGGGGCTCCAGTGGGATTTCTCGCTCCACCAGGCGCTCTCGCTCTACCTCATCGAAACCCTCGGCCTCCTCGACATGCAGGCGGAGGACTACACGCTCGATCTCCTCACTCTCGTCGAGTCGATCCTCGAAGACCCCGAGGTGGTGCTCCGCCGGCAGGTCGATAAGCTCAAGCAGGAGCTCGTGGCGCAGTTGAAGGCCGACGGCATGCAGTACGAGGAGCGGATGGAGAAACTCGACGAGGTCACCCATCCGCAGCCGCAGAGGGACTTCCTCTATGGCAGCTTCAACAAGTTCAAGGGCCAGCACCCCTGGGTAGGCAGCAAGGAGATCCGGCCGAAATCGATCGGACGCGAGATGTTCGAGGGCTTCATGAGCTTCGCCGACTATGTGAAGCGCTACGGTCTCCAGCGGAGCGAGGGGGTGCTGCTCCGCTACGTCTCGCAGCTCTACAAGACCCTCGATCAGAGCGTGCCGGAGGCGGCGAAGACCGAGGGGGTGTGGGACGCCCTGGGCTTCTACCGCGCCATGATCGACTTGACCGACACCAGCCTCCTCGAAGAGTGGGAGAGCCTCCTCCACCCCGAGCTCCGCCTGGAGGGGAAGGGGAAGCGCGAGGCGGCCAAGGAGGCTCTCTGGTTGGAGGAGCTGCTCGCCAATCCCAAGTCGTTCGCGGCGCGGGTCCGGGCCGAGATGCACCTCCTCGTCCGCGCGCTCGCGGCCAAGGAGTGGGAGGAGGCGGTCGCCTCGGTGCAGCAGGACCCCGAGAATATCGGCGGGGGCGGGACCTGGGACGAGGAGCGTTTCGAGACCGCCCTGGCGCCCTTCGTCGCCGAGTACGGAGAGCTCGTCTTCACCCCCGAGGCCCGCCGCCACCAGTGGACCGAGATCCGCCCGACCGGCGACCGCACCTGGGAGATCGCCCAGACCCTCCTCGATTCCCAGGGCGACAACCTCTGGGCCGTCCAGGGGACGATCGACCTCCGGAACCCGCTGGCGATCGACGGGCCGCTCGTGCGGTTGACGCGGATCGGGCCGTAGGGCAGCCAGAAAACCGCTCTTCCGGCCGTCTGTTCTGGAGTCGTACCCACTTCAGAAAGGAAGGGAAAAGATGGCGATTTCCGAAGAGGACTTCAGGAAAAGACTGAGAGAAATGCCAGTCGAAACGGAGGCCGATCGGAACCTCTACACTCCAGCGGGCGAGGGTCGATTCAATCTGCAGATCGGCCAGGGCGTGGTAGACCGGGTAGTTCAGCTCCTCCCAGTAGATCTAGGGGGGCTGGACGCCGAGGAGATTGCGCACGCGGCAAACCCACCGCTCTGGCAGAACGGCCACCCGATCTGCACCAACCCGCCACCCTCATACGACAATCTTCATTGGCAGACCGACCCGCCCAAGGATCAGCTCGATCGGACCACCTGCGTAGCCTTCACCGCAGTAGCCTGCCTCGAAGCCCTCTTGAGGAGGACAGGGAAGGACCTCAACCTCTCTGAACAATATACGCACTGGCTCTTCATGAAGAACCTAGGACAGTCACCGTGCAGCAACCTCCTCCGTACCACTCTGGCCTCGCGCTTCTTGAGCGCCAAAGGAAGCTGCCCCACGGCGCAGGCCAGCTATCAGAGCTCAACGACGCTCAAATGCACGGATCCAGCCTTCCCTCCGCAGGCGACTATTGATCGAGCCATCTACAGCTTTGGCAACTATTGGATTCTTAACCGCTCCGCCCCGGCACCTGGTGGGCTCGACGGTCCGAGTGTCGGCAATACTGACTATCTCGAATGCCTCGTAAGCCAGGGCAAAGATGTCGTGTTACAGGTGGACATCGCTTGGGGGCTGCCACGTCCCGATGGGACGCACCACGTCATCATCACCGATCCCGCTACAGGGCAGCCCCGCGCTCCCTACGGCACTCATGCCATGCTGTTGGTCGGCTATGTCCACGATGCCTACTTCCTCTTTAAGAACAGCTGGCGCGATGCACCCAATGGTGTCATTCCCGGATACCTCCAGCTCTCCTATTGCTACGTCCGCCAGTATGCGAGGTTCGGCTTTGTCGTCGATCAAGCACACATCAATACACCATCCCCCTTTGCGCTCCTCACCGGCCATATCAACAATTTCTTCTCCGGATTAAAAAAAATCTTCAACTAGCCCAACCTGGGGTGAGCCGGTCGCACCCACCCCAGGTCTTCCTTCTTTACCCCTTAAGATCCTCCAACCCCCGAGAATCCTGCCGGGGAGCAGGGACGATGATCTCCTCCTCCTGCGCCTGCCTTCGGCGAGAATGGCGCATGCGGAAGGGGGAGCCCACCCATTGGTTGCTCGATCGAGAGGTCATAGAAAACCTTAAAGTCCGGGTCGTAGTGTTCGTTTTTCTTTGCGGACGCCACACTAGCAGTGGCAGGAGGGAATCCAAAGAGTGGGTCGAGCTCACGGTTATTGATCATAATCTCTATGTCATCATAAGGATACATCGCTTCGAGGAGCGAAGAGCAAACGGCGCCTCGTGCCGTCGAAGCTGTTCAGCACGATTTTTACCTCGTGCTCGACGTCAATTTCCAAAGCCAGTTTCAGGGCGACTTTCTGTTTAAATGTGCCGTCCTCGCTCTCCGACCCGACGGGGTGAAACTCAAAGACCTCATCGCTGATTTGGTCGGTGTACAGCTGTCCTGCCTGGAGTTTGACCCGGGCAATCACACGTGAGTCTGTCGCGACCAACGGCTGTAGTAATTCCGGTTTGAGCTTCTCGCTCCCGGGATGAATCTTCCCCATATCGATCAGCCATCGAAGATACCTCATCTCCACGCTGCCGGTTTGTGGCTGGATCGGATCGTGGGGCACACCATTGACGATCCTAAGGGTGTCGCTCTCGGGTCGCCGGCCCTCAGGCCAGATCTCGATATCGCACCAATTGAGCGGACAGATCCCCTGCCGAGTACCGTCCGGCTGCAGGGGAACTCTCTCCTGAACAAAATAGAGCGGCAGGTCATTTGCCGCCCGCAGCTGCGCCGGGTCGAATTCCAGGTAGGGAAAATGCGGAACGAGGATGTCCGGAGGCCTGGTCGCTTCCGATGAGGGGACCAACTGGCCCGCCAGGAGATTCGGCAGGACGACGTCGACATGATCGGGCGGATCGTCCGGATTGTTGAAGGGCCGGTTGGGGACGAACGCACAGAGACCGGAAAAGAGGATACGGAACGTGTAAGCCATGATTCGAACCTCATTTCAAAATGGATTGTGAAGGCTCGCCACGAGCACCTGGAACGCCCCCCAGGCCGCGGGGTCCCGAAGGGCAGGATCGCCGCTGCCCAAGAGCTCCAACTGAGCGGCGCGCAGAGCGTCGACGGGATCGTGGTGGGTAAGATAGCTGCGGTGAAAGACGCGGGACAACTGGGCGGTGGAACCGTCGTTCACCCGCCGGAGGCTTGCGACGACGGCGGGGACGCCCGCCGAAAGAAACGCGCGCGCCAGGCTCGTCAGGCTCTCGCTCCGCGAGGAGCCGGAGGAGGCCGTATCGCAACTCGCGAGAAAAACCAGGCGGGTGTCCCGGAGCTCCAGCCGGTAGACGTCGGCGGCGGAGAGGGCGCCGGAGTCGTTCCCTCCGGGAGAGGGAGCGAGCAGCAGAGAGGAGAGGAGAGGCTCCCGATCGTTGACGACCGCATGGCCGGCAAAATGAACCACCGGATAGCGGCCCGCAAGGCGGGAGAAAGTCTGACGGTCGGCCGCTAGGCCGGTGAGCAGGAGGTGGGCGGAGTAGAGATTCGCGATCTCTACCGCCTCGGCCGCGGCCCCGGGCAGCGGCTGGAGACCGGAGAAAACCCAGGTATCGAAGGCCGGTCCGCCCACGCCCAGAGCCGGAAGCGCCCCGGCCACGTCGAAGGGGCGCTTTTCCCTTCGGGAGCGTTTCGCACCGAGAGCGAGCGAGGCACTGAAGGCCACGCACAAGCGGTGATCCTGGACCAGATACCGGCCGTTCGTGCGGTCTACGAGGCTCGCGAACGAGATGGCGTGAAGCTCCTTGTCGGGGATGAAGACGATTGTGTCGCCGGGGTCGAGATCCGCGACCCAGGGCCGGACGAGCAGGTCGTAGAGATCCGCCGAGGCGTTCCGCCAGGATTCCCTCTCCGTCCCGTCGCGGAGGCGTGAGGCCAGATCCGCCAGGCTTTCCCGGCTCACGCGTCGTACGAAAAACCGCACGTCGTCCCGCCGCACTCGCCAGAGGAGAACCCGGCCGGGAAGAACCGAGTACTGGATCAGGACCGTTCCTCTCGGCAACCGTCGCCGAGTTTCGGTGAGGGAGAGGAGCGGTCGTCCAGCCTCATCGCCGTGCATCCCTGGCGCCGGGCGAAGGCGGGAGGTCAGCTCGGGAAGGGCCCGCGTCCGGGCGCGATCGGCATAGGCGAAGGCACGGTCGGGGTTCCAGCGCTCGTCGACCTGGAAGGAAATCATCTGGTCGAAAACCTCCTCCGTCCCATGGAGGAAGGAGAGTTGGAGATGCTTGTCGTCGACCCGTTCGCCGGTATGTTCATAGAGCTGTAGGCCAGCGTCGAGATCAGCCTCGGCGCGAGCGGTCTCCCCGATGAGGAGAAAGGCCTGGGCTCGCGCCTGATAGGCGAGGAGGGACAGCGGAGAAAGTTGCCCCTTCCGGTACTCGGCGAGAGCGGTGGAGAGGAGGGTAATCGCCTGCCCGGGGTCCGAACCTAGGGCGATACCCCCCTCGATCAGGGCGATGTCGGCCTCGGTTCGCCGGCGGACGTCGGGGTCGGTCTGCTGTCCCAGGTAGGAAGCCGCCAGGCGCAAGTCCTCCTGGGCACGCCTGTGCTCGCCCAGGTGATGGAGGATCAGCCCATGCCAGAAGAAGGCATCCGAGAGGAGGACTGGAGCTTTCGAGCCCGTCAGGACGCGGACGACCTCGTCCTGGAAGTAAAGAGCGATTCTTAGTTGACCATGTTTCAGCGCCGAGTCGGCAATAGGCGCAAAGGCAAGGAACTGCAATTGGGGATCGCGCAGGCGGGCCGAGTCGCGAAGCGCCCGGTAGCGCTCCTTCCAGGCATCGCGGGTGCGTCCCAGGTGGTCATAGGCTTCGGCGATCAAGCTGTGAAGAGAGGAGATGTTGTCGCCCTCCCCCGTAGACTCGAAGGCGGCGATCGAACGGTCGTAATAGCCGAGTGCCCTCGCGGGATCTCCGAGTATCAGGCGGAGGAGCCCCTCCATCCAGGCGACATGGCCGTGCAGAGTGGGATAGGGCCGATCCCCCAGTTTCTGCCGCAACTGTTCGAGTAAGGCAAACGCCCTCTCCCGCCGCTCCCGGTGATGCTCGTTGCAGGCGAAAAAGAAACCAGCCCTGAAAGCGAGCGGGCTGCCGCCTCGAGCGAGGGCTTGGCGAGCGAGGTCGAGCTTCCCCTCGGCGCTCCCCACGGCGTAGTCTTTGTAGAGGAGGTAGCCTTCCCCGAAAGCCTCGTGTCCTCGTGCGAGGTCCCATAGCCGCGCGCTGTCGCCCCGCTCCCCGGCTCCGTCGATCACCGCGACGGCATCGCGCAGGATGGGGTCGCCACCGCTATCGGCCAGCACTCTCCCCAGGGTTCGAGCCTGGGCGAATCGCCTAGCCGCCGCGTTGCGGTCCCCGCCGAGCCAAGCTTTCCCTCAACTAAGAACTCGTTTTCGCCATGCTCGCGGGCCTGCTGATGCACGCCGGCCTCGAGTCCAGTGAGCGTCTTCCGGTCACCCCGGAGCGCCGCTTCGTCCAAAGCTCTGGAATCCACCATGGCACGCGCCGGGGAGGGGGAAGAGAGCGCCAAGAGCCGATGCTCGGCTTCGCGAGCCCAGCCGGAGTGGGAATCGAGCCGAAGAAAATATCGCATGCCGAACGCTCGGCCTCTGCCAGATAGAGCTTTTCGAAGATCAAAGCACGGTTGAAGCGGGCCTCAGGGAGCCTGGGATCGCTCGCTACCGCCCGATCTGCGGCCTCGAGTGCCTGGACGAGGTCATAGGGCTCGTCCTGACGCTCGGCCCGGAGGAGGAGGGCCGCAGCGAGGTCGCTTTGGATGGTGGCCACGCCGGACGCGCCGATCTCCTCGAGTTCCGCAACGGCCCGGTCGAGCGCACGGTTGCCGCCCTGCCCCAGGAGGGCGAGAATGGCCTGGGCATGAAGAGTCCTTGGAGAGGGATGTCTCTTGGCGGCCAATTCAACCGCTGCCGCGGCCCGGTTCAAAGCCCGAAGCGCTGGAGTCCCGGAGGTGGGAAGCGGCGAGCAGCGGGGCTCGGCGACCAGACGGTCGGGAGCTGGTATCAGCTCGCAGGAGCCATACGCAAAGCCGCCGGTCAAGCGTGGCTCGAGGAGCCGGTGTGGTCCCACCGCTTCGACGAGGGCGGCGAGACCGGAGTCTTCTGGCTGCCGTTCAGCTATGTGACCTGCACGGCATGCGGCCAAGACTAGGCTTGCCAGGGACAGCAGAGAGAGCGCAAATGACCGTTGCACCGTCGAGTCGATCTCTCCCCCATTTCCCTCAACGAGTAGCGACGAATCCAGCAGGCATACCGAGATGACGAGGACATGGTAGCAGAGCGTTGGGTATGCAAAGGAAATCTTGGATACAAGGGTTCTCATCGCCAGGGTTCTCATCGTCGGCCGGTGGCTGAAATGGTTCGTCCTTTTGGACGGACTCTACGCAGACTTTCGCAGCGATCCACATCTCATCAGCAGCACCTTGGTGCTCTACCGCTGCCGGTCCTCGGCCTCCTGCTACACTCCCGACCGGAGGTGAAAGATGCGAATCTTCTTGACCGGAGCGACGGGATACATCGGGCAGGCGGTGGTGCGGGAGCTGGTGGCGGCGGGGCATGAGGTCACCGGTCTCGTGCGGAGCACGGAGAAGGCGGCGGTCCTCGCCAAGCTGGGCGGGCGCGGGGTGGTCGGGGACATCAAGGACCCGGGGAGCTACCGCGAGATCGCGAGCGACCAGGATGCCCTCCTCCATACCGCTTTCGAGTATTCGGCCGAGGCCGTCGAGGCCGACCGCAAGGCCGTCGGCACCCTGATCGCCGCGGCGGTGGGCAGCGCTGGCGGCAAGGTGCAGGTGCTCGTCTATACCTCTGGCATCTGGGTCCTCGGCACCACCGGCGACACCCCGACTTTCGAGGACGCCACGACCGAGCACCCCGCCGCTTTGGTCGCCTGGCGCCCGACGCACGAGAAGATGGTGATCGCGGCGGCCAACGATCACCTGGCCACCGCCGTCGTCCGGCCGGGGATGGTCTACGGCGGGAGCGGCGGCAGCATCGGCTCCTACTTCGAGTCGGCCGAAAAGCATGGCGCCAGCCAGTACCTGGGCAACGGCAGGAACCGCATCCCCCTGATCCATGTCGAGGACCTCGCCCGCTTCTATCGGGCGGTCATCGAGCACCGCGGGCGGGGGATCTTCCATGCCGTCGACGGCAACGCCGTCCAGCTCGCCGACGTGGCGCAGGCGGCCTCCGAGGCGGCGGGTAAAGGGCGGGGAGACCCGCTCGTTGCCGCTCGACGAGGCGCGCCAGAAGATGGGCCCGATCGCCGACGCCCTGATCCTCGATCAGGTGATCGAGAGCGGCCGGAACGTCGAGATCGGCTGGCGCCCGCTCCACGAGAGCTTTCTCGCCGCCGCCCCGGCCGCCTACGCGGAGTGGAAGGCGGCGCGAGCGTAGCGGTTTCCGGTTGCCTGCCGACGGTCGCCTGCCGATTACCCGGGGTACTGTGCCTGGAGCAGGTTGTAGTAGGTCGTCGCGTGGTGCTGGTACCAGCCGCCGTCACAGTCCGGCGTCGGGCAGGGGCCGCCGGTCAGGAGGATGCGCGCCCCCGCGTTGAAGAAGTAGAGGGAGGGAAGGATGTGGAGGCTCGCCTCGGCCCCGGTGACCGCCGCCTCCACCGGCTGGATCGCCTGCTGGGTGAGGACGGCGCCCAGGGTCCCCAGGTGCGGTGCGAGCTTGGTCAGCTGGCGGGCGGTCGCCTCGGCGCGGATGCGGGCGCGGACGTTCCCCAGGTCGGCGAGGGCGAGGTCGTTCGCCAGGAGATTGGAGATCGGGTTGGGCGAGTTCAGGTCGTCCAGCCATTCGAGGGTGAGCGGCACTTGCGGCACCCAGTCCAGGCTGTTGGTGACCTGGAAGGCCAGGGTGCCGTTGCCGGCGATCGTCTCGAAATCGTAGGCGTAGTGGTCGTTGCCCGGCTTGGGCTGGGCGAAGACGTAGGTCTTGAGGCTCAAGCCCAGCGGCTGGACCACGGGCGCGTACTCGAAGTACGAGCGGCAGAGAGTGGCGACCGCCGCCCCCTGGCTATGCCCGGCGACGAAAAGCTCCTGCACCTGCCCCATGCGGGCATAGAGCTGCGCCAGGATGCCGCTCAAGCCGTCGAAAAGAAGGAAGCACAATCCGAGGGTGAAGCCGAGATGCACCCCGGCATTGGGCTCCTTCGCCAGGGTGTAGGAGAGCTGGGTCGGCCCGAGGGTGAGCGACCCCGAGCCCGGGATCATCACCGACAGCAGGTCCTCGACGATGCTCCCCGTTTGATCGACGGTGCCGCGGATGACGAGCGCGTACTGGCCCGGCACCTCGGTGTTCTTCCACAGCTGGTACTTGTTCTCGAACGGCCCGAGCTCGGGGGAGTCGAAGTCGAGCTGCCAGTTGGCCGGGATGACCGGCACCGGGTTGTCCAGCTCGAGAGCGGCGGAGATCGCGATGAGCGTCTTGGCCTCGGTGGGGTTGAAGCCGGGGGTGAAGGCCATGGGTGTCCCTCCTGGTTTGAATTTCGACGCAATTGATTCTTGACTGAAGAGCCTCGCACGTCAAGATGCGGCTAGCGCCAGCCGTCGAAGACGAGGAGCTTCAGCCGCTCGTAGTCGGAAACCGGGCCGGCCACGGGGAGCTGGACCTCCCCCACTCGGGTGGCGTGCGCCTGGAGGAAGGCCCCGGTCTGCCGCGACCAGACGACGGCATAGGGGACGTCGAACCAGCCCCAGGAGGACTTTGGCGCCGGCGGGAGCGTCGGCGGGCGGCGGCCCGGCTTCATGAGGTGGAGCCCCCCCACCACCCAGACCCGGTGGCCGGCGCCGAGGCTCGCGCCGAGGCTCTCCAGCACGTCGTCGATCGGCCGCTCGGCGGCCATCCGGCTCTTCAGCAGGTCGTAGCGGTGGAAGCGATGATCGGTGATCTCCGGCAAGGTGAGCCAGGGGGCCCGGCCGCGGTAGTAGCGCGCGAAGCTGATGCCGTCGTACCAGGGATTGACCAGCACCAGGTCGCCGGGCTGGACGGCGCGGCTGACCGCCTGTGCCACGAGGTCGACATTGGTCTGCCGCACGGCCGCCGCCCGCCATGCCGGCAGGAAGAGGGCGGCCCCGAGGAGGAGGGCGACGGCCGCGAGGCCCAGCCGCCGGCCCGTGGAGACGGCGAAATCGGGGAGCAGCAGATCGCAGGCGCTCCCCAGGAGGGCCAAGAGCGGCAGGTAGTACCAGGGGCGCGGATCGTAGCGCAGGGCCGCCAGGAAGAGAAAGCAGGCGGCGGTCCCCAGGAGCATGGCGAGCAGAGTGAAGAGGGCGAGGTCCCGCGCCGGCTCCCCCACTACCTCCCCCGCCGGCTCCCCCGCCGGATCGACAAGGCCGAAGCGGAGAGCCCGGTAGCCGGTGAAGACCGCGAGGCCGAGGGCGAGGAGCCAGGCCCACTTCATGGCCTCGACCGGTGCGCTCGCTACTCCCACGAGCCCGTCCCAGAGAGTGCTGAAATCCACCGGGGAGGGCGACCGGACGACCAGGTTCCAGTCCCGCGCCCGGGAGAGCGGGCCGGCGTAGGGCAGGAGCGACAGGGCCGCCACGGCGCCGATCCCGAGGACGAGGGCCGCCTCCCGCCATCGTCGCCGCCAGAGGTGGACGACGGCGGCGGCGGTGCAGAGGGCGCCGAGGAGAGCCCAGCTCGGGATCAGGCAGTGGACGGCGAAGAGCGCCATCACCAGAGCGGCGAGCCTGCCGCCCCGGCTCGGCTGGACGATCGTCGCCGCCAGGAGGCCGAAGGTGAGGAGGAGGAAGAGAGTTCCCAGGCCGTAGCCGCGGAGCGCGTCGCCGAGCAGGAAGAGCGAGGGACAGCAGCCGAGGAGCGCCAGGGAGACGAGCGGCGGCCGCCGGCGGAGTCTCCAGGCGTTCCACCAGAGAGCCCCCAGAATACCGATCCCCACGAGCAGGCCGAAGGCATGGAGGGCGACATCGCTGCCGCCGGTCGCCGCCACCCAGGTGCGGACCGCCACCGGGAAGAGCAGGGGGAACGCCTCGTGCGGGAAGGACTCGAAGACAGCCCCCAGGCTCGGCTGGGTGGCGAGGGCGACCGCGGCGGCCTCGTCGCGCCAGAGCGCACCGGCGTGGAGGAAACGGGAGAGGTGGAGGGCCAGGGCCAGCGCGGTGAGCGCACAGGCGACAGCCCATTCCAGTTTCTTGGCCATGGCTCGTAGAAGCGGCTTGCCGGGTTTCGCGCGGCGAGGATAGCATGGGGCCCGACCCCAAGGAGAACGGATGAAGAAGAAGCAGCGGCTCGTCGCCGTACGGATCACCACCGCTCCCGATACCCAGGGCACCGCCGCCATCACGCCGATCGGCGGCGAGTCGCTCGAAGAGATCCTCGAATCCTGGCGGATCGTCCAGATCCAGCCTTTGGGGGCGGACGGGAGCGGACCCGAGTACGCCGCCCTCCTTCTGCTCGAAGAGTCACCCGGCGAGGGCAGCCTCGGCCGCCTGGGCTTCGGTCAGACTTAGAAAAAGGGTCCCGAAGCTTGGTACTGGCTCCGTTTGATCCTGCGGGCGGGCTCTTTCGGGCGCTTTCGCGCAGCCAATCGCCCGTCCTCGGCTCCAAACGGAGCCAGTACCGGCCGGCTCAATCCGCCCGCCGCGGGTCGCCCCGCTCGCTCGCCGGCACCCGCCAGGAGACGAGGTAGGTCGCCGCGCGTTTCTCGAAAGCGAGGTCCCGCCACTCGAAGAGCCGGGCGAGCCGCTCGCAGGATGCGCTGTCCGCCATAGGTCTCCCCATCGTCCTCGGCCCGATCCGGGGCGCCCTCGCTCACCTCGTTCTCCACCTCGAAGGCGAGCTCCCGGCGCACCCGGTCGAGGGTGATCGCGCAGGGTGGGGTCGAGCCCGGCCGGCCGTGGCGGACGGCGTTGATCAGCACCTCTCCCAGGAAGAAGCCGAAGCCGCCGCGGACGGGGCAGGCGAACCAGTACTCCTCCGGCCAGTCGATCTCCAGCGTGAAGACCGGGGCCTGGGGGTCGGGCCGCAGGCGAGAGCACCCCGTTGTCCCAGTGGAGACGGGTGCGCAGATCGGCGTCCCGGGCGGCCAGGGAGAAGACGGCGGCGAGCCGCTCGTCCAGGGTCGCCCGCGCCTGGGCGGCCTCGATCGAGCTGTCGGGCGGGAGCGGCGGCTCGGCGTCCCAGTGGTCGAGGAGCCAGGCGGTGGTCCGCAGCCGGCGGTCGAGTAGCCGGCGAGCCAGGCGACGAATCCGGGGGCGGAACCCGCTCCAGCTCCTCCGCCATCGCTGCCCTGGAGACTGTGGGCGAGCACCCGAATCGAGGGTGTCGACGCCATGGGCGAGGAGCCCCGCCAGCCTGCGGCGCTCGTCCTCCCGGGTGGCGCTCGTCAAGTCCGCCGTAAAGCAGCGCCAGGTCCGCCTCCGGCTCGACGAGGAAGAGGATGCCGAGGCGGTGGCGCTCGTCGGCGTGCAGGGCCTCGATCGGGGCGGTGACGGCGACCGAGCGGACGATGGCGTAGCGCTCCTCCAGGTCGCCGTCCTCGCCGCGCACCCGCACCGGCACGCCGTAGGCCCGGCGCGGCTCGGGCCGCGCGACCTGCATCCGCTCGTAGTGGGCGCGGGCCCGCGGGTCCGGGGTCGACGAGGTCGCCGATCCGCTAGCCTGCTGCGCAGACCCAGGTTTTCCGCCGCCTGGTTGCCGAAGACGACCTCGTCCGTGTTCGGATCGACGACGATGAGCGGCACCTGCATGGTGTTGAGCAGGTTCTGCTTCTCCGTGAAGGCCCCGCCTCCCTGGCCGCCCGGCGCGCGGCGGTTGCGCTCGAAACCCGCGAGCAGAGTGACCAGGAGAATGGCCGACAGGAGGACCGGAATCAGGGGCAGGTGCGACTGGGTCTTGGGGAAGAGGACGATCAGCCAGGTGGCGGCGGCGACCTGGAAGGCGGCGACGGCCCCCTGGCCCTCGACCACGCCGTGGAGGACGTTGGGCACGCTCTCCGACTCGCTGACGCTCCCCCCGCCGGCCGCCGGGCGAGCGCGGCGACGGCGTTCCTGAGCGCCGGCGGCAGGCTGCCGGCAGCGGCGCTCGCCAGGTCCGTCCAGTGCCGCGCTCCCGCCGGGGGGCCGGCGAGATGGACGACGCCGGCGACCATCGGCGGGTCGATCCGGCGGGCGAAAGCCTCCCAGTCGATGTCGAAGGTCAGGTCGGCGCCGGCGATTCCTGGCGCGCCCGGCGCGCCCGACCCCTCCGGCGGATCGCGGAGCGGTACGGTGATGGTGGCGACCAGCCCCTGGCCGCCGAGGTCGAGATAGAGACCGGAGTAGAAGGTCTGCTCCCGCGGATCGGCGAAGTCGAAGCGGAAGTAGAACTCGTTGGAGACGAAGGTCGGCCGCTCCGGCGAGCTGCGGAGCTCGCGCCCTTCGGCGAGGGCGGCGCGCCGGGAGGCCTCCGGGTCGAAAGGGTCGGCCTGGAGCGGCGGGAGCGGCAGGGTGACCAGGGTGCCGTCCTCGGAGAGGGCGTAGAGGCGGACCACCCGCGGCGGCCGGCTGCCGGGGAGCGCCGGCAGGGGGTGCGCGGCGAGCGCCTCGGCGAGGGCTCGGCTCAGCTCCCAGGAGCCGCGGGGTCACGCCGGGCGAGAAAGCGGTTGGAGGGGTTCGCGGGGTCGCGCGGACTCCAGCGCTCGTCCGGCGGGTGACGGCGAACCAGTGGCGGTCGAGCTCCAGAAAGCTCTGGCTGCGCAGGGACGCGGCGGCGGCGCCCGCCGCTCCCCGAGAGTCGCCGGAGTGACGAGACGCAGGGCACCAGCACCAGGCACCTCGGTGATGGGAGGCGGAGCGAGCGGGCGCGCCAGGAGCTCCCGGATGGGGGCGAAGAACGGCGGGACGGAGCGAGTGTCCTGCCACTCCGCGACCTCGCCGTAGAGGCGCGCCCGCTCGGGGTCCGCGATCCGCTCGCGGTAGCGCCGCAGCTCCAGGTTGAGCCAGGCGGTGGCGCCGGGCGTCTCGGTGGGCCGGGCCGGGGTCTGCCCCTGGACGAGCTGGAAGATGGCGTCCGACCGGCTCTGGCCGATCCGCTCCTGCCACTCGCGGCGGATCGACAGCGCGGCGAGCGCCACCAGCACGGCGAACAGGAACACGCCGAGGTAGAGCAGGCGCGAGCCCCAGCGCCCGCGCGGCCTGCCGAGATCCTCCCGCGTTCGCGACCGATTCTTCACCGGCCCTTGAGTATAGTAGCCGCCATGAGCTGGGTCGGAGCCACGGGACTTCGCGCGGCGGCCTCTGGTGGTCGTCGAGGACCACCTGCACCACGTCTCCGAGCTGCTGGCGCCCTGGCGGAGGTGGATCCCGGTCTCCTCGCCCTGACCACCGTGGTCTGCCTCGACCGCGCCGGGGCCGGACACCACGCCGGCTCGTCGACCGCTGGCTCGAGGACTACCCGGCGCTCCAGGTGGCCGCGCAGCCTCGGCGCCGACGGGCCGGGCCGAGTCCCGCCGCGGACCCGCGCCGGCTCGCCCTCGACCCGGCGGTCTTCGCGGACGCCCACCGCTTCTGCAAGGCGGTGGCGGCGACTGCTCCGGCCCGGCGGCCTGCTCCTCCAGGACATCCAGCTCGCGACCCTCGCTCTTCATCCCGCCGGACCGCTGGTGGGAGTCGATCTACCTCGCCAACACCGTGCGCGGGATGTTCGCCGAGACCCCGCCCGCCTGCCGCTTCCTCTCCAACAAGCGGGGCTACGAGGCGACCTTCGGCCGCGACCTCCTCGACGCCGGCTTCGACCCCCGCGACGTGATGGACAAGGGCGAGCTCCGAGGCATGGTCGTCCCCGTCGTCCGCGCCTACCTCGACCGCGCCTTTCCCTGGCGCCTGCAGATCGCCGGAGGCCGGACGCGGCGGTGGCCAAGACCGAGGAGGACCGCCGCGAGGTCGAGACCGAGCTGGATCTGGTGCTCTGGTGCCGTTCTGGCAGCCGGCGAGGCCGGCATGGAGATCGGCGGCCGGCTCGTCTCCCGGGTCGCCGGAGTCGTCGGGGAGAGCGACCGGCGCCGGCTGCCCTCAAGCCCGGCAGCCAGGAGGCCGCCACCTGGAACGCAGCTGATCGCTGACCGCCTGGAGGGAGGAGAAGGGGTGCCCGTCCTCGACGTGGGACAGCGGATCGCTCCCGAGGGAGCCGGCCGGGCGGAGATCACCAACCTCGCTGCCCGGCACATCCACGGCCTGCGCAGCCGCCTGGCCGGACCGGGTGCGATCGTGACCGCCCACCACGCCTACCGGTTGGCCGCGGGGCTCCGGGTGGGGCGGGTGACGGCGCGTACCCGCACCTCCTGACCTCCCCTCACCTCCGCTTTTCACCCCCCGCTCCCCGAAGGTCGCGGCATAGTCCCGCTCCCCCGCCTCCCTCTACCCTCTGCGAGAACCGAAAGGAGGTAGCGCGTGGCGAATCCACTCTTTGCAAGGAAACCGCTCGGCATGCTGCTCGAGGAGCTCCGGGGCGAGGGCCGGCTGCGGCGGGTGCTCGGCCCGATCCAGCTCACCAGCCTGGGCGTCGGCGCGGTGATCGGCGCCGGGATCTTCGTGACCACCGGGCAGATCGCCAAGCAGGTCGCGGGACCGGCGCTGATGCTCTCCTACGTCGTCGCGGGCCTCGTCTGCATCCTCGCGGCCCTCTGCTACGCCGAGTTCGCCTCGATGGTCCCGGTGGCGGGGTCGGCGTACACCTACGCCTACGCCACCCTGGGCGAGCTCTTCGCCTGGATCATCGGCTGGGACCTGGTCCTGGAGTATGCGGTGAGCTCCGCCACCGTGGCGACCGGCTGGTCCGGCTACTTCCAGAGCGTCCTCGACGTCCCTCGGCTGGCACCTCCCCCACGCCCTCGCCGGGCCGATGGTCAACTACGATCCCACGCTCGGCACGCTCGTCGCCACCGGCTCTCTCGTCAACCTGCCGGCGCTCGTCATCGTCGCCCTGGTGACCGTCGTCCTCGTCGTCGGCATCCGGGAGAGCGCCGGGCTCAACACCCTTCTCGTGGGGATCAAGCTCGCCGCCGTCGTCTTCGTCATCGTCGTCGGCGCCTTCTACGTCAACCCCGCCCACTGGCACCCCTTCGCCCCCTACGGCCTGACCGGTCTCCAGCTCTTCGGCCACACCCTCTTCGGCCAGAGCGATGCCGGCGGCAAGCCGCTCGGGATGCTCGCCGGCGCCGCCCTCGCCTTTTTCGCCTACATCGGCTTCGACTCGGTCTCCACCCACTCCGAGGAGGCGAAGAACCCGCAGCGGGACGTCCCCATCGGCATCATCGTCTCCCTGGTCCTCTGCACGCTCCTCTACATCGGCGTCGTCGCCGTCTTGACCGGCATGGTCCCCTACGGCCAGCTCGACGTGAACGCCCCGGTCTCCGACGCCTTCCGCCGCGTGGGTCTGCGCTGGGCGCAGTTCCTGATCGCCATGGCGGGGATCGCCGGCATCACCTCGGTCCTGCTGGTCACCATGCTGAGCCAGGCGCGGATCCTCCTCGCCATCGCCCGCGACGGCCTGCTCCCCCCGGGCTTCTTCGCCGCCGTCCACGAGCGCTTCCGCACCCCCTGGAAGTCGACGATCGCGACCGGCATCTTCGTCGCCTCGCTCGCGGCGTTCCTCCCGATCGACGTCCTCCTCATGCTGGTCAACATGGGGACCCTCCTCGCCTTCGTCATCGTCTGCGCCGCGGTCCTCATCATGCGGCGGACCCACCCGGAGGCGGCGCGGCCGTTCCGGGTCCGCTTCGTGCCGTTCGTCCCCCTCCTGGGAATCGCGAGCTGCCTCCTGCTGATGTTCTCCCTCCCCTCCGAGAACTGGCTGCGGCTCTTCGTCTGGCTGGGGATCGGCCTCACGATCTACTTCGGCTACGGGAGGAAGCACAGCACCCTCGCCCGCCTGCGTCAGCGGGAGGCCGGGACCGCCGCCCTGCCGAGCTCGCCGCTCCCCGGCGACGGCCCAGGCTGAACAGGGCCAGGCTGACAGGGACGCTCGCGCCAGCCCTCGGCGACCACCAGCGAGAGGTCCTCGAGCCCGTTCGCCGCGCCCTCCGCCGGAACGGCGATGTCGGCGATGTCAGCGACATCGGCGGCACGGGCGGCGTGGCAGTCGAGGAAGGCGGCGAGCGCCAACGACCAGGCGATCACGTACGGCCGGTCGTGCCAGCCGGCTTTAGAGTGCGGTGCCGGCGGCAGCACCGGCACCGCCTCGCCAGGCAGCGGCCAGGGGACGTCGCTCACCCGCCAGACCCGGTGACCGGAGCGCAGGGTCGCGGCGACCGCCGCCAGCACGTCGTCGATCGGATGGTCGGCGGCCATCCGGACCTTGAGCAGATCGTAGCGGTGGATGCGGTGGTCCGCGAGGTCGGGCAGGGTCAGCCAGCGCGCCGCCCCCCGGTAGTAACGGTTGAAGCTGACCCCGTGGAACCAGGGGTCGACGACGACGAGGTCCTGAGGCGCGGCCGACCTCGCCAAGTGCCGGGCCACCTGGTCGACGTCGGTCTGGGGCCGGACCGCGCCTTGGGCGAGCGGCACCGCCTGGGCGCCGGCGACGAGGAGGACGGCCGCCAGCCGCAGGCGGATGTAGGCGTTCGGGGTGCCGCTCGTCTGGACGAGGAAGCCGAAGAGGGTGTCGAGCGCGCTCCCGAGGAGCGCCAGGAGGGGCAGGAAGTACCAGGGGCGCGGGGTGTACCCCAAGACTTCGAGAAAGATGCCGTTGGCGATCAGCGCGCAGGGGATCGAGAGGGCGGCGAAGAGCGCGATGTCTGCCGGACCAGGTGCCGAGCCCAGTGCCGGGCCGGGGGCGATCGCCGGCCGGCGTTGCCGCTGGCGGGCGAAGCCCCAGAGGCCGACCGTCAAGATCAGGAGCCAGAGGAGCCGGACCGGGGTCGGCCCCAGGGTCGCGGCGAAACTGTGAAAGATCCGGCTCGGGGAGGTCGGATAGACAACGATGAAGCTCCACTGCCGCCGGGCCTCGGCGAGGGGCTTGACGTAGGGCAGGAGCGAGAGGGCGGCGACCGCGCCACTGGCGACGATCCCGGTCGCCCAACCCCAGCGGCGGCGTAGGGCGGCCACCCCGGCCGCCGCGGCGCAGAGGGCGAAGAGGAGCGCGGCGTTGCTCAAAAGCACCTGAACGCTGGCGACCGCGGCGAGGACGAGGGGCGCCAGCCGGACGAAGAAGGAGGAGGGACCGCGGTCCGGGGTGGCCAGCGCTCGCGCCAGGAGACCGTAGGTCAAGAGGAGGAGCGCGCTCCCCAGGCCGTACCCGCGCACCGAGTCGCCATAGACCAGGAACGGCAGGTCGAGGCCGAGGAACGCCAGGGAGAGGAGCGGCACCGTGCGCGCGGTCGTCCGCGCGTTCCACCAGAGGAGGCCGGCGAGGCTCAGCCCGACCGCCAGGCCGAAGCCGCGCAGGGCCCGGTCGCCGCCGCCGACGAGAAACGAGTAGGCGCGGAGGGTCAGCGGGAAGAGCAGGGGGAAGGCCTCGTGCTGGAAGAGGCCGGAGACCTCCCGGAGGGTGGGGAGGGTGGCGAGCCGCGCCGCGGCGGCCTCGTCCCGCCATAGCCCGCCGGCGTCGAGCAGGCGCACTCCGTGGAGGGCGGTGACCAGCGCCGAGAGGAGGCCCGCCACCACCGCCTCCCACCGGGGGGAGACCCGGGCACCGGCGTCCTCGCCGTGGGTCGTGCGCCCGCTCACGGCAGTCGTTGCGAGAGCAACGGTAAAGGGCCGGTACTCGTCCGGCGCCGCGGGCCGGTCGATGGGAGCTGGGCCGGTGCGCCGGCCCCGGAGCGCCGCTCGTAGAGGCGGATGAAGAAGCGCTGGTCCCCCACCGGCGCGTCCGGCCGGGCCCCGCCGAAGGAGCCCGCCCGCTGGTACTGGCCGTCGACCTCGCTCCAGAGCCGGGCCGCGTAGTCGCGGCCGAAGGCCACCGGACCGTATTCCGGGGTGGGCCGGTTGCAGAGCAGGACGTAGCGGGGCCCGGCGGCGTCGAGCTGGCGCACGGCGGCGGTCTCCGCGCCGACGTTCAAGACGCCGGGGACGATCAGATCCTGGCGGAGCGGGCTGCGCAGACCGAGGACGAAGTTGAAGAAGCCGCTCTCGGGGAACGCGGTCAGGGTGTCGCCCTCGCGCCCGTGCCGATCCAGATAGTCGAGGGTCTCCCGGATCGTCGTGGCCTCACCGGCCTTGAGCCGGAGGGCCCCCGCCGCGGTCTCGATCTCGACCCTCCGCCCGTGGTGGTCCGCCCGCTCCAGCCGATAGAGAAAGAGGACGCCGAAGACGGCAAAGAGGGCGGCCAGGCGCCGCCTGAAGAGCCGAGGCGCCGCCAGGCGCGGGGCGAGGAGGTCGAAGCCGAGGACGGCGGCGGTGGCGAGGAGCCCGGGGAGGGGGAGGGTCGCATAGGCGCTCATCCGGGGTCCCACCGCGAGGCCGCAGAGCACCCGGCCGGCGACCGCGGCGCTCCAGGCGAAGAGCAGGAACCGCGCCCGGTCGCGCCCCGCGAGCGGCCGGAAGAGCAGGGCGACCGCCGCCCCGACCGCGAGGAGGGGGAGGATCGCCAGGATCGGCGGGAGATCGCTGGTGGCGATGTGATCGCGACTGCCCAGAAAGGCGCTGGCGAAGAGCAGGCTGGCGAGCGCGGCCAGGTAGCTCCAGGCCCGCCGGCTGCGGCCCGGAGCCCAGGCGGCGAGGCTTAAGAGAACGCCGTCCAGAAGGAGCCCGAGCGCCAGGTAGCGGGCCGTCCGCAGAGGCTCCCCGAAGCCCGAGACTCGCAGGTAGAGGGACCGCCACTCCACCGGCATGGCGAGGAGGGGGCCGAAGGGGCCGTCGGCGAGCCACTGCCGCCAGGGAATGCCGACGAAGGCCACTACGTAGGCGTTACCGCCGAGGAGGACGCCCAGGGCTACCGCCGCGAGGTCGGCGCGCCCCTCCTCGCGAGACTCCGAGCGCAGGCCGGCGAGAGCGAGGACGACGGCCGCCGTCGCCCCCACCTCGAACCGGGAGGCCAGGGCGATCCCGATCCCCAGCGCGGAGAGGAAGGGGCGCCGCGGGCGGGAGGTCGCCGCGTCCAGGGCGAGGAGGCCCCCGGCGAGGGCAAAGAGGCCGGAGGACGCGTAGGGGAAGATGAACGCCCCGCCGTGGGGAGCTCCCATGCAGAGGGCGGCCGAGAGCGCCGTCGCGGCGGTCGCCGCGAGCGGCCCCCCGGCGCGCCGGGTGAGCCGGAAGAGGAGGAAGAAGAGGACCGCCGAAAGCGCCGCGCACACCAGCTCCAGGACCAGCCAGCGGTGGCCGAAGAGGCGCAGGGCGAGGGCGTTCGTCCACGCCCCCAGCGGCCCGTAGTAGTAGGTGATGTCGCGGTACAGCCGCTCGCCCTGCGCCAGCCGCCAGGGAACGTCCATCTCTCTCCCCGAATCGACGAGCGGATCGATCCAGCATTTCCAGGAGACGGCGAGCGCGGCCAACGCCGCGGCCAGAGGGAGGCAAAAGGCGGCCGCCCGGCGCTTCCAGGAAAGGGGTTCGTCCGCGGGCGGGAGGTCTTCGCTCAGCAGGGCCGGGTCTCTCTTTGCTCGACGCCCCGAGACGCCGGTCAAGAGGAAGGAAAGGCGGGGGACTCCCGCCGGTCGTCAAGCCTGCAAGCATTCCCTGCAAAGACCGTGCAGAGTAGCGCGGCCGTGAGGTAGAGCTGGGGGCGGAGGTAGCGGGTCTCGGCCGGCGGGCCAGGAGGGATCGCCGGCGGGAGCCGAAAGGTCGTCGAGAGAGAGAGGAGGGTGGCGAGGCGCGGAGGGATCTGCTGCGTCATGCCCGCGAGGATAGGCGAGACCGCCCGCGCCTTTCTTCAAAACGGCGCAAAGCTTTTGTGAAGAATGTAAGATCAGGGGGAAAATGAGGAAGCCGAGCTCCGCGCTGGTCCGCCTGATCGTCACCGTCGGCGTCTTCCTCGCGGTGCTGGCGCTCGTCTACGCTCTCCGTGACATCCTCCTCCCCCTCTTCCTCGCCCTGGCGATCGCCTACGTGGCGAACCCCGCGGTCACCTGGTTCGAGCGCCGCGGCTCCTCGCGCACCACCGGCACCCTCGTCATCACCCTCGTCCTCGCGCTCCTCGCGACCGGCTTCTTCCTCTACTTGATCCCGGCGATCGGCGCCCAGGTGCGGCACCTGGAGGAGCGCCTGCCGCAGTACGTGGCCCGCATCCGGTCGCAGTTCCTCCCCTGGCTGGCGGGGCTCGAGCTGCGCTTCCCCAAGCAGTATGCCGAGCTTCAGCTCCGCGCCAGGGCTGCCCTGGCGGAGCAGATGCCGCGCATCGCTGGCGGTACGACGGCCTGGCTCGGGCAGGTGCTGGGAAGCCTCGCGAACCTCGTCCTCTTCCTCCTCGACCTCGTCTTCGTGCCGGTTTTCGCCTTCTACCTCTTAGTCGACCTGCCGAAGATCAAGCAGAAGGTCCACGAGCTGATCCCCCTCCCCTACCGGGAGGTGGTCGTCGCCCGGATGCACGAGCTGGACGTCGCGGTCTCCTCCTTCGTCCGCGGCCAGCTCACCATCGCCGCCATCCTGGCGGTGATCGACGCCACCGGCCTGGTGCTCCTCGGGGTGCCGCTCGGCCTCGTCCTCGGGCTCCTCGCCGGCCTCGCCAACTTCGTCCCCTACATGTCGCTCGTGGTGGGCCTGGCGCCGGCGCTCCTCCTCTCCTGGGCGGAGGACCAGAGCCCGGCCAAGCTCCTCGGCGTCGTCGCCGTCTTCGCCGGCGGTCACCTGCTCGAGGGGATGTTCCTCTCCCCCCGCATCTTGAGCCGCAGCGTCGACCTCCACCCGGTCTGGGTGCTGCTGTCGATCATCGTGGGGGGTAGCCTCTTCGGGCTCGTCGGGATGGTGCTCGCGGTGCCCACCGCGGCGGCGATCCAGGTCTTCCTGCGCCACGCCATGGAGAGCTACCGCCGCTCCCGGATCTACCAGGGAGATGCCCTGGCGGCGGAGCCGGATCTCCCCTTGGAAATCCCCCCGCCCCTGCTCGCTCCGCAAGGCGACCGCCGGGCCGATGCGAGCGGCCCGGCGCGCCGGTAGCCACCCTGGTTCCAGAGACTTTCTACACGCGTTCCTGAAGACTTTCCACGAGTTCCTGAAGACTTTCCACGAGTTCCGGAGGACTTCCACGAGTTCCTGAAGACTTTCCAGGGGTTCCTGAAGACTTTCCACGGGTTCCCGAGGACTTTCCACGGGTTCCCGAGGACTTTCCACGAGCTCCCGAGGACTTTCACGAGATCCGGAAGCTTCCAAAAGCGGTCCGGAAGCTTCCAGGAGCTGTCCGGGAGGTCTCAAACGGTGTCCGGGAGGGCCCAAACGGTGTCCGGGAGGTCTCAAACGGCATCCAGCCCTCCCACACGCCGTCTGGAAGGTCTCAAACACCGTCCAGAGGGCTTTCCGCGGCGTCCAGGAGCTTCCCAACCGCGTCCGGGAGGTTCCGAGCGGTGTCTGGAGACGTTCCGGGTCTTTGCGGCAGCAGGAAGGCCCAACAGGCCGCCGTTCCTAAGCCCTGAGTATAGGTAAGGAGGCTGTACTCCAGCGAGGCGCCCCCCTCCTACCTCCCAAAGGGGAGGGACCCGCCCGCCCGAAGAAGGGAGAGCAACTAGGCAATCTACCTAGAAGGCTTTGAGAACGCCGGCCAGGTCCTGGCCGATGGTCACCAGGTTGCGATTCATCAGCTCGGCATAGTCGCCCGCCAGAGGGCCGAGGGCCGAGCGCCGCTCCTGCTTGAAGCGGAGGAGCACCTGGCCGGTGGCGGCGTCCACCACCTCGCCCTCGAGCCCACCGCTGGCAGCGCCAGCCCCGAAGCCGCCCCAGAAGCGCTTCGCCCGGGAGCCCGGCTCCATGCTCGCCACCTTGCCCCGGACGAGGAGGGTCTTCTCGCCGCCCTCCGAGCCCTGGCTCACCGCCACCCGGTCGCCAAGCTCCCCGGACAGCCCCTGGGTGAACGGCCCGGTGGGAGTCGCCAGGACGCCTTTGACGGCGGCATAGGTGTTGTCGTCCTTGCCCGGCAGCGGCGTGTCCTTGGTATCGAACGGTTGGACGACGACCTTCGAGTAGTCGGCCAGCTTGAACTTCTGCACGACCTCCAGCTCGTCGATCTCCCCGTTCCATTCGCTGTACTTGCCGGGAGCGGTCGGGGCCTCATTCTTATGCCGGGCGGAAACCGGCAAGGCAACGACGGTGAGGACGACGAAGGCGAGGAAAAGGCGAAGCAGCGGTCTGCTCATCGGGCACCCTCCAGAAGCGGTCGGTGAATGTACCCTAGCTTATAACGGGAGATCCGAACACGACGAGAAGAGAGCCCTAGGCGGTTGCCTCGAGGCGTTTCGGTCGTAGGCGGTTGGTGAGGAGCCCGTCGCTCACGGTAAGAGCAACTACCTGGCGGCCGTTCGTGGGAGCGCCGACGTCCTCGCTGACGTTTTTTCACCTGTGCCGAGCCGCCTCAGAGAATCTCGGAGATCGGGTAGATGAAAACTAGATAGAGATAGAAGAAGAGCAGCGAGAGCACCAGGATGATGACCCCGAGGACCGGCGAGCTGACCTTGATGCCATCGCGGCCGGCGGAGATCTCGGTGACGGCCGCCACCACGGCCGCCTCGACCGGCGCCAACTCAGCTGTGGTGCCAGAAGCGGGGGCGGCCGGCGAGCGCGGCTGGAGCGAGATCCGGAACTGGAGCCAGGAAAAATAGATCCCCACGACGACCAGGACGAGGACGATCACGAAGGTCACCTTGGACGAGGTGAGCTGCCAGTCGAAGATCTCGCCGCGATGACGAAAGCCGCGGACCCTGTAGTCGTAGTAGGCACGCAGGGCAGCCTGGTAGTGCTCCCGCGTCGAGGCGTCGAGGCTGGTGAGGTCCGCGGGGGTGTCGATGGTGAAGCTGTCTCCCTTCGCGGGGGCGACCGGCGCGCCCGGGCTGCCGGCGTTGAACATGTCGACGATCGCCGCCTTCGAGCTCGGGCGAACGGACGGAGGTACGGTTGCCCCGGGGAGCTTGCCGGCCGGTTCCTCGGCGGGGAGCGCGAGGGAAGCGAAGCCGAGGAGCAGGGCGGCCGCGGCGAGCCGGGTTCGGTGCAGGGCGAAACTCTTCATGGCGCGGCCGAGAGCTCCTTGAGCATCCGGGTGCGCGAATCGATCTGCTGGTAGATCCCGCTTCCCCTCTCCGTCGTGGCGAAGTAACGCTTGAGATTCTTGATCCCCTCCGGGTCATTCGCCATCTGGGCGCGGAGCGCTGCCTCGAGGTCACCATTGAGTCGTCCGAGCCAACGCCCGAGATCCGAGAAGGGGGTCGGTGGATTTGGGAGATTCGCCAAGGTCGTCTGTATCATGACGCTCGTCTTCTTCCGCGTCGCGACGATCTTGCCTTTCGGATCTCGCCACGTGGTGGCCGCCGAGTTCTCCTCGACGCTCGCGCCATCCGCATAGGTCGTGAGCGTCTGCCCGCCAGCGTGTACGACCTTGACCGTGCCGTCGACGTAGCTTGTTTCGACGCTACCGTCGGGGAGGACGCTGCGCTTGGCGCCCTCGCAGGGTGGACAGACATGAGTGGGAGGGCAGGCGGCGCCACCGGCGGTCGCCAACCCCAGGACCGGGGGTTTTGCCCGGACCGAGCTTACGGTCGTCGATGGTTTGAGGCGCACGCTCGTCGCCGGCCTCTGAGCACCGGCCGTGGTTTGGAGAGCGAGGGCCAGGGGGAGGAGCAAGAGGCTGGGTTTGAGGATTGCTCGCATGGGCTCACTCGGTCACCGGAGGGTGCAGCCTTAGGGCTTCTCTCTCTTAGGCCCGCAAAGGATGATTTCGTTACGCTCTCGTGGCGATTTGCCAGGAGTTACCCCATTCAGTCGCCTCGCGTCTCGAACCACGATTCGCGGAGTGGCAGTGTGCCAGCCTTCAGGGATGAAACGGCGATCGCTGACTGAATCCGTCATTCGCATACTCCCAGATCATCCCGCCGCCACTGGCGGGCCTCCAACGGTCCAGAGGCTTTGAGGATCTTACCGCGAGTGAGGCCTTGACGCCGTCTAGGGCAGCCGCCGGCCGCCCAAGGTCTGGAGCGAGGCCGCGAGGGTGAGCGAGAGGAAGGCGCAATAGAGCTGGGTCTCCGCCGGGAGGAGGGGGAGCGCCGCGAGCCCGAGGAGGCGGGAGGAGGCGACGTAGAGGAGGCTCTCGAGGCGTTTCATCTGGAGTCCGGCGAGGGGATGGACTCCCCTTCGCTCGCTCCAGATGCTATGGAGACCGGCTTCGTCAGTCTTCAAGCCGGCGAAAGGTCTCTGTAAAGGATGTAAGGCTCCGGCTCATCCCCGGCGGGGCGAGGTCGGTCGAGAACGGTCGTCCGCTGTTAGGCAGCACCGCTCTCAACCAGGTGGAGGCGCTCTTCGAGCGGGATCGAAATTGAGCGGTCGGATCGTTGCACCTGGGTGAGTCGAAGAGTCTCGAACACCAACGACACCTCCTCTGTGGTCGAGAAATAAAGCCTGTGAACGAACCCCGCTGGCGAAATATCGACCTCGTCAGAAAGGAGCTCGGCTCCGGCCCGGAGCAACTGACGAAATGTCGACACCTGGCGGGCAGGCTTAAAGACGCCCGCATAGGCCAGGGTAAGAGTGCTATATCCGACTTGCAGATCTCCGATGCGCAACGCCAGGGACAACTCGCCCTCCTCGGCATCCACGATCACTTGCTCGATCAATCCATCGTGAAGGCTGGTGCCGCTCGTCAGGCGTAAAAGGGCATCCGGCAGGGAAGGCGCGATTGTTCGCAGATGCGCTTCGTACGCGGGAACCGCCGCATCGGCCTCACTATCCGAAAGTTCCCCCTGATGCCAATCGCGGGTGAAAAACTTCATGTGTCCCATCGGATTGACCCCTCTTTCCCTTCCTAATCTTAAGACCTTCGAGGCCCTCGGTTCCATGCTCAGTTAAGACCCTCTCGCCCGCCGGTGGGCGGAATCCGACAGTCGGAGGCTTTGAAGATCTTACTGCGAAGTGCGAGCCATTTCGATCCTGCCGGCGCCGCCCCGGGGGGACGTGATACGATGGCTGTCCCCTATAGGAGGCAGCCTGTCGATGAGGTTCCGCGGCTCGGTTTTTTCCTCCCTCGCTTTCCTCCTCTGGCTCGCGGCCCTGCTGCCGGCGCCCCTTGGGGCCAATCCAGCCACCAAACCCAATACCCCAGCAAAGACTGACGGCGCGGCTCCCACACCCGAGGCGGCGGCCCTGGAGCCCGAGACTTTCTTCGAGTCGGTCGACGTCCAGGTCGTCAACGTCGACGTCTACGTGGCCGACAAGAGAGGCAAGCGCGTCACCGGCCTCAAACGCGAGGACTTCGAGCTCTACGAGGACGGCAAGCCGGTCGCGATCTCCAACTTCTACGCCGTCGACGGCGAAGCCCCGGCGGCCCCCGATGCCGCCAATGCCGCCAATACCGCAGAAACCGCGACGCCGGACGGCGCGCCCGCTCGCTCCGTCTCCGCCGTCCTCGTCTCGCCGCCCACCGAGCAGCGGCTCTACCTCACTCTGTTCATCGACGAGCGGAGCCTGACCGGTCCCGCCCGCAACCGGCTGATCCCGGCCCTCAAGAGCTTCGTCGCCGGCCGGCTCCGCCCCGGCGACCGCCTCCTCCTCGCCAACTACAACGGCACCGTCCAGGTCCAGGGACCGACCGGGGACCCCGCGGTCATCAACGCGGCGCTCGACGGGCTGGCGAAGACCGCGTCCCGGGGCACCGAGGCGGCGCTCGACCGCCGGCGCCTGCTCTCCGAGATCGAGCAGGCGCAGAGCTTCGACGATCCGAACCGGCCCCCGGTGGCCCTCGAGATGGCGAAAGAGACCTACGGCGGCATCCGTCTCTACGCCCAGAGTCAGTACGACCAGATCCGCACCACTCTGGGAGCCCTCGGCCAGTTCGTCGATTCGCTCGCCGGCCTGCCCGGCCGCAAGGCCGTGCTCCTGGTCAGCGGCGGTCTCTCCCAGCGCCCGGCCGAGGAGATCTTCCAACTCTGGCAGAACAAGTTCTCGCGCTTCGCCAGCCAGGTCGGCGCCTCCAGCTTGGAGAGCTTCCGGCACGACACGACGCGGCTCTTCGAGGAGATGGTGGAGCACGCCAATGCCAGCCGCGCCACCTTCTACACGCTCGCGGCCCCGGAGGATTTCTCCGGCCGCTCGGCGGAGAACGCCGGCGACCCCAACTGGTCGCAGGACTTAGCCGCCGTCGCAGCGGTCAACCAGACCCAACCTTTGCAGAGCCTGGCCGCGGGCACCGGGGGGCTCGCCGCCGTCGACAGCCCAAAGAACCTCCTGGAGCGGGTGCGGGGGGACCTGGACGCCTACTACTCGCTGGGCTACGTCCCCACCCACCGCAAGGACGGCAAGAAGCACAAGCTGGCGGTCAAGGTCAGCGACCGCAGCCTGGTGGTGCGGGCGCGCGAGTCCTACCGCGAGCGCACCGGCCTCGAAACCACCGCCAACCGGACCCTCTCCGCCCTCCTCTTGGGCGAGGAGGTCAACCCGTTCGAGGTCTCGTTCGCGGTCGAGGGCGAGAGCAAGGACAAGAAGGGGCAGTACCAGGTCACCCTCCTGGTCAAGCTGCCGATGGCCAAGCTGGTGCTCTTGCCCCACGGCGACGCCCACGAGGGGCGGCTGCGGATCTTCGTCGGAGCCCGCGACACCGAGGGGCGGGTGTCGGACATCAACGAGATCGCCATCCCTATCCGCGTCCCCAACGACCAGATCCTCACCGTGATGGGCCAGAACGCCGCCACCCGCATCACCCTCCTCCTCCGCCGGGGCGAGCACCGCCTGGCGATCGGGGTGCGCGACGAGCTGGGCAATACCGACTCGACGGTCACCAGCAACTACACGGCGGGCAGCCTGACCGACGGCGCCACCTCAAAGCCCGACACGAAGTGAGATTCCCGGCTCGCCTTCTCGTCATCGCCGTCTTGGCCGGCTTTCCCGGCCCGGCGATACCGGCGATACCGGCGGCACCGGCGGCAGGGCCCCCGCCGTCTTCCGGCCCTCCCGCGGCAGCTCTCGCGGCACCGCCGGTAACTGCCGCAGCTCCGGCACCGCCGCCCCCTCCGCCCGCCTTACGGGTCCTCCCCACCGGCGGATTGCGGGCCGAGACCGCTGCCCTCCTCCTGAGCGGCCAGGAGGGCGGGCTCCCCCTGGCCGTCCTCGCCCTCCCCGTCCCGGGCGCCGACGGCGGGCCGGCGCGGGTACCGGTGGTGATCGAGGTCGACGGCCCCTCTCTCCTCGCCGGACACGAAGAGGACACCCTCCGGGTCGAGGTCTGCCTCTACGCCCTGGGCTCCGGCGGCGGGGTCGAGGCGGCGCTCCTCGATACGGTCGAGATCGGTCCGAGCGGGCTCGCCCGGCTGGAACGGAGCGGACTCAAGTTCCACGGCGAGCTCCTCCTCCCTGCCGGCGAGACCTCGCTCCGGGTCCTGGTCAGGAACCCAGCGACCCACGCCGTGGGGTTGAAGCGGGTCTCGCTCACCGTCCCCGCCTTTAGCGAGGGCACCGCTCGCACCGCCAGGTTGCTGCCGCCGCTCTTCGCCGAGCCCGGCGAGACCTGGCTCGTGGCCCGGGCTCCCGCTGGAGGGGCGGGGGCCGGCGCGGGACCGGGGGGAATCGGCGGACTGGCACTGCCGGCGGCGCGGCCGGTTCTCTCCCCAGAGGGCGAAATCACGTTCCAGGCGCTCGCCTACCGGCTTGGGCCGGAGCCCAGGCTCACCCTGGAGATCAAGAAGCGAGGGAGCGAGCGGACGAGCGAGCTGCCGGTGCGGGTGGCCGAACGGGCCAGCGCCGGGGCGACGGACCTGGAGCTCCTCTCGGTCGCCGTCACTCTCCGCGGGGTCGAGCCTGGCGAGTACGAGCTCCGCCTCGTCTCCGCCGGAACGGCGGAAGCGGTCCACTCGGCCGCCCTCCCCGTCGTCGTTTCCCGCGGGAGCGCCGGCCGGACCTGGGCTGCGCTCGGCATCCCGGCCTCTACGGCCGCTACAGCCGCTACAGCCGCTGGCGGCGGTGCCGGCGGGAAGGCCGAGGTGGAGGCGGCTCGGCAGGGAGGCCGTTCGAAGCACCGCCGGGTGGCGACCGGCCCCTTGCGGACCGCCTACAAGGAGGCCCTCCGCCCCCTGGCGAGCGGTGACGAAGCCGGCGCCCGGGCCGCCGTCTCGGCCTTCGAGACCGCCCAGCTGGTCACCAACCCGGAGCCGCTGGCGCCCGAGGAGCTGGTGGACGTCCAGGCACGGGTGGTGGGCGAGATGGCGAAGCGCGATCTGGAGGGGATCGTCGCCCTCCTCCTGCTCTACGAGCGGCTCTACCACGAGGCCCTCGGCCGCCGGGCCTACGTCGTGGCCACCCACGATGGGGAGCTCGTCTTCGGGCTCGCCGAGCTCTATGTAAGGAAGAGCCGCTCCCCCGCCGCCAAGGAGATCGCCGCGAGCTTCCTGGTCGACCTCGCGAGGGATCAGCTCGGCGTCACCATGACGACCTTCACCCGCCGCGCCCTCCTGCGGGCCCTGACCTACGACGAGAGCAACGAGGCTGCCCTTCTCGCCCTCGCCGTCGACACCGGGCGGCGCGGCGATGCGCGCGGGGCCGCCGGTTTCCTCGACCGGCTGCTCCGCCGCCATCCGGAGAGCCTGGAGGGACGCCTGCGGCTCGGGCTCGCCCGCGCCCGGCTCGGCGATGGCGCCAAGGCACGCGCATTGCTCGCCGAGGTCGTCGCCGCCGAACCGCCGGCCGACGACCGCTGGCTGCTGTCGCTCGCCTATCAGGAGCTCGCCCGGCTCCAGCTCGCCGCGAACGAACGTAGCGCCGCGGCAGCGACGCTGGAAGCGGGGCGCCAGCGCCTGCCGGGGGACGCGGAGCTCCTCCTCGAGCAGGCGGCGCTTCTCGACCGTTCCGGCGAGCACGGCCGGGCGCGGGAGATCCTCGCTGGAATCGAACCGCGAGCCGACGCCGAGAGCACCCCTCGCCATCGCTACAACCAGCCGCCGGACGCGGCTTTCGAGCGTGCCTGGCGGTCTCTCCAGGCGCGGACGGCGAACCCGGCGCGCGCCGCGGCCACCACGGCCGGGGGCCCGGGAGGGCAACAGCCGTGAACGGCATTCGCTGGCACCGGCGGCTCCGGCTTGGCTCGCTCAGCTTGCTCCTGGTCGTGGCGTTCCCCGGCATGGCGCGGGCCCTCGATCTCACGATCGCCGCTCCGCTCCCCGGCGAGGCGGTCTTCGGTACCTTCGAGGTGCGGGTCGAGGTCTCTCCCCCCGCTGCCGCGGCGGAGGTTCGGCGGGTCGAGTTCTACCTCGACGGCCGGCGGGTGGGCTCCGCCGCGGCGCCCCCCTTTCGGATCCTCGCCGAGGCCGGCCAGGAGAACCGCGAGCACCACATCGAGGTGTTGGCCTTCGGCAGCGCCGGGCCGCTCGCCAGCGCCGACCGGCGCACCCCGGCCCTGCGGGTCGACGAGCAGATCGACGTCAGCCTGCAGCAGCTCTTCATCACCGCCGAGCGCAACGGCGAGCCGGCCCCCGGCCTGACCCGGGCGGATTTCGAGGTCTACGAGGACGGCGTCCGGCAGCAGGTCAACGGCTTCGAGAGCGGCGAGGTCCCGTTTACCGCCGCCCTCCTGCTCGACGCCAGCACCAGCATGCAGGGGGGGAGCCTCAAGACGGCGCTCGACGGAGCGCGGGGCTTCTTCACCTCCATGGCCTCCGCCGACGAGGCGAAGCTCCTCCTCTTTTCCGACCGGCTGCTGCTCGAAACGCCCTTCACCAGCCTCCCCTCGATCCTCACCCTCGGCCTCTCCGGGGTCGAGGCCTCCGGGGGCACGGCGCTCAACGACTCTCTCTATCTGGCTTTGAAGCGGCTGGAAGGCCGCCAGGGGCGCAAGGTCGTCGTGCTCCTCTCGGACGGGGTCGACGTCGACAGCGTGCTCGATATGGACGACCTGCGGGCGGCTCTCGGCAGCACCCCGTCCGCCCTCCTCTACTGGCTCCGCCTGCGCCGCGAGGAGGAGGTCTCGGGCCTCCACCATGCCGACATCCGCATCTCGACCGCCTGGCGCGACCCCGATGGCCACCGCCACGAGATCGAACAGCTGCGCCGCGCGGTCCAGGCGAGCGGCGGGCGGATCGTGAGCATCGACCGGGTCGAGCAGGTCAAGGCGGCTCTGGCCGGCATCCTCACCGAGCTGCGCGGCCAGTATGTGCTGAGCTACTACCCGAGCCACGTCAGAGCGGGGGGCGCACCACCGAAGATCGACGTCCGCCTCCGCCCCCGTGGAATCGACATCCGGGTCCATCGCGGCGAGCGCGGCAAATAACCCCAGAGGGTACTGGCTTAAAGCGGGTTCGAGGACGGGCGACTGGCTGCGCGAAGCGCCCGAAGGAGCCGCCCGCAGGACCCGCTTTAGGCCAGTACCCCCAAGAGGAAGGCGGTCGCCGGGTTGTCGATCGTCTCGTCGAAGACGATGCAGTCGTCGGCCGAAAGACCGATACGGCCTGGGCCGCTCCTTGCCATCGTTTTGCCAAATCGGTGCCATTGAGGCCGCCGGACCTGCCCTATCCTGACTTGACGTCAGGAAAATTCTGCGAGATCCTTCCCCTTACCTGGTATGGGGAAAGAGACGCAAGCGGAATCGATGGGCCTGCTGCAGGGAACGCTCGACGTCCTGATCCTGCGCACCCTCGTGATGGGCCCGCTGCACGGCTATGCCGTCTCACGGTGGATTCGCGACCGTACGCAAGGCGTGCTCGACATCGAAGACGCGCCGCTCTACAAGGCGCTCCACCGTTTAGAGCAGGCGGGCTGGGTGAGCGCCGAGTGGGGTGAATCGGAGAACCGCCGCCGGGCCCGCTTCTATCGGCTCACCCCGCAGGGGCGGCAGCAGCTCAAAGCGCGGGAGTCGGCCTGGCGGCGCTACGCGACGGCGGTCTTCCGGGTCCTGGAGCCGGCGTGACGCGGCGCCTGTTCCACTTCCCCTTTAGGACCGCTGGGCAGATTCGCGCCGAGGTGGACGAAGAGCTGCAATTCCACCTCGATGCGCGCACCGAGGACCTGATGGCCCGCGGGCTTCTGTCCGAGGCCGCGCGGGCCCAGGCCCAGGGTGAATTCGGTGACCTCGAGGACGCGCGCCGGGTGCTCCGCGACCTCGACCGGCAGACGGAAGCCGCGGCGCGGCGGAGGGATTTCATGGGCGACTTGAAACAGGATCTGACGGTCGCGTTGCGGACCTTCCGCGCGGCCCCGGTGTTCGCGGCGACCGCCATTCTCACCCTCGCGCTGGGCATCGGCGCCAACACGGCGATCTTCTCGGTCGTGCGCGGAGTATTGCTCCGTCCGCTGCCGTTTCCCCATCCCGAAGAGCTCTTCCGGGTATGGTCCGCGAACCGAACCGCCGGGATCTTCGAGGGCGCGGTCTCCCCCTTGGACCTGGACGACTGGCGAGCGCAGTGCCGGCGGCAGCGGGTGCTCGCGGATATCGGCGGTTACTGGTTCGACGGCAGCAGCGGCATCGACCTCACCGGCATGGGCGATCCGCAGTCGCTCTCGGTCGCGTTCCTGACCCCGGGATTCTTTACGACCCTGGGCGTCCAGGCGGTGGTCGGGCGGCTGCCCCGCGAGGACGAGATGGTGCGCGGCGGGCCCGACCGGGTGGTCGTTTTGACCTACGGCTTCTGGCAGCGCCGGCTGGGCGCCGCGCGCTCCGCCCTCGGCTCCACGCTGACCCTCGACGGCAAGCCGTATGTGGTCCTCGGCGTGCTGCCGCCTGGCTTCGGCTTCCCCTCGGAGCGCGCCGAGA
The DNA here is from genome assembly GCA_963757335.1 of uncultured Acidobacteriota bacterium. GTDB lineage: Bacteria > Acidobacteriota > Thermoanaerobaculia > Multivoradales > UBA5704 > DASQPA01. The sequence continues at coordinate 62,830 of CAVWRJ010000004.1, read as the reverse complement.
TCTTCGTGCCGTATTCGACGATCCCCGACGACATGATCCCGCGCCTCCGGGAGGTGCGGATCCTCTCGGTGATCGCGCGCGGCCGGCCCGGAGTGACGCGGGAGGCCGCGGCGGCCGAGCTCGATACGATCGCCGCGCGCCTCGCCCGGCAATATCCCGAGGACGCCTCCCGGGATAGCACGACGGTCGCACCGCTGCGGGAAACGATCACCCGGCCGATCCGGCGTGGCCTCCTCGTGCTGCTCGGCGCCGCGGCGTTTCTTCTCCTCGTGGCGTGCGTCAACGTCGCCAGCCTGCTCCTCGCCCGCGCCACCGTGCGCGGCCGGGAGATCGCCATCCGCGCGGCTCTGGGAGCGGGGCGGGGACGGATCGTCCGCCAGCTGCTGACCGAAAGCCTGCTCCTCGCCCTCGCAGGCGGGGCGGCGGGGCTCGCCGTAGCGACGGGCGGCGTCCGCCTGCTCCTCGCGTTGAGCGCCGGACAGCTTCCGAGGAGCTCCGAGGTTCGCCTCGACGGCGCGGTGCTCGCGTTCGCTTTAGGCGCCACGCTCTTGACGGGGCTCCTCTTCGGCCTCGTGCCGGCGCTCCGCGCCTCGGCCGCCTCGCTCGAAGGGACGCTCCGCGAGGGCGGCCGGGGCCTGGTGGGAAAGGACGCCCAGCGCTTCAGAAGCGGCCTGGTGATCGCCGAGGTCGCACTGGCGGTGATGCTGGTCGTGGGCGCCGGGCTCATGACCCGGAGCTTTGTCAGCCTGCTCCAGGTGGATGTGGGATTTCGCCCGGATCATCTGCTGGCGGTGAACTTCACGATCAGCCCCAGCCGCCAGCCGAAGTACGCTCTCTTCTACCAACGGGTGATCGAGAGGGTGCGCAAGGTCCCCGGCCTCCTCTCGGTGGGCGCGGTCAAGGACGCCCCGTTCCAGGGCGACGGCGAGCGCAACGTCTTCACGCTACCGGGCCAGCGTGTGCCCCCCGGCGAGGACCCGCCGGCGGTGTCCGATCTGCATGTCAGCGACGGCTACTTCCGGACGATCGGCGCGCGGATGGTCGCCGGAAGGGAGTTCACGCCCGGAGACACGGCCACCGCGCCCCTGGTCGTCGTCGTCAACGAGGCGCTTGCCCGGCGCTTTTTTCCCCACGAAGAGGCGGTCGGGAAGGAATTGATCATCTTGAACAACCGGCGGGCGTCGATCGTCGGCGTCGTGCACGATATCCGGCAGTCCGCCGTCAACGAGGCCGCGAAACCGACGATCTACTTGGACGTCCAGCAGGACGCCCGGATCAAGGTCACCCTCGTCGCCCGTACGGCGGGCGAGCCGCTCGCCATGGTCCCCGCCATCCGCGAGGCGATCTGGTCGCTCGATCGTAGCCAGCCGATCACGTCGATCTCGACTTTCGACGACATCCTGAGCCAGGCGGTGGCGCGGCCGCGGCTCCTTACCAGCCTGCTCGGAGCGTTCGGCGGGCTGGGTCTCCTCCTCGCCGCGCTCGGCCTCTATGGGGTGCTTACCTATCTCGTCAACCAGCGGCAGCGCGAGATCGGCGTGCGGCTCGCCCTGGGAGCGAGCCCGGCCGGCGTCCTCGCCATGGTCGTCCGCCGCGGCCTCGGCCTGACCGCCGCCGGTTTGATCGTTGGCCTGATCGGTGCGTTCGCCCTCGGCCGCTCGCTGACCGGAGTCCTCTACGGCGTCGAGCCCAGCGATCCCTCGACCTTCGCTGCCGTCGCCGTCCTGCTCCTGGGCGTCGCGGTCTTCGCCAGCTGGCTCCCCGCCCGCCGCGCCGCGGAGGTCAGCCCGGCGGTGCTGTTGCGGGCGGAGTGAAGAAAAATGGCTCGCGGCGAGCCACGCCCCGACTTGGCTTCATTTCGGACTCGGATGTGGCAGGTATAGCCAGCCTCACCGCAGCCCGTCCGCCCCCCGGCAGGGGGCGTAGGGTTGATCGGGGCCGGGCAGGCACGGGGGCTCTGCCCCTACCTGCCCGGCCTCGGAGGTGCCAGAAAAGCTCAGCTGATCGTGTGATCCGCGTGGACCGTCCAGATGTCGCCGGAGTGGATCAGCTTGTCGAGGTCGCCGGGACCCTTCTTCGCCACCTCCTGGCGGACCTGGTCGCTCACCCGGCTCTCGTAGGTCGGGGCTTCGACGCTCCGGAACACCCCGACGGGGGTCGGGAAGTGCGGTGGCACGAGCTGCGAGACGAGGAAGGCGGGCGCCGGGTTGTCGACCGTCTCGTCCCAGACGATGCAGTCGTCGGCCGAAAGACCGTTCCCGAATTCGATCACCTCCATCTCCGTCCCCCGCATCCGGATGCCCTTGTCCCGGTTTTTGCCGAAGACCATGGGCTTGCCGTGCTCCAGGTAGAGGGTGGCGTCGTCGCGCACGTCCTTGTCGGTCATGTAGGTGAAGGCGTGATCGTTGAAGATGTTGCAGTTCTGGTAGATCTCGACGTAGGCCGTCCCCTTGTGCTTGGCGGCGCGGCGGAGAACGTCTTTCAGGTGGGTGGTGAAGATGTCGACGCTCCGGGCGATGAAGGTCGCCCCGGCACCGATCGCCAGACCCAGCGGGTTGAACGGATAGTCGACCGAGCCTCCCGGGGTCGACTTGGTCTTCTTGCCGAGCTCGGAGGTCGGCGAGTACTGCCCCTTGGTCAGGCCGTAGATCCGGTTGTTGAACATGAGGATCTTGACCCCCACGTTCCGGCGGAGAGTGTGGATCAGGTGGTTGCCGCCGATCGACATGGCGTCGCCGTCGCCGGTCGCGATCCACACTTCGAGCTCCGGCCGGGAGAGCTTGAGTCCCGTCGCCACCGCCGGCGCGCGGCCGTGGATCGAGTGGAAGCCGTAGGTGTCCATGTAGTACGGGAACCGGCTGGAGCAGCCGATGCCGGAGACCACGACGAACTGCTCCTTGGGAATCCCCAGCTCGGGGAAGACCTGCTGCACGGCGGAGAGGATCGCGTAGTCGCCGCAGCCAGGGCACCAGCGGACCTCCTGGTCGGTCTGGAAGTCCTTCTTGGTGAGCTTCGGGGACGGAACTTCGATATGCGCTTCAGTTGACATGGGCAACGGGCTCCAGGATCTCGCGGATCTTGTTGTAGATCTCCGTCCGGGTGAAGGGCCGGCCCTGGACCTTGCTGAAGGTGATGACGTCCTTCAGGTAGCGGGCGCGGATCAGAAGGGCCAGCTGGCCCATGTTCATCTCGGGCAGGAGCACCCGGTCGAAGCGGCGGAGCACCTCGCCGAGGTTCTTGGGGAAGGGATTCAGGTGACGCAGGTGGACGCGGGAGACCGAGAGGCCGTCCCGCCGGGCGAAGTTGACGGCGGCGGTGATCGAGCCGGCGGTCGACCCCCAGCCGAGGACGAGGAGATCGCCAGTCTGATCCCCGAACACTTCGAGCTCGGGGATGTCGTCGGCGATCCGCGCCACCTTCTCGGCCCGCAGGTGGACCATGGTCTCGTGGTTGTGCGGGTCGTAGGAGACGTTGCCGGTCACCGCCTCTTTTTCGAGGCCGCCGATCCGGTGCTCCAGGCCGGGGGTGCCGGGGACCGCCCAGGGCCGGGCCAGGGTCTCCGCCTCGCGGAGGTAGGGCTGGAACCCCTCGGGCTCGGTGCGGAAGTGCGGTTTCAGGTCCGGCAAGTCGGCGACCTCCGGCAGCTTCCAGGGCTCCGAGCCGTTGGCGATGTAGCCGTCCGACAGCAGCACGACCGGCACCATGTACTTCAAAGCGATGCGGCAGGCTTCGATCGCCATGTCGAAGCAGTCCTTGGGCGAGGAGGGGGCGACGACCACCAAGGGGGAGTCGCCGTTTCTCCCGAACATCACCTGCAGGAGATCCGACTGCTCGGTCTTCGTCGGCAGCCCGGTCGACGGGCCGCCGCGCTGGATGTCGCAGATGACGACCGGCAGCTCGACCTGGATGGCGAGGTTCATGGCCTCGGACTTCAAAGCGATGCCGGGGCCGGAGGTCGTCGTGACGGCGAGCGCCCCGCCGAAGGCGGCGCCGATCGTGGCGCACATGGCGGCGATCTCGTCCTCGGCCTGGAAGGTCGTCACCCCGAAGTTTTTGTAGCCGGAGAGCTGGTGCAGGATGTCCGAGGCCGGGGTGATCGGGTAGGCGCCGAGGAAGAGCGGCAGGCCGCTCTGCCGCGCCGCGGCGACGAGGCCGATGGCGAGCGCCGAGTTGCCGTGGATGCTCCGGTAGACCCCCGGCTCCAGGGTCGCCGGATCGACCTCGTAGCGGACCTGGAAGAGGCCCGTGATGTCGCAGAAGTTCCAACCCGCCTTGAGCGACTTGATGTTGGCCTCGGCGAGCTCCGGCTTCTTGGCGAAGGTCTTCTTGAGGAAGTCGATCGACGCTTCGAGCGGCCGGCTGAACAGCCAGTAGACCATCCCCAGGGCGAAGAAGTTCTTGCAGCGCTCCTGGCTCTTGTTGTCGAGCCCGCTCCCTTCGAGCGCCCGCCGGTTCATGGTCCCGATCTGGGCCTGGAAGACGCGGTATTTGTCGAGGCTGTGGTCTTCTAACGGGTTGGTGGCATAGCCCGCCTTGGCGAGGTTCCGGGCGTTGAACTCGTCGAGGTTGACGATGATGACCCCGTTGGGCTTTAAATCCTCGAGCTCCTTTTTGAGCGCCGCCGGATTCATCGCCACCAGCACGTCGGGAGCGTCGCCGGGGGTGTGGATGTCGTAGTCGGCGATCCGGACCTGGAAAGCCGAGACGCCGGGGAGGGTGCCCTGCGGGGCGCGGATCTCGGCCGGGAAGTCCGGCAGGGTCGAGAGGTCGTTCCCCATCAGGGCGGAGGTGGTGCTGAACTGGCTGCCGGTCAGCTGCATGCCGTCGCCGGAGTCGCCGGCGAAGCGGATGACCACCTCTTCCAGCTTCTGCGCCTCGATGTGCGAGTGTTCGTTTTCTGCGACCGTGGTGCTCATGTGTGTCCTCGGGCCAAAGACGAAAAACCTAGCCCGCGTGGGCTAGGTCAGGTTCTAAAACGTACTTTGAGGGCCCCATCGAGAGACCCTTGGCTTGTTTCATTCGCAACATTCTATCAGACCCCTCGATAGGGGCTCGCTTTGGTCCTGCGGGCCTGCTCCTTCGGGCGCTCCGCGCGGCCAGTCGCAGGTCCTCGGAACCCAACGAGCCACTAGCTGACCCTCGCCGCCGCCACTTCTTCCCGCTCCCGGGCCTTGCGAGCCTCGTCGACCAGGTTGAAGGCGTCGCGCCGCATCTTCGAGCGCTTGGCGTCCTCCTCCGGGTAGCGGGGGCGGTAGCCGAGGCGGTCCTCGTCGAAGGTGTAGGGCTTCATCAGGTCGCCCTTGCCGACGATCGACTGCTCGCGGTTGAAGTAGGCCATGTCGTAGTTGTTGCTCATGATGATGGCCTCTTCCGGGCAGGCGTCCACGCAGTAGCCGCAGAAAATGCAGCGCAGCATGTCGATCTCGTAGACGACCGGATACTTCTCGATGTTGACGTCCGGGTGCTCGCCAGCCTCGATGTGGATGCACTCGGCCGGGCAGGCCTGGGCGCAGAGGTAGCAGGCGACGCAGCGCACCGAGCCGTCCGGCCGGGTGGTCAGGATGTGGTGGCCGCGGAAGCGGTGACTGTAGTCGCGGCGCTCCTCGGGGTACTGGATGGTGTACATCTTGGCCCCGAAGAGGTTTTTGAGGAAGTGCCGCATCGTCACCATCAGGCCCCCGAAGAGCGGCAGGTAGAGCCGCTCGGCGAGGGTCGGCTTGTAGGGCCGGGTTGCGGTTGGATGCGGGGGATGAGGCCCCTTGAAGACCGGCCGGCCAGCCGGCGGTGCCGGCGGGTAGGCGGAGGTGGGGGCAGGCGAAGCCAAGGGTTGGCTCATCGTTCGAGCTCTCCGGCAATGACGTTCAAACCGCCCAACGAGACGATGGCGTCGGAGAGCGAGCCGCCGTTGATCAGGTGCGAGAAGGTCGAGAAAATCGGGAAGCAGGGGCCCCGCGCGTGGTTTCGGTAGGGCTTCGAAGTCCCGTCGCTGATGATGTAGAAGCCGAGCTCGCCGTTCGCCCCCTCGACCATCGAGTAGACCTCGCCGGCCGGAACCTGGATGCCGTCCATGATCAGCTTGAAGTGGTAGATCATCGACTCCATCTGGTTGTAGCAGGCCTCTTTGGGCGGCAGGGCGACGTGGGGGTCGGAGGTGATCCAGGGCCCTTCCGGCATGCCGCGGTCGAGGAGCTGGCGGATGATCTTGAGCGACTGCCGGATCTCCAGCATGCGGATGCGGTAGCGGTCGTAGACGTCGCCGCCGAAGAGCACCGGCACCTCCCAGTCGACCGTGTCATAGAGGTCGTAGGGGTGAGCGCGGCGGACGTCGTAGCCGACCCCCGAGGCGCGGAGACAGGGGCCGGTCCAGCCCCAGTTGACCGCCTCGGCGCCGGAGATGGCGGCGATCCCCACCGTCCGGTCGAGCCAGATGCGGTTTTTGTCGACGAGCTTCTCGACGTCCTCGACGAAGGGCGGGATGATTTCGAGCAGCCGCCGCGAGCGCTCCATGAAGTCCGGCGGCAGGTCCTGCGAGAGGCCGCCGATCCGCCCGTAGGAGACGGTCAGGCGGGCGCCGCAGCAGGATTCGAGGAGGCCGTAGATCTCCTCTCGGGGCTGGAACATGTACCAGAAGTTGGAGAGCGCCCCGGCGTCGACGAGAGTGGTGCCGTTACAGACGCAGTGGTCCATGATCCGCGAGAACTCGGAGAGAATGGTCCGCGCCCACACCGCCTTCGGCGGCACCTCGACTCCGAGGAGCTGCTCGACCGCCCGGCAGTAGCCGACGTTGTTGATGAACGAGGAGCAGTAGTTCAAGCGGTCGGTGTAGGGGATCACCTGGTTCCAGGTGTGGGTCTCCGACATCTTCTCGAAGCAGCGGTGGAGGTAGCCGATCTCGACATCCGAGGCGACGATCGTCTCGCCGTCTAAGACCGCCATCAGCCGGAAGGTCCCGTGCATGGCCGGATGGGACGGGCCGATGTTGACCGTCATCCGCTCGAAGAGGTCGTCCCCGCCTTCCGGGAGATCGAAGTGGGGCTGGTAGATCTTGTCCTCGGTCAAGATCCAGCGCCGCGCCGAATCGTAGTCTTTGCGCAGAGCATGCCCCTGGAAGCCCTCGTGGGTGAGGAGCCGCCGCAGGTTGGGGTGCCCGGTCACCTGGAGGCCGAACATGTCGAAGAGCTCGCGCTCAAACCAGTTGGCGGTCTTCCACACCGGGATGAGCGAGGGGAGCGGCTGGTCCTCGTTGACCGGCACCTTGAGCCTTAGGCGGGCGCCGCGCGGCACCGAGTAGAGGTGGTAGACGGCGTCGAAGCGGGGCTCGCGGTCGGGGAAGTCGACCCCGCAGAGGTCCATCATCATGTCGAACTGGGTCGCCGGGTTGTCGCGCAGCTCGCGCGCCAGGTCGAGGAGGATCTCGCGGTCGACGATCCAGGTCGGCTGGTCCAGGCCCTCCTGGGGAGTGATGCTCCCGGCGGGGAACTTGGCGAGGACGGCGACCGCCGGGTTCTCCGGGTTCTCCGGGTTCAGACCCTGACCGGTCTCAGGCAGAGGCGGGGCGAGCGTCGGCACGATCGGAAATCTCCTCTTCGGGCAGCTTCGCGTTGGAGCTGGCGGCGCGGGCGCGGAACTTCTTACGGTCTCTGGACACCCGCTCCTTCAACTGGAGGATGCCGTAGATCAGCCCCTCCGGAGTCGGCGGGCAGCCCGGCACGTAGACGTCGACGGGGATGATCTCGTCGATCCCCTGCATGACGTGGTAGGCGCGGTAGAAGCCACCCGAGCAGGCGCAGGCGCCCATCGAGATCACCCACTTGGGATCTGCCATCTGGTCGTAGATGCGCTTCAACACCGGGGCCATCTTGTCGTTGATGGTGCCGGCGACCAGGAGCACGTCGCTCTGCCGGGGCGAGAAGCGCACCACCTCCGAGCCGAAGCGAGCGACGTCGTAGTGGCTGGAGAGCGTCGACATGAACTCGATCGCGCAGCAGGCGGTGCCGAACGGGAAGGGCCAGAACGAGTTGCGCTGGGCCCAGTCCTCGAGGTCCTCGAAGCGGGTGGTGACCCAGCTCTCGCCGATGATCTTGGTGTCGTCTTTGTCGTCCAGGACTTTAAGGGCCATACGGTTGCCTCGGACGGATTCTAGCACTTGTGACTGTCAGTCACAAGCTATGCTAAGACCCTGCCTTTCAAGTGGTTTACGCCGCTTGCCGGGAGCCGGCGTCCGGCTCGCGGGAGCGGTGCATTTAGTGCAACAGGGGGAGCTTTGGGGGGATTCCCTGCGACGGGAGCGTGGGTTCCCCTGGAAGCGTGGGTCCCCTGATTGCCGCCAGCCGGGGCCGAGAGGTACAGTGGCTATCCACATGACCCCGCTCCCCCGCCGGTGCTTCGCCTCTGGCCTTGACGATTTTAACCCATAGGTTAAAATGAAGCTGCGGCGGATCCGTCGGGCACGGTGGGAGGTACTGGCGGTCTGCAGTGCCCGTGGCGAGTGTCCGCTCCTCGATTTCCTGGCGGGACTGGAGTCGCAGCTCGCGTTGGACGGTCGAGCGATGCTCCGCCTTCTCTCGTTCGCGGCGGAGCAAGGTCCGCCCCGCAACGTCGAGATCTCCCACAAGATCGCCGGCGAGATCTGGGAGCTCATCGCGGGTCGCCTGAGAGTGCTGTGGTTCTACGATGAAGGGCGGCTGGTCGTGTGCAGCCATGGATTCGTGAAGCGCACGAGAAAGACACCCTCTGGAGAGATCGAGCGAGCCCAGGCCGCGTACGATGCGTATCAGGCGGCGAAGAAGGCCAGAAACCTCACCCTGGAGATCTAGCGCATGGTCCTGAAACCGACATCCTTCCCTGAGCTCTTCGCGCAGGCCGAGCAGCATGCCGACTACTGGGTGGCGGGCGCGATCCTCGAGTTTACGGAGAGCGTCGTACGGGAGATGGAGCGCCAAGGCGTGACCCGTACAGAACTGGCCAGAAGACTCGACGCCACCCCGGCCTATGTGACCAAGATCCTACGGGGAAAAGCGAATTTCACGCTGGAGACGATGGTGCGGCTGGCCCGTGCCCTGGACGCCCAGTTGCATGTTCAACTCGCCGCGGAAGCCGGCCAGCCGGCGCTGCAAGCGGTGCCTGGCGCTGTCGCTGGCAAGCGTCGATAAGGCCGCACGGGTCGGGCCGGGCCGGCCAGCACAGGGGCCTGCTCCATAGCGCTAACGCCAGAACCGAAACGCTACCGATGTGGCCCTCACCCGGCACCGCGACGGTGGAGCTTTAGGGGGATTCCCTTGAAGGTGTGATCTGCGGCCTGCCGTGCGCCGCTCCGAGCGAGATCTCCGTTACGCGTTACGCGTGAACGGCCGCGCCCGGTTCCGCGAACAGCTCTCCCAACCCATGGAACTGCTGCCTGCCGTCTTTGAGCAACCAGCGGGTGAAGAATAGGATCTCGAGGTTCTCGACGGCACTGGTCTGAGGATTCCGGCGTGCCGCGACGTTGTAGGCCAACTGCTCGGTCTCCTGCTCCGGATAGGGTGGCACCCGGCTGATATAGAGGATGTCCCCCACCTCGTCGTACTCGAAACTCAACGGCGTTTCCATTCGAGATCTCCTCTCGGTGGCCGGCGGGAGACGAAAGCGGTGACGATCCAGTGCCGCACTTCGGGCGGCTCCGACGAGACTACTGCTACGACCACGTTCTTGCGACCCCGCAGCCCACGAGGCCGAGTGCCACCGGAGGAAAGGCATGGGAGCCGGAGCGTCAATGGTGAAGTCTCTTCGTGACCTTCGCTTCGGAATCCTGCAACCCAGCTTCTCGCTCGTAGGATGTAGCGATGCTCTCAAGAACTCCTCCGACATAGGGATAGTCGAAATGCAAGCTCTCAGCCCAGGCGCGGTATTTCGCGGCGAGCTCGCGCTCCTGTTCGCCCCCTTCGCCCCGCCAGTGAGCGCCGCGAGAGTTATGAACGCCGAGAGAGAATCCACGGCCGATCTCCGGGGATGCTATCCCTTCCATCACCTCGCAGACCGCCTCGCAGGGCCATATGCCGTTCTCGCCCTCCGGCGCATTGGCGAGAAGTTGCCCGAGGCAGTGATCACCAATATCGGTACGGCCGTATTCGCGGCAAAGGCTTCGGGCCTCGTTGAGCCACGTAGCGAGAGCTGACGCATTGATCTTCCCGTTTTTGTCCGCACCGGGAATTTTCTTTATCCGCCTGAGAAGACGATAGGCCGCTGTCGCGACTGCAGCCCGCTGCTCGGGTTCCTCAATCCTCCATTCCGGTGGATCCTCTCCTTCGTCTTTTCGCCTGTAGGTGAGCGCCACTGCCTGAACGAATAGCCCTGGCGATTGGCCGACCTGATTTTCAAGATTCGGAATTCCGTGCTGACTGTGATTATCGAGAGCGTCGATGAAGCGGAACTCGAGCTGGGCCATTTCCTCGGGTGTAACGCCGGAGCGGCCATCCAGCGAATTCAGCGCAATGGAAAGATCATAGGGGTTCAGTTTGAAATAGCCCGCCTGCTCGGCATCGACTGTGGCGATATCGTTGAGCAACCTTTTGAGGCGAGACGTCTCGATGTCCTCGAAATTCATGCGGACGGCATGAAACGCTGCGCGCGGCCGCCGGACCTCCAGAAGGCGGTCGATCAATTCCGTAAGCTCGGCGGGCGTACTCTGGCCCCAGCGCGGGATCACGTACTTCCAATACCCGACGCGGATGTCCTCGTCATAATCGTCCAGTAGGCGCCATGTGGCTGCCTGGAACGGGGCGCACACATATAGCCGCGTGCGTTCTCCGGGAGGCAGCCCTTCGGCCGCACCCTGCAGCACTTCGGAACGCAAGTCTTCCCCGATCGCGAAAAGGAAGCCCTGGAGGCACCACTCGGCTTTGTTCCGGAGACTTCCATCGAGGGAAAGACAGTGCCGAATAAAATCGCCCCATGGCTCGAGACCGGTAACGCACGCCGCCGCGTAATGGCCGACCGTGCCGGCGTCATTGCTGCTGGCAAGTAGTTCCCTGACGCCCTCGAAGCCGCGCTCGGTCCATATCTCGGTCATCGCTTCGGAGCGCAGGCTGTCGATTTGCTTCTCGCGCTTCCGGAAGTCGAAATCCTCTTCTTCGATTTCGTCAACCGACTCCTCCACCCAGGAATTGGCGAACAACCAGCCGTTCCGGATGACGGGATCGTGCGGCCTGAGGCTCTCACAGGCCTCTCGGGCACGGTCACGAATCGTTTCGCCGAGATTCCTGTGCCGGCTGCTTCGCGTGAAGGCAAATCGTCGTATGCGCTCCTGCAGGAGGCCTTGGACGCTTCCCCGGCCTTCCGGGACCATTCATCGATCTTATCCCAGACCTTGGCTTGGTCCTCTTCAGCCATGGCCTGGAGGGACTCGATCAGATCGCCGAGTGTCTTTTCGTCGTGAGTTGGCCACGCGAGCAGATGGTCCAGCGCCTTCAGGGTGAATTCGAACATCTCCTTGTGCGTGACGACTTGCCCCGCGCCGGAGGCGTCGCTGCGCCACCTAGGCTTGTAGCTGTAGTCCCCGACCTGGGTACCCAGCTTGATTTGCTCGATGCAAATCTCCCAGCCGATATCCGGGAAACGCTTGATGAGCGTTTCCAACGCTTTGCACCGTTGCTCCACAGAAGCCGCCGTCTGCGGCATCCAGGATCTGAAGATATCCTGGAGGCTGGCGTTCGGCTTGTTCATCCAGTTGTCGTCGATTTTCAGTTGGGAGAGCCGGCCGAGGATCAGAGATACGCGGGTAAGGTTTTGCGGTCTCCAGGCGAGGCACTCCAGAGCCCAAAGAAGGCCGGTTCGCGACGGCGATCCCCAGAGAGGGCCACTATCGACCGGCTTGAGAAGGCCGAGCACAACGGGATCGTCTTGGTTCAGGTCATATTCGATGATCCGGAGAAATTCTTCGGGAGCGGCTTCGGCGTAGCGCGGTAGGTCGCGATCGTGAGAGAGCAGCTTTTCAAGGGTCAGCGGCGTCAGGAGCTTATGGATCAGAACCGTCACGCGGCCTTCGATATCGCCGCCGAGACGGCTCTGAAACAAGTTGTTGCCGTGGACGGAAAGGATCACGAGTGTCTCGCAGACACCCTCGCGCAAAGCGCCGGAATGATCGCGTTTCTTGCCATACAGGGCCGCGGCCCACCTGTCCTTCTCCGGGAGTTCGAGCGCCGGGTCGGCCTCTGAAAGAACGTATTCGGCGGCAAGGAAGAACCGATCGAGGTCCTCTGGTGTGACCACCCTCGCGATCGCAAACAAAGCGTCGACCTTCGAGGCGACACCTCTATTGCGTCCGGCAGACCATACCGGGCTGTCGTCGTATGGGAGCAGGCGCGCGACATCGTCCTCAATCGCCTGGTACCTACGATCCGCCACAGAGGAGACGATTTCGCGATCCGCCTCCAACTCGGCGTGCCAGGCGCCAATTAGCGTCACCGGAACAAGGCTCTTTGCCGTGTCGTCATCGCTGGCCCATGCCGGTGTCCGAATCGCCGCATTCTTCGAGAGGCGGCGGCGCAGGATCGTGGGCGAACGGCCCGATTCTCTTGCAAGGCGGTCGACGTCGCCGTTCTCGACTCCCATGGAGGTGAGCGCTTTCTCGAAAGCCTCGTAGCCGAGCAAATCGAGCGCGATATCGGCTTTTTTATCGACCGCATTTCGGGGACGAAAAACGATGCAATGAAGCCGGCGATAGGCATCGGCAAGTTCGCGCTCGGAGTCCTCGGAATGGACGATTGGGATGAAAGGGACGGAAGAGGCAACGAGCGTCCTGAGTGTCGCCAGCGACGTGAAGACAGCCGCGAGGTCTTTGGATTGGCGGAGTGATTCGTCCTCGAAAAGGCAGGTGAGAAAGGCAAGCGCCTCGTCTCGTGAGTCGGCCGCGACGACGAAGAACCTGTCGCTTGGCTTTTCGAGCCAGGCCTTGAAGGAGTCTCGATAAGCGGCAATCGATGGCGCGAAAATCTCGGCCGTTAGATGAGGCTCGCTGGCGTTCGCCCAACGGCGCCATGCCTGCTCCAGCGTTTCATAGCCGCCGCTCGGCAGCGCAAGGAGTTCGGCAAGCCAGATCTGCGCCGGCACCGACTGTTCCAGCCACTGCTCAAGGTCGCTTGCGTCGAAAACGCGGACGGCCTTCCAGTCACGGGCGTTGTTCTTCCGCTCTTCCCAAGTAGCCTTGCCATGCCATGCGCGCGGTGTCACGAAGACGAAGGTGCTGCGTGCCCGTTCGGCGGGGTCGACTGACTTCAGGCGCGCGGCGTAATCTTCCTCCGCTTTGGTGGCTGGCTTCTCTTCGGTGCCGAACTCCCAATAGGAGTTCCCCTCAGGAACCCAGGGCGTGGCGGCGCCCGCTTCGACGACGCCATCGGAGCCCTTGCGCTGCGCATTGTCATAGCCGGGGAAATCGACCTTGCGAAGTTCTTGACCGGTCGAGTGCACTAGCTTCCGCAGTAAGACGGGAAGGTGCGTGCGGGCTTCGATCTGTCCAGCGGCCCAACTCTCGATCTGCCTTGCCTTGAGGGTCAGGAAACCCGGGACAAAGGCGCGTACGGCGACCTCTTTTTCAGCGGGGCGGCGCTCGTATCGGTCGTAAGCGGCCTGCATGTCGAGCAGCCGCTTCCGATCAGCGCCGAACGCCTTCTCCAGCCTGACCACCATTTTGGGGGATAGCGTGGCTTTCCCGTTGAGGAAGTTCGACAAAGCCGGGCGGCCGATGCCAAGCCGCTGGGCGGCGTCTTTTACTGACATGCCGGCGGGAATCACGCTCTCGCGGACGAAGGTGCCAGGATGAACAGGAGTTGAAGGCGAGGTCGTCATAGCATGAGTGTAGCGCGTGACGCAACGCAATACGACTTAGACGACAAGGGAGAACCATCCGCCGCGAGGCCGAACCCTGGGCAGCGCGGGGGGAGATGATCCGCGCCCGCCTCATGCCGGCCCTGCCCTGTCCACACCGTACAAACGTCCTCCAACGGGGGCACTAGAAGCCCGCTCGGGCCCCCACGAGCCTTCCGTGAGCGACCGGGAACCCTCTGGGGGTCTCCAAAAGCCGTGGAAAGTCCCCAGAAATGCCTCCGGGTGGACTTCCAACGCCTAGAAGGCGACTTCTAATGCCTGTAAGTCAACTTCCAATGTCTCCAAGTCGACTTCCAACGCGTCGAAGTCGACTTCTTGTGTCTCTAAGCCAACTTCTAGTGTCTCTAAGTCCACTTCTCGTGTTTCTAACTCGACTTCTAGTGTCTCTAAGTCCACTTCTGGCGCTTCCAAGTCGACTTTCAACCCGTCCGGGTCGACTTTCCAGGCCTTGAAAGTCCCTTTTGACGCTTCCCCGAAGACTTCCAGCGCGTTCCGGACGACTTTCCGTGCGTTTGAAAGCTCCCGGAGAGGTTCTGGACGCTCCGGAGAGGCTCCGGAAGGCTTTTCACCGGTTCCGCAAGCTCCCGGAGACGTTCCGGCCGACTCTCCAGGGCTCCTTCGCCTTGCCCTACGCCCGGTGTCATAGTATCCGAGCCCAAGCTCCCAGAGGAGACGCCATGCCCAGCTCCCGCCGGCAGTTCCTGAAAGAGTCCGCGCTCGGCCTCGTGGGCGTCGCCGCGGGGGTCAAGACCGCGGTGGCGCTCGCCGCAAATCCCGAACCCCCCGCCCCGTCCACCCCGCCGCCGCCGGGCACTCCGCCGGCATTCGGGACCGGGCCCGCCGTCGGGCCGGCGGTCTCCCCCGCCACGATCGCCGAGGCGGAGAAGCTGGTGCAGGTGGAGCTCACCGCGGCCGAGCGCGTTCAGGCCGCCGGCAACTGGCAGATGGCGATGGCGCCGCTCGCCGAACGGCGCACCGGTCCACGGAAGGTCGCCCTCGAACCGGGGTTGGCACCCGCCAGCCGGTGGGAGCCCGCGCTTCTCGGGGGCACCGGGAGCCTGCCGGCGCACGACCGCTTCGTGCGGAGCGCGGCCGGAGCGCACCCCTTGCCGGAGAGAGACGAGGATATCGCCTTCGCCCCGGTCTCCCGTCTCTCCAGCTGGATCGAATCGAAGGCCCTCTCCTCCGAACGGCTCACCGGGATCTACCTGGCGCGGCTCGAACGCTTCCAGCCGAAGATCAACTGCACGATCACCTTGACCCGCGATCTGGCGATGGCGCAGGCCAGGCGCGCCGACGCCGAGATCGCCGCCGGCCACTACCGCGGCCCGCTCCACGGCATCCCCTGGGGGGCGAAGGATCTCCTCGATACCGCCGGCATCCCCACGACCTACGGCGCCGAGCCGTTCCGTCACCGCGTCCCAGCGGCGGACGCGGTCGTCGTCGACCGGCTGCATCGGGCTGGGGCGGTGCTGGTCGCCAAGCTGAGCCTCGGGGCTCTGGCCCTGAACGACATCTGGTTCGGCGGGCAGACGAAAAATCCCTGGCTGCTCGAAGAAGGCTCCTCGGGTTCCTCCGCCGGACCGGGCGCGGCCACCGCAGCGGCCGCCGTGGGCTTCGCGATGGGGAGCGAGACCGGCGGCAGCATCGTCGGCCCTTCGATGCGCTGCGGCGTCACCGGTCTGCGTCCGACGTTCGGACGGGTGGCGCGAAACGGCGCCATGACCCTCTGCTGGTCTCTCGACAAGCTGGGGCCGATGGCGCGGAACGTCGAGGACACCCTCCTCGTGCTGGCGGCGATCTCCGGAGCGGACCCGGGGGACGTGTCGAGCGTGCCGAGCCGGCTCGATTTCGACGCCACCGCCCCGGTCGCGGGGCTCCGGGTGGGCTACTTCCCCCGCTGGATGAGGGAACCGCCGGCGACCGACGTCGATCGGGCCGCCTTGGAGACCGTCCGCCGGCTGGGGATGATCCCCACACCGGTCGAGCTCCCCGACTGGCCCTACGGCTCGCTCAACACCATCCTCTTCGCCGAGTCGGCCGCCGCCTTCGAGGAGCTCACCCTCTCCCACGGCCTCGATGCGCTCAAGGTGCAGGTTCCCGACGCCTGGCCGAACACCTTCCGCCAGTCGCGCTTCCTCTCGGCGGTGGACTTCGTGCAGGCGGATCGGCTGCGGCGGAAGGTGGCTCTGGAGATGGCGCGACTGTTCGAGAGCGTCGATCTGCTCCTCGTCCCCTCGCTGCGGGACGAGATGCTCACGATCTCGAACTTCACCGGCCACCCCTCGCTGACGCTCCGGGCCGGCTTCATCGAGGTTTCCGAGGCGCGGAGCGACTGGGCGCCCGACCCGGCGCACCCCCTGCCGCGCTTCTCGCCCCCGCGGCGGGTGCCGCACGGGATCACCCTCATCGGGCGGCTCTTCGACGAGGGCACACTCGGGCGCGCCGGGGTGGTGCTGGAGCGGACCTTCGATGTTGCCGGCGAGCGGCCTCCGGGGTTCTAGCTAGAGCGGTCTACCGCCCCAGCGCCGGCACTCCCTTGTCCACCTCGGCCGGCAGCTCGACATCGCCGCGCGCGGCGTTGACCGCCTCGCGGAGCGACTCCAGCCGGCGCAGGTGCTCCTTCTGGGTGGCGACGAGCTTCAGGAAGACGTCGGCGACGGGCTCGGTCACGTCGCGGATCATCTTCGGGTAGAGGATGTCGTTCTCGTACCGCTCCTCGGAGATGGCGGAGGCGATGTCGGTGTCCTTGCCGCGCATCTGCCCGGAGGCCTCGAGCAGGGCGATTGCCAGCTGATCCTTGGCGGCCGCGAGGTCGAGCCACACCCGCGCCAGGTTCGGCAGGCCGTCCGTTTGCGCCTGGGCGGCGTAGGCCCGGAAGCGGGCGGCGCTCGCGGCCTCCGCGGTGAAGCCGGTCTTCAAGTGCTCCTGGAAACGTGGGATCCTCGACACAGTCTGGGGTCTCCTCTCGTGCCGCATTCTATGCAACTCCGGGCGGGCGGCCAAACCGGCGCGCAACCCTAGCGCCCCCGACATCGTAGACTCCCCCGGGGACCTCCGTCTGCACCCCTCCCCAGCCCAGCCGTGAAAAGCGCAAGATCCAAGAAGCGACTGGCCCTTCTCGCCAACCTGGCCGCCCTCTTCGTCGGGGCGGTCGCCGGCGTCCCCTATCTCTCGACGATCTGCAAGGTCCTCTTCGCCGGCGCCGTCCTCCTCCTCCTCATCATCCTCGCCTGGCGCCTCTTCCAGCGCTTCCTGTGGAAAGTGAGCCGGCGGCTCGCCTTCTCCTATTTCCTCATCGGCGTCCTGCCGATCCCCATGGTCCTCCTTCTGCTCGTCGTCGCCTGCTACATCCTGGCCGGCTTCTTCATGGGACATCTCTTCCGGGACGTCACCCGCGGCCTCCAGGGGGAGGTGCAGACCCTGGCCGATGCCGGCCTCGCGGAGTTCGCGCGGACGGGGAAACCCCAGGGCGCCGTACCGTCGCCCGGCCTCCCCACCGTTCCCACCGCCTCCGATATCGTCCTCGGCTACTACCGGAACGGCCGGCGGGTGGCGGGCGATCCGCGCACCCCTCTCCTCTGGCCCGATTTCCTGACCGCGGGGGGCGGCGGGGGGGGCAGCGAGCGGCGGGAGGTCCTCGCGCCCTTCCTCTCGCTCCCCGACGGCTCCCCCACCCTGGTCGCCTTGGCGAAGCGCGGCGGAGCGGGGGTCGTCGCCCTCTACAGCGGACACCTGGAGGCGGCGCTCAGCGAGCGGAGCGGAGTCTGGGTCGAGATGATCCGCCCCGACGAGCCCGGCGCCGGCCAGACTCTCCACCTGCAGCTCGGCTCGCGGACCATCCCTCTCCAGCGCATCCACCGCGAGCGCGCCGCGGGCGACGCCGCGCGGTTCTTCCGCCAGCGCTCCCTGGGGCAGCGGATCTGGGACGCACCGCTCCTCTGGTGGGGGGAGATCGCCGGCGAGCAGCGGCGGGTCGACGCCGGCAAGCCGGTCTCGGTGCAGATGGACGTCACGCTCCGGAGCAGCCCGCGGATCCTGCTCCGCCATCTCTTCTCCAGCTCGGCCGAGGTCGACACCGCGGCCTGGGGGGCGCTCTTCGCCCTCGCCTTTCTCCTCTTCGACGTCTACGTCGTGGCCCTGGGGATGGCGATCGTCATGATCTTCGGCCTCTCCCGGGCGGTCAACCGGATGAGCCGGGCGACCGACGCGGTGCGGAGCGGCGACTTCACGGTGCGCATCCCGGCGAAGCGCCAGGACCAGCTGGGCGAGCTCCAGCGCTCCTTCAACCAGATGGCGGGGAACTTAGAAAGCCTGGTCGCCACGGCGGCCCAGAAGGAGGGCCTGGAAAAGGAGCTCCAGCTCGCCCGCGAGCTCCAGAAGAGCCTCATTCCCGGGAACCTGCCCTCGGGCGGGGCGGTCGAGTTCGCCAGCCTCTTCGAGCCCAGCGCGGCGATCGGCGGCGACTACTTCGACATCCTCCGCCTGGACGACCAGCGGCTCGCCATCATCATCGCCGACGTCTCCGGGCATGGCCTCTCGACCGGCCTCCGGATGGCGATGATCAAGGCCGCCCTCCTGATCCTCGTCCAGGAGGAGGTCGACCCGGAGAAGATCCTCGCCCGGCTCGACGCTGTGGTGCGCTCGGACACGAGGACCCGCTTCTTCGTCACCGCGACCCTCGCTCTCCTCGACTTCCGGGAGGGGACGCTCACCCTCACCAACGCCGGCCACCCCCCCACCTATCTCCTCCACGAAGGCGAGGTCGAGGAGATCGTCCTCCCCGGCTCGCCCTTGGGCGGCATGGGGAGGACCTACGGCCGGCGGACGGTCGCCCTCGCGAGCGGCGACATCCTGGTCTGGCTCTCGGACGGCCTGATCGAGGCGACCGATGCGGCGGACGACGTCTTCGGCTACGACGCCGTGACCGCGGCCCTGGCCGGCCCCGTCGCCTCCCCCACCGTCGTCCGCGACCGCCTGCTCGCCGCGATCGAGCGCCACGTAAAGGGCGCGCCGCCGCAAGACGACCGGACGCTCCTCGTGATGCGGTATCTGGGGAAGTGAGGCGGACGGCAGAGCCGCGGTAAACTCCCCGCCGTGACCTTCAAAGACCACTTCTCCGGCCATGCGGCGAGCTACGCCGCCTACCGCCCGGGCTATCCGCCCGCGCTCTTCGATTTCGTCTTCAAGCTGACCCCGGGACGGGCTCTCGCCTGGGACTGCGCCACCGGCAACGGTCAGGCGGCGCTCTCGCTCGCCGAGGTGTTCGAGCGGGTGGTGGCGACCGACGCCAGCCGCCAGCAGCTGGACAACGCCATTCCCCATCCGCGGATCGAGTACCGGGTCGCCACCGCCGAGAGCTCGGGCCTGCCGGACGGCTCGGTCGACCTCCTCACCGTCGCCCAGGCCGCTCACTGGTTCGACTTCGACCGCTTCTATGCCGAGGCCCGGCGGGTGCTCCGGCCGGGGGGCGCGATCGCCCTCTGGACCTACAACCTGCTCCGCGGCACGCCGGAGGTGAGCGCCCTGGTCGACCGCCTGGCGAGGGAGATCGCGGGTGCCTACTGGCCGCCCGAGCGCCGCTGGGTGGACGAGGAGTACCGGACCCTCCCCTTCGCCTTTCCGGAGATCGAGGCGCCGGTCTTCGAGCACAGCGAGAGCTGGGACCTGCCGCGGCTGGTCGCCTATCTGCGCACCTGGTCGGCCAACGTGCGCTACCAGGCGGCGACGGGAAAGGACCCGATCGAGCTGATCGAGAACGAGCTGGCCGAAGCCTGGGGGGACCCGGCGGAGCCGCGGACCCTCACCTGGCCGATCTACATGCGAGCGGGCCGGCAGACCTCCTCGTTCTAATCCTCCTCGTCGACTTCGTCCCGCAGTCGCACGCCGGAGCTCCCTTCGCCCAGCGTGCCATCCGCGAGGAGGGTGTCGACGACCGCTCCGATCGCCGCCTGGAGCTTCGTTCCCGTGCGGTTGAACCCGAAGAGCGTGCGTACCTGGTTGATCAGCTCACGCCGGTCGAGGCTGCCCGCTCGCAACACCAGGAGCACCGCCTCGCGGATCTCCTCAGGGGGAATGCGCTCGGCGGGGATGCTCGTCCCCACGCGCGAGCGGACGACGATAACCCCGCCCGGCAGCCAGATGAAATCGCCGCGCCGTTCAAGAGATCCGCTCCGCTCCGCCGCCCCGCAAGCCTCGGCGAGACGGCGCTCGATGCGGGAACCGACCCGCGCGAGGCCCCACATCCCCGCTACCCGCGCCATGAGGTCGTCGGCGTGAAGCGGTGCCTCGACCTGGGCCACGGCGGCAATGGCATCGACGAGCTCGAAAAGCGGGGCGGCCAGGAGGTCGCCGCCATGCCGGCCCTCACCACCGGCCAGACGGTAGTCGACAGCCTGCGCTTGACTCGGCAGGGCGGGGGCGGACGGGTCCGGCGGCTCGGCGAGGCTTTGCGACGTAGATTCGGACTGCAGCCTGGCTTCCGCCTCGGCGGCTTGCACCTCGGCTTCGGCGGCCGCCTCCACCTCCGCCCGCGCCCGGGCCTCTCGCTCGGCGGCGGCTTCCTCCCGAGCCCGCTGCCGGGTGGCGGCGATGAGGCCGAGCAGGCGCTGGACCTGTCCCGGCCGGTCCTTGAACCAATCCGTCGACCAGACTCGATGGATCGTCCACCCCCGGGCCTCCAACACCTGCCGGCGCAGACGATCCCGGTCGCGCACCGTCTCGGCACGGCGGTAGTGGGGGCCGTCGCACTCGATGCCGCAGATAAAGAGGCCGGGGACCTCGCCGTCGAGGATGCCGAAGTCGACGGGATGACGGGAAGAGCCGATGTCGCGGCGGAGCTCGATCCCTGCCCTCTCCAACTCGTCCTCAACCTGCCGCTCGAACAGGAGGGCGGACGTCTCTCCGGCCTCTCCGGCCTCTTCCTTCTGGATCGGCCTCTCGATCCGGCCGTGCTCGGCATAGAGCAGGAAGTCGTGGAGCAGCCGCGCGCCGCGGGAGGTCGTGTCCACCGCCCGGATCTCGTCGCCATGCATCGAGGTGAAGACGCGCATGCTCCGCTTCGCCCGCGTCGTCAGCACGTTCAACCGCCGCCAGCCGTTCTCGCCGTTGATCGGCCCGAAGTTGTAGCGCAGCTTGCCCTCGCGGTCCCGGCCGTAGGTGACGGAGAGGAAAATGACGTCGCGCTCGTCACCCTGGATGTTCTCCAGGTTCTTGACGAAGAAGCTTCCTTCTTCGCGGCGGGCGAAGAAGGGTTCGAGGCGAGGATCCTGCCGCCGTCGCAGCTCGATCTCGTCCTGGATGGCGAGTTGCTGGCGCAGGCTGAAAGTGCCGACGCCCAGGGTCAGCTCCGGGCATTCCCGAGCGTGCCGGACCACGGCATCCGCGACCCGGCGGGCCTCGACCGGGTTGACCCCCTTGCCTTCGTAGACAGCGCCGTCCACGTACTCGAACTCGAGCCCCCGCCGGTGATCGGTGTCGATGCTGGGGAAGGTGTAGAGGTCGGCGTCGTAGAAGCTGACATTCGAAAAAGTAATCAGCGACTCCTGGGTGCTGCGGTAGTGCCACTTCAAGCGGGTATTCGGAACACCAGCGCCCATGAAATCCTCGAGAATGCTCTCGCTGTCCTCGAAGAGCGGCGTTCCGTCCTCGCCTTCTGGGGCGTTCACCTGCCCGCCCATCACCGAGAAGAAATTGGTCGGCGGGAGCTGCTTGGGATCGCCCACGACGACGAGCTGACGGCCGCGAGCGATGGCCCCCACCGCGTCCTCGGCCGGGAGCTGGCTCGCCTCGTCGAAGACCACGAGGTCGAAGGAGGAGGCTTGGCCATCGAGGAGCTGGGAGACGGTGAGCGGGCTCATCATGAAGCAGGGCTTGATCGCCCGGATCGCCGCTCCCGCCTGGCGCAGGGTCCTCCGCAGGGGCGCGTGGGCGCGTTGGCGCGCCATCTCGCGCTTCAGGAAGGGCATGGCGGCTCTCCCTTCGGGCGTCTGGAGACGGCGCTGGACCTCGTCGCGCTGGCGGGCGACGAGCGCCGCTCGGTTCTCCTGCAAGACCCGTTCGTCGAGCCGTTCGAACTCCGCGATGCGCTCCTCGTGGGTGAGAGCATGGAAGTCGCGCAGGGGCTCGCGCGCCGTGACTACGGTGGTAAGCCACTGCTGGAGGAAAGCCCGGCGAAAGGCCCGGCCGAGGTCCACGAAGGCGACCTCCCCCGCCATGGCCCTGGGCAGGAACTCGCCGGCGAGGCCTAGGGCGACCGGCGACCGGGAGAGCTCAAAGGCCCCCCAGCGTGGCGCGAGATCGAGGCTCCCGGCGAGCATCGTCACGCGCTCTGCGAGAGTGGCGATCGGCTCGTCCATGAGGTAACCCTCCGGCCAGCCGAGGAGCGCGCCCAACTCGCCGAGCCGGGAGAAGGCGGCCGCCGCTGAGGCGCGGAGCGCGCCCACTCGCGACAGGTCGGGACGGGCGTGAGTCGCGAGCTCGATCGCCTGCTCCCGCAATCCATGGGTCAAGCACAGGCCCCGGAATTCGACGACCCAGCGGATATAGCCTTCGAGGACCTCCCAGGCCGATTGCTCTCCCAGCCAGAGGCCGCCGAAAAGCTGACGCGCCGCGGCGTCCTCCGCGGCCAGGGCTCGGCGTTCGCGGAGCAGGGCGTCGACGCTCCTCATCTCGGCCGCCTGCTCGGCGAGACTCGCCTGATAGCCAGAGCGGCGCCAGGAGATCCAACGCCGCCGGATGGCACGGTACCGCCCGTCGAGAAAGCTCAGGAAGCGCAGAGCGCTGCCCTCCTTGCTCTCGACATAGGCGATGTCCTCGGCGTGCTCCTGGGAGAGGACGTCGGGGGTGAAGCGCTCCGCCACCCTTTGGGACAGGCGCTCGATCTCGCGCCCCCTTGCCACCAGAGCGAGGGCCTGAGGGGGTGGCGCGTTCCACAGCTCGCTCGCCAGCACTCCGAGCGGCGCCCCCGGGGAGCGCTCGAGGACCGACGCGACTGCGGCGGCGATCTCGGCATCGCCTAACCGGAGCACCGGCGGCAGGTGGAAGCTCGCCTCGACCTCGGCCGCCAGAGCGCTCACCTCGCTCAGCCGGCTCCCGAGGTCGGCGAGGAGCGATCCGAGGTGGTCGCGGTCGTCCTCCGAATAGAAGGTCCGCGTCGACTCCCGGAAGGGGTGCACCCTGGGGTCCCCGACCGCCGCCGCCGCCCGCGCCAGGTCGGAGAGGCCGCGCTCGGTCGCGGCGAGACGCTCCGGGGATACTCCTTCGACCGGCCCGCCGTAGCGCAGCCTGGGAGCCTCCAGCACGGCGCCGAGCTCGCCATAGGCCCGGTAGGGGGAGAAACCGAGATCGCCATAAGGTGCATGGAGCGCCTCGACATAGGCGGCGAGCTCCCGCCGCACGCTCGTGAGGCGCGCTTTCGAAGCCTCGCTCGCCCGCGGGCGCTGCAGCGAGGCGTCGAGGGCCGCCGCGATCCCCTGAACGACGGTCCGCTTGTTGGCCTTGGTCGAGTGGAGCTCGAGGCAGAACTCGCCGAGGCCGGCGCTGACGAGCCGGCTATGGACCACCTGGAGGGCGGCCATCTTCTCGCTGACGAAGAGCACCGACTTGCCAGCCGCGAGCGTCTGGGCAATCAGATTGGTGATGGTCTGCGACTTGCCGGTCCCCGGGCGGTCCCTCCAGCACGAGGTCGTACCCCTGGGCCACGGTCGCCATGGCCCGCAACTGGCTGGAGTCGGCGTCGACCACCTGGCAGGTGCCCTCCGGCGAGAAGCTCCGGTCGAGGTCCAGGTCGCGGACTTCGGCGGGAAGCCCGTAGGCTGCGCTACCGCTCCGGGTGACGAGCTGGTTCACCAGCCGGTGCTCGGCGAAGGCGGCCCCGTTCGCCTCCAGGTCCTTGTACATGACGAACTTCTGGAAGGAGAAGAGCCCCAGGTAGATGTCGTTCTTGACCGCCCAGCCGGAACCGGCCGGGAGGCTCAAAAGGATCGCGACCGTCGCGGTGAGGAACGTCTGGAGGTCGTACTCGGCGGGGATGTCGGTCAGGTCGGGCAACTCCGGCAGGACGATCCCGTGCGCCCGCCGCAGGTGTTCGGCCAACGCCGGGTTGACGATCGGGTCCTCGTCCGCCGCCCGGACCGTGTAGCCGGCCTGCGCCGATTTCCTGGAGAGGGCGACCGGCAGGAGGACCAGGGGAGCGCGGAAGGTCTCCTCGTCTCCCGGAGACTCTTTGTAGTGCAGCATGCCAAGGGCGAGGAACAGGGCGTTGACCCCCTGCTCTTCCAGGGTGGCCCGGGCCTGCTCGTCGAGGCGGCGGAGCGACCTGTCGAGCTGCTCGGGAGAGGAGGCGGTCTGCAACTGGTCGTCGGTGTGGCGGGCGGCGAGGTTTCCAGCCTCGTAGGGGACGAAGTCGAACGAGGGGCCTTCCTCGGAGTCCTCCGGTGTCTCCGGTCCCTGCGGCGTCTCCGGCGTCGCTGTCGATGCCCCCTCCGGTCTTGGCGGCACGGCTTTCTCGGCAGCCGCAGCCGGTTTGAAGCGCATAGCCTTTTCCAAGAGGTAGAGCTGGCGGAAGACCTCGGCCGGCTGCTCGTCGAGGATCGCCACCGTCGACACCCGGTTCATCTTGAAATTGAGGGCACGATTCCGCTTGCTCAGATCGAGGAGCTTTCGCTTCCAGTTGTCGAGCGAGGCGGAGATCCGCTGGGCGGCGAGGTCTTGCGGATAGGTCGCGTCCAACGGGCCTCCTCGTAGGGACAAGAATCGGTGCGACTGAATTCTATCCCGTTGGCCGCGCTACACGAGGTCCCCGCCTGGCTCCGCTTTTTGCGGTAATCTGCGGTAAATTGTTGGCGGTCTATATGGTTACCGCATTCATCTCGCGCAAGGGGGGCGTGGGCAAGACGACGACCGCCGTCAACCTCTCGGCGGCGCTCGCGGCCCAGGGCTTCCGGGTGCTGCTGGTCGACCTCGACAGCCAGGCGTCGGCCTCGCTGTCGCTGGGGGTGGAGCGCGGCCGGCTCGCTCCCTCCTCGGCCGACGTCCTCCTGGGCGGCGTGCCGGCCGGGGACGCCGTCCGCCCCACCAGCGTCCCCGGGCTCGATCTTCTGACCGCCTCGGTCGACTTGGGCCAGGTGGACGCCGAGCTCGGCAAGCTCCGCGGCCGCGAGGGGCGGCTCCGTGCCGCCCTGGGGCCGGTCGCCACCCGCTACGACTTCATCTTTTTGGACTGCGCCTCCTCGCTCTCGCTCCTCGCGGTCAACGCCGTCGTCGCGGCCGACCATTTCATCATCCCCACCGTGCCGCAGTTCCTCGCCGTCGCCGGAGTGGAGAACCTGATCGCCGCCGCCGAACGCCTGGCCTGGGATGCCGGCCGCCGGGTCCGCGTCCTCGGCGTGCTGCTCACCATGGTCGACTTCCGGACCCGCGCCATGCGCGCCCACGTCGACCAGATCCGCACCGAGCACGGGCCGCTCACCTTCGCCATCGCCATCCGGGTCAACACCCGCCTCGCCGAGGCGCCGGGGCACGGCCAGACGATCTTCCAGTACGACCCCAAGGCGACCGGGGCGGCCGCCTACAAGCTCCTCGCCGAGGAGTACCTGATCCGCTGCGGGGTCGCGGCCCACCCCTCCCCATCGCCCAGTTCCCCGGAGGCCGCCGCGGACGAGCCGGCCGGGGAGCCCCAGAGGCAGCCCTCTGATACACTTTAGCCCGCGATGGAGACCGTCCTCTCCCTCTTCCGCCGCGCCCTCGTCAGCCTGCGCCGCGCCCCCAGCTTCGCCCTCCTCTCCGTGCTCACCCTGGCGGTGGGGATCGGCGCCACCACGGCGGTTTTCAGCGTCGTCGACGGCGTCCTCCTCCGCCCCCTGCCCTACCCCGAGTCCGACCGGCTGGTCGCCATCTTCCAGCAGGCCCCGGGCTTCGGGCTCGGCAAGACGGAGATCCCCCAGTCGGTCCCGCTCTACCTGCTCTACCGCGCTCAGGCGCACCGCTTCAAAGAGCTCGCGATCTTCAAGGCGGGCACCGCCAACCTGAGCGGCGGCGACACCCCGGAGCGGGTCGCTGCGGCCTTGACCACCGCCTCCCTGTTCCGGGTGCTTCAGGTCTCCCCCCGGCTCGGGCGGGCCTTCACGGAGGCCGACGAGCGGCCCGGGGCCCCGGCGGTCGCCGTGCTCTCCGATCCGCTCTGGCGGCTCCACTTCGGCGCCGATCCCAAGACCCTCGGCCGCACGCTGCGGATCGACGGGGTCGCCACCCGGATTGTCGGCATCCTGCCGCCCGGCTTCGCCTTCCCCAGCCAGGAGGGCATCGCCGCCACCGCGGACGTCGGCCTCCTTCTTCCCATGCCGATCGACCCGCTCCGGGAGCAGCTCGGCGCCTTCAACAGCTTCGGTCTCGGCCGGCTGCGCCCCGGGGTCACCGCCAGAGAGGCTGAGGACGAGCTCAACCAGCTCCTCGTCCACCTCACCCGCTATATCCCGTCCGAGGAGGCGAAGGCGATGACCGAGGCCCGGCTCTCCGCCCTCGTCAAGCCGCTCCACGAGGTCATCGTGGGCGAGGCCGGGAAGGTCCTCTGGGTGCTCTTCGGGGCGGTGGGATGCATCCTCCTCATCGCCTGTGTCAACGTCGCCAACCTCCTCATCGTGCGCGGCGAGGCGAGGCGCCGGGAGATCGCGGTCTACACCGCCCTCGGGGCGCCGCGCGGCCGGCTGATCGGCGCCATCCTCGCCGAGAGCCTGCTCCTGGCGGTCGCCGCCGGGGTCCTCGGGCTCCTTCTCGCCTGGGGCGGGCTGCAGCTCCTCGTCGCCCTGCGGCCGGCCCACCTGCCGCGCCTGGCGGAGGTCCACCTGGACGGCCGGGTGCTGGCTTTCTCTGCAGCCCTCTCGATCCTCTCGAGCCTCCTCTTCGGCCTTCTTCCCGCCTTTCGGGCATCTGGCGGCCGCGGCGGCCAGGATCTCGCCTCCGAGCTCAAAGGGGGAGGCCGGACGACGACCCTGGGCCTCGCCGGCCGCCGGCTGCGCCAGGTCCTCGTCGGCCTGGAGCTCGCCCTCGCCCTGGTCCTCCTCACCGGCTCGCTCCTCCTCCTCCGCAGCTTCCTCCGGCTGCTCGACGTGCGGCCCGGCTTCTCGACCGATCACATCCTCACCGCCGCGCTCGCCCTGCCGGAAGCGGAGTACGCGGACGACGCCCGCGCGGCGCGCTTCTACACCGATCTCGTCACCCGTCTCTCGGCGCTTCCCGGGGTGGTTTCGGTCGGCGCTACCTCTTCTCTCCCTCTGGACGGCAACGTGCCGGGGACGGGGCACCTCTTCGCGGACTACCCGCTCCCCGCCCGCGCCACGCCGCCGATCCTCTACTTCGACGATGTGACGGACCGCTACTTTCAAACCCTCGGCATTCCGCTCCTCGCCGGCCGCGGCTTCACGCCGGCCGACACCGAGGGCCGGACCGGGGCGGTCCTGGTGAGCGCCGCCCTCGCCCACCACTACTGGCCGCACGGGAGCGCCCTCGGCCGGCGGCTCCGCCCCGCCGCGGAGACCGCCCTCAAGGACCCCTGGTACACGATCGTCGGGGTGGTCGGGGACGTCCGCAACCGCCAGCTCGACAAGCAGCCCGACGAGACCATCTACTACCCCCTCCTCGGTAAAGCCAAGGGGGACTGGACGACCCGCCAGATGACCCTGGCGCTCCGCACGAGCGTACCGCCCGAGTCGCTCGCCGCCGCCGTCCGCCGGGAGGTCAAGGCGCTCTCGCCCGACCTCCCGCTCGCCAGCGTAGCGACCATGGAGCAGGTCGTCCGCCAGTCCCGGGCCCGCCAGGCCTTCTCGGCCCTGATGATCCTGGTCGCCACCGGGATCGCGCTCATCCTGGGAGGGGTGGGGATCTACGGCTTCGTCTCCTACCTGGTGGGCCAGCGGACGCCGGAGATCGGGGTGAGAGTGGCGTTGGGGGCCCAGGCGGGCCGCATCCGCTGGCTGATCCTGCGAGAAGCCCTGGAGGTCGCTGCGGCCGGGCTCGTCCTCGGCCTCCTGGGAGCCGTGGGGCTCACCCGCTGGCTCTCCTCCCTGCTCTTCGAGGTCAACCCCTTGGACCCGGCGACTTTCTTGAGCGTGCCGCTCCTGATCCTCGGGCTCACCCTGATGGCGAGCTACCTCCCCGCCGATCGGGCGGCGCGGATCGATCCGCTCGTGGCGTTGCAGCGGTTCGAGTAGGGGCTCCGGGCGACGCTCTCCCGCGACGAGAGCTGTTGGTGTAGATTAGGCGCAGGGGACCCGACGATGACGAAGCTAGAGACCCTCGAGCACCAGATCGCGACCCTCACCCCCTCTGAACTCGCCGAGTTTCGCGGCTGGTTTCAAGCCTACGACATGGAAGTCTGGGACCGGCAGCTGGAAGAAGATGCCAAGTCCGGGAGGCTGGACTCCCTGGCCGAAGCCGCGCGTCGAGCCTTCCAAGCCGGTCAGTGTACTGAGCTTTGAAGCACCACGCTTCCCAGGAGTTCTGGTCCTGCTACAAGGCCCTACCGGGGAACGTCCAGGCCCTCGCCGACAAGAATTTCGCTCTGCTGAAAGCCAACCCCCAACACCCCTCTCTGCACTTGAAGAAAGTTGGCGATTATTGGTCTTGCCGCGTGGGGCTGGCGTACCGGGCACTGGGGTTCGATGTGCCTGACGGATTGCTCTGGTTCTGGATTGGAAGCCACGCGGACTACGACCAGCTCGTCGCTCGCAGATGAGGCGTCAGCCCGCCCCGGGCAAAAACGGAATCCCCAGAGTCCCCGCCATGTACCCCGTCAGCAGGTCGCCGTCCCAGCCGCCGAACCAGTAGGTGATCGGCCAGGGGTGGTGGGTGTCGACCTCGCCGCCGAGGTTCTCCAGCCCTGAGATCCTCTGCGGGCCGTTGATGTTGTGGCTGTAGGTGAGCTGGAAGCCGAGCTTGTTGCTCACCCGGTCGCCCCAGAACTCGATCTGGTAGATGCGGGTCTTCATCGCCTGGATCTTCGCCCGGATCTCTTCCGGGTCCGGGCAGCCGGGGACGAGCTCCTTCTCCAGCGCCTCGATGCGCTCGGCCAGGTAGCGCCGGCGGTCGCGGAAGTAGGAGAACGGGTCGAAGACGCGGAGGATCGACATCACCTGGGTCGAGGAGGGGGAGAAGGCGGTGGGGAGCCGCCGGACGTAGAGGGCGGGGTCCTCGATCTTCCAGATCTTCTGCTCGGGATCGGCCGGGTTCAGGTAGTCCTCGGCGAAGATCGACGTCTTCTCGCCGCGGATGGCGAGCTCGAAAGGGTTGACGACGAAGGACATGGTGTCGTCCGAGCCCACGATGTTGTTACGGCTGTCGTAGGTCGGGCCGTCGAACGGGGGGTTCTTCCCTTCGAGGTAAACCTTGGCGCCGGCGAGCGCCGCGGTCGCCTGGGGGTGGGGCCTGCCGTCGAAGGTCACGGCGGTGACGTCGACCCCGATTCGGATCCCCATCCGCTCGGCGGGCTCGCGCAGGTTCTTCCTGGCGAACTCCGGGGTGACCTGGGTGCGGATCACCGCGTCGAGCTCGTCCTCCCCCACCAGGGCCATGGTGTAGCCAGAGACCCCGCGCTCCTCGTTGGTGGGATCGGGATCGGTCGCCAGGCGGCAGAGGAAGTACCCTCCGAACTGGATCTCCAGGAGCTTCGCGAAGGTCATGGTCGGGCCCCCTCCCTCAAGGTGCGACGACGAACTGCGTCAGCTGGCCGATCTGGTAGATCCGCCGCAGGTTGTTGGACATGGCGGTGGCGCTCTCGAAGACGAAGTGGAGCTGGCGTTTCAGGTACGGCACGTCGTCCGCGCTCCGCGCGACCGCCAGGAGGTCCTCGCGGGAGAGGGCTTCGAGCTCGGCGATGATGTGGGCGAAGCGGCCGAGGAAGAAGTCGATCTCGCCGAGCTTTTTGGGATCGTAGTGGGAGAGCAGCGCCTCGTCCTCTGGGGAGAGGTGGTAGTCGGGCCCGGTCGTCGCCTCGCCGTCGCCCGACTTCGCGTACGCCAGGACCTCGGCGATCGGCCGCAGGAGCATGGTCATCGCCGGTCCGAAGGCGGTCTCCTGGAGGGCCGAGCTGAAGAAGGGGTAGCTCTGGGCCGCCACGGGGACGAAGTTCTTGTAGAGCGAGGTGAGGACGAAGAGGAGCGTCGCGTAGCTGTAGTTGAAAAGGTCGAAGGTGCGCCGGGCGAAGGGGCTCTTGATCTCCCCGGGCCGGGGGTTCTTCGGCAGGGGGAGCGACGGCTCGAAACCGGGGTCCCGGGCGAGCTCGGCCACCAGCTCCTCGCGGATGTCGTAGAAACGCCTGAAGTGGCTCTGGTAGCCGGGCGGCGCGCTGATCCCCTCCCCCTCCTCGACGATCAGCTGGATGGCGAGGCTCGCCGAGGCGACGTCGACGATGGGGAAGAGATTGATCTGGTACTCGACCGGGACATAGACCTGCTGGCTGGGGTTGCCGGTGAAGAGATTGGGGAGGGTCTTGATCGCCGTCTCGATGAGGGCGTAGAGCTCGGTGATCGTCCCCGGGTGGATCTCGGCCACGTTCGCTGAGGCATCGACTGCATGGGCGGCGAGATGGGTGCGGGCCAGGGGATAGGGCGGTCCCGCGGTTCCCGGCGCGGCATTGGCGTTGGCGGCCCTGGCGTACGCCGCCTCGGAGTGGGAGGCGCAGGGGCGCTCGGGGGTGCCGAAGCACCAGGTCGGGATGGGATCGCCGCTTGCCTTCAAGGTGTCGTAGCCCGGGCTCTCGGCGCAGACGAAGCGGCCGATCGTCGCCAGGTTGAAGCGCTCGAAGACGAAGGGGATGTCGCAGGGGACGACCTCGCCGCTCGTCGCCTTCTCGGCGGCCAGGTTGGCCCCCAGGTAGTAGCGCGACTGGCGGGGGATGTTCTCGCGGCTGAACCAGGGGTCCGCCCCGAGGGCTGTCAGGAGGCCGTTGACGAGGGCGAGGTGCTCCATCTCCTGGCGCGCCACCATGAGGAGGGTCGAGCCCCAGCGGCGGACGAATTCGAACTGCGCCGCGCTGCACCGCTCGTCCGGCCGCTTCTTGAGCGAGAAGCCGGCGTAGAGGTACTGGACCATGAGCTGCTGCTCGATCTCCGACGCCTCGCGGAGAGCGCGGATCAACTGCGGCTTGGTGGTGATCGGCGCGCTCGAACCCGGCTGTCTGTCACCCATCTCGTCTCCTCCGTGCTTTCGCGAAGAGTGTGAAGAGGATACTACGGGGCAATCACGAGATGAAATGCTTTGCCCTCCCCCGCCACTCTTCTGCGAAGCAGACTGATAAGATAGAGATCCACCAACCCAGAGGGGGAGTAGAGATGCAGCCGGCCGTTTTCCGCTGGAGTACCGTGCTGTTCGCCGCGGCTTTCCTGTCGATCGGTCTTCCGGGTGGCGCGCGTGGCGCGGACTTCCCCCCGATCACCGACGCCGAGCGCGCCTTGACGACCGTCCCCGGGGCGCCCAACGCTCCGGCCGCGGTGCTCTTCCACAAGGGCGAGTTCCAGATGCTCGATCCGGCGAGCCACGAGGTCTCCTCGCGGCTCTCGGTTCAGGGGCGGATCAAGATCCTCACCGAGGAGGGCAAGAGCCAGGGCGAGATCGAGATCGAGCACAGCGACTACGTCCGCCTCTCCGGCTTCTCAGGGCGCACCGTGCTCCCCGACGGCAAGGTGGTGCCGCTCCCGGCCGACGCCAAGTTCGTGCGCCGGGTGTCGAAGAACCGCGACCTCTACGTCACCGCGGTCGCCTTCCCCGCCGTCTCGGTGGGGGCCATCCTCGACTATCACTACGACCTCCACTTCGACTCGATCTTCTTCATCGAGCCCTGGTACTTCTCGAACCGGCTGCCGACCCTCCTGTCGGAGATCGTCTATTACATCCCCAAGTCGATGACGGTCCAGACCTGGAGCCGCGACCCGCTCGGGGTGGGAATCAAGAGCGAGCGCACGGACACCGTCCGCGGCCTCAAGGCGCGCACCTGGGCCGAGCACGTGGCGCCGGTGCCCAGGGAGCCGTTCGGCTTTCCCTTCGAGGACCTGACGGCGCAGATCGTCATGCTCCCCACGGTAGTCCATGCCTACGGCGATGCCCGGCGGCTGCTCGAAACCTGGGGGACGACCTCCGACCTGCTGCTCGACGACTATGACAAGGTCCTGAACGGGGACCGCAAGGCGTCCCGCAAGGCGGAGGAGCTGGCGAAGGCCGCCGGGAAGGGCAAGCGCGAGCAGGCGGCGGCGATCTACCGCTTCGTCCGCGACGAGATCGTGACCGAGGGCGGCGGCCACGCCTTCCTGAACCCGGAGCACTCGGTCGACAGCACGCTCGGCAAGGGGCGGGGCGACATCCTCGACAAGGCCCTCCTCTTGGTCGCCATGCTCGACGCGGTCAAGATCAAGGCCTCGCCGGTCTGGGCCGCCGAGCGCGGCCATGGCCTCGTCGACCTGCGGCTCGCCAATCCGGCCTGGTTCGATCAGGACGTCGTGGTGGCCGAGATCGACGGCAAGCGGGTCTTCCTTGATCCCGCCGACCGCGCCCTCGGTTTCGGCCAGCTGCCCTATGAGCTCGAAGGGACGATCGCGGTGATCCCCAACCGCAAGAAGCCCGAGAGCGTGGCGCTGCCGGAGGAGCCCTTCGACCGCAACGGCCGGCGCGCCGCCCTGAAGCTCACGGTAGACGGGAAGGGCGCCCTCGCGGGGAGCGGCACCTTGCTCCTGACCGGCCAGCACGCGACCGAGCGGATCGGCTGGAAGGGGGATGCCGAAAAGACCGCCACCGCCTGGAAGGAGTGGCTGGAAAAGGGTCTCAAGGACTTCGCGGTCTCTGACGTCAAGGTGAGCGAGTCGGCGGAGGAGTCGAAGGTCGAGGTCCGCTGGAGCATGGCCGAGCGGCCCGAGGAGGCGCTGGGCGACGAGGTGAGCCTCCTCCCCAGCCGGCCGCTGGGGCCGACCCGCCAGCCTTTCATCACCCCGACCGCCCAGCGGCGCTCGCCCATCCTCTTCGATTTCGCCGACCGCGACGAAGTCGAGCTCAACCTCACCTGGCCCGCCGGCTGGTCGATCGAGCGGCGCCCGCAGGCGACCCACCAGGAGAGCGATGCCGGCGCCTTCTCGACCGAGCTCGAAGTGAAGGACGCCGAGCGCTCGCTCACCTTCAAGCGCCGGCTGGACGTGGCCAAGAAGCAGATCATCACCTTGCAGGGCGTCGACCGGACGCGCGCCCTGTTCAGCGCCGTGGAGAAGAGCGATGCCGAGAGCCTGGTCCTCGTCCGGCGCTAGCCTGGCGCTGCTGGTGCTGTCGACGGGGTGGGCAGCCCCCGCTGCCGCCGCGACGATCCTCGACAAGTCGGTCACCGTCGTCGTCCGGGCCGACGGCTCGGTCGCCGAGCGCACCCAGCTCGCCGTGCGGCTCGACTCCGCTCGGGACCTCCGCGCCTGGTCTCCCTATCCGATCTATCTCGACGAGAACCGGAAGCTGGTCGATCTGAAAGCCTATGCCACCCAGCCGGACGGCAGGGTGGTCAAAGTCGGCCGCAAGGGGTTGGACACCGCCGAGGTCACCGCCGATTTCGAGATCCACAGCTCTTCGAAGTTCCGCACCGTCGAGATCCCGGCGGTGCCCGTGGGCTCGGTCTTCAGCCTCGACTATGAGGTGGAGGAGAAGCCCTACTTCCCCTCCGGGCACGTCTCCCTCGGCACGGCGGGCGACCGGATTGAGCACCTGCGGGTCGAGGTCAAGGGCGCCCCGGACGGCTGGCGCTGGCGGCTCGACGGATCAAAGGACGGGTTCAAGGTCGAGGAGTCGCCGGGGCGGCTCCTGGTGACCGCGAGCGGCCTCCCCGCCGTCGAGCCGCCCGAGCACGCCCCCGAGTCGCTAGGTCCGGTGCTCCGCTATGCCTGGGGTCCGCTCGCCACCTGGCCGGGGGTCGGCCACTGGTACCAGGGGCTGGTCGCCGGGGTGCCGCACGGCACGCCGGCGGTGCGCAGGAAGGCGCAGGAGATCGCCGGCGGGATCGCCGGCCGGCGCCAGAAGATCGAGGCCCTCGCCGCCTTCGCCAGGAAGGACGTGCGCTACGTGGCGGTCGAGGTCGGCATCGGCGGCTACCGGCCGGCGGCGCCCGAGGACACCTTGACCCGGCGCTGGGGGGACTGCAAGGACAAGTCGGTGCTCTTGGTCGACCTCCTAGACGCCGCCGGCATTGAGGCCTATCCGGCGCTCATCCGCCTCGCTCCCCAGGGGCGGGTGGACGCCGACTTCCCGGCGCCAGACGAGTTCAACCACGTCGTCGTCGCCGTGCCGACGGCGGGGCTGGAGCTGAAATCCGACGATGCGGTCTCCGACGGCTTCCTCTTCATCGACGCCACCGAGACCCTGGGCTCCGCCTTCTGGTTCCCCTCCTCCGTCCAGGACCAGGAGGCCCTCGTCATCCGCAGCGGCCAGAGCCGGCTGGTGCATACGGCGGTGCGTCCCGCCGCCGAGTCCCGGCTGCTCGAAGTGACTCTCGCCACCAACGCGGCGGGCGACGCCGTCGGCCAGGCCCTGCTCGAAATCACTGGCGAGAACGGGGCCGCCTGGGTGAACCGGCTGGCCACCCGCCGGCCGGAGGAGAACGAGGCGGACGCCCGGTCGCTCCTCGGCAGCGCCCTCCCCGGAGCGACTCTCACCTCCCTGGGCGTCAAGCCGTCGCGGGAGGGGGTGCCCTCGCTCCGCATCTCGGCCCGGGTCCAGATTCCGGGGTTTCTGTCCGGCGGGGACGCCGGAGCCGGCGGGGCCGCCGGCAGGACGGCCGGCAGCCTCCAGCCCGCCAGCCTGCACGGCATGCCCGCTCTCGGACTCTTCGAGGGCCGCAAGTTTCCGCTCGTGCTCACCCCGGAGGTGACCCGCTCGGTCTGGCGGCTCCAGCTCCCCGCCGATACCTGTCCCCCGGCGGCGCAGGACGCGGCAGTGGAGAACGACCTCGGGAGCTTTCACCAGAGAGTCGCCATGGAGGGCGGCCTCCTGACCGTCGAGCGCCGTGCCGAGCTCAAGAGCCGCTGGATCGAGCCGGCCCGCTTCCCGGCCTTGAAAGAGCTGGCGCTCGCCGAGTACCGGGCCGGCAAGCGCCGGGTGCGCCTGGAGTGCACGGCGAAGGGTACGCGCTAGGCGCCAGCTCACCGCCCGGCCAACCGGGCCACGATAGCGACCAGCTCGCTGGGGTCGACCGGCTTCGCGATGTGGGTCTGGAAGCCGGCCTGGAGC
Source organism: uncultured Acidobacteriota bacterium (assembly GCA_963757335.1). GTDB lineage: Bacteria > Acidobacteriota > Thermoanaerobaculia > Multivoradales > UBA5704 > DASQPA01. Next base: position 27,730 of record CAVWRJ010000004.1, on the reverse strand, counting down.
GCCTGCACCCGATCCTCGCTCCGGGCGTAGGCGGTTAAGGCCGCGGCGGGGAGGTCGGCGCCGCGTTCCCGGGTGCTGGCCCGGAGCTTGCGGATGAGGGAGTAGCCGTCCTCCCCCGGCATGCCGATATCGGACACCAGGACGTCCGGCAGCCGGCGGTCGAGCGCGGCGAGCGCCATGGCGACCGAAGCGGCCTCCTCCACCTCGGCGCCGCCGCGCTCGAGGGCGCGCACCAGGAGCTCGCGGGTGTCCTCGTCGTCCTCCACCACCAGCACCCGTACCCCGGCGAGGAGCCGCGCGTCCCAGGCGCCGGCGGCGGCGGGCGGTGCCGCCTGCTCCGGACCGGGGCTGGGGAGGAAGGTCGCGCGGACCGGGAGCGCCACGGTGAAAGTCGCCCCCGCCCCCTCCCCGGCGCTCTCCACCGCCACCGTGCCGCCGTGGAGCTCGACCAAATGGCGGACGATCGAGAGGCCGAGCCCGAGCCCGCCGTGCGAGCGGGTGGTCGTGCTCTCCGCCTGGCGGAAGCGGTCGAAGACGAAGGGCAGGAACGCCGGAAGGATGCCCGATCCGGTGTCGCTGACGGCGATCTCGACGTTTCCCTCGACCTGCCGCAGGTAGACCTCGACCCGGCCCTCGATGGGGGTGAACTTGATGGCGTTCGAGAGCAGGTTCCAGACCACCTGCTGCAACCGGTCGGGATCGCCCAGCACCGGGCTGACCGCCGGGGCGAGATGGACGGTGATCGGGATCCCCTTCGCCTCGGCCGCCGGGCGCACGGTATCGAGCACCGCGTCGACGGTCGCTGCCAGATCGACCGGCTTCTGGTCCAGGCGGAGCTTGCCGGTGATGATGCGCGAAACGTCCAAGAGATCCGAGATGAGCTGCGCCTGCGCCCGGGCGTTCCTCTCGATGGTCGCGTAGGCGCGGCTGGCGGTGGCCTCCTCGAGCTTGGTCATGCGGAGCATCTGGGCCCAGCCCAGGATGGCGTTCAACGGGGTGCGCAGCTCGTGCGAGAGGGTGGCCAGGAACTCGTCCTTGATCCGGTTGGCCTCCTCCGCCTGGCGGCGGGCCGCCTGCTCGCGGACGAGGAGCTGGGCGCGCTCCTCCTCGGCCTTTTCGCGTTCGCCGATCTCGTGCTTGAGATCGAGGTTGGCGCGCGACAGCTCGGCCGTCCGCTCGTGGACCAGCTCTTCCAATTCGGCGTAGGTCTTCTGCAGCTCCGCCTCGGCCCGCTGGCGCTCGGCGACCTCGCGCTTCAATTCGGCGTTGGCGCGCGACAGCTCGGCCGTGTGGGCGAGGATCTGGCGCTTCAAGCTCACCTTCTCGACCGCGTTCGCCACCGCCCGGAAGAGCGCCTCGGCGGAGATCGCGCCTTTGAGCAGGTAGTCCTGCGCCCCACTCTTCATCGCCTGCACGGCCACCGACTCGCTCCCCTGGCCGGTCAGGACGATGACCGGCAGCGGGTCGTCCCCGGTCTCCGCCGTCAGCCGGGAGAGGAACTCCAGGCCGTCGAGGTCGGGCAGCCGGTAGTCGAGGAGCAGGCAGTCCGGGCGCTCTTCGCGGCCGAGCCGCAGCCCCTCCTCCCCCGAGTCGGTCTCTAAGAACCGGTACTCGTGCCGGCGATCCTGGGTCAGCAGCCGGATGTAGACCGCCCGGTCCTCCGGGCTGTCGTCGACGATCAGGATGGTGAGCGGCGTTGCCGCCGACGCCGATGCTGGCGATGACTCCGGTGCCGATGCCGCCGATGCCGCCGATGCCATGATCATTTCTCCCGGGGCAGGATGACGACCTCGAACCAGAACCCGTTCAGATGCTCGATGGCCTTCATGAAGCCGTCTAAGTCGACCGGCTTCTGGATGTAGCTGTTGGCCCCGGCAAGATAGCAGGCCTCGACGTCCCGCTCGTCCGCCGAGGTGGTGAGGACGATGACCGGGATCTGCTTTAAGACATCGTCTTTCTTGATCGTTTCGAGCACCTCGCGCCCGTCGGTCCCCGGCAGGTTGAGGTCGAGGAGGATGATCCCCGGCCGCGGCGAACGAGCCGGGTCGGCGTAACGCCCGCGCCGGTAGAGGTAGTCCAGGGCCTCGTCGCCGTCGGAGCAGCGGTGGAGGGGGTTTTTGAGCCCCGATTTGCGGAAGGCCCGATCGGTGGCCTCGAAATCTTCCGGGCTGTCCTCGACCAGGAGGATCGGTTGGTTCGGCGTATCCCTCATGTCATGCCCCTTTGTCCAAGGTGAAATAGAAGGTCGTTCCCTCTCCGGAGCCCGATTCGAGCCAGACCCGCCCGTTGTGACGCTCGACGATCTTCCTGACGATGGTCAACCCCGCGCCGGTCCCGCCCCCGAACTGGTCACGCCCGTGGAGGCGTTTGAAGATCCGGAAGATCGCATCGAAGTGCTTTTCCGGGATGCCGATCCCGTTGTCCCGGACGTAGAAGACCGGCGGGGCCGCCGCCAGATATCCGATCTCGACCCACTTCTCGGGCTTGTCGTTGTACTTGGCGGCGTTGGTGATCAGGTTGCTCCAGATCTCCCCGATGCGGGCGCGGTCGCAGAGCACGGTCGGCAGCGGACGCGGGATGCGGACGGCGACCCCCTTTTCCGCCAGTTGGGGGCCGAGCGAGTCGAGGATATCCGTCAGGATCTCGTTTAAGTCCACCCGATCCATCGCGAGGTCGATCCGGCCGACCCGCGAGAAATGCAGGAGCGAATCGATCAGCGACTCCATCCGCCGGGTCAGCCGGGGCAGAGTCTCGAGCTTCGACTTCCCCTCGGCGTCGAGCTTGTCGCCGTAGTCCTCGAGCAGGAAGAGCGAGAAGTTGTGGATGCCGCGGAGCGGCTCTTTCAAGTCGTGCGAGGCGATGTAGGCGAAGTCGTCGAGCTCCTTGTTGCTCTGCCTTAGCTCGGCATTTCGCTCTTCGAGCTCGAGCTCCGCCTGCCGGCGGTAGGCGAGCTCCTGCTGGAGCTCCCCGGTACGCTCCTCTACCCGTTTCTCCAACCCCTCCTTGGCCTGCTGCAACTGCTTGTCGCGCTCCTGGATCTGGGCGAGCATCTGGTTGAAGGCGTCGACCAAGGCGCCGAGCTCGTCGGAGCTCCTGCGGGTCGCCCGGAGCGCGTAGTCGCGGCGCTCGGAGACCGCCTTGGCGGTGTCCGCCAGGTCCAGGATCGGCTCGGAGACCAGCCGTTGCAGCCGCGAGGAAAAGAGGAGGGCCACGAGCCCCGCGGCGAAGAGGACGGCGGTGACGGTCATCGCCTGGAGCCGCAGGCGGGCATACATCTCCCGCAGGTCGCTCTCAAGGTAAAGAGTGCCGAGCCGTTCGCCCTTGTGTTCGATGGGCGAGAAGAGCAGGAAGGCGCTCTCCGTGAAGCGATAACCGAGGGGCTCCGCGCGGGGTGGGATCGGCCCCGGCGCGTCCTGGCGCGAATAGTGGGCGAAGAGCCGGCCCTTGACGTCGTAGATGCCGGCGGCGGCGATCGAGGTCTTGGCCTGGAGCGCGCTCAAAGTCTCGTTCGCCGCGATCGGGTCCTTGAAGGAGAGGGCGGCGGTCACGTTCTGGGCGGTGACCTCGGCCAGGCTTTCGAAATCGCGCACCATGTCGCGGCGGAAACGGAGGACGTCCGAGAGGATGAGCGCGGCATTGGCGAGAAGGAGGGCGCCGCCGCTCGCCAGGAAGACGATCAGCATGAGCTTGCGGCGGACCGGCAGGTCGCGGAAGGGGCGCATCGTGAGCGGCATTCCCTAGGGCGCCACCTTGGCCAGGCGCAGCAGCTTCGAGCTGATTTTGAGCCGTGTCGGGTCGACGTTCTGCAGGTTGATCTCGAAACGGACCCGGTTGGCCTCGAGAAAGAAGCTGACGAGCCCGCCCTCGGCGAGGAAGCGGTCCGACTCGCCGACGCTGAGCACCGGAGAGCCGCGCAGGCCGGCCAGGACCTCGGCCTGGCGATCGCGCTCCATCCGGCCGAGAAAAAGGATCTGGCAGGCTTTCGGATCGGCCCCGCGGGCGAGCCGCCGCACGGCGATCGGCCGGCCGTTGACCGACTCGTTGGCGACCACGTTGTCGAGGCTGCCGCCGAACGGGTCCTCACCCAGGATGCAGAGCTGGAACGGGCTCTTCTCGTCCGCAAAGGCGTCGGCGGGCCAGTCGACGAACTTGGTGAAGTTGAAGAGGAACGCCGCCTTCAAGTTGTACTCGACGACCTCCGCGGCGGTATGCGGGGCGCCGGCAGCGCGAGCAGGGGCGATCCCGGTCAGCGCCAGGAGGACCCACCCCACCCACCTGCGGCGGGTCGTCAGAAGTGCCACTCGACCTTCCCGTAGAGGCTGCGCGGCACTTCCTCGCGGGTGGGGGCGGGGGACCCGAACTCCGGGTGATGGGCATGCAGCAGGTTGCGGCCGGCGAGCGAGAGCTCCAGGGCCGGGGTCGCCCGCCAGCCCAGCCGGAGGTCGAGCTCGGTGTAGGCCGGAACTTTCGGCGAGGGCAGGGCGTCGACGTGGCGCAACCAGCCGTCGAGCTCGGTCCGGCCGGGGAGGTCGAGGCTGGTGCGGAGCCAGAGCTGCTGGGCCGGATCGTTGCCCTCGGCGAGGCCGTCGGTGCCGTCGGTGCTCCCCGGCTCGAAGGAGAAGCGCTTGTGGAGATAGGAGTAGCCGGCGTACCAGCGCCACCAGGGGAGCATCTGGTAGTTGGCCGAGGCCTCGCCGCCCCAGGTGTCGGCCTTGAGCTTGTTGGCGAAGAAGATCGGCAGGTCGTCGCCCCCGGTCAGCTCCTGGCTGCGCAGATGGCTGTAGACGTTGTAATAGGTGGCGACGTCGAAGGTCAGGTCCTGCCGCGGCGCCAGGCGCCAGCCGAGCTCGTAGGCGACGACCGTCTCGGAGCGGAACCCGGTGTCGCCGCGGAGAAGGACGAGCGACCCGGCGTCGAAACGCACGTCGGTGTCGATCCGGGTCGGGGTCCGGACCGCCCGCGAGATCGCCCCCCAGAGGGTCTGCTCCGGGCTCGGGGTGTAGGAGAGGCGGAGGCTCGGCTGCAGCTCGAAGCCGGTGTAGTCGTTGTGCTCGAGCTTCGAGCCGACGGTCAGGTGCACCCGGTCGGGGAGGAGGGTGATGTCGTCCTGGGCGAAGAGGTTGAGCAGGCTCTGGGTGCGGTGGTCGGGCAGGAAGGCGACGACGGCACTGTTGCCCACCTGGTCCGCCGTCACCCGGTAGCCGATCCCCCACACCACCTCCTGGCGGGCGGTGGGGAGGAAGTGGTGCTGCAGGTCGAGATCGTAGGTGTCCCGGCGCTCCTCGAAAAAGTTGGGGGTGCGGCGGTGGGTGTGGTCGAAGTAGAGCTGGAGCCGGACGTCCCCGCCGCCTGCCAACGGGTGCGTAAAGCGGCCCAGGAGGTTGCCGCCGGACAGCTCGGTGTCGGGGCGGATCGCTTCCCCCGCCAGCCCCTGGTAGAGGTCTCCCTGGAGGGTGACGGCGTCAGGTTTGGCGGCGCCTGCCGGCGGGCGATCCCAGTCGAGGCGGAAGCCCCCCTGACCGCGGCGCAGAGGGTCCTGGGCGCTCCGGCCGTCAGCCTCGGTCAGGGCATCCCGGTAGTCATAATTACCATAGGCCCGGTAGGAAACTCCCGATCCGGCCTGGCCGCCGTACCGCACCCCCCCGAACGCCCGCTCCTTTTCGCCGCCCCCGGCGACCGCCAGGCCCCCCTGGGTCTCTCGGGAGCTCTTGGTGATGATGTTGATCACCCCGTTGACGGCATTGGCGCCCCACAGGGTCGCCCCCGGGCCGCGGATGATCTCGATCCGGTCGACGTCAGGGAGGAAGGTGTCCTGGACGTCCCAGAAGACGCCGGAAAAAAGCGGTGTGTAGATGCTCCGGCCGTCGATCAGCACGAGCAGCTTGTTGGCGGTGGTGAGGTTGAAGCCGCGGGCGGTGATCGCCCAGGTGCGCCCGTCGGCCTGCGCCACTTCGAGGCCGGTCGCCAGGCGCAGGGTCTCGGCCAGGCTGGTCGCCCCCGAGCGGCGGATGTCCTCGGCCGTGATGACGGTGATGGCCGCCGCCGCCGCCGACAGCCGCTCGTTGCGCTTGGAGACCGAGGTGACGTCGATCTGCATCAGCTCTTCGAGGCTCAACCGCTTCAAGGCCGAGGGATCGGCGGCCCCGGCGAGCGCCGCCACCTCCGCGAGCCTCGGCTCCTCTCCCCAGGCCGCAGGGGGGAGGGCGAGCAGCAGCAGGCCGAGCACACACCGGTTCCGGAAAGCAGGGTAGCGATTCATGATCGTCTCTCGCGTCGAGTCCAGGTGAACCCAGTTTTCGTGCAAAAACAGGGCCAGCGTTCGGGGCCGGATGGGGGGATTCTAGCAGCGCTTGACGCGGGACGGCACCTCGCCTATCCTTCCGTCCGTTGCGAGCCGAGGTGGCTCCACCGTCAAGCCAGAAACTACGCAAGGGACCTGGATGTACACCGGGTCCCTTGCTATTTATGGCCAACAGAAAGAGAGAAGAGAATGCGCAACACCGGTAAAGTGAAGTGGTTCAACGACAGCAAGGGCTTCGGTTTCATTACACCGGAGGACGGGGGCAAGGATTGCTTCGTGCACCACTCCGCGATCCAGGGCTCCGGTTTCAAGAGCCTCTCCGAGGGCGACCGCGTCGAGTTCGACATCGTCCAGGGCAACAAGGGCGCCGCGGCCGCGAACGTCACTCGGATCGCCTGAGCGGCTCTCGTCAGGCGCCCCTAGAGGCGTTCCGCGAGAGACGGGCCACCCGACCGGGTGGCCCTTTCGTTTTTCGGACCGGCCTGCGATAATCACCTCCCAGGTCGTCAAATTCACTTTTCAAAACCATCCTCGGAAGATCACGTGATGCCACCCGTTCGCCGATTCGAAGCCTCCGTCACCTTCAGGGACGGCCAGGGTCAAGCCCAAGAGGAAGCCTTCCCCATCCATGCCAGGGACTTCGAGAGCGCCAACCGCATGGCGTTCGCCTATGTGCTGGAGGTCCTGAAGCTCGACGAGTTCGAGCTCCGCCTGGTGGGCGCGTAAAGCGCGCCGGGGAAGGGATCTCACTCCTTGCGGATGACCCGGATCGGATCGACCCGCACGGCGCGGAGCGCCGGCCACAGGCTGCCGAAGAGGGTCATCAGGAGACAGAGCCCCACGGCGGCGAGAAACGTCGCCGCGTCGCCGGGGTCGAGGCCGGCGAGGAGCGACGCCATCGCCCGGCCGGCCAGGTAGGCCAGAGCGGCTCCCGGGATCGCCCCGGCCGCGGCCAGCAGGGCACCCTGCCGCAGCACCATCCCCAGGATCTTCCCCGCCCGGGCGCCGAGCGCCATGCGGACGCCGATCTCGTGCGCGCGCTCCGCCACCGCGAAGGAGAGCAGGCCGTAGATGCCGATCGCCGCGAGCAGGAAGGCGATAGCGGCGAAGGCCCCGAGCACCCGCACCTGGACCGCCCGGGAGGCCGTCTCGTCCGCCACGATCTCCGACAGGGTGCGGACGTCCGAGATCGGCTGCTCGGGATCGGCCGCGCGCACGATGCGGCGGACGGCTGGCAGCAGGGTCACCGGCTCCCCAGCGGCGCGAGCGGTGCGGATGACGCGGATGACAGATCCTTCGGCATGAAGAAGCTCAGCATCCCGTCCGGCACCTGCCGGTAAGGGAGGTAGACCTGGGGCTCGCTCGTCCGCTCGAAGCCGCGCACCCGGACGTCGCCGACGATGCCGACGACCGTGCGGTCGTGAAACGCGAACTGGAAGTGCCGGCCGAGCGGGTCGCCCTCCGGCCAGAAGCGGCGGACGAACGAGGCGCTCACCACCGCCGCGAACGGCCGGTCGACGGTATCCGAGTCGTCGACGTCGCGCCCCTGGTGCAGCGGAACTCCCAGGGCGGCGAAGAACCCGGGAGTCACATACCGCAGGCTCGCCGAGTGATCGGCCGCCCGGTCCTCGGGCTCGCCGGAGAGGGAGACCGGCCAGATCCCGCCGCGCATCACCATCGGTAGGAAGCTCGTGAAGCCGGCGGCAGAGACCCCCGGGAGCGCCCGGACCTCCGCCAGCACCCGGGAGTAGTACTCCGCGCGCCGGGCGGTGTTGGCGTATTTCGGCATCGGCAGCGCCGTGCGGAGAGTGAGGACGCCGCTCGGGCGAAAGCCCGGATCGGTCGCCTGGATGCGGACCAGGGCGCGGAGCAGGAGACCCGCCGAGACCAGCAGCACCACCGCCGCCGCCACCTCGGCGACGACGAGGGCCGAGCGCAGCCGCTCCCGCCGCCCGCCCCCCGCGCGCACCCCCTGCCGCAGCCCGCCGAGATCGGCGTCCTGGCTGGCCCGGAGCGCGGGGAGGGTCCCGAAGCCGATCCCGGTCAGCGTGGTCAGAAGGCCGGCGAAGAGGAGGACCCGGAGGTCGACCGCGGGGGCCTGGGCGAGCGGCAGGGTGACCGGGACGAGCCGCGCCAGGAGCGGCAGGCCGGCCATCGCCACGAGCACCCCCAGGGCTCCCCCGAGGAAGGCGAGGGTGAGGCTCTCGGTCACCAGCTGGCGCACCAGCCGCTCCCGGCCGGCGCCCAGGGCCGCCCGCACGTCCAGCTCCTGGCGCCGGGCGAGCGCCCGCGCCAGGAGGAGGTTGGCGAGGTTGGCGCAGGCGATCAAGAGGACGCAGAGCGCCGCGCCGCAGAGCGCCACGAGGAGCAGCCGCGACTGCTCCGGCAGCCCGTCCCGCAGCCGCTCGACGGGAGCGCCGGTGTCCCGGTTCTCCTTCGGGTACTCGCGCTCGAGCTGCGCCGCCACCACTCTCATCTCGGCTTGCGCCTGTTCCAGGGAGACCCCGCGCCGGAGCCGCGCCACCACCCCCAGGGCGTAGTTGGTGCGGTCTTTGAAGTCCTCTGCCGAGAAGCGGAGCGGAGTCCACAGCAGGGCCTCGCGGCGGGGGAAGGCGAGCTCCCGCGGCATCACGCCGACGACGACATAGGGTTCGCCGTCCAGGAGGACGCGCCGGCCGAGCACCGCACGGTCGCCGCCGAACTCCCGCTGCCAGAGGCGGAAGCTCAAGAGCACCGTCCCCGCCGCGCCGTCTCGGTCGTCGCTCGCGGTGAACAGGCGGCCGAGCACCGGCCGGACGCCGAGGAGCGGGAAGAGCTCGGCGCTGACCGCGGCGCCTTCGAGCCGCTCCGGCCCCGCCGGTCCGACCAGGTTCAAAGAGATCGCCTGCGCCGCGCCCATCCCCGCGAACGACCGGCTGAGCCGCAGCCAGTCGCGGTAGTTGGCCGGCGAGGGCTCCAGGCGGGGATATCCCGGCAGGCTCTCCCAGACCCTCACCAGCCGCTCCGGCTCTGGGAACGGCAGCGGCCGGAGGAGCACGAAATCGGCGATCGAAAAAGCCGCCGTGGTGGCGCCGATGCCGAGCGCGATCACCGGGATCGCGGTCAGGGCGAAGCCGGGCGCCCGCCGCAGCGAGCGGGCCATGTAGCGGAGGTCCTGCACCAGGAGGCGCCAGTGCACCGCGTGCGGCGCTCGGCAGGATTTCCCAGCACGCCGCCGAGAGCGCGAGGAGCCCCAGCGCTCCCGCCGCGGCCCGCCTCCGATGGCCGAGAATGCGGCACATCTCCTCCCCATACTCATGACGGAACGACGCCGGATAGAGGTGGAGCAGAAGCCGGTAGAAGCGCATCACGCCTCCCTCGGCGCCAGGCCCCGCGCCCGCGCCATCGCCACCAGCTGCGAGAGCCGCCGCGCCTCGGCCCGCGCCGCCGCGGTCCCCAGAGGCGTGATGCGGTAGTAGCGGCGGCGCTCGTCGTCGAGCTCCGCCGGCGGCCGTTCCCGGCTCTCCGCGATCAACCCCTGTTCGAGCATCCGGTGGATCGAGCGGTAGAGGGTCGCGGCGCCCAGAGCGACCTCGCCGCCCGTCCGCGCTTCCACATCCTGAAGGATGGCGTAGCCGTGCCGGTCTTCCTCCGCCAGCGAGACGAGGATGTGGAACGTCGCCGGCGCCAAAGGGAGAAGGGCGGCGATTTCGGCCTGTCTTTCGGACGATCTCGTCATCTCTCGGGCATGCTCGCGATCCAGTGCTTCCCCGAGCCCAAGCGAACAAGACGTGGAATCGCTTGCTGCCGGCACCCGGACTAACCGGAGTGACTATAACCAAGTTGGATATAGATGGGAAGCCCGCGCCTTATCGGGATGTCTCAGGGGTCTCTCGGGGCGGTGTCTCGCTGGAAGGACTTTCAGCCGGGGCCGGAACCGCTTGCGGAGGGGGCTGACACCATGCTCGCCACTACCTGAACGGCACCGTCGAGTGGCTCTACATGTACGCGAGGAAAAGACGCTGCACGCCACGAAAGTGCCTGGTCGAGGCCGGCGTAATCGCGAATTCTACTCAAGGTATTTGAAGTATTGTGGATCACGGATGTGATAGAGCACATGACGTAGCTCCTCGCCAATGCATAGCAGAAGATTCTTTACCTCATCCGGGTTGAGAGCTTCCGTAAGCAGCTTCGGCACCAAGTCGTTATAGATCTTAGAAAAAGACTCTTCGATATCGCCAAAGGCTAATGCGAGCGTCCAAGCCTCGCGTTCTGATCCTTGATCATAGCGGTTGACCTCCGCACAGGTCGAAAGCACAAGCGCCAAAGATTTTACAGTATCCATGTCAGCGAGAGTTCGTGATACGGCCATTCTTCCTCCTACTTTGATATGATATGCACGATAGCGTAGATGAGGCGGAGGAGACACTGACGTGTTATCGGAACATGGCACCTGCGTACAGGCCGTGTCTTTCACTCCGTCAATCATGGCTAAAGAGCCGGCGAAGGTCTGATAACACTTCAGAAACGAGACTTCCCTCTCCAGCGTAGTCCTGAGTTTCGTATGCATACCAGGCTCCCCGTAGAAGAACCCGACCTCGTCCTCATAAACGTAAATCTTTACAAGATGTACGGCACTAAAGAGTCCACAAGGAGGTACACTTCCTGTTGGCCGGCAGTAACTGGCTTCATCCTTAAGCCTAACTCGGATGCCAAATTCTCAATAGCAATCAGGCAGCCATCTTGAAAAACTTTCATTTCCATTGGCTCCATGGTCTCGGTACCATGATCAAAGTGGCCTGATGCGCCACAGATCGGAATGTGCCCTTTAGCCTCTACTGTAGACTTTCATTTTCCAGCTAAGGCGACTGCTTCACCATTGCGAAAGACGATGTCTGCACCCCACGAACCTTTAATGTTCACGGTCTTCATAGAAAAATATTCCGGCGCTGTCTTCTCAAGCTTCCCGTCCGAGCCTGGCGAGATTGCGACATATTCAAATGATTCGCGGCGACCATTAGACAAAAATATAATCTTATTTCCCCAGGAATCACGCCCCCCGTGGACGCTATTCACTATTGAATAGGCTTTAGGCTCAGAGATGTACCCAGAAGTACCCTTTCGAGCCGCCTCAATGTCGAAGCAGATCTCCTGGAGATAGATGAATGAGCGCACTTGCCTAGTTCTCAAGAATCCGTCGTAGAATCCACAACCTAGCACCGGGAGAACGAAGATGACGCAGACAAACCGAGTTATTTTGCTCAAAGTCATCTTCCCTATTGCTTGGACTGTCATTAGGATCGATGGGCGAGTCGGACATGTAGGGCCACTCTTCGATGCCGTTCAGATAGGGTCGGAGCAGCCGCTGCCATCAGCGATTCGCTCGAGACCAGCGGAACTGACCCTGAATACAACCATCCGTCACCATTCTCTTCTTCGCAGCAATTCCTCTATTTGTTTTATTTTGCTAAAATCTACGGCCGTGCCGCCGATTAGTCGCTCCCTTGGCAGCTTGACACCCAACCATTCGGAGGGCGGCGCCCCGACAATTCGGATGATAGCGTTAAAGATCGACAGCCTGACATAGCTATCCTCGGGCTCATTAAGCATAGAGGTCATCAATTTCTCGAAGATGTCAAGTCGATACGAGCCGTGGAACAATCTAGCCAGACCGGCAGCAGCGATGAAACGCACATGGTCATCCAGGTCATGCCGTAAGATATTCCAGCAAAGGTCGGCAACCTCGTTTGTATTTATTTTCAATTCAAAAACGAGAGCCTCCAGAGCCATAGATCTCACTTCATCCGCCGGATCCTGTGTGAGCTCGACAAGGTAGTGAGCTGAATTCAGGTCTTTCTTCTCCGAAGCTAGCACAACGGCTTCTATTTTATCTTCGACCGTAGCGCTGCCTTCCTCTAACTTACGCCAGAGAGACTCTAGATCGTTCACTCTTGTCTCCAGGTGTTCATGCAGATCATTGAGACTTTGACTTTGGCCCTTCATCGCCTTCTTTTCGACGCCTTCGGCAGTAGTAGGTAAGCACTCTCGGCATTTAAGAGTTCCACGAGCCGATAATGTCTAACCTAATCTGCCCTGTTTCTTTGTTGGTTTAGGGCGCACCCGTACCCTGCCGGACTCTCGGTCCCAGTAAAGTCGATCTCCGTTAGCTTGGTACCAGTGTCGCAGCGGCTCCAAAGCCTGAGCTGTCTTGCGCGTGGGAAACCAGTCTATCTCGGGCGAATGATCCCCAGGAAGAGAGATACCAGCGGTTTGCTCGAAAAAGTCGACGGAATCTTTAAGCTCAGCGACATCGGTTCGTTCGCCCCTTACAGCTGCCTCAACGACTCTCTGGTGCTTGCGCCAGATGGCCCGCGCTCTTAAATTGAGAGGTTCTGGCCTCGCACAGGCTACTAGCGCAAAGATTAGTACCAACCCACTGCACAACTGTCTCTTCATGGCTGTTCCCTAGTCACTTTGACGAGATTGCCGTTAATCCATTGAAGAGTAACGGTGAGTTCTTGGTTGCTGCCGCTAAAAAATGACATTGTGGTACCAGTGTTGTTGGCGTCCAGATTTAAAATCGTACCACTTCTCTTAAAACCAGAGGACTGTTCTTGAGCAGCAAGCCCGAACTCATGGGCAATCGAAAGTCCCTGCGAATTATTCTGGAGATGGAAAACTTGCTTGGTAGTCTGCTCTATCAATTCATGAGATAAGGCCGCTCCACTGCTAACTCCCGGTCCGTTCCCCAAAGCCGCGATATCCTGGATATCGATCCTACCTGTTTCATACTGGCCTACCAAGACACTTGGATCCCCAGAGACGACCCCTATCCGCACAACCTCAGACCGATTGATCGCGGTCGAAAGCGCTTGGCCGAGACCGTCCTGCTTAGCCGATGCCCCATTGGTAGAGACGAGCGCAGCCGTCCCGTTCTTGCTTATGACTAATTGATAGCCCGACAACGAACTGTTGACGAGGGCCCGCAACTTGGCCAGATCTTCACTGCTGCCGCTGAAAACAAGAATCTTGCCAGTGGGATCGACATAAGTGAGGGGTTTATCTTGAACGTAGGCATACCGGTTCCAACTCTCCGGCCTGAAGGCGTCGACGCTCCTCAGGGTCGGATCGACACTCAAAAATCTCCCTGTCACCGGGCTCTCGTGCCGAGCATGCATATAATCCAAATCATCCCCCGCCCCCGCCGCACTCGCCAGATCCCGCTCGTGGCCGGTGAACTTGAGCCTCTCTGAGTCCTGGTTGAACGCCGTCGCTTCCTCCCCGTAGGGGTAGTAGACGTGGTAGGCGACCTGGGCGGAACCGAAGTTGGTGAGGAGGCGGGGGCTGCCGAGGTGGTCCAGGTCGTAGTGGCGCTGCTGGCCGCCGGAGTAGTAGCTGGCTAAGAGGCTGCCGCCGCGGTAGACGAAGTCTTCCCAGGTGTTGCCGGCCGTCCAGTTGCTCCAGCCGAAGCCGGAGACCTCGTAGTCGCGGCGGACCTGGGCGTCTAAGCCCCGGAGGGTCCAGCGGTCGAAGCGGGGCGAGGCTCCCACCTTGAAGGACCAGGCGCGTTCGTCGTCCGCGTCGTACATGTAGAGCCACTCTTCGGTGCCGTTGACGTAGTGCCGGAGCTGGTTGAATGCGTCGTACTCGTAGAGGGCGCCATTCCAGCTCGTGAGGTTGCCGGCCGCGTCGTAGGTCGAGCCGGGGGCGTTCAGGCGGTTGGTCTGCGGCGCGGTCGGCAGGCTCCTGCCGTTGGCTCCCGAGAGCGCCGTCAGGTTGCCGAAGGGATCGTAGGTGTAGCCCTGCACTGTCGGTGTGCCGCCTCCTGTCGCGAGGGTCGAGAAGGAGGCGGTGCCGATCCGGCTCACGTTGTCGTAGAGGTAGTAGTTGGTGCCGATCTGGGTCACGTTGCCGGCACCGTCGTAGGCGTAGGAACCGGTCGCCCAATAGGTCGTGGCCCCCAGGGCTGAGGTGAAACCGCCGGGGCGGGCGAGGCCGTTTCGGTCGGCGAGCTGGCTCCAGACCACCCCGTTGGCATGGGCGACCTGGCTGACGAGACCGTTGGCGCTATAGGTGATCCCCACCCCGCTCGCCTGGCCCGGCACCGTGCCGGTGTAGCCGGGGAGGGCGGTCAGGAAGCCGGCGGTATAGGTGGAGGGGACGGCGCGGACGGTCGAGCCCGCGCAGGCGGAGAAGGCGCAGTTGGGATAGGTCTCGTTCGCCACATGGCCGAGGTCGTCGTAGCTCCAGCTCTGGGTGAAGGCCTCGTGGGCGCCGGGAGTGGTGTCGCCGTCCGGGGTCAAGGTGAGGTCGCGCTGGGAGAGACGGCCGTCCAGGCCGGCGTAGGTGTAGGCGGTGCCGATCCGCTCGACGTGGGTGCCGCCGCCGATCACCGGGAAGTTCCAGCGCTGGGCCTGGACGAGCTTGCCGAGGCGGAGGTCGCTGCCGCCGTTCGCCGTGCCGTAGGTGAACGCCTTGAGGCAGTTGCTCCCCCCGGCCGTGCAGGTGGCGGCGGTGCCGGTCTTCCGCACCTCGGTCAGCCGCTCGGCGGCGTCGAAGGCGAAGGTCAGGTCGTTCGGGCCGTCGATCTTTCTTGTCGCATGGCCGTGCGAGTCGTAGCCCTGGTAGCTCACCGTGCCGTTGCCGGCAGGCCCCTTTTCCGGGTGGGTCTCGGACTGGAGGAAGCCCCGCCGGTCGTAGGTGAAGCTCCGGTTCTGGGTAACCGAGGAACCGCTCACCAGGGCCGTCGTCGACACCGACGAGAGCCGGTTGCCCACGTCGTAGCCGTAGCTCGTCGTCACCCCGCCGCCGAGCGGCTCGGTTACCTGGGCGAGCCGGCCCTGCCGGTCGTAGGTCTCGACCGTCGTCTGCGGATACTCGCGGACGGTGCCGTGGGTTGCGTCGTACTGCTCCCCCACCTGGACCGTACGGGAGACCTGCCGGACCCCGACATAGGAGATCGAGGTCGTGTGCCCGTCCGGCGCGGTGATCGCGGTGGGCCGGTCGAAGATGTCGTAGGTGGACTGGGTGAGGAGCGACGGGTTTCCCTGCTCGGAGACCGCCGACTTGCGGCCGAGGGCGTCGTAGGCGTAGGTGCGGCTGCTCGTCGTGCCGTTCGGCATCCGGAGGTCCTCCCGCACCAGCCGCCCGAGGGCGTCGAAGGAGAGGTCCCGCTGGGGGCGCTGCGAGACCGGCACCCCGCTCGGCTGCTGCTCGACGTGGAGATGGGCGAGCGAGCTCGCAGACGAAGCCGGGGTGTAGGTGTAGATCGTCGGCGCGCTCTGGCCGGTCCACGCGGAGGTCAGCCGGCCCAAAACGTCGTAGGTGTAGCTCGTCGCCACTCCCGCGGTATCCCGGCTCTGGAGGACGAGCCCGGTGGCCGAGTCGATGGAATGATCGACCGAGAGGAACGGGGCTCCCGCGTACTGCGAGGTTGAGAGCGCCCCCGAGCGCCAGACCGAGTGGACCGCGTACTCCGGGGAAAACCCCGGAGTGAACGCGCAGAGGTCGGGGACCGACGTCGGCAACGATGCCTGCGTGTCGCCGCCGTAGGAGAGCTCGTCCGCGACGTTGCCCTGACCGTCCAGGTTGTAGACCGTCAGCAGGTCGGCAGGATCCGCGGGCGAGCCGTCCTGCCGGTGGACCCGCCGGCGCGACACCTGGGTCGAACCCGGATAGAAACAGGCCTCGACGAAGGCGGTGGCGCCGTTCTCCGCTTCCCACTGGAAGACGTAGTTGGGGAGAGCCCACGGGCTGCCCGCTCCGAGCATCGTGAAGCCCGGCTGGGTGGTGTTGGAAACCGGGTTGACAGCGTAGGTCCCCTGAAGCGGGTTGTAGTGGGTGTAGCGGGTGCGCACATCAGTGCCCGGAAAGGTTCCGTTCGTCTGCTGCGCCCGGTAGTGGCCCAGGCCGTCGAAGTTCGAATTCGTGAGGTCGGCGTAGGTGCCGTTGTCGTCCTCGTAGACGGTGCGACTCTTCAGCATCCGCAAATCGATGTTGCTCTCGTCCGGTATCGTCCCGGCGAGGCTCGTCTGGTCGCGTTCGTAGGCCGCATACTCGGTGCGCAACAGGGTACCCGCGGCGTTGAAAGTGCGCGCCGAGAGGTACAAACCCGCGGGCTGCCCGGCGACGGGGTAGTGGCTGAGCTGCGCTCCATACTCGTAGACCGTCCAGTCAGTCGCGGTGTGGGCGGCGACGTGGGAGACCGAGAAGTGCCGTTCGACCTTCTTGACGAACGGGTCGGTCACCGTATTGACCAGCTCCTGCGCATCGACACTGCCGGAATCCGGGGTCAGCGCCGTCGCGTAGCTCCACTGACCGAGGACGTTGCCGAGCGCGTCCCGGGTCGTCCGCGTCGCCACTCCCGGGTTGCGCTGCCGCGACTCCCGGCTCGAAGTGCCCAGCGGGAACTGGTAGACCTGGTAGGACCACTCGATCCGCCCGAGAGTCGGGAGGGTCAGGCCGAGGATCGAACCCGAGCTGTAGAAGCACTGGCCCTGGGTGCCCGGCGCGGTCTGGATCAGGTAGTCGGTGGGAGCCATCGCGTACTTCGAGCGGTCCGGCAGCACCACCCCGGTCAGGAACGGCACCGTCACGTCGCTCCCCACGTTCTTGTCCTTGTTCGGACAGCCGCGAACGGTCTCCTCGTTCGTGTACTGAAACTGATAGGTCGCCGTGCCGCCGCCCGACGCCGTCAGCACCACCCGGTCGACCGTCTGGGAGTAGCCCGGCAGATCCTCCCGAAAGAAGACCTGCTGGTTCCGGCCCTGGCTGTCGGCGATCGTCCACAGGAGGTGCCCGTTGAAATCCGTCCCGTAGGTGACGTTGACCTGGTTGCCGAAGCCGTCCCGCATCTGCGACAGCTGGCCGTCTGAATGGAAGTGGTGGATCGTGCCGTCGGGAAAGTCGAGCTGCTCTCCCCCGCCCCCACGTCGCGCAGGCGCAGGTAGGTGCCGTCCCGGGTGTAGCCCACCCCGGTCACGACCGGGTCCCCCTCGTGGAGGGTCGGATAGAAGATGTGCTCCGACCCCTCCGGACCCTCGTAGATCGAATGCCCGGTCTGCATCGGGTCCTCCGAGAACGGCACGCAGGGCGGATTGAGCCGCCCCAGCGATACCCGCCAGCCGAGCCCGGCGTTCGAGCAGGGGTTGGGCAGTCCCTCGGTATAGACGTTGGGGAAGGAAACGGTATCGTCCTCGAAATACCAGGGGTTGGCATTGTTGACCAGGGTCAGCCCGTAGGAGAGGCTCCCCCCCACCGGATAGCGGGGGCCGAGGGGGATCGTCAGGGTCAGGCTGCCGTTGAACAGATTGATGTTGTCGATCTCCCCCACCTGGAACGCCTTATCGACCGCCACCCCGCCCTCGGTGTTGGGGTGGACATCGGCGAAGAGCGGGGCAGACAGGGAGAGAGCGGAGAGCAGGATCGCCGCGAGGAGAGCCTGGCGCGGAACGCCCCTCACCGGGGCACCCCAGGCGGGAGGAGCGAGACTTCGAGGCGGTCGGTGCCGAGAACCAGGAGGAGGTCCTGGGTGGCGAGCCGGGCCGGGGCCGGCGGCGCGAGGGAGGCGTCCGCCGTGGCGAGGACCAGGGGGCGCATCCGGGCGAGCGAGAACTGCAGGTGCCCGTCGCCGGCGCCGTCCTCGTCGGCCGGGCCGCCATCCCCCACCGTCAGCTCCCAGACCCCGAGTCCCGGGCGCACGAGGAGGGCTGTGACGAGCTGCCGGCGGTCCTCGACGAGATCGGAGGTGGCGCCGGACCCCACCCGCAGGGTCGGCAGGTCGGCCAGGCGCGGGGGGGGGCCGGTGGGGGTCGCGAGAGCGTAGGCGCCGGTCGTCAGGTCGACCGCCACCCAGACCGAAGCGGGAGGCAGGGGCTTGCCGAGGTCGTAGCGAGCCGCGCCACCGGCGTCCGCCAGGGTCACCGACTGGAAGTGGGCGAGGGTCAGATAGTAGTCCTCCGCCACCACCCGGGCGCTGCCGAACCAGACCACCTGTCCGCCGGGGGAGAAGCCGCTCCCCGTGACGCCCTGCGCGCCGAAGCCGAGCGCCGGCGCTGCCGCCGCGACGCCATGGGCTGCCAACAGCCAAACCAGCAGCCAGAAGAGACAGGCACAGAGCACGCCGGAGCCGCGTCGATTCATTGGAGATCCCTCGGGTAGGTAAACCTGCTTTCGACAGTCTACGGAGCGTACCGTATTCTTGTTTCGCCTGTTTGGGGACTCGCACTTTCCCTCGATCGGAGAGGATCTCCCCGCACAAGCGGGTTCGAACTCGTCCCCGTTAGGGATACTCGATAGAATCAAGTACTTACGTCGGTTTCGCCCACGCGGCACGCAACCGGGCGTGGCGAGAACCCCTCCGCGCATCGCCAAACCCCGTCGAATCTCGCAGAAAACTCCTTCCGTTTCCACCCGAGGGTCTCGAATTCAGCCTCGGATCTCTCCGATTCGGTCCCGGCGGTCTCGGATTCCATTCCAGCGGCCTCGGATTCGACTCGAAAGGCCTCGAGTTCGGGTCTCAGGAGTCTCGGATTCGACTCACGAGGCCTCGAGTTCGGTCGCAAGAGTCTCGGATTCGACTCGCGAGGGCTCGAGCTCGGTCTCGAGGGTCTCGGATTCAATTTATTCGGTCTTGAATTCGATCCGCACGCCTTGGGAAGAAACTTTGGAGGCCTGGGCGGAAACTTCATGGGCTCGGGAAGGAACCCAGAGAGGTTTTTGCAGCTCCCGGAGGTGCTTTTGGCGCTGACCGGAGGGGAGCGGACGGGGCCCGGAGAGGTTCGCAAGCAATCTCCAGGGGTAGGGGGAGCTCCCAGAGAGGTTCCAGACCCTCCCGGAGACCTTCTCCAACTCCCCTCTCGCTGCGGCGGCTGCCCGGTTTCGTGCGGGCCGCGATCGAGAGCCTCCGGACTCGCTCTTCGCGTGTATACTGTCTGACCTCGCGACACCAGTCAGGCAGGGGGGACAGATGAGCTATCTGAATCTGCCGCGGTTGACGTTCGCCGGCTTCTTCGAGGCGGATGTCAACACGGTCAACAACGATGTCCGGAACTACGACTCCGAGGTCTTCGAGGCGCGCTTCCAGACGCCCCAGGTAAAGGAGCCGGGGGGGACCGAGTACAACGGCTGGTGGAACCCGGACGGCTCCAACGCCTTCCGTCTGCTGGAATGCGCGGTCACCGGCGCGGCCGGCCCCGGCGGCGCTCAGGGCGCGGCGCAGGCCGGCGATCCGGTGCTGTCGCTCCGCATCGAGGCCCAGCAGGGGCGGACCCAGGCCAAGATCGTCGACCTCGATCCGCAGTTCCAGTTCGCCTCGGGGCTCTGGGGCATGCGGCTGTCGCTCCTGCTCGGCGACCTCGCGGTGCTGTCGGCGACTTTGCAGCCCGCCTGCTTCCGCGACATCTATTTCGGCCGGGTGATCGTCACAGAGCACGGGCCAGCCTCTCGCCGGCAGCCCCAGCGCCTCGGCCCGCTTCACCGGCACCCTGACCGACCTTGCCTGGGGGCCGGACACCGAGGGGATGACCGGGGTCGGCGCCCTCCAGGCGGCGGCTTCCGAGCGCGGCGGCAGGCTCACCATGAGCCTCCTCGCCTACGGCTACTCCAAGTCGCGCGGCGTCAACGATTTCCTGGTCGGTTCGATCGTCGGCTCGATCGGGCCCTACCTGCCGGGCGACCCGGAGATGTTCGCTCCCGGCCGCCGGTTCGCCCCCTCGGCTACCAGCCCCAACCTGCCTTTCGCCTCGGCCTCGGGGCTCGGCTACATGACCGGCGCCGTCTCGCCGGACGGCGCGACGTTCAGCCTCGACTTCGGCAACTCCCTCCCGATGTGGCTGGTCGACCAAGACCTGGAAGCCGGAGAGGCCCCCTACCTGGCGCTCCAGGACCTCGGCCCGTTGACCGTCGTGGTGCTCAAGGGGGAGGACCCCTTCGCGAGCATCGACTCCGGGGCGGTGACCGCCCCCTATGTCTCGGACGGGGACGGCCTGACCCCGGACCTCTACGAGGTGATCGGCGTCGTCGAGGGCTATGACATGGCCTGGCTCCAGGCGACCGGCGGGATCGCCGACCTGCCGATCCCGGCCGCCGCGGCCGCGCTGATCGGCGATCACCCGCTCGCCGTCCTCCTCGGCTCCGCCCCGGGTCCGCTCACCATCGGCATCCGCGAGACGGTCGCCGGCGCCTGGGTGCGCGCGGACCAGTTCGTCCAGCGGGTGGACACCGCCGAGACGGGCTGGGTCGCCGCCCCGGTGAGCCTCTGGGCCCTGCGCTGGGGCAAGCCCTGGGCGGGCGCGCCGCTCCAGGCCTCGCTGCAGCCGCCCCAGCCGGGTGCCGGCGGCACCGGCGACGCCACGGAGAAAAAGCCGCCGCAGACGGCGATCCCGCTGATCAATGTGCCGGCCGAGAAGGTCGCCGTCCCCGCCACGCTCGCCGCCGGCGACGACGGCATCGGGGTCCTCGATATCCAGATCGAGAACCCGGGCCATCCGCGCGGCTATGTCGACGGGCAGGTCTATCAAATCAGCTATTCGCTCGCACTCTCCGGCCAGTCGCCCATGCCGACCTTCGAATTCATCGCCGTGCACGCCCGCGAAGCGTACGACCCGCCGCTCACGCCGAGTTGGGCGGACGACATCCGGCCGATCCTCGTCCAGTACGGCAACCTCTATCCGGTGATGAGCCGGGGGCTGTTCAGCTTCTCCGATCCGCAGACGATCGCGGCTCACGCGCGGCTGCTGCACCTGGCCTTCACCCGGCCGCTGGAGGACCCGAACTACATGCCCGCCACCCGCGACCTGTCGGCGGGCAGGGTCACGGCGATCCTGCGCTGGCTCGAAGGGTACCTGCCGGAAGCCGCCATCGACCGCCGCCACTACCCCGCTCTGCCGGAGGGCGCCCTCCGCGCCGCGGCGGCGGAGACGGTGGTGGGCGTGGCCGCTCCCACCCGCTTGAGCGCCGGCGCGGCCCAGGCGGCGATCGCCCGGCTCGGCCCGGGCAACGACGGCAAGACCGCGGCCGTCCGCAGCTTCCTCGCGAACGCGCCGGGCAGCAAGGCCTGAAGCCAACAGAGCCGGAGGGATTCCGCATGATCAAGATCGAACCCCGCTACATCGCCGCCATCCAGGCCGCCCGGCAGCCGGAGGACCTCTACGGGCTGGTGCAGAACGCCATCGAGCTCGAGCACTCGACCATCCCGCCGTACCTGGGCGCCTATTTCAGCTTGAAGCTCGGCACGAACGACATGGTGGCCGGCATCATCCGCACCGTGGTGATGGAGGAGATGCTGCACATGTCGATCGCGTCCAACCTGATGATCGCGATCGGCGGCAGCCCCCAGATCAACCGTCCGGGATTCGTGCCCAAGTACCCGGGTCCGCTGCCGATGAACATCGGCAAGGGCCTCATCGTGCCGATCGAAAAGTGTTCGGTCGAGCTGGTGAGGAAGGTCTTCATGGTGATCGAGGAGCCGGAGGACCCGATCGACATCCCGGTCCGGCTCCTGGCGACTGCCCAGGGCGCGGGGCCCGAGTTCCACACCATCGGCGAGTTCTACGCGGCGCTCGACAAAAAGCTCCAGGAGCTGGGTCAGCCCGCCTTCCGGGGGGACTTCGGCCGGGAGATGGTCGACAACACCTGGTTCCCGCCGGATCAGCTCTTCCGGATCACCGGCCCGGAGAGCGCCTCGGCCGCCATCTCGCTGATCGTCGAGCAGGGGGAGGGGACCCCGACCTCGCCGCTCGACCCGGAGGAAGAGCCGGCCCACTACTACCGGTTCCAGCAGATCGTCAAGGGCAAGCGGCTGGTGCGCGATCCGGTCACCGGCGGTTTCGTCTTCGGCGGCGCTCCGGTGCGGATCGACGAGCGCAACGTCTGGAACATGCAGCCCAACGGCGATCCGGACACCTTGCCCGAGGGCTCGCGGGCGCGGCGGGCCTCGGTGCAGTTCACCTACGGTTACACCAACCTGCTCAACGCCCTGCACCAGACCTTCAATGGCCGGCCCGAGGCGATCGGGGACGCCATGGGCCTGATGTACCAACTCCGGCTGGCGGCCCAGGACGTGCTGTCGACACCCCTGCCGGACGATCCCGATGTGGCCACCGGCCTCTGCTTCCGCTGGCAGCCGACGACGGCCGAAAACCACCTGACGACCGGAGACCGCCCATGACCCTCGTCCGCCTCCGCCGGGCTTTGACCCTGACCGCCGCCCTCGGGCTGGCCGCAGCCGGTGCCGCCTTGGCGAGCCCGGGCGCCACGACTCCCGCGGTGCCCGACGACGTCTACGCCACCTACGGCGTGCACAACGATTCCCATGCCCAGGAGTGCGCCGATCCGCGGACCTGCACCTACGAACGGGCGCCCGGGATGCCGAGCGATCCCGAGTATCCGGAATACTGGACTTCGCACTGGAAGATGTACCGGGTGTTCAACCGCTTCCAGTCGAACCCCCCGCCCTATGACGGCAAGCCGCCGGCCGATCTGGTCGCGGGCAGGGACTATGAGACCTCGGACGGCGTGACCTACTACGACTCCACCTGGGGCAACGGCCAGGGTGCGATGGAAGAGCACTACGTCAAGCGCTGCCTGCCGATCTTCCCAATCCCGAACAACTTCACCTGCTCGTTCATCTCGCTCGGCAAGATCGCCTATTTCGTCACCTATCCGGAGGACCGGCCCAAGGACATGCCGCCGGTCTGCCTGTTCTCGCCGGACAACCACCCGCCGGAGCGCAACTTCATCCAGCACCTGCCCTACAGCCTGGGGGACTCCTCGCGCCTGGACGGCAGGGTGCAGGGGTACTCCTTCTGGATCTCCCAGGCGAGCGGCAAGCCGCTGCAGGTAGGGGTCTTCCCGGACCAGACCGACAACGGCGGCATTCTGTTCGGCTACGCCTTCGAGTCCACCCCCCGACCCGACAGCGCCCAGCCGTCGGCCCCGCCCTACCGGCATCCGCAGTCCTTCTACTTCTCGGGCTACCCCTTCGCGCCGGCCCATGCGCCGACCGTCAGCCAGAACTACACCGACTTCGCCAGAGTGCGGCCGAATCCCGCCGTGACCTGGGACCTGGTGAAGGGGCTCGACCCGAAGAAGTTGCCGGCCTGCCAGCTCTTCGATCCGCCTTCGCTCGAGGGCACCAGGATGGACGCCGCACCCGGTGCCGCGCCCAGGAAGCCCAGAAGAAGGCCCCCGACCTGGGGGAGCATCGGCCGCCCATGAGGGGCCGGTAAGTCGCCGGCGCCGGCCGCCTGATCGTGACGGTCCCGATCGCAGTCTCGAAGCCGCTGCGAGAGCGCTGCTCCGCATTCGCGTAGATACTTTGGTTTAGACGGATATCTTGTTAGTCTTCTCCCTTGAAGGAAGGGGGAAGGCGTTGAACGAGCGGCCTTTCGAGTCTCCAGAATGGTTCCGGGCTCTGACCTTGGAAGAGCGTGCGGCCTCCCTGCGGGAAGGACCGGGGGGCGATCCGGGATCCCCCGTGGAGCCGGAGCGCGCGGAATCTCGCGAGCGCCGTTGGCGGTCGCAGGTCCCCTTCTCCCGAGACGGTTTCTTCGCCCGGCGCCTTGCCGCCGACGGGCTCTCCGAGGCCTCCTTCCGCTACCTGCTGGGAGAGCCGTCGGAGAATCTGGCCCGCCGGGCTTCCGGGGTGCCGGATTGGCTCGCGACTCTCGAAGCGGCTTTTTCCACCGAGACGCTCGATTCGTATCTTGCGCCGTCGCTACCCAGAGGCGCTCTCGCTCACCTGGCCTTTTCCGAGGTGGTGCGGCCGCTTCTGGATGCCGGGACTTCGCGGCTCCGTCGGGAGATCCGGAAGCTGGCCGCCGGGCGAGCCGAGTTGCTCTTCGATCCGGACACGGCGGCGAACCTGTTCGCTGGCAGTCTGGCTTCTCGCTTGATCCTGCTGCTCGGGCGGACGATGGTCCTGGAGTTGAACCTGGCGGGGCGGGAAGGAAGGCTGATCGGGGATACGCCGGAGACGCGCTTCCAGTCCTTCGCCACCTCTCTTAGCGACCGGGAGACGGCTCTCTTGATCCTCTGCCAGTACCCGGTTTTGGCGCGACAGGTCGTCGAGGCGGTGGACCGCTGGGTCGAGGTAAGCCTGGATTTCCTGCGCCACCTCTCGGATGACGCAGCGGCTCTCCGTGCCGCCTTTTTCCCGGATTTCGCTCCCGGGCCGTTGGTGAGGATCGCGGGCGGCCTGGGAGACTCCCATCGCGGTGGCCGGTCGGTGCTGATCGCAGAGCTCGCTTCCGGCCTCCGCCTGGTCTACAAGCCGAAGTCCATGCGGGTGGAGCAGGCCTTCCAGAATCTGCTCGCCTGGGTCGGGGAGAAGGGTTTCGCACCGGCGTACCGGCTGCTGCGGATGGTCGACGGCGGCGACCATGGCTGGGTGGAGATGATTGAGGCGAGCCCCTGTTCCACGCGGGAGGAGATGGAGCGTTTCTACCGCCGGCAAGGGGGGTATCTCGCTCTCCTCTATTTGCTGTCGGCGACCGATTTCCATCACGAGAACCTGATCGCCGCCGGAGAGCATCCCGTCCTCGTGGATCTGGAGGCGCTGTTCCACCCCTGGGCCGAGGATCTCGGTCGCGCCTCCGAGGAAGAGCTGCGGATGGGCCGCCCGGTTTTCGAGACGGTGCTGCGGACGGGTTTGCTGCCCTTGCGGAGCCGCGAGGGGGCGGGAGGGCAGGGCGGCGGGCTCGACCTGAGCGGCCTTGCGGCAACGGCCGGCCAGACGGCTCCCACGCTGATGAACGAAAAGGGGGGGACGGACGCCATGCGCTATGTGCGGCGGGCGGTGGAGATCCCCGTGGGGCAGCACCGGCCGACTTTGAACGGCGCCGAGGTTTCTTTGCGGGAGTTCCTCGGCCCCCTGCTCGACGGTTTCACCTCCATGGCTCGGCTGCTCGCGGAGCATCGGGAGGAGCTGGCTGCACCGGGCAGCGTCCTCGATGCGTTCGCCGACAGCGAAGTGCGAGTGATCCTGCGGCCGACCCGCACCTATGCCACTCTTATGGTGGAGGCGCAACACCCTTTCGTCCTCGGCGACGCTCTGGACCGCGACCGGCTCCTCGACCGGCTCTGGGAAGCGGTGGAGGAGAGGCCCTCGATGGCGGGGCTCGTGACGGCGGAGCGCCGGGACCTGCTGCGGGGCGACGTCCCTCTATTTACAGCCCGGCCGGATTCGCGGGATCTGTGGGCGAGCGACGGTGAGCGGTTCCCGGGGTTCCTCCCGTTTTCCGGGCTGGAAGCGGCCCGCGAGCGCCTCGCCCGATTCGGGGAAGAGGACCTGGCCCGGCAGGCCTGGATCATCCACGACTCGATCGAGGCTCTGACGCTCAAAGGTCAGGATCTACCGCCCTATCAGCTCGATCCGCGGACCCCGGCACCCTCACGGGAGGAGCTTCTGGAAGCGGCCCTGGGCGTGGGCCGGCGCCTGGAGGAGATGGCGTTACGCGGCCCGGGGGAGGCGCACTGGCTCTCTGTGCAGAGCCAGGGGCCGGGGACGCCCTGGGCCCTGGATGTGACCGGGCTCGACCTCCACCTGGGACTGCCCGGCATCGTGCTCTTCCTGGCGTATCTCGGCACGGTCACCGGGGAGGAGCGGTGGACCCGGCTTGCCCGCGACGGGGCGGCCAGCCTGCGGTGGCGGACCCATCTGCTGCCGAGGCGCCTGCGATCGATCGGCGCCTTCTCGGGTTGGGGCGGACCCCTGTATGCGCTGACTCATCTCGCGGCGCTGTGGAACGAGCCGGCGCTCTTAGACGACGCGGAGGCGATCGTGGCGTTCCTGCCGGACCTCATCGACAGCGACGAGGACTTAGACATCGTGGCGGGGGCGGCGGGATGCATTCTCTGTCTGTTGCGCCTCTGGGAGCAGCGGCCTTCGGCAGAGACGCTGTCGGCGGCGGTCCGCTGCGGGGAGCGGCTGCTGGCGCGAGCGGTGCCGGCCGGGCCGGGGATCGGCTGGGTGCTGGAGGTTGCCGGCCCACGTCCGCTCGCCGGCCTGTCCCACGGTACCGGCGGCAACGCCTGGGCTCTGCTGCAACTCGCCACGGCTACGGGGGACGAGCGCTTCCGGCAGGCGGCTCAGAAGGGTCTGGCCTATGAGCGCTCTCTCTATTCGCCGGAAGCGCGGAACTGGCCGGACCTGCGCAACAGCAGCGAAGAGGGTGAGCCCTTTTTCATGAATGGCTGGTGTCACGGGGCACCGGGGATCGGCTTGGCCCGCCTGGCCAGCCTGCGGCATCTCGCGGATGGAGAAATCCGGGGAGAGATCGCCGCCGCGGTCGAGACGACACTGGCGGAGGGCTTCGGCCAGAGCCACTGTCTGTGCCATGGCGACCTGGGAAATCTGGAGGTCCTGCTGTTGGCCCGGGAGGCGCTCGGCCTGGATCTCGCGTCCCCGATCGGCGGCATCCTGGGGGGCATCCTGGCGGATGCTCGGGCTCACGGGTGGCGCTTCGGCCTTCCCGGCCGGACCGAGCCTCCCGGCCTTATGCTCGGCCTCGCGGGGATCGGCTACGGCTTGCTCCGGGCGGCCGAGCCGAGAGTGCCGTCGATCCTGGTCCTTGCCCCTCCGCCGGCCGGAATCTCTGACTCGGCAGACCTCCACCCGGGATCCTCCCGGCGCGGAGTTTCCGAAAGGAGCACAGAAGATGGATAAGATCGATGTCGCCCGCGCTCTGCGGGACGAGGAGTACTACCTGAGCCTCACCGAGGAGCAGCGGGCGAGCCTCGGCGTCCACCCGTCCGGCCTGATCGAGTTGGACCAGACGGACCTGCGCACCGTCTCCGGAGGTGGCACCCTCGCGAACACCTGCACCTGTATGTGCACACCCTGTGGCCACATCGAGTGCTGTGCCTGACCTGCAGCGAGCCCGGCGGCAACGCCGGGCTCGTTTTTTGACGTTCGTTTTTGATCCGCTCGCGCGCACCGGCGCCGCCTGCCCCAAGAAATCCGCGGAGGCGGTGCGGGCTCACTTCCTACCTCAACTTCGCTGGACGGCAGCAGTGCTATCATTGCTAGCATGGACCGAGAGAGAGCCAAGAACCAGCTGGTCGTAAGAAACCTGGAAGAGGAGGTCGTTCGGGAGCTGAAGCTCCGGGCGGCCCGTCATGGGCGCTCGGCCGAGGCGGAGCACCGGGAGATCCTCCGCCAGGCACTGCTGCCTGCGGAGGAAAAGAGGCCCCTCAAGGATCTGCTCCTCGCCATTCCCCAGGTGGGCGAGGACGCCGATTTCGCGCGCCGAGAGGAGCGCGGCCGGGAGGTCGACCTGTGAGCTACCTCGTCGACACCAACATCATCTCCGAGCTCCGCAAGGGACGCCGCTGCGACCCGGGCGTGGCCGCCTGGTTTGCCGGGGTCGCCTCGGGGGAGATCTACCTCTCCGCCCTCACCGTAGGCGAGATCCGCAAGGGGATCGAGAGCATCCGGCGGCGTGACAGGGC
>CAVWRJ010000003.1:0-100513 GCA_963757335.1 uncultured Acidobacteriota bacterium | reverse complement strand
ATCTCCAGCCGGTGCCGCCGGGCGTCGTGGGAGAGCTGGCGACCGCCGGCGAGGGGCTGGCGTTGGAATATCTCGGGCGGCCCGAGCTGACGGGCGAGCGCTTCATCGAGAGCCCGGCCCTGCCTGGCGAACGGCTGTACCGCACCGGCGACCTATAGTGCGCTTCCTGCCCGACGGCAGGCTCGATTTCTTGGGCCGCGCCGACAACCAGGTCAAGTTGCGGGGCTTCCGCATCGAGCTGGGGGAGATCGAGATGGCGCTGGCCGGCGCTCCAGGAGTGCACGAGGCGGCAGTCGTGCTGCGCGACGGGAGCGCAACCGAGAAGTCCCTGATGGCCTGCGTCGTCTGGGCCGAGGGGGCCTCCCCAGGGATGGCCGCGGTGCGCGAGTATCTCCGGGACAAGCTCCCCGGGCCGATGATCCCGTCCGCGTTCCTCTCCCTCGATCGCCTGCCGCTCACTCCGAGCGGCAAGGTGGATCGCAAGGCTCTGGCGAGCCGCGAGCCGGAGACCTCCGGCGGCGGCGCAGCGGCGCCGCGAACGCCGGTCGAGGATCCTGGCGGGCATCTTCTCGGAGGTGCTCGGCGTCGAACGGGTAGGGCCGGAGGATGGCTTCTTCGACCTCGGCGGGCACTCCCTTCTCGCCACGCGGCTGGTCTCGCGAGTGCGGGAGGTCTTCGCCGTCGAGCTCGCGCTGCAGGAGGTCTTCGCCCAGCCCACCGTCGCGGATCTCGCCCGCAACCTCGAGTCGGCCCTGGGAAGCGGCCGAGGGGTGCAGCTACCACCGCTCCGGAGGGTGCCGCGGGACGGCGCCCTGCCGCTCTCCTTCGCGCAGCAGCGGCTCTGGTTCCTCGATCGCCTCGAACCCGGCGGCATCGCCTACAACCTGGCGACTGCCGTCCGCCTCGTGGGAGCGCTCGACCGGGGAGCGTTCGCCCGGGCGCTCGCCGAGGTGGTGCGACGGCACGAATCGCTGCGCACCACCTTCGACCTCGCCCTCGGCGATCCCGTCCAGGTGATCGGGAATGGCGAGCGGGAGGCGCTGCCGCTCCTCGACTTGGGCGGCCTCGCCGAACCGGCGCGGCAGATCGAGACCGCGCGCCTGAGCCGGGAAGGGGCGCGGCTGCCGTTCGATCTCGCGGCCGGCCCCCTGTTCCGGGCGGCGCTCGTCGCCGCGGGGCAGGAGGAGCACCTCTTCCTCCTCGCCATGCACCACATCGTCTCCGACGCCTGGTCGCTCGAGGTGCTGACCCGCGAGATCTCCGTCCTCTACGCGAGCTTCCGGCAGGGCGCGGCCTCGCCGCTTCCCGAGCTCGCGATCCAGTACGCGGACTTCGCCGCCTGGCAGCGGAGCCGGCTCTCCGGGGAGGTGCTGGCTTCGGAGATCGCCTTCTGGCGGGAGCTGCTCGCCGGGGTGCCGCCGCTCCTCGAGCTCCCCGGCGACCGCCCGCGGCCGAGCCTCAAGGCCTCAGCTGGGGCGATCCGGAGCTTCGCGCTCTCGCCGGATCTCGTTGAGGCGCTCCAGGTCTTTTCCCGCCAGCAGGGGGCGACGCTTTTCATGACCCTCTTGGCCGTCTTCCAGGCGCTCCTTTCCCGGCACTCCGGGCAACGCCGCCTCGCCATCGGCACTCCCATCGCCGGTCGCGCTCACCTCGCGAGCGAGGACCTGATCGGCCTCTTCGTCAATACTCTGGTTCTGCCCGGCGACCTCTCCGGAGAGCCGAGCTTCGCCGCGCACCTCGGCCGGACGCGGCGGACGACGATCCGGGCCTTTGCCCACCAGGACCTGCCCTTCGAGAAGCTGGTCGAGGAACTCCAGCCGGAGCGGGATCTGTCGCGCACGCCGCTCTTCCAGGTCATGCTCGCTCTGCAGAACACGCCCGTCGCGCCGCTCGCCGCGCCGGGGCTCCTCCTGGAGCCGGTCGCCGTCGAGCCCGGCAGCGAAAAATTCGATCTCACCCTCTCCCTCGCCGAGCGCGCCGGTCGCCTAGCCGGGGCCTTGAGCTACCGCACCGACCTGTTCGACGAGACGACGATCGCACGCCTGCTGCGGCACTTCGAGGTCCTGCTCAGGGCGGCCCTGGAGTCGCCGGAGAGCCCCCTTTCCCGCCTGCCGCTGCTCACCCCGGGGGAGCGGCACGAGCTCCGGGTCGAGTGGAACGACACCCGCCGCGCGGAACCGGCGGCGGCCCACCCGCTCCCGCGGCTGTTCGCCGCGCAGGCGGCACGGACACCGGCGGCCGCCGCGCTCGTCGGCGCGGCGGAGACCCTCGACTACCGCGAGCTCGACGGCCGCGCCAACCGGCTGGCCCGCCACCTGCGCCGTCGCGGGGTCGGACCGGGAGCGCGGGTCGGCGTCCTCCTCGAGCGCTCGCCGGAGATGGTCGTCGCCCTGCTCGGCGTGCTCGCGGCGGGAGGAGCGTACGTCCCGCTCGACCCGGCCGATCCCCGGCCGCGCCTCGCCTTCGTCGCGGCGGACGCGAGGATCGATCTCCTCCTCACCCGCCAGGGGCTGGCGGCGGACCTGGCGCCGGCCGCCGACCGGCTCCTGCTGCTGGACGCGGCGGCGGCGGAAATCTCCCGGGAGAACCCGGCGGCCCTGCCCCTCGCGGTGGACGGCGACGATCTGGCTTACGTGATCTACACCTCCGGTTCGACGGGGACGCCCAAGGGCGTGCAGATCCCCCATCGGGCTCTGGTCAACTTCCTGCTCTCGATGGGCGAGCGGCTGGGGATCGGGCCGGCCGACCGCCTGGTCGCGGTGACCACGCCATCGTTCGACATCGCTGCCCTGGAGCTCTTCCTGCCGCTGCTGGTCGGGGGGTGCGTGGTGGTAGCGACGCGGGAGGAGACGCGCGACGGCCGCCTGTTGGCGGACCGGCTCGCCGCCACCCGGGCGACGGTCCTCCAGGCGACGCCGGCCACCTGGCGCCTGCTCCTCGAGGCCGGCTGGACGGGCCAGCCCGGGCTGCAGGCGCTCTGCGGCGGCGAAGCCCTGCCGCGATCGCTCGCCGCGCGCCTCCTGGACGGCGGGGAGGCCCTCTGGAACCTCTATGGACCGACCGAGACGACGGTCTGGTCGACGGTGAGCCGGGTGGGAGCCGGGGACGGGGCGGTGGACCTCGGTCGACCGATCGCCAACACAGCGGCCCACCTGCTGGACTTCGACCTGGAGCCGCTGCCAATCGGCGTCGAAGGGGACCTCTACCTGGGCGGCGCCGGCCTCTCCTGGGGCTATCTCGGGCGGCCCGACCTGACGGCCGAGAGGTTCATCCCCGATCCCTTCGCCGACGGACCAGGAGGGCGCCTCTACCGTACGGGCGACCGCGCCCGCCATCTGCCGGGGGGCGCTCTCGACTTCCGCGGCCGCTCCGACCACCAGGTCAAGGTGCAGGGCTTCCGCATCGAGCCGGGGGAGGTCGAGGCGGCGCTCGTCGCCCTCCCCGCGGTGCGGGAGGCCGCGGTCGTCGCCCGCGGCGAGGGCGAAGACCGCCACCTGGCGGCCTTCATGGTCCCCGAGCCGGGCCAGGTCCCCGCCGCCGCCGAGCTGCGCGAAGCGCTCGCCGGCCAGCTGCCCCGGCACATGGTCCCCGGCACGTTCACCCTCCTTAAGGAGCTGCCGCAGACGCCCAACGGCAAGGTGGACCGGCAAGCGCTGGTCGTCTCCGCGCCTGGGCGCGCGGCGGCGCGGCCCTACGCGCGGCCGAGGAGCGTGACCGAGCTGGAGCTCGTGCAGCTCTGGGAGGAGCTGCTCTCCGCCCGGCCGATCGGCATCGACGACAGCTTCTTCGAGCTCGGCGGGCACTCGCTCCTGTCCGTGCGGCTGATGATGCGAATCAAGAGCCGCTGGGGCCGGGACCTGCCGCTGTCGACGCTCTTCGCGGCGCCAACCGTCCGCGGTCTCGCCCGGCGCCTCGAACGGCAGGGCAGCGGCCGAGCCTGGTCGCCGCTGGTGGCGATCCATCCGCGGGGCTCGCGGCCGCCGCTCTTCTTCGTGCACCCGATCGGCGGCGAGGTGCTCTGCTTCTATCACCTGGCCCAGCACCTGGGCGCCGATCAGCCCTTCTTCGGATTCCAGGCGACCCCTTTGAGCGTCGGCGGCAGCGCCCTCGGCGCCTCGATCGAGGCGATGGCCTCCGAGTACGTGGCGGCGCTCAGGTCGGTGCGCCCGCGCGGGCCCTACCGGCTGGGCGGCTGGTCCTTCGGCGGGCTCGTCGCCTTCGAGATGGCGCAGCAGCTCGAACGCGCGGGCGAGCGGATCTCCCTCCTCACCCTCCTCGACACCCCGGTGCCGCTCGGCCGTGCTGCGACCGCGCTCGACTCCGCCGCCCTGGTCTCCGCCTTGGCCCGGGAGCAGGCCCGCCAGAACGGCAGGGACCTCGCCCTGACTGCCGAGGAGCTCCGCGGCCTGCCGCTCGCCGAGCAGCTCGAGACGGTCCTCGCGCGGCTCGGCGACCTCCGCGCCGTCGAGGACTCGGAGATCGACGTGCCGACCCTGGTGCGTCTCATCGACGGTCATCGGGCGCGGCACCATGCCTTCGAGAGCTATCGACCCCGCCCCTACCCGGGGCGGATCGTCCTCTTCCGGCCGTACGAGATCGATCCCGAGCACCTGCGCCAGGCCTCCGCCGAAGAGCTGCGGCAGATCGAGGATCCCACGCTCGGCTGGGGAAGCCTGGCGGGCGAGATCCGGGTTCAGCACGTGCCCGGATACCACGAGACGCTCGCCCTGCCGCCGCACGTCGCGGAGCTCGCCTCAGCCCTGCGGGGGTGGCTCGATGAGGCGGATCGGAGCGCCGGCGCATCCCCGGCGGCCGGTCCGCCGGCGGTCGCCGCGCCGCCCACCCCTCTGGCGGCCACCGCGGCCGCCGGGAGCCGGAGATGAGCGCCTGGCAAGAAACGAGGCGGCGAGAGCGGTCCAGCCGGTGGAGCGAGCTGTCCAAGGATCTCGGCGACGCGCTCCGGCATCTCGCGCGGGGCGGCGCCTCGACCGCCATCCTCCTGCTCACCCTGGCCCTGGGCATCGGCAGCATGACGGCCATCTTCAGCGTCGTCGAGAGCGTCGTGCTGCGCCCCTTCCCGTTCGCGCACCCGCGACGCCTGGTCTTCGTCAGAGAACGGGTGAAGGGGCAGGACGACCACCTCTCGGTTGGAAACTATGTCGACCTCAAGGCCGCCAGCTCGTCGTTTTCGGCGCTCGCCGCCTTCCATCTGACCAGCCTGAACCTGACCGGCGGCGACCGCCCCGAACGCGTTCTGGGAGCTCGCGTTACGAGCGACTTCTTCACGGTCTTCGGCGTCCGCCCGGAGCTCGGCCGCGGGTTCCTGCCGGCGGAGGACTCGCCGGGCCAGGACGACGTGGCGATCGTCGGGCATGGCCTCTGGGTCCACTCCTTCGGCGCCGATCCCGGGATCGTGGGCCGTTCCATCCGGCTCTCCGACCGTCCCTACCGGGTGGTGGGCGTGATGCGGGAGGGCTTCGATCCAACGCTTTCCGGCGAGGAGCTGTGGCTGCCGATCGCTTTCACCCCGGCGCAGCGGGCGCAGCACGACGAGCACTACCTCGAGGTGGTCGGGCGGCTCCGCCCCGGCATCTCTCCCCAGCGCGCCGGCGCCGAGCTCGGCGCCGCCATGGCCCGCCTGGCAGCGCGATACCCGACGGACAATGAAGTCCGGGGAGTGAGCGTCCGCGCGCTGGCGGAGGTCTTGATCGGCGACTACCGTACTCGCCTCCTCCTCCTGCTCGGCGCCGTCACGCTGGTACTGCTGATCGCCTGCGGCAACGCCACCAACCTGCTCCTCGCCCAGGGTGCGGTGCGCGCCAAGGAGATCGCGATCCGCGCCGCCATCGGCGCCGGGAGCCGGCGCATCGCCCGCCAGCTCCTGACCGAGAGCGTCCTGCTCGCCCTGGGCTCGGGGATGGCCGGCACCGTTCTCGCCGCCCTCGGGATCCGCATCCTCCTGGCGAGCGCGCCGCCTGGCATCCCCCGCCTTGCGGAGACGCGGATCGATGCCGGCGTGCTCGCCTTCGCCTTGGGGATCGCGCTCGCCAGCAGCCTGATTTTCGGCCTGGCTCCCGCCCTGCGCGCCGCGCGCCGCGATCCGCAGGAGGTGCTGAAGGTCGGGGAGCGCGGGATGGGCATGGTCCGGGACCGCCTGCGCAGCGGGCTCGTCCTGGCCGAGGTCGCGTTCAGCCTGCTGCTCCTGATCGGCGCGGGCCTCCTGATCCGTAGCGCGCGGCACCTCAAGACGGTCGCGCCCGGGTTCGACCCCGCGGGAGTCACGGTGGCGCAGATCGCTCTTCCCGACACCCGCTACCGGGAGGTCGATCGCGTGCGCGCGACCTTCGAACGCATCCGCGAGCGGCTGGAGCACGCCCCCGGCGTGGAGCGCGCCGCCGTGGTCTCGCGGGCTCCCCTCGGGCCGGAGGGGGGCGCCAATGGGCTGTTGCCCGAGGGGCGGCCCTTTCGTCCCGAGAACCTCATCCCTTCGACCTTGCGGATCGTCACTCCAGACTATTTCGCCGCCCTGCGCATCCCGCTCGAGCGGGGCCGCCTGTTCGACGGCGGCGACCTCGCCGGCCGGCAGCGGGTGATCGTCGTCAGCGAGGAGCTGGCCCGCCGCGCCTGGCCCCGCGAGGACCCGCTCGGCAAACGGATCGCTTGCTGCGAGGGAAGCCCCGAGGCGCCGAGTTGGAAGACAGTCGTCGGCGTCGTCGGCGACGTGCGTTCCGAGGGGCCGACCGTGGACGTGGTTCCGGAATTCTACCTGCCGCTCGAGCAGATGCCGCCGCCGGCGGTCGAATGGCTCCAGCGTTCGATGACGCTGGTCGCGCGTGGCCCGTCCCCGGGCCTGGTGACGGCAGCGCTCCGCCGGGCGGTGCGGGAGGTCGATCCGGCGCTGCCGGTCTACGGGGTGGCGAGGCTCGCCAGCTCGCTGCGCGCCTCGACGGCCGCTGCGCGCTTCCACACCCTTCTGCTCACCGTTCTGGGAGCCGTCGGCCTGCTGCTCGCCATGGTCGGCATCTACAGCGTGATCGCCTATTTCATCGGCCTGCGCAGCCGCGAGATCGCCATCCGGATGGCCCTGGGAGCCACGTCGCAAGACATCGCACGGCTCTTGACCTGGCAGGGAGTCCGCCCGATCCTCGCTGGGATCGCGCTCGGCGGCTTCGCGGCTGGCGCGGCCACCCGCTGGCTCGCGAGCTCGCTCTATGGCATCCAGCCGACTGACTCGCTGACCTTCGTCATCGTCGTCCTGCTGCTCCTCGCCATCGGCCTGACGGCCACCCTCGTCCCGGTCCGGCGCGCCACCCGTATCGAGCTGGTCCGGGCGCTCCACTCTTAACCTTTGACAGCGTGGGCCCTTACGATGCCCGACACCTCCCATGCCCCCCCCGCCGGCCGGTTGTGGAACCGCAACTTCCTCCTGCTCTGGCAGGGCCAGGCGGTCAGCCAGATCGGCAACCAGGCCTTCGCGGTCGCCATGCTCTACTGGACCCTCAAGGCGACCGGATCGGCCAGCCTCATGGGATTGCTCCTGGCGGTCTCCGCCCTGCCCGCGATCCTGCTGAGCCCCTTGGGCGGCGCTTTCGCCGACCGTTTCGGGCGCGTGCGGATCCTCCTCTGCGCGGATCTGCTCTCGGGAGCCGCCATGCTCGCGCTCGCCCTCGCCATGCTCGTGACCGGCTCGCCGCGTCTCCTCCTGCCGATGCTCGTCGGAGTCTCGGTCCTCCTGGGGGCGGTCCGCGCCTTCTTCCAGCCGGCGTTGCTGGCGGCGATTCCCGATCTGGTGCCCGCCGGCCGCCTGGAGGCCGCCAACGCGGTCCACCAGCTCGCCGGGCAGGGCTCCCTGCTCCTCGGGCAGGGCCTGGGCGGCGTGCTCTACACCCTGTTTGGCGCCCCGCTCCTGTTCTTGGGCGATGCGGTGTCGTTTCTCCTCTCCGCCGGCTGCACCGCCTTCATTCGCCTCCCGACGCGGCCTGCCGCGCCGACGCCGGACGCGCTCGGCGGGCAGAGCGCCCTCCACCGTTTTCGCGCCGAGATCCTCGACGGCTTGCGCTACGCGCGGAGCACCCCGGGATTCCTCGCCTTCCTCCTCGCCGCGGCGGGTTTCAACTTCTTCCTCATGCCGATTCTCGTGCTGCTGCCGATCTACGTCGAGAGATATCTCCACGCCGGGCCCGAGTGGTACGGCTTCCTGCTCGCCGCCGTGAGCGGCGGCTCGCTTCTGGGATTCGTGGCCTCCGGCCTGCTACGGCTCGAGGGCCGGGCCCGCGGCCGGTGGGTCACCGGGCTGATGCTCCTCGCCCCGACCTCCTTCCTCGCCATCGGCCTCGTCGCGAATCGGCTGGCGGCCTTTCTCGCGAGCGTCCTCCTGGGAATCATGCTCGCCATCATCAACGTCCAGCTCCTCTCGATCCTCCAGGCGACGACACCGCCCGAGCTCCGGGGGAGGATCTTGAGCCTGCTCACGACCGTCTCGAGCGGGCTTGCCCCGATTGGCATGGCCCTGGGGGGGGTGGCCGGCGACCTTACGGGTAAGAACATTCCGCTCGTGTATGCGCTCTGCAGCCTGCTCGCCGTGCTCTTCGAGCTCACCCTGATGCTGCGCCGGAGCGTCTACGCATTCCTCTCGAGCCCGAGCCCTCGCGAATTCGCGATCGAGGATCCGAAGCCCGCAAGTTATGGAGCGTGAGAAGAGGTAGCTCTTCCCAGCCTTCCCACTGACCCGTTGGGGGGATCGTCGCCAGACGGTTCAGTGCACAAAAAGGGGCAAGAGGCCCTTGCCCGAGACCCCTAACTTCTTTGTTTGGAATGGTGGGCCGTCAGAGACTCGAACTCTGGACCCGCGGATTAAAAGTCTGTCCGGGCCAAACCGCCACAAACCGTCACAAACCAGCAACCTCTTCATTCTGCGCTGTTTACGCTGCAATAGAGGTCACCCGAGGTTTGCCCAGGATTGGCGAGATTTGGGCGGCAGTGTACGAAAAGTGTACGAAATTTTCTGCTGCCATGACGCCGTGTCGGCTGAGCTGGAGGCCCGGTGAACCGTCGCGACCAACCCCGCCAACGGTCCTCCAGGACGGGGTTCCAGCATTGGCTCGTCGGCGCCCCAGGGTTTCTCCGGCCGGGTGACCCCGCCTCTCCTGACAACGACGATGCTGGGACAAAGACCTCGGCTCCTCCCTCCCTGCTCCCCCGCCTTACCCCGATGCCGGTCGCCGACCCGCCAGACGACCCCAAGACCCTCCTCCTCGCCGCCAAGGCCCTGGTCTTCTGTGGCTTCCCCTACCAGAGGAGCCCGTTGACCACCGTCGTCCGGGAGGCCCACCTCGGCACCGACACCCACCTGACCGTCTATCTCTCGACCACCGAGCGAATGTCCCCACACCCTACGGCGCCGACCGGGCCCTCCTCGCCTGGATCACCACTCTCACCTACGACACCGGCTTCGTCACCTTCACGAGCCTGACCGACTTCTTCGATGCCTTTCGCCTCGCTCGGTCCGGCGTCCAGTACCGGCGCTTCGAGGAGCGGCTGCATCGCCTCCTCAGCTTTTCCCTCTCCCTGATCCTGCGCACCCCGGGCGGCGTCTCCCGTCTCAACATGAGACCTCTCCAGAGGGCCTACACGCCGAGGGACGGCGCCGAGGCGAGGCGGCTCCTCGCCGAGGAGACCCGCTCCCAGCTCTCTCTCCTTCCATCGGACACCAAGCGCTACGGCATCCTCCTCGACCCGGCGTTCCATGAGTATCTGCGCGGCAACCCCGTCATACTCCCCCTCACCCTCATGCGGCGGTTTCACAACCGTCCCCTCTTCTGGGATGCCGCCTCCTATCTCCTCTACCGCTGCTGGTCCGCCCGCACCCCCTGCGTCATCCCCTGGAAAATCATCCGCCGACAGCTCGCGAGCGTCGACCAGCTCGATCGCCGGCTAGCTCTCTCCTTAAACCGCGTGGCCGACGAGATCCGTGCCGACTATCCGGACTTCCCTGTCCGCGTCGAGCCCGGCTCGCACGATCTTGTCGTCGCGCCGTTCCGACCTCCCAAGGAGCACTTCCGGCCCTGAAACTGGATCACAGTATGTTGGTGCTCACACCACGGATCTCCTGAATTGGGAAAATGATATTCTTTCGCGGTTTCAGGAATCTGGAGAGGCCGGTCGAGAGTGAGAGAAGGTCCAAAAGAGGAATATCGTCGCCATGCCCTCGATAGACCATGAGATCTTCGTGGATCTCTTTAAGAATCGCCCGTCGCTCGCCGCCGAGATGCTGGTGGAGGCGCTGGGCGTCTCGCTTCCGCCCTACACCGAAGCCCGCCTCGCCTCGACCGACTTGACCGAGATCCGGCCCGCCGAATACCGCGCCGACGTCGTGGTCGTCCTTCTCGACCGCGACATCCCCGTCCGGGTGATCATCGTCGAGGTACAACTGGCCGTCGACCCAAGAAAGCGCTTCAGTTGGCCCGCCTATGTGGTCAACTCGCGCGCCAACCATGTCTGCCCGGCGGATCTCCTCGTCCTTGCGACCGATCCGATCGTCGCTGGATGGTGCGCGGAGCCGATCGAGATTGGCTCCGGCTTCGTCCTGCACCCGGCTGTGCTGCGCCGCGACGCCGTTCCGGTCGTGACGGACCTTGCGGAAGCGGCCCGCCGGCCCGAGCTCGGGGTGCTTTCCGCGATGGCCCACGGCGAGACCGAGCAGGGAGCGACGATTGCAGCCGCGGTGCTGCCCGCGATCCAGGGGCTCGATGACGACAGAGCCAGGCTGTACTACGACCTCGTGTACAATTCCTTGAATGCGGCGGCTCGCCGCGCGTTGGAGACGATGATGAAGGGCTACGAATACCAGACCGATTTCGCGAAAAAGTACGTCGCGCAAGGACGCACCGAGGGACGCACCGAGGAGGCGGCGCACGCCCTGCTAACCGTGCTTCGGGCCCGCGGCTTTGCGGTGCCGGATGCCGTCCGCGAGCGTATCCTGGCCCAGAAGGATCCGGAGCGGCTGGAGCGCTGGCTGGAAAAGGCCGTCGTTGCTGTTTCGGTCGCCGCGGTGATCGACGAGCCGAACTGAGACTCCTCAGCTTCTTCTTCTCCCTGATCCTCGCGGGTGTCTCCCGCCTCAACATGAGGCCGTCGACCCGCACTCCCCTGCGTGATCCCCTGGAAGATCGTTCGTCGGCGGCTCGCAAGCGTTTACCAGCTCGACTGCCGGCTCGCCCTCTCCTTGAACGCGTGGCCGACGAGATCCGCACCGACTCTCCGAACGTCCCTGTCCGCATCGAGTCCGGCTCGCACCATCTCGTCGTCGCACCGTTCCGGCCGCCGAGGGAGCACTTCCGGCCCTCCTGACTCCCTGCGATCGTTCCGGCGGTCATCCCGTCGTCGACTTGAATTCGCTGTCTCAATCCCCGAAGGGTCCTGACCTCCCTGCGACAGCAAGCTCCCTAACCGCTTGATTCCAATAGGCTTGAAAGTGCCATTCCGCTAACCTCGCTGGCGAAGCTTCGAGAGCTTGCAGCCGAGCGCCTGTCCGACGACCATCGATTCGTTCTACCTCGCTGATTTTCTTCGACTTACCCTCGTTTTCGCCCTTCCCGCTAATCCCCCCCGGTTTTTCACCTTCCCGGAGGTTAGCGGGACCACCCGGGAAGGTCAGCCCTGATCTACTCCTGCCCACGATCCGCTCGACCCCCTTCTTTCCAGTCCTTCCAAGTATAGAACGGTGCCACCACACCCCGCCATCACCATCTCCTTGACCGCGCCGACCTGCGCCTGGAGCCGCTCCCGCCAGGTCGGCGTGCCCTGGCCTTCGCTCTCCGAGCGGAGGTGCTCTTCATAGAAGGCCAGGTACCGCTTGAACGCATCGGTGCTCAGCCGCAGGCCCGCCTCTCCGCCCTCGAAGTCCTCGGGCGTCAGCTGTCGCCGGTTGAGCAGGCGCAGCGTCAGCCGGTCGATCACCGCCTGGCGGAAGACCTCTACCACGTCCAGGGCGAGCGGCTCCGGCCGTACCGCAGGCCGTGCAGGAACCCGACCGCCGGGTCGAAGCCCCGCGCCTCCAGAAGCGCCGCGATCTCGTTGCCGAGAAG
Organism: uncultured Acidobacteriota bacterium; assembly: GCA_963757335.1. Lineage (GTDB taxonomy): Bacteria > Acidobacteriota > Thermoanaerobaculia > Multivoradales > UBA5704 > DASQPA01. Next base: position 88,427 of record CAVWRJ010000003.1, on the reverse strand, counting down.
CACGTAGCCGAGGCTCAGGAGGGCGTTGGCAGGATCGGTCGAGGGGTGCTTCTTGCGGCCGGGGAACGGCACGGTCGTAAGCATCCGGCCGAACTGGCGGTAGTAGACCGCCGCCGCGCTCCCCTCGAGGCCCATGAGAGACTCGACGGACTCCGCGGTTTCCACCTTCTGCGTCAATTCCCGAATCCGCTCCTGCGCCCCTTCCTCAAACCGGTCGGATGGTTGCGGGCCTGGCGCGCCAGCAGCCTCTCCTGGGCCGTGAGCTTCGCCGCCACGACGCGTTGGCCGAACGCCAGGCGGAACTTGGCGTCCTTGAACCGATCGAACTGCGCGAGGCGCAGGAAGACGTTGCGCGATTCGGCCGAGACCAGCGATCCGCGCAGGCGACCTCCGGAAGTCAGGAACGAAACGTCGATCCCCTGGTCCAAGAGCAGAGAGAGCGCCTGGCTCGAGAACTGAACCGCGCCCACCACGACGAGCCGGTCGAGCTCGAAGAGACGCAGATCGCGCACCTTGGTGTCGCCCTGCCAGACTTCGAGCTTTTCCCCCTTGCGCCGGACCTGCATCCCGGAGGTCGTCAGATAGGCCACGTTCACCCGGGCTACACCTCAATCACGAAGTCCCAGCCCTCGCCCTGCTCTCGCCGCACCCGCCGCAGCACCCCCATCGACAGTTGGAGCGTCTCGGCCCCTCCGTCCTCGAAGAGTGCCGCGAGCTCCGCCTGAAGTCGGTCGAGCGCCGACTCGATGCCGCGCCGGTGGCGCTTGAACTCGACGATCTTCTTTACCTTGTTAACAATTTCTTGTGAGTCGTCGATTCATCATCGCTTATAAGTAGAGGCGGCGAAACCCCGGAACCCAGGGAACAGGGAGGGAAAAGATCCCAGGCTTCGTTTCAGGACATCCTTTCAGGGACATCCCACCCGGTCTCACGCCTGAGGCGGGTCGGAGGCGCTTCAAAGAGGCATATTGGAGTGCCTCCTCCCCTCCCTTTGACTTCTCTTATTCCTCAGGCCGCGAAGCGCGCGGATGATCTCCGGACGCGTTTCGGAGGGATGGACGATCGAATCGATGTAGCCGCGTTCGGCGGCGGCGAAGGGGTTGCCGAACTTGCGCCGGTATTCTTCGACGCGCTTGGCGCGAACTTCCTCCACTCGTTCGCCGGCCTGCTGGAGCTCGCGCCGACAGAGGACGCCGACGGCCCCCTCCGCGCCGACGACGGCGATCTCCGCCCAGGGGTAGGCTAGATTGACGTCGTTTCGCATTTGCTTGCTGCCAAGGGCCGCGTACGCGCCACCATAGGCCTTGCGGGCGATGAGCGTGACCTTCGGCACGGTGGCCTCGGCGTAGGCGAAGAGGAGCTTGGCGCCGTGCCGGATGACCCCCCCCAGCTCCTCCTGGAGGCTCGGCAGATACCCTGGGGAGTCGACAAACGTCACCAGGGGGATTCGGAAAGCGTCACAGAAGCGGACGAAGCGTGATCCCTTGAGGGCGGCGTCGATGGTGAGCGCTCCTGCCAGGTAGTTGGGCTGGCTGGCCACCAGTCCTACCGTCTGATTGGCAAAGCGGGCGAAGCCAACGAGTAGGTTTCGAGCATAGCCCGCCTGAGCTTCCAGGAACTGACCGTCGTCGACCACGGCGCGGATCAGACACCGCATGTCGTACGGCTCGTGAGGATCCGAGGAGATTAGCAGGTCGAGCTCCTCCGCGCGGCGCTCCGAGCTGTCCTCGCTCGTCCCGAAAGGCAGGGGGGAGAGATAGCTGCTGGGTAGGAAAGACAGCAGCTCGCGAATGCCGTGAAGACAGTTCACCTCGTCGCGAGAGACGAAATGAGCGAGGCCCGTCTGGGTGCCGTGCACCGCCGCCCCTCCGATTTCCTCCTTGCTGACGTCCTGATGCGTGACAGCGCGGATCACCTCCGGCCCGGTCAGGGACATGTAGCTGCCCTCGACCATGAAGATGAAGTCGGTGAGAGCCGGCGAGTAGGCCGCGCCTCCAGTGCACGGACCCAGGATGGCGCTGATCTGGGGCACGACGCCCGACAGCTCGCAATGACGACAGAGGATCTCGCTGAAACCGGCCAGCCCGTCGACCCCCTCCTGGATCCTTCCCCCGCCACCGTCGTAGAGGGCGACCAGCGGGGCGCCGTTCTGTTGGGCGAGCTCCAGAAGGCGGCAGATCTTGCGGCCACCCGCCTCGCCGACCGAGCCCCCGAAGACGGCGCGGTCCTGGGAGAGGGCATAGACGAGCCGCCCCCGGATCGTCCCCCATCCGGTGATTACCCCGTCTCCCCGCGGAGTCCGGCCCGCCAGACCGAAATCCTGGCAGCGGTGGGTGACCCAGGCTCCCGTCTCCACGAAGGAGCCGCCGTCGAAGAGGAGGCCAATCCGTTCGCGGGCGGTGAGCCGGGGAGCGGGGGGCGTAGAGGGGCTGGGCAAGTTATTCAAGCTCTTCACTACTTCCATCCTAATGTAAAACTAGTATATCTTTTGTGAGGAATGACGGAAGGCTGCCGATAATGGAGAGCATGGAGAGGCCGGACCTCGAGGATTCCTACCGGCTCACACCTTTGCAAGAGGGGATGCTGTTCCATCGCACCCTTGCTGGCGAGTCGGGAGTCGAGATCTTCCACATCGTGGGGAGGCTCGCGGAGGCCCTCGATCCCATCGCCTTCCGGCGTGCGTGGCAGCGCGTCGTGGACCGCTACGCGATCTTCCGGAGCGGCTTTCGGTGTCCGGGTGGCCAGCCGCCGGTGCAGGAGGTGCATCGCGAGGCGAGCCTCGAGTGGCAGGAGGAGGACTGGCGCGACAGCTCGCCCTCTGAGCAGGAGAAGCTCTTCGCGGCCTTCCTGCTCGCCGACCGCGGCCGCGGGATCGACCTCTTGCGTCCACCGCTCATCCGGATGGCTCTCTTCGCTCGGGCGGAGGCGGACTGGAGCTTCGTCTGGACCATGTATCACGGGGTGGTGGACGGCCGCTCGGTGCGGGCGGTCCTCATCGAGGTCTTCTCGATCTACGAGGCGTTCCGGCGCGGCGAGGAACCGGATCTGCCACCGGTCGAGCCCTTCAGGCGGTACATCGAGTGGCTGGAGCGACAGGACATGGCCGCGGCCGAGGTCTATTGGCGACGCCAACTGGCGGGTTTTCGGGCCCCGACGCCCCTGGGCGCGGTCAAGGTCACACGCCGCCTCCAGGCGGCGCGGGAGGCCCACGACGACCGGGAGATCCACTTGTCTGAGGAGAGGACGGCCGCTCTCGAAGCTTTCTGCGCGGAGCGCGGGTTCACCTTCCATACTCTCCTACAGGGAGCCTGGGCGCTCCTCCTCGGCCGCTATGGCAACTCGCGGGACGTGCTCTACGGCTGTGTGAAGTCCAACCGCGCCGCCGTACCCGAGGGACGAAGGATCATCGGCCCGCTGATCAATACCCTGGTCATGCGGGTAGCAATGGCGCCGGAGATGAGCCTGGGGACCCTTTTGACCAGGCTCCGGGCGCAGTGGTTGGCGCACCGGGAGCACGAGTTTGTCCCCCTGGGACAGGTGCGCCAATGGAGCGAGATCCCGGGCGATGCGCGGCTTTTCGAGAGTCTGGTCCTGTTCGAGAATTACCGCTGGAACGAGTCGCTGCGGGCCCTGGGAGGCGCCTGGGGCCACCGCTGGCTCCGGGTCCACCGGCAGCCGGAGTATCCGCTGACGCTCTATGGCTTTCGGGAGCGGCGGATGGCGGTAAAGGTGATCTACGACCGGCGAGTCTTCGACGTCACGACGGTCGCCCGCATGCTGGGCCATCTGGAGAGGGTCCTCGCCTCGGCGGTCGAGAATCCGGACCTCCGGCTCGACGAGATCGACATCCTCACCCAGGTGGAGCGCGCCCAGGTCCTCTGGGAGTGGAACGACACCGCCGCCGCCTGGGACCTCGGACAGACCCTCTCCAGCCGGCTCGCCGCGCAGGCTCGTCGGACTCCCGGCGAGGTGGCGGTCCTCGGAGAGGGCCGCGCCCTGACCTACGGCGTCCTCCTCGACCGTGCCCGCCGGCTGGCGGCCGCCCTGCGCGCAGAAGGCGTGGCCGGGGAGTCGCTCGTGGGAATCGCCGCCCAACGCTCGCCGGAGATGGTCGTGGGGCTCCTCGGCATCCTCTTGGCGGGCGGCGCCTACGTGCCTCTCGACCCCGGCTATCCGGCAGAGCGCCTGGCATTCATGCTGGCGGATTCCGGCGTCCGCGTCCTCCTCACCGAGCGGCACCTCCTGTCGACTCTCCCCGCCGGCACGGCGCCGGTCCTCTTCCTCGACCCTGGGGAGCCCTGGGAGCGGCGAGCGCCGCTCGCCGAGGAGGCGGGGCACCCCGACGCCCCGGCTTACATGATCTACACCTCCGGCTCGACCGGCCGGCCGAAGGGGGTGGTCAACACCCACCGCGGGATCGTGAACCGGCTCCTCTGGGCCCAGGAGGTCTTGCCCCTGGGGCCCCGGGACCGGGTCCTCCAGAAGACTCCCACCGGCTTCGATGTCTCGGTCTGGGAGCTCTTCTGGCCCCTTCTGGTGGGCGCCCGGCTCGTCCTCGCCCGCCCCGGCGGCCAGCAGGATCCCACTTACCTCGCGCGGCTCATCGCCGAGGCTGAGGTGACCACGCTGCACTTCGTCCCCTCCATGCTGCAAGCCTTTCTGGACGAGCCGGAGCTCGCGGGCTGCTCCACACTGCGGCGGGTGATCGCGAGCGGCGAGCCGCTCTCCGGCGAGTTGGCCGCCCGCTTCGGCCGGCGCCTGGGAGAGCGGGGTGTGGAGCTCCACAACCTCTATGGCCCGACCGAAGCATCGGTTGAGGTCACTTGGTGGCCCGTCGCCGGCGAGACTGGCGAGCGGCCGGTGCCCATCGGCCGGCCGATCGCAAATACCCGCATTCGGCTGCTCGCCCCGCGAGGAGGCGAGCTCCCGGTGGGTGTCTCCGGCGAGCTGTGCATCGGCGGCGTCCAGCTCGCCCGCGGCTACTGGCGGCGCCCCGACCTCACGGCCGAGCGCTTCGTCCCTGATCCGGCGGCGATCGCTCCGGGGGACCGGCTCTACCGCACCGGCGACCTCGCCCGCCGCATGGCGGACGGCACCGTCGACTTCCTGGGGCGGCTCGACCACCAGATCAAGCTGCGCGGCTTCCGTATCGAGCTGGGGGAGATCGAGGCGACCCTCGCGGCCAGCCCCGGCGTGCGGGAGGCGGTAGTGGGGGTACTGGAGGCCGGGGCGGAGGCGTGGCTGATCGCCTGGGTGGTGCCGGAAGAGGGGGGGGCGAGCGACGTCGCCGCCTGGCGCGAGGGCCTGCGTCGTCGGCTGCCCGACTACATGATCCCCGCCTACTTCACTATCCTCGACGCCCTCCCGCTCACTCCCAGTGGCAAGGTCGACCGCCGGGCGCTTCCTGCCCCGGGCGTGGCCGGTCTCGGCAAGCGGGTGCCTTACGTGGCGCCGCGCACGCCGGTCGAGGAGGCGGTGGTTGCGATCTGGCAGGATCTTCTGCGGGTCGAGCGGGTCGGCGTTCAGGATCCCTTCTTCGATCTCGGGGGCCACTCGCTCCTGGCGATCCGGCTGATCGCCACGGTGCGCGACACCTTCGGGGTCTCTGTCCCCCTCCTCACGCTTTTCGAGGATAGCCCGACGGTTGCGGGCCTGGCCGAGGCCATCGAACGCGGCCGGATCCTCGCGGCCGGCGATCTCCCGCCGGTCGGGCAGCGGGCGAGCCGCGAGCCGGTAGCGGGCGCGGAGTCGTAGCGGATGAGCGGTCTTTCCGGAGCCCAGCCCGCGGCGAGCCGGGTCGCCGGCGCCCAAGAGCGCTCCACGGCGTCGACTTTTCCCGCCTTGCTCCGGGCATCGGTGGCCCGGGGAGCGGGCGATCCGTTCGTCCTCGCGGGGGAGGACCCGTGGATCTCGTTCGGCGAATTCGCCCAGGCAGCCCACCGCTTCGCCTCCGGCCTCCGGGGATGCGGCATCGCGAGCGGCAACCGGGTGGCGATCCTCATGGGCAACCGCCTGGAGTTCCTGATCGCCACCTATGGGACGTTCCTCGTCGGGGCGGTCCTCGTGCCGATCAACGCCCAGCTCACCCCGAGCGAGATCTCCTACGTCGCCGGCCACGCCGAGATCCACGCCCTAGTGACCGAGCCCCGCCTGCTGCCGGTCGTCGACGAGATCCGGCCCTGCCCGGACCTGGTCGTCGTGACGCCGTCCTTCGAGCCCGGAGACGAGGCTAGAGCCGGCGCCGTGCCATGGGAAGATCTGCTGGCTCTGTCGGCGGCGCCACGGCCTCAGGCGCTCCCGGAGGTGGCGGCCGACGACCTCGCCGCGATCCAGTACACCTCGGGCACCACCGCCCTCCCCAAGGGCGTCATCCACACCCACCGCTCGCTGCTCGCGGCCGGGATCGGCCGCGGCTGGGGGATGGGCTACGACACCGGCGACACGATGATGATCGTCTCGCCTCTCTTCCACCTGAACGCCCAGCTGGTGGTGATCATGGCTCTCGCGGCGCACTTCCGGATCGTGCTGCCGCCCAAATTCAGCGGCTCGCGGTTCTGGGGCGACGTTCACCGCCACCGCGTCACCTCGATCAACGGCCTGACGACCATCCCGCGCCTCCTGCTGCTGCGCGATCCGGAGCCCGGCGAGCGCGGGAGCCCCCTGCGTTCCGTCGCCGGCACCATCGACCGCGAGTTGCACCGGGCCTTCGAGAAGCGCTTCGGCGTCGCCCTGGTCCCCGTCTACGGGCTGACCGAGGATCCCATGCCGGTCATGGCTCCCCGCGCCGGCTTCCCGCGGGAGATGGACGCCAAGGTCGGCTCCGTGGGACTGCCGGTGGACCCCTCCGTGCACCAGATCCGTATCGTCGACGAGGCGGGGCGCGACCTGCCGCCGAGGCAGACCGGCGAGATCGTCAAGCGGAGCCCGGCGACCATGAAGGGGTATTTGAAGGACCCGGAGGGGACGGCCGCGGTGCTCCAGGGCGGCTGGCTCGCGACGGGCGATCTGGGCTATCTCGACGAAAACGGCTTTCTCTTCTTCGTCAGCCGCAAGAAGGACGCCATCCGGCGCTCCGGCGAGATGATCGCCGCCGCCGAGGTGGAGGCGGCGATCGGCTCGCATCCAGGGGTGGCCGAGGTGGCCGTCGTCGGCGTTCCCGATCCGGTACGCAGCGAAGAGGTCAAGGCTTTCGTCGTGCTCACAGCCGGCCTATCCCCGGCGGATCTGCCGCCGGCTGCGATCCTCGCGCACTGCGCGGAGCGCCTCGCTCCGTTCAAGCTCCCGCGCTACCTGGAGTATCGGGCGGAGCTGCCGAAGACGGCGACGCTCCGCGTCCGCAAAGAGAGCCTGCGCGCCGCGGTTCAGCCCGTCGACGTCTTCGACCGCGCGCGAGCCCCGGTGCGCCAGCCATGACGCCGGCCGACGGGAGCACCGCCATCGCGCGCCAGCCGGAGCGTGAGAGCTACGGCCTGTCCCCCGCCCAGCGGGCGCTCTGGCTGCGTGAACAGCTCTCCCCCGGGCAGGCGCTCTATAACATCCTCCGCATCCTCGACCTCAAGGGGCCCCTAGCTGTTTCGCGGCTCGGCCAGGCGCTCCAGTCCCTGGTCGACCGCCATGACGTGCTCCGCGCCCGCTTCACCCTCTCTGGGGGAGAGCCGGTGCAATCGTTCGCCCCCTTCACAGTCGCTCTGCCAGAGGCCGACCTCTCCGCTCTCCCCGCCGCGGCACAGGAGGGAGAGGCGAAGCGGCGGACGCGCGACGTCCTGGAGGTCCCCTACGACCTCGTGACCGGCCCGCTCTTCCGCTTCTGGCTCGTGCGTCTCGCCCGCGACCGGCACCTGCTGCTCCTGGGCTTCCACCACCTGGTGACCGATGGCGTCTCCTATCGCCCGGTCGTGCGAGAGATCCTGACCTTCTACCAGGGAGGCACCCTTCCTCCTCCCCCTCTGCAGTTCCAGGACTTCGTGGCCTGGCAGGCGGAGAGGATCGCTTCCGGCGAGCTCGAAGCTTCGCGCCGCTATTGGCTCGAGCGGCTAGGCGGCAGGCCCCCGAGCCTCGACCTGCCGCTCGACCGGCCCCGCCCCGCCGCGCCGACCTATGCCGGCGGCGCGGTGCTCCTCCCCCTGGGGGCCGCTCTCCGGGATGGCTTGAAAGGGCTCGCCTCGAACGCCAGCACGACCCTCTTCCGCGCCTTTGCCGCGGCTTTCTCTGTGCTGCTTGCCCGGCTGACCGGCGCGACCGACTTCCTGGTCTCCGTGCAATTCGCCGGCCGTACCCACCCCGCTTTCGACGAGCAGGTGGGCTTTTTCGTCACCACGCCCGCGCTCCGCACGGATCTGGGCGGCGATCCGCCTTTCGCCGAGGCCCTGGCGCGGATGCACGAGACGGTCGCCGGAGCCAAGCGGCACCAGGCCTACCCCTTCGAGAAGCTGGTCGAGGAGCTCGCGGCCGGCCGTGATTTCCGGCGGGCGCCGATCGACTCCGTCTCCGTCCTCCAGCGGCCCCTGATTCAGCCCAGGCAGGCAGGCGATCTGCTCGTCGGTCACTGGGAGCACTTCCTCGATGTCTCGCTCTATGAGATCCAGGCGACCGAGGCGGAGACCGAGAGCGGGATGCAGGTCCTCCTCTACTACCGGAGCGAGCTCTTCGACCGTGCGACCGTCGAGCGCTGGGCGGCGAGCCTCGCGGTGCTCCTCGCCGCTGCTACGGCAAGGCCGGGGACGCCGATCTCTACGCTGCCGCTCCTGTCGCCGGCCGAGCGCCACCAGCTCGCCGTCGAGGAGGCTCCAATGCCGTCTGTCTCTTTGGTCTCCTCTTTGGTCTCGCCGATCGAATCGGCGGGGCCGGCCGGCCGCTGCCTGCACGAGATTTTCGCCGAGCAGGCGCGGCGCACCCCGCGAGCGCCGGCCCTCGTGATGGGGGTCGAAAGCCTGACCTATGGCGATCTCGACCGCCAGGCGGACCGGCTGGCCCGCCGCCTGGCGGCGCGGGGGGTGGGGCCGGAGAGGGTGGTGGGAATCTGCCTGGAGCGCTCGCCCGGTCTCGTCGTCGCCGTTCTGGGCGTTCTCAAGGCCGGCGGTGCCTACCTGCCGCTTGACCCCGCCTATCCGCGGGAGCGCCTGAGCTTCCTCCTTGCCGACGCCGGAGCCTCGCTCGTCGTCTCCGAGCGAGCCACGGCGGCGCCGCACGGCTTCGCGAGCCCGGTCGTTTACCTGGACGAGCCGGAGGGAGAGGGAGAGGGAGAGGGACCGCCGCCCGCGATTGGAGTAAGCCCGGAGAACCTGGCCTACGTCATCTATACCTCGGGCTCGACCGGGCGGCCGCGCGGGGTGCAGGTGACCCATGCCAACGTCGCCCGGCTGCTGTCGGCGACCGAGGCCTGGTTCGGCTTCGGCCCCGGGGACGTGTGGACGCTCTTCCACTCCTTCTCCTTCGACTTCTCGGTCTGGGAGATGTGGGGCGCCCTCGCCTACGGCGGCTGCCTGGCGGTGGTGCCGTACTGGGTGAGCCGCTCGCCCGAGGCGTTCCGCGAGCTGCTGGTCCAGGAGGGGGTGACGGTGCTCAACCAGACGCCCTCGGCTTTCAGGCAGCTGATGCGCGCCGAGGAGGAGGGGGGCGGCACCGAGGAGCTGGCCCTGCGGCTAGTGATCTTCGGCGGCGAGGCCCTCGACTTCCAGAGCCTGCGCCCGTGGGTCTCTCGGCACGGAGCATCGAAGCCGCGTCTCGTCAACATGTACGGGATCACCGAGACGACCGTCCACGTCACCTATCGGCCGCTCTCGGAGGCGGACGTCCGGGGTCCGGGCGGCAGCTGGATCGGCCGCCCGATCCCCGACCTCGGGTTGCAGGTGCTGGACCGCGAACTGGATCTCGTTCCCCTGGGGATCGCAGGCGAGCTGTGCGTGGCGGGCGCCGGTCTCGCCCGCGGCTACCTCGGCGATCCGGAGCGGACCGCCCTGCGCTTCGTGCCGGACCCATTGGGGAGCGCGCCAGGGGCGCGCCTCTACCGCTCGGGCGACCTCGTCCGCCGCGCGGTGGACGGCGACCTCCAGTACCTCGGCCGGATCGATCACCAGGTGAAGGTGCGCGGCTTCCGGATCGAGCTCGGGGAGATCGAGGCGGCCCTCCTCGGCGAGCCCGGGGTGCGCGAGGCGGCGGTGATCGCGCGCGAGGAGGAGTCGGGCGACCGCCGGCTGGTGGCCTACGTCGTGGGCGACGGCGAGTGGAGCCCCGGCGCCGCCGGGGCGCTCCGCGAGGCGCTCCTCTCCAGGCTGCCGGGGCCGCTGGTGCCATCGGCGATCCTCTTCCTCCCGGCGTTGCCGCTCACCGTCAACGGCAAAGTGGATCGCCGCGCGCTGCCGGCGCCGGAGGAGGTGCGGGCGGCGGTGGAGGAGAGCGCCCCACAGGCGGCGAGGAGCTGGATCGAGGAGCTGCTCTCAGGGATCTGGGAAGATGTCCTGCGGCTCCCGCGGGTGGGGCTCGACGACGATTTCTTCGCCCTCGGCGGCCATTCCATCCTGGCGGTCCAAGTCGCGTCGCGGGTCCACCAGACCCTCGGGGTGGAGCTGCCGCTCCACCGGCTCTTCGAGAAGCCGACCGTGGCGGCCCTGGCCCCCGATCTCGAACGCGCGCTCCAGGGGGATCTCGCGGCGCCACCGATCCTGCCGAGCGGGAATGGAGATCTGCCGCTCTCCTTCGCTCAGCAGCGGCTCTGGTTCAGCGACCGGGTGCAGCCGGGCCTGCCGCTCTACAACATCCCGCTCGCGGTACGCATCGAAGGCCCTCTCGCGCCGGGCAGCGTGGCGGCCCTAGGCGCCGCGCTCGCCGAGGTCTCAAGGCGTCACGAGGCGCTCCGCACCGTCTTTCCCGACTCCACCGGCCCGGGCGGCGAGCCGCGGGCGGTCGTCCTCCCCCATCTCGGGAGCGCCGCCGGGGTGCCGACGGTAGTCGACCTCGCGGCGCTTTCGCCGCCGGTCCGCTCGGCCACCGCAGCGCGGCTCCTCGCCGGGGCAGCAGCGCGGCCGTTCGATCTCGCCACCGGGCCGCTCCTCCGCTCGCTCCTCCTCCGTCACGGCGAGGCCGAGCACGAGCTGCTCGTCAACATCCATCACATCGCCTTCGACGGCTGGTCGCTCGACCTCCTGGCCGCGGAGCTCGGCGGCCCTCTACCGGGCCTTCGCCGCCGGCCGGCCCTCTCCGCTCCCCGCTCTGCCTCTCCAGTACGGCGACTTCGCGCGCTGGCAGCGCCGCTGGCTCTCCAGCGAGGTGCTGGAGGGTCTCCTTGCCTCCCGGCGCGAGCGCCTGGGGAGCGCTCCGGCGGCCCTCGACCTGCCTACCGACCGGCCCCGCCCCCCGGTCTCGACCCATCGGGGGGCCGGGATCGTCCTGACGCTGCCGGCAGAGCAGGCCCAAGGCCTCGATCGCCTCTCTCGCCAGCATCGGGTTACCCTCTTCATGACTCTCGCCGCCGGTCTGGCGGCCCTCCTCGAACGTTACAGCGGACAGTCCGACCTCCTGTTGGGGACCCCGGTCGCCCATCGCGGCCGTCCCGAGATCCGGCAGCTGATCGGATTTTTCGTCAACACCCTGGTTCTCCGTTTCGATCTCTCCGGCGACCCCGACTTCTCCCGGCTCCTCGGCCGGGTCCACGCGGTCGCCCTGGATGCCTTCGCGCACCAGGACCTGCCCTTCGAGAAGCTCGTCGAGGCTCTCGCCCCGGAGCGCGATCCGGCGCGGACGCCGCTTTTCCAGGTGATGCTCACCCTGCAGAACAACGCCCGACCGCGGCTCGACCTCGGCCCCGGGCTCGCGGCGGCAATCGAGACGCTGGCCGTCGACGCCGCCAAGTTCGATCTCTCCCTGACCCTGGAAGAGACCGGCTCCGGGGGGCTCGCGTGCCGGCTCCAATACAGCACGGACCTCTTCGACGCCGCGACCGTGCGACGCCTCGGCGGCCACCTCGCGAGCCTCCTCGCCTCCGCCGTCGCCGCGCCCGGCCGCCGGCTCTCCGAGCTGCCGCTCCTCGCGGCGGCCGAGCGGCATCAGCTCCTGGAATGGCGGGGGCAACCGGTCCGCCGGCCGGAGCGGCCGGTGCTCCACGAGCTGTTCACGGCCCAGGCCGGACGGACGCCCGACGCGGTGGCGATCGCCGGCGCCGGCCGGCAGCTCTCCTATGCCGAGCTCGACCGGCGGACGAACCAGCTGGCCCGGTCGCTCGTCCGCCGCGGCGTGGCGCCGGACCGCCTCGTGGGCCTCCTCGCCGAACGCTCGGTCGAGCTGGTGGTCGGCCTCCTGGGGATCTTGAAGGCCGGAGGAGCCTACGTGCCCCTCGATCCGGCGCAGGGGTCGGAGCGGCTGCGCTTCTTCCTGGAAGATGCCCGACTCGCCTGGGTGGTGACGCTCGCGCCCCTCGCGGCCCACCTCCCGGCAGGGGTCGTGGGGCGACCGGCGCTCCTCCGCCTCGACGCCGACGGGCCGGAGATCGCTCGGGAGAGCGCCGCCCCGCCGCCGGTCGCGCTTTCCCCCGAGAACCTAGCTTACGCGATCTACACCTCGGGCTCGACCGGACGCCCCAAGGGTAGCCTCGTCCCCCACCGCGCGGTCCCGGGCTTCTGCTGGGACGTCGACTATATCGACTACACCCAGGGGCAGCACCTCCTCCAGTACTCCTCGATCTCATGGGACGTCCTCACCCTCGAGCTCTGGCCCGCCCTGTTCCATGGGGGCCGCTCGGTGCTGGTGGCCGAGCGGCTGCTCGGCGGCGAGGAGCTGGGGAGGGCGATCGCCACCCATGGGATCACCACCCTGTGGGTGACTTCGTCGCAGTTCAACACCATCATCGACACTCACCCGGAAGCATTCACCGGCCTGACGCAGCTCCTGGTCGGGGGAGAGGCGCTGTCGGTCTCCCATGTGCATCGGGCGCTCGCGCGCTTCCCGTCCCTGTGGCTGGTGAACGGCTACGGACCGTCGGAGTGCACGGTCTTCACAGCCTGCCATCCCCTCCCTCCCGATCCCCCTCCCCGGCCGGCGTCGATCCCCCTCGGCCGGCCCATCGGCGATCGCCGGGTCGTCGTCCTCGACCGGCATCTCTCCCCCGTTCCCGTGGGGGTCGTGGGCGAGCTCTTTGTCGCTGGCGATAGCCTCGCGCGCGGCTACCTCGGCCGCCCCCGGCTGACCGCCGAGCGGTTCGTCCCCGATCCGTCGAACCGCCGGGCCGGCGCCCGCCTCTACCGGACCGGCGATCTCGTTCGGTGGCGCGGGGATGGGCTCCTGGAGTACATCGGGCGGGTCGACGACCAGGTCAAGGTCCGTGGCTTCCGGGTCGAGCCCGGCGAGATTGAAGCGGAGCTCATGGCACATCCAGAGGTCGACCAAGCGGTGGTCCTCGCCCTGCCGGATGTGGACGGCGGCAGGCGGCTCGCCGCCTACGTGGTGCCGGCGCTCCCGCGGCCCGGGCTCACGGGCGCCCTCGCCTCCCACCTCGGCGCGCGGCTCCCCTCCTACATGGTCCCCGCCGCCTTCGTCTTCCTCGACGAGCTGCCGAGAAACGCCAACGGCAAGCTCGACCGTGGCGCTCTTCCCATCCCGGAGGGCGGCGCAGGGCGGGACGGCGGCGCCTACGAGCCGCCGCGCGCCGGGACCGAGGAGCGGATCGCGGCGATCTGGCGCGAGCTCCTGCGGGTCCCGCGGGTCGGTCGCGGCGACAACTTCTTCGATCTCGGCGGCCATTCGCTTCTCCTGATCCGCCTCCACGGCCGCCTGCAGGAAGAACTGAGGATCGAGATTTCGCTCCTCGATCTGTTCAGCCTTCCGAACGTCGGTGCCCTGGCGCTGCACGTAGAAGGCGCTGGCCGCCAGGCGCCGCAGCCGGCGCCCGCGAGCGCCCTTTCCGGGGACGGGAGCGGGTGACGAGCCGGCTCGGGCGCCTGCGCGCCGCCGCGGGGTCGAAGCCCTGACCATGGACGGGACGGGGCTGGAGATCGCGATCGTGGGCATGGCCGGCCGCTTCCCCGGAGCGGCGGACGTGCCGGCCTTCTGGCGGAACCTCCTGCGCGGCGAGGAGAGCATCACCTTCTTCTCGCGCCGAGGAGCTCCTCGCCGCGGGCGTCGAGGAGGCCCTGGTCGGCAACCCCCGCTACGTCCCGGCGCGCGGGGTGCTCGCCGGGGCCGACCTCTTCGACGCCGGCTTCTTCAGTGTCAGCCGGCGCGAGGCGGAGGTGCATGGACCCCCAGCACCGCCTCTTCCTGGAATGCGCCTGGGAGGCCCTGGAGGACGCCGGCTGCGATGCCGGGAGCACCGGGGCCTCCATCGGTATCTTCGCCGGCGCCACGATCAGCAGCTATCTCCTGCACCAGGTCCTGCCCTCCCGGAGCTCGTCGGCGACCTCAAAGGCCTGCCGCTCCAGCTCGCCAACGACAAGGATTTCCTATGCACCCGCGTCGTCCTACAAGCTCGATCTGCGCGGGCCCAGCGTCAGCGTGCAGACTGCCTGCTCCACCTCGCTCGTCGCCGTCCACCTGGCCTGCCAGAGCCTGCTCGCCGGCGAGTGCGACCTCGCGCTCGCCGGCGGCGTCTCCGTCCGCGGTGCCGCGAGTGGGCCGGCTACCTCCACCAGGAGGGGGCCATCGGCCGCTCCGACGGCCACTGCCGCGCCTTCGACGCCGCGGCGGACGGCATGCGTCGGCGGCGAGGCGTGCGGCGATCGTCGTGCTCAAGCGCCTCGAGGACGCCCTCGCCGACGGCGACCACGATGCACGCCGTCATCCGCGGGCTCGGCCATCAACAACGACGGCGCGGCCAAGGTCGGCTACACGGCGCCCGAGCGTCGCCGGACAGGCCGAGGTCGATCGCGCGCCGCCCTGACGCTCGCCGGGGTCGACCGCCCGAGTCCATCGGCTACGTCGAGGCGCACGGCACCGGCACCGCGCTCGGCGATCCCATCGAGATCGCCGCGCTCACCCGGGCCTTCCGCGCCGAGACCGCCGAGCGCGGCTTCTGCGCCCTCGGCTCCGTCAAGACCAACATCGGCCACCTCGACGCGGCGGCCGGGAGTGGCGGGGCTGATCAAGGCGGTCCTCGCCGCTCGAGCACGGCGAGATCCCGCCCAGCCTGCACTTCCAGGCGCCCAACCCGCGCATCGACTTCGCCGCCAGTCCCTTCTACGTCAACACCGAGCTGCACCCCTGGCCGAGCGGGGACGCGCCGCGCCGCGCGGCGGTGAGCTCGTTCGGCATCGGCGGCACCAACGCCCACGTCGTGCTCGAAGAGGCTCCCCCCCAGGAGTCCACGCCACCGGCCAGGGCCTGGCAGCTGCTGCCTCTCTCCGCCCGGGATGGCGCGGCGCTCGCCGCCATGGCGGGTCGCCTGGCGCGGCACCTGGAGTCATCCGAAGGGGAGGGAAGCGAGGCCCCTTTCTCGGCTTCCCACCTGGCCGACCTCGCCTACACCCTCCAGGTGGGCCGCCGGGAGCTCGATGTCCGCGGTTTCGTCCTCGCCGAGGACGTGGCGGGAGCGGTGCGCGCCCTCCATGCCGCGACGGGGGAGTGGCCGGCGTCCGGGGGGGAGCCGGCGGGGCCGCGGGACGGGAAGCCCGAACGCATCCTCGATCTCCTCGCTCCGGAGCCGGCGGTGACGGGGTCGCGGATGGTGGATCTCTTGACGTCCCTCGGCCGGCTCTGGCAGGCCGGCCACCGGATCGATTGGCGTCGCCTGCACGCGGGGGAGCGCCGGCTCCGTCTCTCCCTGCCGACCTATCCCTTCGCGCGGCAGCGCTACTGGCTCGCGCCGCCCGCCGCGCCGCCGTCCCTCCTGCCGCTGACCGCGGAGCAGCAGGAGCTTTGGGACACCTCCCAGCTGGGCCCGGACGCCTCGGTGGCGTTCAACCAGGCCATCGCTCTCCGCCTGCGCGGGCCGCTCCGCCTGGACGCCCTGGAGCGGGCCTTAGAGGGCCTGGTCGACCGTCACGAGGTTCTCCGCGTCACCTTCGCTCCGGACGGAACGAGCCAGCGTCTCGCGGCGATCGGGGCGGTCGATCTGCCCAGAGTCGACCTCTCCCGGCTCGCCGGTGGGAGAGCTGAGAGCGAAGGCTCCTCGCGGCTCGCGGACCACGCCGGGCTGCCTTTCGACCTCGCTCGGGGCCCCCTCCTGCGCGGCCTTCTCCTCCACCTGGACTCCGAGCTCCACGTCTTCGCTCTCACGATCCACCACATCGTGACCGATGGTCCGTCCCTCCGTTTCCTCCTCCCGGAGCTCTGCCAGCTCTATGCCGGGGAGGCTTTAGGCGAGCCCTGCGTCCTGCCCGCCGAGCGGTCCTACCGCTCCTTCGTGGCCGAGATCCTGGCGCGGGAGAGCCGCCCGGAGAGGGCAGCCCACGAGGCCTTCTGGCTCGCTCGCTTCTCCCCGCCACCACCGCCGCTTCAGCTGCCGATCGACCGGCCTCGACGGGCGGAGCGGAGCTTCCGAGGCGGCTCTCTCCTGGCCGCTATCGATCCCGATCTGACGGCCGCCCTCCGGCTGCTCGCGGCGCGGCTGGGCTGCACCTTGTCGATCCTGCTCCTCACCGCGATCCGGGCGCTTCTCCACCGCCTGACCGGCCAGGACGACCTGGTCGTCGGCGTCCCGGCGGACGCGCGCCCCCCGGACGGAGCGCCGCTCTGCGGCTACTTCCTGAGCCTCCTGCCGCTGCGGACCCGCGCCGCGGCCGGCAGCCGCTTCGCCGATGTAGCCGCCGCCGTGCGGACAGAGTTCTTCGACGCCTACGAGCACCGGTTCTACCCCTTCTGGCGTCTGGTCGGCCGGCTGGACCTCGCTGCCTACCGCGGCCGCCCGCCGCTCGTTGCCACCCTGTTCAACTTCGAGCGCCCCGCGGGGCAGCTGGCGATTCCGGGGCTCGACCTCGCTCCCCTGGAGGTCGCGACCGGCAGGGCGGAGTTCGAGCTCTTCTGGGACGTCGCCGAGTCGGAGCGGGGCTTGAGCTTCCACTGCGAGTGGAATACTTCGCTCTTCGACCGCGCCACGGTCGAGCGCTGGCAGGGCCACCTGGAGAATCTCCTCGCCCATGCCGTGCTCGAGCCCGGGAGGGCCTTGGGCGACCTCGACCTGGCATTTCCTCCCCGGCTCCTGGCTTCGCCCCTCGCGACCCGCCGGCGCTCCGGCGGCAGTCCCGACGTCGTCTTTCTCTTCCCCGGTCAGGGGGCGCAAAGGGTGGGCATGGGGCACGAACTTTACGGCCGCGAGGCGGTCTTTCACGAGGAGGTGGACCGCTGCTGCGAGATCCTTCTCCCGCTCCTGGGTTTCGACCTTCGGGAGGCGCTCTGGCCTACGGGCAATGCCGGCGACCTCCACGCCGCGGCGGCGCGGCTGGCGGAGACCGCCTTCGCCCAGCCGGCTCTCTTCGTCGTCGAGTACGCCCTGGCGCAACAGTGGCGGGCCTGGGGAGTCGAGCCCGCCGCCCTCCTCGGCCACAGCGTCGGCGAGTACACAGCCGCCTGCCTGGCCGGCGTGTTCTCGCTTCCGGACGCCCTGGCTCTCGTCGCCGAGCGCGGCGCTCTCCTCCAGGGACTCGCCCCTGGGGCCATGCTCGCCGTCCCGCTGCCGGAGGAGGAGGTACTGGGCCTCCTCGGCTCCGAGCTTCTCCCTCGCGGCGGTCAACGCGCCCGACCGGGTCGTCGTCTCCGGTCCGGAGGAGGCCGTGGCGGCGCTTCTGGCGCGGCTCCAGGGCCGGGGCCTGCCCTGCCGGCGCCTCAAGACCTCTCACGCCTTTCATTCCGCCGCGGTCGAGCCTCTCCTCGACCTCTTCGCCGCCCGGGTCCGGGCCGCGGAGCCGAAGCCGCCGCAGATCCCCTTCCTCTCCAACCTCACCGGCACCTGGATCACTGCCGGAGAGGCGACCGATCCGGACTACTGGGCCCGGCACCTGCGGGGGACCGTGCGCTTCGCCGACTCCGTAAGGCGGCTGGCGGAGACGCCCGCCCGGGTCTATTTGGAGGTCGGCCCCGGCGACACCCTGAGCGCCCTCATCCGGCGGAACCTCCTCAAGGTCCCAGGGCAGGAGCTCGTCGCCGCGTCCCTCGCCCGGTATGGGGAGGGGACCGACCTCGACTCGCTCGCCCGTACCCTGGGCGAGCTCTGGCTCGCCGGGGTGCGCTCGGGCTCCGTCCCTCGTCTCACTGCCGCGGTCGAGCTCCGGCCGGAGGCGAGCGTCCTCGCCTGGCCCCGGGAGCCGCGCGAGGACGGCGGGGACGATTCTCTGGTGCGACTTCTCTCCCGGCAGGTCGCCCTCCTCGCCCGGCAGATCGACCTGCTGGAAGAATCCTCTCTGGACCTCGAAGAAGGAGACTCGCATGACCGCACCCTTCCGGGTTGACCCCGCGCCTCCCCCGCTCCTCGAACCGATCCGTTCCCTCTTCGCGGACCTCTTCGGGGTTCCCGGCGAGCGGCTCTTGCCGGACGCGAGCTTCCTCGAGCTGGGGGCCGACTCCCTCCTGCTGCTGCGCGCCAGCCAGCGGATCGAGGAGACGTTCGGCGCCCGCATTCCCTTCAGAAGGCTGGTCGAGGAGCTGTCGAGCGTCGAAACCGTGGCGGCCTACCTCGCGACGGCGACCGGGGGCCGGCTGGAGGCTCCTCGCCTGGCGGCGGTCCCCGCTCCGAATCCTCTCCCCGTGCCGGCGGCGCCGAAGCCGCCGGCGCCGGCCGCCCCGCCCCGTGCCGCGCGGCCGGAACCGAACGCCGACCTGCGCGCGCTCTTTTCCGAGCAGCTGCGGCTCCTCGAGCGTCAGCTCGACCTGCTCGCCCGCGACGCTCGGCCCTCGCCCGAGCCCGTCGGGCCCGTCCCGACGCCCACGGGAGCGCCCGGCGTATCCCTGCACTTGGCGCCGCCTCCCCGGCCCGTGCCCGTCGCGGCGGCGGGGGTGACTGGAGGGGTGGGAGCGCCGGGAGCGGCGTTCGTCCCCTACCGTCCCATCGACCGGTCGCCGGAGGCCTCCCTGACCTCACGCCAGCGCGAGCACCTGGATGAGCTGATCTTGCGGCTCGCCTCGAAGACCCGCCGCTCCCGGGAGCTCACCGAAGCCTACCGGAGCTGCCTCGCCAACAACCGGGCGGTCTCCGGCTTCCGCCTGCTCTGGAAGGAGCTGGTCTATCCACTGGTCGGGCACCGCGGTGCCGGGGCCCGGATCTGGGATGTCGACGGCAACGAGTACCTCGACCTGACCATGGGCTTCGGCTCGCTGCTCTTCGGTCACTCGCCGGACTTTCTGGACGCGGCGTTGCGTCGCCAGCTCGACCTGGGGATTCAGATCGGGCCGGAATCCGAGACCGCGGGGCGGGTCGCGGAGCTGGTGCGGGAGCTCGCCGGGGTCGAGCGGGTGACCTTCAGCAACTCGGGGACGGAAGCGGTGATGATCGCGCTCCGCTTGGCGCGGGCGGTCACCGGGCGGACCCGGATCGCGCTCTTCGCCGGGGCGTTTCATGGCACGTTCGACGGCGTGCTGGCGCGCGGCGAGACCGGCGCGGACGGCCGAGCGCGCGTCCTGCCGATGGCCCCCGGGGTGCCGCCGCACCTAGTCGAGGACCTGCTGGTCCTCGACTATGGGAGCGAGGAGTCGCTCGCGGTCGTCGAGGCCCACGCCGGCGAGCTCGCAGCCGTCCTCGTCGAGCCCGTCCAGAGCCGCCGCCCCGAGCTCTTGAACGGCCCCCTCCTCCGCCGTCTCCGCGCGATCACCGAGAAGGCCGGGATCGCCCTGATCTTCGACGAGGTGGTGACCGGCTTTCGCGTCCACCCAGGGGGCGTCCAGGCGCTCTTCGGCGTCGAGGCCGACCTCGTCACTTACGGCAAGACGGTCGCCAACGGCATGCCGATCGGCATCGTGGCGGGCAAGGCGAAATACTTGGACGCCATCGACGGCGGCGACTGGCGTTACGGCGACCGCTCGCTTCCCGAAGCCGAGATCACGCTTTTCGGCGGCACCTTCTTCCGCCATCCGCTCGTCATGGCGGCGGCCCTGGCCGTCCTGGAGCGCCTGCGGGCGAGCCCGGGCCTGCAGGCGGAGCTGAGCGAGAAGACCGAGCGCCTGGCCGTCGCCCTGGACGAGGTATTCGCGGCCGAAGGCTTCCCCGGCCGGATCGTCCGCTTCGGCTCGCTCTTCACCTTCCGCTTCCCCCGCGAGTGGTGGGCCTCGAACCTCCTCTTTTTCCACCTGCTCCTCCAGGGGATCTACATCTGGGAAGGGAGGATCTGCTACCTCTCGACCGCCCATACCGCCGAGGATTCAGAACAGATCGTGGCGGCCTTTAGAGCCAGCGTACGTGAGCTGCGCCAGGGCGGCTTCCTGTCCGGGACGGAGCCGGAGGAAACGCGCCCGCTTGAGGACCCAGACCTTTGAGCGCCCAGGAGAGATCCATGCCCTTCGACAAAGAAGCACCGATGGTTTCCTTCTCCAGCGTGGATCGCGCCGGCCGAGCCTCTACGCCTTCTCGAAGATCCATTTTTCCTATCACAATCTCCCCCGCGGGCTTTTCCAGCACTTCGGCCTCTGGGTGACCCTGGAGTCGCTGGTCTACAGTGCCGACACGTTGAACGAGGAGGGCGGTTTCGTCGGCGCCTGCGCGGGCCTCGACTCGATCCATGATTTTCTCGACTCTCTCGGCCTGTTCGACGATCGCCTGGCAGCGGAGCTCGACGGCGCGCGCACCTACTTCTCCCTTGAAAAAAAGTACATGAGCGGTTCCGCCTCGCTCGCCGACATCCGCCGGGCGGCGACGCTGCGCTCCTTCGATTTTCGCCTCCTGCATCGGGTGCTGTGGCGGCTCAAGAAATGGCCCGAGGACGAGGTGACCTTTCAGTGTTTCGAGACTCTCGAAGAGATCATGGAGTACGACGACGACGCGGCGTCGATCGAAAAGGATGGGGAGTCCGGCACCTTCAACGTCGTCCGCGCCTTGGCCGCCCGTGGGCCGCGAGCGCTGGCGGAGTATTGCGAGGATCTCCGCCACGGCGTGGAGAGATCGATCGAGATCCTCGGCCCCCGTTTCACCGCACTTCTCCAGGTCTACCATGCGTTGACCCCCGAGACGGTTCTGACGAATCTCATGGAGATCCACCCGGGCGGGAAGTGAGGGCTGCCGTTCCGGGTCGGTAGAGCGAGGCCTTCTCGAGACCGCCGATCGACGGATCGAGACGATTGGTCATCACGCACTTGATCGCGCCAGCTCAACCGCGAGGCTCGGTTCTCCGTTGAGGTCTGAGGACCAGCTGCAGGTCGTTGGCTGAGATGATCGAGGTGCTCGAGCCCTTTCAACGAAAGCAGGCAGGACGCCCTACAAACCGATGAACCTGACGGGGGGCCTTCGGCTCCCGCAGCTTATCGGCAAGTCGTTAGCCATCGCTGGAGTAGTTCGCCTTTGAAGACGGGTCCTGGGCGGGGCGGAGCAGCCCTCGCCCCTCACCTGGCACCTATCCCCCCCAGGTCCCGTTTGAGGGTGCCTCGTCCCTCGGCAGCGAAGCCAGTCCCGGAATAGGCTATACCGTCCCCAAATAGTAATCTTGTCCCATAATGGGCTATCTTGTCCCCAAATATGGCGCTCTGTCCCGGAATAGTCTCAGATGTCCCCGAAGAGGGCGGCAGAGCCCCGAATAGGGTAGCGAGAGGGGTGAGAAGGCGGTACTTTCCGCCGCGGCGAGGGTCTGCGGGCTGGGGAGACGATGATCGACGAAGATTAACGCAGGTGAGGGGTGAGATCCGCGAGCGTCAGGTGACCCAGTTGATGCCGCCACCAGGCGAGCTGACGCACGCGATTGCGCCGCTCGTTCGGCGCGAAGCTCTCCAGCATCTCGTCCGCATAGCGGGTCGAGGAGGTCGTCGAGGGTGGGCTTCGAGGAAGCCTGGCTACCGAAGTGCCGATTCTCCCGGATCTTCCGTCTGCACCGCCCAGCGGCGGGCGTCGGTGAGCCGACTGAAGGTCTCCGTTTGGGTCGGATACCCCTTGAGCCGGATCAGGACACGGTAGCTCTTTCCAGCCTTCCCACTGACCGTTTGGATCGTCGCCATACGGACCAGTGTACGAAATGGGACAAGAGGCGGTCCCGCGGAACCCGCTAACTTCTTTGTTTGGAATGGTGGGCCGTCAGAGACTCGAACTCTGGACCCGCGGATTAAAAGTCTGTCCGGGCCAAACCGCCACAACTCGCCCCAACTCGTCAACCCCTTAATTCTGCTTGCCTTCTGCCTCCGACGAGGGTCGCTGAAGGTTGCCACGAATTGGCGGGGATTGAGCGGCAGTGTACCGAATTTGTACACGCTTTCGTCCTGGGTTCTCGCCGTGCCGCCCGGCCAGGAAGCCCCATGAGCGGCAGTGAGATCCTGCCTGTGAGGGGGCGGATGCCCCGCCTCGAGAACCGGCTCGGCGACCACCGGAGAGGTTCCCCGAAACCTCTCTCGGGCATCCTCGCCTCTCTGGCCTTACCGCTCCCCGAAGGCCCGGCCGCCTCCGCCCCGCCACTACCACCCGCGTCCCCCTCCCTCCCCGTCCTCGCCGATCGCCCCGACGACCCCAACTCCCTCCTCCTCGCCGCCAAGGCTCTCGTCTTCTGCGGCTTCCCCTATAAGCGGAGCCCCTTGACGACGATCCCTCGCGAGGCCCAGATCGGCGCCGATACCCACCTCACCGTCTACTTCTCGACGACAGAGCCAAACGTCCCCATCCCCTTCGGCGCCGACCGGGCCCTCCTCGCCTGGATCACCACCCTCACCTACGACACCGGCTTCGTCAACTTCGCCAGCCTGACCGACTTCTTCGAGGCCTTCCAACTCGCCCGCTCCGGGGTGCAGTACCAGCGTTTCGAGGAACGCCTGCAACGTCTTCTCAGTCTCTCGCTAACCTTGCTCCTAAGGACTCCGGGCGGCACCGCCCGCCTCAACATGAGGCCGATCCAGAAGGCCTATACGCCCCGAGACGGAGCCGAGGCCCGGCAGCTCCTGGCGGCCGAGACCCGCTCCCAGCTCTCGTTCCTTCCCGCCGATCTGAGGCGGTACGGCATCGTCCTCGACCCGACTTTCCATGACTACCTGCGCAACAACCCCGTGGTCTTGCCCCTTCGCCTCATGCGCAGGTTCCACAACCGCCCGCTCTTCTGGGATGGAGCGTCCTACCTGCTCTACCGGTGCTGGTCGGCCATGACCCCGTCACGGATCTCATGGCGCCGCATCCGCCGGCAGCTCGCGAGTATCGACCAGCACGACCGCCGCCTCGCCTCCACCCTGAACTGCGTCGCCGAGGAGATCCGCAGCGAATATCCCGACTTCCCCGCCCAGGTTGAGAAGGGCACGCACGATCTCCTGGTCGGACCCTGGCGGCTGCCGGAAGAACACTTCCGCCCCTTGAAATCGTAAGCTCCGTTCAGCGGTTCCCGAGCGCGCCACCTACTGGACGATGGCCTGCCGGATAACCCACGGTCCCCTCCCGCGGCCATCACTCACCCGCGGACCTGCCCGACCTCACTTAATCCGACGCCCTTAATTCTACTTTGTCAGACCGCTCCCCCTCTCCCCGGAGCTACCCTTGCGTCCAGGGTCTTGATTTCGAGTACTTAGAGAAGTAGAGTTGCGGTCAGGCGTCACGCTGACATCTACGGGAGACACCGTAGCCCCCAACGCCCAAAAAAAGAGATTGCCGATGCCCCATCCCCGCTTGTGGAAATGGGGGTTTCAGAGCTTCTCAAAGCGATTTGGGGAGCATTTTTCTCCGAAGGCGCTCAAGAGAAGTCTCCGAAGGGGCATTGCTCAAGACGTACTTGATCGTCGCGGGAGAATTCACCTCCCGAATGACCACAACATGCCAGAAGCTCAGGCCCCTGTGCCTGCCCTGCATGACCCGCCCACGATTCCGATCCCACGGCAACCATGGGGAGTTGCGAGACTTCTCTTCCTGCCATCCCACAGCCACAATTGTCCAAATGCAGAGGCAGCGGTTTTGGATCGAGCGCTCGTTCGAGGATGCCAAGAGCGAGAGCGGCCTGGCTGACTATCAAGTGCGCGGCTGGCTTGCCTGGCATCACCACATGGCCTTGGTGATGATGGCGATGCTCTTCATGCTGGAGGAGAAGCTTTTGCAGAGCCATCCTCTGCTGAGTTGTTCGGACATTGAGGGTCTCTTGGCTCACTTCCTCCCCAAGCGAGACGTGACCGTCGAGGAAGTGGTGCGCCAGATGAAAGCTCGACATCAGGCTCGGCAAAGCGCGATCGATTCCGCGAATCGACGGCAATCCCTCGCCGACCCAGATAGGTAGAGCCCCTCCGGCGTCGGCCGAACCCTCAAGGGGGCGTCCCAAAGTGGCGTTGTTGTCGAGTCCGGAGACACTCCGCATGGATCTTCTATGGCTCTGCGAGCCCTGTATGAGGCAGCGGGAGGGCATCTTGGCCCCATGAAGGCGGGTGTTGGCGGAGGCTGGAAGGTCGAAGGTCCGCTGACCCCTTTTACGCCCGGCTGACGCCAGGTGGCACCTCTGCCGGGAAGTCAGTCTGACAAAGTAGAATTAACCTCCTCCGGGTTCTTGTCGGCTCCGGGCCACCCCAGAGACCCCGCGAAAGCCGGGCGATCTCCGCCTTGCCAGTAGCTGAGCGCCGCCCCGGGGGAGAGGCTCGCGGCCGCGCCTACGCTAAAAGCCCGCCTTGTGTTCTTTGGGTGTGCGAAGCCGGCTGATGAGCCAGCCCAGAAGGCCCAGAATCACTGGACTACCCGCGAGCCACTGCCAGTTCTCCCGCACGAACTTCCCCGCCACGTAACCCGGTCGGACGTCCACGTTGATCTTCGCGGAGCCGGTAAACACCTCCAAGGGCTCCGCTTCCCATCGGGGAGCATCAACTCCGCATAGACCAGGACGTTCTCCTTCTCCCCACTTTCAAGAGGTGTCACATACCAGGACCAGTCGGTGTAGGGCTTATCGAGAACCTTCTGCTCGTCGCCGACCCGCTGGACGACGAACTCGTCGGGTTGCACTACCAGGATGGCTCGCATCACCGGCCCAACCTTGATCGCTGAAATCTTAGGTGGGTCCTTCTTGAAACCCTTGCTCAAATCCGATGCTGCCTCCGGCGAGATCCTGATGAAGATCCGCTCTCCTTTCCCTTGTTCCATCTCCTCCTTCGGTGCAAATGCCAGCCTTCCCGGTTTCAGCTCCGCCTTGGCGCAATTGATTAGCTCTGTCAAGGAGTAGAGGGGAGGCTCGCACGGATCGACCTTGATTTGAGTTACCTGCGGGTTAGTTACCGCCCGCATCGCACCGTCCTTCATATTGTAATTACTCATTATACCAAGAATGCTAAGTACTGCCGTAAGAATTCCGACAAGTGGGGCTACCCAAGGCCGGGGTGGCCTGGAACGTTGAAGGGGCATTTTGGCGGAAGGCTTCTTCAAGATCCTCTCCTCCCAGTTTTCTCTATTTTAGCGTTCCAGGCGGCTCCCGAACCGCTTGAGTCCGATAAAAGACGTTATCGGACGGAAAAACCGGGCGGCAGGCGCAGGCTCGGTTATACTTGCGACAACCCTGGAAGGCGATCCCGGAACTTTGATGCGGCCTCTCGGCCTAGGAAGGATTCAAAATGAAGAAGAGCCTGAAGAAGCGCCTATCTCTCCATAAGGAGACCCTCTCTCAACTCGGGCACGTTTCCGCTGGGGTTATCACGATGGCCCCCTGCACCAGTCCAACTCACGGTCAAATCACATGCGGCTACGCCTGCACGGGTCCTGTCACCTGCGGCATGACCTGCGTGACCCTCGTCAACTGCTAGCAGGATCTCCTCCATGGAAACGACCGCCGTCGCGGCCCATTCCCTTTCTGTTGTCGCTGGTGGGAGGGAACTCCGGCTCCCAACCGTCATTGAGCAGGCCGGCGAGCGGGCCCGCCGGTGGTTCGTCGAGTTCTTCACCGCCGAGATCCGCAACCCTCATACCCGGAAGGCCTACGGCACGGCCGTAGGCCGCTTCCTCGCCTGGTGTAAGCTCCGCGGTCTCTCGCTCGGCCAGCTCGAGCCGTTCCTCCTCGCCGCTTACGTCGAGGAGCTCGCGGCGAGCCGCCGCGGTCTCCGTCAAGCAGCACCTGGCCGCCCTACGGATGCTCTTCGACTACTTAGCCAGGCCCCCAAGGGGAGAGTCCGTAGGCCCCGTTTCGAGCATGGGCTCGGCGACCAGCTCTCCTCCTCGCTGCCAAGGCCCTGGTCTTCTGCGGCTTTCCCTATCAGAAGATCTCGCTCACCACCATAGTCCGCGAAGCCCATCTCGGCGCCGACACCCACCTCACTGTCTACCTCTCGACCACCGAGCCGAATGTCCCCACCCCCTACGGGGCCGACCGGGACCTCCTCGCTTGGATCACCACCCTCACCTATGACACCGGCTTCGTCACCTTCAAGAGCCTCACCGACTTCTTCGACGCCTTTCGCCTCGCCCGCTCCGGCGTCCAATACCGGCGCTTCGAGGAGCGCCTCCATCGCTCTTGAGCTTCTCCCTCTCCCTCATCCTGCGCACTCCGGGAGGTGTCTCCCGCCTCAACATGAGACCACTCCAGAGAGCCTTCACTCCGAGGGACGGCGCCGAGGCCCGCCGGCTCCTCGCCGAGGAGACCCGCTCCCAGCTCTCTCTCCTCCCCTTGGACATCAAGCGCTATGGCATCCTCCTCGACCCGGCGTTCCACGAGTACCTACGCAATAACCCCGTGGTCTTGCCCCTCGCCCTCATGCGGCGGTTTCACAACCGCCCCCTCTGCTGGGATGCCGCCTCCTACCTCCTCTATCGCTGCTGGTCGGCCGCACCCCCTGCGTGATCCCCTGGAGGATCGTCCGCCGCCAGCTCGCGAGCGTCGACCAGCTCGACCGCCGGCTGGCCCTCTCCCTGAACCGCGTGGCCGACGAGATCCGCGCCGACTACCCAGACTTCCCCGTCTGCGTCGAGCCCGGCTCGCACGATCTCGTCGTTGCACCGTTCCGGCCGCCAAAGGAACACTTCCGGCCTTGAGAAGACTTGGCGGATCTCGCCGGCGGTACCTTCTCTTTGGGTATCCCCAACGGGGACGAGTTCGAACCCACTCTTCGTACTTCTTGCTGAGCTAAACCTAATCGTTCAATGGCTTGGGGGCGCCTGAACCTATGGCTCTGCACCCGAGCACCGCCCGCAGTTCCTGGGCCACCGGGACATGGCTATGACGGACACGGCCTACCTCCACCAGCACGGCCCTGATCTCGGGAGAGCGGCCACCAAAGTCGAAGAGCGCCTCCGCGCGCTTCTGGGCGACGTGGTCCCTGAGTCGAGTTCTCGCGTTCGACAGCCCCAGAGGAGTCCGATGAACCGCGTCCCCCAGCAGATCCTTCGAACGGGGTTCCGCCAGTGGCTCGATACAGGCCAGCAGGCCCTCCTGCCAGAGGGGGCTCCGCCCATCGATCTGCCGAGTCCGGGCAGCGTCTACCGGCCGGCTCCCGGCTCACGCCCTGAGGATGCGGGATCTCTCCTGCTCGCCGCCAAGGCTCTTGTCTTCTGCGGCTTTCCTCTTCAGCCCACCCCCTTGACCTCCCTTACCCGGCAGGCCCAACTCGGCGCCGACACTCACCTGACCGTCTACTTCTCGATGACAGAACCCGGCGTCCCAATCCCGTATGGTGCCGATCGAGCCATCCTCGCCTGGATTACTACCCTCACCTACGGTACGGGCTTCGTCACCTTCAACAACCTGACCGACTTCTTCGAAGCCTTCCAGCTCGCCCGCTCGGGTGTCCAGTACCAGCGTTTCGAACAGCGGCTCCAGCGCCTCTTGAGTCTGTCGCTGTCGGTGATCCTGAGAACTCCTACCGGCGTCGTCCGGCTCAATATGCGGCCCATCCAAAAGGCCTACGAGAGATGGCTACGAAGCCCGGCCCTTGCTCGCCCGGAGATGAATCCCAGGCGACCCAGCTGTTGGAATCTTTCCCAACACGAGCGGAGCCTAGACATAGAATCTGCGTTTCTTTTTATCTTTTAGAATCGAAGAACCAGGAAGAAAGGCCGGCGATGCGGCGTTCCAAACCTTGAGTGAAGATCCCGGCTCGTGGCGCCGCAGGAAACCCGCTGTTGTGCGCAGGGAGCCGAGCCCAGCAGAGCAGTGTCGTTTACGAGTGTTGTCGACGTGCCGAGTCCGATCTGTTGCCCGCAGTACCCACAGAAGAAACGTCTCACCGACGTCTGGACCGATCTCCTCGGTCGCGAGCGGATCTTTTTCGAGGTCAGGCTGAGGACCGAGACACGGTGCGAGGCGCGGTCCCAACCTGGATACCAGCACTAGCAGCGAGCCTACGTCATGAGATAGAACATGCCTCGAAACTCAAGTCTTGCCGATATTTTAGAGACGCGTGCAGCGGAACACGGGGAACGCCCGGCCTACGTCTTCTTGTCCTACGAGGCCGGCGGGATGGTCGAGGAGCCGCTCACCTACGCGGATCTCGATGCCCGCGCCCGGGCGATCGGCGCCGCGTTGCAGGCGGCGGGCGCCTGCGGCCAGCGGGTCCTGCTGCTCTTCCCTCCGGGGCCGGATTTCGCCGCTTCCTTCTGCGGTTGCCTCTATGCCGGTGCGATCGCAGTCCCCGCCCCGCCGCCGCGCCGGCGGGGCGGCGATCCCCGCCTGCGGGCGATCTGCCACGACGCCAGGCCGCGGGTGGTGCTCGCGAGTGCCGACCAGCTGCCGGGAATAGAACGCGCGGCGGCCGAGATTCCGGATCTCTCCGCCGCGCTCCGGATGGCTCCCACCACGGCGGGGGCCCCAGGCTGGCGGCGGCCGGAGCTCGGAGAGGAGGCTCTTGCCTTCCTCCAGTACACCTCGGGCTCGACCTCCTCCCCCAAGGGGGTCATGGTCAGCCACGGCAACCTCCTGGACAACGAGGAGCGGATCCGCCG
Organism: uncultured Acidobacteriota bacterium; assembly: GCA_963757335.1. Taxonomy (GTDB): domain Bacteria; phylum Acidobacteriota; class Thermoanaerobaculia; order Multivoradales; family UBA5704; genus DASQPA01. Next base: position 59,512 of record CAVWRJ010000003.1, on the reverse strand, counting down.
CGCCTTCGCGCAGTCTCCTGAGTCCGTGGTGCTGGGCTGGCTGCCGCTCTACCACGACATGGGCCTGATCGGCACGATGCTCCAGCCGCTCTACACCGGGGCGGTCTCCTACCTCATGCCCCCCGGGGCGTTCCTGCAGCGGCCGGCCCGCTGGCTGGAAGCGATCTCGCGCTACCGCGCGACGACCAGCGGCGGCCCCAACTTCGCGTATGAGCTTGTGCGTGCGTAAGGTCCGGGAGGAGGAGAAGGAGGGGCTCGACCTCTCCTCCTGGCAGGTGGCCTTCAACGGCGCCGAGCCGGTGCGGGCCGGCACCTTGCGGCGTTTCGCCGATACCTTTGCACCCTGCGGCTTCCGCTCCGCGGCGTTTCGCCCCTGCTACGGCCTGGCCGAGGCGACGCTGCTCGTCTCGGGATGGCGCGATGTACGCGAAGCCGGGGAGCCCCGGGTGGCGGCGTTCGCGGCGGAGGCGCTCGCACGGCACGAGGTCGCCGGACCGCCGGCCCCGAGGAGGCAGCGCGCAGCCGCGAGCTGGTGAGCTCGGTGCGGCGATGCAGACCGTCCTCGCCGTCGATCCGGAGTCGGGGAATCCCTGCCTGCCCGGCCGCGTCGGCGAGATCTGGGTCGCCGGCCCGAGCGTCGCCCAGGGGTACTGGGAGCGTCCGCGAGGAGACCGCGGCGACCTTCGGTGCCCGTCTGGCCGACGGCGCCGGCCCCTTCCTGCGCACCGGGGACCTCGGCTTCGTCTCCGAGGGCGAGCTGTTCCTCACCGGCCGTCTGAAGGACCTCATCATCCTGCGCGGCAGGAACCACTATCCGCAGGACCTGGAGCTGACCGCCGAGCGAGAGCCACGCCGACCTGCGCGCCGGCGGCGGCGCCGCCTTCGCGGTCGAGGCCGGCGGAGGGGGAGGAGCGGCTGGTGATCGTCCACGAGGTGGACGCGCCACGCCGCCGCCGGCATGGACGCTGGACGGGCCGAGGCGATCGCCGCCGCGGTGCGGGCGGCGGTGGCCGAGGAGCACGAGGTGAGCGTCGCCGAAGTGGTGCTGATCCGGCCGGAGACGCTGCCCCGGACCTCCAGCGGCAAGGTGCGGCGGAGCGCCTGCCGCGAGCTGCACCTGGAGGGCGGGCTCTACGTCCTCGGCGCCAGCCTCTCGCCGGCCGCCGCGGAGGAGGCCCCGCTGGCGGAGGAGGCGGAGGAGGAGGCGGGAACGCCGGACTGGCTGCGCCGGGCCTTCGCCGCCGCGGTGCGGATCGACCCCGAGCGGGTCGACTCCGGACCTGCCGCTCTCCGCGGCGGGGCTCGATTCGCTGGCCGCCGTCGAGCTCCAGCAGGCGGTCGAGGAGGCGACCGGCGTCTCCCTCCCCCTGGCGGACCTGCTGGAGGGGATGACCCTCGCGCGAGCTCGGAGCGCCGGGTGGCCGGGGGGGAGGCGAGACCGGAGATCCAGCTTCCGCCCGCGCACGGAGAGGCGACGGGCGAGCACCCGCTCTCCTTGAACCAGCGCTCGCTCTGGTTCCTAAACCGCCTGGCGCCGGAGGATTCCGCCTACAACCTCGCGGGCGCGGCGCGGCTCGCGCCCACGGACCCAGGCGCCCTGGGACGCGCGATCCAGGCTCTGGTGGACCGCCACCCCATGCTGCGCGCCACCTTCGCCGACACGCCCGGCGGTCCGGTGCAGCGGCTGGCGGAGGTCACCGAGCGCGCCGCGGCCGGGTTCCTGACCGTGGACGCGACCGGCTGGAGCGACGCGGAGGTGGTGGCGCGGCTCCAGGCGGAGGCGTTCCGCCCGTTCGATCTCGCGGCCGGCCCGCTCCTCCGGGCGGCCCTCTTCTCGCGCGGCGGGGAAACCTTCCTCGTTCTCGCCGTGCATCACATCGCGGCGGACTTCTGGTCGCTCGCCGTGCTGGCCCGCGAGCTCGGCGCGCTCGTGGCCGGGGAGGCCCTGCCCCCGCCGCCGGCGCTGTACACCGACTTCGCCCGCCGGCAGGAGCAGCAGCTCGCGGGTCCCGAAGGGGAGCGGCTGTGGGAGCACTGGCGGGAGCGCCTGGCCGGGGCGCCGCAGCTCGATCTGCCGACCGACCGGCAGCGGCGCCCGCTCCCGATCCGGCGTGGCGCTTCGCAGGCGCTCCTCCCCTCGGCGGCACGCGCGGAGGCGGTCCACCGGCTCGCCGCCGCCCACGGCGCAACACCCTTCATGGCCCTGCTCGCGGCCTGGCAGACCGTGCTCTCCCGCTGGAGCGGCCAGGAGGAGTTCCTCTCCGGCTCCCCCATGGCGGGCCGCTCCACCCGCGAATGGGGGGAGGTGGTCGGCTACTTCGTCAACCTGGTGCCTCTGCGCGCCGACCTCTCCGGCGACCCCACGGTCGGCGACCTCCTGGCGCGCACGCGCCGCACCGTGCTCGACGCGGTGGCGCACCAGAACCTCCCCTTCGCCCTGCTCGCCGAGCGCCTGGAGCCCGAGCGCGACTCCAGCCGGCCGCCGCTCGTCGCGGCCATGCTGACCTTCGAGAAGTCCCCGGCGCCGGAGCTCGAAGCGCTCGCGGCCTTCGCAGTGGGCGTGCCCGGAGTCCGGCTCGACATCAAGGGGCTGGTCCTTGAATCGCTCCCCTTAGCGCCCCCCGCCGCCCAGCTCGACCTCTCGCTCACCGCGGCCGAGCTTGCCGGGGAGCTCGCCCTCTTCCTCGTGTGGGACGCCGATCTCTTCGACGCGACGACCGCCGGCCGGCTGCTCGATCACCTCGATCGCCGGCTCGCCGGGATGGCCGCAGCGCCGGACCTCCCGCTCGCGGAGCTGCCGCTCCTCGGCGAGGCCGAGCGCCAGCAGCTCCTCGTCGAGTGGAACGACACGGCAGCGCCGCCAATAGCGGCAGTACGGGCGACAGCGGGAGCCCTCCTCCCGGACCTCTTCGCGGCCCAGGCGGCTCGCACGCCGGATGCGACGGCCGCCGTCTTCCAGGAGGAGGCCCTCACCTATGCCGGGCTCGACGCCCGTGCGGAACGACTGGCGTGGCGCCTGCGGCAGCAGGGCTGTGCTGCGGAGAGCCGGGTCGGCGTCGCCCTCGAACGCTCGCTCGACCTGATCGTCGCCCTCCTGGGCGTGCTCAAGGCCGGGGCCGCCTACGTGCCGTTCGATCCCGGCTCTCCGCGCGAGCGGCTCGCCTTCCTGCTCGCGGACGCGGCGCCCCAGGTGCTGCTCACCGAGATCGGCCGGCTCCCAGCGCTCCCCGCGCCGATCCCGAGCAAAGCCCGGGGACGATCGCCAGCTCGCCTATGTCCTCTACACCTCGGGCTCGACGGGCCGCCCCAAGGGGGTGGGAGTTTCCCATCGGGCGCTGGTGAACTTTCTCCGCTCGATGCGGCAGACCCCGGGCTTCTCCGCGGGAGAGCGGCTCCTCGCCGTCACCCCGGCGACCTTCGACATCGCCGCGCTGGAGATCTTCCTGCCCCTGACGACCGGCGGCACGGTCGAGCTGGCCAGCCGGGAGGAGGCCGCAGACGGCGCGCTCCTCGCGGCCCGGCTCCGCAACTCCGGAGCCGCCGTGCTGCAGGCGACCCCTGCGACCTGGCGGATGCTCGTCGACGCCGGTTGGACCGGCGATCCCACTTTGCGGGCCCTCTGCGGCGGCGAGGCGATGCCCCGCGATCTCGCCGCCTCTCTCGCCGGGCGCACCGGCGAGCTGTGGAACCTCTACGGCCCCACGGAGACCACCGTATGGTCGGCCGCCGCCCGCGTCCGGCCCGGCGAAACCGGTCCCGAGAGCGGCCCCGAGAGACGCCAGATATCGATCGGCCGGCCCATCGCGGACACCCAGATCCACCTGCTCGACCGCCATCTCCGGACCGTCCCCCTGGGCGTGCCCGGCGAGCTCTGGATCGGCGGCGCCGGCCTCGCGCGGGGCTACCTGGGGCGGCCGGACCTCACCGCCGAGCGCTTCCTGCCGAACCCGCTGGCGGCGGACACGGCGGACACCGCGGACACCGCGGAGCCCGGAGAGCGCCTCTACCGGACGGGCGACCTCGCCCGTCACCTGCCCGGCGGGCGGATGGAGGTCCTGGGCCGGATCGACCACCAGGTCAAGATCCGGGGCTTCCGCATCGAGCCCGGGGAGGTCGAGGCGGCGCTCGCCGACCTGCCCGGCATCCGGGAGGCGGTCGTCGCGGCCCGAAAGGGCCCGGCGGGGGACCTGCGGCTGGTAGCCTACGTGGTCGGCGAGGACGTCTCAGAGACGGCTCCGGCGCTCCAGGCCCTCCGCGAGCGGCTGCCGGACTTCATGGTGCCCGCCGCCCTGGTGCGGCTCCCGGCGCTCCCCTTGACCCCGAACGGCAAGGTGGACAGGAAGGCCCTGCCGGAGCCGGAATGGCCGGGCGGCGAGGTGGACCGGCAGGCGCCGCGGACGCCGCGGATGCCGCGGACGCCGATCGAGGAGGTCCTCGCCGGTATCTGGGCCGAGGTTCTCGGTCTGGAGCGAGTGGGGTCGGCCGATCACTTCTTCGACCTCGGGGGCCATTCGCTCCTGGCGACCCGGGTGATGGCGCGCCTGCGCGGGGCCTTAGGCGTCGAGGTGCCTCTGCGCGAGCTCTTCGCGGCACCGCGCCTCGCGGACTTCGCCCTGCGGGTCGAGGCGGCGCGGCAGACCGGCACGGCGGACCCCGGGGCGCCCGCTCCGCCCCTCGTCCCGGTGCCGCGCGCGGGGGCCCTCCCGCTGTCCTTCGCGCAGCAGCGGCTCTGGTTCCTCGACCAGCTCGAACCGGGAAGCCCGCTCTACAACATGCCCGGGGCGCTGCGGATCGAGGGTCCGCTCTCCGGCGCGGTCCTCGCCCGCTGCCTCGGGGAGATCGTCCGCCGGCACGAGACGCTGCGCACGGTCTTCGCCGCGGCCGCGGGCTCGGCGGTCCAGGTGGTCCGGCCGGCCGCGCTCTTCCCGCTCCCCGTGGTCGACCTCGCGGGGCTGCCGGAGCACAGGCGGGAGGCGCTGGCCCTCGCCCTCCTCCGGGAGGAAGCCGGCCGGCCGTTCGACCTCACCCGCGATCCGATGCTCCGCGGCCGGCTCCTGCGCCTCGCGGGGAGGACCACCTCGTCCTCCTGACCCTCCATCACATCGCGGGGGACGCCTGGTCCCTGGGGCTCCTCGCCCGCGAGATCGCCACCCTCTATCCGGCCCTATTGGAGGGCACCGCGGGTCGGCCGTCGCCCCTGCCCGAGCTGACGGTGCAATATGCAGATTTCGCCATATGGCAGCATTCCTGGCTGCGCGGCGAGGTCTTGGAGCGGGAGATCGGCTGGTGGCGCCGCCAGCTCGCCGGCCTGCCGCCGCTCCTCACCCTCTCCACCGACCGCCCCCGGCCGGCGGTGCAAAGCTACCGGGGGGCCACGCGGCCCGTGCGGCTGTCGGCCGGGCTCACCCGGCAGTCCCAGGCCCTCGCCCGGAGCTCCGGAGCGACCCTGTTCATGGTGCTCCTCGCCGGCTTCCAGGCGCTCCTCGCCCGCCTCTCCGGGCAGGACGATTTCGCGGTGGGCTCCTCGATCGCCGGACGCGCACACCGCGAGGTCGAGCCGCTGATCGGCTGCTTCGTCAACACCCTGGTCCTGCGCGGCCAATTGACTGGAAACCTGCCTGAAGGCAGGGCGGGAGATCCCACCTTCGGCGAGCTCCTCGGCCGGGTGCGCGAGACCGCTCTCGCCGCCTATCTGCACCAGGATGCGCCGTTCGAGAAGCTGGTCGAGGAGCTCGCCCCGGAGCGGAGCCTCGCCCAGTCCCCCCTGTTCCAGGTGATGTTCGAGCTGCAGAACGTCCCCGCCGGGGAGCTGGAGATCGAGGGTCTGCGCCTCCGCCAGGTGAGCGATGCCGCGACGGTGGCGAAGTTCGACTTGACCCTCACTCTCGAAGAGAGGGACGGCGAGCTTCTCGGTACGCTGGAGTATGCGACCGACCTCTTCGACGCCACCACCGTCGACCTGCTGATCGGCCGCTACGAGCGGCTGCTCGAGGCAGCCCTGGCGGCGCCGGAGGAGCGGGTCGGCGAGCCGTCACTCCTCTCCGCCGCCGAGCGCCACCAGCTCTTCGCCGAGTGGAACGACACGGTCATGGCGCTGCCGGAAGGAGCCTCTCCCCACTCTCTTCGCTCTCCAGGCGGCGCGGACGCCCGACGCGCCGGCCGCGAGCTGCGACGGGGAGACCCTCAGCTATGGCGCCCTCGCCGCTCGGGTCGAGCGCCTCGCGCGCCATCTCCGGCGGCTCGGTTGCGGTCCGGAGGGGCGGGTCGGGGTGGCCCTGGAGCGCGGGCTCGACCTCCTCGTCTCTCTCTTAGGCGTGCTCAAGGCCGGCGCGGTCTACGTCCCCCTGGACCCCGAGTATCCGCGCGAGCGCCTGGCCTTCCTGCTCGAAGACGCCCGTCCGGCGGCCCTGCTCACCGACGAGCGCCTGCTCACCCGCCTCCCCCTCCCCGCCGGCCTGCCGGTGGTCTTCCCGGCGGCGTTGCCGGCAGAGCGGCCGGAGGCGGGCGATGCGGACAGGATGGAGATCGCCGGCGATCTCCTGGCCTATGTCATCTACACCTCGGGCTCGACCGGCCGGCCGAAGGGGGCGATGGTGGCCCACGGCGGCATGTTGAACCACCTCTGCGCCAAGGTCGCCGATCTGGGCCTCACGCGCGAAAGCCGGGTCGCGCAGACCGCCTCGCAGTGCTTCGACATCTCGGTCTGGCAGCTCCTGGCGCCGCTCGTGGCGGGCGCCAGCGTGCACATCGCCGCCGAGCCGACGGTCCAGGATCCCGAGCGACTGCTGCGCTTCGTCGCCCAAGAGGGAATCACCGTGCTGGAGGTCGTCCCCTCGCTCCTGGGCGGCCTCCTCGACATTCTCGGCGCAGGCTTCGGCGCCAACGATCTCTCCTCCCTGGAGTGGATGATCACTACCGGCGAGGCCTGCGCGCCGGAGCTCGCCCGCCGCTGGCTCGCAGCCGCGCCGCACACCCGGCTGCTCAACGCCTACGGTCCGACGGAGTGCTCGGACGACGTGACCCACCACGCGCTCGCCCGGCCGGAGGAGACGCCGGCGCTCGCCCTGCCGATCGGCAGGCCGGTTGCCAACACCCGCATCCACGTGCTCGACGCCTCTGGGTGGGCGGCCGTGCGGGGGGTCGCCGGCGAGCTCTGCGTGGGCGGTCACGGCGTGGGGCGCGGCTACCTCGGCCTGCCGGAGCGCACGGCGCGGGTCTTCGTGCCGGACCCGTGGGGGGAGCCGGGCGCGCGCCTCTATCGCACCGGCGACCGGGCGCGGTGGCTTCCGGACGGCACCCTGGAGTTCCTGGGCCGCCTCGACCACCAAGTCAAGGTGCGCGGCTTCCGTATCGAGCTGGGCGAGATCGAGGCCCTGCTGGTCACGCTTCCCGGGGTACGCGAGGCGATCGTTGAGGCGCGCGACCAGCAACTGGTCGCCTATGTCGCCTATGTCGCCAATATCACCGGCGAGATGGAAGATATTGCGGTCGAGGAGATCCGCCGGGCGCTCCACGAGCGGCTGCCGGACTACATGGTGCCGGCCAGCTTCGTCCGGCTCGCCGCGCTACCGCTCACGCCCAACGGCAAGGTGGACCGGAAGGCCCTGCCAGCGCCGGAGCTGCCCGCCGCGCGCGCGGCCTACGCGGCGCCCTTGAGCCGCGAGGAGGAGATCCTGGCGGGGGTCTGGGCGCAGGTCCTCCACCGGCCGCGGGTGGGGGTGGACGACAACTTCTTCGAGCTCGGCGGCGATTCCATCCTCTCGGTTCAGATCGTGGCCCGGGCGCGCCAGGCCGGCCTCTACCTGACCGTGCGGCAGATCTTCGAGCACCAGACCGTGGCCGCGCTCGCCCGCCATGCCAGGGCCGTGGAGACGCCCGCCGCATCCCCCACGGCTGGGCTCGGCGCGCCAGACGCCGACCGCCTGGCCGCGCTCCTCGGAGGTCCACAGGAGATCGAGGACGTCTATCCCCTCTCGCCGGCCCAGAGCGGCATGCTGTTCCACAGCCTGATGGCGCCCGACTCTGGGGTCTACGTCAACCAGGTCACCTGCACCCTGCCGGTGGATTTGGACGTTCGGCTCTTTCGGCAGGCCTGGGAAACGCTCGTGAAGCGCCACGCGGTGCTGCGCACCGTATTCTTCTGGGAGGGGCTCGACGAGCCGCTGCAGGCCGTCCGCAAGGCCGTCTCTCTCCCCTGGCGGGAGCTCGACTGGTGCAGTCTACCGGCGGAGGAGACGGAACGCCGCTGGGAGGAGTTGCGGCAGGGCGACCGGGAGGCGCCTCTCCCCCTCTCCCAGGCGCCGCTCCTGCGCTTCTCCCTGGTCCGGCTCGACGGCAAGCTCCAATTCCTCTGGACCTTCCATCACCTGCTTCTGGACGGCTGGTCGCTTCCTCTCCTGCTCCGGGAGCTCTCGGCGGTCTATGCGGCGCTCGCGGAGGAGTGGGAGCCGGAGCTTCCGCCGGCGCAGCCGTTCCGCGACTACATCGCCTGGCTCGCGGAGCAGGAGACGGCGCAGGCGGAGCCGTTCTGGCGCCGCGAGCTCGCGGGCTTCACCTCGCCCACTCCCTTAGGCCTCGACCACCAGGCGGGAGCGACCCCCGGATACGCCGAGCAGAAAGCCGAGCTCTCCCGCGAGCTCACGGCGGGGCTCCAGGCCCTGGCGGCGCGGCACAAGCTGACCCTCCAGACCGTCACCCTGGGCGCCTGGGCCCTGCTCGTCAGCCGCTATGGGGGCGAGGAGGACGTAGTTTTCGGCAGCGCGGTCTCCGGGCGTCCGGCCGCGCTGCCCGGCGTCGAGACCATGGTCGGCATGTTCATCAACACCCTGCCGGTGCGGGCACAGGTGGACGACCCACGACCTCTATCCTCCTGGCTGCAAAACCTCCAGGCGCGCCAGCTCGAGCGGCAGGACTTCGAGCACACCCCGCTAGCCCAGATCCAGCGCTGGAGCGAGGTCCCGGCCGGCTCGCCGCTGTTCGAGACGCTCTACGTCTTCGAGAACTATCCGAACGCAGAAGAGGGCCGTTCCGGCCGCCTGGGATTCCGCAATCTGCGGAGTTTCGAGAGCACCAACTACCCCCTCACCCTGATCCTCACCGCAGGGGACGAGATCTCCCTCCACCTTAGTTCCGAGCTCGCTCGCGTGGAGAAAGACGCGGCGCCGCGCCTCCTCAAGCACTTCACGACTCTCCTCGCCGGCATGGTGGAAGGGCCGGAGGGGCGCGTGGGCGAAGTGGGCCTGCTCACCGCCGCGGAGACTCAACAGCTCCGCGCCTGGAACGAGACGGATACACCCTATTCCTTGGAACGCCCGCTCCATGCCTGGATCGAAGACCAGGCCGGCCGCTCTCCCGCGGCCGTGGCCCTCGTCTTCGAGAACGAAGCGCTGAGCTACGGCGAGCTCGACCGTCGGGCCGACCACCTGGCGCGTCGGCTCCAGGCGCTCGGCTGCGGCCCGGAGAGCCGCGTCGGCGTCCTCCTCGAACGCTCCCTGGAACTGCTCATCGCGCTCGTGGGCATCTTGAAGGCGGGCGCCGCCTACGTCCCGCTCGACCCCGACCACCCGGACGACCGACTCGCCTTCCAGGATCGCGATGCCCGCCCGCAGCGGATCGTCACCCGCCCCGCCCTGGCCGACCGCCTGGCAGAAGCCGAGAGCCGTCTCCTCTTCCTGGAGCCTGGCGAGACCCTGGACGGGGATCTCGCCGCCGGCCCGCTCGCCGTGCCGGTCGCCCCCGACCATCCGGCCTACGTGCTCTACACCTCCGGCTCCACGGGTAAACCCAAGGGAGCCGTGATCTCCCACCGCGCCATCGTCAACCGCCTGCTCTGGATGCAGGACGCCTTCCTGCTCTCCGCCGAGGACCGGGTGCTCCAGAAGACCCCCACGAGCTTCGACGTCTCGGTCTGGGAGCTGTTCTGGCCCCTGATGACCGGCGCCTGCCTGGTGGTGGCCCGACCCGGTGGGCACCGCGAAAACGCCTACCTGGCCCGCCTCGTCCCCCAGGAGGAGATCACGGTCCTCCACTTCGTCCCCTCCATGCTGCAGCTCTTCCTGGAGGAGCCCGGGGCGGGAGAGTGCCGCACCCTGCGCGACGTGGTGTGCAGCGGCGAGGCTCTGTCCACCGAGCTCGCCCGGCGCTTCGCCTCCCGGCTCGGCACCCTGCGCGGTGCCCGGCTGCACAACCTCTACGGCCCTACCGAGGCCGCGGTGGACGTCACCTCCTGGGTCTGCGGAGAGGCGGACCGGGAGGGTGGGATCCCCATCGGCCGGCCGATCGCCAATACCCGCATCCACCTGCTCGATCACGGCCTCCGGGAGGTGCCGGTGGGCGTGCCGGGCGAGCTGTTCATCGCCGGGGTCAGCCTCGCGCGCGGCTACATCGAGCGTCCGGACCTGACGGCCGGGCGCTTCCTGCCCGACCCGCAGGGGACCGAGCCCGGCGGGCGCGTCTACCGCACCGGCGACCTGGCGCGGCGGCGGCCCGACGGCGCCCTCGAGTTCCTCGGCCGGCTGGACCACCAGGTGAAAATCCGCGGCGTGCGCATCGAGCCGGGGGAGATCGAGGCGGCTCTCCTCGCCCTGCCTCAAGTCCGCGAGGCGGTCGTAGCAGCTCGCGAGAAGCGGCTGATCGCCTACGTGGTGGGAGACGGCTCCACCGAATCGCTCCGCCAGGCCCTGCGGGAGCGGCTGCCGGAGGCGATGGTGCCCGCCGCTTTCGTCACCCTCCCGGCGCTGCCTCGGACCGCCAACGGCAAGGTGGACCGGAAGGCGTTATTGGCTCAGGACGCGGCGCCGGAAGAGCCCGGTGCGCGCGAGGGTCACGTGGCGCCGCGCACCCGCGAGGAGGAGATCCTGGCGGCGGTCTGGGCGCAGGTCCTCCACCTGCCGCGGGTCGGGGTGGACGACAACTTCTTCGCGCTCGGCGGCGATTCGATCCTCTCGGTCCAGATCGTCTCCCGGGCCCGCCAGGCCGGCCTCCTCTTCACCATGCGGCAGCTCTTCGCGCATCCGACCGTGGCCGGGCTCGCCCTCCATGCCACGGTGACCGCGGGCGCGGGCCCTGCCGCCGGCACCGCCGGCACCGCCGGCATCGCCGGCATCGGGCAGGGGCCGGTCGCGGGCGAGGTGCCGCTCACCCCGATCCAGCACTGGTTCTTCGCCCAGGATTTCGCGGCACCCCGCCACTTTAACCAGGCCCTCCTCCTGGAGCCGCGCGAGCCTCTCTCCCCCGCCGCCCTCACGCGCGCCATGGCCGCGATCGTCGAGCACCACGACGCCCTGCGGATGCGCTTCGCACCCCGCTTCGCACCCAACACCGGCGGCTGGCGGCAGGAGAACGCGCCGGCCGAGCCGGTCACGCCCTTCCACCAGGTGGACCTCTCGGCCCTGCCGGCGCCGCGCCGGCGGGCGGCCTTCGACGCGACTGCCGCGGCGCTCCAGGCGGGCTTCGACCTCGCGGCCGGACCGCTCACTCGCCTGTGCCTCGTGAACCTCGACGGCCCGACCTCGCGGCTCCTCTGGGTCGCCCACCACCTGGTGGTGGACGGGGTCTCCTGGCGGGTCCTGGTTGAAGACCTGGAGGGGGCCTACCATCAGGCCGCGCGCGGCCTGCGCCTTACCCTTCCACCCAAAACCACCTCGTTCCAGGAGTGGGCCCGCCGCCTCACCGGGCATGTTGGCTCCGACGCGCTCACCCAGGAGCTGGACTTCTGGCGCCAGACGGCCTGGGCCTCCGTGCCCACCCTGCCGGTGGACTTCCCCCTGGACGGCGCCGTCGAAGGTGGCGGCCTCGTGGGCGAGGAGGCGACGGTCTCCTTGGAGCTCGGCGCCGACGAGACCACGGATCTCCTCCAGAGCCTGCCGGCGGTCTACCACAACCGCATCGACGAGGCGCTCCTCTCCGCCCTGGTGCGCGCCTTTTCAGGCTGGACCGGCTCCCCGCTTCTCCGAGTGGACCTGGAAGGCCATGGCCGCGAGCCGCTCTTCGACGACCTCGACGTCTCACGGACCGTGGGCTGGTTCACCTCGCTCTACCCGGTGCTCCTCACCGGGGGCGACGAAGATCCCGGCGCGGCCCTCCTCGCCGCCAAGGAGCGCCTGCGCGCCGTGCCCGAGCGCGGCATCGGCTACGGCCTGCTGCGCTGGGGCAACCCCGAGGCGGCCCGCCTCCTGGCCGCGGCGCCGCCGGCCGAAATCCTCTTCAACTACCTGGGCCAGGCCCATGTCGCCGATATCGTCGATAGCGCCGATATCGCCTCCCAAGAAGGCTCCCTCTTCCGGGCCTCCACGACCGGCGCCGGCCCGAACCGGAGCCCACGCGCCCACCGCCCCTACCGGCTGGAGATCGTCGGCATCGTCGCCGAGGGCCGGCTCCGCATCACCCTGACTTATGGCACGCGGAGGTATCGCCGGACGACCGCGGAGCGGCTGGCCGCGGCCTATGCCGACGCCTTACGCGAGCTGATCGACCAGAGCCGGGAGAGCGAGGAGGTCTTCACGCCCTCCGACTTCGCCAAGGCCCGGCTCGACACCGCGAGCTTCGCCCGGGTGGCGGCCCTGCTCGCCGAGTCCGATTGAACCTGAAACATTATGAAGAACGTCGAAGATATCTATCCCCTGACGCCGCTCCAGAGCGGCATGCTGTTCCATAGCCTGATGGCTCCCCAGTCCGGGGTCTATGTCAACCAGGTCACCTGCACCCTGCCGGCGGACCTCGACACCCGGCTCTTCCGGCAGGCCTGGGAGACGCTCGTGAAGCGCCACGCGGTGCTGCGCACGTCTTTCCTCTGGGATGGGCTCGAGGAGCCGCTCCAGGCCGTCCGGAAGCAGGTCTCCCTCCCCTGGCAGGAGCTCGACTGGCGCGGCCTCCCGGCGGAGGAGCAGCAGCGCCGCTCTGAAGAGCAGCGGCAGAGCGACCGGCACACGCCTCTCCCCCTCTCCAAGGCGCCGCTCCTGCGCTTCTCCCTCCTCCGGCTCGACTCCGGGCTAAAGCTCATCTGGACCTTCCATCACCTGCTCCTGGACGGCTGGTCGCTCCCCCTCCTGCTCCGGGAGCTGGTGGCCCTCCACGCGGCCCTCTCTGAGGGCCGGCAGCCCACATCGCCGACCTTCCCGCCGGTCCGGCCGTTCAGCGACTATGTGGTCTGGCTCGAGAAGCAGGACAAGGTGAAGGCGGAGCCGTTCTGGCGCCGGGAGCTCGCCGGGCTCACCGCGCCCCCTTCTCCCGGCATCCTCGGCCCGCGCACCCGGGCGGAGGGAGCGGCCGGTATTGGCGGCACTGCCGGCAATGCCGCCAATGTCGCCGATGCCGAGCACGAGATCCTTCTCTCCCGCGAGGCCACGGCGGCGCTCCAGGCCTTTTCGGCGCGGCACAACCTGACCCTCCAGACGGTCACCCTGGGCGCCTGGGCCGTCCTCCTCGCCCGCTACAGCGGCGAGGAAGAAGCGGTCTTCGGCACCGTGGTCTCCGGCCGCCCACCCACCCTCCCCGGCGCCCTCAACATGGTCGGCATGTTCGTCAACACCCTGCCGGCGCGGGTGCGGGTGAACGGTGACGAGCCACTGGTCCCCTGGCTGCGGCGCCTCCAGGAGAGCCAGCTCGCCCGGCAGGAGCTCGAGCACACCCCGCTCTCCCTAATCCAGCGCTGGAGCGAGGTGCCCGCCGGCTCGCCGCTCTTCGAGGCGCTCTACGTCTTCGAGAACTATCCCGACGCCACAGACGGCGGCGCCGGCGGCATGGACGGCGTCCGGATCCGCGATTTGCGGACCTACGAGAGCACCCACTACCCCTTGACCCTGGTCCTCACGGCGGGGGACCGGCTCTCCGTTCACCTGCGGTCGGATCGCGCCCGTGTGGCCGAGGACGCGGCACGGCGCCTGCTCCAGCACTTCGCCGTCCTCTCCGCCGGTATGGCGGAGCCGGGAGCCGCGGACCGGCCGCTCGCGGAGCTGCCGCTCTTAGGCGCGGCCGAGCGGCACCAGCTCCTCCGGGAGTGGAGCGACACCGCGGCCCCCTTCCCGTCGGAGGAGACCCTCCACGGTCTCTTCGCCGGGGAGGTCCGGCTGCGGCCCGATGCCGTCGCCGTCGAGCGGGCCGGAGAGAGCCTGACCTGGGACGAGCTCGCGCGGCGGGCCGGGCGGGTCGCCCGCCTCCTCGCGGCCCGCGGCCTCCGGCCGGAGGAGCGGGTGGCGGTCCTCGCCGAGCGCTCCCTGGACCTCGTCGCCCATCTCCTGGGCATCCTGGAGGCCGGCGGGGCCTACCTGCCGCTCGATCCCGCCGATCCGCCGGAGCGCCTGGCCTGGGTGCTCCGCGACGCGGGCGCCTCTCTCCTCCTCGCCCGGGAGGCGCCGCCGTTCACGCTGCCGCCGGGGGTGCGGCTCGTCCTCCCGGACGGCCCGGGAGACGAGAGCGACTCCGAGGTTCCCCTGCCGCGGGTCCCGGCCGCGGCCCTGGCCTACGTCCTCTACACCTCGGGCTCGACGGGCACCCCCAAGGGGGTCGCGGTCACCCACCGGAACGTGCTCCGGCTGGTGCGCGGCGCCGGCCACGCGGACCTCGGGCCGGCCCAGACCTGGCTCCAGGCCGCCCCGGTCTCCTTCGACGCCTCGACCCTGGAGCTCTGGGCCCCGCTCTTGAACGGCGGCCGGCTGGTCCTCTATCCCGGCCGCATCGGCTCGCTAGACGAGCTGGCGCGGGTCCTCGCGGACCACCGCGTCACCTCGGCCTGGCTCACCGCCGGCCTCTTCCACGAGATGGCGGACCGCTGCCCGGAGGGCCTCCTGCCGCTCTCCCAGCTGCTGACCGGGGGCGACGTAGTCTCGCCCGAGCACGCCCGCCGGGTCCTCACGCGCCATCCCGGTCTCACTCTGATCGACGGCTACGGTCCCACCGAGGGCACCACTTTCACCTGCTGCCACCGGCTGGCCGCGCCGCCCCGGCCAGGGGAGAGCGTGCCCATCGGCCGGCCGATCGCCAATACCCTCGCCCACGTCCTGGACGAACGCCTCGCCCCGGTGCCGGTGGGGGTGGAGGGGGAGCTCTTCGTGGGCGGCCTGGGCCTCGCGCGCGGCTATCTGAACCGGCCGGACCTGACCGCCGAGCGCTTCGTGCCCGACCCTTTCGGGGGGGCGGGAGAGCGCCTCTACGCGACCGGCGACCGCGTACGCCTGCGGGCCGACGGCAGCCGCGAATTCCGCGGCCGGCGGGACCACCAGCTGAAGCTCCGCGGTTTCCGTATCGAGCTGGGCGAGATCGAGGCCGCTCTCGCGGCATCGCCCGGGGTTCGCGAGGCGGCCGTGCTGGCGCGCGAGGATCGACCGGGAGACCGGCGGCTGGTCGCCTATGTCGTCTATGTCGTCGGACCTGCCGGCCATGCCGGCGATGCCGGCGACATCGAGGTTTCGGAGCTCCGCCGGTCCCTCCGCGAGCGGCTGCCGGACTACATGGTGCCGGCCGCCTTCGTGACGCTCGAAACGTTGCCGAAGACCGCCAACGGCAAGGTGGACCGGAAGGCCCTCCCCGCTCCCGACCGGCAGGGCGGCGAGGAGGGGTACACGGCACCGCGCACGCCGGTCGAGGAGATCCTCGCCGGCATCTGGGCCGAGCTCCTCGGGCTCGAACGGGTCGGGGCGGAGGACAGCTTCTTCGACCTGGGCGGCCATTCGCTCCTCGCCACCCGGGTGACGTCGCGCCTGCGCGAGGCCTTAGGCGTCGAGCTGCCGCTCCACGAGCTCTTCGCGGCCCCGAGGCTTTCGGACCTCGCCGTCCGGGTCGAGGCGGCGCTCGGCTCCGGCAAGCCCGCCGCCGCGCCCCCTCTCGTGCCGATGTCGAAAGGATCGCAAGATCGGGCCCTGCCCCTGTCGTTCGGCCAGGAGCGGCTCTGGCTCATCGACCAGCTCGAACCGGGAAGCCCGCGTTACAACATTCCGGCGGCCCTGAGGGTTGAAGGGCCGCTCGACTCCGCCGTCCTGGCCGCCACGCTCGGCGAGATCCTGCGGCGCCACGAGGCCCTGCGCACCGTCTTCGCCAGGCGGGCGGGCGGGCCGGCGCAGGTGGTCCAGCCGGCCGGGCCCTTCGATCTGGCGGTCGTCGATCTATCAGGGCTGCCGGAGAGCGCGCGCGAGGCGCTGGCAGAGGCCCTGGCCGGAGAGGAGGCCGGCCGGCCGTTCGACCTCCAGAACTTGAACGGTGGCCCGCTCCTGCGCTGTCTGCTGCTCCGCATGACGGAGCGGGATCACGCGGTCCTCCTCACCCTCCACCACATCGCGGGCGACGGCTGGTCGATCGGCGTTCTGGTGCGCGAGGTGGCGGCGCTGTATCCGGCCCTGTCCGAGGGTGCCGCGCGCCGGCCGTCGCCCCTGCCGGAGCTGCCGGTGCAGTACAAGGATTTCGCGGTCTGGCAGCGCTCCTGGCTGTCCGGCGAGGTCCTGGAGCAGGAGCTCGCCTGGTGGCGCCGCCAGCTCGCCGGAGCGCCGCCGCTCCTCACGCTGCCCACGGACCGGCCACGACCGCCGGTCCAGAGCTTCCGCGGCCGGGGCGAGCCCTTCGCGCTGCCGGGCGATCTCGCCCGAGCCCTCCGCGCGCTCTCCCGGCGCCAAGGGGCGACCCTCTTCATGACCCTTCTCGCCGCCTGGTCGAGCCTCCTCGCGCGCTACTCGGGGCAGCGCGACGTCTCGGTCGGCACGCCGATCGCCGGCCGCACCCGGCGCGAGGTCGAGGAGCTGATCGGGTTCTTCCTCAACACTCTGGTGCTGCGGCTGGATCTCTCGGGGGACCTCTCGGGGGGGCTCTCGGGGGGGCCGGGCTTCGGCGCCCTCCTCGGCCGCGTGCGGCAGGGGGTGCTCGCGGCCTACGCCCACCAGGAGGTGCCGTTCGAGTTGCTGGTCGAGGCCCTCAAGCCGGAGCGGAGCCTCGCCTTTGAGCCGCTCTTCCAGGTGGTCTTGAACCTGCACAACATGCCGCGCGCGACCCTGTCGCTCGCGGGCCTTACCTGGCGGCCGGTCGAGGTGGCGCCGGCGACGGTGCAGTTCGACCTCATCCTGACCGTGCGGGAGGAGGAAGGCGGCCTCGCCTGCCAGCTGGACTACCGCACCGACCTCTTCGACCGCTCGACCGTGCTGCGGATGGCGGGGCACCTTGAGACCCTTCTCGCCACGGCGGCGCGAGAGCCGGGGCTTTTCGTCGACGAGATGCCGCTCCTCTCCGCTGGCGAACGGCATCAGCTCCTCGCCGAGTGGGCCGCGACCGAGCCGGCGACGGCGGAGACGGCGGCGGAGACAGAGGTCTGCCTGCACGAGCTCTTCACGGCCCAGGCCCGACGCGCGCCGCGGGCTCCGGCGGTCGTCATGGGGGTCCTAAGCCTGACCTATGGCGAGCTCGACCGGCGGGCGAACCGCCTGGCCCGCCGTCTCCAGGCCCTCGGGGTGGGGCCGGAGGTGGTGGTGGGGGTCTGCCTCGAACGCTCGCTCGAGCTGGTGGTGGCGATCCTCGGCGTGCTCAAGGCCGGCGGCGCCTACCTGCCGCTCGATCCCGCTTATCCACAGGAGCGCCTCCAGTACCTGCTCGCCGATTCCGCGGCCCTGGTCGTCGTCACCACCCGGAGCGAGGTCGCCCCGGCGCTCGCGGGCTCGACCGCCGCGCAGCTCTACCTGGACGAGGAGCGCGAGGAGATCGCCGACGGGCCCGTCGTGAGCGGTGCGGGGCCGGAGAACCTGGCCTACGTGATCTACACCTCGGGCTCGACCGGCAGGCCACGCGGGGTCTTGATCCACCACGGCAACGTGGCCCGGCTGCTCCGGGCGACCGAGCCCTGGTTCGGCTTCGGGCCGCAAGACGTCTGGACCCTCTTCCACTCCTTCGCCTTCGACTTCTCGGTCTGGGAAATGTGGGGCGCGTTGGCCTACGGCGGGAGCCTGATCGTCGTGCCGTACTGGGTGAGCCGCTCGCCGGAGCGCTTCTACGAGCTTCTCGGCCAGGAGGGGGTGACGGTGCTCAACCAGACCCCCTCGGCCTTCCGCCAGTTGATGCGGGCCCAAGAGCGTGCGGAAATGGAGGCAGGGGCAGGTCAGGAGCTCTCGCTCCGGCTGGTGATCTTCGGCGGCGAGGCGCTCGAGATCCAGTCGCTCCGGCCCTGGGTCGAGCGGCACGGGACCGCGAGGCCGCGGCTGGTCAACATGTACGGGATCACCGAGACGACCGTGCACGTAACCTACCGGCCGCTGTCGATGGAAGACGTGATCGGAGGGGGTGGGGGCGGGAGCGTGATCGGCCGGGCGATCCCGGACTTGGATGTGCGGGTGCTCGACCGCGGCCTCAGGCCGCAGCCGGTGGGAGTGCCCGGGGAGCTCTGTGTCTCTGGGCCAGGTCTCGCCCGCGGGTATCTCAACCGTTCGGAGCTGACGGCCGAGCGCTTCGTGCCCGATCCGTGGGGCGAGCCGGGGTCGCGACTCTATCTCTCGGGCGACCTGGTGCGGCGGCTGCCGGACGGCGATGTCGAGTACCTGGGGCGGATCGACCACCAGGTCAAGATCCGCGGCTTCCGCATCGAGCTGGGGGAGATCGAGGCGGCGCTCGCCGCCGAGCCGGGGGTGCGCGAGGCGGTGGTGATCGTGCGCGAGGACGTGCCCGGGGACCGGCGGCTCGCCGCCTACGTGGTGGGCGGTCCGGGGGCCGGAGCCCTGCGCGAGGCGTTGAAGCGCAAGCTCCCCGAGCCGCTCCTGCCCGCGGCGATCGTCGAGCTTTCCTCCCTGCCGCTCACGGTCAACGGCAAGGTGGACCGCCAAGCCCTGCCAGTGCCGGAGCAGCCGGTCTCCGAGGAGGGGTATCTCGCGCCGCGCACGCCGGTCGAGGAAGTTCTCGCCGGCATCTGGGCCGAGGTGCTCAGTCTCGATCGGGTCGGGGCGGACGACCACTTCTTCGACCTCGGTGGTCACTCCCTCCTGGCAACGCAGGTGATGTCGCGCCTCCGCGAGGCCTTCGGCGTCGAGCTGCCGCTCCGCGACCTGTTCGTGCACCCGGTGCTCTCGGACTTGGCCTCCCGGGTCGAGGCGGCCCGGCGCTCTGGCGTGCGGGAGCTCGCCCCACCCCTCACCCCGGTGTCGCGCGAGGGGGACCTGCCTCTGTCCTTCGCCCAGCAGCGCCTCTGGCTCATCGATCAGCTGGAACCGGGGAGCCCGCTCTACAACATTCCGGCGGCGCTCCGCGTCGAAGGGCCGCTCGACGCCGCGGTGCTCTCCCGCTGCCTCGGCGAGGTCGTGCGCCGACACGAGGCGCTGCGAACCGTCTTCGCCACGCGAGAGGGCGCGCCGGTGCAGGTGATCCAGCCGGCCCTACCCTTCCTCCTTCCTATGGTGGATCTCTCGGCTCTGCCGGAGAGCACGCGCGAGGAGCGGGCGCGCGCCCTGGCAGCAGCGGAGGCCGGCCGGCCGTTCGACCTCGGCAATCTCAACGATCCCAACGGTAGCCCGCTCCTCCGCGGCCTGCTGCTCCGCCTCGCCTCAGGAGACCACACCCTCGTGCTGACGATGCACCACATCGCGAGCGACGGCTGGTCCCAGGGAGTCCTGGTCCGCGAGGTGGCGGCGCTCTACCTGAGCTTCGCCGCGGGCCGGCCTTCGCCTTTGCCGGAGCTGCCGGTGCAGTACGCGGATTTCGCGGTCTGGCAGCGCTCCTGGCTCAAAGGCGAGGTCCTCGCGGACGAGATCGCCTGGTGGCGCGGCCATCTCGCCGGCCTCCCGCCGCTTCTCGAGCTGCCCACCGACCGCCCGCGGCCCGCGGTGCAGAGCTACCGGGGTGCGACGCGGCCGGTGCGGCTGCCGGCCGGGCTCACCCGGCGGATGGAGGCCCGCGCCCGGAGCGAGGGAGCGACCCTCTTCATGGTGCTCCTGGCCGGCTTCCAGACCCTCCTCGGACGCCTGCAGCGGCCAGGACGATCTCGCCGTGGGCTCGCCCGTGGCCGGCCGCAACCGCCGGGAGATCGAGCCGCTCATCGGGTTCTTCGTCAACACCCTGGTGCTGCGGGGTGATTGGACCGGAAACCTGCCTGGGGGCAGGGCCGGCAATCCCACGTTCCGCCCCACGTTCCGCGAGTTGCTCGGCCGGACCCGCGAGACCGCGCTCGCCGCCTATCTGCACCAGGAGGTGCCGTTCGAAAAGCTGGTCGAGGAGCTGGCGCCGGAAAGGAGCCTCGCCCACGCCCCGCTGTTCCAGGTGGTGCTCGTCCTGCAGAACGCTCCCGTCGGCAAGCTGGAAGTCCAGGACCTGCGCCTGCGGCCGGTGAGTCTCGCGGGGACGACGGCGAAGTTCGATCTCACGGTCAACCTCTCGGAGCAGGACGGCGGGCTCACAGGCATCGTCGAGTACGCCACCGATCTGTTCGACGCCACGACCGTCGACCGGCTGTTCGCGAGCTTCGAGCGGCTGCTCGCGGCGGCGGTCGCCGCGCCGGATCTGCGGGCCGCGGAGCTGCCGCTGCTCGGCGAGGCGGAGCGGCAACAGCTCCTGGAGTGGGGAGGGATCCGGCAGGAGATACTCCGGCGTCCTTTCGACCCTCCACGGCCGCTTCGCGGCGCGGGCCCGGCAGACCCCCGACGCCCCGGCCCTGACCTGCGGCGAGGCGACGCTTACCTATGGCGAGCTGGACCGGCGGTCCAATCAGCTGGCCCGCTGGCTGCGCGGCATGGGCGCCGGCCCGGAGAGCCGCGTCGGCCTGCTCCTGGACCGCTCCGTGGACCTGGTGGTCGGCATCCTGGGCGTGCTCAAGGCCGGCGCGGCCTACGTGCCGCTCGATCCCGCCTCGCCGCGGGAGCGGCTGGCCTTCGTCCAGGAAGACGCGGACATCCGGATCGTCGTGGGGGCCGAGGAGATCGAGCGGCTGGAGAGTCTCCCGGACGGCGATCTCGCCCTCTCGGGCGACGCGTCGAGCCTCGCCTACGTGATCTACACCTCGGGCTCGACGGGCCGGCCCAAGGGCACGCTGATCACCCACGCCAACGTCACGCGGCTCTTCGACGCCACCGACGGCTGGTTCGGTTTCGGCGAGCAGCGACGTCTGGACGCTGTTCCACTCCTACGCCTTCGACTTCTCGGTCTGGGAGATCTGGGGCGCCCTGCTCTACGGCGGCCGGCTGGTGATCGTGCCCTGGGAGGTCAGCCGCTCGCCCGAGCGCTTCCTGGACCTGCTGGACCGCGAGCGGGTAACCGTGCTCAACCAGACCCCTTCGGCCTTCGCCCAGCTCGCGCAGGACGGAGGCGCATCTACCCGTGGAGTCTGCGCTCCGACTGGTGATCTTCGGCGGCGAGGCTCTCGACCCGGCGAGCCTGGAGCCCTGGTTCGCGCGCCATGGCGACGACCGCGCCGCGCCTCGTCAACATGTACGGCATCACCGAGACGACGGTCCACGTCACCTATCGGCCGCTGTCCGCGGCCGATGTCCGGACGGATCGCGGAGCGGGTCGCGGAGCGTCATCGGCGTGCCCATCCCCGACCTCTCTCTCGCCGTGATGGACCGGAGCCTCCAGCCGGCTCCCGATCGGCGTGCCGGGCGAGCTGGTGGTCGGCGGCGCCGGCCTCGCCCGCGGCTACCTGGGCCGGCCGGAGCTGACCGCGGAGCGCTTCGTGCCGGACCCGGTCGGCGGCCGGCCAGGAGCGCGGCTCTACCGGTCCGGCGACCTGGGACGCTTCCTGCCCAACGGCGACGTGGAGTACCTCGGCCGGCTGGACCACCAGGTGAAGATCCGCGGCTTCCGCATCGAGCTGGGGGAGATCGAGGCGGCGCTCTGGCGGCTGGCCGGAGTCCGCCAGGCGGCTCGTGCTGGTGCGCGAGGACCGCCCCGGCGACCGCCGGCTGGTCGCCTATGTGGTCGGCGACGTCGAGATCGCGGAGCTGCGCCAGTCCCTGCGCGAGCGGCTGCCGGACTACATGGTGCCGGCCGCCTTCGTGACGCTCGACGCGTTTCCCCTGACGGCGAACGGCAAGGTGGATCGGAAGGCGTTATTGGCCAAGACGCGGCTCCGGAGTCGACCGGCGGCGAGGAGGAGCTATCTGGCGCCGCGCACGCCGGCCGAAGAGGTTCTCGCCGGCATCTGGGCCGATCTCCTCGGGCTCGAACGGGTCGGGGCGGACCGATCACTTCTTCGACCTGGGCGGCCATTCCCTGCTGGCGACGCAGGTGACGTCGCGCCTGCGCCAGGCCTTCGGCGTCGAGATGCCGCTGCGCGACCTCTTCGAGGCGCCGGTGCTGGCGGACCTCGCCGCCCGGGTCGAGGCGGACGCGCTGCGGGACCGGCGCGGCGCCGCCCGCTCCGCCCCTGCTGCCGGTGCCGCGCGGAGGGGACCCTGCCCCTGTCGTTCGCCCAGCAGCGGCTCTGGTTCATCGACCAGGTCCAGCCGGGGAGCCCGCTCTACAACATCGCGGCGGCGCTGCGCGTCGAAGGGCCGCTCGACGCCGCGGTGCTGGCCCGCTGCCTCGGCGAGATCGTGCGCCGCCACGAGGCTCTGCGCACCGTCTTCGTCGCGCGACGCAGGGCACGCCGGTGCAGGTGATCCAGCCGGCCGGCCCTTCCTCGGCTGCCCGTGGTCGACCTCTCGGGGCTGCCGGAGAGCGCGCGCGAGGACGGGCGCGCTCGCCCTGGCCGGCGAAGAGGCCGGCCGCCCGTTCGATCTCGCCCAGCGGTAGCCCGCTGCTGCGCGGCCTGCTGCTGCGCCTCGCCGCGGGAGACCACGCCGTCCGTGCTCACCATGCACCACATCGCGAGCGACGGCTGGTCCATGGGCTCCTGGTGCGCGAGGTCGCCGCGCTCTATCCGGCCCTCGCCGCGGGCCGGCCGTCGCCCCTGCCGGAGCTGCCGGTACAGTACGCGGACTTCGCGGTCTGGCAGCGCTCCTGGCTGCAGCGGCGAGGTCCTGGAGCAGGAGATCGCCTTCTGGCGGCGGCAGCTCGCCGGGCTGCCGCCGCTCCTGGAGCTGCCCACCGACCGCCCGCGGCCCGCGGTGCAGAGCTACCGCGGCGCCACCCGGCCGGTGCGCCTGCCGGCCGACCTCGTCCGGCAGACCGAGGCCCTGGGCCGGCGCGAGGGAGCGACGCTCTTCATGGTGCTCCTGGCCGGCTTCCAGTCCCTGCTCGCGCGCATCAGCGGGCAGGACGACCTCGCGGTGGGCACCCCCGTGGCCGGCCGCAACCGGCGTGGAGATCGAGGGGCTGATCGGGTTCTTCGTCAACACCCTGGTGCTGCGCGGCGACCTCTCGGGCGAGCCCACCTTCCGCGAGCTCCTCGGCCGGGTGCGCGAGACCGCGCTCGCCGCCTGGCTGCACCAGGACGTGCCGTTCGAAAAGCTCGTCGAGGAGCTTGCCACCGGAGCGCAGCCTCGCCCACGCCCCCCTGTTCCAGGCGATGCTCGCGCTGCAGAACGCGCCGTCTCGGCAAGCTGGAGATCGAGGGCCTGCGCCTGCGGCCGGTCGACGTGGCGGGGACGACGGCGAAGCTCGACCTCGCGGTGAGCTTCGCGGAGCGCGACGGCGCCCTGGAGGGAGCGATCGAATACGCCACCGCCCTCTTCGACGCCGACGACCGTGGACCGGCTGATGGCGAGGCTTCGAGCGGCTGCTTGCGGCGGCCCTCGCCGACCCGGACCTGCGGGCCGCGGAGCTGCCTCTCCTCTCCCCGGATGAGCGCCACCAACTGCTCACCGAGTGGAACGATACGGGAAACGGGGAGGAAGGCCTGGGAGGACCCGTGACCTCCCTGGTGGAGCGCTGGTGCCGCGAGCGGCCGGACGCCGCGGCGGTGGTGGACGCGGCGGGCCGCGCCTGACCTACGGCGACCTCGGCGAGCGCGCCGGCCGGCTGGCCGGCCTCCTCGCGCTCCCTGGGGATCGGAGCCGGAGTCCATCGTGGCCGTGCTGCTGGAGCGCTCGGCCGAGCTGCTGGTGGCCCAGCTGGGCGTCCTCAAGGCCGGCGCGGCCTACCTCTCGCTCGATCCCGCCCATCCCGCCGAGCGCCTCGCCTTCATGCTCGAACGAGACGGCGGCCCCGGTGTGCTGACTCAAGAGGTCCCTCGCTCGCCCGGCTCGCCCGGGTCGCGGGCGCGGATCGTCTGCCTGGACGACGATCGCCGGAGATCGCGCTCGCCCGCCCGCTGCCGCTCCTGGCGGTGGAGCCGGACCAGCTCGCCTACGTGCTCTACACCTCCGGCTCGACGGGGCGGCCCAAGGGGGTGCAGGTTCCGCACCGCGGCCTGCTCAACCTGGTGCGCTGGGACCTGCGCGCGCACGGCACGGGCCCGGGGGACCACCGCACCCAGGTGGCGAGCCTCGGCTTCGACGCCTCGGTCTGGGAGATCTGGGCCTGCCTGGCCTCCGGGGCGACCCTCCACCTGCCCGCCGGGGAGCTGCGGCTCGATCCGCCGCGTCTGGCCGCCTGGATGGCGGAGCGCGGGATCACCGTCTCCTTCCTGCCCACCCCGCTGGCCGAGGCGCTCCTCGCCGGAGCGGGGTGCCGCGGATTCCGCACCTTGCGCCGGCTGCTGGTGGGAGGCGACCGCCTGCGGGGTCCGCCCGGAGCCGGGGAGCGGCTTCACCCTGATCAACCACTACGGCCCGGCGGAGGCGTCGGTGGTGACCAGCGCCGGCCCGGTGTCGCCGCGAGGCCGCGGCGAGGGCTCACGCTCGGCCGGCCCATCGACGGCCTGCGGGTCCATCTGCTCGACCGGGCCCTGCAGCCGGTGCCGCCGGGAGTGGCGGGCGAGCTGTGGGTGGGCGGGCCCTCCCTCGCCCGCGGCTATCTGGGCGACCCGGGCCGCACGGCGGAACGGTTCCTGCCCGACCCCTGGGGTGCGGGTGAGCGGCTCTACCGCACGGGAGACCTCTGCCGCTACCGCAGCGACGGCGAGATCGAGTTCCTCGGCCGGGTGGACCACCAGGTCAAGATCCGCGGCCAGCGCATCGAGCCCGGCGAGATCGAGGCGGCGCTGCTGGAGCTGCCCGGGAGTCCGCGAGGCGGTGGTGGTGGCTCCGGGACCGGCAACTGGTCGCCTACGTGGTGGGCACGCCGAGGTCGCCGAGGTCGCCGAGGCCGCGCTCGCTCCAGGCGCACGCTGCGCGAGCGGCTGCCCGAGCGCCATGGTGCCCTCGGCGTTCGTGCCCTCGCGGCGCTGCCCGTTGACGCCCAACGGCAAGGTGGACCGCAAGGCCCTGCCGGCGCCCGCCCCGGTCTCCCGCGACCTGCCGCCCGAGGCGGGGCGCAGCGCGCTCGAGGACGCCATCGCCGGCGTCTGGTGCGAGGTCCTGGAGGCTGCCGCGGGTGGGCGCCCAGGAGAACTTCTTCGACCTCGGCGGCCACTCGCTGCTGCTCCCCCAGGTGCAGGCGCGGCTGCGCGACCGGCTGGGGCGCGAGGTCACCTGCTTGATCTCCTCACCCACACCACCGTCCGCGCCCTGGCGCGCCACCTGGAGCCCGGGTGCTGGTGAAGCTGGAGAAGCCGGAGACGCCGTCAGAGCCCCGCCCGCCGCCCGCGAGGGCGCGTGCGGCGGACAAGGGCACCGGAGCCATCGCCATCGTCGGCCTCGCCGGCCGTTTCCCCGGCGCGCCCGGAGTCGAGCCGCTGTGGGCCAACCTCTGCGCCGGCGTCGCCTCGATCGCCCGCTTCAGCGACGAGGAGCTCGCCGCCGCCGGCGTCCCTCCCGAGCTGCGGCGCGACCCCCGCTACGTGCCGGCCGCCGGCGTGCTCGACGGGGTGGAGCTGTTCGACGCCGGCTTCTTCGGCTACAGCCCGCGCGAGGCCGAGCTGCTGGACCCCCAGCAGCGGCTCTTCCTCGAATGCGCCTGGGAGGCGCTGGAGGATGCCGGCTACGACTCCCTGCGCGTGCCAGGGCCGGTCGGCGTCTTCGCCAGCCTGGGGTTCAACCTCTACCTGCACCAGATCCTCGCCAGCGCCGGCCCCGGAGGAGCGTCGGCGGGCTCCAGCTCCTGCTCGGCAACGACAAGGACTTCCTGGCCACCCGCGTCTCCTACAAGCTGGACCTCACCGGCCCCAGCATGACGGTCCAGACGGCCTGCTCCAGCTCGCTGATGGCCGTCCACCTCGCCTGCCAGAACCTCCGGCTCGGCGCCTGCGACATGGCGCTGGCCGGCGGCGTCTCCATCGCACCTGCCGCAGCGCGCCGGCTACCTCTACGAGGAGGGGGGCATCGTCTCGCCCGACGGCTGCTGCCGCGCCTTCGACGCCCAGGCGGCGCGGCACGGTCGGCGGCAGCGGCGCCGGCATCGTCGTGCTCAAGCGGCTCGAAGACGCGCTGGCGCACGGCGACACCATCCATGCCGTCCTCCTGCGGCTCGGCGGCCAACAACGACGGCAGCTCCGGCAAGGCGGGCTATACCGCGCCGAGCGTCGCCGGGCAGGCGGCGGTCATCTCCGCGGCGCTCGACGACGCCGGGGTCTCGCCGGAGAGCATCGCCTACGTCGAGGCGCACGGCACCGCGACACCCCTGGGCGACCCCATCGAGGTCGCCGCCCTCACCCAGGCCTTCCGCCGGGCGACCGACCGCACCGGCTTCTGCCCCCTCGGCTCGGTCAAGACCAACGTCGGCCACCTGGACGCGGCGGCCGGCGTCACCGGCCTGATCAAGACGGTGCTCGCCCTGGAGCACCGGCAGATCCCGCCCAGCCTGCACTTCGAGGCGCCGAACCCCGCCATCGACTTCGCCGCGAGCCCCGTTCCGGGTGGCCGACCGCCTGACCGACTGGGAGCGCGAACGGCGCAGCCGCGCCGCGCCGGGGTGAGCGCCTTCGGCATCGGCGGCACCAACGTCCACGCGGTGCTCGAAGAGGCGCCCCCGCAGCGCCGGCCGCGCCGTCGCGCCCCTGGCAGGTGCTGCTGCTCTCGGCGCGCACGCCCGCCGCCCTGGAGCGGATGACGGACGCCCTCGCCGCCCGCCTGGAGGGCGATCCGGACCTGATCCTCGCCGACGCCGCCTATACCCTGCGGGTGGGCCGGCGGCCCTTCGCCCATCGCCGCGCGGTGCTCGCGGCTTCCGCCGAGGCGGCGGCGGCGGCGCTCGTGAGCCGCGATCCGCGGCAGGTCTGGACCGGCTCCCCCCGGCAAGAACTGGCGGGCCGCCGCAGCGTGGCCTTCCTGCTGCCGGGGGTGGGCGACCAGTATCCCGGCCTGGCCCGCGGCCTCTACCGGGACGAGCCGGTGTTCCGGCAGGAGATCGACCGCTGTGCCGAGCTGCTCCTGCCGCACCTCGGGCTCGACCTCCGTGAGGTGCTGTTCGCCGCTCCGGAAGAGCCCACCCAGCCCCAGCCCCCCAGGACGCCGCCCCCGCGGGCCCCGACCTGCGCGCCCTCCTCGGCCGCGGGGATCGCGGGGATCGCCGGGACGGCCAGGGCAGCGGGAGAGGGCCCTCCTCCGGTCGACCCGCGTCGCGCAGCCGGCGATGTTCGCCGTGGGCTATTGCCTGGCCCGGCTGTGGATGAGCTGGGGGGTGCAGCCGGCGGCCCTCCTGGGCTATAGCCTGGGGGAGTACACGGCGGCCTGTCTCGCCGGGGTGATGGAGCTCTCCGACGCCCTGGCCCTGGTCGCCCGGCGCGCCCGGCTCATCGGCGAGCTGCCGCCGGGAGCCCTGCTCGCCGTGCCGCTGTCGCCGAGAGGAGACCCGGGCGCGGCTCACCCCGGAGCTCTCCCTCGCCGCCGTCAACGGCCCGGCGGTGTCGGTGGTGTCCGGCCCCCCCGAGGCGGTCGCCGCGCTCGCCGAGCGGCTCGCTGAAGGAGGAGATCCCCTGCCGCCGGCTGCAGGCGGACCAGGCCTTCCACTCCCCGATGATGCAGCCGATCGCGGCGGAGCTCGCGGCGCTGCTCCGCGGCCATCCCGCTCGCACCCCCGCGCATCCCCTGGCTCTCGAACGTCACCGGGACCTGGATCTCCCCCGCCGAGGCCAGCGATCCGGACTACTGGGTGCGCCATCTCCTCTCGCCCGTCCGCTTCGCCGACGGCGTCGCCGAGCTGTGGCGCGAGCCGGGACGGGTGCTGCTGGAGATGGGGCCCGGCCAGACCCTGGGCAGCCTGGCCCTCCAGCAAGCTCCGGGCGAAGGGAAGGGGCAGCCGACCGCGCCGCCTTCTCCTCCCTGCGCCACGAGCTCGACCGGCAGCCGGACCAGCGTTTCCTGCTGCAGACCCTCGGCCGCCTCTGGCTCGCCGGCGTGGAGATCGACTGGTCCGGCTTCCAAGGCGAGGAGCGGCGGCGCCGGGTGCCCCTGCCGGCCTATCCGTTCGAGCGGCAACGGTACTGGATCGAAGGCAGGATCGAAAGCAGGATCGAAAGCAGGATCGATAGCGGGATCGATCCCGGCCGCGCGAGCCTCACGGAGGCTTCCGAGCCCGGGAAGATCGTCCTCCTGCCGGCGGGGACGGACCCGGCCTGGGCCGCGGCGCTCGAGGCGCGCGGCGTCCGGGTGGTGGCCCTCCCCGCGGGCCCGCCCACGCCCGAGGCGCTCGACGAGCTTCTCGGTCTGCCGTCCCGGCCCACCCCGGCGGTCCCTCCCGCGGCCCCTCCGCGGCCCCGGCGGCCCCTCCGAGATCCTGCCGAGCGCCGGCCACGTCCGGCCCGGGATCGACACCCCCTACGTGGCACCCGGCACCGATCTCGAGCGGCGGCTCGCCGCGATCTGGGGCGACCTGCTCGGGATCGACCGCGTGGGGGCCCACGACAACTTCTTCGACCTGGGCGGCCATTCGCTGCTGGGCATCCAGCTCGTATCGCGCCTGGAGGCCGGGCTCGGCGTGGAGCTCCCCCTGCGCACCCTCTTCTAGGCGCCCACCGTCGCCGCCCTGGCGGTGGAGGTGGTGGAGCTCCGGAGCCGCGGCGGGACGGCGGGCGCGCGGCCCCTCGTCCCGCCCTCGTTCCCGTACCGCGCGAGGGGCCCCTGCCCCTGTCCTTCGCCCAGCAGCGGCTCTGGTTCATCGATCAGCTCGAGCCGGGCATGCCGCTCTACAACCTGCCGGTGGCTGCTGCGCGTCGAAGGGCCGCTGGACCCCGCGGTGCTCGCGCGCTGCTCTGGGCGAGATCGTGCGCCGCCACGAGGCCCTGCGCACCGTCTTCGTCCTGCGACGGCGACGCGCCGGTGCAGGTGATCCAGCCGCCGGCGCCCTTCCTTCTGCCGCGGGTGGACCTGTCGGGGCTGCCGGAGCCCGCGCGCGAGGCGGCGGCTCTCACCCTGGCCGCCGAGGAGGCCGGCCGGCCGTTCGATCTCGCCCGCGGTCCGATGCTGCGCGGCGTGCTGCTGCGCCTGGCGGCGGAGGACCATGTCGTCGCGCTGACCATGCACCACATCGCCAGCGACGGCTGGTCCATGGGCATCCTGGTGCGCGAGGTGACGGCGCTCTACGCCGCGTTCGCCGAGGGCGAGCCCTCGCCGCTGCCGGAGCTGCCGGTGCAGTACGCGGACTTCGCGGTCTGGCAGCGTTCCTGGCTGCGCGGCGAGGTCCTGGAGCGGGAGATCGCCTGGTGGCGCCGGCAGCTCGCGGGCCTGCCGCCGCTCCTGGAGCTCCCCACCGACCGGCCGCGGCCGGCGGTGCAGAGCTTCCGCGGCGCCGCGCGGCCGGTGCGCCTGCCGGCCGGGCTCACCCGGCAGGCCGAGGCGCTGGCCCGGCGCGAGGGAGCGACGCTCTTCATGGTGCTGCTGGCCGCCTTCCAGGCCCTGCTGGCGCGCTACAGCGGCCAGGACGACCTCGCGGTGGGCACCCCGGTCGCCGGGCGCAACCGGCTGGAGATCGAGGGGCTGATCGGGTTCTTCGTCAACACTCTGGTGCTGCGCGGCGACCTTGGCGGGCGCTCCCACCTTCCGCGAGCTGCTCGGCCGGGTGCGCGAGACCGCGCTCGCCGCCCAGGCGCACCAGGACGTGCCGTTCGAAAAGCTGGTCGAGGAGCTGGCGCCGGAGCGGAGCCTCGCCCACTCTCCCCTGTTCCAGGTGATGTTCGCTCTGCAGAACGCTCCGCTGGGGAGCCTGGAGATCCAGGCCTGCGCCTGCGGCCGGTGAGCCGGGAGGCGACGACGGCGAAGTTCGATCTCACGCTCAGCCTCGAGGAGCACGACGGCGAGCTCAGCCGGCGACGGTCGAGTATGCCGACCGATCTCTTCGACGCCTCGACCATCGACCGCCTGATCGGGCACTTCGAGCGGCTGCTCGACGGCCTGCGTCGAGCAGTCGGACCGCCGCGTCGCGGAGCTCCCCCTGCTCGCCGCCGCGGAGACCCAGGAGCTCGGCGAGTGGAACGCCACCGCCAGGGACTACCCGCCAGGCCGCGGTCCACGAGCTGTTCGCCGAGCAGGCGGAGCGCTCTCCGCACGCCGTAGCCGTGATGCCGGCGCTGCCGGCGCTGCCGGCGCCGCCGGCGATCCCGGCGGCCGGCAGCTGACCTATGCGGAGATCGACCGCCGCTCGCGCTCGCCTGGCGAGAGCGGCTGCGCCGCGCGGGCGTCGGTCCCGGCTCCTTCGTGGGCCTCTGCGCCGAGAGCCTCCCGGAGCTGGTGGTCGGCCTGCTCGGCATCCTCAAGGCGGGCGGCGCCTACGTGCCGCTCGACCTCGCCTATCCCGCGGGAACGGCTCGCCTTCATGCTGGAGGACACCGGCGCCGCCGTGCTGGTCGCCGAGGAGAGCCTCGCCGGGCAGCTCCCCGCCCGCGCGGGCCTCCGGGATCTGCGGGTCGAGCTGCTGCGCCACGCGGGCTGCGACCCCGCCGCTCGACCGCGGGCCTCTCCGCACGCCGGTCTGCACCCCGCTCGCAGCCGACGATCCCGCCTACGTCATCTACACCTCCGGCTCGACCGGCCGGCCGAAGGGGGTGGCGGTCCCGCACCGCGCCGTCGTGCGCCTGGTGCGCTGAGACCGACTACATCGAGCTCGGCCCGGAGGACCGGGTGGCGCAGTCCTCGAACAGCTCGTTCGACGCCGCCACCTTCGAGATCTGGGGCGCGCTGCTCGAACGGCGCCCGGCTGGTCGGCGTCGAGCGCGAGACGCTCCTCGTCGCCCTGGCGCCCTCTGCGCCGCGCTCGCCCGCGACGGCGTCGAGCGTCGCTGTTCCTGACCACCGCCCTGTTCATCAGATGGCCCGCGAGCAGCGGCCGCGAGGCGCCGGCCGGGTTCGCGCCGCTCCGCGCCCTCGTCGTCGGCGGCGAGGTGATCGATGCCGAGGCCGTCCGCGCGGTGCTGCGCGAGCGCCCGTCCGACGCATCTGCTCAACGTCTACGGGCCGACCGAGACGACCACCTTCGCCACCTGGCAGCGGGTGGAAACCGTGCCGGCGGGGGAGACCGTGCCCATCGGGCGGCCGCTCGCCAACGGCACCGCGCTACGTCCTGGCGCCGGGGCTGCGCGCCGCAGCCGGTCGGGAGTGCCGGGCGAGCTCTACCTGGGCGGCGCGGTGCTGGCGCGCGGCTATCTCGACCGGCCGGACCTGACGGCCGAGCGGTTCGTGCCCGATCCGCTTCGGCGCGCAGCCGGGGGAGCGCCTCTACCGCACGGGCGACCTGGTCCGGCGGCGGCCGGACGGCGCCGTGGAGTTCCTCGGCCGCCTCGACCACCAGGTCAAGATCCGCGGCTTCCGCATCGAGCTGGGGGAGATCGAGGCGGCGCTGGCGGCGCTGCCCGGGGTCCGCGAGGCGGCCGTGGTGGTGCGCGGAGGACGTCGGGATCCTCGGCGACCGGCGGCTGGTCGCCTACGTGGCCGGACGATCCGCGGCCGACGAGCTGCGCGCGGTCCCTGCGCGAGCGGCTGCCGGACTACATGGTGCCGGCCGCCTTCGTGACTCTCGAAGCGCTGCCCCTCACCCCCAACGGCAAGGTGGACCGGAAGGCCCTGCCGGCGCCGGAACGGCAGAGCGCGCCAGAGGCGCTACCTGGCGCCGCGCACGCCGGTCGAGGAGATGCTCGCCGGATCTGGGCCGAGCTCCTCGGCGTCGAGCGGGTCGGGGCGGACGACCACTTCTTCGAGCTGGGCGGCCACTCGCTGCTGGCGACGCGGGTGATGTCGCGCCTGCGCGGCGCCTTCGGCGTCGAGCTGCCGGTGCGCGACCTCTTCGAGGCCCCGACGGTGGAGGCTCTCGCCGCCCGGGTCGAAGCGGCGCGCTGCGCCGGCCGGCGCGGAGCCGGCCGTCCCCCGCTCCTGCCCGGCGCCGCGGCAGGGGGACCTGCCCCTGTCGTTCGCCCAGCAGCGGCTCTGGTTCATCGACCAGCTCGAGCCGGGCAGCCCGCTCTACAACATGCCGCGTGGCGCTGCGCGTCGAAGGGCCGCTGGACCGCGCGGTGCTGGCCCGCTGCCTCGGCGAGATCGTGCGCCGCCACGAGGCCCTGCGCACCGTCTTCGCCGCTGCGCGGACGACTCGCCGGTGCAGGTGATCCAGCCGCCGGCCCCCTTCGTCCTGCCGCTGGTGGACCTGTCGGGGCTGCCGGAGCCGGCGCGCGAGACGGCGGCTCTCGCCCTGGTCCGGCGAAGAGGCCGGCCGGCCGTTCGATCTCGCCCGGCGATCCGCTGCTGCGCGGCGTGCTGCTGCGGCTGGCGGCCGGAGGACCATGCCGTCGCGCTCACCCTGCACCACATCGCGAGCGACGGCTGGTCGATGGGCATCCTGGTGCGCGAGGTCGACGGCGCTCTACGCGGCGTTCGCCGAGGGCCGAGCCCGTCGCCCCTGCCGGAGCTGCCGGTGCAGTACGCGGATTTCGCGGTCTGGCAGCGCTCCTGGCTGCACGGCGAGGTCCTGGAGCAGGAGATCGCCTGCTGGCGCCGACAGCTCGCGGGCCTGCCGCCGCTCCTGGAGCTGCCCACCGACCGGCCGCGGCCGGCGGCGCAGAGCTACCGGGGCGCCACGCCGGCCGGTGCGGCTTGCCGGCCGGGCTCACCCGGCGGCTGGAGACTCTCGGCCGGCGCGAGGGAGCGACGCTCTTCATGGTGCTGCTGGCCGCCTTCCAGGCCCTGCTGGCGCGCTCCAGCGGCCAGGACGATCTCGCGGTGGGCTCCCCCGTGGCCGGGCGCAACCGGGTGGAGATCGAGGGGCTGATCGGGTTCTTCGTCAACACCGCTCGTTCTGCGGGGCGACCTGCGCGGCGACCCCGACCTTCCGCGAGCTGCTCGGCCGGGTGCGCGAGACCGCCCTCGCCGCCTATCTGCACCAGGACGTGCCGTTCGAAAAGCTGGTCGAGGAGCTGGCTCCGGAGCGGAGCCTCGCCCACGCGCCCCTGTTCCAGGTGATGCTCGTCCTCCAGAACGCTCCCGCCGAGAAGCCTGGAGATCGAGGATCTGCGCCTGCGGCCGATGGGCGATACGGGGACACGGCTGGCGAAGTTCGATCTCACGCTGACCTCGGAGAGCACGGACGGCGGGCTCCTCGGCTACGGTCGAGTACGCCACCGATCTGTTCGACGCCGCCACGATCGACCGGCTGATCGCGCGGCTTCGAACGGCTGCTGACTCTCCGGCCCTGGCCGGCGCCGGAGCGGCGGCTCGGCGGAGCTCCCCCTGCTCTCCGCGGCGGAAGCGCCACCAGGCATCCCCGAATGGAACGACACGGACAGGGCCGCCCCCTGGACGTCCGCCTCCACGCCTCTCGAGGACCAGGCCGGCAGGCTCCCGAGCTGCCGGCCGTCGAGCTTCGAGCCGCAGCAGCTGACCTACGGCGAGCTGGCCGGCCGGGCCGACCGCCTGGCCGCCGGCTTCAGGCCTCGGGCGTGGCCCGGACGTGCCGCGTCGGCGTTCTCCTGGAGCGCTCGCCCGGAGCTGCTGGTCGTGCTCCTGCTGGCGGTCCTGAAGGCGGGCGGCGCCTACCTGCCGCTCGAACCCGCACCCCGCCGACCGCCTCGTCTTCCAGGACTCGCGATGCCCGCCTGCGGCGGATCGTGACCCGCGCCGGCCTGCCGACCGCCTGCCGGGCGGCGGCGGATCGCTTCCTGTTCCTCCCGCCGGGCGAACCGCTGGCCGGGAATTTCGGCGGAGGGCCCGACTTTGGCCCGCTCGCGATGGCGGTAGTCCTGTCGATCCCGACAACCTCGGCCTACGTGCTCTACACCTCGGGCTCGACGGGCCGCCCAAGGGGGCGGTGATCCCCACCGCGGCCTCGCCAACCGCCTGCTCTGGATGCAGGAGGCGCTACCGGCTTGCCGCCGCCGACCGGGTGCTCCAGAAGACCCCGGTCGGCTTCGACGTCTCGGTCTGGGAGCTGTTCTTGCCGCTGATCACCGGCGCCCGTCTGGTCGTGGCCCGCCCGGCGGCCACCGCGACGAGGCCTACCTGGCGCGCCTCATCGCCGAGGCAGGGCATCACGCGTGCTGCACTTCGTCCCCTCCATGCTGCTGCTCTTCCTGGAGGAGCCCGGGGCGCGGAGTGCCGCACGCCTGCGCGATGTCGTCTGCAGCGGCGAGGCGCTGTCCCCGAGCTGGCCCGGCGGTTCGCCGCCCGCCTCGGTATCTCAGCGTCTCGGGCGTGCCCGGCTGCACAACCTCTACGGCCCGACCGAGGCCGCGGTGGACGTCACCTCCTGGGTCTGCGGCCGCGGCGGTGAGCCGGATGCCGGGGCGGCTTCCCATCGGGCGGCCGATCGCCAACACCCGCATCCACCTGCTCGACCGCAGCCTGCAGCCGGTGCCGGTGGGCGTTCCGGGCGAGCTGTTCATCGGCGGCGTCAGCCTGGCGCGCGGTTATCTCGACCGTCCCGACCTGACCGCCGAGCGGTTTCTCCCGGACTCCGTTGCGAAGGGAGCCCGGCGAGCGCCTCTACCGCACGGGCGATCTGGCGCGCTGGCTGCCGGACGGGACGATCGAGTTCCTCGGCCGCTGGACCACCAGGTCAAGATCCGCGGCTTCCGCATCGAGCTGGGCGAGATCGAGGCGGCGCTCGCTCTCGCTGCCCGGAGTCCGCGAGGCGGTCGTGCGTGGCGCGCGAGGATCGATTGCCGGAGGCACGAGCCGGCGCCTGATCGCCTATGTGGTCGGGCGGATGTTACGGCCGGCGAGCTGCGCCAGGCTCTGCGGGAGCGGCTGCCGGATTCCATGGTGCCCGCCGCCTTCGTCCCGCTCGCGGCGCTGCCCTTGACCGCCAACGGCAAGGTGGACCGCGAAGGCCCTGCCGAGCTCCGGAGCAGCCCGGCGCGCGAGAGGCTATGTGGCGCCGCGCACTCGCGAGGAGGAGCTCCTCGCGGCGGTCTGGGCGCAGGTCCTGCGCCTGCCACGGGTAGGGGTGAACGACAACTTCTTCGAGCTCGGCGGCGATTCGATCCTCTCCGTCCAGATCGTGGCCCGGGCGCGCCAGGCCGGCCTGCGCCTTCACCGTGCGGCAGCTCTTCGAGCACCAGACCGTGGCCGCGCTCGCCCGCCACGCCACGGCCACAGATGCCGCCCATGCCGCCGGCGCCGCCCGTGCCGAGCAGGGCGCGGTCGAGGGTGAGGTACCGCTCACTCCGATCCAGCGCTGGTTCTTCGCGCAGGGCTTTGCGGACCCCCACCACTTCAACCAGTCCCTCCTCCTGGAGTCGGAAGAGCCCCTCATCCCCGCCGCCCTGGAACTCGCCATGGCCGCGATCGTCGCGCACCACGACGCCTTGCGGATGCGCTTCGAATGATTCTCCGGGGGGGGCGAGCGGCTGGCGGCAGGAGAATGCGCCAATCGCGCCAATATCGCCGGCCGAGCCGATGCGCGCCCTTCCACCAGGTCGACCTCGAGGGTCTGCCGGCGCCTCGCCGGCGCGCGGCCTTCGACCGCGGCTGCCGCGGCTCTCCAGGCAGGCTTCGACCTGGCGGCCGGACCGCTGACCCGCCTCTGCCTCTTCCACGTCGGCGCCGGGGAGCCGGCACGGCTCTTCTGGGTTACCCACCATTTGGTGGTGGACGGGGTCTCCTGGCGCGTGCTGGTCGAAGACCTGGAGGGGGCGTACCGCCAGGCCGCGCGCGGGCTCCGCCCCACCTTGCCGCCCAAGACCACCTCGTTTCAGGAGTGGGCCCGCCGCCTCGCCGCGGCATGCCGGCTCGGAGGCGCTGGCTCGCGAGCTGGAGCTACTGGCGCGAGACCGCCCGGGTTCCCGTGCCCCGCCTGCCGGTGGACTTCCCCATCGGCGGCAATCTCGGCGACCTCGGCAATCTCGCCGGCGACGAGGCCACGGTCTCCTTCGAGCTCACCGCCGAAGAGACCGCGGACCTGCTCCAGACCCTGCCGTCGACCTACCACAGCCGCATCGACGATGCGCTGCTCAGCTCCCTGGTCCGGGCTCTGGCGGGCTGGACCGGCTCTCCGCGCCTGCGGGTGGACCTGGAAGGGCACGGCCGCGAGCCGTCTTGGGATCGACATCGAT
Source organism: uncultured Acidobacteriota bacterium (assembly GCA_963757335.1). Taxonomy (GTDB): domain Bacteria; phylum Acidobacteriota; class Thermoanaerobaculia; order Multivoradales; family UBA5704; genus DASQPA01. Next base: position 23,175 of record CAVWRJ010000003.1, on the reverse strand, counting down.
GTCTCGCGCACCGTGGGCTGGTTCACCTCCCTGTACCCGGTCGTCCTGGAGGCGGGCGACGCCGGTCCCGGCGCCGCCCTGGTGAGCGTCAAGGAGCGCCTGCGCGCCGTGCCCGGGCGCGGCATCGGCTACGGTCTGTTGCGCTATCTCGGCAACGGAGAGGAAGCCCGCTTCGAGGAAGCGGCTCCGGAGGCCGAGATCCTGTTCAATTATCTGGGCCAGCTGGGCCAGGTCGACGCCGCCTCGGAGGAGCGCTCTCTTTTCCGCACCTCCCCAGCCGCCACCGGCCCCAGCCGGAGCCCGCGCGCCAGCCGCACCCACCTCCTGGATTTCGGCGGCATCGTGGCCGAGGGCCGGCTGCGGATTCAGCTTGACCTACGGCGCGCGTACGCATCGCCGGGAGACCGCGGAGCGGCTGATCGCGGCCTATGCCGACGCGCTGCGGCAGCTCCTCCGGCACGGCCGGGAAAGCGCGGAGGTCTTCACCCCTTCCGACTTCCCCCAGGCCGGGCTCGACGTGCACGGCTTCAAGCAGCTGGCATCGCTCCTCGCCGGAGCCCGTGGAATCCATTGCCGGAGGCCTCGGTCTCACCCTCCAGAACGTCGCGGACGTCTACCCTCTGTCGCCCGCTCCAGAGCGGCATGCTGTTCCACAGCCTGGTGGCGCCCGAGTCCGGGGTCTATGTCAACCAGGTCACCTGCACGCTGCCGGCGGATCTCGATCGCCGGCTGTTCCGCCAATCCTGGGAAAGGCTCCTCGCACGCCACGGAGTGCTGCGCACGGCGTTTCTCTGGGACGGTCTCGACGCCCCCTTGCAGGTCGTCCGCCGGAGCGGCGCCCTGCCCTGGCAGGATCTGGACTGGCGCGGCCTCCCCGCGGAGGAGCGAGAGCGCCGCTTCGAAGAGCTGCGGCATCGCGAGCGGCACACGCCTCTGCCCTTGGACCAGGGCGCCGCTGATGCGCTTCTCCCTGATCCGTCTCGGCCGCGAGCTGGCGCTTCATCTGGACCTTCCATCACCTGCTGCTGGACGGCTGGTCGCTCCCCCTCCTGGTCCAGGAGCTGGTGTCCGTCTACACGGCTCTGCGGGAGGGCCGGGAGCCGGTGCTTGCCGCCGACGCGGCCGTTCAGCGACTACATCGCCTGGCTGCAAAGGCAGGAATCGGTCGCGGGCGGAGCTGTTCTGGCGCCGGGAGCTCGCGGGATTCACCGCGCCCCATCCCCTGGGTATCGAGCCCGCCCGCTGGGAGCCCAAGCGATCTCCGGCTACGCCGAGCACGAGATCCTGGTCTCCCGCGAAGTCACGGCGGAGCTCCAGGCCCTGGCGGCGCGGCACAAATTGACCCTGCAGGCCGTCACCCTCGGTGCCTGGGCCGTGCTCGTCAGCCGCTACAGCGGCGAGGAGGACGTGGTCTTCGGCAGTGTGGTCTCCGGCCGTCCGGCCGCTCTGCCCGGTGTCGAAACCATGGTCGGCATGTTCATCAATACCCTGCCGGTGCGCGCGCGGGTGAACGACGCCGAGCCCCTGGCTGCCTGGCTGCAACGGCTCCAGGAGCGCCAGCTCGCCCGCCAGGAATTCGAGCACAGCCCGCTGGCCCAGATCCAGCGCTGGAGCGAGATGCCCTGCCGGCTCGCCGCTGTTCGAGACGCTCTATGTGTTCGAGAACTACCCCAACGTCGAAGACGCGGAGATGCCGGCATGCCGGTTCCGGCGGTCTGCGGATCGCCAACCTGCGGAGCTTCGAGAGCACCAACTACCCCCTCACCCTGACTCTCACGGCGGCAGACCAGATTTCCCTGCCACCTGACGTTCGACCGCGCTCGCGTGGACGGCGATGCGGCGTCACGCCTGCTCCAACACTTCGCCGCGCTGCTCGCCGGCATGGCCGAAGGACCGGAGCGACGCCTCGGCGATCTGAGCCTGCTCACCGCCGCGGAGGCGGGCGAGCTGCGCGCCTGGAACGCGACGGACACGGCCTACCCCCTGGACCGTCCCCTCCCCGCCTGGATCGAGGACCAGACCGGCCGCTCGCCGGACGCCGTGGCCGTCGCCTTCGAGACCGGACAGCTGACCTACGGCGAGCTCGACCGCCGGGCGGAACGCCTGGCGCGCCGGTTGCGGGCCTTAGGCTGCGGCCCGGAGAGCCGCGTCGGCGTGCTCCTCGAACGCTCCTTAGAGTTGCTCGTCGCGCTCCTCGGCATCCTCAAGGCGGGGGCCGCCTATGTCCCCCTGGACCCTGACCACCCGGCCGATCGCCTCGCCTTCCAGGATCGCGATGCCCGCCTGCGGCGGATCGTGACCCGCGCCGGCCTGGCCGACCGCCTGCCGGGCGCGGAGGATCGCCTCCTGTTCCTGGAGCCTGGCGACGGAGATCTCGGCGATCTCGGCGGCATCGAGCGTGACCGGGGCCCGCTCCCGGTGCGGGTCGCTCCCGTCGATCCCGACCATCCGGCCTACGTGCTCTATACCTCCGGCTCGACGGGGAGGCCCAAGGGCGCGGTGATCTCCCACCGCGCCATCGTCAACCGGCTGCTCTGGATGCAGGAGGCGCTCTGTCTCGCTACCGAGGACCGGGTGCTCCAGAAGACCCCGGCGAGCTTCGACGTCTCGGTCTGGGAGCTGTTCTGGCCCCTGATGACCGGCGCCCGCCTGGTCGTGGCCCGCCCCGGCGGCCACCGCGACAACGCCTATCTGGCAGACGCTCATAGCCGGGGAGGGGATCACGATCCTGCACTTCGTCCCCTCCCTGCTGCAGCTCTTCCTGGAGGAGCCGGAGGCGGCGGAGTGCCGCACGCTGCGCGACGTAGTGTGCAGCGGCGAGGCGCTGACGCCCAAGCTGGCCCGGCGCTTCGCCGGCCGTCTCGGGCAGGCCCGGCTGCACAACCTCTACGGCCCCACCGAGGCCGCGGTGGACGTCGACCTCCTGGGTCTGCGCGGCCGGCGGCGAGGACCACCGCGGCGGCATCCCTATCGGGCGTCCGATCGCCAACACCCGCATCCACCTGCTCGACCGCGATCTCCTGCCGGTGCCGGTGGGAGTGCCGGGCGAGCTGTTCATCGCCGGGGTCAGTCTGGCGCGCGGCTATCGTCGAGCGTCCCGACCTGACGGCGGAGCGTTTCCTGCCGGACCCGTTGGGAACCGAGCCCGGCGGACGCGGCTCTACCGCACCGGCGACCTGGCGCGGCGGCGCGAGGATGGGGCGATCGAGTTCCTCGGCCGGCTGGACCACCAGGTCAAGATCCGCGGCTTGCGCATCGAGCTGGGGGAGATCGAGGCGGCGCTCTCTCGCTGCCCGGAGTCCGCGAGGCGGTCGTCCTCGCGCGTGGTCGCGCGAGGGTCGCGAGGGCGGCGAGAGTCGGGGCGAAAAGCGCCTGGTCGCCTACGTGGTGGGGGACGCCCCGGTCGAGGCGCTCCGCCAGAGCTTGCGGGAGCGGCTGCCGGACTCCATGGTGCCCGCGGCCTTCGTCCCGCTCCCGGCGTTGCCCTTGACCGCCAACGGCAAGGTGGACAGAAAGGCCCTGCCGGCTCCGGGGCAGCCGGGCACGCGCGAAATATCGGCGGCATCGGAGGCATTGGCGGCAGCGGAGGCATTGGCGGCAGCGGAGGCATCGGCGGCGCCGCGCACCCGCGAGGAGGAGATCCTGGCGGCGGTCTGGGCGCAGATCCTGCGTCTGCCGCAGGTCTCAGTGAACGACAACTTCTTCGAGCTCGGCGGCGATTCGATCCTCTCCGTCCAGATCGTGGCCCGGGCCCGTCAGGCCGGTCTGCGCCTCACCACGCGGCAGGTTTTCGACCACCCGACCGTGGCCGAGCTCGCCCGCCACGCCACCGCCACGAATGCTGCCGATGCCGCCAATACCGCCGGTACCGCCGGCCTCACCCCTGCCGAGCAGGGAGCGGTGGAGGGCGAGGTGCCGCTCACGCCGATCCAGCGTTGGTTCTTCGACCAGACCTTCGCCGACCCTCACCATTTCAACCAGGCCCTCCTGCTGGAGCCGGGAGAGCCCCTCTCCCCCGCCGCCCTCACGCGCGCCATGGCCGCGATCGTCGAGCACCACGATGCCCTGCGGCTGCGCTTCGACATCGATTCTCAGGGGGGGGCCGGCGGCTGGCGGCAGGAGAACGCGCCGATATCGCCGATATCGCCGATTGCGCCGATCACCCCCTTCCACCGGGTGGACCTCTCGGGCCTGCCAGCGGCGCGCCGGCGCGCCGCCCGTCGAGCGGGCTGCCGCGGCGCTCCAGGCGGGCTTCGACCTTGCGGCCGGACCGCTGACTCGCCTGTGCCTCTTCGACCTCGGCGCCGGGCAGCCGGAGCAGCTCCTCTGGGTCGCCCACCACCTGGTGGTGGACGGGGTCTCCTGGCGCGTGCTGTTCGAGGATCTGGCGGCGGCCTACCGCCAGGCCGCGCGCGGGCAACGCATCGCCTTGCCGCCGAAGACCACCTCGTTCCAGGAGTGGGCCCGCCGCCTGGCCCGGCATGCCGGCTCGGAGGCGCTGGCCGCCGAGCTCCCGCACTGGCGCGAGACGGCCCGGGTTGCCGTTCCCCGGCTGCCGGTGGACTTCCCCTTAGCTGGCGGGCAGGAGGCTGGCGGGCAGGCCGGCGGGATCGGCGATCGGGTCGGGGACGAGGCCACGGTCTCCTTCGAGCTCGACGCCGAAGAGACGGCGGACCTGCTCCAGACCCTGCCGGCGGTCTATCGCACCCGCATCGAGGAGGCGCTCCTCTCCGCCCTCGCGCGGGCGCTCTCGGCCTGGACGGGCTCCCCGCGCCTCCGGGTGGACTTGGAAGGGCACGGCCGCGAGCCGCTCTTCGACGATCTCGACGTCTCGCGTACCGTGGGCTGGTTCACCTCGCTCTACCCGGTCGTCCTGGAAGGGGGCGACGCCGGTCCCGGCGATGCCCTGGTGCGCGCCATGGAGCGCTTGCGCGGCGTGCCCGGGCGCGGCATCGGCTATGGCCTGCTCCGCTATGGCGATGCGGAGGCCGCCCGGCTCCTCGCGGAGTCTCCGGCGGCCCCGGCGGCCCCGGCGGCCGATATCCGCTTCAACTACCTCGGCCAGGCGGGCGCCACCGCCGAGGAGGGCTCGCTTTTCTCGGCTTCCGGAGCCTCCGCCGGCCCCATGCAGAGCCCGCGCGCCCACCGTCCCTACCTGCTGGACATCGTCGGCATCGTGGCCGAGGGCCGGCTCCGGATCTCCCTGACCTACGGCGTGCGGACCCATTCCCGGGAAACCGCGGAGCGCTGGGCCGCGGCCTATGCCGGCGCTCTCCGCGAGCTGATCCAGCACGCCCGGGAGGGCGGGGAGCTCCCGGAAGCTCTGCGGCTCCCGGAGAAGGGGGGCACCGCCTGGTCGCCGCTGGTGCCGATCCAGCCCCTGGGGGCGCGGGCACCGCTCTTCTGTGTCCATGCCCTGGGGGGAGAGGTCCTCTCCTATTACCGCCTCGCCCGCGAGCTTGGGGTCGACCAGCCGGTCTACGGCCTCCAGGCGCGTCCCCTCACCGGGCAAGCAGAAGCGGGGCAAGCAGAAGCCGGGCAGGCCGCAGCGCCGCGGGTCACGATCGAAGAGTTGGCGGCCGAATACGTCGACGCCGTGCGGAGCCTAAAGCCCACCGGCCCCTACCTCCTGGCCGGCCACTCTTTCGGCGGGGTCGCCGCGTTCGAGATGGCGCGCCAGCTCAAAAACGCCGGAGAAGAGGTGGCGCTCCTCGCCCTCCTGGATCAGCCGGTTCCCCGCGGGCGACGAAGCCGCGGAAATCGACACCGCGACGATCATCGCCGACATGGTGCAGTATCTCGCCCGCGAGCAGGGTCGTACGCTGGAGCTCGACGCCGACGCGCTGCGCGGCCTTCCCCTCGAAGCTCAGCTCGCGCGCGGCCTCACGCTCCTCGGCAGCATGGAGGCGCTCGGACCGGGTTTCGACATCCCGCTGCTGCGCGACCTGGCCCTGGGCTGGAGCTCCCGGGCGACGGCCGTCGAACGCTACAGGGTTTCCCCCTACCCGGGACGGATCACCCTGCTGCGGGCGGCGAGCGTCGATCCGGTCGCCCTCCGGGAGCTGCCAGCCGAACGGCGGCGGATCTTCGCGAGCCCCACTCTCGGCTGGGATGCCGTCGCGGCGGGCGGCGTGGAGGTCCATTCTGTCCCCGGCGACCACCAGTCGATCGTCGAGGCGCCTCACGTGAAGATCTTGGCCGAGGTGCTCGGAGCGTGCCTCGCGCGGGCGGTCGACGGCGCGACCGAATTCGGAGACGCCGAAGTCCTCTCGGGCGGCGGCGCGAGGGAAGCCGACTGAGGAGAGAAATGAACGAGAACCGAGATCCTCCTCACCGGCTTGGGGCCTACGGTCTTCGGGCGAGGGGCGACTCCCCGAGTTTACAGGCGCCCTTCTGTAAAGCCGGCAGGATCTAAGACTTAGAAGAAGATTCCTCTTCTTTCGTCACCTCTTGGCGTGTTTTTTCGGCAAGAAGTCCTTGACTTCTCCCTAGAGATGCCTATCATGTCGCCTATTGGAGCAAGAGGGCTGGGCCGAGGAACCCAGCAGAAGAGAAGTGAAGGTGGAGGAGAGCTTCCTGGCAGGGAAGCCCTCCTCCCGGCACGGAAGTACCCGTAACCGACTACGGAGATCGCCCGGTGTTCTCATGCGGAGGATCCGGGCGTGTCCACGAGAGACAGCTCCGTAGCTTAAACCAAAAGCGAAGGAGAGACAAATGAGCACCCCGACTCCGACTCCCACTCCGACTCCCACTCCGACCCCGACGGACAAGAAGAAGGTCGCCAAGCAGCGGGAGACCACCTACGCCGGCAAGCTCGGCGACTGGCAGCGCATCCTGGCGCCGCTCGACGCCAATGCCGCCGACCTGCCGCATCTGGAGATCCCGCGTGTAGAGCGCCACGCCAGACTTGAGCTAAGGCGACACCAAGTCTTACGACCTGGTGAGCCATGGGCGATGCTTCCGGTAGGGAGGGTCGTGCATGGCGCCCAAGCTAAGTCTGGAGGCACGCATGACGATCATCGAGTTGCTGCGGCGGGGCTGGTCGCGAGTGGCGATCGCCAAGTCGCTGGGAGTCACGGAGGGTTCGGTCCGCTATCACGATCGCCGTCGCCAAGAAGGCAAGAGCGACGGTCGGGTGGGCCGGCAGCAGCACCGTTTAGCGGCGTTGTCGACGGAAGTAGAAGCATGGCTGTCGGCGGAGGCGAGCCGGCGAGAGCGATTGAATCTTGGGGCGTTGCACGAATACCTGGTGGTCGAGCACGGCTATACAGGAAGTTTGCGATCGGTGCAGCGTTACTTCCGAGCTCACCATGCGCCGCCGCGCTTACGAGCTCGGCGGCGGGTGGAGACACCGGCAGGCGCCCAGGGCCAGGCGGACTGGGCTTTCTTTTCGGAGGTCGTGGTAGCTCGGCGAGCCGTGGATTTGCTGGGCTTCCATCTTCAGCTGTCCTGGTCACGCTTCGCTGCTCTGGTATGGGCTCTGCGCAAAGATCAGTTGTCCTGGCAGGAAGCGCACATCGCGGCGTTGACGCGGCTGGGCGGCGTTCCCGCCTGCATCCGGGTGGACAACGAGAAGACGGCGGTAGTGCGGGGAGCCGGTGCCTGGGGTGAGCACAATCCGGCGTACGAGCGGTTCGCCCAACGGGCTCGTTTCCACATCGACCTCTGCCCGCCGCGGGCCCCAGAGGCCAAGGGCAAGATCGAACGGCGGATTCGCGACCATCGGCACTGGCTCGATCCGCGATGCCGCGAGTGGGACAGCCTGGAGGAGCTCCAGGTTTGGACGGATGGACAGGTGCGATGTCGCGCCGAGCGTCGCCAGTGCCCGTCTACCGGCGGCTCCGTGCTCGAGGCGTGGGAGCAGGAGCGGCCGCTCCTGGGCGAGCTCGTGGCCCTACCTCGCCCCTTCGACGTGGTGGTCCGCCGCCGAGTGGCCCACGACTGTACGGTTCATTTCGAGGGGCGTGCCTACTCGGTTCCCTTCGCACTGCTGGAGAGGGAGGTGGAGATCTACGGCTGCTCCGGCGAAGTGGAGATCCGCCACGAGGGAGATTTGGTGGCGACCCACCCCCGTGGTACGCCGGGCTTCCTCGTCCTCAACCCGGCTCATTTCGAGGGCGAGCCGACCGACCGGGTGCTGCCGCCAACTCCCTTGGGGCGGATGGGCCAGCGGTTGGCGGAAATCGCCGCGATGGAGCCAGAGAAACGGCCCCTCGACCTCTACGCGGCGTGTGCGGAGGTGGCACGATGAGCGCTGCGAAGCCTCGCGTCGACCTCGACATCACCCGGGAACGGCTGCAGCGACTGGGCCTGGTCCATGCCGCCGAACAACTCGGCGAGCGGGTTACCGCCGCCGTCAAGGAGACTTTTTCCCCTCATCGTTTCCTCGACGAGCTGCTCGACGCCGAGCTTTGCGCCCGCGAAGAACGACGCGTGCGAACCGCCTTGCGCCTCTCGGGGCTACCGCTCGGCCAGACTCTCGCCAACTTTGACTTCAGTTTCCAGCCGTCGGTGGATAGGAGCCGTATCGAGACCCTGGCCACCTGCGCCTGGATCCGCGAGGGCTTCACGCTTCTGCTCCAGGGACCGCCCGGTGTCGGCAAGACCCACCTCGCCGTCGCTTTGGGGGTCAAGGCCGTGGAGAACGGCTTCTCGGTGGCCTTCTTTCGCCTCGAAGAGCTGCTGCTGGCCCTCAAACGGGACGGCGACCTACCAGCGTCTCGGCTGCGCCGACGCAAGCACAACAACGTCTCTCTGGTCATCGTCGACGAGGTGGGGTTCGAGGTGATGAGCCGGCAAGAAGCCAGTCTCTTCTTCCGTCTGGTGAGCTACCGCTACGGTCGGGGCAGCCTCCTGATCACCACCAATAAGGGGATTCGGGATTGGCCCGAGGTACTCGCTGGAGACGAGATCCTGGCGACCGCGATCCTCGATCGGCTGCTCCACCACAGCCATGTCCTCAACATCAAAGGCCGGAGTTACCGGCTGCGCGATCTCGAGCGGGCAGTGGAGCGGGCGGAGTGATCGAGCAGCTCGCCCATCTGGCGATTCGGCCGCCCTGGGAGGGGCTCCGGCCTGCCCCCACCCCAACCCCCGGCCTCCGCCCCTCCCAGGGCCGAGGAGCCTCTATGCCTCCCCCTACGGTCTTCCCCCGGGGACCGCCGGCCACCCCCTAATACCCCCGACACCCTCGGAACAGTAGGTGTCGCCTTAGCTCGTAAAGGTAGGTGTCGCTTGACACCCGCGCACCCAGCTCGCGGCGCTTCTCACCAAGGCCGTAGGGATGAAGAAGCAGCAGGCCGCCAGCCGGGCCACCAAGCAGACGGCCTCGCAGGAGCTCCAGACGACGATCGTCGAAGGCCAGCGTCTGGCGGCCCTGCTCCGCCAGGCGGTCCGGCAGCACTACGGTCCCGCGTCGCCGAAGCTCACCGAGTTCAACGTGAAGGTGTTCCGCGGTCGCGCCAAGACTCCGGACACCCCGCCGGCGCCCGCGCCCGCCCCTGAGGTGTCCACGACCCCGACCCCGGCAACAGCCGCCGCCGTCACCACCCCGAAGGCCACGTAAGACCCCGCCAGTCCCTCCTCAGACTGTCGCCGCAGCACTCCGGGGGCGTGCCGACACGCCCCCGGAGTTTTTCCCTCTTCCCGCCTCCCTCTCCTCCAGAAGCCCGCTGCCAGCCCCGGTCCAACGGGTCGTTGCACCGTGTCAACGTGACGTGGTACCGGTTCAACGAAGCATTGCACCGGTACAACGAGTCGTTGCACCCGTACAACGACTCGTTGAACCAGTACAACGAGTCGTTGCACCGTGTAAACGTGACGTTGTACCTGTCCAACGAAGCGTTGCACCGTGTCAACGACACGTTGAACCAGTCCAACGAGTCGTTGCACCGTGTAAACGTGACGTTGTACTGGTCCAACGAAGCGTTGCACCGTGTCAACGAACCGTTGAACCAGTACAATGAGTCGTTGCACCATGTAAACGTGACGTTGTACTGGTCCAACGAAGCGTTGCACCGTGTCAACGACACGTTGAACCAGTACAACGGGTCGTTGCACCGTGTCAACGTGACGTTGTACTGGTCCAACGAAGCGTTGCACCGGTACAACGAGTCGTTGAACCAGTACAACGAGTCGTTGAACCCGTACAACGAAGCGTTGCAACGCCTCCGCGCTTCCGCTTTACCTGCGCTTCCCACGCTTCGCTTGGAAGATCTCGGGATCGAGGTCCAGCCCCGTCCGACCTGGCGGCGAGTTCTTCCCGGAGTCGCGGAGATCGGTTCCGCCCTGAACCCAGAGGCTGTGAAAGAATCGAGGCCCTGGTAGCCCCGGAGGGGCGGCGGCATATAGACAGGGGCGCAAGCCCCTGGTAGGCGAACCAAGACAGATTCAGCCCCGTAGGGGCGACGGTGGGTGTGGTGCTTACCGTCGCCCTACGGGGCTTTTGATTCAATGGGTTGGGTCTAACCAGGGGCTTGCGCCCCTGGCTAAGTGCTGCCGCCCCTCCGGGGCTAGCTTCCTATTGCATTCCTAGCCGGCCCAGGCCGGTCAGGCGAACCGATTTTTTCACAAGCTCTCAGTCCTGGAGAGCAAGCGGCCGCCTGTCGCACCTCCTCCTCTTCACCCCCCTGAAGCGGCGCCGCAAATCCCCCTCGTCTTGGGGGGTGAGTTCCACCGGCCCCCTCACTGAAAATCACGGTGTCACTGGTTCGATTCCTGTCCTTGGCACCGTCTAAATCACTCCAGACAAGAGAGTTATAGGCGTCGAGGCTCGGGATGTGGGCTCGCCGGGTTGGGGTGAGCAAACCCAGAGCAAACACCTGGCGTCCAAACCAGGGTAGCCGGGCGTGGTTACACCCTCCCGAATACCTTCGGGTGCTCGGCACCGGCCCGCTGTGAGGCGCGGGGCGGTTCACGGTGAGGTGGACTCGTTCGTCTTCCAGCAGCTCGCCGGTGCCGGCGAGAGGCGCGCCTCCGCCGACGTGTCCGCCGGCCTACTGCGGTATAATCGCCGACGCGGAATCGGGGTGCAGGAGCCCAAGCGTGCGGCAGATCCCTTCGCGCTGCAAAGGAGGCAGACTTTCAGCGTTTTTTGAACGGCGGCCTGACTTCATTTTGAACGAAGACTACAAGCAGGCACACGCACACGTTCTCGGTCGAAGAGGGGACGTCGACCTCATTCAAATGCGAGCAATTCAAGGCGACCTCCCGCAGGTGGACGTGAGAACCTATGACGACGTCATTGAGAAAATGAAGCGGCGGCTGACCATCAACCCGAAGATATGAAGAGTCGAACTGACCGCTGAATGGCATCGGTTCGACTTGCAGCGATATGAACACACCATTTGAAATAGGGAATGCCCTAGAGGCTGCTGTCCGCGCTATTGAAGAGGTGATACTCAAGAACTCTCCGACTTTGCGAGAGGACACTTTCGTCATCGAGAGCAAGAAGATTGTCGCTATCGACGGAGTACATCACGAAATCGACCTATTCGTTACCGTTGATCACGGACACGGATATAAAGCGTTATTCATATTCGAGTGCAAGAACTGGAGCACGTCTCCTGTTGGCAAAAACGAAATCATTGTCTTTTCAGAGAAGATCAGTATCGTTCAAGCCCAGCACGGCTTCTTTGTGGCGAAGGCATACACTGCTGACGCCAGCGCACAAGCCCAAAAGAATCCACGGATGACTCTTCTAACTGCTACCGAACATGATTCGGCTGATACTCCCGTACCGCTCCATTTCCATTTCGTCGGTCCGGTATCCGCAGAAGCTCAGGTTGTTTTTCTTGAGCCCGGCAGCACTGGCGAAAGGCATCTACCTATGGATCCTGCTTCGGCACGACTCTCAATCGGAGGAGAAGAGGCAAACCTCGACCGCTATGTGCGAGACTGGATCAGCCAGGTCTGCGACGAGAGTACAAACGGCTTCCCTTCCGGCACTCTTCCGGAAGGAGTATACGATCGTCCAGTTTCTGCTATCCGTACGTTCTCGAAGAGTGATTTCGTTCTGAATGGTCGTGACGTGGAGACTGCAAAGCTCAAAGTGGTCGTCAAGCTTCGAGTTCTACGGCCGCCTATCATCTCTCATTTTGAGGTCGCGACAAGAGGTCGAGTGCTTCTGCTCGCACCAGTTACCATTGAAGGAGTGACATTGAGCGTGAGTTTCGTTGAGAAATAGAAATATTGGACGTCCAACCCCGTAGACGGTGCATTGGTAGGAGCGTGCGAGGGGGCGGAGCTCGGCGGGGAGGGTGAAGGTGACCAGATATAAGGGCAGGGCAAGAGGCGGCTGTGCAGGCCCTCGAGGACGTGGAACGCCCAGACCCTCTTGTCCCGTTCAGCCTCCTCGACCGCCGTCTTCCGGTCCTCCACCCTGCTCAGCGCTTCTCTTTGTGCTGCCCCGGCGTCCGCTGTAAAATGCAAAAGATGCGTCAGAGATACCTCCACGGGATGGGACCCTTGAGACACGACGTGGCGAAGGCGGAAGGCCGGGCTCTCGCGCCGCACGTCCAGGTGGCTCTCGCCCGGGCCGCCACCGCGGCGCACTCCCACAGCCCGGTCCAGCCGTGCCTGGCAAAGGGGCAGGGGCACTCACCACTTCCGAGCCGAGGGCCTGCGATCACGCGGCCTGTGATCCAGCGCGCAAACGCCGAGAGGGAGGCAGCCCGTCAGAGGCGATTCGCGGTGGAGCTCGCACAGCCTCGAAGCGGAAAGGGAGGCGAAGAAGAAGCAGGTCGCCTTGCTGAAAAAGCTCGTCGAGGCCCTGATGAGCATGCACAGGAAAGGCAACGTGAGGTACGAGACCGCGGCTTCGGCGAAAGGGCATGGCTATCAGAATCCAGCTGCCGTCTTCGTCGATCGCCTCCTCAATGCACCATGGTCCGAGACGGCGGCGGCCATCAACGACGGCCTGGTGGTGACCATGAAGATCGACGCCCGAAACACCGTGGTCGGGAGATACAAGATGGGGGTCGTCACCGTCTTTCATTGCGGCCCCATCACAGGCGGCGTGGGGTACGAAACGAATCTGGGCAACATGTAAAGCCGCCAGGCGTCCCCGAGTTGTTGGCCGAAGGGGGTGTCAAGCGACACCTACCTTTACGAGCTAAGGCGACACCTACTGTTCCGAGGGTGTCGGGGGTATTAGGGGGTGGCCGGCGGTCCCCGGGGGAAGACCGTAGGGGGAGGCATAGAGGCTCCTCGGCCCTGGGAGGGGCGGAGGCCGGGGGTTGGGGTGGGGGCAGGCCGGAGCCCCTCCCAGGGCGGCCGAATCGCCAGATGGGCGAGCTGCTCGATCACTCCGCCCGCTCCACTGCCCGCTCGAGATCGCGCAGCCGGTAACTCCGGCCTTTGATGTTGAGGACATGGCTGTGGTGGAGCAGCCGATCGAGGATCGCGGTCGCCAGGATCTCGTCTCCAGCGAGTACCTCGGGCCAATCCCGAATCCCCTTATTGGTGGTGATCAGGAGGCTGCCCCGACCGTAGCGGTAGCTCACCAGACGGAAGAAGAGACTGGCTTCTTGCCGGCTCATCACCTCGAACCCCACCTCGTCGACGATGACCAGAGAGACGTTGTTGTGCTTGCGTCGGCGCAGCCGAGACGCTGGTAGGTCGCCGTCCCGTTTGAGGGCCAGCAGCAGCTCTTCGAGGCGAAAGAAGGCCACCGAGAAGCCGTTCTCCACGGCCTTGACCCCCAAAGCGACGGCGAGGTGGGTCTTGCCGACACCGGGCGGTCCCTGGAGCAGAAGCGTGAAGCCCTCGCGGATCCAGGCGCAGGTGGCCAGGGTCTCGATACGGCTCCTATCCACCGACGGCTGGAAACTGAAGTCAAAGTTGGCGAGAGTCTGGCCGAGCGGTAGCCCCGAGAGGCGCAAGGCGGTTCGCACGCGTCGTTCTTCGCGGGCGCAAAGCTCGGCGTCGAGCAGCTCGTCGAGGAAACGATGAGGGGAAAAAGTCTCCTTGACGGCGGCGGTAACCCGCTCGCCGAGTTGTTCGGCGGCATGGACCAGGCCCAGTCGCTGCAGCCGTTCCCGGGTGATGTCGAGGTCGACGCGAGGCTTCGCAGCGCTCATCGTGCCACCTCCGCACACGCCGCGTAGAGGTCGAGGGGCCGTTTCTCTGGCTCCATCGCGGCGATTTCCGCCAACCGCTGGCCCATCCGCCCCAAGGGAGTTGGCGGCAGCACCCGGTCGGTCGGCTCGCCCTCGAAATGAGCCGGGTTGAGGACGAGGAGCTCCGGCGTACCACGGGGGTGGGTCGCCACCAAATCTCCCTCGTGGCGGATCTCCACTTCGCCGGAGCAGCCGTAGATCTCCACCTCCCTCTCCAGCAGTGCGAAGGGAACCGAGTAGGCACGCCCCTCGAAATGAACCGTACAGTCGTGGGCCACTCGGCGGCGGACCACCACGTCGAAGGGGCGAGGTAGGGCCACGAGCTCGCCCAGGAGCGGCCGCTCCTGCTCCCACGCCTCGAGCACGGAGCCGCCGGTAGACGGGCACTGGCGACGCTCGGCGCGACATCGCACCTGTCCATCCGTCCAAACCTGGAGCTCCTCCAGGCTGTCCCACTCGCGGCATCGCGGATCGAGCCAGTGCCGATGGTCGCGAATCCGCCGTTCGATCTTGCCCTTGGCCTCTGGGGCCCGCGGCGGGCAGAGGTCGATGTGGAAACGAGCCCGTTGGGCGAACCGCTCGTACGCCGGATTGTGCTCACCCCAGGCACCGGCTCCCCGCACTACCGCCGTCTTCTCGTTGTCCACCCGGATGCAGGCGGGAACGCCGCCCAGCCGCGTCAACGCCGCGATGTGCGCTTCCTGCCAGGACAACTGATCTTTGCGCAGAGCCCATACCAGAGCAGCGAAGCGTGACCAGGACAGCTGAAGATGGAAGCCCAGCAAATCCACGGCTCGCCGAGCTACCACGACCTCCGAAAAGAAAGCCCAGTCCGCCTGGCCCTGGGCGCCTGCCGGTGTCTCCACCCGCCGCCGAGCTCGTAAGCGCGGCGGCGCATGGTGAGCTCGGAAGTAACGCTGCACCGATCGCAAACTTCCTGTATAGCCGTGCTCGACCACCAGGTATTCGTGCAACGCCCCAAGATTCAATCGCTCTCGCCGGCTCGCCTCCGCCGACAGCCATGCTTCTACTTCCGTCGACAACGCCGCTAAACGGTGCTGCTGCCGGCCCACCCGACCGTCGCTCTTGCCTTCTTGGCGACGGCGATCGTGATAGCGGACCGAACCCTCCGTGACTCCCAGCGACTTGGCGATCGCCACTCGCGACCAGCCCCGCCGCAGCAACTCGATGATCGTCATGCGTGCCTCCAGACTTAGCTTGGGCGCCATGCACGACCCTCCCTACCGGAAGCATCGCCCATGGCTCACCAGGTCGTAAGACTTGGTGTCGCCTTAGCTCAAGTCTGGCGTGGCGCTCTACAGGGGGTGCCGGTTCGTCGTGTCCCAAGGTCGGCCTCGCGCCGCGGCCAATAAGTGCCACTTACGTGGTGGCGGTACAACGAAGCGTTGCAACGCCTCCGCGCTTCCGCTTTACCTGCGCTTCCCACGCACCTGGCTGGGCAGGAGCTCGGTTCGAAGGTACCGGTCCCCGCCCTGTCCCCCACCAGTCTCCTGGGTGATATCCTGGCTTGCGTGTCAACGGTACCCCATTCGGATCGAGAAAGAGAAGAGATCGCCCGCCGGGGTGACGAGATCTACGAGCGCGACGTCTGTCCACATCTCGGCCCGGACGACGAGGGGAAGTTCGTCCTCATCGACGTCGAGAGCGGAGATCATGAGAGGGACCGAGACGAGATCTCCGCCTCGGATCGGCTCCTCGCCAGGCACCCCGAGGCGCGGGTCTGGATGCGGCAGGTCGGCTCTCGCTATGCCCGGCGCTTCGGGCCCTTGCTGCCTGTCGTAGCGCTGCGCTGTAAATCCAGTGTAAATCCTCGGGAACGTTGCCAGTTCCAGTCCTCACCCAGCGCCCAGCAAATGCTAAGCTCCCCAACACAGCTCATGCAGAGCTGGCGGACATCAAGGAAAGGCTTTGGAACATGAGAAAGACCCTGCAGAAGAAGCTGTCCCTTCACCGCGAGACCCTGCGCACCCTTCAGGAGTCGGCGCTACACGGCGTCGCGGGTGGCATCGTGACCTTCCCGAAAACTGTCTGCGACAATTGCACGGATACCTGCGTGACACAGTGTGGTGGGTCACACTGCACCCTGTAGGAACCTGAGAACCGATAAGGTAGAGTCGACGGCGGGCGCGGTGACTGTAGGTCGAGGGAGTCGCTGGTGCCGGCGGCTTTCGCTGTAGCGCCGGTGCCTCAGTCTCGGCCCTGGTTCCGTTTCCCGCCGTCGCTCATCGAACCGGACGTGCGGCTCTACCGCATCCGGCTCTCGGAGGGACTTCACGAGCAGGCATGCACAGGGCTCATTGAAGGCGCCTCTGAAGTTGGAGAAGGTCCCGATCCGACAGGGGCCACCCGCTTGGTGGGGGACCCTGTAGATGTCGTTGCGGACTATGACGGCGCGATGGCTGCATGCAGTCGCAGACCCAGCGCCCGCACCACCTTGAGGACGGTCGCGAATTCCGGATTTCCTTCCGGGGATAGCGCCTTGTCGAGGCTCTCGCGTCCCAGCCCCGTTTCGCGGGCGATCTGGGTGATTCCCTTGGAGCGGGCGATGTCCCCCAAGGCGGCCGCCACGAGCGCGGAGTCGCCTTCTTGCAGCGCGGCTTCCAGGTAGGCCGCCATGTCCTCCTCCGTTTCCAGGTGTTCCGCTGCATCCCAGGGTCGAGTTCGAGTCGTCTTTGCCATTGCCGCCTCCTAGAGCTCTCTCGCCAGTTCCAATGCCGTCGCGATATCTCGGTCTTGGGTCCGCTTGTCGCCGCCCGCGAGCAGGATCACCAGAGTCTGCCCACGGTCACCGAGCGAAGGAGAGCCCTGTGACCGTCGCGGAGGTGCAGGCCGCCCTCGCGGGGATCGCCGCCGAGATGCTCGGCGTGGAGACCGCCTCCAGGCCATCGTCGCCACTCTCCCACGTCACCCGTCGGGCCGCGCCCCCTGATCTTCCTCAGGAGGCTGTGGTCGGGAGGCTGTGGTCGGGTTGAAAAGGAGTCCCTGCCGGAGCTGAGCCGGAACTTCGGCGAGCCTCACCAGATCGAGGGTGACGATCCGCAGACGCACCTGCCTCGGGCCCTTGGGGCTCGACCACGAGCTCCTTCCGCATCCCGGGACGACCGGCGGCCGGGTCTACTGCGTGCAGGCGCTGTGGTAAGAGCTCCCGACGGTTAACCACTGCCACGAATTACACATGGAGGTGTAGCAACCGTTCATGGAAGTAGTGCCTCCGACGGCGTCTCTAAGATCCTGCGTCGTCAGATGCCTCACCGTCTCCTTAGCCAGCACCAGCTTTTTCATAGTCTTCTTCATGGCACACTCCTTAGTAGTTAGGCATCATCTGGTGCAGGATATTTTACCAGGTCTGGGGTTCATCTGAGCCTTTGAAATCGCTATCCCACCGGGAACGCCGGTCCGGCGGCGCGGAACGCGGCGGCCATGCGGTCCAGGAGGTCGACGTTCGGTGAGGAGGCGGAGCGCCCGCTCATGCGGCGCGGCGCGGGCGACGACGGAGCGGGCGAGACGCAGGCGCTCGTTCCAGGCGGCCGGCGGCAGCGCCGGCCGCGCCGGCACCTGCTGCCCCGTTTGGTGCCACCCGTTTGGTGAGCAGTTTGGTGAAGTTGTTTGGTGGAGTTTGACGGATAGCGTGGCGCCTATGGCTCCGTCGGCACCCTGGCCGAAGAAGTCCACCCCCACTGCAAGATTGCCGGCCGTTTTCCGTCCGGGGGTGTCACCTTTGCGGCGACTCTACCCTATCGGGTAGGGCTGGCGAGGGTGTTACGATACGCAGCGCGCGGCTCGCCCAACGGATCGAAGGATGGGAGAACGAGAATGAAGAAGCAGTTGAAGAAGAGACTGTCCCTCCACCGGGAGACCCTCCGTGCCCTGCAGGAGGAGGCGCTGCAAGATGCCGCGGGCGGTAACGTTGTCTCCTTCAAAACCTGCGGAAGTCCCTGTTCGGATGCCTGTACGGATATCTGTAGTATTACCTGCCAGGTACGGTGCACAGCAGCCTGCCTGTAAGCTACGATCAAGCCCCTGACAGCTAACCGGGCTCGTTCCTCTACCTTCTCGACATATCGAGGAGGTAGAGGAACCTCCAGAGGCGCTGGCGCCATAGGCCCCTCACCCCCCGGTCTCCCTCACCCAGATACTCCCTCCTCTGCCCGTATTTCGGCTCCAGTGCACTTACCGCCTTTTGGCTTCCGGGTAGACCTGGGTGGTTGCCCACCCAGGCCCCCCACAGACCCGTACGTGCGGAATTCCCGCATACGGTTCCTCAAGCCACGGTTTCGCTACACGACTTACACGGCTTGACAGACTCTCGGTCTTGGTAGCGGATAACGCTTCAGAAGAAGGTTGTACCGTTCCCAGGTCACCGTTGATGTTCGTGAGCGGCGACTGAGCCACTTACGCCAGATTCTCACAACCTGGTAGTGCAAGCTGCGCAGGGCATACGAGTTTCCGGTGATCCCGAAATACCCAAAGTGCCCGCGAAGCTTAAGGCTGAGTTGAGCCTGTTGCCATGCCATGGGCGCGTGCCGATACCGTTGACACCACAGGTTGAGCTTCCACAGAAACCGGGTGATCCGGTCGGAGGCCGTCTTGCGCTTCACCACCCAATTGCCCCGGCGAGACTTCTCCCAGAAGTGTGTGAAACCGAGAAAGTCGAAACTCCTCGGTTCCTCGTGTGGCTGCGCCTTCTCAAACCTTTCCTTGCGGTCGGGCTGTTCGACGCGCACCAGATGTGTCTTCTCCGGGTGGAGGCGAAGGCCGTACTTGTCGAATCGCTTCGGCAGCACCTCCAGCATCCGCCGGGCATCCTTCTCCAGTTGGAAGACCAGCACGAAATCGTCTGCGAAACGGATCAGGAATGCCGCCCCTTGCAGCCGGGGCTTGACCGTTGTCTCAAACCATTCGTCCAAAACCTTGTGGAGATAGATGTTCGACAGAAGCGGAGAGATGACTCCTCCCTGCGGAGTTCCTGTAGTCGCATGGCTGAAGTTTCCACCTTCCATCACTCCCGCCTTCAGCCACTTGTCAATGGCGCGGCGGAGCACCCCGTCGCGTACCCTCTGGTCCAGAAAGTTCCTGAGCTGACTGTGGTCTAGATTGTCGTAGAAACCCTCGATGTCGGCCTCCAGAACCCAACCCCCACCCATCGCCATCAAGCCTCGCCACAGCTCCCTGATCGCCTGATGCGCCGATCGCCCTGGTCGAAAGCCGTACGAACAGTTCAAAAAGTCCTGCTCGTAGACCGCTTCCAGTACCATCGCGACCGCCCTCTGGAGGATTTTGTCCTCAAAGGTCGGCACCCCGATTGGCCGCTTCTTCGACGGGTCGCTCCCTTTCGGGATGTAGACTCGACGGACCGGCGGCGCTTTGTAGGAGCCCGACTTGAAGCGGTCCAAGAGGCTCCGGAGGTTCTCTTCCAGATTCTCTTCGTATGCCGCCGCGGTCCGGCCGTCTACGCCCGGAGCACCGTCTTTGCGCGTCAGACGATAAGCTTCCTGTAGAAGGTCGAGGTCGACGTGATGGGCCAAGCTCATAAAGGCCCGCTGCGGGTCTTCCCTCGCCAGTTGTGCTATCCGTTGTAGTTTCGTTGAGACGCTTTCAAGGTTCGGTGACCTTGCCATCTTTCCCTCCAACGGTTCCGTGACCCGACGTCCCTCTTTCCTCCACGGGGTCCCTCGGGGTGGTTCCCCCGCTTCCTTGGTACTATTGGGGCGCTAAGACGCCCTGAGTCCATCCCACCGCGCTTCGTTTCCTTCGCTTGGCGGTACCGCGGGTACGCCCGCCGATTCGATCCCACAGGGTGCGGACGCCCTCTGCTGTGGGCCTGGACCTTTGGTCTCCCGGAGCCCAGCCGGGATTGGACCGCGGAGATCTCAGGGTTCTCCCAGGTTCCTGGGTGACCCGATGCGTGTGCATGCCCTGGGCTGATACCCCGGGGGACCCTCGACGCCAGGCCTATAGAGCGCCGAGGAGATAGCCTTCCGCCGGTGCCACGACGTCGGCTCCCCGATCACGATCTATCGAGGCTGCATTACCACGGCCTACACACTCGCTGTCTACGCCTCGCAGCGCCGGGTTACCCCGACGGTACGCAAGACTCGCTTCCGGTGGGTGGCCAGCCCTTACCGCGTAGGATTCGGACCTACCGGGCCACAACGAAGAGTTTCAGGATCTGACTACTTCATCCGTCCTCCCTTCCCAGGCTTGGCCTGGCGCGAGGCACCTACCCCGGATTTCTCAGCAGAGCCTGAGAGAAAGGTTTTGGGAGGCTCGAAGCTTCTCTGAGGAGGCTTTTTGGCTCGATCATAGGTAAATGAGGAGAGTAGAAGTGCTTCGAACAAGGCACTTGGAGCCTAGGAGGTGCCAGGCGCTTCTTCGGGTTCCAGATCGCCGCAACACCAGGGGGAACGGTCGCGGTGCCGCGCCTCGCCACATGATGAGCCCGCATGATAAACTTGCGGCCATGCGCAACCCTGCAGCTATCGACATTACCGTGGTTACCGACCGAGGCCAGGTATCGATCCCAGCTCATCTGAGACGGGAGCTTTCGTTGGACAAAGGCAAGCGCCTCGTCTGGGAGAAGGTCGGCGATCACGAGCTACGGGTCGTCGTGCTCGAAGAGCCGGCCCGGCTCGGACCGCATGCCATGATCGGTTTCGCGCGCCGGCTGGGGAAAGAGCCTCGATCGACAGAGGACTGGATGCGGGAGCTGCGGGAAGGCGAAGACGACTGATGGCCTGGGTGATCGACACCTGTCTCCTGATCGACATCTTTGAAGGAAATCCCGGCTTCGCCACCTCTGCGGCGGATCTCCTCGCTCGACACGCAGAGGACGGTCTGGTCGTCTGTCCCATGACCTATGTGGAGCTGGCCCCGGCCTTCGAAGGCGACCGTGATCTGCAGGACGAGTTCCTCGGCGGCGTGGGCACCGCCTATCACGAGAGCTGGAGGTGGGAAGATACGCTGCAAGCCCATGCCGCTTGGCACGAGCATGTCCGCAAAAAGAGAGCGGGTCATGCCCGAAAGCGGCCTCTCGCGGACATCCTGATCGGCGCGTTCGCGCTTCGATTCCAGGGATTGCTGACTCGCAATCCCGACGAATTTCGGGCTACCTTCCAAGACCTGATCCTCCGGCTGCCCGCCGCTCCCTAAGGAAGGTGCGGCGCGCGGGATCGCGGGCCACGGCGGTTTCAAGGCGGCACGAATTTGACGTTGCTGCCCGTGGCATTCCAGCGGTGGCGGGCGAGCCTCCTTGTACTCCGGATGCCGCTGGCGATCGTCCACGAAGGCGGCTAGATCAGCGCTCATGCGGCTCGTCTCGCGTGGCGCGAGAGTGGCCGAGCTGCACGGAGGGTCGATCCAGGAGCGGCTGAATCCGCTCGAACGCGGTGCGGCGTCGGCTCTCCCGGCTCACCAGCGCCGGGGGTGGCGGCGAATTCTCCGGCTATAGGCCTTGCATCTCCTCTCTGGGGCACATATACTTGCACGTATATCCACGGAGGATCTATGGCTCAAGTGACTCTCTACCTGGATCCTGAGACCGAAGCCAAGATGAAGACGGCTGCCAGGTCCGCCGGGATTTCCCAGAGCCGTTGGGTGGCGGATCTGATTCGGGAGAAGACGGCGGCCCGATGGCCGGAATCGCTGGTCAAGCTCGTGGGCACCTGGGCCGACGACGATTTCCCCTCGCATGAGGAGATTCGGGCGGGGATCGGAGAGGATCTGCCCCGCGAACCGTTTTGATGTACGCACTGGACGCCAATACCGTTATCCATCTCTTCAAGGGAATGGGAGACGTCGCGAAGCGGTTCCTGGGAGTCCCACCCGTAGAAATCGCCCTTCCAGCAGTCGTTCTCTATGAGCTCGAGGTCGGCCGGCTGAAATCTCGAAACCCCGAGCGCCGCCGAAAAGATCTCGAGGAATTGACCCGGTTCGCGACGATTCTTCCCTTTGGTCCCCCAGAAGCCGCAGCCGCAGCTCAAGTGCGCGCAGACTTGGAACGGACCGGTTTGCCGATCGGACCCTATGATGTCCTGATCGCAGGAACGGCATTGAGCCACCGGGCGGTCCTGGTGACGCACAATGTTGCGGAGTTTGGCCGCGTCCGGGGCCTGGTGGTGGAGGACTGGTTTTAGTTCGGGGACGATTTCCTCACAGCCTCTCAGGCGTGGGACGGAGGATGGCGCACGGCGTAGAGGTTGTACCGGTCGGAACCCCGGTAGAGAGCTTCCTGTTCGACCGTCACGATAAAGCCGTGAAGGCGTAAGAGCGTCTCCATGTCTCGCAGACGCTCCCCGATGTCGTGGACCTCGACCACCGCCTGCCGGATCTTGGGCCAGTCCCTTTCCTCGATTCCGGCGAGAACCTCGGCCTCGCTCTTCTCGACATCCACTTTCAAGAGGTCGATGCGCTCGACCTCGTGGTCGGCAAGGATCTCGCTCACCGTGCGCAGAGGGCAGACCCAGGTCTCGCTCCTGAGGCGCTGGTCGAGCAACTCCTCCCCGTGGCGGAGAACCTCCTTCATCTCCAGGCGCTCGACCCGTCCCTGTTCGAGCTCGTTGTGCATCAGGGTACGCAGAGCCGCCCGCTCCTGCGCCGGGTCGGGGTGGAAGGAGGACATCCCGGAGCTCATTGGATAGAAGGTCAACTCCGCCTGCCCGGTCCGCGCAGCCAGACCGCAGTTGAAGAGCAGTACCTCGCCCGCACACCAGGCGGTGTTCGCCTCCAGGATGGCGTAGAGCGGCGGCGCCGGCTCGAAGGCGAAGATGCGGCTTTCTGGGTAGTGGTGATCGACAAAGACCGTAAAGAGGCCGATGTTCGCGCCGACATCGAAGACCGTCGCCCCAGGGGCGAGGGTAATCCCGTGCTGAAGGTACGTGCGCTTCTCGAAGATATCTTCGTAGAACTGCTTGAGCTCCGCCTTCGACTGGTAAGCGACGTTCATGCCGTTGGGCAGAGTGGCATGGCGGAGGAAGGGATCGGAGGACATGGCGGCATTTTACTCATAAGGTCCTGCGGACGCTCCACGAGGATCGTTGCC
>CAVWRJ010000002.1:0-506071 GCA_963757335.1 uncultured Acidobacteriota bacterium | reverse complement strand
GCGCTTCCCGCTTCTGCCCGGGCTGCGGCGCCAAGGTCGCCTGAAGAGTCTCTCTCCGGCCGGCCCGGGATCGCGCTGCGGTCCCGGGCCGGTGCGACATCCGCCGGCTCGGACGCAAGAAGTTCCCTCACACCCTCCTCTTTCGCCATTCCTACGGAACACCATGCGCCTGCCGCGAGTCACCGTGCGCCTGCCGCGGAACACCATGCGCCTGCCGCGAGTCACCGTGCGCCTGCCGCGGAACACCATGCGCCTGCCGCGAGTCACCGTGCGCCTGCCGCGGAACACTATGCGCCTGCCGTGAGTCACTGCGCGCCCGCCACGGAACACTATGCGCCTGCCGTGAGTCACTGCGCGCCTGCCGGCTGTGTCTCGTGGCGAGCCGTCTGTGTCCCGCGGCAGGCCGGCTGTGACTCACGGCAGACAGCGGGTGTCTGTCGACGCTTAGCGTCTCGTGGAGGGTATTTAGTGTCTCGCGGAGGCTCTTCGTGTCTCGCGGCGGCTCGCGGGACGGGCCATCCCGGTCAGGAGCTTCGGGTAGGCCCGTGCCGCCTCCAGAGGTGGAGGAAGATGCCGGCGCGGAGGGAGCGCGCCCACTAATGACTGAGGATCGTCTGCGTCGGCGTGCCGTTCGTCGTGTTCCCTTGAACCTTGTTGTTGCCGAAGGAGAGGATCGTACCCGCGTTGTTCAACCCGGTCTGATTGTCGGTCACGACCACGTTGCTGAGGGTAACGGTGGCCGTCCCACTGGACAGGATCCCGTTCGTCCCGTTGTGGGTCGAGAGGCTGTCTTCGATCAGCATTCGGACCCCGCCGGAGGTGGAGGTGGCCGAGAACCCGCTGAAGCCGTTGTTGGCAGCAAGGCTGTTGCGAAGAGTGACGGAGCCCAGGCCCTCCGCCTTGAGGCCGGCGACGTTGTTCACCGAGCGCAGCCGGTCCACGGCGGCGATGAACCCGGGTCCCGTCGTCGCCAGCAGGTAGACTCCCCCACCCGTGGCCCCGATGCCGTTGTTGCGGATCACGGTGTCGGTCACAAACAGCTTGCCGCTGCCGCTCGCCGGCTCGAAGTCGATCCCATACGCGCTGAAGCCGTTTACCGTGCAGTTTTCGACATAGAGCGAGCCGCCGGAGGTGAAGGAGATCCCGCTCGCCCCGGTGCCGGTCCCGTCGAGGCTCAAGCCGCGCAGCACAATCCTGTCGTTGGCCCCCGCACTGATCGTGATCGCGTTTCCCGAGGTGACCCGAATCCCGCCAAGAGGCCCCGAGGCCACGAGCGATACGGCCTTGTTGATGGTGAGAGGGCCGAAGTCGCCGGAGTCCAGGACATCGATCTCGCCGCCGGGAGAGATCCTGGCGAGCGCTCCCGCGAAGGTCCTACAAGGCGTGCCACGGCTACAGTTGTCCGAATCGTTGCCGCTGGCGGAAACCCAGGAGACGAGAGCGCTACAGCCAGGGCCGAGCGGATCTCCGCAGCTGTCGAAAAGAACCGTCGACCAGATTTCCTCCCGGCCCGAGCTCCGGCGGTCGGTCCAGGACGGGCGGAAGGTCCCGGCGTGGACGGCCAAACCGTTGTAGTCGCCGTACATATTGGCAGAATCGGCCCCGGCGACGGTTTCGTCCGTCGGTTGGGAGGTGACCTTGAAAGGGACGGCCCAGGTGCTGCCGTCGTCGAAAGAGGCCTGGTACCAGACGTCGGTCTTCAAGCGTCCGGGATTCCCCACGGTGTCGTAATAGATGATCGCGAGCTGGCCCGTGGTGTCGTCGACGACCAGATGCTCGGCGAACTGATCGTTCTTGGAGACCTGATTGTTGATCATCGCCGGAGGCGACCAGGATGCGCCTCCGTCCTGCGACCGCGTGAACCAGATACGGGTTTTGCAGATGGAAGTGACATCCGTTCCCGGTTGGTAGAACGAATCGTCGCATCCGCTCCCGCCGTTTAGATCCATCCAGCTGGCATAGACGAGGTTTTTGGTCGCAGTCCGGTACGCGGCAGCCGAGACGTAGATCAGCGGCCAGCGGTAACTGAAGGCCGGAATGATAATCTTCTGTTGGCCGATCGTCTGCACGAGTGCCACCGGCGACGAGTAGGACAGGCCGCTGTTGGTGGACTTGACGAAGTAGATATTGCGCGTTCCGCTGTCGTGCCAGAAGGCAAAGACCTCTCCGTAGGCGTTGGTCTTGATGTCGCTGCCCGTCCCGGTGGCGCTCGTCTCCGCGCCGCTGAGGAGAAGAGGCGTGCTCCAGGTCCCCGCCGGGCCGGCTCGCCGGTTGACGTAGATCTGTGCCGTGAACTGACTGTTGAAGTAGCTCCAGACGGCGTACAGAGCATCCTTATAGGGATCGGCCACGTTTGTGCTGTGGTCCACCCAGAGGATCGGTTTGTCGGCCGCAGTCTGGCTGCCGGAGATCAGGCCGTTAAAAGACCAGCTCGCGCCAGAGTCGAGCGACCTGAAGCCCTCGATCTGGACGGCGGTGCCCGTGGCATTGATGCCGAGCGTCGCCGCCCAGGCCTCGCCGTCGGCGGTCCATTCGACCAGCGGGTCGGCCTGCTTGGCATCTCCCAGCTGAGACTGGAGCGGGAGGCTCGTCTGCCCCCAGGTGCTCCCGCCGTCGGTCGAGTAGAGCTGCGCCTGGAGACCGGAATTGATCGAGTTCGCCGCGGCGATGATCTGCTGGGGCTGAGAGGGGTTGATCCGGATGTCCGATTCGCTCCGGGGATCCGTCGTCGAGCTGGCGGAGATCCTCTGTTCGGAGCTGGGAGTGGCAACGAGAGCCGCTTTCGGCGCCCGGGGGGCCGGGTGCGCCACTGGCGCCATGGGGGCCACGTTCAGCGGCCGCGGGCTCGGCTTGAGATCCTGATGCCGGAGAAGCCACTGCCACGCACCCTCCAGGGTCTCCGGATAGGCGGGGTCCCCGTGTAGAGCCGGGGCAACGCCTTCCCCCGGATGCGCCTTACGCCACAGGACACGGAGAAAAGCCGGGATGTCGGCCGTTTCATTCGCCTCTTCGGGCAGGAGCAGGCCGAAATCCTGATTCGCCCGGATGAGCTGCTCGAGGGCGCTGCCAGGGATGACGCCGAGAAGCTGTTCGGCGAGGGCCGGCCAGTGCGGCGGCGAGGCCGCGGCTCTCGCGGCCGGCGGCGCTGCGGTCGAGAAGCTCGGTGGCCCAGGTCTCGGCTGCTGCGGACACCAAACCCAAGCCGACGACGGCGGTGAGTGCGGCGAGGAAGCTTCGTCGATGAATGATCGCCATGGCGTCGGCCCTATTGCTGCGCGATCGTCAGGGACGGTGCGCCGTCCGTCGTGTTCCCCTGGATCTTGTTGTTGCCGAAGGAGAGGATGGACCCGAGGGGGTTGAGGCCATTCAGATTGTCGGTCACGACAACATTGCTGATGACGACGGTTGCGAGGCCGCTTGACACCACGCCATTCGTTCCGTTGTGCGTCGACACGCTGTTTTCAATCAGCATATGGACGCTGCCGGAGCCGGAGGGCGTGACCGCCGAGAACCCACTGAAGCTGTTGTTGGCAGCCAGGCTGTTGCGAACCGTGATCACTCCCTGCGTCTCGGCCTTGATGCCGCACACGTTGTTCTCCGATCGAAGTCCGTCCACTGAGGCGATGAAGCCCGGCGTGGTGGAGGCGATCAGATGCAATCCGCAGCCCGATGCCCCAACGCCGTTGTTGCGAAGAACGCTGTCGGTCAAGAACAGCTTGCCGCTGCCGCTCGTGGGCGCGAAGTCGATCCCGAACTGGCTGAAGTTGTTGATCGTGCAGTTCTCGACGTAAAGAAAGCCGCCCGCGACAAAGGAAATCCCGTTCAGCCCCGTGCCGAGTCCGTCGATCGTGAGGCCGCGCACGACGATCTTGTCGTTCGCTCCGGCATTGACGGTAATGGCTGTGCCCGAGCCGGCCTGAACCCCGCCGAGGACACCGGGAGCGATGAGAGAAATCGATTTGTTGAGGGTCACCGAGCCGAAGTCGCCGGTGTCGAGGACGTCGATTTCGCCGCCGGCCGAGGTCTTTCCGAGCGCCCCTCCGAAAGTGCGGCACGGGGTTGCATGGCTACAATCGTTGGCATCGAGACCATTCACGGAGACCCACGTACGTGCCAACTGGGCCTGTGCGGCTTGACTGGCGGCAAGGGAGAGAAAAAGCACAGTTATTGAAATGGGGACAGAGAGTACGCCCGTTCTTTTCACAATCTCTCCTTTTTCGTGAGCGAATAACTTCATCATAGCATGACGGCTACCTCGCCGAGCGCGAGGCAAGCAGGTCTTGCGACCCATCGAAGTGCCGCATCCTCGCCCGCTAACCCAACTTCCACGCTTTGCGGCATAAAGTATTGAGCCATAAGGATCCACAGTTGACTTTCGTCACTATTCTGGGTTGGGCAGCCAGGTTTTGACGGGGGCCATGACCTCGTGGGGAATGCCGAGGGTGTCGTAGATGAGCTGATGCTGCTTCTCCGGATTCGTGCCTTTCCGGATCCGGAGAAGTTGACCACATGGCGTCGGCAGCACTGCGGTGACCACCTGGTGGGTGGAGAGCTGCTGGCGCAAGGTCGCCCACGAGGTGTGTATCTTTTTCCGCAGAAAGCTGGTCTCGATCGAGATCAAGAGGTGATAGGCCAACACGCAGAGAAAGATGTGGGTCTGCACTCGGTTCTGGAGCTGATGGAAGATCGGGCGTTCCCGGAGCGGACTTTTGAGATCGCGAAACGCATTCTCGACTCGGGTCAATAGAATGTAGATCCGCCAAGCCTCTTCGGTGTCGAGATCCTTACGATCCGTTTTAAGCAGATAGGCGCCATCCATGCGAAGAGCCCTGGCCTTGGCCTCGGTCTCTTCTTGCCAGATCAGCTTCCAGGGGCCAGGATCGAAGCTGAGCCGGTAATACCGGGCCACACGAGGATAGCGCTCCTTCAGGCGGCCGATGGCCTCATAGACTTGCGCTTCCCCGATCCGTTTCTTGGCAACTCGCGCCTGGAGACGATCCAGGTCAGCCAGGAGGCGCTTCTCCTGTTTTTCGCGAATCGCCCGATCCTTGGCTTGGCGCCCCTCGCTTCGACACAGAATGTAGAGATGATCGGCGGTCTCGAGCCGTTTGACCCAAACCTGGGACTTTTTCTGCGCCGGGTTGGTCGGCGAGGGCTCTCGCAGGACTTCCTGCCAGCCCTGCTCTTGCTCGAGATCGTCGAGCCATTGCAGGCGCTCCGATTGACGGCAGGCAACCACGTAGTGATGGCCGCAGGCTTGAATCTGCTGGAGATTTTCGTCGAAGGCCATGCCACGGTCCACGATCACCGTGCCTCCACCCTTGCGCCCAGTACGTTGCTCCAGGATCTGCAGCATCTCGTCGACCGACGATCGGTCTTGGCGATTGCCATCGAAGACCTCGTGGGCCTTGGGAAAGCCTTCCCGGTCGAGCACTAGGCCGATGACGACCTGTTTGCAATCAGGTCGCTGATCGCGTGAATAGCCGCGTCGGGCTTGAGGATTGCTCTCGCATTTGCCCTCGAAGTAGGTCGAGGTCAGATCGTAAAGGTAATAGCTGTCATCCAGATTGAAAAGACTTTTCTCCCGCTTCGCCAGAGCCGCCTCGATCTTGCCTCGGTTCGGGTGCAGGCGATCCAGATTGCGATAGAGGGCTTCGTCAGTGAGCTCCCGCAGGTCCACCCCCAAAATATCGCCCAGCGCCGTGCGCCGGACCCAATCCGGCATTGCATGTTCCGAGCACGGAGCCACCAGGCGATTCAAAACCATGACCTCGGTGAGACGCCGAGCCTTGGGCGAAAGGCCCACCTCAAGCAGAGTGTCGTCGATTCCCAGACGCAGCCACATTTGGTGGCCCACATGGACAGGTCCCGCCTCGCGCGCCTCTTCCTGGCGCAACTGATCCGTGTGCACGGACACGAGATCCTGGCGGTTGGTCGCGGTACGGACACGGTTCACAACCTCGGTGACCAACGGGGCCTGAGCCCTCAGCGAGGTTTGCCCCGCAAGCGCCGCCTCGACTTGGCCGATCAGGCCCGGCCACTTGCTCTTGGGCCCCGGCGACAGGGGACCCAGCGAGCACAGGGTCCGGTGTCGCGGCCCCTGAGGAGTGGTCACCGTCTCCACTACCAGGTAGTTGGTGTAGGTCTTGTCCTTGTACCGCTTGACGGTCTTGCGGATGAACACAAGGCTTCTATACCAGAAACTCGAAGGCCCTGGTTTCGTCACTATTTCCGTGAATCGGCGATCCCGCCTCTCGAAGAATCAACAACTTACAGCCACGAAGCCACCGAAATCGGCCTCCTCGGAACCGGAGACTGTGGAAGTTGGGCTAAGGCTGGAGGAAATAGGAGAGGCTTCGCACGATCCACCAGATCCCCACCAGCCGGAAGATCCAGAGCAGGTTCCGCACCCCGAGGAGAAAGAAGTTATGGACCGGGAAGGGCACCGCCGCCCGTTCGACCGGCCGGCCGAGCCAGGGGCCGAGGGCGGCCAGATTCACGGTTACCCCGACCACGAACTGGAAGAGGGCGGTGATCGAGGCGAGGGGAACGGCCCTGCCGAGGGCGGTGGCGGCGAGGCTCCCGAGGAGGAGGAGGAGGGGGAGGAAGATGCCGGCGCGGAGAGGGAGCTTTAAGGCGTCGGCGAAGGCGAAGAAGCGCGCCGCGGGCTCCCGGTGGCCGGGGCAGCAGCGGGCGGAGAGGGGCCCGGCGCCCGTCGCCAATTCCAGGGTCTCGCTCTCCGCGGGGAGGGCGCGGTTGCACCACAGGCACTTGGCGGCGAGCGCCCGCGCCATGTAGGGCCGGGCGAGGAAGCGGTGCCCCACCATCAGCATCACCCCGGCGGCGAGCGAGAGGCCGACCGGCCGCGGGTGGCGGACGAAGAGGAAGAGCACGAGGGGGATGAAGAGGAAGAGGAGGGCTCCGGCGAGCTGGAGGCGGCGGACGGACGGGCCGGGGACGGCGGCTTTCGCGCCGGGGCCGGACGGGGTAGGGTGAACGGACATGGGAGGCGGATTATCCCACGGCCGGCAGGGTGCTATCCTCCCTCGGCTCATGAGCACAGGCGGTCCGAATCCGCGGGGCACGGCCCCAATTGTCCCGATCGCCCCGATCGCCTCCAGCCTGATCGTCGCCGGGATGCACCGGTCGGGGACCTCGCTGGTCGCCTCCTGGCTCGCCGCGGCCGGGGTCGACCTGGGGAGCCGCCTGCTCGCCGCCGACTCCGGCAACCCCACCGGCTACTTCGAGGACCTGGGCTTTCTCGACCTCGACCGCCGGATGCTGCTCGCCGCCACCCCCGAGGGGGAGCCCGGCCATCCCGACTGGGGCTGGACGGAGAGCGAGCGGCTCGATCGCAGCCGCTTCGCCGCCTTCGCGGAGGCCGCCCGCGCCCTGCTCGCCCAGGCGGCGGCCCAGGCCGCCGAAGCCCCGGCCGGCGTCTGGGGCTGGAAGGACCCGCGGACCACCCTCCTCCTCGACTTCTGGGACGGTCTCCTCCCCGGCGCCCGCTACGTCCTCCTCTACCGCTTCCCCTGGGAGGTCGCTGACTCCATGCAGCGCCTGGGGGCGGCGGTCTTCCTCGATCACCCCGGCTACGCCTACCGGATCTGGACCTTCTACAACCGCCAGCTCCTCGACTTCTACAGCCGGCACCGCGAACGCTGCCTGCTGCTCTCGACGAACGCCCTCCTCGCCCGGCCGGAGCGCCTCCGGGAGCTGCTCCGGGAGAAGCTCGGGATGGCTGCTGCCGGAGACCCCCCTGGCGACGACAGGCGGCCTGTTCTCCCAGGTCGGCGGTGCCGACCCTCTGATCGGGCTCGCCGCCGCCGTGCACCCCGAATGCGCCCGGCTCCTGGCGGATCTCGACCGCGCGGCGGACCTCTCCGGCGCGTCCGGCGCGGAGCTCGGGTCGGCCCCGCCGGCACCGCTTGCCGGCGCCCGGCGGCTGACGGCCGGCGACAGCACTCCGGTCGACCTCTCGATCGTCATCCCCTGCCACGACGACGGCGAGTTCCTGATCGAGGCGGTGGCGAGCGCCGAGCGGAGCGCCCCGGAGCGCGCCGAGCTCCTGATCGTCGACGACGGCTCGACCGCGCCACGGACCCTGGAGATCCTCGCCGTCCTCCGCCAGCTCGGCTACACGGTGATCGTCCAGGCGAACGCCGGCCTCGCCGCGGCACGCAACCGGGGTATCCGGGAGGCGCGCGGCCGCTACCTCCTGCCGCTCGACGCCGACAACCGCCTGCGGCCGGGTTTCCCGGCGGCGGCGATGGCGGTCCTCGACGCGGCGCCCGAAGTGGGGGTGGTCTACGGCGACCGCCAGGAGTTCGGCTGCCGCTCGGGGAGGATCGTCGGTCCCGGAGTTCGATCTCGACCGCCTGCTGCGCGCCAACTTCATCGACGCCTGCTCGGTCCTCCGCCGCGAGGTCTGGGAGCAGTGCGGCGGCTACGACGGCACCATGCCGGCGATGGGCTGGGAGGACTGGGACTCTGGATCGGGGCCGCCGAGCGCGGCTGGCGTTTCCACCGCCTCCCCGAGGTCACCTTCGACTATCGGGTGCGGCCGGGCTCCATGGCGTCCGGTCTCCTGAGTGCCGAGGTCGGCGAGCCGCTGCGGCTCCACATGCTCGACAAGCACCGGGATCTCTACCGCCGGCGCCTGCCCCGGCTGCTCACCGCCCAACACGAGGCAAGCCTCGTCCAGGCGGAGCTGGCCGGCGTCGCCGGCGAACGCGACCGCCTGCGGGCCGAGCGAGACGGGGTCGTGGCCGAGCGGGACGATCTCGCCCGCCGCCTGGAGGAGACCGAGCGGCGTCTCGCCGTGGCCCAGGTGGCCGAGGAGGAACGGGGGAGGCTCGCAGACGAGCGCTACCGGCTCTACGCCGAGCTCGCCGCCTACAGGAACCGGGTGGAGCGGATGGAGGGGACTCGCGCCTGGCGGTTGCGGGAGTGGGTCCTCGGCCTGCGGCACCGGCTGCGGCTCTGAGCTGTAGTAGCATTCTGCCCGCTTCGCTCGGTCGCAAGAAGACCAGCCTCAAGAATAGAGATGCCGACCTCACCCAACATCCTCTTCTTGATGGCCGACCAGATGCGCGCGGACGCGCTGGGGATCGTCAATGGGTGGACCCGAACGCCGAACCTCGACCGGCTGGCGCGCGCAGGTTTCCTCTTGCACGGGGTCGTCACCAACTCGGCAGAGTGCATTCCGGCCCGCTTCAGCCTCGCGCTCGGTCTCTATCCCCATCAGACCGGCGTGTGGCAGAACGAAACCCGTACCCTCAACCCCCGGTACCCCAACTGGATGCAGGCGGTCGAGCGGGCCGGATACCGCACCAGCCTGTTCGGCAAGACCCACCTGCATCCCCACGAAGGCGATCTGCGCGACCGCGTCGATCTCATGCACGCCTATGGGTTGCAGGTCGTGGACGAGACCGCCGGCCCTCATGCGAGCATGCATGTCCTGAGCAACATGACGCAGTCCTGGCAGGAGCAGGGGCTGTGGGAGCGCTTCCGCGAAGATTTAGCCGACCGCATTCGCTCGAAGCGCTATGTCGCCCGGCCCTCGGTGCTCGGTGCCGAGCATCATTATGATACCTACGTGGGGCGCCAGGCCGCGAGCTATCTAGCTGGCCTCGACGGTCAGCAGCCCTGGTTCTGCTGGGTGAGCTTCGGCGGCCCGCACGAGCCCTGGGATGCTCCTGAACCCTACGCGAGCCTCTACGCAGAGGCGGACATCCCCGCACCCACGCCGCGGCTCGCTGGGCACGAGCAGGTGCGCGGCCTGCTGCGGCGGGCGTTCGACTCCGGATTCTACAGCCCGCCGCTCCTGCCCGACGAGGTGCGCGCCATGCGCGCCAACTATGCCGGCAACGTGACCCTGATCGACGAGCAGATCGGGAACATCCTGGAAGTCGTTCGCCGGCGGGGCGAGCTCGAGCGGACGTTGATCGTCTTCACCTCGGATCACGGCGAGATGAACGGCGATCAGGGCCTGGTCTACAAGGCCAACTTTCTCGATCCCGTCGTCCAGGTTCCGCTCATCGTTCGGCCGCCGAACCTTGACGCCGCGAACGGGAGCCGCGAGCTCTCGGTGATCGCCGAATGGATGGATGTCGGCGCCACCCTTGCCGACTATGCCGGCGGCAGCCTCGCCGGACTGTCGCACGCCAAATCGCTGCGACCATTGATCGAGGGCAGGGCGACCGCCCACCGGGAGTTTGCGGTCAGCGAATTTCTCGGCGACACGGCGATCGTCGACGAGCGCTTCAAAATCGAATTCGGTCCAGACGACCGTCCGGCGCTCCTCTTCGATCGCGCCGGCGATCCCTTAGAGCAGGTCAATCTCGCCGACGACGGTCGGTATGCCGGCACGCTGGCCGCGCTCGGAGAGCGCCTGATCGCCTTTCGTGCCGCCACTCCCGCCCCTGCGGTCAAGGCGACTCATGGCGATTGAGCCCAGCTCGGTGCTGTTCGTCACGCTCGACTCCTGTCGCTACGACACCTTCACCGGCGCCCAGGTGCCGAACCTCCGCCAGGTCGGTCCCCTCCACAAGGCGCAGGCACCGTCCTATTTCACCTTCGGCTCGCACGCGGCGATGTTCGTCGGCTTCACGCCGGGGGTGGCCGCCGCCGCCGCGCCGCTGATCAATCCGAAATTCGGCAAGATCTTCAAGCTCGCCGGCGCCGCCTTTCCCGGCAAGGGCGGCGAGGGCTTCACGCTCGCCGGGCGAAACATCATCGCGGGATTTAAAAACCTGGGCTATCGCACCCTCGGCTCGGGCGCGGTCGCCTGGTTCGATCCGAGCACCGAGGCGGCCCAGCTTCTGATCGGCGAGTTCGACGAGTTCTTTTACCCCGGTAACTCCTGGTCGCTGGGGCGCCAACTCGCCTGGATCGACCAGCAGCTGGCACAATCTTCAGGGTCGCCGATCTTTCTATTTCTCAACATCGGCGAGACCCATGTCCCCTACTATTACGAAGGTGCGCCGTGGAGCCGCGAGGATAATCCCTGCGTTCCGTTCCAGACCGTCGATCGTTCGGCGGACTGCCGGCTGCGGCAACGCGCCTGCCTCGAATTCGTGGATGACGCACTGGGTCCGCTGCTGGCACGGTTTGCGGGCGCCACGATCGTCCTCTGCGGCGACCACGGCGATTGCTGGGGTGAGGATGGGCTCTGGGAACACGGCATCAGCCATCCAATGACGCTGACGGTTCCGCTCCTCCTTCGCCTGCGCGGTGGAGAGATCGGCGGACCGGCGGCGACCGTGACGAATCGGGAGCGCAGCGGCGCCTATGACGCCCTGCCGGTCGGGCCGATCGAGGAATTCCTCGACCGCACCGAAGGGATGACCAGCTTGGCGGAGGCGAAGCTGCTTTACGAGCTCGCCCGCGAGGTGCGAAAGGGTTGCATCGTCGAGGTGGGCTCCTATCGCGGGCGTTCGACGGTCGCCCTCGGCCGGGGATCGCTCGACGGGCACGGTGTCCCGGTCTTCGCGATCGAGCCCCACCAGACCTTCACCGGCGTGCTCGGCGGTCGTTTCGGCCCGGCCGACGCCGGCGCCTTTCATCGGGCGATGCTCGAAACTGGCTGTTACCACGTGGTGCGCCTGGTCAATCTCAGCAGCGAGCAGGTGGCGCCGGGCTGGCACCTGCCGGTCGCGCTCTTATGGATCGACGGCGATCACCGGTACGAGGGGGTGCGCCGCGACTTCGAGAGCTGGCGGCCGCATCTCATGGCAGGCGCCACCGTCGTCTTCGACGACGCTGCCGATCCCGCGATCGGACCGTACCGCTTGATCGCCGAGCTCTTGGCGACCGGCGGCTACGAGAAGGTCAGAGAATTCGGCAAGATGACGGTGCTCCGGAGGCGCTGAACGGAAAAGCCCTCCTGCCGACCTGGCGAGGAGGGCTCTCGAATCCCTTACTGCTTAGCGATGCTGTTGGTCGCGGTGCCGCTGTCGGCGTTGTTGTTGCTGCCGGTGAAGGTGACGGTGTGACCGGTATTACCGGAGGAAAGGCCGGTGGTGTTCCCGGTGATCGTGCAGTTCATGAACCGGGTCGTGCCCAGGGGATTGTCGGCCTTGATGCCGAAGCCGTTTCCGGTCGCGACACAGCTGTCGAGATTGAGGGTCGCCGCGGTCGCGTTGGAAACGGCGATGAAGCCGCTACCGGCGTTGCCGGCAGCCGTGGTGGTTTTCGCCGTCACATTGCTGTTGTCCTCGACGCGGAGACCAAATTGGTTGTTCTGAAGCTGAGTGTTCTCGATCATGCCGGTGGCCGACACGTTGGTACCCGGCTTGACGCGGATGCCGCCGCTCGAAGCGCCGGTGTTGTCGCGGATGATGGAGTTGCTGACGTCGAGCTGGCTGGTGCTGCCGGGCGTGGCGCTCGCGGGGACGAAGTCGATGCCGATCTGAGTGAAGTGGTGGATCGTGCAGTTCTCGACGTGGACCACGCCGGCCTGGAGGACCTTGATCCCGACGAGACCCGTCCCCAGGCCCTCGATGTCGAGCCCACGGAGGGTTACGGAATCGGCAGTGCCGGCGTTGACGATGATGCCGTTGGTGCCCGACACCAGCACGCCGGCCTCGAAGCCTTCGCTGGAGATGGTGAGTGCCTTGGTGATGGTCACCGCGCCGAAGCCGCCGGGGTCGAGCACGTTGATCTCGCCGCCCGCCGCGGTCTTCGAGATCGCCCCAGCGAAGGTCTTGCAGGGTGCCGTGCGGCTGCAGGGATTGGCGTCGTCGCCGACGCCAGAGACCCAGGTACGGGTCGCCTGGGCGTGGACCGGTGCCGCGGCCGCAAGCAGGGCCGCGAGCACAGCGCTAGCGCTGAGCAGGATGTTGCGTTTCATCGAAAGCTCCTCCGAAAATGCGGTTTGTTTATACTCCTAAGACTTTAGGCGGAATCCGCGAAGAGGTCAATGCCTGCTCATTGCTTGCGGCAATGCTGTGGAAACGCTGAATGGAAAAGCCCTCCCCGCCGATTCGGCGAGGAGGGCTCTGGCGTGGCCAGAGGCCGCCAACTCAAATCCTGGGTGTCGTCTCTTACTGCCGCGGGATGCTGTTGGTCGCGGTGCCGCTGTCGGCGTTGTTGTTGCTGCCGGTGAAGGTGACGGTATGCCCACCCCCGCTGGTGGAGATACCGGTGGCGTTCCCGGCAATCGTGCAACTGGCGAATCGAGCCATGCCGTTGGGGTTGTCCGCCTTGATGCCGAAGGCGTTTCCGGTCGCGACACAACTGTCGAGGTTCAGGGTCGCCGCAGCCGCGTTCGAGACGGCGATGAAGCCGCTACCGGCG
Organism: uncultured Acidobacteriota bacterium; assembly: GCA_963757335.1. GTDB lineage: Bacteria > Acidobacteriota > Thermoanaerobaculia > Multivoradales > UBA5704 > DASQPA01. The sequence goes on along the minus strand of CAVWRJ010000002.1, from coordinate 492,772 downwards.
TTGCCGGCGGCGATGCTGTTCTTGGCCGTCACAGTGCTGTTGTCCTCGACGCGGAGACCAAACTGGTTGTCCCGGAGTTGAGTGTTTTCGATCATGCCGACGGCCGACACGTTGGTACCCGGCTTGACGCGGATGCCGCCGCTCAAGGCGCCAGGATTATCGCGGATGATGGAATTGCTGACATGGAGCTGGCTGACGCTGCCGGGCGTGGCGCTCGAGGGGACGAAGTCGATGCCGATCTGAGTGAAGCCCTCGATCGTGCAGTTCTCGACGTGGACCGCGCCGGCCGAGAGGACCTTGATTCCGACGAGGCTCGTCCCGAGGCCTTCGATGTCGAGCCCGCGGAGGACCACGGTATCGTTGATCCCGGCGTTGACGACGATGGCATTGGTGCCCGACACCAGCACGCCGGCCTCAAAGCCTTCGCTGGAGATGGTGAGCGCTTTGGTGATGGTCACCGCGCCGAAGCCCCCCGGGTCGAGGACGTTGATCTCCCCCCCGGCCGCGGTCTTCGAAATGGCGCCCGCGAAGGTCTTGCAGGGCGCCGTGCGGCTGCAGGGGTTGGCGTCATTGCCGACGCCCGAGACCCAGGTACGGGTCGCCTGGGCGTGGACGGGGGCCGCGGCGGCGAGCAGAGTCGCGGCGATGGCGAGGGTGGCGAAGACGAGATGGCGCTTCATGGGGGTCTCCTCTCGAAAAGATCGGGCGTTCAGGTTCAATCTTCGACACAGGGAATAGTCTCCTTGGCGGCCGATTCGTTACAGGGCGCTCGTCAACAGGTGAGGATGCCCTTGCCCCCCTCTCGCCCATTGGTTAAGCTGCCGTCCGCGGTGGCACTTCCATGCCCTTCCCTCCTGCCGAGGTGCATAAAATGCGATTCTCTGCCTGGCGCCTAGCGCTCGTCCTCGCCCTGACCTCCGCTCTCCCGGGGAGCTTCTCGCCCTTCGCCGCGGCGGCGGAGAAGCCGCAGGCCAAGTCGGCCTCCGGGCTGCCGATCACCCTCGAAGAGCCCACCGAGCTCAAGCAGCTCAAGTTCCGCCTCCTCGGTCCGGCCTGGGGGGGAGGGTGTCGCGGGTCGCCGGCATCCCCGGCAACCCCGACGTCTACTACGCCGCCTCCGCCTCCGGCGGGGTCTGGAAGTCGGTCGACGGCGGCCACCGCTGGAACCCGGTCTTCGACGAGCAGCCGGTCTCCTCGATCGGCTCGATCGCCGTCGCCGCCTCCGATCCCAACGTCCTCTACGTGGGGTCCGGCGAGGCCAACATCCGCGGCAACGTGGCGGCCGGCAATGGGATCTACAAGTCGGTCGACGGCGGCAAGAGCTGGAACCACGTCTGGAACCAGGAGGGGCAGATCGGCACGATGGTCGTCGATCCCAGGAACGCCGACGTCGCCTTCGCCGCCGTCCTCGGGCACGCCTTCGGCCCCAACCCCGAGCGTGGGGTCTACCGCACCCGGGACGGCGGCCGGACCTGGCAGCAGGTGCTCAAGAAGGACGATCAGACGGGCGCCTCGGACGTCGCCCTCGATCCCTCGAACCCCCACATCGTCTTCGCCGGCCTCTGGCAGGCGCGGCGGCGGCCCTGGGACCTGACGAGCGGCGGTCCGGGGTCGGGTCTCTACGTCTCGCGGGACGGCGGCGACAGCTGGAAGCAGCTCACCGGCAAGGGTCTCCCCGGGGGGATCTGGGGGAAGGTGGGGATCGCCGTGGCGCCGTCGGACGGCCGGCGGGTCTACGCCCTGATCGAGGCCGATGCCGGCGGTCTCTTCCGCTCCGACGACGGCGGCGAGAGCTGGTCGCTCGCCTCCGGCAGCCATGAGCTCCGCCAGCGCGCCTGGTACTACACGACCCTCTCCGTCTCGCCGGCCAATCCCGACGAGGTCTGGTGCCCGGAGGTGCCGCTCCTCAAAAGCATCGACGGCGGCAAGACCTTCGGGCATGCGAAGGGCGAGCACCACGGCGACAACCACGACGTGTGGATCGACCCCAAGGATGCGAAGCGGATGATCGTCGCCAACGACGGCGGGGTGGACATTTCGGCCAACGGCGGCGAGACCTGGCTCACGCCCCCCCTGCCGCTCGGCCAGTTCTACCATGTGTCGGCGGACAACAGCGTCCCCTTCAAGGTCGCCGGCGCCCAGCAGGACATCGGCACCGCCCAGGGGCCGGCCAACAGCCTCTCGGGCTCCGGCATCCGCAATACCGACTGGTACGACGTGGGGGGCGGCGAGGCCGGCTTCGTCGTCTCCCAGCCGGACGATCCCGACATCGTCTACGCCGGCGAGTACGGCGGCACGATCACCCGCTACGACCACCGGACGGGCGAGCTGCGGAACGTCACCGTCTACCCCGACAACCCCTCCGGCCACGGCGGCGAGGATCTGCGCTACCGCTTCCAGTGGACGGCGCCCATCGCCCTCTCCCCGCACGACCCCAAGGTCGTCTACCACGCCGGCAACGTCCTCTTCCGCACCGCGGACGGCGGCCAGACCTGGGCCGCGATCAGCCCCGATCTGACCCGCAACGACAAGTCGAAGCAAAAGTGGGCCGGCGGTCCGATCACCGGCGACAACACCGGGGTCGAGATCTACGGCACGATCTTCGCCGTCGCCGAGTCGCCGGTCGCCAAGGGGGTGATCTGGACGGGGAGCGACGACGGCCTCGTCCAGGTGACGCGGGACGACGGCAAGAGCTGGAAGAACGTCACCGCGGCCGTCTCCGGCCTCCCCGAGTGGGGGACCGTGGTGGCGATCGAGCCCTCGCACTTCGACGCCGGTACCGCCTACCTGGTGGTCGACGCCCACCGCCTGGACGACAGCCGTCCCTATCTCTGGAAAACGACCGACTACGGCACCACCTGGAAGCGGCTCGACGGCAAGCTCCCCCGGGACGTCTACCTCCACGCCGTGCGCGAGGACCCGGCGCACCGCGGCACCCTCTTTCTCGGTACCGAGCGCGGGGTCGACTACTCGCTCGACGACGGCGCCAGCTGGCGGCGGCTGAAGCTCAACCTGCCGGCGGTGGCGGTGCACGACCTCGTCCTCAAGGATTCGAGCCTCGTCCTCGCCACCCACGGCCGCTCGCTGTGGATCCTGGACGACCGCCAGCCGCTCTACGAGATCTCGCCCGCGGTGACGGCCGAGGCCGTCCACCTTTTCGCCGCTCCGGACGCCGTCCGCTGGCTCTACCACAGCGCCTACCGCGGCGGCTGGAGCGCCGACAACCCGGCGCCGGGGGCGCGCATCTACTACTGGCTCAAAACCGAGCCCAAGGGGGACGTGACGATCGACATCCTCGATGCCAAGGGGACCCTCGTCAACACCCTCTCTTCGAAGCCCCGCACCGCGACCGGCTCTACGGAGTACGCCGCGGAGGAGGAGGAGCTGTGGAAGAACCTCGCCCTCCCCAAGGATTCCGGGGTGCAGGTCGCCACCTGGGACACCAGCTGGGCGGGGGCCGAGATGATCCCTGGCGGCAAGCTCGACGCCGGCTTTCCGGCGGTGGGCCCGCGGGCGCTCCCGGGGACCTACACGGTGCGCTTGACGGTCGACGGCAAGAGCCAGACGACGACGCTCAAGCTCACCCCCGACCCCCGCGCGCGGACCTCCGAGGCCGACCTCGAAGCGCAGCTCCGTTTCGCCCTCGAAGTGCGCGATTCGATCACCCGGCTGACCCGCACGGTCAAGGATCTCCGGGCGATAAGGCAGCAGCTCGCGGCGCGGAACGAGATCCTCGCCGCCGACCCCCGTGCGGAGGCGCTCCGCAAATCCTCCGCCGACCTGATCGCGAAGCTCGACGCTCTCGAAGCCAAGCTGCAGAACCCCAAGGCCGAGGTCGTCTACGACATCCTCGCCCAGAAGGGCGGCACCCAGCTCTACTCGCGCCTCGCCCCCCTCTTCGACGTGGTCAAGGACGGCGACGGCGCCCCCACTGCCGGGGCGCGCGAGGAGTACGCGCGGGAGAAACAGGCGCTCGACGGCTACGAAGCGGACTTGAAACGCCTGGCTGCGAGCGATCTCGCGGCATCCAATGAAACCGCCGGCAAGCTCGGCCTGCCGCGCATCTATGTGCCGGTGGGACGGTAGGCGCTCACTTTCTTTTCTGGAGGCGATCTCGTGAAACGAAACCTTTTTACGTTCCCGCTCCTCGTTCTCCTCGCGGCGGGAGCCCTGGCGGTCGTACCGACGGCCTGGGCGGCCGAGAAGAAATCTGCCACCAAGTCTGACCAGGATAAAGAAAAGAAGAGCGCCTGGAGCGCCGACACCTTCGCCGGGATCGAGCTCCGCGGCATCGGCCCGGCCCTGACCTCCGGACGGATCGTCGACGTCGCCGTCGATCCGCACAACAAGCACACCTGGTACGTGGCGACGGCCTCGTCGGGGGTCTGGAAAACGGTCAACTCCGGGGTCACCTGGAGCCCGATCTTCGACGGCGAGGCCTCGTACTCGACCGGCTGCGTGACGATCGACCCCAACAACCCACTGGTGATCTGGGTGGGGAGCGGCGAGAACAACAGCCAGCGCAGCGTCGCCTACGGCGACGGGGTCTACAAGTCGGCCGATGGCGGCGCCTCCTGGGAGAACATGGGGCTCAAAAGCTCCGAGCACATCGGGAAGATCGTCGTCGACCCGCGCGACTCGAAAGTCGTCTACGTCGCCGCCCAGGGCCCGCTGTGGAGCGCCGGGGGCGACCGCGGTCTCTATAAAACGACCGACGGCGGCAAGAGCTGGAAGAAGGTCCTCTCGATCAGCGACAACACCGGGGTGACCGACCTCGTGATGGACCCGCGCAATCCCGACGTCCTCTACGCCGCCGCCTACCAGCGCCGGCGCCACGTCTGGACCCTGATCGACGGCGGCCCGGAATCCGCCCTCTACAAGTCGACCGACGCCGGGGCGACCTGGGCGAAGAGCGGCAAGGGCCTGCCCAAGGAGGACCTCGGGCGGATCGGCCTCGCCATCTCCCCGGTCCAGCCGGACACCGTCTACGCCATCGTCGAGGCGGCCAACAAGGCGGGCGGCTTCTTCCGCTCGACCGACGCCGGGGCCTCCTGGGAGAAGCGGAGCGGCACGGTGTCCTCCTCGCCCCAGTACTACCAGGAGCTCTTCCCCGACCCCAAGGTCGCCGACCGGGTCTACACCATGGACGTCTGGATCGGGGTCACCGACGACGGCGGCAAAAACTTCCACAACCTGGGGGAGCCCGACAAGCACTCGGACAACCACGTCCTGTGGATCGATCCCGAAGCGACCGATCACATGCTCGCCGGCTGTGACGGCGGCCTCTACGAGACCTGGGACCGGGCGGCCAGCTGGCAGTTCAAGTCGAACCTCCCGATCACCCAGTTCTATCGGGTTTCGGTCGACAACGCTGTGCCGTTCTACAACGTTTACGGCGGTACCCAGGACAACTTCAGCTTGGGCGGCCCGTCGCGCACCAACTCCGAGACCGGCATCACCAACGCCGACTGGTTCGTGACCACCGGCGGCGACGGCTTCCAGTCCCAGGCCGACCCCGAGGACCCCAACACGATCTACGCCGAGTCGCAGTACGGCGTCCTCGTCCGTTTCGACAAGAAGAGCGGCGAGCAGATCTTCATCCAGCCCCAGCCGACGAAGGCCGGGCCGCCGCTGCGCTAGAACTGGGACTCGCCGCTCATCGTCAGCCCGCACCTCCACACCCGGCTCTACTTCGGCGCCAACCAGCTTTTCAAGAGCGACGATCGGGGCGATCACTGGCAGGCGATCTCCCCCGACCTCACCCGCCAGATCGACCGCAACAAGCTGCCGGTCATGGGCCGGGTCTGGGACATCGACGCGGTGGCGAAGAACACCTCGACCTCGTTCTACGGCAACATCGTCTCCCTCGCCGAGTCGCCGGTCCAGGCCGGCCTTCTCTATGCCGGGACCGACGACGGGCTCATCCAGGTGAGCGAGGACGACGGCGGCCACTGGCGGAAGATCGAGAGCTTCCCCGGGGTGCCCGACCGGACCTACGTCTCCCGGGTGCAGGCCGGCTCGAAGGACGCGAACACCGTCTTCGCCGCCTTCGACAACCACAAGAACGGCGACTTCAAGCCCTACGTTTTGAAGAGCACCGACCGCGGGCGGAGCTGGACCTCGATCGCCGGGGATCTACCGGCGCGGGGCACGGTCTACGTCGTCATTCAGGATACCGAGAAGCCCGACCTCCTCTTCGCCGGCACCGAGTTCGGGGCCTTCTTCAGCCACGATTCCGGCAAGCACTGGCTGCGGATGAAGGGCGGCCTGCCGCCCACCGGGGTGCGCGACATGGTGATCCAGAAGCGCGAGAACGACCTCGTCCTCGCCACCTTCGGCCGCGGCTTCTACATCCTGGACGACCTTTCTCCGCTCCGCCGGGTGAGCCCGGAGAGCCTCGAACAGGGCGCCATGCTCCTGCCGGTCAAGCCGGTCCAGCTCTACTTCCCGGCGAGCCCGCTCGGCGGCCGCGGCAAGAGCTTCCAGGGGGCGGGGTTCTTCACCGCTCCCAACCCGCCGCTCGGGGCGGTCTTCACCTACTACCTGAAGGACGAGCTCAAAAGCCAGAAGAAGATCCGCCGGGAGGAGGCGAAGAAGCTCGCCAAGGCGGGGAAGGACGCCGCCTACCCGGCCTGGGAGTCGCTCCAGGCCGAGGACCGGGAGGTCGAGCCGGAGATCGTGCTGACCGTCACCGATGCGGACGGTCATCCCGTTCGGCGCCTCACCGGGCCGACCGCCGCGGGCTTTCACCGGGTGGCCTGGGACCTGCGCTTCCCGCCCGCCAACCCGGTTGCGCTTGAAGCGCCGGAGACCGGCCCCTACGACGAGCCCGACCGCGGCCCCGCGGTGGTACCCGGCACCTACAAGGTTGCCCTCGCCCAAAGGGTGAACGGTAAGGAGACCCCGCTCGGCGAGCCGCAGACCTTCACCGCCACCTCCCTGGGGCTCGCCAGCCTCCCGGCCAAGGATGCCCGGGCCCTCCTTCAGTTCGAGCGCGACACGGCCCGGCTCCAGCGCGCGGTCCTGGGCGCCGCCAGCGCTGCCGGCGAGGCGAAGACCCGCCTCGACTTCATCGACAAGGCGCTCCTCCTCACCCCCACGGCGGACCCCCGCCTCGCCGATCAGTCGCAGGCCCTCCGCAACCGCCTCGCCGACCTGACGCTCGGCCTCTCCGGCGGTGCGGTCCAGGGGAAGTACAGCGAGCCCACCCTGCCCTCGGTCGTCGAGCGGGTGCAGGGGGTCGTCTCGGCCCACTGGACATCGAGCTCGGCGGCGACCCAGGTACAGCTCGACAACTACCGGATCGCGAGCGAGCAGTTCGCCGAGCTGTTGCCGAAGCTCCACCAGCTGATCGACGTCGACTTGAAGAAGCTCGAAGACCAGCTCGAAGCAGCCGGTGCCCCCTGGACGCCGGGACGCGTTCCGACCTGGTCGCCGCAGTAGCGGGAGGCGAGCTACAGGGGTTTAGAGAGAGGGCGGCCGAGGAGGCCGCCCTCTCCGTTTCCCACCCGCCTTGAGCCGTAACGCCCCCACCGCCAGGGTGACGAAGAAGAGCAGGCTGAGCGCCAGAACCACCGCGCCGCCGGTGGGAACGAGGAGACGGGTGGAGATGCCGAGCCCGCCCACGCCCGCCAGGAAAGCGATGACGACGCTCCAGACGAGATAGGCGCGGGTGCTGCGGGCGAGGTTCCGCGCCGCCGCCGCCGGCACTACCACCAGGGCCTCGACGAGGAGCGCCCCGATCACCTTCAAGCTGACGACGATGGCGACTGTCAGGAGCACCGCGAAGAGGTACTCGACGTAAGCCGAATCGACCTCCTCCACCCCGGCGAGGGCGGGGGAGAGGCTGTCGAGGAGGAGGCCGTTGTACTCCCGGGCGAGGAGGACGAGGACCAGCGCTCCGGCACAGACGAGGAGGGCGAGGTCGCCGTCGGTCACCGTCAAGAGGCTGCCGAACATCGCCGACTCGACCTGGTGGATGTTGAAACGCCGGGTCACCGCGACCAGGAGACAGATGCCGAGCCCCAGGGTGAGAGCGAGGAAGACCCCGATCAGGGTGTCCGGCGGGAGGGTCGAGCGCCGCTTGACGTAGACCATTCCCAGGGCGGAGAGGAGGCAGAAGGCGAAGATCCCGCCGTAGGGGGCGTTGAGCGGCTCGCCCAGGAGGAGGGCGATCGAGAGACCGGTCAACGCCGCCTGGCCCAAGGCGGCGCTGAAGAACGCCATCCGGCGGGCGACGACCAGATGGCTGATCCCTCCGAGGAGCGGCGCTAGGACGAGCACCGAGAGAACGCCGCGGACTAAAAAGGCGTACTGGAAATCCGCCGGCAGGTGGCCGGCCCGGGCCTGTGCCGCGATCCAGGCGTAAAAGGTTTCCATCATGATGGGGTCGATACGACAGGTCCGGCCCAGCGGGCCGCGAGGAGGGTCGCCGGGAGATCGGCGGTCAGCACCTCCTCGGGCGGGCCGTCCCGCTCGACGGTGCGGTTCAAGAGCGTCACCCGGTCGGCCAGGCGGCGCACCTGGTCGAGATCGTGGGACACCATGAGCACGGTGAGCCCCGTCTCCCGCTTGAGGGCGAGGAGAATCTCCTCCAATTGACCGACCGCCATCTCGTCGAGACCGGCCGCGGGCTCGTCGAGGAGGAGGAGCTCCGGCGGGGGGTCGATGGCGTTCGCGAGCAGCACCCGCTTGAGCTCGCCGCCCGAGAGGACCGAGAGCATCCGATCCCCGAGGCCCGAGAGGCCGACCCGCGCGAGCAGCCCTTCGATCCTGCCGCGGGTCCCGCGCTCGACCCCGAAGCAGACCGGCCGGCGCTGGCGGGCGAGGGCGAGGAAGTCAGTCACCGTCACCGGTAGGGTGCGGTCGACGGCGAACGACTGCGGCAGGTAGCCGATCCGCCCCGCCCCCCGCCAGTTGGCCACGATCGAGCCGGTGAACGCCGTCCGGCCGAGGATGCCGGCGAGGAGCGTGCTCTTGCCCGCCCCGTTCGGTCCGACCAGGACGTGGATCGATCCCCGGCGGACGGCGAGGTCGACCCGATCGAGGAGGACCTCCCGCCCGTGGCGGACGCCGAGGCCACGGACCGCGAGGAGCGGCGGCTCTTCCATCAGTTTTCCTTGACCAGGGCCCGGATCATGGTATCGACGTTTCTCTGCATCTCCTTTTCGAACTTGTCCGGCGTATAGGCGCCCGAGGCGATGTGGCTGATGAGGTAGACCTTGACCCCGGTTTCATCCTTGAGCACCTTCAAGAGCGGCGCCGGGAAGCTCTCCTCGCTGAAGACCACCTTGATTTTCTCGCGTTTCAAAAGCTTCACCATGTCCTCGAGCTCGGTCGCCGAGGGGGTGAGGCCGTGCGCCGGCTGCACCACCCCGGCCACTTCCAGGCCGAACTCCTGGAGGAGGTAGCCATAGCCGTCGTGCACCGTCACCACCCGGGTGATCTTGGCGTCGGCGAGCTGGGCGGCGGCCTTCGCCTTGATCGTCCGCAGCCGCCGGGCGTAGTCGGCGGCATTTTTCTGAAAGCCGGCGGCCAGATCCGGCCGGAGCTTCGCCAGGGCCTTCTCGATCGCATAGGTCTGCTGGATGGCGTTGGTGAAAGAGATGAAGGTGTGCGAGTTGACCGCATTTCCCCCCCCATTGCTATGAATCGCCCGGATCTGCGGCGTCTCCGCGTTCGGCCTTATGACGAGGAGCTTCTTGTTCCCTGAGGCTTTGATCATGGGAAAGATGAAGTCGTCGTGGCCGATGCCGTTGACGACGATGGCGTCCAGATCGGCGAGCTTCTTGATGTCCTCCGGCCGCGGCTGGTAGTCGCCGGCGTCGATCTCCCCGGGGAGGATGGGGCGGACTTCAATGCCTGGGAGGTTGCCCACGACGTTCGTCGTCCAGGAGTAGTAGGGGTGGAGGGTCACCCCGATCTTCAGCTTCGCTGGCGCGGCGCCCGCGGCCACCGCGATAGCCACCGCCAGAAGCGAGAGGCCCAGGGCGAGGCTCGTCATCCATCTCTTCATCGACATCATCTCCTTGCGATCACTGCGCGGTAGGTGGGGGGGAGGAGCCGGCGAGGAGCTGGGTCCAGCCGTCGGCCTCCGGGAGACCGACGAGGGCAGCGGGCAGCTTGGCGCCGTCGCCGTGCATCCACACCGAGACGTGGAGGACGTCGCCGTTCGCCAGCCGGTGGTGCTCCTCGTCGTTTGGAGCGCGATCGGGGGGCGCCCCGGGGGTGGGCTCCTGGACGAGGATCAGGTAGGCCGGCTCCTTCGGGGCCGCCGGAAGCCCCAGGTAGTTGACGAGGATCCCCTCGCGATGGAAGCTCCAGGCGTACTTTTCCCGGACGATCGGATCGGCGGCGAAGGGTGGGATGCCCTGCTCGGCGAGGGCCGCCGGCGCCGGCCAGGCGCCGGATGTCGAGCGGAGATTCTCGGCTTCCAACAACCCCTCCTGGAGCGCCCGGAACATCCGCTGCTCCCGTGGCCCGAGGTCGCGGAAGAGCTTCTGGAAGGAGACCAGGCTTGGGCCCGCGGCCGCGCCCCCCCGCGGCGCCGCCGTGTTCGCCAGGTAGACCCAGGTGACGAGCAGGATCGCGGCCGCCAGGCGCAGCACGTTGGCCGCCTCACGGCGCGCGGAGGGGGGAGTGATCTCCATCCTTGGGAAATACGGAGCCGCGGGTCCCGGAGCCTACCCGCTCTCTTCAGGCGGCGGAAGCGACGGGCTTGATCTCTCGCTCCAGGGTGGCAGCCAGGGCAACCTTCGCCTCTTCGAGATCGAAATCCATCTGCAAGCCTAGCCAGAACCGCTCCGAGACGGCGAAGTAGCGGGCGAGTCGGAGAGCGGTATCGGGAGTGATGGCGCGTTTTCCGAGCACGATCTCGTTGACCCTCCGCGGCGGGACCCGAATCTCCCGGGCCAAGCGGTTCTGGCTGATCCCGAGCGGCTTCAGGAACTCCTCGAGCAGGATCTCACCGGGATGAATATTGGGGAGTTTCTTCGCCATGATCGCTCCTGGTCAGTGGTAATCCACGATCTCCACTTCGAAAGCGTCGGAGCCACGCCACTCGAAGCAGATGCGCCACTGGTCGTTGATACGGATGCTGAACCGGCCGGCCCGGTCGCCGTGCAGAGCTTCGAGGCGGTTCCCCGGAGGGACCCTGAGATCGTCTAAGCTCTGAGCGTTGTTCAGCATCCGAAGTTTCCGCCGCGCCACGGTCTGCATCTGATGCGGCAGCTTGCGGGCGACCTCTCCGTGCCAGATCTCCTGAGCCGCACGGCTCCTGAACGATCTGATCACGGGCTGACTATAACGTCAGCCGTCATGGCTCGTCAACCGTCAGCCCTGGCCGTGGAGACGCTATGATCTCGGCAGGAATTGGAACCCTAGGGAGGAATCATGAGCCAGAACAGAGGGCGAAGGGAGCCGGCTGCCCAGCTGCCGGCGGTGAGGGCGGGAGCCTGGATCGCCGTCCTCGCCTTAGGGGTGTCGGGACTCGGTTGGAGCGCCTGCGCGAGGCGGCCCGAGCCCAAGAAGATTGTCGCTTACGATGCCTGCCGCCCGGGCTTCGTATGGCGCGAGGCCGAGCCAGAGGATCACGTCTGCGTCCTCCCGGAGGTCCGGCAGCAAGCCGCGGACGACAACCGCCAGGCCGACGCCCGGCGGAACTCCTCCGGGGGAGACTACGGCGCGGATACCTGTTCGGCCGGTTATGTGTGGCGTGAGGCGTTCACGAACGATCATGTCTGCGTTTCGACAGAAACCCGGGAGGAGGTGCAACTCGACAACTCGAAAGCCAGAGGGCGCCGAGCGCCTCCTCTGCCTCCTGAATAGAGGCCAAACTGGGGTGAGGGGCTTGCCGGCCTCCTCACCCCGGTCTCACGTCCTTCAGCGGCTGGCCGGCGCGTTCCCTCCTATCGTCACCTTCCCCGAGGAGACCACCAGGAGCTTCCAGTCCTCGGCTCTCGTGCCGCTGAAGTTGGCGTGGCCCGCCACGAAGAAGAGGCGGGAGGTGTCCGGCGACTGGGGGGTGGTGCAGAAGCGATCCTGGAGATAGGAGGGCGGAATGGACTGGTAGTAGAGCGTCGCCCGCACGCTGGCCGGCCTGCTGCCCTTCAAATCCGCGGTGCGAACCGAGTAGGTCAACTCGTCGCCGCCACCGCCCATGCCGCCGGTCGATTTCGGCTCGTACCAGGGGTCCTTCACCTCGCCTCCCCTGCCGTCCGGCAGCTTGGGGAGGATCTCCTCCACGAGCTCCTCGGCCGGGAACTTGGAGCTCCCGAGCCCCGCGCTCCTGGCGAGCTCGACGCTCGGCCGCCAGCCGTAGGGGAGGAGCCGGTTGTCCTTCACCTTGTTGGCGAGCGCCAGGAAGCTCGTGGTCAGCCGGTTCTGGGGATCGCGCACTAGCTCCTGGAAGATCTGCACCTGGTCCTCGCGGTCGATCGTCAGGTAGTGGGGCTGGAATCGCTGCTCGGCCTCCCCACCGGTTTGGCAATTGCTCCGCCACATGAATTCGCCGGCGACCGGCTGGTTCTGGGTGTCGACCAGGACGCCGGTCGAATTGACGCGGCCCGAGACCCAGAGGGGGCGGCCGGCGGCATCCAGCACCTCGAAGGTTAGGAAGGCGCGGCGGAAGCTGACGCCCGAGGGGAACTTGTGCCCGGCCTTGTTCGTCACCCGGACCTTGGCGATCAGCTGAAGGGGCCGGGCGTCCACGCTGGTGACCGACACCTCCGCCGTCTCGTTGTCCGCCTGCTGGATCATCGAGTTGTAGGAGGTCGCGAGCGGTGTCACCCCTCTTGCCCCCAGCATGGGGTCCTGGATGCGGATGCCGAGGATGTCCGGGAACTGCTGGGCGAACTGGTTGAAGAAGACGTTCAGGCCCACGAGAGTGTGGCGAGCGAAGGGCGAACGGGGCTGGAGGTCGATGTCCGACCGCGGCAACCGGCCCTCCGTCTGCGGCATGTTGCTCGCTTCTTGAATCGAGGCGATCTTCGTGGTCAGCGTTCCCACGCCCGGGTAGGTAGTACCCATGTGGCAGTTCTGGCACGACCGGAAATTCGCGCCGCCCTCGACTCCGAAGTCGCTGAAGACCCACTCCGGGTAGGTGCCCTGTTCGAGGATGATCGCGGGCTTCGGGGTCCCCGGACGCACCCAGGGAGTATTGCCGTTGAAGACCGGCAGCACGACGCTGTGACAGCTGCCGCAGACGGCGGACGATCGTTCGAGCGGATACTCGACCGGCTTCGCGCCGAGGGAATGGTCCATCGGCACCTGCTGCGGCTTGTCGAAGGGACCCTGGATCTCAGCGGTCGCGCCGACCCTGAAGTCGCCGGTGAAGGTGTTGCCGATCGGGGCCCGGCCGGCGGCGTTGTCGGCGTCGATGTGGTGGCAGGTGGCGCACGAAACGCCGTCTCTGGCGAGACCGCCGTAGAGCGAGTTCTTCTTCTGTTCGTCGGTCATCGCGAGGTAGGGGATCGCCTTCACCTGCTCCCTTGAGAACAGCTTACGGGGCACGATGGGCTGCGAGTTGTCGTTGAGGCCGGTGAGATTGGTGTTGCTGCAGATCTCGTTGGCCTTGGGATTGCCCACGAACTGGTCGAGGCAGAACTGCCGCTGCCCCATGACGCCGTGGCAGTGCAGGCAGACGTCCGAGGCCAGTGGGGCCAGGGCGGGGTGGACTTTCTGCTCGGTCTCCAGCTGCGAGAAGAAGATCGGGTCCCGTCCGGCGAGGCCCATGGGGGAGCCGCGCCACTCGCCGTAGGGGGCGATGTTGATGAGGTTTTGATAGGCCTTTTGATCCGGCTGCTGCACCGTCATGTCGAAATGCAGGCCGGTCCCGCCCGCGGCATGGCAGCCGAGGCACTGGTCGGAGGTGAGAAAGAGTGGGGGACCGCCGGGCTTGGCCACGGCATGGTCGTAGACCTCGGGCGGGAAGTAGAGGGTGGTGATCTCCTTGCCGTCCGGCTGCTTGACGACCGGCGCGCCGAAGGTATTCACGAAGGCGTTCGAATAGTCGATGAGCGGCGGGCTGACCCGCATCACCGCCGGGTTCGGCCAGGGGACCTTGTTCCACGTCACGCCAGCGTTGGCGATTTTGAGCTGCAGCTCTTCCAAAGGCTCGAACCGCTCGTGGGCGGAGAGGGTCTGGAGCGCCTTCTGCTGCGGCTCGCCGGCGATCGGTGGTTGATCCTGGAAGTAGTACTTCAGGAAGGTGTCGGGATCGCCCAGGATGTTGTTGAGATGGGAGAAAGTCGATTCGTCCTGGGCCGAGGCGTGGCAGTTGAGACAGTAGTAGCCGGAACCCATCCACGGGTAGGGCAGGTTCGCCGGCGGCGGCCAGTCGAGCTGCGAGGCCTCGGTGTCGGTGGGGCTCCACGAGCCCCAGAACCAGCCGTCCCGGGTGTCGCGGGCGTCCTTGACCATGAGGGCGATAAACGCCGGGTCCTGGTCGGGAACCTTCGGGTTCTCCAGGATTTCGGCCGTGGTATTGCCGTACATCAGCTTGACGATCATGGAGCCATCGGCGATCGGGCCGCGGGGCTGGCGGGCGAGATCCCCTGCGTTCAGCCGGCAGTTTTTGCAGGCGGCCTTGCACTGGTTGACGAAGCGCCGCTCGTGCGCCGCGTCCCCCTCGCACAGCCAGCGGAAGACGTCCGGCGAGTAGTAGATGACGACGGTACCGTGGGTGCCCAGGTTGGTGGTCTTCCAGACGGGCAGATGGGGATCTTTCTCGGAGTCCAGAGCGGCGCTGGTGGGGCCGGTCGAGCGGATTTCCGCGTCGTGTTGCCAGCCCAGGAGGCCGTAGCACTTGGAGCGCAGGAAGCGCCCGAGGGTAGCTTCATACCGCGACTTCTCGAACGCCATCGAGCTCGGCAGGGGGATTCCGGTGCACTCCGGCGGGAGCGGCTGGGGTGGTGGCGTGCCCACCTTGACGGGAGGCGCGGGCGCCTTGCCCGGCGCCGCCACCGCCACCTTGTCCTGGGGAGCGGCCCCTGCGATCGGCAGCAGGGCCGCGCTCGCAACCAGCAGAGCTCCCAGGGATTTCAGACCTAGCCTCGATCTCATCTCGCTCTCCGAGCAGCCGAGACTTAGAACCGGCCGCGGAACGGACGACGTTTTGCTTACGGCTGCGAAAACTTGGGCGCCAGGATAGCACCTGGTGAAACCTCCCGTGAGGATGAGATTCAGGTGCCGACTCGGGACCCGGTTGCGGAGGGGGCCTGCCGGAGAGCCAGCCTTCAACCGCCGGCGCCAGCCACGGCTGCGCGAAACTCGGGGGAGGGAGCTTTGGGACAGAGCTACGGAGATCCAACTCAGAGACACGGAGCTTCAACTCAGAGATACGGAGCTTCAACTCAGAGACACGGAGCTTCAACTCAGAGACACGGAGCTTGAAACCAAAGACACGGAGCTTGAACTCAGAGATGCGGAGCTCAGAGCAGAGGTAGGGAACTCCAAAACCTAGGATGGAGTTCCACGGATCTCACATACGGTGCACACCGCACCGCTTGCCAAGACGTTATAATGTGGGAACATGCCGGATCGGAAGCAGGCCGTTCGTCCTAGGCTCAGACAAGGAGAGTGACCCATGCGGAAGATTATCGTCGGCGCCCAGGTTTCCCTGGATGGCGTCATGCAAGCGCCCGGCGGGCCGACCGAGGATCCGACCCAGGGCTTCAAGTTCGGCGGCTGGGCGATGCCCTATTTCGATCAAGAGTTCGGCGAAGAGATCGACCGCGTCTTCAAGGAGAAATTCGACCTCCTGCTCGGCCGCAAAACCTACGAGATTTTCGCCGCGTACTGGCCCTACTACGAAGAAGACGCTCCCCATGGCGGCATCGCCAAGTTGTTCAAGAACATCAAGAAGTACGCGGTTTCGCGCTCAAGCGCGGTCGATATGAGCTGGGCGGGCTCAGTGCTCCTGCGCGACATCACCGACGTGAAGCGCCTGAAGCAGGAAGACGGCCCGAACCTCGTCACCCAGGGCAGTACCGAGCTCGTCCACGCGCTGCTCGCCAATGACCTGGTCGACGCTTTGAGCATCTTCACGGTGCCGGTCGTGCTTGGCGGTGGCAAAAAGCTGTTCGCCGACGGCTCGGCGCCGCATTCGTTCAAGCTGACTAGGTCCCGCGTTTCTCCAAATGGCCTGATCGTCGGCCATTACGAGCGAGAGGGTGAGATCAAGATTGGCGACACTACGCTCGATTCTCCCAGCGAACGTGAGATTGCCCGCCAGGAGCGCATGAAGCGCGAGGGTTAAAAGGTTTGCCGACGCCGTCGATCCGGTGAGCACCAGAAGCGCGTCGAAGCCGTGGATGGTGCGCACCAGGTCGGCGTCGAGGGCTTTGTGGCGCTGGCCGAACACGAGCGGCCGCAGACAAACCGTCACCGGAGGAACCCCCTCTCTCGCCTACTACTAATATGTGAGTATATTACCAGATGTCTCCATATCTGGTGCATATCAGCTTAATCTAAAGACTGCTTCTATGAGCCGTTCGGCTGTTCAAGCGCCATCGCTCCGGGTGGCTCCAGGTGGGGGGGCCTCTTCTCCTCTAAGTGGGTGGGGAAGAGATTCTCGGCCAGGAGATTTCGACTTGCTCGGTCTCTGGAATGGCTGTGCTGATCGTCGCAGTCATTCACGGGAAACGGGGCGCAGCGCTCTTCGATCGAAGCTGAAGGGCGCCTGAACCCCGTAACTCACACGAGCTCTTCCTCCAAGTAGGCGCGCTCGCCGTGCAACCCTTCGTCCAACCCGATCTCTTCGGTCGCGCCGGTGACGCGCACGGGGGTGACGCGGTCGATCAGCCAGAGCATTCCAAACGTGAACCCGAAGGCCCATACCGACGAGAGGAGGACGGCCGCGAGCTCGACTAGGAAGAAGTGCGGATTGCCGGCGAAGAGGCCGTTGACGCCGTTCGGATTGAACGACGTGGTGGCGAAGAGGCCGAGGAGGAGGATGCCGATGAAACCGCCCACGCCGTGGACGCCCCAGACGTCCAGGGCGTCGTCCCAGCCGAGGCGATTCTTGAGCGTCACCGCGCCGAAGCAGACGATGCCCGCCACGATCCCGATCAGGGCCGCGCTCGACGGGGAGACGTAGCCCGCCGCGGGGGTAATGGTGGCGAGGCCCGCCACCGCGCCGGTCAACAGGCCGAGGAACTTCGGCTTCTTGGTGATGAACCAGTCCATGGCCAGCCAGGCGATAGCGGCGAAGGAGGCCGCGATGTCGGTGTTCAAGAAGGCCACCGCCGTCACCGAGTCGACCCGGAGCTCGCTGCCGGCGTTGAAGCCGTACCAGCCGAACCAGAGGAGGCCGGTGCCGAGCGCCACCAGGGGGATGCTGTGCGGCCCCCGGTCCTGCACCGTGCGCTTGCCGACGAAGAGGACGGCGGCGAGCGCCGCGATGCCAGCGATGTTGTGCACCACGATGCCGCCCGCGAAGTCGAGGACACCCCACTTCGCGAGGAGGCCGCCACCCCACACCATGTGCACGAACGGAAAGTAGACGAAGAGCAGCCAGCCGGTGAGGAACAGCATGTAGGCCTTGAACGTCACCCGGTTGGTGAAGGCGCCGGTGATGAGAGCCGGTGTGATGATCGCGAACATCATCTGGTAGGCGCAGAAGACGAGCATGGGGACGCTCTCGTTGGGGCTCGGCGTCGACAGCGTGATGTGGCGAAGGAAAGCCCAGTTGAAGTTGCCGACGATCCCCGAGAAGTCCGTGCCGGTTTTCAAGTCGCCGCTGAAGCAGAGCGAAAAGCCGCAGATCCACCAGAGGACGGTGGTCCACCCCATCGAGACGAAGCTCTGGATCATGATGGCGAGAACGTTGCGGCGCCCCACGAGACCGCCGTAGAAGAAGGCGAGACCCGGCGTCATCAGCATGACGAGGCTGGCGCACAACAGCATGAACCCGGTGTTGCCGGTATCTAGATGGAGCATCGGCTTCTCCTTGACGAGAGGGCGGTGAGAACGCTGCGCTCGGACTCTTTACTGAAAATACCCCACCACGTCGACGACGAGGTCGAGCTGGCCGCCGCCGGGGAGACCGGCCTTGGCGTCGAACCGGCCGAGAGAGGCGAGCGGGAGGATGGCGTTGTTGGTCCGCGTCTGGGCGCGGGAGAAGTTCAAGGTGCTGGCGAGCGGCGCGGCGGTGCCCGTGGGATAGACGGTGAGAAAGCCGGCCGCCGTGGGGTTTACGACCGTGAGGTTCACCGCGAGGGCCCGCGCGCTCTGCGGGATGCCGCAGACGCCGCCCGTGGTGAAGGTCCGTGGGGTGCCCGAGACGAGCGGGTTGACGCCGCGGGTGTCGGCGACCCGACAGGGGGCGAGGCTGTAGAAGGCGAGCGGCCCCGTCGCCACCGAAAAGGTCGTGGGGTCGGACGCCCCCGGCTGCGCCGGGTCATCGCTCAACCCCGAGGACTCGTTGGTGCCATCGCCGTCGGCGTCGAAGGCGAGGGTCGCCTGGTTGGATTCGCTCGCGCCCAGGAGGGCGTCCACCCGGGCCTGGATCGTGATCGTGACGGTGGCCCCGGGGTCGAGGCCGCCGTTCCAGTCGATCCGGTTCTGGCCGAGGTCGACGCTCACGGTGCCGCTCCCGGCGGTCGCCGAAAGCAGGGTTACGCCGAGGGGGAGGACGTCCGACACCTCGGTCCCCGGGTTGTCCTCCTGGGGACCGGCGCCGGCATTGGTGACGACCAGGGTATAGGTGATCGTCCCGGCTTCGAAGGTGTTGCCGGAGACCGTCATCGTCGCGGTCAGGAAGCCGCCCAGGCCGGCTCGCGGCAGGGCCCAGAGCTCGGAGCCGTGGGTACCGTCGTTGGCTCCGAAGTAGAGGTAGGGACCGGAGGCGGTGAAGCCGAAGGGGTTCGAGGGGAGGTCGCCCGGGGCGATGTCCTGGATCATCTTCGTCCCGGCGGCGGTGCCGTCGCTCTGCCAGGGCTCGACGCTGTGAACGCCGTCGGTAGCGGCGAAAAAGAGCAGATGGCCGATCGCCACCAAGTTCGAGGGCAACGACGAGCCCGACCCCGGCAGGAGGTCGGCGACCAGGCGGGTGCCGGCGGCGGTGCCGTCGCTCACCCAGAGCTCCTGGCCATGGACGCCGTCGTCGGCGGAAAAGTAGACCCGACCGAGGAGGGGGGTCAGGAAGTAGGGGGAAGACCCGAAGGCCCCGGAGAAGACATCGGCGACGAGATGCGTCCCGGCGGCGGTACCATCGGTCGTCCAGGGCTCCAAGCCGTGAACGCCGTCGTCGGCGGCGAAGAGCAGCCCGCCGCCGAGCGCGGCCAGGCTGAGGCCTTCCTGGAGGATGCGAAACGTCCCCAGTTTCACGGTGCCGGCGGGAGTGCCATCGCTCGTCCAGAGCTCGGTTGAGCCGTGGGCGGTGAAGAAGAGGCGGGACCCCACTCCGAGGAGGGAGCCGGGCGCGAAGAGGGTGGCGGTCTGCCCGGGGAGGGTCACGGGCACGGTGCCGGCGTCGGTACCGTCGCTCACCCAGAGGTCTCCGGCCTGGGAGCCGGTCAGGGTGAAGAACAGGCGGGTGCCAGCGGGGGCGAAGCGGGGGTATTCGTTGGGCAACGAATCAGGCAGGATCTTCTTCACCAGGGCGGTACCGGAGCCACCGTCGCTCTTCCAGATCTGGACGTTGTTCTGGTTGTTGTCGAAGCCGAGGAGCGCGAAGTACAGCCGGTCGCCCCACCGAGTCAGGCTCGTCGCGGAGTCGGAGGCGCTGTGGTAGAAGACCCCCGTGTTGGCGTCGGTGCCGTCGCTCGCCCACACGTCGAGCCCGCTCAGGAAGAAGACCTTGCCGTCGAGCCGGGTGAGCTCCCGGGCGTACGGGACCTGGCCCACCGGGAGGGTGCCGGCGCCGGTGCCGTCGGTCTTCCAGAGCGCGGAGGCCGCGGCGGGGTAGGGAGTAAAGAGCAGGGTCCCGCCCAGGTCTAAGAGCTCGGCTCCGAACAGAGCGGAGAGCGACGGGGTCTGGGTGTCGATCGGTTGGAGCTCGCTCGTGCCGGCCGCGGTGCCGTCGCTGCCCCAGAGCTCCCAGCCGTCCGGAGCCATGACGGTGAGAAAGACCTGCCCGGCGGCGGTAGTGTTGGCGATGCTGGCGATGCTGGCGATGTTGGCGATGTTGGCGATGTTGCGATGTTGGCGGCATTGGCGAAGATGCGCCGGCCGCCCACGGCGGGGTCGCCGAAGGAACCGTTCAGCCCGGGGTTGATGTCGGCGAGGAGGACGGTGCCGGCGTCGGTGCCGTCGCTTCCCCAGGGTTCGAGCCCCGCGGTACCGTTCTGGGCGAAGAGGACGACCCGGCCGCCCACGGCGGTGAGGTCGGATTGCACCATGGAGGGGTTGTTCGTGGGACTCGTCGTGAGGCTCCCGACCGTTGTGGTGCCGGCGCCGGTGCCGTCGCTCTTCCAGAGCCGGCAACCGTTCGTGGGATCGCAGGCGGTAAAGAAGATCCGCAGGCCCGTTACGGCAATCTCCCCCGTCGCCCCGAGCGCCGGTCCGACCCGGATCGTCCCTGCCGAGGTTCCGTCGCTCTTGAACAGGCCCCGGCCGGAGTCGTCACCGGCGAAGAAGACGACCTCGCCGTTCCAACTCGCCAGGGCACCGGGGCTGGAGCCGCCCGCGCGGAGGGCCCGGACGAGGGTGGTGCCGGCGGCGGTACCATCGCTCTTCCACAGCTCACAGCCATGGGTGTCGTCGCAGGCGGGGAAGAGGAGGGCTCCGCCGAGCGCGGGGAGGTTTTCCGGTTCGCCAATCGGCGTCACTTGAATCGAGCCTTGGCTCCCCGGGAAGATGTCCTTGACCAGAGCCGTCCCCGCGCTCGTGCCATCGGTTTTCCACAGCTCTCTGCCGTGGACCCCGTCGTCAGCGCTGAAGAAGAGAGTCGCGCCCACCCGGCCGAGGCGCACGGGGCCCGGAAGGTAGTTGGGACTGGGGAGCGGGCCGAGGCTCTTGAGGAGCGCCGTGCCGGCGACGGTGCCGTCGGTCGACCAGAGCTCGAACTGCCCTAGCGCGGGGTTCTGGGTGAGCAGGAGGAGCTTGCCGCCGAGCTCCGCGAAGGGGACGAAGCCCTTCTGGCCGAGCGCCGACGACTTTGGGAAGACCGGGACGGTGCCGGCGGCGGTGCCGTCGGTCTCGAAGAGGGTGGCGTTCCCACCGTCGCGGCCGAGGAAATAGAGCAGCGATCCGAGGACGGTCAGACTGGCGGCGCCGCCAGCGCAGGAGCCTGGACAGAGGTCCTTGACCAGCGCCGTGCCGGCGGCGGTGCCGTCCGAGCGCCAGAGCTCGTAGCCGTGGATCCCGTCATCAAGCTGGACATAGGTGACGCCGTTCAAGACCGCCGACGAGAGGAGGCTGGACTGGGGCAGATTGTCGGTGACCGTGTGCCCGAGGTCGGCGACCTCGAACGCCGGCTGGGCGGCAAGCGGGGCGAGACCGAGCGCGAGGACCAGGGCGCCGATCGCGATGCTTTTCGACATCCTCTGCGACCTACCTTTCCAGAGACTCCGCCGCCGGAGTCACTGTAGCTGTAGAGGAACGACGAAAGCTTATCGCACCCTGGTCGTCGCAGTCTACGATCCTAAGGCCCCATGCCGAGCACGGCGGGGTTGAAGATAAACATCCGGTCGCGGATGCGCTGCGGCGCCTCGGTCATCCCCCAGCCGATCGTGCGCGCCAGCTTCTCGGGGAGGTAATCGAGGTGGAGCGACCGGGCGTCGCCCCAGCCGTGGACCGGTGGCATGCAGGTGGCGCTGCCGAGAGAGGCGAGGATCGATGCCGCGCCGGCCTCGGCGTCCAGCTCGCCGCGCTCGTAGCGGGCGAGCACGTCGTCGGCGTGATCGATCAGATCCGCGACCTCGTCCTCCCCCGGTGGGCTGGTGCTCAGCAGGGGATCCGCTTCCAGCTGGGCGAAGAGCGCCTTGTCGTGGGTCTCCAAATATTTGACACAGATGCTGAAGAGCCGCAGGTCGCCGAAGATCTCGGCGATCAGCCAGACCCGCAGCCAGGCGTTCCACAGGGGCCAGCTGGGGAAGGCGCGGTAGGAGTTGTTGACCACGCAGTCGCTCCTGCGGAGCATGGTGTTCTGCAGCCGCTCGGCGTAGGCGAAACGGTCGCGCGAGAAGTCGTCCTCGTCGAGCGCCTTGAGCAGCGGACCGGCGAGAGCGGAGAGCACCTCGAAGGTGGTGATCAGGCCGCGCGAGTAGAGCGCGTCGATGAAGCCGTGGGCGTGCGCCATGAGGAAGTAGCGATCCCCGGCGCCGCCGATCGCCGAGTACTGCAGCCGGCCGGTCTTCACCCACTCGCGGGCGACCGTGGCGCCGACGAACTGCTGGGCGATGCTCGGGTAGCGCTCGACGAACTTGAAGAACTCCTCTTCCGCCGGGAGGCCGGTGTCGGGGTGACGCTTGATGTTGAGCGTCAGGCCGACGCTGCAGAGCGGGTTCTCGGAGCCGGCAACGTTGTTGAACGGGATGATCCAGAACCAGCCGCCCTCGAAGACGTGGTGGAGAGTGCCTTCCGACCAGCGCGCCGAGAGCCCCGGAGCCTCCTCCGGCAGCAGACAGTCGTCGTAGGGCTTGATCCCGAGCATGTGGGTGAAGATGGCGCGCGACTCCGTCTGCATGGAAGTCGGCGTCTCGCGCAGGCCGAAGTGGTCGGCGACCGGCGAGCGATAGCCCGCTCCGTCCACCAGGAAGCGCGCCTCGTACTCCTCGCCGGTGTCGGTCGAGAGGCGGACGCCGTCGTCGCTCACCACGAACTCTTTGACGTCCACGTGATCGCGGTAGACCGCGCCGTAGCGTATCGCCACGTTCAGCATGTAGAGGTCGACGTCCTGGCGGAAGAGGTGGCTCTCGGTGGTGAGCGGTGTCGAGGGCGCGATGAGCAGGTTCGACTGCTGCGGGTCCTGCCGCTTCCCCTCCTCGTGGTAGAGGAAGCCGAGCGCGCGCTTGATCCCGCAGGTCGGCCCGACGTGCTGGTGGATCGAATCCAGCCGGGTCAGGTGCTGGATCTCGGGGACGTCGAAGCGCTGAGCGAGGATCCACATCCACAGCGTGCTCTGCGGCAGCAGCGCCTCGCCGACCGCGAAGCGCGGATGGCTCCCCTTCTCCAGCACCAGCACCCGCTTACCGTGACGCGCGAGGATCGCCGCCAGCATCGTCCCGCCCAGCCCGGACCCCAGAATGGCTACATCGAAGCGTTCGCTCTCGGGCATCCCGTTCTCCTCTCTTAGTTGTCATCTGCCCGACCGAAACGCACGGAAGCGCACGAACGCTGGCGCGACGCAACGCGGCACGGGGATGGTCCTTCAGATTGTCTACAGGCTCTTAGAAGAGTAGACTGTACCTCTCGGCGGTTCCAGTTGCAAGGCTCAAGATGGGCGGCAGGTATGGTCACGCCGGAGATGGGATTTAGGCGTCCGGTTCGCCGCCGGCTCGGCGCTGCCGTCGTAAGGCCAGCCGGCCCTCGCGCGCCCATTCCTCCTGAAGGCAGCCGCGCAACGCGGAGGGCCTGACCCCGAGAGGAGCCTCATGCAGCGTCGCCGACCTGCCGACGAGAAGGTAGCTCCCCGGACCTGGCTTACGGTCTACTGGCTATGCTTTGCGGCCTGCCTCGGCGTCGCCCTCCTCCTTCTCACCTTCGCCCCTCGCCTCGCGCAGTACGGCCTGACCGGCTACCTCGTCTACCTGGTGCTCGTGCCCCTGGGTCTGGGCGCGGCGGGCTTCCTCTCCGGCGCGATGCGCTCCCTCGCGCGCTATGAAGGGAAGCTCTGGTTCGGCGCTCTGCGGCTCGGTGGGCCCGTCGTCGTCTTTGCGGGGGTGGTCTTGGGCGGTCTCGTTTTCGGCCGTCCCGCCGCGACCCTGCAACTCGTCGTTCGAGTGTATGGTCCCGATGGTGCGGGCGAGGTGGTCCGTCAGGGGAAGGTCCGGCTGATCGCGGGCCAGGCGACGCGCGTCGCTCCCATCGACGCCGATGGGGTCGCCTATTTTCCGGAGATCCCCGCGGAGACCCGCGGCCGGCCGATCGAGGTCGAGCCCGAGGTGCCGGGCTACCAGGCGAAGGCCCGTCCCTCCCAGGTTCTGCCGGCGGACGGCAATCTCCGCCTCGACCTCGAAAAGGTGCCGGTGAAGGTCGAGCCCCTCCTCGTCTCCGGCACCGTCCTCACGGGGGGCCGGCCCCTGGCCGGAGCCTCGCTCAATCTGGAGAACGGCCTGGCGTTGGGTACGAGCGATGTGTCGGGAAATTTTCGGCTCGCGGTGCCACCGGGGTCAGCGGAGCGCCTCCGGCTGATCGTCGTCCACGACGGCCGGATCGGCTTCAACGATTTCGAGCTCCTGCCTGGGCCGTGGACGATTTCCTTCAAGGCCGAGGAGTGACCGTGAGCGCCCCTCTCTCCGCTCTCGCCATCGCCGTGGGGCTCTCCGTCGCCATCCGGGGCGCGGGCGCCCAGGTGACCCCGATCGTCGGCCACCTGGAGACCGCGGACGCCTGCGAGATCGCCCACGTCGAGCTGGTGGTGGACAAGGGCGGACCCTGCACGACGACCGACAGCGGCAACTTCGTCTGCCCCGCCCCCGGGCTGCCGGGCGACGAGGCCCGGCTTCTCCTCTCCCATCATCCAAAGTGTCTGATCTTCTACCCACCCGACGGCCGGACCACGCTCAAACGTCCGGATTCCCACGAGTCGGTCACCGTCACCCTGGTCGAGAAGGACTCCCCACGGTGGAAGTCGACCGGGGAGCTGCGCGGCTTGATCCGGGCGAGCGGGCTCCGGCGCGACACTGAGGGGCTCTCCCCACAACAGCTCAACGCCCGCTTCCAAACCTGGCTCGAATCCGTCCGCGCCCAGACCGAAAAGGCCGGCGAGGCGAACAGCGAATTCGCCCGGCTGCTGGTCAAGAAGCAGGGTCAGATTCAGGAGTACACCCGGGTCACTGCGGTCTTCCTCAAGTTTCTCAATCGGAGTCAAGAGGTGGTCGATCGATTCCAAGCCCACGCCCGTGAGGCTGTGGGGTGGATCGCCGCCGAGCAGCAGTTGGTCGCGGTGGTGCACGACTACGACGAGGTATTCAAAGAGATGCAGGAACAGAACGAGGCCTACCAGGCGATCGTTCTCTCCTACTGGGGCGAGCGGGAGGCGGCGGACTACCAGCGTCTCCTCGACGCTGCCCTCGATCTCCACCGCAGCGGCATCTACCGCCTGAACGACGTGGTCGGGCTCCTCAATCAGATCAACCAGGGCCAGATTCGTGGCACGCGGGAGCGCCAGGCGGCGGCCGAGCGTGTGGCCGGCCTGACCACGGCGATCACCGGCCAGGTGGCACCCCGGCTCGCCGATCTCCGGACGCGGGTCGGAAGCTTTCTCGCCGAGCTCAAAGGGTCGCTCGCCGAGTTCTGAGTCCCGTGCCGGCTTCTTGTAACGTTCGCGCGAGTGCGATCGCCTCAAGATCGATACCGGCTCTCGCCGGTCGGTCGTGCGATCGCCGCCGGATTTCCCGGCGAGCTTCGAGCGCGACCCGGAGACTCCCATGGCACGCATTTTTCTCGGGATCGCGCTCCTCCTCCTGCTCTGCGGCTGTAGCGGCGGCGGCGGCGGTAGCCCGACCGACTCGGTGTTCATCCCCGACCTTAGCAATGCCTGGCTCGACGCCGCGAACCCCCAGCACCAGCTCTTCTTCCTGCCGCAGCAGGAACAAGTCAGGCACTCGACCTTCGACGGCAATGAGAACGGCATCAACTCGAACGGCACCCAGAATCAGTTCTCCGGCGAGTTCACCGATCGGAGCATCCAGTTCACGATCCGTCGGCCGGGCGGCAACGTGACCTACCAGGGGATGTTCACCACGCCCAACCGGATGGAGCTCTCCTCCTCGGCTGGTTCGCTGGTGCTGACCGTGACGCGCTGATGCCGCACGGGCCCTAGCGAAGAGGGGGCTGCCGGCCAGAGGACGGGAGAGCGGGTTACGATCTCCCGGTGCCCGAAACCCCGCCGCTCGCCGATCTCGCCCGCTTCGACGCCCTCGGTCCCCACGGAGAGGGGCGCTCGTTCGTCTTTCGGCGGCTCGCATCCGTCGTCGAGGCGTGGAAGTTGGCGGAGGTCCTCCCCGCTCTCCAGGCGGTGGAGGGGGCGGTCGCCGAGGGGCTTCACGCGGCGGGGTTCGTGGCCTACGAGGCGGCTCCCGCTTTCGATCCCGCTCTCAGCGTTCGCGGGGTTCGTGGCGTTGGCAGCGTTGGCGAATTGGACGGCACTCTCCCGCTCCTCCGCTTCGCCCTCTTCCGGGACCGCATCGAAGGCCGTCCCCCGTCGGTCGAGGAGGCGGCGGGAGAATTCTCGCTCGGCGCGTGGACCCCCTCGGTCACGGAAGAACGCTACGCCGAGGCGGTCCACCGCATCCGGGAGTGGATCGCCGCTGGCGACACCTATCAGGTGAACCACACCTTCCGCCTGCGGGCCGCTTTCGCTGGCGACGACGCGGCAGCGTACGCCCGGCTCGTCCTGGCGCAGCGGGCGGCGTACTCCGCGCACCTGCGTTTCGGCGCGGTCTCCATCCTCTCCATCTCCCCCGAGCTGTTCTTCCGCTGGGAGGGGGATGCCCTCACGCTCCGGCCCATGAAGGGCACCCGTCCCCGCGGGCGCTGGCCGGCCGAGGACGACGCGCTCGCCGCCGAGCTCCTGGCGTCGGCCAAGGACCGGGCGGAGAACGTGATGATCGTCGATCTGTTGCGGAGCGACGCCGGCCGGGTGGCGGTCCCCGGGAGCGTCGACGTGCCGCGGCTCTTCGCGGTGGAGCGCTACGAGACGGTGCACCAGATGACCTCCACGATCCGCGCCCGGACCCGGCCCGGCATCCGGCTCTCGGATCTCTTCGGCGCGCTCTTCCCCTCCGGCTCGATCACCGGGGCGCCGAAAATCCGCACGTCGCGGCTCATCGCGGAGCTGGAGGACTCGCCCCGCGGCGTCTATACCGGCGCGGTCGGCTTCGTCTCGCCCGGCGAGGCGATTTTCAACGTCGCCATCCGTACCCTGGTGATCGACCGCCGGGCGGGGACGGCGGAGCTGGGGGTCGGGAGTGGCATCACCTACGACTCGGACGCCGCTGCCGAGTACCGCGAGTGCCTGTCCAAGGCCGAGTTCGCCCGCCGTGCCCCCAACGACTTCCACCTGCTGGAAACCCTGCTCTGGGAACCGGAAGGCGGCTTCTTCCTCCTCGGCGGACATCTCGACCGACTGGGGGAGTCCGCCCGCTATTTCGGCTTTCGCTACGATCGGGAGGCGGTCGAGCGGCGGCTCGCGGACGGAGTGTCCTCCCTGCTCGCCGGCCCTCGGCGCGTCCGGCTACTCCTCACCCGGCAGGGCGACGTGTCCGTGGAGGTCTCTCCGCTCCCGGTCTCTGAAGAGCCCGTCCGGGTCGCTCTCGCCAGCGAAGCCGTGAACAGCGGGGAGCCGTTGCTCTACCACAAGACCACCCGGCGGGAGATCTACGAGCGGCGAGCGGCCGAGCGGCCGGACTGCGGTGACGTGCTGCTCGTCAACGAGCGCGGCGAGGTCACCGAGTCGACGATCGCGAACGTCGTCGTCAAGATCTCCGGCGAGCGCCTCACACCGCCGCTCGCCTGCGGCCTCCTCCCCGGCGTCTTTCGCGCCGAGCTCCTCCGGCGCGGGGAGGTCGCCGAGCGGGTGCTGACGCCCGTCGACCTGCGGCGCGCCGAGGCGATCTGGCTCGTCAACTCGGTGCGGCGGTGGCGGCGGGCGGTCCTGGTGGGCTAGAGCTGGCGGCGCTTCGGGCTTGCCTCTTTCAACTCTAGCGTAACTTCTGCCGCTCAGGGGCGCCTGAAGGAGTAGATGCTCACGAAGACACTCGTGACCATCGATCGGAGGCTTCCCCCAATGCGCATCTGTTTCACTATCCATGGCCGCAGGTTCTGCATCGAGATCCCGGTGATCTACAACCCTTGGTGGTGGCTCGGCCCCGGGCCTGTCGAGGGCGGGCAGAGAGTCTCGGACACCGGGGACTTCGGCGAGGTCATCAACTGGGTGACCGTCGACGGGAAGGCTGCCGAATGGGGTAGCGAGCTGCGGGCCCTCGCCACGGTCGCGGCTCTGGCGCGCAAGAGCCCCGAGTTGCACAAGGGGCTCGAGGCTGGGCTCCGGCAGACCGTGGCGGCCCTTCAGGCGAAGCTGCCCGAAGGCGCGACCCTCCACTTCGACGAGCGCGTCTAATCCGCCAGTGCGGCAGCTCCAGAAGGCCGGGCGGCAGAGTCGGTGCTCTGCCGTCCGGCACTGACCTGGAGCGGAGGCCTCTCTGACGGGCGATGAAGGTCCAACTGCAAGCCGAGCCTAGAGGGCGCTCCGCCGGGCGCGGAGGAGCCAGGCGTTGGCCCAGGCGTAGTCCGGATGCTCGGGGAGCCGGGTCGAGCCCTGGGCGCGGTCGAACCGGCGATGGAGGTCGAGACGCAGAGCGTCGACCTCGGTCCAGGGCACCTCGCCGCGCCGAATGGAGAGGAGGAGCTCGCGCTGCTCTCCCGCTACCTCGACGGGGATCTCCCCTTGCTCCATGCCCGCGATCCCGGCGAGGAGCATCCGGATCAGGTGCATCGCATGCTTCCACTTGAGGGTGCCCTTCGTCCGCAGGTCCTGCTCCAGCTTCTTGAACTGCGACAGCACGTAGCCGTTGTAGGTCTGATAGATCATCCTGGAGAGGAGCCGCGAGCGGTTGGCGAGGAGCTCGTCGACCAGCGGCGTGCTGGTCTCGACCCGCGGGCTGTAGAGGCATTCGATGACATTGGGGTTCGCCTTGAGGGCCATGGTGAGGAACTTCTGGACCTCCCAGTAGCTCTCCTCCGTCGCCGGGTCGTCGAGCTGTTCCGGCACGCCGAAGATCGACCAGTGGAGGTCGGCCGGAGGCAGGTAGAAGCCGCGGCGATCGACGTCCGATCCCTCCTGGGCCAGACCGTAGGCCTGCGAGCCGACGACACAGCGGAAGACGATGTGCTGCCAGAGCTCCTCCGCCGGGCGCGCCGCCTCGGCGAGCCCCTCCCGCTGGACATGCTTGCGGACGCTCAAAGCCCGGCGAGCGAGCGAGACCTCCTGTCCGGAGGGGAGCCGCACCCGGTAGGCGTGCGTACCGTCCGCCGGTGCCTTGACGATCACGCCCACGGCCCCCGCGGGGCAGAGGAGGTGACCGCGGGAGTCGCGGATCTCGACGGCGCTGACGACCTGGGTGCCCACCGGCAGGATGAGGTGCGGTCGAAGCTCGTCGGTCGCGGTCATCTCAATCCCAGCTACAAACCGAGGCGCAACACCTGTCCGGCTACGATCAAGGGGAGCACCTGCCGTAAGGCCGGCAGGAGCGGTTCGAGCGAAAGGAAGCTGCTGGAGCGAGCTTTCAGTATGACTACGCCAAGGCTACGGCCCGGTGATGTTCTGCTGGGAAGGCATGCTCCTGTCGAGGGTGACCAGGACATCGAATTGCGCAGCGGCGAGGTCGAGAAGCTCGCCATTCTTCTTGCCCGCCAATCCTGCCTCCCGGGCGGTCCATACTTGGTGGCCAGGGAGTTCTCTCGTCAGCCGCTCGGGAAGGCACTCATCAAGCAGGACGCGCATGCGCGAGGACGGCCTCCTTGGCCTCTTCCAGCGCCGCGATCGCCTGCTCTCGGGTTACGGTCGGGAAGTCCGCGAGGAACTCGGCGAGAGTCTGTCCCTCTTCCAGATAGTCCATCAGGGTTTGGAAGGGCACACGGGTACCGACGAAAACAGGCATCCCAGTAAGGATCTCTGGATCGCTGTGAACGGGGTTCGGCACGGAATTTATCCTTAATAACTAGTCTACCATCTTCCCCGGACCGATCCTGACGCACCTTGCCCGTGTCGCGCAGGTGGAGGAAGTAGGTCTTACCCGTCGTCAGGCGGACGCCACCGTCCGGCAGCGGTTCCACGTTCCTGAACGCCCTCCCCGAGGTCGTTGCGCGAACCGACCGGTCGTGCTATTTTCTCCTCGTGAGCAAGGGAGAGCAGACCCGGCAGGAGATCGTCGAGCGGGCCCTGGCCCTCTCCGGCGAGGTCGGCCTGGAGGGGTTGTCGCTCGGGGTTCTGGCGGCGGGGATGAACCTGTCGAAGAGCGGCCTCTTCGCCCACTTCAAGTCGAAGGAGGCGCTGCAGCTCGCGGTTCTGGAGCGGGCGATCGACGACTTCATCGAGGAGGTCGTGCTGCCGGCGCTCAAGATCTCCCGCGGCGAGCCGCGGGTGCGCAAGCTCTTCGACCTCTATCTTCAGTGGATCCACGGGCATGGCGGCCGGGGCAGCTGCTTCTTCATGGCTTTGACCCACGAGTACGACGACCGGCCCGGACCCATCCGAGACCGGCTCGTCCAGTCCCAGCGCGACTGGTACGACACCCTCGCCCGGGCGGCGCGGACGGCGGTCGAGGAGGGGCACTTCCGTGCCGATTTAGACCTCGATCAGTTCGCCTACGAGATGGTCGGCATCGGCATGGTCTACCAGCAGGTCGCGAAGCTGCTCGAAAATCCGCGCGCCGAGGAGCGGGCGCGGAGCGCCTTCGAGACCCTCATGACCCGCAGCGTTTCCAGTGGTTCCAGCGTCAGCAGCGCCTCCGCCCCCTCCGCCCCCTCCACCCCCTCCAAAGTCCTCAGCGTTCGCAGCCAGCCCTGAAGTCCGCCGCATATCCCGAGAGGAGATCCATGGAGTCTTCCGCAGAGAAAAGCACGACCGATCGTATGCGCCCCATCCCGGTGCCGACCTGGCTGCGGGCGGGAATGCGGGTGGGGAGCACGCTCGCTCCGGGCGCCACGGCGCGGTTCGCTCAGAAGCTGTTCTTCACTCCGCCCCGGGCGCGGGTGCGGGACGAGGAGCGCGCAGTGCTCTCGCGGGGCGAGGTCTTCGCCCTGGAGGTCGGCGGGCAGCGGGTCGTCGGCCGCGCCTGGGGCGAGGGTCCCACGGTCTTCCTCGTCCACGGCTGGGGCGGGCATTCCGGGCAGATGACGACGCTGGTCGACCCGGTCGTGGCGGCCGACTTCCGGGCGGTGGCGATCGACCTCCCCGGCCACGGCGAGTCGGCCGGGCGGGTCTCCTCGGTCGTCCACTTCGCCGCCGCGCTCAGAAGCGCCGCGGCGCTCTTCAAACCGGTGCATGGGCTGGTCGCCCACTCCTTCGGCGCCGCGGCGAGCACCTATGCGCTCTCCTCTGGCCTCGCCGCCGGGCGGGTCGTCTTCTTCGCTCCGCCGGCCCGGTTCGAATCGTTCTGGCGGCGCTTCCGGGACGGCGCCGGCCTCTCGGACGAGATCATCGAGCGCATGCTGCAGGAGGCGGAAGGCTGGCTCAACATCCGCTTCGACGGGCTCTCGCCGATCGACCTCGCGCCCCGGATGACGGCGCCGCTCCTCGTCTTCCACGACCCGGAGGACCGCGAGGCCTCGTTCGAGGAGGGCGCCGAGCTCGCCCGCTGCTGGCCCGGGGCCGAGCTGCGGCGGGCCGAAAAGCTCGGGCACCTCCGCATCCTGCGCGACGCGCGGTGCATCTTAGAGGCGGTCGAGTTTCTGCGGTAGTGGCTTTCGAGTTGGATTCCGAGGACGGGAGACTGGCTGCGCAGAGCGCCCGAAGGAGCCCGCCCGCAGGATCCAACTCGAAAGGCACTACCGTTTCTGCGGCCACGTTGACCGGCCGGCCCCTCTGGGGCTAGCGTAGGGGCCATGGCGGATTCGCCAGCCCGACCCCCAGAACCGACCGGTCATCTCGACACCTTCTGCCGGGAGGCCCTGCCGCCGGCCGAGCTGTGGCCGCAGATGATCTATACCGGCGTGCCGGAACTCCGCTATCCGCCGCGGCTCAACTGCACCGCCGAGCTCCTCGACGCCTGGATCGCCGCCGATCCCACCCATGTCGCCGATACCGGCAATGCCGGGGAACGGACGGCGATCCTCTTCCCCGGCGGCCGCTGGAGCTACCGGGACCTCTACCAGAAGGTCAACCGCATCGCCCACGTCCTCGTCGAGGATTTAGGGCTCGTGCCGGGGAACCGGGTGCTCCTCCGCGGCCCCAACACGCCGCTCCTCGCCGCCTGCTGGCTGGCGGTGGCGAAGGCGGGCGGGGTCGTCGTCTGCACCATGCCGATCCTCCGGGTACGCGAGCTGGTCTACATCGCCGACAAGGCGAAGATCCAACTCGCTTTGACCGACGCTCGGGTGGCCGCGGATTGCGAGCAGGCGATGCGGGCGACGGCCGACGGCTCACCTCGGGCGGGGGCGCGGGTCGTCCACTTTGCGGGCGATCCCGACGGCAACGTCCCCGGCTCGCTCGAATCCCTCCTCCGCGACAAGCCCGCCGACTTCACTCCCAGAGACACCGCCGCCGACGACGTGGTGGCGATCCTCTTCACCTCGGGGACCACCGGCAAGGCCAAGGGCACTCTCCACTTTCATCGCGACATCCTGGCGGTCTCCGACTGCTTTCCGCGCTATGTCCTGAAGCCCACGGCGGACGATCTCTTCTGCGGCTCCCCCTCGCTCGCCTTTGCCTACGGCGTCGGTGGCCTGCTCTTCTTTCCCCTGCGCTTCGGCGCCTCGGTGCTGCTCCTCGAACAGCCGTTGCCGACCAACCTCCTGCATGGCATCGAGGACTACCGGGCGACGATCTGCTTCACCGTTCCCACCGCCTACCGCGCCATGGCCGGGGTCGCCGGGAGCTACGACCTGTCGAGCCTCGAGAAGTGCGTCTCGGCCGGCGAGATGCTGCCGGCCTCGACCTTCGCGGCCTGGCAGCGGGTGACCGGGGTGCAGATCATCGACGGCATCGGCTCGACCGAGATGCTCCACCAGTTCATCGGCTCGTCCGCAGAGGATTCCCGCCCCGGCTCGACCGGCCGGGTCGTCCCCGGCTACCAGGCGAAGATCGTGGACGAAGAGGGCGCCGACCTCCCGCCGGGGAAGATCGGCCGGCTCGCCGTCGTCGGCCCCACCGGCTGCCGCTACCTGGACGATCCCGAGCGGCAGAAGGCGTACGTCGAGAACGGCTGGAATGTGACCGGTGACGCCTACTTAATGGATGTGGACGGCTACTTCTGGTTTCAGGCCAGGACCGACGACATGATCATCTCCTCGGGGCACAACATCGCCGGGCCCGAGGTCGAGAGCGTGCTCCTCGACCACCCCAAGGTGAAAGAGTGCGGGGTGGTCGGCGTCGCGGACGAGGAGCGGGGCCAGCTCGTCAAGGCCTTCGTGATCTTGAACGATGGGGCCGAGCCGAGCCCCGCGACCGCCCGCGAGTTGCAGGAGTTCGTCAAGGCCCACATCGCACCCTACAAATATCCCCGAAAAATCGAGTTCGTCGACACCCTGCCGCGCACCGAGACCGGGAAGCTCCAGCGCTTCCGCTTGCGCCAGGGGCTCTGAGGCGTCCCTACTTCCCGGATGGCTCCGCCGCCGCCAGCAGCTCCGCCAGATACTTTCCCCAGATCGCCGGCAGGGAGTGCGTGCCGTGGCCGCGGGTCTCCGGGGTGATGGGGAGGAGAATGTAGCGGCCGTGGGGGACCCGGTGGATGGCCTGGTCCAAAATACCGAGCTCCGGTGGGTTGACCTGGTCGTCGGCGGAGTTGACGGCGTAGAGGGGGGCGCGGATCTCTCCCAGGTGAGGGAGGGGGTTGTAATCGCGGGAGGCGTCGAATTGATAGATCAGGTCATTGGCGTCCAGGGTTTTTCTGAAGCGCTCGACCTGCGCGTCGAGGAGCGCCTCGGCCTGCTCGCGGGTCGGCGCCTCCTTCTGCCACTCGAGCGGGCTCGATACCATGAAGAGCAGGGTGTGGATCGCCGAGATCAGGCCGCGGGGCTCGGCTTTGTACTCGCCCTGCTTCCACTCGGGGTCGCCCTTGATCGAGTCGATGATCATCTTCCGCATCATCCGGTTGCGGCCGGCGATCTCGACCGGCAGGCTGGCGAGCGGCATCAGCGCATCCATGGCGTCGGGGTAGGAGTATCCCCACATCCAGGTGTGCATGGCGCCCATCGAGGTGCCCATCACCAGGCGGAGGTGATCGATCCCGAGGCACTCGACGAGCAGGTGTTCGGCTCGCACCATGTCGTCGTAGTTGTACTTCGGGAAACGCATGTGGAGCCCGTCGCTCGGGCGGCTCGACTTGCCATGGCCGATCGCGTCGGGGAGGACGATGTAATAACGCGCCGCGTCGAGGAGCTGCCCGGAGCGGAAGAGCTGACCGGCGAACGGCTCGCGGAGGAATCCCTGGCCGTCCCCGCTCGTGCCATGGAGGAGGAGGACGCCGTTCTGCACCACCCCGTCCGCATTCCGGACAGGGGTGCCGACGGTGGTGTAGTGGAGCCGGAGCGCGGGAAGCACCTCGCCGCTCGCGAAGCTGAAATCAGAGAGAGTGCAGTTTCCCTCGACCGGGGCCGGGATTCCCGGAATCGCCGCGGTCTGGGATGGCGCTGGTATCGGGGTTGGCACCGGGGGCGTCGCCGCGGCGGAAGGGGCCGGGGCTCCCAGGCAGGCGGCCAGGAGCACGAGAGCGAAGATTGGAGGACGGGGGTGTCGCATGGCGCTTATCGTATTACGTATCGGTTCCGCCGGCGTTTCAGCACCTGAGAGCGGCTGCTGCTATACTTTTCATATTCTCTTGACAGGAGGAAGCCCATGGCGGTGAGCTTCGTGGGGCGCTCGCGGGCGCTCAGCAAGACCGGATTCGCGACCGTCGGTCAATCGCTCGCCGTCAAGGCCCAGGAGATCTGGGCCGTCCTGGCGGTGGAGACGTCCGGTTGCGGTTTTCTCGCCGACCGGCGGCCCCAGATCCTCTTCGAGCGGCATTACTTCCACCAGTTGACCGGCGGCCGTTTCGACGACGGGGATATCAGCGATCCTACCGCGGGCGGCTACGGCGCGAGCGGCGCCCATCAGTACGATCGATTGTCCCGCGCGATCGCCAAGGACCGCGCAGCGGCCTTGAGGAGCACCTCCTGGGGGCTGGGCCAGATCATGGGGGACAACTTCGCCGCGGCGGGCTTCGCCGATGTCGAAACGATGGTCGCCGCGATGGTCGACTCCGAGGACGCCCAACTCCTGGGCGTCGGCGCGTTCCTCCAGTCCTCGGGGCTCGACCTACCGCTTCACGCCCATGACTGGGCGTCCTTTGCCCGCGGGTACAACGGTCCGGATTTCGCCAAGAATCATTACGACGTGAGCCTGCGGGGCGAGTTCCAGAAATACTCGTTCGGAGCGATGCCGGACCTCGACCTCCGCGCGGCGCAGCTCTACCTCACTTTTGGCGGTTTCGATCCCGGTCCGGTGGACGGGGTCCTCGGCAAGCGAACCCGGGCGGCCCTCGTCGAGTTCCAGACCGAGCAGGGTCTCCCCGCCACCGGTGAGGTGGACGATGCGGTGCTCGCAGCGCTCGTTCAGCTCGCCTTGCCTTGAGCCGCTCCATCCCGCCCCTGCCCGGCCGCCCGGAGCGGTAGCCGGGTGGAGACGAGGAGTCCGAGGAGGATGAAGCCGGCGCCGTAGAGGAGCGCCTTCCGGTTGCCGCTCGTCACCGCCACCCGCCGCTCGGCGAGCATCTGGGTGCGGGTCGCGGGCGGCAAGCGGTCGAACATCCCGCCGGCGCCGAAGGCGAGGCTCGACGACTGCTGGCGGAGCATGGCGTCGATTCCCGGCTTCGCCGCGGGCGGGATCTGCGCCGAGGCGCCCACCGCCCCCTGGAGGTCGACGACGATCGAGGTCAAGAGGACCGAGCCGATGATCGCCGAGCCCAGCGCCGAGCCGATCTGGCGGAAGGTGTTGGTCACCCCGGAGGCCTCGCCGGCCTCCTCCACCGGCACCGCGGAGAGAGTGAGATTGTTGATCTGCGACAGCACGAGTCCGAGACCGATGCCGTAGAGCGCGAGGCCGGGGAGGAGCGCGGCGAGCGGGGTCGTGACGCCCAGCGCCCAGCGGAGGAGGAGGAGGGCGAAGAAGTTGACGGCGAGCCCCATCTGGATCAGCCGCTTGTGGGGGATCCTTTTCGACAGCGCCGCGGCGGTCGGGGAGATCACGAGGAGGAGGACCGACATCGGCAGCAGCATGAGCCCGGTGTGAAAGGCGTCCAGGTTTCGCACCGACTGTAAGAAGACGGGGAGCGAGAAGATGACGCCGTTCTGGGCGAGCATCATGACCCCGACGACCGACGCACCGGCGACGAAGCTGCGGTTCTTGAAGATCTGGGTCGAGACGATCGGCATCCCGCCGTGGCGCTCGACCCGCCGCTCCCAGAGGACGAAAACGGCGAGGATCAGGAGGCCGACGAAGATGGCGAAGGGGACGATCGAAAACCCGTTCAAAGAGATCTCTCTCCCCGCCACGGCGAACGGCTTGATCGCCCGCACCCAGCCGTAGGAGGACGCCTCGATGATCCCGAAGACGACGGCCAAGAGCCCGAGCGCCGAGAGGAGGACCCCTACCCCGTCGAGCGTCTTCTTGCCGGCGGCCGGCTCGTCGTCGATCACCGTCGAGCCCAAAAGGAGGAGGGCGACGACGCCGACGTTGATCCGGAACCCCCAGCGCCAGCTGTAGTGGGTGGTCAGGAAGCCGCCGAGGATCGGTCCCACCGCCGAGGCTGCGGCGGCGACTCCCCCCCAGATCCCGAAGGCCAGGGCGCGATCGTGGCCGCGGTACTTGGCGACCAGGAGCGAGGCGGTGGCGGGCATCATCATCGCCGCGCCGATCCCCTCGACGATCGACTCGCCGAGGATGAGGGTCGGCACCGAGCCGCTGATCGAGGCGACGAACGAGCCGACGGCGAAGAGGAACGCCCCGAGCCTGAACATCCGCCGGCGGCCGAAGATGTCGCCGAGCCGCCCGCCGGTGACGGTGAGGGCCGCCAGGGTCAGCGAGTAGGCGGAGATCACCCACTGGAGGCTCTGGAGAGTCGTGTGCAGCTCGCGGATAAGCGTCTCCAAGGAGACGTTCAGGAGCGTCGTATCGATGATGATGATCGCGAGGGCGAGCGAGAGAACGAGGAGGGGCCCCCACTTTCCGCAGCCCGGCCGGCTCCGGGCCGGAGGGGCGCGACGGCGGCCCTTCGGCGTTCGCGCGCCGGGGTTTCTCGAGAGTCTCGGCCATGGGAGTCGTTTTATCCTCGCTCGGTCCTCGCTCGACGGGTAGCAACTCTCGAGCCAGCGCAAGCCAGCGCGAGCCAGCGGTTTTTTAAGTCAGCGCGCGGGGAGGAGAACGTCCGGGTCGTCCCCCTCGCCGTGGAGCCGCTCGACAAGCGGGGCACGGCGGGCGAGGACGGCACGCTGGTTGAGATAGCCCTTGTCGGTGATCTCGCCGGCATCGATCGCGGGCGGCTCGACCACGAGGAGCGCCCGGGCGACCCGCCGGCTGCTCGCCGGGTTGGCGGCGTTGTGGGCTTCGAGGCCGGCCAAAAGGGCGCTTCCGCACCTCGGGACGGCGGATCAGCTCGGCGAGCGGTAGATCCTCCGGTCGATCCGCCAGGGGAGCGCAGAGGGAGCGGCAGCCGGCCGGGTTGGGGAAGACGAGGAGCCCGATCTCGCTCCGGTCGAGGCCGGTCACGGCGACGTCCTGGACGACCGGGGCCAGGGCAGCGACCAGGGCGGTGCGCAGCTCCCCCACGTGCACCCAGCTCCCCGAGGCGAGCTTGAAGTTCTCGCCTAGCCGGCCGTCGAAGACGATCCCCGCCGCCGGGTTCTCCGGGTCGGCGAGCCTGCCGGCGTCGCCCATCTTAAGAAAGCCGTCCTCGTCGAGGATCTCCCGTTGAAGCTCGGGGTGCCGCCAGTAGCCCGGGGTCACGCCGGGGCCCTTGACCCGGAGCTCCAGCTTGCCGGCGGTCGCGGCCATCGGCGCGAGCTTGATCTCGGTGCCGGGTACCGGCAGGCCGATGACGCCGGCCCGGTCGATCGGGAAGTGGACCTGGGTGGCGCAGGGCGCCGTCTCGGTCGAGCCCCAGGCGGCGAGCATGGCGACGCGCTCGCCGGTGGTCTCGATCGACAGCCGTTCGAGCCTTTCCCAGAGAGGCTGGGGGAGCGCCGCGGCGGCGTAGAAGATCGCGTCCAGATGCTTGAAGAAGGTTTCGCTAAGGGCGCGGTCCCGTTCGAGCCAGGGGAGCAGCATGTCGTAGCCGCGCGGCACGTTGAAGTGGAGGGTCGACGGCACCTCGCCGAGGTTCCGCACTGTCGTCTCGATCAGCCCGGGCGCCGGCTTGCCGCCGTCGATGTAGAGGGTGCCGCCGTTGCGCAAAACCAGGTTGAAGTTGTGGTTCCCCCCGAAGGTGTGGCTCCAGGGCAGCCAGTCGACGATGACGGGTGGCCGCGCTTCGAGGAACGGCCACCCCTGGGCGATCGCCTGCTGGTTCGAGCAGAGCATGCGCTGGGTGTTCAAGACCCCCTTCGGTCTGCCCGTCGAGCCCGAGGTGAAGAGGATCTTGGCGAGAGTGTCGGGGCCGACCTCCCGGAAGCGCGCCGCGACTTCCGGGTCCGGCGGATTTGCCGACAGCGCGGAGAAGAAGGTCGTCTCGCGGCCGCTGGGAGGATTGGCGCTGACGACGATCTCGCTCCCGGCGTCCGGAAGGGCGGCGAAAGCCGGGGCGAAGCGGGCGCCGTCCGCGGCGTAGACGAGGCCGGGCCGGGTCAGCTCGAGGAGATAGCGCAGCTGGGCGTGGTCGGTCGAGAGGAGCGAGTAGGCGGGAGAGATCGGCGCCACCGGGATGCCCACGTGCATGGCGGCGAGTTGGAGGAGCCCGTTGTCGACCCCGTTGTCGGAGAGGATGGCGACGGGACGATCCGGCCCCAGGCCGCGGGCGAGGAGGGCGCCGGCGATCCGTTCGACGGCGTCGAGCGCCGCGGCGTACGACACCCGCCGCCAGCCGTCCGCCGTCACAGCCGTCGCCGGCGTCGCCGCCGCTCCGGCGTCCCGCTCGGCGAGGAAGGTGCGATCCGGAGCCGCCTGCGCCCAAAGGACGAGGTGCTCGCCGAGGCTCCGCGGATAGGGCCCCAGCTCCTGAGACGAGCGCAAAACCCAGCCGCCACCGGGGAGCTGGCGGGCTTCGATGTCGGCGGGGCTGGCGGGAGCGAGGTGGAGGGGTTTGGCGGGCGCTTTCACGGTGTCCGTTGAGCTTCAACGACCGTTGATCAAGGTACCCTCTGGAGAAGGAGCGGTCAAGTCGGACTCGGGGTCTGTCACGCGAGACACGAACGGCTCCGGCGAGACGCTATGGGCCCTCCACGGGCCACGAAGTGTCGGCGGCGAGACGCTATAGGCCCTCCACGAGCCACAAGGCGTCGGCGGCGAGACGCTATGGGCCCTCCACGAGCCACGAAGCGTCGGCGGCGAGACACAACCGACCTGCCGCGAGACACCGCCGGCCGGCTCGCGGTGACTCGCGGCAGGCGCGTAGTGTTCCACGGCAGGGCGGCTGTGTCTCGCGCGCGCGTAGTGTTCCACGGCAGGCGCGTAGTGTTCCGCGGCAGGGGCGGCTGTGACTCGCGGCAGGCGCGTGGTGTTCCGCGGCAGGGCGGCTGTGACTCGCGGCAGGCGCGTAGTGTTCCGCGGCAGGGCGGCTGTGACTCGCGGCAGGCGCGTAGTGTTCCGCGGCAGGGCGGCTGTGACTCGCGGCAGGCGTGTGGTGTTCCGCGGCAGGGCGGCTGTGACTCGCGGCAGGCGCGTGGTGTTCCGCGACAGGGCAGCGGTGACTCGCGGCAAGCGCGTGGTGTTCCGCGGCGGGCCGGCCGTGACTCGCGGCAGGCGCGTCAAGTCGAGGCCTGGATCGACGAGCGATTCAGTAAGCCGCCCCTATGAATTCGCCCTTTCCGCCTCGAACCGTAGCCCCGGATCGAGCTGCGCCCGACGCAGGAAGGTCCCGACCCTCGAGAAACTTTGGCTTGGAGCGTAGAGGCGGCCCCCCGTGGCCGCCCTCCCTCCCAGGGCACCCACAGGGGGGTGCCCCCTACGACAGGAGCCTTCGCGATGCCAGATTCGACTTTGACGGGGCCTTGAGGGGGCAAGGGACGAGACCTTCAGTCCCCCGGACGGGGCTCGTGCACCTCTTCGGTGTAGGGCATCACGAGCAGGCCCTCGAGGGCCGCGGCGAGACGGAGACGATCGTCGAGAGAGACGAAGTTGACCCCGCGCGGGTGATCGCGGCACCAGACCAGGGCGGCCGCGAGTTGGAGGGAGTCGGCGGCGCGCAGGCGATGGACGGCGAGGAGCCGCTCGGCGCGGGCGCGCACCTCTTCAATCGGCTGGACCTCGAAGCAGCGTGCCCGCAGAGAGTCGAGGAGATCGCGCGCCTTCTGTAAGTCAGAAGGGGTGAGATCGCCCTCCCGGTGCAGGCGCGCCAGCGCGCTCACGCACTCGACGGGAGTCGCCCACCAGAGGACGACCTCCGGGTCCCGCTGCAGAATGCCTTCCATCTTTGAGCTGGTGGGCTCCCGCACGAGGAGAGGGAGCAGGGCGGAGCTGTCCCAAAACCTCAACGGCCGTCTCGCCGCTCTTCGAGCAGCGCCCGAAGGGCGAGGCCATCGGGGTCAGCAGGGCGGGAGAGTTGCCAGAATTCCGCGTCGATCCTGCGCTCGGGCGCACGTAGAATCCCGGCCCGCACCAGTTCGTCCGTGGCCGCCTCGGGAGCGGCGGACGATAACGGAACGATTCTGGCGATGGGCCTGCCGTGCTCGGTCACCAGGACCTCCTCACCCGCTTTGACCCGCGCGAGAGTCTCGGACAGGGACGCTTTGAGGTCTGCGATACCCGTGGTGCGCATGAGGGTCAGGGTACCCTCCGAAAAATGACCTGTCAAGTCAGATTAGTGCGCCTCCGGCCCGGCCGCGGGGGAGCGGCCAGCGGGTCCCAGCCGAAGCGGTCGAGGTCGATCCGGCCCCGTTCGTCGAAGCCCACCCCTTCCTCTTCCAGGAGATGACGCTGGAAGCCCTCCGCGATTCCCAGGCCGCCACGGGGGCTCACCTCGCCGCGCGCGTTGATGACCCGCTGCCAGGGAACCTTCGAGCCGTCCGGCAGGACGCCGAGCGCCGTGCCGACCTGCCGGGCGTGGCCGGGCAGCCCGGCGAGCGTCGCCACCTGCCCGTAGGTTGCCACCCGCCCGCGCGGGATGCGGGCGATCACCGCGTAGATCTTCTCGTACGGAGACCGCACCCTCAGTCGATTTCGCGGGCCGCCCTGCCGGTCACGGTGAAGGCGGAGATGGCCGCGAGGAGCGCTCCAAAGACGATGAAAACCGACGGCAGGCTCCACTGGGCGAGGAAACCGGCGACCCCGTAGGAGATCGGGACCAGTCCCATGGCGGAGAACATGAGGACGCTCATGACCCGGCCGAGAATGGCGCGGTCCACCCGCATCTGGACCCAGGAGCTGAACTGGACGTTGACGAAGCCGACGCCGAGGCCCATCACCGCGAGGAGCGCCGCGATGGTGACGAGCTTCGTCGTGAAACCGATGCCGACGAGTTCCAGACCGCAGAGGCCGCTCATGACGATGAACTGCAGCCCGCGCTTCCGGGGCCGCTTCACGAGGGCGCCGAGCAGCAGCCCGACCAGGGTACCGCCGCCGAAGGAGGAGAGGAAGGTGCCGAACGCCGCCGCCGAGCCGAAGCGGAACTTCGCCATCGCCGCCAGTCCCACCGCGATCGGCCCGGAGACGCAGAAGTTGATACTGGCGAAGATGAGGAGGAGCGAGAGGAGGGCCGGGTCGCTCCGCACCGCTGTCAAGCCCTCGCCGATCGAGCGCAGCATGCTCGGGCGGGCGGGCGCTCCGGTCGCGGGGTCGGGAGCGGGGGCTTTGGGCGGCTCCGGGATCTTCCAGAGCGCCGCGATCACGAAGAGGAAGCTCAGGGCGTCGAAGAAGAGAGCGGAGGCGATGCCGAAGCGCTTGATGGCGAGGCCCGCCGGCGCCGGGCCGACCATCTGCGTCATCACCGTCGAGGTCTGCATGAGAGCGTTCGCGGGCCGCAGCTGCTCGGGCTTTACGAGGGTCGGCATCATCGCCGGCCCGGCGGGGAACGAGAACGCGTCGGCGAGGCCGAAGGCGAAGGTCAGGATGTAGAGGTGCCAGAGCTGGACGACGTGAAGCCAGATGAGCGCCGCCACCAGCCCCACGAGGAGCGTGCGGATCGACGCCGTGAGCATCATGACCCGCCGCGCCGAGAAACGGTCGATCACCGCGCCGCCGACGAGCATCAGCGCCGCGCGCGGGATCGCCGCCGTCATCTGGATCGTGCCGAGCGCCACGGTCGACTTCGTCAGCTGCAGCACGAGCCAGGGCAGGGCCACGAGGTAGAACTGGTCGCCGAAGAGCGAGACCGTGGTGCCGATCCACAGGTTGCGCAGGTGGGGCAGGGTGAGGGGGTGCCTCACCTTGGGCAGCGGGTCGGCGGCGACGGCTGGCGAAACGGCTTCGGGCGCGTTGGACATGGGGATCGCTCGAAAATGGTAGCACGGCACCGCCCTGGAGCCTCTTTTGACGCTCCCGGACAGACCGGACGCAGGACGCCAGATCGGCGCAGCTACGGCCCTGATGGGGACGCTGGGTCTATTCTTCGGGCGGCACCGTCTCCGCAGCGTGGACGGTGATCCGCAGGGTGTTGATCCGGTTCAAGTGCACCTCCAGTACTTCGATCGTCACCGGACCCAGCTCGACGGTGTCGCCGACCACGGCGCGGCGGCCGAGCTCGGAGAGGACGACTCCCGCGATGGTGTCCTCGTCGCGATCGGAGAGCTCGATGTGGAGGGCCGCCTCCAGGTCCTCGACCAGCATGGCGCCGGAGACCTGGTAGACGCCGTTTCCGCGGTCCTGGATCTCGGGCCTCTCGGTCGAGTCGAACTCGTCCTGGATGTTGCCGACGATCTCCTCGATGACGTTCTCCAGGGTCACGATGCCGGAGACGCCGCCGTACTCGTCGATCACCGCGGCGACGTGGAAGCGCTCGACCCGCATCCTCTTGAGCAGGCGGTCGACCCCCAGGGTCTCGGGGACGAAGGTGATGTCTCTCGCCAGCTCTTCGAGCGAGCTGACCGGACGCTCGCGGCGGAAGATGTCCTTGATGTGGATGAGACCGATGACGTGGTCTAAATCCCCCTGGCAGAGCGGGAAGCGGGTGTGGCCGCTCTTTCTGGCGAGGCGGAGGTTCTCGGCGAGCGGCCGGGCGGTCGAGAGGTAGACGACGTCCGCCCTCGGCACCATGATCTGCCGCGCCACCCGGTGCGAGATCTCGAAGACGTTGTCCAGAAGCTCGCGCTTCTGGGTCGTCAGGTGGAGCCCGGGGCTGGTGGCGAGGAGGAGGCGGAGC
Organism: uncultured Acidobacteriota bacterium; assembly: GCA_963757335.1. Taxonomy (GTDB): domain Bacteria; phylum Acidobacteriota; class Thermoanaerobaculia; order Multivoradales; family UBA5704; genus DASQPA01. Next base: position 449,462 of record CAVWRJ010000002.1, on the reverse strand, counting down.
TCCTGCTCGTCGTGCGTGCGGTCGCCCTCGGTGGGCGGCTTGAGCGAGAAGATCCTTAAGAGGCCGGTGGCGGCGCGGTTGAGCACCCAGATCGCCGGGAAGGTCAGGCGGTGGAAGAAGTAGACCGGCGGCGACAGCCAGAGGGCGAGGGTCTCGGCGCGCTCGATGGCGATCCACTTCGGCGCCAGCTCCCCGAGCACGATGTGGAGCATGGTGATGAGGAGGAACGACAGGGTGAGGGAGACCGAGTGGACGATCCCTTCGTGGCCCGGGCCGCTGGCGAGAAAGGCGATGACGGGGCGGACGAGGCCGGCGAAGGCGGGCTCGCCCACCCAGCCGAGGCCGAGGCTCGCGAGGGTCACCCCGAGCTGGGTCGCCGAGAGGTAGGCGTCCAGGTGGTGGATCATGTGCCGCGCCATCTTCGCCCGCCGGTGCCCCTCCTGGGCGGCGGGCTCGATCTGGGTCGGCCGCACCTTGATGAGCGAGAACTCGGCGGCCACGAAGAGGCCGTTCACGAGCACGAGGACGAAGGCGAGGAGGAGCGCCCAGCCGGTGCTGAGCGCGAACGCCCCCCCCGCGGCCACCGCTGCCGGAACCGCCCGGGCCAGGGGTAGGCCCGCGGGCAGTTGGGAAGCGGCGAAGGTCAGCATGCCGGAGCTCCCTCGGCGGACGTACCCTCGGCGCTGCGCTTCGGGGGGCCAGGAAGGGGGAGGACGGCGGTCGGACTCGGAGGGTCGTTGCTCAATGCGAGAGGAATTTTAGCACACCCCCCTAAACCCGGCTCCGCGGGCGCGGTCAGCCCCGGCGCAGGTGATTCGAGGCGCAGCGGTAGCCGCCGTTGAGGGCGACGCTCCGGACGAGCGGCGGCAGGAGGTCGAGGTGGGCCCCGGCCCGGGCGAAGACCGCTCGCGCCTCGGCGTCTCCGGCCGGGACCAGCCCGGAGAACCCCTCGGCCCGCGCCTGCCCCGCCCGCCGCTCGACGACCACGTTGTTCCAGCCGAGGAGGAAGTCGGGGTGGGTGAGGCCGGCGGCGTCGCGGAGCAGAGGGACGGGAACGAAGACCAGGGGGAGTCGGTCGACGGCGAACCCCGCGCTCTCGAACCGGGCGGCGACGAGGTCGAGGAACGGGGCGAGGGCCGCTGGCCGCGGCGCGCCCTGGGCGGCGGTCAGCGCTGCCGCCAGGCCGTCGGTGGCGGGTGTCGCCAGGCCGTAGCCGGCGGCGAGCGATTGCCAGTCGGCGGCGGGGAGCCGGCGGAGGAGGGCCCGTCCCGCCGCGAGATCCGCGACGAGGGCGTGCGGGGGCCCCCCGGCGCTCCCCCCGGTCCCCGGAGTACCGGGGAGCAGGGTGACGAGCGAGTCGAGGTCGTAGCCGGCGCCGCCCCCGAGGGTCTCGAGGAGCGCCGACCGCGCTGCCAGGGGTCCGTCGTCGGGGAGGGGGTGGACGAAGCGGACTGGCCGGCCATAGAGCGCCTGGAGCTCGGCCGCAGCGCTCCGGGCGGCAGCGAGGTAGCGGTCGATCCCGGCGGCGGTCGCGAAGCTCGCGACCGGCACCCGGGTCTCCCCGAGGAGGGCGAGAATCCGCGGCTCCAGGGTATGCAGGGTGATCCAGGCGGCGCTCGCCGTCAGCAGCACCTGGCCGTTGTGAAAGGGGACCGGGGAGAGCGCCCAGCGCGGCTCTCCCCAGCCGGTGTCGAGGGCGGGGGGGAGGTCCTGCACCAGCTCCTGCCCGAGGGTCGCGTCCTCCTCCCTGCCGGACTGGAGGTTGGGCCGGACCAGGACCACCACCCGCTCCCCGCGCCCCTTGCCGCCAACCCCCGCGTGGACCAGGCTGAAAGGATCGCGCGGCCAGGGCGAGTAGGCCCGGCCGTGGTTCAAGAGGAGGTCGACGTGGAGGTCCCGCGCCTTCGGGCCCAGCGCCCGGACCTGGGCGAGGTCGGCGAGGACGACGATCCGGCGCTCCCGGTCGACAGCCCGCACCCCGGCGAGGAAGGCGGCCGCGGTTCCGGCGTCGAAGAAAGTGGAAGGGAGGGAGTAGACGGAGGCCGCCAGGGGGTGGCCGTCACTGCCGTCGTCGGCATCAAAGCGGGCATCAAAGCGCAGGGGGGGAGCGGGCGGGAAGTCGAGCCGGCGCTCGGAGCTGCGGCGGGGCAGGGCCCCCCAGCCCCACCCTACCTGTTCCCCGGCGGCGAAGTCGAAGCCCGGGAAGCCGCCGAGCTGGTCGAGCAAGCGGTCGCGGAGCGCCGCCGGCGCCTGGCGGTCGAGAGATTGGGCGAGGACCCCCAGAGCCCGCTCGCGGAAGGACGGGTCGTCGACGAAGCGGGGCGGGTCGAGGAGAGAGAGGCGGAGGAGCTCGGCGATCTCGCGGTCGGTCCAGGCGGCCTCCGGTTGGGCGGCGAGCCGGCGAGCCCGGGCGGCGGCAGCGGCGCCGAGATAGGCCTGGAGACGGGGAAGGAGGGAGGGGGCGGCCTCGCCCAGGGTCCTCGCGAGGGCTCGGAAGGCAGGCGCGGGCTCGGCTTCGCTCGCCTCCGCGATGCCTCCGATGCCGCCAATACCGCCCGACCGGAGGCGCCGTTCGAGCTCCGCCGGGGGCAGGGCGCCGAGGAGAGCGGCCGCCGCGGCGGCCCGCGCCTGGGGAGCGGCGGCGCCGTCGGTATCGGAGGAGGCGGCGGCTTCGAGCCGCGCCAGCGGGTCTTCCCCCGCCATCCGGCCCGGCACCTCCGGCCGGGCGACGCCTGCCGCGGCCAGCCCGGCGAACCCGACGCAGAGGACGAGGAGGGCGCTGCCGCCGGGATTCCGCCGCCGGGCGGCCGCCAGGGTCCTCACCCGCCGGCCTTGCCCTCGGCGTTGAGCTTCTTCAGGTTCTCGGCCGCCAGCTGGTCGCCGGGGTGCGCCTTGAGCACCCGTTCGAGGAGGGTCCTGGCCTCCGCCTTCTGGCCCTGCAGCATGAGGAGCACCGCGAGGTCGTTCATCGCCGGGAGGTACTGGGGCTGGATCTTCAGGGCCTGCCGGAGGTCGGCCTCGGCCTCCTTGGTCTTCTTCAAGGAGAGCTGGCAGACCCCCCGGGCGTAGACGGCGTCCGGGCTCCCGGGGGCGAGGTCGACCATCTTCTGGGCCGCGATGTAAGCCTCCTGGGGGTGCTGCTGGAGGAGGAGGATGCGGATCTCCAGGGCGCGAGGACCGAGATCCCTCGGGTTCGACCGGATCTCCTCCCGCGCGGTGGACAGAGCCTGGTCGAGCTGGCCCTTCTCGAGCAGAGCGACCACTGGATCGGCGGCCTCCCGGGCCGGGGCGTTGGCCGGCGAGAGGCCGGCGTTCGCGGCGGCGGCCTTCACCTTGGCCTTGGCCGCCGAGAGGTCGCGGAAGCGGGCGAGGGCCTTGCCCGAGTCCTCCTTCCGGCCGAGGGCGAAGAGGGTCTGCCCGTAGGCCTGCCAGACCTCGGCGCTCTCCGGGGCGAGGCGGGTGGCGACCGCGAGCGCCTTCTCCGCCTCGGCCTGCCGGCCGGCGGCGGCGAGCATCCGCCCATAGGTGAGCGCCATCTCGACGACGAGGTCGGGGTCGCGCGGGGTGCCCGCCTTGAGGATCTTGTCGGCCCAGGGGGAGAGCGTCGCGAGCCCGGCCTGGAGATTGCCGCCCTGGTACTGGGCCTGGGCGAGGAGGAGGGCGGTCGAGGGGTCGTTCCCCTTGCCGGAGAGGAGCTTGATCGACTCGGCGGCCTGCCCGGTCCGCAGGTAGGCCTCGGCCAACAGGCGGCGCATGTCGAGCTGCATCCCGCCGTTGGCCGCGAAGCCCGGCGGGGGGCTGTCGAGGAGCGGCCGGAGGGTCGCGATGGCCGTCTTGGGGTCCCCTTTGCGGAGGGCGAGATCGCCGCGCAGGAGGCGGACCCGCGGATTGGCGGCCGGCATCCCCTTGAGCAGCCCCTCGGCGTCGGGGAGGCGTTGCAGGTTGATGGCGAGGAGGGCGGCGGCCAGCCGGGCCTCGAAATCGTCGGGCGTCGCTTCGACCCAGGGCATGAGGACCTGGAAGGCGGGCCCCGGCTGCCCCTGTCGGGCGAGCAGGAGCCCCAGGGTGCGGGCCGCCGGCGAGGCCGGCGCCAGCTCGACCGATCGCGTCAAGTACTGCTCCCCCGCCTCATTCTGGCCGAGGGCGAAGGCGGCCCGGCCGGCGTTGAAGAGGACCGCCGGGTCGCCGTCGGGAGCGTCGGCCAGCGGCTTCAGGATCGCGAGCGCCTCCTTGGGGCGGTTGGTCTTGAGATAGAGCCCACCGAGGAGGGAGAGGACGGGCGGGGTGACGTTCGGGTCCTTTTGCAGAGCCTCCAGAATGTGGATCGCCCCGGCGTCATCCCCCTTGTCCATCCGGCCGAGGGCCTCCTCGAGCTTCTTCTGGATAGGGTTGGCGGGTCCGGCGGCGGCCGGGGGGGCAGCTGCCGGGGCGGTCACCCGGGCGGGGGGCGTCTGGACGGTGGCGTGGGCGACGGCCGCCATACCGAGGCCGATACCGAGGCTGATACCGAGGCTGAAGAGGGAGAGGGCGAGCAGTTTTTTCATTCGGGTTTCCTGGACGGCTTAAAGCGAGCCGGAGCGATCCTGCTGGGAACCGCCGGGTGGAGGAGGAGTCTTCCCGCCGGCGGGAGCCGTTCTGGCCTCAGGTCGATTATACGCAGGGCGCCCCCTTGCCGTGGAATCGGCACGCGGTTTGGGCACGCGGTTTGGATACAATGCGCCCGTGCCCGCCCTGGCCCTGCCCACGAACCCCGACTTCCGTGCCCTCTTCGAGGCGGTGCCCGATTCCTATCTGGCGCTGGCGCCGGACCTGACCGTGGTGGCGGCGAGCGACGCCTACCTGCGCGCCACGGGGGCCGAGCGGGGCCAACTCGTCGGCCGCCCCCTGGCCGACCTCCTCACCGCGGACGGGTTCGGCCGCGAGCTCCGCGCCTCGTTCGAGCGGGTGCTGCTGAGCCGGCGGGCCGACACCTTGAGCGTGCGGGGGTACGGGATGGGGGTGGCGGGAAGAGGGTGGTCGGGCGCCCTCCGGCTGATCAACTCCCCGGTCTACGGGGAGGAGGGGGAGATCGCCTTCATCCTGCACCGGGTCGAGGAGGACCCGGGCGTCAGTGCCGACAATGCCGCCAGTGCCGCCAAAGCCGGTTCGCGGGAGGAGTTCCTCGCCGATCTGGCGCACGATCTGCGCAACCCGCTCGCCCCGATCGTCAACTCGCTCCACATCGCGCGTCTGCCCAATGTCAGCGAGGAGCAGCGCGAGCGGCTCCGCGAGCTGACCGAGCGCCAGGTCGTGGAGCTCACCCATCTGATCGACGACCTCCTGGACGTCTCGCGCCTGAACAGCGGCAAGGTCATCCTGGAGCGGGAGCGCCTGGACCTCTGCGAGCTGGTGCGGAGCGCGGTCCTCGCCCTGGGCGACCGCCTCGCCCGCCGTGGCCTCCGACTCAACCTGGACCTCCCCCAGCGGCCCCTGTGGACCCGGGCCGACCGGGGGCGCCTCGCCCAGGCGGTCGCCAACCTGCTGGAGAACGCCTGCGCCTACACTGAGCCGGGAGGGGAGATTTCGGTCGGGCTCGATCTCGCTCCGGCCGCCCCGAATTTCGAGCCCGAACCGGCAGAGCCGGGTTCGGGTACGGCGGTCCTCACCGTCCGCGACACCGGCATCGGCATCGGCGAGGAGCTCCTGCCGCACATTTTCGAGCCCTTCAGCCAGGGTGTCGACCCGGCCGAGACGGCGGCCCGCGGCGGTGGCAGGGTGGGTGGGGGGCTGGGCGGGATGGGATTGGGCCTGGCGCTCGTCAAGTCGCTGGTCGAGATGCACGGCGGCACGATCGAGGCGGCGAGCGAGGGGGCGGGGCGCGGTTCGACCTTCACCCTCCGCCTGCCGCTCGCGCCGATGCGGGAGGAGACCGTACCCCGCACCACCGCTCCCGGACCGCGGCCCCATCGCATCCTGATCGTCGAGGACAACGTCGACGCCGCCGAGAGCCTGCGTCTCTTCCTCGATTTGACCGGCCACGAGGTGACGGTCGCCCACGACGGCGCGGAAGGGGTCGCCCGGGCGCGCGACACCCAACCGGAGGTGGTGCTCTGCGACATCGGTCTGCCGGGGGAGATGGACGGCTACGCCGTGGCACGGGCCCTGCGGAGCGATCCTGAGCTGTCGGTCACCCGATTGATCGCCTTGACCGGCTACGGCCAGGCCGAGGACCGGCGCCTGGCGAGCGAGGCCGGTTTCGACCTCCATCTGACCAAGCCGACCGATCCGGACGCCCTCCTCCGGGTGCTCGCCAGCTTTTTCTGAATTCCCCGCCAGGGGGCCGGTCGCCCGGACGGCCGCCCCGGTCGCGCCAGTCTGGCGGGATCTGTTATGCTTTTACCAGTTCTCTCGATTCGTCTTCTCGGAGCCTCGCCATGAAGACCCGTCTCGCGCTCGCCCTCTTCGCTCTCTCGATCGCCTGCCCGGCCGTGGGCACGGCGGCCCGGTCCGCGGTCGGCCGAGTGGTGGATACGGGCGGGCGCCCGATCGCGGGCGCCACGATCCATCTCCTTCCCGCCGATGTCGCCGGCACCGCCAATGTCGCCGATATCGCCGGCACCAGTGATACCGACGGCAACGCCGACGCGACCGCGGCCCGGAAGGCCCTGGTCTCCGCCCGGACCGATACCCATGGGCGCTTCGCCGTCAAGAAGTTGCCCGCCGGCCCGATCGACCTCGCCGTGCGCGCCCGCCGCTTCGCGCCCGTTCTCCTTCGCGGCGTCGTCCCCAGCCTCGTCCCCGGCAGTCCGGCCGAGGCGCCCGCCGATCTCGGCCAGATCGTCCTCCAGGCCGGCGCCGTCCTCACCGGGAGCGTCGAGGATCCGGAGGGACGACCGCTCGCCGGAGCCCTCGTTCGGGTCGGGCGGACGGACGAGCTCGAGGACTGGCTCTCCTGGGCAGGCGCAAAGCCGGAGAATGAATCGAGGACCGGGGTCGACGGGGGGTTCGAGGCGATCGACCTCACCCCCGGGGATTGGCTGCGACTCCGGATCGAGCGCGAGGGCTACGCCTCCCGTACGATCGGGCTCGATACTTGGCTTGAGGAGCCGCTCCGTATCGTCCTCACCCCCATCTCCCAGGTCGCCGGCCGGGTGCTCGACGAGGCGGGCTCTCCCATCCCCGCCGCCCGGGTCATCCTTGAGAACGAGCTGGCCGACAGTTGCCTGGCGGAAGGACCGACGGACGCCCTAGGACGCTTCGCGATCGCCGGCCTCCCCCCCGGCCGCTACACACTCCACGTTTCGGCCGCCAATCACCTGCCCGCCGAGACCCAGCCGGTCAAGGTCGTCGCGGGCTCCAACGTGACCGACCTGGAGATCCTCTTGAGCGAAGGCGCCGTGATCGAGGGCCAGGTCACGACCGCGGACGGCGATCCGGCGGTGGGGGCCGAGGTGCGGCTCGCCGACCCCTCCTCTCCCCTCGCTCCGGGAGCGGCGCGACGCTTCTCGTTCATCGCCAGCACCCGGACGGACGGCGACGGCCGCTACCGGTTGGGCGGGGTCGCCACCGGCCACCACCGGGTCGCCGCCGACCTCGCGGGTCACCAGAAGACGGCCGGCGAGCTGGATGTCGAGGATGCCGCGAACTGGCTCGATCTGCGCCTGGGCGAGACGGGGAATTCGCGCCTCCTGGCCGTTCAATAGAGGGCGAAGAAGCGCGCCAGCCGCGCCCTCTCCCGTCCCCCGGCCTGCCGCTCGACCGGTTGGAGAAGTAGATCAGCCCTGGCGGGACCGGCGCGGCGAACCGGCTTCGCCGGCCTCGTCTTCCCGTTTCCTGTCGCGCGCCTCCAGGGCCACGGCGACCGCGATCTGGATGCGGCGGTCGAGCTCGTCGGCGTCGATCGTGGGAGGCGGGGGCTGCGGGGGCGGAAACGCGGGCGGAGAGGGCGAGAGGTAGGTTCCGTAGCCGCTCCGCTGGAGCTCGGCGAAGAGCCGCTCCAGCATGCGGGCGCCGCTCGCGGGCTCCCCCGGCTCGGGGAAGAGCGAGCGGAAGAAGACCCGCGGCTCGAGCTCCAGCCCGCGCAGGATGGCGAGGATGTGCCGGTACTTGAGCTCCAGACGACCGGAGAGCACCTGGGCGAAGTAGCCGGGGGACTTGCCCAGCCGCTCGTCGAGGATCTTTTTGGTCACCCCCTGAACGCGCATCACGCCCTCGATGAGCTTGATCGCCCGCTCGACCTCCTCCCGTTCCTGCTCCTGCTCGGACTGTGAATCTTCGGCCATCATGCCCGGAAGTCTAGCGCATGGGGCAGTATCTTCAAAGCAGCGTCCTATCAAACCCGGCAGCTCGTAGCTCGGATCGACAGCTCGTTGCTTCGAAAGGACACCGGGGACGACATCGGGTGCCTGAGGGGTGCGTGATACTCTTCCCGGCGCTAAAAAACCAGCTCCCACTCCAGAGGTCCCCATGATACCCATGCCTCGCCGACGCTCCTCCTCCCGGGCCCCGCTCTTTCTGCTGCTGCTCGGGGCGGCAACCCTCGCTCTCCCCGGAAGGGCGGCGGTGCACGACCACGCCTCTCCGGCCGGCCCGGTGATCCCCTCGAAGATCACCCCGTCGGCCAACGGGGGGCCGGCGACGATGGACGTCCCGAGCCCGGACTCCGGGGCCGACACCCTGGCGGCGCGCGCCGCGGCCGAGAAGGCTCTGGTCGACCAGTTCAAGGTCTTCCACGATTTCCAGTTCACCGACCGGCTTCCCGAGAGCGGCATCACCTTCGTCCACGGCATCGTCGAGGACGCCGGGAAGCGCTACAAGGCGGCCCACTACGACCACGGCACGGGTCTCGCGGTGGCGGACGTCGACGGCGACGGGCTGCTCGACGTCTACTTCGTCAACCAGCGGGGCGGCAACGAGCTGTGGAAGAACCTCGGGAACGGCCGGTTCAGGAACATCACCGCCGAGGCCGGGGTCGGCGTGCCGGGCCGCATTTCGGTCTCCGCCACCTTCGCCGACATCGACAACGACGGCGACCCGGACCTCTACGTCACCACCGTCCGCGGCGGCAATCTCCTCTTCGAGAACGACGGCAAGGGGCACTTCAAGGACATCACCAAGGAGTCGGGTTTAAGCTACGTCGGTCACTCCTCGGCGGCGGTCTTCTTCGACTTCGACCGCGACGGCAAGCTCGACCTCTTCCTCGTCAACGTCGGCAAGTACACGACGGAGGCGCGCGGCAAGGACGGCTACTACGTGGCCTACGAGGACGCCTTCATGGGCCACATGTTCCCCGAGCGGACGGAAAAGAGCGTCCTCTACCGGAACCTCGGGCACAACCACTTCGTCGACGTCTCCAAGGAGATGAAGCTCGAGGACGGCTCGTGGAGCGGCGACGCCTCGATCGCCGACTGGAACGGCGACGGCTGGCCGGACCTCTATGTCCTCAACATGCAGGGGGACAACCACTATTACGAGAACGTCGGCGGCAAGTACTTCGTCGACGCCACCGCCAAGTACTTCCCCAAGACCTCCTGGGGAGCGATGGGGATCAAGGTCTTCGACTGGAACAACGACGGCCGGATGGACCTCCTCGTCACCGACATGCACTCGGACATGGTGGGCGACATCCCGCCCCAGGACGAGAAGCTCCAGTTCCCTCCCAAGGAGGACCTGCCGGTCTATCAGGGAGCGGCCAACAACATCTTCGGCAACGCCTTCTTCGAGAGCCGGGGGGACGGCAGGTTCGTCGAGCGCGCGGCGGAGCTCAACCTCGAGAACTACTGGCCCTGGGGGGTGAGCACGGGCGACTTGAACGCCGACGGCTGGGAGGACGTCCTCATCACCGCCAGCATGAACTTCCCCTTCCGCTACGGGGTCAACTCGCTGCTCCTCAACAACCAGGGGGAGCGCTTCATGGACAGCTCCTTCGTCCTCGGGATCGAGCCGCGCCGGGGTGGCCGGACGCGCAAGCCCTGGTTCAACCTCGACTGCTCGGGGGAGGACCGGGACATCCCCCAGTGCAAGGGGAGGACCGGCAAGTTCGTCGTCACCGGCACCCTGGGCTCCCGCTCCTCCGCCATCTTCGACCTCGACAACGACGGCGATCTGGACATCATCACCAACGACTTCAACTCCGAGCCCCAGGTGTTCGTCAGCGACCTCGCCCAGAGGCGGAAGATCCACTGGCTGAAGGTGCGGCTGATCGGCAGGGAATCGAACCGCGACGGGATCGGCGCCACCGTCCGGGTGAAGGTGGGGGGGCGGACGCTCACCAAGGTCATGGACGGCAACTCGGGCTACCTCTCGCACAGCCTGATTCCGCTCTACTTCGGCTTGGGCGACGCCGAGAAGGCGGACGCGGTCGAGATCCTCTGGCCGTCGGGGAAAAAGCAGACCCTCCCCGGCCCGGTCGCCGGCAACCGCCAACTGGACGTCATGGAGAAGGCGGACTCGGCAGGGAAGTAGCGGCCCTGGCCCCCGGTACTGGGTCCGTTTGAAATCCGAGGACGGGCGACTGGCTGCGCGGAGCGCCCGAAGGAGACCGCCCGCAGGTTCAAAAGGACCCAGTCCCTACCCCCCGAGCGCGCGGAGCTCGGGGCTTTCGGGATGGAGGGCGAGGGCGTGCCGGAGGAGGGCCTGGGCGCCGGCCGGGTCACCGAGAACGCGGAGGGTCTTGACCGCCTCGGCATAGGCGATCGGCGACTCATTGGTTTCGACCATCCGGCGGAGCGCCGAAACCGCGTCGTTCGAGCGCCCCTCGCTGGCATAGAGGACCGACAGGCGGGTGTAGGCCCGGGTATCGCGCGGAAAGCCGGCGATCTCCCGCTCGAAGCTCGGCACGGCCTCGGCGGTGCGGCCGAGCCGGGCGAGGACGTCCCCCCGCAGGTAGAAAAGGCCAGGGAAGGGCGAGTGACCGGGCTGCCGGGCGACCTCGTCGATCGCCTGCTGGATCGCCGCCAGGGCCGGTTCGAGCTTGCCGCGATCGGTCAGGACCTGGGCGAGGGTGAGGAGGGGGGCGACCTTCGAGCCGGGGACGGCGAGGGCGGCGCGGGCCTCGCGCTCCGCCGTCTCCGGCTCTTTCCGGGCTATGGCGATCTGGGCCAGAACGTCGTGCGCCGAGGCCGGGCTGGTGGCGAGGCCGAGCTCGGCATGCTGGCGGGCCTCGTCCAAGCGGCCCATGTCGACCAGGAGCGACGCCGTGGCGAGGGCGACGTGGGCCACCCCGCCCGATAGATTCATCGCTTTTTGAAATGCGGCGAGCGCCTCCTCCCGCCTCCCCAGCTTCTGGCGCGCCAGCCCGAGGTGCTCCCAGGCATCGATCATCTTCGGATTGGCGGCCACGATGCGCTCGAAGGCCGGCACCGCTTCGGCGTAGTGCTGGGCCTCATACTCCTTAAAGGCGAGGCCGAAGTCCTTGAGGGTTGCGATGCGGTCCTTGGCATCGGGGAGCGGCTCCCTGGAGTCGCCGCCGACTCCCGTGGAGCTCGTGATGTAGCCCAGGGCGCCGAGCTTCCGGGCGGTCTCCTGGTCGGTCGCGGCGGGGGCAGTCAGGGGGCGAATCCGGCCCTCTAGCTCCTGGCGGAGAGCGGCGTAGGCGCGGCGCTCCCCGGCGAGGACGTTGATGCGCTCGCCGGGGTCCGCCGCCAGGTCGTAGAGCTCGGGCTTGGGGACGCGGATGTAGTGGAAGCGGTCGCGGATCAGGGCGGTCGCCTCGCTCCAGCCGAGGTGGAGCCGGGGGTAGTAGGTCTCGGCGTAGAGCGAGCGCACCGGGGCGTGGGGACCGTCGAGGTCGAAGAGCGAGGTACCGTCGAGCCCCGTGGGCACGGGGGCCCCGATCAGCTGGACGAGGGTGGGGAAGAGGTCAATCAGCCCGGCGGGGGCGGCGACCCGGCTACCGCCCCTAAGGCTCCCCGGAAGCTTGACGAGGAGCGGCACCTGGAGCGCCTCGCGGTAAAGAAAGACCCCGTGCTCCTGCTCGCCGTGCTCCAGGAGCCCCTCGCCGTGGTCGGAGAGGAGGACGACGATCGCCCGGTCGTAGATCCCGCGCTGCTTCAAGTCGGCCAGGAAGTCGCCGACGATCGCGTCGGTGGCCGCGATCTCGCCGTCGTAGGGGTGCTCTCTGTAGCGCGTGGCGAAGGGCTCGGGCGGCTCGTACGGCGTGTGCGGCTCGTAGAGGTGGAGGAGGAGGAAGAAGGGCTTGCCGTCGACCGCGTGCATCCAGGTCTTGGCGCTCTCCTCCGTCTCCCGGCCCGGGCGCTGGCTGCGCCCCAGGGCCTGGCCGGCCCTGGCGTCGATCGCGTCGTCGTAGAAGTCGAAGTCGGCGGCCATCCCGGTCTCGGCGCGGAGGACGTAGGCCGAGACCGCGGCACCGGTCGCATAGCCGGCCGCTTTGAGAGAGCGCGGGAGATGCGGGTGCTTGCCGGCTTCGAGGACATAGCCGACGTTGTCCCGCACCCCGTTCCCGGGGGGCAGGAGGCCGGTCAGGAGCGTCGCGTGGGAGGGGAGAGTGAGCGGGATGTGGCTGTAGGCCCGCTCGTAGAGGATGGCGTCCCTCCGCAGGGCGTCGATCGCCGGGGTCTCGACCCCCTTGTAGCCGTAGGCGGGGAGGTGGTCCGAGCGCAGGGTGTCGATCGAGATGACGACGATCGGGGCGCCGGGGAACGTTCCCACCTTCCCCGACATGCCTGCCGGCTCCGAGGTCGGTCGGCAGCCGGCGGCGAGGAACGCCGTTACCAGAAGGGTCAGTACTTTCGGGAGTTTCATTCTTTACCCGCCGATCTCGCGCAGGATGCCGCGGGCTTTCGTACGGTCCTCGGCGAAGCGGTCGGCCGGCGCCGTGGCGAGGAACTGCTTCAAGGCCCGCGCCGCCTCGGGCCGGCGCCCGGCCTGGGCGGCGACGAGGCCGATGTTCAGGAGCGCGTCATACTGGGTGGGATCCAAGGCGACCGACTTCTGCCAGGCGGCGAGGGCGGCCTCCGGCCCCTCCAGGCGGAAGAGGGCGACCCCCAGGGTGTTCCAGGCGGAGGCGCTCTTGCCGTCGAGGTCGAGGGCTCGGCGGAGCTGGTCTCTGGCGTCGGCCGGCCGGTCGAGGCGGAGCGCCACCATCCCCAAGAGCTCGTGGGTGCGGGCGTTTCCCGGCTGGCTCAAGGCGAGCTTGGCGAGGAGCGCCTCGGCCTCCTGCTGGCGACCGAGGTCCGACAGCGAGGTCGCGAGGGCGTTGATCGCGTCCGGGTCGCCGCGGTCGGCGAGCGGCTTCAAGGCGGTCAGGGCCTGTTGCGGGTCGCCCTGGCCGGCGAGGAGGAGGACGTAGCGACGGCGGAGCTGCTGGCCCGCCACCCCCAGATCGACCGCCCGCCGCATGAGGTCGAGCGCCCCCGGGGTGTCGTGGCGGGCGAGGGCGATCTGCACCAGGATGTCGTAGGCCCCGGCCGGGTTCATCTTCATCGCCAGCTCGGCGTGTTTCCTGGCCTCGTCGAGCCTGCCGAGGGCGATGAGCGAGCTGGCCGCGGCGATGGCGACCGAGGGGGCGCCGTTCGACAGCTTGAGCGCCTGGGCGAAGGCCGCGCTCGCCTCCTCGTGCCGCCCCTCCTTCTGGAGCGCCAGACCGAGGTTGTCCCAGATGTCCTCCATCTTGGGGTTGGCGGCGAGCAGGCGCCGGAAGCCGGCGATCGCCGGCTCGGTCTCGCCCGCCGCGAGATGGCCGAAGGCGTCGTCGATCTCTCCGAGCACCCGGGTCTGGCCCTTGGGATCGGGGAGGGGGCCGCCCTGGCTCGCCGCGGCCGAACCGCCGAGATAGCCCAGCGAGGCGAGCTTGCGTGCCGTCTCGGGGTCGGCGCGCGGCGCCTGGAGATTGCGGTCGTACGGCTTGAGGGCGGTGCGGAGGGCAGCGAAAGTACGCCGCTCCCGGTCGCGCAGGTTCACCCGCTCGCCATGGTCGTAGGCGAGGTCGTAGAGCTCCGGATCGGGACCCTCGATGTAGTGGTAGCGGCCGCCGATGAGAGAGGCCAGGTCGCTCCAGCCGAGGTGGAGCCGGGGGTAGAAGGTCTCGGAGTAGATGTCCCGGGAGGGTGCCGCTTTCCCCAGGAGGTCGAGGAGGGGGATGCCGGTCATCTCGCGAGGCCGCTCGACCCCGGCCAGGGCGAGGAGGGTAGGGGCGACGTCAAAGAGGCCGACCGGCACGGTGATCGTCTCGCCCTTCCGGGCGGCGCCCGGGAGCTTGAGGAGGAGCGGCACCTGCAAAGTTTCGCGATAGAGGAGGAAGCCGTGCTGCCGCTCGCCGTGCTCGGAGAGGCCCTCCCCGTGGTCGGAGAGGAGGACGACGACGGCGCGGTCGTAGATCCCCAGCCGCTTAAGCTCGCGGAGGAAGTCGCCGACGATCGAGTCGGCGGTGGCGATCTCGCCGTCGTAGGGGCGCTCCCGGTAGCGCGAGCGCCAGGGTTCGGGCGGGGTGTAGGGCGTGTGCGGCTCGTAGAGGTGGAGGAAGAAGAAGAAGGGCTTCTCCGAACGGCCGCGGATCCAGTCGAGCCCCAGCCGGGCGGCCTCGGTACCCGGCCGCTGGAGCTCGTCCAGGCGCTCGCCGCCCTGGACGGCGATCGAGTCCTCGTAGAAGTCGAAGCCGGCGGCGATGCCGGTCGCCCGGCGGAGGATGAAGGTCGAGACCGCTCCCCCGGTCTCGTAGCCAGCGCTTTTCAGCAGGCGGGCCAAGGTGGGGTGCCGGTCGCCATCATAGGGGTAACCGACGTTGTCGCGTACCCCATGCTGGGTCGGCAGGAGCCCGGAGAGGATCGAGGCGTGCGAGGGGAGGGTGATCGGATAGTGGCTGAAGGCTCGCTCGCAGAGAATGGCGTCGGCGCGGAGGGCGTCGATCGCCGGGGTCTCGACCCCCTTGTAGCCATAAGCGGGGAGGTGATCCGAGCGCAGGGTATCGATCGAAATGAGGACGATCGGCGCCCCCGGGTAGGTCCGCTCGTGCCGGCAGCCGGCCAGGCTGACGAGGGCGACGATCCCGGCCATCCCGACGATCCCGGCCATGCCGACGATCCCGGCCAGCCCGGAGAAGAGCGAGCGCCGCCTCATCCCGCTAACCCCCCAGATGGGTGAGAACCTGCCGGGCCCGCGCGAGCTCGCCGTTCCAGCGGCCGGGCGGCGCGGTGCGGATGAACTGTTCGAGCGCGTTTCTCGCCTCCGCGGCCCGACCCGCTTCCGCCGCCACGAGGCCGATGTTGTAGAGCGCGTCCACCTGGCGCGGATCGAGCGCGACCGCCCGCTGCCAGGCGTCCAGGGCTCCCGCGGCGTCGCCGCCCTGGAAGAGGGCGACCCCCAGGGTGTTCCAGGAGATAGGGAGCCGGGGGTTCTGGGCCAGGGCCTGGCGCAGGTGGTCGCGGGCAGCGTCGCGGCGGTTCATCCGCAGGAGGACGATCCCCAGGTCCTCCTGTGTCTTGGGGTTCTCCGGCTCGGCCTTCCTCGCCCGTTCGAGGGTCTTTAAGGCCTCGGGGTTCCTGCCCGCGTCGGAGAGCGCGATCCCGAGGGCGGAGAGCACCTCCGCCGACTCCGTGCCGCCCTCGGCGGCCAGGGGCGAGAGCACCGCGATGGCCTCCGCGGGCCTCCCGGCCTCGGAAAGGGCGAGACCGAGCTGGAGGGAGAGCGAGTCGCGGTCGCCGCCGCGGGCGAGCGCAGCGCGGAGCGCCTGGATCGCCTCCTCCGGCCGCTCCAGCTGGCGCAGAGCAAGGGCGAGGTGCTCGGAGGCCTCCGAAAGGTCGGGGCGGGCGGCGATGCACTCGCGCGCCAGCCGCACCGCCTCGGCGTAGCGGTGGCGGGAGTAGGCGTCGACGACGTCGTGGAGCTTCCGGTCGACGGCGATCAGGGTTTTGGGGTCGTCGGCCGCCGTGTAGGTCTTCCCCGCCGTCGCGGTAGAGCGGCCGCCGGCATAGCCGAGGCTCCGCAGCCGAGCTTCCTCCTCGGGGGTGACCGCCCCCTTGGCGGGCGGCCAGCGCGACTCCGCCGGCAGCGCGCTCGCGAGGGCACGGGCGGTCGGCCGGTCGCGGTCGTAGAGGTTGTGCACCTCCTGGGGATCGTCGTCCAGGTTGTAGAGCTCGGGGAGCGGCAGGTCGACGAGCTTCTCGTGGCCGCGGAGCATCCCGCGGAGCGGCGCCCAGCCGCGGTTCAAGGCAGTGGTGAGCGATTCGAAGTAGGAGTCCTGCCGCACCGCCGGGAGCAGCAGGGAGCGCCCCGGGAGCCCCGGGGGCAGCGCCACTCCCAGGGCGGAGAGGAAGGTGGGCACGATGTCCACGTGACGGGCATCGCGGCCGTCTTGTCCCGGCTCGATCCCCGGCCCCCAGACAATTAAGGGGATCTTCAAGGTCGCCTCGTAGGCGAAGAGCCCGTGGGTGAGCTCGCCATGGTCGCCCAGGGCCTCCCCGTGGTCTCCGGTCACGATCACCAGGGCGGGCGGCTCTTTGTGATCGAGGAGCGGGGTCAAGAGCGGGGCGAGGAAGGAGTCGACGGCGGCGATCTCGCCGAGATAGGGGCGGTCCCGGTAGCGGCTGGCGAAGGGTTCCGGCGGCTCGTAGGAAGCGTGGGGATCGTAGAGATGGACCCAGAGGAACCGGCGGCCGCCGCGGTGGGCGTTCCACCAGGCGAGGGCCGGCGTCACCACCTCGTTGCCCCGCCGCTCGGCGATGGTGAACTCGTCCGGGTTGTCGCCGCGCGGGAAACGGTCGTCGTAGACGTCGAACCCGTGGGCGAGGCCGTAATGGCTGTCGAGCGGGTAGGCGCCGACGAACGCACCCGTGGCATAACCGGCCTGCTTGAGGATGGTGGCGAGGGTCGGGACCTTGGAGGAGAGCGTGAAACCGCTGTTCTCGCGCACCCCGTGCTGGAACGGATAGAGCCCGGTCAGGATGTTGGTGTGCGAGGGGAGCGTGATGACGTTGTGCGCGTGGGCGCTGGTGAACACCCGCCCGGCGGCGGCGAGACGGTCGAGGACCGGGGTCTCCACCCGGCGGTTGCCGGCGAAACCCAGGCTGTCGGCGCGCAGAGTGTCGATGGTGACCAGGAGGATATCGGAGCCGGGGGAGCCATGGGCGATATGGGCGCCACGGGCCTCGGGCAGAGCGGAACTGGAACGGCCCCGGATCCACCGGGCAGTCCCCCCCGCGCCGGGGCCGGCAACGATCAGGGCGACGGCGGCCGTGGCGAGGGCCACGGCCGTCCAGAGAAGCGCCCGGAGGAGCGACGGACGCCGCCCGGCGGGAGGCGGCTCCTCCACGGCTACAGCGATTTGATGTACTCCTTGACCTCCGCCGCGTGAGGATGGTTCGGCGCGAGCTCCAACAGCTTCTGGAAGTCGGCCTTCGCCTGGGCGGGTTTGTTCTGGGCCAGGAAGACGAGACCGCGATAGTAGTAGGAGTCCGGCATCTCAGGATGCTCCCTGACCACCCGGTCGAAGTCGCGCGCTGCCTCGTCGAGCTTCTTCTCGTTGTAGGCCTTGATCCCCAGGTTGAGGAGAGTGTTGGGGTCGACCGAGGCCCCCTGGGGAAGCTTCGTCATGTAGGTCTTGGCCTCGTCCTCCCGGCCGGCCTCGACCAGCCAGTTGACCAGTAGCTGCACCGCCTGCAGGTCGTCAGGGGTCAGAACGAGCACCTGCTTTAAGGTGTCGATCGCCTGCGGGTAGTTCTTCTCCGCGTAGTAGGTGACCGCCACGCCGCGCAGGACCGGCGCCTGGTTGGCCTTGTCGAGTTGGGCCAGGGCCTTCTGGTACTGGGCACGAGCGTCGGCGTACTTCTGCTGCTGGAGAAGGTCGTTGCCCTGCTGGATCCAGCCCTTGATGTCGTTGCCCGACGGGCCGGACGCCTTCTGGGCCGCCTGGGCCTGGGCCTGGGCCTGCGCCTGGGCCTTGTCGATCTCCTTGAGCGAGATCCGGATCGGCTGCGGCACGTCGAACGAGCTTTCGACGATGTTGGTCCGCCCCTCCGAGGGGATGTAGCCCTGCTTGTCGATGAGGATGCGCCACTGCCCGCCGGAGAGGCCGAGGAATGACCAGCGGCCGGTCTTGTCGGTCAAGATCTCCTTGGGGCCACTGGCATTCTCGCCGTCCCCCTTGCGAAGGGTGATCTTCGCCCCCTCGATCGGCTTGTTCTGCGAATCGGTGACCACTCCCTGAACTCGTCCATGGCCGGCCCACGACTGCGCGAAAGCGGGGACGCTGGCGAGCAGCAGGAGGGCTGCCAACACGTTCATGCTCTTTGAGAGTTTCATGATGATGAGCCTCCTTAGCGGTTTTAAGCAAAGATCAGATTTAAGCAAACATCAAAGATCGTCCCACTAGAGGTGGGCGCTCCCTGACGTTCAAACCCGACTCCTGGCACTGGGATTCCCTCTGCGCCTGGGGGGCGCGGCAGGAGTCTACCGTTTTGGCAGGACAAAAAAAACCGCCGAGGTTGCCCCCGGCGGTCTTCTGTACTACAGGTAATTAAGGCTTAGCGGAAGCTGAAACGGGCACCCACCCGGAAGATCCGGGGGCTGACGATCTCCTGGACGAAGTTCGCCGAGGTGACGCCGAGGTTGCCCTGGCGCTGGATGACCGTGCTGGAGTTCAGCAGGTTGAAGCAGTCGACCCCCAGGGTGAAGCCGAAGTCCTTGAAGTTGAACTCCTTCTCGACCCGCGCATCAAGGATGTTGATGGCGGAGTTGCGGAACGAGTCCAGCTGCTTGGTGGCGACGACGTAGGAGGAGGACGTGAAGCCCTGACGGGGTACCTTGACGAAATACAGGTCCGGATAGCCCTGGCGGCCCGTGGCGTTCATCGCCACGTTGAAGCCCCACGGATGGTCGGGCGCGACCTGGTACAAGCCGTTCAGGTTGTACGACCAGTTGCTGTTGATGTAGACGTTACCGCGGGAACCCGTACCCGTGGTCGAGCCCTGGAGGACCGGAGAGCCGTCCTCGATGCCGGGCAGGTAGTTGCTGGGATCGCTCAGGGAGCCCTTCGGCACGTTCCAGGTCCACTTCTGGACGTTGAAGTTGCCGCGGAGCATCCACCGGTTGGAGAGACGCTTGTTGAAGTTGAAAGTCGCTCCGCGGTAGTCCTGGCCGACCCGGCTGTTGTAGAGGTAGGTACCGCCACGGCTGTTGAGGCCGGGCTTGAGCTGGTAGTAGGTCACGCTGTAGGGCTGGCCGTTCGGCAGCTTGCCGCTCTTCACGACGGGGACGTAGTCGTTGGCGGTCGCCACCCGACCGGAGTTCAGCAGGTTGGCCTGCGAGAACGGATCGCCGTCGAAGACCAGGTCGTTGTTGATGAGGACGTCGGAGATCTTGCGATAGGTCAAGTTGAGACCGATCACGAACTCGGGGAGGAGTGCGTGCTCGACCGAGAGCAGAACCTCGTCCGTCGACTGCGGCTTGAGGTTCTTGTTGACCAGGTTCGACGAGATCGGCTGGCCGGGAGCGAAGGGGTTGTAGTAGGCGTTGTAGCAGGCCGAGTGGAAGCCCGTGCAGGGCCGCAGCTCGTTGGGATCCGCGATCCCGTTGCCGTTCAAGTCGGTGTAGTCGAAGTAGGCATAGGACTGCACGCTCAGCGGGTTCAGGTAGTTCGCCGTGCCGCCGCCCAACTGGTCGGCGAAGCGGGAGTAGCTGGCCCGGAGGAGAGTCTTACGCTCGGCGCCCAGCGCATAGGTGAGACCCAGGCGCGGGGTGAGGGACGTCCAGCTGAAGCCGATGTCGCCGCCCGCGTAGTTGATCGAGGGCAGGAGGGTCGGGTTGAGCGAGTTGCCAGGCACGACCCGCGGGTCGTTGGTGCCGCTCTGGTCGTCGTACCGCAGACCGATGTTGGCCGTGAGGTTGCCGACGGTCAGAGTGTCCTGGGCGTAGCCGCTCTTGTACTTGACCGTGTAGGCCGGAGAGGCCGGGCGGGTCAGCTGGAGCTCGTTCGGGAGACCGTAGTTCTCCTGATAGTAGTCGAGCTGGATGCCGACGCCCGCCCACCGGGTGGTCGAGGTGATGGACGCCTTGCGGTAGCCGGCCCCGTACTTGAGCTCGTGGCTGAGGTTACCGGTGTTGAAGAAGTTCGACCCGTCGAGCTTGTACTGGTGGGTCGGACGGTCGGTGGTGTAGAGGTAGAAGCTGTTGTGCCACGTACCGGACGCGTCGAGGATCGGCGTCACGTTGAGGCCGCCTTCCGGCGCCAGGGTGAAGCCGTTCCTGGCGTAGGAGACGAGGCCGGTCAAGAAGAAGTTGGAGCTGAAGATCTGGGTGTCCTCGGCCTTGTAGACGTGAGTCGGGCCGGTCTGGTCCCAGGTCGTCGGCTGGGGCCGGGTGGCGCCAGCGCCGCGGCCCTGCTTGGTCTTGTTGCCCAAGAGGTAGAAACCGGTGGCCGAGTTGTTCGCCGTGAGCTGCGCGTTCAACTTGGCGTTGGTGGTCTCAAGGGTGGTCTTGTCGCTGACGCCGTTGGGGAAACCGGGCGCCGGCGCGGTCAACAGGCTCGGCTTCTGGGAGCCCCAGGCACCCCAGATCCACAGACGGTCCTTGACGATCGGGCCGCCCACTTCGGCGCCGTAGTCCTTGACCTCGACGATACGGTTGGCGCGCTGGAAGGGCTTCTGGCCCTTGCCGAGCTCGCTGTTGTCGAACGAGGTGCTGGACTGCCAGGCCTGACGAGTGTCGTAGTAACGGCCGGAGCCCCGCCACTCGTTGGTGCCGCGCTTGGTGACCATGTTGAGGACGACGCCGCCGGTGGCGATCGTCGCATCGGTACCGCCGGTCGTGACCTGCATCTCTTCGAACGCGTCGAAGTCGTAGTAGGTCGGGGAGCCGCCGAGGGCGCCCATGTCGGTGATCACGACGCCGTCGACCGCCCAGATGGCCTGGGTGCCGGCGGAGCCGGGACCAACGTAGGTGGACTGCTGACCGCTCTGGTCACCACCGACGTTGATGCGATCCACGAGGACTCCAGGCACCTGCTGGAGGACCGTCCAGGGGTCACGGGCGGTGGGGATCTTCTCGAGCTCGGTCGCGGTGACCGTGGAGCCGGTGGAGATCTTGCGCTCGTCGAGCAGCGGGCTCTCGGTGGTGACCGTGATGGTCTCCTCGATGGCCGGCTGCAGGGTGACCTCGATCGTGGTGTTGCGACCGACGGCGATGCTGATGTTCGGGTACTCGACGCTCGAGAAACCCTCGAGCTGGGCGCTCAGGTGGTTGCTGCCCGGCGGCAGGCCGAGGAAGCGGAACTGCCCCTGGGCGTTGGTGACCTGAACCTGCGGGGCACCCCCGCCGGTCAGAGTCACGGTGACCCCTGGGAGGGCGGCGCCCTTGTCGTCGACGACGGAACCGTAGAGGTTGCCGCTCTGCAACTGGGCGAAGGCGGTACCGCCGACGGCCAGGAGCAGAAGCGCCGCAACGACTACAGCGCGCCCCCAAAATTTGCTGCTCTTCATAAGGATGAACCTCCCTCTGTCAGGTGGTTGGATGAGCCTTCGGCGAGCGAAAGCCCGGAATGTTTGCCATGGGATGCTTGACGAAACGTCAGGATCGTGAGCAGTACCTCCTTTCGAATTCGGAACTCGGAGCGATTGGGGAGTGTATAGAACATGCCAAAGGCCGGTCAAGCAAGGCGGGTGCCTGCCCGGTGCTCGATCGGAATATCTTCCGTAAGCCCTTGCAGGCAAAATACTTGCGAGATTGTTCAGGACTGTATTACGGGCTGATTCGGGAGTTTTTATCCAGCGGATTGGAGGCTTCGATCCAAATTATTGGATGAGGGCTGCCGGCTCGCATCCATCTGGTGCTCCCGTTAACGTCTGGACTCGCGCTTCGTCGCTCCGGCCAGCGGATTCCCTGCTATCCTTCCTGCATGCTGCGCAGGTTCGAGCCTCTCCTCCTCGTTCTCCTTCTCGGCGGCTGCGCCCAGTACCAGCGCTTCGATTCGAGCGGACATCTGCGCGCCGAGTACGCGAAGCGCCTGGGACCGGAAGCCGCGGCCCGGCTGTCGATCCCCTACGAACTCGACGACGACATCCGCGCCAATCTGCTCAAAAAGTTCCACGCCGGCGCCACCGACCAGGCGCGGCTCTTCGCCGTCCGCGACTTCATCTTCGGCCGGCTCGACCTCCAGTACTCGCTGCTGCCGACGCGGAGCGCGGTCGAGACCTACCACGCCCGCGAGGGCAACTGTCTGTCCTTCGTCAACCTCTTTGTGGGCATCGCGCGGGAGGAGGGTTTGAACCCCTTCTACGTCGAGGTCACCGACCTCCAGAAGTGGAATCGGCGCGGCGGCCTGGTGGTGAGCCAGGGGCACATCGTCGCCGGCATGTACGTCGACGGGACCCTCGCGACCTACGACTTCCTGCCCTACAAACCCAAGGCCTACAAGAACTTCAAGCCGATCGACGACCGCACGGCGACGGCCCACTTCTACAACAATCTGGGGGCCGAGGCGCTGCTCGCCGGCGATGTCGAGAAGGCCCAGGGGCTGATCGAGATCGCCGCCGGGATCGCCCCCGACTTTCCCAAGGCCTTGAACAACCTGGGAGTTTGCTACGCCCGTCGCGGTCAGGTCGAGCGCGCCCTGGAAGTCTATCGGCGGGGCCTGGCGATCGATCCCAACGACACCCTGATCCTCACCAATCTCGCCCGCGCCTACCAGCAGACCAACCGCAAGGAGGAGGCGCTCGCCATCCTGCAGCAGATCGAGGGGGCCAATACCACCAACCCCTACTTCTTCATCTACGAGGGCGATCTCGCTCTGTCGCAGGGCGACACCAAGAAGGCCCTCGAATACATGGTGCGAGCCTTCAAGCAGGACAGCGAAGTCCCCGAAGTCCACTTAGGCTTCGTCAAGGTATACTTGGCCCTGGGCGAAGTGGACAAGGCCCGCCACTATCTGGAGCGGGCCCTGAAGCTCGATGCCACCAATCCGGAGGCTCGCGAGTTCGCCCGCATGCTGGCAAAGTGACGCAGCGCACCGCCGTCCTTTCCGCGCTCCCCCCTTCGGCCCTCCCCCGTCGCCGGGCCCCCTCCTCGCCCTGTGCCATGCCGGAACGCCCCGGAGCCGGAACTTCCCATCCGCTCGACCGCTCCAAACCCTTGATGACCGCTCGCCAGGCTTACCGGCTTGCCGGAGCCACTCCCTTGAAGAGGAGAGGTCCGATGAAAGTGCCCGCGCAGAAGCTCCTGTCGTCCCTGTTCCTGCCCTTCTTCCTGCTGGCCCTGGCGCTGAGCCCGGCGAGCCCGGCGATGTCGGCGACATCGGCAACATCGGCGAGGTCGGCGCCGGGGGCGACATCGCCCCCGAGGGAGCGATTCGAGGACACCTCGCAGGTCCTCGCGGTCGAGGTGCCGGTCAATGTCAACGGGCGCGACGGCCAGCCGGTGCGCGGCTTGAAAGCCTCCGACTTCGAGGTCTTCGACGACGGCAGGGCGCAGCCGATCACGAGCTTCGAGATGGTCGACCTGGACCTCCTCGGGACGGGGGAGGCGGCGCCTGGCGGCACCTCCTCGGCGACGGTCCGTCCGGCGGCATCGCCGAAGGCCGGGGAACCGCTCGAAGCCTCGGCCCGGCGCCATTTCCTGCTCCTCTTCGACCTCTCGTTCTCGAACCCGATCGCCATCCTGAAGGCCCGCCTCGCGGCGCGCGACTTCCTGCTCAATTCGTTGAAGCCCACAGATTTGGCCGCCGTCGCCACCTTCTCGATCGAATCCGGCCCGCGGATGGTCGTCACCTTCACCCCCGACCGGGCGCAGCTGGCGCGCGCCATCGACACTCTGGGAACCCGCCGCCTGAGCCCCGCGGTCGAGCGGCTCGACCCCCTGCATTTCGTCATCGAGGACCCGGTGTCGGCCGTCATCGCCGGTTTGAACGGCCCCAACGGTGCGGACGGCAAGGTTGCCGAGGCGAAGCAGGGGAACGAGCAGACCCTGCTGGAGAGCCTGCAGGCGATCAGCAAGGTCGCCGACCGCGACCAGAAGACTTTCGAGCGCAACCGGGTCAAGTCGCTCACCCGCGCCATGGGGGACATGGCGCGGGCGCTGGACAGCGTCAAGGGGAGGAAGAGCGTTATCTACTTCTCCGAGGGCTTCGACAGCCGGCTGCTCCTCGGCAACGCCCCAGAGGGGAAGGACTACGACGACGATAACCTGGACCTCCTCCAGGGGCATCACGAGCGGGTGGACAGCGACAACCGCTACGGCAACACCGAGCTCCAATCGGCGGTCAACGACATGCTGGAGCAGTTCCGCCGCGCCGACTGCGTTATCCAGGCGGTCGACATCGGCGGCCTGCGCGCCGGGGGCGACCTTTCGGGGACCATCCACAACACCGGCCAGGACGCTCTCTTCTACATGGCCAACGAGACCGGCGGCGAGCTGTTCAAGGACGCCAACAACCTGCGCCAGCAGCTCGATCGGGTGCTCGACCGGACGGACGTCACCTATCTCCTCACCTTCCAGCGCGCCGACTTGAAGAGCGACGGCGCCTACCACCGGCTGCGGGTGCGGGCCAAGCTGCCGTCCGGCGCCCGGCTCTCCTACCGCACCGGTTACTACGCGCCGCGGCCGTTCAAGGAGCTCGCCGCCCTGGAGCGCAATCTGCTCGCCTCGGATGCCATCGCGAGCGCCGTGCCCCGCCGCGACCTCGACCTCTCGCTCCTCGTGACGTCCTTCCGTTCGAGCGGGCAGAGCTCCTACGTGCCGGTGATCATCGAGGTCGGCGGCAAGAGCCTGCTCGTCGGCCAGAAGGGCGACCGGACGAGCCTCGAGATCTACACCTACGTGACCGACGCCAAGGGCGAGATGCGGGACTTCTTCACCCAGGCGGTCGGGCTCGACCTCAAGAAGGGGAGGAAGGCGCTCCTGGAGAGCGGGGTCAAGTACTACGGCCACCTCAGCCTCTCCCCGGGGCAGTACCGGGTGCGCGTCCTCGTCCGCAACAACGAGACCGGGCGGACGGGGATCGAGACCGCCGCCCTCTCGATCCCCGCCCACGACACCGCGCAGCCCGACCTCCTGCCGCCGCTCTTCTTCGAGGCGCCGGGCCGCTGGCTCCTCGTCCGCGAGCGCGCCAAGGGGACCACCCCCGGCCAGGAGGACGGCTCGGTCGTCTACCCCTTCACCGTCAACGGCGTTCCCTACGTCCCCGCCGCCCGGCCGGCCCTCACCAGCGAGAGCAAGGCCCAGCTCTGCCTGGTGGCCTACAACATGGGCAAGGGGAGCCTCGCGGTCAACGGCCAGGTGCTCTCGGCCGCCGGCCAGGAGATGCCCGGGGGGAGTCTGGCGCTCGTCGAGCGCACCGCCACCGGCATCGCGGGATTCGACAAGCTCCTGGCCACTTTCGAGCCCCGGGGTCTGCCGGCCGGCTCCTACGTCCTGCGGGTCGCGGTGAGCAATCCGGCGACCGGCAGCAAGCGGGAGAGCTCCGTTCCATTCGTCGTCAACTGATCTGCTGATTTGAAGGGGGACCCCATGCATGCCACGACTCCGATCCCTGGGTGCCGGCTCCGTTTGATTCCGAGGACGGGCGACTGGCGGCGCGAAGCGCCCGAGGGAGCCCGCCCGCAGGACCGAACGGAGCCAGTACCGATCCCTGCCCGGTACCGCTCCCGGGCGCACGCCTGGGGCTGCGCCGTCGCCGTGGCGGTGACGCTCGCGGCGTCGACCCTGCCGGTGCCGCCGGCCGCCGCAGAGCGGTTCGCCGGCGGGTCCACCAACGTCGTCGCCATCGAGATTCCGGTCGAGGTGATCCGGGACGGCCAGCCGGTGCGCGGCCTCTCCGCCGCCGACTTCGAGGTCGTCGAGGGGCGCAAGAAGCTCAAGGTCACCGGCTTCGACGTCGTCGACCTCGCCACCGCCTCCACCCTGCCGGGGACGACCGCGATCTCCGCCGCGGCGCGGCGGCACTTCCTCTTCCTCTTCGACTTCGCCTTCTCCGACCCCAAGTCGGTCGCCAAGGCCCGCCAGTCGGCGCGCGACCTGGTCTTGAAAGGTCTCCACCCGACCGACCTCGTGGCCCTCGCCACCTACAGCGTCGCCCAGGGCTCGCAGCTCGCCCTCGACTTCACCTCCGACCGGCGGCAGATCGACTGGGCGATCGAGAACCTGGGCCGGCCGTTGGAGCACGGCAAGTCGGCCGACCCCCTCCGCCTAGTGGTCTCCCAGGGCGCCCAGGTCGGCGGCGCCCAGGGCCTGGGACCCGGCGCGGCGGCCCCCGATCCGGGGGGCGCCAACGCCAGCACCTTCGATACGCTCGGCTCGGCCCTCGGCGGTCAGGCCGACCGCCAGAACCGCCAGGACCAGCAGAACCGGGTCCTCTCCCTCTCCCGCTCGCTCGCCGACCTCGCCAAGGCGCTCGGCGGGGTCGACGGGCGGAAGTTCGTCGTCTACCTCTCCGAGGGGTTCGACAGCTCGCTGCTGACCGGCAAGGTGGAGAGCCGGGACGAGATGCAGCAGGCGCAGGTCGACCCGGTCAACCCGACCGCCTCCCCGGATCCCCTGACCAACCCCTGGGCGACCGACACCGAGGGGCGCCACGGCGACACCCGGACCCTCGGCCGGCTGGAGAAGACCTTCGAGGAGTTCCGCCGCGCCGACTGCGTCATCCAGGCGGTCGACATCGGTGGCCTGCGTGCCCAGAGCGACTTGGGCGGTGGACGGGTCAACGGCCGCGAGGCCCTCTTCAGCATGGCCAAGGAGACCGGCGGCGAGCTCTACGAGAACTGGAACGACCTCTCGGGCGCGATGGGACAGATGCTGGCGCGGACCGCCGTCACCTACGTCCTCACCGTACAGCCCGAGGACCTGAAGCTCGACGGCGCCTATCACCGCATCACGGTGGATTTGAAGAACTCGCCGCGCGGCACCCGGGTGGTCGCCAAGCCCGGTTACTACGCCCCCCGGCCGTTCGCCCAGCGAAATCCCTTAGAGCGGATGCTCGACGCGGCCGAGACGATCGTCGGCGGGGTCGAAGGCGGGTCGATCGTGACCTCGGTGCTCGCCGCGCCCTTCAGGCTCGCCGCCGGGACGACCGCCTACGTGCCCGTCCTCATCGAGGTCGACGGCCCGGGGCTCCTCGCCAACCAGCAGGGGGACGTGGCGCCTACCGAGATCTACGCCTATGCCCTGGACGGCTCGGGGGCGGTGCGCGACTTCTTCTCTCAGAACCTCGGGCTCGATCTCGTCAAGGTCGGGCCGCAGGTCAAGCAGAGCGGCCTCAAGTTCTTCGGCCATCTCGACCTGCCGCCGGGGGACTACTCGCTGCGGGTCCTGGTGAGGAACGGCAAGACCGGGGCCTACAGCCTGCGGGTGACGCCGGTCAAGGTGCCGGCCTTCGCCCAGGCCGGCCCCTTCCTCCTCCCCCCTTCTTCCCCGAGCCGGCGGGCCGCTGGCTGCTGACCCGCGAGGCGCAGCGCGGGGCACCCCAGGACGTGCCGTATCCCTTCATGATGCGGGAGGTGCCCTACATCCCGGCCTCGCGGCCGGTCCTCGGGGCGGGGCAGAACGCTCAGATCTCGTTGGTCGCCTACAACCTGGGCGACGGCGAGGTCCAGGCCGACGCCAAGGTGCTGGCCGCCGATGGCAAGGAGATGCAGGCGGCGGACCTCCAGGTGACCGACCGCGAGCGGGGGAGCGCCGCCGGTCCCGACCGCCTGACGGCGAGCTTCAAGGCGCCCGCCCTGGCGCCCGGCGAGTACCAGCTGCAGGTCACCCTCTCCGCCGGGGGCGGCGCCCGGCAGACGAGTTCCATCCCCTTCATCGTGGTGAAGGCGGAAAAACAGGGGTAGGGTAGAGTCTTTCGAACCCTGTAATTGCGCGAGCGTTTCCATTGAGAGTCCGAAAGGGGGATTTCATGTCCGCGACACCTCCGATGCCTAAAGCGCCAGCCACGGGAACGGCCCTCGCCCTGGCGCTCCTCCTCGCCGCGGGGGCTGCGGGTGCCCCCCTGGCGGCTGCCGAGCGGTTCAGCGGCGAGGCCACCAACGTCGTCGCCGTCGAGGTGCCGGTCGAGGTCGTCAAGGACGGCGAGCCGGTCCGCGGCCTGACCGCCGCCGACTTCGAGGTCTCCGAGGGGCGCAAGAAGCTCAAGATCACGGGCTTCGACGTCGTCGACCTCTCCGTCGCCCTCACCCAGCCCGACGCGGCGCCGGCGCCCCTGCCGATCGCGGCCCGGCGGCACTTCCTCCTCCTCTTCGACCTCACCTTCTCGGAGCCCAAGTCGGTCTTGAAGGCCCGCCAGGCGGCGGCGGACCTGGTCACCAAGTCGCTCCACCCGACCGACCTCGTCGCGGTCGCCACCTACAGCGCCACCAAGGGGCCGCAGCTCGCCCTGGGGTTCACCGCCGACCGGCGGCAGATCGCCTCGGCGATCGACACCCTGGGGGTGGTCCAGCCGCTCGAGCGCACCCAGGCGGCGGACCCGCTCCGCCTGGTCTATGCGTCGGAATTGAGCGCGGCGAGCAACCCGGTTTCGAAGAGCCGCGCTTCGGCCGCCGACTCCAAGATCGACAAGTCCGGCATCGAGGCGGAGCTCTTGGACACCTTGAAGGGCCTCTCCGAAGCCACGGCGCGCCAGGACCGGCAGAATCAGGTCACCCGCGTCGTCGCCCTCTCCCAGTCGCTCGCCGACCTCGCCCGGATGATGGGGAACGTCGAGGGCCGCAAGTTCGTCGTCTACCTCTCGGAAGGGTTCGACAGCTCGCTCTTGACCGGCACCACGGATGCGACGGAGACCCAGCAGTACAACCAGACCAAGGAGACGACCCCCTGGGCGGTCGACACCGAGGCGCACACCGGCGACTCCCGGACCCTGGACCGCCTGGAGAAGATGTTCGACGCTTTCAGGCGCGCCGACTGCGTCATCCAGGCGGTGGACATCGGCGGCCTCCGCGGCTCGGGCGACCAGGGCTACACGCGGCCCAACGGCAAGGAAGCCCTGTTCAATATGGCGAAGTCGACCGGCGGCGAGCTGTACGAGAACTGGAACGACCTGGGCGCCGCCATGGGGGCGATGCTCAAGCGGACGAGCGTCACCTACGTGCTCACCCTGCAGCCCGACGACCTGAAGCTCGACGGCGCCTACCACAAGATCAGCGTCAACTTGAAAAACGCGCCGCGCGGCGCGCGGGTGGTCGTCAAGCCCGGCTACTTCGCCCCCCGGCCGTTCGCCCAGAAGAACCCCCTGGAGCGGCTCCTGAACGCGGCCGATACCATCGTCGGCGGCGCCGAGGGGGGGACGATCGGCATGTCGGTTCTGGCCGCGCCCTTCCATTTGAACACCGGGCCGACCGCCTACGTGCCGGTGGTGATGGAGATCGACGGCCCGGGCCTCCTCGCCAACCAGCAGGGGGAGGTGGCCCCGACCGAGGTCTACGCCTATGCCCTCGATTCGACGGGGGCGGTGCGCGACTTCTTCTCGCAGACCCTGGGGCTCGACCTCTCGAAGGTCGGCCCCCAGTTGAAATCGAGCGGCCTCAAGTTCTTCGGCCATCTGGACCTGCCGCCCGGCGACTACTCCCTGCGGGTGATGGTGAGGAACGGCAAGACCGGGGCGTACAGCCTGCGGGTGGTGCCGGTCAAGGTGCCGGCCTTCGCCCAGGCGGCCGGTCCGGTCCTCCTCCCTCCCTTCTTCTCCGAGCCGGCGGGCCGCTGGCTGATGACCCGCGAGGCCAAGCGCGCCACCGGCTCCCAGGATGCGCCCTATCCGTTCATGCTCCGGGAGCAGCCCTTCATCCCGTCCTCGCGGCCGGTGGTGAGCGCCGGGCAGAACGCGCAGCTCTCGCTCGTCGTCTACAACCTGGGCGAGGGCGAGGTGAAGGCCGACGCCAAGGTGCTGGGCGCCGACGGCAAGGAGTTGCAGGCGGCGGACTTCACGGTGACCGACCGCGAGCGCGGTGGCGCCGCCAACCCCGACCGGCTGACGGCGAGCTTCAAGGCGCCGCAGCTGTCGCCCGGCGAGTACCGGCTGCAGGTGACTCTCAGCGCTGGCGGCGGGGCCCGGCAGACGAGCTCCATCCCCTTCCTGGTGGCGAAGCCCGGGGCGCGTGGGTAGCGCGGTCCGGGTCGTCCTCCACCCGGGGCGGGAGAAGTCGGTCCACGACGGCCACCCCTGGCTGTTCTCGGGTTCGGTGGCGCGCGCCGAGGGGTCGCACGAGGCCCCGCTGGCGCGCGTCGTCGACGCCGCCGGCCGGCCGCTGGGGGTAGGTCTCTACAGCCCGCGCTCCCAGATTCGGGTCCGCATGCTCACCTGGGGGGAGGGGGAGCCGGCGGCGATCGACCGCCGGTTTTTCGCCGCTCGCCTCGCCGAGGCGGCGGCCCTCCGCCAGGCCGTCCTTCCCCCCGACACCACCGGCTACCGCCTCTTGAACGCCGAGGGGGACGGCCTGCCGGGCTGGACGGTCGACCGCTACGGCGACGTCCTCGTCAGCCAGGTGACGGCGGCGGGCCTCGAGGCGCTCCGCGGCGAGGCCTACGCGGCGCTCGCCGAGGCGTTCCCGGGAACGGTGGTCCTGCAGTCGAACGATCTCCCCGCCCGGCGCGCCGAGGGGCTCTCCCGGGAGAACGAGGTGATCGCCGGCCCGGTGCCGGCGGAGGTCGACTTCCGGGAGTCGGGGCTCGCCTTCACCGCCGATCTGGATGCGGGACAGAAGACCGGCTTCTACTGCGACCAGCGGGAGAACCGGCGCCTGGTCGAGAGGCTTTCCGGAGGCCGAGCGGTGCTCGACCTCTTCGCCCACTCGGGGGCCGCCGGCCTCTATGCTCTGCGCGGTGGCGCCACCCGGGTGGTGCACGTCGAGTCCTCGGCCAAGCTGATCGAGCGCGGCCGGCGCCACTACCAGGCGAACGGGATTCCCGAGGACCGCGGCCAGTGGGTGAAGGCGAACGTCTTCGAGGATCTCCGCGAGAGGACCGAGCTCTACGACCTGGTGATCTGCGATCCGCCCCCCCTCGTCCGCAAGCGCGCCGACCTGGACGCCGCGGCCCGCGCCTACAAGGATTTGAACCGCCTTGCCCTCGAGCACCTGGCCCCGGGCGGCCTCTTCCTCACCTTCAGTTGCAGCGGAGCGGTGGACGCCAAGCTCTTCCGTCAGATCCTCTTCGCCGCCGCGGTCGAGGCCGGCGTCCGCCTCGCCCTCTTAGCCCCCTTGAGCGCCGCCCCCGATCACCCGGTCGCCGTCACCCATCCTCAGGGCGAGTATCTGAAGGGCTGGCTGGCGGTGGCGCAGGGGCGGATGGGCGCGTAGGAGATCTGGGCCCTACGAGGGCACCTCGGAGTCGCCGTCCTCCGTCCGGTCCTCCTTGCGGAGGCCGATGTAGGTCTCGACCGAGACCCCGACCCGGCGGCCGAAGCGCTCGCGGTAGCTCTCGACCGCTCCCACCGGCTCGTCGAGGAAGATCCGCTCGACCCGGAAGAGGGGGACGAACATGGTCGAGAGGCCGAGGGTCTGATCCACCCGCCGGGCCGCCTGGGACATCCAGTCGTCGAAGCTCGACACGTTGATGCCGCGGAGCGTCACCCCCGCCACTCCGAGGTCGTGGAGGACGCCCCAGAACTTCTCCGTCGGGTTGATGAGATGGACGATGACGATGGTCCCCGAGCGGATCACTGGCCGTGCTCTCCGTGAGTTTTCGGGCCGTCCGGGCCGGGCTCCGACAGTTCGAGGAGCACGCCCCCGGCGCTCCTGGGGTGGACGAACTGCACCCGGGTGCCGCCGGCGCCCCTCGTGGGCTCCGGCCGCAGGAGCTGGACCCCGGCCGCCCGGAGCGCCGCGTCGTCGGCGTCGAGCTCGTTGCTCGCCAGACAGAGATGGTGGATGCCGGGGCCGCGTTTGGCGAGGAACTTGGCGATCGGGGACTCGGCCGAGGTCGGCTCCAGGAGCTCGATGCGGGTGGCGCCGAGCGGGATGAAGGCCACCCGCACCCCCTCTTCCGGCACCTCCTCGATCGCCTCGACGTGGAGGCCCATCGCCTCGTAGAGCTTCCTCCCCTCCGCGATCGAGGCGACGGCGATGCCGATGTGGTCGACGCCGCGGATCATGAGGCCCCCTTCCGGCTCTCCTCCGAGACCACCCCCGCGAACAGCCGGTCGGCCACCCGGTAGGGATCCAAATGCTGGGCGAAGCCGCGCTCGACCTCGCGGTCGACCCCGAGCACCCGGTCGGCGGTCGCCACCACCCGTTCTTTCAAGATCATCTCGACCCGGAGCCGCAGGTGGGTACGCCGCCGCCGCTCGATCTCGCCGCTCTCGACGAGCCAGCTCCGGTGCTTCCCGATCGCCGCCGCCATCTCCGCCACCCCCTCGTCGCGGCTGGCGACGGTCTTCAAGATCGGCGGCACCCACGCTCCGTGCTCGCCGAGCGACAGCATCATGTGGAGATCGCGTACCGTGCGGTCGACCCCCTCGCGGTCGGCCTTGTTGATGACGAAGACGTCGGCGATCTCCAAGATCCCCGCCTTGATCGCCTGGATGTCGTCGCCCAGGCCGGGGACGGTGACGACGACCACCGTGTCGACGCTCCGCACGACGTCGACCTCGGCCTGGCCGACCCCCACGGTCTCCACGAGCACCCAGTCGAAGCCGGCGGCGTCCAAGACGTCGACGGCGTCGCGCGAGGCGCGCGAGAGGCCGCCCAGGTTGCCGCGGGTCGCCATCGAGCGGATGAAGACCCCGCTGTCGCTCGTGTGGCTCTGCATCCGGATGCGGTCGCCGAGGATGGCGCCGCCGGTGAAGGGGCTCGTGGGGTCGACGGCGAGGACCGAGACGGTTTCGCCGCGGCGCCGGCAGAGCCGGATCAGCCGGTCGACCAGGGTGCTCTTGCCGGAGCCGGGCGGACCGGTGATGCCGACCACCCGGGCGCGGCCGGTGTGGGGATAGATGCGGCCGATCAGCTCGCGCTGGGCCGGGCCGCCGTCCTCGGTCAGGGTGATGGCCCGCGCCACCGCCCGCGCCTCGCGGGCGAGGAGGCGGGGGACCAGGTCGTCCAGGGCGCTCCCGACCGCCTCGGCCCCCTGGAGCGCGGCCGGCATCAGCGCCCCTTCATCAGCAGCCGCGCGATGACCAGGCGCTGGATCTCGCTCGTCCCCTCGCCGATGGTGCAGATCTTGGCGTCCCGGTAGTACTTCTCGGCCCGGTAGTCCTTGATGAACCCGTAGCCGCCGTGGATCTGCACCCCGCGCTCCGAGCAGAAGACCGCCGCCTCGCCGGTCGCGAGCTTGGCCTCGGAGGAGAGGCGGGACACCTTGTCGCCCTTGTCCATGGCATGGGCGGCGGCTAAGGTGAGGATCTCGGCCGCGGCGATGCGGACCGACATCTCGGCGAGGGCGAACTGGATGGCCTGGAACTCGGCGATCGGTTTGCCGAACTGCTCGCGCTCCTTGGCATAGCGCAGAGCGGTGTCGAAGGCGCCGATGGCGGTGCCCAACCCCAGGGCGGCGATCGAGATCCGGCCGCCGTCCAGGATCTCCAGCGCCTGGATGAAGCCCTCGCCGACGTCGCCCAGGAGACGGTCCTCGGAGACGAAGCAGTTCTCCATGATGACCTCGGAGGTGTCGGAGGCGCGGATGCCGAGCTTGTTCTCCTTCTTCCCCGGCCGGAAGCCCTCCATCCCCTTGTCGAGAACGAAAGCGGAGATGTTGTGGTGCCGCGGCCCCTGGGTGTCGGTGACGGCGAAGACGACGCAGACGTCCCCCACCTTGCCGTGGGTGGTGAAGGTCTTGGCGCCGTTCAAGATCCAGCCGCCGTCGACCTTCTCGGCGCGGCTCCGGGTGCCGGCGGCGTCCGACCCCGCCCCCGGCTCGGTCAGGCTCCAGGCGCCGATCTTCTTGCCCGAGGCGAGCGGCACGAGCCAGCGCTTCTTCTGCTCCTCGTTGCCGAACTTGTAGATGTGGTTGCTGCAGAGCGAGTTGTGGGCGGCGACGCTGATGCCGACCGAGGGGTCGACCTTGGACAGCTCGGTCACCACCAGCACGTACTCGACGTAGCCCAGCCCGGCGCCGCCATACTCCTCGGGGAAGATGATGCCGAGGAACCCGAGCTCGCCGGCCTTCGCCATCACCTCGCTGGGGAAGCGCTGGCTCTCGTCGATCTCGTCGACGATAGGGTCGACCTCGCGGCGGGCGAACTCCCGCGCGGTCTCGGCAATGGCGCGCTGCTCGGACGTCAGGGCAAAATCCACAGGGTCTCTCCTTTAGGGAAGCGGGGGTACGGCCGCCGTCCGGGCCAGTGCCGGGCCCGACCGGGCCTGCGGATGCTATCGCGCGGGGGTGGGGGCTGGCAATGCGCCGTCCCGGTCTCTACCCTCCGCCTCACTAGAACGAGTAGACCCCAAGAGGGTCCCTCTATGAGCCTTCTTACCAACCCTCTCTCTCCCGGTGCGGCCCAGGCCGGCCGTTCGACCCTCCAGGCCTTCCGCTCGGTGCCGCGGACGGGCGTCGTCTACGTCACCAAGGAGGCGCAAGCCCACGGTTACCGGGCGGGGCACCCGGAGTGGGCGAACCTCGGCCAGGGACAGCCGGAGATCGGGCCGCTCCCGGGAGCGCCGCCGCGCATCCGCACGGTCGAGGTCGACCCGGCGGACCACGAATATGCCCCGGTCCCCGGCCTCTGGGAGCTGCGGGAGGCCGTGGCGGCGCTCTACAACCGCCTCTATCGGCGGGGGATGCCGTCGCAGTACACGGCGGAGAACGTGGCGATCTCGGGCGGCGGCCGGGCGGCCCTCACCCGGGCGGTGGCCTCGCTCGACCGGGTGAACCTCGGCCACTTCCTCCCCGACTACACCGCCTACGAGGAGCTCCTCGACATCTTCCGGCTGGTGACGCCCATCCCCATCCTCCTCTCCCGGGAGTCCGGCTACCGCTTCACGGCGGACGACTTCCGGCGCGAGATCCAGGGGCGTGGGCTCTCGGTCCTCCTGCTCTCCAACCCCTCGAACCCCATGGGCAAGCTGGTCTCGGGCAGCGAACTCGCCGAGTGGATCGCGATCGGCCGCGAGCTCGACTGCACCCTTCTCCTCGACGAGTTCTACTCCCACTACATCTGGCAGCCCGGCCCGGGCGAACCGGGGCCCATGGTCTCCGCCGCCCGCTATGTCGAGGACGTCGACAGCGATCCGGTGGTGATCGTCGACGGCCTGACCAAGAACTGGCGCTATCCGGGCTGGCGGGTGACCTGGACCGTGGGACCGCGGCAGGTGATCGAGGCGGTCGAGAGCGCCGGCTCGTTTTTAGACGGCGGCGGCAGCAAGCCCCTCCAGCGGGCGGCGATCCCCCTCCTGGACCCCGACCTGGTGCTCGCCGAGACCGCGGCCATCCGTGCCGCCTTTCTCCCCAAGCGCGAGCTGATGCTCGCCCGCACCCGGGCGATGGGGATGACCGTCCACCCCGACCCGGAAGGGACCTTCTACGCCTTCGTCTCGCTCGCGGGTCTCCCGGAGCCGATCGCCGACGGCATGGCCTTCTTCCGCGCCGCCCTGGAGCGCCAGGTGATCTCTGTCCCCGGGGTCTTTTTCGACGTCAACCCCGGCCACCGCCGGGCCCAGCACCTCTCCCGCTTCCACCAGCACGTCCGCCTCTCCTTCGGACCCTCCTACCCGGAGGTGGAACGCGGGCTCGATCGCCTGGCGGCCATGATCCAGGACTTCCGGGAGCGCCAGTCTTGAGGCCCCGCCGGCTTCTCCTGGCCGCCACGCTCGCCGGATGGGCTCTCCTCGCCCTCGGCCTCCAACGCCTCGCGGCCGACGAGATCCCCGAGGCGAAGCGGGCTCACGGCCGGCGGGAGACCGTCCTCGCCGGGATCGACCTCGCCCGTTGGAACCTGCCGAGAGTCGAAAAGCTCTACGGCCCGCCCGACCACGTCGACAAGACCCCCACGCCTCCGGGCTACGCCGAGACCGAGTACGTCTGGGAGAAGCCGGGGCGCAACAAGCTCGCCGTCCGCACCCGGAGCGAAGGCAGCGGGCCGGAGCGCCTGGTCGAGGTCGACGTCTATGGCGAGAAGCCCACCGGCCGCCTGGGCCGGACCGGCCGCGGCCTGACCCTGGGCTGCACGATGCGCTGCGCGGAGAAGCTCTATGGCA
Source organism: uncultured Acidobacteriota bacterium (assembly GCA_963757335.1). Lineage (GTDB taxonomy): Bacteria > Acidobacteriota > Thermoanaerobaculia > Multivoradales > UBA5704 > DASQPA01. Next base: position 413,433 of record CAVWRJ010000002.1, on the reverse strand, counting down.
AACGCTACGAGGTGCTCCGCCCCGCCGGCCCGGGCCGGCTCGCCGTCTGGTTCGCCTGGGACGAGGATTTCAGCCTCAACCTCGACTTCGACGAGCACCAGCGGATCAACCACATCCAGGTGGAGAAGAACGAGGACGATTGAGGACCGGCGGTAAGATACCGCCCATGCGATCCCCAGCCCCCTCCCTGTCCGCCGCCGCCCTCGCCCTGCTCTTCGTCGTCGCTGCCTCGACTGCCGTCAGTACCGCCAACCCCGCTCCCCCTCCCCCTGCGGCGACGACCCCGCCGGCTGCCTCCGCTGCCCCCGACCACGACTGGGCGCCCGGAGCCGTCCTCTACGAGGTCCCCGTGGGGCGTTTCAAGGACTCGAACGGTGCCGGGAAGGGGACGCTCCAGGGGCTGATCGCCCATCTCGACTCTTTGAACGACGGCAACCCGCACTCCTTCGGCGACCTCGGGGTCGATGCCCTCTACCTGATCCGGAGCCCCGGGGACGGCAGCGCCCAGGATCTGGCGGCGCTCCTCGCCGCTGCGCACAAGCGGGGGATGAAGGTGATTCTTGCGCCGAGTGCCCCGAGCGCCGCAGCCAGCGCCCCTTCCGAAACCGCGCTGCCGAAGAGCCTCGACGCCAGTTTGGCCGCCGCCCTCGTCCAGGGGGCGAAGGCGGGGCAGGCGGGCGGCATCGCCGCCCAGCTCGCCGAGCTCGTGAGGCGCTCGCCCAAAGGCGTCGGCGAGACCCCCTACCTCGACCGCCACGCCTACCCGTTGGACGGGCTCGGCAGAGAGAAGAGCGCCGCCGCCGTCCTCCTCACCCTTCCCGGCGCCCCCTTCCTCTCCTACGGCGAGGAGCTGGGTCTCCCCGGGGAGAAGGGGAAGCCGGCGACCGCCGCGGCCGAGACCGGCGATCCCGACTCCCTCCTCTCTCACTACCGCTTCCTGATCCGCGCCCGCCACAACTCGGAGGCCCTCCGAGAAGGGAGCCTCGTCCTCCTCACCCCGGCGAACGCCGCCACCCCCATCCTCGCCTTTCTGCGCCAGACGGCGGGGGAGACGGTGCTCGTCGTCCACAATTTAGGCGAGACCCCGGTCGAGGCCGGGCCCTACAACGTGCCGGGGGCCCCTGACCCGTACTACGTCTCTCCGGGAGTCCCCCCGCTCGGCGGCAGCTCCGGGGCCCGCAAGGTGAAGCTCCCGGCGCACGGGAGCGGGATCTGGCGGCTGCGGGTGCGGTAGGAGGTTTATCCCAGCCGCTCGCCGTTCGCGGCATCGAAGAGGTGGAGGGCGCCGAGCTCGACGGCTAAGGTGATCGGGTCGCCCATCGCCGGCGCTCGGCGCGGTTCGAGCTTGGCGACGAGGAGATCCTCCCCCACCCGGGTGTGGACGATCACCTCGTGCCCCAGAGGCTCGACGAACTCCACGATGCCGGAAATGCTCGCGATGCCGGCGACGCCGGCGATGCCGGTCGCCCCCTCCGCGGCCTTCTCTGCGGAATCTCCCCCGCGCAGGTTCTCCGGCCGCATCCCGAGGACGACCTTCCTGCCGTCCGCCTTCGCGGTCGCCGGGCGCAGCGCCTCGGGAACGGGGAGCACAAAGCCGGCAGCGGCGATCGTCGCGCCGCCGTCCGCCAGGGTCGCCGGTACGAGGTTCATGGGCGGGGTGCCGATGAAGCTCGCCACGAAGAGGTTCGCCGGCCGGTCGTAGACCTCGAGCGGGGTGCCGAGCTGCTGCAAACGGCCGGCGTTCATCACCGCGATCCGGTGGCCCATGGTCATCGCCTCGATCTGGTCGTGGGTGACATAGACCGTCGTCGTCTCCAGCCGCTTCTGGAGCTTCGAGATCTCGGCCCGCATCTGCACCCGGAGCTTGGCGTCGAGGTTCGAGAGCGGCTCGTCGAAGAGGAAGACCGCGGGCTTGCGCACGATAGCCCGGCCGAGGGCGACCCGCTGGCGCTGGCCGCCGGAGAGGTCCTTGGGCTTTCGCGCCAGGAGCGGGGTGAGCCCCAGGATCTCCGCCGCCTCCCCCACCCGGCGGTCCCGCTCCGCCCGCGGGGTCTTCCGGATCTTCAAGCCGAACTCCAGGTTTTCGCGGACCGACATATGGGGATAGAGGGCGTAGCTCTGGAAGACCATGGCGATGTCGCGGTCCTTGGGCGGCACGTCGTTCACCACCCGGTCGCCGATCTCGATCGTCCCCCCCGTAATCTCCTCCAGGCCGGCGATCATCCGGAGCGCCGTCGACTTGCCGCACCCGGACGGGCCGACGAGGACCATGAACTCCTTGTCCCGGACGTCGAGCTCCAGATCCTCGATGATCGTCACCGGACCGTAGCTCTTCTTGACGTGGTGGAGCGTCACCTCGGCCATGGGAGGAGCCTACGCCAAAAGCCGGCGAAGCGCGCGGAACCTCGCCCCGCCCTCGTATAGGATGACGGACCTAGCCCCGAAAGGACCGCCCCCATGCGACGCACCCCGCGCCCCGTCCTCCTGCTTCTCCTCGTCTTCTCTGGACTGGCCTCCGCCCTTCCGGCCCGCGCCGCCACCCCCCCAGTCACCGACGCCGACCTGGCGGCCCGGATCGACCAGCTCCTGGCCCGGACCTACCCGGCGGCCGAGCCGGGGGCGGCGGTGCTCGTCGAGAAGGACGGCAAGGTGCTCCTGCGCAAGGGGTACGGCATGGCGAACCTGGAGCTCGGGGTCCCCATCGCCCCGGAGATGGTCTTCCGGCTGGGCTCGATCACCAAGCAGTTCACGGCTCTCGCGATCCTGAAGCTCGCCGAGCAGGGGAAGCTCGCGCTCGACGACGACCTCACCCGGTACCTCCCCGACTTCCCGACCCACGGCCAGAAGATCACCCTCGAGCACCTCCTGACCCACACCTCGGGGATCAAGACCTACACCAGCCTCCCCGAGTGGCGCAAGGTGATCCGGCAGGACCTGACGCCGCGGCAGGTGGTCGACCTCTTCAAGAACGAGCCGGCCGATTTCGCGCCGGGCGAGAAGATGCTCTACGACAACTCGGGCTACTTCCTCCTCGGGATGGTGATCGAGAAGGTGACGGGGAAGGCCTACGGCGACTGGCTGGCCGAGACGATCTTCACCCCCCTCGGCATGACCCACACCTCCTACGGCGCCGACGGCCCCATCCTCCCCGGCCGGGCCGCCGGCTACGAGGGGGAGCCGGGGCACTACCGGAACGCCGCCTACTTGAGCATGACCCAGCCCTTCGCCGCCGGGGCGCTGATCTCGACCGTCGACGACCTCGCCCTCTGGGAGCGGGCGCTCTTCTCGGGCACCCTGGTCCGGCAGGACCTCTTCGACCGCATGGTCACCCCCTATCGCCTGAAGAGCGGGAAGTCGACCGGCTACGGCTACGGCCTCGCCCTCTGGAGCTTCGAGGGGCACCGGGTGATCGAGCACGGGGGCGGCATCAACGGCTTCTCGACCGAGCTGCTCCGCCTCCCCGAGGACCGGATCGTCGTCGCCATCCTCTCGAACAACCCCGAGCACGAGCCGGGGCTCGACTTCCTCGGCATCGAGATCGCCAGCCTCCTGGTCGGCAAGCCGCTCGACGCGAGGCAGGCGGTCCCCGTCGACCCCGCCGTCCTCGACCGCTACGTGGGGGTCTACCGGATCGACGACAAGACCACCCGTGTCGTCACCCGCCAGGGGGACCGGCTCTTCACCCAGCGCCTCCCCGGCGGCACGAGAAACGAGGCCCTGCCGGCCTCCCCGACCGACTTCTTCTATAAGGACAGCGTGGACCACCTGCACTTCCAGACCGGCGGGGGCAAGGTCACGGGGATGACGATGGAGAGCCATGGCGATTCCACCGACGCCGTCCGCACGAACGACCCCCTGCCGGCCGAGAAGAAGTCGGTCGCGGTCGCCCCCGCTCTCCTGGAAGGCCTGGTGGGCGACTACCGCCTGGCCTCGGACTTCGACATCGTCGTCACCCGCGAGGGGGAGCACCTCTACTCCCAGGCCACGGGCCAGTCCCGCCACGAGCTCTTCGCCACCTCCCCCGAAGAGTTCTTCCTGAAGGAGGTGGACGCCGCCTTGACCTTCCACCGCGGCCCCGACGGCAAGGCGACCGAGGTCGTCCTCCACCAGGGGGGACGGGACTTCCCGGGCGGGCGGGTGAAGTAGGAGCCCAGGATTTCAGGCTGTTCTCGACGCTCCCCAGGGAAGAAATGCGGCTGCGGGACTTTTGGGGCACCGGGACCTGAGTCCGAAGGCAGGGAGATCCGACTTTGAGATCGGGCGTCTCGAAGCTTGAGATATGGAGCTTGAAGTCTGAGATATGGGGGCTCGAAGCCTGGGTTGCGGAGCTTGAAGCTTGGGTTACGGAGCTTGAAGCCTGAGATACAGGGGCTCGAAGCCTGGGTTGCGGAGCTTGAAGTCCGGGCGACAGGGTCTCGAAGCTTGGGTGACGGAGCTTGAAGCCTGGGAGCCGGGGCTCGGACCTTGAGATCCGGGGCTCTCCCGCCTGAAACCCGGGCATCGGCCGTCGCCATGCTTGACTCCCGCCCCGGCAGGTGCTAAAAATAGCGCCCCTTGGGGTCGCCTGACCCTGTGCCCAGGTAGCTCAGTTGGTAGAGCACGTGACTGAAAATCACGGTGTCACTGGTTCGATTCCGGTCCTGGGCACCATTCAAACCCTTCAGAGTCAATAACTTAGGTGCCCAGCGAGAAAAAGCCTCCGGACTCGGTTTCAGGCCTGGGCTGTCGCTGGGCTGTAGGTGGCAGCGTTTCGCCTGAACAGGTGGAGTCAGTCCCTCTCCCCGTTTCCTCCCCCCCGAAGGGCGTTCCCGGCCGCGACCTCCTGCGCTTCGCGGGAACGCTGGACCCTGTCTCTGTCCGCGAGATGAGGGAAGCGATCGAGGAGGAGTGCGAGGGGGTGGACCCTGCCCCGTTGCTGGGGGGGCCGTCTCGGAACACGGAGGGGTAACCTCCGAAGACCTATCTGTCTCTCAGGCCGAGGGGATTTTTTCGGCGCCAGTTCTACCGGCTTCACTTTTTAGAAGAGGAGGTAGTTATGTCGAAGGGTCCATGGATCGAGGGCCGGACGTGCCCACCGCTCCATCCGTGGGGTGACGTGCTGCGCAGTGATGTCATGGAAGTGGAGTTGGCAGGAGGTCACTTGCGACTGGCTCACGTAGTCGGCAAGTACTGGGAAGACGAGGACAAAAAAATTATTTGCATGGTGGGTAAATTTGGCGTGGAACGCTGGCGTACTCAGACAGACTTCAAGCACCCTGGAGAGCCGGACCCAAACGGCGAGTGAGGGATGCCGAGATGGTGCTACCAGACTTCAAATTTTTGCAGGAACTAGCTAAAGATCGTGAGGAGTAAGATCATGAAAACAAGTCTTACGCTCATCTTTCTCCTTTCGGGGTCAATTTCGAGCGCGGTGGACTGGAGTAGATGCGCCGATTCCCTGGCCGACTTGAAAACAAAGGTCGAGAATGCCTCTCAAGCAAGTCGTGCCGTTGAGACAGCAGAAGAAGAGGTAACAGAAGCCAAGGACAGCTTGCGCCTGTGCAGGAGTTACAGCGAGGGCAATTGTAAGTTTAAGGAGGGCGAGTTAGAAGATGCCCAAGATACCTATCGCAGGAAGGTAGGCGATTTTCAATCCGAGCTAAGCTCCGTTACTATCTCCGAGGAGGTTAGCGTTTCGGCTTCATGCAGAGCTGAAGTCCCGGCTCTGGCCGACTGTCTCGCCCTGAGGCGTTTCCGGAGTCGCGCTAAGAAGGAAGTCCTCGATAGCCTTTGTAGCTCCCTAATGTCTCCCGAAAATTGCCGCAAGTGTTTGGAAATCTAGATGCGTGGCGGGGGGGCCGATAGAGCCCACGGTCCCTGCCTGTCCCACCTGTCCCACCTGTCCCACGTTCCTGGGACGGATGGGACAACTGGCCTGTCCCACTGTCCCAACCCTTAAGGCGTGGGACATGGGACAAGCTTCCTATCCTGAACCCTCCTCCCTCATCTTCTTCATCGTAACCGTCCGGCGAACCCCAGGTCGGCCCTCCCGAGCGGCCCGCCTCCCAGCGTGGGCCTGCCTCCCCCCTTTACCCAGAGCTGTACTTCGGCCAAGCCGGCAGGCCTCCCTCAGTGCCAGGTCTTGCCCGGAGGACCGGGCGAAGATGCCACGCTTGGATGGCGGGAGGCGGCGGCCGCCGCTCAGTTGGCCTGGGCGGCGAGCGAGGCTGCCTTCCAGGCCTTCGGCGTCAGGTTCTTCAGGTCGGCGGGAGGGCACGATGGGAGGCGTTGCAGTACGTCGCGTAGGTAGGCGAATGGATCGATCTTGAGGACGGCGCAGCTGGCCACCACGCTGTAAATGATCGCCGCGCGATGTCCACCCTCATCGCTGCCCGCAAACATCCAGTTCTTCCGGCCGATGGCGACCCGCCGCAAAGCTCTCTCGGCGCGGTTGTTGTCGATCTCTAGAATGCCGTCTTCGAGGTAGCGCGTGAGGGCTACCCACTGCCCACGGGAGTAGGTGATGGCGTCGCCCATCGGGCTCTTGGGCAAGACCTTCGGCGCCTCCTCTTCGAGCCAGGCCTTCATTGCCTTGAGAATTCGCGGAGCTTCCTGGCCGCGCAGGGCATGGCGCTGCTCGGGGCTCAGGTCGCGTGCCCGTTTCTCGATCGCATACAGCTCGCGGATATAGGCCAAGGCGACCGACGAGCGCCGGCCGTCGCTCGACATCGAGTCGAAGAATTTTCGCCGGGCATGCGCCCAGCAGGCGACCTCGATAGCGCCAGGTTCACGCGATTCCCCCTGCGGCGCATACACACAGTTGTAGCCGCCATAGGCATCGGCTTGGAGATAGCCCTTGTAGCCGGCCAGAAAGCGCTGCGGGCCGTCGCGTTTTCGATCCGGCGTGTAGTCGAAGACGAGATGCTCATGCTCAGCGTCCCCAATGTAAATCCACAATCGACCTTGCCGCATCGAAGCGCGATCTTTGTCGCGCACCGGCACCGTCGTGTCATCGGTGTGGATCTTGCGGGAGCCGAGCACCTCGTCCTTCATCACCAGGACCAACGGCTTGAGCTGCGCCGCACCCGCCGCGACCCAATCGCATAGCGTCTTCCGGCTCAGCTCCACGCCATGGCGCTGGAAGATCCCCTCCTGGCGATGCAACGGTAGGTGATCCGCATACTTGCTGGTCAGGACATGGGCTAAAAGGCCAGGCCCAGGCAGCCCTTTGGCGATCGGCTGGAGCGGTAAGCTCCCGATCACCACAGGGCCCTGACATTGCGGACAGGCATACTTGATCCGCGCGTGCTCGCGAACGAAGAGGCTCGCCGGCACGTACTCGAGCTGCTCGCTGACCTCCTCACCGATCCGGCGCAGATCCACTTTGCACTCCGGGCAGACACGGTCCGCCGGAGCCGGATGGTATTCCGTGCGCTGCCGCGCCAAGCGCTCGGGCAAGCGGCTTCGGCCATGACCTTTCTTTGGCGGTGCGGAGCCTTCCTCTTCTGGGACCACAGGCTGGGGAGCCTGGCCCTCGGAGCTTTCCTCGCCCAGCTGCGAGGTCAACCATGCTCCCAGCTCGAGGAGCAACTGATCTGGATCGAGCTTCTCGGAGTGCTTTCCGAACAGACGCCGTTTCAGCGCCTCCAGCTGCGAGGACAGCTGGCCGATCCGGCGATCTCTCTCTTGCAGAGTGCTCAGCAACTCCAGGACTATTTGCCGCAGAACTTGGGGATCGGTGGGAAGCTGGGGCTCCGGTTCCATTGCGGAGCCCAACTATAAATGATCGATTCCAGGAAAGGAATACCCTTTAGGCACTCCGCCGAAGATAGCGCACCTGCCGACGCGCACCCGACAGATCGATGCCTTCCAGCAACAGCACCAACTCGGCGGCGTTGATCTCCACACCTCCGTCGGGACCGCTTGGCAGACGAAAGGTCCCCTTCTCCAGTCGCTTGTACCAGAGGCAGTAGCCCGTGCGGTCCCAGTAAAGAATCTTGACCCGGTCTCCTCGCCGGTTGCGGAATACGAACAGGTGGCCCGACAGAGGGTCTTGCCGTAGCAACTCCTGGGTGCAGTAGGCCAGGCTGTCGAACGATCGACGCAGGTCCACCGCCCCAGACGCCACGAACACGCGCACTGAAGACGGCGGCATCAGCACGACACGACCTCCAGCACGCCGAGCAACCGCTTCAAGGACTCCGCTTCAAACCGCGGACCTAGACGAATCGACCAGCCGCCCGGTAACACCACCTCCAGACCGTCCTCCGCAGCGCGCGACGGAACTCCAGTCGGCGGCGGGGCAGGCCAGGCAACCTGCCGCCAACAAAGCGCTTGCCCTCCAGGTCCCTCGGCCTCCTCGGGCTGCGGGGACTTTCCCGGCGCCGCTTCACCCACGCGGAGATGCGCGCGCCGGACCAACTCAATCTTCCAGTAGCTGAACGACCTGGCCGGGAACCCGTGGACGCGGCAAAACTCGCTCTGCCGCTGACCGCTGCTACGCCACGCTTCGATCCGCTCCCGCCACTGCTGCTCCCGCTTCGTCAACTCTCGGCTCGCCTTCTGCGCCATGGTTTACCTCCTGGCGCATTTTCCCGGTTGGGGCTCGGCAGGGGAAGATGGGGTTGGCCGGACGGTTACTCTTCATCAACCTACCTACGGTTGATCTTTTTAGGCCGGTAGCGTCCGTGACCTCCTGCACCGTGCGCTTGCCGGCTGCCTGAGCTGCCCGGATTCGATCTTCAATGCCTTCAAGTGGACGGACTGTCCATACCTGCCGGCCGTCTGGGGCGCTTTCGAGCCATGCCTCGAACGGCACCGCGTCGGCCCCCCTCACACCTCGGGCTTTTTTCAAGTGAACTTGAAATCGAGCTCCCTGGGATGGGTCGTAATCCTCCGGCTGCACGAGTTGCACGACTTGAGAGAGGATCGTCTCGCGGGCGGACGTACCGCGTTGCTCTCGATTCTTGCCGTCGTGATGGACCAGCAGCACGGTGAAGCCCTGGCTCCGGAGCGTCAGCAGCCACTCCTGCATGCCGGCCCAACTGCCGCTATCGTTCTCGCGTTCATCACTTTGGCAAAGCGTGCTGAGGGAATCGAGGACAATGACCTGCACGCCTGGCATGAGGTTGCCCTCTACCATCCGTTGTCCCTCGCGAGTCGCGAGGCTTGGGAACGGCACCTCGGCCATGTCCCGAGCAAGAAGGAAGAGTGGCGCAGTCGGCTTGCAAGTGGAACTATGTTCGATGGCGGAGAATCGAAGCTGAAGATCCTCTCGCGGCATCTCTCCATCCACGTAGAGCACCCCCACGGGCTCCTCGATTCTGTACCGCAAGAAGTCTGTCCCACATGCGAGCCCATAGGCGAGACCAGCCGCGAAGTGTGATTTGCCAAGCCCACGCCACCCGTGGATCATGCTCGTATCCTTCTCTTGAAGGAGTCCAGTCGCGAGCCACTTGCGAGCGGGAAGCTTCCGGGCAAGGAACTCTTCTATGCTGATGGCCTCTGGCAGCGCGGCGTGGTCGAGCGCGCGCTGGACAGTTTGGACGCTCGCTTCGTCCAGGTCCGCGTTGAAGCGGAGCGGGAGAGGTTGATCCTGCCGCGCGGCAAGCTCATTGGAGAGACGCTTGTATTCCTCCGCTCCACCGCTCCGGCCGCACTCAGGGCACTCCCATTGATCGTCGGTAGAGCCGTCTACGCACCGATGTCCTTCCTCTGCCGGGCAGGGAAAGTAATCGGGAAAGCTTCCGGAAGCCTCCGCGATCACAGCGGATTACTCTGCACTTCCGCGGTCAGAGGTGGAGGAGCGGCGTTGCGCTTCTATCCATTGCTCTAGTTCTTCAACGGAATAGAGGCATAGCTTTCGACCGAGTTTCCGGTAGCTCGGTCCCGTTCCGCGCACACGGGCATGCGCGAGGAACTTAGTAGTGAGTCCGTAGATCTCTGCGACTTGGCGGGGGCGGAGAAAGCGCGGGGGGGCCTGCTTGTTTGAGGTACTCAACTCTCATTAAATCCTTCCTCGGAGGTTTTCTGCTCCATCAGGTCCTAGGCGTCCCCATGACTCATTATTGTACCACAAGGAGGCCGACTTGCAACAACGGAAAGTGGGAAATTTGCACAGGCGTGGCAGTTAAAGCCCTTTACATTGCAAAGTAATCCGGATAAGTGGCGCTTTCGGAGTCCTGCCAAACTAGCCTTAATGCGCCGGATAAGCCCGCCCGGGGGCCTAGGGGCCTTAGCGAGACTCCGAGGGGGATTTTTCGTTGCCGGGCCGGCCGGTAGAGTCCCCAGGCGTCGCCGAGTGGCGGACCCCCCTCCCCATGCTGGGGATGTGAAATCGAGCCGCAGCGGGTCTCTGAGCGCGAGCGTAGGGCGTTTTCGCGGGACGCGTCCGCACCTCTTCCGGTCGGCGGAGCACGCACATCGTGATACGATATAGATTACTCAAAATCGCGCGGGAAGAAGGTGGGCGTAAGCGGAGCGAAAGGGGGGAGCGGGGTAGAAAGAAGAGAGGACCGGCCCCCTCTCGTTGGGAACCGGCCCTGGTGTGCTTCTACATCGCTTCCCGGCGATACCGCTCTACGATCCCCCCAGGGTCTGGAGGGGGCAACCCCCGTAAGAGAGTCGGCGCCAACTCTGAGGCGAGCGCCTTGCACTGGTCCGCGTACCTGAAACTCGCCAGGATGCGCCGCTCCGGCAGGTAGACCAGGGCGTGCGACCTGGGACCGGCCGCCCCTGCCGTCCCCTCCGCGTGGCCGTAGAAGACGGCGAACGGGGGCGAGAGCATGCCTTTCCTCTCTACCTCCTCGCCGTCCATGAGAACCACCCGGAAGCGAGCGCCACGGCGCCAGGACAGGGAAGCGGTAGGTAGCTTGGCCTGGACTCGCTCCCGGTAGGCGTCCGCCGCCTCTGAAATCCAGGCCCCGACCGCGCGCCCCGCCATCTCCGCCGCTTGCTTCCACCTGGCAGACTGTTCAATGCTTGCAGCTATGGTGAAGTGAGCGAGCTTCGGGCTATCCATGCTCCTCCTCCTTCCTGCCGGTGATCGGCGAGCCGTAAGCGGCGGTTTGGGCTTGGCGGATGGCGCTCTGAACCTTCCACATCTCGGGGCCGGTGACTTTCTCCGGGACCGACGTATCCCAGTTCACCCGGTAGGTTGCCAGCTCCCGCGCGAGCGACTTGCAGCGCTTCCGCAGGGGAAGCTTTGCCAGGTGGGAGCCGGTCGGAAGGTGGACCAGGTGGAAGACCCCGGGCGGGTGCTCGCTCGGGTCCTTGTAGACGCCGAAGGGACCGCCCACGATGCCGGCGACATCCTGAAGGGTGGCCTCTTTGGCGCCGTAGTGAGGGAGCCGTAGAGCCTTGAAGCGGGAGCGTTGCCAGCGGAGCGCGAGACGCGGCACGAACCGGCCGAGGTGGCGGAGCCGCTCGGTTGCCAGGATGGCGAGCCATGCGGCGACGCTGGGCGCGCCTTCGTACTGTGCCGCCCCTCCCCATCGTTGCGCCTGCTGTCGGGATGCGTGGACGGTGATGGTCGTCATCTTCCGGGAGGCCATGGGCTAGATCTCCTGGAATTCGATGCCGAACCGCGCACCCGGCCGGGCGTTGACGGTGAGGACCTCCCACTGCTGTTCCTCGGGGGCATCGTCGGTTGCGTCCCACTGGCGCCAGTAGACGAACCACCGCCCAAGAGCGTAGGCGACCGCTACGCCGCACTCGTCGGCGGTATGCACCTGGTACCACTCCCCGGCTTGCTTCGCGGCGAGGATCTCGCCGGGGGCGGGGGTGAAGTGTATTTGAACGATTGCGTCATAGATCTGTCGGCGGGTGGCCTCCGTGACCTGTGAGAGGTCGATGGGAGGGGGCGGGGGGACGGGCGGGATAGACTGCGGCAAGCTGGGCATAGGCTCTGCTCCTGTGCTCGGTCAGGCTCCGGCGGGAGCTTCCATCTCTCGCCGGGGCCGTTAACGTGGGAAACGGGGCGGCACGGCCGCCCCGGTGTGCTTCAAGACTTCCTAAATTTGATTACCTCCCCGGCCGGCTGGCCGGACAGTGCCCCGGCGATCTCATCCGAGATTCGAGCCGCAGCGGCGCGGCGGGGGTCGTCGGAGAGGTGGGCGTAGCGCGCGGTCGTCGCCTGGTTTCGGTGGCCGAGGATGGCGCCCAGGATGGGCAGGCCGAGCCCCGCGGCCGCGCCGATGCTGGCGAAGCTATGGCGCAGGTCATGAAGCCGGAGGTCCGCGAGTTTGGCCCGCTCCCGGATACGCACCCAGGGCCGCTGTATGCCTACCAGGCGGCCGCCAGTACGCCGGCCGGGGATGACGTAGGGGTTGCCCTCCATGCGCGGCGCAGAGGCCAGGAGCGCGAGCGCGGCAGGCCCCAGGGGGATGACCTTCGCACCCGTTTTAGAGTCGGCGAGCCGGAGGGAGGCGCGGTCAAGGTCAACGTCTGCCCAGCGGAGCGTTAGCACCTCATCCCGCCGGGCTCCGGTCAGGAGGAGAAGCCGGACGGCGAGCACCACGAAGGGCTCCTCGCTCTCCTCCTCGGCCAGGACGGCGCCGAGTTGTGCCAGCTCCGCAGCGGAAAGGAAACGCTCCCGGGATCGCTCGGGGAAGCGGTCCACCCCCCGGCAGGGATTCGAGCCCGGCGGGCGGAGTCCCCAGCGCTCCGCAAGGCCGAGCATTTTAGACATCAGGGCGAGAACCCGGTTGGCCTGTACGGGTTTGGCCCGGAGGCTGTGATGGAGGTCGGCAACCTCCCGCAGGGCGATCTCGGCCACCTTCCGTTTCCCGAGGGTCGGCAGGATGTAGAGCCGCAGCATTCGTTCGTCGGCAGTCACGCTGGCGGCCTTCTTCTTCGGGCCGGCATGCTGCTCCAGGTAGCGGGGACCGAGATCGGCTACGGTCGGCGCGGCTTTCTTCTCGGCGAGGTCGGCGGCAGGGTCCTCGCCCCGGGCCACGCGAGCGAGCACCTGCCGGGCCAGCTCCCGCGCCTGGTCGGCGGTCAGGGGGCCGTACTCCCCGAGGGTGAGACGGCGTGTCTTCCGGTCCCGCATCCATTCCACGGTGAAGCGACGGCTTCCCCCGGCCCGCACCCGGACCACGAAACCGCGTAGCTCTGAATCCCAGACCTTGACCTCGCCGGTCTCGGGGAGCTTGAGGGAGTCGAGTAGGCGCTTGGTGATCTTGGCTTGCATGGGGGCCTCCGTAGTGTCCTGGGCTGTCGCTGGGCTGTCGCGAACCGGGACCTACAGGGTACCATGGGGAGGGCCAGTGTCAAGGAATCCTTGTATTCATTGACTTATGGGGTCTACCAGGATTCAGCGGGATCTTCAACATCAAGACTGAAAATCACGGTGTCACTGGTTCGATTCCGGTCCTGGGCACCATCTAAACCTCCAGCGCGGGAGGGTTCCTTAGTATGGTGCTCCCAGCGGTCAAAGCGCAGATCCTCAGCGACCTCGATCAGCTTTCCCCTGAAGAACAGAAGCAGGCCGCCGAGCTCGTCCATCGCTTGGTGTCCCCGCCACCCAAGGGTGTCCCCGGCCATAATCTTTTGCGCTTCGCCGGCATTTTGGATCCTGAGTCTGCCCGCGAGATGAGGGAGGCGATCGAGGAGGGGTGTGAGCGGGTGGATTTTGATGAGTGGTAGGAGGTATCTCCTTGATACCAATACCGTCATCGCACTGTTCGGCGGAGAAGCCGAGGTTCAGGCCCGCCTCGATGTCGCCCAGGAAGTCTTCGTCCCTTCCATCGCCCTGAGTTAGAGGCGCCAAAGCTCCGAGCGGAGGCTCGCCCGGTTGGGGTGAGCAAGCCGAGGGCAAACAGTTGGGAGCGAAGACTGGCGTAGAGGGGCGCAAAGTCTTCTGGCAGGGAGGAGACGGCTGTTTCGGTTCTGGCTTGGTGATGCTCTGGGGAGCAGTAAATCAAGAGTCGACGGCGCCTCATGCTTGGCAGGTCCCTGCGATTGGTCCCGGGCCCATCGTCGGGTGCTCCTGAGTGCGATCCAACCAGGTCACCTCGAGGGGCGCCCTACCCCGGCACTTGTGATGGGCGCTGGGCTGATCGGCATCGAAAAGGGTCATCCTGCCAGTGCCGGCGTGGATGTACCAGGGGGCAGAATCCCGGCTCGTACAACGCTCTCGAGCGCTTCGAGGGCCGGCTTCGCCTGCTTCGCGGAGGGCTTACGCTCCCATCCACCGGCGGCATACTGGGCAAGCGTTCCGCAGATCCCTGCAACCTTCCAATGGAAAAGTCCCGCTCGCTTGCCCCGCTCTGCCACCTCAAGCCAGGTGGCTGCGCTGACTTCCATGCACCGGGCGATCCGGTCGTAGTCCACGGCGAAGACGCCGGGTGAAGGTCCGTGGGTATCTGAAGACGCACCGGATTCGCTGTAGGACAGCTCGGGAGGAAGAGGTTCAGCGAGCAACGGCAGGTGGGCTCGCAATCCGGTCCAGCATTCCTCTTTCTTGTACCATTCGCTGGGGTTCCGCTGTCCTGCGGACTCCCGCAGCGCACCATCGATCAGTGGTGCCCAGACTCTCATGAGATCTTCCAGATCCGGGCTAACCGCCTGCTGTGTCCAGATGCGCGCGAAGTCGACCCGCCCGCCCATCTGGTAGCTCAGGCCGGCCACCAGGTATGCGACGATCTGCGCTCCATAGGCCGGAAACTTCATGGCCCGCACTGTCCGCTCCACCGCACGATAGAGAATTCCGATTGCCACCAGCCTCTTGAACCATACGGTGTCGAGGAGGGGCGGCGGCTCATCCTTGAGCCTCTGCATGAAGTGTTGAAAATTTTTCTGACCACCGAGACATACACGATACGGCAGGTTCGACCAGGCGGACAGATAGCGGGCGACGTCCAGCTTGCTGAAGCGCCGCTGCTTGGGCGTCTGCATCCTGAACGCCTGCTGCTCAGATTTGCGAAAGGCGGCCTTCTGTTCCGCCGCGAGATAGGAGCCCCTGGCGCGCTCGTAGAACCAGCGACCCTTTCCGTCGTCAAGCCATGTGTTATTCGCGAGCGTCTCCAACTCCTGGTGAAATGGATCGTTGGCCGAGAAGTCGGCCAATTGAACCGTGTTCTGACGGTTCGCTGCGCGGGAGACCGACGCGACCATTTCCCCGAGGTCGGCGCCCCCGACCTTGATAATCTTCATGGGAACCGAGACGCTGCCGAGGCTGAGGCTCTCCTTGCGCCGAGCCCGGTGAAGCGACGCGGTTGTCTGACCACCGTTGACGATCTGCAGCCCCCTCAAGGCGCGGATCGCAGTGCCTGCGCCCTGAACCGCGGTCAGCTCGATATTGTCGACCGTGGCGACAATGCCATTGTTGAAAGCCAAAAACATCGAAGGCTGTTCGATGATCGTTTTCCGGAGCTCCGCGTTTACGCTCTTGCGGCCCTTCAGTCCAAGGAACGCCCGGACGTTGAGTTCCAGCAACCGCACACCATATCGTTCATATACGCGCGCGAGTATATCGCCAGGGAGGACGGTCAGGTAGGCGTCGTAGCCGCCGTTGTCCGAGGGTACATGCAGACATGGTATTGGAGCGCCTGTCAGGGCGACGAAATCGACAGTGATATCGGCACGAGTTTCGCCCTCGCCCAAAACTCTCTGGAGGCGGACGATGTCGTAAGCGTCGTACTCGACCGTGCATCCCTCCCACTTTTCACGCCTCGGGAGATCCCCATGAATAATGCCGTCGGTTAGCAAGACAATGCGCACGACGGCAAGGGTCGAAGCCTCTACCTCTATCTGCCGCGCCAGATCGCTTGCTTCTGTATTGGACGGCTCAAGCCTGCCGGCGAGCCCGTCGACGCAAGCGCTTGCGAACCTGAGAGCGCGTTTGAACGCCCTGGTAACATCGGCTGCGGGCAGGCGAGCAGGAGGAATCTCATCGGCGTATAGCGTAGTGAACAGGTCGAGCCGGGCTCGGTCCTCGTCAAAGGCGAAGCCGTCGATCCGGTACGCTGCATTGCCAAGCCGGCCTTCCTGATGCAGATAGGAGGCGCCGTCTAGATGCCCGGCCTCCTCGAGCTGCTCCAGGACAATCCGCGTGAAGGCACTCTGCGAGAAGGGCGTCTCATCAGAAACACCATTCTTGACTTCGGCCGCCAATTGCGCGGCAAAGCGATCCACTACATCTTCACTCAAAGGATTGTTCTCCCTGCGAACGCTGCAAGCACAATCTCTGCTTCGACCGAATAGGCCTCGATTCCTCTCAGTTCCAGCGTATAGTCCGCTTCCGTGACGGCAAGGGGCACAGAGGCGCGGACGAGCCTCGGAAAACTCTTCTCGACTGCAAAAGCGGTCAACATCCGGACAGAGGTCCGCAGAGAGTTGCGGGCGCCAACGTCGTCGGGCATGAGACCACGGCGCAGCAACGCATTGTCGAAATCGCGTCGCGCCGCGTCCTGGGCGAGGTAACTGGTAATCTCCTGGACTATGTCCTCCAGGCATTCGCCTTCCGGGGTCTCCGCTAGGCGGACGTGCAGGAGGTCCAACCTTCGCAAGCCCGAAGTGTCGAGCTGATCGAGGCTTGAGATGCGCAGAGTCGCCGCAGGCCCGAGCGTCGTCTTAACCTCGAGCGCATGCCCGGCCACCTCGAAATCATGGAGGCCGTCGTCCGGGGCGGTCCAGTTTGCCAGCAGGCGCAAGTCATCCTGAATCAGACGCCGCAGAACGACCAGCTCGCCCATGAGGCCGACAGTTTCGTTGCGCGTGAAACCGGATCGGCGTTCATGCAGGAAATGGCGCCATGCGTGCAGCCGAGCCAGGAAAGATGAGAGCTCCTCGGCCTGTGGTGCGCTGGCCGCCGCTTGCAGAACGTCCGCGCAGACTGCGGCGAACAGGTCGATGCCCTCGGGATCTTCCAGCGAGAGGACAAGGAGAGGGCTTTCCTCACCCGCGGCCGGGTAGAGCCGCATTCCACTCACCTCAAAGGATGCATCGGCTGGTGCGGCAGCTTCGATCACAAGACATGGCGCGTCGTCAGTGGCCCGGAGACCGGCATGGGCGTCCAGGCGGAACTCCGCCGAAAGCCGTCGCGTCCGGAAGTGCCGTGCCCGGGGAGGGTGGAGGGCGAGCTCCGCCCAGGCGCCTCGGAGGTCCTGCTCCCAGTCAGCGGTCACCATGCCTGTTCACGCTGGCCGACGGTGTTCTCGAGGTAGAGGCGCTGCAACGCCGTGGCGCTCTCAGGAAAGCTTACGACGACACCGATGAGCGGACGAGTGGTGGCGATATCGATCGGTTCGAGAGGATAGATGATCAGCAGACCGCTTTGCGGCCGCTGTCCCCTGACTGCCCGCACGCTCGGTCCCGATGGCCGGTCTGTTTCGGGCCGGCCTTCAAGACGGCGCCCCTCGTTTGTCTGCCGAAGGGCTTCGATGAATTCTTCGTCGGCAAGGTCGATTGCCTCATCGGGTGGATTCAGGATCGACTTGACGATGAACCGGGTCGAAGTGGAGCGATCGGCGCGCGGGCTCCGACGGATGCTGAGGAGCCTGCGACCTGCGAGCTCGACTTCGATCCCTCTGTCGCCGGCCGCGAGAAAGACCACCCAGTCAGTGAGCTCGCCCACGCGGATCTGGTCTTCGATGTAGCCAGCCAGCCGTCTTCCCTCGATCTCATAGCTCTCGGGCGGGAAAGCGAGACTTCGGAGATACCCCGCCACCGCTCGCCCCGCTACGCTGGGCCAGAGCTCGCCCTTCGCGGGTATCCCGGTACCAGGCCGGCGTGGGGCCTGGACACCGCCGACGAGCGTTTCGATGAAGGCCTCGGTGACCGCGGCGTTCTGCTCGACGGTTACCGGATCCCGGAACATGACCGTCTGGATCTTTCCCTCACCCGCATAGCCGACCTGCCGAGGTACGGCATACCTTTGCTTGTTCGCGGCAGTGACACCCATAATGCTGTGACCCGCGACTCGCAATCCGTACTCCCTTGGTGTCGCGAGCATCAATTGCATGTGCGCAAGCTGAGACCGAAGCTCCTTGTTGGCGGTCGCGACATGCCGGAACCAGTCCTCCATGTCCGGCGTGGTGTACAGGCGGCAGACATCGGCAAAGCCGCGGCGATAGCCGAACCAGCGGCCCATTTGAAGAAGGCTGTCGTACTGCTTCGAGATGCGCAGAAAATAGCTGACCGTCAGGCCTTCGAGAGTAAGCCCTCGTGAAAGCTTGTCGCCGCCAATGGCGATCACCGACAGTCCCGAGTCCCTATAAGCCTCATAGTCGAGACCTGCCTTCGATCGTCCGTTGGTAACGACCACTCTGATCCTGTCGCCGCTGTCAGGAAGGCGTTCGAGAATGGCAGCCCAGTCCAGGGGATCCGTGCGGCGACCGAACACGGTATGCCGGACGGCCTCGCCGGTTGGAAAGAAGTCGGTATCCCAGAGCCGCTGCAACCGCTCAAGCGTTCCTCGATCGCCACCTGAGATCAGAGCACGCGTAACGTCCAGGTATCGCTGTACCTGCCTGTGGACGACATCGTGGACGTCTACGAAGCGGGAGACATGCACGAGCATGGAATTGTGCGACCTGTCCTGCCCACGGGCCAACCGGGCGGCGCAAGCAAGAAGAAAAGCATCGATCGCTTGTTCTAGACTGGGCGGAACGCGGTCCTCGCCTTGGCAGGCCGGCCGAAGGGTCTTGTCATGCGGGTCTGGAATCCAGGCTTCGCCCGATTGGTCGACAGGACGGATAAGGGGCAGTCCACCCTGATCGCCCTCGTCATTTGTCCCAAACACGGCTACCGGGCCGAAATAGTCGTCCGGCGGTGTCAAAGAGATGATGAAAGTCGAGGGAAAGAGGTCGGCGCCATAGTTCTTGGCGGAGCGCTCATCGTGCATCAGAATATTGGCAAATGGCGTCGCCGTATAGGCAACGTAGGCCGACCGGCTGAACGCATTCAGAAGCTTGCGGACCTCGCCGTTGATCCTCGTCGGATCGTAGTCTTCGTCGAAGGTGTTATCCGGGAGCAGTGGCTGGTCCCGAGTGTCAATCGACGCCTGATCCGCCTCATCGTCGATGACTAGCAACGGGGCAGCGCGCGATTCGTCTGGCAGGCGCGCGATCCAGCGATTGAGGTTCTGCAGAATGCTACCATTCTTCTTCACCACAAACAGACAAGGCTGACTGAGGGGAGCAAAATTCGCCTGACGGGCGATCTGGAGGCTGAAGTCCCCGTTCGGGATGGCGACGGTAAGGCTGTCGACGTTCAGCCGCGGGTGAATACGTCCCACGCCGATCGCCTTTCGGCGGCCGTCTGCGCCGGCCGAGTCTGGATTGGTGTCCCATCCGAGAAAATCCGCCTCGAGGCGCTGCTGTGTCTGAAGACGCAGCACATTGTGCATCCCGGCAAGCACGACAATCACTCGATAGCCGGCATCGGCCGCTCGATTGATCACCCTGCATAGTGCGCCGTCTTGCCTGACTGCACGTCGCCCACGACCAGGCCGCGCCAGTCCCACGGGCCCTCACGCTGAGGGTCGTCAAGCAGCTCGAGCACCCTGGCGGTACTATCGCGCAGCTCCTCGACAGAGCGGACCGGCCAGCTATCTTCAGCGAGTTTCTCAAGGTAGCGGCCCATGAACGCACCCGGCCGCCGGCGCTGACCTACATACCATTCGGGTGGCCGTCTCCGGTCGGTGAGGGCCAGCGCCTCGCCCTGTTCGACGACGAAGAGAGCCTCCAGCACACGGACGATACCTGCCAGCTCTCCCGACGTGAAGTCGTGTCCTGTCGTGGCGGAGACGATGGGCGCGACGCTCTGAACGGCGCGCTCGATTTCCGTCCTGTCGAGCGCGGCCTCTGCTCGAGATGCCAGGAGCTGGCGCGCCATATTGGTCAGCGTAAGAATCGGGTCGTTACTCACGCGGGGCCTCCATCAGTTGCAGAACGGATCGTCGAAGCACAGGCGAAGGCCCGGGCAGATGGCGTAACAGACGTTCCAGCCTCTCGCTTGCAGGCTCGTCATCGGGCATGGCCGCAAGCAGAACGACGATTTGTCCGGCGAGCTTCGCGGTCTCGGCAGCGTCAAGCGTGGCTGTACCTGCTCCCTCGGCTTCCGACACATCGAGCCAGATGCGCTCCACAGGCACGCTCCGTTCAATCAATGCCAGCAGGCCATCAAGCAGATTTGCGTCCTCGCCTAGGCGATCGGTGACAGCGCGCACAGCCGGGTGCAGGCGGCTGATGTGGTAACTCAGCCGTGAGCCGTGACGATCGGCAATCCACACCGGATCGTCATCGGTTGTCGCCGTCTTTTTCCGGCCGCGACTGCCTCGCCAAGCGAAGACCTCGCGAGCCCTCTCGCGGCACACGGCGCCGATTTCCGTCAGTTGTCTCCGCAGTGCTCCTGGCGGGCGGGCAAGCGACTTTCGGACGTCGATCCGCCATTCCGCGTCGACTCCAAGCGGGAGATCGACAGAGATGCGGGCAAGGCGACTCGATTCCTCCCGCGTCCATGCTCGCGTGCCCCCCAGCCCGAGCCAGCCGCCGGCGACCACCATCCGCCGCCCACGATACACATAGAAGCCCTGCCGCTCGCCCCATCCGCCTGGGCCGCCTGCGGCCTCGTGATCGGCGTCATTTGCGAAACGGTCGCGGTGAGGTAGGACATGGGGAGTGACGACTATCGTAGCGCCGGCATGACGCAGGCGTTCGGAATGCATTGTAATCGTCGCTGAATGCGAGCGCAGAAACGGATCCCACGGTCGGACAGGCCGGCCGTTCACCATGATGGCGAGACGCCGCGCATCCCCACCCAGGAACCGGTGGAACACCATCGCAGCGTGGGCGCGAATATCCTGAACGCGAAGGAAGAAGGTCTCCTTGTCCAGCCCCGACAGGCCGCCGGTCGCATCCATCTGTTCCCAGATCACGAGAGTGCCGTTCGGTCGCTCCTCGAGGCGGTCTGTCAGGGGTGAACGCGGAAGCGTATCCGGTTCGATTGCGTCCCATCGCCTTCGTGAAGCCACCTCGTCGATATCCCAGACGAGTGAGACGGTATGACCGTTGCGACGGCCTGCAACGGTCATCCGGCGGCACTGCGACAGGGATGCGGTTTTCAAGCCAAGACCGAAGCGGCCGAGGTCGCCCTCAGGTCGTTCGGCAAGAGGACCCGCTCCACCAAAGCACATTGCGGCGACAAGACCGCCGCGATCGAGTCCTCTTCCGTCGTCAAGAATTGCCAGGAGCGGGTCACCATCATTCCAGTCGATGGCAATATCGACAGAGGTGGCACCGGCAGCGATGCTGTTGTCGATGAGATCGGCAACCGCAGTCTCGGGCGAGTAGCCGATGCCACGGAGCGAATGAATGAGCGCGGACGCTGAAGGGATGATCTCAACCGTTTGCAACCTGCCTCCAACTTCTCACGCGGCCATGCCCTCAGGAGCCTCCAGCCGCGCATTTTCCTCGACAGGCACAGTCATGAGGTCCTTCCGGAGTTGTTCTGCAATGGCCTGCGCGAGCAGCGGAGGCACGGCGTTGCCGATCTGGCGGAACGCCGCGTTCATCGATCCAGCGAATTGGAAACCGTCAGGAAAGGACTGCAGCCTGGCAGCCTCGCGTACCGAGATCGTCCTCTGCTGCCGTGAGTCCCAGTGGATATGAGAATAGGTATCCCTTCCCATATGTGCGGTCAGCGTCCGTGACGGCAGCGACGGTTCAAGTTTCCACCATTTGTTTGGGAATTTTTCCGGATCATAGGGTGGTACGCACAGCTTGCGCAGCTCCTCCCATGCCTTGCTCCCGGGCCGCGGCGGCAATGGCTCTGAGGTCAGCTTCTCGGCAAAGAGCTCTTCCGCGATCCTCAACGCATGAGGATAGTCGGCGCCCAGAGGCATTCTGCGGAAGATCGGAAAATCCCGAGGTGTCAGCCTCACGACGTTGCCGGTGACAAATTTGCCAGTCTTGAAGCCGGGCCGTTCCCGCATGAGACGCGCATAGTCATGCAGGCCAGAATAGCTGCGGTAGGGCAATTCGTCCGTGACCTTGCGACGCCGCATCGAAGCCGGATCGCGGAAGTGAGTGGAGATATAGGGAAGATCGGCCAGAGCTTCCCGGACCGAAACGGCATCCGGCAGCCCTAAGGCCGGTCGTGGGATTGGCAGGAACCGCGAAGCCGCCGCCGGAACATGCCTGAGTGCAAACGTTCGCGCACCTTCATAGCTTGGAGACAGATCGACAGTACGTGACGGATCAGGAAAGCTGGGCCCAATACCCAGGGACCGATCGATGGCGACGAGGAACAGGCGCTCGCGCATCTGGGGTATGCCATAGAAGGCTGCGTTCAGCAAGGTGTAGCCGGTTCGATAACCCGATAGCTCGAGCGTCTCGCAGATCTCCTCTGGCACGTTATGACCGCCGAAGTTCAGGATGTCCGGGACGTTCTCGATGACAATCGCGACCGGCTGGACAGCTTCGACGAATTCGAGAAAGCGCTCGTACAGCCTGGCTCGTGGATCGTTCCGGTAGGCTTCATCGTCGCCGGCCAGGGAGCGCAGCTTCGAGCGTCCAATGCGAGCGAACGCCTGGCAGGGAAGCCCGGCCGCAAGAACATCGAATGCCTCGACGGCAGGCGAAGCAAGGCCGAGGTCCTCTACAATGTCCTCTGCACTCTGTTCGACCATGTCTCTCGGCGCCCCCCACTTCGCTGGCGGCGTACCCGCCGGTGGCTTGAAGTTGAGGGCGTACGTCTGTGCTGCATTCGGATCGTTTTCCACGTGCGCCTGGAGGCTGAAGCCGCCGGCGGCAAGCCCGAGCGACAAACCTCCACAACCCGAGCAGAGCTCAAGCGTGCGTGGCTTCGCCCCCGTTCGAATGCGCCGAAGCTTCGTGGCGCGGACTGTAGAGTCTCTGCTCATCCCTCCCCACATCGCCGCAGATGCGACCCGATTCGTTCCTTTAGGTCATCCAGATTATAGGTTGTGCATTCCCAGATCACCAGGGGGTCCCAGCCCAGTCGTTGAAGCTCTGACCGAGCATGCCGGTCTCGCTTCAGGTTGCCCTCGAACTTATGCTCCCAGAACGCTGTATTCGACTTGGGTGTGTAGGCAAACCGGCAGCCTGGATGCCGGTGCCAGTAGCAACCATGGACCAAGATGACCTTCCGGAGCCGCGGGAACACAAGATCAGGCGAACCAGGGAGATCGCGCCGATGCAACCGGAACCGGAAGCCGAGTGCATGAGCAGCGCGGCGGACGCGTAGTTCGGGCGCGGTGTCCTTCCCACGGATGCTCGCCATCATGGCCGACCGCTTTTCGGGACTTACCGTATCCAAGTCAGCCGACTCCCTCGGTTGCTGCCCGAGGGATCAGGTGATCCTCCAGGATCACAGCCCGCAAACGGTGTTCCACCATCATCTCGGCCTCCTCCGGCCTGGCTCTAAGCTTGAGGGCTCGCGATCTCGCGAGACGCATGATTCTACCGCGACCCGGGACCGGAAAGCGTGATGACAACCTTCTCCCCGGCCGGCGTTGACCATGCGGGCGGTCTGCTTGTGGCCTTCACCCTGCGCAAGACCCTCCGGGGGCTCGATCTTCCGGTCTCGATCCTCGATCCGACCCAGGCCTTCACGAAACGGTCTGGAGCCAGGTGGGCGCCCGGGCCAAGCGGAGCCCGAGCCGGCCCCGGCGGTCGCCCTGGACCTCCTGGGAGAGGGCCGCCTCGACATCCAACTGCGGACCCAACCCAAGTGCCCACTCGATCGGGGCAAGGCCCAATGCGCCCTTTACGTTCTTCCCCGGCTACTCGTATAGAGCCCCAACAGGTGCCACCCACCTGGCGAGACAGCACAGACTCAGAGCTACGGCGAGACAGACTCGAGAACCAACCCGTCATCACCTACTCGCCGGACGAGGCGGGGCTCATGTTCTCCTCCTCGACGATCCGTGGGACACCGAGCCGAGAGGTGCCAGCCACCTGGCGCAGTTCGGATCGACTTTTCGAGTTCGACTGCCTGGTCGATCTATTTGCTACGCAAATCATACCCACTCAGGTGCTGAGGGACGAGCGGGCAGTGTACTACTCGCCTGCGCGGCTGGAGAGATTCGGCCTGCCGTAGGCCTTCACGCCTCTCCGGAACCTTCACGGGGATCTTCGATCAAGCAGTGGCCACGCCCTTGCCGAGGCTGATTCTGTTCTCGATCGGTGATGGTATATCACGGTGTAGAGCGCCAGTGGGCCGTCCCCGTCATCTTCGGCGTGGACGCCCAGAGCCGCGCCGCCGCGGTCGCCTTCCCAGGGGGGCCCTCCCCCCACGGCTCCCTGTTCCTTCCGGCGCCGCGGGGGTGCTCCTCTGGCGGGGAGGGAGAAAATCTTACTGGCAGCCGTTGTAATACCGGGCGACGCCGGTATTGCTGAAGGCGCTGCAGCCGCCGGTGTTACAGGCGCGGACGTGGAAATAGGTGGTCGGAAGCGCGGCCGTGGTGGTGGAGTGGCTGGTGAAGGGGCCGGAGTACCAGACGCTCTGGGGGGTGAAGTTGGTGTAGTTCGAGCCCCACAGCTCGTAGTAGGTGGCGCCGCTCACCGCGGTCCAGATGATGTCGTTCGAGCCGAAGCAGAAATTGCTTTGGACCGTCAGGTGCGGCACGGCCGGGACCGCGGCGTTCGCGGCGAGGGCAAAGAGGGAGCAGGCGAGGGCCAGCAGGCAGACCAAACGGCGCATTCTCATCGTTCGTATCCTCACGGTCAGTCGGGTGAGACAGTTTCCGGCTTCGGACGATAGCTTCCTTAAGTAGGGTGCGGAAGGCGGAGCGGAGCGAGCCCGAGGGCTGCGCGCGCCTTTCCTCGATCTGATTCCTAATCACAGTGTCGCAGGCCCGCGTCGGATGGTTCTACGAGGCCTGGAGGCCCAGGGCCTCGGTGCTAGAACACCTTTCGCCTGGCATCAGCGGGCCTCAGTACTCCTCGACCGAGAGGTGCCTCCAGCAGGGCGCGAACGGCGGAGACGTCGGGCCAGTCGCGCAGGCGCTCGACAAGCTCGGCGATCTGGCAAGGAAGGTCGGACTTTCTTGTCGGTCTACAGTCACCGCGCCCGCCGTCGACTCTACCCCTGAAAGAGAATCCGCCGCCCGTTGCCTCTGGTAAGCCCGGATGCTAGAGTGCTTTACCGGTAGCTTTCGTTGGGTGTGGAGCCGTAGCGTCGTACCGGTTCTCAGCGAGGAGATCCTGATGAGACGAATGACGACGTTGCTGGCCCTCGCGGTTTCCTTATGCTCCTTCGCCGCCCACGCCGGCACTCCCTCCAAGCTGCCACCAGCGGGCTACGACAAGACCCGGGATCCTGCGGCCGATCTCGTGGCCGCCATCCCCCAAGCGCAGAGAGAGAACAAACGCATCCTTCTTGAGGTTGGCGGCGAGTGGTGCGTCTACTGCCGCCTGCTCAACAAGGTGGTCCATGAGGACGAGCGCCTGGCGAAGCGGCTGGAGGAGGGCTTCATCGTGATCAAGGTCAACTTCAGCGCTGACGTGAAGAATGAGACCTTCCTCGCCCGCTACCCGTCTATCCCGTCCTATCCGCACCTCTTCGTGCTGGAGACCGACGGCACGTTCCTGCTCTCGGAGACGCCGGACTCCTTCATGGACAAAGACAAGTACGTGGCGGACAAGATCCTCGCGTTTCTGGAGAAGTGGGCACCGAAAAAGAGGGTGTAGCGGGTCAGGCCGGAGGCCGTGCGGGCAGCCGGACGGCTCCCCGGCTCCCGTAAGCGACCGTCGACTCCAAACACCCCCCGCAGGCGCGCCCGGGCGCGCCGGCGAGGGTTACTCCGTCTGAGTCCTACCTGTCACTCCTACTCGGTCCCCTGGATCGCCTTCGTCGCCGAAACCTCCACTTGCGGCGCCGGCGCCGGGGCTGCGGCCGGCTTGTGGCGCGACGGCCGGCGGCGGACGGGGTGAATACCGAACTGTACGAGCTGCTCGGTCGTGAGCCCCAGCTCGGCACGGATCGCCCCGCGCAGACGGGTCGCCCGGTCCTTGCCCTCGGTGAAGATCTCGCTCAGGTTCTGGGTCATGACCTGCTTGGTCGCCAGGTGCGACTCCTGGAGGCCCTTGGCCTGCCGGGCCTTGTCCAGGCTGTCGGCGAGGGCCGCCCGGTGCGCCTCGATGGGCGCGAGCTCCGCCGCGTGGTCCGCCACGGCGTTGAGCAGCGAATCCCACTTGCGCAGGTGGTCGGCGAAGGCGTTGGGCTTCCCCTTCTTCTTCTTCGGCTGCGGGGTGGGGCTGGGGACGGGGGTGGGGGTGGGTTGAGCGGTCGTAGACATGGTCATTTCTCCTTTGGTTTTGGGTTGCGTTCAGGTTTTACGTTGTCGGGGACGGTCTTTCAGCCGAGCTCGGCCGCGAAATCCAGGAGAGTCCCGGGAATCCCGTGGCCGGAGCGGCTTCTCAAGGTGACGGCGAGCTGGCCGGATGCGAAGGTGAGCCGGAGCGGCTGGTGACGCACGGCCGCCAGTGAAACGGCGAAGGCCGCGTAGGCCGCCGCGTGCTGCGGGTCGGCGATCGCGCGCACCTTGCCGATCGCCCGGCCGCCGGGAGCGAGCTTCCACCCGGGCAACCGCTCGAGGCGGTCCACCACCTTGCGGTGCTGGAGCATCCTCCGCAGGGCGAGCCCTTCCTGGACCCGTTCGGGCTTCAGGCGCTGAACCGCGATCCGGCCCTCTTGGGGCAGGTTTCCTTCAACGACAGCGACGGCCTTTTCCTTCGTCTTCATACAACACCTCCTCTACAAAAACCCGAGCGCCTCTAGTGGCGCCGGGAGATTCATCGGTTTTTTTCCAAGTCGTCCCGCGACGAGAGAGACGCTAGCGGAGTGCAAGAGAAAAATCACCCACTTGTTGTGATTTGATAGTTCGGCAGGTTCTGAAGATTAGTCAAATGCGGCAAGGAAAGGAGATCGACGGGATGTGCAATTTGCGTAGGGAAGTACCCGCGGGAGCAAGCCGGAAAATACCGAAAACGCCATGGGCCACTGCGAAAACTAAAACACGAGGCCGTATTTTAGTTTCTCGAGCGTCGGAATTAAATTTTGTTGTATTTTTTATAATTCCGGAGCCCGTGTTTTAGATTCTGGAGGGTGCGCAAACATTTTCAAGGGTACGTTTCAGTTTTCCCAGAGAGAGGAGGGCGAGCCGCGCCGGTTCTTGAAGCCGGCCGTGAAATTCGGCGCAAGTCGGGCGGTGAAGGGCAAATACCGGCTCGAGGACCCCGGAATCCGGTCATCCGCTCCCGGCAGCGGGTCGCCCGCTACCAGGCGCGGACCCTTCGCTCGGAGCAGCGGATTGCTCGCGACGGGGAGCGAGCCGCCCGCTGCCGGGAGCGAGCCCCTCGCTCCGGGCAGCGGATCGCTGGCTCCGGAGAGCGGACCGCCGGCTGCCGGCAGCGAGTCGCCGGCTACCGGTAGCGGAGGACTGGCTCCCGGGAGCGGATCGTCCGCTCCCGGGAGCGGCGGACCGGCGGCAGGCGCGGATCATCCGCTGCTGGGAGCCCGGAATTCCTCCGCATGGTCGCTCACCCATTCCCGGAAAGTGCGTGCGGGCCTGCCGGTGACCGCCTCGACCGTGGAGGTGACGAGGGCGGGCTGGCCGAGGGCGGCGGCCCAGGCGTTCAAGAGCATGGTCACGACGGCGGCGGGAGCGCGCAGCTCCCGGTACGCCTCTTCCGGCGAGAGCTCCTCGTAGCGTAGCGGCCGGCCGAGCACGTCGCCGATCGTCGGCACCTGCTCGCGCTGCTCCAGGGATTGGGGGCCGGTCAGGACGTACTCCGCCCCGGCGTGGCCGTCCTCCAGGAGGGCGCGGACCGCGACGGCCGCCAGGTCCCGCTCGTCGAGGGGCGCGGTCGGGGCGGCGGCGTAGGGCCAGCGCACGACGTCGCCGGTGCGGATCTGCGGCGCCCACCAGGCGAGGGCATTGGCGGCGAACATCCCGGGCCGGAGGAACGTCCACGAAAGACCCGACGCTTCGATCCACTTCTCGATCTGCGCGTGCATCGCCGCCAGCGGATTGGGCTGCTGGAAAAACGGGTGGGGCGTCCGGTGCGGAGCGGTGAGGTACACGAGGTGCCGGGCCAGCCGCGCCAGCCGGTCTATGGCGGCGGGGGCGGCGGGGGCGGCTTCGGCCGGGGCGGTCCAGACGAGGAACACCGCCTCGAGGCCCTCCAGGCACCCCTCCAGAGTGTCGGGAAGGGTGAGATCGCCGCGCACGACCTCGACTCCGGGCGGCAGGCCGGCGGCCTCCGGGTGGCGCGTCAGCGCCCGGACGGAGGCGCCTGCCGCCAGCAATTGCGAGACCACCTGGCGGCCGACCGTGCCGGTGGCCCCGGTGACGAGGACCCTTTTCATGCGTAGCATCCTAGCGTCGCCTGACCCTTGGCCCATTACAGGTAGAGTCCGTGACTGAAATCACGGCTTCCTGAACACCGAGGGCGGCGATCTCCTGCTCGGCACGGCCGGCGACGGCTCGGCGCTGGGGATCGATCCCGATCGGCTGGAGACCAGCGACAAATGCCTGCGCCATTAACCCAGGCGGTGCGCAATGGAATCGGAGACCGGGCCGCGCCTTAAGCATATGGTATCTTCCGTCTATTCGTTAACCTTTGAGAAGGAGATAGACGTGAAAGTACGCTCTGGACTGTTGATGCTCGCCGCCCTGTTGGTGTTGGGAGTCTTCGCCTTCACTCCGGCTGCCTTCGCCGCGCCGCCGAACGCTACGTCGGCGGTCGAGTCTTCCGCGTCGCCCGCAGCCGGCTGCGCCACTGCCACACAGACGATCGACTTCTTGAAGCTCACCCCGGGCTCTCCGGTCGCGATGGCCGCGACCTGCGGTGTGTGCAGCCTGGACTCCTGTGCCGGCGCCACGATCGGTCAGATCTGTCACTACGGCCGTTTCGGCAGCCAGACCGGCAGCTGCCAGAGCGTCTACGGTGACCGGTGCTCCGGCACCAACACGCTCGCGTGCCAGTGCTGGTCCGGCCCCCTGCCCTAGGCGGGTGCGCTACGTGCCGGAAGGTGCCTCCCTGAAAAGGGGGCGAGGGTCGGCGTGTACCCGGCTTCACAGCTGTGTGCTGCTGCACTGCTGCTGAGGACTTCTCCACGGAGGACCTCGGCGCGCCACCTGGGGAAAGCAAGCGGCCGGCTGGGCCCGGCCGCCTCTTCCCGGCCGCCTCTTCCCCTACTTGAGGCTCAACGGACGACGGAAAAGATGGGGGTCGGCGTCTCGGTGAAGCCGCCGGCTGCGGCCATCGACCCTCAGATCCTGCCATACTGGGGTCCAAGGGGGCACTCTATGAAGATTCAAACGCTCACGGCCGCGGCAGTCCGGTTCTTCGCGCTGTATCTCCTTCTGTCCGCCATCAACGCCGCCGCGGATTTCGCGGTTTCGTTCGGGCTTCCGAAGGAGCTCCGCGGGGGAGGCCTGCTGTACATTATGGCGCTCCAGCTGGTGATCTCGCTGGTCGTCGTCTGGTTTCTCCTGGCGCGCACGGAGGTGGTGACCGGCTGGATCCTCCGCGGCCCGGCGGCAGGTGAGGAAGAGGCCGCCTTCACGACCGGCGATCTCTCCATGCTCGCCTTTTTTGTCGCGGGTCTGATCTTTCTGATCTCCGGGCTCGAAACTCTCGTCCTCCAACTCTCCAGCTGGTTCTTGTCGTCGATTTTCCAGCACCCTGGGGTTCCCCTCCATGGCCAGGCGGCGGAACGGCTGGCGAGAATGAGCAGCTCCTTGGTCCAGGTGATCGCGGGCATCTGGCTCCTGCTCCGGGCCCGGAAGCCGGGAAAGGTGCCTGGGGCTGCCCTCTCGTGAGTTCTTGTCCGAGGCTCTACAGACGCCCTGGCCCTAGTGCTGATTGGGGCAGCAGATCTGGGACGAGGGCGGCGCATCGCCTCCCACGATCCCATTGAGGATCGATGCATCCAGCTTGAGGAGGGTTTCACGATTCAAGGTAAGCCGCGGCAGCTCTTTTTTCTTCATATCTCGCTCCTTTCAAGTGCTTCCACTACGCAAGGTGCGCCACCGGGGATTTTGGTAGCCGCAAAGGTTGCTGGACTCCTCCGTTGGACCCGTGGAACGCTCGAAGCCAAGGCCGCCGACTCGGATGGCGATCCAGCGCGGGGAGAGCTTCGCGTGCACCGTCGAATGTCCCCACTCCCTCTCCCATCCGCACTAGGCAGGTAGAGATGTAGCCATGATTCTGATCCTCAGCCAGTCCGCCATGGAACCCACGACCGAGGAGGTCATGGACTGGATCGAGGCGTTGGGCGGCCGCTCGGTTCGCCTCAATGGGGAGGACCTGGACGGCCAGGCCGCCCTGCGCTTCGCGATCGATGGCGCCGAGACTTCCCTGGAGATCGAGGCCGACGGCGTCGTGCTGCCGCTCGCCGAGGTCGGCACCGTCTGGTTCCGGCGCTGGATGCGCGAACGGCGACACGAGTCGGCGAGCCTGCTCGAACCGCCAGCGGCGCTGGACCACAAGCTCTACTATGACCTGCGGCGCAACCTGACCCTCGAATCGCGCAAGCTCTCCGATTTTCTCTTTGCGCGCTTCGCCGGTCTCCCCTGGCTCTCCCACCCTCACCGCTCGGGCACCACCAAGCTCGACGTCCTGACCCGGGCGGCCCGGGCTGGCCTCGAAACGCCGGCGACTCTCGTCACGACCGAGCGCGCGGCGCTCCAGAGCTTCTCTGCGCGGTACGGCTCCGTCATCACCAAGCCGATCGGCGAGGTCGACCTCTTCCTGGAGGGCGAGCGGACCCACTTCATGTTCACCACCGTCCTCGAACCGGCCGCGGTCGACGCCCTGCCCGCGCGTTTCGCCGCCTCCCTCTTCCAGGAGCGGCTTGACAAGGAGTACGAGCTGCGGGTTTTCTACCTGGCCGGCGAGTGCCATGCCATGGCGATTTTCTCGCAGGCCGATCCGCAAACCCGGAACGACTTCCGCAACTACAACCGGAGCCAGCCGAACCGGATGGTGCCCTACCGCCTGACCCCGGAGACCACGGAGCGCCTGAGCCGCCTGATGGCGGACCTGGACCTGGAGACCGGATCGATCGATCTCCTCCAAACGCGAGACGGCCGCGAGGTCTTCCTGGAGGTCAACCCCGTGGGGCAGTTCGGGATGGTCTCCGGCCCCTGCAACTACCACCTGGAGAAGAAGGTGGCGGAGCTCCTCCTGCTGAAGGATGCCCATGGCCGATAGCCAGGACGATCCCCCTGCCCCTGCCGGCACGGGCTCCAAAGACGGGCTCTTCGAACGCCTCTCCCCCGAGGGGCGGCAGCTCGTGCCGGTGACCTTCCGCTCCCTCCACACCTCGCCGACCGCCGAGGCGACGTTCCTGCGCCTCGTCGAGAGCAGGCCCTACCGCGCCCAGGGCTACGCCTGCTCGCCCTTCCGCAAACCGATTTCGAAGTGCTTCGGCGTGACGAGTCCGCGGGGCGACGATGAGGTCTGAGCCGCACCCGACGGGCGACGAGACCTTTACCCTCTTTGCCGGCTGCATCCCGGTCCAGGGGGCGCGGCGAAGTCTGATCTGCGACCTCCAGCGCCAGACCTCTCTGCCCATCCCCAACGGCCTCTACGAGATCTTGACCGAGCACGCCGGCGAGACGGTGGCGGAGATCAAGAAGGTGTACGACCACGAGTACGACGAGGAGATCGACGAGTATTTCGAGTTCCTTCTCGACCACGAGCTCGGGTTCTGGTGCACGGACCCCGCGCGGTTCCCGCCGATCGATCTGACCTGGGAGGCGCCGGAGAGGATCACCAACGCCATTCTGGATGTCGACGCGGACTCGGACCACGACTATGGAAAGATTTTCTCCGAGCTCGACGACCTGGGCTGCAAGGCGCTGGAGCTGCGCTGCTTTTATTTCGCGCCCTTAGGCCAACTGCGCCGGATCTTGAACGCCGCGCGCTTCGGCCGCCTGCGCTCGATCGACCTCGTCACCGGCTACGGCCCCGAGCTCACGCCGGAGGCCCTGGAGAGCCTCGCCTCGGAGCACCGGCGGCTCAGCAACATCGTCGTCCACTCCGCGCCGGAGGATCGGCCGCTGCCGCCCTACCGCACGGGAGTGACCGCGCAGTACCGGCGAGAGGTCGTCGACTCGCCCCGCTGCTGCGGCCAGATTCATCCGGGCTACTTCGTCACCAATCTTGAGACCTTCGCCGAGGGAAAGAAACACAATACCTGCTTGAACCGCAAGATCTCGATCGATGCCCGAGGGGAGATCAAGAACTGCCCCTCGATGGCGCGTTCGTTCGGCAATGCGCGGCAGGGGACGCTCCACAGCGCGCTCGCCCACCGCGACTTCGCGGTCCTCTGGTCGATCAACAAAGACCAGATCGCGATTTGCAAGGACTGCGAGTTCCGCTACATCTGCACCGACTGCCGGGCCTATCTCTCGGACGCGGCGGACCTCTACTCGAAGCCGTCGAAGTGTACCTACGATCCCTATACCGCCGAGTGGCAACCGCCGGCGGAGCGGCAGACCTCCGCCGCGGCGCCGGCTCCCGGCGGCGCGGCCCTGCCGCTTCCCACCGGCATTCTCAAAGGAGGTACCTGATGAAGAAGATGGAGAGGATCGACGGCCCGCTGTTCCGGCCGCTCAACACCGCCGAGGCGAAGCTGATCTTCGCGGGCGGCACCCAGACGGCGGTGACGCTGGTCGAGACCAGCAATCCGGCGCCTGACTACAGCCGCGACGGCGACCACGAGTAGCCGGGCGCTCGCCGGGCCTCAATCGAGGGGAAGGGCGGCCTCGCCGCCCTTCCCCTCGACTTTCGATGCACGCAGCTTGGCCGTGCCTCGGCCGCCCCCAAGGGAGGCCAGGAAGTCGGAGGCGAAACGCTCGTGAGCTCAATAGTCGGCTTTCTCAGCGACAGGTCACCATTCGAACGGGCGAGGTGAGTTGCAGCCCATACTTGGCTCGGAAGTCGACCTGAAGGTGTTGTTGCTCGGTATCCAGCTCACCGAGCCTCTTCCAGAAATTTTGGGCCGCCTGGTCACAAGGGATCGATCCCAACTTGCCCGCTAAACCGATCACCTTGCGAGTGGTCGCGGAACTGTCCATGCACTGCTTCCAAGTCTTGTCAGAAAACAGGCAGAACAAGGCCGCCGCGAGATCCGCTCCATCTTCCGCATGGCTCACCACAAAGCAGGTGCTGATCGTGGTGGCGCCATCGTTCAAGGCTGTCTGGGCAGCGGCGAGATATTGCGAGAGCGAAGGATGGACGTCCCTCAGATCGAGCGCGCCCAAGCGGTCGCGGGCCGCCTCGACGACGGCGAGAACGGCTGAGTCGGAAGTGCAATTGATATCGTGAGTGGAAGCCTCAATGTCGCTTGCGAGACGCCACGCCTCCCACGTCTGCGCGGGACTGAAGGTCCGAAGATCGCTTGATTCTGAGGACAGCCATTGGTAGCCCGCGTCCACGGCCCACTGGGACTCCGTCGGAGCGGCGTAAAGTGCTGCTAGGATGGATGCCGCTTGCCTGGTGACCAGGCGGCTTTCGGATATTCTACGGTCGAATCCGCGGCGAAGTCGTACCCCGGGTCTAAGATCCAATAGTCTTCTTGTTCGGCAGACACCATATGCGGCAAGCGTTCACCTTGGCGCCAGATTACTCCCGGCGTGTTGGAAGTGGCCCAACTCGCCTGCACGTAGCCGAAATCCGAAGGCCCGCTTTCATGCCCGGAACCACATGCCGTACTCTGGATCCGATAGTGCTTGTGAAGGAGTCTTCGCTACGACAACGGCTGTGCCGACCATCAGGAGGGCCGCCGCGGAGATGGAACGGCAGCTGGTGAACAGCCACGTGCCGCCGGTCCTGATACTCGAGGGAGTGCTGCAACCGGGCGCCGGAGTAAAAATGCACGCGCATCCAGGCTTTGCGTCTCCGACGTGACCGCCGGCAGCCAGGAAAGATCCCAATGCCTCTATCTCTGATTGCAACGCGCTACTCCTCTCGTCACATGGCGAGCCCTCAGAGGGTATCGTTCCTACTCTGTCTCAGGGTCGCTCTCCTTCTCTAGACACGACCGAGCCGCAATTGTTGATTGGCGGCACCGGCCGTACCTCGCGGGATCGTGCTCCATGAGGTCTGAGGCGGATGGCCGCGCGCTTTGTCTCGGACGGTTGGGGGTCGACACGGAGCCCAAGACCGGGTAGGTGGCCCTACCGTGAGCCTCTGCAAACGAGGCACGGTACCTCGAGAAGTTTTGCGGAAACTTGGCAAATATCCTAAATTGCTCTTACCTTGGTCGGATCCCCGGCCAAATATCTTAGGGAGTTCACCATGAAGAAGAGAGCAGCGAAGAAGATAGTACTCAGCCGGGAAACTCTGGCCAACCTCACCCAGGGTTTCGAACAGATCGCCGGAGGGGCTTCCGTGCCCACCTGCCCCCAGGACTGTACTTTCAGCGGTCAACGTACCTGCAACACCTGCGCGGGAACCTGCACGACGAATTACTGCTGAGCCTACCGGTGGGTGGCCCCTGTCGGTAGTTTCTTCGGCCACTGGGTCGAACAACATCGGCACCACCGCCATCCACTTTCTGGGTCGTGGAGCTCAAGAATCCAGGCTTCGAGGGGGGTGCGGGGCAGTCTCGCGGCGCGGACTTGCGATCGACCTCGCGGGCCCGCCCAAAGCGGCATCAAAGATGCAGACTCCGCTCTGCTAAAGGAGGAGAGTATGAGACGCTCCGCAACCCTGTTTCTCGCCGTCGCCCTCACGGCGTTCGCGCCGCTCTCGGCGCAGCGCCCCAACTCGCGCCCCGGATCCCAGCCCGAGCACAATCGGCCGCGCGCCAACCAGGGCCACGTTCCACCCGCGCCACCCCGTGGGCCGCGCGGCGGGGAACGGGAGCCCGAGCGCTTCGATGGCGGGCGGCTCAACAGCACTCCCCACGTCAACCACGACCACTGGTATGGCCACGATCTGCCAAACGAACGGCGCTTCCAGTTGGCCCGGCCCTTCGAGCATGGGCGGTTCCAGCACATCGGTGCTGGGTATCGGTACCGATTCGCTCGTATCGACCCCGGCCTCCATCGCCTCTGGCTGCCGGGCGGTCTCGGGTTCGAAGTGGCGGCCTGGGACTGGCCTCTCGCCGCGGATTGGTGCTGGGATTGCGACGACGATTTCGTGGTCTACGACGATGCCGACCATCCCGGGTGGTACCTGGTCTACAACATCCACACGGGCCAGTACATACACGCCCAGTACATGGGGCCGTAAGGCGAGCAGCCTTGATGGCAGCTCACCCTCGTTCATAGAGAACTCTACCTTCCCGCAGCGCTCGGGCCACGAGATGCCCGGGAGAGTCTTTCCAGTCGGCGGCTTCCTTCTGGCTGTAGACCACAATGTCCTTGGATACTGGGAAATGGGCGAGGGCACGCCACAGCAAGGCCGCCTCGCGGCGCCGACTGCGCTGTTTGCCGAAGCCCTCCCGTTCGATGACCAGCAGGTCGACATCCGAACCTGGATGAGCCTCGCCGCGGGCATGAGAGCCAAACAGGATGATGCGCTCCGGCTCGACCTCCTGCACGATCACCTGTGCCATTTGCAACAGCAGGTCGTCTGAGACGTCAGCGGTGGTTGCCATGCATCCTCTTCTGCGCGACCTCGTTCGCGGATCGCACAGGTGGAGGATAGCAGAGCCTCTGCCGCATCGCCGCCCCCCATCGGCGACTGCCAACTCGCCGGCCTTCTAGTGTAGTGTGACGGTCGGTTTCGGTTGAGCTTCGTCCTCGGCGCCAGGCTCGCGTCCAGGGTGTGGATCTCGCGGGCCAACGCCGTGGGATAGTGGGCTCCAGGGCGGTTTGCCCGGGTTCGCCTTCTGAACCTATGGCGCGGTTTCGTCCTCACGCTCGACGAAGACCGCCTCGGCATCGACATGGTGGGGAGCCAAGCCGGCAATGGCGTCGAGGGCGGCCGGGTGGAAGTCGACATGGCGGATGGCGGAGGCAGAGGGCTGCCAGCGGAAGTCCGCCCGTTTCGCCAGGAGGAAGGCGACGAAGGGAGCGAGCATCGGCAGCTCCGGGTTCGCCTCCTCCACCCATAGGAATTGGCCGGCGGAGTTGACCTCCAGAAAGACGTAATCCCCCTCGGGGGTGACGATGAAATCGAAGCAGCCGAACACGAGGCCCAGCCGCCGCAGGAGCGCCAAGCAGGCGTTCTCGACCGCCGCGGGCAGACGGTCGGGCTCGACCCGCAGCTTCGATCCGCCGGCCCGCCAGTCGAGCTGCGCGTCCGCCAGCTCCTGCGACAGCAGCCGGGCGGTCACCACGTGGTGCCCCATCACGGTCACCCGCAGCTCCTGCGCCTTGTCCACCTTCGCCTGGAAGATCCCCGAGCTGAGCCGCAGGATCTCGTCCTGCGGCAGGTCTCCGGCGGTGATCTGGCTGGTCCACAGAACCGCCACCCGTTCGTCGGTCTCCCACTGCACGGGATTGAACGGCTTGTAGATGGCGCCGCCTGGGAGCTCACCCAGGAAGTGGCGGATTCGCTCGGGATCGTTGCTCATCAGCGTGGGCGGGATCGCGAGGCCGGAGCGCACAGCCTCCTGGAGCTGGACCGCCTTGAGCTCGGAGCGCGGGCGGCTCGCGAGCGGGTTCACCCAGAAAGCGTCCGGGGCCGCGAGGTGGACCAGGCCGCTCAGGAAGTCCCGCGCCTCGCGCCGGGCGACCGGGAGATCGGCCGGATGCATGTCCTGGGGGAAGACCGGCGAGGTCGGGCGCCGCAGCCAGACCGCGTCGAAGGGCGGGCGCGCCGCCTCGAGCCCGGCCCCGCGGATCTCCCAGTCGAGCGCGCCGTCGCGGATCTCGATCGAGGCGCTCTGCAGGGTGGGAAAGTCGCTGCCATGCCAGAGCAGCGCCTCGTGCCCCTGCGCCGCGAGCGCCAAGGCGACTTCGACGGCATGGATGTCTTTCGGGTAGGTCGGTACGAGCACGCGGGTCATCGGCAGGCGACTCTACTCCTCTGCGCTCTCGGGAGGCGGTGCAACGAGCGCCCCGGCCGCCGTCCAGCCACTCTTGGGGCGGCGAGGGCCGGAGCGCTCGCGGAGGCGTGAGAGGAGGGGCCTAGGTCTCGGTGACGGCGACGCCACCGCCGCCCCCAGATCCTTCGCTCCGCCTCAGCGATAGGTAGGGTCAGGTGCAACGCGGCCGCCGCCCAGGCGAATTGCTCGCGCTTCAGCTCCACCGCCAGGCGGCGGCCCAGGATGCGCTGAGGATTGGCTTTCGAGTCCTTTTTCATGAGTTGCTCCCTTTTGCTGGAGGAGAGGAAAGCGGGAATCGTGGCCAGGCCCCATGCCTGACCCTCCCCTTGAATAAAGTGCCTCGGGCGGGAAGGGACGGGACAAGAAGGGCGTGCCGAGGTCGCCCTGGCTGGGGGGGGTGCCACCCGATTTCAAGGGGCGCTTGGTGCAAAGTGGTGTAAAGTGAAGGTATGGACATGCTCGGTAAACCCGTTCGCCAGAGCGTCAGCCTCCCGCCAGAGTTGGCTCGCCGTGTGAAAGCCCTGGCAAAGACGAAGAGGACGAGCGCGAACCGCGTTGTCGTCGGTCTCATTGAGGCCGGCCTCGAAGCCCAGGAGCACGAGAAGAAGCACTTTTTCGATCTCGCCGACCGCTTGGCACGCGCCACCGACGGCAAGGAACAGCAACGGCTCAAGGAAGAGTTGGCGCTCCTAACCTTCGGTGAGTGATGCCGAAGATTCAGTGGGCCAACTTGCCTCCTGCTCTCCGCGATCACCTCTTCGACCGAGTCCGCGAGCGCGAGATCTCGGCAGAGGATCTCTATCGACTGAAGCAATGGCGAGAGTCCGAGCCGGAGGCGCCCGATGGCCTCTGGTACAAGGACTTCGGCACGTTCAAGGTCTGTGGTGAAGGGCAGTACCCGAAGACATTCCTTCTCCGTGGCCAGGCCGCGAAAGGCCAGAAGCTCTGATCGGACAGGCATCCTCGTAGCGAAGCTGGACAGCACGGATTGAGGTTCAGAAGCTCTCACAAGCTCGTCACCTCGCCCCCCCTGCCATCTAACTCGTGGATCAGGAGGCTCACTTCATGGTGGCCCCTCTAGCGCAGCGTGACGGTCGGGTTTCGGTTGAGCTTCGTCCACCGGGGCAGGCGGTCGTTGAGGACGAGGAGAAGCCGGAAGAGGCGGGGCCTTTGGATAAAGAGGAGCTTGAAGCGCAGGCGCAGGCTCGGCCGGCGGAGCGCCGCGAAATGGTTGACGGTCAGAAGGGTGCGGCGCGCTCCCTCCCAGTCGCGCAGCGAACAGGCTCGCACGTAGTCGTCTAACGAGGTCAGGAAGAAACGCGGCGCGATGGCCTTGCTCACGTAGTAGCGGAACATGCGCGAGTCGTCGGGGAGGATCGCCATGAGCTTCGCCGCGTAGCGGACACGGCTTTCGAGGAAGCGGTGGGAGGCCGAGGAGCCGGTGGCGTGGACCCGGAAGCGCAGCAGCGGGCGCGCCACGAAGACGTGATCCCAGCCCAGGCGGAAGAAGCGCACGAAGAGGTCGTCGTCCTCATAGCCGGAGAGCGCCTCGTCGAAGCCACCGGCCTGCTCGAAGGCGGCGCTCCGCACGACGCTCGCCGAGGGCAGCACCATGAGGTCGCCGGCCACGCAATCGTAGATCGAGCGCTTGGGATGGAGCACACCCTGGGTCTTCAAGAAGGCGCGGGTCACGAGATTTCCCGCCAGGTCCATCTCGTCGAAATCGCAATAGGCCCAGCCCGCTTGTGGATCGTCGGCGAGCGGGGCCACGAGCTCTTCCAGGTGGCGCGGGTACCAGTGGTCGTCCTGATCGATAAAGGCGATGTATTCCCCGGTGGCCTCGCGGGCGGCGGCGTTGCGCGCCGCGGACTGCCCGGCGTTGGCCTGCCGCAGGACGCGGAGCGGAAAGGGGGCCGGCGGCAGGCTGGTGAGCGCCTCCAACGAGCCGTCGGTCGAGCCGTCGTCCACCACGATCAGCTCGCAGGGCGGCAGGGACTGCGCGAGGACGCTCGCCACCGCGGCTTGGAGGAACGGGCGGCCGTTCCAGACCGGCAGGATGACCGAAACGCGGGGGGAGGTCAGGATTTACCTCCTCGCGGGTCCAGAGCGTCCGGGGCGAGGCGGAGGCCCGCCACGGGATACCGCCGGGCCCGTTCCTCGCCGCCCGCTCGCCGGGGCCACGCCACGGCACCGGGCGGCAGGTCTTCCACCTTGCGGGCGAGGATCTCGGCCAAGGCGAAGATGGGGACGGTCGGCATGTCGAGATGCCGGTGCCGCCAGCTGGGAGAGGGGAGCAGCACCGCCCTTCCGGAGTCCCGGGCGTCCAGGACCTCGAAGCCGCTGTCCGGCCCGAACAGCACCCGGAGCCCTGCGGCCGACATGCGCCAGAAATCGTTCGGCTGCGCGTGGGCGGGCCAGGCTCCAGGCGCCGCGTGATAGAGGAGCCCGCCCGTCTGGAGGACGCGGTTGGCCTCGGCGGCGAAGAGCCAGGGCGCCTCCAGGTGCTCCAGGACCGAGGCGGAGACCAGGGCGCCGAACGAGCGGTCGCGCAGGCAGAGACGGTGGGCGTCGCTCACCAGATCGACCGAGTAGCCGGGGTGGATATCCAACCCGGTCACCGGGCCGCGGAGCGCCGGGCGGGGCGGTGCCGCTGCGTGGCCGGCCGGAGAGCGGGAGCCGACCTGCAGCACGCGGCCGCCCTCCGCGTTGGTGAGCTCCACGAAGCGCCCCAGCAACTGGGACAAATCGGGGGACAGATCGTCCGCGGCATCCTCTCCACCGTCCGGCCAGGGCGGCAGCGGGCCTTCCGGCAGCGGGAAGGGAAGGCGCGCCGAACCGCCGTCGGTCGCGAGCGTCAGGTGCACCGGAAGTCCGGGCGGGCAGGCGAGGTAGACGGTGAATCCGGCGTGGCGGACGTGCTCGTGCTCGGGGTAGAAGGCGAGGAGATCGGGCCGGTCGGTAAAGGCTTCCACCCGCGTCGAGCGTCCAGCGGATTCGACCGTGAGCGCCCGCACCCGGTGCTCATGAGCGTGCACCCAGCCCCGGAGGTAAAGGCCGTGGGCGTCGCACCAGAAGGCGTCCAGCCCGTAGACGGGGCGGAGGGCCCTGGCTCCAGAGCCGCCGGGGGCCGCCAGGCGGAACACCGCCATGCCTCGTTCTTCGATCAGCAGGCCGTGCGGGGCCGTGCGGTCGGCGTCTCCCCGGCAGTCGAGGGCGATCGGCGGCCGGCCGGCGGCGGCGGTCCGCAGCGCTCGCAGCGTTTCGTCGACTGGCGGCTCGTCCGCACCGGACAGGGAGAGGACGCCAAGCAGGTACGAGGCGCCGGGCGGTCCGGGGAAAGGAGCGAATTCGAGCCGCAGCGATTCCTCCGGAGAGAGGGGATGCGAGAAGGTCGCGGCTCGATAGTCGGCGGGCGCGGCTCTGTCCTCCGCAAGGAGGAAAACCTGCCACCGTACCGCCGGCTCACGGGCGACGATGTCGAGCGGCAGGACCACGGCGGCCAGCCTCTCGACGGGAGCGGCGAAGCGTTCGGCGATCACCAGGGCCGGGGGTTGCGAGGTGCGGCGAAATCGCATCGAGATCTGGGTTCAGCGCCGTCCCGCGGCGAGGTGACCGGCCCGCCGCAGGCTGAGCCCTTCGTGGAGGCGGGCCGACCCGCGGATCTCGGCCCGCTGGCCGGCGAGCCGGTGGACCCGCGCGAAGAGCTCCGCCGCCTCGCCGGGACGCTCCCGGTGCAGGGCGAGCATCGCGAGGCAATACAGGGCATCGAGCGCCTCGGTCTCCACCTCCTCCACCTCGGTCGGAGCCTCGGGCTGGGCCTCCCCAACCAAGCCGTCCTCTCGGGCGAGTCGCGGAATCCGGGCCGCCAACCGCTCGGCCGCTTCGTAGGCGCCGGCGTTGACCAGCCGGATGAAAGTCTGCGCGCGGGCTGCCGCCAGGAGGGTGGCGGGCAGGGCCTCTTCCGCCGAGGCTCGGGCGAGGGCTTCGATCTCCTCCACCGCGCGGTCCGGGTCGGTGGCGGCGAGCGCCATCGGCAGATGCTTGCGGCTCTGGGCCGCGAGCTCCGCCGTCTCGCCGTCGCGCAGAGCAAACGGGCTCGCGCCTCCTTGCTGGAGATCTTCGGCCGCCACGGCTGCAGCGAAATCGGCGGCGGCCGGGCCGGGCCGGTCGAGCCCGTTGAGCTCCAGGATGCCCGAAAAGAAAAGGGCGCCGGTCAGATTGAAGGGGAGCGCTCGGCCAGCCGCGAGGTCCGGGTTTTCGAGGTCGAGCCCGTAGCGCTCGCGATAGATCCCAGCGAGGCGCGCCCGGCTCGCCTCCGCCTCTCGGTAGAGGCCGGCGTTGACGCACTCCTTGAAGTGGCGGTAGGCGAAGCCGCAGGCGAAGGCGGACGCCTTCTGAGCGCTCGCCGCCCGGGTCGCGAAGTAGTCTCTGAGGAGGGCCCGCGCCGCGGTGGGGTCGGCTGGCTTCAAGGCGGCCAAGGCTTCGGGAGAGCGGCCCGCGAAGGCCCGCAGGGTCTCGGCGGACGCCTCGACCTGGACGGCGGCAAAGCCGGCTTTCGTGAGCACCCGGACGAGCGCGTCGCGGCTGTAGAGCACCAGGTGGAACCCGGGGCTCAAGGCGCGGTGGAGCGCCTGCCGTTCGGCATCCGGCCGGACCAGGGCGAGATTCGGCGTCGAGAGGACGAGAATGCCGTTCGGGGCCAGCCGTTCCCGGATCGCGGCGAGGAGGGCATGCGGCTCGGCCAGGTGCTCCAGGACCTCGGAGCAGATCGCCAGGTCGAACGGCTCCGGACCGAGATCGAGGTCGGGGCTGAAGTAGTCGCGGCGGACGGGGAAGGAGAGCGCCTGGGCGCCCGCCGTGGCGAGCGGGGAGGGGTCGACGCCGAGCACCTCCCAGCCGAAGGCGAAGCGGCCGAAATCGAGCGCGAAGCCGGCGCTGCAGCCGATCTCCAGGCAACGTCTGATCGTCCCGGCCGGCAGGCGCAGGAGAGGTGCCACGATGAGGTCGATTCCGGCGCCCTGCTCGACGTAGTAGTCGAGAAGGCGGTCCACGTCCATCGCATAGTCGGGTGGCGTCCGGTCGGCGAGGAAAGCCGTGCCGCAGGACGGGCAGGCGAGCAGGGTGATCGGCGGCTGCCCGGGCATCACGTGGTCGGTCGACAAAACCGCGCTCTTCGTCCCCGCTGCAGCGCACACCGGGCACGGAGCTGAGACGTCGTGATGGAGCCAGTGGAGGGGCATTGCGGAGGGCGGGAGTATAGCAGCGGACTCCGCGGCGCCAACCGCCCTATCCCCTCCGCAGCAGCACGTAGATCGCCCCATCCCCGCCTTCCTCGGGCCGGGCGGAGGTGAAGCCGAGGACGTGGAGGCTCGCGGGACCGGCGGAGAGCCAGGTACCGATCTCGGCGCGGAGCGTCCCTACGCCTCCCGGGGAGTGGGTGCCGCGGCCGCAGATGATGAGGACGACGCGGTGGCCCTGGGCTCTCTGGCGCTCCAGGAAATGGGCGAGAAGAGCGCGGGCGTCCTCGGCGCGGCGGCCATGGAGGTCGAGACTCGCGGTGGGGCGAAGGGCACCGCCGCGCAGCTTGCGGAGCAGGCCGCGGTCGAGATCCTGCCGCCGGCCACGGAGGGTGCCCCCCTCGTCTTCGAGCTCGAACTCCGAGGACCCCGAGGACGCAGAAGAGGACACCGGCCCGGCAGC
Source organism: uncultured Acidobacteriota bacterium (assembly GCA_963757335.1). Classification (GTDB taxonomy): domain Bacteria; phylum Acidobacteriota; class Thermoanaerobaculia; order Multivoradales; family UBA5704; genus DASQPA01. The sequence continues at coordinate 370,770 of CAVWRJ010000002.1, read as the reverse complement.
GCGAACGCTCCGGCGGACACGGGCTTCGAGGCGGGCTCCACGGGCACACATGACCGGCCGATTGTACCGGTAAGAGGAGAGCCAGCCGTAAAAGGGAAAGCCTGCCTCAGGCCCGCGGTCGCCCCATGCGGCCGGCGAGGCTCGCGACGACGGTCACCAGCTCTGCCGACTCGACGGGTTTCGCCACGTGCGTCTGATAGCCGGCGACGAGCGCCCGCCGCCGGTCCTCCGAGCGCGCGAAGGCGGTCAGCGCCGCGGCCGGGGTGGCCCCGCCGCGCTCGGCCGGGAGCTCGCGCACCCGGCGGATGAATTCATAGCCGTCCTGCCCCGGCATCCCGATGTCGCTCAACAGCACGTCCGGCCGCTCTCGCTGCAACAGTGCGAACCCCTCGTCGGCGGAGGAGGCGAGGAGGACCCGCGCATGACAGTCTTCGAGCAGGCGGCCGAGGAGATCGCGGGCGTCCTTGTCGTCGTCGACGACGAGGACGGAGAGCCCTTCGAGCACTCGTTCCTCGCGGAGCAGTGCCGCGGAATCCGTCCGCGGCGAGTGCTGCGGGTGCTCCCGCTTACTCTCCTCTCCGGTCTCGTGCATGACCATGAGCGGCAGCTCGACGCAGAAAGTCGAGCCGCGACCCTCGCCGGGGCTCTTCGCCCGCACCGAGCCGCCGTGGAGCTCGACCAGGCTCTTGACGATGGAGAGCCCGATGCCGAGCCCGCCGTGCCGCCGCGCCGTGGTGCTGTCGGCCTGGCGGAAGCGGTCGAAGACGTGGGGCAGAAACTCCGGAGTGATGCCCTGGCCCGTGTCGGTGACGGTGATCTCGACGTGCGAGTTGACGCGCTCGAGCGCCACCTGGACCTTGCCCCCCTTGGGGGTGAACTTGATGGCGTTCATCAGCAGGTTCCACACCACCTGCTGGAGCCGCGCCGAGTCGCCGCGGACCGGTCCCGCCTGCGGATCGAGCACCGTCTGCAGGCGGATTTCCCTCGCCTCGGCCGCCGGCAGCGACGATTCGACGGCAGCCTGGACGACGGTCGCCAGATCCACCCGCTGCACGTCGATGCGGAGCTTGCCGGAGATGATCCGGCTCATGTCCAGGAGGTCCTCGATCAACCGCTCCTGCACCCACGAGTTCCGTTCGATGACGGCGAGCCCCTCGCCGACGTCCTCGCCGCGAGCGTGACGTTTGCGGAGCAGCTGGCTCCAGCCGAGGATCGCGTTGAGCGGGGTCCGGAGCTCGTGGGAGAGGGTCGCCAGGAACTCGTCCTTGAGGCGGCTCGCCTGCTCCGCCTCGGCGCGCGCCTCGCGCTCGCGGAGAAACAGCTGCCGGTGCTGCACCTCGGCGCGCTTCCTCTCGGTGATGTCGGAAAAGGAGTTGACGGCGGCGAGGATCCTGCCCTCGCGGTCGTAGACCGGCGCCGCGCTGGCGGAGAGGACCCGCTCCCTGCCGTCGGCGTGGCGGTAGAGGATCTCCTCGTCGAGGACGACCTCGCCGCCGAGCGCCCGGATCAGCGCATACTCGCCAGCGGCGAACGGGCGGCCGTCGGGATGGACGGCCGTGTAGGAAGAGAAGTCGTCGATCGAGCGGGTGGGCAGCGCCGGATGGCCGAGGATCGCCCGCACCCGCTCGTTGGCGAGGAGCTTCCTCCCCGAGGGCGCCTCGACGATGATCACTCCCGAGGGCATCTGGTCGACCACCGCCTCGAGCAGCTGGCGGGCGGCCTCGACTTCGCGGCGCGCGCGCACCTGTACCGTGACGTCGACGGCGACCGCCATGACGCCGCTCACCTCCCCATTCGCCTCGCGCATGGGCTGAGCGGTGAACTTGAAGAAGACGTCTTCCGGGGTTCCAGAGCCCTGGCGGTCGAGCGGCACCGGGTACTCCTCGGCCATGAACGGCTCGCCGCTCCGGTAGACCTCTTCGAGGGTCTGAAAGATCGGGGCGTCGGGCGGCAGCTCGGGGAAGACCGCGCGGATCGGTCTGCCCGTGATGTTCGACCGGCCGACCATCTCCTCGTAGAGCGGATTGGCGATTTCGAAGACGAGCTCGGGGCCGCTCAGGAGGCACACCGCGACGGGCGCCTGCAGGAACTGGGAGCGCAGCCGGGCTCGGGTGCGCTCGGCGGCGGTGCGCAGGCGTGAGATTTCTAAGTGCGTGCCGACGCGGGCGAGCAGCTCGCGCGCCGAGAAGGGTTTGACCAGGTAGTCGTCGGCGCCCGCTTGGAGCCCCTCGATCCGCGACTCCTCGCCGGCGCGCGCCGAGAGGAAGAGGACGGGAATCCCGCGGGTCCGCTCGTCGGCGCGCAGGGCCTGGAGCAGCTGGTAGCCGTCCAGACCCGGCATCATGACGTCGGAGAGGATGAGATCGGGGAGAGTCTGCCGGGCGCGCTCCAGGGCCGAGGCGCCGTCGGCGGCCGTCTCCACGGCCCAGCGGTCGCCGAGGAGACGGCCGACGTACTCGCGCATGTCGGCGTTGTCGTCGGCGACCAGGATGCGCGCCGGCCCGATCGTCCCGGGGGCCCTCGCCCTCGTCCTCGCCGTCGCCGGCGGTTCGGCAGCGGCGGCGAGCGGGACGCCGGGAGCGCCGTTTTGCGCCCAACGCTCGGTTTCCTGCACGAAGGGCACCGCGTTGGCGGTCGCGGGGAGGCTCCGCGAAGCCGTGATCCGCTCCGGGGCGAGATGCGCCGTACCGAAGGGGAGCGCCACGCTGAAGGTCGTGCCCTGACCGGGGACGGAGGACACCGTCACCGTCCCGCCCTGGAGCTTGACCAGCTCCTGGACGAGGGCGAGTCCGATCCCGGTGCCCTCGTGGGTGCGCGAGCGCGCGCCCGGCACCCGGTGGAAGCGATCGAACAGGAGGGGCAGCTGCTCGGCGGCGATCCCGGTCCCGGTATCGCGAACCGTGAGCAGGGCCCGCTCGCCCGACCGGCGGAGCGCGACCTCGATCTCCCCCTCGAAGGTGAACTTGAGGGCGTTCGAGAGCAGGTTGAGAACGATCTTCTCCCACATGTCGGGGTCGACGAAGACCGGCTCGTCGAGCGTCTCGACCGCGAGCACGAAGCGCAGGCCGGCGCTCTCGATGGCGGAGCGGAAGACGCTCGCCAGGTCGCGCGTCAGGTGGGCGAGGTCGGTGGGCTCGTACGACGCCTGCAGGCGGCCGGCTTCGATCCGGGAGAATTCGAGGAGCGTGTTGACCAGCTTCAAGAGACGCAGCCCGTTCCGGTGGATGACCTCCATCTGCTGGCGCTCTGCCGCCGCGGGCGACGCCGTTCCATCGGCGAGGGATTCCTCGGCCAGGCCGAGCAGGAGGGTCAAGGGGGTTCGGAGCTCATGGCTCACGTTGCTGAAGAACGCCGTCTTCGCCCGATCGATCTCGGCCAGCGCCTCGGCGCGCGCCCGGGCCTCTGAGAGCGCGCGCGCGTTCGAGATGGCGATCGCGATCTGGCCGGCGACGAGCGCCAAGAAGCTGCGGTACTTTTCGTCCAGGATGAGCCCCGGACTGAGGGCGGCGACCAGCGCGCCGGTCGGCCGGTCCGCTCCGGGCTGGGCGATGGGGAGCACCAGCACCCGTTGCGGCGGCGACTGGTCTGGAGCGGCCGGCAGGGGCCCCAGGCCGGGCGGTAGCTCCTCTGAGAGCTGGGCCGCCCCGCTCTCGACGCTCTTTGCGACTGCCGCGATCGCCGCGAGCGGCCAGGGCGAGCCCTCCACGGTGAGATCGAGCTCGGTCGGGCTGGCGGCGGTCCCGGGCGCGATTCGGGCCGCCCCGGCGAGCGTCGCCCGTTTCCCATCGGGATGGAAGAGGTACAGCAGGGCGAAGGGCAGATCGGCCGGGTTCTCGCCGAGGATCTCCGCCGCGGCCTCGCAGGCCGCCTCGGCGGTCGTCACCGCCTGGGTCCTGGCCGAGAGATCCTGGAGGGTTTTGAGCCGACGGGCGCCGAGGATGCGCTCGGTCGTCTCGGTGACGGTGACGAGGACGCCGCCGACCGCGCCGCCCTCCTCGCGGATGGGGCTGTACGAGAAGATGAAGTAGCACTCCTCGACGAAGCCGTGCCGGTCGAGCGGCAGGAGGAAGTCTACGACCGTCGTGGCGGTGCCCTCCATGACGCCCTGGAACATCGGCCCGATGATGTGCCAGATCTCGGCGAAGGTCTGCCGGGTGCTCCGCCCCATGGCGGCGGGATGCTTCGTCGAGCCGAGGATCGGCCGATAGCCGTCGTTGTAGAACTGCGTGAACTCGGGACCCCACGCGATGTACATGGGGAAGCCGGTCTCCAAGAGAATGCTGAGCGCGGTGCGCAGGCTCTGCGGCCAGCCCGGGACCGGGCCGACCGCGGTGCTCGACCAGTCGATCGAGCGCAGGAGCGCCCCCATCTCGCCGCCGCCGGCTAACGGGTCGGTCTTTCTGGTGCCTGGGGGGGTTGGCCTTTCGGGAGTGCTGTCCGATGCGCGATTCGGCATGCCTTGCCTATTTTGCCACGAGAGAGCTCGCCAGGGCGAGAAGGGCTTTACGCTGGCTCGCGTTCCTCGTCCGGGCGCTCCGCGGTCAGGCCGGGAGCCGGCCGGCGACGGTGCGGGCGAGCGTTTCGAGCCTCCCGCCTTCGGCGTTGTCGTCGGCGAGGGTGAAGTAGGTGCCGCTCTTGAGCACGTGGACCATCCCCTTTCCTGTCATGAAGCAGGAGTCGCCGGCCGAGCAGGGGAGGAGCGGGTGCCGGCCGGGAGCGCTCAGGGTCTTCTTCATGTTGTCGAACATCTCAGCCCCTCCCTGCGGATAGAAAGCGGCGAGGAGGATGCGGACGTTCTTCGTCTGATAGGCGAAGTCGGAGGAGCCGGGATAGGCCGCCTGCAGGTTGTGGACCTCCAGGGTGACGTCGCCGCCGAGGAGCGCCGCCGCCTCGGCCGGCGTGACGAGGTCCTCCGGCTTGGGGAGCGCGCTGGGGGCAGCCGGTGCGGCGGCGGTCGCCGCGGTCCCCGCGGTCGCCGCCGGCGGCGCTGCTGCTGTCGCGGTGCCAGCCGGGGAGGGGCTCACCTCTGTCCGGCCACAGGCGGCGAGCGTCAACAGGACGGACAGGGCCAACCAGGACTCGGTGCTCTTGCGATGCATGGGGATCTCCTCGCTCGCACTGGCGGCGGAATCGGGCCAGGTTTTTAGAGTGAGCTTCGTGAGCCTAGCACGAGAGGACGAAACTGCCCGGGCTCCGAGCTTGTCAACGAGGGGATCCCGCTGTAAGGTCGTCCCAGCATCAACGTGCAGTCAGTTCCCGCGGAACTAAAAGAGCAAGCCCGAGCCCACGAAGGCAGAGGGTTCTTGAGGAGGGGTTCCATGTACAGCCGAAGCTTGGGATCGAAGGTGCGCGAGTTGGCGGTTCCACTGCTCGCCGCCGGGTTCTTTCTGCTCGCGACGTCGGCGGTGTCCGGGCGCGCCGGTGCCACGGTGATCACCGCCTCGCCGATCGATTTCGCGACCGGCGAGCAGTCGGCCTTCAGTGGCGCGGTGGCGACCTTCACCGACAACGACCCCAATGCGACCCCGGCGTCCTTCACGACCTCGATCAACTGGGGGGACGGCTCGCCAGCGACCGCGGGAACGATCGGTTTCAGCTCGGACGCCTTCGTCGTCCTCGGCCAGCACACCTATACGGACGAGGGCTCCTTCACCGCGACGGTCACGATCTCCGACGTGCCGCCCGGCACCGGCACCGCCAAGGCGAGCCCCACCGCGACGGTCAACGAAGCCGACGCCCTCTCCGGCGCCCCGCGGACGTTCTCGGCGGCCGCCGGCGTCAGCTTCACGGGGACGGTGGCGACGTTCTCGGACAGCCTCACGGCGACGCCCGCCGCGGACTTCCTTGCGACGATCAATTGGGGTGACGCGACGACCTCGACCGGCACGGTCAGCGGCGGCGGGGGATCGTTCCAGGTCAGCGGAACTCACACCTACGCCAGCCCGGGCACCTTCTCCGTGCAGGTCACCCTCTCCGACGACCCGCCCGGTACCGCCACGGCGACGGTGACCAGCACCGCCCATGTCGGCGGAGTCGGCCTCGCTGTGACGGCGGTCAACGTCTCCACCGCGGAGGGCGCTCCCTTCAACGGGACGGTCGCGACCTTCTCGGACTCGGACACCAGCAAGACGCCGGCATCCTTCACCAGCTCGATTAGTTGGGGGACGGTACGGCGCCCACGGCGGGCACGATCGCCGGCGGCTCGGGCTCGTTCACCGTCACCGGCCAGCATACCTACGCGGATGAAGGAACTTTCACGACCACCGTGACGGTCACCGAGACCGGGCCCGGCGGGGCCACCTCGACCGGCACGGGGAGCGCTTCGGCGACCGAAGCCGACGGGCTGTCCGGGACACCGGCCACGATCACCGCCCAGGCAGCCGCTCCCTTCAACGGCACCGTGGCGACCTTCACCGATACCGATACGGCGAACGTCGCGAGCGATTTCGTGGCCACGATCAACTGGGGAGACGGCACCACGAGCCCGGGCACGGTGGCGGGCGGCAGCGGTACCTTCACTGTCTCCGGTAGCCATACCTACGCCGCGAGCGGTACCTTCACGGTCAGCGTCACGCTCGCCGACGACGCCCCCGGCACCGCGACGGCGACGATCGCCAGCACGGCGAACGTGTCGGCCGCCCCGATCACCGCCATCCCGACCCTCGATCCCCGCGGCCTGCTGGTCCTCGGGCTCGCCCTGGTCGGCGCCGCGTTCTATCTCCTGCGGGTGCGGCGCGCCTGACGAAGACCGCTCCTGACGAAGAGGTCAGAGGGGCCTGCTACAGCAGCAGGCCCCTCGCCGGACTTTTCCCGACCGCTATTTTCCGAGATGGCGGCGCACGTCTTTCGCCATCGGCCCGACCTGCTGCACGGCATCCCTCAGAACCTCGGGAGTGACGCCCAACTCTTTGCACCAATATTCGAGCTCCCAACTCTCGTGGACGTTGATTCTTGCCGCGTCCTGGGGACCACGTTTGGTGTGATCGTCGGCCATGATGTTCCTCCGTTCTTGATTTGAGCTCAGGTTTTTGCATCTGAAACAGAAGAATAGCGAAAAACGTGCCACCTCCCCACGACCGGGGGGGCTCGTAAAAGGAAGAATGATGCACTATAGATAATAAGAAACGGAGAGCTAGGAGGATTCCAGTGGGGCAAGAACTCCTGTTGACGTTGCGCTGCCTTCTGAAGCGGCCGGCGTTCACCTTCGCCGTCCTGCTCCTGTTGGTCCTGGGGATCGGGACCAACACGGCGATCTGGAGCCTCTTCGGGGCGATCTTCCTCCATCCCCTGCCGGCGGTCCGAGCCCCCCGCGAGCTGGTGGCGATCTACCAGACGACGCTCGGGGAGAACGGCCTCCCCGCCGGCGGCTTCGAGAACGTCTCCTACCCGAACTACCGCGATTTCCGCGACCGCAACCGGTCTTTCTCCGATGTCGCCCTCTACCAGTGGCTGAAGATGAACCTCGCCGGCGGTGCGACGCCGGAGCGCATCGTCGGCATGTTCGCCACCGCCAACTACTTCGACGTTCTGGGGGTCCGCCCGGCGCGCGGCCGCTTCTTCCGGCCGGACGAGGTGCGGGTGCCGGGGGCGGCGGCGGTCGCCGTCTTGAGCCACGGCTGCTTCAGCCGTCTCTTCGGCGCCGATCCCCAGGTCGTCGGCAGGAGCATCCTCTTGGGCGGGCGCAAGTTCACGGTGATCGGCGTCGCCCCGCCGGGGTTCCGCGGCACCGATCTCGACACCCAGGTCGACGTCTGGGTCCCGTTCACGATGTTCCCGGTGCTCTCCCCCTATCCGGCGTTCTTCGAGTCGCGCGACGACTGGCCGTTCCGCGCCTTCGGGCGGTTGAAGCCGGGTGTCTCGCTGGCCGCGGCCACGGCCGACATGACGGCGGTGGCCCGCGCGCTCGAGCGGCAGTTCCCGAAGGAGAACGAGAAGCTGGGAGTCCGCCTCCTGCCGCTCGTCGAAGGGGCGATCCTGCCGCGCGAGCGGGAGCGCTACACGGGCTACGGCAGGACCCTGTCGTTCGCCGCGGTGCTGCTCCTCCTGGTCGTTTCGGCCAACGTCGCCAACCTGCTCCTGGCCCGGGGTGTCGAGCGCGGTCCGGAGCTCGCCATCCGTCAGGCGGTGGGCGGCAGCCTCAAAGCTCTCGCCCGCCTGCTGGCGGTCGAATCGCTGCTCCTCTTCGCGATCGCCGTCCTCCTCAGCCTGCCGGTCGGTCTCTGGAGCCTGCGCCTGCTCTGGGATTTCCGCCCGCCGGAGCTGGCGACGGGCGACCTCGACCTCCACCTCGATCCCGCCCTCTTCGCGGGCACGGTCCTCTTCGCCCTGGCGATCGTTCTCCTCTTCGGGCTCGTCCCTATCCTGCGCACCGCCCGGCGCGGCCTCGCCCGCCGTCTGGCGGAGGCCCGGCTGGCCGAACCGCGGCCGCGGCTGTGGCATCCCCGTCGCCTGGCCGTGGTCTTGGAGCTCGCCCTGACCCTCTTTGCGCTCATCGGGGCGAACCTCCTCGTCACCGGGCTGTTGCGGAGCCGGCAGGCCGACCTCGGGTTCCGGCCGGAGGGCCTGCTCGCCCTCTCGGTCGCCCCCGGCGATCAGGGCTACGACGCGGCCCGCACCCGCGGCTACTACCGCGAGCTCCTGGAGCGGGTCGCCGCCCTCCCGGGGGTCCGGGGGGCCGCGCTGTCGGAGAACCGGCTGCTGCGCGGCGCCATCGTGTCGCGGGCGATCTACCCCGAAGGGCAGGAGAAGGGGATCAAGGCCGGTGGGCGCTCCTCTCACCGTACCAACGTCGTGACTCCCGGCTTCTTCCGGGTCGCCGGCATTCCTCTCCTCCACGGCCGCGACTTTGCCGAGGTCGACTGCGTGGATTGCCGGCGGGTGGCGATCGTCAACGAGACCCTGGCGCGGCTCGCCTGGCCGGGGCAGGACCCGCTCGGCCGCCGCTTCCGTTTCGAGCGGGGCAAGCCGCCGATCGAGGTGATCGGCATCGCCAAGGATGCCAAGTACCGGAATCTCCGCGAGGACACGCCCCCCTTCGTCTACCTGCCGCTGACCCAGAACGATGCCGCCTCGATGACCCTCCACGTACGAACCGACACCCGGCCGGAGGCCGCCCTCCTGCCGGCTCTGCGCCACGCCGCCCAGGCGATCGATCCCGGGATGCCGCTCGCCGAGATCGACACGATGACGAATTTCGTCTCCGGCGCGCTCTGGATGGAGCGCGTCTCGGCCCTCCTCCTGGGGCTCTTCGGTCTCTTCGCTCTCCTCCTCTCCGGGATCGGGATCTACACGGTGATCACCCTTTCCGCCGCCCGGAGGCGCCGGGAGATCGGCATCCGTCTCGCCCTGGGCGCCCGCCCCTCCCAGGTGACCGCCGCGGTGCTCGCCGAAGCCGCGATCCTCTCCGGCGCCGGCCTGGTCCTCGGCGGGGTCGCCGCCCGTTTCTTCCTCCAGCCGATCCTCGCGAGCGCTCTCCAAGGCACCGACCTGCAGGACCCCAAAGTCTACGCCGCGCAGTCCCTGGTGCTCCTGGTGACCGCCATCGCGGCCAGCGTCCCGCCGGCTCTCCGGGCGGCGCGGGTGAACCCGGCGACGCCGCTCCGCGAGGGCTGAGAAGCTGTGCAGGGAGGCGGGGCCGGCCCTCAGCCGTTGGCCTTGAGCTCGGCGACCACCATGCGGATCTGCTGCTCGGGGTCGTCCATCAGGGGGATGCTGCCGGCTCCCCGGTGGCCGCCGCCGCCGTAGCGGGCGGCGAGTTCGCCGACGTTGGTCTTGCAGGTGCGCCTAAAGATGCTGTGGCCGAGGAGCAGCATGGGGAAGCTGCGCTGCGGGCCCCAGTGGATGCGGGCCGAGACGTTGACCTCCGGATAGAGGGCGTAGACGACGAAGCGGTTGCCGATCGGGGTGTGGTCGAGCTCGCGAAAGTCGGTGACGACGACGTTGCCCTCCACCCGGCTGGAGCTCTTGAGGTCGCGGCGGAAGCACTCGTTCTCGCTGTCGAGGAGCGCGGTGCGCTTGCGGACGGCGGGGTCGTCGAGGACCGCCTCGATCGGGGTGCCGGCCCGCAGCAGCTCGACCAGGTGGAGAAAGTAGCGCTCGAAGGTGCCGAGGCCGCTCCGGCCGTCGATGGTGAAACCGAGCTTGATGTAGCTCTGGGGATCGAGCACATCCTCGGGCGTCAGGTCCGCCGAGTCCAGGCGGTCGGTCTCCCGGACCAACGCCGCGAACTGCGGCAGGTCCGCCTCCCCGCCGTAGTACTCGTAGACCAGCCGGGCCGCCGACGGCGCCTGGGCGAAGGCGCCCCGGAAGGCTTCGGGAGGGATGTTGGGGGTCGCCGTGTGCTGATGGTGGTCGAACCACAGGGCACAACCCGGGTGGTAGGGCAGGTTGGCGATCACGTCCCCGGGCTGGATGTCGGCCCGGCCGTCGCTCACATCCTGGGGATGGACGAGCGCGATGCCCTCGATCGGCTCGTTTAAAGTGAGCAGCACGGCACAGGTCAGCCCATCCAAGTCACCACGGGTTACCAGGCGCATTTGCCGATCAGTATAACAGGGGTCGCTGGCGGTTCCGGCTAGGCGATCCCCGCCGATTCTTCCGGCTTCTCCAGTCGGCGGAGCACCTCCGCGAAGGGGACCTCTGCGAAGGCCCCATAGAGAGGGTGGGTTTTGAGCTTGCCGCGGAGACGTGGCGAGGGCAGGCCGGTCAAGAAGCGGGCGAAGGCGCGGGGTCCGGCCAGGGCCTCGGCGATCTCGGCGGCTTCTGGGGAGCCCGGCTGGCGGCGGAGGTTCGCCGCCTCTCGCAGGCGGTCCTCGTCGAGTTGGACGGGGGTCGGCGGGAAGAGCTCCGCGGGGTGGCCGCCGCTTAAGCACCAGGAGCAGTGGCCACAGGGGCGGGGGAGGATCTCGCCGAAGTGCGCCGCGAGCGCCGCGGTCTGGCAGCCGTCGTGAGCGGCGAGGGCCAGCACCTGGTCGAGCCGGGCGATCTCCCGGCTCTCCCGCTCGACCGTGCGCTCGTGGAGCGACCGCGCCAGGGCTTCCGGATCGGTCGGCCGGCGTACCCAGCGATATGGATAGCGCAGGCCGGCAGCGCGGACTTCCAGGAGCTTCTGCTCGGCCATGTAGTCGAGGGCCCGGACGAGGCGGTCGCGGGTGGCGTTCAAGCCCCGGGCCGCCGCTTCGAGGTCGATGTGGAACCAGATCTTGGCCTTCTTGGCATGCCGGAAGATGCCGTGGAGGAAGTCCCGGCGCTCGCCAGAGAAGCGTTCGAGGATCTCGTCGACGGGGAGGAGCGGCTTGAACTCGTACTCGGCGTAGATCGGAGTGCCGGCGGCCAGATAGCCCTCGATCTCCAGGTAGGTGAGGAGGGTCCGGACGACGAGCAGGCGGATGTCGTGACGGGCCGCCAGATCGTAGAGGGAGAGCTCCATCTGCCCCTTCTCCGCGGTCTCCTCGGTGTCGGGGTTCGCGACCTTCGGGGGGCGCGCTCCGGCGGTCGCCCCGAGCTCCGCCAGGAGCCCGCGCACCGCCGCCAGGTCCGGCGTGTCGCCGTAGGCGAAGTTGCGGAGCGGCAGGAGGTCGTCGGTACAGACCAGGGTCTCGCAGAGAGCGGGCCGCCCGTCGCGACCGGCGCGGCCGATCTCCTGCGCCAGGTTCTCCAGGCTCTTCGGCAGGTTGTAGTGGATCACCCGGCGGATGTCCGGCTTGTCGATCCCCATGCCGAAGGCGATGGTGGCGACGACCACCGCGTCCGCCGAGTCCAGGAACCCGTCCTGCACTTGGGCGCGCTCGTCGTCTTCCATGCCGGCGTGGTAGGCGCGGGCCGGGAGCCCCGCCTCGGCCAAAGCCGCCGCCACCTCCTCGGCCGTCTTCTGCTGGGTGACATAGACGATGGCCGGCCCCGGCTGCACGCTCCCCCAGCCGCAGTGCGAGGCTAGCAGGGCGTCGCGCTCGGCGGCGCGGACCGGGGTCATCCTCAAGGATCAGGTTCTGGCGGTGGAAGCCGGTGCGGACGGCGCACTCCGGGGCGATGTCGAAGCCGCGGCGGATGTCGTCGAGCACCTGGGGCGTCGCGGTGGCGGTGAGCGCCAGGGTGCGCTCGGCGCCGCAGAGCTTGCCGTAGCCGGCGAGCTTCAGGTAGTCGGGGCGGAAGTTGTGCCCCCACTCGGAGACGCAGTGCGCCTCGTCGACTGCGAAGAGCGACACCTGGACCCGGGAGAGCGCCTCCCGGAAGCGCTCGTTGCCGAAGCGCTCGGGAGCGACGTAGAGGAGGCGGAAGCCGCCGTCGCGGACGGCGCCCATCAGGTCTCTGACCTCGTCGGCGGTGAGGGTCGAGTCGAGGCGGGCGGCGGCCACGCCGCGCCGGGCGAGCTGGTCGATCTGGTCCTTCATGAGGGCGATGAGCGGCGAGACCACCAGGGTGAGGCCGGGGAGGAGCAGGGCCGGGATCTGGTAACAGAGGGACTTGCCGCCGCCGGTGGGGAAGACCGCCGCGGCGGACCGGCCGGCCAGGAGGTGGCCGATCACCTCCGCCTGGCCGGGGAGGAACTCCGGGTAACCGAAGGTTTCGGCGAGCACCGCGCGGGCGGCCTCGAGGGGGGTGCCGTGGGCTTTTAGGATCGTGCTGCTCATGGGGTGGACGGGGTCCTTCCTCTCCTGTAGGGGCATGTCGAGCCCTCCTCGCGAGCAGGAAGGACGCCAAACGCGCCGAAGATCTTCTAGAGGATTGTACTCCGGGGCGCCGGAAGGTCCCGGCGCCCCGGGTTGGGGGGAGCGGCGAGGCGACGAATCAGGGCTTCTTCGGAGCGGGCTTCTGGTGAGCGGCCCCTGCGGCGCCCGTCGACACTCTCCCGAGGAGGAAGCTGAAGTCCGCCGGCTTCTGGTTGGTGCCCACGGTGGTCGCCAGGGCATGGCACTGTATGCAGCCGTTGGCGAAGTACTTCGGCTGGGTGGGGGAGACCTGCTTTTGCATGTAGGTCTCCTGCACCGAGTTCAAGAGATGGGGCGGGGCGCAGACCACGTTGCTGCCGTAGCACGGCGAGGGGGTCGGCGGCGCTCCGGTGTAGCCGATCCCCCACTGGGTGCCGACCAACTGGTAGTTGTTCCAGACGGTCCCCGCGAGCTTCTGCCGCCACCGGGTATCCAGGAGGGGCGACGAGGGGCTGTTCTGCGGCACCGGCTGGCAGCGGACCACCTGGGTGCCGAACTTGCCGGCCGTGGCGTAGGCGGCGGCATAGGGGGGCTGGGGCGCCCAGAGGAAGTTCTTTCCCACCGGCGGGGCGTTCGGCACGCAGACCCCGGCCGGGCACTGCCACTGGTAGTAGGAGTAGAGCGGTTGCGGCCCGCTGGTCGGCCCGGCGCAGGTCGCCGGGTTGGTCGTCGGCGGGGCGTTGTCCCGGTGCTCGAAGGTCGACCAGAACCACTGGGGCTGCGAGGCCGTCTTGTGGAGGATGTGGAAGCCGACCAGTCCGAGCTTCGCCTTCGAGATGCAGAACGCCTTATGGGTGGCGCTCCGGTCGGCCGAGATGTAGAGGTCCTGCTCGCGCCAGAAGTAGCGGGAGAGATCGTCGCCCTTGGCGGGATCGAGGATCCGCCAGGCCGCCTTGATCTCGATCGAGCCGACCCCGCCCACCGCTCCCGGGCAGGTCCCCCCCTTCCCTCCCACGAGCTTGCCGCACGGGAAGTCGATTAATTTCGCCGCTTCCTGCCCGGCCACCGTGTTCAAGCGGTGGGTCGTGATGTAGGTCGCCTCGTTCTGGTTCAAGAGGATCTCGTACATCGTGTAGTTCAAGTTGCGGTCGATGAGCGGCGACGAGGTGAACGGCTCGATGATGTCCGGCACGACGCTGCCGTCGGACTTGGCGGTCATCGTCAGCACGCGGACCGGCGGCGCGCCTTTAGCCGCCGTCCGCGTCCCGCAGGCCGGCGCTCCAGCGCCGAGCCGGAGCTCCGGGGCGCTGGGAATCACCTGGTTGGCGGCGAGGAAGTAGTCCCACACCCTTGGCGTCCCCGTCGGCGCGTTGACGATCGAGGTGTAGGGGCAGCCAGGCCCCGGCTGGGTGCACGGCTGTCCCTGGGGGTTAGCCGGCCAGTTGAGGGCCACCAGCGTCTCCCAGGAATAGTTGTCGAACTGCACCTGCCCGGCACAGCTGAAGGAGGTGTAGCCCACCGGCGGCGTCGAGTCGGGCGGCAGGTACGAGCAGAGCTGAGCGGGGCTGCTCCCGCTCTGGGCGCAGAACGCCTGCTGGTTGGCGGTCTGCTGGCAGGCTGGATCGACGCTGGCGGCCGGGTGCGCCGCCGGGACCGGAGCCGGAGGCTTGGCCGGTGGAACGCCTTCACTCGGGATCTGGGAGAGCAGGAGGGCGCACACCGCGCCCAGAAAGACGGTGACGATCTTTACTTTCATGATGAAGTGAATCTATGGCGCGGGAAGGGGTCTGTCAAGCTCCGACTTTCCGGTCCGTACATCCACCCGCGGTACTGGCTCAGTTTGGTTCCGAGGACGGGCGACTGGCTGCGCGAAGCGCCCGAAGGAGACCGCCCGCAGGATCAACTGAGCCAGTATCCCACCCGCGGGTCGATCGTGCTAGGGTAATTGCTCAACCAATCTCTTTACCCTGCCCGCGGGGCAGAGCGAGACGCCGACGGCGAACCTTTCCGGTTTCGAGCAGGATCTTGCCCAGGTGCGCGAGGAGCTGGTGCGCGCCGTGGCCCGGGTCTGCCCGCCCTGGATGGCCGACCGCGCCGACGATCTCGTCCAGGTCGCCCTCCTGCGGGTCTATGAGGTCCAACGCCGGAGTGAAGGAAAAGCCGAGCTCTCGTCGTTCTATCTGAGGAAGGCGGCCTACAGCGCGGTCGTCGACGAGATCCGGCGTTTGCGCCGGAGACAGGAGGTACCCTTGGAAGTGGAGCGGCCCGAAACTCATCCGGTGGCGGCAGGACCGGACCCCGAACGCAACTGCGCGGGCGGGGAGATCGGTCGAGCCATCCGCGACTGCCTGGGTCGCCTGGTCCGGCCCCGGCGCCTGGCCGTCACCTTACATCTCCAGGGGCACCGGGTAGCGGAAGCGGCGCGGCTCCTCGGCTGGAGCCCCAAGAAGGCCGAGAACCTGGTCTATCGCGGCCTCGCCGATCTGCGAAGCTGCCTCGAAGCCAAGGGGATGGGACGATGAACGACGGGGAGATCGAGGACCTCCGCCGCGCCTTCACCGACCCCGGAGGCACCGCTCCCCGGCCGGAGGACTGCCCGCCGCCGGAGACGATCTGGGCGGCGGTCCACGGCGAGCTCCCCCCCGGCGCGCTCCGCGATATCGTGGACCACATCGCCATCTGTCCCGCCTGCGCCGAGGACTGGCGGCTGGCCGTCGAGGTGGAGCGGGAAGCGCAGGCCACGGCGGCGGGCGCCTGGGGCCGTGTTGCCTCGCCCGTCCTCTACCCTCGTCGCTGGCTCCGGCTCGCCCCCCTGGTAGCGGCGGCGGCGGCGATCGTCGCGCTCGTCGTCGGCCTGCCGATCACTCGCCACGGTGAAGAGCCTTCCCGGGGCGGGGGGCATGTGACCTCCCCGCTGGTGGAGGGACAGGAATTGCCGCGGGATCACTGCCTCCTCGCCTGGTCGGGCCCCAAGGACGCGACCTATGACATCGAGGTCCATACCTTGCTAGGTCCGAACCTGATCCCGGAGGCGCGCGGGCTTAGAGCACGTGAATACCTGGTGCCGAAGTCGCGGCTGGCTGACATTCCGCCCGGAACTCGGCTCGAATGGCAGATTACGGCGACTCCTCCCGGGGGAGCTCCGGTGCACTCTAAAACCTCCACTTTTATTCTCCGATAGGCCGCCAGGCCCATGCTCCGCGAGAGCATGATCGAGATATCCGATCGTAGATCTATTTCTATAGACCGCGCATCGCGAAACGAAATCTCTCTTCTTGGCGCCCAAGATGAGGGAATCCTCAGCGAGTGTTCGTTCTGAAGAGGAGCCCCGGAAGCACCAGGCTTCCGAGGCTCGAAACGATCGGGGCTCCCGCGGCAGAGCGGGAGCAGAAATGGAGAACCGTCATGAGCTTACCGTTCACCAAGGGCCGGCATCAGGATGGCGACGAGCAGGGCGTGAACCAGGAAAACCTGATCGAGCCCCGCCCGCGCAGAGACGACGACCGGAGATGGAGGGGTTTCGAGATCGGTTTCAAGCTTCGGAAGGTGACCCGGACGGTGCGGACCGGGCCGCAGCCTGGGCGCGGACAGATCGCCCTGGCGAAAGTGGAGGCGGGTATTGCTCCAGGGGCCGCTGGGGCGCCCGATGGCGGGAGTGAGGAGACCTCGACGTCCTTCGAGGCCATGTTTTGCCTCACCCCGCCGACCGATCCTCCCTCAGGGCCCCCCAAATAAATTCCGAAGTGGTGAGACGGGCAGTCCTCAGGGCTGCCCGTCTTCACGAAGAGCGGTAAGATCTCGATCATGCCGCTCGTTCGAACCGGGGCCTTTCTTTCACTGCTCCTCCTCTTGGGGACGAACGTCCATGCTGGCGAGATAGAGAAAGTCGAGCTCCGGAAATGCGAGGCGCAGCTCGCCGCGGAACCCGCTGCCGAGAAATCTTCGAAATGTTTTGCCGACCTCGCGAAGAAGGACGGGCTCGCGGCCATGGCCGCGCACCGCCTGGAGAAGCATCTCGCGCGCCATCCCGGGCTCCCGTGGCCCTCTTTCTACCTCGGGAATCTCTACTGGACGGGGAAGCCCCAGGCCGAAGATCGCTACCGTGTTGCGGCAGACCTGTTCGCCAGGCTCGGTGATGCCCGCGGGGAGGTCAAGGCGCGCAACAGCCTTTGTGCTCTGCTGCTCGCGTGGAAACGCCCCGAGGAAGAGGCGTTCGAGGAAGTGCGGCTCGGCGGGGCCGCCTACCGATCTAAAGATCCCCTGCTGATCGCCATCGCACAGGTCCGTGAGGCGGAGAGCCTCCTCCGATCGGGAAAGAACCTCGATCGGGCCCACCAGCTTCTCTCGGACTCCAGGCGCATCGTGTTTTCGGACGGAGAGCCTCGCCTGCAGCGGGATTGGTTGTACGCTTCCGGCAACGTCAATCTCGAGATCGGCCGCACGGAAGATGCGCTCAAGGACTTTCGTGATCTCGCTCGGCGTTTCCCTGACGGTGAGGACATGTCGATTGCCCAGAGCGGCCTCTTGCGGGTACTCACGGAACGGATCGGAGAGCTGCCCGGCGAGGATCAATCCGAGCTCGTGGAGCAGGGCCGCCGAGCCCTGGCCGCTGGGGAAGCAGCGAGGATGACGGGCAACAGGCTCCAGGCTCATTATCAACTCGGGCTCCTGACCGCCGGAAGGGAGGCGCTACAGCACTTCGAGAGCTGCCTGGCTGCGGCAGGCCAGGCGGCGACCCAGCGAGGCTACTGCCAGGGAGGGCTTGCCCGACACTTGGTGGAGGTGGAGCCGGAGAGGGCTAAGGAGTTGATCGCCGAGGCCATGGGCGCCATACGGGCGGGAGTCGAGACGGACGAACCCTGGTTCAGCACCCTTTTCTGGGGCGACCGGATGCGGGTTAGCTGGCGAACGGAGTCCCATGCCCAGGCCATCAGCGATTCCTGGGCGGCGCTCGACGCCGTCGAGAAGCTTCGCAATGCCCAAGGTCCGGAGGGACGAGCGGGGCTGTTCTCGACCTGGTCCGACGACTATTACTGGTTCTCCGGCAGCCTGCTCGCTCGAACGAATCCCAGCCCCGACGACATTGCCCAAGCCTTTAAAGTGACCGAGCATCTCCGCGCCAGAACCGTGCGCGAAAAATTCGCCGGCGTGCGTCCCGAGCTGCCCTCGAAGGAGATGCTGACCAAGCGACTGCTGGGAGTGAATGCGGCGATCGAGAATGTGAAGCGGCGGGTCAACGATGCTCAGCTGTCGATCCGCGAGCAGAAGAATGCGCAGGAGGACCTCTCGGCGCTCACGTCCCAACGAGGTGAGGTCGAGCGACAGCGGAAGCTGCGGGCTCCGACGGAACCTGAGACTCATTTCGCCGCCCTCGACGAGGTGTACCAAGCTCTTGCCCCGGACGAGGCGCTCCTCTCTTTCCAGGTGGCTCCCTGGAAGGATTGGACGGGCGCCTTCGGCGGCGGATCCTGGCTGACGGTCGTCACCCGGGGGGGCACGCGCGTCTACGCCCTGTCGGGCCGTGAGGAGCTGCGGCACCTGGTGGAGCGCCTCAAACTCGACGAGACCGGTCCCGAGGAGACCGCGGCGCTGATAAAGCTCGATCAGGAACTTCTGGCACCCGCCCTGAAGGATCTGCCTGCCAATGTCCGGCGCCTGGTCATCCTGCCGGACGACGACCTCCACAAGCTCCCCTTTGCGGCGCTCCGTCCGGCAGCCGAGGGTCCTCCGCTGATCGCCCGCTATCAGATCACGGTGGCACCGTCCGCCAGGCTCTGGCTGCACTGGCGAGGCGCGCCGCCGCCGCCGGCAGCGCTTCCTGCGCTCGTCCTCGCCGACCCCATCCATCTGGACGAGCACCTGCCACGATTGCCCCGCTCCGCTCAGGAGGGGCAGGACGTCCTCGACGCTCTCGGTGGCGGCACCCTACGGCTGCAGGATAAGGCCTCGGAGGCATTCTTAAAAAAGGTCGACCTGAGCCTCTATAGAATCCTCCACCTCGCCACCCACTCGGTGGTCGACGCGGAGAACCCGGAGCACTCGTCGATCCGCCTCACTCCCAGCCCGGAGGGGAAAGGGCACTTCGAAGTCGCCGACATCCTCGCGCTCGAAAAGCATGGGATGGACGGGAAGGTCGTCGTGCTCTCCACCTGCGAGAGCGCGGGCGGCCAGATCCTCCGCGGCGAAGGGGTGATGAGCCTGGGGCGCGCCTTCTTCCAGGCCCGTGCCCATACCGTGGTGGCGAGCCTCTGGCCGGTCTATGACCGGGACGGGATGGAGCTCTTCGAGCGCTTCTACCGCTACATCGGCCAGGGGGCTTCGGTCGCCGCGGCACTCCGGGCCGCCCAGCGCGACCGGATCGCCGACGGCGCGCCGGCCCAGGCCTGGGCGGCCTTCGTCGTGCTCGGGGACGGCGACCTCGTGCCCCTGCCCGGCGGGCGCTGGCAAGCCTGGCTTCCCGCCTGGCTTTCTGCCTGGCGCCTGGCCTCGGCCGGGGTAGCGCTCTCGGCGCTTTTGGGCTTCGGTCTCTGGTGGCGGCGGCGCCCACCGTTTCCCTCTTGAGCCGCCGCGAGGGGGTCTTTATACTTCCCTCCAGCTCCGTTGGACCCGATTTTGCACTTACCGATTGACCTGGATTGAACGAGCCGAGCGTCGCCCCTCTTCTCCTGGATGGTCGAAGCGCGCCACTCGGGAGCGAGGTCTTTACGAATGAGCTGAGCGAAGCCCCCACCCTGTCCACCGGTATCCCGGGTCTGGACGACATCCTCCGCGGCGGACTGCCCGCCGACCAGCTCTACCTGGTCGAGGGCCGGCCCGGCGCAGGCAAAACCACTCTCGCCCTCCGCTTTCTGCTCGCGGGCGCCGAGCGCGGCGAGCCCGTCCTCTACATCACTCTGTCGGAGACCCTCCGCGAGCTGCAGATGGTCGGCCGCAGCCATGGCTGGGACTTGAGCCAGATCACGGTCCGCGAGATGGATCTCCCCGACGAGGTCCTCTCCCCGGATCGGCAGCTCACCATGTTCCACCCCTCGGAGCTCGAGTTCTCCGAGATGATCGGCGCCGTTTTAAAGCAGGTCGAGGAGGTCCGCCCCACGCGGGTCGTCTTCGATTCGCTCTCGGAGATGCGGATGTTGGCGCAGAACCCGCTCCGCTACCGGCGCCAGGTCCTCGCCCTGAAGCAGTTCTTCTCCGGCCGGCAGACGACGGTGCTGCTCTTGGACGACCTCACCGCGCCCGGCGAGGACCAGCAGCTCCAGAGCATCGCCCACGGGGTGATCCGGCTGGAGGACCTGGCGACCGAGTACGGAGCGGAACGGCGCCATCTCCGGGTGCTCAAGATGCGGGGCGTCCCTTTCAGGGGCGGTTTCCACGACTATCTCATCCGCAAGGGCGGGCTTGACGTCTTCCCCCGGCTGGTCGCCTCCGAGCACCTGATCGAGTTCCTGGACATCGAGCTGTCCTCCGGCATCCCGGCCCTCGACGTGCTCCTGGGTGGCGGCCTGCCGAGGGGGAGCAGCGCCCTCCTGATGGGGCCGGCCGGGTGCGGCAAGTCGAGCGTCGCGCTCCAGTTCTGCATCGCCGCGGCGGAGCGGGGCGAGCGCTCGGCTCTCTTCCTCTTTGACGAGACCGAGGGCATGCTGCGCACCCGGTGCCGCAAACTGGGGAGGCCGTTAGAGCCCCACATCGAGGCCGGCCTCCTCTCCCTCCAGCAGATCGAGCCCGCCGAGCTCTCGCCTGGCGAGTTCGCGTCCATCGTCCGCCGCGCGGTCGAGGGAAAGGAGGGGAGCCACGGGCCGGCGAAGCTGATCCTGATCGACAGCCTGAACGGGTATCTAAGCTCGATGGCGCAGGAAAAGCAGCTCGTCTCCCAGCTCCACGAGCTGTTCAAATATACCAACCAGCAGGGCGTCCTCATGCTGGTGACCCTCGCCCAGTCCGGCATGACCGGCGCGAACATGCAGAGCCCCGTCGATTCCACCTACCTGGCCGACAGCGTCCTCCTCTTTCGCTTCTTCGAGAGCCGCGGCCGGGTGCGCAAGGCGATCTCGGTGATCAAGAAGCGCAGCGGTCCCCATGAGGACACCCTCCGCGAGCTGACGATGAGCGCCACGGGCGTCCACATCGGCCGGTCGCTCGACGAGTTCCAGGGCGTGCTGACCGGCGTGCCGCAGTACCTCGGCGAGCCGCTGCCCTCCGGGAGGGAGATCGATGAGCCATGAGCGGGGGCCGGCCGAGGGGAGGGTGCTCCTGCTCGCTCCGACCGCTCGCGACGGGCAGGCCAGCCGCTCGGTCTTGAGCGGCGCGGGGATCGAGTGCGCCCTCTGTAC
Organism: uncultured Acidobacteriota bacterium; assembly: GCA_963757335.1. Lineage (GTDB taxonomy): Bacteria > Acidobacteriota > Thermoanaerobaculia > Multivoradales > UBA5704 > DASQPA01. The sequence continues at coordinate 349,796 of CAVWRJ010000002.1, read as the reverse complement.
CGGGCTCGATCATCTCTGCGCCGAGATCGCCGCCGGCGCCGCGGCGATCATCGTGCCCGAGGAGGTGGTGCTCGCCGACTCCGGCGAGCGGCTGCACGGAGCTCTCCAGAAGCAGCCGGTCTGGTCGGACCTCCCGGTCATCGTGCTGTCGCGCATCGGCGTCGAGTCGCCAGGGGTGGCCAAGGCCCTCTCGACCCTCGGCAACGTCAGCCTGATCGAGCGCCCGGCGCGCATCTCGACCCTGGTGAGCCTGGTCGCCACCGCTCTCCGGGCGCGCGATCGCCAGTACCAGATCCGCGACCTCCTGGCCGGCGAGCGCGCCGCGCGGGCCGAGGCCGACGCCGCCAACCGCGCCAAGGACCGCTTCCTCGCCGTCTTGAGCCACGAGCTCCGCACCCCGCTCTCGCCGGTCGTCATGAGCGTCGCCGCCATGGAGGCCGACCCCGGCCTGCCGCCGCCCTACCGGGAGGAGATCTCGATGATCCGCCGGAACGTCGAGCTCGAGGCCCGGCTCATCGACGACCTGCTCGACCTCTCCCGGGTGATCAACGGCAAGCTCCGCCTGCAGATGCAGCCCACCGCCGTCCACGATCTGCTGCGCCAGGTCTTCCGGATCTGCGCCTCCGACCTCGCGGGCAAGAAGCTCAGCCTGACCTGCGATTTCGGCACGGACAAGGACCAGGTGGCGGCCGACCCCGCCCGGCTTCAACAGGTCTTCTGGAACCTGCTCAAGAACGCCGTCAAGTTCACCCCCGAGGGCGGGCGGATCGCCGTCTGTTCCCGGGAGAGCGAGGGCCGGCTCGCCGTCGAGGTGCAGGACTCCGGGGTGGGCATCCCGGCCGAGATGCTGCCCAAGATGTTCGATGCCTTTGAACAGGGGGACGCTCCGGACTGGCACTCTGGCGGCCTCGGCCTGGGGCTCGCCATCTCGAAGGCGGTGGTCGAGCTTCACGGCGGCACGATCCGGGCGACGAGCGCCGGCCCCGGCCAGGGCGCCTGTCTGGTCGTCGAGATGCCCACCGCGCCGCCGGTTCCGGTCGCCGCCGAACCGGCCGCGGGGTCGGCGGAGGCCGTGGCGCGGACACGGAAACCCCGCCTGCTGCTGGTCGAGGACCATGTGGACACGGCGCGGACCCTGGCGCGCCTCCTCCGCCTCGCCGGCTACCGGGTGCGAACCGCCGGCACCGTCGCCGAGGGCCTGGCGGCCGCCGCCCGGAACCGCTTCGACCTCCTGATCAGCGACCTCGGCCTGCCCGACGCCTCCGGCCACGACCTCATGCGCCAGGTCCACGCGCTCTACGGCACCCCCGGCATCGCCCTCTCCGGCTACGGCATGGAAGAGGACGTGCGCCAGAGCCTCGAAGCCGGGTTCCTCGACCACCTCATCAAGCCCGTCAACCTCGACCATCTGAAGGCGGTCCTGGAACGGGTCGTCGCCGGCTGATCCTCGGCGAGAATCGGCGCCTCAAGGGCCCCGCCGCCTCGCCCGCCGCCCGCCATACCCCGCGCAGGCGGAACCGCCGAGGCGGAGCGGCGGCCGGGATCTCGGGCTCGGTCATGGAGAGAGCGATTCTATCTTGGCGGCGGCCCCGCCGCAGATCCAAGCGCGGTATTTCCGGTTTCAAGCTCCGTATCTCGGGTTTCAAGCTCCGTGTCTTTGGTTTGAAGCTCCGTGTCTCTGGCTTCAAGCTCCGTGTCTTTGGTTTGAAGCTCCGTGTCTCTGGCTTCAAGCTCCGTGTCTTTGGTTTGAAGCTCCGTGTCTCTGGCTTCAAGCTCCGTATCTTTGGTTTGAAGCTCCGTATCTCTGGCTTCAAGCTCCGTATCTCTGGAGCTCCGAGACGGAGCCCCGCTCCAGCTCTTCCCGGCGTTCGGAACCGGCCTCGGTGGAGGACCGCCGCCGCTCTTACGTCCGCCGGCCGTCCAGCCGCGCGAGGAGAGCGGAGAGGGTTACCCCTTCCAGGGAGTCGAGGGTCAGGTCGGCCTCGGGGAAGGGGAGGCCGGCGGTCACCGGGTTGGGGACGAGCAGGCAGCGCATCCCGGCGCTCCGGGCGGCGAGCACCCCGTTGGGGGAGTCCTCGATCGCCAGGCAGGCGGCCGGCGGGAGGCCCAGCTCCTCGGCGGCGAGGAGGAAGAGGTCCGGGGCCGGTTTCACCTGGCGGACGAGGTCCCGGCCGACGACCCGGTCGAAGAGGGGGCGGATGCCGTGGTGGGCGAGCCAGCGTTCCACCCAGCCGAGCGAGCTGCTGGAGGCGACCGCCGTCCGCAGCCCCGCCTGGCGTGCCGCGGTGAGGAGAGCGAGCACCCCGGGCCGGAGCGGCTCCTCGGCACAGCGCCGGCGAATCTCGATCGTGACCTCCAGCGGATCGCCGGCGTAGGCCCCCGCGGTCAGGCCGGCCAGATGGTCGTGGGGGTCGAACCCTTTGTGGGTGCCGAGGGCCTGCTGCCAGTCGGCCATCAGGAGCTCGTGGCCGTGCCGGCGGTAGATCTCCTGCCAGGTCGCGAGGGTCGGGGACTCGGTGTCGACGAGGGTGCCGTCGAAGTCGAAGACGAGGCCGGCGATGCCGTGGGACGGGGAGGGAGGGAGCTGCGGCATGGCCTCATCGTAGACCATGGAGAGGGCAGGTAACGGAGCCTCCCTCCCCCACCGGACCGGGGGAGGGACGTCCGCCGGCGGCTCAGTCGATCGCCTGGCCGTCCTCGAGCTGCTGGATGACGTTCTGGACGGACTTCTTGTTGGCCTCGTCCGGCGCCTGGGGCAGGGCGAGCTTGGCCTCGGCCAGGGCTTCCTTCTTTTTGCCCAGGGCGGCGTAGCCGCGGGCGAGGCCGACGTGGACCGGCCAGACGTCAGGGTGGCGCTTGGCGTTGAGCTCGAAGACCTTCATCGCCTCCTGCGGCTTCTTCTCGGCGAGGAGCTGGCGACCGTAGAGATGGAGGTCGATCGGCTGGGCGGTGGGGTGCGAGAGGGCCCGGTCCATGGTTTTCGCGGCCTCCGCCGGGTGGCCGTTGGCGGCTTCGAGCTCCGACAGGGTCGCGAGGGTGGTGAAGTTCTCCTGTCCGCTCTTGGCGGGGTCGCTCGCCTGCTGCGCCCAGGCGAGGCCGTCGTCGAGGTGGGTCTTGTGGGTGAGGGAGAACTGGGCGGCGGCGAGCCAGTTCGTCCAGCTGAAGCCGGGGCTCGAACGGAGCTCGCGGCGCAGGTTCTCGACGTAGAGGTCGTACGGGTGGTCGACCGTGAGGGTGAAGGGGACGGCTAAGTTCTCCCATTTGAGGGCGACCGTCGCGGTGTCGAGCTTGCGCTCGGGGAACTCGTAGGTGAGCACCTCGTGGTACTCGGCGACCTCCGGCTTCGCCTTCACCCGCAGGGCGTCCTCCTTGGGGTCGTAGCTGAAGCTCCCCCAGGAGGTCGAGTTCTTGGAGAAGATGATCGTCCACTCGTCCGCGCCGGGGAGGAAGTGGAGCCCGTAGGTCCCGGCCGGCAGCGGCTGGCCCTGGACCTTGATGTCGTGCGAGGTGGTGAACACCGTGTTCTCGTTGGCGCCGCCGCGCCAGGGGCAGTTCCCGCCGCAGCTCCCGAAGCCCAGGTTCGCCATCCCGTAGGGGACGAGCTTGCCCCAGATTTTGCCCTTCCGGTCGTCGCCCGCGGGGCTGTGGACGTGCGGGCTGCTGTAGTCGATGCTGACGCGGACGAGGCCGATCTGCTGGACGACCGTCGCCTGCTGGTTGCCGCCGCTGGGCGGCAGGGTGATGCCTTGGGACTGGGCCGCGGCAGGCCCGGCGAGGGCCAGCAGGCCGGCGATGCCGGCCATGCCTGCAATGCCGGCAATGCCGTAGACGTTCATCGCGAACTTACGAAGGGGGGACCGGGTCATGGGATCTCCTTAAGAGAAGGTGAGGCCTTTGCCAGAGCTACGCAGGCGAGGACGAAAGGTTTGCGCTGGAGCTACGGCGCGACGGCAGCGTAGGAGTCGCCGAGGCGCACCTCGTCGTAGAAGACGTGGTTCGTCGTGGGGACGCCCTTGCCGCGGTAGAGGCCGAGCCGCAGGTAGTTGGAGACCGGGCTGTAGAGGGTCGGGCCGTACTTCTTTCCGCCGGTGAATGGACGGCCGTCGAGCCAGGCCTCGACAAAGCCGTCCTGGCCGGTCGACCACCGGACGTGGAAGACGAGGTCGGTCCAGGCGCCGCGCCGGACCGGTCGCGCGCCGAGCTGGCGGGGAGGCGCTCCGGGAGCGGACTGGCCGATGAGGAGGAGGAGCGGCTTGCCGCCGTTGGGCACCAGGTGCACCATGAGCGGCGGCGGCCCTTTCAAGTTGGGGCGCGGCCCCGAGAACCCGCGCGGGAGGCGGGGCGGGGGACGGTTGTGCCACTGGCCGAGGATCTGGAACTGGTCGCCGGGAGGGTCTCTGTAGTCGGCGGGAAGGAAGAGGCTCCAGCCGTACCACATCTCGTGCCCCTGGCTCCCATGGACGCGCTCGATCTCCTTGTCGCCGACCTTGAGCTCGGCGCGCTCCTTGCTCGCCGCGATGTCCCCCGGAGAGAGGGTGATGCGCACCGCGTAGCGGCCTTTGCGGACGGGCGCCGTGACCACCTGGGCGGAGTCGGCGCGGGCGAGGTCCCAGATCCAACCGTCGAGATTGCCGGACTCGAAGTCGCCACAAAACCAGACCCCCCGGCGAGGCGGGGAGGCGGGCATCACCGCCGCCGCCTTGGGGACTGTCCTCGCCGCCGCCAGCGCGACGACCGCGAGGGAGGCGACGGCCGCGAGGAGACCGCGGGAGGCGGCGAGCCGGCGCATTACTTCATACCATCGCTCATCGCACCGCTCCTGCCACCGCCGGGCCGGGTGGGAGAGGGGGGGCGGAGGTGGAGATAGCGCCGTTCGAGCTCGGGGACCGTCATCGGCCCCTGGCGGACGAGGAGCGCCGTGGGCTCCGCCCCGGGGACCTCGCGGTAGGTGATGTAGACGGTGTCGCCGGTCCGCAGGGCGCGGAGCGCGAGCGGCTGGCCGCGTTCGTCCCGGTAGACGGTCCCCCCGTCGACGTGCATCACCAGGGTGACCTCGGTGGGCCGCTTGAGCACCATCCGGCCGTGGGCGGCGTCGAGCGAGGAGACGACGAAGAAGTCCTCGACGCTCTGCGGCGCCGCGAGGGCGCGGCCCGGCGCCGGTAGGGCGGCGAGAGCCAGGGCGAGGACCAGGGTCAAGCCGAAAAAGCGGAGGGGGAGGCTCATCGCGGCCTCCCTGTCGCGCCGGGGGCCCGGGGCGGCTTCGGGGCGCCCTTGGCGTTCGCGCCAACGCTACCGGCCGCCAGGGCGCCGGTGACCAGGCGGTCGCCCTCGCGGAGCCCGCCGGCGAGCATCTGGGTGTTGGCGTAGTCCGAGATGCCGACCTCGATCGCCACCGGCTCCAGGGTCTTGCCGGAACCGAGCCGCCAGACCACCTGCTGGCCGCCGGTGTGGGAGGCGCGGGTGGCGTCCGGGATCTTCGCCTGGCGGTAGAGCTCGGCGAGCTCCTCGGCCGGCAGGTCGGGGGTGTAGGTCAAGGCGGCGTTGGGGATCAGGAGGGCGTTCTCGGCGTGCCCGGTGGGGATGGTCACGTAGGCGGTCTCCCCCGGGAGCAGCCTCTCGTCCAGGTTCTCGAAGTCGATCACCGTGTCGTAGGTGACGACGTTCTGCACGATGTAGGCGTTCAACCGGATGACGCTCACCCGGCCGTGGAAGACCTCGTTGGGAAAGGCGTCGACCTGGAAGGTGGCGTCGCCCCCCATCTTGATGAAGCCGGTGTCCGACTCGTCGGTCTTGGCGTAGACCTGCATCCGTTTCAGGTCCTGGGCGAGGGTGAAGAGGTTGGGGGCCTGGAGCGAGGCGGCGACCGACTGGCCGACGGTGACGTTCTTGGCGACGACGGTGCCCTCGGTGGGGGAGAGGATAGTGGTATAGCGCAGGTTCGCCTCGGCCTGCTCGAGAGAGCCCTGCATGGCGGAGACCTCGGCCCGGGCCTGCTCGACCTGGGCGACCTGCTCCTGGTACTGCGCCTGGGCCTGGTGGACCTGGGCGCCCGCCGCCCGCGCCCCGGCGTCGGCCTGGTCGAGGGTCGACTGCGAGAGATCCTTCAAGTCCAGGGCGATGAGGCCCTGGCTGGAGAGCTTCCCCTGGCGCTCCGCGTTGGCCCGCGCGTAGCGGGCGTCGGCCTGAGCCTTGGCGGCGTTGGCCTCGTCGGTCTCGATCAGGGCCCGGCTCGTTCCCAGGCCGGCCTCCAAGTGGCGCACGTTGGCCTCGGCGCTCGCCAGGTTGCCGCGGGCGGTGACCACCTGCGCCTGGTAGACGGCGGGGTCGAGCTGGGCCAGGACCTGGCCAGCGCGGACCCGGGTGTTGAAGTCGGCGAAGACGAGCTTGACGGTCCCCGAGACGTAGGAGCCGACCGGGACGGTGGTCAGCGGGTTGATGGTCCCGGTGGCCTCGACCGCCGCGGTGAGCGAGCCGCGCTCGACCGTGGCGGTCAGGTACCGGGGGCCCTTCGGGCGCCCGCCGATCCAGAAGCCGAGGAGGAGGAGCGCGGCGAGCGCCCCGCCCAGGAGGAGGACGATCCGACGGTTTCGCGGCGAGAGGGCCTGCGGCATGGGGCTATCATAGCCAACTATGGATCTCCGCACCGTTCTCCCCGAAGCCCTGGGCGCCATGGCCGCCAACAAGCTTCGCACCGCCTTGACCATGCTCGGCATCATGATCGGGATCGCGGCGGTGATCTGCACCGTGGCGATCGGCGAGGGGGGCTCGAACCGGGTGCGCGAGCAGTTTGCGAGCCTGGGCGACAACTTCGTCTGGGTGGAGGCGGGGAGCCGAAACGTCCAGGGGGTGCGGACCGGCTCCGGCGCCACCAAGACCCTGACTCTCCGCGACATGCAGGCGATGCGCGAGGCCGTTCCGCTCTTGAAGAGCGTGTCGCCCAACGTCGACGGCCGGGTGCAGGTGATCTACGGCAACCAGAACTGGTACACGCAGTTCCGCGGGGTCTCGCCGGAGTATCTCGCCATCCGCCGCTGGACGGTGGCGAAGGGCGCCTCCTTCACCCGCCAGGACGTCACCCTCTCGGCCAACGTCTGCCTGCTCGGCCGGACCGTCGTCGAGGCGCTCTTCGGCGGCGCCGACCCGATCGGCCGGAAGATCCGCATCGGCGCCCAGCCCTTCCGGGTGGTCGGGGTCCTGGCACCCAAGGGGGAAGCCGCCTCCGGCCAGGACCAGGACGACACCATCCTCATGCCGAGCTCGACCGCGCAGCACAAGATCAAGGGGGCGAACTGGCTCGACGACATCATGGCCTCGGCGATCTCGGCGGAGGCCATCCGGCCGGCCAAGGAGCAGATCGTCCGCCTGCTGCGCCAGCGCCACCACCTGCGCGCCGGGGCGCCGGACGACTTCAACATCCGGAGTCCCGAGGAGATCCTGGAGGCGCAGCGGGAGACCAGCCGCACCTTCACCATCCTCCTGGCGAGCATCGCCTCGGTGTCACTCCTGGTCGGCGGCATCGGGATCATGAACATCATGTTCGTCACCGTCACCGAGCGCACCCGGGAGATCGGGGTCCGCCGGGCGGTGGGGGCGACCCGGGGGAGCGTCCAGACCCAGTTCCTGGTCGAGGCGGTCCTCCTCTGCGCCATTTCCGGCGCGGTCGGGGTCCTCCTCGGGTTCGTCGCGTCGAGCCTCTTCGCCAATCTCCTCGGCTGGTCGATGATCATCCCGCCACGCGCCATCGTCATCGCCGTCCTCTTCTCCTGCCTGATCGGGGTGGGCTTCGGCTTCTACCCCGCCCGCAAGGCGGCGATGCTCGATCCCATCGAAGCTCTCCGCTACGAGTAGCCCGGCGAGGGGGCGACCCCTTAAGGCCCGCTTGCGCCACCCCTGGGTTCCAGGGATCGTCCTTCGTCACTCCTGTAGGAGATTTGGTTTGAATCCCTAACCTAGAGCTGCCCGGAGGAGAACCGTTCGAGACTCGCCACGTAGCCGGGATCCTCGTAGCGGCTGAGGAGGAAGGCGGGGGCGTAGTCGGGGAGGGCGTCGCCGGTGACGTGGGCGGCGAGCAGCTCGGCGGCGGCCTGGGAGGCCATGATGCCGAAGCCCGAGAGGCCGCAGAGGAGGTGGTTGCCGGCGACCGGGGTGGGGCCGACGAGCGGCCGGTTCTCCCGCGTCTTGCAGTAGTAGCCGCCGTCGACGTAGGGGCGCCGCATGCGGCCGCCGCCGAGATAGGTGGCGAGCGCCGGCACCATGCGGGCGAGGCCGCGGAGGACGACCTCGGGGTAGAAGGGGTCGAAGGTGGGCGGGAAGACGGGTGCGGTCGGCTCGATGTGGTAGGTCCAGAGGAGGAGGAGCGAGCGGCTGTCCCTCCCCCCCTCGGGGCGGAAGTGGACCCCGGCGGGGAGCGGATCGAGGAGCCAGCGGAGCTCGGGGTCGTGGGCCAGCTCGGCCCGCTCCTCGGCGCTCCAGGCGAGGGTCACCGGGTCGGACCAGATCATGAGCGGCAGCTCGCGGGGCACGAGCCCCAGGTGGTCGTCGAACATGATCTTGCCGTGCAGCTCGTTGAAAAGGGGAAGCTCGACCCCGCTCCTCCTCCCGATCTCCGGCGCGAGCGGGCCCGCCGCGTTGACGAAGGCGCGGGTCGAGATCGTCCCCGCCTCCGGCCCGCCCTCGATGCGCACCCCTTCCACCCGGCCGTGGCGGTCGCCGCGGACGACCACCTCCGCGATCCGGCCGGAGATCAGCCGCACCCCGTGCTCGCGGGCCCGTTCGAGGAGATACATGCCGAGCTGCTGGGCGGAGAGCCAACCGCAGCGGCGCGGGTGGAGCATGCCGACGACGTCCGGGGCGACGAACGGGAAGCGCTCGAGGATGCGGTCGCGGTCGAGCACGAAGTCGGCGCCGCCCAGGTCCCGGTCGAGCTCGTCGAACGGCGCTTCCGGGTAGGCCGGATCGCCCGGCGTCCCGCGGCTGCCGTGGACCCGCAGCTCGCCCGCCCCCAGCCCTGAGATCTCGCGGCCGACCGCCTCTAGCTCCGCCGCCTTTGCCGGATTGGCGGTCAGGTAGACGTAGCCGTTGCGGTTCATGACGAACCGGTTGTCGCTCTCCCCGGCGAGCTCCTCCAGGAGGTCGATGCTGCGGTTCATGAAGCGCACCATGGTGTCGCCCGGTCCCGGCCACCAGTTGCGGTAGCACTCGGTCGACTTGTCGCTCGTCACCGAGAGCGGCGGCTGGTCGTCGACGATCACCACGCCCTTCACGCCCCGGCGGACGGCTAAATGGTAGGCGGCGGAGATGCCGGCGATCCCGGCGCCACAGATCACTACGTCGGCGGTGGACATGGAGGCAAAGCTTACTACTAGAGGAACTCGATCACGAGCGCCTGCCCATCGGTGCGGAAGCTGTCGCCGCCGGCGTTCTTGCCCTGGTTGGGACCGGTGACGACGACCCGGCCGAGCTCCTTCGCCCCGGCGGCGACGAGGTCGTGTTCGATCGTCGCGCGCTCGCGGTCGATCTCGGGGTCGATCCGGTGAGTGATGAGGTAGGGCTTGGGGACGAATTTCACCCCGGCGTCGTAGCTCGACGTCGCCACCCAGACCTCTTCACAGCGGGGGTCGACGCAGAGCGCCGTGCGCCAGAGGCGGATGTGGTGGCGGTGGCGGATCGAGCCCGTGGCGTCCCCCGGCTTTTCGAAGGTGAGGTCCTGCGGCTGGCCGGAGTAGTAGGCCGGGGTCGCCGGCCCGTGGGGGTCGGGACGGTCGGCGGCGACCGCCAGGAGCTCGCGCCCGAGGCCGCGGACGGACGGGGTCTCCGCCAGGAACCAGCCCGCCCGCTCGAAGGACTGGACGACCTTCGGGGCGGCGCCGAGAAAGACGAAGGCGATCGGCTCCATGGGACCGCCGACTAAATCCTGCGAGGTTTTCTCAAGCATCGGCGGGAAGCCGTGGAGGACCAAGTCCGGTGGGACTCTCTGCCGGGCGACGGGCGGTGTCTCGGCCCGGGGTAGGGGGGCGCGGAAGCCCCAGACCCCGGCAGCGGCGCTGATCAGGGCGGCGAGCCCGGCGATCGTGGGGACCGCCCAGGGCCGCAGCTTCTCCGTGCTCAAGGGGAGGCGGTGCGTCAGGGGCGGGAACTTGTAGAGGGTGACGAGGATCGAGAGCCAGGCGAACCCGAGGGCGAGGCTCGCCACCGTATCGTAGGGCCAGTGGACCCCGAGATAGATGCGGGAGAGGGGGACGAGGGCGACGAGGACGAGGAGCGGGGCGACGAAGGCGTAGTGCCACCATCGGCGCGGTGCGTCGCGGAGCAGCAGGTAGACGAGGAAGCCGTAGACCGCGGTCGCCGAGAGGGTGTGCCCCGAGGGGAAGCTGAAGCCGCCCTGGAACGACTGCACCTCGGCCGGGCGTGGCCGGTGGACGATCTGCTTCAAAAAGACGGAGAAGAGGGCGGCGCCGGCGAGCGCCACGGCGAGGAAGAACGCTTCCCGCCGCCGCCCGGTAAGCCAGAGGACCAGGCCGATCCCGCCGATGAAGGCGGTCTGGAGCACCGGGCCCGCCAGATCGCTGACCGAGGAGTAGAAGGCGTGGAGGACGGGAGAATGGAACATAGCGACCGTGTTGTGCAGCCGGTGGTCGGCGACGACGAGCTGCGAATCGGTAAGGACACCGTGGAGGAGCTGGGCGAACCAGCGTATTCCGAAGATGAAGAAGGCGGCGCCGAGGAGGAGACGGAGCCAGGAGCGCCCGTGGTGATGGAAGTGCCGCTCGCAGAACGCGAACACCCCGGGCATCTGCCGGCGCAAGCCGGCCAGGGCCGGGTGATGGAGGAGCCGGCCGGCGGGTTTGCGCAGCCAGTCCCAGCCGCGGTGCGGGAAGACCACGGCGACGACGAAGAGCGCCGCGACGGCGAAGAGCATCGCGATGCGCCCCAGAAGGAACGAGGCGGCGTGCCAGGTCATTGGCGGAGGGCGACTGCAAAGGGGGTGCCTGCCTTACAGCAGCTGCATCTGCTCCGGCCGCCGCGGGCCGGGGGCCCGTTCCTCCCCGCGGTCGAGGAGCGCCGCTTCGAGGTCGGCGAGAAAGGGCGAGGGCCGGCTCTCGCGGCTCTCGCCGTTCTGGGTTCGCCGCCGGCTGTGGAAGAGGAAGAGCCGGGTGCGGGCGCGGGTGATCCCGACGAAGAAGAGCCGGCGCTCCTCGGCGAGGTGCTCGGGGTCGGCCGCCTCGGCCACCTCGGCCGGGGAGAAGCGGAGGGGGAGGAGACCGTCCTCGCAGCCGACCAGGAAGACGACGGGAAACTCCAGACCCTTGGCGGCGTGGAGGGTGAGGAGGGAGACCCGCTCGGCCCGCGGGTCCCAGGTATCGACCTCGGCCCCGAGGGCGACCTCGGCGGCGAGACGTTCCAGGTCGTCCCCGGCCCGGACGGCCAGGGGCCGCAGGAGCTCGGCCGCGGCGAGGAGGGACGTGCGTTCGGCGGCAGCGGTCGCGACCCGCTCCGCGACCGCCCGGTCGAGGAGGGCTTCGGCGCTGCTGAGCTTCCCGGGATCGGCCAGAGCTGCTAGGCGGGGCAGGAGCGCGCGCACTCCAGGGTTGTCGGCGAGGGGGCGGTGGGAGCGCTTCTGGAAGGGGATGCCGGAACGGCCGAGAGCTTCGACGAGGGCCGGCGTCTGGGCTTCGGTGCGATAGAGGATGGCGATGTCGGAAAAGGAGAGGGCGGCTGGAGAGCTGAGGTCGCCGTGGCCGACCCGGCCGCTGTCGAAGGAGAAGGCGGAGGTGCCGCCGAGGAGCCGCTCCAGGGTGTGGACGACGAGCTCGGCCTCGGCCCGTTCGGAGGCCGCCCGTTCGATCACCACCCGGGGGGAGGCCCCGTCGCGCACCGCCACCAGCCGCCGGCCGGGGACGAGGCTCGCCGGACGGATCGCCTGGCAGGCCGCGGCGACGAGGGTGCGGGTCGCCCGGTAGTTGCGGCTCAAATAGAGGACGCGGGCCCCCGGCCAGTCCTCCCGGAAACGGAGGAAGAACCCCACGTCCGCCCCCCGGAAGCGGTAGATCGACTGGTCGGGATCGCCGATGGCGAAGAGACTGCCGCCAATCCCGCCAATCCCGCCGATATCGCCGGAGCGGCCAGGCGGGGAGAGGAGGCGGACGAGGGCGTACTGGAGGGCGTCGACGTCCTGGTACTCGTCGATCGAAAGGTGGCGGAAGCGCTCCCGGTAGAGGGCCGCGAGGTCGGGGCGGGCGCTTAAGAGGGCGAGCGGCCGAAGGAGGAGGTCGTCGAAGTCGAGCCGGTTCCGGCTCGCCAGGGCCGCCTCGTAGGCGGCGGCCTGCCCGGCGAGCGCGGGGTTGCCCGCTTCCGGTTGCCGGCGCCAGCGCCCGATCGTCTCGGCCAGCCGGTCGGCCCGGCTCGGGGAGACGCCGAAGAGCTCGCGGACGAGGTCCGTCCGCTCGGCCGGGGTGGCGATCCGGAAGCCCGGGGCGAGGCCGGCCGCCGCCGCCTGCTCGGTGAGGAGCCGGAGGCCGAGACCGTGGAAGGTCGCGACGACCACCCGGCCGGCCGCCGCCGGGAGGAGGGCGGCGAGGCGCTCCTCCAGCTCGGCGGCGGCGCGGCGGCTGAAGGTGAGCGCCAGGCAGCTCTCCGCGGCCGCCCCGCGCTCGGCGACGAGATGGGCCAGCCGGTGGGTGAGGGTCCGGGTCTTCCCCGTCCCCGGCCCGGCGACGAGGAGAAGGGCGCCCTCGGCGCTCTCGGCGGCGGCGCGCTGCTCGGGGTCGAGGGCGGTGAGGTGGGTGGACGCCTTATCCATAGAGGCCGGAGATGCCGGGGGTTGTACCTCCGCCAGGCGCCCTCTCGCAGGGGGGAAGTACGCAGGGCTCGGCGTCGGTGGATCCTCCGTGGGTGAATCCTCCGTGCCGTCCTGCTCGGGGCCGTGTGGGGGAGGGTCCGAAGAGCGGTGCCACCACCTCCCTCTCTCGGAGCTCGCCGGGCGCGAAGAGCCGGATCACCCCGTACTCGCCGTCGTACCCGGCCTCCCGGTGGACCTGGCCGGCGCGGAGCCGGGTGAGGGCCTCGACGAGGAGACCGTCCCCCGCTTTTCCCACGTCCTCCAGGGGGAGGCGTTCGAGGATGTCGATCTCCGGCCCCAGCTTCGCCAGCAGCCGGGAGAGCGCCTGCTCGACGGCCTGCGACTGGACCCCTATGCCGCAGAGCTCGGAGAGCACCTCCGGCAGGGGGACGAGGGAGCGGAACGGGGCGGCGCGCGGCGGCGGCACCAGGCCGGGCCCCTCCGGGCGGTCGGCGAGCTCCTCCACCCGGGAGAGGACGCCTACCGTCAGCGGCTTGCCGCAGGCCGGGCAGAGCCCCTCGGCGCTCCTCGTCGCCGCCGGCTCCAGGCGCACCCCGCAGGTGCGGTGACCGTCCAGGTGGTATTTCCCCTCCTCGGGAAAGAATTCGACCGTGCCGGCGAAGCCCTCGCCGGTCTTGAGAGCCTGGCGGATCGCGAAGTAGTCGAGATCGGTTTCGAAAGCGCTCGCCTCGCGGCCGAGCCTGGGCGGCGAGTGGGCGTCCGAGTTGGAGACCAGGGTGAAGCGGTCGAGCTGGGAGACCCGCCAGTTCATCGGCGGATCGGAGGAGAGGCCGGTCTCGACCGCGAAGATGTGGGGGGAGAGGTCGCCGTAGCACTCCTCGACCGAGTCGAAGCCCGACTTCGATCCCAGGACGGCGAACCAGGGGGTCCAGACGTGGGCCGGAACGAGATAGGCGTCCGGCCCGCTTTCGAGGGTGATCTCGAGCAGATGCCGGGAGTCGAGGCCGAGGATCGGCCGGCCGTCGGAGGCGAGGTTGCCGATCGCCCCCAGCTTCTCGCGGAGGCGCGCCGCGGTGTCCAGGCTCGCGGCGTAGATCAGGTGGTGGACCTTCCGCGTCCGGTCCCCCTTCTTGTAGATGGTCGAGATCTCGACCTCGAGGAGGAAGCGCACCGGCCCCCGGCAGCTCGGGGGGAGCCGCCCGTCCACCTCGCGTTCGAGGTCGGGGCGCAGCCGGAAGAGCCCGGGCTCGGCGGGGACGAGCTTGGCGCGGATCTCGTCGAACCAGGCCGGGTGGGTGAAATCGCCGGTCCCCACGACCGTCAGCCCTTTGAGCCGGGCCGAGAGGGCGAGGTGCTCTAGATCCGCGTCCCGGCTGGTGGCCCGGGAGTATTTCGAGTGGACGTGTAGATCGGCGTAGAAGACCACGAGGGCACGGGAAGAGAGATCCCGGTGACGATACACCGCCACCGATGTTCTGTCCACCCGTGCTTCGTATCTTTTTGGGGGTATCTAGGGAGTATCGACGGCGAACGCCTCCCGCGCCACGCGGACGAAGGCGCGGACGAGCGCCGGGTCCTTGCGGCCGTCTGCTACCCTCGACCCCGGTGTGGGCGTCGACCCCCGCCGGCCGCACCTCGCGGATGGCCTGGGCGACGTTCCCGGGGTGGAGGCCGCCGGCGAGGATTACCGGCCTTTCTGCGATTTCGACCAGCCGGCGGGAGACCGCCCAGTCGTGGGTCTTCCCCGTCGCCCCGGTGGCCCCGGTCGCCGGGTCGTAGGTGTCGGTCAAGAAGGCGTCGACATGAGGGCGGAAGGCCGCGGTCTCCTCCGCCAGCTCGTCCCCACCCCCGGGGCGAACGATAAGGCTCTTCATGACGAAGAGATCGGAATCGAGAGTGCGGAGGGTCGCCAGCTCGGCCGGTTCGACGGGGCCGTGGAGCTGGACCTTCCGGACTCCCAGCTCGCGGCAGAGGGCGGCGATCTCGTGGGCCCGGTCGAGATAGGTGATGAGGACCGCTTCGCAGGGGGGAGGCAGGGTGCGGATGAGGCGCGCCGCCTCGGCCTCGGGGAGGTCCTCCCGGTGGCAGGCGAGGCGGAAGGGGAAGCCCAGCCAGTCGACCCCGGCGGCGGCCAGCATCTCCGCCTCCGCCCGGTCGATCACCCCGGCGATCTGGACGATGCCGGCCATGGGCGGCTAATAGAAATCGATCTCGTCTCCGGCATCCGGAGAGACGATCGTCCCGGCCTCTCCGCGCGTGATGCGCACGATGTCGGCCAGGGCACCGATGGCGGCGGGCTTGCCGGTGCGGAGGGCGAAGTCGACCGCAGCCTCCACCTTGGGGCCCATCGAGCCGGCGGCGAAGTCGTGGGCGGCCAGGGCCTGGGGCGAGGCGCGCCGGATCGCCCGCTGCCGCGGCGTGCCCCAGTCCAGGTAGACGGCGTCGGCGTCGGTCGCCATGATGAAGAGATCGACGCCGAGCTCGCGGGCGAGGAGCGCGCTCGCCCGGTCCTTGTCGACCACCGCCTCCACCCCCTGGAGCTTGCGGCCCGCGGCGTACATGGTGGGGATGCCGCCGCCGCCGGCGCAGATGACGATGCAGCCGTGCTCCAGGAGCCACTTGACGGGGCGGATCTGGAAGATCCGCTGGGGGAGGGGCGAGGCCACGACCCGCCGGAAGCGGTCGCCGTCGGGCGCCATGGTCCAGCCGTTCTCGGCGGTGAGCTGCCGCGCCTCCTCCTCGCTGTAGACCGGACCGATGGGCTTCGTCGGATGCAGGAAGGCGGGATCGTCGGGGTCGACCTCGACCATCGAGAGAATGGTGGCCAGGGGCTGCTCGAAAGGCAGGATGTTGCCGAGCTCCTGCTCGATCATGTAGCCGATCATCCCCTCGGTCTGGGCGCCCAGGACGTCCAGCGGGTAGGGATCGACCTTGGTGTAGGCGGCGCCCTGGAGCGCCAGGAGGCCGACCTGGGGGCCGTTGCCGTGGGAAATCACGAGCTGGTGCTCGCGGCCGAGCGGTGCTAGCGCCTCGGCCGCGATGCGGACGTTCCGGCGCTGGTTCTCGGCGGTCATCGCCTCGCCGCGGCGCAGAAGGGCGTTGCCGCCCAGGGCTGCCAGGATGCGCATTCGAACAGGCTCCTCTCCTGAAGTTGGGGAGTCTACCGCGGCAGGTGGGAAAAACCTCGGCGCAAAAAGAAAGACCCCGGCCGCGGCCGGGGTCTTCCTGACTTCGAGAGGTGTCGTTTAGCGGGTCTGGACGCAGTGGCTGCCGGAGTTCGACCACTCGTACTGGTAGCCGAAACCGCCGGAGAGGAACGGGGTGGGCGACCAGGCGCACTTGTCGTCGGCCTCGTTGCCGCTGCGGTCGTACCAGGTGGAGCCGGTCGGGTCGGTCACCGCCTCGCGGGTCTCGTGGCTGACGAAATGCTCCTGGTTCTGCACGGCCGACCAGCCGCTGACGGTGCAGCCGCTGCAGCTCGGGTAGGGCTGGATGGAGTACTTCTTGGCCGAGGTGCCGCTGCCGATCCAGCTGTGATAGGCGCAGTAGGAGAGGTTCGGGCCGCCGCAGGAGGTGGCACCCGTGCCGTCATCCGAGTACGAGGAACTCGGGATGACGACCTCGTAGATCGCATTGGCGTCGAAAGAGTGGGTCGACAGGTAGGCGTTGACCTCGTTCTGGACGATCGAGTCGGTGACCGCGTGCGGCGGGGTCGAGGTGTCGAACCAGTCGGCGCTGCCGCCGGCGAGGTTCGAGAGCGCGATGGTGCCGTTGCTGCCGCTGTACTGCGTGATCGTGTTGTACTCGCCGTTGGTGCCGAACTGATTGCGGAAGGACTGCAGGCCCGAGGTATAGCCGGCCGGGAACGAGCCCCAGAAGATGAAGACCACGTGGGCGTTGGTGAGCACCGGCCCGCCATGGTTGGTCAGGTTCGTCGCCTTGGCGACCAGAAGCTGGGCGTCGGAGTTGGCGCCGGACTGAACGCCGTGCGCGGGGAAGCGGATGATCCTCGGCGTTTCCGCGCCACTGGTCAGATCCTTGGCCGAGACGCTCCCGGCGAGCGCCAGGAGAGCGCAGGACAGTACCAATCCAGACTTCAAGCCGTTACTCCTCATTACGTGCATCCTCCAAACAGGCTGCTGACATTAAACCGCCTTCCGGCCGGGATCTCCCAATGAGAGCCGCGGACTCCGAAGCGACGGTGGCGAACCGGCTTTAGGGCACCGGCTCGTGAAGAACGAGGGGAGGAAAAGGTTGCGACGGGCGGGAGCGTAACTTGGAGCCGCGCACCGAGAGGCGCTCGCTCGAGGGTAACAGGTTCGCTGGATCGCTCCATATCAGATCAAGGTGCTGGTGGTCGCCAAAAGCGAGCCACCCTTAAGCGACTCCAAAATCGGCGGGTCGGAGGGCCGAAAAACCACGTGCATAAAAAGCGAGAACCCCGGCGATAGCCGCCGGGGTTCTCGCGACTTGATGAACGTTCTTTAGCGCGTACGGATGCAGCCGCCGTTGGCGTTCGACCACTCGTACTGGTAGGAGAAGCCGCCGGTGCCGATGAACGGAGTGGGCGACCAGGCGCACTTGTCGTCCGCCTCGTTGCCAGAGGAGTCGTACCAGGCATTCCCGTTCTCGTCGGTCACGGCCTCGCGGGTCTCGTGGCTGACGAAGTGCTCCTGGTTCTGCACCGCCGACCAGCCCGAGACGCTGCAGCCGCTGCAGCTCGGATAGGGCTGGATCGAGTACTTGGTGCTGCCGAACCAGCTGTGGTAGGCGCAGTACGCCAGGCCCGGTCCGCCGCACGAGGTGCTGCTGCCGTTCGAAGAGTACGAGGAGCTCGGGAGGAAGACCTCATAGATCGTGCTGGAGTTCGAGCCATGGCTCGCGGTGTACCGCCGGACCTCGGCCTGGACGGTGGAGTCGGTGACGTTGGTCGGCGGATTCGAGGTGTCGAACCAGTCACCCGTTCCCGAGCCGAGGTTCGCCTGCTGGATGCCGGAGTACTGGGTGATGGTGTTGTACTCGCCGGTCGTACCAAACTGGTTCCGGAAGGCCTGGATGGTCGTGGCGTAGGCGTGATCGGGAGAGGAAGCGTTGGCGAAGTTCGGTCCCCAGAAGATCAGGACCACTTTGGCCGAAGTGATCGTCGGCCCTCCGTGATTGGTCAGGTTCGTCGCCTTGGAAACCAGCTGCTTCTGAACGCCCTTGGCAGGGAAATAGATGATCCGGGGAGCCTCTGGCTTGGCCAGCTTGGCGCCAGGAGCCTCCTGCGCCATCACTCCCGCGGCTGCCAACAATCCGCACGACATCAAAGTCACATACTTCAAGCTTCTCGTCCTCATCCGTTCCATCCTCCAAAGAGACTTGTTGAACGTGGACCTGCTTCGGCTTCCGAACCCTCACCACGAGAGCGCGAAGCCCTTCCTATTCTCGCCGACTGGCGAGCAATCAAATTAAAAAGCGGTGCCATCGGCGTCACCGGACTACCTTGGTCACTCTGACGGCCGACTGGCCTGTCGCGTCCTACTGGATTACCCTTATATAGATCAGTGTGCGGGCAGCGGCCAAAAGCGAGCCGCCAAACCATCGAGGAGAGAAATCGAGATGGCCGGGAGAAGGCAGGCGCTGGAATCGGAGATCGCCGAGCTCTACGGGCTGCCGCTTGAAGAGTGGACGGCGGCGCGCAACGCCCTCGCCAAACGCCTCTCGGGCGAGGGCCGGAAGGCGGATGCCGGGAAGGTCAAGGCCCTTCCCAAGCCGAGCGTCTCCGCCTGGGCCGTCAACCAGCTCTTTAGGAGCGAGGGGGAGGGGATGGGCGAGCTCCTCGCCGCCGGCCGGCGCGCCCGCGCCGCCCAGGGCCAGGCCGTCGCCGGCCGCGGGGCGGACGCCTTCCGGGAAGCCCTGGGCGTGGCCCGCCGGCAGATCGAGGCGCTCCGCCGCCGCGCCGTCGCTCTCCTCGGCAAGGCCGGGAAGGGGACGAGCGCCGCCATCTCCGAACGCATCGGGCGGAACCTGGAAGCTCTCGCCTTCAGCCCGGCCGCGGCCGCCGAGGGCGCGCGCGGCTACCTGGACGCCGATCTCGACCCGCCCGGTTTCGAGGTCCTGAGCGGTCTCCGGTTGAGCGCTCCTCCCCAAGCGACCCGAGCCGCGTCCGGAGCCGCGCCCAAGGCGGCGCCGGAGCCTCCCCTACCGAAGCCGCATCGAGCGGTATCGGCGGTATCGGCGGCATCGGAGCCAGCTCCCTCCGCCCGGCCGTCGCGCCTCCTCCAGTTCAAACCGCAGCCGGCAAAAGAGACCCGGGCGGTGGCGGCGGCCCGCAAGCGGGAGGAGGCCGAGGCGGCGCGGCGCGTCCGCGCCGAGGCCCGGCAGCGGGAGCGTGCCGAGCGGGCGGCGGCCGCGGTTCGACAGGCGGAGGAGAAAGCGGCGGCTCTCCGGGGGGAGGCCGACGCCGCGGACCGGCAGGCGGCGGAGGTCCGGCGGCAGGCGGTGGCGGCGGAGCGGACCGCCACCGCCGCCCGCCGCCGCGCCGAGGCCGCCGAGGCGGAGGTGGACCGGGCCCGCGAGCGCCTCGCCGGCCTGGCCGCCACCGCTGCCAGCGATGCCGCCGACCCCTAGGCTAGAACCCCAGGGTCCCGTTCTTCCGGGCGCGCGCGAGCTGCTGGGCGAGGAAGTCCCGCGGGTAGGCGATCGTCACCGCGGAGATCCGGCCGGTCCTGTCCGCGACCGCGGTGAGCTCGGGATAGACGCCGGTGTAGTAGCTCGGGATGGCGAGCTTCTTGTAGCGGGCGACGACGTCGTCGCGCACCGCCGGGTCGAAGTGGATGCCGTACTTCTCGACCAGCGCCTTGATCGCCGGGTAGTCCCCCTGCGCCTTGATGCGCATGATCTCGGCGAGCAGCTTGCCGACCCCCTGGTGCACCTGGTCGTCGTCCTTGACCTCGATGTACCAGTGGCCGTTCTTCTGCACCCGTGCGAGGGCGCCGGCGTCGATCAGATAGTTGACGATCAGGAGACGGTTCCGGTCGTGGTCCTCCTCCGCCGCGTCCCCCGTCGGGTAGTGGTTCAAGGTGGTGAGGCCGCTGCGGGCGAGGTAGCGGTAGAGCTCGCGCCTAACCGCGGGGACGTTCTCGACCCCCAGCTCGGCCATCTTGGGGTCGCCGATGTTCCAGTAGGCGACGAGGTCGGCCCGCGCCTCTTCGAGAGTCGAGTAGTACTCTCGCAGGTAGGTCGCCGGGTCGTTGGGCACCTCGACCTTGCCCGAGCCGTGACCGATGATCTCGTGCATGGCGGTTTCCAAGTTGGTGGCGAGGGTGCCGTACCGGGCATAGAGCTCGGGCTCGTCGGCCTCGGGCGCCAGCGCGAGCGCGATCTTGGCGCCGCGGATCGCATCGAGAGCGCTGATCGAGGAGGTGAAGAGCAGGCTCTTGGTGCCGTGCTTCTCGCGGAAGTCCTGCTCGTTGGGCAGGTTGTCGCCGGTCGTCGTGACCGCGAAATCGCCGGTTTCGATCAGGGTCTCGATCGCCTTGCCGACCGGCGGCTTGACGTCGAGCTTCTTGTACTTCTCGGCCCAGGGCGCCCGGGTCTCGAAGTAGACGGCGTTCTGGGCGAGCTTCCGCATCAGCGGTTCCAGGGCCTTGTCGGTCACCGAGACGAACATCTGGGAGGAGCCCTTGGCACCGCGCGGGTCGCGGTAGACCTCGATGAAGCCGGAGGCGAAGTCGACCGGCTCGTCGTTTTGCACCCACAGCACGTTGAAGTTGCTCCAGTCCTCAAGATCGCCGGTCTGGTAATAGCGGACGAGGGCGCGAATCTCCTTCGCCTGCTCGGGGCTGGCCGCCTGGGCGGCCTTTTCGAGCTCGCGGTCGACCGCCTGGAGCTCCTTGGCGTAGAGCCCGGGCGGCACCCTGCCGTCCGGCGTGCCGGCGCGGTAGACCTGCTCGGTCAGCCGGCCGTTCTCCTTGACGAGGCGCGAGTTCAGAGGATTCTTCTCGGCGAAGCCCTTCAAATCGTCCAGGGTGACCCCCTGGTAGTAGTTGTTGCTCGACGCGGTGAGGATGTCCTTTCCCAGCGGCGGATCCTTGACCGTGATCGAGACCTCATAGAGCGGGTCGAAGAGGGGGGCCCGCAGGTCGGCCAGGAGCCTTCCCAGCTCGCTCTCGCTGCCCAGCCGGGCGCCCTTCGTCCGCGCCTCCTGGGCGGCGCGGGAGAACACCTCATAGGAGACCCCGGGGAGGAACTTCTGGTTGGTCGTCCCATTGTGATTGCCGCCGTTGCCGAAGAAGAGCTTGGCGTACTCGACGATCGCCGCCCGGGAGGGGGGCGGCAGCCGCTCGGGGCGCTCGACCATGGCTCCGAGGAGGCGCTTGGCGGCGAGGCCGTAGGTCGACATCTGGTCGTAGAAGATGGGATCGAGCTGGATCGCCGCCTGGGTCAGGTGGTAGGCGACGACTTTCTGCTGCAGCGGCAGGCGGTCGAAGCTCGGGGTCTTCACCTGCACGAAGGAGAACTTGCCGACGAGGTCCACCTGGGGGCTCTGCGCCGTCCCCGTCGAGGTTGCCGGTGTCGCCGGTGTCGCCGGTGTCGCCGGCATTGCCGGCATTGCCCACAGGAAGAGGGCGGCGAGGGGGAGGAGCGGGAGATCTCGGGGTCTCATCCGTTCTGTTTCCTTTCCATGACGGGAACCGAACGGTACATTCTACCCCCGCCTCCTTACCGGAAGTAGCCGTTGACGTCCAGCACCACGTCCGCCGTCCCCGTGGCGCCGCCGTAGTAGACGGCGAGGCCGGGCGGCATCCCGGGGGACGGGCTGGCGAGCGGGACGATGGCGTTGTTGGTCCGCACCTGGCCGGCCGTGAAGTTGAGCGCGGCGGTCGCCGGCCGCGCGGTTCCGGCGGGGTAGAGGGTGAGGAAACCGGCCGCCTGGGGGTTGACCACGGTGACGTTCACCGAGAGGGCGGTGGCCTCGGCCGGGATGCCGCAGAAGCCACCGGCGGTGAAGACGCGCGTCGCCCCCGCCCCGCCGCTCCCGCCCGCGGCGAGCGGCGGGCCGCCCTCCGGGCCGTCGGCCTCGCGGGTGTCGGCGAGCCGGCAGGGAGTCACGGTGTAGAAGCCGGCCACCGGCGCGGGAGCGGGTCAAAGTGACCGTGGCGACGTAGGGGCCGGTCAGGACCCCCGGAGCCGCTGGCGGCCAGGTGCACCGTCTCCCCCGGCTCGTTCGCGCCGTCCGTCACGGGGGTAATCGTCACCTCGATCCGGCTGGACCCGGCGGGGAAGGTCACCGGGGTGGCGACCGGCGCGTAGTCGGTGCCGGCCTGGGCGCTGCCGGAGAGGACGAGGTCGACGGTGAGGGCGGCCGAGGTGCTCCCGGTGCGCGACAGGGTGAAGGTCCCGGTGTCGCCCCCTTCTCCGGCGGTGGGATCGGTGGCGCTCACCGAGACGATCGGCTTCGTCGTATCGCGGACGTCGGTCAGCTCGACGCTTCCCGTCGCCGGGGAGCCCACGGTGTACGCCGAGGCGGCGAGGAGAGTGAGGATCACGGTCTCGGTCGGCTCCGGGATGGCGTCGGCCAGGGGGAAGACGGTGATCGTCGCCGACGCCTGGCCGGCGGGGATCGTGACCGTCCCCGGGAGGGTGGCGTAGTCGGCGCCGTTGGTGGCCGTCCCGGAGATCGCGTATTGGACGACCAGATCGTCGGTCGTGGCGCCGCTCCGGGCCACCGTGAACGCCCCGGTCGCCCCGCTCTCCGAAGCGCTGGGATCGCTCGCCACCAGGGTGACGACCGGCAGGCTGGCGGCGGCCCCAATCGTTTCCGCGGGATTGGCGGCATTGGCGGCATCGGCGGCATCGGCGGTCTGGAGGGCGCGGGCCGCCGCCGCCGGATGGAGGAGGACGCTATCCAGGAAGCCGTAGGCCGTCTGCGCCGTGGGATCGGTCATGAAGCCGTGCCCGTCGGCGACCGGCACGAAGGTCACCGGTACAGAGGCGGCGCGCAGGGCGTCCACCAGGAGCTCGCTCTGGTTGAAGGGGATCAGGTCGTCGACCGTGCCGTGCATGACGAGGAACGGCGGGTCGTCGGCCGAGACGTAGGTGATCGGGTCGGCCGTGGCGCAGAGCTCCGGGTGCTGCTGGATGGGACCGCCGACGAGCTTGCTTTCCGCCGAGCCCGCCGTGTCGTGGTCGGTGCTCGAGGCGTAGAGAAACATCCGCTGGACGTCGGTCGCCCCGTACCAGTCGATCGCCGCCTGCACCCGGGAGGAGACCCCGGGGTTGCCGCCCGTCGTCCCCTCGAGGTCGACGGTGACGTTCCCCACCGTGATCGTGGGGACGCCGCCCGCCGTCCCCAGCATGGCCGCGAGATGCCCGCCGGCCGAGGTGCCCCAGGCGGCGAAGCGGGCGGGGTCGAGGTTGTAGCTGCCGGCCCGGGCGCGGAGGAAGCGCACCGCCCCCCGGACGTCCTGGATCTGCGCCGGCCAGATCGCCGTCGTCGTCAGCCGGTAGTCGACGCTCGCCACGGCATAGCCGCGGGCGCAGAGGGCGGAGACCTGCGAGGGGAGGGGGGTCCGGCTGCCCGAGAGCCAGCCGCCGCCGTGGATCCAGATCACCAGCGGGGTGGGGCTCGCCGCCGCCGGTTGGAGGAGGTCGAGGAGGAGCGGCTGGGTCTGGCCGCCGCTGTCGACGTAGGTGCCGTAGGTGATTCCCGGCGTCGTCTGACAGCTCTGGGCTCTGGCGTTCCCCGGGAGCGCGATACCGGCAGCTCCCGCGAGGCAAAAAATAATCTTAAGTACCTGTTTGCTAAGCGACATACAACCTCTCGGCACCACCGTTGAAGGATGGTGCCGAGATACGCTTATAGCAGGATGTGTGCCGAGGTCCGGACGCCGGCAGAGAAACGGCTGCTACTCGGGGACGCCGCAGTTCACGAAGTAGGTGAAGTAGGTTCCCGAGCCCAGCGGCTGGTCGCCCGCATAGGCGGTCTGCTTCGGCCCGCAGCACTGGGTCGAGTGGTGGCCGTCATCGTCCGAGTGGTGATCGTCGCCGGAGTGATGGTCGCCGTCGGAGTGGTGGTCGCCGGACGCACCATGGAGGGCGCTCAGCGAGGAGGAGGAGCTGTGGCCGGAACGCGAGGAGTGCTCGCCGTCGCCGCCGTCACCTTCGCTCCCCCCGCCGCAGGTCGTCTGCTTGACGACGCAGCCGGAGCCATCGCCGCCCGAGTGGTCGGACGAGTGGCGAGCGGAATCGGACGAGGAGTGGTGTTCATCGTCCCCCTCGTGGTCGTCGTCGCCGTTCCCGCCACAGGAGGCGGAGATCTGCTGGACGGTGGCGTTGGCGACGATGTAGATTGTGCTCTGGACCGGCGGCCGGGGGATCGTGTAGGTGTAAGAGGTCACGCCGGGCTGGTTCGTCGTCCTGTAGGTGAACTGCGAGGTCTTCGGGTCGCCGGACGAGGTCACCGGGATACCGGCGAGCGAGGTGGCGACCTGGAGGGCACTCTGGTCGATGATGAAGCCGGTGGTGACCGTGTAGGTCACATAGAGGTGGGTGGCGTCGTTCGAAACCGTGACGCTGCCGACCGTGGTGGTGCCGGCGAAGAGCGGTACGGTCCTGGGAGCGTTGGCGCAGGTCTGTCCGTGGGCAGGGAGCGCGAACGCCCCCAGGGCGAGCACCGCCAGGGCGAGCGCGAAGGGCGCAGTTCTGACTCTCATGGCAATTTCCTCCATAGTTACATTGTGCAAACCAGGCGCTCGGCTTGAGCTCACCTCGCGCCTACTCTGCTTTTGATGACGATTTCAACAGCAGGAACATACCAGGCCGGCCTTACGCGAGCAACTCGAAAATTGCAATATTGGCAATTAAGCGGATCTAATGACAGCGTTGGCCGGCGGGCGCCACCCTTGCCCTAGACGGTACCGCGGTAGCGGCCGACGGCCTCCGCCATCGTGGCGAGGTGGGTAGGGGCGAGACGGCCCCAGCGGAAGCCCTCGGCATGGCGGCGGGTCGCGGCGCGGTCGGGGTAGCGGGCGAAGAGCCGGCGGGCGGCCTCGACGAGAGCCGCGGCGCTCCGCTCGCCCATGAGGACGCCGGCCTCCGGCACGTCGATCGCCTCCGGCGTCCCCCATACCGCGGTGGCGATCACCGGCGTGCCGCAGGCCATGGACTCGATGAGGACGTTGGCGAGCCCCTCGCGGCTCGACGCCAGGACCAGCGCGTCGGCCGAGCCGTAGAGGGCCGGCAGCTCCTCCTGGTCGACGTGACCGAGGAAGCGCACCCGGTCGGCCACGCCGTGCGCCGCGGCGAGGGCTTTGAGCCCTTCGTCATACCAGCCGTCGCCGGCGATCAGCAGGGTCGCCCCGGGGAGTTCGGGGAGAGCCTCGATGGCCAGGTGGTGCCCCTTGCGCCGCGTCAGGTGCCCGACGGAGAGGAGGACGGTGCCGGAGAGCCCCAGCCGGGTGCGGACGGACTCGCGGTCGACCGGCCGGAAAAGGTCGACGTCGACCCCCATGAGGACGACGCGGATCGCCGTCGCCGACGCTCCCAGGGCGACGAGGGCGTCCTTCAACGCCTGGCAGACCGTCGTCACGCCGGCAGCGCCGGCCACGGTGGCGAGGATCATCCACCGCGGCAGCCGGTAGCGGGGGAGGGTGATGACATCGTCGCCCAGCGCCGACATCAGAACCGGGAGCCCGAAGTGCCGGCCGAGGAGGGCGGCGGCGACGCCGTCGGGATAGAGGTAATGGGCGTCGATGAGGTCGAACCTGTGGCCCTCTGCGAGGAGCTCCTCGACCACCGGCCGGACGGCGGCGGCGAGGAGCAGGGGGGAGGCGCACATGCTGAGCTTGGGGAGCAGGGGGTAGCGCGGATGGAGGACGCGGAGACCGTGGCGTTCCTCCTCGACCGGCACCCGGGCGTGGGTGGCATAGCGGCCGAAGCGCGGGTGGGAGGAGGGGAACCAGGGGGTGGGAGCGAGGACCACCGACTCGACCTCGCCGGTCGCCACCAGGTGGCGCAGGCGCTGCTCGTTGAAGATGCCGTGACGGGGCTGGGCGCGGTTGGGGTAGAGGGTCGAGAAGGTGAGGGTGCGCAAGGAACCTCCCGCGAGTGCCGCGAAAGGCCCTCCTGGGCGCCGGCCGTGCGGCACCGGCACCCCTTATTTTAGTTTAGGTTCATACTATGCATGCAACTCGGGAATCGCAATATAGTAATCACTAGTGAGGAATCGGTGGCCGGGACCAAAGCGTCGGCCACCCATGGTGCGGGAGAGCGGTGCTCCTAGCTCGCGCGCTGGCCGGCGATCTGGGCGCGGTCGCGGAGCTTTGCGGCGGCGGGGGAGAGAGGAGCATGGGTGAGGATCTGGTTGATCCGCTCGAGCGCCTTCACCGAGTCGCCGACCCCCTGGTAGAGGACCACCTCGCCGTAGAGGTTGTCGGCGAGGACGTTCAGACGGTCGAGGACCTCGGGGACGTGCTGCCCCTTGGGGAACTTCTTCAGATACTCGTCGCCGTTCTTGAGCTCGTCGTAGGCCTTGGCCATGGTGTCGAGCCGCTCGCCCGCGGCGCGCTTCAGGTCGGGGTCCTTGTCCTGGTCGACGAGCTGCTGGAGGGCGGCGAGCTCCTTTAAGTTGGGGACCAGGTTCCGCAGGCCGGTGTGGGCCTTCCTCGACTCGGCGTTGTCGCCCGCCTGGATGGCCGCCAGGTACTGGGTCACGGCGTCGGTCTGGTTGCCGAGCCGGCTGTAGGCGTCGCCCAGGGCGAGCGTCACCTCGGGGTCCTCCGGCGCCTGCGGGAAGTTCGACAGGTAGCTGACGAGGAAGGAGGTCTCGTAGACGCCGCCCTTCAACACCTGGACCGCCCGCGGGTAGAGCTCCTTCAACTTGTTGTCGAAGTCCTTGAGCTCGCTGTCCACGGTGGCGAGAAGGGGGCTCTGCGGGGTGAGCTTCAAGACCTCCTCGCGGGTCTTCTTGTAGGAGCGGATGACGCTCCCGTAGTCGCGGGAGAGGAGGGGGCGGGTGAGCTCCTGGTCGCGCTGGGAGTGGAGCTTCTCCAGCCGGATGCGCTCCGCCACCTGCCCCTGAGGCCAGGTCGAGAGGGCCGACTCCTTGAGGAGCCTGGCCTCCGGCGCCGACGGCTTCTGCCGGTCGATGTAGTTGACGAGCACGGCCTGGGTGCGGATGCGGTAGTCGTCCGCCGGGCGCTTCGCGGCGATCTTCCAGGTCTGCTGGCGTGCCTGGGCGGCCCGCTGGCGCTCCTCCCCGAAGGGGTGGGTCTGGAGGTAGCCGTACTCCCGCGCCTGGGGGGTCTTGGTGTTCATCACCACCCACAGCTGGCGGGCGCCGTCCGGGTCGTAGCCGGCCGCGGCGGCGAGCCGCTGGCCCTCCTGGTCGGCCTCGTCCTCGTGCTCGCGGCTGTAGCTCCGGAGGAGCAGCTCGTTGACCACCAGGCTCGCCGCCGCGGCGCCCTGGATGATGTTGCCGCGCGGGTCCTCGTAGCCGACCCGCGGGTCGTAGACGGTGTTCGGGCCGGGGCGGCTGTTGCCGTGCTCGGCGCCGATGATCACCCCGGCGAGGAGCACGTTCGACAGCACGCTCATGATCGTCGCCTTGCGCTGCATGCGCTGGAAGTGCTCTAAGGCGATATGGCCGATCTCGTGGCCGAGGACGTTCGCCAGCATGTCGTCGGTCAAGCCCGAGGTCGATCAGGCCGCGGGTGACGAAGATCTGGCCGCCCGGGAGCGTGAAGGCGTTCGGCACACCCTCGTCGACGAGGGTGAAGGTGAACGGCATCTTCTGGTACTCGGCGTGCTGGGCGAGCTCGTAGCCGATGCGGTTGATCCGCGTCAGCTCGGCCGGCTTGTCGTAGCGGCCGTACTCGTCCGTCGCCTCCTTGGCGACTTTCAGGCTCTTACCGAAGAGGTCGGGGTCGGAGATGTTCTGGGCGTGCGCCGGCAGTGCGGCGAGGGTGAACAGAACCAGGGCGGAAGCCAGGACGCGTATTTTCATCATGTCGGACCCTACCTCACAACGAGCAACACCACCCACCCGGTCAATAATCCCTCCCATCTTACTCCTCTGCCACTGGGGCGTGTGGTAGCGTTTCGCGCCATGAGCGAGCTGACGATCGAAGTGGAGACGCAGAAGGCCGCCATGGCGGAGATCCGGCCGATCCTGGACGCGGCCCTCCAGGAGGAGTTCCCCGGCGGCATGCTCAAGTGGCGCTGGGAGGGGGACGTGATGCACCTCTCCGGCCCCGGCGCCGCCGCCACCATCGTGCACGAAGCCGGCCGCCTCGTCGGCCGCGCCCAGCTCAAGCCCCCCGCCAGCCTCATGCGGCCGGTGATCGAGCAGAAGATCACGAAGGCGATGAAGAAGGGGGCGGCGGCGTAGAGGTCGCCGTGCCCGGTAGGGTGACCTGCCGGATTCCCTAAGCCTTTTTCGCCGTAGGGATTTTGGTCAACTGGAGAACTAGGCGCAATGCGCCGTTGACGGCCTTCTCGTCGGGAAAAGCCTCGGCGACATCTGGATCGAGCCGCACCAGGTTGGTGCCTTGGCTGTAACGTTCAGCATACTTGCCCCTGACTCCCCCGGCGAGCAGTTGGCGCAAGTCGTACTCCGGACGAAGGTCGTCTTCGATCTCCTGCTTAACGGCTTTCTTCATAGGCTTCTCTCTCCGGTCGCGTCAATTCGCGTGCGCTGATGATCCGAATCCGGTCACCGCGCTCGGTATGGGCTACGATCAGCAGCCGTAGCTGACGGGACCTTCCCACGGTCAGGTAACGGCTTTCGCCCAGGGAATGGTCGGGGTCCGAGACCGTGGTGCCCAGCGGATCGCCGAGCGCCGTGGCCGCCTCCCCGAAGGAGACCTTGTGTTTGCGTAGATTCGCCGTGGCCTTCTTCGGGTCCCATTCGAACTCCACAGACCAAGACTAATCGCTTTCGCGCCGAGTGAACAGCGTCAACTCCCTCCCCGCCGCTCTCTTCAACCACGCGGCCGCGCGCCCCGAGGAGCCCTGGTTGTTCTCCCGCCAGGGCTGGGACTGGCCCTGGCTGCCCTTCCGGACGGTGGCGGGACGGGTGGCGGCGTGGAGCGCGGAGCTGGCCGGTCTCCCGGCAGGCTGCCGCGCCGCCTTCGCGGCCTGGCCGGGCCCGCAGTCGATCGCCCTCGATCTCGCCCTCCAGGCCGCCGGGCTGCTCTCGATTCCCCTTAAAGCGTCCAACTCGGCGTTCGCCGCCGCCCTCGCCTCCCGGGGCGCCGAATCCTGGATCGAACCGGCAGGGAGTGAGCCCCGCGAGCTGCCGGATGGCCTCCCCCGGCTGGCGCTCTCCGCCTGGACTGAGGAGGGACCTTCCGGGTTGGGAGGCGCCGGCCCGCCAGCCTCGCCGTATCTCCGTCTCCCTTCCGGCGGGGTGGTCCTGGATGGCGGCCGGCAGCTCGCCGCCGTCGACCTGGTGGCGGCGGCGGTCGCTCTCGAAGCCCTGCTTGCCCCCCAGCCCGAAGCCCGGCGCGGGCGGGAGATCCTGGTCTCCTTCCGGCCGCTCGGCGACCCCGCCGAGCGCCAGCTTCTCGCCTGGGCGACCTGGACCGGCGCCGCCCTTCTCCTCGAAGCCGACCGGTCGGCCGGACCGGCGAGCGCGGTCTGGGCCCGGCCGACCCTCTTCCACGGCGACGCCGAGGACGTAGCGGTCCTCCGCCGGGCCGCCGACCGGCGCCACCTCTTTCGTCCCCGCCTCCCTTTCGGCCGGCTCCACACGATCCTCGTGGACGGCGACCTCCCGGCCGAAGACCGCGCCTTCTGGGAGGGCCGCGGCGTTCGGCTGCTGGCGATCTCCTCTCTATAGAGGAAGGCGGGCTGCTCTCCGTTCGGGCCTCTTCGCCGCACTGCGGCTAAGACTTCCTGACCGTGGTATAAACCGGAGTGGTCCAGTCGAGGAGGAGGCCGTCATGCCCGAAGAGCACCCCGCCGCCGAAACGCCCACGCCCCGTCCGCCCGCGCCGCTCAGGCCGCCCAACGACGCCTCGGTTTTAGAGGAGATCACCGAGCGCGCCGACACGGTGTGGACCGGCTCGCGCCGCAAGCCGAAGACCGAGTCGACGGCGCGCCGCGAGATCCGCGGGCCGGGCGGCCGGGTGGCGATCGTCGACGGCTGCCGGACGCCGTTCGTCAAGTCGGGGACGGACTTCCAGAACATGGACGTCGTCGACCTGGCGAGCACCGCCGCGGCCGAGCTGGTGACCCGGACGGGGATCGACCCCGCGGTCATCGAGATGTCGATCTTCGGCTGCGTCATCCCCGCCCTCCACGCCCCCAACCTCGGACGGGAGGTGGTCTTCCGCACCTCGCTCCCCATGGACATCCCGGGGACGACGGTCAACCTCGCCTGCGCCTCCTCGAACCGCGCCATCACCTTCGGCGCCGAGGCGATCCTTGCCGGCGAGGTGAGCGTCGTCCTCGCCGGGGGCGCCGAGTCGCTGTCGAACGTCCCCATCCAGTTCTCGAAGAAGGCGTCGCGGGTCTTCATGGAGCTCAACAAGGCGAAGAGCATGCCCCAGCGGGTGGGGGTCTTGAGCAAGCTCCGGCCGGCCGATCTGGCGCCGGTCGCCCCGGCGATCGCCGAGTACACGACCGGGATGTCGATGGGCGAGTCGGCGGAGAAGATGGCGAAGGAGAACGACATCTCCCGCCGCTCCCAGGACGAGATCGCCTTGATGTCCCACCAGCGGGCGGCGGCGGCGACCGCCGACGGCCGCTTCGCCGAGCAGATCGCCGCCACCTTCCCGCCCCCGGCCTACGACAGGGCGGTGACCAAGGACAACGGCATCCGCGCCGACAGCTCGCTCGATGCTCTCGCCAAGCTGAAGCCGGTCTTCGACCGCCACTACGGGACTTTGACCGCCGGCAATTCGAGCCCGCTCACCGACGGCGGCTCGGCGGTCCTCCTGATGAGCGAGGAGCGGGCGAAGGCCCTGGGGCTAAAACCGCTCGGCTACATCCGCTCCTGGGCCTTCACCGCCTTGAACCCCGGCGACCAGCTCCTCCAGGGGCCGGCCTACGCCGCCCCCGCCGCTCTGGAAGCTGCCGGAGTCAAGCTCGCCGACATCGATTTGGTCGAGCAGCACGAGGCCTTTGCCGCCCAGGTGGTGTCGAACCTGAAAGCCTTCGCCTCGAGGAAGTTCGCCAGGGAGGAGCTGGGGCGCGACGAGCCGATGGGGGTGGTCGATTTCGAGAAGTGGAACGTCTGCGGCGGCTCGATCGCCATCGGCCATCCGTTCGGCGCCACCGGCGCCCGCATCACCACCCAGCTCCTCTACGAGCTCAGGCGGCGGGGCGGCAACCTCGGCCTCCTCACCCTCTGCGCCGCCGGCGGGGTCGGCTTCGCGATGGTCGTCGAGCGCGAGTAGGTTCGCCGCGGGCCGACCAGCCTAGAGGGCGCCCCGCGCCACGACCACCAGGGTGAGGTCGTCGAGGAGCGGCTCGCCGGCGGTGTGGGTATCGAAGGCGGCCAGGATGCGGTCGTGGAGCGGCTGGGGTTCGCCGCCACCCGCGGCCAGCGCCTGCAACCGCTCGTAGCCGAAGGCCTCCGCCCCCCGGGGGTCGGTCGCTTCCACCAACCCATCGGTATAGAGAACGAGGAGATCGCCGGGCGCGAGCGTCGTCGTCCCCGGCCGGTAGGGGAGGGGCTCGCGGATGCCGAGCGGCAGCCCGCCCTCGCCCAGCTCCTCGACCCGGCCGTCGGCACGGCGGAGGAAGGGGAAGGGGTGGCCGGCCGAGACGTATTCGAGCTGCCCCGTCGCCGGATCTAACAGAGCATAGAAGACGCTCATGAAGGTGCGCTTGCCGCGGGTGCGGCAGAGGGTGCGGTTCAAGAGCGCGAGGACGCGCTCGGGCGTCGGATCGAGGTCGAGGGCGGTCTTCCAGGTGGCGTTGGCGATCGCCATGACGAGCCCGGCCGCCATGCCGTGGCCGGAGGCGTCCCCCACCATCAGGGCGAGCCGCCCGTCGGGGAGGGCGAGGAAGTCGTAACAGTCGCCCCCCACCTCGTTGGCCGTTCGGTAGGAGTGGGCGAAGCGGTAGCCGGGCAGGTCGGGCACCCGGCGGGGGAGGAGCTCGGCCTGGAGCTCGCGCGCCACCTCCAGCTCGTCGCGCACCTGGATGCGGTCCACCAGCTCGAGGGCGAGGAGGAAGAGGAGGGAGACGATGCTCGCCAGGTACCAGAGGGGGGAGAACTCGACCGACACCCGCTGGCCGTGGATCGTCCCCTGGGAGGTGACGTTCAGAATCCCCACGAGGGCGAAGACGAGCGAGGCGGCGAAGAGCAGCCGGCGCGGCGGGGTGAGCTTGTAGGAGAGCCCGAGGAAGACGACCTTGGCGCGGAAGAAGAGCCGCTTCAAGCCCCCCTTCGGCGCGCGCTCCAGGGCATGCTCGCGGGTGAGCACCGAGTAGGCGTTCTGCGCGTCGCGGTCGAACAGCCGGTGGAGCTCGCGCGCCGACAGGCCCGCCGTGTATTCGCGGACGAACGTCTCGATGCGCTGGAATCTCGGCTGACCTCTCCGTCTCATGGATCTCTCTCTGCGAAGTCGCGGCGGACCGTCGCCCGCTCTTCATACGCTCCCGGGCGGGGAGAGTTTAGCCGGGAGGCTCCCGAGCCCCCGGATCGCTTCGCCGGGCCCTCGGCAAGCTATCCCAGCCCTCGGATAGCTTCGCCAGGCCCTCGGCAAGCTATCCCAGCCCTCGGATAGCTTCGCCAAGCCCTCGGCAAGCGATCCCAGCCCCCGGATAGCTTCGCCAGGCCCTCGGCAAGCTATCTCAGACCCGGGATAGCTTCGCCAAGCCCTCGGCAAGCCATTCCAGCCCTCGGATAGCTTCACCCGGTACCGGGCGAGACTGCCGCGGGGCTGGGGAGCGTTGCCGGGCTCGTAGCCCGCCGGACCAGGTGCTCGATCGAGCCCGCGTAGTAGGCGAGGACCTTCGTCTCCTCCGGGCGGGCGGCGAAGAGGCCGTCCACCTCGTCGACCAGGTGGCGGAGGGTGAGCATCCTGAGGCCGGCGTCGATGGCGTAGTCCTGGTCCTGGCGGGGGAGATAGACGTGGGCGCCGGCGGCGGCGAGCTGGCGCATGAGGGCGAAGGCGTCGGCCTTGATCTCCAGCTCGGAGAGCCGTTCGCCCGGACGGCGGAGGAAGACCGTGGCGACGAGCGGCACCGGCACCACCGGGATCGAGCGGCCGATGGCGGTCATCAGCTCCCCGGCGAGCGCCGCGAGGTGGACGAAGCGCTCCTCCTTCCCCAGGGTCCGGAAGTCCAGCCGGCGCTCGGCGAGCCAGGCTTTGGTCGACAGCGGGCTCCCGAAGTCGACACAGGCGTATCCCAGGCGGTGCCAGCGGCTCCGCACCATCAGGCGGAGGTTGCGGAGGGTGAAACGGAGCGTCGTCCAGACGGCGGCGGCGCGGCCCGGCCGCGGGGCTCCGGAAGCGCCGGCCGGCTCCGCATCGAGCAGCAGGGTGCGGTCCTCGAGCACCCG
Organism: uncultured Acidobacteriota bacterium; assembly: GCA_963757335.1. GTDB lineage: Bacteria > Acidobacteriota > Thermoanaerobaculia > Multivoradales > UBA5704 > DASQPA01. Next base: position 316,494 of record CAVWRJ010000002.1, on the reverse strand, counting down.
GTCGTAGTTGATCCCCACCGGGATGAACACCAGGTCGCGCTCGCCCTGGGGGTCGAAGCCGCGCAGCATGTAGTCGAGGAGGCCGAGCTTGGGGGGGCGCAGCCGCCCGTCGCGCGACAGCCCCCCCTCGGGGTAGACCGCCTGGGTCACCCCGCCCGCCGTGGCCATGGCGATGTAGCGCTCCAAGACCCGCCGGTAGAGCGGATCGCCCGAGCTGCGGCGGACGAAATAGGCGCCCAACGTGCGGATCAGGGTCTGGAGCGGCCAGATCCGCGCCCATTCGCCCACCGCGTAGGAGAGCGCGGTGCGGTCGGCCGCCAGGTAGGCGACGAGGATGTAGTCCATGTTGCTTCTGTGGTTCATCAAGAAGACCACCGCCGCCTGGGGGTCGACGGCGGCGAGCCCGGCCTCGTCCGCATACCCCAGGCGCACCCGATAGAGCAGACGAGCCACGCTTTTGGCCAGCCGGTAGCCGACGCGGAAGTAGGCGTAGGCGTTGAACGACGGGACGATCTCCCGGGCGTAGCGGTCGACCCGCGCCAGGGCGACGGCGCGCGGCATGCCGGAGGTCCGGGCGTTCTCCTCGGCCGCTTCCAAGACCTTGGGGTCGTACTTCAGGCGGTCGATCAGCACCTGGCGCTTGGTTCGCTGGAACGGCTTGATAGCGAGCGAGAGACGGGTGTTGAGCTCGTCGATGACCCGGTTGACCCGGCGGCGGAGAACCCAGCGGACGCTGGGGACGAGGAGGCGGTCGAGGGTCGCCCAGGCCGCCAGGAGGAGGAGAAGGACGGCCAGCCAGAGGGGGAGGCTGATGCTGCGCGTCATCGAATCATGGAGTCATGGCGTCAGGGGCAGGCGTGAGATCCGCGCCGGAATGATAACAGCGGTAGCTAATTCCGGTGGGAAGGATGTCTAATAGGTTTAGCTAGGTCTTGATCTCGCCGGCAGGGCCCGGGCGGCCGTGGTGGCCGGACCGCGGACCCGCCGGCAAGGAGAGGAATATGATGTCCATCCCTTCTCTGCGCCGTTTTCTGCTGATCTCGGCGGTCGTTATCAGTCTCGGCGGCATCGCCGGCATGGTGCTGACCCCCGCGGCAGAGGCCGGCGTCCATCGACCGGCGCACCGCCTCGCCGCCGTCCATCCGACCGAGGGGACCAGCTCGCCTCTGGCCTTCCTCTGGACCGTGCTCCGCGGCGCGTGGGAAGCCGTGGGCTCCAGCATGGACCCGCTCGGCAACCACTGAAACGGTAGCCCGTCCCCGCGGACATTTCGGTAGAAGCGAGGGGCGGGCATTTTCTTTGTCACGAAAGGAGGGTCTGCGGCAACTGTATTCAAAGAGAGGGAGTGTGCCATGCCGAAAATTCACCCAAGGCCGGACTTCGCCCGGAATCTGACCGCCCGGATGTCGGCGGAGGAGAGGAAGCTGCTGCGCCATGCCGTGGGCTGCCCGGCCTGCCGCGACCTCCTCCTGGACCTGCTCGAATCGGGGGAGGGGCGAGGGACGCTCGCCCGGGTGCTCGCCTGGCCGGGCGTGAGCGCGGCGCAGGAGCGCGACTACACCGCCGCGATCGACTGCGTCCTGGCGCGCACCCAGGGCCGGCTCGCCGCCGTCCTCCGCGAGCAGTCGGCGGCCCCCGCCCAGGTGGCGGAGATCCTGCGCCACCCTCCTGCCCGCCGGGCCGTTCTGGTGCGCAACAGCGAGCGCTTCTGGAACCTGGCGGTCGCCGACCAGCTGCTCCGGGCGAGCCGCGAGCAGGCGTACGGCGCCCCCGAGGCCGGGGAGGAGCTGGCCGCTCTCGCCGCCGAGATCGCCCTCCGGCTGACCCCCGAGGAGGTCGGAACGCAGCTCCTCGCCGACACCCGGGCGCGCTGCCAGCTCGCCATCGGCAACGCCCGGCGCATCGCCTGCGACCTGCGGGGGGCCGACGAGGCCTTCGCCGCCGCCGAGGAGCTGCTCCGCGAGGGCAGCCGCGACCGGCTGGAGCGGGCCCGTCTCTACCAGTACCGGGCCTCGCTCCGGCTCGCCCAGCGCCGCTTCGGCGAAGCGGCCGGCCTGCTCGACCGCACCATCGCGATCTACCGGCATGCCGGCGAGCTCCATCTGGCCGGCGAGGCGATCGTCGCCCGCGCCTTCGCCGAGAAGGAGATCGGTTTCCCCGAGCGGGCGATCGAGCTGCTCCGCGAGGCGAGCCGCCTGATCGAGCCGGCGGCCGACCCGCGCCTCACCCTCTGCGTCCACCACAACCTGATCGACTGGCTGACCGACGCCGGCCGCGCCCTCGAAGCTCAGGGGCTGATGGCGCGGAGCGGTGAGATCTACCGCCGCTTCAGCGACGCCCCGACCCGCCTGCGCCGGCTCTGGGTGCAGGGCAAGATCGCCCGCGGCCTGGGCCAGCTGGAGGACGCCGCCCGCCTCTTCGATCAGGTGCGGGAGGGGTGGATCGAGCTCGGGATCGGCTACGAGGCCGCCGTGGCCGCCCTGGACCTCGCCGGCGTCTCGGCCCAGCTCGGCCGCACCGCGGAGGTCAAGCGCCTGGCCGAGGAGATGCTCCCCATCTTCCGCTCGCGCGACATCCACCGCGAGGCGATCGCCGCCCTCATCATCTTCCAGCGCGCCGCGGCCGACGAGCAGGCAACCCTCTCGCTCGTCGAGGAGCTTTCCACCTATCTCAAGAAGGCGGCGAACCAGCCGGGACTGCCGTTCGAGCCCCGGCGGTAGGCGCCGGCGACCCCCGCGGTCCCCGCGGTCCGTTGCGACCGACCTCCGAGCTCTCCAGCACCTACCGCCCCGTCCCCCGCTGCCGGCCGGGGCGGGCGGGCGCCGGCCGCACCGCGAAGCTGCGGTGCGCCACCGCCGCCCTCCTCTCGTAGTCAGCCTCCGCAACCTTCGCCCGTAGCCGGTCGGCGACCGGGAGGACCATCGGCATGGGCGGCCAGGCGAGGACCTCGCCGGTCGCCGCGTCGACCACCCGACCCTCCTCGACCGCCGCCGTCGCCACCGCCAGGGGGAAGGGGGCGAGGGCCGCCTGGAGAGCGCGGAAGAGCCCCTCGTCCTCGGGGGAGAGGAAGGAGAGGATGCGCCGGCCCTGGGCCGCGGTGTGGTAGTGGGCGGGGACGAAGAGAACGCCGTCCAGATGCAGGCGCTCGCAGGCGACGACCATCAAGGCCATGACGTCGGGGAGAAGGCCGAGCCCGGGGAAGCGCTGGCCGGGGAGGCGCGGGCGCTCGGCGGTGAAGCGCGCCCTCGGGTCCTGGAGGAGGAGCCACTCGATCCGCAGGAGGGCCAGCTCCGGCGCCGAGCCGCGGTCGATCCGGGCCCGCAGCTCAATCAGCGGCGCGGGGACGCCGGGGGCGACGAGGCGGACGGTCTCGCCCCCCGGGTTGTCGAGCTCGAGGTCGAGCGCCAGCTGGGGGAAGCCGCGGGCGCGCACCCGATCGAGGAGGCCGGAGCGTTCGAGAGCGAGCTCCAGACCCTGGGGGGTGTAGAAGCCGAGGAAACGGGTGCGGGCCCGCATGCCGCCGGCCGCCGACAGGTCCTCCGCGGTCAGCCCCCAATCGTCGGGGGAAGCCTCGCCGGGAGCCCCCTCGCCGGTCAGCTCGTGGGGGGCGATCCGAGCCGCGGCGGCCCGGTAGCGGGCGAGGGTCATCTCCTCGGAAGAGGGGGGATCGAGAATCCGGCCGGAGATCAGCCAGGCGAAGGCGCGGGCGCTGTAGGTCCAGGTGCGGTGCCCGTAGCCGCCGGCCAGCACGATCGCGAGCGGCGTCCGCTTCCCCTTCCGGCCGCCGCGGACCCGCTCGACGACGAAGCGGTCGCGCGCCAGCATTCCGGCGGCGGTGATCTGCCAGTCGCCGATCGCGTCGTCCGCCGCCGGGTCGCAGCCGGCGAGGTAGACGACGAGCCCCGGCTGGAGGTTCGCCAGGAGCGGCGGCAGGTGGGTTGCGATCGCCGCCAGATACGCTGCGTCCTCGACCCCGCCGCCGAGCTCGACCACCGTCGAATTGGCGGCGCCGACGGCGGTCGTCGTCCGGTTGTGGATCGAGAGCACGTGGACCGTGGGGTCGCCGGCGAAGAGGGCGCGGGTGCCGTCGCCGTCGTGGAGATCGAGATCGACGACGAGCACCGGCGCCGCGAATCCCCCCTCCCGCAGCTCGTGGATGGCGACTGCCACGTCGTTCCACAGGCAGAAGCGCTCGCCGTGGTCGGCATAGGCGTGGTGGAGGCCGCCGCCTAAGTTGACGGCGATCCCGCGCGCCAGGGCGAGCCGGGCGGCGAGGATCGTCCCCCCCACCATGAGACGCTGGGATTCGAGGATGCGGTCGGGGAGCGGGTCGGGGAGGTCGAGGCCGACGATCCTGAGGAGCGCCGCCGGTTGGAGAAGGGAGTCGATGTAATCCTCGGAGTGGACCCGCCGGAGCTGGCGGTAGGTGGCGGCCTCCGGGGCGTGCAGGTAGCGCTGGGAGGTCAGCCCCAGGTCGCTCAGGAAAGCGAGAATGCGCTCGCCGCGGAGCGGATCCGTGGCCGCCCCGGGGAGCTCGACCTGATAGCGCCGGCTATAGACCAGCTCGACTCTGACCCGCCCGAAACCGGAGAGCCTCACTTGAACAGCTTCAAGAACGCGAGGTACGTCACGAAGCCGTGCGCCGGCCCGATCACGGGGACACCGACGTCCAGGTTGACCAGGGTCTCCCAGGGACCCATGAAGCTCCCCACGATCCCGAAGCCGCCCAGCTTTTCGTGGTTCAAGCCGTTCAGCTTGTCGCTCGCCAGGGCGAAGTCGAACACCCCGTCGAGGCGGAGGGCCTGGTTGATCTCGAAACCGTAGGTCAAGTGGGCGAGGGCGGCGGTCTCGGCGCGCACCCGGTTGCTCTGGAAGCCGTGCACCCTGGTGTCGCCGAAGAACCCGAATTGGTACTTGCTGAAGCGGTCGAGCCGCGAGCCGGTGTCGTAGTCGAGCTCGACCCCGATGCGCTGGAAGGCGGGCAGGTACCAGCTCTTCGCGAGGCTCGCCTGCCAGCGCACGAAATCCTGGTCTTTGGGGTCGAAGTCGGTGTTGCCGGGGAGGCCCCAGAACTCCCATTTGGAGCGCCGGTTGTAGCTCCCGTCGAGGTTCAGCTTGTAGCCCGAGCGGGCGTACTGGGCCCCGAGGTCGAGCGACTGGAGGAGGTTGTCCGAGGGCAGGACGAAGCTCGGGTCGGTGTTGCTATCGCGCTTGTAGTGCGAGTAGAAGAGGCCGTACTCGGCGGAGAGCTTGACGAAGTCGCCGATCGGGTGGCCGAGCTTCAGGGAGAAGGTCGCCGGCAGCGACTGGATCTCCTCGTGGGTGACCTCCTTGCCGTTCCGGAACAGATTGTCGGTCGTCGGGATGGCGAGAACGAAGGCGGAGGCGCCGGCGTCGAAACGGCTGCCGAAGAGCCGCGGCTGGGCGACGTTGGCGGTGAGGAGCGCCCCGGCGAAGAAGACGTTGACCTGCTCGCCCGTCCCCTTGAAATCGAGGGAGAAGTAGTTGAGGCCGGCGAGCGGCAGGGGGTAGGAGAGCGAGCTGTCGTAGAACACCCCGCCGACCGCGAAGAGCTTGCTTTTCGAAAACCCCTCCTTGACCACCCGCTCGCCGCCCTTGGCCTTGGGGACCAGGTAGCGGAGGCCATGTTCGGTGTCGCGCACCATGGTGACCTTCGACGCCTCGACCGCCTGGCGCGCCGCGTCGAAGCCCTCGCCGTTGATCTTGACGGCGGAGAGCTCGGTGGCGCGCTCGACGACGGTCGTGTTGTTGACCACCGAGAGGATCTGCTGGGCGACGATGTCGAGCGGCAGGACGAAGCTCTCGGCCGACCACGGGGCGCTCTGGCCCTGGGCGTCGATCGGCCGGTAGTTCTGGGTCTCCTCGTTCGAGATCACCTCGCCGGTCAGGCCGACCTGGACGGCCTTGGTGCGGAGGCGAGCGTAGAGCTGCTTGTCGACCCAGACCGAGCCCCGGTAGAGCTTGCCGTTCTCGGCCGCCGCTCCCTCGGGGGTGAAGTCGATCACCCAGGCGTCCCGGCCGCCGATCCGATCGCTGCCGCGGAGGCGGTAGCGGTACTCGCGGGTGAAGTGGATTTCGAGCGGCAGGGCGGCCGCCTTCTCCGGCTGCACGAGGGGGATCTCGGGGATCGACTTGCCCCGCCAGCGGACGCCGTTCAAGAACAGGTTCTCCCAGGCCCAGTCGGTCCCCGCCCCGCGGCGGAAGAAGAAGGGACCTTGGAGAGTCGCGTCGAAGCTCTGGCCGACGCCGGAGAGCTGAAAGCGCAGGTGGGTCGTGTTGATCGCCTGGTAGTGGTCGAGACGGCGATTCTGGGCGTCCTCGAACGCCTGCAAGCGGCGGAGGATCTCGTCGACCGGGATCTCCCGGGTACCGGAGACCGTCACCTTCTCGGTCACCCCCTGGCGCTCCTCGGCGGTCTGCCGTTCGAGGCCGAGGACGGCGACCGGCCCGGGGTCGGCGAGGGTCACCGCGAGCCCCGACGGGGTCACCCGGCCGCTGGGCGGAGCGACCTTCCCCGGCGCTACGGCGAAGCGCACCGGGCGGCGGAGCGAGGGGTCGGCGAAGCCGAGGTCGAGAGCGGTCGCGCCCGCCTTGGGGACGGCGATCACCCGGAGCCCGAGGTCCTTGCCGCGGACGAAGACCCAGGACTCCGCGGCCCCAGTGGGCACGGTCGTGGGATCGTAGGAGAGGTCGCCCGCAAACTCCCGGGCGAGGAGGGCGAAGGGGACGAGGGCCGCCGTGTCCACGGCAGCCGAGGCCTGGAAGAGGGTGAGGCCGACGCCGCGGACGGTCCAGCGCGCCACCTCGGCGAGAGCCGCCCGCGGGTCGGCGGGGAGCGGCACGCCGTCGAGCACCACCGGCCGGCCGGGGTCGGCCTGTCCGACGGCGGCGACCGCCGCTTTCACCTCCTCGGGAGCACCCGGGCGGAGGACCAGGGCCTCCAGGTAGGCGGCGACTTCCTGGGCGTAGAAGCTCGCGATCGCCGCCGGATCGGCGGGGAGCGGCTCGGTCGCCACCTTCGCCTCCGGCCGGGCGCCGGTCAGGGTCACCGCGGCGCGCTTCAGGAGAAAGGCGTACTCGGAGAGATCCTGCGCCGCCCCCTCCTGCCCCTCCGGCCGCCAGTCCACCTGAAACCAGCTCCCCGCGGGCGCCGCCGCGGCGATCCGCGCCACTGCCGCGAGCTCGCCCTGGAGCCGGGTGAGGTGCGCGGGGTCCTTGGTGAGGGGGGCGGGGGTGGTGAAGACGAGCGAGAGCCACGGGGTCCCGCCGGCCTGAGCGACGGCGACCGGCTCGGGCACCAGGGGAGTGTCGGGAGCGTTGCCGGCGAGCGGCGCGTCCCAGGCGACGAAGAGGGGGCTTCCGGGTTTGAGCTGGTACTGGGCTTTGAGCCCATCGACAACCCCTTCAGGTGACGCCAGGCGGACTCCGGCGCAGGGAGCGCAGGGGAGGGCGGCGGCGGCCAGCCGGGGGAGGGAGAGTAGAGTCAGGCAGAGAGCTATACGGCGTACGGTCTGCAACATGGGCCAAGGATAAGCGCCCGATGGAGGGAAGTCACGCGGGCGCGCCCCTCTCGCCGGTCTACGTCTGGAGCACCCCGGTCTTGAACTCCGGCACCTCCGGGTTCATCGCCACCGCGGCGAGCGAGCGGGAGAGCACCTCGCGGGTCTCCGCCGGGTCGATGATGGCGTCCACCCAGAGGCGGGCGGCGGCGTAGCGGGGGTTCATCGAGGCGGCGTAGCGGGCCTGGATGTCTTTAAGGATCTGCTGTCTCTCCTCCTCCGGCACCTCGCGGTTCTTGATCTGGATGGAGAGGAGCGTTTTCGAAGCCTGGTCGCCGCCCATGACCGCGATGGCCGCCGAGGGCCAGGCATAGAGGAAGCGGGCGCCGTAGGCCTTGCCGCACATGGCGTAGTTGCCGGCGCCGTAGGAGTTGCCGACGAAGAGGGTGAGCTTGGGGACGGTCGAGTTGGCGACCGCGTTGACCATCTTGGCGCCGTCCTTGATGATGCCGCCGCGCTCGGCGCGGCTGCCGACCATGAAGCCGGTGACGTCCTGGAGGAAGAGGAGGGGGATCTTCTTCTGGTTGCAGAGCTCGATGAAGCGCGCCCCCTTGTCGACCGATTCCGAGTAGAGGACGCCGCCGATCTGCAGCTCCTTGTCGCCCGGCTTGGTGCCGGTCTTCCGGGGCACGATCGAGCGCTGGTTGGCGAGCACCCCCACCACCCGGCCGTCGATCCAGCCGGTGCCGCAGAGGAGAGTCTGGCCGTAGGTCGCCTTGTACTCGTCGAGCTCGCTGCCGTCTAAGAGCCGGGCGAGGATCTCGAAGGTGTCGTAGGGCTTGCCGCGGTCGATCGGCACCACCCCGTAGAGCTCGTCCTGGGGATAGAGGGGGCGGCCGGCTCGCGGCGCATGAAGGGCGCCTCGGCGGCGTTGGCGGCTTTGGCGGCTTTGACGCCATGCGCGAGCTGGGCGAACTGGCTGCGGATCTTGGCCAGGCAGGAGGCGTCGTCCGGATGGCGGTGGTCGACCACGCCGGAGATGTCGCACTGGACGAGCGCCCCGCCCAGCTCCTCGTTCTCGACCTTCTCGCCGATCGCCGCCTGGACGAGATGGGAGCCGGCGAGGAAAATCGAGCCGGTCCCCTCGACGATGTGCGACTCGTCGCTCATGATCGGCAGGTAGGCGCCGCCGGCGACGCAGGAGCCCATGATCGCCGCCATCTGGAAGACCCCGGCCGCCGACAGCCGGGCGTTGTTGTAGAAGGCGCGGCCGAAGTGCTCGCGATCGGGGAAGATCTCGTCCTGGAGGGGGAGGAAGACGCCGGCCGAGTCCACGAGGTAGACGACGGGCAGGCGGTTTTCGAGGGCGATCTCCTGGGCCCGGAGGACCTTCTTGCAGGTGAGGGGGAACCAGGCGCCGGCCTTGACCGTGGCGTCGTTCGAGACCACGACGACGTCGCGCCCGTGGATGCGGCCGATCCCCACCACCACCCCGGCGGCGGGAGCGCCGCCGTACTCCTGGTAGAAGCCCTCGGCCACCCAGAGGCCGAGCTCGAGGAACGGCGCTCCCGGGTCGCAGAGCGCCGCCACCCGCTCGCGGGCGGTCATCTTCCCCTGCGCCCGCTGCTTGTCCTGGGCCTTGGCGCCGCCGCCCAGGCGGAGGCGCTCCTCCTCGGAGCGCAGCCGCTCCACCTCGCCCCGCCAGTGCGCCGCGCGGCGCTCGTACGCCTCGTTCTTCTTGAGCTTGCTCTCCAGGATGGCCACTCGTTCCTCCACTCGTTCTCAGGTCCGGCCGGCGGGGATTATATGGGCAGGACTGGCGGGGTGGGATGGTACCATCCGGCCATGCGGATTCGCCTGCTCGCTTTCGCAAGTGCTGCGGACGCCCTCGGGGCCGCCGAGCTGGATCTCGACCTCGAACCCGGCAGCCGGGTGGCCGACCTGCGTCGGCGGCTGGAGCGCGAGCACCCGAAGCTCGCCCCTCTCTGGCCGCGTCTCGCGGTGGCGGTCGACGGGCGTCTCGTCCGCTCGGACCGGCCGGAGGAGCCGCTCACGGAAGGGGCCGAGGTCGCCCTCCTGCCGCCGGTCTCCGGGGGCTCGGGAGGGACGCAAGAGAACGCCGAGCGGGTGCGGACGGCGCTCGTCGAGGGGGCGATCGAGGTCGACCGGGTGATCGAGAGCATCTCCGGCCCCGGGCGCGGGGCGGTCGTCGTCTTCCTGGGCACCGTCCGCAACCAGCACGCCGGCCGGAAGGTCACCCAGCTCACCTACAGCGCCTACCGCCAGATGGCCCGCACCGCCCTCGAGGCCATCGCCGCCGACCTCGAAGCCGCCCACGAGGGCCTCCGGGCGGCGATCGTCCACCGCCTGGGCGACGTCCCCATCGGCGAGGCGAGCGTCGTCATCGCCACCGCCTCCCCCCACCGCGCCGCCGCCTACGACGCCAACCGCACCGCCCTCGAACGGCTGAAGACCGAGGTCCCCATCTGGAAGCGCGAGCACTACGCCGGGGGCGAGGCGGTCTGGCGGGAAGAGGAGCCGCTCGACGCCCTCTCCGGGCAGCCTTAGATTAGGTCCTCCTACGAGGACGTGAGCGATTGGAGACACGTTTTACGTCACTCCCTGGAGGACGGCCATCCAGGCCGTCCGGGGGAGGGCGCGATGGCAGAGCACGACAGCGGCTACAAGCTTCTTTTCTCTCATCCCAAGATGGTCGAAGAGCTCCTGCGAGGGTTCGTCCATGAGCCCTGGATCGAAGACCTCGACTTCGAGACTCTGGAGCGGGCGGGCGCCAGCTTCACGAGCGACGACCTACGCGAGCGGCACAGCGACATGGTCTGGCGGCTGTGCTGGCGAGGCGGCGAGCGGGGCTGGTTCTACGTCTATTTCCTGCTCGAATTCCAGTCGACGCCGGACCCTTTCATGGCCGTCCGTCTCCTGGGCTACGTCGCCCTCCTGCTCGCCGATCTGGTGCGGAGCGGCGTGGCCACGTCGACTCAGGGTCTGCCGGCGGTGCTGCCGCTCGTCCTCTACAACGGTAAACGCCCCTGGGGTGTGCCGGAGGACCTGACGAGCCTGTTCCGCGCTGTCCCATCGGGCTGCGGGAGGTACCTGCCCCAGCTCAGCTATCTGCTCGTCGACGAGAACCGCCTTCCAAAAGAGGCGGTATCCCTGCCGGGCAACCGGGTGGCAACCCTGTTCCGGCTGGAAGCCTGCGCCCCGGAGGATCTACCCGCTCTGACCGCCGAGCTCGCCGCCCTCCTGCCGCGAGGGCAGGAACCGGAGCTGCGCAGGGAGTTCACCTCCTGGCTGTTACGCCTGCTTCGGCGAATGCGTCCAGGAGTTACAATTCCGGAAGTAGGTGAGTTGGAGGAGATCGCTATGTTGGAAGAGACCCTCAGTGAATGGTTAAACGGCGCGGTCGAAAAGGGGAGGCGGGAAGGGCACCAGCAAGGGCAACAACAAGGGCGTCAGCAAGGACGCCAGACGGGCCGATTGGAGGGGATGCGGCAGCTCCTGCTCCAACTGTTGGAGCAGCGCTTCGAGACGGTACCGGCGAGGGTCCGCCGGCGGGTCAAGGCGATCTCGTCCGCGAAGGAACTCGAAGCCCTGGCGAGCCGCGTCCTGGCGGCCCAGTCTCTAGCGGAGATGGGGCTCGGGTAAGCTCCCTACCCCCCGCCCGCCGAGCGCAGGAAGGCGGCGATGTCCTCCTTGAGCTTCTTTCTCTCGACGTCGCGGATGTACATCATGTGCCCGGCCTCGTAGTAGTGGAGGGTCACCCGCTGCGGGTAGGTGGGATCGAAGCCCAGGTGGTCGAAGGTGTAGCGGGTGGCGAAGTAGGGGGTCGCCAGGTCGTAGTAGCCGTTGGCCACGAACACCTTCAAGGCGGGGTTCACGGCCATGGCAGAGCGGAGATCCTCGGCCACGTTCAGGTACTCGTTGCTCCACTCCCGGAAGCTCCAGGGGGACACCCGGCCGGTGAGCGTCTCGTATTCGAGGTCGCTCGTCCAGGCCAGGGTGTCGTGGGCGTAGGCGTTGAACATGGCCGTGAACGGGCCTTGAATGGCGGCGTAGCTGGGATCGAATTCATCCCGTTCTCCGGTCGCCTCGCGGTCCGTCCCCACGAAGCGGCTGTCGAGCCTGCCGGTGGTCTGGCGGCGTTCGCGGAGCAGCTCCTTATCGAAAGCGGAGATCTCCGGCCGCAGGTTCGCGGCTTCGAGGTACTGCGCGGAGAGGCCGGTCAGGCGCGCCAGCTTGCCGGCGACGTCTCTCCGCTCCTCGGGGGAGAGGCGGTTCCCCTTCATGAGGGCGAGCGTGTACTCGCCAGCGGCGAACTTCTCCGACTCCGCGAGCGCGGTTTTCAGGTCCCCCTGGAGATCGGCCGGCAGCCGCTTGTGGTACCAGGCGGTCGCCGTGTAGGTGGGGAGGAAGAGCGGGTAGGGGAGGTCGTTGCCGATGTCGAAGCTCGCGGTCCCGAAGTTCAAGATCGTCGACAGGAGGACGATGCCGTTCAGGTACATCCCGTGCCGTGCCTGGAGGTATTTCGAGAGGGCGGCGGCGCGGGTCGTGCCGTAGCTTTCGCCGGCTAAGAACTTGGGGCTGCCCCAGCGTCCGAAGCGGCCGGTCAACAGGCGGATGACCTCGCCCACCGACTCGACGTCCCCCGTCACTCCATGGAAAGGCTTGGGGTCCTGCCCCGGCACGGCGCGGCTCCAGCCGGTCGAGACCGGGTCGATGAAGACCAGGTCGGTCAAATCGAGGAGCGAGGACTCGTTGTCGACCAGCCGGTAGGGAGGAGGGAGGGCCATCCCCTCGGCGTCCATCAGCACCCGGCGGGGGCCGAAGGCGCCCATGTGGAGCCAGATCGAGGAGGAGCCCGGGCCGCCGTTGAAGGCGAAGGTGATTGGACGACGGCCGAGGTCGGAGATGCCGTCCCGAGTGTAGGCGACGTAAAAGATGGACGCCTTCGGGGTGCCGTCCTCCTCCTTGAGCAGGAGGGTGCCCGCGGTCGCCGTGTAGCGCACCTCCGCGCCGCCGATCTTCGCCGAGTGGTGGGTAACCGAGAGCTTCTCCTCCGGCTTCGGCCGGTCCGGGTGGCTCTCCTTGCTAGCGGGGGCGGCGGGCTTGTCGCCGACCCCCTCTTCCTCCATCCCCCGCGCCATGCCGCGGCGCGGCTGGGCGGATGCGACGGAGGGGGCGAGGCCCCAGAGGGTGAGACAGACGGTGGCGAGACCGAGGGCCGAGAGGGCCCTCCGGCGGCTCTGCGGCACCTCAACGGCGGTGGCGGCGGTTCCCATCCCTCTTCTCCTTTTCCTGAGACGCGCGACGGCAGCGATATTATCTCCCGACCTCTATTCTCCTAAGTCGGTAGACTCCGGTGTGTGACAGGAGGTGAATCCATGCGCACGATGATCTCGCTCCCGGACGAGCTCTTCGCCGAGGCCAAGGTCTTGGCAGAAGGCCGCACGTTCAGCGACTTTGCGAGCGAAGCGATCGGTCTCCAGGTTGCTCGGCTCAAGAAGGAGCGGCTGGCGCGGCTGATGGAGGACGGCTACCACTGCGAGGCGGAATCTCCCTCTCTGGCGAGCGAGTGGTCGGTGCTGGAAGCCGAAGGGCTGTGATCCGGCGGTGATGTTGTTCCTGGCGCGTCATCTCTGGTTCTGAGGGATCGAGCCCGCCCGGGAGTGCGGCGGGCTCGTATTTGCTGATTGCGCGGGAGAGATCTGCGGAAGAGACCTAGTACCGCGGCACCGAAGGATCGATCTGGCTGCTCCAGCGCTCGATGCCGCCGGCCAGGTTCCTGGCGCGGGCGAAGCCCATCTGGCGGAGGAAGCGGACGGCCTGGCCCGAGCGCGGCCCGTGATGGCAGAGGACGGCCATGCTGGCCGCCGGGTCGAGCTCGCCCAGCCGGTCCGGCAGCTCGTGGAGCGGGATGAGCTTCGAGCCCTCGATGTGGGCGATGTCGTACTCCTGGGGGTTGCGCACGTCGAGGATCGTGAAGTCGCGCCCCTGGTCCTGCCAGGCCTTGAGCTCCTGGACCTGGATGTCGAAGTCGGCGGACGGCGAGACCGGCTCGGGCGCGATGCCGCAGAACTGCTCGTAGTCGATGAGGCCGGTCTGGGTCGGGTGCTCCGAGCAGACCGGACAGTTGGGGTCCTTCTTCAGCTTGAGCTCGCGGAAGCGCATCCGCAGGGCATCGAAGAGGAGAAGCCGGCCGATCATCGTCTCGCCCTCGCCGATGATCAGCTTGATCACCTCGTTGGCCTGGAGGGCGCCGATGATCCCCGGCAGCACGCCGAGCACCCCGCCCTCGGCGCAGGAGGGGACGAGGCCGGGGGGCGGCGGCTCGGGGAAGAGGCAGCGGTAGCACGGCCCCTTCTGGCCCCAGAAGATCGAGACCTGCCCCTCGAAACGGAAGATCGAGCCGTAGACGTTGGGCTTCCCCGTCATCACGCAGGCGTCGTTGACGAGATAGCGGGTGGGGAAGTTGTCGGTGCCGTCGACGACGATGTCGTAGTCCTTGAAAAGCCCCAGAGCGTTGCTCGAATCGAGCCGGGTGTTGTGGGGCACGAGGCGGATGAGCGGATTGACCTCGTGGAGCCGGCCGAGCGCCGCGTCGAGCTTCGGCCGGCCGACGTCCGAGCGGCCGTAGAGCACCTGGCGGTGGAGGTTCGACTCGTCGACGGTGTCGAACTCGACGAGCCCGAGGGTGCCGACCCCGGCCGCCGCGAGGTAGAGGCCGATGGGCGACCCCAGGCCGCCGCCGCCGATCATCAGGACCCGGGCGGCCTTGAGCCGCCGCTGCCCCTCCATCCCCACCTCGGGCATGATGAGGTGGCGGCTGTAGCGCCGGATCTCCTCCTGGGAGAGCGCGGGGAGGGCCGCCCCGGCGGCCCCCGTCCCCCCGGCGCAGAAGCCCGCGGACCTTCGAGAAGAGTCATCTACGCACCTCCGGCGATCGACGGGATGATCGAGAGGGTGTCCCCGGGCTTGACGGCGGTGCCGTCGCGCCCCAGATGGCGAACGTCCTCGTCGTTCAAGAAGACGTTGACGAAGCTCCGCAGGGCGCCCTGGTCGTTGTAGAGGTGGCGTTCGAGCGCCGGGAACTGCCGGGTGAGATCCTTCAGGGCATCGCCCACCGTGGGACCTTCGACCTGGACCTCGCCGTTCTCGGCGGTGAAACGCCGCAGCGGCGTTGGGATATGGACCGTGATGCTCACTAGACAGCCTCCTTGGCCAGCCCGGCCGGAACGGCGGGACGGCTGGCGACCTGATCGATGGTCTCCTCGTCGAAGCTCGCGCGGTCGTCGGTGAGGCGCCAGCTGCGCGCCTCGACCACCCGCCCTTTTTCTACCGCGACGATGAGGTACGAGAGCCCCGGCCAGGCGTGCTCGCGGTCGAAGTCGCTCGGCCGTGCCGGGTGGTCGGGATGGGAATGGTAGTAGCCGACGATGTCGAGCCCCAGGGTGCGCGCCTCTTTCTGCGCCGCGAGGATGGTCTCGGGGCTGATCACGTAGCGGTTGTGCCGGCTGTCCTCGCGCTCGTTGCCGACCGAGAGGATGCGCTCGACGACGGTCGCGGTGTCCGGACCGCCCGCGTGGCCGATCAGCACGCCGCAGCACTCCTCGGGATAGCTCGTGCTGGCGTGATGGCCGATCGCCTGCAAGTCGCGGGGTGAGATGACGAAGCGATCCATTCCTTACGTCTCCTCCCAGAAGTGGTCCGACAGGTACTTGTCCGCGTTGTCGCAGAGGACGGTGACGAGCGTCCCACGCTCTAGCTCCCGGGCGACGCCTAGAGCCGCCGCGACGTTGCCGCCGGAGGAGACGCCGACGAGGAGCCCCATCTCGCGCGCGAGCCGCTTGACCATCGCGTAGGCCGCCTCGGTCGGCAGGCTCCGCGCCTCGTCCGCCAGGGAGGGATCGTAGATCGGGGGCACGATCGCCGAGGCCATGTGCTTCATCCCTTCGAGACCATGGAAAGGGCCGTCCGGCTCGATCGAGATCAGCCGCACGTCGCCTCTCACCTCGCGCAGGTAGCGTCCCACACCCATGAAGGTGCCGCTGGTGCCCAGACCGGTGACGAAATGGGTGATCTCGCCCTCCGTCTGGCGCCAGATCTCCGGTCCCGTCGTCCGGTAGTGGGCGCGCCAGTTCTCGGGATTGCCGTACTGGTCGACATAGACATAGCGGTCGGGCTCCGCCGCCGCCAGGCGCCGCGCCTCCAGAATGGCCCCGTCGCTCCCCGCCATGGGATCGGTGATGTGGAGCTCGGCACCGTAGGCGCGGAGGATCCGCTTGCGCTCGGGGCTCGCGCTGTCCGGCAGGCAGAGGGTGACCGGAATGCCCTTGGCCGCCCCGATCATGGCGTAGGCGATCCCGGTGTTGCCGGAGGTGGCGTCGAGGAGGCGGCGGCCCGGTTCTCCGAAGAGCCCCCGCCGCTCGGCGTCCTCGAAGATCGCCCGGGCCGGCCGGTCCTTGACCGAGCCCCCGGGGTTGGCGAACTCGGCCTTGGCGTAGAGGCGGACCGAGCTCCTCCCGGTGAGCGCCGAGAGGTCGAGGAGCGGCGTGTTGCCGATCAACTCCAGAACCGGGATCGGCCGGGGGTGCGCGAGGGCCGGCCCGATGGTTTCGGTGAGGGTGGTCGAGGTCATTCCGTACGGTCCAGGGCGTCGAATCAACGTAGCAGAGCCGTTCCGAGAAGTAAAGGAGAGGTACCTACTTACTTATTCCTCCGGGGCGGGAGGATGGCCGCAAGCCGTCGTCGTCTAGCGCAGGTAGACGGTGAGGAGCGAGGCGACGATCGCGAGTCCGGAGGCGCCGAGGCAGACGACCGCCGCGAGGACGTGGTCGCCGCGCTCCGGGAGGAGGGGGTCGAGCCACTTGGAGACCAGGTAGCCGCCGGCGAAGCCGCCGAGGTGGGCCCAGTTGTCGACCCCGGGGAAGAAGAAGCCCATGATGAAGAGGGCGATGGCGTACCCCCAGGCCTGGCTCCCCAGGTGGCTGCTACCGCCGCGCCGGCCGTAGTGGACGAGGGCCGCGAGCAGACCGAAGATGGAGGCCGAGGCACCGACGGTGAACGGCGAGCCGACCAGGCTGCTCAAGAGGAACCCGGTCGCCCCGGAGACGGTGTAGATGACGACCATGCGGCTGGGGCCGTAGAGCTCGGCGGTCTCGGGGGCGAGCTGGCGCACCCAGAGCAGATTGAAGAGGATGTGCAGGAGCCCGGCGTGCAGCCAGCCGGCCGAGAGGACCGTCCACCAGTGGTGGTAGCCGAAGACCGGGAAGGCGCCGCTGGCGCCGAAGGCGAAGAGGCTCCGGTTGCTCGGCACCAGGAGCGAGAGACCGCTGCTCCGGATACCGCCCATGTCCAGGAGCAGGGTGGCGCCGTAGAGGAGGATCGAGGCGCCCATGACGAGCTGGACGAACCCGGCGTCGCGGCCGAGACCGCGGAGAACGCCGGTCAGCCCCCACATTCCGGGATTGCGCCGGCCGCAGTTCAGGCACTCCTTGTCGTTGACCCCGACCAGCCGCCCGCAGGACGGGCAGACGACGGCGCCGGTCCTCTGGCGGCGGAACATGGCCCCTACTCTACCTCAGAGCTCTTCCGGCTCCCGGACGGGCGCTTCGAGCCCGGAGCCCTCGGCCGGCGGGTCGATGTACTCCGGATCTTTGCCCGGGAACTCCTGGTCGGGATCGTCGATCGGCCCGTGGGCCGGAGGGTCCTCGCGAGGAGGGAGGCGGGTCGGGTTGTCGGGAGCCCGACGGACCGGCGGCCCCTCGGCCGGGGTGTCCTCGGGCTCGTGCTGGGGCGGCGGCTGGATAGGCTCCTGGGGGTCGCGCTGGGGATCGATCGTGGACATGGCCCGAGGAGGAGCAAGGGGCGTGCCGATCACGACACCGTCTTCTTGAACGCCCGCGCGCTCCCGGCCACCAGCACCGCTGCGATCACGAGGAGAGCCGCCACCTCGTGCCAGAGGTCGGCGAAGGTGGCTCCCCGGATGACGATGCCGCGCGAGATGGCGATGAAGTGGGTGGCGGGGAGGATCTGCGCCAGCCAGCGTAGCGGCGTCGGCAGCGAGGAGAGGGGGAAGATGTAGCCCGACAGCATGATCGAGGGGAGGAGCACCATCTGGG
This sequence comes from uncultured Acidobacteriota bacterium, assembly GCA_963757335.1. Lineage (GTDB taxonomy): Bacteria > Acidobacteriota > Thermoanaerobaculia > Multivoradales > UBA5704 > DASQPA01. Next base: position 298,838 of record CAVWRJ010000002.1, on the reverse strand, counting down.
CGAGCTGCGTCGCCTCCATCTGGGTCTTGGCGCGCGAGGAGACGAGGAGGCCGAGCGAGAGGAGGGCGAAGAGATAGATCGTCGAGAGGCCGAGGAGGAGGGGGATGCTGCCGTGGATCGGCACCTTGAAGACGAAGGTCATGAGGAGGAGGACGAGGATCAATTGCAGGAAGGCGAGCACCAGGTAGGGGAGGAGCTTGCCGAGGACCACCGCGAGCGGCGAGGCGGGGGTCACCATCAGCTGCTCCAGGGTCCCCCGCTCGCGCTCGCGGACGATGGCGTAGGCCGAGAGCAGCGTCCCCGAGAAGGTGAGGAGGATGGCGATCAGCCCCGGGATGAGGAGGTTGGCGCTCCTCGAGTCGGGATTGAAGAGGAGCTGTGGCCGGGCCTCGATCGGCAGGGTGCGGAGGCCGGAGCGCTGGCCCAGCTCGTCGATCGAGCGGGAGAGGGCAAGGCCGTTCGCCGCCCCCAGGGCCTGCGCCGAGATGCTCGAATCCGAGCCGTCGATGAGCACCAGGAAGGTCCCCGGCTGACCGTAGAGCCGGCGGCGGGCGAAGTCGGGGGGGATCTCGATCCCCACCGAGGCATGGCCGGCGACGATCTCCTGGCGGAGGGCCTCGCGGGAGGGGACGAAACCGACGACGTCGAAGTAGCTGGTGTTGACGAAGTCGGCGACCAACTCCCGGCTGTCCGAGGTCCGGCTCTGGTCGAAGACCGCCGTCGGCACGTGCCGGACGTTGGTGTCGATCAGGCCGAAGAGGACGAGCTGGAAGATCGGCACCATGAGGGCGAAACGGAGGGTGCCGGTGTCGCGCACCATCTGCAGCCCCTCTTTCCGGAGGACGGCCCAGAAGCCCCTCACGCCGCCACCCCTGCCGGCCGCTTCTTATCGGCGATATTGGCGGCATTGGCGGCATCGGTCTGCAGCCGGGTTAGCCGCACGAAGACGTCCTCCAGCGAGGGGTCGATCGGCCGGATGTGGACCGGCGCCCGCGCCGCCGCTTCGAGGTCGCGCTCGATCTCGGGGTCCGAAACTTCGTTTTTGACCAGCAGGTGGAGGGCGTTGCCAAAGATGGTGACCTCGAGGATGTAGGGCAGGTCGCGGGTCCGGCCCATGACCGCCGCCGCCCCCTGCTCGCATTCGGCCTCGACCCGCCGGGTCCCCTCGGGCGTCACCTCCGGCAGCCGGGTGAGGTCGCCCGGCCGTCCCTCGGCCAGCATGCGCGAGAGATAGATGTAGCCCACCTTGCTGCAGCGCTCGGCCTCGTCCATGTAGTGGGTGGTGACCAGGAGGGTGACCTCCTGGGCGGCGAGGTCGAAGAGGAGGTTCCACAGCTCGCGCCGGGCGACCGGGTCGATGCCCGCCGTCGGCTCGTCGAGGAAGAGCACCTTGGGCCGGTGCATGATGGCGGCGGCGAGCGACAGCCGCTGCTTCCAGCCGCCGGAGAGCTGCCCGGCGAGGCGGCCGACGTAGGGACCGATGTGGGTGAGCCCGATCGCCCAGCCCTGGCGCTCGCGGCGGACGGCGCCGTCCAGGCCGTAGACCGAGGCGAAGAAGTCGAGGTTCTCCTGCACCGTGAGATCTTCGTAGAGGGAGAACTTCTGCGGCACGTAGCCGATCCGGCGGCGGATCTCCTCGCCGTGGCTGGCGACGTCCAGGCCGTCGACCGTGGCGTTCCCCTCGCTCGGGGCGAGAAGACCGCAGAGGATCCGGATGAGCGTCGACTTGCCGGAGCCGTTGGGGCCGAGGAGGCCGTAGATCTCGCCGCGCGGCACCTGGAGCGACACCTTGTCGAGCGCCCGGAACTTGCCGAAGTCGCGGCTGACGCCGGCCGCCTCGATCCCCAGGTTCTGCCGGTCGTTCTGCCGGTCGTTCGGTCGGTTGTCCGGGCGGTCGCTCATCCCCGTCTCCCGGCGGCGACTTTTGAAGCCGGGGCGGCCGGGCTGGCCGCGTCCGGCAGCAGGCGGACGGTCGCCGCCATGCCGGCCTTGAGCTCGGGGGCGGGATCGATCCGCACCTTGACCCCGAAGACCTGGTCGCTCCTCTGCTCCGAGGTCTGGATGTTGCGCGGCGTGTACTCCCCCTGCTGGCGGATCTCGACCACCCGGCCGGCGAAGCGGCGCTTGGGAAAGGTGTCGATCTCGACCGCCGCCGGCTGCCCGACGTGGACGAGGCCGAGCTGCGGCTCGGGGACGTAGACGCGCACCCAGAGCTGATCGCGCTCGAGGATCGTCGCCACCGCCTGGTTGGGGGCCACGAGGTCGCCGGGCCGCAGGTCCATGGCCTCGATGACCCCGGCGGCCGGGGCGGTCACCTGGAGCTCCTGCCTCTGGCGTTCGAGGTAGGCGAGCCGCTGGCCGGCGCCGGCGAGGGTCGCGCGGGCCGACTCGACATCCTCCCGGGTCCCGCCGCGCTGCCCCTCGTTCAAGGTCTGCAGGGCCGACTGCTCGGCGACGACGGCATTGTCATACTCCTGGCGGCTCGTCACTCCCGACTTCCACAAGGCCTCCTGGCGCTTGCGGTTGGTCTCCGCCGCCCGCCAGGCGATCTCGTTGCGCCTCTGCTCCTCGGTGCGCGGCCCGATCCGGGTGCGGGCGAGGGTGGCGGTGAGCGACTCGATCTGGGTCCGCTGCTCGGCGATCTGAAGATCGAGGAGATCGGGCTCCAGGGTGACCAGCGGCTGCCCGGCGGCGACCGTCGCCCCCTCGTCGACATGGACCGTCTGCACCCGGCCGCCGACGAGCGAACCGACCTGGACGGTGCGCGCCTCGATCGAGCCGGAGAGGACCGGCTGGGAGCTCGGGGCGGGGCGAAAGAAGAACCACCAGCCGGCGAAGCCGGCAGCGGCGGCGAGGAGGAGAAGGGGGAGGATCTTCCGTCTCATGACGTTCCTTTGGCCGGACGCCGCCGGGTCGCCTTCTCCGGCTGGGCCGGGGGGGTGCCGCGGGTCCAGATCTCGATCAGGGTGTCCAGGTAGCGCGAGAGGGGGAGCGGCGGGTCCATGACCTTCACCACCTTGTGCAGCATGACGTAGGAGTGGAGCGCGCCCAGGAAGGCCATGGCCGCGGCCTTGGCATCGGGGAGTTGGAGGCGCCCGGCGGCGTGGGCGCGCCTGAAGTACTCCTCGATGAGGGCTAAGGCCCGCTGCGGCGGGGTCGGCCGGGCGTTGACGTCGAACGGCAGGGCGAACAGCCCGCGCGACTCCTCGCTCTTGCTCCGCATGAAGCTCGCCAGGGTCTCGCCGAGCTTCTGCTCGATGAAGGGGATGAAGCTCTCCCCCACCCGCCGGAGAACGGCCCGCGGCTCCTCCTCGCCGGTCAGCTCGGCCAGGAAGGCGAAGGGGATACGGATCTCCCCCTGCCCGGCGGCCATGGCGGCGGCGAACAGCTCTTCCTTGGAGGCGGCGTGGCGCAGCAGGGCCGCCGGGCTGACGTCCAGCCGAGCGGCGATGGCGGCGAGCGTCGTCCCCTCGAAGCCGCGCTCGGCGAACGCCGCCCGGGCGGCCAGGAGCACCTCTTCGCGGGTGACTTTCGGTCGCCGTCCCATAGTAAGTAAATGTACGACTATTTATTTTTGGCGTCAAGATGGGGGACGCTACGAAAGAAACTTTCATAGCGCGCCGCGCTATTAAAGTTTAGGGGTCTAAGTTTTCGTAACGGTCGACTGGCGATCAACTGGCGAGCAGGGGCTCATCACCCTGGCTGATGAGGATCAGGTACTCGCGATAGACAAAGAGACGGTCCCTCGGCCGCCCCGTCGTCTCCTCGACGATCCCCAATCGTTCCAGGTGGCCGAGAGCCGTCGTTACTGTCGGGGTAGACAGCCGGAGCTCTTCGGCGGCGCGGCGAATCGTCAGGAGCGGATGCCTTTGCAGGAGTTGATGCACGCGGAGAGCGGAGCCGGCCGGCCGGCCGAGCTCTTCGACCTTTCGCCGGTCGCGGGCGAAAAGGTCGAGGATCTGGCGCGCGCTGGCGCTCGCCTCTTCCGCGGTCGTGGCGACGCCCTCCAGGAAGAAGCGGAGCCAGGTCTCCCAGTCCCCCTGCTGACGGACGGTCTGGAGCAGCTCGTAGTAGCGCTGCCGGTGGGTCTTGAAGTAGAGGCTGAGGTAGAGCAGGGGCTCGGAGAGGATCCCTTCGGCGCACAGGATGAGGGTGATCAGGAGGCGGCCGACGCGGCCGTTCCCGTCGAGGAAGGGGTGGACGGTCTCGAACTGGACATGGGCCAGGGCCGCTTTGATCAGGGCGGGGGTGGGGTCGGTCTCGGAGTGGAGGAACTTCTCCAGGTCGCCGATGCACGCCTCCACCTCCTCCGGGGGGGGCGGTACGAAGAGGGCGTTGCCCGGCCGCGTCCCCCCCAGCCAGTTCTGGGTCCGCCGGAACTCCCCCGGAGCCTTGTCGCTGCCCCGGCCGTCCGCCAGCAGGACGCCATGGATCTCCCGGATGAGGCGGGAGGAGAGGGGGAACCCGCTCCGCACCCGGGCGATTCCGTGGTCGAGGGCCGCCACATAGCGCGAGACGTCCTGGACGTCGGCGAGCGGCACGCCGGGAACCTCCTGGCTCTCGTAGAGGAGGAGGTCGGAGAGGGAGGACTGGGTGCCCTCGATCTGCGACGAGAGCAGAGCCTCCTTGCGGACATAGATATAGAGGAAGAGGGAAGGGTCCGGCAGCAGGGTGGAGAGGCCGTCGAGCCGTCCCAGGGCCCGCTCCGCCCGGCCGAGGAGATCGAGCAGGCCGGCATCGATCGCCAGGGGTGGGACCGGCGGCAGCGGCCGGGGCACGAAGGCCTCGAAGGGCTCCTGCGCCGTGGTGCGGTGTTCGTATCGGCCGAGGACTCCGCGGTTCATCTGTCCCACCCTGGTAAAGAAATTTTCATAAGCCCGGCCCTTATGAAAACTTAGGACCCTAAACTTTAATAGCGTATCCTCCCACAAATCAGGCTTCCCCGGGCGCGGGAGTTGCACGATTTGCTGACGAGAGCGGCTCGACCGCTCCTCCTAGGAGGTCGATCTCTTGAATCCCCCCAACAGCTCGCAGCCGTGGCTCCAGATCGTCTGGCTGCTGATCCTCGCCGTCCCCATCGCCTGTGTCGCCTGGACGGTGACGCACGAGGAGGTCTTCCGCGAGCCGCGCGAGTACTGCGCCGAGCGCTCCCAGACCGCTTCCCAGCTCCTGGCGCGGAAGTTCTTCTACCTCTTCACTTGCGAGTACTGCTTCAGCCACTACGTGACGGTCTTCTTTCTCGCCGTCACGCGCTACCACCTGCTTTTGGACGACTGGCGGGGCTATCTCCTCGCCTTCTTCGCCCTGGTCGCCGTCGCCAACGTCTACATGACTTCCTTCGGCCGCCTGCGCCAGGAGGTCAAGAGCGAGAAGCTGGAGGCGAAGACGAAGGAGAAGATCCTGGAGAAGGTGGAGGCGGGGGACGTGCAGGTGGTGGAGCGGCCCGAGCCGGCCTTGAGCGGGCGGTAACTTACAGGTCCTGGTTCGCCCGGCTCTCCCCGGCGGCGAGGATCTCGCGGGCCCGGGGGGCGTCCTCGGCGATCACCTCCAGCCGGTTGAGGGCGGTGAGCTCGCCGGAGAGGAGGTTGATCATGGGCAGCCGCTCCTCGTGGACGCAGGCGTCGATCCCCTCGCACTCCAGGCGGGTGCGCGCCAGGTGGGCCTCCCAGGGGGTGATGAAGCGGCCGACGGTGACGAGCGCGGCCAGGTCGGTCTCGGGGAGGGCGGCCTCGCCGTCCATCCCCTCCACCCCGAGAACGTCCTCTTCCGTGGCGAGATCGACGATCTCCACCGGGCTGCCCTTGATCTCCTCGTCCTTCCACATCCCGCCGCAGTGTCTGCACTTCCAGCGCCGGCGCGGGACGAGGATGGGGATGCGGAGGAGGAGGAGGGAGCCGACGAAGAGGAGCCGCGACCAGCGCTCCAGGGTCAGGCTGTCGGAGTTGCAGCCGGGGCAGCGGGGCCGGCGGGCCTCCTCGTCGGTCACCAGGTAGAGCTCGGGGAGCCGCGCCTCGCGTTGCAGCACCTCCAAGGCGAGCGCCGCGTCCTCCTCGCGCACCTGGAGCCGCACGCCGCCGATGGCGCCCGAGAGGCCGAGCCGGGCCAGGTGCTCATCGGCGAGCTGCGAGTCGATCCCCTCCGTCTCCAGGCGCGCTCGCGCCAGCTGCGCCTCCCAGGGAGCCGAGAAGGTCTCGACGGTCACCAGCTTTTCGTAGCCCACCGGCTGCATCGTCCCATAAAACGCCGCGAGAGCGTACTTCCTTCCCGCCTCGGTGCGGGGTCCGTTTGAACCTGCGGGCGGTCTCCTTCGGGCTCAGGGCGGCGTGGGCCCCGCCAGATGCCAGAGGGCCGCCAGTCCCCAATAGAGGACGATGAAGAAGAGGCCGGTGGCGAGCGCCCCCCAGAGCCCCGCCTTCCGGCTCCGGGTGCTCGCGAGCGCCAGGTAGGCCCCCACCACGGCGAGGAGCGAGAAGACGACGTAGAGGAGAATCGAGCCCAGGGCGTCCATCGCGGAGCGTACCGGACGGCGATCAGCCGCGGGGGTAGAAGACCTCGCCCTTCGTCGCCATCTGGCGGAGGAGGGGGGCGGGCTCCAGCCGGCTCCCGTGGCGGGCGGCATAGGCGTCGAGCTTCTCGACGACGGTCGCCAGACCCAGGCGGTCCGCCTCGCGAAGGAGGCCGCCCCGGAAGGGGGGGAAGCCGAAGCCGAAGATCACCCCGATATCGACGTCCGCCGGGTCGGTGATGATCCCTTCCGCCATGCAGCGCGCCGTCTCGTTCAACATCTGGAAGACGCAGCGCTCGACGATCTCGCGGTCGGGGATCGACCCCGCCGGCGCCTCCTTCCAGCCGATCCGGCGGTAGAGGTCGGGGTCGACCTGCTTCTGCTTCTCCTTCTCTTTCCCCTTCTTTTCCTGGTCGTCGCCATAGAGGTAGAAGCCCTTGCCGGCTTTCCGCCCCAGCCGGCCGTCCTCGATCAGCCGCTTCAGGACCGGCGACGGCTCTACCCGCTCGCCGAAGGACTCGACCATGATCTCCGAGACGTGCTGACCGATGTCCAGGCCCACCTCGTCCATGAGGGCGAACGGCCCCACCGGCCAGCCCCAGCGGGTCAGGGCGGCGTCGACCTGCTCGATGCGGGCACCGTCCAGGAGGATGTAGGTCGCCTCGTTGAGGAACGGCGCCAGCACCCGGGTGGTGAAGAAGCCGGGACCGTCGTTGACGACGATCACCGTCTTCCCCATCTTGCGGCCGGCGGCGACCGCGGTGGCGAGCGCCGTGGCGGAGGTCCTGGGCTGGCGGATGACCTCGAGGAGCGGCATCCGGGCGACCGGGCTGAAGAAGTGCATCCCGACGACGCTCTCCGGCCGCCGGCTGCCCTCGGCGATCCTGGCGATGGGGATCGTCGAGGTGTTGGAGGCGAAGATCAGCCGGTCGGAGGCCGCCGCCTCGGTCTCCGCGATCACCTTCTGCTTGATCGCGAAGTCCTCGAAGACCGCCTCGATCGCCAGGTCGGCCCATGCGAAACCCTCGTAGCTGTCGGTGCCGTGCAGCCGGGCCATGGCGAGCTTCAGGTCGGGCTCCTTGATCCGCCGGCGCTTCTTGAGCTCGTTGAAGCGCTGGGCGGCCCCCTTCATCCCCTTGGCGACCGAGGGGAGGTCCCGGTCCTTCAGGATCACCGGCACCCCGCGCTCGGCGAGCACCTGGGCGATCCCGGCGCCCATGAACCCGGCGCCGAGGACGGCGACCGTGCCGAGCTCGTGCGCCCCCTTGGCGAGCCGGGCGGCGCGCGCCTCGACCTCGTTCTTCATGAAGAAGACCGCCATCAGGTTCTTGGCGGTCTCGGAGACCACGAGCTCCGAAAAGGCGCCGGCTTCGAGGTCCAGGGCGCGGCGGAGCGGGAGGCCGAGGCCCTCGCGGACGATCTCGATCGCGACGAGCGGCGCCGGATAGTGGCCGCCGGTCTTCGCCAGCACCCCGGCGCGGGCCTTGTCCCACACCAGCTTGCCGGCGACGAGGGGGGTCTTGGCGAGGAGGTCGCCGGCCTTGGCGGCCAGGGTGTGCCCGCCTTTGCGCTGCTCCTCTAGCTCTTTCCTCGCCGGGGCTTTCAGCTCGAGCTAGCCGGAGGGCCGCCTGGCGAAGGTCGGTCGGATGGCAGGTGGCGTCGACGATCCCCAGCTTCTTCGCCCGCCGGGCGTCGAGCTGCTTGCCGGTGAGGATCAGGTCGAGGGCGTCGGGCACCCCGATCAGGCGGGGGAGCCGCTGGGTGCCGCCGAGGCCGGGGATCAGGCCGAGCTGCACCTCGGGGAGGCCGAGCTTGGTCTTCGGGTGCTCGGTCGCCACCCGGTAGCGGCAGGAGAGGGCGAGCTCCAGGCCGCCGCCCAGGCAGGCGCCGTTAATGGCGGCGACCGTGGGGAAGGGGAGCTTCTCGAAGCGCAGGAGGAGGTCGTGGCCGCGGGCGAGGAGGTCGAGCACCTCTTCTTTCGACTGGGCTCCGAGGAGCTCCTCGATGTCCGCCCCGGCGACGAAGCCGTCCGGCTTCCCAGAGAGGACGACGAGCCCCCGGGGGCGCTCCCGTTCGAGCTCGGCCACCCGCTCCCCGAACCAGGCGAAGAGACGGGAGGAGAGGGTGTTGACCTTCTTCCCCGGATCGTCCAAGACCAGCCAGGCGATCCCCCCGGCGTACGACAGACTTCCCGGTTCCTGCGCCGGTTCCTGCGCCGGTTTCTGCGGATGATGCTGCACTTCGGCTGCCATCCCTTAGCGACTCCTTCCCCGCGAGCTCTCGCGTTCCCGGAGGCCATCGTAGGGATCGATGCCGCAGTGTGTCAAGAAAGGTCGGATGACATTTCGCAGCGCGGCGTGTTCGGACGTGTTCGGACGTGCGCTGACGCCGCTACGAGGCGGCGGCACGCGCCGCGAGCTCGCCGCAGGTCGCCGCGGTGCGGGTTTCGAGCGCCGCCCGGACAAGGGTGAGGAGGGTGTGGCGGAGGGCCGGCTGGTAGAGGGCGGAGGGCTCGACGTCGAGCCGGAGGACCGGGGCGCCCCGGCGGGCGGAGCAGAGGAGCCGCGTCTTCAACCAGGCGGCCGGCACCCCCCAGGAGCTGCCGGCGGCGAGGGCGACGGCCGGCGCCTCCAGGCGGCGGCCGCTCGGCAGGAGGTCGATGCCGGCAGCGGTCAGCGCGTAGGTGAAACCGTGAGCGGCGAGCGCCGCCCGCCCCGCGGCCGAGAGCCGGCCGGGCGGTGGCGCGCAGCCGGAGACAGCGACCCCCAGCTGGGCGCAGCGGGAGGAGCCTTCCGCGAGCTTTCTCCCGGCCTCGCCCCCGGCCTCGCCATGGAGGCAGATCTCGTGGCCGGCCTCGGCGAGCGAACGGACCCAGCGGCCGAAGTAGGGGCGGTCGGCGAGCGGCTCCCCCCCGTGACAGCGCGGCAGGAGCATCAGCGAGACCCGCGGCACGCCCGCCCGGGCGAGCTGGGGGAGGAACTCCTGGCAGGCGCGCTGGGTGTGGGGAGCGAGGTCGCCGAAGCAGACGACGAGGAAGGGTCCGCCGTCAGGCGTGATGCCGGGAGGAACGGAAATCTCGGGCCCTGCGCTCGGCTCGTGGAGCATATCTGCCTACACATACGAGCCGGGCAGCCCGGCCGTCACTGCGCCCTGCCGACTTTGCGATCCTGGGTCAGTTTGAAATCCGAGGACGGACGACTGGCTGCGCGAAGCGCCCGAAGGAGGCCGCCCGCAGGTTCAAAATGACCCGGTACCGACTTTGCCGCCGGGCTGGAGCGGCAGGCGGACGCGGAAGGTCGAGCCCTCGCCGACGCGGCTGAGGACATCGATCTGGCCGCCGTGCGCCTGGGCCACGTGCTTGACGATGGCGAGCCCGAGCCCGGTCCCCCCCTCCTCGCGCGCCCTCCCCTTGTCCACCCGGTAGAAACGCTCGAAGATCCGCGGCAGGGCTTCCGAGGGGATGCCGATGCCGGTGTCCGCGACCTCCAGGAGGGCCGCGCCGTCCTGCTGGCCGAGGCGGACGACCACCTCGCCCCCCGGCCGGTTGTACTTGACCGCATTGTCGAGGAGGTTGACGACGAGGCGCTCCAACCCCTCGGCGTCGCCCGAGATCGGCGGCAGGGGGTGCGAGCGGGGCGGCTGTTCCAGGGTCACCCCGACCTCCCTTTCCCCGGCGACCGAGGAGACCAGGTCGACGGCGCGGTGGACGATGGCGGCGAGGTCGACCGCCTCGTGCTGCGGCGCCCGCTCGAGGCTCTCCAGGCGCGACAGGGTGAGGAGGTCGTCGAGGAGCGCCTGGAGCCGGCGGCACTGGCGGAGGATGCGCTCGGTGAAGCGGGTGGCCGTGGCGGGCTCCGCTAAAGCCCCGTCGTGGAGGGTCTCGGCATAGCCGCGGATGGCGGCGAGCGGGGTCTTGAGCTCGTGCGAGACGTTGGCCACGAAGTCGCGCCGCATCTCCATCAGCCGGGTGTGCTCGGTGGTGTCCCGGGCGACCACCACCGCCCCCGGCTTGGCGTGGCCGACCTCGCCGAGCACCGTGCTGCCGAGCTCCAGGGTGCGCCGTTCGAGGCTGCCGAGCTCCAGCTGGGCCTGCTGCGGAGCGCCGCTCGCCAACGTGGCCTGGACCAGCCGGTCGAGCTCGGGCGCCCGCACCAGCTCCAGAACCGGCTTGCCGGCCACCTCGCCGTCGAGATCGAAGAGCCGGCAGAAGGCGGGGTTGGCGAGGAGGGCCCGGCCGTCGCCGCCGACGACGAGGACCCCCTCCGTCATGCCGGAGAGGATCGCCTGCAGGTGATCGCGCTCGTGGCGCAGGGTGGCGAAGCTGCCCTGGACCGTGGCGGCCAGCCGGTTGAGCGCCACCGCGAGGTCGGCCAGCTCGTCGGCGTCGGGGAGCGCGAAGCGGTAGTCGTAGCGCCCGCTGGCGAGCGCCGAGGCGCCGCCGATGAGCCCGGCGAGCGGCCGGAAGAGCCGGCGGTCGAACCAGAGCGAGAGAGCGAGCCCGACGAGCCCGGCGGCGACCAGGGCGAGGAGCAGGGCCGCCCCCAGGCTCCCCTGCAAGGCGTCGAGCTGGGAGAGCGGCTGGGCGAGCCGGAGGACGAAGAGCCGGCCCCCCGCGGCGGTCAGGGTGCGGGCGGCGTAGACGTAGGTGCGGCCGACCGTGGCGCTCCGCCGGACCGCGGTGCCGTGGCCGCTCCCCAGGGCCGCCTGCACCTCGGGGCGGCCGGCGTGGTTCTCCATCTGCCGCACCTGGGGAGGGGTGCGGGCGCTGTCGGCGAGCACCGTGCCGTCGGCCGCGATGAGGGTGATGCGCAGGCTGCTCCCCCCGGCGAGGCCGCGGACCCAGCTTTGGAGGTCGGGGGGCAGGCCGGGCTGGTTTGCCGACCCGCTGGAATCGAGATGGCTGGCGAAGACCGGGGAGAGGATCTCCAGGGTGTCGAGGAGCTGGAGCGAGGCGCCCTCCTCGAAGAGCCCGGGGAGGAGCACCCAGAGGAGCGCCGCGGCGGCGGCGACCGCCGCTAAGGCGGGCCAGAGCGTCGCCAGGCGCAGCTTCGGCGTGAAGCCGAGGAGGCGCACCGGCTCAGGGCCTCAGGCGGTAGCCGACGCCGATGACGGTCTCGATGCGGTCCGCCTCCGGCCCGAGCTTGCGGCGCAGCCGGCGGATGTGGGTGTCGACCGTCCGGCTGTCGATGTCCTCGGCGTAACCCCAGACGTCGGTCAGCAGCTGGCCCCGGGTCTGCACCCGGCCGGCGCGCTCGATGAGGAGCCGGAGGAGACGGAACTCGGTGGCGGTCAGGGGGATCTCCTCGCCGCGGATGCGCAGCTGGTGCCCGGCGATGTCGAGCTGGATGCCACCGATGCCCCCCACTTCCAGCAGGTCCGGCTCGCCGTCGTCCGCCGGCTCTGGCAGGTGCCGGCGGAGGACCGCTTTCACCCGCAACACCACCTCTCTGGGGCTGAACGGCTTACTGATGTAGTCGTCGGCGCCGAGCTCCAGGCCGACGATGCGGTCGACCTCCTCGCCGCGGGCGGTGAGCATGACGATGGGGACCCGGGAGGTCCCGCCGTCGCGCTTCAGGAGCCGGGTGAGCTCCAGGCCGTCCAGCCCCGGCAGCATGAGGTCCAAGAGGACGAGGTCCGGCGCGTCCCGGCGGATGGCTTCGAGGCCGCTGTCGCCGCGGCGGGCGGTCTCGACCGCGAAGCCCTCTTTTTCTAGATTGTATTGGAGCACCTCGGCGATATCGGGCTCATCTTCGATGAGGAGAATCCGTTCACGGGTCATCGTAAAAGAAGCGTAGCATGGAGTCTTCCACAGATCCTGTGGAAATCTCTGCTGAAAACCGCCCTGTAGCGGCCTCGGAAGCCCCTGGGGCAAGGCTTTCCACGGTTTGAACAAGGGTCTGTGCAACCGTACTCAAACTCTTTGTTTGCAGGGATTTGGCTTCTCAAGATCAGAATTGGGGAGGAGCTTGACAGCTGCCGCTCTTATGTTTTCCACAAATCGCGGCGTTACCGCCATGTGAGAGAGCTGTTAAATCTATGTGACGTCGTAATTTACCTGTTTTAACGCCGGAGTTGCGCCGGGATTGGAAAAAGGTGAATCCGCTTCCTGGAGGTGTAAACCGGGTCAACCCGCGGCAGCCGCTTCGAGACCCTGGCGGACCGCAAGCTTGCGGCCGAAGGTTTCCAGGAAGAGCTCGCCGTGCTCGCGGACCGCCGCGAGCTCCAGGCCGACGTCGTAGCGCGACAGCACCTCGAGCTTCACCCGGTGGGGCCGGATCGAGGCGTAGACCTCCTCGACCCGCGAGGCGTGGGTGCGGTCCAGGGCATCGGCGACCCGCAGCAGGCAGGTGAGCTTGACGATCACCCTCTGCTGCCAGGGCTTGAGCGCCAGGAGGGTGGGCTGGCGGTGGGGCTTCGGGCGCCTCCCCCGGTGGTAGCGGGCGACGTGGGCGAGGATCTCGATCTCCCGCGGGTCGAAGGCGTCCAGGGTGGCGTTGGTGATCAGGTAGTAGCTGTGCTTGTGGTGGTCGTTGTAGTGGATGGAGTAGCCGATGTCGTGGAGGAGGGCGGCATATTCCAGCCACTCCCGCTCCCGCGCCCCGAGGCCGTGGACGGAGAGGGTGAGGTCGAAGAGCCGGACGGCCAGCCGGGCCGACTGGAGATTGTGGGCGAGGACGCTCTCGCTCCGCTCGGCGAGCTGGAGCACCTGGCGCCGGCGGAGGTCCTCGGGGTCGCGGGCGAGCGGGATGGGCTGGCCGAGAGCGGCGAGCACCAGCCCCTCGCGGAGGGCCCGGTCGCAGACCTGGAAGCGGTCGACCCCGGCGTGGAGGACCAGCTCTTCGAGCAGGATGGCGCCGGCCAGGATCGAGTCCGAGCGCGGGCCGCCGACCGGCGGCAGGGCGGCGATCTCCCGCCGCTTCATCGTCGCCAGCCGGGCGGCGACCTGCGACAGCTCGCGGGTCCGCACCTCGCGGAGGGCGCCGCCTCCCCCCTTGCGGGCGCGGGCGGCGAAGAGGTCGGCCAGATCGGCCGAGCAGACCGCGGTGCCCGAGGTGGCGACCAGCCGGGAGACCGGGCGGACCGGGATCTCCGCCGCCAAAGCGGTGCGGATCGTCCGCCGCAGGCGCTCGATCTCCCCGGCGCTCGGCGGGTCCCCCTTGAGGCCGGTCGCCGAGCGCAGCGACCCCAGCCGGAGGGAGACGACCTGCTCGATCTTCCCTCCGGCGGTCGCCACCCACTCGGTGCTGCCGCCGCCCACGTCGACCACCGCCGCCGAACCGCCTCCGCCGGCGCCCCCCCCTCCGCCGCCAATATCGACCACCTCGCGCACGGCGCGGTAGATCAAGAGCCCCTCGTCGACCCCGGAGAGGAGCTGGACGTCGAAGCCGGTCTGCGCCTTGACCCGGGCGAGGAACTCCTCGCCGTTGGTCGCCTCGCGAACGGCGCTGGTCGCCACCGCCACCACCCGGCGGGCGCCTTTGAGGCTCGCCAGGGTGGTCATCTTGATCAGCGCCTCCAGGCCGTCCTGCATGGCGGCCTCCGAGAGCGCCCCGGCCCCCGCTCCTCCCGCTCCCCCCGACAACGCGCTCTTGCCGAGCCGCACCATCTCGCGCTCCCGGCCGAGCACCCGGTAGCCCCCCTTGGGCTCGGGGGCGACGACGATCATGTGGATCGAGTTCGAGCCGATGTCGATGGCGGCGAGCCGGTCGACCGGCGCCCCGGCCGGCATCGTCGAGCCCGCCGCCGGCTCCCGTCGCCCGGGGGCCGGGCCGGGGTCGCCGGGGAGGAGGAGCGGTTGGACGACGATCGGGGTGGCCTTCACACCACAGATTCTAGCGCGTTCCGGCGCCGGGACTTCCCGATCCTTCACATTCCACAAGGCTTAGGCCTCCTGTCACGATCTTGTTACCGACTCTCCCCCCTGGGGAGCCGGGCCATGTGTCAAAATGGGGTCTTCGATCTGGAGGGGCTGCGTCGTTCGCAGGGCCCACTGCGAGGTCCAATTCCCGTGTCCGAACCCAAGAAAATCCCCCGCCCCGAGCTCGCCCCAGAGATCGGCGAATCGGACATCGGCGAATCGGAATCGCTCTTCTTAAACCGCGAGATCTCCTGGCTGGCCTTCAACGCCCGGGTGCTCCACGAGGCGGGGGAGGCGGACACGCCGCTCCTCGAACGGCTGAAGTTCATCGCCATCTTCGACAGCAACCTGGACGAGTTCTTCATGAAGCGGGTGGGGGGGTTAAAGCAGCAGCTGGCGAGCGTCGTCCGCGAGCTGCCCCCCGACAACCGGACGCCGCGCCAGCAGCTGGCCGAGATCGACGCCATGGTGCGGCCGCTCCTCGCCCAGGAGCGGCGGCTCCTCAACCGGGAGATCCTGCCGGCGCTCAAAGCCCATGGCCTGGAGCTCGTCCGCTGGGACGACTTGAAGGCCGCCGAACGCCGCCATCTCTCAGAAGAGTTCGAAAAGCGGCTCTTCCCCATCCTCACCCCGCTCGCGGTCGATCCGGCCCACCCCTTCCCCTTCATCTCGAACCTCTCGCTGTCGCTCGCCGTGGCGGTCCGCGAGCCGGGGGACGACGAGGTGCGCTTCGCCCGGGTCAAGGCGCCGGCCTCGCTGCCGCGCTGGCTCCAGGCCTCGGGGACGCTGCGCTTCGTGCCGCTCGAAGAGGTGATCGCCCACAACCTGGAACGGCTCTTTCCGGGGATGGAGATCGTCGAGTCCCACCCCTTCCGGGTGACCCGCAACAGCGACGTCCACCGGAACGAAGAGGAGGCCGACGACCTCCTGGAGGCCATTCAGGAGGAGCTCCGGGAGCGCCGCTTCGCCACCGTCGTAAGGCTGGAGGTGGCGGCCGGCATGCCGCAGTGGATGCGCGACCTCCTCTCCGAGCAGCTGGAGGTCCGCCCCGAGGAGTTCTTCGAGGCCGAGGGGCCGCTCGGCCTGCGCGACCTGATGCAGCTCACCTCGGTCCCTCTCCCGTCGCTCAAGTACAAGCCGTGGACGCCGGTCACCGCCCGGCGGCTCCAGTCGGCCGATCCCGAGGACTCGGACATCTTCGGCGCCATCGCGGCCGGCGACATCCTCGTCCATCATCCCTACGAGTCCTTCGTCACCAGCGTCCAGCGCTTCATCGACGCGGCGGCCGACGATCCGGCGGTCCTCGCCATGAAGCAGACCCTCTACCGCACCTCGGCGGACTCGCCGATCATGCGGGCGCTCATCCGGGCGGCGGAGACGCGAAAACAGGTGGCGGCGACGGTCGAGATCAAGGCGCGTTTCGACGAGGCGGCGAACATCGAGTGGGCCGAGCGGCTGGAGAACGTCGGCGCGCACGTCGCCTACGGGGTGGTGGGCCTTAAGACCCACGCCAAGATCGCTCTCGCCGTCCGCCAGGAAAAAGACGGCCAGCTCCGCCGCTACACCCACATCGCGACCGGCAACTACAACGCCGACACCGCCAAGCTCTACACCGACTTGGGCCTCCTCACCTGCGAGCAGGAGCTGGGGGAGGACGTGGCCCAGCTCTTCAACCTGCTGACCGGCTACGTCCACAAGCCGAAGTTCAAGAAGCTCCTGGTCGCCCCGATCAACATGCGCCAGCGCTTCCTGGAGCTCATCGGGCGCGAGGTGAAGCATCAGAAAGCCGGCAAGGGCGGGCACATCATCGCCAAGATGAACTCGCTCGAAGACCGGGAGATCATCGAGGCCCTCTACGAAGCCTCGGCCGCCGGGGTCGAGATGGACCTGATCGTCCGCGGCATCTGCCGGCTCCGCCCCGGCCTCCCCGGCCAGAGCGAGACCGTGCGGGTGCTCTCGATCGTCGGCCGCTTCCTGGAGCACGCCCGGATCTTCTATTTCAGAAATGCCGGCCAGCCCGAGTACTTCTTCGGCTCCGCCGACTGGATGTCGCGGAACCTCGACTACCGGGTCGAGGCGATCACCCCGGTCGAAGAGCCCCGCCTCCAGGACGAGCTCAAAGCCATCCTCGACATCCAGCTCGCCGACAACGTCAAAGCCTGGGACATGCACGCCGACGGCACCTACCTCCAGCGCCACCCGGCCCCCGGCGAGGCGCCGCAGCACAGCCAGGAGATTCTGATGCAGCGGGCGTTGGAGCGGGCGGGGCGGTAGGGTTTTCCTTCCGAGGAGATCCACATTTCCACCCACCCCGAACCCCGAGCGAACGACCGATAAACTCCCTTCTCGAGGCGAGAAACTCGCTTTTCGTGAGCGCGAAATCGCCGGAGAGGGCCTCTCGACCGCCAAAATCGCCGCCGACCTCCATCTCTCCGACGGCACGGTCCGCAACTACCTCTCCGAGGCGATCAGCAGCTCGGCGCCGAGAACCGGTTCGAGGCGGCGCGGATCGCGCGGGAGAAGGGCTGGTTGTAGGGGGTCTGGTAGACTCCGGGTGGAGGGTAGGCCCGGGTCCTTGAGGAGCAGAAACTTAAAAGCCAGGCCGAAACGCCTCCAAACTCCGAAGAAGTCCCTCTAAAGTCGAAAAAAGCCTCTCGAAACTCCAAAGGTCCCTCGATAAACTGTAATCCGCGGCCGCTAAACTGTTTCAGCCCCTCCCTAAACTGAAATACCCGGCCTCCAAACTACTTTTCCTCCTCTCAAAACTGAAACACGCGGCCGCTAAACTCAAAAGGACCCAGGAAAAACTAAATCACGGGCACCCGAAAGGGGTTTAGAGGCGTTTCGAGGAGCTTTAGGGACGATCCGAGAAGGTTTAGGGACAGTCCGAGGAGCTTTAGGGAGGGTCTGAGGACCTTTAGGGACGGTCCGAGGACCTTTAGGGAGGGTCTGAGGAGCTTTAGGGGCAGTCTGAGGAACTTTAGGGACGATCCGAAGACCTTTAGGGACAGTCCGAGGAGCTTTAGGGACCGTCTGAGGACCTTTAGGGACCGTCCGAGGAGCTTTAGGGTCCGATAAGTGCCAGCCGATAGGGAAGCTCCACTGGGGCTTGGGCTGGTGCCGGGCAGGGTGGCGGTGGTCGCAGGCAAGATGGCAGGGTCTAGAGAAATTCGAGATTCCCTGAAAGATCTCCGGGCTGACGTCCCCGCGGCCCGGCCGGCCGGGACCGCGGGTCGTTTCAGCCTCTCTTCAGCAGGTCTTGCATTTGCAGGTCGAGGCCCCGGTGCTCTCGTTGCAGGTGAAGGCGCCGATCCCGCCGCAGAAGGTGCAGCGGGCGCTGCAGTTGCACTGCGCGTCGATGCAGGGATCGTTGGTCGGCACGCACGTGCGGAGCATGGGGAGGGCGCCGGCCTGCTCACCGTTCGCCTGGCACATCTCGGGGGTGGCGCCCCTACCAGTGGTAGCCGAGGCCGACGGCGAACAATCGGTCGTATTCCAAGGTGCTGTCGGACGCGCCAGGGAGGATCTGGATGCGGCTCTTCAGAAGACTCGCCTCACCTGTGAAGAGCCAGTTGGATTCGCCTAGGCGGACGTCGAAGCCCAGCTTACCGCCATAGGCAGGCTCGCTCTCGCTCTTAGCGAAGACACGGGAGTAGTAGGCCATGCCCACGGAGGGGCCGAGATAGAGATCCACCCGGCGGCCGGAGCTGGCGCGGATCGGGTGATAGAGGGCGCTCAGGGTAAGGTGGCGCAGGGGGGCGCTCCCGGTGCTCGTGTGGGTGATACCCTGGCTCGAGTCGAAGCGGATCTCCCTGAGGCTCCCCTGGGATGCGCCGAGGTCGAGACTGAACAGCGGGACCAGCCGCAGGTCGAGGTCCACTCCAAACCAATGCCGCTGCTCGACGAGGTTGACTTCACGAGATTGCGTCGGGGTGATCGTAACCGTGGCGGTGGCTGTTGCTTGGACCTCCTGCGTGCCCAAGACGTGCAGAGTCAGGCGCGGCACCTCGGCCCGTACCGCGACCGCGCCGGCCAGCGAGGCCCCCAGGAAAATGGACAGAGCACTTCTGCAAGAAAACTCGAGAGCCATCGCTTCCTCCTCTTTACGGCTGGCACCCAGCCAGCACCCAGCCAGCACCTCAGCCGGGCCTGGGCTTGTGCAGGGCAGGGTGGCGGTCGTCGCAGGCAGGAGGTCACGGTCGAGAGAAATTTCGAGATTCCCTGAAAGATCTCCGGGCTCTGACGTCCCCGCGGCCCGGACGCCTCACGGCGTCTCGATCTCTCTCCACTCTCCGCCGGGTTCCAGGTACTTCACATGCATTCCGTGCCAACCCAGCTGATCCCAGAACTCGTGGGGCACGCTCGCGAAACGGAAGGTCTTCGAGCCCATCACCTGGTTATTTCCGACGATACTCCGCCTGGTGACCATGTCGATCCAGATGAAGCCGCGGTTGCCGGGGTTGTGGGGCTCCCAGCCGGAGAGGAGGACGTACCGCTTGCCGATCCACCGGGTCGGCTCGGCCACCCACACTCCGAGCTTCAAGACATCGCGGAAGAACTCGCCGTCTTCCAGGCGGCGGTCGGGGGCCACGGCCGACAGCAGGCCGTTGAACCGGGGGTCGAGGACGTTCTCCGTGTCGGAATCTTGGCCGAACTCGCGGAGCCAGGAGAAGTCGTAATCGAAGCTCGGCCCCTTCGCCTTGGCCTTGCCGCAGAGGGTCGCGTTCGCCGCGAGCGCCTGGCGCAGGCTCTTGCCGGCGCTCGCGAAGCCCGGGCTCTTCCGGGCGGCGGCGACGTGCCCCAGACAGGTGTCATAGGTGCCCATCTTGAAGCCCGTGAGGGCGAGGTCGCTCTCCATCCAGAGCAGCGTCTCCCGATCCTCGGCCGCCTTGCAGGAGTTCCTGGCCCCGGCCAGGAAAGCGTAGGCCTCGTCGTAGAGCTTGTGGTCGAAGAGGCTCTGGAAGTAACGCCGCTGCTCCTTGAGCCAAGGGGCGTCGCAGACCGGCCGCACCTCGCTGCCCTCCCAGACCTGGGTGTCCCGGAAGTAATTGGGGCCCTGTCCGCCAAGCAGGTTGACGTAGGTCTTGCCGCAGAACCGCACGAAGAGTTGCAATCCCCGAGGCCGCACTTCGGCCCACTCCCGAATCGCCGGCTCGAAGGGTGTTTCCTCCGGCGTCCAGCCGTCGCCCGAGGGACGGAACACCGAGAACGCCAGGATGTTCGCGGTGCCCCCGACGTCGCTCAGAACGTACTCATCCCGGCCGTCGTTGTCGATGTCGACGATGTGGAGGAGGTAGTTATCGATCCGCGGCTCGGGGCCCTCGAAGTCCGTCTCGTCCGGCCAGTCGGCCTTCGCTCGATGGGTCTTGAGCCAGCCGATGAACCGGGCGCGGCGCTCGCCCTGCTCGGGGCGCATTTGCTCGACTTTGCAGCTCTTGGCTCCGGAAGGGTCGGCCGGCCGGACGCCGGGCGTCGCCGCGAGAGCGAACGCGGCGCCCCAGAGGATCGCCGCGGGAACAGAGAGGGGCATGCCGGAAGCGTAGCACGGGGGGCTCCGAGGAAGGCCCCCGGTCCCGCTCGGCCACGAGGGCCGATAAGTGCCCCCGATAAGTGCCGATAAGTGCCAGCCGATAGGGAAGCTTCGGTGGCGGCGGAGACGGCCAAGCCCTCCTGAGCTCTCTCGCTGGCTTGTCTTCCGGCTTGTCTTCCCTGCTTTTCTAGGCGGAGCGGCCGCTGAAGAGGCTCGAATCGAGCCTGCGGAGGGCGTCCTTGGATCGGCTCGACCTTCTCAACGGTACATAGAGGGCAGACCTCTACCCACCCCTCGATCGCGAGAGGTACCAAAGACTCGGTCGAGGCGATCGAGCTGTGTCGCCTTTACCCGCTCACCCACGGTAAGGCGGGAGGGAAGCACCCCGCGGGGAAAAGGACGTCGGGCTCGCCGGCCCGGAGCCTCTCGGCGGCATCTTGAAATGCCGCAACGAATTGTTTGTAGGCTTCGTAGAGCTCTCGCCGAACTTTCCGGCTCGCCGCGTGAAACAGTGGCGCGGGGGACTTCTTCAGCTTTTCCGGTGCCTCGTGAGGCTCCTGAGTCTGGATAGCTTCTGGGCCTTTGGCGGAAGCGGAAAGATCGTTGAGTTGGCGCCTGAGGGCGGCCTGGCTTTCGATGTCGTCGACGATCTCCGCGATGCGCCGCTGGTACTCGTCTCTCGAAAGGTGCTCCCAGCAGGGGAGCGGCTCGAGGTGTACCGTGTACGGAGTCGCATGGCTCAGACGCTCGAAGGCGCGGCCCCGGCGCCTGTCGGCGTGCTCCCGAGTGCGGTCAAACCAGTACCCTTGGAGGGGTTCCTCCGCCACGAGAGCGCGGACGGCGGAGACCCCGGGCCAGTCTCGCAGACGCTCGACCAGCCCCTCCTTACAGCCGTGCGCCAGGATGTAGCGTAGCCGCTCGCCCTGGGCCACCTCCTCCTCGCTGACCGGAATGGCCTGGTAGCGCCGGCCCCAGAACTTCTCGCGCCAGTGGGCGAGTCGGCCGGCCTCCCGGGCGAGGTTCGAGTTGAAGTGCCCCATGAACTGAGCCATGCGGTGGGTGGACTCCACCCGGAGCAGGAGGTGGAAGTGATTGGAAGCAAAGGCGAAAGCGCAGATACCGACCGGGTAGAGCTCCTGCGCCCGTCCGAGGGCGCCGAGGACGACCTCGTTGAGCTCCGTGCTAGGGGTGAGGAGAAAGCGGCCTTGGAGAGTCCGGCAGGTGACCTCGACAAGACCGCTCCCCTCGGGGGGTAGATAGCGTAGGCGTCGTCCCATGGTGGGGAAGGACGTAAAAAGCCCGGAGATCTTGCAGGGAATCTCGAACTTTCTTCTACCGGCGGCGGAGGGCTGCCCTAAGAGCGAGGAGTAAAAGACTTACCGAATTTCCCGAACGGCTGGCACCGTGGCTGGGCCCTGCGGCAGAACTGCAGAACGGCTGGCACCGTGGCCGGGACCTTCCGCTCTGACGTCCCCGCGGCCGGGACCGCGGGGACGTTCCAGCTTTTCTTCAGCAGGTCTTGCACTTGCAGTTGGACGCGCCCGTGTTCGGGTCACAGGTGAAGCTCGCAATGCCGCAGCTGCCACACTGAACGCCG
Organism: uncultured Acidobacteriota bacterium; assembly: GCA_963757335.1. Lineage (GTDB taxonomy): Bacteria > Acidobacteriota > Thermoanaerobaculia > Multivoradales > UBA5704 > DASQPA01. Next base: position 277,348 of record CAVWRJ010000002.1, on the reverse strand, counting down.
CACTGGCACTGCTTGTTGACGCAGACGAACCGGGTCGGCGGCTCGCACTGGCTGACGAACGCGGGGAGCGCCTCGGCGAGGGGACTCAGGGCTGCGGCCGGGGCCGGCTGGAAGATCGCCTGGCGGAGTTGCTCTACGTCGGCGGTCTGCGGGGCCGGAGCGGCGGATGCGGCAAGGAGCGCGCCCGCGCCGAGGAGCGAGAGGAGCACGGTACAGAGGAGCAGGATACGCTTCATCGTCTTCCTCCTTGGAGGCCGTCAGAAGGGAAACGTCGGTGGCCGGCCAATCCGGCATCGCCGTAGCCTCCATAAAGCAGAGTGCAGGGAGAGGGGTTCCGGAGGACGGGCTGCTGGGCAGCCCTCGCAAGCAGGATCTCGCCAAGAGGCTGGCACTCTCGCTGGGCACTCTCGCTGCACTATCGCTCCAAGAGGCTGGCACTATCGCTGGTCCTGTTGCCCCTCTTCTCGTTCGACCTTTCCTTTAGAGAGCGGTCAGAGGCACTTGACCCCGAAGGGCACACAGTAGAAGCATTGCGTCATATTGTTGAAGCAGCAGCTCCGGTGCACCGCGGCGCACTGCGTGCAGGCGGTGACACAAGTGACGGCCGGCGCGGAGCCGGGACCCGAAGCCGTGGCGGTCGCCGGCAAACCCTCTTCGAGAGCGAGCCAACTCGGGAAGCCGGGGTCCTGGCCAGCGCCAACCTCCGCGACGGCCTGCGTGCGGCTGGGGGCGGGTGGCGTCACGGCGGGGGTGGGAGTAGGTCCGATGGCGAGGGAAGCGACGAGCAGGAAGGCGGTCAGCATGGTCTTCTCCTTTCCTAGTCTCCGCATTGTAGAGCAGAGGTGCATTCCCGAACGGCTGGCACTGGCCGAGCAGCACTGGCCGAGGCGCGTCGCGATTTCGTGGGACGAGATTCGGCAGGCGCCGAAGGGAGCCCGGGTGCCGAAACGGCAGCCTTGTGGGTCGAGAAAGTCCCCTCTTGGGTCGAGAAGTGCGGCGCACGAGTCGATAAAGTCCCCTCACGCGTCGATAAACTCGTTTTTCGGGTCGCGCGAGAGTTTCTCGATGCCAATCTGGCGTTTTGCGGACCAATTTGCGAGTTTCACGGGTCGATTTTGGCGTTTTTCGGGCTCTTGTTTCAGTTTCTCCAGGTGCGTTTCGATGTTTTCGGCTCGGTATTTCAGTTTCTCCAGGCGGAAGTCGAGTTTTTCGGGTTGTGGGACGAGTTTTTCGTCGCGTTTGCAGCTCTCGCGGGTGCCCGGGGGATGAAGGTTGGGGGGGCGGCGCCCGGGCCTTTATTCGGCGAGGCTGTACTGCTGGAGGAACTTCCAGGCGTCGCGGTTCACCATCTCGGCGACCGCGGCGTAGTTGTGGTCGTGGTGAGGCAGCTCTGTGTAATGGAGGGGGAAGCCCTCGGCGAGGAGAACGTCCCGGGTGCGGCGGGCGCGGGCGAGAGAGAAGAAGGCGTCGGCATCGCCGATGTAGAGGGCGATCGGCGTCTTGCGTCGAGCCCGTTTGAGGATCCAGTCGTACTCGGGATCGATCACCCCGGCGTGGACGGCGGCGGCAGCGAAGAGGTCGGAGTCGAGCATCGCGGCGTCGAAGGTGAAGACGCCGCCGGCCGAGTGACCGAAGAGGTAGATCCGGCGGGAGTCGACCGTCCACCGGTGGCGCACCGCGTCGAGGAGCTCGCGGAAGAGAGCGGGCACCTTGGGCTCGATCTCGGGGCCCGAGGGGAGGGTCGGGGCGATCAACAGGATGCCGTTCTGTTCCGCCAGGGTCTTGAAGGCGGCGATCGACTGCCGGCCGTTGCCGCCCCCGCCGTGCAGGACGAGGAGGGCCGGCACGGGATGGTGGCCGTCGTAGGTCGGCGGCAGGAAGACGTGGAAGGGATAGTCGTGCTCCTCGAAGCGGAGCCTGCACTCGACGAGCGGACCCCGGGCCGGGGTGCAGGAGCCGCCGGCCGGCTGTCCGAAGGCAGGAAAGGCGAGGAGCGCCAGGAAAGCGGCGAGCAGGAGGGGGCGGATTGCGGTCATCTCTGGGGAGAGATCCTATGGCATGCCGCAAGTCCTCAAGCGGCGCGCCGCACCACTTCGGCCCGCAGCGGCCACTCTCCCCGCAAGAAGGCGTCCGCCGCCGGGAAGAACTCCTGGGGGCGTTCGAGGAAGGGGTAGTGGCCGGTCCTCTCGATCGCGAGGAAGCGGCTGTTGGGGCAGCTCGCGGCCCACTCGCGGGAGGCCGCCACGGGGACCAGGTCGTCGGTCCCCTGGATCACCAGGACCGGCAGGTCGAGCCCCGCCAGGCGCGGCCTGAAGTCCCAGGCCCGCATCTTGGGGATGATGTGCTCGAAGTAGACGGTCAAGGCGTGGCTCGGCCACTCGTTGGGGAAGGAGGCCACGTCGTCGACCGGAAAGCGGGCCGCGGCGTCCAGATCGCCGAGTTGGGCGGGGAGGAGGAAGTAGTTGAACCAGGCCCGGCAGTAGGCGACCGGGTCGCTCTTGTCGATCCCCTCCCGGCGCATCTCCTCCAGGCGCGGCACCCCCGGCGGGTAGACGAGGATCTCGGGGCCCGGGGTCTCCTGCGCCCACTCCCCCGGCTGGCGGGGGGTGATCGGGCAGACGAGGAGGAGCCGCTCCACCCGCTCGGGGTTCTCGATCGCGTAGAGGGCGGTGATGGCGGCGTGGTAGGAGGAGCCGAGGAGCGACATCCGTTCGAGGCCGAAGTAGCGCCGCACCGCCTCGAGGTCGCGGGCGTCCTCCTCCAGCGAGAGCTGGCGGCGGTCGGTCACCGTGCTCGACCGGCCGCGGCTCCGCGGATCGAAGAGGATCAGCCGGCGGCCTTGGGCGAGCGGCTGGAACGGCTCGGCCAGCCAGTTGGCGTTGGGGACGACGACCGTCTCCTCGCCTTCCCCCAAGACCCGGAAGTAGAGGTGGAGGCCGGGGCGGACGAAAACGAATCCTTCGCTGGTCTTCATGATCGGGGGCGCTCCGGCGGGAGCGCGGAGCCAGTCTACTACGCCCCGTCGGCGTCGAGAGTGAGCTCGATGACCTGGAACGGGGGCCGGTCGGGGAAGGTGCGCTGGAGGACGGGGAGGCCGACGTTGTAGACCGGCACCCCGCCCGCCGTCCGTCCCGCGTGGGCGCCGCGGTGGGCGTGGCCATGGACGACGATGTCGACGGGGTAGCGGGTGAGCGGCTCTTCCAGCCGGCTGGAGCCCAGGAAGGGGAAGATCTCGCACGGCTCCCCCTCGACCGTCGCCTGGATCGGCGAGTAGTGGAGGACGGCGACCCGGCGCGTCAGGCTCCGCATCCGGGCCAGGGCGGATTCGAGCTTCAGGGCCTCCTCGACCGCCTCGTGGACGAACTTCTTGATGATGTCCTCCCCCCAGGGGCCGAGCGCCCGCTTGCCGAAGCCGCCGCAGAACCCCTTCACCCCGGCGAAGCCGATCCCGTGCACCTCGACGGCCTCGCCGTCGAGCATCTTGATCCCCGCCTCGGAGAGGATCTGCTTGACCTCCTGCTCCCGGCCCGACTCGAAGTCGTGATTGCCGAGGACGGCGATGACCGGCACGTTGACCGCGGAGTGGATCTCCCGCGCCAGGGCGTGGGCCTCCTCGGGGAGGCCGCGGTCGGTCAGGTCGCCGGGGAGGACGAGGATGTCGCAGGCCCGGCTGGCCTGGGCGAAGAGCTCCTGGAGGGAGTGCTGGGGCTGCGGGGATTTCGTGTAATGGAGGTCCGCCACCGCCCCGATCCGTATCACCCGCCCTCGCTTCCCGGCCTCGCTCCCCTCGCTCCCCTCGTTCCAGCCGTCCAGTGCCATGCGCCTGCCCCCTCTCTTGTCGGTCCAGGGGGCTTTGAAGGGCAAGCTCCGTGCCACCCACGGCAGTACCACCGGCAGTGCCACCCGGCGGCCGCTGGTACGTCTCTTGCTCAACCCCCGCTCCCATGACCACCCATGAGACCCTCCCCAGCTCCCAGAATCCGGCCGAGCCCGCCGAGGCCGACTTCTACCGGCACGCCATGGCGGTGCTCCGCGACGCCTCAGTTCCCTTTCTCGTCGGCGGGGCCTATGCCTATGCGCGCTACACCGGGGTGGTCCGCCACACCAAGGATTTCGACGTCTTCTTGAAGCGGGAGGATCTGGAGCGGGCGCTCGACGCCTTGAAGGCAGCGGGCTATTCGACCGAGCTCACCTTCCCCCACTGGCTGGGCAAGGCGTTTCAGGGGGACGACTTCGTCGATCTCATCTACAGCTCGGGCAACGGCATCGCCCGGGTGGACGAGCGCTGGTTCGAGCACGCGGTGGACGAGAAGGTGCTCGGGGTCCCCGCCAAGCTCGCCCCGGCGGAGGAGATCATCTGGTCCAAGTCCTTCATCCTGGAGCGCGAGCGCTACGACGGCGCCGATGTCGCCCACCTGCTCTTGAACCGCGCCCGGGAGCTCGACTGGGACCGGCTGCTGGAACGCTTCGGGCCGAACTGGCGAGTGCTTTTAAACCACCTCCTCCTCTTCGGCTACATCTACCCGGGCGAGCGGGACCTCCTGCCGCGAGCGGTCTGGGACGAGCTTCTCGGGCGGCTGGCGGCGGAGGGCCCCCCGAAACCCGCGGAGGAGAAGCTCTGCCGCGGCACCCTCCTCTCCCGCGGCCAGTACCTCCTGGACGTCGAGGAGCGGGGGTACCGCGACGCGCGGCTCGTGCCGGTCGGCAACATGAGCGCCGAGGACATCAAGCTCTGGTCCGACGCGGCGCGCGAGGAAGAGGTGAAGCAGAAGGAGCTGCACAAGGGCTGAATCAGGCGTCCGGCCGCAACCGGTCCAGGTGATCGGTGATCACCCCGGCGAGCGGGAGCTCGGCGCAGTGCCGGTGCTCCTCGGCGGTCTCCACTCCGTAGACATAGCTCCTGAAACCCAGTGCCCGGCCCTGCTCCAGGAGCGACGGGTCGAGGGTCTCGTAGCTCCACACGACGGTGCGGATGCTGCCGTCGCGGGGGAAGAGACAGGCGAAGGCGTCGAAGCTCTCCGGCCGGCAGGCGAGGAGGAGCCCGCACTCGACCCCGGAGAAGCGGGTGAACGGCTGAACGGCGGGGTGCCAGAAAGACGAGATGAGGAAGCGCCCCTCGCCGGTCTTCCCTCTCTTGACGGCACGATCGATCCGGTCGAGGGTCAAGGGGACCGCCGCCGGGCTTTTGATCTCGATGTTCCAGAAGATGTCCGGGAAGCGGAAGAGCGCCTGGTCGAGGGTGGGGACCTCATAGCCGGCGGCGGCGGAGAGCTCGGCGGCGGAGAGCGCCGCCACCTCCCGGCCGCCGGGGGCCAGGCGGTCGTGGAAGAGGACGGGGAGGCCGTCCCGGGAGAGGCGGACATCGGTTTCGATGCCGTCCGCGCCATGGGCGACGGCGGCTTCGAAGGCGGCCAGGGTGTTCTCCGGGCAGCCGACGTGGCGGCCCCGATGGGCGAGAGCGAGCATCATTCTCTTCCTTGTTCCTTCTAAGATCTCAGGGCCAGATCCCGCGCTCGGTCGCCACCTCGGCGACCCGGCCGATGGCGAGGACGTAGGCGGCGGTCCGCAGGTCGATCGGCTCGGTGGCGCCGATCCGCGCCTGGGTGTCGAGGACGGCGTCGGTCGCCCGCTCCATGCGCGCCGCGAGCTTCTCGTTGACCACCGAGAGCGCCCACTGCTCGTTCTCGTTGTTCTGCACCCACTCGAAGTAGCTGACGGTGACCCCGCCGGAGTTGGCGAGGATGTCGGGGATCACCGGGATGCCGCGCGCGAAGAGGATGCGGTCGGCCCCGGGGGTGGTCGGCCCGTTCGCCGCCTCGACCACCAGCTTCGCCTGGACCTCTCCGGCGTTGTCCTCCCGGATCTGGTTTTCGAGCGCGGCGGGGATCAGCACCTCGCAGGGGAGGGTCAAGAGCTCAGGGTTGGTGACCGCCGTGGTTCCAGGAAAGCCGGTGACGGTGCCGTGCTCCGCCTTGTGGGCGATCACCGCCCGGACGTCGAGCCCGTCGGGAGCGTGGATGCCGCCTCGGGAGTCGGAGACCGCCACGATCCGCGCCCCGGCAGCGGCGAAGAGCTCGGCGGCGATCGAACCGGCGTTGCCGAAGCCCTGGATCGCCACCCGCGCCCCGGCGAGCGCGGTGAGCCCGGGGACGACCCCCCGGGTGAGGGCGCGCTGGGTGACGAAGAGCGCCCCCTGGGCCGTCGCCTCCCGGCGCCCCAGCGAGCCGCCGATCCCCAGCGGCTTGCCGGTGACGACCGGCAGGTTGTTCAGGCCCGGGTGCATCATCTGGTAGGTGTCGTAGATCCAGGCCATGGTGCTGCCGTCGGTGTTGACGTCGGGGGCCGGGATGTCGGTGTGCGGGCCGATGTTGTCCCCCAGCTCGGCGATGAAACGGCGGGTGATCTTCCGGAGGTCGCCTTTCGAGAGCTGCTTCGGGTCGCAGACGACCCCCCCCTTGGCACCGCCGAACGGGATGTCGGCCACGGCGCACTTCCAGGTCATCCAGGAGGCCAGGGCCCGCACCTCGTCCTCGGTGACGTCGGGGTGGTAGCGGATCCCCCCCTTCCCCGGTCCGCGCATCCGGCTGTGCAGCACCCGGTAGCCGACGAAGGTCTGGACCGAACCGTCCTCGGTCTCGACGGGGAACTGCACGGTGATGGAGCGGGAGGGGGTCCGCAGGTACTCGACCAGGCCGTTTCTGAGGTTGGGGACGTAGCGGGCGGCGTGGTCGAACTGCTGCTGGGCGATGCGGAAGGGGTTCAACTCCTCGGTGGCGGGGGGCTGCGGACGTCTCCGTGCTCATAGACCTCCCTGAAGCTGCTGTCGGCGGGATGCTAGCACGGGCGGCGCGCCGCTTTTTCACCCGCCTTCAACCGGCGACGCTGCTGGTCAAAGCCGCCTCGAAGTTCGTGGCGTAGCCCTGGATCAGATCCGCCTTGTCGAGGCCGTTGATGATCCGGCGCGCCTGCTTGTAGTCGGCGCCCTTGGCGTTGATGTAGTCGGCAAGCTTCTTGCCGGTGAAGCTGCCGTTTCGCATGCCATAGGAGAGGATGCGATAGGCGATACCCGGGTGGAGGGCGTTGTCCGGGCGGAGCACGAGGTCGTCGTCGCCGGTCAGACCCAGCTTGGTGCCCAGCGACTGGTAGTTGCCCCGGCCGGTGATCTGCACGAAGCCGCGGCCGCGGTAGAGATAGCCGTCCCCCTGGACCGTGTTGCCGAGCTGCTTGCCCAAAGCGGTCCCGAAGTCGTATTTGTCGAAGTAGGACTTGGCGCCCCGCTCGGTGATCGGCTGGAAGGTGTCGGCGCACTCGTGCTTGACGGTCGCCAGCATGTAGGCGGCCCAGCGCAGGTCGGAGATGTCGGCGTCCTGCTCGATGTAATTGAGCAGGTTGTCGAGCCCCGAGACCTGGGTGGCGTTGAGCTTGCCGTAGATCTTTTTGTAGCCGTTGAAGAACGTCGTGTGATTGAGCTTCAACCGATTCTCCCTTGAAGAGTTAGCCCGGGCCTCAAGGCGCCAGGGAAATCTCCGGCCATCTCTCCGGCTCCTCGCCCCCCTGGCCGTCGCAGGCGGTCTTGGCGCGGAGCTTCGCGAGCCGCGCCTGGCCGGCCGCGAAGCCGTAGGTGGCGAGCGTCCCGCAGTCGCCCGGGCCGCGGAACTTGTTCAAAACCGAGAGCTGCCCGGTCTTGAGGTCGAAGGTCGGCAGCCCCCAGACCTCCCGGGTCTCGCTCTTGACCAGCGACCGGTCGTCCGGAGACTCCCGGACCTCGAAGGTCAGGGGCAGAGCGCCGGGCGGCTGGCGAGTTTCGTCGTAAAGATAATATACCTGAGAGCCCTGGTACGCCCCCCAGGCGCAGCGCACCTCGACCAGCGACCGCCCGGGGGAGAGCGCGTAGACCTCGATTCCCACCGCATCCGCCGCCGCGGTGGCGGTAAAGGCCTGCTCACAATCGGTGGACCACCCCAGGGCCTGGCGCCAGGGCTCGCGGTCCGCCCGGGTGAGGCCGGTCCGCTTGAGGGGGCGGACGCGGGGGGCGGCGGGGCTGGCGAGCGCCGGAGCGGCCGGGGCAGGAGAGGATTGAGGCGGTTCGGGCGGGTGGCCGCAGGCCGGGGGGAGTAACGCCAGGAGGAGGAGCGGTAGGAGGAAGCGATCTCGCACGGCCGAACCGTACCATGGGTGCTGCCTGGGGGATCCTGGGGGGCTCCGTCTGGTCCGGCGAAAGGAGTTGCCGTAAACTCCTTGCCAGAGGAGCGGTTTCGCGATGGCCGTACTGGGGAAAACGAAAGAGGCTCTGATGACCGGGGAGGAGCTGTTCCACCGCCCCGATCTGGAGCCCTGCGAACTGGTGGAAGGGAGGATCGTTCCCTTGGTCCCAACCGGATATATTCATGGAGATCTGGAATTGCGGCTGGGATCGCGGCTGCTCGCCTGGGCCGAGGCGAGCGGACGGGGCCGGGTTTTCACCGGAGAGGTCGGGATCTACATTCGGCGCAATCCGGATACGGTGCGGGCCGCCGACGTCCTCTATATCTCGAACGAGCGCTACGCTCGGCGCGGCCCCTCGGGGTATCTCGACGTGGCGCCCGAGCTGACGGTCGAGGTGCTCTCCCCCGACGATCGCTGGAGCGACGTGACCGGCAAGCTCGACGACTATTTCTCTGCCGGGGTCGACGCCGTCTGGGTGGTGGACCCCCGGCGCCGGCAGGTCTTCGTCTACCGCTCTCTCTCCGCCGTTCAGCCGCTCGGGGCAGGAGAGACCCTCGCCGACCCCGACCTCCTCCCCGGTTTCTCCCTGCCCCTCTCCGATCTCTTCCGGGACTAAGCTCCGCTCCCCTCGCCCGTCAGCCGGGCGAGCAGATCGCGCGCGAAATCGATCTCGTCCGGGTTGATGTTGTGCCCCATCCGGGGGTAGATCCGCTCCGTCACCTCGCCGCCCAGCCCGGCGAGCACCCGGGCCGTCTCGTCGACCCGCTCGCGCGGGATGTGGGGGTCGCGGTCGCTGCAGCCGAGGAAGACCGGAGTGCCGGCGAGCGATCCCGGATAGTCCCGGGGCGTTCCGGGCGGGCCGATGAGGCCGCCGGAGAATCCGACGATCCCCCCCAGCCGCCGGCCCTGCTGGGCGTTGCGAGCCGCGAACTCGGTGGCCAGGCAGGCCCCCTGAGAGAAGCCGAGAAAGACGGTGCGCTCCGGTGGGATACCCGCCGCCCCCACTCGTTCCAGGAGATCGTCCAGGACGGCGAGGCCAGACGAGAGCCCCGGCTCGTTCTCCTCCATGGGGGCGAGGAAGCTGTAGGGGTACCAGGCGGAGCCGTGCGCCTGGGGGGCGAGATAGGCGAGATCCGGCCGCCCCAGCTCGTCGGCGAGAGTCAGGATGTTCTCCGCCGTCGCCCCCCGGCCGTGGACCATGACGACCGCCGCCGGCGCTCCAGTCAGGGGCCGGCCGGCGGTGGCCACCGGCTGCCCCCGGTGGGGATCGCGGGGGTCCCAGGGGCTCTGCGGGGCGTTCAAGCCGCACCTCCCACTCCGGCAGCCTGGTGCACCTGGTGGAGATGGATGGGAGGCAGGACCTCTTCGATCCGCTCCCGCGAGGTCTCCAGCCAGGGTGGCAGCTTCAAGGCCGTCCCCAGGCTCTCGACCGGCTCGTCGACCGCGAAGCCCGGAGAGTCGGTCGCGATTTCGAACAGCACCCCGCCCGGCTCGCGGAAGTAGATCGAGCGGAAGTACTGCCGCTCCTGGACCGGGGTGACATGGAGGCCGCGCTCGGCGAGCGTCTCCAGCCAGGCGAGTTGCGCCGCGTCGTCCGCCGCCCGGAAGGCGACGTGGTGGACGGTGCCCGCCGAGATCGCCCCACGGGCCGCCGAGGGAGCGGCGAGGATGTCGAGCCGCGAGCCGGCGCCCTCGGAACCGGTGGCGAAGCGGAGCCGGTCGCCCTCCTCGCCGAGCCGGCGGAAGCCCAGGGTCCCGGTGAGGAGATCGCTCGTCACCGCCGGGTTCCACTCGGTGAGAGTGACGTTGTAGAAGCCGCGGATGGCGACGGCTGCCGGGATCGGCCCGCCCCGCTCCTCCGGCCAGGGGGCGCGCTCGTCCCCGGCCCGGGCCACGAGCTCCAAGACCAGCCCGTCCGGATCGCGGAAGGTGAGCACCTCCTCGTCGAAGCGGGGTCGGGGCGCCTCGTGGTCGACGCCGCGGCTCGCCAGCCGCTCCATCCAGTAGCCGAGGCTCCCCTCCGGCACCGAGAATGCGGTCACCGTGGCCTGGCCGGCACCGCTCCTCCCCAGCCGGGCGAGAGGCCAGGGAAAGAAGGTGAGGATCGTGCCGGGCCGCCCGACCTCGTCGCCATAGTAGAGATGGTAGGTCCCGGGGTCGTCGAAGTTGACCGTCTTCTTGACCAGCCGCAGCCCGAGGACTTCGGTGTAGAAGTCGACGTTCGCCTGCGGATCCCGCGCGATGGCGGTGACATGGTGAAGTCCCGCGATTTGGTTCATTTGCATCCCCCCGTTCCTCACAACTCACTCCCGCTCAGATCTGTTCCCTGGCCCAGCTTCAGGCCCGCTCCCCACGGCCGCCTCCGCTATACTGTCAGCCATGGCCGAGCCGCTGCGGATCGAGGACTACATCTCTCCCCTTCCAACCCAGTTGGAATTGGGAGCGGCCGGTCCGCTCGAGGAGACCACGCGATCGGTAGCGCAGATCGAGCAGAAGGTGGCTCTGACGGTCGGGGGGGTGCAGCGCCTGCTGCAGAGGATCAAGGCAGATCCTCCTACCAACCTCGATGAGGTCATACTCCACCTCCAAGAGATGGAGAAGAACGCTGCCCTCAAGCTCGCTTCAGCGACCAGGGCTTTGGAAGCCCTCGCGGAGAGTGCGAACCCCCGCCTTCGGCTGCGGGCACTCAATCTGATGGAGCGGCTCGGGAGGTCCCTCGACCCCGGTTTGGAAGCGCTGCGAGACGCGCGCTGGGAGCTGATGGCCTTGCGCTCCGAGCTGAATCGCGAGCACGAGGAGCGAGTCCCGTTCGACGGTACACGCAGTCTTCAGGAGCTTCTGGGTAGTCTCAAGTCCTAGACATGGCGCGGGTGGAGCTGACTCGCGCTTTCCTCGAAGCTGCTGCTTCGCTTCCTGCCAGCATCCAGAAGGTCATCTTGCGAAAGCTGCGATTTCTGGCCCAGAACCCGCGCCACAACTCATTGCGACTGGAGCGTCTCCAGGGCTGGCCCGACCATTGGAAGATGCGGGTCAACGACAACTATAGGATCTTGCTCCGCCAGGAAGGCTCCGCGGAGGAGCAGGTCTTCTTCGCGGTCGACGTAGGTCCCCACTCGATCTACGGCAAATGGAATCGGTAGGGGGCGGGCAGTCTCTTCGCTGTCCTCTTTTTCTCCGCTCGCAGCACTTTAGCCGTATCGAAGTTGCCTTGCGCGGCAGGAACCGGAGAAATAATGAACAACAGCCTATTGAATACCGCCCCCGCCGTGGACTACGCGGGGATTTTCGACCGCCTCGAGCGGTCTCTGGACGAACAGGTGAAGCGGGTAGCGGCAGAGCGGGCCTCGGCACCGCGGCTCCTGGCCGAGCTTCAGGCGCTCCCCGAGCGCCTACGGCGCCGGGCCGTCCTCGGCCAGACCTGTTTTCAGCTCTATACCCTGGCGGACCATGCTCTGGAACAGGCCGCGGAGAAGGCCGGCTCCGACCTCGCCGCCGCCCTCGACCTCGCCCGCCTCGCCCGCCTCATCGCCTCGCGGATGGGGTCCCGGCACTGCGGCAAGGCCGCGCTCGAAGAGCTCCGCGAGCGGTCGCTTCAGACGGAGGCGAAGCTGCTCCTCGCCTTCGGGGGGCTGCGGCCGGCCCTGGCCGAGCCCGCTTTCGCTCTCTAAGGCGTCTTTCTCTCGATCTTCTACCTCCAACCCAGCGCCTCATCCAGGAGCGTAAACGCGGCCCTTCCAGCCCGCCGGGCGGCCGGCGAGCTTGCGCGCCAGGGCGTACCACTGGATCGCGAGGAAGACCAGGATGCCGAGCGGATGGAGGAGGGCGCCCGGGAGCGGCTGGCGGAAGCGACGGACCGCGGTGAGGCGGGGATAGTAGGCCGCCACGGTTCCGACCAGGGCCGGCAGGGCCATGCCGATCCCGCCGAACCCTAACCCCGAGGCCAAGACGAGGAGGAGAAAAATCGGCGGCAGGACCTGACCGGCGAGGAGGAGCGCCGTGACCGGGACGATCTTCTCCGGCGCGGCGAGCCCCGCGGTGGCGTTCCGGGTGAGGCCGTGCCAGACCCCGGCGGCGTCGTGGTACATCCGGCAGTCGGCGACGTCGGTGGCGTCGAAGAGGTCGGTGGCGAATCCCGCCTGGCGGAAGGCGCGAGGCAGGTGGAGGCCGTCGTGGAGCGAGGCGCGGATGGCGGTGTGCCCGCCGGCCTTCTCGTAGGCTTCGTGGCGGGCCAGGAAGAGCTGGCCGCAGCCGACCCCGTAGGCGGGATGGAGGCTGCCGCGCATCCGTGCGATCGGCAGGAAGCCGAGGAGCACGAAGTGCATGAGCGGCAGGAGCAGGTGCTCCAGGAAGGTCCCGGTCTCCTGGTGCGGGAAGCCGGAGACCAGGCCGGCGCCGCTCGTGGCTAGGAAGGCCGCCGCCCGGGAGAGGGCCGCAGGTGCCAGGCGAACGTCGGCGTCGACAAAGGCGAGGATCTCGTAGCGGGCGAGGCCGGCGAGCATGGCAGAGGCGTGCTGCTTGCCGCACCAGCCCGCGGGGAGCGGCGGCGCGGTCGCCAGGCGCACCCGCGGGTCGGTCCGGGCGATCGCCTCCACGATTTCCGCCGTGCGGTCGGTCGAGCGGTCGTCCAGGACCACCACCTCCAACTCGACCCCGGTGCTCGCCAGGGCCGCCTCGACGGCCCGGGCGATCGTCCGCTCTTCGTCCCGGGCCGGGATCAAAACCGAGACCCGTGGCCGGTAGGGGGCGGGGGCTGGAAGCGGCCGGTAGAGGCCGAGGTTGCGGCGAAAGAGGAGGGCCGGGAGGAGGGCGCAGGCGGCGGCGATCCAGGCGAGGGTGATCACCCCTCCGCTCCGTGCTCGCGGCGGAAGCTCTCGCCGCGCGCCCGCGCCTTCCACCGCCGCCAGAGATCGTAGACGCCGCCCACCCCGGCGTTGCCGCCGAGGAGAGCCTCGAAGCGGGCGGGATCGCGGCCGAGCGCGTCGGCGGCGAGGGCGTCCTGAGTGGCGCCGAGCCGGTCGGCGAGGAGGGCCGTCCAGTCCTCGGCGCCGAGGCGCAGCTCTCCCAGGTCGATCGACTCGCCGAACCGGGCGAGGGCCTCGGGAAAGCGCTCCTCCCAGAACGGGTACTCCAGGGCGAGCGGGAGGAGGACGCCGCTCCGCATCCGGTGCGCCAGGTGCCCCAACCCCGATGCCAGGTGGACCGGCCGTTCCCGAGGATCGCCGAAGCGTCCGCCGGGGGTGATCCAGAGGGTCCCCCGGGGGCGGGCGAGGATCGCCTGCGAGACGGCGAGGAAGCGCCGGGCGCCGCGCGCCGTGCCCGGTTCGACCCCGAAGAAGCCGAGCTTGCCGAAGAAGGAGTAGCGGCGGAGGGCTCCGGCGTCGATCGGCGCGAAGTGCTGGCGCTCGGGGAAGAGGCGGCGGGCGAGGATCAGGCAGACGAGGGGGTCCCACCACGAGGGGTGATTCAAATAGACGACGAGCGGCTCTTCGGGGGCGATCCGGGGGAGCACCCCAGCCCGTGCCAGACGCAAGGCGTGGAAGTGCCGGCGGACGTAGGGTTCCACGTAGCGCAGAAAGGCCCCGAGGAGGGCGGGCGAGACCTTCGGCACGGCGACGTCGAGCTCAGGCCTGCTCATGCGGCCGGCTCCATCACTTTCGCGGAGAGAGGTGCCAGGCGTTTATCCAGGTCCCGATCGACTACGTCGCCGGCGATCCAGCCCGACATCAGCACCATGGGCATGCCGGGCCCGGGGTGGGCGGCGCCGCCGGCCAGATAGAGGCCGCGCACGTCGCGGCTCCGGTTGCCCGGCTTGAACGCCCCCAGCATCCGACCGTGGCTGGCGAGGCCGTAGATCGCCCCGTCGAGCACCCGGTAGCGCTCGTGGATGTCGGTCGGGGTGAGCGCCGACTCGTAGACGATCCGGCTTTCGAGATCGGGCATCCCCGCCGTTCGCGCCAGCTTGTCGAGGATCACCCGGCGGTAGGCCGGGAGCATCGCCCGCCAGTCGTGGTGCGGCCGCAGGTACGGGGTGTGGACGAGGATGTAGAGCGCCTCGCCGCCGGGCGGTGCCACGGCGGGGTCGGTCTGGGCCGGGGCGCACACGTAGCAGGTGGGGTCCGGCGCCGGCTCCCCCCGGCGGTAGATCGCCCGGAACTCCTCTTCCGGGTCGTGGGAGAAGACGAAGTTGTGGTGCAGGAGGTGGGGATAGGCGCGGTCGAGCCCGAGATAGAGGACGACCCCCGAGCAGGCCGGCTCGTAACGTCTGCGGCGTTCGAAACGGCGGGCCGGTTTCCCTCCGAGGAGCTCGCGGTGGGTGCGCACCGAATCGGCATTCGACACCACCGCGGCGAACGGGATCCGCTCGCCGCGCGCGGTCTCGACCCCTTGGACTGCTCCCCCCTCGACGAGGATGCGGGAGACCTTCTCCCCCAGGCGGACCTCGACTCCCAGTTCGGCCGCGAGGCGCGCCAGGGCCTCGGGTACGGCCCGGGTGCCGCCGCGCGGGTACCAGACCCCCTCCGCCGTCTGCATGTGGGCGATGCCGCAGAGGACGGCGGGCGAGGCGTCCGGGGCGGAGCCGACGTACTGGGTGAAGTGGTCGAGCATCTGGGCCACCCGCGGCTCTTGGACCTCGCCGCGGATGGTGCCGGCGACGCTCCGGCCGAAGCGGAGCGCCAGGAGGTCGCCCAGGGTCGACAGCTTGAAAGTCGTCCCCGCCTCGAAGGTGTCGCGCACCGAGCCCACCGAGCGCCAGAAGAAGAAGCGGTCGGAGATGCCGTGCAGCCGCTCGGCGAGCCCGAGAAAGCGCCGGTAGCCCTCCCCGGCAGCGGCCCCCGGCGCGAAGCGTTCGATCTCAGCCACCATCCGCTCCCGGTCGGCGAGGAGGTCCAGGGTGCCGCCGTGGTCGAAGAAGCAGCGCCACTGGGGATCCAGGGGGACGAGGTCGAGCTCCCGCCGCAGGTCGCGGCCGGCCTCGGCGAAGATCCGGCCGAGGACCGAGGGGAGGGTGAGGATGGTGGGGCCCATGTCGAAGCGGAACCCCGATTCGGCGAGTTGGGCGGCTTTGCCGCCCAGCCAGGGGTTGGCCTCGAAGAGGGTGACCTGGTGACCGCGGGCGGCGAGGGTGACCGCCGCGGCGAGCCCCCCCAGACCGGCGCCGATCACCCCGATGCGATCCGGATCTCGGGTCATGACATCCCCTCCTGGGGTAAGGCCGTAGGTTGGGGGGCTCGGGGAACCCTGCCGCGCCGGCCGAGCGCCCGGCAGACCCCGGCGAGCCCGCCGAGCCGCGCTCTCCAGCCGCTGCCGTGGACAAGAGCGAGGTAGGAACGCAACAGCGCCTCGTCCCCGGGCCGTGGCTCGTCGAGGTGGGGGAGCCAGGCTCCCCGCCGAACGGCGACGGCCTTGACCGCGGTCAGCTCGAGGAGCCCTTCGGCGCCGCGGGTGAGACCGTAGCCGCTCCGCCCCCGGCCGCCGAAGGGGAGCCGGGGATCGGCGGTGGGGACGACGAGGTCGTTGATCACCACCACCCCGGCCCGCACCCGAGCGGCTAAGGCGACCGCCTCCGCCTCTGGGCCGAAGACGGCGGCCCCCAGGGCATAGGGACAGGCCGCCGCTCCGGCGAGGGCTTCTTCCAGGTCGTCGATCTCGACCAGGGAGAGCACGGGGGCGAAGAGATCTTCCTCAAGGAGGCGCATCTCGGGCCGGGCACCGGTGAGGACGAGCGGATGGAAGGGTTCCCCCTCTCCGAGCGTCCCGGCGATCCGCCGGGCGCCCTGAGAGATGGCCTCGATCGCCAGCTCCCGGGCGCGCCGCGCCGGGCCGGGAGCCACGGCCGCCACGGTCGCCACGGAAAGGGCCGGAGCCTCTCCGAGGAGGCGGATCAGGCGCTCCTCCAGGGCCGGCCGAAGGGCGCGCGGCACGAAGACCCGGCGCGGCGCGATGCAGGTCGCCCCGCCATTGAGGGTGAGACCAAAACGCAGGGCGCTGGCGAGTCGGTCGAGATCCGCTCCCTTGCAGCCCGGAAGCACGAAGACGGCGTCGCAGCCGGAGAGCTCCAGAGCCGCCGGGAGGAGCCGCAGGGCGAGATCGGCGAGGACGGCCTGGCCGGTCGCCGCCGAGCCGGTGAGGAGGACCTTGTCGGGGCCGGCGGCGATCGCCTCGCGGCCGGCCTCGTCCCCCTCCGGGAGGATCGTTAGAAGATGCTCGGGGAGACCGGCGGTGGCGAGCAGGCCGGCGAGCGCCCGGGCCGCCCGGCCGCCGGAACGGCCGGGCTTCCACAGCACCGCATTGCCCGCGGCGAGCGCCTGCACGGTCTGCACCCCGGGGAGAAAGAGGGGGTAGTTGGTGGGAGCGAGGAGAAGGACCAGCCCGAGCGGCTCCCGGCGCACCTCGATCTCCACCCTACCGAGCCAGAACGGCCGCCCCTCGCTTCCCAGGCGGCGGGGAGCGAGGAGGCGCTCCGTCTCGCGCTCCAAGAACCGGCAGGCGTCGGCGAGCGGCAGGACCTCGCTGGTGAGAGCTTCGGAAGCCGCGCGCTCGCCGGCCGCCGCCGCCGCGAGATCCCCGGCCGCGCCGGCGATCCCGTGCCGGAGCCGGCGGATCACGGCGAGCCGGGCTGCCACCGGCCGCGCCGCCCAGGACTCCTGGGCCGCCCGGATCGGGCGATCGGCGAAGCTCGCCATTAGACCGCCTTCAGGAGCTCCTGGAGCTCGGGCCTCTCCAGGGGGCCCGCCGCGGCTCGCGCCGCCCAGGCGGCATCGGCGGCAAGCCCGAAGTCCTGAAGCATCAGCCGGGAGGTGATCAAGGCCGACTGGAAGATCACCGGCAGCCCGCTCCCGGGATGGGTCCCGCCGCCGGTCAAGTAGACGCCGTCTAAGTCCTCGAAGCGGTTGTGCGGGCGCCGGTGGAGCATCTGGCCGAGGGTGTGGGCGAGGTTGAAGGTGGCGCCCCGGTGAATCTCGTAGCCCTGGTCCCAGTCGTCGGGGGTGACCATGCGCTCATAGCGGATGCGCCGTTCGACATCTTCGATTCCGGCTTTCCGCAGCTGGTCGAGGGCGACCGCCCGATAGCGCAGGCGCTCGACGTTCCAGTCGACGTTCGGGTGCTGGTGGGTGACCGGGACGAGCACGTAGAGGGTGCTCTTGCCGCGCGGCGCAAGGGTCCGGTCGGTGACCCCGGCGTTCTGCACGTAGAAGGAGGGGTCGTCGGACAGCAGGTGCCGGTTCTCGATCTCGTCCAGGTTCCGTTCATACTCGGCCGAGACGTAGATGGTGTGGTGGGGGACCTCGTCGTACACCCCGTCGACGCCCAGGTAGAGCATGAAGGTCGAGCAGGAGAACTTCTTGCCCGCGAGCTTGCGGTCGGTCCAGCGGTGGCGCAGGCCGTCCGGGATCAGCCGGGTCATGGCGCGGGCGAAGTCGGCGTTCAAGAGGAGCGCGTCCGAGCGGTAGACGCCTTTTTGAGTGCGCACTCCCACCGCCCGGCGCTTCTCGAAGAGGACCTCACGGACCGGCTCGTTGAGGCGAATTTTCACTCCCAGCCCGCGCGCCACCCGGGCCATGGCCTCGGAGATGGCGGCGCAGCCGCCCACGGGGTGGAAAACCCCGTGCTCGTATTCGAGAAAAGAGAGGATCGAGAACAGGCTGGGGCAGCGGAAGGGCGACATCCCCAGGTATTTGGACTGGAAGGAGAAGGCGAGCCGCACCCGGGGGTCGCTGAAGTAGGTCGCGAGCTCCGAATCGAGCGACCGCCAGGGTTTGAGCTGGGGGAGGAGCTTCAACATCCGGGGGTTGAAGACGTCCCGCCAGGAGTGGAACGGCGACTCCAGGCAGGGGCGGAAGCTTTCGAGTTTCTCGCGGTTGTCGTCCAGGAAGGCGCCGAGCGATAAGGCGTCGTGCGGCGAGAGCGCGGCGATCGCCCGCTCCATCCGCTGCCGGTCGGGGGTCGCCAGGATCTCGCCGCCGGCCCCGAAGACCAGCCGGTACTGGGGGTCGAGCCGCACCAGCTCGACCTCCCGATCGAGGTCGTGACTGGCGGCGGCGAAGATCTGCCGCAGCACCTGCGGATAGAGGAAAAAGGTCGGGCCGACGTCGAACCGGAACCCCTCCGCTTCATGCGCCGAGGTCCTCCCGCCCACTCGCGGCAGGCGTTCTAGAACGGTGACGTCGAGCCCCGCTCCGGCGAGGAGAATGGCGGACGCGAGACCTCCGGGGCCGGCTCCTACGATCGTGACTTTCTTGGACATAGGCTGTGCCTCTGGTTCCATTAACGCTCTATCAGGGGCCAGCGTAGATTTTTGTCCATATTTTGTCAAGATAGTGGAGAGACTTGCTGGACAACGGGGGTGGGGCGAAGCTCGAGAGAAGCACGACTGTTCGTACCGCCAGGAAGGGGTACGTAGCCGTTCTGGAGGAGAGGAGATGAACCGCTGGGGAGGAGGAGGAAGGAAAGAGACCGGATCGGCGGCGACTAGAGCGGATCCCGTTGAAACCTCGCGCCGCCGATCCCCGTCTCGGTAAAATCTGTGTTCACGTTCTGTGCCACGCCGGAGGTGGCGGTACAGGCTCGGCCGCCGCGCCTGCCGGATCGGCGCCAGCGGGTTCCGCGGTACTGCCGGCATCAGCGGCATCGTTCGCGTCGCCAGCGGACTCCCCGGCGGCAGGGTCCTGCCCGGGGTCGGGCTCCGCCGGCCGTACGCCCATCTCGGGGGTGCGGGGGCCCTGGCTGCGCCGGATGAGGATGGTCCCCGGCCGCACGTCTCCGGGCTCCGTCACCGCCGGCCCGGCAGGCGTCCCGGGCGTCCCGATCGTCCCGGTCGTCCCGAGCGCCGGAGCCGACGCCGAGAGGTCGACGACGGGGGCACCGGGGGCCGCGAGCGTCTGCTGACCGCCGACAGGCTCAAGGCTCGCGCTCTGCCAGGCATCGGGGCTCCCGCCCTGCGGGTGGACCGAGCAGGTCTCGACCGGGGCCTTCCATTCGAGGAAGAAGTCGGTCACCGCATAGGGGCAGGCGTCGGTCGCCAGCTGCCCGGTCGTGGGATCGACGGTCGCCTTGACGATGCCGGCGGGGATCACGAATGCCGGATAGCCCCCCGCCGGGCGGAGGACCCGGGTGAAGCGGCTCCAGATGGGGAGGGCGGCGCTCGACCCCGAGAGGCGGCTCTTACCGTTGTCGTCGTAGCCCACCCAGACCACCGTCACCCGGTCGGGGGAGTAGCCGGCGAACCAGTTGTCGCGCCGGCCGTTGGTGGTGCCGGTCTTCCCCGCCAGCTCGCCCGAGACCCCCTGGCTCCGCGCCCCCGCCGCCGTGCCGCGGTTCAAAACCCCCTGGAGGACGGAAGTGACGAGATAGGCGGGCTGCGCCTGGAGCACCCGGTGAGGCTCCGGCGGCTCCGGCCCGTTGACCGCCTGGAGTCCCGAAGCGGTGAGAGAGACGACGCTCGCCAGACCGTGGATCTCGGGCCGGGTGCCGCCGTTCGCGAGCGTCCCGTAGACCGTCGCCAGCTCCCGCGGGGTGACCCCGAAGGCGCCGAGCGCCAGGGCGGGGACCGGCTCCAAGTCCCCCTCGATCCCCATCTCGTGGGCGAGGGTGACGACCCGCGAAAGCCCCACCCCGAGGGCGAGGCGGACGGAGGGGACGTTCAGGCTCTGCTCCAGGGCGGTGCGCACCGTCACCCAGCCGCGGAAGCTGTGGTCGTTGTCCTGCGGCGACCAGCTCTGGCCGGCGAACTTGACGACGATCGGCGAGTCGTTCAAAAGCGTCGCCGGGGTCGCCACCCCTTCCGAGAAGGCGGCGGCGTAGATCACCGGCTTGATGGCGCTCCCCGCCTGCCGCCGGGCCTGGGCGATGCGGTCGAACTGGCTCTTGCCGTAGTCGCGCCCGCCGACATAGGCGAGGATCGAGCCGTCGCGCGGGTCGATCGAGAGGAGCGAGGCCTGGAGCGGCCCCTCGTTGCGATCCTTCCCCTTGTAGGGTTTCTCCGCCCCTTTTTCGAGGTTGGCGAGGCCGGCGGCGACCGCCGCCTCGGCCTGGTGCTGCTCGCGCCAAGAGATGGTCGAGAAGAGGTGATAGCCGGCGTCCGCCAGATCCTCGATCTTGAAGCGCTCCTTGGCCTCCGCGGCCATGGCGCTCGCGAAGTAGGGGGCCATGCGGCGCGACTCAAAGCTGTCCGGCGCGGTGTGGAGCGGCTCCCCCTCCGCGGCCGCGGCGCGGTCCTTGGTGATCCAACCCAGCTCGGCCATCCGCGCGAGCACGTGGTTGCGGGTCTCGACAGCGCGCTCGGGATGGGTCAGGGGGGAGTAGTTGCCGGGCGCCCGGATCATCCCGGCCAAGGTCGCCGCCTCGCCGAGGGACAGCTCGGCGGGGTCCTTCCCGAAGTAGCCGCGCGCCGCCGCCCCCAGCCCGATCAGGTTGGCCGAACCGCTCTTGCCCCAGTAGATCTCGTTCAAATAGGCCTCGAGGATCTGGCGCTTGCTGTGCCGCGTCTCGATGAGGAGGGCGAGCACCGCCTCCTTCATCTTCCGCCCCAGGGTCCGTTTCTGGCTCAGGTAGAGGTTTTTGACCAGCTGCTGGGTGAGGGTGCTCCCCCCCTGCTGAACGCCATGGCCGTGGAGGTCGGCCCAGGCGGCGCGGATCATCCCGGGCGCCGAGAGGCCGGCATGGTTGAAGAAGGCCGCGTCCTCCGCCGCTAAGACCGGGCGGACGACGTCATCCGGGAGGTCGGCGAGGAGGACCGGCCGGCGCTCCTCCCCGTCCTTCCCATAGTAGGAGGCGAGGAGGGGGGGCTCCAGGTCCAGGGCCTGGACGGGCTTGCCGTCCACCTCGATCGCCGTCACCTGCTCCTCCTTGAAGGTGACCGCCGCCGGGAAGCCGCCCCGCATCCCGGCAGGGGTCGGGAAGCGGCGGAGGTGGAGGGCAATGCTGCTCCCGGTACGGCGGAAGGTGCCCGGGGGCAGGGTGTCGCCCTCGGCCGCCTCGCGGTAGCCCGCGTCCTTGAGCTCGGCGGTCAGGTCGGCCGGGTCGTAGGCCGCACCGGTCGCCAGGTGGGTCGCCCGTCCGTAGAGCCGGGAGGGGGAGAGGTAGGGCGCCTGCGGAAAGCGCGGGGCCGAGCCCAGGAAGTAGCCGCCGAGCGACAGGGCGGCGAAAATGAAGAAACCGAGGGCCGCCAGGGCACCCAGCACCACCTTCTGTTGGGTGGGGGATAGCGAGGAGCCCTCGCCCCTCCAGGTCCGGGGATCGAATCGGGTCATGGAGGCAGGTAGGGCAAGGAACGTGCCAGGACTTCGCGAGAGAGCGCGTAGAATGGCTGGCGGACGCAGCAGCAAGGAGGCGGAATGGAGAGCAAGCTGGTAGACCAGAAGTGCGCGCCCTGCGAGAAGGGCGAGAAGCCGATCGCGGGAGAGGAGACCGAGCGGCTCCTCCGGCAGCTGGACGGCTGGACCGTCCAGGGCGGCAAGGAGCTGCTGAAGGAGTACCGTTTCCCCGACTTCCGGCAGGCCCTGGACTTCGTCAACCGTTTAGGCGAGGTCGCCGAGAGCGAGGGGCACCACCCGGACATCTACCTGACCTGGGGCAAGGTCCGGGTGAGCCTCTCGACCCACTCGATCGGCGGCCTCTCGGCGAACGACTTCATCCTCGCCGCGAAAGCGGACGGGGTGCGGTAGGCGCGGAGTGTCCTGGTTTTGAGCTTGCGGTCGGCTCCTTTGGGCGCTCCGCGCAGCCAGTCGCAGCTCCTCAAGCTCAACCAGGACAGGTAGGTTACGGCATCCGGCAGATGTTGCCGCCCGCCGCCTGGAGGTAGCACTCGCTGACGTAGTCCATCACCATGCGGTCGGCGTTGTAGCGCCGGGCGAGGGTCTGGATGGCCCGCTTGACCCGTGCGATCCAGCCGCGCGGGATGCCCTCGGCGTCGCGCTCGTAGTAGAGCGGGATCACCTGCCGCTCGAGGACCTCGAAGAGGGCCATGGCGTCGCGCTCGTCCTGGAGGTCGGGGTTGGCGTGGATCTCCCCGGCGCCGATGGCGAAGCCGTTGCCGCCGTCGTACCCCTCGGCCCACCAGCCGTCCAGGATCGAGACGTTCAGCACCCCGTTCAAGATCGCCTTCTGGCCGCTCGTCCCGCACGCTTCGAGCGGCTTTCGGGGGGTGTTGAGCCAGGCGTCGACCCCCTGCACGAGCTGCCGGCCGACGTGCATCGAGTAGTTTTCGACGAACACCACCCGGCCAGTGAAGCGCGGATCGCGCTCCAGGTTCGCCACCCGCTGGGCGAGGGCCTTGCCGCCAGTGTCCCGCGGGTGGGCCTTGCCGGCGAAGATGAGCTGCACCGGGCGCTCGGGGTCGCCCACCAGCCGCGCCATGCGGTCTAAGTCGTGGAAGAGGAGATCGGCCCGCTTGTAGGTGGCGAAGCGGCGGGCGAAGCCGAGGGTCAGGGCGTCGGGCGCCAGCGGCTCGGTCTCGGGGACGGGCAGGCCGAGGCGCTCCCGGCGGTCGGCGAGGCGCCGCCTCACGAAGGCGAGCAGGCGGGCCTTCAGCACCTGGTGCACCTCCCAGATCTCGGCGTCCGGAATGGCGTCGACCCCGTCCCAGATCTCGTTCTCGGTCACCCGGTCGAGCCAGTCGGGGCCCAGGTAGTGGGCGATCATGGCGTGCATGTCGGCGGCGAGCCAGGTGCGCACGTGGATGCCGTTCGTGATGTGCCCGATCGGCACCTCCTCCTCCGTCCGCCGGGGATAGAGCGACTGCCACATCCGCCGCGACACCCGGCCGTGGAGCGCCGAGACGCCGTTCGCCCGCCGGGTGAGGTTCAAGGCGAGGACGGTGGGGCAGAACGGGGCGCCGCGGTCCTCCGGCCGCTCGGAGCCGAGCGCCAGCACCTCCTCGATGGTCAACCCCAGCCCCGCAGCGAGCGGGGCGAGGTGGCTCGCCGCTAAGTCGGTGCGGAAGCGGTCGTGCCCGGCGTCGACCGGGGTGTGGGTGGTGAAGACCGAGCTCGCCGCCACCTCGCGGAGGGCGTCGCTGGCGTGGAGCCCCTGGCTTTCGACGAGGTGCCGGGCGCGCTCCAGGAGGGCGAAGGCGGAGTGCCCCTCGTTCAAGTGGAGGGCCGATGGCTTGACCCCGATCTCGCCGAGCGCCCGGTAGCCGCCCACCCCGAGGAGGAGCTCCTGCTGGATGCGGGTCTCCTGGTCGCCGCCGTAGAGCCGGGCGGTCAGGTCTCTGTCCTCGGCGCTGTTGGCGTCGTCCCTGGCGTCGAGGAGCACGAGATCGCTCCGCCCCACCGCCACCCGCCAGAGCCGCAGATGGACGTCGCGCCCAGGGAGCTCGACCCTTATGCGCACCTGCTCGCCGTCCGTCCCGGCGATGGGGACGATCGGCAGGTCTTCCGCCTCGATCGGCTCGTAGCGGTCCTGCTGCCAGCCGTTCTCGTCGATGTCCTGATGGACGTAGCCCTGGTGATAGAGGAGACCCACCCCGACGACCGGGATGCCCAGGTCGCTCGTGCTCTTCAGATGATCGCCCGCGAGGACCCCCAGGCCGCCCGAATAGAGGGGGAGCGACTGGTGGAGGCCGAACTCGGCCGAGAAGTAGGCGACCGGATGGGCGAGGATCGGCCCGCCATGGGTCAGCCCCCAGCGCCCCCCCTCGCTCAGATAGGTGCGCAGGCGCCGGTGCGCCTGGTCGATGCGGGTCTGCATCTCCAGGTCCTGCACCCGGCTGGCGATCTCGCCCTCCTCCAGGTGGTTCAAGAGCGCGACCGGATTGTGGTGAGCCTTGCGCCAGCGCTCGGGGTCGAGCTCACGGAAGAGGAAGCGAATCTCGGGCTGCCAGGACCACCAGAGGTTCTGGGCCAGATCGCGCAGCTTGCGGACGACGGCGTTGGGATGCTCTTCCATGCGGACTCCAGACTCGATCCAGGTTGCCGGGCGGGGAAATATACCCGAAAACGGATCGGCACATCGTGTGCATCCGCGTGTGCAGCCGGAGACCTCGGTCGAAGGAGGGGGATGGTGACAACCGTGAAGAGAGAGCCCGGCGCGGTAGATTCTGGCCGCTCTGGGGGGAGCCTGGCGGCTGCCCACCGCCGGCTGCCGGTGGGGGCGGAGCCGATTTCCGGGGGGAGCGGCGGCGTGCACTTCCGGGTCTGGGCGCCGGTGCGGCAGCGGGTCGAGGTCGTTTTCGAGGGAGAAGTTGAGGGCGGCCCCGGAGCCTCCGAGCCGGCCGTCCTCGCCCGCGAGCCGGACGGCTACTTCTCGGGCGCGGTCCCCGCGGCCACGGTGGGGACCCGCTATCGCTTCCGGCTCGACGGCGAGGGCCCGTTCCCCGATCCCGCCTCGCGCTTCCAGCCCGAGGGGCCGCACGGTCCGTCGCAGGTGATCGATCCGGCGTTCGCTTGGAACGACGCTGGGGCGGAACGCTGCTGGCAGGGGGTCGATCCTCAGGCGGCGGTGGTCTACGAGATGCACGTCGGCACCTTCACCCGCGAGGGGACCTGGCGGGCCGCCATGGCCGAGCTCGCCGAGCTGGCGGCCCTGGGGATCACCATCCTGGAAATCATGCCGGTCGCCGACTTCCCCGGCAAGTTCGGCTGGGGCTACGACGGGGTCGGCCTCTTCGCCCCGACCCGGCTCTACGGCGAGCCGGACGACTTCCGCCGCTTCGTCGACCGCGCCCACGCGGCCGGGCTCGGGGTGATCTTAGATGTCGTCTACAACCACCTGGGGCCGGACGGCAACTATCTGACCCAGTTCACCCCCGCCTATTTCAGCGAGCGCCATCATACCGACTGGGGGGTGGCGATCAACTTCGACGGCCCGGGCGCTTCCGGGGTGCGCGAGCTCTATCTCGCCAACGCCCGCTACTGGATCGAGGAGTACCACTTGGACGGCCTTCGCCTCGACGCCACCCAGGACATCCACGACGACTCGCCCGACCCCATTCTCGCCGGTATCGCCCGCGAGGTGCGGCAGGCCGGGGTAAGGCTGGGGCGAACCCGGGGGACCTACCTGGTGGCCGAGAACGAGCCGCAGCACACCCGGCTCGTGCGGCCGCCGGCGGCCGGCGGTTACGGCCTCGACGCCCTGTGGAACGACGACTTCCACCACACCGCGGCGGTCGCTCTGACCGGGCACAGCGAGGCCTACTACACCGACTACTGCGGCTCACCCCAGGAGCTGGTCTCCGCCGCCAAGTACGGCTACCTCTACCAGGGGCAGCGCTACAGCTGGCAGCAGGCGCGCCGCGGCAGCCCCGGCCTGGGGTTGCCGCCCTGGGCCTTCGTCAGCTTCCTCGAAAACCACGACCAGGTGGCAAATTCGCTCCGCGGCGAGCGTTTGGAGAAGCGGACCAGCCCGGGGCGCTACCGGGCGATGACCGCCCTCCTCCTCCTCGGTCCCGCCACCCCCATGCTCTTCCAGGGGCAGGAGTTCGGCGCCTCGGCCCCGTTCGTCTACTTCGCCGACCACGAGCCCGATCTCGCCCGGCTCGTGCGCGCCGGCCGGCACGAGTTCCTCGCCCAGTTCCCCAGCCTGAATTCGGACGAGGCGAGAGGCGCGGTCCCCGATCCCGATGCCCCCGAGACCTTCGAGCTCTGCAAGCTCGACCTCGGGGAGCGCCTGACCCACGCCGCCGCCTACGCCCTGCACAAAGACCTCCTCCGCCTCCGGCGGGAAGACCCGGTCCTCGCCCTCCGCGGCCGGATCGACGGCGCGGTGCTCGGTGAGGCCTCCTTCCTCCTGCGCTTTTTTGCCATGGCGCTGCCGGCGAGGGAGATGCCGGAGATGCTGGCGACGATCGGCTGCTCCTCGTCAATCTCGGCAACGACCAGCACCTCACCCCCGCCCCCGAGCCGCTCCTGGCGCCGCCCGAGGGCTGCCGCTGGCGCCTCCTCTGGTCGAGCGAGAGCCCGCTCTACGGCGGCTCCGGGGCCACCGAGCCGGAGAGCGAGGAGGAGGGCTGGCGGCTCCCCGGGCAGGCGGCGGTCTTCCTGGCGCCTCAACCCTTACCGACCGAGACCCCCAAGGTTGATACCCGCGGCAAGAGCGACAGCGAGGAGAGTCAGAATGCCTGAGAACGCCCTAACCCTCGAAACCAGCGAGGTCCTGTCCGCCATCGTCCCCGACCTGGTCGAGAAGGTGGAGGGCTCCGGGCCCGCCCGCTTCGAGCCTCTCCTCTCGCGCGAGTGGCTGGTCACCAACGGTCTCGGCGGCTACGCCTCGGGGACGGTGGCCGGGCTCTCCACCCGCCGCTACCACGCCCTCTTGATCGCCGCCCTCCCGGCCCCGATCGGCCGCATGGTCACCCTCTGCCAGCTCTGGGAGCGCCTGCGCCTCCCCGATGGCCGGGTGATCCAACTCGGCGGGGTCGAGCGGGTCGGCCACCAGCCCGATCTCCCCGGCGCCGGCTTCCTCTGCGAGTTCCGCCTGGAGGCCGGCCTGCCGGTCTGGGCCTTCGAGATCGAGGGGCTGCGGCTCGAAAAGCGGATCGTCATGCCCCACCGGCAGAACACCGTTCACATCGTCTATCGCATCTCGGGGCGAATCTCGGGAGCCACCGGAGCCACCGGGGGAGCCACCGGCCCGGTGCACCTGGAGCTCGAGCCCGCGGTCCACTTCCGCGCCCACGAGAGCGAGGTGAACGCGCCGCTCGCCGGGCCCTACTCGCTCGCTTTCAGCGAGGGGCGCTACGAGCTCACGGTGCCGGGCGCCTGCCCGCCGCTCCGCTTTCGGCCGCAGGGGGGCGAGGCGACCTTCACGGTCACCGGCCGCAAGCTGATCGAGATGTACTACCGGCTGGAGGACGACCGCGGCTACCCGGCGACCGGCGAGATGTGGAGCCCGGGCTGGTTCGGCTTCGATCTCGCCCTCCCGGGAGCTGCTGGAGAGGCCGGCGAGGCCGGCGAGGCCGGAGACATCGAGATCGCCCTCGCAGCGTCGACCGAGAGCCGAGAGGTGCTCTACGCCCTGACCTCGGCCGAGGTGCTCGCCGCCGAGCTCGAACGGCGGACCCGGCTCCTCGGCGCCAGCGTCCTCCCGGCGCGGCCGGCGCGGGATACCGCTCTGGACCCAATATCGGCGGAGCTGGTGCTCGCCGCCGACCAGTTCATCATCACCCCCTCGCGCACCGAGGACGCGGCCCGCGCCCACGCCGCGGGCGACGAGGCGCGGACGGTGATCGCCGGCTACCACTGGTTCACCGACTGGGGGCGGGACACCATGATCAGTCTGGAGGGGCTGACCGTCCCCACCGGCCGGTGCGCCGAGGCGCGCTACATCCTCCGCACCTTCGCCAATCACGTGCGCGACGGGCTCATCCCCAACCTCTTTCCCGAGGGCAACCGGGAGGGCCTCTACCACACCGCCGACGCCACCCTCTGGTTCTTCCACGCCGTCGACCGCTACTTCCGGGCCACCGGGGACCGCGAGACGCTCCTCCTGCTGCTGCCGATCTTTCAAGACATCGTCGAGCATCACCTGGAGGGCACCCGCTTCGGCATCGGGGTCGATCCCGCGGACGGGCTCCTCCGCCAGGGCGCCGAGGGTTACCAGCTCACCTGGATGGACGCCAAGGTCGACGGCTGGGTGGTCACCCCGCGGCGGGGCAAGGCGGTCGAGATCAACGCTCTCTGGTACAACGCGCTCCAGATCCTGGCCGGCTGGCTCCGCGCCGAGCGCGGCGCGGGCGACCCCGACGCGGCCCGCCTCGAAGGCCACGCCGAGCGGGCCCGCGCCGCCTTCAACGAGCGCTTCTGGTATGCCGAGGGGGGCTACCTCTACGACGTCGTGGACGGCGAAAAGGGGGACGATCCGGCCTGCCGGCCGAACCAGGTCTTCGCCATCTCGCTCGATCACCCGGTGCTCGCCCCCGAGCGCTGGGCGCCGGTGCTCCAGGTGGTGACCGAGCGCCTGCTGACCCCGGTGGGCCTCCGGTCCCTCGCCCCCGGCTCGCCGGACTACAAGCCGCGCTACGACGGCGACCTCCGCTCCCGCGACGCCGCCTATCATCAGGGGACGGTCTGGGGCTGGCTGATCGGCCCCTACGTCGACGCCTGGCTCCGGGTCCACCCGGAAGATCCGGCCGCGGCGCGGCGCTTCCTGGAGAGCTTCGTACCCCACCTGGAGGCCGCCGGGGTCGGCTCGATCAGCGAGGTCTTCGACGCCGAGGCCCCCTACAAGCCCCGCGGCTGCATCGCCCAGGCCTGGAGCGTGGCCGAGGTGCTGCGCTGCTGGGTGCGGACGGCAGGGGGGGAGACGGGGGGGTAGAAGAGGGCGGGTGTTAAGATTGCGCGTCGGAAGCGGCAAACGGAGGTCGATTCGATGCGCGGTGTGCCCCACCTGTCCCTTGGCGTCTTTCTGGTCGGAGCGCTGGTCGGAGCGCTGCTCGTGCTCGCGGGCCCGGCGTCGGCGCTGTCTTCTCCCGCCCCGGCGCAGGGCGGCGGGCTGCTCCTGGGCAGTGCGGAGGACGGTTCGCTCCGGCCCGCGCCGGTGCTGGCGAGCGATGTCCACGTCGAGATCGCCGGGATCGTGGCGCGCTCCCGGCTGACCCAGATCTTCCGCAATCCGACCGCCCAGCCGCTCCAGGCGATCTACGTCTTCCCCCTGCCCGCGGGCGCCGCGGTCGACGGCCTGTCGCTCGCGATCGGGACCCGCGCCGTCCGCGGCCGGATCGTCGAGCGGGGCGCGGGCGAGGAGGCCGGCCGCCGGGCCCTGGCGGAGGGGCGGCAGGCGGCCGTCCTGACCCGGGAAGGGCCGGACCTCTTCACGGTGGCGGTGGGCGCCATCCCTCCCGGAGAGGAGGTCGCCGTCGTCTTCGATCTGCAGCAGGTGGTCGCGGTCGAGGGCGGGCGGTTCACCCTGCGCTTCCCGATGCTCGCCCGCCCCGCGCCGGGGCTGCCGGAGGAGGAGACGGCCGCCCTCGCCGCTCCCCGCCGCCGGACCGCCACGACCGGCGCCGCGATCTCCGGCCTGGTCAATCCCTTCGACCTCCATATCGACCTCTACCCCGGCATCCGGCTGGGCCGGATCGCGAGCCCGTCCCACTCCATCCGGGTCGCCGAGAAGGCCGGGCCGCTCTACACGGTGGACCTGGAGCGGGCGGCGCCGGCCGACCGCGACTTCGTCCTCTCCTGGGAGCCGGTGGCGGGAGTCGCGGCGCAGGCCGCCCTCTACACCCAGGAGCAGGAAGGCGAGCGCTACGTGCTCCTCCTGGTGATCCCCCCGGCCGGCGCCCCCGGGATCTCCGACGTCGCCGTCGGCTGGGACGATCCGGCGGCGGAGACCTGGCCGCGGGCGATCCCCGACCTCCGGCCGGGCACCGCGCTCTTAGTCGCCGCCCGCCTCACCCCCGCCGCGAGCCTCGCCGTGATCTCCGGCCGCCGCGGCGGCAAGCCCTGGCAGGTGGTGCTGCCGCTCGGCAGCGCCGCGCCCGGCCAGGCGATCGACAAGCTCTGGGCCCGTCTCCAGGTGGAGGCGCTGACGAGCGGCCCGCGCGACGAGCGGGCGGCAGCGGAGGCGCGGCGCACCATTACCGAGCTCGGCCTGCGCTACGGGCTGGTCACCGACTTCACCAGCCTGGTGGCGGAGGATACGGTCGCGGCCGCTGCCGGAGCCTCCCCCCGCCGCGCCTGGGTACCCCTGGCCGAGCCGGGCGATGGCGGTACGGCGAGCGCAGTGGCCATCGAAACGGGAGGAGGGGGGGACATCCTCAGTCTCACCGGCCCCGCCCGCGTCGCCAGGTCGCTCCAAACGCCGGCTCCGGCAGCCGGCGGCGTGACCCTGGCTCGCGCGCGGCCGGATACCCCCCGCGCCAAGCTCCGGCGACACCTACACCCCCGGCATCGGCGTCACCATCGGCTGCACCGGCGTCGCCGGCACCGCGCGCGGGCCAGGGTTGCGGTTCTGGCCACCGCTCCCGTCGAGGAGCCGAAGCCGCGCGCCCGTCGCAGTCCTGCGGCGTAGCGCCGTAGAAACAACCAAAACTAGCTTCCTAGCTTCACAGCCCTGTCGGGTAACCGACAGGCGCTCGCTTTCTCCTACGCCGACCCGGCGGGGGTTGCAGCCATGAGAGGAATAGAGGGAGCTTTGGTCGTTATATGTAAAGTGATGGTATCACTCTGCATGCCTCACGAGGCTCTCTCGAGGGCTGGACCACTTCCGCGGGATCGCGGGTCCACTTCGGAGCCCGTCCCCCGCGGCCCGGATTCTCCTCGCCCGCCGCGCCATCTCCTAGTTCTCCCCCTCCATACCTTCAAGAGATTCTCCTGGCTTGCTCCACCTTGTGCTCCTCCTGAGCCGCCGCGTAACAACGCGGGGCTGACATCGGCTTCTGTTAATGAACGCCAGCCTCTAACAAGGAGACTTGCCAATGGACAGACGAACCCTTGAGACCGAGCCCCCCACCCAGTTTGCTTCCTCTGGTATGCAGTCCGCCGGCAAGCGACACCGTGTCGAACCTCTTGGGCATGTCGAATGGATGATGCCCATGGATTTAACCTGGGTCCCTTCTCCCCACACGTCCGTGGGACCCACAACCTCCTAAGGACACTCTCATGAACTCGAACGATGGCCACGACCAGGGCAGCTTTCGGATTGAGGATGACCTTCTCCAGGCGATCCGTAGTGGAAAACTTTGTGCAGCGGACGATTACCGGCTTCGCACCCTCTGCAGATCATGGGTAAGGCCCTTTAGCACCGGGCTATCAGCAGCAGACCGAGAGGACGTGGTTTCGGATGCCATCACATGGTCTATGCCTGCGATGCTCTCTCCGAAGTACGATTCTGCAGCGGTGAGCGAGATCTTGCGTAAGGCGCTCCAGCGCTTCCGGTCCCATTCAAAGCGTCATTCTTTTAAGATGGAAGACTTTGAAGAGTTCCAACATGGTCTGTCCGAGTCTCATCCGGTCGAAGATGAGCAAATCGCCACTGAGAACATCCTGGCGATGGCCAGTTTTGGCAGAAAACTCATCGCGAAGGCGATCGACCTGCTGCCAGACCGCGATCACGATCTTCTGATCGAGGAATACGGTTTAGACAGCATCGGATTCCCTTTCCGCCACCATATTCTCCCGTCCTTCCCTACTGATGGAGCTCGGAGAACGGCTCTTTCGCGGGCGCGTATGAATTTCAGCAGACTGCTCGAGGCGATGCTCAACTCTGCTCAGGTCACCTTGGGACAGGATCCCCACGTCGTCGAGCAGACGCTGCGCTTCGTGCGCGGTGAGAACGGAAACCATCCACTCATCGCACTGAGCGATCTGGAAGACGCTGTCAAGTTGCTCCGGCCCTCCCGCGCGGACTGAACTCTCACGTGCCGCGGAGCGGTCACCTTCCTGCCGTCCCGCGGCACGGTCTTACCCCAATCGCAGTCTCCCGCAGGTCAGTGATTTCTGCCAGTGCTGTACCTTCTCTTTCGCTCGCCCTCTCTGTAACGTGCCCGCTTCGAGATGTACTTCCCTATTGAAGGAATGGAGTCAACCCAAAGGAGACAAACTCATGTCACGGATCAAGGATCATTCGAATCACCACCCCACTCCAAGCCCGACGCCTGAAACCCACAATGGTCATCCCCATGAGCACCACCAGCACGACGAAAATCATGAGGCGACGCACCAGCCCAACACCCATCACCATCACGATCGCCACGATCACGGCCACTCCGTGCCGGCGAAGTGAAGAGCTGAGAGGAGACCCGTGATGAAGGATCACCGGCGCAGCCACGGCAGGCAAGACCTCATGATCGATTCTGCCGCTCTCGAAGCTCTGCGGCGAGGTGAGGGACGGCAACTCATCTTCGCACAGCTCTATGAGAGGTGCCTCGCCTGGGTGCGGCGATCCGCTCGCTTGCAGCCAGCAATCGACCGCGAGGAGATTGTGGCGGCAGCACTCGCTGAGGCTCTGCCGGTGATTCTGAATCCTGGAGTGAATGTCTCTGCGGTCGACCTGGCGGTCCGGGCGTCCTTACGGCACTCGAAGTCGTTGCTCTTAGGGCAAATCCGAAGGCAGAGGGAGCCGGAGGGTGAATTCACGGAACAGGCGAGGGACTTCAACGAACCCGCGGGGAGGATCGAGATGGAGCACCTGATGGCCGTCACGAAGGCCGCCGGGGGGTTCATCTCGATTGCCATCGATTTACTCTCCGACCGCGATCATGACCTACTCGTAGAGGCATACAAACTGACACAAGCAGGGCTCCGGCTGCGCGGCGGTCGGTCTCCAGTCTTCCAGGACTCGGAGACCGTGGCGTTGGCCACGCGGTTGGCGCTCAAGCGTTTCAGCCGAAATCTCGAGTCGATCTGCATCGCAGCCCAGTCCGCCCTGGCCCTGGATCGTGGCCTTCTCGACAAGGCTTTGAGGCTTGTGCGGGGCCAAGCTGTGTCCGCCTTGAGCCTCATCCAGGCGCTCGCGGGCTGATAAGCGACGGCGCGGTGCGGTCCGCTGCGGAGCAAAGGAGAGATACATCATGGAATCACAACCTCCGGCCCCGGCTGATCTAGCGCACGGCGCTGCGCCGCGCGCGAGCAGGATTTACCCTTCTCACCTAGAGCGCGCCCACCACCATCTTCCCGGCGACCACTCGGGGCCGGAAGATGGCGGAAGGGCATGACCCCCTCGTCCTTACCCTTAACGAACAACAATCCGAGGTAGGCCGGCGGTCAACCCCTCCGGCGGCGCCTCGGAAATATGGATCGACTGAACAGGAGGCAGCAAGTGCCCAACGAACTGAAGGACGACGTCCTGGCTCCCGACGTGGACAACTTTTTCACCAAATTTGAAGGTGACCGCGAGTTCGATCCGCTGGAGCAGCAGCGGGATCGCAACGCGCATCTCCTCCTCACGGCATGGAAAATGATCATGGAGACCGAAGCGGAGGAGAAATCGACCAAACACTAGGTGGAGAATTTACCGAGCCTGCCGCGAGCCTGGCCCTGGGCAGGCTTGCGGTGGGCTTAGAGGTAATATAGATGCACGGTGGGCGCGGAGAAGAAAGCCGCCCGAACTTCGCCGAGATCGCCCAGAAGCACTCCTTCGCGAGGCATCTTGAATTGCTATAAGGTGAGGCATCATAATGTCTCCATGAGGACTACGCTGACACTCGACGACGATTTGGCCGAGAAGCTTCACGAGGTCGCGAGGAGGAAGGGAGAAAGCTTTAAAGCAGTCGTCAACTCGACTCTCAGGAGAGGTCTCCAGGGAGAGAAGAAGCTCTCCACCCTCCCCAAGTTCAAAGTTACTCCCAAGGCGTGCGGCTTTCGCAACGGCGTGGACGTACTCCACCTCAACCAGCTCAACGACGATCTCGAAATGGAGGACTTCCAGCGGAAGCTGGCGGGGGCGGGAGAGGGATGATCCTTCCGACGAGACGGGTGGAACTTCAGAGGGGAAGCGCAAAGGGGACCGGCGAGTCGCCGGTCCCCGAGTGATCTTCAGCGGTGCCGATAGCGGCTGTCCTCACGAGAGGAGGCCTGGTGGTCGTAGCGGTCGTCCCGGTCGGAGTTGTGGTAGGAACCACCGTCACGGCGGTCGTAGCCGCGGTCACGGTCACGGTCGCGGGAATCGTAGCGTCGATCGCGATCGTAGCCCCCGTTCCGGTAGGTAGAGCCGCCCCGGTAGTAGCCGTCCCGGTCGTAGTACCCCTCCCTGACTGTAGTAGCCGTTCCAGGCGTCGCCGTAGGCGCCGACGACGGCGCCGAGCCTCCGACGACGGCCCCCCTCAAGAGCTGGTGCCCTTCGGTCCTGCCCTGGGTGATCTGAAGGAGGGTCCCCAAGGCAGCGCCGATGGCGCCGTCCTGTGCAGATGTCGTCCCCTGGCGACCAAAGTCGCGAGTGCCTGAGAGCGGCCGTTCGGGGCGCCACCCCGAAGGGGTGCAGGTCTGTAGCCTGGGGCGCGAGCCCCAGGTCAGCGATCCCATTGAAAACTAAGCCCCGAGGGGGCGACGGTATGCTTGGCGGCGTACCGTCGCCCCTACCTTCCAGACATATGTCCGGATCTTCGGGGCAGTCCTGCTACGTGCTGGCGGGGGTAGGAGAGGAATGATCCTGCCGGGCGATACGGGGCAACTTCAGAGGGGAAGCGCAAAGGGGACCGGCGGGGTCGCCGGTCCCCCGACTGAATCTCTAGCGGTGACGGTAGCGGCTGTCCTCACGAGGGGAGGCCTGGTAGTCGTAGCGGCCGTCCCGGTCGGAGTTGCGGTAGGAGCCACCGTCACGACGGTCGTAGCTGCGGTCACGGTCGCGGGAATCGTAGCGCCGGTCGCGATCGTAGCCCCCGCTCCGGTAGGTGGAGCCGCCCCGGTAATAGCCATCCCGATCGTAGTACTCCTGACTGTAGTAGCCGTCACGCCGGGCGTCGCCGTAGGCGCCGACGACGGCGCCGACCGAGCCTCCGACGACGGCCCCCCTCAAGAGCTGGTGCCCTTCGGTCCTGCCCTGGGTGATCTGAAGGAGGGTCCCCAAGGCAGCGCCGATGGCGGCGCCCTTCACCACCCGGTCGCCATCCCGGTGTTCATAGGCCTGAGCCGACACCGCTCCGGAAAACAGGAATACCACCAGGAGGAGCGGCAGGAAGATGCGTGATTTCGACGGAGTGAACATCTCGGTCTCCTTTCTCACAACGGAGAGCCTCCCCGCTGCGGTCGTCCCATGCCTCTCTGGGCGACGGGCGACACCAAGGCTATATTCCAAGAGCCGTGCCATGGCAGGCAACCCAATCTAAATCACGTTCAGCCAAGGACTTAGCTGAAATGATAGGAATCCCGTCGAGCTGCGAACGTCCTCTGGTGAGGACGACTCACCAGAAGGGAGTCCTCCCCGCGGGCGAGTCGGGTACGTTCCTTGCACAAGGCTCCCCGACAAATGATCCTACCCTCGCTGGCGCCTCGGCACCTCAAGCGGTACAAGGAAATCGGACGGCTGCTGCGCTACTTCCGCGGCGACCTCTGGAAGGGGGTCTCGGCGAGCGACCTGGGAGCCTTCGGGCCCGACGACCCGGAGCTCGTCGCGGTCCCGCCCGAGGCCGAGCAGCTCGCCGCCGATCTGGAGGCTCTCGGGCCCACCTTCATCAAGCTCGGCCAGCTCCTCTCGACCCGCACCGACCTCCTGCCGTTGCCGTATCTGAAAGCCCTCGCCCGGCTCCAGGACCGGATCGCCCCCTTCCCCTTCGCCGAGGTCGAGAGCATCGTCTCGACCGAGCTCGGGGTGCGGCTCTCCAAGGCCTTCGCCACCTTCGACGAGACCCCGCTCGCCGCCGCCTCGCTCGCCCAGGTGCACCGGGCGGCGCTCCGCGACGGCCGGGCGGTCGCCGTCAAGGTGCAGCGGCCGGGGGTGCGCGAGCAGATCCTGGAGGACCTGGAGGCGTTGGCTGTCTTGGCCGACCTCCTCGACCGCTACACCGAGGCCGGCAGCCGCTACGAGTTCGGACGCCTGCTCGACCAGATGCGGACCGGGCTCCTGGCCGAGCTCGACTACCGCCTGGAGGCGCAGAACCTGGTCGAGGTGGGAGCGAACCTGAGCCGCTTCGAGCGCCTCGTCGTGCCCGCCCCGGTCCCCGACTACACCACCTCGCGGGTGCTGACGATGGAGCTCATCCGCGGCCGCAAGGTGACCGCCCTCTCCCCGCTCGCCCGGCTGGAGATCGACGGCAAGGTGCTCGCCGAGGAGCTGTTCTCGGCCTACTTGAAGCAGTTCCTGGTCGACGGCCTGTTCCACGCCGATCCCCATCCCGGGAACGTCTTCTTGACCGACGACGGCCGGCTCGCTCTCCTGGATCTCGGGATGGTGGGGCGGATCGCCCCCCGGCTCCAGGAGGGGCTCCTGAAGCTCCTGCTGGCGGTCGCCGAGGGGCAGGGGGAGCGGGTGGCGGAGCTCGCCTTCCAGATCGGCCACCCCACCGGGAGCTTCGACGAGGTGGAGTTCCGGCGGCGGATCGCGAGCCAGGTGATGCGCTACCAGGGCGCCACGGTAGCGCAGATCGAGGTCGGGCAGATCATGCTGGAGATCTCCCGCACGGCGGGGGAGACCGGGGTGCAGCTGCCGCACGAGCTCGCTCTCCTCGGCAAGGCGCTCTTGAACCTCGACCAGGTCGGCCGCACCCTGGACCCCGAGCTCGACCCCAACGCCACGGTGCGGAAAAACGCCATGGAGCTCCTCCGCCAGCGGATGTGGAAGAGCGCCTCGCCGGGCCACCTCCTGGCCGCCGCCATGGAGGCCAAGGAGTTCGCCGAGCAGCTCCCCGGCCGGGTCAACCGGATTCTCGGGCGGATCGCCGACAACGACCTGCGGGTGAAAGTCGACACCATCGACGAGACGCGCCTGATGGAAGGCTTCCAGAAGGTCGCCAACCGGATCACCACCGGGCTCGTCCTGGCGGCGCTCATCGTCGGCGCGGCGATGCTGATGCGGGTCGAGACCTCCTTCCGCCTCTTCGGCTATCCCGGCCTCGCCATGCTCCTCTTCCTGGTCGCCGCCGGGGGAGGCTGCGCGCTTTTGGTCGACATCCTATGGAACGACGAGCGGGGGCGCCGGCGGAACCGTCCCCGCTAAGACTTCCTAGGACACCAGGCCGGCCGGGGTCGCCTGCCGCTCCCGACTGTCCCGGCCCTCCAGCGGGCCGGGAGCGGGGCGGAAGCGCAGGGCAGGGTTGCCGCGCGACTTCTCCAGGTAGGCCGTGACCTGCTCGACCACCGCCAGGGTCACCTGCTCCATCTCCGCCGCCCGCTGAAAGAAGAGGAGGGCCGCGATCGCCTCGCGGTGGATCTCGCGCGAGCGGAAAATGGGGAGCATCTCGGCCGCCAGGCGCCGGGTCTCGGCCGGGCGCCCCTCCCGGGCATAGACGGCGGCGAGGTCGAGCGAGACGAGGGCGGCATCGTAGGCCGCCCCGCTCGCCAGGAAGGCGGTGCGCACCTCGAAGAAGGCGGTCTCCGCCTCGGCCAGGCGGTCGAGGCCGTTCGCCACCCGCCCCTCGATCCAGCGCAGGCGGAGCTGGTCGGGCCGGGTGCCGAATTCGTCCCAGAGTGGCCGCACCGACTCGATCCAGCTCCGCGCCTCGGCGTAGCGGCCGGAGTCGGCGAGGCAGAGGATGAGGTTGCAGTGGGCCACGAGCACCAGCCGCGGATCCTCGGCCGGCTCGACCAGCGAAAGCCCCAGGCGGAGGCAGGCCGCGGCGGCCTCGATCTCGCCCGCGTACTGAAGGACCAGCCCCTTGGCGATCCGGGTGCGGCCCTCCAGATGCGGCTCGTTGACCTCGCGGTAGAGGAGGATCGCCTCGTCGAGCATGGGGAGCGCCTCGTCGAAGCGCCGCTGGGCCCGCCGCAGGAGAGCCTTCAATTCGAGCACGAGGGCCTCGTCCAAGCGGGTCGAGCCAGCTCCGTTCGAGGTGATCCTCGGCGGCGGCGAAGGCCTCCTCGGCGCCGCGGAAGTCGAAGAGGACCCGCCGGGCGTTGCCCAGCCAAGCAAGGGCGCGGGCCTGGGCGGCCTCGACCGAGCCCGGCCCGTAGCGCCGCCGGTCGAGATGACCGGCGACCGCGAGGGCGACCTCGAGGCCGGCCCTGGCGCCCTCGGGATTCTCGAAGATCTCCTGGCGCGCGTGGAGGAGGAGCAGCTCGAAGAGACCCCAGCTGTGGAAGCGGGGGTCGTTCCGGGCGAGGAGGGGGCGGCGCTCGGCGGGCGCTTCGAGCAGCTCGCGGAGCAGCAGCCCGGCCTCCGCCCGCTCGCGGGTCAGCCGGGAGCCCCGTTTCTCGGTCTCGACCCGGCCGTCGGCGAGCACCCGCTGGAGCAGACCGCGGTATTCTGTTTCCGGGGGGCGGGGGGGGGAGGCTTCGCCGGCTTGGTGCAGGGCGGGGAGGAGGGCGAACAGGCGCTCCTCGCAGGCGGTGCAGGCGAAGAGGTGGCCCTGGACCTCACGGCCCTCCTCCTCCGGCATGTCGTCGCCGAGGAATCTTTCGAGCTGATCGCCGTCGGGATGCCACTCGTTCATCGCCTCGCCTCTCCCTCTTCTCAAGGGACCGGAGCCCGCTCGCGAGCTCCGGTCCCGCTTTAGATCCCTACCGGCTGCCTAGCGGCCGTTACCGTCCGTGCGGGCACATGCCCGGACCCTCGTCGTTGTCCGGATCGCCATGGCCGTGACCGCCGTGACCGTCGCCCGCGGCATCGTGATGGTCGCTCGCGAAGAGATGCACGAGCTGGGTCCACAGATTGCCCCAATACGAGCCAGAGCCGCTCTGGCTCACGACGGCAGTCGGTCTGGAGCTCCCCGGGCGCGGAGCCGGAGCGGCCTCCGCGGTTGCGGCCAGCAGACAGAGAGAGCCGGCCAGCAGGGTGGAGGCGGTGACGCGACGGTAGATCCCACGACGGTAGATCCCAATGGACATCGAGACTCCTTCCAAGCAGGTCCATCTGGCGGCCACCACGGCTACCGGGCCTGCTCCGAAGCGGGGAAGGAACTCCAAACAAGGTTCGATTGAAGGTAGCCTAGCCTAAGTTGCGCAAAAATGCATCCCCCCGCTGGTTGAAGAGCGCCGGTTGAAGTGCGGAGAGGAATTGATGATAATACCCGTCACAAATCATCTGGCGTCCTTCTAGAGAGCGAAAGGAGCTGCGACCGTGAGCGAAATCGAGAGCCGTGGATATGCCCACCCGGATGCGCTGGTCTCGACCGACTGGGTGGCCGAGCATCTGAACGAAC
The DNA here is from genome assembly GCA_963757335.1 of uncultured Acidobacteriota bacterium. GTDB lineage: Bacteria > Acidobacteriota > Thermoanaerobaculia > Multivoradales > UBA5704 > DASQPA01. The sequence continues at coordinate 238,476 of CAVWRJ010000002.1, read as the reverse complement.
CGGGGGTCCGCCTCGTGGAATCGAACGAGGACGCGCTCCTCTACTCCTCGGGCCACATCCAGGGAGCGGTGGAGGTCGACTGGACCCGCGACCTGAACGACCCGGTCCAGCGCGACTACCTGGGACGCGAGGGGTTCGAGAAGCTGATGCGCCGGATCGGCGCCGACAAGGACACGACGGTCATCTTCTACGGCGACCGCAACAACTGGTGGGCCACCTACGCCCTCTGGGTCTTCCGCCTCTTCGGCCACGACAAGGCGAAGGTGATGGACGGCGGCCGCATCAAGTGGGTGAAGGAGGGGCGTCCCCTGACCAAGGAGGTCCCGCACTACCCCGAGACCCAGTACCAGGCCAAGGAGCGCGACGACGCCAAGGTGCGCGCTTACCGAGACACCGTCCTCGAACACACCAAGAAGCAGGGCAAGATGATCGACGTGCGGAGCCCCCAGGAGTACAGCGGCGAGCGCCTGCACATGCCGGAGTACCCCAACGAGGGAGCTCTGCGCGGTGGCCACATTCCGGGGGCCAAGAACATCCCCTGGGCCCGGGCGGTCAACCCCGACGACGGCACCTTCAAGACCGCCGACGAGCTGCGCGGCCTCTACGAGGGCGAGGCCAAGCTCGCGCCGAAGGACGACGTCATCGTCTATTGCCGGATCGGCGAGCGCAGCAGCCACACCTGGTTCGTGCTCACCCATCTCCTGGGCTACGACCAGGTGCGCAACTATGATGGCAGCTGGACCGAGTGGGGCAACCTGGTGGGTGTCCCGATCGAAAAGTAGATCGCAAGGAGGTCCTGGCTCCAGGCTGGCTCCTCCGGGCCGGCTCCTTCGGGCGCTCCGCGCGGCCAGTCGCCGGTCCTCGCAACCAAACCTGAAGCCAGGACCTTAAAGAGGTGTGAGATGCCTGAGTTACCGGAGAAGCTGACCCAGACGATCGAAGCGCTCTCCCTGGTCTCCGACCGCAGCGAGCGCATCCAGACGCTGATCGACATCGCCGAGCGTTTCGAGGAGGTGCCGCCGCAGATCGCGCGGCGGCCCTTCTCGAGCTTGAACGAGGTCCCGGCCTGCGAGTCGGAGGCCTACGTCTTCGAGGAGCGCCGCCCCGACGGCGCCCTCGCCTTCCACTTCGCGGTCGAGAACCCGCAGGGGATCTCGGCCAAGGCGCTCGCCGTGATCTTGGAGGACACCCTCTCGGGCGCCCCCCCCGAGCAGGTCGCCGCGGTCGAGCCGGACATCATCTACAAGATCTTCGGCCCCGAGCTCTCCATGGGCAAGTCGATGGGCTTGATGGGGATGGTCGGCATGGTCCAGGCGGCGGCGAAGAAGGCGGTGGGGGCGAAGCGGCGGTAGGAGGCGGTAGGAAGGAGGTAGGTGGCGTTCCCTCGGGCGGAGCTCCTAGCTAGGAGCCTGCGCGGCAGGAAATCTGCCGAGCCAGAAGTCCTGATCCCCGCCCTATTTCCTCGACGCAGGTTCCTACGGTTTGCCGACCCCGTGTCTCAGACTCTGCGCCCCCGTACTCTGAGTCTGAGCCCCTGTAGCTCTGAGTCTGAGCCCCCGTGTCTCCGGCCTGGAGACCCGTATCCCTGAGCCTGCGCCCCTGTGTCTCAGACTCTGCGCCCCGTGTCTCTGGCCTGGAGACCCGTATCTCGAACCTTGCGCCCCCGTATCTCCGAGTCGGAGTCCCCGTATCTCTGGTCTGGAGACCCGTACCCCTGACTTTGAGACGCCTCGCTCACGCTTGGAGAGCCGTATCTCGGATCTGGATCTACCTGCTCATGGCTTGGAGCGCTGTGGCGGGGAGCTCGGTCGCGTGGCGGCTCGCCGTTTTTCCCGGTCTGCAATGAACCAGGGCACAGCGATCCCGAGTTGAGGCCCACTCTGTCCAACTTTGCGCAGCAAAGAACTTGACACCACGATCCTGCCTCGCTACATTCTCTCCGTGACCGCCACGCGCCCCGCCCGTTCGCGTTCCGAGACGCTGCCCTCCCCCCTCCCGCCCTGCACCTCCATGCCATGGACAACCTGCGGTTCATCCGCGAGACCATGGAGGGGGCGGCCTGCTTCACCGCGGTCTCCGGGATCGGCGAGATGGTCGTCGGGGTCACCGCCCTCCTCGCCGCCTTCCTGGCGTCGCGCCAGCCAGGGCTCCGCGGCTGGTTCCTCACCTGGCTGGGGGAGGCGGCGGTCGCCTGCATCATCACCTGCGGCGCCATCGGCTGGAAGGCGCGGCGGGCACAGATCAGCCTCTTCGCCGCGCCCGGGCGCCGCTTCGCCCTCGGGCTCCTGCCGCCGTTCGCCGCCGGGGCCCTCTTGACCGGCATCCTCCTCGCCGTCGGGGCCTCGGGCTTCCTCCCCGGCACCTGGCTCCTCCTCTACGGTACCGGGGTCGTCACCGGCGGCGCCTTCTCGGTCCGCATCGTGCCGGTCATGGGGCTCGCCTTCATGGGCCTGGGCGCCATCTCCTTCGTCTGCCCCTTCGCCTGGGGGGACGCGCTCCTGGCCGGCGGCTTCGGTGGTCTCCACATCCTCTTCGGCCTCCTGATCGCGCGGGGGCACGGCGGCTGATGGCGCGCCGCGAGCCCCTCCCCCGGATGGCGAGCGTCGTCGGGCCCGATTCGGCGCACGCCGGAGGCGGCAGCGTCCGCTCTCCCGAGCGCCAGGCGCTCGACCTCGACCGCCTGATCCACGAGCGGATGCGGCTGGGGATCGTCTCCGCCCTGGCGGTCAACGACAGCCTGAGTTTCAACGATTTGAAGAAGCTGCTCAAGACGACCGACGGCAACCTGAGCGTCCACGCCCGGAAGCTCGAGGAGGCGGGGTACATCACCTGCGCCAAGTACTTCGAGGGGCGGGTGCCGAAGACCGAGTACCGCCTGGCCCCCCCCGGCCGGCGGGCGCTCGAACGCTACCTGGACCACATGGAAGCGATCATCCATGCCACCCGGAACGGTTGAACGTCCGCGAGCGGCACCCTTTTTTTGACCACCGGCTTTGTGGTGAAAAGCGCTTTGGGAGGGATCATGAAAGGGAAGGAGATCCTCGGGACGCTGTTGCTCGCCGCGACCTTCGCGGGCGCTGCCCTGGTCGCCACCGCTCTCTTGCTCGGGCAGTGGCGCGATCCGGCGGCCTTTCCGCCCCTCCATCAGGCGGCGCGGGTGGGGAGCACCGCGGTGGTGACCGAGCTCCTGGATTCCGGAGCCGGGCTCGAAGAGCTGGACCGGGGGCCGAACGGCTGGACGCCCCTCCTCCATGCCATCCACAAGGACCAGCTGGCGGTGGTGCGGCTCCTCCTCGCCCGCGGCGCCGATCCCAACCGGCTGGCGGCGAACGGGACGTCGGCCCTGAACCTCGCGGCGTCCCAAGGGGAGTTGTCGACCTTCCGCACTCTGCTCGCCGCCGGAGCCCGGGTCGAGGGGCATTCCGGCACCTCCGCCCTCTTGAACGCGGCGACCGGTGGGCACAGAGAGGTCGTCGAGACCCTGCTGGCAGCGGCTCCCGGCCTACGGGTGCCGCCGGGGCCCCGCTACTGGGTGGCCCGCCTCCTGGCTCATCTCCGGAGCGACCGCGAGATGCTCGCCCTCCTCGAGCGGGTCGAGGCCCGCTCGTGAGCGTCCGTACCGCTACGACGGCCGGTCTCCACGCCGCGATCATCATGGACGGCAACGGCCGTTGGGCCCTGGCCCGCGGGCGCTCGCGGATGGCGGGGCACGAGGCGGGCGCCGAGGCCGTGCGGCGGACGGTCGAGGCGGCGCCCGGGCTCGGGATCTCGGTCCTCACCCTCTTCGCCTTCTCCTCCGACAACTGGAAGCGCCCGCCGGCCGAGGTGGGAGCCCTGATGCGGCTCTTCCGCGCCTTCTTAGCCAGGGAGGCTCGGCGCTGCGCCGAGCGGGGGGTGCGGATCGTCGTCCTCGGCCGCCGCGACCGGCTGCCGGCCGGCCTCGTGCGGGCGATCGAGCTCGCGGAGTCGGCGACCGCCGGGGCGACCGCCTTTCTCCTCCGGATCGCCGTCGACTACTCGGCCCGCGACGCCATCCTGGCCGCCGCCCGCAGGCTCGACGGCCAGGGCGAGCCGCTGACCCGCGAGCTCTTCACCCGCCTCCTCGCCGAGCCCCTGCCTGTCCCCGACGTCGACCTCCTCGTCCGCACCGGAGGGGAGAAGCGGCTCTCCGACTTCCTGCTCTGGGAGTGCGCCTACGCCGAGCTCGTCTTCACCGAGCGGATGTGGCCCGATTTCGGGAGAGACGACCTGGCCGCGGCGGTCGCCGAGTTCCACCACCGCGAGCGCCGCTTCGGGGCGGTCCCCACGGCGGGGTCCGGCTATGAGGATGTGCTGCCCCTGGTGGCTGCGGGAAGGTAGACGCTTTCGTCGGGTCCCCCAGTGGTAGGATCTATCGAGGCGATCGGGTCGTCGGGAGAAGCTATGGAGCTCCACGAGCTAGTCATCGAGATGAAGTTGCAGGAGCGGCGGTTGACCCTCTACGAGGAGAAGTACGGCATTCTCAGCGAGGACTTCTACTCCGCCCTCATGACAGGAAAGCTGGAGCGCTACGACGAGTACGACGAGACGCGCGCGGACTTCAGCCGCTGGAAGGGGATCTATGAGACTTGGAGCCGCCGTAAGCAGGCCTATACTGAGCAGCTCAGACAGGGTGATCTCGCCGAAGCGCTGCGATTCCAACCCGCGTATTAGCCGATGGGCGAGCCTTCTTTAGGGTCGCTCGCCGCCTACGGCGGCTTCCTCGCCAGCCTTTTACATCACTCTCACATTGAGCGCTCGACCCTTCGGGTCTGGTCGGACAGTCCGTACACCGGTATCGCGGAGGGAGTACGCGCGCCTTCCTGATACCCTGGATCCAGCGTTGGATCCGACTGTATGGACCCTTACGCGGCCCGGCTCCCCGGCTGCTTAATCAGGCATTCCGCCGGAATACCCAGTCCGTTGTGTAACTTCCAGATCATCTTGAGAGTGAGCGGCCGCTTGTGGCCGAGAATTTCGTACACGCGATTGGAGTGGCCGATCATCGGTTCGAGATCCTTGACCGTCAGCCCGCGCTGATCCATCACAAACTTGATGGCCGCCACGGGATCGGGCAGATCCAGCGGAAAATGCCGACGCTCGTAGGCTTCGATCAACGTTACCAGAACGTCGAGCCGCTCCCCTTCGGGGGACTCGAGTTCGGCTCTCATCAGCGACTCGATCTCGCGGAGGGTCGCTCGATAGTCCTCTTCGGTCTTGATCGGCTTGACGTCCATTCGCTTGCTCCTTCAGATTCTCTGCGCATCGATCTCGTCGTATTGGGAGTGAGTACCGTTCTGAGAGGTGCCACCCACGTGGCGCAGCACCCGGCTGTCGAGCCCTCACCCCGCCTCACAACCTATCAGGCACGAGCTCTAAGAGCGTCTAACAAAACCGCGACTTGTGTTATCCTTTGACGTCATATGGGAGCACTTGTAGACGAAACTCTGTGGCAGCATGTGGCGCCTTTGTTACCCCCGGACAAGCCAAAGCCAAAAGGTGGTCGCCCTCGCGTGTCCGATCGTGCAGCCTTGGCAGGCATCCTCTTCGTCCTCCGCAGCGGCATCCCCTGGGAGATGCTCCCCAAAGAGCTGGGCTGGGCAGTGGCATGACCTGCTGGCGTCGTCTTCGAGACTGGCAAACGTCTGGTGTCTGGGACCGCCTCCACCAGGTCTTGCGAGATCGGCTCGGCCAAGCCGACGATCGACTGGGCCGGCCTCCATGAGCCTCGACAGTACCCTCCAGGGGGGCAAGATAACCGGGCCGATCCAAGGTTCGCGGCAAACAGGGCACGAAGCGCATCTGGTGGTCGACCGCCGGGCATCCCGCTCGCGATCGTATTGACTGCCGCCAACGTCAACGCACCACGATGTTCGGGTCGACTCTTGACCCAGCGATCCGTGAAGTTCCCCGAGGACGGCCCGCAAGCGTCCCGACAAGTTGCATGCGGATAAGGGATATGACTCGAAGAAGAATAGGGCCCTCTTGCGCCAGCGTGGCATCACGCCGCGGATTGCCCGCAAGGGCATTGAGTCCAAGGAGCGACTCGGCCGGCATCGCTGGGTTGTCGAGCGTACGCACTCGTGGCTGAATCGTTTCGGAACTCAGATCCTGTATGAACTCGTGCATCCATCTACGAAGCTTTTCTCAAGATCGGCTGTGCGCTCATCTGCTCGCACCTACTCGAACGGTGGTTTTGTTAGGCGCTCTAAGGGGACTGCGATCTCGACTGCTCCGAAGTGGCGCCGATCGGTCGTCGCCACGCGGCCCAATCCCACTGCTCGGCAAGAGCCTGGACGGCCGCATCGCGAGCCCAGGTAGGCTCTTGTATTTGCGGTTCACTCGAGGACTCTGGATCAGTGTTGCGGGAGGAGCTCTTCGACGAAGAAAGAGCCGTCGACAAGGCCCTGGTAGAACGTGGCTTGCGCTTCTGCGCCGAGACGCTCGCCGAGGAGGTAGTCGACTTCGGGAAGAACCGGTGCTGGGACGAAAAGCCCACCCGCTTCCCTTTCGACCAGTGCGCGGGAGGCGGGGTGCCAGGAATCCCGGCGATCGTAGTAAGCGTAGAGAATCCCCGTGTCCAGCAGGACGGCCAATCGCTTACCCGCTGCCCGTCGCGAAGCCGAGCTTGCCGAGAAGCTCTTCCGCGCGTTCCCCGGTCTCGGTGTGGCCGCTGTCGAAGGCGCCAGCACCGGGCGGGACCTGGCGCGGGAGACCCGACAGATAGGACTTCAGGGCTGCGCGCAACACGTCCGTCATAGAACGCTTGCTGCGCAGGGCCTCTAGCTTGAGCAGGATCTCAAGATCTGGATCAAGATAGACCGTGGTTCGCTTCATAGCGTGATGCTAACATACATGTCGTTTGCCCACCCGGCCGGCGTGGGGCTCGTCTCGCCGCACCTGCTAACGTTCGGGCGTGAGCTCAACCCGCACCAGCCAGGTGCATGCGTTCAATGCCAGAGAAGGCGGCTCGTCCGGATCGCGCTCACCTACGAGGACGACAGAAGGCTGAGATGGCAGATCCACACGAAGTCGCTCTCGATGTGGCGACATCGGCGGATGCCACGCTGTTGTCCAATCTTCTCGAGCTGTACATCCACGATCTCAGCCCGGCATTCCCCAACATCGAGCTCGGGCCCGACGGACGCTTCGGCTATCGGCAGCTGGCGCTCTACTGGTCCGAACCCGAGCGCCGGTTCCCGTTCCTCATCCGGTACGACGACCGGGTAGCGGGGTTCGCGCTCGCCACGCGGGGCTCACCCGCGTCCGACGACCCGGATGTCTTCGATGTCGCCGAGTTCTTCGTGCTTCGCCGCTACCGGCGCTCCGGCGTGGGCCGCCGAGCGGCCTTCCTGCTGTGGAATCGCCTTTCCGGCAGGTGGTTCGTTCGCGTTTCCGAGGGGAACGTGGGGGCTCTGCCGTTCTGGGCCGGCGTGATCGCGGAGTTCACGGGAGGCGCGGCAACCGAGCTCAAGCGTCCGGGCCATCCACATGCATGGCGCGTCTTTTCGTTCGCCACCTTCGCCACTTTCGGCAGTGCCGGCTGACGACGTCCGCCTTTGCAACCCCGGCCGTGCGGCTTGCGTAGTGTTGCAAGAGGAGGAACGATCGCCATGTTGAAACTTCTGCTCTGGCTGATCCTGTTGGTGCTCGCGTGGCCCCTGGCGCTCCTGGTCCTGGTTTGCTATCCCATTCTCTGGCTGCTCGCCCTGCCCTTTCGCCTCGTCGGGATCACCGTCGAAGGCGTCCTCGAGCTGGTGCGCGCGCTATTCCGGCTCCCCACCCGGCTGCTTGGCGCCCGGTAATCGCCAGCGAGAGGTGTCCTACCCCGGCAGCCCCACCGTCACCTTCAGATCCCCTGGCACGATGTGCCGCCGGGTGGCCTCCTCGACCGCCTGGCGGTCCACCGCTTCCAGGCTCGCCGTCCGCCAGGCGGGATCGTCCAGGGGGAGCTGGTAGTGCTCGGCGTCGACCAGGAGCTCGACCCACTGCCTCGCGGTCTCGCGCCTGAAGGGCTCGCGGCCCAGGAGGTAGGCGCGGGCCTCCTCGACCTCTTCCGGGAGGACCCCGTCCTCGACCACCCGGGTGATCTCCTCGACGACCCCCTGGAGAGCCTTCTCGGCGGTCTCCGGCGAGGTGCCGACGTAGGCGACCAGCCGCCCGCGGTCGACCCCGGCCCCGGCCACGGTCTGCGCGTAGGCGCTGTAGGCGAGCCCCTCCTGCTCGCGGATGCGGGTGGGGATGCGGCCGGTCAGGCCCGCTCCCGAGCCGAGGATCACCGCCAGCACTTCCAAGGCGGTGTAGTCGGGGTGGCGGCGGGGGACCGTCAGGTGCCCGATGTAGAGGTGGGCCTGATCCTCGGCCTCGGTCGCCACCTGGCGCCGGGCTTCCGGCATCCCCGTGGGGGTCAGCGGCTCGGGCGGCGGGGTCGCCGTCCGCTCCAGGCCGCCGAAGAGCTCCCCGAGGCGCGCCGCCACCGCCTCCTCGTCGATCACCCCCGCCACCGTCGCCAGGAGGCCGTTCGACAGCGCCCGGCGATGGAACCCGGCGCAGTCCTCGGGAGTGAGGCGGAGGAGGCTCTCCTCGTTCCCCTGGAGCGGGCGGCTCCGCGGGTGGGGGGTGTAGATCTGCTCCATGAAGCCCCAGGCGGTCTTCACCTCCGGCTGGTCGGCGAGGCTCTCCAGCTCCGCCGCGGTCTGCTTCGCGAGCCAGGTGCAGCGGTCGGCGGGAAAGGAGGGTTCGAGCATCAGCTCGGCCGCCCAGCCGAGAGCGAGCTCCCAGTCGTCGGCGAGGACGTCGATCGACACCCCGTGGCACTCGAAGGTGGCGAAGCTCGACACGATCGCCCCCCGCGCGTCCGCCTCCTCGGCGATCCGCCGCCAGTCGCGCCGGCTCGTCCCCTCGGTCAGCATGCGGCCGGTCAGAATCGCCTGGCCGGGGCTCTCCTCGATCCGTGCCCCTGCCCGCACCCAGACCCGCACCGCGGCGACCGGCGCCCCCTCCACCCGGCGGACCCGCATTCCGAGGTCAGGCATGGGGGACTCCGGCGAGCGCGCCGGCGAGCGCCGAGACGCGCGGTGTCCAGCTCTTCGCGGGTGTTGTAGTAGTGGGGCGAGAGCCGGAGGACCGGCCGGGGCGGCCCCCCTCCGGCGCCGGGATTCGGCGAATTCACGCTGTTGACGTTGATCCCGTCCCGGCGGAGGGCGAGGACGATCTCTCGCGGGTCGCGCCCCGCGACCACCACGGTGACGATGGCGCCGAGGCGCTCCCCGCGGTCGTGGATCGCCACTCCGGGGAGCGCGGCCAGCCGCTCGCGGAGATAGGCGGCGTGCTCGATCGCCCGCCCTCCGGTGCGCTCGATTCCGGCGGCCAGGGCATAGCGCGCCGCCTCCCCCAGGCCGAGGACGAGGGCGTAGGAGAACTCCCAGTTCTCGAACCGCCGGGCCGAGGGCACGAGGTCGAGCCCGCCTCCCGGCTGGAGCGCAGCGCCCGCCATGTCGATCCCCAGGGGGTAGTCGCCCCGCGCGAGCGCCCGGTCGGAGACGTAGAGGAAACCGATGCCGCGGGGGCCGCGAAAGAACTTGCGCGCCGTGGCCGCCAGATAGTCGCAGTGGAGGTGTGCCACGTCGATCGGCAGCTGCCCCACCACCTGGCAGGCGTCGATCAGATAGGGCACCCCCGCCGCCGCGCAGACCTCCCCCACCTCCTCCACCCGCTGCACCAGCCCCGAGCTCGTGGGCACCCAGGAGACCGCGACCAGCCGGCAGCGCGGGTCCTTCGCCAGCTCGGCGACCGCGCCGGGATCGACGCCGCCGGCCGGCAGGTCGGCAGCGACACAGACCTCGATCCCGCAGCGCTCGGCGAGAGCGGCGTAGAGGATGCGGTTCGACGGGTAGTCGCTCTCCGTGGTGACCAGCCGGTCGCCGGGGCGGAAGGTGAAGGCCGAGAGGGCCTGGGAGAAGGCGACGGTGGCGTTCTCGACCAGCGCCACGTTCTCCGCCCGGCAGCCGAGGAGGGCGGCGACATCGCCGTAGACCGCCGCAACCTGCCCCTCCACCACCTCGGCCGCCTCGTAGCCGCCGAGCTCGGCCTCGCGCCGCAGGTGGTCGAGCATGGCGTCGAGCACCGGCCGCGGGGGGAGCGACGCCCCGGCGTTGTTGAGGTGGATGCGGTGGGCGGAGCCCGGGGTGTCCTCCCGATAGCGGCGGACCTCCTCCTCCGTCAGTGGCCCCGTCAGCCCCGTCGGTGGCCCCGTCATGCCCCCTCGCGCGGCAGCGACCAGCCGAAGACGGCGCTCTTTTGGGCGTCCAGGTAGCGGACCGCCATCTCCCGCAGCTGTTCGGGGGTGGTCTCCAGGGTGGCCGCGAGGTGCCGGTCGAGGTAGCTCAAATCGAAGAGGGTGAGAGCGAAGCCCGCCGAGAGCGCCTGCTGGTGCACCTTCTCGTGACCGAAGACCCAATCGGCGCGGACGATCTGCTTGGCCCGTTCGACCTCCTCGGCCGAGGGGGTGCGCTCCGCCAGGTCGGCCAGGTGGCGCAGCAGGTCGGACTCGACGCGCTCCGGCGTCACCCCCGGCACCACCTCGGCGCCGAGGGTGATCTGGCCGGCGTCCAGGGTCTCCGAGAGGTCGGAGGCCACCCAGACGCAGATCTGGTCCTCGTCGACCATCGCCCGGTGGAGCCGGCTCGCCCGGCCGGAGGCGAGGAGGGTGATGAGGAGGCGCAGCGGCGGATGGTCGGGGTGATCGGCGGGCGGGCCGGGGAGGGCGAGGAGGAGCCGCGCCACCTCCCCCTTGCGGCGTTCGAGCCGCGCCAGGCCGGCGGGAAAGTCGAGGGGAGCCGAGGCCGGACGCGGGCCGGGACCGGGCGGCGGCGATGGTACCGCCCCGAGGGTCCTCTCGACCGCCGCCAGAGCCCGGTCGTCGAGCTCGCCGGCCAAAACCAGCACCGCGTTGTCCGGCCGGTAGAAGCGGCGGTGGAAGTCGGCCAGATCTTCTGGACCGGTGGCGAGGAGCGACTCCCGGGTGCCGAGGACCGGCCGGCCGTAGGCGTGGCGGCCGTAGAGCCGGGACTGCACCTCCATCTCCAGGGCGTCCCAGGGCTCGCTCGCGTACATGGCGATCTCTTCCAGAATCACCTGGCGCTCGCTCGCCACCTCGTCGGGATGGAGGGTGAGCGCCGCCATGCGGTCGGCCTCGATCGCCAGCGCCTCGGTCCAGCGGTCGGCGGCGAAGTTGAAGTGGTAGGCCGTGGCGTCGTGGCTGGTGAAGGCGTTGTTGACCCCGCCCAGGGCCTGGGTGCGGCGGTCGATCTCCCCCGGCCCGTAGTGCGCCGAGCCTTTGAACATCATGTGCTCGAGGAAGTGGGCGACCCCGCCGTGCTCGGCCGGCTCGTCGCGGGTGCCGGCCCGGTAGTAGAGGACGGAGGTGACGAGCGGCGCCTGCCGGTTGTCGATCAGGCAGACCTCCAGGCCGTTGCCGAGCCGGTGGCGGCGGAGCCGGCCCGGCAGGTTCCGGGCGAGCGGCTCGGCGGCGGGCGGGGCAGGGGCGGGGACGGCCTCGGTGCTCTCTACGATCTCGGCGATATCGGCGACATGAACAATCTCTCTCATCCGCCTCCTCCGCGCGCCATGTTGAGGTCGACCGCCTGGCAGTTGCTGCCCCCCTCGTCGTCGACCTCGATCTTGAGGTCGCGCTGGGCGTACCCCGGCGCGGAGACCGTCACCCGATGGGTGCCGGGGCCGAGATCCAGCCCACCGCGGCCGAAGACGCCGCAGGAGAAGCGCTTGGCCTGGCCGCTGGGATTGCCGTCGACCAGCACCTCCGCCCCCTCCGGGGCGCCCTTGAAGCCGATCGCCTTGCGCACGTGGTAGGACTGGAGATCGGAGGTCGAGACCTCACGGGTGGGGAGGGGCTGGAGCCGGGCCGTCACCGGGGTCGTGCCGCTCGCCTCGCTGGCGTCGATGTCGATGCGGTAATCCTTCATCCCCGGCTTCCGGATCTTGATCGTGTGCTCGCCGGCCTCGGCCAGGGTGTAGGGCCGGGTCCCCTTCTGCCCGCTCCACTCCTCGGCCCGGCCGATCACCGTTTTGTCGACGAGGATGAAGGCGTCCGGCGGGGTGACCCTGAAGGCGAGGTTCAAACCGGTCTTCAGGGCCTGGCCGCCCTCCGCCGGCCGCTCCCGGGCCGGCTCCGGAGCCGGCTCGACGGGGGTGGGCTCCGGCGGGCGTCCGCTCGCCCCCGCGCTCGACCCAGGGCGCGAGGGGGCCGGCACCGGAGGGGTGCGGTGGGCGGGCTCCGCCGGGGTTGGCCGCGGTGGCTCGACGGTGGTGGTCGACGAGGGCCTGGCCGCCGTGGCCGCGGGGCCCGCGGTGCCGGTCGCGGGCGGGCGGGTGCGACCGCCGGGCGGCTGGTTGCGGATCTCGATCGGCTGCCCCACGACTACCGGGACCTCGACCGGCTTGGCCGCGGGCGGCGCCAAGGGCGACGGGATGGACGGAGTGGACGGGCTCGGTGGGGCGGGCGAGGGCTCGGTGCCGGCCGCCGATGTCGCCGATGCCGCCGATGTTGCCGGAGCCGACGTTGCCGGAGCTGACGAGGGGGTCTGCGCCGCGACCGTGTCCGCCGGGGTCGTCTCGCCGGTCCCGCCGCGGAGCTTCTGGTAGTAGCGCCAGCCGAGGGTACCGCCGACCGCGGCGAGGCCGAGGAAGACGAGGAGCGCCACCGCGAGCCCGATCCAGAGCCCGGTGCGCGAGCGCGCGGCCGCCGGTGCCGGGAGCGGCGCGGCGATCGGCGGCAGCGGCATCTGCGTCGGCGGCCCGGCAGGAGGGCCGGGCGCGGCCGAGGCCAAGGGCGCCTGGCCCGGGGCGGGCGGCCGCACCGAATCCGGCATCTGCGCCGCCGCCGTCGTGCGCCGGGGCAGGACGTAGGTCGGGATCTGCTGCTGCACGTTGGTCGAGGCCGGCGCCGCCAGGGTGTCGTCCGGCAGCTCGCGCTCGATCGCCTTGATCTCCTCGGCCACCAGGCCCGCCGTCGCCAGGCGCTCGTCGCGGTCCTTCGCCAGCATGTGGGCGAGGAGGGCCTCCAGGCGCGGCGGGATGCCGCCGCGGAGCTCGGAGACCCGGGGCGGCTCCTTGTGGAGGATCTGGTAGACCAGGGTGGTGATGGTCTCGCCGTCGAACGGCCGGCGGCCGGAGAGCAGCTCGAAGAGGACGACGCCCAGGGAGAAGACGTCGCTCCGGCCGTCCAGCTCCTCGCCGCGGATCTGCTCGGGGGAGAGGTACTGCGGGCTCCCCATCACCGAGCCGGCCATGGTCAGCTCGGTCGACTGTCCGGCCATCTTGGCGATGCCGAAGTCGGCCACCTTCACGTGGCCGCCCTTGTCGAGCAGGATGTTGCTCGGCTTGATGTCCCGGTGGACGATCCCCTGGCGGTGGGCGTAGTCGAGCGCCTCGGCGCTCTCGGCGGTGATCCGCAGCACCTCCCGGAGCGACAGCGGCGGCGGCGTCCCCGCCCGGGCGGAGAGGTCCATCCCCTCGACGTACTCGAAGGCGAGATAGAGGACGTCGGCGGCCTCGCCGGTGTCGAAGAGGGTGACGATGTTGGGGTGGAGCAGCCGCCCGGCGGCCTTGGCTTCGCGCAGCAGCCGCTTCTTGCGGTCCTCGATCTCCTGCGGCCGGCCAGCCAGCCGGACGGTCTTGATGGCGAGCGGCCGCTCGATGTGCGGGTCCTGGGCGAGGTACACCTCCCCCATGGCGCCGGCGCCCAAGAATCGCTCGATCCGATAACGGCCGACGGTCTGGCCGCCGTCCAGAGTGCTCACGCTCTCTTTAGGCCCTCGCGAGGCTATTTCGTTTCAGGGGAGTCCATGTCTTTCACGGCGAGCTCCGCCGCTTCTAGCGTTTCGAGCGAATCGACCGCCTGGGTCGCCTCGCCCTCGGCGAACACCGGGGCCGCCTCGTCCTGCGACGCGAGAAGGGCGATCGCCTCGTCCGCCCGCTCGACCGGCACCCGGATGTGCACCTGGCTCATGTCGCCGAAGTCGACCGGCAGCTCGCTGATGCGCAGCGACTCCACCTCGGCCGGAATGTCGCTGCTGTTGAGGAAGCCGACCACCACCATGGCCTCCTCCTCGGTCCCGACCGTACGGACCACCCGCCAGGTCTCGTCCAGCTCGCCCTGGTCGATCAGGTCGCCCTGGTCGCCCTGGGCGAGCGCCTCGTCTCTCGTCTCGCTGATGTCGTCGCTCATCGGGCCTCCTCCGTGACGGGGGGATCATACCGCAGGCCGGGTGGAGACCGGCTCGACCCCTGCGAGGCGTTCCGGGCGGAGTAGGGCGAAAACGACTCCAGACTCCCTCCAAAGTCCTTTCGGGAGTCGCCAATGTCGGTTCAGCGGTCTCCAAAGACCTTTCCGACCTCCCTAAACCCGCCTCGGAGGTCCCTAAGCGAGTTTCGGACCTCGTAAAACCAGGCGCGGAGGTCTCCAAAGCTCCGCGAAACGTCTCCAACGGTCCACGGAACCTCCCTAAAGCTCTCGGAAACGTCCCTAAAGCTCCGCGGAACGTCTCCAAAGTACTTTCGAGGCCGGCAAAAACTGTTTAGAGGGGTCGCGTTGTAGTTTATCCAGGGACATCGGGAGTTTAGAGGCCGCGCGTTTCACTTTATCCAGAGACAACACGAGTTTAGAGGCCGCCCAACTCAGTTTATCCAGGGACAAAACGAGTTTAGAGGCGGCGCAATTCAGTTTATCGAGGGGCATTTCGAGTTTAGGGAGACTTTTTCGGAGTTTGGAGAGGTTTTGGGCCGGCTTTTAAGTTTCCGCTCCTGAAGTCAATCTGGCCACGGCCGCTATGGCTGGTACCAAGTTCACGTTTGTGTTAACCTCGGCGAGTGCGTGAAGCCCGCTTCTACAAGACCCGGGCGGGTCACTGCCCTGTTGAAGAGTTCCTTGATTCACTTAGCAGCAAGCAGGCGCAGAAAGTGGTTTGGGTTCTGCGCCTGGTGGAAGAGCTCGAGTCGGTGCCCTCGCAGTACCTCAAGAAGCTTGTCGGCACCAGCGACCTCTGGGAAGTGCGGGCGCAGCACGGTGGAGACACCTTTCGGTTGATCGGCTTTTTCGACGGTTCTCGGTTACTGGTTCTCACCAGTGGCTTTGCCAAGAAGACCGAGAAGACGCCACGTCAGGAGATTGCACTGGCCGAGAAGCGTCGGCAGGACTACTTGAGCAGGAGGCAAGATCATGAGCGACCTAACTAAGTATACGAGGACGCGGGCGGCCCGAGATCCTGAGTTCGCTGAAAATTTGGAGGCGGGATTCGAAGATTTCAAAGTCGGTGCCCTTCTCCGGCAGGCCCGAGAGAAGGCCGGCCTGACCCAGGAACAGGTCGCGCAGCGGCTGGAGACGAAGAAGTCGGCGATCAGCCGGATGGAGAACAGCGCCGGGAGCATCCGGCTCTCGACCCTCGAGCGCTATGCCCAGGCCATCGGGTGGCAATTGTCCCTGGATCTTCACCCCCGCCGCAAGGGTCCCCATCTCCGCAGCTGACGAGGGGTTGGCACGCCCCCTGCTAGGATGGGCGCTCACATGAGCGTCACCTCCCGGTTTGCCCGCCGCTTCCGTTTTCTGACGCTATTTCAGGCGAGTCTCTTCGCGGGCGCTCTCTACGACCTCGCGTTCGCCGTCCTCATGGTGGTGGCGCCGGGGGTGCCGGCGCGGGTGCTCGGGATCCCCCTGCCGGGCGAGCCGTTCTACCTCTGGGTGATGGCGACCCTCCTCGCCATGCTCGCCGCTCTCTACGTCCTCGTGGCCCGCGAGCCGCGGCGGTACAGCGGGATGATCCCGATCGCCGTCGTCGGCCGGCTGCTGGGGGCTCTGGCGTTCGCCGTGGCGGCGATCCGCGACCCCAAGCTCCTGCCGGGGATCGCCGTTCTCGCCGTCTGCGACTTCGCCCTCGGCGTCTCGCCGGCCCTCTTCTGGTACCCCGTACGCAAGTGAAGGTTCGCAAGTGAAGGCTTAAGTGAAACGCAAGTTCACCCAGACGACCGGCGAGCTGGCCCTCCTGACCGGCCAGGCGTTCTCCGCGCTGGTCCGCCGGCCGTTCGAGATCGGCCTCTGGCTCGACCAGATGGAGCAGATCGGCGTCCGCTCGCTCGGCGTGGCGAGCATCACTACCATTTTCACCGGCATGGTCATGGCCCTCCAGACCGCCTACAGCCTGCCCACCCTGGGGATCAAGTACTACATCGGCACCGTGGTCTCGAAATCGCTCGTCCGCGAGCTGGGCCCGGTCCTGACCGCCCTGATCGTCGGCGGCCGGATCGGCGCCGGGATGACCGCCGAGATCGGCACCATGAAGGTGACCGAGCAGATCGACGCCCTGCGCTCGATGGCCGCCGATCCGGTCAAGAAGCTCGTCGTGCCGAAGCTCATGGCCACGCTCATCATGCTCCCCGCGCTCACCATCCTCGGCGACGCCCTGGGGATTCTGGGCGGCTTGATCGTCGCCGTCCTCCAGCTCGACCTGCCGGCGTCGCTCTACTGGAACGACGTGCTCGCGAACCTCACCCTGGGCGACCTCCTCTCCGGCGTCGGCAAGTCGTTCTTCTTCGGCTACTGCATCACGATCGTCGGCTGCTACAACGGCCTCCACACCGAGGGCGGTGCCGACGGCGTCGGCCGGGCGACGACCAACACGGTGGTCCTGGCGGCCATCCTCGTCCTCATTTCCGACTTCTTCCTGACCAAGCTCTTCATCCTGGCATGAGTTTGCATAGAGGATTGTTCTAGTGGCGGATGCGCTCTACGAGGTTCGCGGGCTGACCAAGCGCTATGGCGACCGGGTCATCCTCGACCACATCGATTTCGAGGTCCTGCAGGGCGAGTGCCTGGTGATCCTCGGTCGCTCGGGGAGCGGCAAGAGCGTCACCCTGCGCCAGTTGGACGGATTGGAGCAGCCGGATGAGGGGAGCATCGTGTTCGACGGTACCGACATCGCGCGCCTGGAGGAGCGGGATCTCTACCCCCTGCGCCGGCGGGTGGCCATGCTGTTTCAGAGCGGCGCGCTCTTCGACTCGATGAACGTCTTCGACAACATCGCCTTTCCTCTGCGCCAGCACTCCCGGTGCTCGGCCGATGAGATCGCCGCCAAGGTGAAGGAGAAACTCGGCCTCGTCCACCTCCAGGGGATCGAGGAGAAGATGCCTTCCGACCTCTCCGGGGGGATGAAGAAGCGGGTCGCCCTCGCCCGCTCGCTGGCCCTCGACCCCGAGGTG
Organism: uncultured Acidobacteriota bacterium; assembly: GCA_963757335.1. Classification (GTDB taxonomy): domain Bacteria; phylum Acidobacteriota; class Thermoanaerobaculia; order Multivoradales; family UBA5704; genus DASQPA01. The sequence continues at coordinate 221,187 of CAVWRJ010000002.1, read as the reverse complement.
ATGCTCTTCGACGAGCCGACGACCGGCCTCGACCCCCGGACCTCGGCGACCATCGCCGCGCTCATCCGGAGCATCCAGAACGATCTCGGGGTGACCTCGGTGGTCATCACCCATGACCTGCCGCTCGCCGAGAAGGTGGGCGACCGCCTGGCCTTTCTCTCCGCGGGGCGCTTCGTCTTCGTCGGCAACTGGGACGAGGCCCGCGCCTCGAAGGATCCGGTCCTCGCCGACTTCCTCGCCGGCCGCGAGGAAGAGGAGGAGAGCGATGCCGCCTAAGACGCCTGAAACGTCCGGGAAGGGCGGGGTGAGCGCCGGGCGGGCCGGGCGGGCCGTGCGAGTGGGGATCGTCGTGCTCGTGGCGGTGGTGGTCCTGGGGGTCGGCGTCTTCATGATCGGCCAGGAGAACAACCTCTTCAGCCGCAAGAACCGCTACTTCGTGGACCTCAAATCGGTCTCCGGGATCAAGCCCGGCAATCCGGTCGAGCTGGACGGCGTGGCGGTGGGCGCCGTGGATCAGGTGATCCTGCCGCACAACCCGGCGCAGAAGTTCATCCGGGTCTGGATGAAGGTCGACCGGAGCTACGGGCGCCGGGTGCGCGCCGACACCCTGGTGCGGATCCGCACCCTCGGTCTCCTCGGAGACAAGTTCCTGGAGCTCAACTCCGGCAGCCCGAACCTCGCCGAGATCCCCGACTCCGGCCGGGTCAACGCCGCCCCGGCGACCAACGTCGACGCGCTCATCGCCTCGGGGACGGACGTGATGGATAACATCTCGACCATCTCCTTCCAGCTCAAGAACATCCTCTCCCGGGTCGACCGCGGCCAGGGGCTCTTAGGCGAGCTCACCTCGGACTCCGAGCCGAGCCGGCGCCTGAAGGCCAACATCTTCGCCACCCTGGACACCATCCAGCGGGTCGCCGACAAGGTCGACACCGGGCAGGGCCCCCTGCCGCGGATGCTCAACGACCGCGCCCTCGCCGACAGCCTGGCGCAGTCGGTCGAGAGCCTGCATGCGGTCCTCGCCTCGGCCCAGAACGGCAAGGGTCTCGTCCCCGGCCTCTTGAACGATCCGTCGACCCGGCGCCAGTTCGACGAGACGATCGCCTCGCTCAAGCAGGTGGCGCAGGATCTGCAAAAATTCTCGACCGACCTCGACCGGGGGAAGGGGCTGGTGCCTCGGCTGATCAACGACGAGGCCTACGGCCGCGAGATCACCGGCAACGTACGGCAGATGGTCGAGCGGTTGAACGACGTCTCGGAGAAGCTCTCGAATGGCGGCGGGACGGTCCCCAAGCTGATCAACGATCCCCATATCTACGAGTCGGTCAACGACATTCTGATCGGGATCGACGATTCCTGGATGCTGCGATGGCTGATCCGCAACCGTCAGAAGACGGGGATCAAGCATCGCTATCATGATGCTCGGGATGAGAATAAGAAAGAGGAGGAGGGGGAGGGCCGGGCCCCGGCGCCCCGAACGTCGACGGATGAACAGCAGAACGAGAAGCCAGATACCCCGCCCCCAGCGCCACCGCCCCCATCCCAATCGACCGAGCCCGGCCCCCCGGCTCAGTCCACCGAGCCGCCGCCCAGCCCGCCCGGACCTGTCCTTTGAGACCGCGGTCCTGAGGATGCGGCCATGAGCCTGCACGTCCTCGTCACCGGCGGAGCCGGCTTCATCGGCTCGCACCTCACCCGGCGGCTCCTCGCCCGCGGCGACCGGGTGACGGTGCTCGACGATTTCAACGACTACTACGACCCGGCGAAGAAGCGCGCCAACGTCGCCCCGTTCCTCCACCGGGACGGCCAGCTCGACTATCGGCTGGTCGAAGGGGACATCCGGGACGCCGCTCTGGTCGACCACCTCTTCGCCGAGGGCCGGTTCGACGCCGTCGTCCACCTCGCCGCCCGCGCCGGGGTGCGGCCCTCGCTCAAGGAGCCGATCCTCTACGAGGACGTCAACTGCATCGGCACCTTAAGGCTCCTGGAGGCGGCGCGTCACCACGGCCCCGACCTCTTCCTCTTCGGCTCCTCCTCGTCGGTCTACGGGATCAACGAGAAGGTGCCGTTCGCCGAGAGCGACGAGGTCAACCAGCCGATCAGCCCCTACGCGACGACCAAGCGGGCGGGCGAGCTTCTCTGCTACAACTACCACCACCTCTACGGGATGCGCACCGCCTGCCTGCGCTTCTTCACGGTCTACGGGCCGCGGCAGCGCCCGGAGATGGCGATCCACAAGTTCACCGAGCTTTTAGCCCGCGGCGAGACGATCCCCATGTACGGCGACGGGGAGAGCCGCCGGGACTACACCTATGTCGACGACATCGTCGACGGCCTCCTGGCGACCCTGGACCTGGGGCCCGGTTTCGAGATCCTCAACCTCGGGGGCGCCGAGACGACCTCGCTCAAGGACCTCATCCACTGGATCGCCGAGGAGCTTGCCGTCTCCCCCCGCATCGAATATCTTCCGACCCAGCCCGGGGACGTGCCGATCACCTACGCGGATGTGTCGAAGGCCGCCCGGCTCCTGGGCTATTCCCCCAAGGTGCCGATCCGTGAAGGGTTGCGGCGCTTCGTCGCCTGGTACCAGGAGAAACGATGAACATCTGCGTCGTTGGAAGCGGTTATGTGGGTCTCGTGACGGGCGCCTGCCTGGCGGACTTCGGCATGCACGTCGTCGGCGTCGACAAGGACCAGGAGAAGGTCGCCGCCCTGCGGCAGGGGAAGGTCCCGATCTACGAGCCGGGGCTCGAAACCCTCGTCCAGAAGAACATGGAGGAGGGCCGGCTCTCGTTCACGACCGACCTCGGGCCGGCGGTCGAGCAGGCCCAGGCGATCTTCATCGCCGTCGGCACACCGCCCAAGTCCGACGGCTCGGCCGACCTGACCTTCATCCGCGAGGTCGCCGCCTCGATCGCCCAGCACCTGAACGGCTACAAAGTGATCGTCACCAAGAGCACGGTCCCCATCGGCACCGGCAAGATGATCGAGTCGATCCTCGCCGAGGGGGCGAAGGGCCGGCACAAGTTCGCCGTGGTGTCGAACCCCGAGTTCCTCCGCGAGGGGTCGGCGATCGACGACTTCATGCACCCCGACCGGGTGGTCATCGGCAGCCGGGACGAGAAGGCGGTCGACCTGCTGCTCGACGTCTACTCGCCGCTCGCCGCGGCGGACGTCCCCTTCGTCATCACCGACGTCGAGAGCGCCGAGCTCATCAAGTACGCCTCGAACGGCTTCCTGGCGGTCAAGATCGCCTTCATCAACGAGGTCGCGGAGCTCTGCGAGGCGCTCGGGGCGAACGTCGAGGTGGTGGCGCGGGGGATGGGGCTCGACAACCGGATCGGCCCCAAGTTCCTCCACGCCGGCCCCGGCTTCGGCGGCTCCTGCTTCCCCAAGGACACCCGCGCCGTGGCCCAGATCGCCCGCGACTGCGGCCTCCACTTCCGGATCATCGAGGCGGTGCTCGACGCCAACGAGCGCACCAAGCACCGGATGGTGGGGAAGATCGAGCGCGCCTTGGGCGGCATCGACGGCAAGCGGATCGGGGTGCTCGGCCTCTCTTTCAAGCCGAACACCGACGACATCCGCGAGTCGCCGGCCCTCCCCATCGTCCGCGGCCTCCTGGACGGCGGGGCCCACGTCTGCCTCTTCGATCCCGAGGCCATGGAGGGCTGCAAGCCGCTCTTCCCCGAGGCTTCGTTCTGCGACAACGCCTACGACGCCGCGGAGGACGCCGACGCCCTGGTCATCGCGACCGAGTGGAACCAGTTCCGCAAGCTCGAGCTGCCCCGGCTTCACCGTCTGATGCGCCGGCCGCTCGTCGTCGACCTCCGGAACCTCTACGAGCCGGAGAAGATGGCGGCGGAGAATTTCGAGTACGTCTCGGTCGGCCGGCCCGACGGCATGCCCGACCGCCGGATGGAGGACCAGGGGCATCCCGAGGGGGCGCCGGACCGCCGCCATCACCCTGTCATTGGCGCCAATGGCGCCAATGGCGGTATCGGGGCCAACGGCGGTATCGGGGCCAATGGCTCCAATGGCTCCGATACCTCTGGCGTCGATGCGAAGCCGCTGCCCGAAGTTGGGGCCAAAGAACTCTCTCACCGCCGGCCGGGAGCGCTCCCCTCATGACTCATGCCCTGATCACGGGCGGTGCCGGCTTCCTCGGCTCTCACCTCTGCGAGCGGCTGCTCGCCGAGGGGCACCGCGTCACCTGCGTCGACAACCTGGTCACCGGCAGCCGGGAGAACCTCGCCCCTCTCCTCTCGCGCCCCGACTTCCGGTTCCTGGAGCACGACGTCTCCCGACCCTTCGAGATCGACGGGGAGATCGACTTCGTCCTCCACTTCGCCTCGCCGGCCTCGCCCATCGACTACCTGGAGCTGCCCATCCAGACCCTCAAGGTGGGCTCGCTCGGCACCCACAACACTCTGGGGCTCGCCAAGGTCAAGGGGGCGCGCTACCTGCTCGCCTCGACCTCGGAGGTCTACGGCGACCCGCTCATCCACCCGCAGCCCGAGACCTACTGGGGGAACGTCAACCCGGTGGGGCCGCGCGGGGTCTACGACGAGGCCAAGCGTTTCGCCGAGGCGATGGCGATGGCCTACCATCGCACCCATGGGCTCGAAGTTCGGATCGTCCGCATCTTCAACACCTACGGCCCGCGCATGCGGCTGAGAGACGGCCGGGTGGTCCCCGCCTTCGTCTCGCAGGCCCTGGGAGACGAGCCGATGACGGTCTTCGGCGACGGCAGCCAGACCCGCTCGTTCTGTTTCGTGCTCGACCTGGTCGAGGGGATCTACCGGCTCCTGATGTCGGACATCGAGACCCCGGTCAACATCGGCAACCCGCACGAGATGACGATCCTCGAATTCGCGAAGATCATCCGCGAGAAGACCGGCAGCCGCTCGGAGATCGTCTTCCGGCCGCTCCCCGAGGACGATCCCAAGACCCGGCAGCCGGACATCACCCAGGCGCGGACCCGGCTCGGCTGGGAGCCCAAGGTGGGGCTGGCCGAGGGGCTGGAGAGCACCATCCACTACTTCCGCGGCGCCCTCGAACGGGCCAGAGTGTAGAATCCGGCCATGGCCGACCCCACTGCTGGAGTTGCTGGCGCCGCCACCGCCGCTACCGCCGCCACCGTCGACTGCTCGCGCTGCCATCGTGAGGCGGCGCCGGCGCTCAAGAAGCCGCCGCTCTACGGCCCCATGGGCAAGGAGCTCCAGGCGAAGGTCTGCGCCGACTGCTGGGCCGAGTGGCAGAAGGCGGAGGTGATGGTGATCAACGAGCTGCGCCTCAACTTCATGGACCCGGCGTCGCAGGAGATCCTGACCCGCCACATGCGCGAGTACTTCCTTCTCGATCCCCCCACGGGTGTCCTTCCCGGTCCCCCTCCCCAGCAGCCCTAGGCGAACCTTCGCTTTGCCTCCCAAGACCGCTCCCGAGGAGCGCCGCGTACCGCGCCGGCTGCTCGTCCGCTTCGGGCTCTTGATCGTGCTGGTGGTGGGCGGCCTCTTGGCGCTCAAGCTGTCGCCCCTCGGCAGCCATCTCAACGCCCACGACCTCCTGGGCTACTTCCAGAAGATCCGCGAGAGCCCCTGGGCGCCGGCGGCGCTGGTCGCCGCCTACATCGTCCTCTCCCCGATGGGGCTGCCGGCGAGCCCGCTGATGATCACCGGCGCCATCCTCTTCGGGGTGCTCTGGGGCTCGGTGTGGAACATCGTCGGCACGGTGTTGGGGGGGACGGTGACCTACTTCCTGGGGCGCGTCCTGGGGCGCGACTTCGTGGCCCACTTCGCCGGCAAGCGGTTGAAGAAGATCGAGCAGCAGATCTCGCGCCGCGGCTTCTGGGGTCTCGTGGGAATCCGCTTCCTGCCCATCCCCTTCGCGGTCGTCAACTACACCGCGGCGCTCGTCGGCGTCGCCCCGGCGCTCTTCCTCTCGACCCTCACCCTGGGGCTCATCCTCCCCAACGTCCTCTACGCCTACGCGACGAACGTCGTCTACCACGCGGCGGGCGGCGACAAGTCCCACGTCTACCTGCAGCTGACGATCGCCATCGCGCTCCTCGCGGGGTTGATGTTCCTGCCCCAGGTGATCGTGGGACGGAAGCGGAAGAAGCGGTTGGCGGAGATCCGGGCGGCGCGGCAGGAGCGGGGACCCGCCCGGAGATAAATCTCCGGGCTACGAGTTACGCCGGATGAATCCGGCTTCGAAACGGGTGGTTTCGGGACGCGGGATTGACCTTTCCCCTCTTACCCCAGCGCCGCCTCCACCTCTCCCACGTCCAGCATCAACGCCCCGCCGTCGCCGGTCACCGCCTGGCTGGGGTCGTACTCGTAGTCGCGGATCACCCGCCTAAAGACCTCCTTGAGCGCCCGGGCGCCCAGGCGGGGCTGGCGGGAGGCTTCGGTGGCGATCCGGCGGACGGCGGCGGGGGAGAGGGCCAGGTGGACGCCGCGGCTCTCGAAGTAGGCGCGGGTCTGGCGGAGGGCGGACTCGGGGGCTTCGAGGAAGATGTGCACCAGCTCGTCCACGGTCAGGTTGTTGAGGAGGACCACGGCGTCAAAGCGGGAGAGGAACTGCGGGCTCATGCCGTAGTCGAAGAGGTCCTCGTTGCGGAGCCAGGAGCGGAGCTCGAAGATCAGCTCCTCCCGGACCTTGCCCCCCTCGACCACCGTCATCGGCTGGAGAGAGCCGCGGTCGCGGCCGATCGTCACCCGGTCGAAGACCGCGTCGTAGAGCCCCTCGAAGGCGCCGGCGCAGACGAAGAGGAGGCCGGAGGAGTCGATCGTCGCCGTGCCGCCGCCGGCCCAGGGTGGCAGGGCGACCGGTATCGCCTCGTTCTCGATCAGGGTGAGGAGCGCCTCCTGCGCCCGGATGCCGGGGATGTGCGGCTGGCCGCCGATCTGGGTGCGGATCTTGTCCACCTCGTCGACGAAGACGAGGCCATGGGCGGCCCGCGCCACGAGCTCCGCCACCGGGGCGCCGGGGCCGAGCTGCTCTCGGGCCCGTTCGAGGAGCCGCCCGACCACCGCCTCGCCGGGGCGCTGCCGGGCCGTCTCCTCGCCCAGGACATTGGCATGGATGCGGATCACCGCCGAGCGCGAGGCGAGCGCCGGGTCGGAAGCGAGGAAGCCCTCGACCGCCCGCATGAGGGTGGTCTTGCCGGTGCCGGAGGAGCCGATCATGAGGATGTTGCCGACCCTGAGGCCCGCGAGGTGCTTGGAGAGCGCGACCGCCATCTCGCGGACGGCGGTGTCCTGCCCCATCACCCGCTGGCAGAGGGCGGTCGAGATCGCCACCGGATCGGGGGTCTGAAGCGGCATGGTGAAAGGATTGTAGTCGAGCTTGGCAATCCGCCCCGGCTCCGGTAGATTTACGGGCGTCTATAAGAAGAAAGAAGGCTCCATGCGCGCACGTCTCCCACGCCTCCCACGCCTCCGATATATGGCCCCGCCGGCGCTCCTGCTCGGGGCCTTGCTTCTCCTCCTGGCCCCGTCCGCCGGCGCCCAGATCACGCGCCACATCAGCAAGGCTCAGGGCAGCCTGGCGCAGGCCCAGGAGATGGTGGACGGCGGCAACCCCCAGCAGGCGATCCCGCTCCTCAACACTCTCCTCCAGCGCGAGCCGGGCAACGCCCCGGCCTACCTCCTGCGGAGCACGGCGCGCTTCCTGATCGACGACATCGACGGCGGCAAGAAGGATCTCGACAGGGCGCTCCAGCTCGATCCCAGCCTGCGCCAGGGGTGGCTCCACCGCGGCGCCCTGGAAGTCTCGGCCAAGCACTACGACGCCGCTCTCGCCGCCTTCAACCAGGCCGAGAAGCTCGACCCCAAGGCGCAGGACAACGACATCAACCTCGGCGCCGTCCTCCTCCTCGCCGGGAAGCTCGAACCGGCGACCCAGCGCTTCCGGGCCTACCTTGGCAAGCACGGCGGGGTGGCCGACGCCCAGTACCTGGTGGCGAGCAACTACGCCCTTTCCGGCTACTCGGCGCTCGCCGTCGAGCACCTGCACCAGGCCATCCTCCTGGACGAGCGCTCGCGGCTCCGTGCCCGGACGGACACCAACTTCGCCGGGCTCGAAAAAGACCGGCGCTTCACCGACCTCCTGGCGACCGACAGCTACCAGCCGCCGGCCGGCTCCCACTTCGCGGCGCAGGCCTACGACGTCTCCTACGATCCCGAGGACGGCAAGCTCCTGGGGGCCGTTCTGGAGGCCATGAGCGTCAGCAAGGAGCGCTACGACCCGCGGGTCGAGTCCGCCCCCGATTGGGCCCTGATCTGGGGGGACCTGCGGGTCAAGGTCACCCGCACCCCGGACGGCAAGGGCCGGGTCGAGGTGAGCGCACCGCTCGATCGGCTGTCCGCGGCGGAGTGGCGACAGCGGACCGACAAGCTGTTCAAGAGCGTCACCCTGCAGCTCTACCGGGGACGCCTGTCCGAGGGCAAGAAGCCGGAGTAGCTTCTTCCCCTACAGCCGCATCAACACCGAACCCCAGTGCAGCCCCGCCCCGAGCGCGGTGAAGGCGACCAGAGACCCCTCGGGAGCCTTGCCCAGCTGGCGCGCCTCGTGGAAGGCGATGGGGAGGGTGCCGGAGGTGGTGTTGCCATACTTCTGGATGTTGTTGTGGACCTTCTCGTTGGGGAGCCCGAGGGCTTTCTGGGCCGCCTCGTTGATCCGCAGGTTGGCCTGGTGCATGATCAGGAGGTCGAGGTCCGCGACCGTGTAGTCGCAGCGCGCCAGCACCTCGCGGGTCACCTCCGGCATCCGGGTCACCGCCAGCTTGAACACCGCCCGGCCGTCCATCACCGGCACCGTCTCCGCCTTCTGGATCATGTCGCAGGTGACGAAGGGGCGCCGCTTCGAGCCCAGGCCGGGGACGTGCAGGATGTTCATGTGGTTGCCGTCGCCGTAGAGGGCGGAGGTCAGGATGCCGCGGGCCGGGTCGTCCCCGGCCTTGAACACCATCGCCCCGGCGCCGTCGCCGAAGAGCACGAGAAGATTGCGGAACTTCGAGTTCCAGGTGAAGTCCTCCGCGGAGAGCGGCCCGGGATCGCGGCCGTGGAGAACCTCGAAGGTGCGATCCGAGAACGGCATGAGCGAGGTGTGGACGTCGGTGCCGACCAGGAGCACGGTTTTCGCGATATTGCTCCGGATGAGGGCGTCGACCACCTGCAGGCCGTAGGCGAAGCCGGCGCACTGCTGGCGGATGTCGAGGGCGGGCCGGGCACCGATTCCGAGCTTCTGCTGGACGAGGGTGCCGGTGCCGGGGAAGTAGTGGTCGGGGGTCATGGTGGCGCAGACCAGGTAATCGATCTCCTCGCCCGCCACCCCGGCGTCGGCGAGGGCGTTCTGGGCCGCCTCGGCTCCGAGGTCGGCCGAGCCCACCCCGGCGTCGACGTAGTACCGGGTGACGATGCCGCTCCGCTCCCGGACCCAGTCGTCGCTGGTCTCGATGATCCGGGACAGCATGTGGTTGTCGATCTGGTGAGGCGGGATGGCGATCCCGGTCCCCGCGAGCACGGCGCGGACCTCGCTCATGGTTCCACTCCTCCTAAAAGGCGGCGCAAGAGATGAAAGGCATTCACTGAGAGCCGGGGGAGCCCCGACGCAGGCGCTCGCTGGGCGCCCCGGCGAAGTAGAAGACGGTCAGGTCGCCGCGCTTGGTGAAGCGGTAGAGCGGCGAGGGCTTGCGGCCGGTCAGCCCGGCGGGAGCCTCCGGGCTGTAGGTCCAGACCTCGATCGGCGGCGCCCCGGAAACCGGCGGCACCTCGTAATCGACTTTCTCAGGCTTGCCGTAGAGGACGTAGATCGTCCCGCGGTCGGTCCGCCGGCCGAGGTAGCCGCCCTCGCTGTAGAGCCGGTCGGCCTCGGTGCCGCGCTCCTCGAAAGCTTCGAGCAGGACGTTGTCCGGCCGCTTCGGATGGGGATTGCGGCGGGCCCAGAACTGCTGGATGAACTCCTGCGCCGCGGGATCGGTCGTCAGAGCGAGATAGGCCGCGACCTCTTCCTTGGTGGCGAGAAACGCCACCGGGCCGACCAGCCAGGAGGTGTACTCCGGGCCGAGCGAGGGGTTGATGAGATCGGTCCGGCTCCGCCCGAGTCCCGGGACGCCGCCTCCCCCCCCGCCACCGCTGGCACAGGCGGAGAGGAGGAGGGCGCTGGCGGCGAGGACTGCGAGCGCGAGCCTACGTGCGGCGGAGCAGGTCAAGGAACTCCTCCCGTACAGGCTTCTGGTGGAAGATACCGCGGAGCGCCGAGGTGACGGTGACCGCTCCCGGCTTCTTGACTCCGCGCATCTCGACGCAGAGGTGGCGCGCCTCGATGACGACCATCGCCCCCAGGGGCTGGAGCTTCTCCTCGAAGTAGGTCACCACCTGCTCGGTCAAGCGCTCCTGGAGCTGCGGGCGCTTGGCGTAGAACTCCAGGATGCGGGAGAACTTCGACAGGCCGAGGATGCGGTCTCTGGGAATGTAGGCGATGTGGGCGTGGCCGTAGAAGGGGACCAGGTGGTGGGCGCACATGGAGTAGAAGGGGATCTGGGTCTCCATCACCATGTGGCTGTAGCCCTCCTCGTTGGGGAAGGTGGTGACCTTGGGCTCCGCCCCCTGCGCCAGGCCGTGGAACATCTCCAGATACATCTTGGCCACCCGGATGTCGGTCTCGGCGAGATTGGGGTCGTTGGCGTCCAGCCCCAGCGCGTCGAGGATGCCGCGCACGTGGTGGGCCATGGTGATCAGCTTCTGCTGCTCGGCGGGGCTGAAGCCGGAGAGGTCCATGTCCGTGGCATCGGAGATGCCGGGGGGGGCGAGCTTCGAGGTGGCGTCGTGGTCCATAGGGCGTTCACGCTCCTGATCCCGAGACGGGAGGCGATCCTATCCTACAACCCGGCCGGGGGACCGGGCCTTCCCCCGGAGCTACATCCCCGCATAGAGCGCTCCGAAGAGGACCCCATAAGCGAGGTGCGCGCCGAGGGTGATGAGGGGTGTCCGGCGGCCATAATTGAGCGCCAGGAAGCCGGGCGGCTCCAGCTGGCGGGTGGGAGTGGGACCGTAGTCCTCGGTCGCCATCCGCGGATGGAGGCTGGGGAGGAGCGGCATCAGGGCGGTGAGGACGAAGAGGCCCTGGACGAGCCCGAAGATCCCCCCCAGCCACCAGCTGGCCCGCCCCGTTTTCCCCACGACCAGAGCGAAGGCCAGGGCGTAGACGAGAGAGAAGACCCAGCCGTTGACGAAGTGGAGGAGGAAGCCGGCGACGTTGGCGCGGTTTCTGTCCGGGGTGAAGACCGAGCCGAGCAGGAAGGGGAGGCTCATCCGGGAGAGCCCGAGCCCCTGACTCCCCGACATCAGGGTGGTCATGACGATCGTCGCGAAGAATCCGGCGACCAAAGCTCGCGACAGGTCGATGTCAGCGAAGAGGGCGAAGGGGGCGAAGGGAGCGAAGAGGCTCACATCCGGGCTCCGGTCTTCCCCGCCGTCGCGGTGGTCTCCGCGGCTCCAGCTGCCTCGGCGAGAACGAGAGCGGCGTTGATCAGGCCGACATGGGAGAAGGCCTGGGGGAAGTTGCCGAGGAAGGCGCCCGTCGCCGGCTCGATCTCCTCGGAGAACAGGCCGACGTCGTTGGCGTAGGAGAGGATCTTCTCGAACCGCTCGGTTGCCTGCTCGACTTCGCCCATCCGGGCCAGCGCCTCGACCGCCCAGAAGCTGCAGATGGCGAAGGCCGCCTCGCCTCCCGCAATGCCGTCGCTCCCCGGCGGATAGCGGTAGAGGAGGCCGTTGGCACCCAGCTCACGGTCCAGGTGGGCGAAGGTGCTCCGGAAGCGCGGCGAGCGCGGGTCGGCGTAGCCGTAGATGCCGAGGAGGAGGAGGCTGGCGTCCGCCCCTTCCTCTCCGAAGGCATCGATATAGCTCTGCAGCCGATCGCTCCAGCCTTCCGACTCGATCGCCTGGCGGATGGCGTCGCGCTCTCTGGCGAATCGCCCGCGGGGACCCTCGATCGCGAGCTTCCCGCCGTCGGCCATCCCCACCAGGCGGTCGAGGGCCACCCAGCACATCATCTTCGAGAAGGTGTGCTGGAAACGCCCCGAGCGCTTCTCCCAGATCCCCTCGTCCGGCTGGCGCCAGATCTGGCAGGTGGTGAGGCCGAGGTCGGCCAGGAGCCGCGCCTGAGTGCGGTCGAGCTCGCCGCCGCGGCGGACGAACTCGCAGGCGGACTCGACGAGCTCGCCGTAGACGTCGAGCTGGAGCTGCCCCGCGGCCCCGTTGCCCACCCGCACCGGCCGCGAGCCGCGGTAGCCGTCCAGGTGGGGGAGCTCGTACTCGGCGATCTGGGCCTCGCCGTGGACATCGTAGAGCACCCCGAGCTCGGGGTGATGCAGACGGGTGGCATAGAGCAGCCAGGAGAGGAAGGCCTTCCCCTCCTCCTGGTAGCCGAGGTCGAAGAAGGCGGTGAGGGTCCAGGAGGCGTCGCGCAGCCAGCAGTAGCGGTAGTCCCAGTTGCGCGGCCCGCCGATCGCCTCGGGGAGCGAGGTGGTGGGGGCGGCGATCACCGCCCCCGAGGGGGCGTAGGTCAGGAGCTTCAGCATGAGGATGCTGCGGAGGACCGCCTCCGGATGGGGACCGTCGTATTGGCAGCGCCCCGCCCAGGTCTCCCACCAGAGCCGGGACCGCTCGATCCTCGCCTCCGCCCAGCGCCCGAGGGGGGGGGATGGCCGCGGTGTCGCCGCTCTCGGCGGCCAGCGAGAGATAGCGGACCTCCCCCTCCCGCAGCCGCTCGGCCCCCCCGACCCCCCCGCCGTCCGGATCGGGCGCCAGGGGGATTTCGCTCTGCAGGATGAGCACCTGCGGCCCGGCCTCGAAAGCGAAGCCGAGCTTCCGGCGGTCCTTGAGGTAGGCCCTCCCCTGGCCGAAGAAAGGGCGGGGGTCGCAGCCGACCTCGACCTCCACCTCGCCCGCCAGGCACTCCACTCGGCGAAGGATCTCGTGCTCGACCCGGATCTCGCGCCGCCGCACGTCCATGTCGGCCACCGCCATGCAGTCGGTCAGCCGGAGGACCCCCTCGGCGGTGCGGAAGGTGGTCTCCAGGAGGTTGGTCCGGCCGACATAGCGCCGGGAGACCGCGAAGCGCCCGCGCGGGCGGACGAAGAAACGGCCACCAGTCTTCCAGTCGAGGAGGGCGGAGAAGACCGCCGGGCTGTCGAAGCGGGGGAGACAGAGCCAGTCGAGCGAGCCGGCCTTGGAGATCAGGGCCGCCGTCCGGCAGTCGCCGATCAGGGCGTAGTCGCCGATCGGCGGATAGCGCTCGCCGTCCTCCCGGGGGGTCTCCACCATGTCGCTTCCCGGCTACAGCAAGGTTCGGACCAGCGCCAAGTACGGACCATGGTTGTAGGATGAAGCCGGAGGGCACCCCATGCTCTACGACCTCTCGCCGACCCTACGCCCCGAGACGCCGGTCTGGCCCGGCGACACCCCTTTCTCCTCCCGGCTGACCCTCGCCCTCGCGGCGGGGGATGCCGTCAACCTGTCGGCGATCGCCACCACCCCGCACCTGGGCTCGCACGCTGATGCCCCGCTCCATACCGAGCCGCGGGGCGAGAGCTTCGCCGAGCTGCCGCTCGACCCCTATCTCGGCCCCTGCCGGGTGCTCAAGGTGCCGCCGATCGCCCTCCTCACCCCCCGGCATGTCGAGGGGATCGATCTCGGCAACCCCCGGCGGCTGCTGTTCAAGACCGAGAGCTTGGCCGACCGCCGGGGCTTCCACGAGCGCTTCACTGCCCTCTCGCCGGAGCTCGCCCATCTCCTCGCCGAGCGCCGGCTCCTCCTGGTCGGCCTCGACACCCCCTCGGTCGACCCGTTCGACAGCTCCGGCCTGGACGCCCATCACGCCCTCGCCCGCGGCGGGGTCGCCATCCTGGAAGGGCTGGTCCTCGATGGGGTGCCGGAGGGGATCTACGAGCTCATCGCCCTCCCCTTGAAGCTCGCCGGCCTCGACGCCTCGCCGGTCCGGGCGGTGTTGCGGACGCTGCCCGAAGGGAGGGAGTAGAAGGAGAGAGTAGAATAGGTCCCAGCTCGGCCGCACCGCCGGGCATCTCAAGGAGAGACACCGGGTGAACGGGAAGGAATTTGTTGCAGGTTTATTGGAGGAGATGGGCCGGCTCTTCGCGCGTCTCGGCGAAACCGAGACCCTGGAGGCCGAGACGCAGGGAAAGGTCGACGTCGTATCGCTCCTGAAGCTCGCCTTGAAGAGCGAGATCGAGGCGAGCGAGCTCGCCGGCTTCTGGTTGCCCTCGACCCCCGAGGTCGACGCCAAGCTCGCCCTGGCTCTCCAGTGCGGGGACGAGATGAAGCACTATGCCCTCATCAGCCAGCGCCTGGTCGAGCTTGGGCAGGACCTGACGGACTTCGATCCGCTGGCCGACGGCCACAGCCCGCTCTACCAGTACCTCCGCGGCCTGCGGACGACGGTCGAGCGGATCGGCGCCGGCCCCTTCGCGAGCGAGGCGATCGCCGAGATCCGGAACACCCAGTTCGTCCAGTTCTGCCAGTCGGTGGGGGATGAGGAGACGGCGCGGCTCTACGCCGACATCATCCAGCCCGAGGAGGTCCACCACCACCATTTGGGGCGGGACATCCTCGCCAAATACGCCATCACCCCGGAGCTCCAGGAGCTCGCCGCCGCGGCGGTGCGCAACACCCTGGCGATCGCGGACGAGCTGCGCGACCTGGCCGGCAAGACGACCGGCATTTACAACATCCCGGTCTCCTGATCATGGCGAACGAGACGATCGAGACCGTCGCCGTCCTCGGTGCCGGCACGATGGGGCGCGGCATCGCCCACGTCGCCGCCGCCGCCGGCTACACCACCCGCCTCCACGATCCCTTCCCCGGCGCGGTCGAGAAGGCCCTGGGCGTCATCCACAAGAATCTCGCCAGAGGGGTCGAGCTGGGCAAGGTCGACCCCGCCGTGGCCGAGCGGGCGCGAGCGGGGCTCCACCTCGCCCCCGACCTGGCCGCCGCGGTGGCCGATGCGGACCTCGTGATCGAGGCGGCGCCGGAGGACATGGCGCTCAAGATCGAGACCTTCCGCCAGGTGGCGGCGGCGGCCCCGGCGCACGCCCTCTTCGCCTCCAACACCTCGGCCCTCTCGATCACCGAGATGGCCGCCGCCTCCGGCCGGCCGGACCGCTTCGCCGGCATGCACTTCTTCAACCCCGTCCACGTGATGAAGCTGATCGAGCTGGTGCGCGGCCTGGAGACCTCGGAGGAGACCCTGGCGGCGATGCGCCAGGTGGGGGAGCGGATGGGCAAGGAGGTCGTGGTGGTCAAGGAGGCCCCTGGCTTCGTGACCTCGCGCATCAACGCCCTTATCGGCAACGAGGCCTTCCGCATGCTGCAGGAGGGGGTGGCCTCCGCCGAGGACATCGACAAGGCCCTGAAGCTCGGCTTGAACCACCCCATGGGCCCCTTCGAGATGGTCGACCTCGTGGGCCTCGACGTCCGCCTCTCGATCCTCGAGTTCCTCCACAAGAGCCTGGGCGAGGCCTTCCGCCCCAACAACCTCCTCCTCCAGCACGTCCGCGCCGGAAGGCTGGGCCGGAAGGTGGGCAGGGGGGTGTACGAGTACGACGAGGACGGCAAGCGGGTGGGGTGATCCTCTTCAGGATTGCGGATTGAGCTCGTACTCGGCCCGCAAGCGGAGGAGGAGATGATCTCGTCGCTTCTTCAGCTTCTTTACCCGGCTGTCCTCGAGCCGCTCCGCCGGCGCGACTGCATAGCTCCTAGTGTAGTGGGTCACACAGATATGGCCTTAAGCACGGCCTGCTGGGCACGGGTGACCTTCTCCAGGATATCGCTGGCGGACTTCGTCCAAATGTAGGGCTTGGGATCCTGGTTGTGGTGCACGAGATACTCGTCGATGGCGGTGACTAGATCCCCAAGGCTGCGAAACACTCCCCGGCGCAGTCGGTTTTGCGTCAGGTCACGGAAGAAGCGCTCGACCATGTTGAGCCATGAGGCACTGGTTGGCGTGAAGTGCATGGTGAAGCGAGGATGGCGCTCCAGCCAAGCCTGAACCTTAGGGTGCTTGTGAGTCGCGTAGTTATCCGCAATTAGGTGGATGTCCTGGCTCTTGGGAGTCTTGCGGTCGATGAGACGGAGAAACTTGAGCCACTCCTGATGGCGGTGTTGCGGCATACAGGTCCCAATCACCGTTCCATCCAGCGTATTGAGCGCCGTGAACAGAGTCGTCGTCCCATTGCGTTTGTAGTCGTGGGTCATGGTGCCAGCACGCCCTGGGACAAGCGGAAGTCCCGGCTGGGTTCGGTCCAGCGCTTGGATCTGGCTCTTCTCGTCAACCGAGAAGACCAACGCGTGCTCCGGAGGGTTCACATACAGAGCAATGATGTCGTTCAGCTTTTCCAGGAACTTCGAATCCCGGCTCACCTTGAAGGTGCGGGACAAGTGAGGCTTGAGGCCGTGACGCCTCCAGACTCGACCAATCGTGCTCGGGCTCAATCCCATGACCTTGGCCAGGCTGCGGGTGCTCCAATGAGTCCGGCCCACCGGCTTCTCTTGAGTGGTCTTCTGGATGATCTTGGTAACCACCTCCGGGCTAATCCTGCGCTTTGTCCCGAGACGGGGAGCATCTTTCAAAATGCCGGAGATACGCTTCTCCACAAACCGCCGACGCCAAAGACTTACCGTTTTTCGCGATACACCAAAGACGCTTGCGATTTCCCGGTCCTGCTTGCCCTTACCGGCCAGCAGGATGATGCCTGCCCTCTCGACAACGCGCGCAGGGAGCCTGCGGCCGGCCGCCAATCTCTCCAACTCCTCCCTCTCCTCTACGGAGAGAACAACCTGGACCGCCACTCGCATCTTCTTCCCTCCTGGAGCTACTACATCCCAGGAGAAGGTAACATAGGCGCCGGAATATCGGACCCACTACACTAGCGCACCGTGAAGAGGCGGGCGCGGAGGTTGGCTCCGCCCTTCTCCTGCCAGACCACCACGGCGGGCCCCTTCTGGTTCGCCGCGACTGTCACCGAGTTATAAAAGGTCATAGGCTCCACGAAGTCGGAGGAGAGCTGGAAGTCGCGGGTGAGCGGCGTGCCCTCGGCGGTGAAGACCCGGGCGAAGACCCTGGCGTTGTGGTCCTCGTCGACGGCTGCGGTCCAGGCGGCGAGGAATCCCCCCTCCGGCAGCGCCGCGAGCCTGGGTATGGACGGGGGGACGCTCTCGCGGAAGGGGAAGTCCTGCTTGGGGAGGACGAACTCTTTGTCCTCAGGGACCCCTTGTGGACTGAACCGCTGCGCGAAGATCGTGGAGCCGCCCCAGGCGGCGACCAGGCTGCCGTCCGCGGCCCGCGTGAGGGCGGCTCCACCGCTCCCGTCGACACAGCAGTCGTACCTGGAGATGGCGTTCGAGGAGATCTCCCGGTTCGCCTTGTAGAGGGAGAGATAGGTGAAGATCCCCTCGACGTCCGTGTCCTGGAAGACGACCGCGAGGGTCCCGTCCGGCGCCAGGGTCACGGCTTCGGGTAGAAAGGAGATGCTGTCGCCGCCGCTGGGGGCCCCCTTGGCGACGAGGATCTCGTCGCCCAGCGGCGTGCCGTCGGCGGCGAAGAAGCGGGCCATCGCATTGGCGAAGGAGAGGTCGGGGTCGGGGGCGTCGACGTTGGCGGTCCAGGCGACGGCGAACCGGCCGTTCGCGCCCACGGCGAGGCGGGCCCGATAGCGGCTCGCCGGTCGCCGCGGGTTCACCCGGCTCCGCGCCCCCGCGGGCGTGCCGTCGCGCTGGAAGCGGCGGACGAAGACGTCGGACACCCCGCCCGGGGAGCGCGTCTCGCTCCAGGCGACGAGGAAGGTCCCGTCGCGGTCGGCGACGACCTGGTCGGCATGCTGCGAACCGGTGCCGGGGTCGACCAACCGGAACTCCCCGCTCGTCGGGCTTCCGTTCGGGGCGAAGAGCCGGGCGTGGATCGCCAGGCGCTCGTAACCCGGACCGTTCGACCAGACGACGACGAAGCCGCCGTCCGGGAAGACGGCGACGGAGGGGTCCACATGGACCCCCAGGTGGCTCACGTTGACGGAGATCTCCGCCCCGCTCGGCAGCCGCGCCGCACTCAAAGCGGCCGCGGGCAGGAGGGCGAAAGCGGCGAGAGAGAGGAGGACGAGCTGTTTCGAGCGCATGCGTAAAGTCTAGCGCCAGTCGCGGGCCAACTCCAATTCATGCTCTCCGCTAGCGCGCGCCGCATCGCGGCGGAGCGCCGGCACCTTTCGGCTGGCACCTATCGCCGCCGGCCAGGACGACCCCGCCGCGAGGTTCGCGGCGGGAGATCGTCCTTTCCATTGGGGTCTCCTCCCTCGGGAGACTCAATGGGTCGTGCAGTTGTAGGTACAGTGGCTCAAGGTGGAGTAGTTGTAGCCGCCCACGATGTTCACGAGGAGCTCCGTCGGTTCGAGGGCCCGCAGAGTCTCGCGGTGGATCTCCAGCTTCAGGTTCTTCTTCGGTGCTTTCTTCAAGGGGCTCTCCTTACAGGAAGGGAGTGGGTGGGTTCGTCTTCCTCCGGCCGCTCGGGAGGTTGAGACAGGGGAAGTCTATCCCCGTTCGCCGCCGTCTGCCGCCTTCCCTTTCCGTCCGATAGCGTCTTTGCCGGAAGAAAACTGGGCGATACAGGCTGGGCGCAGAGGCATCAGCCTTCGCACGCCTGCGCTTCGCGACTCACCTCGCACCAGGCGAGCAAGCGGCCTACGGCGGCGGAGCCGTAGGCCTTCTGGGTATGGGGATTACGGAGCTCGGCGGTGAAGAACTCGACGAACCGTCGCCGGGCCCGTTCACCAGCCTGGTCGATGACGGCGGAGAGGTGGAGAACCTCGGTGCCGACGACGATCCCGGTGCTGGGTTCGCGGTGGGAGAGCCGTTAAGCCGTCAGCGGTGGACAATAAGTATGTGAACAGAATACCTGGCTGCAAGCTGAGCCGTTGGGGATGGTTGGCGGCACGGGCATGCCCGCGACCACGGTGCCCAGGTCAAGGCTCTTCAGTGTCTCCTTGTTGAGCGTAAGCTTTTTCAGACTTTTCTTCATGACAATTCTCCTCGTCGAGAGTTATTGGACGCTCAGAATTATAACTTAGAAGTATCAACTAGGAGAGCCCCGCCGAGCCCATGCTCTTGAAGGAGGGTGGAGAAGCTGGTCTGACAAAGTAGAGCTAAGGCGAGACGCCCAGATCCACCTAGGACTTTGACCCAGTCCCTGGACCCTTCTCCCCCTGGGTTGCCAAACCCGCCTGGATTATGAGATCCTATGCATCCGCGGCGCGCACGCGGGCCTCCCTTCCTGGGTTTTTAGCCTGCGCCGCGAGATGACAGGGCTCCCTCGAGCCCGAGCGGCGGCCTCGCCGGCAAAGTCCCCGTTCCTGTCAACCTGCCGGTAACGACACGTGGAGCTTCCCTTGCGCAGGGGGGTGCCGCAGAAGGACTGTGAACTGAAACGATGACTTTTGCGAGCTTCGGCCTCAAGGCCGACCTACTCCAGGGTGTTGCAGACATGGGCTTTACGCAGCCCACCCCCATTCAGTTGGATGCCATCCCCCCGGCCATGACCGGCCGCGACGTCCTCGCCTGTGCCATGACCGGAAGCGGCAAGACGGCGGCGTTCCTGCTGCCCATCCTGAACCGCCTCGCCGATCAGCCGCCAGGCGTCACCCGCTGCCTCGTCCTCGCTCCCACCCGCGGCTCGCGGCGCAGATCCACGAGCACCTGGTGCAGCTCGCCGGCCATACCCGGTTGACCGGGGCGGCGGTCTTCGGCGGGGTGGCGGCGGGGCCGCAGGAGCAGGCCTTCAAGCAGGGGGTGGACGTCCTCATCGCCACCCCGGGGCGGCTCCTCGATCACCTGGGGGAGCCCTACGGCAAGCTCGACGGCCTGGAGATCCTGGTCCTGGACGAGGCCGACCGGATGCTCGACATGGGGTTCCTCCCCGACGTCCGGCGCATCCTCAACCAGCTGCCGCCGGGACCCAAGCAGACCCTCTTCTTCTCCGCCACCCTGCCGGGGCCGATCGTCGAGCTGGCGCGCGAGATGCTCCACGAGCCGGCGGCGATCAACGTCGAGCGCCAGGCTGCCCCGGCGACCGGGGTGGAGCAGGCGACCTATCCGGTGAGCGAGAATTTGAAGCCCTGGCTGCTCCTGGAGCTCCTGCGGCGTGAGGAGATCAAGAACGTCCTCGTCTTCACCCGCACCAAGCACCGCGCCAATCGCCTCGCCGACTTTCTCACCCGTCACGGCGTCTCCTGCGACCGCATCCACGGCAACCGCAGCCAGGTGCAGCGGACGCTCGCCCTCGCCAACTTCAAGGGCGGCAAGACCCGGGTGCTGGTGGCGACCGACATCGCGGCGCGCGGTATCGACGTCGAGGCCCTCTCGCACGTCATCAACTTCGACGTCCCGAACGTCCCCGACGACTACATCCACCGGGTGGGCCGCACCGCCCGCGCCGACGCCGTCGGCGACGCCTTCACCTTCGTCTGCCCGGAGGAGCAGGGGGACTTAGTGGCGATCGAGCGGGCGATCGGCCGCCGCCTGCCGCAGTGGAAGTTGACCGGCTTCGACTACGAGCAGAAGCCGGAGGAGAGCCTGGAGGTCCCGCTCGCCGAGCGGATCGCCAACCTGCGCGCCCGCCGCGCCGAGGAGCGGGCCCGGGCGAAGGAGAAGGCCGAGCGCAAGGCGCGCGCCGCCGAGGAGCAGGCTCGCGCCCGCGAGAAGCGCCCGGAGGCCGGCGCGCCGCGCGCCGGCGGTCCCCAGGGCGCCAACGGTTCGAATGGCTCCAACGCTCCCGGCGGCCCGAAAGGCCAGCAGGCCCAGGCCGGAAATCAGGGCAAGCGCCAGGGCGGACCCCGGCGGCAGGACGCCGGAGCCCGCTCCGCCGGCCCGCGCCGGGGCGATCGGAACGAGCGCCAGGAGCGCAATGGCAACGGCGGCCCGCGCCGCCAGGACGGACCGCCGCGACATGCCGACCGGGATGGCCGCGGCAACCTCGGGCCGCCGCGCCGGCAGGACCCGCCTCAGCCGGGAGCCCAGCGGCAGGGTGGGCCACGGCATCCGGCCGAGGCGCGCCGCGCCGGTGCCGGCGATCCGCGTCGCGGTGGCGCCGGCGGTTATGCTGGTAATGGCGGCAGTGGCCATGGTGGCCATGCCGGCCACGGCGGCCATGCTGGCGGGGAGCAGCGGCGCTCGAGCGGGCCCCGGAAGCCGCCGCCGCCGATCGGCGCCATGCAGCCGACGACCCGGACGATCATCCTCCAGCCGACGGGACCGGCGCACGACCCCGATCAGCAGCCGTTGCAGCAGGAGGCTCCGGGCGGCTTCAACCGGCGCCCAGCCTCCTGGCGGCGCAAGGCGCCAGCGCCCCCGGCGGGCGCCCCGCCCGATTTCGACGATGTGAACGACTAGTAGTTAGCCTGGGCGGAGGACGGAGGGAGCTGGCGCATGGCACGGCAGAAGCCACGGCAGAAGCGCTACTGGCTCATGAAGTGCGAGCCGGCGGCCTACACCATCGAGGACCTGGAGCGGGACGGGGTGACGACCTGGGAAGGGGTGCGCAACTTCCAGGCGCGGAACTTCCTCCGCGACGACATGAAGCCGGGCGACGGCGTCCTCTTCTATGCCTCGAACGCCGACCCCTCGGGGGTAACGGGGCTCGCCGAGATCGCCCGCGCCGGCTACCCCGATCCCACCGCCTTCGACCCCAAGAGCGTCTACTACGACGAGAAGAGCGATCCGGACGCCCCCACCTGGTGCCAGGTGGACGTCCGCTTCGTCGAGGCGTTCCCCGCCATCCTCCCCCTGGAGGTTCTGAAGGCCACCCCCGGGCTCGAAAAGATGGTGGTCACCCAGAAGGGGTCGCGGCTCTCCGTCCAGCCGGCCACCCAGGAAGAGTTCGCGATCGTCCGGAGGCTGGGGCGCAAGGGGAAACGGGGCGGCAGGTGATCGACGAGATCGAGGTCCAGTGCCCCTACTGCTCGGAACGGGTCTCGATCGTCGTCGAGCCGGACACCTGGGGCACCCTGGTGCAGGACTGCGAGGTCTGCTGCAACCCCTGGCAGCTGACCATCACCCGCGACCGCTACGGCGATCCCGATGTCCGGGTGGAGCGGCTGGACGAGTAATTTCTACAGCCGCACCAGCTCAGTGTCGCTGCCCGCGTCATAGGCCGGCCGGCGCCGGCTGCCGCCGAGCCCGCCAATCCCGCCGGTGTTGCTGGTTGCGAGGGGGCGGCGGAGCTGTTCGTCCCCGAAGACCCGCTTCAGGAACTTCATCGCCTCCTCCTCCACCATCTCGGGGGTGACCTGGGAGAGCTCGACCTTCTTGGTCAGCAGGCCGAAGCCCACGCCCTCATGGGTGATCCGCACCATGCGGGTGCCGGGGTCGCCGAAGAAGAGGAGCGAGCGCTCGAAGTCCTCCCAGCGGTCGAGCTTCACCTTGAGCCCGGCGGCGGTCAGCCGGTGGAAGATCGAGGCGGTCTCGACCTTGCCCACCATGAGGTCCTTGACCTCCTCCAGAACCGGCATGATCGTCGACCGCACGAGGGCGTTGAAGGCCTCCCGGAAACCGACGTTCTGCCGCTGGGCGGTCTCGGGATGGATCCGCTTCTCCTCCAGGATCTCCTCGTGTCCCTTAAGGAGCATCTTCAGACGCTCGACATTGGCCTTGTCCACGGTGCGTGTTCCTTTCTGGATGACAGCGACAGCTACTGCGTGAGAGAGGAAGCAAAACATCTGCCATGGATGGATCTAGCGGACCCGGTAGAGACCCCAGTCGGGACCGCCCGCGAGCTTCTCGAAGCGTTTGGGCATCTCGTCCATCCAGCGCTGCTCGATCGACAGAGGACGAAACGACATCACCGCCGTCACCCCCCGCTCGTCCAGGCGTTCGAGCCAGCGCTGGCGCCGGGCCGAGCGTTCGAGCTCGTATCCTGGTCCCAGGGGGACGATGTCGCCGTCGCGGGTCACCGGCACATAGGTCAGCCGGTTCTCGAGATTCCGCCCGAGGAAGGAGTAGGCGAACCAGTTGTCGGCGTCCTGCTGGGGCCCCGAGGTGATGGCGATCCGCTGCGGCTCTCCGGGATCGTCGAGGAGCTGGGCGGCATCGGTCCAGTACTTGGGCTGCCAGTGGAGTTGGAGGCTCTCGCGCGCGGTGAGGGGGCGGGTCTCCTCGCGCCGCACCGCGAGCCGGACGCTGCCGGCGATCCAGAAGGCCACCGCGAAGCCGAGCGCCAGCCGCGGCGAGGAACGGGCGAGCCGCCGGGCGAGCAGAAAGCCCGCGCCGAGGACGACGAGAGTAAGCGTGACATCGCCGAGCTCGACCGCGGCCCACCCGAAACGGGCGAAGGACCCGGCGTAGAACGCCGCAGAGCCGAGGAGGAGGCCGCGGTAGACCCTCCCCGCGCGCGGCGCCGCCGGGCACCAGAGGAGGCTGACCGGCAGGGCGAGCAGCACGCCGGGGAGGAGGAAGCGGGAGAGGTTCGCCGACCAGAGCAGGCGGAGGACGGTGACGTCCCGGCTGGCATAGAAGGCGATCACGGTCAGCACCAGACCGAGGACGAGCCCCGCCGCGAGCGGGCGCCGGCGGGCGAGGGGGACGAGGCCGAAAGGGAAGAGGAGGAGCGGCAGGAGGGTGAAGAGGCCGAGCGCCTCGGTCTTCCTGCCGGGGCGGGCGAAGATCGCCCGGAGCGCGGCCGTCTCGGTGTCCCACCGGTAGGGGGTCAGCTCCGGCGGGTCGAGGAACCAGGCGTCGGCCGGATCGCTCACGCCGAGCTTCACTCCCAGCACCTGGACGGGCAGGGTGACGAGATAGCCGGTCTCTTTGTAGCAGTGCGCCATCCAGGGGACGACGGGAACGAGCGCCAGGAGACCGCCGAGGGCGAGACCGGTCAGCTGGCGGGCCCGCCGGCGGGACGCTCCCGGCCGGCGGGCGAAGACCTCGCGGAGAGCCACCAGGATGACGAAGCCCCCGAGGACGAGGGCCGGGGGCACCCCCGGAAGCTTCATCCCCGCCATCAGGCCGCAGCCGGCGAGGGCGAGGCACGCCAGCCGTGGATCGGGCCGGCGGAAGAAGCGGAGCGCCAGGGCGACGGTCGCGAGGAGAGCCGCGAGGAGCGCCGGCTCGACGTACCCCGTTCCCACGAGGAGCCGAAGGTAGGGATGAAGAGGCCGACCCCGGCCGCCGTCGAGGCATAGGGCTCGCGGAGCCCCAGCTCCCGGGCGTAGGCGTAGCCGGCGAGGCCGACCCCGGCCCACTGGACGGCGCTCGCCAGGCCGGCGAAGAGGTCGCCGTGCATCGGCAGCATCGCCCAGGCGGTGAGCACCTCGGAGCCGGCGAAGAAGTGCCGGTAGTGGCCCCAGGAGCCGGGGGCGGGGTCGAAGGTGTACTGCCCGTTCTGCACCCAGAGGGCGGCGCGCAGCCCGTGGTAGGTCAGGGTGTCCCAGGCGAGGGGCGGCACGACGAGGGTACGAAGAGCGAGGGGCACGGCAAAGACGGCGAAGAGGACCGTCGAGATCCGCTCCGGCGAGCCGCGGTGGGCCTTCAAGAGCCGCCGCAGGGCGCGGGCGTCCAACGCGGCGGCGGCGGCGAGCGGGGCCTTTCCCGGCGCCAGGAACCAGGCGCCGAGGCCGAGGAGGGTGCAGGCGGCGAGCCCGGCGGGGAGGGTGAAGGCGCCGCAGGGGAGGAGCAGGTGGAAGCCGGCGGTCGCGAGCCCCATCCCGGCGAGCCCCACGGCGCAGAAGCGGAGGGCGAGGCCGCGCGCCCCGACGATCGCGAAGCCGATCCGATAGGCGGCCGCCAGAGTACAGGCGATCATCCAGAGCGCCGCGGCGGCCCGGAGGGCGGTCTCCAGGAGACTCATCTAGGGTCCCGTTCCATCCGTTGGCGTCGGCATGTCGGCGTTAAGTGTGCGCTATGCTTCCCCGCCGATGCCCAAAAGGACCGATCTCCACTCCATCCTCGTCCTGGGCTCGGGGCCGATCATCATCGGTCAGGCCTGCGAGTTCGACTACTCCGGCACCCAGGCCTGCCGTGCCTTGAAGCGCGAGGGCTACCGGGTGGTGCTCGTCAACTCGAACCCGGCGACGATCATGACCGATCCCGCCTTCTCGGACGCCACCTACGTCGAGCCGCTGGTGCCGGAAATCGTCGAGAAGATCGTCGCCCGGGAGCGGCCGGACGCGCTCCTCCCCACGGTGGGCGGCCAGACCGGGATCAACCTGGCGATCGCGCTCGACGAGCGCGGGGTGCTGGCGAAGTACGGGGTCGAGGTCCTGGGGGCGAGCATCGACGCCCTCCGCCTGGGCGAGGACCGGCTCCTCTTCAAGCAGGCGATGGAAGAGGTGGGCTTGAAGGTGCCGCGGAGCGGCTACGCGGGGACCCTCGAAGAGGCGCGCGCCATCGCTTCCGATATTGGCTTTCCGGTCATCATCCGCCCCAGCTTCACCTTGGGCGGCGAGGGCGGCGGGGTGTCCTACAACCGGGAGGACCTGGAGGAGGTGGCGGCGACGGCGCTCCGCGCCAGCCCCGCCTCGCGCATCTTGATCGAGCAGTCGGTCCTCGGCTGGAAGGAGTTCGAGCTGGAGGTGATCCGCGACACCGCCGACAACGCGATCATCGTCTGCTCGGTCGAGAACTTCGACGCCATGGGGGTGCACACCGGCGACTCGATCACTGTGGCGCCCCAGCAGACCCTCTCCGACCGTGAGTACCAGGCGATGCGCGACGATGCCTTCGCGGTCATCCGGCGGGTGGGGGTGGCGACCGGGGGCTCGAACATCCAGTTCGCGGTCGATCCGAAGACTGGCGAGCGAATGGTGATCGAGATGAACCCCCGGGTGTCGCGGAGCTCCGCTCTCGCCTCCAAGGCGACCGGCTTCCCGATCGCCAAGATCGCCGCCCTCTTGGCCGTCGGCTACACCCTGGACGAGGTGGCGAACGACATCACCGGGAAGACCCGCGCCGCCTTCGAGCCCACCCTCGACTACACGGTGGTCAAGATCCCCCGCTGGGCATTCGAGAAGTTCCCCGAGGCGACCGGCACCCTCGGCACCTCGATGCAGTCGGTGGGGGAGGTCATGGCGCTCGGCGGCACCTTCGCGGAAGCCCTGATGAAGGGGCTCTCGGCGCTGGAGCTCGACGGCCTGGCGGCGCGCGAGCGCCGGATGGCCGACCCGGTCCGTCTCCGCCGCCGGCTCTCGGTGCCCAACTGGGAGCGCCTCTTCGCCGTCTTCGCGGCGCTGCGCCAGGGCTGGACGATCGAGGAGGTGGCCGGGGCGTCGCACATCGATCCCTGGTTCCTCCGCGAGATCCAGGAGGTAATCGAGCTGGAGGCCGACCTCGCCTGCTGGAACCTCGCCTCGGTCCCCAAACTTCTCTTGAGACGCGCCAAGGCGACGGGCCTTTCGGACGCCCGCATCGCCGCGCTCTTGAGCTGCAAGGAAGAGGAGCTCGCCCGCGATCTTAAGGCGCACGGCATCGAGCGGGTCTACAAGCGGGTCGACACCTGCGCCGCCGAGTTCCCGGCGACGACTCCCTACCTCTACTCGACCTACGGCCAGGAGGACGAGAGCGAGCCCACCTCCCGCCCCAAGGTGGTGATCCTGGGCTCCGGCCCGAACCGCATCGGCCAGGGGATCGAGTTCGACTACTGCTGCGTCCAGGCGGCCTATGCTCTGCGCGAGCGCGGCTTCGAGACGATCATGATCAACTGCAACCCGGAGACCGTCTCGACCGACTACGACACCTGCGACCGGCTCTACTTCGAGCCGCTCACTTTAGAGCACGTGCTCGCCGTGCTGGCCCGGGAGAAGCCGCAGGGGGTGATCGTACAGATGGGCGGCCAGACGCCGCTCAAGCTCGCCCGCGGCCTGGCCGCCGCCGGGGTGCCGATCTGGGGGACGACGCCGGACGCTATCGACTTGGCCGAGGACAGAAAGCGCTTCGGGGCGCTCCTCGAAGCCGAGGGCATCCTCCAGCCGGAGAACGGCACGGCCTCTTCCTACGCGGAGGCCGTCGCCGTGGCGCGGCGGATCGGCTATCCGGTCCTCGTCCGGCCGAGCTACGTCCTCGGTGGGCGGGCGATGACCGTCGTCTACGACGAGGGGACGCTCGCCCGCACCATGCGCGAGGCGGCGGAGGTCTCGCCTGGGCACCCGGTGCTCCTCGATCGCTTCCTGGAGGACGCCTTCGAGCTCGATCTCGATCTCCTGGCCGACGGCAAGCGGGCGGTGGTCGTCGGTCTCCTTCAGCACATCGAGGAGGCGGGCATCCACTCCGGCGACTCGGCGGCGGTGCTGCCGCCCTACGACCGGGTCAGCCGCGAGATGCAGGACGAGATGCGCGACATCGCGAGGCGCCTGGCGCTGCGGCTGGGGGTGGTGGGGCTGATGAACGTCCAGTTCGCCCTCCATGGCGGGAAGATCTACGTCCTGGAGGTCAACCCCCGAGCCTCACGGACAGTGCCGTTCATCGCCAAGGCGGTGGGAGTGCCGCTCGCCGCGCTCGCCGCCCGGCTGATGGCGGGGGAGACCCTGGAGGAGGTCGGGCTGACCGAGGAGCCGGCGGTCCCCGGCGTCTTCGTCAAGGCCCCGGTCTTCCCCTTCCGCCGCTTCCCCGCGGTCGACCCGGTGTTAGGCCCCGAGATGAAGTCGACCGGCGAGGTGATGGGCTCGGCTACCACCTTCGGCAGCGCTTTCGCCAAAGCCTGGCTGGGGGCGGGTCACAAGCTGCCCCTGACCGGCGCCGCCTTTCTCTCCGTCCACGACCGTGACAAGGAAGCGCTCGTCCCGGTCGCCCGCCGCTTTGCCGAGCTCGGTTTCGAGCTGGTGGCGACCGCCGGCACCGCCGCCTTCCTGACCGACCAGGGGCTCGCCGTCCGCACCGTCCACAAGGTGCAGGAGGGGCACCCGCACGTCGTCGACGACCTGATCAACGGCGAGATCCACCTGGTGGTCAACACCCCGCTGGGAAGAGCCTCGCACGAGGACGACGGGGAGATCCGCCGGACGGCGCTCAAGTACGACATCCCCTGCATCACGACGCTCTCTGGAGCGATGGCGATGGCGGAGGGGATCGCGGCGCTCAACCGGGACGGGCTCTCGGTGCGGTCGCTCCAGGAGATCCACTCGTTCGTGTCGAGCAGGTAGCGGCTCACTTCAAGTACCGATCTTCGTGTGGCTCACCGCACAGGCGCTGTCCAGCTGGATGGCGTCGAAGCCGACGCTGTAGCGGCCGAGCGCGCTCAGCACCACCTCGACCCATGCCTGCGCCGCCGCCGGGTCCTCCGGCGGCACGTTGCCCGCCGGGGTCACGGTCGTGTTGAGGTCGAGGAACAACCAGCCGAACGAGTACGGCACCGGAAACACGGGCCCCCCCACCTCGACCGACTGCGCCTCCGCCGGGAACGGGATGATGAAGCTGACCGGCGGCCCCGGCGACACCGGGAAGATGTCGCCCAAGGATCCCGGGTGCTCCTGCTCGTCCCATATAACGATCTGCTCCGTGACCAGCGGGTACCAGGCGGGGGTCGTGCCGCACTTGAAGGCGCCCTGCTGGACCTTCGAGTCGCGCCAGACGACGAACCTCGTACCGCCGTTGAACCGGCGGCCATTGACGAAGCGGGCCGCGAACCGGGTCGCCAGCGGCTCACGGTTGTCGACCGCGGTCCAGTTCACGTAGCGGCCGTAGAAAGTGTACTGGCCGGGGACCGAGGTCTCCGGGTTGGTGGCGGAGGCCTCGATGTGGACCAACGTCTCGCCGTCCGCCCGGTTGGCGCCCGGGTCGACGTAGAAGTAGTCGCCCCAGAGCACGTTCTGGTTGGTCGCGTCGCCCGTGCCGCCGGCGGCGAAGTAGCCGAGGTCGCCGGGGAAGCGCAGGGTGCAGTTGTTGACCGTGTCCACCGTGATGTAGCCGCGGGCGAGGTTGTCGCCGTAGGCTAGGCCGGCGCAGCCGCCGAGGAGGTTGGAGAACTGGCCGGTCAGAGCGCTTTGCAGGTGGGCGAGGAAGGTCGAGGGCAGCGTGCCGGTCGGCAGCTGGCCCTGGCAGCTCGCGAAGTTGACGTCCTGCGAGAACTGCCCTTTCGGGCTGATGGTGTTGCTCGGATCCTGTCCGGCCGACGCGGTCTGCGGCAGGGCGCCGCGAACGAGGATGTCGGAGAGGTTGATCGACTGGACGTCATACCCGGTCAGGTAGACGTTGAAGTCGAGGACCGGCACAGACAGGTCCGACCAGAGGACGACGTGGGCGAGCACGGCGGTAGCCGAGGCGTTGTTGAGCGAGAAGAGGGTGGTCACCCCGTTCGGGTTCGCCAGATCGACCTCGAAGTAGGGGAGCAGGAGGGTGGCGCCCGGTACGTCATCGATCGTACAGAGGACCGCCTGGACGGGGGACGCCAGCGCCAGCTGGCAGACAACGGCAAGCAGAAGAAGCGCAGCTACTTTGCTCAAGCAGGACTCCTTTCCGGGTTCGGCGACCCGTCCGCGTTGTCGCCCAGAGGCTCAACCTCTGGAGGCAAAGCACCCCCGCGGCGAGATGGTGATGCTGTAAAAGCATATAACGATCGGGACGCTCCGCGCAACCGCCCCTCGTAGAAGGTGCAGGAGGGGCACCCACGCGTCGTCGACGACACGGCGCTCAAGTACGATATCCCCTGCATCACGACGCTCTCCGGAGTCATGTCGATGGCGGAGGGGATCGCGGCCCTGACCCGGGACGGGCTGTCGGTGCGGTCGCTTCAGGAGATCCACGGGAC
Source organism: uncultured Acidobacteriota bacterium (assembly GCA_963757335.1). Lineage (GTDB taxonomy): Bacteria > Acidobacteriota > Thermoanaerobaculia > Multivoradales > UBA5704 > DASQPA01. The sequence goes on along the minus strand of CAVWRJ010000002.1, from coordinate 191,391 downwards.
CGTTCAAGGAGGGATAGGCGTGCTCAAACCGCGCACCGTTTTGCCGGCGATCGTCTTCGCGTGGCTCCTTCCGGCATTCGGCGCGCCGGCCGGCGCGGTGGCGAGCGCATCGCCGCCGAGCGTATCGCCTCGAGCCATCGCCCCGAGCGCATCGCCGCCGAGCCATCGCCGCTGGTGATCGGCGAGACCTTCACGATCGATTCGAAGATCCTGGGCGAGACCCGGCGCATCAACGTCTACCTCCCGCCCGCCTACTCCGAATCTCCGAGCGCGCGGCTTCCCGTGCTCTACATGCCCGACGGCGGCATGGCGGAGGATTTCCTGCACGTGGCGGGTCTGGTCCAGGTCTCGGCCGGCAACGGGACGATGCGGCCGTTCCTTTTAGTCGGCATCGAGAACACCGAGCGCCGCCGCGATCTCACCGGGCCCACCGAGAACGCGGAAGACAAGAAGATCGCGCCGCGGGTGGGAGGGTCGGAGGCGTTTCGGGCCTTTCTGCGCCAGGAGCTGATGCCCCAGGTGAAGGCCCGGTACAGAACGACGAACGAAACCGCGATCGTCGGCGAGTCGCTCGCCGGGTTGTTCGTGGTCGAGACGTTCTTCCTCGAGCCGGATCTGTTCGATACCTATATCGCGCTCGATCCCAGCCTGTGGTGGAACCGCCAGAAGCTCGTGAACGACGCCGCGAAGCGCCTGGCCGGACGGCCGAAGCTCGAAAAGACGCTCTATTTCGCCAGCAGTGACGAGCCGGGGATCATCGAGGGCACCGAGCGGCTGGCGGACATCCTCGCCAAAAACGCGCCGCCGAGCCTCCATTGGCAGTACGTGAGAATGCCGGAGGAGAAGCACTCGACGATCTATCACCCCGCCGCGCTCAAGGCGTTTCGCGCCTTGTTCCGGCCGAGCACGAGCTCCCGATGAGCGACATTCCATTCTTCTGCGAACAGCTCCGCAAGGGGCACTCCGACGATCCCTGGCACGGCCCCGCGATCGCCGACCTGCTCGCCGACGTGACCGCCGGGGAAGCCGTGGCGCACCCGGTGCCCGGAGCGCACAGCGTCTGGGAGATCGTCCTCCACCGTCGCTCTCGCGAGGTATACTGTGTCTCCCAAGGAGGCGTCCTGTGCCCAAGTCTGCTATTGAGCTGGTGCAAGCCGAAGCCCGGCTGGCGCAGCTGATCGAAGAAGTGAAGAGCGGGATCGAGATCGTGATCACCCGCGACGGTCAGCCTGTGGCTCGGCTCCTCCCGGCGGAGGAAGCTCCTCTCGATCGCACCCCGGGCAGCGCCAAGGGCCTGTTCACTGTGCCGGATGACTTCGACGCTCCGCTCGAAGACTTCCGCGAGCATATGTAGGAGATGCTCCGGGCACTGCTGGACACCCACAGCTTTCTCTGGTTTGTCACGGCGGACAAGAAACTCAGCGCTACTGCGGAAGGCCTGATCTCTGTCGGCGAGAACGAGATGCTGCTGAGCATGGCGTCGGTCTGGGAGGTCGCCATCAAGGTGAGCACTGGCCGTCTGCCCATCCCGGAGCCGCTCCACACCTTCATCCCCGAGCAGCTCGCCAGGAACAGGATCGGGTTGCTGCCGATCGAGCTGGCCCACGTCTTAGAGGCCGTCCGGCTGCCGCTCCATCACCGCGATCCCTTCGACCGCCTGCTCATCTGCCAGGCTATCGTCGAAGGCTTGCCCATCCTGAGCGCCGATTCTGCCTTCGACGACTATCCTGTCCGGCGGATTTGGTAGGTCTCTCGCATCGCTTCCCTTGCGGCATGCCAGCCGCCGCTCGCCGTGGGCGCTCGCCACTCTCCCGAACGCGATGGGCAAGCTCCCGGACGTCGCGGAGAGTCCTCTGGATGGTGTTTGATACCTTCCAGACGGCGTTTGGGATGGCTGGATGCCGTTTGAGGCCTCCCGGACACCGTTGGGGCCCTGCCGGACAGCTCTTGGAAGCCTCCGGACGGCTTTTGGAAGCTTCCGGAACTCGCGGAAAGTCCTCCGGAACGCGTGGAAAGTCTTCAGGAACCCGTGGAAAGTCTTCAGGAACCCGCGGAAAGTCCTCCAGGAACTCGTGGAAAGTCCTCAGGAACTCGTGGAAAGTCCTCAGGAACTCGTGGAAAGTCTTCAGGAACGCGTGGAAAGTCTTCAGGACCTCGTAGAAAGTCCTCCGGAACCCGTGGAAAGTCTTCAGGAAGTCGTGGAAAGTCTTCAGGACCTCGTAGAAAGTCTCTAGAACCAGACGCCTCTCCAGTACCATACCGCCCCGGAGGAGAAGAGCATGAGCGATATACGGATCGAAAAAGACAGTCTCGGCGAGGTCGAGGTTCCCGCCGGGGCGTACTACGGCGCCCAGACGGAGCGGGCGCGGCGCAATTTTCCGGTCTCGGGGCTGCGCTTCCCGCGCCGGTTCATCGCGGCGCTCGGGGCCATCAAGCGCGAGGCGGCGGCGGTCAACGAGGAGCTGGGGCTCGTCCCGGGCGATGTCGCCTGGGCGGTCCGGGCGGCGGCCGAGGAGGTCGTCGCCGGGAAGCTCGACGAGCACTTCCCCCTGGACATCTTCCAGACCGGCTCCGCCACCTCGACCAACATGAACGCCAACGAGGTCATCGCCAACCGGGCGATCGAGATCCTCGGCGGGAAGATCGGGAGCAAGCGGGTCCACCCCAACGACCACGTCAACGCCAGCCAGTCGAGCAACGACGTCATCCCCACCGCCATCCACGTCTCGGCCTATGGGGCGATCGAGGAGGACCTGGTGCCCTCCCTCTCCCGGCTGCACGAGGCCCTGGCGGCGAAGGCGGCGGAGCTCGACTCGGTGGTCAAGATCGGCCGCACCCATCTACAGGACGCGGTGCCGGTTCGCCTCGGCCAGGAGTTCGGGGGCTACGCCCAGCAGATCGCGAACGGCCTCGCCCGGCTGCGCGCCGCCCAGCCGCGGCTCGCCGAGCTGACCCTGGGGGGGACGGCGGTGGGCACCGGCCTCAATGCCCCGCCGGACTTCGCGCCGCAGGTCATCCTCCGCCTCGCCGGGGCGACCGGCCACCCGTTCGTGCCGGCCACCAACCGCTTCGAGGCCATGGCGGCCAAGGACGCCGCGGTCGAGACCTCGGGGATGCTGAAGACGATCGCCACCTCGCTCACCAAGATCGCCAACGACATCCGCTGGCTGGCGTCGGGGCCGCGCTGCGGCATCGGCGAGATCGCGATCCCCAGCCTCCAGCCGGGGAGCTCGATCATGCCGGGGAAGGTCAACCCGGTCATCCCCGAGGCGGTCCTCATGGTGGCCGCCCAGGTGGTGGGGAACGATGCCACCATCACCCTCGCCGGCATGTCCGGGGTCTTCGAGCTCAACGTCATGATGCCGGTGATCGCCTACAACCTGCTGCAGTCGATCGAGATCCTCGCCAACGTCTCGCGGCTCCTGGCCGACAACTGCGTGGCGGGGATCGAGGCCAACCGCGAGCGCTGCCTGGATTTAGTCGAGCGCTCGCTCGCCATGGTGACCTCGCTGGTCCCCAAGATCGGCTACGACGCCGCGGCCGAGATCGCCAAGGAGTCGGTCAAGACCGGCCGCACGGTGCGCGAGCTGGTGCGCGAAAAGCAGCTCCTCCCCGAGGCCGAGCTGGCCGAGGCGCTCGACCCCTGGGGGATGACCGAGGGCGGCATCCACTCCGGGGGAGGTGGCGGCGGCTAGGTCACTCGTCCGCCGGCTTCTGCTGGCGGGTGGCGTAGCCGAGGGCGAAAAGGCCGAGGCTGGAGAAGAGGACGGCCCCGGCGAGGAGGAGGTCGGCGGGGGAGAGCCGGCCGAGGAGGAGCGCTCCCACCCCGAGGCCCATGGCGATCGCCAGGAGGGCCAGGAACTCCCTTTCGGCAGGGGCGAGACGGCGGCCGCTCCGGCCGTGGGCACGGCTGGGGAAGCGCTGGGGAGGCAGGGTGACTCCGGTCCGCTCGTCCTCTTCTCGGCTCGGGCCACCCGCGGGTGAGGGGGGCGAAAAAGAGCCCCCACCACCGCCTGCGGACCCAGGTTCAGCGTGTCGTCCGGCAGGGCCGGCTGGGGAGCCGGCCGGTCTGCTAGGGAAAGCGGACGCCGGAAGTGCCGGGGCCTGGATCGCCGCAGGGGGGCGGGGGCTGGGGTAAGCCTTGGCATGAGTCTCGTCTCTGCCACGTCTTCATAGTGGAGTGACGGACCGGCCGAAAACATTTCATGGCTTTGCGGGTGGGAGAAGGAAAAAGGCGGTGGGCCCGCCACTCGGGCGGGCCCACCGGTGAGGCTCTAGGCGGCGACTTTCATCGCCTGGACCTTGTAGTGGTCCCCGTCCTTGACCAGCTCGACGAGAGCCTGGGGATGCTGGAAGGTCCGGGAGACGACGGTCCCGTCGGAGAGGCGGAACTCGACGCTCCAGGGCGCCTGGGGATCGGCGCAGCGGAAGCTCTGCTGGTCCGGCAACGGCTGCCAGTTGACCCCTGACTGGGCACCGCCGTGGCCCAATCGGTACTGGGTGTCCTGACCGCTCGAGTTGGTAACATCCATGATGTCATCCCTCCCTCTGGTTACGCCTGCCGGCGTGTTCACCGCCGGCGGGCGGGTTCAAGGAACAAATCAATCAACGCTGCACGCGAAAATGGAGAAATCCCACCTCCTCGGGGGCCCCCTCGCCGTGGATCCCCTTGAGGATCACGAGGTAACTTCCATCCGGAAGGACGCGCGCCGGCAGCCGGAGCGTCAAGGGCGCGCCCTCCCGCGGAGCCGTGAGCACCTGCCGGGGCCAGACCTCGCCCCCTTCCTCATGGCTCACCGCGACTTCGTAGGAGGAGTAGCTCTCCCCGGCCTCCAGGAGGAGCCGGATCTCGACCTTGCGGACCCCGGGAGGGAGCGGTAGCACTTTCAGGGCCTCCGCGCCGCGAGTCGTCCCCACCGACAGGGCGAGGACCGCCGGCGGGAGGACCGCCGAGGGGAGTTGGGGGTGCGGGTCTCTCCAGCCGTGCCTCCTGCGGCGGAACGGTCCGCGGCGTGGGGCGGACCGGAGCCGGGAGCGGGAGCGGCCGGGCCGGGGCCGGGGCGGTTGCCGCTACCCGGGCGACCGCGTGTTGCGGGTTCGGCGGGTGCGGCCGATCCAGCTGCCAGAGCGTCACGGCCGCGCCGGCGAGGCCGGCGGCGAGAGCGAGGAGAGCGGCGCGCGCCGGCCGCCCGGCGAGGCCACGGCGCCGGAACGCCAGGAGCGGGACCGGTACGGATTTGGGCGTGCGGGGCGTGGCCCTCGCTAGACGTTCGGCCTGGGCGAGGCGGAAACGACCGCCCGGCGAGGCCGCGAGACGGCGGACGAGACCCTCGATCTCGGCGCCGGCGAGCTCGCCCCGGGCCCATTCGTCCAGCAGCTCTCCCTCGACCGCTTCCGCGAGCTCGAAGAGATCCCCGTCGGCGAGCAGCCGCAGCTCCAGGCGGTCCGCCGCCGCGCCCTCCGCGTGGGGCTGCTGCCCCAGGAGGTAACGTCTCAGCTCTTCGTCGTCGCCGCTCGTCTCTCGCATGGCCAGGGTCTCCGCTCGCTTCCAATCAAGAGTGTCGGGAGGGCTGAAAACGTTTCAGCTCGGTCGCCCGGTTCCCAGGCAGCGATCGAGGCACTCGCCGAGCTTCTGGCGTACCCGGTGTACGCGGATGCGCAGGGCGTTCCTCCCCATGCCGAGGTCGTCGGCGAGCTTCTGCCGGCTGCGGATGTGGTCCTCGCCCTGGTGATAGTCGAGGAGGAGCTGGCGCTGGTCGGAAGGGAGCTCGTCGAGGCAGAGGCGGATGCAGCCGAGCCGCCGGTCTTCCGGTTCCTCCTCTTCGCGGGACACCGAGGGTGCCCAGTCGCCGCTCTTGATCGCCTGCTGCTCTTTGGCGCGCTCGCGGAGGACCTCCTTGTGGAGGAGGTGGGCGACGCCACAGAAAAAGCCGTAGGGGTTGAGCGACTCGATCCGGAGCCCCTCGGCGAGGCGCCGGGCGACGCGGTTGAAGGTCTCGTCCGCCAGATCCTCTGGGAACTCGCAGCCCCGCCACTCGAAGAGACGGACCAGCCGGCGGCGGATGCTCTCGTAGTGCTCCCCGGCCCGCTCGCGGTCGGGATCGAGATGGGCGAGGAGGCTCTCGAAGGCCTCTGGCGAGAGGCCGGAGCGGACCGCGGCCCCGGGCCGGTGCCGGTCGCTCACCGCCACTCCCCTTGCAGGGAGAAGCCGGCCCAGTAGTAGGGGGAGGACCAGCGCCGGTCGCGGAGCAGGGCGAGCTGGGCCTGGCGGAGGGCCGCCGCCGGCCGCTGGTGCTCCTTTCCCAGGAGGGCACCGTAGAGCCGCTTCATGAGCTCCGCCGTGGCCCGGTCCTCAATGCTCCACTGGCTGGCGAGAACGCGGGCCGCCCCGGCATACATGAAGCCGCGGGTGAGACCGATCAGCCCCTCCCCCCGGATCTCCCGGCCGAGGGCGGTCTGGCAGGCGGAGAGCACCACGAGGTCGGCGTGGAGGTCGAGGTTGTAGATGTCCTTGAGCCACAGGAAGCCTTCCCGCGGCTGGCCGTCGGCGTCGACCTGGGAGAGCACCAGGCCGGAGAGCTCCGGGTGCCGGCTGTCGATGCAGCCGTGGGTGGCGAAGTGCACCAGCCGGTAGCGGGCGAGGTCGCCGCCGGTCGCGGTGGCGAGCGAGGCGTCGAAGTCGAGGGCCTCGCGCCGGCTCCCGGCGGGCACCAGCTGGGCGATGGCGTCCGCCTCCCGGCGCGAGAAGTTGAGGCGGGCGAAGCTCCCGGAGCTGCAATCGCGGCCGGCCGGGCCGCGCGGCGTGCCCGGCCCGGTGCGCAGGGCGAGGGTGTTCCCGGGGGCGGCCACGGCCGGGGGCCGCCGCTTCACCCGCGGGTCCTGAGGTGCGAAGACCGGGTCGGCGATCACCAGGAGGGTCCTCGGCGGCGGCGCCCGGTGAGCGAGCTCCTGGCGGATCACGGCGAGGACCGAAGCCGAGGGGAGGCTCACGATCTCGTGCCGGAGGACGAGGTAGGGCACCCTGGCAGGGTTGGCGGCAGGAGTGGCGCTCGTGGCGCCGGGAGCGCCGGGGTCGGGCAGGGCGGCAAAGGGGATGTACTGGAGGGCGCCGTCGCTCACCACCAGCAGGCGGCGGTCGCCGAGCAGCCTCGCCGCCGGCCCGAGGATGGCGCGGGAGAGCTCCTGGGCGGCCTCGGCCGCCTCGGCGTCGGTCCGTCCGTGGCTCTCCAGGTGCGCGGTCAGCTTCTCGTAGAAGCGCCGGGCGAGGCTCTCGATCTGGCGCCGCGGCGGCAGGGTGAAGCTCGCTAAGGTGGTCGGGGTCACCGCCCAGAGGTAGCTCCGCTCGTCCCCGAGGGAGTATTCGAGGAGCAGGGTGTCGGAGTCGAGGAGGGCCTGGATCTCCGGCAGGGCGAGGGGTTGGGGCTGGGTCAGGGCGGCATAGCGCGGGCTGCTCGCCCGCAGCTCCGCGTCCACCTGCTGGTATTCCTCCAGGGCGGCGTTCAGCTCCCGGTCCGCCGCGGCGATCCCGGCCACCGCGGCGGCAGTACCGGCAGTGCCGGCATCGTCGGCATCGCCCAGCAGCTTCGCCCGGCGCCGCTCGCGGACGCTCACCTCCTGGCTCGCCCGGCGTTCGCGGTCGACCAGCTCGGCCGGGACGCCATGGCGCAGTCTCGCGCCGGAGCTGTTGAGGATCTCGAGCAGGCTCCGGGCCCGGGCCCGCTCGCTCGCCTGAAGGGCCGCGGCCTCGTGACCCTCCCCCGGCCGCGCGAGATGCAGGGCCATCCGGGTGTCGATGGCGAATTCGTAGTAGGACTTTTTGGCGGCGAGGAAGGTGGCGCGCAGATCGGGGCTCGCCACCCGGGTGCGGAGCGACTCGACGAGCCCGATCGCCTCCCCGGTCAGCTTCAGGGCGGCCGCCAGGTCGCCACGGTCGCGCGCCACCCGCGCGAGGTTCAGGGTGACGTGGGCCTGGACGTTGCCGTCCCGGCGCTTCTGGCTGATGGCGAGAGCGGTTTCGAGCTCCGTTCGCGCCTTCTTGAGATCGCCCAGGGCCCGGTAGGCAGCCCCCATGACGTTTCTGGCGTCGGCCTCGACCAGGCCGTCGTCGGCGGCGAGCGCCAGGGCCTGGCGAGCCTCGGCGAGCGCCGCGGCCGGCCGCTGCTCGCCGAGGTCGAGGAAGCCCAGATTGTTCCGGCCCGTCGCCTCCAGGGCGCGGTCCGCCATGCCGTGGGCGAGGGCGAGCGAGCGTTCGTAGGCCGCACGCGCCAGATCCGCCTTCCCCAGCCGTTGATGGACGAGACCGAGGTTGTTCAAGGTCTTCGCCATGCTCGACCGCTCCTTCAAGAAGCCGTCGATCTCCAGCGCCTGCTGGTAGTAGCCGAGGGCCTTCTCCCACTCCCCCAGAGAGTCGTAGAACTCGCCGAGGTTGTTGAGCGCCGCGGCCTCCAGGGAGTCGAGCTTCGCCTGCCGGGCCAGGCCGAGCCCCTCCTTGTAGCAGCGGAGAGCCTCCTGGCGGTCGGCGAGGTCGGTCTGGGCCGACCCGAGGTTGATCAGAATGTTGGCCTGGGAGTCGGTCTTCCCCAGCCGCTGGGCGAGCGCCAGAGCGGCCTTGAGACTCTGAACCGCCTCTCGGGGCTGCCCGAGGTCGATGAGGACGCTCCCCAGATTGTTCTCTACATCCATCTCCAGGCTCGGGGCGAGGCCCAGGGCACCGCGTTCCTGGAGCCGCGACCGGGCCGTCTCGAAGTGCTGCCGCGCCTCCTCTCTCCGGTCGAGCTGCTCGTCGATCCTCCCCACCTCGTTCAAGGCGTCCGCCTCGTTGATCCCGACCCCCAACTCGCGCCACAGCGCCGCGGCCCGGTGGAGATCCTCCGCGGCCTTCTCCCGCTCATGGAGCTTTCCGCGTGCCGTCCCCAGCTGGTAGAGCGCGGCGGCCTCGTGCCCACGCTCGCCCAGCCGGTGCCAGAGGACGAGGGCCCGTTCGCGCTGCTCGATCTGGCGCTGCAGCGATTCCGGGTGGCCGATGAGCTCGGTCGCCGCTTGCGTGAGGCGTACCGCCTCGACCCGGGCGCGGTCTGCGTCGCCGGCCTGCCGCAGCTCGACCTGGATACGATAGCGACCGCCCTTTTTGGTCTCCGCCCGCACTTCCAGTTGATAGCGGCCGGGACTTTCGGCGATCGCCGCCAGGTCCTCGTCCTCGTGGGGCTGGGTAGGGCCGTCGACGTGGATCACCTCCTGGCCCTCCGGATCGAAGAGGGTGACCACGACGTCGATCCCATCCTCCTCCGCCACGACGGCGCGCAGGAGCTGCCCGGCGGCGAGGGAGAACGGATAGCGGTGGCTCGCGCCCCCGGCGAGCTCGCGGGTCAGCTCCCGGCCCGGAGTGAGCTCGGGGACGGTGCCGCCGCGGCCCGGTCCTCCCGGCATGCCGGCGAAGGCGGCGAGGAGGACGAGGAGAGACCGCCGGAGCCGGGGCCGCGGCGGGAGTCGGCTGGGGAGAGTGGAGAGGGCCGGTCCGCATGATGCTCCCACCGCTTGATCTGTCTGTTCGGCTCCCGGTGCGGGGAAACCGGGGCGGAGAAGATGTAGATTCCACAACATTGTATCTTTTCGTCAACGCCGCCTTCCACCAGGAAGCCCAGCGGGCGGCGTTGACGAACCTCCTGGGACAGCGGTAGGACGAGAATGGCGAGCGAAGATCGACAGGACGACGGAAGCGGCACGGGCGATCCCGCGAGCCGGGCGGATCTCGGCGATGCCGGCGATACCGGCGATGCCGGCGGGCGCCGGGTCCTCCACTGCGACATGGACTGCTTCTATGCCGCCGTCCACATGCGGGACGACCCCACGCTCGCCGGCAGGCCGGTGGTGATCGGCGGTGAGCCGGAGGGGCGCGGGGTGGTGGCGGCGGCGAGCTATGAGGCGCGGCGCTTCGGCATCCACTCGGCGATGCCCTCCTCTCGCGCCAAGCGACTCTGCCCGCAGGTGCTCTTCATCCCGCCCGACTTCAGGCGCTACCGGAAGGAGTCGGAGAAGATCTTCGCCATCTACCGCGAGCTGACGCCCGTCGTGCAGACCGTGTCGCTCGACGAGGCCTACCTCGACCTGACCGGCCGGCTCTCCCCTTTCGGCACCGCCACCCGGGCGGCGCGGGAGATCCGCCGCCGGGTGCGCGAGGAGCGCGGGCTCACGGTGTCTGTGGGGGTCGGCCCCAACCGGCTGGTCGCCAAGATCGCCTCCGACTTCCACAAGCCGGACGGCCTGACCGTGGTGCCGCCCCCCCGGGTGCAGGCCTTCCTCGACCCGCTCCCCGTGCGGCGGCTCCACGGGGTGGGCCCGGCGACCGAGAAGGTCCTCGCCGGAATGGGGATCGCTACCATCGCCGACCTCCGCGCCCTAGCCGTGGAAGACCTGGTCGACCGCTTCGGCCGCCACGGCCGCATCCTCCACGAGTTCGCGAACGGCATCGACGAGCGGCCGGTCGAAGCCCACCAGGAGACCAAGAGCCTGTCGACCGAGAGCACCTACCGGGTGGACCTCGTCACCCTGGCGCAGATGGAGGAGGAGCTCGACGGCATGGGAGAGCAGGTCGCGACCGCCCTCGCCAAGCACGATCTCGCCGCCTGCACGATCACCCTCAAGGTGCGCTATGACGACTTCACGACCGTCACCCGTTCGCGCACCCTCTCCTACCCGGTGACCGACGCCGCCACGATCACCGCCTGCGCCAAGGACCTCCTCCGCCGCACCGAGGCCGCCCGGCGCCCCGTGCGCCTCCTGGGGGTCGGCGCCTCGACCCTCATCCGCGGGCGGATGGCGCAGCTGCCGCTTTTCGCCTGACAGCCTGACGGGAGGGCTCCGTTGGTCCTGCGGCCTCTCCTTCGGGCGCTCCGCGCAGCCAGTCGCAGGTCCTCGGAGCCAACGGAGCCACATTCCGCCGGACGCTTGGCACAGCCCTTGCTGTTTCCCTGCCCAGTCTGAGGCGCAAACAACCGAGCCTGACCTGCCAGGGCGCCTGGGCGGCGATCGGCTCATCGTGCCGAGACTTTTAAACGTCGCCGGCTCCTGTGAGGAGAAGCATCATGCTGAAATGGGCCCTCATCTGTCTGGTCATCGCGCTCGTCGCGGCGGTCCTCGGCTTCGGCGGGATCGCGGCGGGCGCCGCGTCGATCGCCAAGATCCTCTTCTATATTTTCATGGTGATCTTCGTCGTCTCCCTTATCATGGGGCTGATGCGAAGGGCCTGACACTCTCGGGTCCGCCGCGGGTCTCCCTCTGGGATGCCTGGGCAGAACCGCGGTAAGGAGTCCGAAGCCGATGGCATTAGAGCCCCTGCGCAGCATCACCCCGGAGCCGGAGCTCCCCCGGCCCAACCTGAAGCGTCTGCGCGACGCCATGCAGGGGCCTTTCGGCATCCGCAACGTGGCCCTGACCGGGCTCTTCATCCTGGCCGCCTTCTACACTCTCTACTTCGCCCGCTCGTTCCTGCTGCCGATCGTCCTCGCCCTCCTCTTCAGCCTGCTCCTCCTGCCCTTCGTCAGGCTGCTCAAGAAGTTCCTGCGCATCCCCGAGCCGCTCGGGGCCGGGCTCGTCCTCATCGCCCTTCTGGGCCTCCTGGTCGGCGGGCTCTACGAGCTTTCCGGCCCGGCCTACGAATGGATGCAGAGGGCGCCGGCCAGCCTCCACAAGGTGGAGACCAAGCTGCGCGAGCTGAAGCGCCCGGTCCTCCTCTTCGGCCGCGCCACCGAGCAGGTGGCGAAGATGACCGACGTGGGGTCGACCCCCGCGACGCCCAAGTCCCAGCCGGTGGCGGTGGCCCTCCCCGCCGGGCCGTCGCTCGGGGCGCGGCTCCTCGACCGCACGACCGAGTTTGCCGGCAGCGCCGCGGTGATGCTCATCCTCCTCTACTTCCTGCTCGCCTCGGGGGACCTCTTCCTGCGCAAGCTGGTCAAGGTCCTCCCCAGCCTGTCGGACAAGAAGCGGGCGATCGAGATCGCGCGCCAGGTGGAGACCGACATCTCGGCCTACCTCTCGACGGTGTCGATGATCAACCTCGGCCTGGGGATCGGGGTGGCGATCGCCATGGCCCTCATCGGCCTGCCCAACCCGCTCCTCTGGGGGGCGATGGCGGCGCTCACCAACTTCATCCCCTATCTGGGTGCGATGTCCTGCTACGTCGCCCTGGCCCTGGCCGGCTTCCTCACCTTCGACGACCTCCCCCACGCCCTCCTGCCGCTCGGCGCCTTCCTCTGCTTGAACGTCCTCGAGACCTACTTCGTCACCCCCATGGTCCTCGGCCGGCGCCTGACGCTCAACCCGGTCGTGATCTTCCTCGGCCTCACCTTCTGGGGCTGGATGTGGGGGATCGCCGGCGCCCTCCTCGCCGTGCCGATCATGGTGGTGTTCAAGATCTTCTGCGACCACAGCGAGCCGCTCGCCCCGATCGGCGAGTTCCTCGGCGACTAGAACGGGACCCAGCTGTCAACATCTTGTCCAGATCAGGAGGCCGGGGCGGCCCGGCGGGCCCGTAGAGTTTCGAGCTCCGCGCGGAGCCCCGACAGGTCCTCGGTGTGGATGGCGCCGACCTCCTGGAGGATCGGGGCATAGGCGCCGGCCGAGCGGCCGCCGACGAGCAGCGCCGTGGCCCGGGCCGAGCAGCCGGCGCAGCCGCCGCAGGTCCTCGACCAGGAGGGGGTCGTCGGGCGGATAGGTGACCGAGAGGGCGACCGCGCGGGCGCCGCCCTGGAAGGCGGCGGCGGCGATCTCCTCGGGGGGGAGGTCGGGGCCCAGGTAGGTCACCTGCCACCCCTCGGCGGCGGCGGTGGCGGCGACGAGCAGGGCGCCCAGCTCGTGATGCTGGCGGGCCGGGGTGGTGACCACCAGGTGGGGCGCCCCGCCGCTCGTGCTGTAGGCGCCGTGCATGCTGCCCAGGAAGGAGCGGACGACCGCCGAGACCATGTGCTCGTGCGCCGGCCGCAGGCTCCCCTCCTTCCACAGCTCGCCGATCCTGTGCATCAGGGGGACGAGGAGCTTCTCCAGCAGATGGGTGCGCGAGAGGCCGACCGAGGCGCGCTCGAGTTGGGCCTCGAGCTCGGCCACGTCCAGGCGGTGGGCGGCGGCGACGCAGAGGCTCAAGTAGGCGTCGGCGACCTCTCCCGAAGCCTCGGGGAACGGCGGCGCCCGGCGAGGAATCTCCTCCACCGGCTCCTCGGCCAGGAGGGCGCGGAGCTCGTCGTCGTTCAAGCGCGCCACCTGGCCGATCCCCCGGCCGGTGCGCACCACCCGACGGAGGAGCAGCAGGCGTTCGATGTCGGCGTCCGAGTAGAAACGGCGGCGGGTCTCGACCGGCCGGGCTCGACGGCGTTGTAACGCCGCTCCCAGGCTCGGATCAAGTCGGGCTTCAATCCCGTCCGGCGGGCGACGAGGCCGATGGGATGGCGCGGCGTGATGGACGACTCTCCGGACATGGATGGAGCTTACCAGCCCTGTCCAGGCTGCGTCAATGTTTTGGCAAACCTTTGCAGCGAGAGAACAAGAATAGGAGCGAGCTAGTCTTCGCTCTCGAAGCGGTCGATCTCGCGCCGGTCCTTCTTGGTGGGGCGGCCGGAGCCGGCCTCGCGCTCGACCGGCGGCCGGCGCATCAGCCGCGCCAGGGGATCGGGGACGGGCCTGGGCGGGCTCTGGTCCTCGTAGAGGAGGGGGGCCAGGTCCTTCGCCACCGGCCGGTCCTGCAGCTCCTTGACGATCAGCACCCGCTCCCAGTCCCCCTGAGAAAGCTCGATCTTGTCGCCCACGGAGAGGAGCTTGTGGGGCTTGGCGGACATGCCGTTGACCTGCACCCGGCCGAGCTCACAGGCATGGGTCGCCTGGGTGCGGGTCTTGAACATCCGAGCCACCTGCAGCCACTTGTCGAGCCGGACGCCGCTCATGGGGGGAGTCTAGCTCAGTCCCGGGAGCTTCCCCCGAACACCACCCGCATCGGCAACGAAGCCCGCCTCATCCCTGCCCAGATCTCCGCCGGCCCCGGGGGAGAGGTGAGGAGGGTGCGGTAGTCCGTCAGCCGCTGGGGCCAGGGGCAGGGAGGGGGCGGCGGGACGAGGCCGGCGACCGCGGTAAAGAAGAGGAGGTAGCCGAAGATCGTGGCCGTCGCGAGGGCCGCCCGCCAGACCTGGCGGCGGGGCGCTCCGAGGATCGGCGCGAAGCCGAGGCCGAGGGCGGGAAGGGCGTCGATCAGGAAGCGCTGGCCGTAGCCGCCCGGGTTCGTCCACTCGGACCACCAGCCGTGGAGGACGGCGATCCCGAGGAAGCCGAGCGAGGGCGACCGTCCCCATCCCCGGCGCGCGCCGGCGGAGCTCGACCCCGGCGGCCCAGGCGAGACCGAGGGCGGCGAGGAGGAGCGCCGGATGGAAGACGAAGAGCCCGTGGTGCGGCGAGAGGAGGACGTTCCACGGCGAGGCGAGGGTGACCCGCCAGGAGCCGCCATACCCGGTCGGGCGCCAGCCGCCAGCGCCGGCATGCCAGTAGAGCGGCAGCAGGAGGAGCGGAAAGGTGAAGCCCGCAGCGAAGGTACCGAGGGCCAGGGCGGCGTTTCGCGGCCGGGGGTGATCCCCCCTGAGGAGCACCGCGAGGAGAGCGGCGGGGAGGAGCCCGACCGCCCCGTAGCGAACGAGGATCGCGAGACCGAGCACCCCTCCCGCCGCGAGCGCCAGCCGGAGCCTGCCGCTGTCTCGGTAGCCTACGAGGAGGAGGAAGAGGAGGCTCGCGAGAGCGAACGAGGGGGCGTGGGTCATCCCCACCAGAGAGTAGAAGAGGAGGGGTCCGCCGAAGAAGGTCGCGGCGACCGCCGCGGCGACGGCTCCCTCGGCCCAGCCCAGACGCCTGAGAGTGAGCGCGAGCCAGAAGAGCCCGAGGAGAGTCGCCAGGTTCCGCGCCAGGACGATGGCGGCCGCTTCGAGGAAGACCCGGCGGGGCACCCGGCCGACCGGCGGGAGGTCGGCGCCGCGGGCGAGCCAACGGTCGGGGAGGAGGACGTCCGCCGCCCGGCCGGCGAGGAAGGGGGGAGATCGAGCAGCAGGATGCCCGGCGGGTACTGCATGACGAGGTGGCCGCCCGGGGCGGGCACGATGCCGTTCACCACCCCGCGCAGGTTGTTCTCCAGGTGGAGGTCGAAGTCGTCGACGAGCGACTCCAGGGCGGCGAAGCTCGCCCAGCCGTCCCCGCCGAGGCCGCGGTCGAAGGCCAGCATGTGGAGGGCCGCGAGGAGGAGGACGGCCGCGAGGCGGCGGGAGAAGGGGCGGGGCATGGTGGGCTCGGGGGTACTGGCTCCGTCTGGTTTCGAGGACGGGCGACTGGCTGCGCGAAGCGCCCGAAGGAGCCCGCCAGCAGAATCGAACGGAGCCAGTACCCGGCTCGGGAGGGGATTATGGCAATCTTCCACCATGCGCGTACCGCCGGAGGAGTTCGAGGCCCTGGTCGAGAAGGCCCTGGACGGCCTTCCCGAGGAGATCGCCGAGCTGTTGGAGAACGTCGTCGTCGTGGTCGAGGAGGAGCCCGACCCGGAGGACCTGGAGGCCCTGGAGATGGCTCCCGAGGACGAGCTCTTCGGCCTCTACCAGGGGGTGCCCCAGACCGAGCGCGGCACCTCCTACCTGGCGCCCTCCCCGACCGGGTGGAGATCTACCGCGGCCCCATCCTCCGCTACTGCGCCAACCGGCGCGAGGTCATCCGCGAGGTCCGCGACACCGTCGTCCACGAGCTCGGACACCACTTCGGGCTGGACGAGGACGACATGCCGTACTAGCGCGTTTTCACGGTGCTATCGAGCCGGGCGAGCCTACTCCTACACCTCGGCGTCCGGAGGATGTGCATTTACGGCTTGCTAAAACTGAAATGAAGGTCGATAACTTGAGTTTGACCGCTTTTTGTACACCTTTAGGTCTCCCTGCGGTGTATACGGAGAGCGAGAACCTCGGCTTTATCCGGATTGACTCTATTCAGAAGCTCATCTTTACACCTTGGACTGCCGATAAGGTGTATTCCTATCCCTCGGAGGATCTACTTCCACCGCCAACGTCCCTTCCGGGAGGGATAAATACACCGTGACGACCCGTCAGTACATTTTTGAGATCCGCCGGGGAGTTTTGACGGGATCTGGAGAGGACGCAGCAGGGCATCCATACACCTTGAGGAGGCGTCCAGGTGTAGAGAAGCCGGTTTATTGTCGATTGGAGGCCTTCGCGGTCGGCGGGAGCGGCTCCGGCCATAGAATCCCGACGTGAAGCGCTCCCGGAAGCGGCTCCTTCTCCTCCTCCTCGGCCTGCCGGTCCTGGTCGTCTCCTGCACCGTCCTCTATATGGTGGGGATGGCGTACCTGGAGGGGACCCCGCGCGGCTTCTGGGAGAGCCTCGAGTGGTCCGCCGAGACCCTGACCACCACCGGCTACGGGGCGGACAGCCACTGGCGGCATCCGGCGATGGTCGCTCTACGTCGTCAGCGTCCAGTTCGTGGGGGTCTTCCTGGTCTTCTTGATCGTCCCCATCTTCCTCATTCCGTTCCTGGAGGAGCGCTTCGAGACCCGCCTGCCGCAGGCGGTCGCAGGGGGGCTCTCCGGGCACGTCCTGGTCTACCGCTACGGGCCGGCGGTCGAGACCCTGCTCGCCGAGCTGGGGGCGGCCGGGGTGCCGACCGTCTTCCTGGAGCCGGAAGATGGGGCGGCCCGGCGGCTCGCCGAGGCCGGGCAGCGGGTCGTCCACCGCGGGCTCGACGACGCGGCGCTCCGGGCAGCCCGCCTGGCGGCCGCCCGGGCGGTGATCGCGAACGGCACCGACGACGAGAACGCCTCGCTCATCCTCGCCGCCCGCCAGCTCGGCTTTACGGGGCCGGTCTTCGCCGTCGTCGAGGAGCCGTTCTACCGGCGGCCCATGATGCTCGCCGGGGCGACCGCGGTCTTCACCCCGCGCCACATCCTGGGGGCCGCGCTCGCCGCCCGGGTCAGCAGCCCGGATCAATCCGGGGCTCGCCGGGGTGCAGCCGCTCGGCCGCTCCCTGGCGGTCGCCGAGGTGCGGATCGAGCCCGGGAGCCCGCTCGCCGGTCAGACCCTGGAACAGGCGGCGATCCGCACCCGGACCGGGGTCACGGTGATCGGCGAGTGGCTGGGCGGGGAGCTCCGCACCCGGCTCGATCCCACCTTCCGGCTCGAACCCGAGGGGGTGCTGGTCGTCGTCGGCAGCGAGGCGAGCGTCGAGCGGGTGACGCGAGCTCGCCCGCGGCGAGCATCCTCCGGGCCCACCGGGGCCGTTCGTCGTCGGCGGCTTCGGCGAGGTGGGGAGGAAGGTGGTCGAGCTGCTCCGGGTGGTGGGGGAGGAGGTGCGGGTGATCGACCGCCACCCCGGCCCGGGGGTCGACCTCGCGGGGGACGTCCTCGATCCGCGGCTCTTGGAAGAGGCCGGGGTGACCCGGGCCCGGGCGGTGATCCTCGCCCTCGACAGCGACAGCGCCACCCTCTTCGCCACCGTGATCTTGAAGGAGCTGGCGCCCCAGGTGCCGGTGATCGCCCGCGTCAACCAGGCGGAGAACGTCGAGCGCATCCACCGCGCCGGCGCCTCCTTCGCCCTCTCGATCAGCCAGGTCTCCGGGAGGATGCTCGCCCAGAAGCTCCTCGGCGAGGAGGCGGTGGAGCTCGATCCGCAGCTCAAGGTGCGGAAGGTCACCGCCGGCCGCCCTCCGCGGCAGGACCCCGGCCAGCCTCGCGCTGCGCCAGCGGACCGGCTGCTCGGTGGTGGCGGTCGAAAGAGGAGAGGAGGTGCTGGTCGAGATCGGGAAGGACTTCCAGTTCGAGGCGGACGACGCGGTCTACATCTGCGGCAGCGCCGAGGCGGTGCGGCGGTTCGGGGAGGGAGGCGGCTGACGCCTATGTCCCCTATGCCCCCGCCCGCAGCTTCTCCACCTTGCTCTCCACGTTCTCCTCGATCCGCCGGCGCTCGCGGAGGTACTCCTCTTCGTTCTCCTGGCGCTTGACCGGGTCGCGCTCCAGGCGGCGGCGGTCCTTGTAGAGGATCTCCAGCTCGGCGAGCTTGGCCTGCGCCTGGCGCCGGGCCTCGCCGATCTTCTCTTTCGCCTCGTCGCTGAACTCCTCGCGCGGCCGCTCGATCCCCTGCTTCTCGATCCGCTCCAGGGCCAGCTCGTAGGCCGACTTCATCCCCGGGGCCTTGCCTGCCTTGTCTCCTGAATCCGCCATGGGGAGAGCATAGCACCGCTCGCGCGGGTGCCAATGTGGCACGCCAAAGGCGGTCCGGGGTGGCGAATGGCGCGGGTCGGACGTTTGACGGGGCTTCACTGAGAGCGGCTCGCGGGGAGAACTCCCTTCTTTTCAGTGGCATCGCGAGAGGCATCCCTTTTGCTATGGGCCGGCCTGGGGCTGCCCCGTCCGGGACAATCTCTGGGGGGATGGAATGATCGAAGCGCAGAACCTGAGCCGCCGGTACGGCGACTTCACCGCCGTCGACGGCATCTCGTTCGCCGTCGACGACGGCGAGATCCTCGGCATCCTGGGTCCGAACGGCGCCGGGAAGACCACCACCATCCGCATGATCACCGGCTTCCTGCCGCCCAGCCGCGGCCGGGTCACGGTGTTCGGCAAGGATCTCTTCGAGGCCCCGCGGGCAGCGCGCCGCGAGATCGGCTACCTGCCGGAGAACGTCGCTCTCTACCCCGAGATGCGGGTCGAGGAGTATCTCGCCTACCGCGCCCGGCTGGAGGGGCTCGCCGGCGGCGCGGTTCGGCAGGCGATCGGCGAGGCCATCGAGCGCTGCCTGCTGTCCGAGGTGCGCGGCCAGATCATCGGCACCCTCTCCAAGGGCTACCGGCAGCGGGTGGGGCTCGCCACCGCCATCCTCCACGGCCCCCGGGTCCTTGTCCTCGACGAGCCGACCGTGGGGCTCGACCCCAAGCAGATCATCGCCATCCGCGAGCTGATCCGCGAGCTGGGACGGAAGCGCACCCTTCTCCTCTCGACTCACATCCTCCCGGAGGTCGAGCTGCTCTGCAACCGGGTGCTGATCATCGACCGCGGCCGGATCGTCGCCCAGGGCACTCCCCAGGATCTGCGGGAGCGCTGGGTGGGGAACCCGACCCTCCGGCTCACCTTGAAGGATGCGCCGGCCGGGGCGGCGGAGCTGCTGGCGAGCCTTCCCGGCGTTCTCGCCGTCCGGCCCGGAGCGGAGCCGGGGGCCTGGGTGGTCGAGTCCGAGCGCTCGGCCGACCTCCGCGAGGCGGTCTTCCGGGCTGCCGTCGAGCGCTCCTGGGTGCTCCTGGAGCTGGCCGCCCAGCGGGCCTCGCTCGAAGACGTCTTCGTCCGCCTGACGACCCACGACCTCGCCGCGGCGGCGCCGGGCGCGGTCGAAGAAGGGGAGGTGGCGGCATGAGGGCGGTTCTGGCGACCTACTCGCGCGAGCTCAAGGCGTACTTCTTCTCGCCGCTCGCCTATGTGGTGCTGTTTTTCTTTCTCCTCATCCACGGCTTCGTCTTCTCGATGATCATCTCGTTTTTGAACGACCCGCGCTCGCCCGGCGGGCCGCCGCTCTCGCTCTTCTTCGGCGGCACCCTCTTTTTCTGGCTCATCCTCCTCTTCGTGGGGCCGGTCCTGACCATGCGCCTCCTGTCCGAGGAGTTGAAGAGCGGTTCGATCGAGGTCCTGATGACGGCGCCGGTCACCGAGGGCCAGATCGTCGCCGGCAAGTACCTGGCGGCGCTCACCTTCTACCTCTTTCTCTGGCTGCCGACGGTCGCCTACGCCGGCATCATCGCCTACTGGAGCCGGGTCGACTGGGGGCCGGTGGCGGCGGGCTATCTGGGGATCTTCGGGATCGGCGCGCTGTTTTTGGCCGTCGGGCTCTTCGCCTCGGCGCTCACCAAGAACCAGCTGATCTCGGCGATCATCACCTTCGCCATCCTCATCTTCCTCTTCAGCCCCGGCCTGCTCGCCAACCTGGTCAGCAACGACACGGCGAAAAAGGTGCTCGGCTATCTGGATCTCTGGCAGCACATGGACGAGCTGGCGAAGGGGATCGTCGACACCCGGCGGCTCGTCTATTACCTCTCTGCGACCCTCTTCTTCCTCTTCCTGACCAGCCGGGCGCTCGAAGACCGGAAGTGGAGGTAACTGATGGCCGCTCCGATCACCGACCCCAAGCCGCAGGACCCCGACCGGACGAGCCGGCGCCAGCTGGTGAAGACCGGGACCCTCTCGGCCGCCGTGCTGCTCCTGGCCGTCCTTCTCCTGATCGTCAACTACTTCGGCTTCAAGTACTACAAGCGCTTCGACTGGACTCGGACGCACCTCTACTCGCTCTCGCCCAAGACCCGGAGCGTCCTCGCCAACCTCCACCGGAACGTCGACGCCGTCATCTTCCTCTCGCCGCAGGACGAGATCTACCCGCCGCTCAAGGAGACCCTGGAGCGCTATGCCGCGGCCTCGCCGCGCCTCCACCTGCGGGAGATCGACCCCGAGAAGCGGCCGCTCGAAGCGCAGAAGCTGATCGACCAGTACAACGTCAAGAACGACGGGCTGGTGCTCGACGCCGGCCGGCACGACCAGCGGGTGCTCGACAAGGCCGAGCTCGCCGACTTCGACTTCTCCGGGGTGCAGTTCGGCCAGAAGCCGCAGATGACCGGCTTCAAGGGCGAGCAGGTGATCACCGGCGCCCTCCTCCAGCTCTCGGAAGGCAGGAAGCCCAAGGCCCTCTTCACCACCGGCCACGGCGAGGCCTCGCTCGACGACCAGGGCCCGCGCGGCCTCGCCGGCGCCCAGGAGATCCTGGCGCGCGACGGCTTCGAGGTCTCCGAGTGGGCCTCGCTCGGGAAGACGGCGGTCCCCCCCGGCACCGACGCGGTGGTGATCGCCGGCCCCAAGGGGAGCTTCGTGCAACCCGAGCTCGACGCCCTCGCGGCGTACCTGAAGGGCGGCGGGCGCCTCCTCGTCCTCCTCGATCCGGTGCTCAACCGCTCCGCCGGCTCCGGGATGGTGCAGACGGGTCTCGAAGGCTGGCTGGGCGGCTACGGGGTGAAGGTCGATGCCGACATCGTCGTCGATCCCACCAACCCGCTCCCCTTCTTCGGCCCGGAGACGATCTTCGTCAACAAGTTCGGCGACCACCCGATCACCCGGCCGCTCACCCACGACAAGCTGCCGGTCCTCCTCTCTCTCGTCCGCTCGGTGGGCCAGGGAGGGGCGCCCGGATACACCGTGACCTCGCTCCTCCAGACCACTCCCGGCGGCTGGGGGGAGACCGACCTCGTCCACCTGGACCAGCTGACCAAGGGGCCCACCGACGTCCCCGGACCGGTGACCGTCGGGGTCGTCGTCAGCCAGGGGGCACCCCCGCCGCCGGCCGACCCGGAGGCTCCTCTTCCTCCTCCCAAACCGGCCGACCCCAAGGGGCCGCGGCTGGTGGTGCTCGGCGACTCCGACTTCGCGACCAACCAGCTCCTCCAGGCCAACTTCGGCAACTCGGTGCTGCTCTCGAACAGCCTCAACTGGCTGGTCGACCGCCAGCAGCTCCTCTCCATCCCGCCGAAGAAGACCGAGCAGGTACACCTGTCGCTCACCGCTTCCGAGATCCGGGCGGTCTACCTGCTGTCGCTCCTCGCCCTCCCCGGTCTCGGGGTGGTCCTCGGGGCCGTCGTCTACTACAAGCGGAGGAGGTAGACGGTGAAGCCGCGGACCCTCCTCGTGCTCCTCGTCCTGGTGCTGGCCCTGGGGGCCTTCATCCAGTTCTATGAGCGCAAGCTCCCCTCGACCGAGGAGCGGACGAAGACCGGCGACCGGATTCTCGACGTCGCGAAAGACGATGTCCAGGCGGTCGAGATCGTGAGGAACGGCCAAACCGTGCGCCTGGAGCGGGTGAAGGCGGTGGCGCCGCCACCGGCGAAGGCCGATCCCGCGGTCCCCGAGCCGGCCCCCGAGTGGCGGCTGACCCTGCCGCGGCCGGCGCGGGCCGACGGCACGGCGGTCGAGGGGCTCGTCGAGTCGCTGACCGGCCTCGCCCGGACCCGCACCCTGGAGAAGGCCGATCCCAAGGCGGTGGGCCTCGACCATCCCCAGGCCACGGTCCGGCTGACGACGGCCAAGGGCGAGCGGGTCCTCTCGATCGGCGCCAAGGTGCCGACCGGCTCCGAGGTGATCGTCGGGGTAAAAGGCGAGCGCGACGCCTATGTGACGAGCGATGCCATCCTCTCGACCCTGGCGCGCGACCCCGGCGAGTGGCGGGACCGGCAGCTGCTCGCCGCCGACCGGGAGAAGATCGACCGCATCACCCTCTCCAGCCCCGCCGGCACGACGGTCCTCGCCCGGAAGGGGGACGGTTTCGAGATCGAGAGCCCGGCCTCGAGCATCTCCAATATGGCGGGCCGGGACCGCGCCGACCGCGACCTCGTCGAAGGGCTGCTGACCGATTTGACGAGCCTCCGCGCCCAGCAGTTCCTGGACGATCCGAAAGCGACCCCGGCGGCCCTCGGCCTCGCGCCGCCGCGCGGGGTGATCGAGGTCGTCGTCCGCGGCGCCGCCCCGCAGCGGATCGAGATCGGCGGCCCGGCACCGGCCGCACCGCTCACCCCCGGTACCCAGCCGCCCCCCGAGGGCGCGCCAGCCGCACCGGACCTCTACGCCCGGGTCTCCGGCCAGACCGTCGTCGCCCAGACCGGCCTCGGCGCCGACGTCGCCCACGCCCCGGCCGACTGGCGCTCCCGGGCCCTCTCCCGCTTCCAGGTCTATCAGGTGGAGTCGGCCCGCATCGACGACGCCGCCGGAACGGTGACCGTGACCCGCGCCGGCACCGACTGGAAGCGCGGCAGGGACACCATCTCCTACACCCCGGTCTCCGACCTCCTCTTCGCCGTCGTGGGCGGTAAGGCGAGCCGGCTGCTTACCTCCGACGAGGCGAAGCCGGCGCTCTTGGGCAAGCCGCTCGTGACGGTGACCTTGAAGGCCGAGAAGGGGGGCGGAGAGGAGACGGTGGCGATCTACCCCCTGGGCCCCTCCGGCGCTCCGGTCAAGACCAGCGGCCGCGACGCCCTTCTCCTCCTCCCGAGCGACAAGCTCGCCGAGGTGGAAAAGCAGATCGCCGCCATCCGCGCCGCGGCACCGCTGCCGCCCGAGAAGCCGGTGGCGACGGGGAAGAAGTAAAAACAAAACGGGCGCCGCAGCCTGCGGCGCCCGTCGTAGAACCCTGAGCTTTCGCTACTTCCTTACCGCCGTGGTCCCGGCCCTGGCCCCGGCTTCGGGCGTGTCCCGATGTCCGGAGTGTTGAGGCTGGCGGCGCCGTGCTTCCGGAGCTCGTCCTCGGTGTAGCGGCTCATCACGCTGTGGCTCCTGCCATAGCCGAAGTAGATGATGAAGCCGACGGCCAGCCAGACGACGAGCCGCAGCCAGTTCTCCGGCGGAAGCGAGAACATGAGGAGAAGGCAGATGAGGATGCCGAGGATCGGCGTCACCGGCGCGCCCCAGACTCTGAAGGGACGGACGGCGTCGGGGTGCGTGCGGCGCATGATGAGGACCGCGGCGCAGACGATGACGAACGCCAGCAGAGTGCCGATGTTCACCAGGTCGGCGAGGATGCGGAGCGGCAGGAGGCCGCCCATCAGGGCGACGAAGAAGCCGGTCAGCATCGTCGACTTGTACGGCGTCCGGAACTTCTCGTGGATGGCGCCGAAGAACGACGGGGAGACCAGACCGTCCCGGGCCATGGCGAGCATGACCCGCGGCTGCGAGAGCATCATGACGAGGAGCACCGAGGTGATGCCGGTCAATGCCCCGAGCGAGATGATGCCCTGCGCCCAGGGGAGACCCACCTGTGCGAAGGCGGCGGAGACCGGGGCGTTGATGTCGATCTGGTCGTAGCGCACCATGCCGGTGAGGATCGCCGAGACCGCGATGTAGAGGACGGTGCAGAGGATGAGCGAGGTGACGATCCCGATCGGCACGTCGCGGGGCGGATTCTTCGCCTCCTCGGCGTGGGTCGAAACCGAGTCGAAGCCGATGTAGGCGAAGAAGATGACCGCCGCTCCGGCGAGCATGCCGAGCGGCTCACCTCCCGCCGCCGTCTGCCCCCATAGAGTCTTGCCGAAGAAGGAGATGCCGCCGATCCCGTAGGGCGCGAAGGGGTGCCAGTTCGCCGGGTTGATATGGGCGGCGCCGACGACGATGACGAAGAGCACCACGGCGAGCTTGATGATGACCATCGTCGTGTTGAACCCCGCGCTCTCCTTGATCCCGATGACGAGGATCGCGGTGACGAGGATCGTGATGAGGATGGCCGGCAGGTCGAGGATCGTCCCCGTCGACACGATATGGCCGAGCTTGGGGTCGAAGTCGAACGGGGCGTTGGTCCAGACCTTCGGTAAGTGGAGATGGAAGATGCTGATGAAGTCCTGGAAGTAGTGCGACCACCCGTGCGCCACCGTCGCCGAGCCCACCGTGTATTCGAGCACCAGGTCCCAGCCGATGATCCAGGCGAAGAGCTCGCCCAAGGTGGCGTAGGCATAGGTGTAGGCCGAGCCGGCGACCGGCACCATGGAGGCGAACTCCGCGTAG
This sequence comes from uncultured Acidobacteriota bacterium, assembly GCA_963757335.1. Lineage (GTDB taxonomy): Bacteria > Acidobacteriota > Thermoanaerobaculia > Multivoradales > UBA5704 > DASQPA01. The sequence goes on along the minus strand of CAVWRJ010000002.1, from coordinate 166,804 downwards.
CAGAGCGCCGCGAAGATGCAGGCGAGCCCGGAGACGACGAAGGAGAGCATCAGCGCCGGGCCGGTCTTGTCGTGCGCCGCGACCCCGGTGAGGACGAAGATGCCGGTGCCGATGATCGCCCCGACCCCGAGGGCGCTCAACTGCACCGGCCCGAGGACGCGCCGCAGCCGGTGCTCGCCGGCCATCTCCTCTAAGAGGAGACTGAGCGGCTTGGTTCTGAAGAGTGGGTTGTTCGCCATGCCTGGACCTCCGCGATGGTTACCGATGGTTGCTGGTGTTGAAGTGCCGGAGACTAGATCACACATTCGAAGGCGGCGCCCCAAGGCGCCGCCAGAGGAAGTAGACGGGGATGCCGGCGAGCACGATGACGAGCCCCGGCCAGGTGGTCTCTCGGCGGTAGAGGAAGAGCCCTGCCATCACCGCGGAGGCCCCGAGCAGGAAGTAACCGGGAACCAGGGGGTAGCCCCAGGCGCGATAGGGGCGCGGGGCCTCCGGGCGCCTCTGGCGCAGAACGAAGAGGCCGGAGATCGTCAGCACGTAGAAGAGGAGGATGGCGAAGATGACGTACTCCAGGAGATTGCCGTAGAGACTGCCGTAGCTCGGCAGGCCGGCGGCATCCAGGAGCGGCCGGCCCTTCAGGTCGTAGAGCCGGGTGCGCGGCAGGACGAGGAGCGCCGCCCAGACCCCCTGGAGAGCGAGCCCCACGGCCGGGACCCGCGCCGAGTTCAAGCGGCCGGCGGCGCGGAAGAAGAGGCCATCCCTCGCCATGGCGTAGTAGATCCGGGCGGCGGACAGGATGAGCCCGTTGGCGCAGCCGAAGGTCGAGAGGACGATGGCGACCGCCATCGCCGTCCCCCCGGGGGCCCCGAACATCGTCGCCATCACCGCGGTCGCCACCCGGTCGTCGGGGGCGTGGGCGAGGGCCGGGAGCGGAAGGGTGACGAGGAACGTGAGGTTCGCCAGAAGATAGAGGATGCCTACCGAAACGGTGCCCACGATCATGGCCCGCGGCAGGGTGCGCCGAGGATCGCGGATCTCGTCTCCGGCGAAGCTCACGTCGTTCCAGGCGCCGCAGGAGAAGAGCGCGCCGACCATGGCGAGGACGAAGGCGGCGGCGAGGCTCACCCCCCCGCGGTCGGCCGCCGCGTCCGGGACGAGACCCTGCCCCAACTGCACGGTCTCGACCGCGCGGGGGGTCCACGGAGCCCGGAAGTTCTCGGCGATCGCCCCAGCGCTGCGCCCGAGGGTGAGCCCGAGGAGGATCAGGGCGACGAGCGCCAGGGTTTTGGCCGAGGTGAAGACGTTCTGGATCAGCTTCCCCGTCCTGAGACCGCGGCTGTTCAGGTAGGTCAAGAGGGCGATCAGGCCGATCGCCACCGCCTGCTGGACGGAGAGCGAGAGGGCGTAGTCGTGCGAGAGGACGAGCGGCGGCACGAGGAAGGTGGCCGGCGAGACGGCGGGGACGAGGACGCCCAGGAAGCGGGCGAAGCCCACCGCCACCGCCGCGATGGTGCCGCTCTGGATGACCAGGAACATCGACCAGCCGAAGAGGAAGCCGGCGAGCGGCGAGTAGATCTCGCGCAGGTAGACGTACTGGCCGCCCACCTGCGGCATCATGGCCGCCAGCTCGCCGTAGGAGAGGGCGGCGCAGACGATGACCGAGGTCGCCGCCACCCACACCAGGAGCATCCACCCCGCCGACCCCATCCGCCGGGCGATGTCGGCCGGGACGATGAAGATGCCCGAGCCGATCATCGAGCCGGCGACGATCATCACGCAGTCCAGGAGGCCCAGACCGCGGATGAACCCGGTCGTCGGCGGGACCGGAGCACCGCTCTTCTCTGCTTCGATCGTCCGCAAGGCGCTTGCCGTCCGCTAAACCGCCGGCCCTTTGCCGGCGCGCCCGCGCCAGAGGAAGTAGACCGGGAAGCCGGTGAGGACGATGGCGAGCCCCGGCAGGCTGGTCTGGGTCCGGTAGAGGAGGAGGACCAGGGTGATGATCGCCGCTCCCACCAGGTAGAGCGCCGGCACGACCGGATAGCCGAACGCCTTGTACGGGCGCGGGACGTCCGGCCGCTTCCGGCGGAGGACGAAGAGGCCGGTGATCGTCAGCAGGTAGAAGAGGAGGACCGCGAAGACCACGTAGTCGAGCAGCATGCCGTAGAGGTTGCCGTAGAGCGGCGCGCCGGTCTTGGGGTCCAAGGCGAGCTTGCCCAGGGCATCGTAGGTCCGGGTGCGCGGCAGGACGAGGAGCGAGGCCCAGACGCACTGGAGGATGAGCCCCCGAGAGGGGACGCGCTCGCGGTTGAGGGTGCCCGTCGAGCGGAAGAAGAGGCCGTCCTGGGCCATGGCGTAGTAGACCCGGGCGCCGGCCAGGATGAGGCCGTTGTTGCAGCCGAAGGTTGAGATGATGATGGCGACCGCCATCACCGCCGCTCCCGGGGCGCCGAAGATCACCTGGAGCGCCGCTGTTCCCACCCGGTCGTCGGGAGCCGTCTGGATGGCCGCGAGCGGCAGGGTCACCAAGTAGGCGAGATTGGCGAGGACGTAGAGGCCGGTGACGAGGGCGGTGCCGCCGGCGAGCGCTAAGGGGATGCTCCGCTTGGGGTCTTTCACCTCGCCGGCCGTGAAGGTGATGTTGTTCCAGGCGTCCGAGGAGAAGAGCGATCCCACCTGGGCGACGCAGAAGGCGATCAAGAGCCCCAGGGCCCCCGAGGCGGCCGAGACCGCCGGCAGACCGCCGAGGTCGGAGTGGATCTCGGCCGGGTTTTTCGGGGTCCACATGTCGTGCCCGCCAAAGTTGGCGCTGATGGCCCCGGCGTTTCGCCCGACCAGAAAGGCGAGGAGGATGAGGGCGATGAGCGACAGGGTCTTGGCCGAGGTGAAGGTGTTCTGGATGAGCTTCCCCAGCCGGATGCCGCGGGTGTTCAAGAAGGTCAAAAAGACGATGAGGACGATCCCCACCAGCTGCTGGGTCGAGAGCGAGATGGCATAGGTGTGCGACAGGTTGATCGGCGGCACGATCCAGGCGGTGGGGGAGATCGACGGCACGAGGACGCCTAGGAAGCGGGCGAAGCCGACCGCCACGGCGGCGATCGTGCCGCTCTGGATGACGAGGAAGACGGTCCAGCCGTAGAGGAAGCCCCAGAGGGGGGAGTAGGCCTCCCGCAGGTAGACGTACTGGCCGCCGGCCTTCGGCATCATGGCGGCGAGCTCGCCGTAGGAGAGGGCGGCGGCGACGGTCAGGAGGCCGGTCACCACCCAGACCATGATCAGCCAGCCGACCGAGCCGACCAGCCGGCCGATGTCCGCCGAGACGATGAAGACGCCGGAGCCGATCATCGACCCGGCGACGATCATCATGGAGTCCCAGGTTCCGAGCTCCCGGACGAAGCCGGTCGGTCTGTCCTCGGCGGCGAGGCCGGTGTCTGCCATGGCGCTCCTCCCTCAAGCTTAGGGTGTCCTGGTTTGAGCTTGCGGTCTGCCCTCGGGCGCTCCGCGCGGCCAGTCGCAGTCCTCAGCTCAAACCCGTGCACCCCTATCGATTTTCGCGCCAGATACTACCACCCGCCCCCGTGCTATCCTTCCTTTAGCGACTGCCCGAGATCCGGATGCACTCCTGCCCCCGCTTCCTGGGCGGCGCCGTGAAGAGCACTATGGCTACCGAAGCCACCGAAGCGCGCTCCGTCGTCGACACTGCTGCCCCGGCCGCCCCCGGCTGGCTGCGCAGCCCGTCCTTCGACTTCGTCTTCGTGGGGGGAGCGGTGCTGGCCGCCCTCCTCGCCACCGTCACGGTGCTCGTCGAGCCGCGCCTCTTCCCTCTGGTGCTGGTCACCGACATGTGGCTTCTGGGCTTCCACCACGTGGTCTCGACCTTCACCCGGCTGACCTTCGACAGCGAGAGCTTCCGCACCCACCGCTTCCTCGTCCTCGGGCTCCCCTGGATCGTCCTCGCCGGGGTGGGGATCCTCGTCTATACCATCGGCGGCTGGGTGCTCCCCACGCTCTACCTCTACTGGCAGTGGTTCCACTACACCCGCCAGAGCTACGGCATCGCCCAGATCTACCGCCGCAAGGGGGGCGGCCTGGTGGACGACCCGCCGCTCCTCCAGAAGGCGGTGATCTACCTTCTGCCGCTCTGGGGCATCCTGCACCGCTCCTGGCAGCATCCGGCGACCTTCCTGCGCCAGCCGATCAAGGTCCTGCCGGTGCCGGCGATCGCGGTCCAGATCGCGGCGGTGGCGGCGGTCGCCGCCATCCTCCTCTGGATGGGAAGGCAGCTCATGGCGCTCCGCGAAGGGCGCCTGCCGGTCGCCTACACCCTCTACATGCTGTCGCATATCGTCATCTTCAGCGTCGGCTACCTGGAGGTAAAGGACATCAGCTTCGGCTGGCTGACGATCAACGTCTGGCACAACCTCCAGTACATCCTCCTGGTCTGGATGTTCAACAACAACCGCTTCCGAAACGGGGTCGACCCCGAGCACCGCTTCCTCTCGACGATCTCGCAGACCAACCGGGTGGTCCCCTACTTCCTCGTCTGCCTGGGGATCTCGACGGCCCTCTACTTCGCCTTGGACAGCGTCTTCAGCGCCCTCGGGCTCTCGGTCCTCACCGTGTCGCTCGCCGTCTACCAGGCGGTCAATTTCCATCACTACATCGTCGACGGGGTGATCTGGAAGGTGCGCAAACGGCCGGTCCAGGTTCACCTCGGCCTCACCTGAGAGCCTCGGGATTCTTCCGCGCCGCCGTGCCGGCCCTCTGGCTCGCGGTCGTCGCCTGGCTCTACCGCGGCCTCTTCATGGACGACGCCTGGATCGGGCTCCGGGCGGTGGCGAACCTCCTCGCCGGGCGGGGTCTGGTGTTCAACCCGGGGGAGCGGGTGGAGGGGGTGACCAACGCCGGCTGGCTCCTCCTCCTCACCCCGTTCGCAAGGCTCTCCTCCCCCCCGTTCGCCGCCAAGCTCCTCGGCCTCGCCTGTCTCGGGCTCACCCTCTTCCTCTTATATAAAGCCGCCCTCCCCCTGGCCCGCCGGCTCGAAGCGGTATGGCCCCCCTTCGCCGCCCTCCCTCTGGGCGTCGTCCTCCTCGCCGCGGTCAACGCCGATCTCGTGAGCTTCTCCCTCCTCGGGATGGAGACCGGAGCGCTCGCCGCCGTGCTCACCGCCATGCTCGCCCTCGCCGCCCGCGAGCGGGGCTTAGCCGCCCTGCCGTTTTTGGGCGCCTTCGCCTTTCTCCTCCATCCGGAGGCGGTCCTCGTCTATCCGGCGATGTCGGCGATGTTGGCGCTCACCCTCCTCACGCGGACACCGGTTCCCCGGCTCCTCCGCGGGCTTCTGGTCTACGCCCTTCTCCTCGCCGGGATCACCCTCGCTCGCTGGCGCTACTACGGCGCCCTCCTGCCGAACACCTGGGGGGCGAAGCCGCCGACCGCCCGCGCCGCCTTCGGCACCCTCCTGGGCTACCTCGACGGCTCGGCGGTCAACCTCGCCTTTCCGCTCGCCGGCCTCTTCGCCCTCTCCCTCCTCGCCCTCGGCTGGCTGGCGCTCCGCCGCGCCGCACCGCTCGCGGCCGCCGCGGCCGGGGGGATCGTCGGCACCGGGCTCCTCTTCGCCCTCTACGCCCGGCCGGACTGGACCGAGCTCGGCCGCTACTTCGCCCCCTATGTGCCGGCGGCGCTCCTCCTCGCCGGGGTCGGGGCGCTCGACGCCGAGCGCGCCGTGCTCACCCGGGCCCGGAACGGCGGGCTGCTCCGCCTGTGGAGCCTCGCTCTCGCCGGGGTGGCCTTGGCGGCGCTCCTCCTCGGCGGTTTCTTCCTCGACCGGACCGACTTCTACCGCTGGACGGCGCCGGCGGTCCTCGCCCTCGCCTGGGGGATCGCGCTCGAAGCCGAGTCCGCCGGTGCCGAAGGGCCGGCGGGAGGCCGGTTCCGCCGCGGGCTCGCCCCCTTCGCCCTGGCCGCCGCCGCCGCCCTCTACGGCGCCGTCGGGACGCTCGCCCGGGCGACCGAGGCCGAGCGCCTCGCCTACCCCGGCTACATCCTGACCAGCGCCACCCTGATCCCCCCCGCTCTCTGGATGCGCGATCACCTCCCCCCCGGCGCCCGGATCGCCAGCCGCCGGATCGGCGCTCTCGCCTACTTCTCCGGCCATCCGGTCTTCGACTACTCCTTCGGCCTGACCGAGCCCGAGGTCGCGAGGCTCATCCGCCGCCGCGGCGGTCCCTTCGACGACCCCGGCGACCCGGACCTGGCGGTGCTCTGGCGGCAGCGGGCGCCGGACTACCTCCTGGAGGAAGGGGACCTCGTCAATCGCCTCGGTCGCCTCGGCGGCGGCAGGACCTCCGGGGGAGGGGGAGGGCTCCGCATCCACGGGATGGACTACCAGGTGGTCCGGCGGTTCCCGATCGCCCGGGGGGTGGAATGGGTGCTGGCGGGGCGGGCAGAAGGGACCATGCTATTCTCGAATTCGGCCCGTGCGCCGACTTCGAGGTGAGCCCATGACGACGCGAGCAGCCTTCATTCTGGACGATCTGGGCGATCTGGACGCTCAAGACCTGCGGATTCCGGCGGAAGTCTACACGTTTGAAGATTTTCGCCGCTGGTCGCAGGGCGACGAGTTCCCCGAGCGGGGTCGCATCGACTATCTGGACGGCGAGGTGGAGGTCGACCTGAGCCCCGAGGATCTCTACACCCATGGCGTCGCCAAGAGCGAGATCGCCGCGGAGCTTCATGCGCTGGTCAAGAAGACCGGTCGGGGCAACGTCTTCATCGACCGCACCCGGATCGTCTCCCCGGCCGCCCAGCTCTCGGTCGAGCCCGATGTCGTCGTGGTCCTCTGGGAGTCGCTCGAGAGCGGTCGCGTCCGCGAGGTCCCAGGGGCGGGCAAGGGGGAGGGGCGCTACATCGAGCTCGAAGGCGCCCCGGATCTGGTCGTCGAGGTCGTCAGCGACTCCTCGGTCCGCAAAGACCGCCGGCGCCTCCCCGACTTCTACGCCCGGGCCGGAATCCCCGAATTCTGGACCGTCGACTCCAGGCGCGAGCCCATCCTCTTCGAGATCCGCCGCCTCGGTCCCGACGGTTACCAGGTCCTACCCATGGATGGCGAGGGCTGGATCTCCTCCCCGGTCCTCGGCTGCCGATTCCGGCTGCGGCGCTCGGTGGGGAGAATGGGACGCTTTAGCTACGCTCTGGAGCACAGCGCGGCATCGCCGGACCGGTAGTTGCCAGGAAGCCGCCCCCCCTCCCCCCGGGCCCGCTCTGACGATAAGCTCCCCGGCATGAAGTCGCTTCCGCGGTTCCTCGCTCTCGCTCTCCTCGCCCTCCCGGTCGCCGCTCCCTTGAGTGCCGAGTCGCTCCAGTTCGGGCGCTTCGGCGAGATCCCCGTCTATCGTCCCGCCGGTCCGCCGTCCCAACTCGTGCTCCTCCTCGCCGGCGCGCCGGGCGGCGAGGGGGCGGCGAAGATGGCTCGCTCTCTCACCGCCTCGGGGGCCCTGGTGGCAGTGGTCCACGTTCCGCGCTACCTGGCGGCCGCCGCCCACAACCAGGCCTACTGCACCTACCCCTCGGCGGACCTCGAAGGGCTGGGCCGCTTCGTCGTCAAGAAGCTGGCGCTCCCACCGCTCCCGAAGCTCCCGCCGCCGGTGCTCGCCGGCGATGCCACCGGCGGGGGTCTCGCCTATGCGGCCCTGGCGCAATCGCCGCCCGGGACCTTCTCCGGCCTCCTGACTCTCGGCTTTTGCCCGCTCTACACCTTCCCCCGGCCGCTCTGCGGCGGCAACAGCCTGCGCACCGACTGGGAGTGGAAGAAGAGCGGCGTCCGCCTGCGGCCCGAGGCCGATCTCGACGATCCGTGGGTGGCGCTCGAGGTCCCGGGGCCGGCCTGCGAGGCGGGATCGCTCCAGGAGTTTGCCGCCCCGGTCAAGCGGGCGGCGATCGAGAAGGCGGTGCCGGGACCGGAGGGGGAGCAGCTCCATGCCGGGTTCGAGAAGCTGCTCGCCCTCCACCAGCAGCGGGAGAAGGAGCGGGCGGAGGAGGCGAAGAAGGCGGCGTTCCCCGACCTGCCGATTGTCGAGGTGCCGGCGGAGGGACCCTCGCGCGGCCGGATCGCGGTCCTGATGACCGGGGATGGCGGCTACGTCGGCCTCGACGACCGGCTGGGCAACCGGCTCTCGAAATCCGGCGTGCCGGTCGCCGCTCTCGACTCTCTCAACTACTACTGGAAGGCGCGGACGCCGGAGAGCGCCACCGCCGACCTCGTCCGCATCCTCGACCACTACCTCGCCGCCTGGAAGGCGGAGAGCGCCCTCCTCGTCGGCTACTCGCAGGGGGCCGACGCCCTCCCCTTTCTCGTCGAGCGCCTGCCGGCCCGCCTGCGCGCGAAGATCGCCCTGGTGGCGCTCGTCGGCCCGGACAGCCGCGCCCTCTTCGATTTCCAGTTCGGCAACTTCATGGCCGGCCTGCCCAAGGCGCCCGACCTCGCGGTCCGGCCGCAGATCGCGAGAGTCAAGGGGGTGAAGCTCCTCTGTATCTACGCCGAGCGCGAGACCGACAGCCTGTGCCGGAAGCTGCCGGCCGGGCAGGTGACGCTCGTCCCCATGCCGGGAGGGCACGGCTACAGCCGCGCCACCGAGCCCATGGTCACTCGCCTGCTGACCGAGGCCGGGCTCCCGCCCCTCCCCGAGGGCAAGCCGGCCGCCCGTCCGTAATGAGCTCGGCCGCTCAGACCTGCGGGATCTTCGGCTTGACGCCCTCGACGATCAGCTGATTCGCGACCTCGACTGCCGCGACGTCGCCGATCCGGCTGTCGTGGAAGGGCTTGCGCTCGACCTCGGAGAAGCCCTGCGACTCGAAGAGGTCGACCATCTGCACCTCGTCGAACTGCCACTTGTGCTTGTGCCCCATGGAGCCGAACCCCGGCCGGCGGGTGCAGATCTCCCGGTAGTAGAGGGCGACCAGCTCGCGGAGAGGCTCCGGAGAGCGCTCCGCCCGCGGCCGGGCTGCCATCTCGTCGTAGACGTTCAAGTAGCGCCGCCAGAAGGTCGGTCCATCGGGGACGCAGAGCCGGAGCACGCCGCCGGGGGCGAGGACGCGATAGCACTCGGCGGTGAGGCGAACGCAGTCGGGGTACTCGAAGTGCTCCCAGACCTCGCCGGCGTAGATGCAGGAGATGGACTGCGGCGGGTAGGGGAAGGGCCGCAGCAGGTTGTGGATCTTGATCTGGGGTCCGAACTCGGTGGGGGGAAGAACGCCGAGCCGGCAGAGCAGGCGGTCGACCCGCGGCAGGGTCGCCGCGAGCCGCGCCCGGTGGCTGCAGTCGATGTTGACCCAACCCTCGGGCTGCACCGCTCCGCAGCCGAGATGAAGCTTGAGCCCGGTTGGCAAGACTCCGTTGGAACCCACACGTCCCTCCCGGCCGACAGGCACAAAAATTACATTCCGCGGTGCTGACGCGCCGCGAGACATCGGCACGTGCAGAATGCATGCCTTCGGGTCGACTTTCAACCCATCCGGGTCGACTTCCGATCCGTCCGGGTCGACTTCCAACCTGTCCGGGTCGACTTCCAATCCGTCCGGGTCGACTTCCAACCCGTCCGGGTCGACTTCCAACCCGTCCGGGTCGACTTCCAACCCGTCCGGGTCGACTTCTAACCCGTCCGGGTCGACTTCTAACTCATAGAAGTCGACTTCCGAGCCGTGGAAGTCCACTTCCAACTCATAGAAGTCGACATCCAGTCCGTCGAAGTCGACTTCCAACCCATGGAAGTCGACTTCAGTCTCGTCTTCACGGAGCCACCTGCCCCCCCACCCGCGCGCAGACCGCCGCGAGCGGCCCCGGCGAGCTCACCCAGTAGCCCTGCGCGTAGTCGACCCCCAGCGCCCGCAGCCGCTCCACCACCGCCCCGCTCCCCACCCCCTCGGCCACCGTCTCCAGCCCCATCACGTGCCCCACCTGGTTGATCGATTCGACCATCGCTCGATCGAGGGGATCGGTCGCCATGTCGTTGATGAACTTGCGGTCGATCTTCAGGATCGAGACCGGGATGTCCTTCAAGTAGCTGTAGGAGGACATCCCGGTTCCGAAGTCGTCGAGGGCGAAGCGGAAGCCGTGGCCGGAGAGGGTGGAAAGGAGGCGGCTGGCCTGGGGGAGGTTCTCGATCGCGGCGGTCTCGGTGATCTCGAAGCAGATCTTCTTCGCGGGGACGGGGAAGCGCTGGAACTGTTCGAGCACGTAGTCGAGGAGCCCGTCGTCCCCCAGCGAGACGGCGGAGAGGTTGATGGCGCAGGTGCCGAGCGAGTCGAGGAAGGCCGCGGGCTGCGCGGCGAGGGTCTCGGCGCACTGGCGGACCACCCAGCGGTCGATGGCGCGCATCAGGCCGTAGCGCTCGGCGGCGCGGATGAAGTCCGACGGGAGGTGGATCGTGCCGTCGTCGTCGATCATGCGGAGGAGGATCTCGAAATAGAGCCCCGGGTCGGCGCGGGCGGAGAGCGGCCGGATCTCCTGCGAGAAGAGGCGGAAACGGTTCTCCTGGAGGGTCTGGTGGATGCGCCCCACCCAGTTCATCTCGTCCTGGCGGCGGACGAACTCGGCGTCGTCCTCGAAGTAGACCTGGATGCGGTTCCTCCCCTTCTCCTTCGCCAGGTAGCAGGCGTGGTCGGCAGCGGAGAGGAGGTGGGCGGCGCTTTTGCCCTGGCGGGTGATCGGCACGAGGCCGATCGACGCCCCCATGGCAAAGCTCTTCTCCTGCCAGACGTAGGGGGAGGCCTGGAGGGAGCGGTGGAAGTCCCCGATCCGCCTCTCGGCCTCCGGCAGAGGGCAGCGGGGGAGGAGCACCCCGAACTCGTCGCCGCCCAGCCGGGCCACCACGTCCTCCTCGCGGAGGGCGTCCTGGAGGAGGCCGGTGACCCGGCGGAGGAGCTCGTCGCCGGCCCGGTGCCCGCAGGTCTCGTTGACCAGCTTGAACTGGTCGAGGTCCATGTAGCAGAGAGCGTGGGGCGTGCCGTCCGCGCCGGCTCTCCTCGATCATCCGCTGCAGCTGGACGCCGAAGGCCTGGCGGTTCAAGAGGCCGGTGAGCTCGTCGTGGGTCGCCTGGTGGGCGAGTTGGAGGGCGAGCAGGCGCTGGTCGGAGACGTCCTGGAAGACGATGACGGTGCCGATCGTCGCCCCGGCGGCGTCCCGCAAGGGGGCGCAGCTGTTCTCGACGGCATAGCGCCGGCCGTCCCGCCGTTCGAGGGTGATCCGGCCGGCGAGGCGCAGACCGCTGCCCCTCCGCGATGCAGCGGGCGAGGAGGGCGGCGACGTCGCCACCGGTCTCGTCCTCGATCCGGAAGACCGTGGCCAGAGGCTGGCCCATCGCCTCGGCACCGCTCCAGCCGGTGAGCTTCTCGGCCACCGGGTTCAAGTACCGGATGCGGCCCAGGCGGTCGGTCGAGAGCACCCCGTCGCCGATCGAGGCGAGGGTGACCTGGGCGGCCTCCTTTTCGGCGGCGAGCGCTCGCATCTGCTCCTCGTAGGCCCGGGTGGTGTACGCCAGGAGATTCCTGAGCACCGCGTTGTCGAGCTCGACCGGGTTCACGCCGGGGTCTCCAGGGTCTCTGCGAGGAGAACGAGGACGGCGGTCTGGTTGTAGAAGGCGGGGCCGCCGCGCTCGCTGGGGCCGATCTCGCCGTTGGTGAAGAAGCCGGAGAGGGCGGCGCCGCCCAGGGCGCCGTGGATGGCGGCCAGCTCGTCGACCGCCATGCCGCCGAGCACCGCCTCGCGGCCGATGCAGGAGTAGAGGATGGCCGCCTCCGGCGCCGCCCCCGCCGGCAGACCGGCCGCGGTGCGGACCAGCGAGACGTCGTTGCCCATCCCCAGGCGCACCCGGTCGCCCGTCCGGACGCTCCCCCAGAAGGTGACCGTCCCCGGCGGGTCGTCGAAGGCGCGCATGGTGCGGTAGACCCCCTGGCGCTCGGGGGCGGGGCCTTCGAGGATCAAGGGGAAGCGGAAGGCGGTCTCGGGGAGCGGCGCGAGCGTGCCAGAGACGGTGAAGAAGCGGGCGTACCAGGCGGTCGCCGGCTCGCCGTCGATCTCGTGGAGGACGTTGCCGTCGGCGCGGGTCACCGTGTAGACCGGGCTCGCCGGGTCCCAGCCGCGGACCACGAGGGCGCGGAGGGTGACGCCTCTCAAGGTGAGCGCCAGGCAGGCCGAGGGGAGGATCTCGTCCCTATAGAAGACCCGCGCGCCGCATGCTTCCTCCATGGGCTCGCGCTGCGAGGCGAGGCCGCCGGCGAGGAGGGGGAGGGGGAGCGGGAGGCGGGGGGCCAGGCGGGCCAGGAGGTCCTCGGCGGGGAAGCGCACGCCGTCGGCGAGCAGCAGGGCGCCGCCGGACTCCCCGAGGCGGCGGGCGAGGCCGGTGACCTCGGCCTCGCCGGGGGGGGCGTCGCGGGTCCCCGCCACTACCTCGACCGTGGCCCCATGGCCGGGGTGCTCGAACCAGAAGAGCTGCAGGCTGCCGGTGCGGGTGACGGTCGAGTCGGCAAACTGGGTCACCGCCTCGCAGCCGAAGCGCAGGCTCGCCGGCCAGGCCGTGGCCAGGGTGCGGAGAGTTGCCGGCAGGTGCGGATCGGGCGGCAGAAAGCCGAGGACGAGGTCGGGGTCGCGCCCGGCCGGAGCCGCGGCGGCGCGCAAGCTCTCCAGGGGGCAGGGGCCCGCTGGGAGATGGACCGTTCGGCTCCGCATTCGGAACCTCCGCGGAGAGCGTTCTCCGTCTGTGCAGTCACGAGCAGTGGCGGGATTCTATGCTCCTTCCCCCTGCCAGGGAAGCGAGAGCCTAGGAGTCCGAAGGGGATTCCGGAGGCGATTCCGGAGCGGGCGGGGGAGCGAGGGAGAGGCGAACGCGCCGCAGCACCTTAAAGAGCGCTCTCGTGAGGTGCCGCTCGAAGGTGGCCCGGGCCGCCGGCGTCCAGCCGAGCGGTGGGGGCGGCTTCAGATAGCGGAGAGCCTCCTGCAGGCGGACCATGGCCTCGCTCGGCGGGTCCTTCCTGAGCGGGTAGAGGGCGTGGACGATCTCGGCGGGGTCGAGCCCCACCGCTCCCGCGATCTTGACGATGTGCTCGAAGCGCAGCTCGATCGCCCCGGAAAAGAGACGGGAGAGATAGCTCGAGCTGAGCTTGAGCTTGCGCTCGACGTCGCGGTTGTGGAGCTCCGCGGCGCCGATCGCGTCTTTCAGCACCTCGATTACGCGCTGGGTCTCGGGGTTCATCTCGGGGTGGCAGTTTACCAGAGAGATCTGAGAACCGAGGCGCGGAGGGTGGCTCGCTTCGTCCTTCGGACGGACTCCCGGTTGACGGATCGGTAGTCCTGATGTAGAAACCGTAAAAGGTGCCGATTCCGGAAACCAGATGTTCTGAATCGGTGACGTCGTCAATACAAGGGAGTAGGGATCGGCACCTTTCTGTAGATCGAAGGAGGTTCGAGGATGGTACGGAGATATGCGGTGGTCGTCCCCTCGGAGGGCGAGGAGGTGCGGATTCCGGCGGAGTGCCTGGCCGAGATGGGCGTCGTCCTGGGGGCGCGGGTGGCGGTGGAGACGATGCCGGGGAGGCTCCTCCTCACCCCTTTCTGGGACGTGCAGGCGGTGCGCTCCGACCTCGGCACGATCGCCCACGATCTGGAAGCGATCCGGGCCCGGCTGCGGCGGGTGGCCGGGCTCCTGCCCGAGGCCGCCGAGGAGCCGGAGGAGGCCGTCGCAGCGCCCGCCCTGTTCGAGCTGGGTGCGGACCTCTTAGGCACCCTCGAATGCATCCTGGCCGACGATCTCGGCTCCGCCCTCGCCAAGCTCGACGAGGCGGTCACCCTGACCCTCGGGCAATTCGAAGGAGACCGCCCGCCGGTTCAAACGGACCCAATCCCCTGACGGCACTGACGTGCCCGTTTGACAGCCTCCCTCCCGGCGTCCTACACTCTGCGGGCTCAAGTGGGGCCGTAGCTCAGCTGGGAGAGCGCTTGAATGGCATTCAAGAGGTCGACGGTTCGATCCCGTTCGGCTCCACCACTTTATCGCTGACGATTCAAAGTTAGACCGCGACAGAGACTTCTGAAACGGAGAGTCAGCCCTCGACGCCTCGGCGAATCTCGGCCAAGGAGGCGACGCTCAGGAGACGTCCCCGTCAGAACGCCCCCGTATCCCCGACGCTCGCGAACTGCCCCGAGGCATTCTTGTAGGTCTTGACCGCCCCGGTCTGGGTGTCGGTGACGGTCAGGGTGTACTCGACGTTCGACAGCGCTCCGTAGAAGACCCAGAACTTGCCGTTCAGGCCCCGGCCGTCCAAGACTTTCAGGACCACCTCGACGTTCTCGGGAGCGAAGAACCAGAAGTAACCGGTGTCGCCGGTCGACGAGACCGCGGTGCCGGTACCGGTGTTCCCCTGGAAGTCCTTCCAGGCAGCGGTGACCGCGAAGCGGCCGCCATTCAGGCAGAGCTGCTGCGGCCCCGGGGTGCAGCTCCCGGTCGCCGCGGCAGGCTCAGTGCGGGCGGACACCTGGGGACCGGGACCGGGTTTCGATCGGACGACGGCCGACTTGGTGTCGAACGCTCCGAGGGGACCGAAGCCGTGGGTGTCGCCGACGCTGGCCAGGATGCCGCCGGGATTCTGATAGCGGCGGGTCAGGCCGGTCTGGGTGTCGGTGACGGTCATCGTGTACTCGACCGAGGAGAGGGCGCCGTAAAAGACCCAGAAAGCCTGGTTGAGGGCGCGGGCGTCGAGCACCTTGACCACGGTCTCGACGTTCGCCGGATCGAAGAACCAGAAATAGCCGGTGTCGGCGGTGAGCGGCACGGCGTGGCCCACCCCGGTGTGGCCCTGGAAGTCGGTCCAGGCGATCTCCACCTGGAAGCGGTTGGCGGAGAGGCAGAGATGGGTGTCTCCTGGCTGGCAACCGGCGGGGCCGGCCAGCGGGAGGGTCCACAGCTCGCGGCCGTGGAGGCCGTCGTCGGCCGAGAAATAGAGGCGGTCGCCGACGACGGTGAGGTCCTGAGGATCGGACGAGAAGCTGGCCGGCGCGATGTCCTGGACCAGCCGGGTGCCGGCGGCGGTGCCATCGCTCGCCCACAGCTCGCGGCCGTGCCGCCCGTCATAGGCGGAGAAGAAGAGTCGCCCTCCTGCCGCCGTGAGCCCGGTGGGCCGGGAGGAGTCCGGGCCGGGCTCGACGTCGCTCACCAGGACGGTGCCGGCGGCGGTGCCGTCGCTCGCCCAGAGCTCGCGACCATGGACCCCATCGTCGGCGGCGAAGAAGAGCCGGCCGGCGGTGACGGTCAGGCCGGCCGGTTGGAGATGGAGCAGGTCCGTGGTCTCTCCGGAGAACGCCAGGACCTTCGTGGTCCCCGCCGCCGTGCCGTTCGAGCGCCAGAGGGCGCGCTCCCCGGTCTGGCTGGCGAAGAAGTAGGCGGCGCCTTGCAGGACCACGGGTTCGGTCAGGTTGGTCAGGTCCGTCGGGCTCAGGAGAGCCGTGCCGGCAGCGGTGCCGTCAGTCCGGTAGAGGCCATGGGGCAGAACGAGGAGGAGGGCGGAGCCGGCCTGAAGAGGAACGAAGGAGTCGGCGAAGTCCGGGGCGAGGACTCGGGTCGTGCCGGCCGTGCTCCCGTCGCTGTGCCAGATCTCGCCGTTGAACGACACGATAAAGAGGTCGTCGCCCGCGGCCTGGAGAGACCGGGGCTGGAGCAGCTCTGGTGGCAGAGAGAAGGCGAGCCGCGTGCCGGCGGGGGTGCCGTCGGTCTGCCAGACCTCGGCCGGGGAGCGCTGGAAGCGGCCGAACAGGAGCCGGTCCTGGTAGGGCAGGAGGGTCGATTGGACCTCCGGGGCGAGGTCGGAAAGGAGCAGGGTTCCCGCCGCCGTGCCATCGGTCCGCGCGAGCTGGACGTGGTGCTGCGCGTCCTCCTCGAGGAAGAAGAGGAGTCCGGCCGCCGGAGTGAGCCGGGTGCCCGGAGTCACCGGCAGGGTGCCTGCCGCGGTGCCGTCGCTCTGCCAGATCTGCGCGCCGCCGGCATCCCCGGTGGCGGTGAAGAAGAGCCGCTCCGCGAGCGAGACGAGCTCTTGCGGGTACCCCGAAGGGGCATCCGGGAGCAGGCTGAAGACCGGCCGGGTGCCCTCCGGCGTGCCATCGCTAGCCCACAGCTCCTCGCGGCGGTCGGCGGAGCGCCGGACGTAGAAGACCCGGTCGCCCAGGGCCACGGGGAAGGCGAGGCTGTCCTCGTCCAGGTAGGGCAGGTCGGCGAACGGCTGGGTACCGGCGGGGGTACCGTCCGTGCGCCAGAGGGCGGCGCCGCGGGTTGGGGTGGAGGCGGCGAAAAAGGCGGCCCCGAGGAGCGGCGCCGGGGGGTCGAGCTGCGGACTGCAGGGACCGGGGCAGAGGTCGCGCAGGAGGAGGGTGCCGGCAGCGGTGCCGTCGGTGGCCCACAGCTCGCGGCCGTGTTCGCCGTCCGTGGCTTCGAAGACGAGCCTTCCGCTGCCCACCCGGGCGCTCTGGATGAAGAAGAAGCTCGCGTTGGTGAGGACGGCGGTCGAGGCGGGGGTGCCGTCGGTCGCCCGGAGCTGATAGAGGGCATCACCCTGGCGCGCGCTGAAGACCACCCGGCCGCCGATCTCCTCGATGGTGGTGGCCATGATGTCGGCTCCGGGGCCGACGTCGCCGATCCGCCGGGTGCCGGCCGGGCTGCCGTCGCTCTGCCAGAGGGACAGGCCGTGAGTGCCGTCGGCATCGGCGGCGAAGTAGAAGCGGTTCCCGATCGCCTTGAGCTCGTAGGACACGCTTCTGCCGCGGAACGGAGATTCCGCCGTGAACTGGGTCAAGGGGACGGTGCCCGCGGCCGTGCCGTCGCTCGTCCACACTTGCCGCTGGTCGCTGCCGAAGAAGAACAACCGCTCCGTCGTGCTGGTGAGGAACAGGGGCATGTCGCGGTCGGAGAAAGAGGCGACGATCGTGGTACCGGCGGCGGTGCCGTCGCTCTTCCAGAGCGCGCTGTGGAGAGAGTCGACCCGGGTGGCGTAGTAGACCGCGCCGCGCAGGGCGACCAGGGGCGAGGCCGAGGGGGTCGCGGCGGAGAGGGGGAGGACCGGGTGGGTGCCGGCGACGGTGCCGTCGCTCGTCCAGAGCCGGCAGCCGGTGGCGGTGCAGCCGTTGAAGAAGAGCCGCCTGCCGGAGACCATGCTGGAGGCGAAGCGCACCGCCGGCTCGGTCAGCGGGTAGGTCCCCGGCCGCGTGCCGTCCGAGCGCCAGAGGCGGTCTGCCGAGCCAAAGAAGACCACCCCGTTGGCGATGCCCCGGAATTCCGGGTAACAGCCGTCGTCGCAGCCGTTCGGCAGGAGCTCCGTGCCGGCGGCGGTGCCGTCGCTCGCCCACAGGTGGACGGTCCCGCCTGGGGCGCCGGTGAGGAAGAAGAGCTTGCCCAGAGCGGTGAAAAGGTCCTGGAAGCGCGCGGCGGTGCCATCCGCACCCGCCGTCCGCAGGTCGCGCACGAGGGCGGCCGTGGCCTCCGGCGCGGGAGCCGCGGCGCCGGGGGCGGCCGTGGCGAGGAGCGCAGGAGGGCGAGAAAGAGGCAGATTTTCCGCATCGCATGCTCCTTTTAGAATGCCTCGGTGTCCGCGACGCTAGCGAACTGCCCTGAGAGGTTCTTGTAGGTCTTGACCGCCCCGGTCTGGGTGTCGGTCACGGTCAGGGTGTACTCGACGTTCGACAGCGCCCCGTAGAAGACCCAGAACTTGCCGGAGGCCGTCTGGGTGGCGGCGCGGGGGCCGGGTAGGGCGAGGGCGGCGAGCCACAGGCCCCGAGAACGGCGAGCCGGACCAGCTTCTTCATCGAACCTTCCTTTCTCTTTTTGGAGGGCCTCTCCGTCCTCTTCGTGATGCTCGCCGGGCGGAAAGCATTTCACTTCAGCCACAAGACCGCAATTGACTGCCGTATGCGTCTGTCAGCGATTTGACGGCGGAAATCTAGAGTAGAATAGCTTTCAAGAGGTCGACGGTTCGATCCCGTTCGGCTCCACCACTTGACCCCTGAAGTCTGACCTCCCCCGAAGTCAGATCCCCGATCCCTCCCCTCGCTTCCCAGCTTCCCCCTTCCCGATACCGCCGATGGCCGACCTCGCAGCCCGACGCCGGACGGTGCTCTTCGCCGTCTTCTTCACCAACCTGCTGTCGCTCGCCTGCCAGGTTCTCTGGGTCCGCAAGCTGACCTTCCTCTTCGGCTCGACGGCGGGGGTGTTCGCGACCGTCCTCGCGAGCTTCCTCCTCGGGCTCAGCCTCGGAGCCCTTCTGGCCGGCCGGATCGTCGACCGCACCGCCCGTCCCTGGCGCCTCCTGGCCTTCCTGGAGATCGGCCTGGGGGTCTACTGCGCGGCGAGCCTGCCGGTCTTCGATCTCGCCCGCCGGGTCTACCTCGGCCTCTTTCCCCAGAACCTGACGCCGCTCGCCGCCGCCTCGGGGAAGGCGGTCGTGGTGCTCGTCGCTCTCCTCCTGCCGACAATGGCGATCGGCGCCGTCTTCCCCCTGGCGGTGCGGCTCTACCGCGGTACCACCGGGAGCCCGGGCGGCGACCTCTCCCTGGTCTACGCCCTGGACACCCTCGGCGCGGCGACCGGGGCCCTCCTCGCCGGCTTTCTCTTCGTCCCCGGGCTCGGCCTCGTGGAATCGACCCTCCTCCTGGGCGCGGGAGCGGTGGGGGTGGGGCTCTTCCTGCTGCGGGGCGGAGAGTGTGCGGGCGATCCCGGCGATCCCGGCGATCGTCGCGACGACCGCTGCGGCCCCGGCCACCCCCGCCACCCCCGCCAAGGCCGCGGGGAAGAAGAGATCGGGGAAAGGGCGCGGCGCGAGGCCGGGAGAGACGCCGGCCCCGGCCCTGACTCCAGCCCCGGTCTGGCAGCTCGACCCACGCCGGATTCCCCTCGTCCTCGGCATCTTCTTCCTCACCGGGCTCTCGGCGCTCCTCCTGGAGACCGGCTGGAACCGCTTCTTCTATGTCCTTTCGGGGACCAACGTCTACTCGCTCTCGGTGGTCCTCGCCGGGTTCCTCTCCGGGATCGGCCTCGGCAGCCTCCTCCTCAGGCGGTGGATCGACCGCATCCGCGATCCCCTGGCGACGGTCGCCTGGCTCTATGCCGCGATCGGTCTCGGCGGGGTGCTGGTCTTGCGCTCGGCCGGTCTCTTCGAGCGTCTCTATCTGTGGATCTTCGCTACCTCGGAGAGCTACTACAGCTTTCAGATCCAGGTCTATGTCGTCGTCTTCGCCCTCGTTCTCGCCGCCACCCTGGCGATGGGGACGAACTTTCCCCTGGTGGCGCGGATCGCTACTCCGGCGGGAGGGGAGAGCCGGGGCCTGGGGGCCGGGCGGGCCTTCTTCGCCAATACCTCCGGGGCGGTCCTCGGGGCGTTCCTCGGCGAGTTCGTCCTCCTGCCGCACTGGGGTTTCTCCGGCCTGCTCCTCGTCACTCTCGGTCTCTACACGCTCGCCGCGATCGTCTTCCTGGCCCTGGCGGACCCGGCGCGGCGGCGGCGCCCAGCGATCGCTGCGGCGGTCCTCCTCGCCTTCGCCTTCGCCCTGGCGCCGCCGATCAACCCGCTCGCCCTGCCCTTCCACGCCGTCTACTACCACGGCCTCCGCGCCGGCTCCTGGCTCGCCTTTTCTGATCAGGTGGCGGCGATGGAGGTGGTGCACCGGGAGCAGGGCTTCTACGGCGAGGTGGCGGTGGTCAAGCTGGACGCCGACCTGATCTTGAAGCACAACGGCAAGAGCGACGCCTCGACCAACGCCGACGACAACTACGCCCAGCTCCTCCTGGGCGAGCTGCCGCTCGTCCTTCATCCCCACCCGCGGACGGTGCTCAACATCGGCCTCGGGGGAGGGGCGACGCTGCGCGCCATCGTCCATCACCCCGAGGTGACCCGGATCACCCAGGTGGAGCTCGATCCCCTGGTCACCGCCGCCGCCCGCAACTGGTTCGCGCCGTTCAACGATCGCGCCCTCGCCGACCCCCGGGTCGAAGTGGTGACCAACGACGGCCGCAACTACATCGAGAGCACCGACCGCAAGTGGGACGTCATCATCTCCGAGCCCCCGAACATCTGGGTTTCGGGGGTCTCGGGGCTCTTCACCCGCGAGTTCTACCGAGCGGCGAAGACCCGGCTGGCGCCCGGCGGGATCCTCTGCCAGTGGCTCCCCCTCCACGAGATGGAGCGCGATGACCTCCGCCTCGCCCTCGCCACCCTGGGCTCGGTCTTCCGGGAAACCGCGGTGTGGAGCAACGGGGTGGACGCCGTCGTCGTTGCCGCCGATACCCTCCCCCGGCCGGACCCGGCGCGCCTCGCCACGATGTCGGCGATGTCGGCGATGGCCGCGACTCCCGGGATCGCCCGCGATCTGGCGGACCTGAAGCTCGCCCCCGGCGGCCTCCCGAACCTTCTCGCCCACCCTTTCCTCTCGATCGACCAGGTGCCGGACTTCCTCGGTAAGGCGACGGCCCCCGTCAACACCGACGACCTCCCGCTCCTCGAGTTCCGCACCGCCCGCAATCTCTTCTCCGCCAACCGGCGGAAGATCGGCGGCTAGCCAGAGTGGGTACGGGGTCCGTTTGAAACCTAAGGACCGGCGACTGGCTGCGCTCTAGCGCCCGAAGGAGCCGGCCCGCAGGTTTCAAACGGACCCAGTGCCCCAGAGTGCTACAATCGCCGGTCTGGAAAAGAGCGGCAGGGATGTTTCCGCCCGGGGCCGGAGCCCCGTGGGCCTTCATTGCTGCGCAAATGCGCCGGCAGGTATGATAGGCCGCAAAGATCCGACCGTCCCACCGTGTCTCCGGGAGAGCGCCGTGCAGCCAAGGAAAGTGCTCGTCGTCGACGACTCGAAGTTGATGCACAAGATGTACGAGGTGATGTTGCGGCAGTACCCTCTGGTCTATGCTCTGGACGGGCGCGAGGCGCTCGACCGTCTGCGGGAGCACAGGGACGTGGAGCTGGTGTTGCTCGACATCAACATGCCGAACATGAACGGCCTCGAATTCCTCGCCGCGATGAAGTCCGACGGGGAGATCGCCGATACCCCCGTCATCATCATCAGCACCGAGGGCAAGGAAGAGGATACCGCCCGTGGCATCGAGGCCGGGGCGGCGGCCTACATCAAGAAGCCGTTCCATCGGGAAGAGATCCTGAACGTCATCTCCCGCATCGAGGGCACCGAGGGCGCCGCATGAGCGAGGCCGGCACCAAGGGCGCGCCGGCGATGCCGGTGCTCGCGCTCCCGGCGCTCCCGGCGAGCGCCGCCGGTTCCGAGCTGGTCTCCCAGCTGCGCTCGGCTCTCGGCCGCGCCAACGAGCTGACCCAGGTGCTCGAGGCCAACCTGCGCGAGGCGGGCGAGCGCGAGCGCCAGGAGGCGGAGCGGCCCGACGGGCGCTCGACGGAGAAGATCGAGGAGCTGGAGAGGCGCCTGGCGACCGCCGAATCGGACGTCAAGGAGCTCGCCTCCCGCCTCGTCGACTCCGAGCACCAGGCCGGCCGGCTGATGAACCTCTACGTCGCCACCTACCAGCTGCACGCCACCCTCGACCCGGCGGAGGTGCAGGAGACGATCGCCGAGATCGCCATCAACCTCCTGGGGGCGGCCCGCTTCGTCCTCCTGCTCAAGCGCGACGAGGGGAACACGCTGGAGATCGCGCTCAACCAGGGCATCTCCGGCCAGCCGGAGCCGCCCTTCACCGGCGACTCCTACCAGGGCGGCGATTCGATGGTCGACGCGACCTTGGCCGACGGGGTGCTGCGCCTCGGCCCCACCGCGGATTCGCCGTCGCTCGCCGCGGTGCCGCTCCGGGTCCAGAACGACATCGTGGGCGCGCTCGTGGTGTTGAAGCTCCTCGACCACAAACCGATCCTCCGCTCCGAGGACCGCGACCTCCTGGACCTGCTCTCCGCCCACGCCGCCATCGCGATCTTCGCCGCCCGGCTCTTCGCCACCAAGGACCGGAAGCTGCGCACCCTGGAGAGTCTGGTGAAGCTGGCGCGCGGTGAATGAGCCCCGACGCCAGAGGCGAATGAAGGGCTTGAGGCTGATCTGACTCATGGGTATTTCCGGCAGCTTGAAGGACGTCTCCGTCGCCGACGTCATGCAGTTCGTCCACCTCGGACGGCGCACCGGCACCCTGTTGCTCAACCGCGGTGCGGAGCGGGCGATGATCGGCTTCCACGTCGGCAAGCTGGTCTCGGCCCAGGCGCCGCGCACCCCCAAGCTCGGCGACCTCCTGGTCTCCTCGGGGACGATCGAGCGCCAGGTCCTGGACGACGCCATCGCCGCCCAGGGGGAGGAGCGGGAACGGCGCTCGCTGGGCCAGATCCTCATGTCCTCGAGCGCCATTGGGGCCGAGGAGCTGCGCGAGGTGATCGGCCGCCAGATCGAGCAGGCGGTAGCCGAGGTCATGGTCTGGGACAACGGCACCTTCGAGTTCGCCATCGACGACCTGCGGCCGATCGACGACATCGCCCTCTATCCGAGCGACGTCCTGCCGGACGCCGACATCAACACCCAGATGGTGCTCCTCGAAGCGGCGCGGATCTTCGACGAGCGGAGCCGTACCCCCCAGCCGCCGTCTCCCCCGCCCCCCCCGGCCGCCGCGCCCCTCTCGATGGACGACACCTGGGCGACGGTCGGCGACTCGACCCACCCCTCGCTCCTGGACCTCGGCCTCGACGATACGGCGGTCGCCGCCGGCGCCGCCGCCGAGAGCTCCGGGACGCCCGCAGCGCTCCTGGCGTCGGAGCTCGAAGCCGAGCTGCCGAGCCTGGCGGCGGAGCAGCTGGAGCTGCAGGTCGTCTCGGTCGACGAGCCCTTCGCCCGCCGGCTGGAGCGGGCGCTCCGGCACGAGCTGGCGGGGATCTCGCGGGTCAGCTACGCCGAGGCGGGGACGGGCCGTCCGGGGGCACCGCCGCCCATCGTCCTCCTCGATCTGCGGCGCGGCGAGGTGACCCTGGAGCAGGCGCACCACCTCCACCGCCGCCGCCCGGCCGCCTCGCTGATCGCCCTGGTCGATCCCGGCACCCCCTTCGCCCGGGTCTACGAGGCGGGGGTCCTGGCCGCCCTGCCGGCCGAGGTCGAGGCGGTCGTCGCCTGTGTCGAGAACGTCATCGGCAGCCGGCGCGACGTGGTACGCGGCGGCGAGATGGCCGAGGGGAAGTCGGATGACGGCCGCTCCGGGGTCGCCCGGCTGCGGCGGGTCTTCGGCGATCTGCGCTCCGGCCTGATCTCGGCGACCGTGGCGCTCAACCTCATGCACATCATCTCGGAGTCGGTCGAGCGCGCCGTCCTCTTCCTCGTCAAGCGCGACCAGCTGGTGGCCCTCGGGGCCTTCGGCGCCGACGCCACCGGCCGCCCCCTGGCGGAGCGCACCCGGGCGTTGAAGCTCCCGCTCGAAGGGGACAACGCCATCATCCGCAGCCTGGAGACCGGCGAGGTGCAGACCCTGACTTTCGAGGAGGCGGACCTCCCCGACTCCTTCCGCGCCCTCGTCGGCCGGCCGCGCACCGGCCAGGTGGTGATCTTCCCCGTCCTCGGCACCCAGCGGGTGATCTCGGTCATCTACGCCGACAACGGCGACCGCGAAGAGCCGGTCGAGGACATCGACATCCTGGAGCTGGCGACCGCCCAGGTGGGGATGGCGTTCGAGAACGAGCTGCTGCGCCGACAGATTTCGCAGAACAAGGAGTAGGCCCTCGTCCGGCTTCTCCGGCCACTCGATCCACCTCTGCAAGATTGTACGAGCCTTTTACGTCTCTCCCTTTCGGGTACCTGGCGCCGAGTCCCTCGGCCACCCCAGGGAGACGACATGCACAGGCACGACTCGCTCTTCAAAGGGCTGCTGCGCAGCTTCTTCGCCGATCTGCTGATCCTCGTGGTGCCGGATCTGGCGGCGCGGCTCGACCTCGCTCATCCGGTCCTCCTCGACAAGGAGTTCTTCACCGTCGGCGGCCGGCGCCGGGAGCTGGATCTCCTGGTTCAGGTCGCCTGCCTTGGGGCAGGGGACCGTTCCCTTCTCGTCCATGTCGAGGTCGAGGCTCGCGCCCGGCAGGATATGGGACGGCGCCTCTGGCACTACCGCAGGCAAATTCAGGCCGTCCACGACAGCCACGTCCTCTCGATCGTGATCTACCTCCAGCGGGGGCTTGCGGGTGTTCAGGTGCTGGCCCTGGACGAGGACTTCCTCGGCCCGGAACTGGCCGACTTCCGCTACGTCGCCTTCGGCCTCGCCGGCTCGGACGCCGCGGAGTACCTCGCCCGGGCCGAGCCCCTCGCCTGGGGACTGGCCGCGCTCATGAGGCGCGGCGTTCTCACCCGACCGGCGCTCAAGCTGGCCTGCCTCGGGAGGATCGCGGCGGCCGACCTCGACGAAGCTCGGCGCCTGCTGCTGGTCGACTGCGTCGAGATGTATCTGGAGTTGAATTCTGAAGAGTTGGCGGAGTACTCTGCTCTATGTTCGGTTCGGGAGAACCGGGAGATGAAGGCGATGGCGACGACCTGGTCCGAGCGGATAGCAGCACAGGGGAGGGAGGAGGGGCTGCAGGCAGGTTTGCAGGCCGTGCGGGAGATCCTGCTCTCTCAACTTGAGCAGCGCTTCGGCCCCCTGCCGGAGGAAGCACGCCAGAAGATAGAGGGGATCTCCTCTCTCGATCGGCTGACCCGGCTGGGCAGGCGAGTGTTGACCGCTCGCTCACTGTCGGCTCTCAGGCTTCAGTAGTCGAGCCAAATCCCGAGCCGATCCCTTAAGCATCTCGGATGCATCGGGGGCCCCGGCCCGTGCCGGAACCCCGCAATACCTTACCGTTTACCTACTGCAACACGACCAGCGCCACCCGGCGGTTCTGGGAGCGGCCCTCGCGGGTCTTGTTGCTGGCGATCGACTCGGTCGCGCCGTAGGAGATGACGTTGATCCGGTGCAGCGGGAACTGGTGCTGCTTGTTCAAGTAGGCGCGCACCGCCTCGGCCCGCGAGAGGCCGAGCTTCTCGTTGTAGTCCTTCGAGCCGACGTTGTCGGTGTGGCCCTGGATCTCGATGTAGACCCCGTGGTTCTGCTGCTTGAGCTCGTTGGCGAACTCGTCCAGGGCGGCCCTGGCGGTCGACGAGAGCTCGTGCTTGTTGAAGCCGAACTTCACCTTGTCGTCGGTGAGGACCTTCTCGTAGAGGAGCTTGCCCTCGGCGAGCTTGCCCGCCTCCTGGGCCCGCTGCAGAGCTTCCTGCGCGGTTTTCGAGACCTCGCCGACCTGACCCTGGACCTGGGTGACCTGGCCCTGGACGTCGTTGACCTTCTTTTCCTGGGTGTCGAGGCGGGTCTGGGTCTGCTCGACCTGGCCCTGCACCTCGTCGATGCGGGTGTGGATCGCCTTGTTCTCGGTCTGCACGTACTTTTTGGTCGCGCAGCCGGTGGTGGCGACCAGAGCGAGGACGACGGCGGGAGCAGCGGCCCAATGCTGTGCTCTCATGGGTAAACCTCCTTTTGTTCAGCCGCCCCGTGTGTTGGGCGGCGGTCCCTTGTAGCCTCGCCTGAAGAGCACAGAGCGGTTCCTCCCCGTGACCTCGACTTTGAGATCGCGGTAGCGGGACTGCCCTCCGCCCGTGGCGAAGCCGAGAACGTACTCATGACGCAGGTCCTCGACGATCGCGGCAAGGGCCTTGCCGAGGTCGTCGGGTGTCGAAAGCGGGTAGTAACGGCCCCCGGTCTCGTGGGCCAGCAGGTTGAGGACATCGGCATAGCGGTAGATCTTCTTGCCGTCCTGACCGATCTCGAAGGGGTTCCCCGCTTCGAGGCCGAGGACGTAGACCGGCAGCTCCGCCCGGCGGACGATCTCGCGCGCCTCGGCGGGGGAGATCGTGCTCGCGTTGTCGACCCCGTCGGTGATCAGGATGGCGAAGCGCTTGGGGTTCTTGCCCGCCGCCCCGGCTTCGGGCATCCAGGCGACGGCGTCGTTGAGCGCCGTCGTGCCGTAGGCGCGGAAGGCGTCGACCGCGGTGCGGAGAGCGTCGAGCTTGGCGGTGAAGGGCACGGTGACGGCGAATCTACCCCCCGCGAAGGTGGCGACCGAGAACTCGTCCCCGGGGAGCGAGTGGTCGAAGAAGTAGCGGACCGCGCGGCGGCTCTCCTCCAACTTCCCCCCGGTCGCCATGCTGCCCGAGAGATCCTGCAGAAAGAGGATGGAAGCGGGCGCCTCGGCGCGCTTCTCGAAGCTCTCGATGGACGCCGGAGCGCCGTCCACGAGCAGGCGGAAGTCCTTCTTCTCCAGCCGGTTGGCGTACCCTCCGAGGCTCGAACGGACGATCACCGGCACGAGCACGTAGCCGACCGAGACCTCCTCGCCCGAGAACTGGGTCGAAGGCGGCACCTCCGGAACCGACGGGTTGGCGGCCACCGTATGGGGGGCCGGTCCAGCCAGGAACAGCAGGAGCAGAAGAAGAACGGATGGCCGAGTGCGCCAATGCATAGTCAACATTCTATGTGCAAACGGCGAGCCATGCACGGCCAGGCATGACCAGACATGAGAGGCATGAGATGATGCGGAGCTGGGAGGTCTGCATGGAAGGCGGCGTCAACATCCGGAACATCTCGATCAAATGCGGCAACTGCAACACCTACCAGACTCTCTCGGGCTATACCCGGCGGGAGAGCTGGAACGTCTATACCTACGAGTGTGAGAACGACATCTGTGATCCCGCGGTAACCCGCACTCTCATCGAGGTGCCGGCCGACCTCGACGAGTTCGCCAACCGCGACCCGGAGTGGCGCGGTGGCGGCAAGCACGGCGAGGACCTTTCCGGCGGCGGCACGGAGGGCGGCGAGCCCGAAGGCTGAGTCAGAGGGGCGGCCCGCGGTGCCGTTCTGGCACGGCCTATGCTACTCTCACGCCCGGCCGGGCGTCCATGGCTCGCGTCTCCAACTACTTACCTTTCAGCGAGGGCACCATGAAGAGGATCGTCCACATCGTGGGCACGGGCACGATCGGCGAGCCCCTGATCGGCCTGTTCACCGACTTTCGGGACAGGATGGGGATCGACGAGGTCACCTTCCACAAGCGCACCCCCCTGGTCTCGGACCGTTCGAAGCTCAAGCACCTGATGTCCCGCGGCGCGCGCTTAGCGGCGGACGACGAGGTGCGGGGAGAGTTCGAGAAGCTCGGCCACGAGGTGACCCTGGAATCGCGCGAGGCCCTGGCCCGCGCCACGGTGGTCATCGACTGCACCCCGGCCGGCAACGAGAACAAGGAGAAGTTCTACGAGAACATCACCGGTCCCAAGGGCTTCCTCGCCCAGGGGAGCGAGTTCGGCTTCGGCAAGCCGTTCGCCAAGGGGGTCAACGACGAGGTGCTGGTGCCGGGGGAGGATCGCTTCATCCAGATCGTCTCCTGCAACACTCACAACATCACGACCCTCATCAAGACCATCTGCAACGATGGCGAGGAGGGCCTCTGCCTCGACCGCGGGCGCTTCGTCTGCATGCGGCGGGCGAACGACATCTCGCAGGCCGACAGCTTCGTCCCGGCCCCGAACGTCGGCAAGCACGACGATCCGAACTTCGGCACCCACCACGCGCACGACGCCCACCACCTCTTCGAGACCCTGGGTCAGGACCTAAACCTCTTTTCGAGCTCGGTCAAGCTCAACACCCAGTACATGCACTCGATCTGGTTCAACCTCGAGTGCAAGCGGGACATGACCCTCGAAGAGGTCAAGGAGCGGCTGCGGGGGAATCCCCTGGTCGCGGTGACCGACAAGCGCTACGCCAACTTGATCTTCAGCTTCGGCCGCGACCACGGCTACTATGGCCGCATCCTGTCCCAGACCGTCGTCGTGCTGCCGACCGTGACGGTGCGCCGGAAGCGCGAGATCTACGGCTTCTGCTTCACCCCTCAGGACGGCAACTCGCTCCTCTCCTCGATCGCCGCCGCCCTCTGGCTGATCGAACCCAAGTGGGAGAGCGTCGAGGAGCGTCTCAACCCTCTGCGCCGCTGGCTGTACCGGGAGATCTGACCGGGAGATCTCAGGAATTCGGCCGACCGCGGCCCCCGGTCTTACCATCGGGGGTCGCCGGACCGCAGGACCGAGACACCCCTGCCGCACTCCGCCATGCGCCCCGTCGAGCTCAACCTGGGAGGCCTCCGCATCGAGGGCTGGTCGCGGGCCGGCGACGAGACCTGGTTCCGGGTCCACCCGCCCGGCCTCGCCTTCGACACCGGACGCGGGGCCTCCCAGCTGGCCGGCGCGCACGACGTCTTCCTCTCCCACGGCCACCTCGACCATGCGCTCGGCCTCCCCTACGTCCTCTCCCAGCGCTCGCTTCATCGAGAAGAGTTCACCCGGGTCTTCTGCCCGGAGGAGATCCGCGAGCCCTTGGCGGCGATGGTGGCGGCGACCGAGCGCCTGGAGCGGGCGCACTACCGCTTCGAGCTCCGGGGCTTGCACCCCGGCGACCGGGTCGAGGTGGGGCGCGATCTCTCGATCGAGGCCTTCCGCACCGACCACGTGGTGCCGTCGATCGGCTACCACCTGCACCGCCGGAAGCGCCGGCTGCCTCAGGCTCTCGCCGGTCTCCCCGCGGCCGAGCTCATCGCTCTCCGCGAGAGCGGGGTGGAGATCGCCGAGGTGGTCGAGGAGATCTGGCTCTCCTATTGTGGCGACACCGGCCCGGCGGTCTTCGGTATCGAGCCCCGGCTCTTCAGGAGCCGCATCCTGATGCTCGAATGCACCTTCCTGGGGGAGGCCTACCGGGACCGCGGCGACCTCTACAAGCACCTCCACCTGGAGGACATCGTGGCGCGCGCCGCCGATTTCGAGAATGGCGACCTCGTGCTCCATCACCTGTCCCGCCGGCACCGGATCGAAGAGCTGCGGACGGAGGTCGACCGGCGGCTGCCCGGGCTCGCCGGACGGGTTCACCTGCTCGTGGAGGCGGAATGAAGGATCGGAAAGGGGAGCGGGGGAGGGGCAGGCCGGGGGAGGGCGGAACCGGGAAGGGCAGGCCGGGGGAGCGCGGTCCGGGGAGGCCCAAGGAGCGCGGCGCGGCGCGGCCGAACGCCTGGCGGGCCCGATCTCCCTCCGCGCCCTCCGCGCCCATGGCGCCCATGGCCCCCATGGCCCCAAAGACGGCGCCGACGCCGTCCACTCCGCCGCCGGGGGTCCGCCTGGCGGGGGTCGAGGAGATCGAGCTCTTCGTCGAGAAGCTGATCGCTGGCGGCGAGGGCTTCGCGCGCTACGACGGGGTGCCGATCTTCGTCCCCCGCTCGGTCCCCGGCGACCGGCTGCGGGCGCGGCTGGTCGAGCGCCGGCCCGACTACGGGCGGGCCGAGATCGTCGAGGTCCTCTCGCCCGGCCCCGGCCGCCGCCCCGATCCGGTCCCCGAGCTGGCCCACTGGGGGGGGTGCGACCTCCAGCACATCGCGGACGGGCTCCAGTCGCGCCTCAAAGCCGATGCGGTCAAGGAGACCCTCGAACGGATGGGGCGGGTCGACCTCTCGGCTCTCCCGGCGGGGGTCGAGCTGATCACCGGCGATCCCTGGCACTACCGCCTCCGCACCCAGCTCCACACCGGCGTCGTCGACGGCCTCCCCCGGGTGGGCTACCATGCGCGCGGCACCAACGAGCTCATCCCGGTCTACCGCTGCCCGCTCCTCGTCCCGGAGCTCGAAGAGTCTCCTCCCCACCCTCGCCCTGCGGCTCGGGGACCCGCCGCCGCGGCGGCTCGACCTGGCGGCGGGGGACGGCGGCATCTCCGCCGCGCCGCTCGTCCCGGACCTGCCGCACGGCGAGGTGAGCGTCACGGTGGACGGCCTCTCCTACGCCTACGACGCGCGCTGCTTCTTCCAGGGACACCGCGGGCTCCTGCCCCGCCTGGTCGAGCGGGCGGTCGGGCCGTGGACCGGCGGTCTCGCCTACGATCTCTACTGCGGGGTCGGCCTCTTCGCCCTGGCGCTCGCCCGCCGCTACACCCAGGTGGTGGGGGTCGAGGGCGAGCGCATCGCGGCCCGCTACGCCCGCACCAACGCCCGCCGCAACCAGTTGACGAACGTCGAGATCGAGGCCCAGGCTTTAGAGAGCTGGATCGAGAAGCTGCCGGCCGCGCCGGCGAGGATCGCCCGGGTGATCGTCGACCCGCCCCGCGCCGGCCTCTCGCCCGCCATCCGGCGGGTCATCGTCGACCGCCGGCCGGAGCGGCTGACCTACGTCTCCTGCCACCCCGCCGCCCTCGCCCGCGACCTCCGCCAGCTGGCCGAGACCTACATCGTCGAGAGCATCACCCTGATCGACATGTTCCCCCAGACCGG
Source organism: uncultured Acidobacteriota bacterium (assembly GCA_963757335.1). Lineage (GTDB taxonomy): Bacteria > Acidobacteriota > Thermoanaerobaculia > Multivoradales > UBA5704 > DASQPA01. The sequence goes on along the minus strand of CAVWRJ010000002.1, from coordinate 136,488 downwards.
GCACATGGAGACGGTGGTGCAGCTGGTCGCGCGCTAGATCTGCGCGCCGGTCCCCTTCTCGCCGTAGATCGTCCCGTACTCCGACCAGCTGGTGAGCACCCGCCGGACGTAGCTCCGGGTCTCGATGAAACCGATCTTCGAGAAGAGCTCCTCGGGCTCCGTGCTGTAGCAGTAGCTCCGCCAGAGCTGCGCCTGGGGCCTGCCGGCGTTGTAGGCGGCGACGGCGAGCTCGCGGTCGTCGCCGAAGGCGTGGAGGAGCTCCTGCAGGTAGGCTGCCCCGAGGGAGATCGAGATCTCGGGCCGGAAGAGGTCCTCCGCCTCCAGGCTCTTGCCGTCGGTCTGCCCGGCCAGGCGTTGCGCCGTGGACAGCTCGAACTGGGCGAGGCCGCGGGCCGAGGCAGGGGAGAGCGCCGCGGGATCGAAGCGGCTCTCCTCGCGGAGGACGGCGGCCAGGAGCAGCGGATCGATCCCCCGGCGTTTGCCCTGAGCCGTGATCGTCTCCCGGTAGGAGAGCGGGTAGAGGAGCTTGGCGTAGGCCTCGGGCTGGAAGGCCAGGGGGAGGCGATCGGGGGTGCGGATGCGGAGGTCCTCGGCTAGGTCCAGGGCGCGCCGGGTCTCGCCGGCCTTCGCGAGGTGGAGGGCGGCGGTGAAGGCGAGCGCGGGGTCGGCCAGGGGGAAGTGCTGGCGGACGGCCGAGGCTCCCTCCTTCCAGAGCCCGAGGGCGAGGAGCATCTCGTCCGGCCGGCGGAGGGGAGCCTGCCAGAGCGGCCAGCGCTCGACCGGGACCTCGGCGAGGCGCAGGTAGGGGGCGGTGCCGCGGTCGGCGAGGAGCGCCTGGCGGAGCTTGCGCTTGGCGACCGCCCCCACCGGATCGGCGTCGCCGAGGAGGAGCCAGGCAGAAACCAGGTCGTCGGCCCGCGGCGAGGCGGTGAGGCGCCGGCCCTCGGCGGCGGTGGCGCGGGCGAGGGTCGGGCTGCCGAGCCGGGCCCGAGCGGAGCGCGCGAGCGGGTGATGGAGGTCGGCGCGGAGGGTGAAGAGGTAGGCGCCGACCGCGCCCCGGAGGTCGCCGCCGAGCTCGGCCAGCCGGCCGCGCCAGTAGGCGACCTCGATCTGGTCGTCCCGGCTGCCGGCGGCGGACGCCCGATCGAGCCAGGGGCCGGCCCGGTCGCCGCGCTGGCGGACGAGGTCGGAGGCGGCGAGGAAGAGGGCGGCGCGGGCGGCGGTCTCCCGCCAGGGAAGGCGGGCGCTGATCTGCTCGTAGAGGGCGAGAGCGGCGCGCTCGTCGCCGCTCCGCCAGTCCAGACGGAGGGCGGAGAGGAGGGCGGCGGCCGCCCACTCGCCGCCGGGGTTCGCGAGGTAGGAGCGCCTGAAGGCGGTCGAGGCGGTCTTCCAGTGCCCAAGGAGCTCGAAGGAGCGCGCCTCCTGATAGAGCGCGGCCGCCTTCTCCTCCGCATCGGCGGTGCGCTTCGCGAGGTCGCGGAAGAGCACTCCGGAGGTCCCGAACCGCCCCTCCCAGAAGTGGGCGCGGGCGGCGGCGTAGCTGACCTCGAAGTCCGGCAGGGCCTCGGGATCGCCAGCGGCGGGGGCGGGGACGGCGCGCTTCAACTGCTTCAACGCCCGGTCGAACTCGCGGTGCTGCTCGAAGGTGAGCCCGAGGAGCCGCGGCACCTCCCCGCGCTCGGTCTCGGGGATCAGCCGGGCGAGCCGCTGGGCGGCCTGCCGCGCCACCTCGTCGCTCCGATCTTCCACCAGCAGGTGGACGAGGAGCCCGCGGGCGAGCTCCTTCTGGCCGTCCTTTTTCACGCAGTCGGCCTGGGCGAGGAGCACCTGGCGCTCTTCGGGCCGGGGCATCTTCTCGGGCTTAAGCCCCTGGAGGAGCCGACAGTCGCCGCCCTTGGCGAGGACGCGGGCGAGGAGGCGCACGGCGTCGGGGAGGAGGGGCGAGGCAGGATCCGCCGCCACGGCGGTCGCCACCAGGCCGGCGGCCACCTCCGGGTGTCCGGCCCGCTCCTGGCCGAGGGCCAGCCGGTAGCGGCTGTAGGAGAGGAGCGCCGGCGTCTCCCCCATGGCGAGAGCGAAGGCGTCCAGGGCCTCCCGGCGCTTGCCGAGGCTGTCGAGCAGGGCGCCCCTCAGGTAGTCGAGGCCGATCTGGTGGGCGAGCTCCGGCTGTTCGGCGAGCTCCCGGTCGGTGCTCGCCAGGGCCTCGGAGCGGTGGTTTTCGAGCTGCAGCTGGACGAGGAGAGGACGGGGGTCGCCGGCGGCGAGGGCGAGAGCTAGGGCGAGTGGACGGATCATGCCCGGCCGGCGCGAGGGAGAGAGCGGGCTTACAACCCGCGGTCAGGCCGCCGGTGCGTCCGCCTGCCGTGTCACCCGCGCTCCCAGGGCCTGCAATTTCAGTTCCATTCCCTCGTACCCCCGATCGAGGTGGTAGATCCGGTCGACGACCGTCTCCCCCTCGGCCGCGCAGCCGGCGAGGACCAGGCAGGCGGAGGCCCGGAGATCGGTCGCCATGACCCGCGCTCCGGAGAGCGCCCGGCGGCCGTACACCCGCGCGGTGGCGCCGTCGACCCGCACGTCGGCACCCATTCGCGCCAGCTCCGGGGCGTGCTGGAAGCGATTTTCGAAGATCGTTTCGCGGATCGTCGCAACTCCCTCGGCCTGGGTCATGAGGGCCATGTACTGGGCCTGGAGGTCGGTCGGGAACTGCGGATGGGGAGCGGTGTCGCAGTCTCTGGAGCGGAGCGCCCCGTTGGCGCGGGCGCGGATGCCTTCGACCGTGACCTCGACGTCGACCCCGGTCTCCGCCAGTTTTTCGAGGAGGGGCGCCAGATCGGCGGCCCGCGCCTCTTCGAGGAGCACGTCGCCGCCGGTCAAAGCGGCGCCGATCAGATAGGTGCCGCCCTCGATGCGGTCGGGGATGATGACGTGCCGGGCGTTCCCCAGGCTCTCTACCCCTTCGATCGTGATCGTCTCCTCCCCGGCGCCGAAGATGCGCGCCCCCATGGCGACGAGGAGCTCGGCCAGGTCGACCACCTCGGGCTCTCTGGCGCAGTTTTCGAGCACGGTAGTGCCGCGGGCGAGAGTGGCGGCCATGAGGACGTTCTCGGTGCCGGTGACGGTCGGCATGTCGAAGCGGAAGCGGGCGCCGACCAGCCGGCGGGCCCGGGCCTCGACGTAGCCGTGGGAGATCTGGACGTCGGCGCCGAGAGCGGTCAACCCCCGCAGGTGCTGGTCGATGGGCCGCACCCCGATGGCGCAGCCGCCGGGGAGCGACACCCGGGCGAAGCCGCGCTTGGCGAGCTGCGGCCCGAGAACGAGGACGCTCGCCCGCATGGTCTTCACCAGATCGTAGGGGGCGTCCTCCGCCGAGCCGTCGGCGCTCTGCCGGGTGAGGACGATCTCGCCGCCGTCGCGATCCTCGCTCCCCATCCCCAGATGGGCGAGCAGCCGGCGCATGGTGCGGATGTCGCGCACCCGCGGCACCCGGTGGAGGACGACCGTCTCGTCGGTGAGGAGAGTGGCGGCGAGCGCCGGCAGTGCCGCGTTCTTGGCGCCGCTCGCCCGCACCTTCCCGACGAGCGGAGTGGGACCGACGATGTGAAATCTATCCATGGCCCAAACCTTGGAAGTCAGCGGCGCCGGAGGGTCAGCACGCGGGGTATGCCGGAGTAGTCCTTGCATGCCCCGGCCATCTGCAACGAGGATGCCGAGGCATGCCGGCGGGCCGCGTCGAGCTGTCCGTAGCCGATCTCCACCAGTAGGGGGGTACCGGCCTTGAGACCGGCGCTCTCCGCAAAGAGGCGCGCGAGCGTCGAGTCGCCGGCACCGGGGGAGAAGAGTGCCAGGTGAGGCTCGAAATTGCAAACCTCGGGGGAGAGGCCGGGAGCCTCGGTAAGATCTATATAGGGGGGGTTGCTGACGACGAGGTCGAAGCGGGAGAGGTCGAGCCCGGTCAGGAGGTCGGCGCCCACCAGCTGGACGCGGTCCGCGACCCCATGCCGGCGGGCGTTACCGGCGGCCACGGCGAGGGCGCCGGGGGAGAGATCGGTCGCCACCACCCAGGCCCCGGGCACCTCCAGCGCCAGGGTCACCGCGAGACAGCCGGACCCGGTCCCCACGTCGACGATCCGCGCTCCCTCTCTCAATCCCAGCGCGAGCGCGGCCTCGACCAGGTGCTCGGTCTCCGGCCGCGGGATGAGCACCCGCCGGTCGACGTGGAAGGTCCGGCCGTAGAAATCCCGCTCTCCCAGAAGGTAGGCGACGGGCTCGCCGGTCAACCGCCGGCTGAGGAGATCGCTGAACTGCGCCGCCGCCGCCCCCCCCACCGGCAACTCGGGATGGGCGAGGATCTGCGCCTCGGAAAGCCCGGTCACTTGCCCGAGGAGGAGCCCGGCCTCACGGGTCGGAGCGCCGAACGGGGTTGCCGCCAGCCGGCGGCGGGCTTCCTTCAGAAGATCGCGGACGGTCGGTTCCGGGCTCACCCGGGCGAGTCTAGCAGTGGGGGAGACAGTGGGGGAGGGTGTTGGGAGGCGGCAGTGCCGCCGTCCCGGTGCAGCAGGTTCGTGGCACCTGAAGAGCAGAACTTCGCGTCTGCGATCCATCTCCTGGGCCGAGGCCGTCTCGGCGCCTGGCCAGCCAAGAATGGAGTACCTAAAGCCCCGGGTGCGCCCGGTGGAGGCTTCCTTGCCCGATATGAACGAATACCGTCCCGCGAGACGGCCGCAGCTCTTCTCCCGCCGGTTCTACCGTGTCGCCGGCCTGGTTCTGGCCAGTGTGGCCGGCATCGCCGGCATGACCGGAGCGCTCCTCCTCTCCGCCCGCCCAGCGGCCGCTGCGGACTTGGCGGACGTCAAGGCGCACGGCAAGCTCGTCATGCTGACCTTCCCCGTCCAGGGCGGTTTTTTCGACTTCGTCAACGTCGACCTGATGCGGGATCAGGGGCTGACCCTCAAAGATCTCCACAAGCCCGAGCAGTTCGACGGCATCGACGTCGACGTCGTGAACGGCTTTGCCAAGAGTCTCGGCGTCGAGCTCGAGATCCAGGTCACCCCGGACGGCTTCGGCAGCCTCCTGCCGGCTCTCGTCCGGCGCGAGTGCGATCTGGTCGCGAGCGAGCTCACGATCACCCCGGGGCGCCAGGAGATCGTCGCCTTCTCGGCGCCCTACGCCACGAACTGGATCGCCGTCGTCGTCCGCCGGGGTACCCGGATCGCCGGGCCGGCCGATTTCATCGGCAAGAAGGCGGCGATCATCCGCGGTTCGAGCCATATGGAGCTCCTGAAGTCGGTGGCCCCCGAGGTGCCGGTCGAGGGGACGGGTTTCGATCTGGAGAGCTTGGAAGCGCTCGAGAGCGGGCGGGTGGACTTCACCCTCGTCGACTCGACCGTCCCGCCGGGAGAGGTGGTGGACGTCCTCCATCCCGACCTCCTGGTGGCCTTCCGCTTCAAGGAGATCAACGACGGGATCGCGGTCCGCAAGGGGAGCGACCTCCTGCCGGCGCTCGACGCCTACCTCGCCCGTATCCGCAAGTCCGGCGAGCTCCAGAAGATCCTCGACCGCCACGGTTTCGGGAAAGCGGCGCAGAAGCCGGTACACACACCGTAAAGAGACAACTCTCCCACGCGATAGCATAGAGGCCGATCCCGATCGGAGGCCCTATGCTCACATCCGTCCCTGCCGTTGCGCTTGCAGTTCTTCTCTGTCCGGCCGGCCAACTCGCGGCCGCGGGAGCCTCCTGCCCGGACGCGGCATTGGCGGCTGGGGCGGCCAGGGCGGCCGGAACCAGGTCCCTACCTGCGGGAGAGGGGACCGGTACGGCCGCCTTCGCCGCCTTCCGCCAGGCGACCGCCGAGGCGGCGCGCGCCGGGGGGATGCCGGACATCGCCTCCCGGATCGCCGCCCTCGCTCCCGGCCGGCCGGTAGGGGAGGGGGACGCGGGGCTCGCCTCCTGTCTGCTCCGCACCTACGTTCGCGCCCGCTACGGCGAGCGGATCGTGAGCGACCTTGAGGAGATGCTCGGCTTCCGCACCTTCGCCGTAGAGGGGAAGGACAACTGGAGCGCCCCCGAGTTCCTCCGCCAACGGCAGTGGCTTAGTGGCCGGGCGGCGGCGCTGGGGCTCGCGTTCCAGGACTACGACGGCCGGGTGGACGAGATCACCCTCCCCGGCCCGAAGCCGGTCCTCGCTCTCCTCGCCCACGGCGATGTCCAGGATGTGGCGGGTCAGACCTGGTCCTCGCCGCCCTTCGCTGGACGGCGGGTGGGGGACCGGATCGTCGGCCGCGGCACCGAGGACGACAAGGGGCCGGCGATCGCCGCCCTCTACACTCTCGCCGCCTTGAAGGACTCGGGCTGGCCGCTCAGTGCCACCGTCCGCCTGGTGATCGCCAACGGCGAGGAATCGAGCTGGGAGGAGATCCCCTACTACCTGGCGCGGGCCTCCATGCCCGACATGACGGTCGGCCTCGACGCCGCCTATCCCGTCACCCACGCCCAGAAGGGGTACGGCATCCTCACTTTCGTGCCCGGGAAGGGGACCTCGGCCGCGAAGCCGGGGCGCTTCCGGGTCGTCCGGGTGACCGGGGGGAGCGGGGTCTCGATCATCCCCGAGCGCGGCGAGGCCCGCCTCGCGCCGGCCGCCCCGGGTCTGAAGCCAGAGGCGGCCGGCGCCGAGCTCTCCCGCCTGGCCGCCGAGTGGACGAAACGGCACCCGCCGGCCCGGCTCGAAGTGACCCGGGAGGGGGAGCAGGTGAGGATCGTCGCTCTCGGGAAGGGGGGGCACTCCTCCGAGCCGCGGAGCGGGCACAACGCCTTGGGTGACCTGACCGCGTTCCTCGCCACCCTCGACCTCACCCTCGATCCGCCGGGAGCGCTCGCCGCCTTCGTGGGCGCGGCGCTGGGGACCGAGACCGACGGGCAGTCGCTCGGACTTCTCCATCACGACGCGGAGATGGGAAACCTGACCGCCAACCTCTCGCTCTTCAAAGAGGAGAAGGGGCAGCCGGCGGCGGTGGTCAACATCCGCTCGCCGCGCGGTCTCCCCAAGCCGGAGATCGAGCGGCGCCTGGCCGAGCGGACGACCCTCTTTGAGAAGCGCACCGGGGTGCCCATCGCCGTCCAGGTCGAGATCTCGTCGGAGCCGCACCTGGCGCCGGTCGACGGCAAGGTCGTCCAGAGCCTCCTCGGCGTCTGGCAGGAGGTGACCGGCACCCCCGGGCGGCCGATCGCGGTCGGCGGCGGCACCGAGGCCCGACTCTTCCCGGGCGGCGTCGACTTCGGGCCGGCGATGTCGATGGAGCACTACCGCGGCCACGGCACCGACGAGTACATGACGGTCGACGAGCTCCTGCGGGTGGCGGAGCTGACGACCGCGGCGGTCTGGCGGCTCGCCGGTCCGGCCCCCCCGGCGCCTTAAGGCCCGGCGGCTCCTCGCGGTCGGGGCCCGTGCTACCCTGACCCCACCATGCCCCGGGCCGGCAACGGCGGCTTCACCCTGCTCGAAACCCTGATCGCCCTGGTGATCCTCGGCTTCGCCCTGCTCTTCGTCCTCACCCTCGTCCTCAACCAGCCGCGGATGCTCAAGCGGCTGGACGCCCAGCGCCAGGCCTACCGCGCCATTGAGGGGACCCTGGAAGCGGTCCGCGCCGGGGGGATTCCGCTCCAGTCGGCGCACTTCGCCGACTTCGACTTCCTCGCCGGCACCCCGGCGCCGCCCGACCTCACGCTCCAGATGGACGTCATCGCCCTCCCCGCCCCGGCCGGCCTCTACCGGGTGTCGCTAGCGGCCCACTACACCCTGGCGGGGCAGGGGATCGACCAGAAGGTGCAGACCCTGGTCTGGCAGTCGCCGGGGGGAGAACCCTAGGTGCGGCGGGGGAACTCGGGTTTCGTCCTCGTCGAGCTGCTGATCGCCTCGATTCTCCTGCTCCTCGCCCTGGCGCTCGCCGCCCAGCTCTTGATGGAGAGCGCCGAGCAGCTCGTCGACTCGGCAGGCGACCAGGCCGATCCCACCGTCCCGCAGCTGCTCGACCGTCTGCGCGGCGACGTTCTCGCCTCCTCCGGCTACACCGACTGCGATGTCGATCGGCTGGTCCTCACCGGTCACCCGGCCGGTCAGGTGCTCTACCAGCGGGAGGGCGGCTTTCTGCACCGGGCGATCTTCGCCGCCGATGGGACGCCGCGGGGGGAGGGGGTGCCCTGGCGGGGGGTGATCTCCTGGCGCTGCCAGTCGCTCGGACCGCACCTCGTCCGGCTGGATCTCCAGTATCAGGCCTGGGCCTGGCGGCGGAGCTTCAACCCGCAGCTCCCCGGGGCGCGCGGGCCGGCGACGGCGATCCGCGGGGATACCCTCTTTCTCACCCTCCGCGGCGGCGGTCTCGGGGAGTCCTGGTGAGCGAGCCCGGCCTCTACCCGCCACGCTGGAAGCGTGAGTACGGGGTCCCTTTGAACCTGCGGGCGGTCTCCTTCGGGCGCTCCGCGCAGCCAGTCGTCCGTCCTCGGATTCAAAGTGACCCCGTGCCGAAGCGTGGGGGAGAGGAGGGGGTGGCGCTCACCATCACCCTCCTCGTCCTCTTCGTGGTCTCGCTCGCTCTCGCCATGCTTTCGCTCTCGCTCCTCGTCCGCCTGCGCGTCGTCCGCGAGGAGTCGCAGGGCATCGTCCTCTCCGCCCTCTCCGATGCTGCCCTGGCGGAGGCCGTGGCCCATCTCGCTGCCGACGACAGCTTCACCGGGTTGGCGGAGCACCCGTTCGGCAGCGGGAAGATCACCTGCCAGGTCTTCCCCGTCACCCCGACCCAGTTCCGGGTCGTGGCCACCGCCCGGCTCGGGGTCCGGGTGCGCGCCGTCGAGGCCCAGGTGGCGCGCACGCCCGCGCTGGTCGAGGTGACGAGCTGGCGGGTTCTCCCCCGGGTGCGGGGGAGCTAGAGAAGCGGGTACTGGCTCGGTTTGGTTTCGAGGACGGGCGACTGGCTGCGCGAAGCGCCCGAAGAAGCCCGCCCGCAGAATTAAACTGAGCCAGTACCGAGAGGCGAGAGCAGGATCAGGTCGCGTCTTGGAAGCGGAGCTCCGGGTCGAGCCGGGCGCGCTTGAGGTAGGCCGCGATCTGGTCGAGGAGCCCGAGGGTGACCCGCTCGGCCTCGGCAGCCTCCTTGAACAGGAGGAGAGCGGCGAGCGCCTCCTGATGGACGTCGCGCGACTCGAAGATGGGGACCATCTCCGCCGCCAGCCGCTTGACCTCCTCGGTGCGACCCTGCCCGGCATAGAGGGCCGCGAGATCGAGAGAAACCAGGGCGGCATCGAAGCCGATCCCGCGCTCGACGAAGGCGTCCCGCGCTTCGCGCAGAGCGGGCTCCGCGTCCTCGAAGCGATCCAGGTCGGCCGCGATCTTGCCCTCCACCCAGCGCAGGCGAATCAGGTGCATCGGGCGCCCCAGCTCCAGGTAGAGGCGCCGGGTCCGCTCCAGGGTCTTGAGAGCCTCCTGGTGGCTGCCGCTCTCGTTCAAATACCAGATGAGATTGTGCCGTGCCGAGACCAGGAGCCAGGGCTCCTCGACGGCGTCGATCCGCGAGAGACCCCGCCGGATCAGCCGCACCGCCTCCTTGAATCGGCCCTCGTAGCCGAAGGTCATCCCCTTGAGGATGAGGTTCTTGCCCTCCTGGTGGCGGTCCTTGCCGGCCCGGTAGATGGCGATCGCTCGGTCGAGCAGGGCGGCGGCCTCCTCGAAACGCCCCTGCGAGTTGCGGAGCGAGGCGGTGAAGCTCAGGATCTGGGCCTCGGTGAAGGCATCCTCGTCGCCCCGCCGGTGGTGCTCCCGGGCCGTGCGCAGGGCTTCCTCCGCCCGCCGCAGGTCGGAGGCAATCCGGTAGGCGTTGCCGAGATAGGCCCAGGCCTGGGCTCGGGCATCCTCGACGATCCGCCCCCCGTAGTGCTCGGGGTTGAGGCGAATGGCGATGGCGACCGCCAGGCGGGCGAGCTCGACGGCCCGTCCCGGCTCGGTGAGCCAGGCCTCGCGGCTGCGGTCCTCGAGGAGCTCGCAGAGCTTCAGGGCCTGGAAGCGCGCCTCGTTCCGGATGAGCTGCCGGCGCCGGTGCTCGGGGGCGGCGAGAAGCTCCTCGGCCAGGCTGGCGGCGCCGTCGACCTCCTCGAACAGCCGCGACAGCCGCTCGCTCGCCTGGCGGGCCGCCCGGTCGAAGGCGGCCTCGTAGCCGAAGAGGTGGCCCCGCCACTTGATCACGGTCTCGCCTCCGTTCCCCGCCAGCTCGGCCGCCGTGCGTTGGCAGGGGATGCACCCCGACAGGTGCTGCTCGATCTCCCTGCCCTCATCCGAGGGAAGCTCGCCCCGCAGATAGCGGGCGAGGGTTTCCGGATCGGGGTGGTGCTCACTCATCCTCGGGCTCCTTAGAAGATCGGTCCGCTTGCTCCCGGACTCCCCGTGCGAGCTCCGCGAGCAGCCAATGCTCGCGGTCCCGCACCCGGCCCCACCGGTAGGCGAGGCCGACCAGCGCGTCGTGCACCAGCTTTTCCGCTGCCGGCCCGGAGACCCGGTGGCGCTTGAAGGAGCGCGCGATCCGGGAGCACAGCCGGTCCAGCAGCTGGGCCAGGTCCTGGGCCGTCGGGCCGTCTGAAGGCGACATTGCGGGGAAGTCTACGCCCCCTCGCACGAGGGGGCGCAAAGGGTCGGCCTTCTACAGAAGCAAGTTGCCGGCGGAGCCGAAAGAGTGACAGGGGGCAGCGACCGAAGACGAAAAAAGAGGTTCCGCCCGGCAACGCGGGTCGGATTCTTACCCGTTGGGGTCGATCCCGCCCCGGTTGTCACCCGAGCCGTTGGGCGGCAGGGCCGGTGCCGAGGGGTCGACGATGGGCTGGCCGTTGGGATCGATCCCCCCCCGGTTGGCGCCGGAGAGAGAGCGGAGGCCGCCACCCGAGCCGCCGAGGAACCCGGTCACGACCTCCCACACCCGCTCCAGAATCCCGCGCTCGACGGCCGGACGGGGAGAGTGGAGGCCCGGCTTCGCCGGTACCCGGGAGACTGCCGAGATCGCGGGGAGAGCGAAGGCTGCCGTTACGAGGAGAGCCAGAACGCCGCACCGAAATGCCTTGCGATTCATGCGCCTACCCTTTCCGGGCAGGTCAGCGGGACGACCGCCTTGGCCGGCCGTGCCTGCCTCTATCAGGAAAGTTAGTGCCGGAAGGGGAATCGTGGCAGGGAAGGAGAGCTGTCTTCCACCAACTTTTTGCCGGGAAGGGGGACCGCTTTAGTGACTGCGCGCCTGCTCGGCCATCTTCTCGGCCTGGAAGTGGGCGACGAGCGGCTCGATCAGGGGATCGAGATGACCTTCGAGGACGACCGGGAGCTGGTGGAGGGAGAGGCCGATCCGGTGGTCGGTCACCCGGCTCTGGGGGTAGTTGTAGGTGCGGATCTTCTCCGAGCGGTCGCCGCTGCCGACCATCTTGCGCCGCTCTTCGGCTGTAGCCGCGTCGGCCTTCTCGCGTTCCATCTCGTAGATCCGCGCCTTCAGGACCCGCAGGGCTTTCGCTTTGTTCTTGATCTGGCTGCGCTCGTCCTGGCAGGCGACGACGAGGCCGGTCGGCAGGTGGGTCAGGCGGACCGCCGAATAGGTGGTGTTGACCCCCTGGCCGCCGGGGCCGGAGGAGCAGTAGCGATCGATCCGCAGGTCCTTCTCGTCGACCTCGACCTCGATGTCGTCGGCCTCGGGGAGGATCGCGACCGTCACCGCCGAGGTGTGGATGCGCCCCGACGCCTCGGTCTGCGGCACCCGCTGCACCCGGTGGACCCCGCTCTCGTACTTCAAGCGGCTGTAGGCGCCCTTGCCCTCGACGATCGCCGAGACCTCCTTGATGCCGCCGGCCTCGGACTCCGAGACGTCCAGGACCTCGATCCGCCAGCCGTGCTGCTCGGCGTAGCGGGTGTACATGCGGAAGAGCTCGGCCGCGAAGAGGGTCGCCTCGTCGCCACCGGTGCCGGCACGGATCTCGAGCACGACGTTGCGCCCGTCGTTGGGGTCCTTGGGCTCCATCTCCTTCTTGAGCTCGTTCTCGATCGCCTCGCTCCGGGCGGCGAGCCGCGAGCGCTCCTCCTGGGCCATGGCGAAGAGGTCGTCGTCCTTGGCGAGGCCGGAGAGCATCTCCTCGGTCTCCTGGCGCTCGCGCTCGATGCTCTTCCACTGGCGGTAGAGCTCGACCGTGTGGCCGATGTCGGAGAGCGCCTTGCTCGCCTCGGTGAAGGCCTTGCGATCGGAGTGGATCGCCGGATCGGAGAGGCGGGAGGTCAGCTCCTCGTGGGTCTTTTCGAGCTCTGCGAGTCGTTCCATCATGACGTTTCTCCCCTCACACGCTCAGGGCGCTCGCCGGCATCCCTACCGGTTCGAGCGATGGTACCTCGGGCAAGAGCCCGTCGGCGCGGAGAGCCTCTTCGAGGGCGACGATCGCCACCTCCAGCATGTCGTCGGTCGGCTCCTGGGTGGTGATCTTCTGCAGCATGAGCCCGGGCCAGACGAGGAGCGCGAAGAGCGGCGCCGCCCGCTTCCTGGCAGTGAGCCGCAGCACCTCGTAGGAGAGCCCGGCGATCACCGGCACGAGGAGCAGCCGGCCGCCGAACTTCATGAGGAACGGCGCGGTCTTGGGAATGAAGGCGAAGAGCAGGATCGACACCAGGAGGACGAAGAGCAGGAAGCTCGTGCCGCAGCGCGGGTGGAGCCGGGTCTGGACGCGGGCGTTCTCGACCGAGAGGGGGAGCCTCAACTCGTGGTTCCAGACCACCTTGTGCTCGGCGCCGTGATACATGAACACCCGGTGGATGTCCTTGAAGCGCGAGATGCCGAAGATGTAGCCGATGAAGAAGAGACCGCGGAGCACGCCATCGACGAGGTTGAACACCAGGCTGGGGAGCGGCCCGAAGAGGAAGCGCTCGGAGAGCTGGGTCAACCAGAGGGGGAGGAGGAGGAAGACGACCACCCCCAACCCGAGACCCATGGCCATCGAGCCGGCGATCGCGACGTTCGAGATCTCCTGAGGCTTGGCCCCCGGCTCGGCTCCCGGCGCCAGCGGCTCCTCGACGGCTTTCAAGGCGGAGAAGTTCAAGGCGCGAATACCGATGGCGAGCGACTGGAAGAGCACCGTCACTCCGCGGAGGATGGGGAGCTTGAGGAACGGATAGCGCTTGGCGACGCTCGCCACCTTGCCGCGTTCGAGGGCGATCGAGCCGTCCGGCCGGCGCACGGCGACGCCCCAGGCGCCGGGGGCGCGCATCATGACCCCTTCGATCAGGGCCTGGCCGCCGACCAGGAGCTCGGCGTCTGGAGACGAAGGGGTCGGGTTCGCTGCCATGGTGGTTCGCTGCCGTTCGTACTTTGGCTGGGTGTGAGGACGAGCCCGGCGCCCCTTGTGGGGAGCCGGGCTGATCGGGATCGATGATCCCCTTACGCGGCCGGGACGGCCCGGGGATCTACGCGGTTGCCGGCTCGGCAGTTTCCGCGGTTTCGGCGGTGCCGGCGGGCGTGGGCTTGCCGTAGCGCCGCTTGAACCGCTCGACGCGGCCGGCGGAGTCGATGAGCTTCTGCTTGCCGGTGAAGAAGGGATGGCAAGCGCTGCAGATCTCCAGCCGCAGCTCGGGCTTCGTCGAGTGGGTCTCGAAGGTGTTGCCACAGGCGCAAACCACGGTCACTCGGTGCACCTTGGGGTGGATGTCTTTCTTCACGGTTCGCCGTCCTTCTTTCTCTCAGGGTTTAAGAACCCCTGGGGATCTCAAGAACTTGGAAGGCTAGTCGATCCCGGGCCGCTTGGCAAGGGATACCGACGATTGCCGTCCGGTTCACGTCGTATAGAAGCGTTTGCCGGGGGGTGAAAATTCCTCGCCGGGGTAGACTGGCAGGCCATGAGCTTCCACGACGACTGCCTCGTCTTCGACGGCCACACCGACGTCCCCAGCCGCCTCTGGGAGTCCCCGGCGGATCTCTCAGAGCCGCTCGAAGACCGCCAGATCGACCTGCCGCGGCTGCGGGCCGGGGGCGTCGACGCCCTGGTCTTCGCCCTCTACGTGCCCTCCTCGCTCCCCCCGGATCATGGGTGGGAGCATGCCCTCGCCCTCTACCGGGCCAGCGCGGCGCAGCTGACGACGGGGGAGGGGCTCGTCCAGGCAGTCTATGCGTCCGATGTCCGGCGGGCGGTGCGACGGGGCGAGGTGGCGGTCGTCTACGGCCTCGAGAACGGCCGGCCGCTCGTCCTCCCCAAGGCGCTCGACGACTGCCAGAAGATGGGGATCCGCTACATCACCCTGACCCACGTCGGCACCCACGAGTGGTGCGACGCCTCGACCGACGCCCCGGCCCACGGCGGCCTCTCGGACGAAGGGATCCGGCTGGTGCGGGAGATGAACCGGCGCGCCATCCTCCCCGACGTCTCGCACGTCTCGGACGCCGCCGTAGAGAGAGTGCTGGAGGTCTCCCTCGCCCCGCCGATCGCCAGCCACAGCTCGGCCCGCGCCCTCTGCGACGTACCGAGAAATCTCCCCGACCCCCTGATCCGGGAGATCGCCCGCCGCGGCGGCCTGGTGATGGCCAACACCTACCCGGCTTTCCTCAGCCCCGAGGCGGCCCAGGCCAACCGCGAGCGGATGGCGGAACTGCGGCCCGCCCTGGAGGAGATGGACGAGGAGTACTTCCGCGATCCGGCGAAGGTGGCCCCCGAGATCCACCGCCTCTTCGCCGACCACCCCCTCCCCAAGGTCCCCCTCGCCACCTTCGTCGACCACCTCCTCCACCTCATCGAGCTGGCCGGCGAGGAGCACGTGGGGATCGGCACCGACTTCGACGGCATCTCCGAGACCCTGGAGGGTTTCGAGGACCCCTCCCGCTTCCCGGCGGTGACGGCGGCGCTCCTCGCCCGCGGCGTCGACAAGGCCGGGGTGCGGCTGATTTTGGGGGAGAACTTCCTGCGCGCGCTGGAAGAGGCGGAGAGGGTGGCAAGGTAGCCACCGCTCTCCGTCCAACAGGTACGCGGAACCGTCCGAGCTCGTTTCAAAGGTCTCGAAGATCGGCGCGAGCTCCTGGAGAACCGCCGAAAAGTCCTCGACGAACAATTCGGCCCCTTAAAAATTCGGTCCCAAGGCCTCCAAATTCCTGCGGAGGGTCTCGGGATTCAACTGGAACCCGTCGAGACCGAGCGAGAAGGCGTCGAGACCGAACTCCAAGGGTCTCTTCAGGAACTCGGACGGGTCGTGATTGCGTTTCGAGAGGTTCTGCCAGTCGTTCGACGCCCTGGGGCGAAACTTCAAGGCCTCCGAGTTGAACTCCGAGGGTGTTCGCGGGGTCGCCGAGAGGTTTGGGCGGAACTTATAGGAGCTCGAAAGACCTCACAGAGGAGCGCGAACGGTTCTTCGAGGACTTTGCGGACGGTCCCACGGCTTCGCGCAAGGCGCTCGATGCCCATGCAAAGGACGTAAGAGTGTCAGCGATGCTGACACAGTTGCCGGAAGCAACCTTGGGGCGCGGAGCTCATGGCTGGAGTCTCGTCTCCTACTATTGAGGAGCCTCAGGCTTCACGTTGCACAGAACCAGGAGATCCAGCCCTCGGAACTGGCGAAACGCTACGTCCGTCGTCACCATCCGATATCGGCCGGCCAGAGCGAAGGCCGCCAGATATGCATCCATCCAGAGCTTGGGCGAGGCAGTCCCGCGCGTCGCGAGCTCCTTCCACAAGGGTTCCAATCCTGCCGGCTCGGCTGCCCTGAAGTCGATCCGGTCGTCAGTGAGAAGCGCCTCGCAGGCGGACCACGCCTCACGGTTCGTCAGCGGTGGGTTTCCATAGGGACGCAGGACCGAGGCGTTGGTGAGCAACCTGAGAAAGGACTGCTGCGTCGCACGGCAAAAGAGAACTGACGCAGAGGTCAGGTCAATAGGTGTGTAAACGTCCTCAGGCGGCGGCCTCCTCGGCCGCAGGTTCATGGTGTAGGACGCGTACTCCGTCTTCGTAGGTGACCCCCTCGGCGACCTCGGCAAGAAGCTCCGGGGAGTCGAGGCGGCGGAATGTTTTCTCCGCCACCAGCAGCACGCGCCAGATCAGCGCCGTAGCGTTGGCGACCTTCTTGTAACGCTTGCCTGCGGCCGTGCGCAGCCGCACGACGGCGAACGGGGACTCCACCGGGTTGGTCGTGCGAAGGTGCTTCCAGTGCTCCTTGGGGAAGGCGTAAAAGGCCACCATGCGCTCCCAGTCCCTCTCCAGCGTTTCGGCAGCCTTGGGCTGTTCCTCACCGAAGCGGGCTCGAAACTTCTTACGCAACTCTTCTGCCTTGGCTCGGGTCGAAGCGTACGGGATCTTACGAAGTAGCTCCCGAGCCTCACTTTGCTGCTTCTTCGGCAGCGTATCCAACACATTGACGATCTTGTGGTTCCAGCACCGCTGCTCCTGCACCCCCGGAAGGACCTGCGCCAACGCCGCCCAGATCCCCAGATGGCCATCGGCCACCACCAGGCGCGGGACTCGCATCCCGCGGGCCAGAAGGTCCCGCAGCAACTGTCCCCAGGACTCGGCGGACTCGCGGTGCCCGCTCTCCACCGCCAGCACCACCTTGCGCCCATCGCGCAGGCCCGCCACGATCACCAGCAACGCCGCCTTCTCCTTCTCTAAGCCCGCCTTGACGTAGATCCCATCGGCCCACAGGTACACCGGCTCGAGGCCGCGCAGACTGCGTCGACGCCAAGACTCGAACTCGGCCACCCACTTGCCCCGCAGACGCTCGATCGAGCTCGGCGACAGCGGCGCTGCCTTGCCGAGCAACCCACGTAGCGCCAGCTCGAAGTCCCCCTGCGCCAGCCCGTGCAGGTAGAGCTGAGGCAGCAGCTCTCCGACCTGCTCGGTGCGCCGACGGAACAGCGGCAGGATGCGGCTCTCGAAGCGCTCCTCCAGCCCACGCAAGCGAGGGCGGCACACCTCGACCGTGCCGCCCATCATGGCCAGCTTACGCGCCTTACCGTGCCCGTTGCGGTACACGGACGGAGCATCTACAGACTCCCGGCGCTCGCTCTTGCGACGACCTACTAAGGCAGTAACCTCTTCTTCCAAAAGGGCTTGCACGAACTCCTGGATGCGCCCACGTGCCATCGCCTCCAGCTGCTCCCACATCGTCCTTGACTCGAACGGCTCCTCAGTGCTCTTCTCTGCCATGGCGGTGTTCTCCTTCCGTGCCGGGATTGTCCCGGTGGTCTTCGTCGACCGGAAGATTACGCCGCCTTTGGTTCATTTACACACCTTTTGAGGGTACCTCCTGACGCAGGTTCCTCGATGGCTTCCAGCCACTCTCGCACAGCGGCGTGGTGACTGTGCTTGGAAAGAACCAGGGCCAGCCAGACGTTGCTATCGCAGAGAATCACGGTGCGCCCCTGCCTCTTCTTCGAGCAGGGTGTCCGCCACCCGCTCCGGGGTCATCTCCTCACCCGGCCGGGCTTCGTGAGCGCACTCGATGAGCGGTAGCTCGAGGCGTCTGCGGATAGCCGCCGGCACGCCACGCTCTTGGGCCAGGCCGCGCCTCAGGAGCTCGGCGACCGTGTCCTTGAGTCTCCGGTTCTCTTCGACGGCGAGGATCTTCACCGCGCGCACCAGGTCATCGGGCAGATCGAGCGTCGTCTTCATAAAACCATCATACCAATGAGCTGGGTTCCTGGGTCTCTGGAGCGCCTGGCCCCCCTACCGTGCCCCCAGCCCCGCGCTCGGCCCGTAGAGAATGGCGTTCAAGAAGATCGGTGTCGTCGCTCGCCAGAAGAGGCGGAAGTCGGGGCTCTGGGCGAAGAGGACGACGCTCCCTTTGCCGCGGCTCTCGGCGCCGACTAAGAGGGAGCCCGAGAGGCGCTGCTCGGCTTCGGGGAAGGCGAAGCCGGCGATCACCGGGTGCTCGGTCAAGGCGACGAGGACGTCCTTCCTGGGGTCGCCGGTGGCGCGGAGGATGAGGGTGCCTTCGACGAGGACGGCGGGCGAGGCGTCGAGGCCGACGGTCAGCGGGTGGTTCGGCTGGAAGCGGGTCGCCACGGCGGCGCCGGGGGTAGAGATCGGGCGGAGCGCGAGCCCGGTGGGGGCGCCGCTCTCGGAGTCGGAGAGCTCGGGGTCCCCCCCGCCTTCTTTTTCCTTGGGCGGCTCCCACTTCTTGACCGTCGTCATCTGGTGCTCGGCGAGCCAGGTCACCGCGTCGCCGACCGCCACTAACTCCCCGCCGGCCTTGATCCAGGCGTCGAGCCCCTCCCGGGTCTTGTCAGGCACCCGGCCGTAGTCGCCGTCGGGGAAGATCAGGACGTCGATCTCCCCGAGCTCCAGGTCCGCCAGGCGGGCGAGGTCGAGCCGATCGTGGGGCACCCCGATCTGGCGGTCGAGGAGCGACCAGAGGAAGCCGAAGGAGGTGGGGTCGACGCCCTCGCCGCTCACCAGGCCCACCCGCACCGGGCGCACCACCGCCATGTCGCGCGAGCCGAGCGACAGACCCTTGAACTCGTAGGAGGCGGCGATCCCCTGGGCCGTGAGGCCGTTCTCGGTAAGCAGGCCGCCCAAGACTTTGTCGAGGTCGGGGTTGCCGTGGCGGGGGACGAAGAGGGTGCCGGAGGGGTACTCCGCACCTTCGACCGAGAAGCTCGTCAGGGCCACCCGGTAGTGGAGCCCGCGCTTCTGGAGCGCCGCCGCCAGCCGGTAGCTCGCGAGCCCCTGGGGGCGGACGAGAACGCCGATGGTGGCGGCGCCATGCACTCCGGACCCCTGCGCGGTCGTCGCCCTGAGCCCCCCGGGCTCGCCGGCCGCGACCCAGGCTTCGAGGTTGTAGGCGAGCGGGAGCGACCAGGCGGTGATGTCGTAGAACTCGCCCCCCAGGTTGTCCTCCAGGCGTTGGCGCTGGCGCTTGAGGAAGGGCTCGCCCATCGACGAGTCGTAGTCGAGGAGGACCTGGGCGAGGGTACCGAGCGGCTGCGCCGTCGTCACCGCGTAGGTGCCGGCCGGGAAGCGCTTCTCCTCCTCGGGTCCGGGGACGTGGGCGAGCCGCCGGGCCTTGATCGTCGCCGCCTCGCCCAACTGGCGGACGTGGATGCCGTGGAGGGTGAGGAGCTCGGCGAGCGCCCGCGCCTCCTGCCGGTCGGCCGGCCAGAGGTAGGTGCGCCCCGGCGCCGCCGGGCCCTCGCGGGTCTCTGCGAAGTCGGCGAGGATCTTCCGGCCGTGGGCGGCCGCCGTCCGCACCGTGGCCATGGAGGTCGTGAAGTGCCGGGCGACCCGGTCGGCGAGGGTGAGCGGGGTGCCATCGACGAGGGTCAGGGACACCCCGCCGCGCCCGCCGCCCGCCATCTCATAGGTCATCCCCACCGCGCCGCGGAGGCTGGGGTAGGAGTCGCCGTAGCCGGGATAGAAGAGATCGTAGCTCTGGCCCTTGAAGTAGACCCAGCCCTGGCGATCGAAGGCCGCGGCGTTGGCCCGGCCGAAGGTGTCGAGCCAGGAGACGATGCGGCGCGAGATCTGCGGGTGGACCGGCTCGGCCGGGGGCGGGAAGAAGTAGCTCGACTCCGCTCCCATCTCGTGAAAGTCGACGTAGACCTGCGGCTCCCAGGCGCGGTAGGCGGCGATCCGCTGCCGAGTCTCCTGCTGGCTCGCCCAGGCCCAGTCGCGGTTCAAGTCGACCAGGTAGTGGTTCTGCCTCCCCCCGGGCCAGGGCTCCCAGTGCTCGGAGGCCGCGAGCCGCGGGTTGGGCTCGGCCCCCCGCCGCTCCTCGTAGGAGTGGATGTAGCGCTCGCGGCCATCCGGATTGACCAGCGGATCGATGAGGACGATCGTGTTGCGCAGGAGCCCGGGGATGTCCCCCTGCCCGGCGGCGAGGACGTAGGCCACCGCCATGGCCGCCTCGGAGGAGGAGGACTCGTTGCCATGCACCCCGTAGGCCAGCCAGACGACGAGCGGCAGCCGCTCGACGAGCCGTTCGCGCTCGCCGTGCGAGAGGGCGCCGGGGTCGGCCAGGCGGAGGTGCTCCTCGCGGATCTGTTCCAGGTGGGCCAGGTTCTCTGGCGAGCCGATGGCGAGGAGCTTGAGCGGTCTCCCCTCGTAGGTCTCGCCGTAGGTCCACGTCTTCACCCGGTTCGAGGCCGTCGCCAGGGCGTCCAGGTAGGCCTGGATGCGGTCCCAGGGGGTGAAGCGCTCGCCCAGCGGATAGCCGAGGAAGGCCGCGGGCCGCGGTACCCGCTCGTCGAGCGCCGGCAGCTCGGGGAGCTCCCCCTCGGAGAGGGAGGCGAGGAGCCGCGGTGGCGTCAGCGATGCCGACGGTGTCGGCAATGCCTGCGATGCCTGCGATGCCGGCGGGTTCGCAGCCGGGGTGGGGGAGGCGGCGGCTGAGAGGGGGAGCCCGGCCAGGGAGACCAGGACGGCGATCGACAGGCAAGCCCTACGCATGATCGTTTAAGAACCTCACATCGAGTCTAAGAATGCAATCGGCCCGCCCACCCGGGAGTGCTCGTGTCAGGAGGCGGCGAGGCTCTCCGACGAGATGTTCAGGCGTTTCATCATCTCGTGGAGTGTCGTGGGTTTGACCTGGAGCAGCTCCGCCGCCCGCTTCTGCACTCCGCCCGAGGCCTGGAGAGCCTTGATCACCAGCTGGCGCTCGTACTCGGCGACCGCGTCCTTGAAGGCGATGCCGGAAGCGGGCAGGGAGGAGGGCGGGAGAAGGACCGCGTCGGGCTGGCGCACCGAGGGCGCCAGGAGCTCGACCCCGAGGAGCGGCCCGGAGGAGAGGACGACGGCGCGCTCGATGACGTTCTCGAGCTCGCGGACGTTGCCCGGCCAGTGATAGTCGAGGAGGAGCTGCATGGCGTGCGAGGTGATCTCGCCGATCGACTTCTCGTTCTCGTGCGCGTACTTGGCGAGGAAGTGCTGGGCGAGGAGCGGGATGTCCTCCGTGCGTTTGCGGAGCGGCGGCAGGGCGACGGTGATGACGTTCAGCCGATAGTAGAGGTCCTCCCGGAACTGCCCCTGGGCTACCGCCCCTTCGAGATCGGCGTTGGTCGCGGCGATGATCCGCACGTCGGCCTTGACCGTGTCGACCCCCCCTAACCGCATGAACTCCTTCTCCTGAATGACGCGGAGGAGCTTCGACTGGGTGTCCAACGGGATGTTGCCGATCTCGTCGAAGAAGATCGAGCCGTTCGAGGCCATCTCGAAGAGCCCCTTCTTGCTCGCGATGGCGCCGGTAAAGGCGCCCTTGATGTGGCCGAAGAGGTTGCTCTCCAGGAGGTCGGCCGGCATCGAGCCCGAGTTGACCGTGATGAAGGGGCCCCCGGCGCGCCGCGAGTGGTGGTGGATCGCCTTCGCCACCAGCTCCTTGCCGGTGCCGCTCTCGCCGAGGATCAGGATGTTGCTCTTGGCCGGCGCGGCGAGCTGGATGAGGTCGTAGACCTGCTGCATGGGCTTACTCTTGCCGACCAGGTTGTCGAGCCCGAAGCGCTGGCGCAGCTGCTCCTTTAAATCCCGGTTCTCCTCCGTCAGCCGGCGCTGCTCCAGACCCTTCCGGATGGTGAGCAGCACCTCCTCGTTCTTGAACGGCTTGGGGATGTAGTGGAACGCCCCCTCGCGCATGGCGTCGATGGCGCTCTCGATCGAGGAGAAGGCGGTGATGACGATCACCACCTGCTCGGGGTCGCGCTGGCGGATACGGCGCAGCGCCTGCTGGCCCGAGATGCCGGGGAGCATGAGATCGAGGAGGACCAGATCCACCTCCTCGCGCTCGAGGATCTCCAGGGCCTCCTCGCCCGAGTAGGCGGAGAGGGTGGAATGCCCCTCCTTCCTGAGCAGCGAGGTGAGGACGTCCTGGAGGACTTCCTCGTCGTCGACGATGAGGACGCTCATGCCGATGCCGGCGATACCGGAGATGCCGGCGATGCCGAAATGGCTGAAGTTGCCGTCGGTGCCAGCCGCGGCAGCTCGACCGTGAAGCGGGCCCCGGTGCC
Source organism: uncultured Acidobacteriota bacterium (assembly GCA_963757335.1). Lineage (GTDB taxonomy): Bacteria > Acidobacteriota > Thermoanaerobaculia > Multivoradales > UBA5704 > DASQPA01. The sequence continues at coordinate 114,522 of CAVWRJ010000002.1, read as the reverse complement.
CGGCTCGCTGGCGGCTTTGAGGCTCCCACCGTGGCGGCGCACGATGTCGTGGCTGATGGCGAGACCCAGTCCGGTGCCGCCGCTCGCCAGCTTGGTCGAGTAGAAGGGCTCGAACACCCGGGTCAGGCGCTCCAGCGGGATACCCGGGCCGGTGTCCTCGATGTGCACACGGGCGGAGGTCGCGTCGGCCTCCAGCCGGACGGTGAGCCTGCCGCCCTTCTCGTTCATCGCCTGGAGGGCGTTCAAGAGCAGGTTGGTGAAGACCTGCTGGAGCTCGCCGTCGCAGCCGAGGACGACCACCGGTGCCGCTTCCGGGGAGGGCGGCTGCCAGTCGAGCTCGATCCGCCGCTTGCCCAGCCGGTCGCCGAGGAGGTCGAGCGACTCGGTGATCAGGGGGGCGAGGGTGACCGGCCGGCGCTCGTTCTGCCGGTTCTTGGCGAACTCCAGCAGGTTGTTGACGATCCGCGCGGCGCGGAAGGTCTGGCGCTCGACCTTCTTCAGGATGTCGTAGTGCGGGTCGCTCTCGGCGGTCTCGGCGAGGAGCATCTGGGCGTAGCTCGAAATGCCGGTGATCGGGGTGTTGACCTCGTGCGCCACCCCCGCCGCGAGCATCCCGAGCGCCGCCAGGCGGTCCTTCTCCTTCATTGCCTGCTCCATCGCCACCCGCTCGCTGACGTCGTGGACGACGAGCACCGTCAGGTTCTCGCCGATCCCGGCCGTCGTCCCGGTGCCCGAGAAGTCGGCGAGCGACAGCTGCAGGTGGCGCTCCGCGCCCAGGGGGTCGCAAAAGCTGACCTCGACCGGCGCCTCGCCCGGGTGCGGCAGGGGGGAGACCGGCAGCACCTCGGCGAGCGGCCGGCCGACGAGCGCGGCGCGCTCTCTGCCGGCGAGCTGGACGAAGGCGGCGTTGACCGACACCACCCGGCAATTCGGGTCGAGCACGGCGATGCCGGCCGGCGAGGATTCGAAGATCCCCTCGTTGTAGCGCTGGAGGCGGAGGACCTCCTCCAACTGATGATGGAGCTGGCCCAGGAGCTGGGCGTTCTCGATCGCCAGGGCGGCCTGGTTGAGCAGGTGCCGGATGAGCTCCGCGTCCTCGCTGTTGAGCGGATCCCGGTCCTTCTTGTAGCCGGTGAGGACGATGCCCACCCGGCTGCCGAGGACGTGCAGGGGGAAGGCGTAGCGGTAGCCGCCGACGAAGAGCCGCTGGGCGGCCGAAGGGGGCTCGGTGGGGAGCGACACTCCGGAGAGGTGGAGGAAGTTCTCCTGCCACAGGCCCTCGCCCAGGGCTTCGGGGCTGAGCCGGGGCGGCAGCCCGGGCTCGGGGCGGACGGGGGCGAGAGCGCTCCCCTGCACCAGATAGAGGTTGGCGCGCTCCAGCTCCACCCCCTCCTCGATCTGCTGCAGGAGGGCCGTGCAGAGGCGGCCCAGGTCGCGCTCGTGAAGGAGCTCCTTGCCGAAGTCGGAGAGCGCCCGCCGCTTGCCGAACGAGCGCCGGTAGTGGAGCCGTTCCAAAGTCCCGGCGATCGAGCGCCGGGTGGGCACGAGGAGCCCGGCGATGGCGAGCCCGGCGGCGAAGGAGAGGAGGTTCCGCGCCAGCGACAGCTCCTGCGGCACCCCGCGGACGATCGCCAGGTTGACGAGCGAGAAGCCGATGATGCCGAGGAGCAGGGTGACGGTCGCCGAGATCGTGTCGCGGACGATGATCTCGATGTCCCACAGCTTGTAGCGCAGGATGGCGTAGGCGAAGGCGACCGGGACCAGGCCGAGCGGCAGGACGGCGACGGAGGTCAGGAGCTGCGGCCGGGCGAAGCCGAGCGCCATGGGGACCACATAGAGGAGGAAAAACGGCAGGTACCCCCCGGCGAGGCCGAAGGCCACCCACTGGAGCTGGCGCTGCTGCTCCCAGGTCCGGCCGCGCCCGATCCGCCAGGCGAGGAGGAGCACCGAGGCCAGGGCGTAGGCCATCAGGTGGTAGATCTCGAGGTGGTCCAGGGTACGGAGCGCAGCCGCGGTGGGATGACCGACGAGCCACCGCAATCCGAGGGCGAGATCGAGCTGCAGGACGAGGAAGATGGCGGAAGGGAGGTAGAGGAATGGGAGCAGGCCGCGCCACCGGCGGTTTTCGAGGACCGGAGCGGGGAAGACCAGGAAGAGATGGAGGGTGAGCGCCGGGAGGAAGATCCGGGCGAGCTCGTCGCCGACGAAGATGACCCGGAACAGGAGGTCGGCCGGGGGTGTCTGCGCGAGCAGATAGAAGACCGCCGAGGCCAGACACCAGAGGTAGAAGAGGAAGCCCGGCCGCTCGCCGTGCTTCAAGAGGGTGTAGAGGCCGATCAGCAGGTAGCCGACCCCGATGAGCGCCAGGAGCAGGTAGGGGAGGTCGATGGCGAGCGGCGGCCGCTGGTAATGGACCTGGACCAGCTGCTCGGCGCGGAGCACGGTGAGGAGGCTCTCGGCCTTGCTCTCCAGGTGCCTGGCGAAGTCGGGCTCGGCCGCCACCTCGACCCCGTCGACCAGGAGCACCCGGTCGCCAGGGAGGAGCCCCGTCCGCCGGTCCACCACCGACTCCACCCGCGCCGCACCTCCCGGCATCCGGGCGGTGAAGCCCAGGGGCTGGAAGGTCTGCACCTTGCGATAGAACGACAGCCCCCCCAATATCACCGCCGCCGCTGCCAGGAGGAGCGAGAGGGAGAGTTTCAGGGCGCGAGACCGCATCATCGGATTGACCTGGGCTGGACCTGGCCGAGACCCTCAACAGCATCTTCTATGCCAGGGCCACGTTTTTTTGAATCGCCTCCAACCCTCTGAATTCTAGAGGCTTTCGGGCACGCCATCCAGAAAACCGGACGCTATTCAAGAGATTGAATCCAAGCGTTTGAGGCAGGGCCGGAACGATCCCTGAGAGGGGGAGGGGCGCCAGGCGCTGATTCAAGGCTTTTCCCTCTTCGGGCGAGCGGGTCCCTCCCCCTGGGAGGGGGCGGTTGGGTCAGGGGGAGGCTAGGAGGGGTGCGCCAGGCAGGCCCTAGAACTTGACCGCGATGCCGCCGAGAAAGCGCTTGCGCAGCTCGTCGTCGCGACCGTTGGTGGCGACCAAGGGGGAGTTGCCGCGGCTGAGCTCCATGTTGAGCTGCACCGTCCAGTCGCCGGCCAGATTCATCAGGATGTTGAGATCCTGGGAGAGCATGAGCTGCAGCCGCTCAGTGGCGATCTGGTTGACCGCGGAGGAGTCCGGGCTCAAGGGGTCGAGGTCCTGATTCAGGCGGTGGAAGGCGATGAAGACGCCGGTCGAGGTGGCCTTGAAGCGGGTGTCGAGCGACGTCACCAGGTATTGCACCCGGTTCTGGTAGGCCCGTCCATCGGCAGGGTAGAAGATCCCGCCGCCGCCGCGCGACAGGCTGGCCTCGAACTTGGTGGTGATCCCGGGTGCGATCTGCCGGCCCACGGCCAGCTTGACCTCGGGCATCCGGTCGCCCGGCACCAGGTAGAGGCTCTCGAGGCGATCGAAGAAGTCGTCGCTGAAGTAGAGGCGCAGAGTCTTGCCGAAAGTGCGGTCCACGGCGGAGAGGGCGAACGTGTCGTCCCCTTGCTTGCGCGCCAGGCGCAGCTCGTAGCAAGCCTTCCCGCCCTCCTCGCAGAGGTCGGCCTCCTGGTAGAGGGTGGGCAGGAACTGGGGCGCGTTCACCGCCGACCGCTCGTAGACCCGGCGGCTCGCCGAGCTCTGGAGCTGCCAGAGGTCGCCCAGGCGGAGGACGACCCCGCCCTGAGGCCGCACCGACAGGCTGCCGTCGGCCAGGGTGTTGTAGAGGCCATACTCAACGAGCACCGCCGGCTGCAGGCGGATGCCGCCGCGCCCGAAGACGTCGAGGCTGTCCTGCCCGGGGAGGACCGACAGGGGCTGCCCGCCGGGGCCGGGGAGACCGTACTGGAGGGCGCGGTAGCGAATCCCGCTCTGGAAGGTCGAGCTGGGACCCAGATCCGTCGTGTAGGAGCCGTCGACCCGCCAGGTGCGCGAGGCGCCGGGGATCTCGGCCGGATCGGAGGCGCCCTGGCGGTGGAAGTTGTTCTCGCTGGTGTACTGGGCGGCGATCTCCGAGCGGCTGTTGTCGCCCACGGTCTGCGACCAGCTCACCCGGTAGTGTTCGAAGTCGACCGGCACCGGGCCGTCGCTGGTACGGGCGGTGAAGCGATTGTTGAGCGAGGTGACATTGACCCGGCTGCGCGGGCCGTTCTCGAGGTCGAGCGATAGGGAGCTGGCCTGGCCGCTGGTCGCCGCGGGCGCCGCCGCCGCTCCGGGTCCGCCGAAGGTGGGGGTCGGCGCGAACTGCCAGAAGTGGCCGCGCAGGCCGACCTGCATGTCGCCCAGCTGGCCCTCGATGCCGAGCCGGCCGCCGGCGACCTGACCCTCGCCCCCCGCGGTGAGATTGTCGACCCCCTTCATGGCCTGGAAGTCGGTGTGGAACCGCGAGAGCGCCCCCAGGGAAGCCTCCGCCCGGCGGTCGTCCGTGAAGCGGGGCAGCTCGGCCTCGCTCGACTGTTCGATCTGCCGCAGCACGTCCGGGGGGATGCTGGCCCGCAGCGACCAGAAATCGTCGCCGCGCGCCCCCGGCGCCCCGCCCCGGGCCGGAGCCGTATCCTGGAGGAGCTGGAGCTCGAGGAACTGGTACGCCTTGGCGGTCGTGCGGGTGAGCAGGATGACGACGGGGGCAAAGCCCGACTTGTGGGCGATGATCTTGTAGAGGCCGGCCGGCAGGTCCTGGAAGAGGAAGTTGCCTTCGGGGTCGGTGGTGACCTTGTGCAGCTGGAGATCGGCGAGCTGGAAGGCGTAGACCCCGGCCGCGGCGAGCGGGGATTTCTCCCCGGTCACTTTCCCGCCGACGCCCGGCAGGTGCTGCGCCGGTTGCGCCGTGGCGGTCCCGGCGAGGCCGAGCATCAGGAGCGCGGCCAGGACGGGGAGACTCTTGTGCGCGTGGTTCGTCATCCCTCGGACCCTACAGGTGCCGAGTCTAGTCCTCCCGCCACGGGGCTGTCAAACCCTCGGGAAGCCCGAGCTAATCAATTGTTTTCTATCATTTGAAGTACGCGATATCCGCCGCGTCAGCCCCGGATGGCGGTGAGGAGGAGACGGTCCCAGGCGGGATCGACCTCGGTGGTGGCGGCGAGGAGGGCGAGGCCGATGCCGGCCGAGCCGGTGAGGAAGCCGGGATCGTCGATCCATCCGAGCTCGCTCATCCCGTCCGGCGACATGGGCAGCCAGGCACGGAAGCCGCCGATCCCCTCCCCGGGGTGGCGGAGGGCCAGGGCCTGCTCGAACCAGCCGCGGGCGGCGGTGGCGATCTCGGCGGCGGTCTCGCCGTCGCCAGCCGCCTGATAGAGGCGGTTGAAGAGGTGCGCGTCACCCGCCGCGCCGTGGCAGAGGCCGGCGTCGATCACCCCCGAGCCCGCGATCGAGCGGGCCGCGGCATGGCGGGCGACGGCGAGCGCCTCGCTCTCCCAGGCCGGCTCGCCGGCCGACCGCGCGGCGGCCAGGAGGCTGGCGGCGATCCCCAGGTCGCCGTAGCACCAGGCCAGGCGGGTGGCGGCGGGCTCGATGCCGGGGGCGAAGTTGTAGGGGAAGATCGAGCCGGCGTCCGCCGGCAGGCGCTGCGCCAGGACCCAGTCGTGGGCCCTCCCGAGGAGGCGCCGCGCCGCCGCCGTGGTGGCGCCGGGGAGCCCGGCCGCCACCGCCTCGCCGAGGAAGCCGACGACCCCCGGCACGCCGTGCGCCACCCCGAGGTTGTAGTGGCCTTCGGGATAGGTGTCGCGCTGGAACGGCCCCGTGCGCTCCGAGGCGGTGTGCCAGGAGAGGCCGTCCGGCCGCTCTTCGGAGGTCTCGGCGAGGCGGGCGAGAATGCCCTCGATGCACTCCCGGCCGCCGGGCCGCGGCAGGCGCTCCAGGGCGTACACCCCGAAGCCCACGAGGCCGCCGATCAGGTCGTAGTCGCCGTACCAGGGGGAGGTCCCGAGATAGCCCTGGAGCACGGTCGCGATTTCGGCGCCGGGGTCCTCGTCCTCGGGGTCGAAGAGCCGCCCGTTGAGGTGCTCCAGGGTCCAGGCCACCCCGGCGAAGCCGCCGTAGAGGCCGGAGCCCACCGGGAGCTCCGCGGTACCCTCGATCGCCCGTTCGAGGAAGGCCATGGCGGTGTCGTCGTGCCCCTCGCCGGGCCTGGCGAAGTGGAGATAGGCGAAGAAGAGGGCGATGCCTGCCTGGCCACCGGAGAGCGACAGGTCGCGGCCGCCGCCGAATTCCGCCGGAGGGCGGTCGAGCCCGGCGAGGCCGGCGAGGTTGGCGGCAATATCGTCGATGGCGGCGTTGGCGCCGCGGGCGAGCTCGCCGGAGAGGAGCGGGCGCCAGGGGCGGGCGGGACGGCTGCCGGGGGGGAGATCATCGGGGCTCCTGGCGGCGCGGGCCGCGGATGGCGGTGAGCAGGGTGCGATCCCAGTCGGGTAGGACGTTGGTGGTGGCGGCGAGCAGGGCGAGGCCGACCCCCGCCGAGCCGGTGAGGAAGCCGGGATCGGGCTGCCAGCTGAGCTCCCCCATCCGGTCGCCCCCCCCGGGCAGCCAGGCGAGGAAGCCGCCGATCCCCTGGCCGGGCTGGTACTGGGAGAGGGCCTGCCGGTACCAGGTGCGGGCGGCCTCGCCGAGGGCGGCGTCGCCGCTCGCCTGGTAGAGGCGGTTGAAGAGATGGGCGACGCCGGCCGCGCCGTGGCAGAGGCCGCTGTCGAGGACCCCCGAGCCGACGACGGGGCGGCTCGCGGCCTGCCGGGCGACGGCGAGGGCCTCCTCTTCCCAGGCCGGCTCGCCGGCCGCCCGGGCGGCGGCGAGGAGAGCGGTGGCGACCCCCAGATCGCCGTAGCACCAGGCCAGCCGGGAGGGGGCGGGCGGGACCCCGGGGGCGACGCTGTACGGGAACCGCGAGGCGGCGCCCGGCGGGAGGCGCTGGGCGAGGAGCCAGTCGACGGCGCCAGCGAGGAGCCGCCGCGCCTCTCCCCCGCGGTCCGCCGGGAGGCCGGCGGCGCAGATCTCGCCGAGGAGGCCGATCACTCCGGGCACCCCGTGCGCCACCCCGAGGTTGTAGTTGCCGTCGGGGAAGGTGTCGCGCTGGATCGGCCCGACGAGCTCCGGCGAGGTATGCCAGGTGATCCCCTCCGGCTGCCGCTCGGAGCTCTCGGCGAGGCGGGCGAGGATCCCTTCCAGGCACTCGCGGCCCCCGGAACGCGGCAGGCGCTCCAGGGCATAGACCCCGAAGCCCACGAGGCCGCTGATGAGATCGTAGTCGGCCTGCCAGGGGGAGCGGCCGAGGTGCTCCCGGAGGATCTCCCCGATCTCCTCGCCGGGGTCCTCCCCCTCGGGATCGAAGAGCCTGCCGTGGAGGTGCTCCAGGACCCAGGCGACGCCGGCGAAGCCGCTGTAGAGGCCGGAGCCGGTCGGCAGCACGGCGGTGCCCTGGATCGCCCGTTCGAGGAGGCTCATGGCGGTCTCGTCGTGCCCCTCGCCCGGCCGGGCCGCGTCCAGGTAGGTGAAGAAGAGGGCGATGCCGGCTTCGCCGCCGGCGAGCGACAGATCCCTGGGGCTCTGGGGAGTATCCTCGGGAGGAGCGCCGGCGGCGAGCGCCGCCGCCGCGGTGTCGGTCCCTGTATCAGCGGCAATATCGGCAATATTGGCGGCATCGGCGGCATTGGCGGCATCGGCGGCATCGGCGGCAATATCAGCCGCGAGCTCGGCCGCGAGATCGGCCGCGATGTTGGCGATCACATCCGCCGCCTGCTCGGCCGCCTCGCCGGTCAGCAGCGGGCTCCAGGGGCTCCAGGGGTGCGAGGACCCGGGGCGGTTCGAGATCGAATCGGTCATGGCATTCTCCGGCTTCCGGCCCGTGCCGGCGAACGCGTAGCTTAGCTGACTCGAAGAGCGGTTAGAATATGCGGCAAGCCTAGAATCCACACCGTGGAGAGACCCCGCCCGGCCTTACCGGCCGGGAACGGGGACGTGACGAGGTCGCGGCAGGGGAGCCCACGTGGATCGTGCGCGCCCGCCGCCCACACCAGGGAGACCGGGGAGATCGATGTCGAGCCCGTCCGAGGATGCTGTTTTCGCCCTGCTCTATCCGGGCGGCGAGCCGCGGGCCGCCCGTCCGGCAGAGCTTGCCGACCCTGCCGGCACCACCGCCCTCTCCGCGCTCGCCCGTGAGTGGGCCCGGCATCCTCCCCTGGAGATCGCCGACCGGCTCGCCGTCTACGAGCAGGAGGCGGAGCGGGCCGGCCGCCTTGGGCGGCGGCGGCTCCTCGCTCTCTGCCGGGCGCTGGCCGCAGCGGTCGGGGCACCGGAAGCCTGGCTCGACGCCTTCCTCGCCCGCGGCCTCTACTCTCAGGCGGTCCCCTTCCTGGAGCAGGACGTGGTCCGCCGCCGGGAAGGCTGGGAAAAGCGGCTCCTCTCCGCCCTCGAGCTCGACCCCCTGGCCGAGATGGCGGCCACCCTGGCCCTCCGGCTCGACAATCCGCCTCCCGACCTCCACGAGCGGGCCCTGGAGGAGGTGGCGCGCACCCCCCTCCTCGCCGAGACCCTGGCCCGCGAGGGCGTCCCCCTCCCCGCCCTCCTCGCGCTCCTCGCCGCCCCGCGCTGGCAGACGGCGCTCGCCGCCGCCCTCGGGGAGTGGATAGCGCCACCCCAGGGGGAGGTGCAGCCGGAGCTCGCCGGCCCCTGGCGGTCGGCGGTCCTCCGGGCGCGCACCGCGGAGTACGAGGAGACGGCGGAGACCCTCGGCCTTCAGCACGGGCTGCGGCTCCTCCTCGCCCGCGATCCGGACCTCGCCCTGGCCTGGCTCGAAGCCCGTCTCGGCGACCGCGATCTGCCGGTCTACTTCGCCGCCGACAGCGCCTTCGCGAGGGCGGTGGAAGCGCTCGACCGGCCGCGGCGGGAACGGCTCCTGGGCGGGCTCGAAGGTTTGGGCGAGGCCCCCATCCTGCAGTCGCTCCTGCCGCACCTGGTCGGCGGGGATGCCGGCCTCTTCCGCCATCTCCTCGCCTCCCCCGCCCTCGCCACCTACCATCTCGCCCCCCTCCGCCGCGCTCCCGAGGCGGTCTGGCCAGAGCTGGCGGCCGCGGCGCTCGACCGGGGGCACGCCCCGCGCGACGTGGCGGAGGCCGCCCTCTTCCGCCCCACCGATCCGGCCGTCCGGGGGGACCGCTGGCAGCAGCGGGACCGCGCCTTCGCCGCCCTCGAAGCCAGCCCGCGGGAGGACCTTCGCGCAGTCGGCCGGCTCGGCCGGCAGCGGGTCCAGGAGGAGATCCGCCGCGAGCAGGAGCGGGCGATCCTCCGGCCACGTCCGTAGAGCGGCGCCGCGGACCTCTTCGGGACCGCCCCCGTTGCCTCTAAGGCGTCCGGCCGGCCACCAGGGCGACCACGGCCGCCGCTCCGGCTCGCTTGAGAGCCTGGGCGGCGGCGTCCAGGGTGGCGCCGGTCGTCGCCACGTCGTCGACGAGGAGGACCCGGTGGCCGGCGATGTCGGCCATGCCGGCGATACCGGCGATAGCGGCGATAGCGGCGCGCGGGCGGGGCTCGAAGGCCCCGGCCAGGTTGGCCAGGCGGGCGTCGCGGGGCAGGGTGCTCTGGGCGGCGGTGGCGCGGCGGCGCCTCAGGGCCTCGACCAGGGGGAGCCCGAGACGGGCGGCGAGCGGGCGGGCGATGCGCTCGGCCTGATTGTAGCCCCGCTTGAGCCGCCGCCCCCAGTGGAGGGGGACCGGCACCACGAGGTCGAGCCCGGCGAGATCCGCGGCGAAGGCGGTCGCGAGGTCGATTCCGAGGTGGTGGCCGAGGTAGTCCAGGCGGCGGAACTTGAGCCCGCCGACGACGGCGTCGAGCGGCGCCTCGTAGCGCCAGCGGGCGAGGAGACGATCGTAGGCCGGCGGTTGGGCGCGGCAGCGGCCGCAGCGGAAGCCCGGCGGCAGCTGGCCGACGAGCGGCCGGGCACAGGCGGCGCAGGCGGCGGCCGGATCGAGCGGCCGAAGCCGCCCGCGGCAGCCGGCGCAGAGCGCGAGGAAGCGCCCGGCGCCGGCGCGGCCGGCGGGGCTGGGGAGGCCGCAGCCGAGGCAGGGGGCCGGCAGCAGCAGGCGGAGGAGGCGGGCGAGCGGCCCCCCCGCCGGCCCTCGCCGGGGCGTGACGCCCCGGGGTCCTCCGGCGTATACGTCAGCAGCCATGGCCGGTACCCAAAAGCGTGCGGAGGGAGAGCTGCGGTACACTTCCGGGCTCTGGCGGCCGGCCCCGACGGCCGCCGGCTACAAGATCGCAAAGGAGGGGACCTTGACTCGCAACCGTCGCCTGCTCGGCAGGCTCGTTCTGTTCTCCCTGATCGCCGGGTTCGCCGGGACGATCGCCCTGCCCGGGGCGGCCCGCGCCCAGGAGCTCTACACCTACACCGTCGGCGTTCTCGGAGGGGTGGGCGGCTCGTCCGACGCCAATCCGGGGAGCGACTTCGGAAACCATGGCTACCAGTTCAACTTCGGCCTGGTCACCGAGCCGCGGACGGTGCTCGGCCTGCGGGTAGGCCGGCTCGGGCTCGACAGGAAGCCCGCCTTCGGCAGCCTGACGGACGCCAACCTCACCTACGCCACCCTCGGCGGCGAGTACCGGTTCGACGAGACCTACTACCAGTCCGGGGTCTACATCGCCCTCGGCGCCTACCGCCTGAACGGCAAGCGGGCCTTCGACGGCAGCTCCCGCGACCAGACCACCCTGGGCGCCGCCTTCGGGTTGACCGGCGAGTTTCCCATCAACAGTCATTTCGGGGTTCTAGTCGAGCTCTCGGGCCACTACACCCTCTTGAACGAGGCCAAGATCTTCGCCATGGGGCACGCCGGGGTGGCGTTCCACTTCTAGGGAGTGCATGGCTGAATCGACAGCAAGCGAGATCTTTCCGGCAAAGGGTCCCTCCCCTCTGGGAGGGGGGCACCTCGCCGTGCGACGGACCTCCACTAGTCGTCCTGCATCCAGCCGGAGCTCGATCCGCCCATGCTGCCGGCGGCGCCTCCGGTTCCTCCCTCCCCTCCCCTCCCGCCAGTCCCGGCCCCCTCGGAAATCAGCGGCGGCGCCCCGGCGGCCTCGTCGTTGACCCGGAGCCCGGCTAAACCGGCGAGCTCGATCAGCCGGTGGCTGTCCACCTTCGAGCCGCGGAAGTGGATGACGACGGCCGGCGACCCGGGGTTTCGCGACAGGTCCTCGACCTCGATCTGCGCATCGTCGAGAACCCCCATCAGGTCGGACAGCGTCTGGCCGGCCCCGAGCTGCGCCACGATCGTCCGCCGGTCGTGCCGGCGCAGGAGGCGTTCGACCGGCCGCAGGGCGGAGAGGATGAGGAGGAGGGCGACGGTGGCGACGATCGCCTCCCCGTAGGCACCGGCCCCCGCCGCGATCCCCAGGGCCGCGGCCACCCAGAGACCGGCGGCGGTGGTGAGCCCGTGGACCGCGCCGCGCGACTGGATGATGGTGCCCGCCCCGAGGAAGCCGACCCCGGAGACCACCTGGGCCGCCAGCCGGCCGCCATCCCCGAAATGGGTGGAGATCTCGGTCACCAGGGCGGCCCCGACGGCGATCAGCATGTGGGTGCGGAGCCCCGCCCGCGCCCCCGTCCACTCCCGCTCGGCCCCCACCGCGCCGGAGAGGAGGGCGGCGAGGCCGATCTTTTCGGTCATCTGCAGCAGGTCGCCAGGAGTCATGAGGGTCAGCATCAGCCGCGGGGCGCCTTCCCGGGGCTGGCGCCCGAGCCGTTCAGGTAGCCGAGCAGGCGGCGGCGGAGGTCGGGGTTGTCCCAGTCGGTCGCCCCGACGAACTTCTGCACCACCTTGCCGCGCACCACGAGGTAGGTCTCGGGGAGCTGGTCGGTGCCGTAGCGGTGGGCGACGTCCCAGCTCGGGTCGTAGAGCACCATGGCGGCGGTCGTAGGGCCGAGGAAGCCGTCGACCTTCTCCTTGCGATCGGCGACGGCGATCCTCACCAGGGAGAAGTCGTGCTGCCCCCCGAGGTCGGCCGCCAGGCGCTCCAGAGACGGCGCCTCCTGGATGCAGGGCGGGCACCAGGTGGCCCAGAAGTGGACCAGGGTGACCGGGGCGAGGCGCGAGCCCATGGGCGCCGGCCGCCCGGCTTCGTCGAGGAGGAAACCGCCCGGTGCCGCCGTCTCCCGGCCGCGCGGCCAGAAGAGCATGGCGAGGAGGACGAGGGCGATCGCGCCGAGAGCGATCTTGAGCTTCGGGGAGAGCGGGGACGGACCGGTCCCGGGCAGGGTTTTCGCCTCGTCCCCTTCGCCCAGCCCCCCCGCGGAGATATCGGAGGTATCGGGGGTATCGAAGGGATTGGAGGGATTGGAGGAATTCGTCACCGCACCTCCCAGGTTGTGAATCCTTGCGCTTTCGCCCGATTTTGGACCTCGCTAGGATACTCCACGGGAACCCACTTTGAACAAAGACACCTATCGCCTGAAGAGCTCGGCCCCGACCCATACCGCTCTCTTGGTCGGCCTCTCGCTCCCCGGCCAGGGGCCGCTCGTCGACGAGCACTTGGACGAGCTCGCCGAGCTCGCGAGGAGCGCCGGCGCGGCGGTCGTCGGCCGCGACGTCCAGGCCCGGAAGGCGCCCGATCCGGCGACCTGGATCGGCAGCGGCAAGGCCGAGAGCATCGCCGCCGAGGCGAAGCGTCTCGGCGCCGACCTCCTGCTCTTCGACGACGACCTCTCCGGCAGCCAGTTGAAGAACCTGGAGGACTTGACCGAGCTCATGGTGATGGACCGGAGCGCCCTCATCCTCGACCTCTTCGACCAGCGCGCCCGCACCCGCGAGGCGAAGACCCAGGTCGAGCTGGCGCGCCTGCACTACCTGCTGCCGCGCCTCACCCGGCGGTGGACCCACCTCTCGCGCCAGGGCGGCGGCATCGGCCAGCGCGGGGGCGAGGGCGAGAAGCAGATCGAGCAGGACAAGCGGTTGCTGCGCAGCCGCATCCGCCGGCTGGAGGCGGACTTAAAGCAGATCGAGCGCACCCGGGGCCTCCAGCGCCACGGTCGCCGCGGGGTGCCGGAAGTGGCCCTGACCGGCTACACCAACGCCGGCAAGTCGACCCTCTGGAACCGCCTGACCGGTGGCGACGCGCTCGCCGAGGACCGCCTCTTCGCCACCCTCGACGCCCGCCTGCGGCGCGGCTTCCTGGGCGGTCCGGCGGGGCGCGACGGATTGGGCGAGGCGGTCTTCGCCGACACCGTCGGCTTCATCCGCAAGCTGCCGCACCATCTCGTCTCCTCTTTCCGCAGCACCCTGGGGGAGATCGTCGACGCCGACCTCGTCCTCCACGTCGTCGACCGCAGCCATCCGCGCTGGCGCGAGCAGCAGGAGGTCGCCGAGAAGGTGCTGGAAGATCTCAAGGTCGACATGGCCCGGGTCGTCCCGGTGTTCAACAAGAGCGATGCCGTGTCGCCCCTGGAACCCAGAGAAGGCGGCCTCTGGATCTCCGCCCTGACCGGCGAGGGCATCCCCGAGCTGCGCGCCGAGGTGGCCCGCTGCCTGGCGGCGGCCGACCTGCGCGCCGCCCAGCAGGGGGCGGAGTCGCGGGCGAACCTGGTCTACTAACGCTCGGGAGCCCGTGGAAAGTCCTCGGGAACCCGTGGAAAGTCTTCAGGAACTCGTGGAAAGTCTTGAGGAAACCGTGGAAAGTCCTCGGGAGCTCATGGAAAGTCTTCAGAAACGCGCGTAGAAAGTCTCTGGAACCGATTCAGCCGTGACAGACCCCTAGACCGCTCTCCAACCCTCCGCAGGCCCGCCTGGGGAGGGGTCAGCGCACTCTAGAGGAGTGTAGACGTCTCCCCGTCGACGTCCGAAAGGAGAGTTGGTGAAATACGACGACGCATCCTGGCACTACGAGGGCAATTTCCCGGAGGGCGTGCCGCCGGAGAACGGTGCGACCCACGTCGGTATGTTTCTCGGCTGGGCGGTGCTGCGCGACCTCGTGGGCGACCTCCACCGCACCAACGACGAGGCCGCCTTCGACCTCGGCCGGATCAGGAACCGCCAGCTCCGGCCCCGCGACTTCGTCCTCAACTGGTGCGACGGCAAGCTGACCGAGGACGACCTCAACGAAGAGGGCAACGCCTTCGCCGCCGCCTACTACCAGGAGAGCTTCCTCGCCGACTGGGCGGAGCTCTTCCCGGACAACTACCGGGTCGACGACTCCTGGCACAACTTCGACCGGCTGGTCGCCATCCTCGACTGGCGCTACGACGCCTGGCGAGAGGGGGCCGGCGGCGGCGAGGCGCTGGGGTAACCGTTTCCCCGGCGATCTCTCTTCAAGTAACATCCGTCCTGCTTTTGGAGGACGGGATGCCGGAAAAGAAGTCGGGGACATCTGGGGGGACATCTGGGGGGACATCCAGGGGGACATCCAAGGGGGGCACCCCGGCGCGCGGAGCGGCGAGCCCGGGGCGGGTCTATCAGCTCAAGGTGGTGCTCTCCGGCAGCCGCCCCCCGATCTGGCGCCGGTTCCAGGTGCCCGAGGAGGTGACTCTCGGCCGGCTGCATACCATCCTCCAGATCCTCATGGGCTGGGAGGATCGCCACCTTCACCTCTTCGCCTCCGGCCGCACGGTCTACCGCCCGCCCATCCCGGACCTCGGTTTTCCCAGCCGGGACGAGCGCAAGGTCCCGCTCTTAGAGGTCCTCACCCGCGAGAAGGAGCGGATCCTCTACGAGTACGACTTCCGGGACGGCTGGGAGCACGCGATCGTCGTCGAGAAGATCCTGCCGCCGGGAGTGGGGCCGAACCGTCCGGTCTGTCTGGCCGGCAAGCAGAGCGGCCCGCCCGAGGAGAGCGGCGGCGTCATCGGCTTCGAGCGTCTCCTGGCCACCCGGCGCTACCCGGAGAATTTCGATCCGGAAGCTTTCGACCTCGAGGCGGTCAACCGCCGGCTGGCGCGGCTGCGCTGACTTAGGGTGCGTCCTGGGTGGCCGGGCGGCCGGAGAGCGAGCTGGGCGAGTTCAGGTGGGCGCCCTCCTCGACGCCGACGCCGAGGCGGTCGACCAGCTCGCCGCCCAGCCAGCCGGTGACGAGCGCGAGGAGGACGGCGACGGCCGAGATGCCCATGGCCGTCCCGCTCGGGAGGGCGGGGTCGCTCCGGCGCAGCAGCCAGTCGCCGGCGAAGAGGGCGATGACGACGACATTGCCGCCGCCGTGCAGGCGGCCGATCCGTTTCGCCCGCGTCCCCGGTGGGATTGCCAGCCAGTCGATGGTGCCGAAGACGGCGGCGACGAGGCCGCTCGCGATCCCCGCCGCGATCAGCCAGTAGGAGACGACGGCGAACTCGGCGTTGCGGGTCGCCAGGTGGATCAGGTCGAAGGCCAGGGAGGCTCCCAGGAGCCCCAAGGGGAAGACGATCAGCATCTGGTGGATCGGGTGCCCGAGGATTCGCGCTTTGGCCTGCATACGCCCTCCCCCCTCCGATCCTGCAACGGGTGTGCCGGACGGTACCGCAGAGCGCCGGCATCCACCCCGCCGGAAACGAGATCTCTCTTTCGAGATCCTGCGCTTCGCGAAGAGCGGTCCAGGCCGGACAAAAACACTCCAGGTGGATCTTGTTTCGTTTCCCCGTGAAAGGTTTTCGTGGCGTAAACCTTTGAGATTGAATGGCTTACGCTTGCAGAAAGGTTCGCGCCGCTATACATTCCGGCGATGCCAGAGCGCAAGCCGCCGGTCACCGACTCGCCGGATGAGGACGAGGAGTTGGATGTCGCGCTCATCATCTTGCGCGCTGCCCTGCGCTGGAAACAGAACGACCTCGCGAGGGCGTCCGGGATCGGCAACAGCTCGATCTCGGACTATGAGCGCAGGAAGAAGGCGCCGGGGAGGAAGAACCTCCGCAAGATGCTCGCCTCCATGGGCTACCGGGAGAGCGTGCTGGAGCTCACCCGGCGGTTCCTCTACGATCTGCGCACCACCCAGCGCCTGGCGCCGGGGGAGGAGATCGACGTCCAGGCGCCGACGACGGGCGAGGTGGGGCTGCGCGCCCGGATCGATCAGGTGACCGGCGAGGTGGGCCAGGCGTCGGAACACCTGATCCGGCTGATCTGCGAGCTGATGGTGGCCCGGGGCGGCCCCTCCGACGAGGCCGGCAGCTAGAAGCTACGCCCTACATTCGATCGACAGGCTGGGGTCAGAGAGCAGAGCCTCCCGAGCGGAACGGCGGCGTTCCGCCCGGGATGGGCTCGGGAGGCGGGACTACGCCGCCTTGGCGCGGATGTGCGAGAGGTACTCGTACTGGGACGGCAGGGTCTTAACCAGGTGCTGCGACTTGACGCGGATGGCGTCGAAGGCGGCGGCGGCGCGATGGTCGTCCAGGAGGTCGAGGACCGGGAGGTTCTGCTCGGGCTGGAAGTTGAGGCCGAGGAGCATGACCGAGTAGGAGTAGGACTCGAAGCCGTGGTAGCTCGTATTGACGTTCTTCGGGTTCGGCAGGCGCTTGCGCCAGAGGCGCAGGCGATCGGCGAGGTCGGGCGAGATCGCCGTCTGCCCCTTGGTGGCCTTCCAGAAGTCGGTATCCATCCGGTTGCTCGCCCGGTAGTGCAGGGTGAGGAACTCGCGTACCCCGTCGATGCACTCGGCGACCACCTTGTTGTAGCTCCGGACGATGTCCTCGTCCATGCAGCCGTTCGGGAAGTGGCTGACCAGTTCCTCGATGCCGTGCTGGATGAAGAAGATGCCGGTCGACTCCAGGGGCTCGACGAAGCCGGAGGAGAGGCCGATCGCGACGCAGTTCTTGACCCACGAGTTGCGGCTGCGGCCGATCCGCATCTTGATGTGCGAGGCGCTGCAGTCGTCCGACTTCGGGCCCAGGTGGGCACGGAGCTCGGCCTCGGCATCCTCGGGGGAGAGGAAGGCGCTGCTGTAGACGTAGCCGGTGCCGATACGGCCGTAGAGCGGGATGTTCCAGATCCAGCCGGCGCTCTTGGCGGTCGCCGTCGTGTAGGGCTCCATGCCCACCTTCTCGACGTCGACCGGCACCTGGAGAGCGACCGCGCGGTCGCAGAGGAGCGACTCGTTGAAGGAGATGAAGGGCTCGTTCAAGGCCTGGTTGATGAGCAGGCCGCGGAAGCCCGTGCAGTCGATGAAGAGGTCGCCGGCGACGGCGCCGTGCTCCTTGGTCTGGATGGAGGCGATGCTGCCGTCCTCCTTCAAATTGACGCTGACGACGTCGTCCATCACCTGCTGGACGCCGCGGGTGATGGCGAAGTCCTTCAAGTACTCGGCGAGGAGATGGGCGTCGAAATGGTAGGCGTAGGGGTACTGCACCTTGTGGTCGGTGAGGACGCCCTTGTGCTGGGCCTCCTTCTGCTCGAAGAGGGTCTGCACCTTGTCGTCGAACACCCGGCCGTCCAGATATCTCGGGGAACGCTTGTGGTCGCAGAGCGCCGGAATGGTGAAGCAGGAGTAGTCGAAGGGCTCCTCGCCGCGCTTCAGCTTCAACCACCACTCGGCGACGTTGAAGCCGTCGACCGTCTCATAGCGCTGGAACGGGTGATAGAAGTGGCCGCCCTCGGCGCGCCAGTCCTGGAATTTGATCGCCAGCTTGTAGGCGGCGTTGCAGCCCGGCATCCACTCCGACTCCTTGAGCCCCAGGAAGTCGAAGAAGAGCTTGATGGTGCTGAAGGTGGCCTCGCCGACGCCGATGGTGCGGATGCTCTTCGACTCGACGAGAGTGATGGTGTCGACCTTATCGAGCGCCTTCTGCAGATACGCCGCGGTCATCCACCCGGCCGAGCCTCCACCCACAATGACAATATTCTTCGCCATGACTAAACCCCTCCAAAAAAAGAAAACCAAGGTTAACGTTACAAGTCCAAGAGCTTCCCAGGCTAAATCGCCCCCCATGGGCAGCTCCGCAGAAAGAGTGTTCCCAGGCACCCAATGCGAGACAAATTTTTAAATTTTGTTCCACGGCCGGCGTGGAAGGATCAAAACAAAATATATTCAAATCGCAATGAGACTGGTCGCGAGCGGCGTCCGGAGGGCGGCTTCGGTGGGCACCAGCTCTCCGTTTAAGGCGCGCGTCAGGATCGTGCGGGGGAGCCGCTCGACCCGGGCGACGGCCGCCGCGAGCCGCTCCTCGGTGCGCGCCGCGAGGCCGAAGAGCGCCTCGATCCGGCGCACGATCTCCCCCTGCTCGGCCAACGGCGGGGCCGGCAGCGGCATGGCGAGGAGCTTCGAGCCGTTGATGTTCGACTGGCTGACGCAGTCGGTGCGCACCGCCCGAGCCCAGGCGCGCCCCCAGGGCGAGTTGATCCAGTAGCAGACGTAGCGCGGCATCACCAGCCGCTCGTCGCAGACCAGCCGCAGGAGGTAGGAGGCGAAGATCGCCTGGAGGTCCGCCTCGAAGACCGCGGCCTTGCCGACCAGCTCCGGGCTGTTGGTGCGGTTGAAGAGGATGTCGCCCTTGGCGAGGGCGAGGTTCTCGAGGTCCACGGCCGCGGGCGGGACGGTCTTCAAGCTCCGGAGGTCGATCTCGCCCTCCTGGATATTGGCCATGCGGAGCACGGGGATGCCGCCCGGGGCCGCCGCCTCGGAGCGCACCGAGGTCCCCTGCTGCACCCGTTCGAGCACGTCCCCCAGGGCGACCAGGGCCCAGCCGGCGGAGAGCTCCGGGAGGGCCAGGGAGTCCGGCGCCTGCCAGGGGCCGGGGGCGAGATTCCGGGGACGTTTCGGCGGTTTGCGCCCACCGCCAGCGGCCAACCGGCAGTCGGCCTCGAAGCGCCGTCTCCGGGCGGCGAGCCGCCGGGCCAGGGTTTCGAAGAAGGGCTCGGCCCCGGCCTGCTCGGCGCGCCAGTCCGCGGTCAGGCTGCCGGAGTAGGCGGCGGCGAGGACCGCCTGGCGCAGGCGCCTTACGGTCGCCCCGACATCGGCCAGGCGGTCGCGGACGCGGGCCGTCCGCGCCAGGAGCTGCGCCGCCCGGGTGGCGATCCGCTCCTGCTCCGGGAGCGGGGGGAGGGGGAAGGTGACGCCGGAGAGGAAGGCGGGAAAGTCCAGGTTGCGCAGGTTGGTGGTCTGGTTCTGGAAGGCGTCCATGCCGCCGTCCAGGTAGCGCTCGGTGAGCGCCAGCTGGACATAGGCGGAGCTGACTCCCGGGTGGAGCCTTACCTGGCGGCAGAAGTTCGAGCAGACCAGGGGTTCCGCCGACCCGGCGAGCGCGGCCTCGTCGATCCGCAGGGCGCGCCCGACCGGCTGGTGGACGCCGCCGCCCGAGACCTCGATCACCAGGTCGCCGACCGCGAGCCGCCGGCGGTCGAGGCTCGCCGGGGAGAGCCGGCGGACGGCCGCCGTCGACCCCTTCGCCCGCTCCCAGTCGCGGAACTCGGTGCCGCGGACGACCCGCACCCGGACGCTCTCCGGATGGGCATCCGGCGGGTCGGGAGGGTCCGGCTGGCCCCACTCGCCGCCGAGGACGTGGATGGCGAGGTCCGCCAGGCTGACCTCGGTCCAGGTCACCGCCGCCTCGCCAGGGCCCGCGGCTGCCGCACCTTGGCCTCTTCGAGCAGGTCGAGGATCGCCGCGAGCTCGTCGAGCGCCTCTTCTAAGTCGGTCACGGCGTCGGCCGCCAGGTCCTCGGGCGCCGGCAGGTCGTCGCCCTCCGGGGTGAGGTCCTTCAACCACTTGAGGCTGTCGATCTTGTAGTCGCGGGCCTCGACCTCGCTGATCGGGAACGAGCGCCAGCGGTCCTCTCTGGCGTCTTCGGGGGAGCGCCGGGCGCGGCCGTCGGGGTCGGCGCCATAGCAATCCTCGAAGTCGGCGAAGTGGGCGGCGCTCAAGGGGCGGTCCTTCTTGGTGATCCGCGGCACGTTGGTACGCGCGTCGTAGACCCAGACGGTCTCGGTCGGCCGCCCCTTGGTGAAGAAGACGACGTTGGTCTTGGTGCCGGCGCTGTAGGGGGTGAAGGTGCCGTTCGGCAGGCGGAGGACGGTGTGCAGGTCGCACTCGGCGGTCAAGATCTCGAACACCAGGCCGGCCTGGTCGGCGAACAGGCAGTTGTCGGGCACGATGACGGCGGCCCGGCCGCCCGGTTTCAAGAGGGTCAGGACGTGCTGGAGGAAGTTGAGCTGCTTGTTCGAGGTGGTGACCGGGAAGTCTTCCCGCCCGGGAGCCTGGTTCGCCCCCTTGTTGCCGAACGGCGGGTTGGTGAGGACGACGTCGAAGCGGCGCGAGGTGGCCGAATTGGGCGGCGCGTAGATCGAGTCGCCCAGCCGGATCTCAGGGGCGAGGCCGTGGAGGAAGAGGTTCATGAAGGAGAGCCGCCGCGGCCGCGACACCAGCTCCTGGCCGAAGTAGGTGCCGCGCCGCACCCGTTCGAGGAGGCCGGGCGCCAGGCTGCCGTCGCGCGCCGCGGCGAGGAACCACTCGTAGGCGACGACGAGGAAACCGCCGGTGCCGCACGCCGGGTCGCAGAGGGTGAACTCCGGATGCTCCCGCGGGTCGGGCCTGACGCAGCGGACGATCGTCTGGATGAGGAGGCGGGGGGTGAAGTACTGGCCGGCCCCCTTCTTGCCCTCGCTCGCCGCCTTTTCGAGCAGCCCCTCGAAGACCGCCGCCTTGACGTCGACCTCCAGCGCCGTCCACTCGGTCTCGTCGATGAGGCCGATCAGCCGCTTCAGGTTGGCGGCCTTGTTGAAGCGCGAGACCGAGTCGGCGAAGATCTCGCCCAAGAGCCCCTCCTCCCGCCCGAGCGCCGCCAAGACAGCGACGTAGTGATCGAGGAGCGCCTGCCCGGAGAGCTCTCCCAGCCGCGGCCACGAGCAGTCGATTGGAGCGCTCAGGCCGACCCCGGAGAGGTCGATGCGGCGCTCGTCCGCCATTTTGAGGAAGAGCAGGTAGGTGATCTGCTCGATGTAGTCGCCATAATCCACCCCGTCATGGCGGAGGGTATGGCAGAAGCCCCAGAATCTCTGGACCAAGTCGCTCATGCTGCGATTGCCTCACAGAGCCTGCGGTGGAAAAGGGGAACCAAGGCGGGGGTATGGTAACGGATTGCAACGCTGTATGGCAGCCGGCCCGTGTGGTGCCCCGGTTTGAGCCTGCGCCCCGCTCCTTCGGGCGCTCCGCGCGGCCAGTCGCGGGTTCTCGGCTCAACCGGGGCACTCCGGACGTCCGTTTGGCTGCGCGGCACCTCAGTGGTAGGTTCCAAAAGAGAGGAGACGAACGCGATGCCCTCGCCCTACGGCAGCCAGAGCATGGTCGACCCCCTGCGGCGGGTGCTCGTCAAGCGCCCGGACGCCGCCTTCGCGGCCGCGGACCCGGAGCGCTGGCATTACACCGGCCGGCCGGATCTCGACGCGGCGCGGCGCGAGCACGACGCGCTGGTCGCGATCCTCCGCGCGGCGGGGGCGGAGGTCTTCGATCACCCGGAGCCCCAGCCGGAGCGGGCCGATGCCATCTACGTTTTCGATCCGGCTCTGGTGACCGATCGCGGGGCGGTCATCCTCTCGATGGGGAAGGAGCTCCGCCGGGGCGAGGAGGAAGCCCTGGCCCGCCGGCTCTCCGCCCTCGGGGTGCCGATCCTCTACACCCTTTCAGGCGACGCCCGCGCCGAGGGCGGCGACCTCCTCTGGCTCGATCACCGGACGCTCGCGGTCGGTCAGGGCTTCCGTACCAATGCCGAGGGGCTCCGCCAACTGCGGGAGGCTCTGGCGGACCTGAAGATCGAGGTCCTCCCGGTTGAGCTGCCCTACCATACCGGGCCGGAGGCCTGCCTTCATCTTCTGTCGCTCATCAGCTTGGTCGATCACGACCTCGCGGTCGTCTACCCGCCCCTCCTCCCGGTCCCCTTCTGGCGGCTTCTCCAGGATCGCGGCTTCCGGCTCATCGAGATCCCCGCCGAGGAGCTGCCCACCCAGGCCACCAACGTCCTCGCCCTCGCTCCCCTCCGCTGCGTGATGCTCGAAGGCAACCCGGTGACCGAGCGGCGGCTCCGGGAGGCCGGCTGCGAGGTCTCGACCTACCGCGGCCACGAGATCTCATGGAAGGCCGAGGGTGGCCCCACCTGCCTCACCCGGCCGCTCTGGCGGAGCGACTAAAAAGCCCCTAGCGCACCCGCACCTTGGCGTCCACCGACATCCCCGGCCGCAGGTCCTTTAAGTTCTGACCGGAGTCGAAACGGATGCGAAGCGGGAGGCGCTGGACGACCTTGACGAAGTTGCCGGTGGCGTTCTCCGGCGGCAGGAGGCTGAAGCGGGCGCCGGTGGCGCTCGCCAGGCTCTCCACCTTGCCGTTGTAATCGCGGTTGTAGGAGTCGACGTGAATGGTGACCGGCTGGCCCGGGCGCATCAGCTCGAGCTGGGTCTCCTTGAAGTTGGCGGTCACCCACAGATCGTTGGTCTGGATGATGGTGAAGAGCGGCTGCCCGGTCTGCACCCGCTGGCCGACCTCGACCGAGGAGCGGCCGATGTACCCGGAGACCGGGGCCACGACCTTGGTATGATCGAGGTTCAGCTTGGCGATCGCGAGCTGCGCCCTGGCGCTCGCCAGGCCCGCGTTGGCCGATCCCGACTGCTCGCGAGCGGCCGCAATCTGCTCCGGGGCTGAACGCGCGCGGAGGACGTCCGCCTGCTGTTGGGTCACCTTGCTCTCCGCCTGGCGCACCCGGTTCTCGGCCGCCACGACGTCGGCCCGCGCCGCTTCGAGCGCCGCCTGGGCGGTCCGCGCATCAGCCTCGCGCGCCCCGTACTCGGAACGCGAGACCTCCTGCTTGGCGATCAGCTTCTCGTAGCGCTGGCGATCGGCCTCCCGCTGGCGATAGACCGCATCGGCCTGCTGAACCTTGGCCCGCGCCGCGGTCAAGTTGGCCTTCTCGGTGCCGACGGCATCCCTCGCCTGGCCCAAGCCCGCCTGGGCGATCTGCAGCTGGCCCGTGGCATTGGCCGAGGTGACCGGCACCTGCGCCTGGGCGGCGGCGGCGGTCGCTTCCAGCCGCGCGACCTCGGCCTGGGCACGGGCCAGCTCGGCCTGGTAGGTCGCCGGGTCGATCTCGACCAGCACGTCCCCCGCGTTGACCAGGTGGTTGTCCTCGACCTCCGGGCTCACCGCGAGCACGGTACCGTCGACCTTGGAGGAGATCGGGTTCAGGTGGCCGTCGATCTGAGCGTCGTCGGTATCCTCGAAGTTCCGCGCGTGGAGCCAGTAGAGGACCCCGCCCAGAACGACGACGAGGGTGACGAGAATGGCGATGATCCGCACGCGCGGCGACATGCCCCGCTTCTTCACCGCTCCCGCCGTCCCGTTGCTCTCCTGCCCTGCGGCCGTCTCCGGCCGGAGAGCGGGGTTCGCCCGGGTGGCCGGCGGTGCTTCCTGGACTTCCTGGACTTCCTGGGCTTCCTGCGCCATGACGTCACTTCCCTCCGGGGTTCGTGCCGCTCGCTCCGCTCACCCCGCTTAGATATTGCTTCACTCCCTGCTCGGCGAGCCCCATGGCGCGCAAGAGCGAAAGCTTGCTGAAGTTATGGGCGAAAAGGCTGGCGATGTAGTTCTCGTGGGCGGCGACCACCGATTCGGCGGCTAGCACTACCTCGACGTTGTTGGTGACCCCGTTCTCGAAACGATCCCTGGCCTGGGCCAGGGCCTGGTCGGCGAGCTCGACGGTCTTCTGGGCCACCTCGACCGAGGTCTGGGAGGCTTGAAGATCGAGGAAGGCGCTCCGCACGTCGGCGTCCAGGCGCCCCTTGAAGTCGGCGAGCTCAGAGCGCCGGCGTTCGAGGAGCGCCGAGGCCTGGGCCTCCGCGGCGTCCGAACGGCCGCCGTTCCAGAGCGGCACCGAGACCTGGGCGTTGAGCGTGTAGGTGCCCTCGGTCGTCCCCAGGGTCTTGCCCACCCGGCCGTAGTCGGCGCCGACCCCGAAGGTCGGCAGCCGCTCGGCGCGGGTCGCCCGCTCTGCCAGCTCGGCGGCCTGGAGCGCCGCCTCGGCGCTCTTCCAATCGCTCCGCGACTGGTAGGCGAGCTTGATCGCGTCCTCCTGGGAGGGGCCCGTCCAGGGCTGGTAGCCGACCGCCGTAGTCACCCGGAAGCGCTGGCCCGACGGCAGGCCGATGGCGCGGCCGAGGCCGATCTTGTCCTTCTCGAAGGCCGCCTGGGTCACCGCCAGGCGCTGCTCGTCGGTCTGGTGCTGCACCCGGGCGCGGAGCGAGTCGATGGCGGGGACCACCCCGGCCTCCACCTGATGAGTGGCGAGCTCGTCCAAGGCCTTCGAGGCGTCGAGCTGCGCCCGGGCGGTCTCCACCCGGGCCTGGTCCGCCACCAGCTGGAAATAGGCGCTCCCCACGGCGAGGACGACGATGTCGCGGGCGTCGGCGGCCGAGAGGTGGGCCGCTCTGGCCGACTCGCGCGCCGACTGCCAGTTGCGCAGCGCCTCCAGGTTGAGGATCTCCTGCGAGACCCCCACCCGGGCGTCCTGGTAGCTGAACGGCCCGATGACCGCCGGCACGCCGGGAATCTGGAAGCCGAAGGTGACCAGGGCGACCTCCCCCCGGAACTGCCGCACCGTGCCGTTCAGCTGGGGAAGGAGGGCGGAGAGGGCGCGCTCGCGCTGCGCCTCGGCCACCCGGGCGTCCAGGTCGCTGTTGATCGCCCCGAGGTTGGCCTGAAGGCCGCGTTCGATAGCATCGTTCAAGGAGAGGGAGATCTCGTCGGCGGTGGCGGTCCCCTGGGGGACGCTGCCGAGGAACGGCGAGGGGGAGCGGCTGATCAAGGCGCCCTGGGTGGGGGGCGCCGGCCGCGGGGTGGCGATGGTGCCCGCCGTGGCCCCCGGCGGCAGGCCGCCGGAGAGAGGCGCCTGCGCCGCGAGCGGCGCGGCGAGGAGCGCGGGCAGGGCGGACAAGGTGAGGGCGAAGAGGCGTGCGAGCGTTCTCATAGGATTTAGGGGCTACTCCACGTGAATCCGGCCCCCCTTTTTGAGCAGGACCGGCTTGAGCAGCCAACAGAGAGGGATCAGGGCGAAGCAGAAGACCGCCGTCATCCGGAAGCAGTCGAGGAAGGCCATGGCAGTGGCCTGGCGGGTGACCATCGCCGCGATGTACCCCTGGGCCTGCCGGCCGGCGTCGTAGGTTCCCGAGCCGGCGGCCATCAGCCGGCGGGTGAGGCCGGCGAGGAGCGACCGGTAGGCCGGATCGCCGGCGGCGACGTGGGCCGCCAGGTCGGAGTGGTGGACCTGGCTGTAGCGCGAGACGAGCGAGGTCACGGCGGCGATGCCGAAGCTCGCGCCGAGGTTTCGCGACAGGTTGAAGAGCGACGAGGCGGCGTTGCTCTTCTCCGGCGGCAGGTAGGAGAAGCAGGCGGTCGAGATCGGCGTGAAGAGGAAGGCGATCCCGACCCCCTGAAGGAGCCGGTAGAGGGTGATCGTCTTGTAGTCGACCCCGAGGCTGATGTGCGAGGTCAGCCAGAGGGCGCCCCCGGCGAGGATGAACCCGAGCGTGATCAGCTTCCGGGCCGAGACCTTGTCGGAGAGGTAGCCGGTCACCGGCAGCATGGCCATGACCGCGAAGCCGGAGGGCGAAAGGACCTTGCCGCTCTCGGTCGCGCTGTAGCCCAAAACGGTCTGCAGGAAGAGCGGCACGAGCACGGTGCTGCCGAAGAGGGCGAAGCCGAGCCCGAAGATGAGGAGGTTCGAGATCGCGAAGTTCCGCTCCTTGAAGAGGCGGAGGTCGACGATCGGATTCTCCCGCGAGAGCTCCCAGAAGACGACGGCGACGAGCGCCCCGGCCGAGAGGAGGGCGCAGGAGACGATGAAGTGCGAGCCGAACCAGTCCTCCTCCTGGCCCTTGTCGAGGACCACCTGGAGGAAGCCCAGGCCGACGGCGAGCATGCCGATGCCGGCATAGTCGATGTGGATCTTGCCGGCCATCTGCTTCACCCGTTTGACCAGGTACGGGGGATCGTGGATGAGGCGCGACGTCAAGAAGACCGAGAGCACCCCGACCGGGACGTTGATGTAGAAGATCCAGCGCCAGCTGAAGTTGTCGGTGATCCAGCCGCCGAGGGTCGGACCGATGGCCGGGGCGAAGACGACGGCCATGGCGTAGATGGCGAAGCCCATCCCCAGCTTCTCGGGCGGGAAGGTGTCGGCGAGGATGGCCTGCGAGCTCGGCTGGAGACCGCCTCCCCCCAGTCCCTGGAGGACGCGGAAGATAATGAGGAGCGGCAGGCTCCAGGCCAGGCCGCAGAGGAAGGAGCTGACCGTGAAGAGCACCACGCAGGCCATGTAGAAGCGCTTCCTGCCGAAGACGTTCGACAGCCATCCCGAGAGCGGCAGGACGATGGCGTTGGCCACGAGATACGAGGTCAGCACCCAGGTGCTCTCGTCCTGGGTCGCCGAGAGGTTCCCCGCGATGTGAGGGAGCGAGACATTGGCGATGCTGGTGTCGAGCACCTCCATGAAGGTGGAGAGCATGACCACCATGGAGATCAGCCAGGGGTTGATCGCCGGAGTGGCCGCGGGCTGGACGGCATTGGCGGCATTGGCGGGACCGGCGGCATCTGCCGTGACGGCGCTCATTGGGTCCTCCCACAACGGAGCCGCTCGGTGGCATTCTCGACGGCCGCGTCGATCAGCCGCTCCCGCTCGGCCCAGGGGAAGTCGGGGCGGGCGATGAGGAGAGAGACCAGGCCGTGCACCGCGGCCCAGACCAGCTGGCTCGCCACCTCGACGTCCGCGGATTCGCCGGCCCAGCCCTCCCGGCGTCCCCCGGTCTCCAGACAGGCGGCGACCTGGTTGCGCAGGCGCTCGTAGGCGCGGCGGCCGATCTGCTCGCGGCGGCCCTGGGCCTCGGGGTCGCGCGGCGGGTTCATGAAGGTGAGCTGGTAGTGATGGGGGTGGGCGAGGCCGAACTCGATGTAGTTGCGAAGCCCCGCCTCCAGCCGCTCGCGCGGGGCGAGCCCCTCGCTGTCCAGGCGGTCGCCGATGGCAGCGAAAGCGGCGAAGGTCTCCTCGCAGATCGAGTCCAGGATGTCCGCCTTGTCCTCGAAGTGGCAGTAGATGGCCATCGGCGTGCAGCCGACCTTGACGGCGATCTTGCGCAGCGAGACGCTGCCGTACCCCTCGGTCACGAACAGCTCCCGGGCCGCGTCCAGGATCTCCTGGCGCATCGAGTCCGGGCAGTCGGGAGAAGGCCGGCGGGGTGGGTTCGGAGTCGTCATGAGAGTCGCCGTCAGGAGCCAGGGCTCCTTCAACTATACGGCGTATAGTAGAAACTGGATGCCAGGTTCGTCAAGAGCACAAGAAAGAAAGATTGTCTGTACCCAGAAATAAAAAAGCCCCGCACCGTGGAGGGAGGCGGCGCGGGGGGAGGAGAGGGAGTTGAAGGAGATTGTCGGAGGGTTTGAAGCTCCATGAACGGGCTCAACTCCCACGGCCCGTTCACGCCTACTACAACAGGGAATCCAGAATTCCGATTCCCTCGTTCGAGGTCGACAATCGGGTCTCTTCACCGCTCTCCCGGTATGTTCCCGCCACCTCTTGAAAGGTTCTCTCAAGCCGCCTCAAACCTCCCGGCGCGAAACGCTACAATCCCCGTGCCATGCGTATCTTCTTGACCGGCGGCACCGGCTATATCGGTAGCGCCCTCGCCCGGCGGCTGGTCGCGGCCGGGCACGAGGTGCGGGCCCTGGTGCGGCCGACGAGCCGGACCGCCCCCTTGACCGGGCTCGGGGTCGCCACCTTCGTCGGCGACGTCGCCGACCGTCCCTCGATGCGCGAGGGGATGTCGGGGAGCGACTGGGTGATCCACGCCGCCGCCGACCTCGACGTGAACGGCCCCCCCAAGCGCATGCAGGCGGCCAACGTCGCGGGGAGCGACAACGTCGCCTCCCTCGCCTTCAAGCTGGGGGTGGGGCGCTTCCTCTCGGTCTCCTCGATGGCCTTCTTCGGCGGCAGCGCTCGGGAGATGGGGGCACCCCCGGCGACCGAGGAGCTCACCCCGATCGCCCCCTTCCCCTCTCTCTACAGCGCCACCAAGAACGCCGGGGAGCTCGCCATCCGGGAGTGGGCGAAGCGCGGCCTGAGGCTCAACACCGTCTACCCCAGCCTGGTCTACGGCCCGCCGGGGAAGAAGGAGGGGGCCAACTCCATCCTCCGCCTGCTCTGGCTGGGGCGTTACCCCGTCCTCGTGGGGGGGGACCGGCGGACGAGCTGGATTTTCCTGGACGACGTGGTGGAGGGCATCCTGGGGGTGATGGAGCGCGCCCCGGTCGGCCGCGGCTACCTGCTGACCGGCGAGGTCGCCACGCTGCGCTCGCTCGCCACCCGGATCGCGGCTCTCGGCGGGGCGAAGGCGCCGCGCCTCGACCTGCCGGTCCCCGTGGCCCGGGCGGCGGTGGGGCTCGCCGCCCCCCTCTACCGGCTGGCCGGCCGCCGTCCCCCCTTCACCCCGGCCCAACTCGGCAGCCTCACCCGCGAGTGGGCCTTCGACGACGCCCGCGCCCGGACCGAGCTGGGCTGGACCCCGCGCGGCCTCGCCGAGGGTCTGCCGCCGACCCTCCGGCTCATCGCCAGTTCCTGACGTTTTCAGACCATGGAGGCCGCCGGGGGCCCGAGGGCGTCTCCGCTCCGGCCGGTCCGGCCGGTCGTATCGGAAGGCGAGGCGAAGAGAGCGGAGGAGCTGCTCGCGGCGATAGCACGCGTAGGGAAGGAGGAGCGAGAGGCCGAGCCGGCGGCCGTGGGGAGCGGGCCTGCCCGCCCGGCCGGTATGGCTGACGAGCGAGCCGGTGCGGAGAAGGCCGCCGACGAGGAAATGCAGGAGGCGCCGCCGCGCTGCCGGCACGCCCAAGTCGCCGAACAGCTCTGGCGGGACCGGGCAGCCCACCGTCTCGCGGCCGACGAGGAGCGCCGCGTAGACGATCCCCTCGGCGCCGTCCTCCCGGGCCTGGGCGGCGAGGCGCCGCCAGTCGAGCGGCAGGCGGCGGACGCTCTCGGCGAGCGCGAAGAGCTCCTTCAAGCGGAGGAAGCGCTTCCGGCAGGCGTTGATGGCGAGCGAGATCACCAGATCCTCGGGCGCCATCACGAGGGCCGGCTCCCCCCGCACGTCGACCGGCCGGGCATCGCGCCAGATGCGCTCGAAGCGGACGGGGAGGAGGCCGTTCATGGTGACGTCGTGGTGGGTGAAGTGATCGCACTCGATCCCCACGGCATAGAGCGGCCGCCTTACCTCCCAGTCGCCGCGCGGCAGGGGCTCCCCGGCGCGGCGGCGCACGACGAGGTCGATGTCGCGCGAGATCACCCAGCCCGGCTGCTCGTAGACGATCAGGTCCAGGGCGGCGCCCTTCAAGAGCATGGCTTCCAGACCGCCCGCGGCGAGATGCGCCAGGGCCGCCCGGAGGGTCGCCGCGTCGCGCTCCTTGACCGCCGCGTTCTCGAACAGCGCGAGCTCCAGGCGGAGGGCGAGCGCCGCCGGGAAACCGACGGCGGCGGCCCCGGCGCGGGCGAGGTTCACCCCGACGATCGGCGCCACCCCGTGCCGCTCGGCGGTCGCCACCAGGCGCTCCCAGTCGATCGCCCGCCCCGCCCGCTCGCTCTCGCGGCATTCGCGG
The DNA here is from genome assembly GCA_963757335.1 of uncultured Acidobacteriota bacterium. Taxonomy (GTDB): domain Bacteria; phylum Acidobacteriota; class Thermoanaerobaculia; order Multivoradales; family UBA5704; genus DASQPA01. Next base: position 84,905 of record CAVWRJ010000002.1, on the reverse strand, counting down.
GCGATCGATTCCCGGTGCTCGGCCTCGAGCTCCTGCCGGGTGCAGGCGAAGAGGATGCGGTCCTCGGCCCTCATGCGAGGAGACCCCGGAGCAGCCGGGCGGCGGCGGCCAGGTCCCGCCCGGTTTCCAGCCGGTAGCAGTCGCTCGCCGCGGCCAAGGCAGCCAGGGCGTCGAGGTGGGCCTGGGAGGAGCGCGGCTCGGTCAAGAGGACGTTGGGGGCGAGCTCCAGGAGCGCCTCGTCGGGCTCGATGGGGGTGAGCCGGCTCTCGGCCGCTCCCGAAACTCGGGGAAAGACGAGGACCCCCGGCGCGCACTCCCAGGCCGGCGCGGTTTCCGCCGGCTGGGCCAGGCGTTCGGCCGCGAGTTGGAGCTTGCGCCAGCCGCCGTGCTCCGGTGCGGTCAAGTGCGGCACGAGATCCGGGAAGAAGCCGGCGCTCTCGTCGGTCAAGTCGATCTCGTCGGGGAAGGCGAGCAGGCGGAGCCCCTCCGGGCGCTGGGTGAGGAACAGGGTATCGTCCCCCAGGAAGCCGAGCCCGGTGCGGGCGAGGGCCACGGCGAGGGTCGACTTGCCGGCACCGCTCGTCCCGGGGAGGACGAGCGCCCTCCCGTCCAGGGCGAGGCCGGCCGCGTGCAGGCTGAAGCGGCCGCGGCGCTTGGCGAGCTCGGCGAGCGGCAGGGTGAAGAGCGGGTGGGAGAGCACCCAGAGATCCTCCTCCCGGAGCTCGCGGACGGCGATCCGGGTCCGCCCCTGGGCCGGCTCGCAGAGCGCCGCCAGGCGCTCGCCCAACCGTATATAGAGGACGTCCCGGCCGGCGTGGTAGACGACCTCGCCCCCGGTAGGGTCGTAGACCGGGCGCCCCCCGGCCGGCCGCTCCGGAAAGTCCCCCGCCGTCCCACCGGCCCCGATCTCCACGAACTCGAAGACGAAGTCGTCCCCCTCCGGCCTGCCGGCCGGCAGCCGGGCCAGCCGTGCCCCCACCGCTGCCAGGACGGGCGCCATTCCCGGCCGGCCGCGGATGCCGAGCGACAGGCCGTCCAGAGAGTAGGAGCTCATGCGCTCCACCGGCTTCCTGCCTCGGCGAGCTGTGCCCCCTGGGAAGGGATGCGGAACATCTCGACGAAGAGCGGCCGGGGATCGCGCCGCTCGGCCAGCGGCTCGCCGTCGCGGTCGATCCAGCAGTGGCCAGAGAAGCTGCCGTCGATCTCCCCCATGCCGAAGCGGAGCGAGACGTCGGCCCCGGCCCGGCGGAGGAAATAGTAGAGGGTGACGCCGCGGGTCAGGCAGCCCGAGCGGATGAACGGCCGGCCGGCGAGGAGCAGGCGGTCGATCCTCTCGACCAGGGCGTCGATCGTCGCGGTCGTCGCGGCCGGTAGCGGCTGGGGCGTCGCGGCCGGCTCGATCAGGGGTGCCAGGCGGTCGATCCGCCGCCGCAGCAGCAGGGGGACCGCGAAGGCGGCGAAGAGAAAGACGCGCAGAGCGAAAAGCCGGCCCTCTCCGGGCCGGGCGGCCGCCGGCTGCCCCTTACGGCTGGCCAACGACGAGGCCGTCCGTGGCCAGCTCACCGAGGAATTCCATGACGTCGGCTTCGACGGTCTCGGCGGGGGCTTCGTACTCCGCGCAGAGCGTGGCGACCAGTTGGGCGACGGTGCGGGTCCCGTCGCAGAGGTCCCAGATCCGGCCGCTCACTTCGTCCAGGGCGAAGTAGCGGCCATCCGCGGGGTCGAGCAGGACGCGGGTATCGGCGGCACGTTGGGAGAGGAGTCCATCCTTCTGACGGAGGCGGGTATCGGGTCCGATCATGGTGGCGGAGTCGCCTGCAAGAAAAGGGCCCGCAACGGGCCGGCGGGCGGGGAGCCCACCGGCCACGGTGTGCAGCTTAGAAGCTGAAGCGCGTGACCTGCCGAAGCAGGCCGAGGCGCCGCAGAGCGGGCTTCCGGTACGATTTCTTCATCGGGCTCCTCCTTTCGCAAAAGGTCCGGCGCTTCCTGGATCAGGAAGCGCCGGAAGTTGATTTGACTACAGTTTACTCCTTACTGCTGGCCGTCCCACAGCATGATGTTGACCGAGCTTCCCGGCCGGCCGCCGACCTTGGCCGAGACGGTGTTGCCGCCCTGGGCCTTCATGTTGGCGCCGAGGTCGAAGGTGGCCGTCTCACCGTCCTTCAGGCCCTTGATCTTGACTTTCTGGCCATTGACCCAGAGCTCGAGGTTGGCGACGCCCGGGTTGCCGTTGTAGACGGTCAGCACGTGCTCGGCGCTCGCCACGTTGGTGAAAGTCTGCACCTCCTGCTTGCCCGGCTCGCGGACGAGGAGGGCGAGGATCGGATCGCACACCGTGACGTTGCCGGCCTGATCGGTGACGGTCAGCTCGACCTGGGCGGGCTTGGTCTGGTCGATCTTGGTGGCGGTAATGACGTGCGAGGTGGTGTCGCCGACGGTGAACGGCGGCACCGGGGTGTCCGCGTTATTGCTCTTGGTGACGACGATCGAGGCCAGGCCAGAGTCGACGTCCTGCGTCGTGATGTCGATCTGGGCCGGCGGGCCGGTCCGCGTAGCGGAGAGGACGCAGCGCGGCTTGGTGACGTCCAACTGCGGCACGCGCACCGCGAGGAGGGCCCAGAGCATGGAGTCGGGGTTCGAGCTCGGGGTCACCGGCGCCGAGACGAGCGTCACGGAGGTCGTGCCGACGCCGCCCGGGATGTTGAAGGGGAGCGTCTCGTTCTCGAACTGCGGTCCGTCGTTCGAGGTCAGCGAGTTGTTGACGCTCGGGTTGTTGCTGATGTCGATGCGGTCGGGCCGGCTGGCGTCCGTATCGCCGACGAAGACGGTGAACTGGCCGGTGCGGGCGGCGCTGTTGATGCCGTGGTCGACGGTCACCGGATCGGTCGTCCGGGTGTCACCCGCGACGGGGTCCTTGCCATAGGCGAAGTCGCAGCCGTCCCAGAGGACGACCCGATAGGTGTTCGGGTTGGCGGGGTCGATGTAGCCGACGATCAGGCCGACGCCGTCCAGGCGCCAGAGGTTGTTCGAGATGTCGCCGTCCGAGAAAGTGAAGTTCTGGGTGCCGGTGCCCTTCGCGGCCACATAGCTCGTCACGTCGGCGAAGTAGGTGAGGTTGAAGATCGGGCCGCCGCCCGACAGCGGCTGGCTCTCGGTGCCGATAATCGCGCCGGTCACCGGGTGGCCGTCGAAGTTCATGTTCTGATCGCGGTACGGGGCGAAGGTCGCGGCGCAATGGTTGCCGGCGTCCATGTCGCAGGGCCGCTGCCGGCCGACCCAGTAGAGGCGGGCGAACTTGACCGTGCCCTGGATGTTGACGGTCAGGTTGCGAGCGCCCGATCCCAGTCCTTCACCACCCGCCCCGGCCGAGACCAGGGTGAGGCCCTTCGCCTGGGTGTCCAACGACTTCTGAAGATCCGACCCCTGACTGATTGCCGGTAGAGCCAAGAGGCCCGCCGTGATCGCGACGACCATTTTCCGATGGAAGTTCATTGCTGTGTGCTCCTCTAAGAAATTAGCGTTCTCCGATCGGTGTTCCATACAACGAATCGGTTACAGCGCTTCGTGACGCAGGTCGGGTTCGCTTCCACGCTAGGGCGCGCGGCTCTTCGGTGGGCCGTTGCTAGGTCGGGGAAGACCAGATAAGACACTGCCCCCATTGGGAACCCTCATAGCGAGACCTCTCTTTTTGGGGGCTTTTCGGCAGCCGGGCGATCTCGGGCGAGACCCCTTTGCTTTGCGACCCCGCCTCACGGCGGGTGTGCCTTGATCCAAGCCGACCGGAGCTTCTGCAAGCCTCGGGCCACCTCCCGCTTGGGGGAGAGCAGCCGACTTATCCCCGGGCGCACGAGGGAAAAGCGTCGCCAGGCGTTGCCAATCGACAAAGTGGGTGGGTAGAAAGGATATCGATACAGAGCAGAGAGAGTTTATGCAGGTTGGTGCATGAGATGATCGATCGGGGTAGAAAACCCGTAGAAGGGATTTGCCCGGTCCTCCCGTCAGCCCGCGATCTCCTCCGCCAGCCGGACCGCGTTCCGGATGCAGTCGGGGACCGAGACGCCGGCGAGGAAGTTGCCGCCGAGGCGGAGGCCGGGGAGGTCGTTCTCGATCTCGCTTCCCAGAGTCACGAAGCGACCGTGGCCGATCTCGTACTGGGGGATCGCCCGGGGCCAGCGGCGGACGAGGCGGAAGACCGGTTGGCCTCGCTGGCGTCGGATGCCGAGCGCCTGGCCGACCTCCTCGGCGACGGTGGCGGCGATCCGGTCGTCGTCCCAGGTGACGATCTCGGGGTCGGTCCGGCCGCCGACGAAGGCGGTGAGGGCGACGTGCCCGGCGGGGGCGCGGCCGGGGAAGATCGTGGAAGGGAAGAGGCAGCCGAGAGTGCGCTTCCCCTCCTTCCTCGGAACCAGGTACCCGAAACCGTCGAGCGGATGGGCGACGTCCTCCCGGCGGTAGCCCAAGGCGACGACGGCGACCGGCGCGTAGGGGATCTCCGCCAGGGCGAGGCTCCGGCCGCCCGTCGCCTCGGCGAGGAGGCGGGCCGCCACGTCCGCCGGGACGGCGAGGACGACCCTGCTGGCGACCCGCGGACCGGCGGTGGTCTCGACCCGGAAGCCGTTCCCGGTGGGGAGGATGCGGAGGGCGGCGACCCCCGTCCACACCTCGCCGATCTCCCGGGCGAGCCGGCGCGGCAGCTCCGCCAGGCCGGCCGCAAAGGAGATCATGCCGCCGCTCGCTCCCGCCGGTTTCCGGCTCTTGCGCCGCGCCAGCGCCCCGCGGACGAGGCTCCCGTGCTCGCGCTCCAGGGCGGCGATCTTCGGCAGGGCCCAGCGCACCGAGAGCCGCTCGGGGTCGCCGGCATAGACCCCCGAGACGAAGGGTCCCACCGCGTCGTCCAAGAATGCCTGCCCCAATCGCCGTCGGGTGAAAGCCGCGATCGATTCCTCCGGGTCGCCGGCCGGCCGCGCAATCCAGGGCTCCTTCAGAAGCCGGAGCTTGGCGCTCGCCGGGAAGAGGGAGGTGCGGAGGAACCCGCCGGGGCTGCCGGGGAGGGCCTGGAGGCGGCCATCCTTATAGAGATATCGCCTCTTGGCCGCCGGGGAAGCGGTGATCTTCTCCCCGGCGAGGCCGGCCGCGGCGATCAGGGCGCTCACGCTGGGGTCGTTCTCGACGACCGTGTTGGGACCGAGCTCGAAGCGCCACGCTCCCTCCACATGGGTCTCGATCGCTCCCCCCACCCGGGGCGAGGCTTCGAGGACGGCGACCGTAAGGCCGCTCCGCTTTAGATAGAAGGCGGCGGCGAGGCCGGAGATGCCGGCGCCAATGATCAGAGCGTCCAGAGCGTCCAGGGCGTCGAGGACGGAGGCGGGGTTCGGGGCTCATCGCGCCCCATTATCTACGGAAGTATCTGCGGAAGCTGGCGGCAGCCGCCCCTCGGGAAGACTCTCGACGGCGTGGATAGGCTCAGGCGCTCCCGGCGAGCGCTCCCGCTGCCTCGTCCACCGGGAAGAGGGGGGTTCCCATGGCCTTCTTCATCTCCGAGAGCCCCTTCCGGATACGCGATTTTACCGTGCCGAGCGGTGCCTGGAGCCGGTCCGCGATGTCCTTGTGGGTCAGGCCCTCGAAGAAGGCGAGCTCGATGCAGGTGCGCTGGTCGGCCGGCAGGGCGCGGAGGGCGCTCTCGATCCGCTGTTGCCGTTCCACCTCCTCGATCCGGTGGGTGCCGAGGGGCGAGGCGGTACGAAAGGTGGCCGGGTTCTCGTCGTAGACGGTCTCCCGCCGGGTGCGCGAGACCTCGCTCCGCAGCCGGTCGATCGCCCGGTGGCGGGCGAGCAGGATCATCCACGAGAAGAGGGAGAGCCCCCCCGGACGATAGGCGTCGGCGTGCTCCCAGATTTGCAAAAAGACCTCCTGGAGCACCTCTTCGGCCTCGGCGCGAGCGCGCAGATGCCGGACGAGGAAACCCAGGACCACCGGCGCCGAGCGGTCGAAGAGCTCCGCGAACGCCTGCTGGTCGCCTGCGGCGACCCGTCCCATGAGAAAGAGATCCCGACCCTGATCCTCAGCCACTCCATCCTTCAAGCAGTCCTCCCGAGCAGTTATATCCTCTCGCTTCCGGACCAACCCTGCAAGAAGTAATCCATTTCATATTGGCGATAAATACATCGGGTGAAATGTCGCCGCCTTTGCGGGGGAACCGGAATTGCATATCGATCGAAAGCGATAGGCCGTCGTCAAGGAGCCCCCATGCCCTCAAAGCGCCTGCCCGTTCTCCTCGCCCTCGCTCTTCTCCTGCCGAGCGCCCTGGCCGTCCAGGCGCAGGCCGGCGCGACCTGCGGCGGCACCGCCAACCTCAAATGTCCGGACGGCCAGGCCTGCCGGTTCCCCGCCGGGCAGTGCGGCACGGCGGACCTCGCGGGCACCTGCGTCGCCGTCGCCTCGACCTGCCCGGAGGGCGGTCCGCGGATCTGCGGCTGCGACGGTATTACCTATGCCAACGAGTGCGAGCTCTTGAAAGCCGGCGTCCGGGCGGCGAAAGCGGGGGACTGCCGTGCGGCCCAGGAGCCTTCCGCCTGCAAGGGCGACGCGGACTGTACGGGGACGAGCAACTTCTGCGAATTCAAGGCCGGCAGCTGCGGCGAGAAGGACACCGGGCGCTGCGTCGTCGAGCCGCAGAACTGTCCGCAGAGCCTGAACCCGGTCTGCGGCTGCGACAACCAGACCTACCCCAACGACTGCCTTCGCCGCGCCGCGGGCGTCTCGCTCAAGGCGACGGGGGCGTGCCCCTCGGTCCCCTGACAGTCGGTATCGATCCCTCAGGTCCGTTTGAACCTGCGGGCGGTGACCCGGTACCTGACGCCTCCGCTCCCTAGGCAATCCCTCCCTTTCCGCGTAGGATCCGGCTAGATTTCGGATCGGCGCTCGTACGAAAGGGATCACCATGGCGGGATGGCTGGAGGATCTCCGGGACGCCCTTCGCTCGGCGTTGAAGCGCCCGGCGCGGTCGCTCGTTGTCTGCTGCGGTCTGGCTCTGGGGCTGGGGACCACCGTGGCGGTCTTCAGCTACCTCGATTTCCTCCTCTGGGCGGAGCTGCCGGCCCGGGAGCCGGAGCGCCTGGTCGCCGTCGATCAGACGGCCAACGGCTCCCCGGGGGCATTCTCGTACCCCGACTATCTCGACTACCGCGACCGCAACCGGGTGGTGGACGACCTCGCCGCGGCGGCCACGTTCAGCACCACTGTCGACACCGGGAGCGCCACCGTCCACGCCTGGGGCGACCTCGTCAGCGGTAACTTTTTCAACCTCCTCGGGGTCCTGCCCCAGCAGGGCCGCACGCTGACGCCCGAGGACGACCGGCCCGGCGCCGAGCCCGCCGCCGTCCTCTCCGCCCTCTTCTGGCGTCGCACCTTCGGCGGCGACCCCCGGGTGCTGGGGCGCACCGTCCGCTTGAACGGCCATCCGGTGCGGATCGTCGGGGTGATGCCGGAGCGCTTCCTGGGCACTGGATTCCCGGTCGAGGCCTACCTGCCGATCGCCCAGCAGGAGCTGGTCCGCGCCGAGGCCCACGAGCGGCTGGGCGATCGTCGCGCCGTCTGGCTCTTCCTCTGGGGCCGGCTCCGCCCCGGGGTGCGGATCGGCCAGGCTCAGGCGGCGCTCTCCGCCCTGGCTTCCGGGCTCGATCAGCTCGACCCGCGGCCCGGAGCGCCGCGGCGGGTGCGGGTCACCCCCGGCGGCCGGGTGATCGATCCGGCGACCCGCGCCGCGCTGCTGCCCGCCGTCCGCCGGATTCTCCTCTTCAGCGTTCTGCTCCTCCTCCTCGCCTGCGCCAACGTCACCAACCTGCTGCTGGCGAACGCCGTCGACCGCCGGCACGACCTCGCGGTGCGGGTGGCGCTGGGGTCCGGCCGCTGGCGCCTGGTCCGCCAGATGCTCGCCGAGAGCGTGCTCCTCGCCCTCCTCGGCGGGGCGGCGGGCTTCTGGCTCGCGATTCAGGGGATCGGCCTCATCGAGCGCACCTTGAAGGTCGCCAGCATGTCGACCGGCCTCGGCAACTGGGGGGAGGACCTCGTCCACCTGCGCCTTGACTTCCGGGTGCTGGGCTTCTCTCTCCTTCTCTGCCTCGCTGCCGGCCTCGTCTCCGGGCTGCTGCCGGCGCTCCGCGCCACCTCCCAGCGCCGGCTGCTCTCGTCGCACCGCGGCGGTGCCGGAGAGGCGGCGGCGCCCGGTTCCCGGGTGGGGGCGCCGGCCCTCCTCGTCGTCCTCCAGGTGGCGATGTCCACCTGGCTCCTCGCCGGCACCGGCTTTCTGGCCCAGAGCCTCTGGCGATTGGAGCACACCCCGACGGGGTTCGACGCCGCGAACCTCCTCCTGGTCACCACCGCCCTCCCCGAGGGCCAGGAGCGCAACCCCCCCCGGCAGGCGAGGATTCTCCAGGAGATCGCCGACCAGGTGCGGACGCTCCCCGGCGTCCAGTCCACCAGCCTCTCCTGGGGCGTGCCGCTCGCCGGGTGGGCGCACACCGGGAAGATCGAGCACCCCGAGCGGCCCGGCCAGCCGCTGTCGCACGACCTCTCGATCGTCGGGCTCGACTACTTCGAGACTCTGAAGATCCCCCGGCTCGCCGGGCGGGCCTTCGAGCGCCGGGATGGCGACGGTGCACCGCGGGTGGCGATCGTCAACCAGGCCCTGGCCGCCGTGCTCTGGCCGGGGCAGAACGCGCTCGGCCGGCGCATCCTGTTGGGCAACCGGCCGGCCGGGCCGGGGGACGACGCCCGCCGGAACCCCGCGCCGACCCCGGCGGCGGTAGTCGGGGTGGTCGCCGACATCCGGGCGGTCAAACTCTGGGAACGCCCGGCGCCCATGCTCTATCTCCCACTGGCCCAGAACCCCCACCGGCTGATGACGCTCCTCGTCCGCACCTCGGGCGCGGTCGATCCCGCCGGGCTCCAGCCGGCGCTCCGCCGCGAGCTGCGGCGGACCCACCCGGAGATGGCGATCTTGGACGTCGTGCCGTTTTCGCTCCACCTCGAACGCAGCCTCTGGAACCAGCGTATGAACTCGCAGTTCCTGGCCGTCTTCGGCGCTCTCGGCCTCGCCCTCGCCGGCCTCGGGCTGGGGAGCGCGATGAGCTTCTCGGTCAGCCGGCGGACCCGGGAGATCGGCGTCCGCATGGCCCTGGGGTCGACCCCGGGCGGGGTGCAGGCGCTGGTGCTCCGCCGGGCGCTCGTCCAGGTCGCGATCGGGGTCGTCCTCGGGCTCGGGGCGACCCTCGTCTTCATCCGCCTCCTCGCCGGGCTGATCGAAGGGACCGAGACCACCGCCAATCCCCTCGCCCTCCTCGGCACCACCCTGGTCCTCTTCGCCGTGGCTGTCGCCGCCACCTGGGCGCCGGCCCGGCGGGCGGCGCGGATCGATCCCTGCGACGCGTTTCGGGCGGAGTAGGGCCCGGACGGTGTTGGAGGCCTTCCAGACGGCGTCGGGGATTGCTGGATGCCGTTTTGAGACCTCCCGGACACCGTTTGGCCCCTCCGGACAGATCTTTTAAGCCGTCCGGACGGCTCTTGGAGCTTCCGGAACCCCGTGGAAAGTCCTCGGGAACCCGTGGAAAGTCTTCGGGAACCCGTGGAAAGTCTTCGGGAGCTCGTGGAAAGTCCTCGGGAGCCCGTGGAAAGTCCTCGGGAGCTCGTGGAAAGTCCTCGGGAACTCGTGGAAAGTCTTCGGGAACCCGTGGAAAGTCTTCGGGAACTCGTGGAAAGTCCTCGGGAACTCGTGGAAAGTCTTCGGGAACTCGTGGAAAGTCTTCCGAAACCCGTGGAAAGTCTTCAGAACCTGGGCCGCTTCTACCCCTCCGCCTCGCTCGCCGCCAGGCGCCGGCGGCTGCCGCCGGTGTCCTGGATGCGCTCGAGGGCGGTCTGGCCGCCGTACTCGGCGACGATGCGGTCGTCGTAGTCGTCGGCGACCTCGGCGACCGAGGTGATGGCGCGGAGCAGGTCTCGGGGCTCCAGGTTGCGGCCGAAGAGGGAGTGGGAGAAGAAGATGTCGTTGCCGACCATCGAGAAGGCGCCGAAGGAGAGCTCGTGGTTGAGCTGGAGGAGGCCGGCCATCAGCTCCTCGTCGACCTCCACGTCCTGCACGCAGTAGGACATGATCGTCACCACCGCCTCCTCGGGGCCATAGGCCTCGACCGAGATCTCGAGCACCGTCGTGCCGTAGCGCACGTAGAAGTGCCCCTCATCGGGCTCGAAGAAGGGCTCCTCGAACAGCTCCCCCAGGTACTCTTCGATCTTCTTGAACGTCTCGGCGTGGATCTCGTGCTCGAAGTGCATCGTCTCTCCTCCAGGCAGGGTACTCTACCAGCTTGACGACGGGAGGGTGACGCTGCGGCGGCAGGGGGCTACCGCTTCTCCCCGCCCCGGCCTACAATCAGGATCTCGTTTGCGGCCTCTCGCGGTGCGGGATTCGAACCCGTTGCCGCATTGACATTCTTCGATAGCTCGGGGCGGGCAACTTGAGGTTCATTTCCAGGAGGTGACAGGGATGCGAAGGTCAGGAGATTTCGTGCGCAAGGGCCTCGGTGCCTGCGCTCTCGTGGTGTTGTCGGCCGCCTCGGCCGCCCCGGGGTACGCGGCCGGGTTCGGCATCTTCGAGCAGGGTGCCAAGGCGGGCGGCATGGCCGACGCCTTCACCGCCCAGGCGGACGATCCGTCGCTGCTCTTCTACAACGTCGGCGGCCTCGGGCTCGTCAACAAGAGCGACTTCTCGCTCGGCCTCACCTACGTCCAGGGGCTCAAGGCCAACTTCAGCGGCCGCGACCCGTTCCCCGGCAACGGCGTGAAGGGCGAGCAGAACCTGCTCCACCAGCCGCTTCCCCAGATCTACTACGTGGCGCCGATCACCAGCGCCTTGAAGTGGGGCATCGGCGTCAACGCGCCCTTCGGCCTCACCACCGACTGGAAGAACCCCGACCAGTTCGCCGGCCGGTTCCTCTCGACCCGGGCGGCCATCCGCGCCCTCGACGTCAACCCCTCGCTCGGCCTCGAGGTGACCCCCGACATCGGCATCGGCCTCGGCGCCGTCATCCGCTCCTCCGACGTCGACCTGCGGCGCGACGCCCCGGCGATCAACCCGTTCACCCAGTCGGTCGTCAACGTCGCCCACATCGACTTGAAGTCCGACTTGAAGCAGGGGTACGGCTGGAACGTCGGAGTCCTCGACCGGGTCAACAACAGCTTCTCCTGGGGCCTCTCCTATCGGAGCAAGATCAAGGTCGACTACAAGGGCAACGCCCAGCTCTACCAGCTCTCGACCGGCAATCCGCAGCTCGACGCCCTGGTCGCCGCCCAGCTGCCGTTCGGCCGCAAGCTCCCGGTCAAGACCTCGATCGACTTCCCCGACATGGCGAGCCTCGGCCTCGCCTTCGGCCTGTCGCCCAACCTCCTGCTCGAGACCGACTTCAACTGGACGGGCTGGAAGAGCTTCGACAAGGTCGACATCAACTTCACCAACGGCGACCTGCCCCCCTCGACGGTGCCGGCCCACTGGAAGAACGCCTACAACTACCGCGCCGGCCTGCGCTGGACGACCAGCCAGACCTCCCAGTGGCGCTTCGGCTACGTCTACGACCAGACCCCGCAGCCCGAGCAGGCGGTCAACCCGCTGCTCCCCGACGCCAACCGGAACGGCATCACCCTCGGCTGGGGCAGCCTCGGCCCCCACAAGCTCGACCTCTCGCTCCTCTACCTGAACTTCGCCAAGCGCAGCCGCAAGACGACCTTCACCAGTGATGCACAGTTCCTCGGCACCTACGAGACGCAGGCCGTGCTGCTCGGGGCGACCTATACCTGGTAATCGGCCTCGCTAGGTCGAAGGAGATTTACATGTTTCGCGCAGCCAAGACGCTCATTCTCACGCTCGCCCTGGCGGCCGGGTCCACCGCGGCCTACGCCCAGGTGGACTTCACCCGCTATGTCTCCTTAGGGGACAGCCTGACCGCCGGCTTCTGGAGCGGCGGGCTGGTGTCGACCGTCCAGGTCAACAGCTATCCGGCCCTCTTGGACCGCCAGGCGACCGGCAGCTCCGCCAACTTCCAGCAGCCGCTGGTCCGCTATCCCGGCATCCCCAACGCCCTGCAGCTCGTCAGCCTGCTGCCGAACATCGTCATCGCCCCGGCCCCGGGCGCCGGGGTGCCGCTCAACCTCAACCTGCAGGCCCCCTACAACAACCTCGGGGTGCCGGGCGCCAAGGTCCACGACACGGTCGCGACGACCAACGGCGGTCTCCACGACCTCATCCTCCGGAACCCCGCGTTCGGCAACACCACGGCGCTGCAGCAGGCGCTGATCCAGAAGCCGACCTTCGTCACCCTGTGGATCGGCAACAACGACGTCCTCGCGGCCGCCGGCAGCGGCCTCGTCATCGAGGGGGTCACCATCACCCCGGTGGCGAGCTTCCAGAAGGACTACCTCACCATCATGGCGGCCTTGAAGGCCAGCGGGGCGAAGATCGCCGTCGCCAACATCCCCGACGTGACCAGCATCCCGCTCGTCACCACGATCCCGTCGGTGGTCGTCAACCCGGCGACCCGCAAGCCGGTGATCGTCAACGGCGCTCCCGTTCCCTTGATCGGTCCCAAGGGACCGCTCACCGCCGCCGATCACGTGCTGCTCACCGCCCAGACGAGCCTCGGCAAGGGCCTCGGCATCCCGGTCCAGCTCGGCGGCACGGGCAAGCCGCTCCTCGACTCGGACGTCCTCGACGCCCAGGAGACGGCGACCATCGAGGCGCGCATCTCCGCCTACAACGCCATCATCGCCCAGGCGGCCTCCGACAACGGCGCCGCTCTGGTCGACGTCAACTCCCTCTTCCGGAATATCGCCACCAACGGTCTCAACATCGGCGGGGTGACCTACACCAACGCCTTCTTGACCGGCGGTCTCTTCTCCTATGACGGCGTCCACCCGACCCCGTTCGGCTACGCCTACATCGCCAACACCTTCATCGACGCCATCGACGCCAAGTTCAACGCCAACATCCAGCCGGTCAACCTCTACCCGTTCATGTTCGGGACGCCGGCGCTCGGCGGCACGACGGCCGCTGGCGCCTCGCTCTCAGGGACGCCGGCGTTCTCCGCCGAGGGGGTGCGCAATCTCCTCTGGACGCTGACGGGCGACGCCGATTTCGCCGCCCATCATCCCGATAGTGGGGATGCCGGCACGGCGGGCGGGACCACCCCCCCGACCCCGGCTCCCAAGCCGAATCATCATGGACGGCATCACGGAGGCTGATCACGCACGCTAGACCTGGTCGTATCTGCCAAGGAGGAGGGGGAGCGCGAAAGCCAATGAGGCTTCCGCAGCTCCCCCCTTTTGCTTTATGTGGAATGAAGCTTTGCGCAAGAGAGAGTTGGCTATCCGTTCTTTCCTGACCTTCTCGATCGCTCTCGTCTGCGCTTTCGGCGTAGCGGGACCGGGACCGGTCCGGGCCGACGTGCCGCAGCCCCAGGACATGGGGGGGCGCATCGATCCCGCGACTTTCGACACCCCGGCGATCCAGAAGGCCTACCGCAAGATCCTCGCGCGCTGGGCCTCGGGCGGCCGCACCGAGGCGGTCTCCGACCTCAAAGCCCTGGAGCTGGGGGTGATCGGGGCGGACGGCAAGGGGCGGGAGCGGCTCTTAAAAGCGGAGCTCCAGGCCGTGCGCGAGTTGGAGGAGGCGCAGCACGAGACCCTCCTGCCGGTGATGGTCCTCCACCACGAGAGCTACGCCGCCTACCGGGAGCTCCACAATCCCTACCTCTCGCTCCATGCGAGGAACCTCACCCGGAGCCTCGCCGAGGTTTACGCCGCCCGCGGCGCGACCGAGGGGGCGAAGGTCTCCGCCGCCCGGGTCCTGACCAGCCTCGGCAGCTACATCCAGGAGGCCTCGCTGACCGAGCTGGCGGCCGAGCTCTACGCCCGCTCCCTGGAGCTCGACCCGACCAACGAGGTGGCGCTCCTCGGGCTGGGGGCGCTGTTCGAGAAGAGCGGCCGCTACCCGCCGGCCATCAACTATCTCAGCCGCCTGATCAAGGCCCATCCCGGGCAATCCGAGGGCAAGCTCCGGCTCGCCCTGTCGCTCGAGCGCGACGTCAACGGCGGCGAGCTGGGCGGCCACCACGGCAAGGCGGCGGAGGTCAAGCGCCTGCTGCGCGAGCTGATCTCTGGCGACACCCCGGGCTGGGTGCGGAACCTTGCCTACGAGGAGCTCGGGGTCCGTTATGCGCGGGACGGGGAGTTCGAGAAGGCCGAGATGCTGCTCAAGGAGGGGATCGCCCGGTTCCCCGGCGATCCGCGGCTCTACATCGAGCTCGCCTCGATCCTCGAGCGGCAGGGCCAGCCGGGGGCCGCCTCCCGGATGGCGGAGAAGGTGGAGAGCCTCCCCATCGATCACCAGGAGTCGCCGCGCTACCGCTACAGCCGCTGGTCGCCGGAGGCCCTCTTCGCCCTCCGCGCCTCGCTCCGCGAAACCTCCGATGCGCGCCTCACCCTGCTCACCCAGGCCCTGGGGACGGGAAAGGTGGCGGGCTTATGAAGCCAATGTCGTCAATCTCGTCAATCTCGGCAATGTCGCCAAAGCCGCCAAAGTTGGCAATCCTCCTGGCGCTCGGTCTCCTCGTCCTGGCCGGCCGGCCCGAGCCGGCGGCGGCCGCCGCGGTCGAGGTCCTCTTCCTCTCCCCGGCCCCGGCCACCCCCATCTTCGGCACCATCGACGTCGCGGTCAACGTGCGGAGCGACGAGCCGATCGTCCGGGTCGACTTCATGGTCGACGGCAAGAAAATCGGCGAGCTCAGGAAGCCGCCTTTCCGGCTGCAGTGGGACGTCGGCCAGGAGAACGTCGAGCACCACATCCAGGTCGTCGCGACCACCCTCTCGGGGGCCACGGCGCTCGCCGACCGCACCGCCCCTCCGGTCGTGGTCAACGAGGAGATCAGCGTCGCTCTGCGCACCCTTTTCGTCACCGTCTCCGGGGGGGACGGCAAGCGGGTTCTCGACTTGACCCGCGACGACTTCCGGGTGCTCGACAACGGCAAGGAGCAGCAGCTCGTCACCTTCGAGCGCGGCGAGGTGCCGTTCAACGCCGTCCTCCTCTTGGACACCAGCGAGAGCATGCGGGGGGCCCGCATCGAGGCGTCGCGGGCCGGGGTGCACTCGTTTCTAGCCGGGATGAAGGAGGTCGACGAGGCGAGCCTCGTCCTCTTCTCCGACCGGCTGCTGGCGGCGACCCCTTTCCACAACGACCGAAAGCCGCTCGAGGCGGTCCTCGAGAAGACCCCCGCCGAAGGGGGGACGGCGATCAACGACCACCTCTACCTGGCGCTCAAGCTCTTAGACGGCCAGGTGGGGAGAGGGGTCATCGTCCTCTTCTCCGATGGCACCGACGTGCAGAGCGTCCTCTCCATGCAGGAGGTGCTGTGGAAGGAGCGCCGCAGCCAGTCGCTCGTCTACTGGCTGCAGCTCAACGAGGAGGGGGCCCGCCGGACCTCGATCTCATCGGCCTGGCGCGACTTCGCGGCCAACGACCGGGAGTTCCGCGACCTGCAGCGGGCGGTGATCGAGAGCGGCGGGCGGATCGAGGGCATCGACTCGATCTCCGGGGTGGAGGGGGCCTTCAAGGAGATCCTCTCCGAGCTGCGCGAGCAGTACGTGCTCGGCTTCTACCCCAGCAACGCGCGCCACGACGGCAAGTGGCACGAGGTGCAGATCCGGGTCCGCGACCGAGCGGGGCTCCATGTGCGGGCCCGCGGCGGCTACGTCGACTACTAGGCCGATCTTCCACCCCCTCTCCCGTTCGGGGGAGGGGGTTTCCCGCCGCCGCGCTACAATCGGCCTCCAATTTAGCCGGGAGACGTACGATGCCTAGGGGATTTTCCGCTCGCCTCTGCCCATTCGCCGCCGCCGCTCTCCTGGCGGGGGCTCTGCCGCTCTCCGCCCAGACGCCGGCCGCGCCGACCGTACCGACTGCGGCCAGCCCCTCGCCCGCTCAGACTCCGGCGCCAGTTCCGGCCCCTCCGGCGCCCGCGCCCGCCCCGGCAGCACCCGCCCCGCCACACCCGCCGGCGGCCTGCACCTGCGGGAAGGACGGCGGCACCCTGGAGCACGGCCTCTCCGTCGCCCAGGAGATCTTCGCCGGGGAGGTGGAGAACGCGCAGCTCGTGGGCCTGGAGCTCAAGCTCTATACGATCCTCGTCTCCTCCTCCTGGAAGAGCGACCTGACGACGGTCCAGGCCGAGACCGCCGCCGGCGCCTGCGGGGCGAAGCTCGAGCTCGGCCAGAGCTACGTCCTTTACGGCACCTGGAAGCAGGACCGCTCGGCGGTCTTGGTCGGCGCCTGCGTCCGCTACGTGCCGGTCGAGGCGGCGGCGGACGACCTGGCGCGCCTCGGTAAGGCGCCCTACGAGCACCCGCTCACCCCCGAGCGCCGGGCGGCTCTCCTCGCCGGCGCCGAGCAGTCGAAGAAGGCCCGCGGCTGCGCCGGTCACGTCCAGGACGCCCCCCCCTTCTTTCTCCCCACGACCCGGACCCTCAAGTTCGAGCGCCAGCGGCTCCTCGACGACACGGGCACCGAGCTCGGCCTCTTCCAGGGGACCTGGACGCCGCGCAAGGGCAAGGAGGGCACCTTCGTCGAGTTCGTCGTCGACAACCACACCTCCTGCCTCCTCCACCTGAAGCTCGAGGCCCGGGCCGGCGGCCAGCCGGTGCACCTCTCCCGCGCCGAGGAGTTCGTCCCCGCGGGAGACCACTTCAGGGTCCGTTTCGTCGTCAGCCCGCCCGCCGGCTACAGCGGCGACGTCGAGCTCAAGCCGACCTGGGAGCTGATGGCGCCGGGGGGGTAGGAGGGGCAGCCGCGAAGATCGCCCGCCCTACTCGTACCGCAACGCCACCGCCGGCTCGATCCGGCCGGCCCGCCGGGCCGGTGCCCAGCAGGCGAGGAGGGTGACCAGGAGGGCGAAGACGACGACGGCGAGGAGATCCTGGGGGCGGACGCGGAAGGGGACGGAGCTGATGAAGTAGATCGCCGCCACCTCGGAGTCGAAGCGGATGAGCTCGAAAGTCGTCAGGACCCAGCAGGCCGTCCAGCCGATGGCGACGCCCAGGAGCGTGCCGAGGCTCCCCAGGAGACCGCCGTAGAGGAGGAAGACGCGCGACAGGCGGACGGGGGAGAGCCCGAGGGCGCCGAGAGCGCCGAGGTCGCGCATTCTTTCGCGGACGAGGACGACGAGGGTCGAGGCGACGTTGAAGGTCGAGACGAGGACGATCAACCCGAGGACGAGGAAGAGGGCCACCTGCTGGAGCTTCAGGGCGGTGAACAGCTCGCGGTTCAACTGCTGCCAGTCGGTGACGACGAAGTCGGGGTTCAGGATCGCCGCGATCTTCTCCCCCGTAAGCGGCGCCGCGGCCGGGTCCTTCAGGGTGAATTCGAGGAGGTCGACCGCCACCTCGCCGCCGATCATGCTCTCGACGAGCGGCCGGTCGATGAGGACCCAGGTGCGGTCGAACTCGGCAAAGCCGGTCTTGAAGGTGCCGGCGACCTTCAGGCTCTGGTAGCGGAAGCGCGGCCGGTCCCCGGCGAAGCCCAGGGCGACGAGCCGGAGGGTGTCCCCCGGCTTGACGCCGAGCTTCTGGGCGAGGTCGGCGCCGAGGACGGTCCGCGGGATGCCGTCGGGTCCGGGGCGGAGCTGGCCGGGGCTGGCGGTGAGCTGTCCGCCGCCGGGATCGATGCCGCGGAGCACCACCGACACCCCCTGCGGCCGGGCCGAGCTGGCGAGCGATCCCTGACCGTAGGCGACCCGGCCGATCCGGAGCACCCCGGGGAGGGCGCGGAGGCGCGCCTCCTTCCTGGGGTCGATCTTCACCCCCTTGTTTCCCACCGGATAGGCGAGGACGGCGGCGTTGCCGCGGATGAGCTTGGTCTCCAGATCCTCCCGGTAGCCGCTCATCAGGCCCATGGCGATGACCATGGCGGTGACCCCGAGGGCGGTGGCGAGGAGGGCCGAGCGGGCGGTGCCGCCGAGGAGCCGGCTCCGCGGCCCGCGGAGGAAGCGCCAGGCGATGACCCAGGTGAGCGGACCCGCCAGGGGCTCCCGGTCCCGTCCCTCCGTTCACTTCGCGGCGACCGCGGCCACCGCGGCCAGAAAGCGATCGAAGAGCGGCGCGGCGTCGTGCGGGCCGGGGGCGGCCTCGGGGTGGTACTGGACGGAGAAGATCGGCTTCCCGGCGACGTCGAAGCCCTCGACCGTGCCGTCGTTCAAGTTGACCTCGGTCACCCGGCAGGAGGCGGGGAGCGAATCGGGATGGACTGCGAAGCCGTGGTTCTGGCTGGTGATCGCCACTCTGCCGGTCCGCAGGTCGTGAACCGGCTGGTTGCCGCCATGGTGGCCGAAGCCGAGCTTGAAGGTCGTGCCGCCGAGGGCGAGGCCCAGGAGCTGATGGCCGAGGCAGATGCCGAAGATCGGGATGCCGGCGCCGATCAGCTCCCGCACGGTCTCGACGATGCCGGTGAGCGGCTCGGGGTCGCCCGGGCCGTTCGAGAGGATGACCCCGTCGGCCCCGAGGGCCAGGCAGTCGCTGGCCGGGGTGCGGGCGGGGAGCACCGTGAGGCGCACCCCGCGCCGCTCCAGCGAGCGCAAAATGTTCGTTTTCACCCCGAAGTCGTAGACCGCCAGGTGGCAGCCGCGGGTAGCGGCGCCGGGAACGGCGGTCGGCGCCAGCTCGTAGCGCTCGGCGCAGGTCACCTCGTCGACCAGGGCGCGGCCGGTCATGGTGGGGAAGTCGGCGAGCTCGGCGGCGAGTTGGGCGATGTCCGAGCGCTCGCTGGTCAGCACCCCGCGCATCGCCCCGCGGTCGCGCAGCCGGCGGACGAGGGCGCGGGTGTCGAGCCCGTCCATCGCCGGCACCCAGTGGCGGCGCAGATAGCCGACGAGCCCCTCCTCCCGGTGCTGGCCGGAGGGGACGGCGGTGAAGCGGCGGGCGAGGAACCCCTCGACCCACGGGCGCCCCGACTCGGCGAGCTCCGGGGCGGTGCCGTAGTTGCCGATGTGCGGCTGGGTCATGACGACGATCTGGCCGCGGTAGGAGGGGTCGGTCAGGACCTCCTGGTAGCCGGTCATCGAGGTGTTGAAGACCACCTCGCCGAAACGGGTGCCGGCGGCGACGGTCTCGCCCTCGAAGACGGAACCGTCCTCGAGCAGCAGCAGTCCGGGGGTGGGGTGGGAGGTCAAGACGAGAAGGGGGCTCGGTCTCGGCGGTGGCGGGTTATCATAGCAGAGCGATTCGTATCCGACGGCCGAAAGGATGCTCCCCATGCGCCAGCTGCGGCGGTTGACCCTGTCCCTCCTCGCCCTCCTCTGGGTAGGCCCCCTCTTCGCCTACACCATCTACCTGACGGACGGGTCGTCGATCCAGGCCAAGGAGAAATACAAGGTCGTCGGCGAGCGGGCGGTGATCACCCTCCCCAACGGCAACCAGACCTTCCTCCCCTTAAAGCAGATCGACGTGGCGCGGAGCGACCAGGCGAACACCAACGACTACGGCACGGCGGTCGTCATCGACAGCCACCAGATCCCGCCGGCGTCGGCCGCCCCGCCTCCCCAGCAGACCCTGACCAACCTCATCCACGACAAGGCTCCGGCGCCCCGCGAGCTGGTGCCGGCCCGGCGCACCCGTCCGGGGGTCGCCCCTACCTCGGCGACCGCCCTTCCCGGCAGCCTGGCGAAGACCAAGGCGGGCTTCTCCGATCTCTCCACCCTGACGCGCCGGCCCTGCTCCCAGGTCGACGTGGCCGCCGAGCTGCAGCAGTTCTTCCACGGCCAGGGGGTGGAGGAGGTGGAGATCTACCAGGGCACCCAGTCCGACCGGCCACTCGTCGAGGTGACCACCAACTCCGAGGCGTCGGTCTTCCGGGCGCTCGCCGTCGGTGCCACGGCGCTCCTCCACGTCCGCGAGAGCCACCCCAGAGTCAGCGGCTTCGAGCTCCTGCTGATGACCCCGGCCAAGGAGCGGGCGGGCCAGTTCGTCCTCACCCCCCAGATGGCGGCCGAGATCGTCTCGCGAAACGTCGAGGTCTCGTCATTCTTCCTCAGCAACGTACAGTTTTAGGCTTCGAAGGAGATCCAGTGAAGAAATCGACGACCGCGCTCGTCTGTGCCGCGACACTCCTCCTCTCCGGCTCGGCCGCCTGGGCCGCGGCCGCTTTCAACTTCCATCCGGGAAACTGGCAGATCACGATTTCCACGGAGATGGAAGGTCAGCCGTCCATGCAGCCGATGACCGTTACCAAGTGTGAGCGCGCGCAACAAGTCCCGACGCCAGAGGCGATGATCGCGAAGATGCAGAAGTCCTCCAAGTGCCAGGCGTCGGATGTAAAGGTCAGCAGCGACAAGGGGTCGTGGTCGTTCACCTGCCAGAACGGCTCCAAGGGCACGGGTGAAATGGTCTTCGCCAACGATACCTACGAGAGCACGATGCACATGAGCGTCGTGACCAAGAAGGGACCGATGAAGGTGACCCAGCACGTCAAGGGCAAGCGCATCGGCGACTGCTAGGGCCCCGCGGGTACTGGCTCAGTTTGGTTCCGAGGACTGGCGACTGGCTGCGCGAAGCGCCCGAAGGAGCCGGCCCGCAGGATCAAACTGAGCCTGCGCTCACTTCGTCGTGTGATTGAGGAGGACGATGATCGTCGAGTCGTCGCTCTTGCCCCGGGTGATCATGACCATCTTCGACTTGGGATCGGCCGTCGTCCCGAGCTGAAACATCGCGGCGCGCTCGCCCTCGTCGGTCGTGTGGTTCGACGCCGCGGCCTCGCCCTCTTCCGAGCCCGCCGGCAGCTGTCCCTTGTACCACTGGTAGACCTGGTCGAAAGAGTCGTGGGTGCTCAGGTTGCCCTGGCGCGTCGTCTGGGTATCGTCGCTGAAATTGCCCGCCCAGCTGCTCTCGTAGACGCTGGCATAGACCGGCAGCCCCAGCGAGTGGAGGTCGGCATGGTCGGCGGCGCCCGGCGCGCTGGCGGCCGCTGCCAGGCTCGCGGAGCTGGCGGTCCCCGGAGCCGCGCTGTGCCCGGCGGTCAGGGTGATCGAGGTGTGATCGCCCGCGGTCGCGACGGTTACGAGCTTGGCGTCGTTCGGCTGGGTGGAGGCCTGAAACGTGATCATCGAATGACCGGTCCCGATCAGGCTGGTGTTCCCCGAGCCCGCCGGCAGCTTGGCCTTGTACCAGGCAGCCACGGTGTCGAACGAGTCCGGCGTCGTCAGGACGACCATCTGGCCGTTCCCCTCCTTGCCCGAGGACGCGATGCCGATGCCGTCGGACGGCTTGGCGCCCGGATAGATCGGGATGCCGAGGGTCTTCGGATCGATATGCCCCATGAACAGATTCGGCGGCTCACCGGTGTCGGCGGCTGCCGTTCGCGGCAGGGGCGGCGGCGGGGGTTGCGGTTGCGGCGGCGGCCGGCGTGGACGCCGCCGATGCCGCTGCCGTCGATGCCGGCGACGCCGACGCCCCGGCCGGCGTGGTCTTGCCGCAGCCCAGACTGAAGAGCGCGAGGGAACAGAGGAGGGTGACGGGCGTTGCGAGCCGGAATCTTGGCTGCATGGGTCTGGGGAGCTCCTTTCAAGGCGGGTGGGGTCTGGCTGGGCCCGAGCCTCGTGACCTCCCATGAGGTGGGACCCACGGCAGTGGGCGAGGAGGTCGGCAGATTTCCACAGTACCACGGGCGGCCGTCACGCCTCTCCCATCGCCGCCAGAATCTGGTAGAGCCCGAATTTCGGCAGCCGCAGAAACCCGAACCACGCCGCCGCGGCGAGCACCCCTTCGGAGAGCCACTCCCGGATCCACCAGCCGGCGTGGCGGGGATCGCGCATCTTCAGGCCCGCCCCGTTCTCGATCGCCCAACGCCGGTTGTACCCCTCGTGGATGCCGACCGGCCGGGAGAGCACGAGAGGGAGGCCGAGGGCGCCGAAGAAGACCAGATGGAGGCAAGGTGCGATCTGCCATCGCACGCCGCAGGAACTCGGAACGCATTGCCAAGGCGCATCGAATCTCGCCTAGCCTAATCGATTACTTGGGATGCTGTGCATCCGGCAATGGGAGGACGGTACCGCCCTGAGAGTCGACCCGCACCTCGTGCCTCTAGGCTAGGTCGTGGGGCAGACCGTTCTGGCGAGAGCTATAATTGTCTTTTACCAACTAGCCGTGGATAGGCAATGACAAAAAAAAGGCCACTAATAAACACGATCACATCGCTCGCGATAAAGCCGTGGTGCATGGCGTATCCGCAGATACCCATCGTTACGAAGTATGCCGTAGCAATCATTGTCGCAAGCCTAAGCCTTGGTCCACCCGCTTTACGGCAGAACACAAAGGCGCTAAGAAGTATCATCTCGAGAATCGAAAATGCCAAGTGAATCCAGCCTGCTGGCAGCACAACGCCGGCTTTAGTGATCATATGGCCTGGGTCAATCCCATTGTACTGCCAAAAAGCATGTGTCAATATATTCAATATGACCGAAGCGCCGGTTATTAGGTAAAGCCTTCCGCCGCGCCGCCACTCGATGAGTCGAGCTGCCAAATAATTGAAAGGCACGAAAAACCAATCCACTACCATGACGGTCAAGTGGTGGAATAATACTTGCTGAGTGCCCGCGCGGAGCGAGAGCATGTATTGGCCAAGAAATGATGCGAGAGGTAAGGATGCTAAGAGAACACCGGCAATGAATGGGAGCCCTTCTTCTGGAGAGACTTCACCGTGGGACGAAGGCACGTTCGGCAGTTGCAAGCGCTCTGGGACGAAGTTCTTAGGCTTAGAGCCATCTGATGTAGCGCACATGGTTTTGTCACTCTTCAGAATTAGCTATGATTTCTTGATCCAGTTTGTGCCGCCACCATGCGATTACGAGTTCGCCAATGAGAATGATGGTCATAAGTAAGGCGTAGGAGCCTAGTTGGAAACGTGTTTTCTGTGGCTCCGGTTGCAGCTCTCCCGCCAGGGCGAGGTTGAAGGCAATGGATGAGAAGAACATCATGGTCACTATTCTAGCCAATTGAGGTCGTTTGAGCCAAAAATACTCCATTATCTTGAGTATGTTGCTGTCGGCCGCGCTTAGTCCTCTCGCTCGCGTTCGTTGCAGTGCTCGAGCGAAGTGATCGTTGGCAAGCCATTGGGTCCAATAATTTATAAGAAAATATACCGTCATAAAGCCTGAGGTGAAAAGAATTTTATGGGGGAAGGCCACTAGCAGTCCTAGTACAACCGCAAGGCCAAATATCGCCGTATATACATCCTGCTTCGTGAATGGATTGTCTAACCAACGACCCCACAAATCCATCTCGTGGTGCGTCGCTATAATCCACCTGAACATTAAAAAAACGAGTTCAACAAAAAATAAAATCCGAGCGCCGAACATGATTAGCGGCGTAGAGGATGGAATCCACATTTCCTTGAAATCGTTTAGACTTACTGCCACGGCAAAGACCGCCAGCATCCCTCCATAGGCAACGTTTTTAAAGTTGTCGAAACGCGAGGCCTCGGGGTCACGGAAATTATTGACGTTTTTCTCCGGCGCGGCTTTACGAAGCGCGCGCCTTTTCCGTGTCATTTGTTTCTCCTCCATGACTCGCTCCACCGATTGGCCCTTAAGTGGCGTTCTCAGGCGTCCACTTTTGAGTCTCTCCAGCGCATGCGGCTATTTCTCTCCCATTTCCACCGTGGACTCTCTCAGAGCAGGAGTCCTACTGAGCCCTGACGGAGTTCGGAAGAGCGGCTCCTTAGCATGATGGGTTTTTCTGGTGCAACTTAGACTGTAACCTAAGACAGCGTTAGCGTCAACGCAGAATCCGCAGCGCAGAGGTGCGTACGTGCACTTGCTCACACGCATAAGACTATGACTAGCTCTCGCTCCTAGCCTGTGCTAGAAATATCCGCCATGTTCGTCGCCGCCGCCGTTCAACTCACCTCGACCTCCGACGAGTCGGCCAACTGGGAGAGCGCGCGGGACTTAGTCGAGCGCGCCGCCTCCCATGGCGCCCGCTTCGTCGCCACCCCGGAGAACACCAACTACCTCGGGCCGCACGAGGAGAAGGTGCGGCGGGCCGAGCCGCTCGACGGCCCGACCTGCCGGCGCTTCGGCGAGCTCGCCAAGGGGCTCGGGATCTACCTCCTCTTAGGCTCCTTCAACGAGCAGAGCGACGAGGAGAGGCGCTGCTACAACACCAGCGTCTTCTTCGGCCCCGGCGGCGAGATCCTCGCCACCTACCGGAAGATCCACCTCTTCGATGTCGACATCCCCGAGGTGCGCTTCGCCGAGTCGGCGACCTGCAAGCCGGGCGAGTCGCCGCAGGTGGTGGAGACGGAGCTCGGGGTCTTCGGCCTCTCGATCTGCTACGACCTGCGCTTCCCCGAGCTCTACCGCCGCCTCGCAGAGGGCGGCGCCGAGGTCCTCGCCATCCCCTCCGCCTTCACCCAGGCGACCGGCAAGGACCACTGGGAGCCCCTCCTCCGCGCCCGCGCCATCGAGAACCAGTGCTACGTCGTCGCCGCCGCCCAGCACGGCAAGCACGACGACGGCGGTCTCCGCGAGAGCTGGGGCCACGCCATGGTCGTCGACCCCTGGGGCCTTCCCGTCGCCGTCGCCTCCGACGGCCCGGGCCTCGCCATGGCCGAAATCGACCTCGGCCGCCTGACCCGCATCCGGCGTTCGATGCCGGTGTTCCAGCACCGTCGGCTGTAGGGTTTCTACCTTGCCGGGCTCCGGATAGTTGCCGAGGCTCCGGATAGCTTCGCCAGGCACCGGGATAGGTTCGCCAGGCCCGGGATAGCTTCGCCAGGTACCGGGATAGGTTGCCGAGCCCCGGGAAAGCTTCGCCAGGTACCGGGAAATCTTCGCCAGGTACCGGGATAGCTTCGCCGGGTACCGGGATAGCTTCGCCAGGTACCGGGAAAGCTTCGCCAGGCACCGGGAAAGCTTGCCGAGCCCCGGGATCGCTTCGCCGAGCCCCGTGCTACCATCTCCCTCCTTTACCAGCGGCTGGCCCCACCGGCCGCCCGACGCGAGGTCTTCTCCATGTTTGACGGTCTCCAGAACAAGCTCCAGGACGTCTTCCGGACCCTGAAGGGCGAGGGGAAGGTCACCCCCGAGGCTCTGCAGGCGGCGCTGCGCCAGATCCGGCTCGCCCTGCTCGAAGCCGACGTCCATATCCGGGTGGTCAAGCCGTTCATCGACCGGGTGCGCGAGCGTGCCGAGGGGCAGGAGGTGATGGAGAGCCTCACCCCCGCCCAGCAGGTCGTCAAGGTGGTGCGCGACGAGCTCGCCGCTCTTTTGGGCGACGAGGGCACCGAGCTGCAGCTCGACGGCCGGCCGGCGGTGATCCTCCTCTGCGGCCTCCAGGGCTCGGGCAAGACGACGACGGCGGGGAAGATCGCGTTGCGCTTGAAAAAGCAGCGCGGCAAGCACCCGCTCCTGGTTGCCGGCGACCTCCAGCGCGCCGCCGCGGTCGAGCAGCTGGTCCAGGTCGGCGCCCGGGTCGACGTGCCGGTGCTGACGCCGGAGCCGGGGGAGAAGGTCCTGGACCTCGCCACCCGGGCGCTCGCCGTCGCCCGCCAGCGCGGCCACGACGTCGTCTTGATGGACACCGCCGGCCGGCTCCACGTCGACGCCGCCCTGATGGAGGAGTTAAAGCAGCTCGCGGTGCGGCTCTCCCCCCAGGAGACCCTCTTCGTCGCCGACTCGATGACCGGTCAGGACGCGGTCAAGAGCGCCGAGCAGTTCGCCGCGGCGATGACGCTCACCGGCGCCATTCTGACCAAGATGGACGGCGACTCCCGCGGCGGCGCCGCGCTCTCCATCCGCACCGTGGCGCGGGTGCCGATCCGCTTCGTGGGCATGGGCGAGAAGCCCGAGGACCTGGAGCTCTTCCACCCCGAGCGCATGGCCTCGCGGATGATCGGCATGGGCGACGTCCTCTCGCTGATCGAAAAGGCCGAGCAGGGGTTGGACCACGACGAGGCGAAGCGCCTGGCCGGCCGCATCGCGCGCCAGGAGTTCACCCTCGAGGACCTCCGCGACCAGCTCCGCCAGCTGCGCCGCATGGGGCCGCTCGGCCAAGTGCTCGAGCTGCTCCCCAAGGTGGGCCCGCTCCGCGGGCTCGAAGGGGCGAACGTCGACGAGCGCGGGCTGGTCGTCGTCGAGGCGATCATCAACTCGATGACCTCGCTCGAACGCCGGAAGCCGGACGTCTTGAACGGCAGCCGCAAGAAGCGCATCGCCCAGGGCTCCGGCACCTCGGTGCAGGAGATCAACAAGCTGCTCAAGCAGTACAAGGGGATGAAGAAGATGTTGAAGGGCGTCCAGGGCAAATGGCTGCGCCGGGCCATGGGGGCGGCCGGACAGCAGCGGGCGTAGCCAGTGCCACGTAGAGCGTAGCGCCCCCCTCCTCACCTCCCGGAGGCCGCCACCGAGAAGCTCGGCCTGAGCCCAGGACTGAGAGGCTGTGAAAAATCGGCGCATCAACCCCTTTAATCTAAAGCCCGGTAGGGGCGACGGCAGAGCCGTCTCCCTACCCCTCCATCGCGAGCCGTCCCACCGTAACCGTGCGCTGGGAATCCATGACGGTGCGCCGTGCTGCAATGACGGTGCGCCGGGAATCCATGACGGTGCGCCGTGCCGCAGTGACGATGCGCCGGGAATCCATAACGGTGCGCCGTGCCGCAGTGACGGTGCGCCGGGAATCCATGACGGTGCGCCGTGCCGCAGTGACGGTGCGCCGGGAATCCATAACGGTGCGCCGTGCCGCAGTGACGGTGCGCCGGGAATCCATGACGGTGCGCCGTGCCGCAGTGACGGTGCGCCGGGAATCCATAACGGTGCGCCGTGCCGCAGTAACGGTGCGCCGGGAATCCATGACGACGAACCGGCTCTTCCTCCTTCTAGAATAGACTCTCCGTAGGAACGCACCTATCCAGCGTAGGTTGTCTTCCAGGGTTGTCTTTCCGGTAAGGGTGCCTGCCCATGGCGACCAGCCAACATTCATGAGGCCCGACGCGAGCCTGCAAGGCTCCTGGGAACCCGACTTCTTTGTCGCCGACTGCGGCTTTGCCCAGCTTTGGGGCAGCTCGAACGAGGGGACGTCGCGGTTTCCGTCGAGGCGCGCTCCCTGCAAGTTCTCGCCTGCCTGGCCCAGCATGCGCCCAATGTCGTCTCCAAGCAGCGCCTGATCCGCGAGGTTTGGGGGGAGGCGTTCGTCTCCGAGGAGGTGCTGAGCCATGCCATCTGGGAGCTCCGGAAGGCCTTCGGCGACGAGGCACGCAAACCGCTCTTCATCCAGACGTTCGCGAAGAAAGGCTACCGGCTGCTGGCCAAGGTCTCCTATAGCGCCGCTCCGGAGCCGCTCGCCGCCGCCGCCGGATCGGCAGCTACGAGATTCTGGAGCCGGTCGGGGGCGGGCCATGGGGGAGGTCTACAAGGCCCGCGACCTGCGCCTCGGCCGCGTCGTGGCGCTCAAGTTCCTGCCCGCCGATCTCACCCGCGACCCGAGCGCCCGCCGGCGCTTCCTACGCGAGGCTCAGGCCGTGGCCCAGCTCGACCACCCGAACGTGGCGACGATCTACGAGACCGGCGAGACCGAGGGCGGTCGAACGTTCCTCGCCCTGGCCTTCTACGAAGGGGAGAGCCTCCAGCAGAAGCTCGAGCAGGGGCCGTTGCCGCTCCACGAGGCATTGGGAATCGCGCGCCAGATCGCCCGGGGCCTCGCCGCGGCGCACCATCGGCAAATCCGCCATCGCGTACATCAAACCGGCCAACGTCATGGTCTTGCCAGAAGGTACGGTCAAGCTGCTCGACTTCGGCCTCGCCAAGCTGGTGGCGTCACCACGCTCACCCTGCTGGCTCCTCCCGAACCCCTTGATCTACAAGTCGCCCGGTAGACACGGGCGACAGTCAATCCGGGAACTGCCGTCTGCTCTCGGGGTGGTGCTCTACGAGATGGTGACCGGCCGCTTGCCGTTCGGCGGTGAGTACGAGCAGGCGGTGATCTATTCGATTCTGAACGAGCCGCCGCGGCCTCTCGAGGGTGCGGGAGCGTTTCCCTCGCAGCTGTCCGAGGTGATCGAGCGGACTCTCGCGAAGGACCCGGCGGAGCGGTATCAGACGGCGGAGGAGTTGGAGAACGATCTGCGCGAGCATCGTTGGAATTATTGGCCCGAAGTGAAACGGCTGTTCAAGCGGGGAAATGACCTTAAACGGCGAGGAGATGCCGAAGGTGTATTCTTGGCCTCCAAGCTTCAAGCAGCCGGGCGCTATGATGAGGCGGAGGCCATGATTCGCAAGGTGCTTGAACACGACCCCGATCATCCGACCGCCAATCAGATTCTGGGAGAGATTTATCTCGTTGGTCGACGCAACCTCGCTGCCCTCCCTCTGTTCCAGAAAGTCTTCGAGGCGACCCATGATTCCCGTGCGGCGAATGGCCTCGGCCTCACCTATCTGAAGCTGGAGCGCATGCCCGAGGCTATCAAAATCTTCCATGAGGCATACCGGCTGCAACCCGATCCAATCACGGCACGCAATCTGGCCGAGTGCTACGAGAAGGTCGGCCAGCAGGACGAAGCGCAGCGTTGGTATGCGCTCGCTCTGGCAGGCTTCGATCGCTTGCTGATCCGAGGGGGCTCGCGCTCCACCTATCTTCTCTACGTTCGATCCTTCTGTGCTGCGAAGCTCGGGCGTATCGACGAGGCGTTCGAGAACATTCGAGAAGCGATGCGCCTCGAGCAACAACTTCTGACAAGCCTCGATTTTCCTCAACTCTCCCGCCTTGAACTGCGCAACGAGCGCACCGTGTGCTACGAGCGCAACGAGCGCACCGAGCCCACCAAGCTCGGGCGTATCGGCGAGGCGTTCGGGCGCCTCCAGCCAGATCGAAGCCACTTTGCTCTTCCGGATGGCGCAGATCCATGCGATCGCAAGCCACTGGGACGAGGTCTATTACTATACCTGGCAGGCCATTCAAAGAGGATATCCACGGGAGGAATTCCGCGACGATATCGTCTTTCGTTCCTTCCAGAACGACCCCAGGTTCCGAGCGATCGTGGAGCCCGCGGTCCGCTGATACGCCGCGAACCTTACCTTCCCGAGAGCGACCTCTCCAGCCCCAGGCTTCCCTGGAGCCGGCCGATCAGCTCCTGGACCTGATCCGGGCTCATACCGGCCTCGCTCAGAGACCGCTGGATCTGCCTCAGACACCTCTTCCGCACCTCGTACAGCTCCTTCTGGGGCCGTCCCAGGATCGGAGCGATCGAGGCCATGCTGAGCCCCTCGAAAAGCTCAACCGGAGGAGGAGGCGTTCCTCGGCTGGGAGCGATTCGAGGAGCGGAGCGAGCAGATCGCGGAGCCGGTCCGCCGTGCAGGCCAGCTCCCGCTCTTCGGTTCGGGCCTCCACCTCTCCGTCGATCGGAATGTGGAGCAGAACCTCTTCTCCGGCCCTCCGCCGCTGCAGGCGCCAGGGAGAGTCGCCGCGAGCCGCTCCACCTCCTCGGGAGCAGGAGAGAGCCCATGCTCGGTCCGGAGCCGCTCGACGGCTGCGTCGGCGGTGAGCCCATCCCGGACGAGGAAGCGCTCCAGGAGGACGCTCTCCGGTCCGCGGCGGCGGGCTTCGCGGAAGGCCGCCACCTACCCCAGATGTGGATGCGGTAATCCCGCAGCAGGTTCACCAGCACGACCGTCAGGAAAGTCGGGAAGGAACTCCGACCCTCCCAGCTCCCAAGGATCCGGTAGTCGGCGTCGACCAGCTTGAAGAGCGCCCAGGAACGGAACTCTTCGGCCTCGATCTCGGGTAGGCCGCTGCGCCGGCTCAGATGGTGGAGCTGCGCTGATGAGATCGAGGTGGTCTCCAAGCCTCCGCCCACGGTTGCGGATCGCCCGCCGGAGGCCTGCTGTGCGACCAGTAACATCGAACGGAGATCGGAGTCTGTCAGGAGCGGTGCGGCGGGCATCTGCAACCTCCTTCGGGCGGGCGTCCACCGGACTGGCGGACGGCCCGGACCTGTTCGGGTTGAGTGCACCGTAGCTGGCGCGATCCCGTAAAGTCTTGAGAGAGCGCTGGTTGAGTTCTGAGAAAGTTCTGAGAAGCTGGATTCCCGCCCAGGGGGGCGGGAACCGCACCAAGAGGGCGAGGTAGTCAGCGGCCACGGGGCCGCGGCACCCACCACAGCACCCCCCCGAGGAGCGCCAGCGCCGCCAGCAGGCAGCCGGGGAGGAGGGTGCGCGGCCGGTAGACGAGGTCCAGCCGGTGCTCGCCTCTCGGCAGCCAGGCGGCGAGGAAGGGGCCGTCGGCGACCACCGTCGAGTGGGGCCGGCGGTCGACGAGCAGCTTCCAACCGCCGTCCTGGTAGTGGCTGGAGGCGAGGAGCCGGGGCTCTGCGAGGTCGGCCCGGAGCCGCACGTGGGCGGCGCGGAGCGCCTCGATCGTCAGCCGGGAAGCGCCGGGGGGGATCGCCGGCGTCGCCCTCCAGGTCTCGGGAGCGCCGGACCGGCCGCTCAGGAGCACGGCGCTCGCGTACTCTCGCCGCCCGGCCATCCAGCGGGGCCAGGGGTAGCCCGGGAGCCGGTCGGCCTCGGGGGGCAGGAAGTAGCGCGGCTGGGGAGCGGGCCGCTCGTAGAGCCAGGCGCTGGGGTCGACGAAGGCCAGCCGCCAGGGTGGCGGGAGAGCGACCCCTTCCGGCACCATCAGGTAGCGCACGCCGAGAAAACCGTAGAGCGGGTGCTCCAGGGGATAGTAGAGGTCGTTGACCTGCTCGGTCGAGTCGACCAGGGGGCGGAGGACGACCGCGGCGTTCCAGGGCTGGAGGGGGTTGGTGTAGCGCGCGTCGGCGAGGTTGTAGAGGGCGGCGCCGTTGGGCTGGAAGGAGGCCCCCAGGGCGGCCGTCCGGAAGCCGTCCTTGAGATCCATGTGATGCTCCAGGAAGGCGACGGCGGGGGTCGTCGGCCAGTAGAAGCGGCGCGGCATGGCGGGGTTCGCCGGCCGGTGGAGCCAGAGCAGCTCGCCGGCGAGGAGGGCGAGGAGGAGGAGCCCCGGGAGCCGCCCCGCAGGTCGGCCGGGCCGGCCGGGGGGCGGCCAGCCGAGGGTGAGGGCGGCGGCAGCGACCACCGCCAGCTGCCCGGCGAGCCACTGGTGCCGGAGGTCGGCGAGGGCGCCGGCGCTCTCGGCTGGCGGCGCCCCCGCTCGCAAATAGGCCCAGGCGAGGAGGGCGAGGAGGCCGGTCGCCACGAGGGCGAGGGGCCCCCGCCGCACCCCCTCCCGCCGCCAGCGCTCCAGGGTGCAGGCGGCGAGATAGGCGATGGCGAGGAGGAGGGGGAGGACCAGCCGGTGCTGGTAGGTCGCCGATTTGCCGAGGAGCGGCAGGGCGGCGACGAGCTGGAGCATCCCCGGCGGCCGGGCGAGGACGAGCAGGCAGACCGCCGCCACCCCGAGAAAGAAACGCTCCTGGCGATATCGCCGATTCTTCCGGAGCGGTCCGAAGGCGAGGAGAGCGGCCAGGAGGGCGGCGCCGCCGCCGAAGGCCGCGGCGTCCTCGTTGACGTTGTCGTCCCCCCAGTAGGGGCCGAAGCGGTTGTTGCCGTAGGCGTTCGGGGCGGCGATGGGGAGGAGCCGCTCGGCCATCCGGGTGAAGCGCAGCCGGCGCTCGGCCGCCGTCCGCCAGCCGTCCAGGGGGTGGCCGTGGAGGAGCTGCCGGTTGCGGCGCTCGATCCGGGTGTTGCGGTGGGTCTGGGGCAGGTAGTCGGCGGCCGGCAAGAGGAGCGGGGCGACCGCTCCCGCCGCCAGGAGGCCGGCGAGCGCCCAGCCGGCGAGAAGGCGGCGGCGCTCCCCCGTCTTCCACTCTCGCTCGTGCCGCTCGGCGAGCCGGACGAGGGCGAAGGCGGCGGCGAGGAGGAGGTCGTTGACCGCCGTCTCGGGCTGGCCGGCCAAGAGGACCGCGCCGACCGCCAAGCTGAGCAGGAGGAAGTCGCGCCTCTCCCCGCGGTCGGCGGAGAGGGCCACGGTGTAGAGGAGGAGGGGGAGGAGGGCCGCCGAGTTGGCGATCGGCCAGCCCAGCCAGAGGAGGAGGAACCCGCCGAGCCCGTAGGCGAGGCTGCCGGCGAGCGCCGGAAGGCTCCCCGAGCCCCTGCCGGCGAAGGAGAAGGAAGAGGAAGACGAGGGCGACGAGCACCCGGAGAGCCGCCGTCACCCCGGCCGCCTGCGGCAGGGGGAGGGGCCAGGCGAGGACGACGAGCGGCTGGAAGGGCTGCGACTGGGGATCGGCGAGGAGCGGCATGCCGGTCCCCGCGAGGGGGTTCCAGAGTGGCCACTCCCCGGCTTTCACCTGGCGCCGGACGAGGGCGAGGGCGGGGGTGATCTGCGACACCAGGTCGAGCTGCAGCCGGTTGGCGAGCTCCGGCCGGACCGGCCGCAGCACCCGCCAGGGGGGCGTCCGGGTGAGGATCTCGACCGGCAGGAGGATCTTCCCCCCTAAGAGGACCGGCCCCAGGAGGGCGAGGAGGACGACCCCGAAGAGCGCGAAGACCCGCGGGGGTACCGGATCGAACCAACGCCGTAACGCCCGGTCGAGGAGGAGACCGGAGAGGGCCACGTAGAGCCCGGGTAAGACGTCCGAGAGGTGCCAGCCGTTCATGCTCAGGATTTGAGGCGCGGATCGCTCGCGGGCGTACTTTATCGCGAGCCCTCGCCATTTAGGCGTACTTGGTATAGTGTATTGAATCCTAGAGAATCGGCATATCGGTTTTTCCAAGGGATTCTAATCAGGCGAGCGGTCTCTTTTGTCTTTGCGCCGAGTGATTCCAGGGAGCGCCGTGGGCCCGCAACGAGAGCGCACCACAATGTCGCGCCGGGAAGGTGACCGGCGGCTCGCGGCGAGCGAGGCGAGGCTCCGTTTCTTCTTTGAACAGAGCCCGGAGGGGATCTGGCGGATCGAGCTCGAGCGCCCGCTCCCCGTCGGCACCCCCGAGGCCGAGCAGATCGAGCACCTCTACCGCCATGCCTGGCTCGCCGAGTGCAACCTGGCGATGACCCGGATGCTCGGCTTCGAGCGCCCCGGCGACCTCTACGGCGCTCGCCTGGGGGACTTCCTGCCCCCGGAGTCGCCGCGCAGCCGGCATCTCGCGGTCTTCATCCGCTCCGGCTACCGGCTGACCGAGGCCGAGTCGCAGGAGCTCGATCGCCTCGGGCAGCGAAGATTTTTCGTCCATACCCTGATCGGGCGGGTCGAGAGCGGCCAGCTGGAGAGCGCCTGGGGCACCCAGACCGACGTCACCGAGCGCCGGCTCCTGGAGGAGGAGCTCCGCCAGGGGAGCGCGGAGCTCCTCGCCGCCGACCGCCACAAGGACGAGTTTCTCGCCATCCTCGGCCACGAGCTGCGGAACCCCCTGGCCCCCATCCGCAACGCCGTCGAGGCGATGCGCGAGGCCGCTCTCTCCGAGCCTGCCCTCCGCGAGGCGCGGGAGATCGTCGACCGCCAGGTGCGCCAGCTCGCCCGCCTGGTCGACGACCTGCTCGACGTCTCGCGCATCAGGCGGGGCATCATGGAGCTCCGCCGCGAGTGGGTCGAGATCGGGGCCGTCCTCGGCAATGCCGTCGAGGCGAGCCGGCCGCTCATCGAGCACCGCCGCCACCAGCTGACCGTCGCGGCGCTCCCCGCGCCGCTCTGGCTCGAAGCCGACCCGGTCCGCCTGGAGCAGGTGATCTCCAACCTGCTCAACAACGCCGCCAAGTACACGCCGCCCGGCGGTCGGATCTGGCTCGAGGTGAGGGTGGTGGGGCTGACGGTGGTGCTCGCCGTGCGCGACACCGGGATCGGCTTCCACCAGGGGGGCGAGAGCCGCCTCTTCGAGCCCTTCGTGCAGGGAGAGCTGCCGGCGGACGCCCAGGGTGGGCTGGGGATCGGCCTCTCTCTGGTGCGCGGCTTAGTCGAGCTCCACGGGGGGGAGGTCGCGGCCCGCTCGCCCGGACCGGGGCAGGGGAGCGAGTTCGTCGTCCGCCTGCCGGCCTCCCGCCACGCCGCGCCGCCGGCCGTCTCTTCCCTCCCCGAGCAGGCCGAGCCGGTGGCCGAGCGGTCGCTCTCGGTCCTCATCGTCGAGGACGACCGGGACACCGCCCACAGCCTCGCCACCCTGATCGAGCTCTGGGGGCACCACCCGCGCACGGCGGCGGACGGGATGGCGGGGCTCGCCGCGGCGGCGGCGGCCGGGCCGTCGCCCGACGTCGCCCTCCTGGACCTCGGCCTCCCGGGGATGGACGGCTGCGACCTCGCCCGGCAGCTGCGCCAGCGGCTGGGGCCGGAGCTGCTGCTCGTCGCCTTGACCGGCTACGGCCAGGAGGAGGACCGGCGGCGCACCCGCGAAGCCGGCTTCGATCACCACTTCGTCAAGCCGATCGCCCCTCAGACGCTGCGCCACCTGCTCGCCGACCGGTCGAAGCGGCTGCCCGGGCAGACCCCCTAGTGAGATAGCTCGCAGGGTATACAATCCTTTCCGAGAGGGGGCCGGCCGGACCGGGTCAGGACGTCCCGGAACGCCGGCCCTTTCGCGTCTAGGGAAGGGAGGTACGTATGCCCACACGCGTGGGGCTCATGGGGCTGGGGCGGATCGGCCGCAACATCTTTCGCATCCTCTACCGGAGCGACCGTTTCCGCATCGAGGCGATCAGCGATGTCGCCGACCATGCCGCCCTGGCCTACCTGTTGCGCTTCGACACCATCCTCGGCCGTTTCCCCGAGGCGGTGAGCTTGAAAGACGGTCATCTCTACGCTGCCGGCCGGCAGATCGCCATGCTCTCCGGCGCCAAGCCCGGCGACGTCGACTGGGGGGCGCTCGGGGTCGACACCGTGATCGAGGCGACCGCCAAGTTTCACACCCGGGAGGAGCTGTCGCGCCACTTCGAGCGCGGGGCCAAAAGGGTCATCCTCTGCGAGCCCTCGCTCGACCCGCCCGACATCACGGTCGTCATGGGGGTCAACGACGACCAGCTCCGACCGGAGCACCGGATCGTCTCGAACGGCTCCTCGACGGCGAACTGCGCGGCGCCGGTGCTCAAGATCCTCGCCGACGCCTTCGGCCTCCGGCGGGCGTTTTTGACCACGGTCCACGCCTACTCCAACCAGCAGCGCCTGGCCGACGTGCCGGCGGCGGACCCGCGGCGGGGCCGGGCGGCGGCGGAGAACATCATCCCCCAGGAGACCAACGCCGCCGAGGTCATCATGTCGCTCCTCCCGGAGCTCCAGTCCAAGCTGACCGGCCTCGCCATGAACGTGCCGGTCGCCAACGGCTCGGTCGTCGATCTCGTCTGCTGGCACGAGCGCAAGGTGACCGTCGAGGCGGTCAACGAGGTGATGCGGACGGCGGTCTCCGGGCCGCCGTACCGGGGCATCCTCGACTTCGAGGACGACCCCATCGTCTCCTCCGACATCATCCACAGCGAGTACTCGGGGACCTTCGACGGGCCGGCCACCATGGTGCTCGGCGAGAACGTTTCCAAAACTCTTACCTGGTTCGACAACAGCTGGGGGTACGCGCACCGGGTCGTCGACCTCCTGGCGCGCTTCGAAGAGCTGGACAAGGAGGTGGGTCAATGATCCGCGTCGGCATCAACGGGTTCGGCCGCATCGGCCGGAGCGTCTTTCGTATCCTCGCCGACCGCGAGGACGTCTCGGTCGTGGCGATCAACGACCTGTTCGAGAACGAGCAGCTCGCCTACCTCTTGAAGTACGACACCATGATGCGCGTCTTCCCCAAGGAGGTGACGAGCGACGCCGACGCCATGTACGTCGACGGCAAGAAGATCGTCATGACCGCCGAGCGCGATCCGGCGGCGATCCCCTGGGGGGCGCTGGGGGTCGACATCGTCATCGAATCGACCGGCGTCTTCACCAAGCGGGCGCAGCTCGAAAAACACCTCGTGGGCGGTGCCAAGCGGGTGATCCTGACCGTCCCGGCGAGCGACGAGATCGACGCCACGATCGTCGTCGGGGTCAACGACGAGACGCTCAAGCCCTCCGACCGGCTGGTCTCGAACGCCTCCTGCA
Source organism: uncultured Acidobacteriota bacterium (assembly GCA_963757335.1). GTDB lineage: Bacteria > Acidobacteriota > Thermoanaerobaculia > Multivoradales > UBA5704 > DASQPA01. Next base: position 48,811 of record CAVWRJ010000002.1, on the reverse strand, counting down.
CGACCAACTGTTTAGCCCCGATCGCGAAGATCCTCGACGACCGCTTCGGCATCGAGGAGGGGTTCATCACCACCGTTCACGCCTACACCAACGACCAGCGCCTGGCGGACGTGCCGCACAAGGACTTCAGAAGGAGCCGGGCGGCGGCGGAGAACATCATCCCGACGACGACCGGCGCGGCGCGGGCGGTGGGGAAGGTCCTGCCGCGCTTGAAGGGCAAGCTCGACGGCATGGCCATGCGGGTGCCGGTGCCCGACGGCTCGATCGTCGACCTCGTCTGCCGGCTGCGGGAGAAGCCCTCGGCGGCGGCGATCAACCAGGCGGTCAAGGAAGCGGCGGCCACCGGTCCGTTCCAGAAGATCGTCGAGTACAGCGAGGTGGCGCTCGTCTCCTCCGACATCATCGGCAACCCCCACTCCTCGATCTTCGACGCCCTCTCGACCCACGCCGCGGAGGACGGCTACGCCAAGGTCGTCGCCTGGTACGACAACGAGTGGGGCTACTCCAACCGGGTGGTCGATTTAGTCGACCGGCTGGCGGCGCTGGGGTAGCCGAGCGAAGACCATGGCGAAACGAGTCGGGATTTTGACCGGCGGCGGCGACGTGCCGGGGTTGAACAACGCCATCAAGGCGTTCGTCTACCGCATGGAGGAGGCGGGCTGCGAGGTGATCGGGCTGCGCCGGGGCTACGCGGCGCTCTTGAACATCATCCCCTTCCACGGCGCCGACAACTCGGCCTGGATTCTTCCCCTCACCCGGGCCAACACCCGGACGATCGACCGGAGCGGCGGCACCATCCTCCACACCTCGCGGATCAACCCGGCCCTGATGCAGCCGGAAGCCGTCCCCGAACATCTCAGAGACGGCATGGGTCCCCCCAATCCGGACGGCCGGGTCGATCTCACCCGGGCCGCTCTCCGGGCCCTCGAGTTCCTCCGCCTGGATGCCCTGGTGACGATCGGCGGCGACGGCACCCTCACCTTCGCCCGCCGCCTGCACCGGGAGGGGGTGGGGCTCATCGCCGTCCCCAAGACCATGGACAACGACGTCTTCGGCACCGACTACTGCATCGGCTTTTCGACCGCGGTCACCCGCTCGATCAACTTCATCAACGACCTGCGGACGGTCGCCGGGTCGCACGAGCGCTTCTTGGTCGTCGAGCTCTTCGGCCGCTACTCGGGGGAGACCTGCCTCCTCTCCTCCTACCTCGGGGGGACCGACCGGGCGGTGATCGCCGAGGTCCCCTTCGACACCGAGGCCGTCGTCCGCCTGCTCGCCGAGGACAAGCGGACGAATCCCAGCGGCTACGCCGTAGTCGCCGTCTCCGAGGGCGCCTACCCGCAGGGCGGCGAGCCGTTCGAGACCGGCGAGGCCGACGCGGTGGGCAACCGCGAGTTGGGCGGGGTCGGCCGCTACCTGCGGACGGCCCTCCAGGAAGTGACCCAGGAGCGGGTGATCTACCAGCGCCTGGGCTATCTCATGCGCTCCGGCCCTCCCGACGCCCTGGATCGGCTGGTCGCCAACAACTTCGGCAACCTGGCGGCCGACCTGGTTCTCGAACGCCGGCTCGGCCTCATGACGGCGATCGTAGGCGGCACCTACAACGCGGTCGATCTGGAGACCGTGGGCCAGGGGGTCAAGAAGGTGGACGTCGAGCGCTTCTACGACCGCGCCCAGTACCGGCCCAAGGTGGTGAAGGTGCAGGGGCTGCCCATGTTCCTGCACTAGGCCGAGTTGGCGGTCCATCCGGCCGGCCGACCCGAGCCGTACCTCCAGAGTATGATGACCCCTGGAGGTAGAACCCCGATGAAATCCCTCGCCTCTCTCATGCTGCTTGGGCTCGCCGCCCTCACCCTGGTCGCGGCCACCCCGCAGTCCTCGTCCACGCCGGCCGGCGCTGCAGCGAGCCCGGTCGTCGTCGAGCTCTTCACCTCGCAGGGCTGCTCGAGCTGCCCCCCCGCCGACCGCCTGCTCACCCAGCTCGGGCAGGACCGGGAGCTCGCCGGCCGGGTGATCCCGCTCTCCTTCCACGTCGACTACTGGAACTCGATCGGCTGGCGCGACCCCTTCTCGTCCGCCGACTGGTCGGGCCGGCAGAGCCGCTACTCCGACGCCTTTAAGCTCAATGGGCGGGTCTACACCCCCCAGGCGGTGATCAACGGCCGGAGCGAGTGCGTCGGTTCCGAGGAGAGCGAGGTGCGGCAGCGGATCGCCGAGGCTCTGAAGACGCCGGCCGACGGCCGGGTCGCCCTCCACCTCGCCCCGGAGGCCGCCGGCGTCAAGGCGTCTGTCGATGCGAGTGTCGTCGGGAACCCCAAGGGTGCGCACGGCCTGGACGTCTGGGTCGCCCTCTACGAGACCAACCTCTCTACGGCGGTGGGCCGTGGCGAGAATGCCCATCGGACGCTCCGGAACGACTACGTCGTGCGGCGGCTCGTGAAGGCTTTCACCCTCCCCGCCACCCCCGGTGCCGCGCACTCCGGGGCGGTGGCCCTGGCGATCGACCCGAGCTGGAAGCGGGGCGACCTCGGGGTGGCGGCCTTCCTGCAGGATCCGACGACCCTCGCCATCCACGGCGCCGCCGCCGAGCGGCTGCAATAGGGCGGGATCGGCTCGCCTCACCGCGTGCCGGCGGGGACGGCGACCTGGCGAACGCCTCTACCCTCGGGTGCGGCTGCCCGGTCGGCCAGGAGCTCTCCGAACAGCGAGCGGTAGTGCATCATGGCCTCCCGCAGCTCCTCGATCGTGGCTTCGCCGCGCTCGTTGATCTCCGCGATGGCGCCGGCCGCGCGGTAGCTCTCGACCCTCTCGATCATCCGTGGATTGCCGGGAGCGGTGTCGGCAGCGGTGCGGGCAGCAGTGCGGGCAGCCTGCATCAGCTCGCTCGCCAGGCGGCTGGCCTCCGTGATCGCGGCTTCCGGCCGGTCGACGAACTCGGCCTGGAGGTGGCGCCAGGCTTCCGCAAAGCGCCGTCTTGCCGGTTCTGGCAGATTCACCGAGTTGTAGCTCATACCGGCCCTCCCTTGAGACGAGGGGTGCCGCCAGCGGCTCCCCCCACCCCAGGATTAAGGCAAGGGCCGTGCCACGGAGGCGGCAGGCCGGCGGTATCCAGCTACCGGTATCCATTTGATCTTGAAGGGAAAACTGTCGAGCGGCCTGCGGGCGGCGCCGTCGGTGCCGTAGACCTGGACCGTGTAGGTCCCGGGCGGCAGGCGGTCCGTATCGATGTCGACCGAATAGGAGTTGCCGGTCTTGAGCTCGAGGTGGTCGCTGGCCGCGATGACCTTCCCGCCGGAGTCGAGGACCTCGGCGGCGTGCTCCCGGTAAGTGTCGGTGGGGCGTGGATTGAGCAGGAGCCTGGCGTGTCCGGAGCCCGCCTGGAAGGTGGGCGGCGCCGGGGCCTTGGCATCGCGGGTGACCGTGGCGGAGATTTCGGCGAGCGGGAATTGAACGCGATGGCAGAGCCAGCCGCGGCGGCCGGGCCCTGAGGTCCGCGGGGGACCTGCGGCTCCGCGTCCGTCTCCACCCGGTGCAGCTGCTGGACGGTCCCCACCCAGCCGCCGATCGCGACCAGGCCGGTCAAGCAAGCGGCGAGCGCCGCCGCCCGCCAGCCCCGCTCGCGGCCCCTCTGGGCGGGTGCAGCCTGGCGCCCCACGAGGCGATCATCTATGCGCCGCACCTCGCCGTGGTCGACGAGGAGGCGGCTCGCCCGGACCATTTCGAGCTCGGCCGCGCACTGCGGGCAGTCGGCGAGATGGCGTTCGAGGAGGGCCGGGTCGATCTGGTCGGTCTGGTCGCCCCCCTCGGGCCGCTCGTCTTCTGCATACGCCACCAGCGCCGCGGTCGGGATGTGCTGAGCGTAGATCTTCCAGGCGAGGCGGGTATCCGCCAGGGCCTCGCGGCAGGAGGCGCAACTCGCCAGATGGTCTTTCACCTCTCGCCGCTCGGCGGGCTCGAGAGAGCCGTTGAGCAACCAGGGTAGTTGTAGGGCCGCCTCTTGACAGGTCATTCGTCTTATGCTCCTCCCGCCATGATAGGCGCCGGTGCGGCGCCGACGTTACACGGCCGCGCCGCGCAGGAGCTCGGCACGCACCGCCACCGCTCTTTCCCGGCAGCGGAGGACCCGGACCCGGAGCGTCCCCTCCGCCACTCCCAGCCGGGTGCTCATCTCGCGGTAGCTCAAACCGGCGTGGATCATCCGCCAGAGCTCCCGGCAGTCCGCGGGGACCCGGTCGAGCACCCGCAAGAGGAGGTCCTTGACCTCCAAGCGCGCATCCGGGCTCTCGTTGTCGGGGGAAGCGACGGAGAACGACCGTTCTTCGGGGTCCTTCCCGGCGTCGATCTCGGTCCGCTTCACCCGGCTGTCGGCGTTGATCTGGTCGAGGCAGGTATGGCTGACCACTCGCCAGAGGTAGGTCTTTAAGCTCGACTCGCCACGGAACTTGTCCTGCTTGAGGAGCTTGGTGACCTCCAGCCGGATGTCCTGGAGGACGTCGTCCCAGCGGTGGGCCAGCCGCCGCTTGTAGGGGTAGGCGGCATGCGCGATCCAGCTGTCGACGGTGGCCACCGCCTGCTTCTCCCCTCGGAGATAACGCTTCACGAGCTCGGCGTCTTCCCCCTGCATAGCGCTCCTCTCGACCCGGGATGCTGCCGGACCGGCGCCGATTTTAAGTCCAGGCAGCGTTTTCGGCTATGTTGTCACAAAATCTTGAACCGGCGGCACTTCCGTGCGGCCTCCGGGCGGTGGCGTTAGAATCGGCGCTGTCCAGCCGAGTTGAGGGAGCCGGTCATCCAGGTACGCCGCCAGCGCTTCTGCCGTCTCCGCCCCGCCAGAGCCGCCGTGCTCCTCGGGCTCGCCCTCGCCTGGGGCACGTCCGGCTGCGGCCGGTCGCCGGTTCCGCGCCCGGCCCCGGTTCGAGCGCTCCCTAAGGCGCCGCTCCTCGCCGCCGGCCGGCCGGCGGCAGGACCGATCGCGGCGGGCGAGAGCCGCGCCTACGACCTCGATCTCGCGGCCGGCCAGTACCTCCGCCTGGCCCTCAGGCAGAGAGGCTTGAAGATCGGTGCGACCCTCGCCGGACCCACCGGGGAGCCGCTCGCCGTGGCGGGCCGCTCGGTCCGGCGGACGGTCAAGCTCCTCTCCCTGGTGACCGGGAGGGCGGGACGCTATCGGCTGATCCTCGTCGCCACTCCAGCCGCCGGTGGGCGGGGCGCTTATGAGCTCGCGATCGAGGCTCTGCGGCCCGCGATGCCGGCCGATCGGCCGCGGGTGGCCGCTCTGAGGGCGATGGCGGAGGGATTGGCCACCCTGAGCATTGCCGTCCCGGATTCTAAACGCCGGGCGCAGAAGAGGCTCGAAGAGGCGCGCCGGCTGTACCACCAGGCGGGAGACTTCGAGGGGGAGACCGACGCCCGGATCGAGATCTGCTCGGTCAAGATCGATCAGGGGAGGGCCAAGGAGGCCGCCGACGAGCTTTCCGAGATCCATGCGACCGCCTTGCGGGGGTATCTCCGGGGTGCCGCCGCCGCTCTCGATCCCCTGGCCAACGCCGAGAACAACCTGGCGCTTCCGAAACCGGCCCTCGCCTCCAGCTTGCAGGCCTTCGAGCTCTGGCGGCAGATCGGGGATGTCGCGGCGCAGGCGGAGACGGCTTCGAATCTCGGCTTCCTCTACTCTGGAAATTCACCTCTCGACTACGGGCAGGCCCAGCGCTGGCTGGACACCGCTCTCCGGCTACGGCGAGCCGCCGGAGATGTGGCCGGCGAGGCGAGAACGCTCTTGGGGCTGGGAATTCTCCATCGAGCGCAGTGGAATCTCGATGCGGCCGAGGGCTACTACCAGCGGGCGCGCCAACTGAGCCGGCAAATCGGGGATCTCCAGCAGGAGAGCCTGGCCACCGGCAACCTGGCGACGGTCTACCACCGGCGGGGCGAGCTCCAGCGAGCGCTCTCACCTCTACGACGAAGCGATCAAGACGAGCGAGGGGAGATCCGGCGTCGCAGGGCCAGTTCTACCATAACCTGGGCTCGCTCTACATCGAGCTGGGGGACCTCGACAAGGCGCGCACCAGCTATGCCGCGGCTCTTCGATCTGCTGCCCACGGGTACACCGCCCACAGAGAGCTATCGCATCAATGCCCTGGTCAACCTCGGCTCCGTCCTGCTTTCGTTGGAGGGTCCGGGTCCGGCCCGGGCCAAGTATAAAGAGCGCTGCAACTCAGCCACAGGTCCGGCGCTCGAATAGCAAGAGGGCCTCGCCCTCCACAGCATGGGCAAGGCCGACCTGACCTCAAGCTCCAGCAGCCAGCCGAAGCGCTGGGCTTCCTCGCTCCCGCGCTGGAGATCCACACCGGAAGTGGAAGATAGCAGGAAGATGGCGAGGACGCTGCTCGAGATGGGGGTGCCTATCACGCCCAGGGTGACCTCTCAAGCCGGGCTGGCGAGTACTTCGAGCGGCCCTGGAGCTCGCCCGGCAGACTCAACGCCGGCGCTCCGAGGCGGCCTGCGAGCTGCAACTCGCCATGGCTGGATCGCGACCGCGGCGATCTAGAGGAGGCAGAGCGGCGATCGAGCCGATCCTCTTCGAGCTGGAAAAGGCGCGCAGCCGCTTCCTGCGCGACCAGACGCGCATCTCGTTTCTTCTCCACCCTCCGCGACTTACTACGAGTTCTACGTCGACCTTCTCGTGCAGCTTGCGCAGAGGCTACCCCGGGCCCACTATGGAGAGAAGGCGCTCCAGGCCAGCGAGAAGGCGCGGGCGCGGGCGCTCCTCGATCTCCTCTCCGAGGTCCGGATCGACGTCAACAGCGGGATGTCGGCAGAGCTCCAGAAGCAGGAGACCGAGCTCGAACGGGACCTCTACAAGACCCAGGTCCCAGCTCGCGTCGGCCCGTTGACCGCCGCGCTCGAAGCCGACGGCTCGACCGCAAGCTCCTCGACATCGAGCACCGGCAGGAGTCGCTCGCGCGGGAGGATCCAGACGCCAAGATCCACGCTACGCCGAGGTGCGCTATCCGGTCCCGCTCGATGCGGCGGGGATCGAACGGGATCGAGACGAGCGGACGGCTCTCCTCGAATATGTCCTCGGCAACCGGGCGTCCTTCCTCTTCGTCGTCACCCGGGAGGGGGTGAGCAGCTATCGGCTGCCTCCCGCCGCCGAGATCGAAGACTCGGTGGGCCGCCTGCGCGCGGCGATCGCGACGCCGAGCAACTCTCCAACTCGGTACCTTCGTCAAAGAGGCTGCCTACCTCCATCAGGTCCTGATCCAACCGGCCAGCAAGATCCTGGAACGCAAGCACGACCTCCTGGTCGTGCCGGACGGCCCGCTGCATCTCCTCCCGTTCGAAGCTCTGCTCACCGATCCGAGCGCCGCTCGCTCCGACCGCCCCTGTTCGATCAGCTGCCCGAGCTGCCGTACCTTCTCGTCGCCACACCATTTCCTACGTGCCTTCGGCGAGCGTGCTCCGGGGGCTCCGCACGCTCGCCCGGCGCCCCGCGCTCCACGGGTCCGGCCTTCCTGGCCTTCGCCGCCCCGCGCACCGCCCTGGCGCGTTCCCCAGTCGAGGGAGGAGGTCGAGGGATCGCGGATCTCTACCCGAGCCTCCGCGGTCAAGCTCTACCTGGACGACGAGGCGAGCAAGGCGAAACGTCCTCCGCAACCCGCTGCTCTGCCGTGGCGCGCCGGGTCCACTTTGCCATCCATGGCGTTTTCGACGAGCAAACCCTGCGCTCTCGGGGCTCGTCCTGACCCCCGGGATCTGGACGGGGACGACGGCCGGTTCTGCGGGTCGACGAAGTCTTCAACCTCAAGCTCGACGCCGACCTGGTCGTCCTCTCGGCGTGCGATACGGGTGCCGGAAAACGGGTGACCGGGCGAGGGGCTCGTCGGGCTGGCGCGGGCCTTCTTCTATGCCGGTACCCCCAGCCTCGTCGTCAGCCTCTGGCCGGTCTCGGAGGACTCGGCACCGAGATCATGCCCGACTTCTACCGGCGGCTGAAGGAGAGGTCGACAAAGGGGAGGCGCTCGGCCGGCGAAGCTCGACCTGCCTGCGGACCGGAGCCTACGCCCACCCCTTCAACTGGGCGCCCTTCGTGCTCGTGGGCGATCCCAAGTCGAAGAAATAGAAGGAGATGCATGTAACGCTTGGGGATGACGCGGCCGCCATATGGTGCTGGAGCCCAGGCAGTTTCATTAAGAGGAGGAGAGAGATATGCCCATGGTGTATGCGGAACCCCCGGTCAATCCGCCGCGCAACGGGCTGACTGCCAATGGCTGTGAGCGCGGTGCGAGCGGCACGGTCGCCGCCGCCGGCATGCCGAAGTCGATGGTCCGGATCTGGAGCCTGGCCGGTGTCGTCGGCGCCAGGTCCAGCGCGTCGATGCTGGGTTTCCGCGGCACTCTGCAGAACCTCGGGTTCGCCATCACGCTGATGCTCGTCGCCGTCGTCTTCGCCGGCCTGGCCCTCGCTCTCACCGCCCTTTTCCGGCCGAGAGACCTACCCAAGGCCAAAACCTGGTCTGGCTGGAGACCAGCCCAGGTGCGGAAGGAAGCGTACACCGGAGACGCTCGTCAGCTATGTCAGCCTGACTCTGCTCGGTCTGGCCGTCGATGCCCTGGCGCTCGGGCTCCTTCTGGTGCAACCTGGAACTGGACGGATTCCGCCTCGCCGCTGCCGTCGGCACGGTGTTGCAATCCTGGCGCTCGCGGTCGGCGTTCGCCGGCATCTGAGGGCCGCCTAGCCAGAGCCGTTGCAACTGGCGGAGCGGGGTGCGGCTCGCCCGCTCCGCCATTTCATCTTCTTTGAGACGCACTACACTAGGGCCCGTGCGCGCCCCCAACGTCTTCGCCGGCAGCCGTCTCGACCGCGCCGCCCATCTCCGCCGCGATCCCGAGGGGCTGGCCCGGGCCCTCGCCGATCCGGCGAGCCGCATCGTCCCCGTCCACCGCGGCCGGAGCCTCGTCCGCTTCACGGGGGAGGAGGCGCGGGCGGTCGCCCTCTCCGGGGCGCAGGCGGCGGCGACCTCCTGGCTGCCGGAGGACCCCGAGGCGGCCCCCCTCCTCGGCATCGTCCAGGGGATCGCCCATTTCGCGCTCGACCTCTCCGACCGCGACGAGGACGAGCTGGGCGCCCTGGGCCAGCTCGCCGAGCTGCGGACGATCGGCGCGGTGCTCGACCGCGACGACGCGGCCCTCCTCGCCTACGCCCGCGGCCTCCTCTACTGGCACTCGCGGCACGGCTTTTGCGCCGTCTGCGGCAACGCGACCGTCAGCCGGCAGGGCGGGCACGTGCGGCACTGCCCGCGCTGCGGGGCCGATCACTTCCCGCGCACCGATCCGGCGGTCATCATGCTCGTCACCGACGGCGACCGCTGCCTCCTCGGGCACCAGAACGCCTGGCCGGAGGGGGTGTACTCGACCCTCGCGGGCTTCGTCGAGCCGGGGGAGAGCCTCGAGGAGGCGGTGGCGCGGGAGGTCCGGGAGGAGGCGGGGATCGAGGTCGGGCCGGTCGACTACCACTCCTCCCAGCCCTGGCCCTTCCCGGCCTCGATCATGCTCGGCTTCCTGGCCCAGGCGGTGACGACCGAGATCCACCGTCACGACGAGGAGCTCGCCGACGCCCGCTGGTTTCATCGAGACGAGCTCGCCGACCCCGAAACCCGCCCCATCCGGCTCCCCAATCCAGCCTCGATCGCCCGGCGGCTGATCGAGGACTGGCTGGCGGGGGAGTAGCGCCCGAGAGCCGCGCAGACCTTCCTGGCGATGACCGCGGGCAGTCTGGCGATGACCGCCGGCCTGCTGGCGACGACCGCGAGCAGTCTGGCGATGACCGCGAGCAGTCTGGCGACGACCGCGGGTAGGCTGGCGACGACTGCCAGCTAGGCTGGCGATGACCGCGAGTAGTCTGGCGATGACCGCGGGCAGTCTGGCGACGACCGCGGGCAGTCTGGCGACGACCGCTAGGTAGGCTGGCGACGACCGCGAGCAGTCTGGCGATGACCGCGAGCAGTCTGGCGACGATCGCAGGTAGTCTGGCGACGACCCCCTACGGGCGGATCGCCTGGAAAAAACCCTGCGCGGCGAAGAGCTGGAAGGCTTGGCGGATCTCGCCGGCGAGCTCTTCCTCCGCAGATTCGGCGCTCTCCGCCGCCGCGGCGATCGCCTCCGCCACCCGGGCTCCACCGACGAGCGCCTGGAGGAGGGTGTGCTGGGTGCGGGTCAAGGAGTAGCGGTGGACGACGAAGTCGGTGCGGCTCAAGGCCACCTGCTCGGGGGCGGGCTCGGGCGGCGCGACCTCTGCGGCTTCGGAAGCCTGCCGCGCCGCCGTGTAGTAGGCGTTGACCGGGTAGCGGAAGTCCAGCAGGCGGAGGCAGGGGACCGGCAGCAGCCGGGCCGCGGCGAAGCGCTCCGGCCCGAGGGCTTCCAGGTCCTCCGGCCGGAGGAGGGTCTGGCCCTCGACGCCGGGACCGTCGAAGACCCGGGCGATCGCCCACTCGAGGCGGGCGAGGTCGATGAGGAAATCGGGCCAGGAGGCGGTGCCGGGCGATTCGTCAGGCCCGGACGCCGGGTCGAGGGCGTCGCGGTCGGGGCGGGTCTCGTCTAAAAAGCGCGGAAAGTCCTCGCCCAGGCGGTCCAGGGTGTAGCTCCGCGAGGGGTAGCGCTTGAGGTACTCGAAGGCGAAGCTGGCGAAGACCTCCTGCCCGAGCGCCCGGGCGAGGAGGGGGAAGCTGTCGGCCAGGCATTCGAGGAGCCGGGCGTAGTAGGCGTGAGCGTAGATCCCCAGCCGGGCCTCGGCGGTGAGATTTCGGGAGGGGGTGACGACCGTCCCCAGCTCGCCGGGGCCGACCGCCAGCCGGCGCTGGGCCTCCTCCGAGCCGAGCCCCCCGGCGACCCCTTCGGGGTGGGTGATCACCGCCGCGAACCACTGCTCTACGACGTCGAGCTCCGGGCCTGCCGGCGGGGCGGGGGGACGGGCGGGGCGCCCTCGCCTCACGCCACCTCCGGTTGGAGGTGGTGGAGGGGATGGGGCACGCCCGGGCCGGCGAGGAGAGGCGAGGGGAGAGGCTCCCCGACCGGTCCGGGCTCTTCCAGGTGCTCGCCCAGGAACCGCTTGGCTTTGAGCACCTCGGCGTGGAGCACCGGGAAGGGGGGGATGCGGGCATCCCATTCGAGGAGGGTCGAGACTCCGCCGGTCAGCTCGTGGGCCAGCCGGTAGAGGTTCCACACCGGGTCGGTCACGTGGTCGTCGTGGGTGTCGATCAGGTGGGTGCCGTAGTCGCTGTGCCCGGCCAGGTGGAACTGGACGATCCGCTCGTGGGGGAGGGCGCGGATGAACTCCTCCGGGTCGAGGTCGTGGTTGAAGCTCGACACATAGACGTTGTTGACGTCCAGAAGGAGCCCGCAGTCGGCCTCCTCCGCCATCCGCGAGATGAACTCGTGCTCGCTCATCGTCGAGTGGGCGAAGGTGATGTAGGAGCTGGGATTTTCGAGGACGAAGGGGCGCTCCAGGATGTCCTGGACGATCTTCACCCGCTCGACGACGTGGCGGAGCGTCTTCTCGGTGAACGGGAGGGGCAGGAGGTCGTGGCTGTTGCGGCCGAGCACCCCGGTCCAGCAGAGGTGGTCGGAGATCCAGCGCGCCCCGACCTCCCGGGCGAGGACCTTCAGCTTCTGGAGATAGGCGAAATTCAGGGGGTCGGTCGAGCCGATCGAGAGCGAGACCCCATGGAGGACCACCTGGTAGCGCTCGGCCAGCTGCTGGAGCACGTAGCGCGGCCGGCCCTGCGAGTCCATGAAGTTCTCGCTGATGACCTCGAACCAGTCGACCTTCGGCTGCTCCCGAAGGATGTGGTCGAAGTGGACGGCCCGGAGACCGACCCCCAGGCCCAGGTTGTCGTGGCCAAGTCGGCCAAGTTGGCCGAGCCGGCGCTGCACTACGCTCCGCACTCCTTGGGCGCTGGGTTGAACTTCTTGCCCGCCTTCTTCATCGCCGCCTCGAAGTTGCCGCGCGCCGCCTTCCAGGCGTCGCCCGAGACCGGGACGCCGCAGGTCCCCTGGCCCTTGCAGGCGTTGCTGCCCGACTCGCCCTGCCCGGCGCAGGCGTTGGTCCCGGCGCAGCCGTGCGCCTCGGCGGTGGCGCAGCTGCCCATCCCGGCGCAGTCGTTCTTGGCGCCCTTGCCGTGCCCCTTGCAGGTGTTGAGGCCACAACAGATGTGCGGGTCCTTGAGCGAGAACGCCGCCGCCGGAGCGGCCTTCTTCTTGTCGTCCGCCAGCAGCCGTTCGCCGGCCAGCGACCCGGCGAGCACGCCGCCGAAGGCGGCCAGGGTGAGCTTGCCGAAGTCGCGCCGATTGAAATTGTCTTTCATCTCTCGTCTCCCAGGTCGGGGGTATGGCTCGGAAGTGTACACGGTCCGCCCGTGCGGCCCCTACCCCCCGATCTCCATGAAGCTCACGAGGTTGCCGTAGTCCCCCTGGGCGAGCATGTGCTCGGCGGGCTTCTCCTCGAGCACCCGGAGGATCTCCGCCTCCAGGGCGGCGGCGGGATCGGCGGCGGTCAGGCAGGGGCGCAGCGGATAGTTGCGCTCGGCGAAGAGGCAGAGCCGGAGCTCGCCGCGGGCGGAGAGGCGGAGCCGGTTGCACTCGGCGCAGAAGGTGTGGGAGAGCGGGGTGATGAAGCCGACCGTGCCGGCCGCTCCGGCGAGCCGGAAGGATTTGGCCGGCCCGGTGCGGAACTCGGGCTCGTCGGGGGCGAGCGGCCCGAAGCGGGCCTCGATCTGCTGCCGGATGTCGTCGCAGGTGGGGAGGCGGCCGGCCCCCGGATGTCCGGGACGTTGATTGGAGGCGGTCGGCATCATCTCGATGAAGCGGACCGCGAGCGGCCGGTCGAGGGTCAAGGCGACCAGCCGGTCGGCATCCGTCCAGGCTCTCCTCGCCGGTCAGGACGGCGTTCAGCTTGACCGGGTCGAGGCCGGCGTCGAGCGCCGCCTCCACCCCCTCCCAGACCCGGGCGAGGTCGCCGCGGCGGGTGATCTCTTTGAAGCGCTCGGGGTCCAGGGTGTCGAGGCTGATGTTCACCCGGTCGACCCCGGCTTCCTTGAGCGCCGGCGCCAGGCGGGCGAGCTCGGTGCCGTTGGTCGAGAGGGCGAGGTTCCGCACCCCGGGGAGGGCCTTCACCCGGCGGGCGATCTCCAGGATGTCCCTGCGCACGAGCGGCTCACCGCCGGTCAGCCGCACCCGGTCGATCCCCAGCCGCACGAGGGCGCCGACCATGGTTTCGATCTCTCCGGCGGAGAGAAAGTCGCGGTCCCCAAAGGGGAACTCGGCGTCCTCCGGCAGGCAGTAGGTGCAGCGCAGGTTGCAGCGGTCGGTGACCGAGACGCGGAGATAGGTCAGGCGCCGGCCGAAGGCATCGACGAGCCGGGTCCGGCTCTCCGTCGCCGGATCGTAGCTCGGCAGGCCGGCCGGGAGAGGGCGAACGGGTGCGGGTAGAGAAGAGGAGGGGGCGCTTCCAACTGCGCCCTGAAAGGGGGCGCTTCCGATCTGATAGAGGTGGCTCATACGGTTTCCTCGCGGCCCGCCCGGCTTCGAAAACCATCGAAAAGACAGCCGAGCGCGGCGCCGCGAGGCACCGCCTCGGCCCACCTTTCCAAGCACGGGAGGCGACCAGGTTTCCCCGGCCACCCTATCGGCCTGCCCCTCCGCCGGATCCCCGGGGAGGATGGGGACAGGCTCGGAGGGCCGTCCACGAGCCTATTGTAGCCCAAGTCCTTCGGCCCAAAATCCACCGCGGAGGGTAAACTCCCCTAGAATGAGTCCGCGTTCGGGGTAGTCAGGGCAAAACCGGGGGAGCCGGTCGTCGCTTGACCCTGAGACCCCCGGTTTCTAGAATCGCGGCACTCTCGTGTCCGCCGACCCTTTCGCCATGCGCCGCGTATGAACACCGGCTACAACACCGATGTCCGCCACAACGACGTGGTCTTCCACGTCCAGACGGAAGACAAGGGGGCCTCGAACCCCTTTATCGAGAGCCTCGTCTACGTGGGCGGGCAGGTCCTCGCGAGCAAGCGGGCGAGCTACGCCGAGCTCCTGGCCCAGGGCAAGGACGACAAGGCCGTCATCGCCCTCATGGACCACCAGCACCGGACGATGATCGCCGCCATCCGGATCGGCAAGTTCGACGAGAAGCTCCTCTCGCTCTCCGCCGGGCGCCAGACCGGCCGGCAGGGGACGGTCAACCCCCAGACGCCGATGTCGCCGATGTCGCCGATGTCGCCCATATCGCCGATCTCGGTCGGCCCCATGGCGGTCCCCGCCGACATGCAGGCGTCGCCGGTATCTCCAGCATCGCCAGTATCGCCAGCATCGGCGGCATCGGCGGCCGTGCCGGCATCCCCCAGGATCACCACCTCGGCGCCGCTCCCCGTCCTGCCAGCGACGCCGCAAGCGCCGCCAGTGCCGTCGGCGATCCGTCAGCGCCGCCGGCCCTGTCCGCCCCCCAGGTCGCCGTGGCGGCACCGGCTGCACCGGCGGCACTGGCAACGCCGCCGGCTCCGGCTTCACCTCCGGCGCCAGTGGTGGCGCGGCCCACGGGCTCGGTGCTCGCGGCAGCCAGGGCTCCCGAGCGCAGCCTGGACCAGGTGATTCTCGAATACCTGACGAGCGAGGCCGACCAGGAGCAGCTCCTCCTCTTCCTCGAAGGCGACGCCCAGCTCACCCTCGGCCAGCCGGCCGCGGTCGCCCTCCGCGCCAGCTCGAGCAAGAGCGGCCAGCCGATCTCTGGAGCCCAGGTCTCGGTCAAGATGATCTCGACCGCTGCCGAGCCCAGGATGCTCGCCGCCGGCCGCACCGACGACGAGGGCGCCCTGGCGCTCGCCTTCGAGATCCCCCAGCTCACCCGCGGCACCGCGGCCCTCATCATCACCGCGGTCTCGGTGATCGGCCGGGCGGAGCTTGAAGCAGCTGTTGTAGGGGACCGCTGGTGGGGCGCTGGTGGGGAATGCCCCGTCCGCGAGGTGCGTTACCATAGCCGCCATGCCGGAGCTGGAGCTGCGGGAGAACACCCTCTCGATCGTCGTCAACGGAGAGCCGCAGAGCCTCGCTCCGGGTTCGACCGTCCTCGATCTGCTTTCCGGATTGGGACGGCACCCGCGGACCGTCGCCGTCGAGTTGAACGGCGACATCCTGCCGCGCGACCTGTACGGTGCGCGGGCGCTTCATGCGGGCGATCGACTGGAAGTGGTCCACTTCGTGCAGGGTGGTCGGATTTGACTTGGCGAGGGGGGCGGATGGGAGAATGGCTCTTGTCCTCGGTTCCAACCCTCGGGTATGATTCAGTTGCAACGGGCCGCTAGCTCAATTGGTAGAGCAGCAGACTCTTAATCTGCGGGTTGGAGGTTCGATTCCTCCGCGGCTCACCATCACTCTTCCGATAACCCCTTCTCCAGGTTCAGCCAGGTCTGCGAAAGTGGCGGAATTGGTATACGCGCTAGACTTAGGATCTAGTCCCGAGCGATCGGGTTGGGGGTTCGAGTCCCCTCTTTCGCACCAGAGGATGAAAAGACTATGAGCGTGGTCGTATCCATCGAGGACGTGGGTCCTTGCAAGAAGCAGCTGAAGGTGGAGGTGCCGGCGCCCGAGGTCGAGGCCGAGATCCAGCGGGTCGTCAAGGAGTATGGGCACCGCGTGAAGATCCCCGGCTTTCGCCAGGGCAAGGTGCCGCAGGAGCTGGTGCGGCGGCGCTTCCAGAAGGACATCGACCAGGAGGTCGTCGAACGCCTGCTCCCCAAGTACTGGCAGCAGGCGCAGACGGAGAGCGCCATCGACCCTCTCCTGCCGCCCGAGGTCGACGAGGTCCAGGATCTGATCCCCGGCTCCCCGCTCACCTTCACCGCCTCGGTCGAGACCCGGCCGGAGATCCAGCTCAAGAACATCGCCGACTTCAATCTGCCCGACCCGCCGGTCGATCCCGGCACCATGGAGATCGACGACACGATCGAGGGTCTCCGCAAGCAGGCCGCCCTGTGGGTTCCCGTCGAGCGCCCCGCGGCGCTGGGCGACAAGGTCACCGCCGAGGTCTTCGAGACCCGGCATGACGGGACCGAGGGACCGGCCCAGCCGCTCGAGGTCGAGGTCGGCGACAAGCGGGCTCCGGAGGAGCTGTCGAGCGCGCTCCGCGGCCTGTCGGTCGGCGAGGAGGCGCCCTTCACCCACCAGGTCGAGGGGCACGGCGAGGAGAGCGAGGCGCACGAGCACCTCTTCAGGGTCAAGGTCCAGGCGATCGAGGAGCGGGACCTGCCGCCGCTCGACGCCGCCTTCGCCGCCAAGATCAATCCCGAATGGCAGTCCTTCGACGAGCTCCGCGAGGCGGTCGTCGCCCGCCTCAAGGAGAACAAGGCGAACGCCCGGCGCGAGCAGCGCTACGCGGCGCTCTTGGACCAGCTCCGCGAGCGCCATCCGTTCGAGCTGCCGGTCGGGGTCGTCCGCCAGGAGGTCGAGCGCATGGTCCGCGACGAAGCCGAGTCGCTGGCGCGCCAGGGGGTCGACCCCAACCGCGCCGGTCTCGACTGGGAGCGGGTGGCCGAGGAGATGAACCCGGTCGCCGAGCGGCGGGTGCACGCCCGGCTCCTCCTGGACGCCATCGCCGAGGCCGAGTCGATCCAAGTCTCCGACGCGGAGTTCGAGGGGGCGCTGGCCCTCCTCGCCCGCGCCCAGAACACCTCGACGTCCCAGCTGCGCCGCTCGCTCGAAGAGAACGGACGCCTGCCGAACCTCCGCGCGCAGCTGCGCCGCGACAAGACCGTCCGCCGCCTGCTCGGCGAGGAGAGCGAGACTCTCCCCACATCCGAGGACGCCGGTGAGGCCGGCGAGGCCGGAGCTTGAGGCCGGAACCTGAGGCCGGAACCTAAAAGACAGGTAGGAGAACAGAGACCGTTATGCTGATTCCAATGGTAGTCGAGCAGACGAACCGGGGCGAGCGCGCCTACGACATCTTCTCGCGTCTCTTGAAGGACAACATCATCTTCCTCGGCCGCCAGGTCGACGACGACGTGGCCAGCCTGATCATCGCCCAGATGCTCTTCTTGGAAGCCGAGAACCCCGAGAAGGACATCTCGCTCTACATCAACTCGCCCGGCGGCTCGGTCTCCTCCGGACTCGCCATCTACGACACCATGCAGTACATCAAGCCCGATGTCGCGACCTACTGCGTCGGGCAGGCGGCCTCGATGGCCGCGGTGCTGCTCGCGGCCGGTACCAAGGGCAAGCGGACGCTCCTGCCCAACAGCCGGGTGCTCATCCACCAGCCCTCGCTCTTCGGGCTCCAGGGGCAGCAGACCGACATCGAGATTCACGCCAAGGACATGCTGCAGATGCGCGACAAGCTCGACGAGATCCTCGCTTTTCACACCGGCAAGACCAAAGAGGACATCCACAAGGACACCGAGCGCGACCGCATCCTGGCCTCCGAGGAAGCGGTGACCTACGGCATCGCCGACCGGGTCATGGGGCGGCGCCGGAGCGGTTCCGGCCCGGCCTAGGAACCGGCCGAGGAAAAAGAAGATGGCGCATTCTGCCGTCCTCGTGACACTGTTGAAGTAGAGTTGACCAGAAAACGGGGCCGGTCTTACGAGGCCGGTTTATTGCATAGAGATCGGGGCGGAGCTGACGCCCTGGCGGAGCAGTAGAGGAATAGCCTCAACCGGACCCCCTGTTCTAGTGTCCATAGTTGACAGGGGTCGGGTACGCTCCTAGCATCCAGGCCATCCCGTCCACCGTTCGCACCACGGAGGAGAAATGCCGAAGAAAGACAGCGGCGACGAGGTCCTGAGGTGCTCGTTCTGCAACAAGAGCCAGCGCGAGGTCAAGAAGCTGATCGCCGGACCGACCGTCTTCATCTGCGACGAGTGTGTCGACATCTGCCTCGACATCATCGCGGAAGACCGCATGCTGGAGCAGCAGCAGGACACCAATCTGCCGAAGCCCAAGGAGATCAAGGCGCTGCTGGATGAGTACGTCATCGGCCAGGAGCAGGCCAAGAAGAAGCTCGCCGTGGCGGTCTACAACCACTACAAGCGGATCGACTTCGCCGAGAAGTCGCACGGCGAGGTCGAGCTCCAGAAGTCGAACATCCTGCTCATCGGCCCCACCGGAACCGGAAAGACCCTCCTGGCGCAGACTCTCGCCCGGCTCCTCTCCGTCCCCTTCACGATCGCCGACGCCACGACCCTCACCGAAGCCGGCTATGTCGGCGAGGACGTCGAGAACATCATCCTGAAGCTCTACCAGGCCTCGGGCAACGACAAAGAGAAGACCCAGCGCGGCATCGTCTACATCGACGAGGTCGACAAAATTTGCCGGAAGAGTGACAACCCCTCGATCACCCGAGACGTCTCGGGCGAGGGGGTGCAGCAGGCGCTCTTGAAGATCCTCGAGGGCACCCAGTGCAACGTGCCGCCCCAGGGCGGGCGCAAGCACCCCCACCAGGAGTTCCTGCAGATCGACACCACCAATATCCTGTTCATCTGCGGCGGCGCCTTCGTCGCCTTGGACGAGCTCATCGAGCGGCGGATGAACGAGAAGTCGCTCGGCTTCGGGGCCGACATCAAGAGCAAGAAGGAGCGGCGCACGACGCAGTCGTTGGAGAACGTTCTCCCCGAGGACCTCATCAAGTACGGGCTGATCCCGGAGTTCGTCGGCCGTCTGCCCGTCGTGGCGACGCTCGAGGAGCTCGACGAGGAGGCCCTGGTGCGCATTCTCCAGGAGCCCAAGAACAGCCTCATTCGCCAGTACCAGACCATCTTCGAGTTCGAGGGGGTGGAGCTCAAGTTCACCGCGGAGGCCATGGTGGCGGTCGCCAAGGAGGCGCTCAAGCGCAGCGTCGGCGCCCGCGGCCTCAGGGTCATCCTGGAAGAGCTGATGCTCGACCTCATGTACACCGTCCCCTCTCAACGCGACATCAAGCAGTGCCTGATCAACGAGGATGTCGTCGTCAGCCGGACTCAGCCGATCACCTTGAAGAAGGCGGGTTAGCGGAGCAGGCTTTTCTACGGGCTGGCCAGGCAAGCCGGAGAGCTCAAAAGAAACATGAGTTCACAGTTCGTTACCAAGAAGCGCGAGATCCTGCCCCTCGTCCCCCTGCGGGACATGGTGGTGTTCCCCCACATGATGGCGCCGTTCATCGTCGGCCGGGAAAGCTCCGTCCGGGCGCTCGAACAGTCGCTAGGAACCGCCAACAAGCGGATTTTCCTGGCGGCCCAGAAGGACCCCCGGATCGACGATCCTCTCCGCGAGGACATCTGCGAGCTGGGTGTCGTCGCGACCATCATCCAGAACTTGAAGCTGCCGAACGGCAACGTGCGGGTGATGGTCGAAGGAGTGCAGCGCGGCCGCGTCGTCGACGTCGTCGACTCCGACGGTGCCTTGAACGTCGAGGTGGAGACCTTCGAGCTCCACTACCCGATGAGCGAGGAGCTGCAGCTCTATCTCTCGAAGGTCCTCGCCGCCTTCGAGCAGTACGCCAAGATGTCCCACCACCTCGCCTTCGAGGGGCTGATGTCGACCTTGAAGGTCGATGACCCCGATCGGGTGGCGGACATCCTCTCGGCCCACCTCATGGTGTCGACCGCCGAGAAGCAGTCGCTCCTGGAGCTGATCAACCCCTATGAGCGGTTGCAGCGGCTGCACGACCTGCTCGACGTCGAGATCGAGAAGATCAACATCGACAAGCGGATCAACGTCAAGGTCAAGAAGCAGATGGAGAAGGCCCAGAAGGAGTACTACCTAAACGAGAAGATCAAGGCCATCCATCAGGAGCTCGGGCGCAAGGACGACAAGTCCGACGAGATGAGCGAGCTCAAGGAGAAGATCGAGAAGGCGGGCCTCCCCAAGGAGGTCAAGGAGAAGGCGGACCAGGAGCTGAAGCGCCTGGAGGCCATGCCGCCGGTCTCGGCCGAGGCCACGGTGTCGCGCAACTACATCGACTGGCTGGTCTCGGTACCCTGGCGCAAGAGAAGCAAGGAGCAGAAGAACATCGACGTGGCCGAGACGGTCTTGAACGAGGACCATTACGGCCTGGAGAAGATCAAGGACCGCATCTTAGAGTTCCTCGCCGTCCGCCAGCTCGTGGGGCAGACCAAGAGCTCGATCATCTGTTTCGTCGGCCCCCCGGGCGTCGGCAAGTCGTCGCTCGCCAAGTCGATCGCCCGCGCCACCGGCCGCAAGTTCGTCCGCCTCTCTCTGGGCGGCGTCCGCGACGAGGCCGAGATCCGCGGTCACCGGCGGACCTACATCGGCGCCTTCCCCGGCCAGATCATCCAGATGATGCGGAAGGCCGGCGCGGTCAACCCGGTGTTCCTCCTGGACGAGGTCGACAAGATGTCGATGGACTTCCGTGGCGACCCGTCGGCGGCGCTCCTGGAGGTCCTGGACCCCGAGCAGAACGACTCTTTCATGGACCATTACCTGGATGTCGACTACGACCTCTCGAAGGTGATGTTCATCGCCACGGCGAACGTCACCCACACCATTCCGCCCCCCCTGAAGGACCGGATGGAGGTGATCCAGCTCTCGGGCTACACGCTGAACGAAAAGCTCGCCATCGCCCAGCAGTTCCTGGTCAAAAAGCAGCTCAAGAATCACGGCCTGTCGACCGAGAAGATCCGCTTCGAGGACGAGGCGATCCGGGTGCTCATCGAGAGCTACACCCGGGAGGCCGGGGTGCGGAGCCTCGAGCGCGAGGTAGCCTCGATCTGCCGCAAGATCGCCCGCCGGGTGGTCAAGGAGGGCAAGCGGCTGGAGCTCATCGTGAACGCCGAGATGATCGGCGAGCTCCTGGGCAAGGCGCGGTTCCGCTCGCGGCGCAAGAACCAGGAGTCCGAGGTGGGGGTCGCTACCGGCCTCGCCTGGACCGAGGTCGGCGGCGAGCTCCTGGAGACCGAGGTCGGGCTGATGCCCGGCAAGGGCAAGCTGACGCTCACCGGGAAGCTCGGCGACGTCATGCAGGAGTCGGCGCGGGCGGCGGTCTCGTACCTGCGGAGCCGGGCCGACCTCCTGGGGATCGATCCCGAGTTCAACGAGTCGCTGGACGTCCATTTGCATGTACCGGAAGGGGCGATCCCGAAGGACGGCCCCTCGGCGGGGATCACCATGGCCACGGCCCTGATCTCGGCGCTCACCCAGATCGCGGTCAGGAAGGACGTGGCGATGACCGGAGAGATCACGCTCCGGGGCAAGGTCTTGCCGGTGGGAGGGATCAAGGATAAAGTACTCGCCGCCTACCGCGGTGGCATCAACGAGATCATCCTCCCCCGCGAAAACGAAAAGGACCTGGACGAGATCCCCGCGGAAGTGCGCGGGCTCATGGAGTTCCACCTCGTCGAATCGATGGACGAGGTCTTGCGCCTGGCCCTGGATGGACCGATCTCGCCGTTCGCCAAGGCGAAGGGGAAGTTCAAGGCGGCTGCCTCCGAACCTCCGGTCGGTCCCGATTCTCTGGCCCACTGATTCTGGACTCGAACCGACCTCTTAAGAAGCCCGAGGGGACCCGGGCGCGATAAGCGCCCGGCGTCCCTCGAAGGCCCCAGGACTCACATTTGAAAATTTTGTCGCGGCGGCCCGGGGTCCACGTTCGACTTTGAGCGCCAAGAGCGTCACCGCCGAGTTCGTACGCTCGGCCCACAAGAGCGAAGACCTCCTGCGGGATGGACGTCCCGAGGCCCTCTTCGTGGGGCGCTCGAACGTCGGCAAGTCGAGCCTTTTGAACCGCCTGCTGGGCAAGAAGGGGCTGGCCCGCACGAGCTCGACGCCGGGCCGGACGCGAGCGGTCAACTACTTCCTGGTCAACGACCGTTACTACTTCGTGGACCTGCCGGGATACGGCTACGCGAAGGCGGGGAAGGACGAGCGGCGGGAGTGGGCGCAACTGGTCGACGGATATGTGAGGGAGGTGGTCGCCCGGTCGTCGCGGGTGATCCTCCTGGTCGACGGCAGGATCGGAGCCACCCCCTTGGACGTCGAGGCCCTGGAGTACCTGGTGAGCTTAGGCGCCGGGGTGACGGTGGTGGCGACCAAGATGGACAAGGTGCCGAGCGGCAAACGGACGAAGGCCTTGGCCGAGATCCGGCGTACGCTCTCGCTCGACGGGGATGCCGCCAAAGTGGGCGACGTGGGTGGGGATCTCATCCCCGTCTCCTCGGAATCGGGTGAGGGAATGAAGGAACTCTGGAGCACGATCATGCTCCATCTCGAAGCGAGCACACGATGACTGAACCCACAAGGAACGACAGCAACATGGCCAAAACCACGCAGAACCAAGCGGAGAAGGGGAGTGCCACGGAAGCCCTCGACATCCGTGCTCTCAAGGAGATGAACATCTCCCAGCTCACCCAGATCGGTAAAGATCTGGGGGTCGAGGGTGCCACCGGCATGCGCAAGCAAGAGCTGATCTTCAAGATCCTCCAGGCGCAGACCGAGAAGAGCGGGCTGATCTTCGCCGAGGGGGTGCTCGAGTGCCTCCCCGACGGGTTCGGCTTCTTGCGCGCGCCCGAGTACAACTACCTGCCGGGTCCGGACGACATCTATGTGTCGCCCTCCCAAATCCGGCGCTTCGACCTGCGGACCGGCGACACGATCTCCGGCCAGGTCCGCCAGCCCAAGGAGGGCGAGCGCTACTTCGCCCTGATCAAGGTCGAGGCGGTCAACTTCGAGCATCCCGAGGTCGCCCGCAACAAGATCTTCTTCGACAACCTGACCCCGCTCTACCCCGAGGAGCGGATCAAGCTCGAGGTCTCGGGTGACATGTCGTCGCGGGTCATGGATCTGGTGACCCCCATGGGCAAGGGCCAGCGCGCCCTGATCGTCGCCCCGCCGCGGACCGGCAAGACCATGCTCTTGCAGTCGATCGCCCATTCGGTCGAGAAGAACCACCCCGAGGCGATCCTCATCGTTCTCTTGATCGACGAGCGGCCCGAGGAAGTCACCGACATGCAGCGCTCGGTGGCGGGCGAGGTCGTCTCCTCGACCTTCGACGAGCCGGCGACCCGCCACGTGCAGGTGGCCGAGATGGTGATCGAGAAGGCCAAGCGCCTGGTCGAGCACAAGAAGGACGTCGTCATCCTGCTCGACTCGATCACCCGTCTGGCGCGCGCCTACAACACGGTGCAGCCGCCCTCCGGGAAGGTGCTTTCCGGCGGTATCGACGCCAACGCGCTCCACCGGCCGAAGCGCTTCTTCGGCGCGGCGCGAAACATCGAGGAGGGCGGCTCGCTCACCATCATTGCGACGGCCCTGGTCGACACCGGGAGCCGCATGGACGACGTCATCTTCGAGGAGTTCAAGGGCACCGGCAACTGCGAGATCCACCTCGACCGCAAGCTCGTCGACAAGCGTGTCTTCCCGGCCATCGACATCAACAAGTCGGGGACCCGGAAAGAAGAGCTGCTGATGCCGGAGAGCGAGCTCCATCGGGTCTGGGTCCTCCGCAAGGTCTTGAACCCGCTTTCGACGGTCGAGAGCATGGAGCTCCTGCACGATAAGCTGGCGAAGGCGAAGACCAACCAGGAGTTCTTGAACGCGATGTCCAAGTAGGTTCTGACGTGCCCAAGCTGCGCGTCGGTATCGTCAACTTTCTGAACAGCAAGCCGCTGGCGTGGGGCTTCTTGAAGGGGCATCACGCGGATCTCTTCGCGCCCACGTATCATCCGCCGGCGCTGGTGGCACGGCTCCTTGGCCAGGGCAACCTGGAAGTCGGCCTCATTCCCTCGATCGAGGTGCAGCGCATCCCGGGCTTGAAGGTTCTGCCCGACCTCTGCGTCTCGGCGACCAACGAGGTGCGGAGCGTCCTCCTCGTCTCCGCGGTGCCGGCGGACCAGATCCGCCGTATCGCCTTGGACCAGAACAGCCGCACCTCGGTGGCACTGCTCCGCATCCTCATGCAGGAGCGGTTTCACCTGGAGCCCGAGTACCTGACCGAGCGGGCGGACGTCCCCCGCATGCTGGAGGACGCCGACGCGGCCCTGGTGATCGGCGATCCGGCGCTCAAGGTGGACCGCGAGCGCTACCAGGTGTTCGACCTCGCGGCCGAGTGGAAGGCGATGACCGGCCTCCCCTTCGTCTTCGCGGTCTGGGCGGTGCGGCCGGAGGTCGAGTTTCCGGACCTCCCGTTCTACTTCAAGAGCAGCCTGCGCTACGGCATGTCGTCGCTCGACACCGTCGTGCGCGAGGCGGCAGCCGAGCTCAACCTCGACACGGCGGAGGTGCGCTCCTACCTGACCGAGAATCTGGCGTTCTTCCTCCGCCAGGAAGAGATCGCTGGTTTAGAGGAGTTCTACCGCCGCGCCCACGAGTACGGGCTCATCCTGGAGCCCAAGCCGATCGAGTTCTGGACCTAGGTCGGACCTCGCTACGGCGCAGTTTGGTAGAGTGGAGTTGCTATGGACCTCAAACCTTCCGGACGTCCCGTTTCCGAGATCCTGGACGACGCCGTTTCGGGCCGTCGCATCACTGCCGGCGATGCCCATACCCTGCTCCTCGAGGGCGACCTCCTGGATCTGGGCCTGGCCGCCGACCAGGTGAGGAACCGGAAGAACGACCCCACGGTCGCCACCTACAACGTCGACAGGAACATCAACTACACCAACGTCTGCGTCTACAAGTGCCGCTTCTGCGCCTTCTACCGCGAGCCGGGGGACCCCGAGGGGTATCTCCTGCCGTTCGAGGAGATCGGCAAGAAGATTGAGGAAACGCTGGCGCTCAACGGTACCGGCATCCTCATGCAGGGGGGCGTCCATCCGGACCTGCCCATCTCCTACTATGAGGACCTGCTGCGCTATCTCAAGGAGAAGTACCCGGCGATCCACCTGCACGCCTTTTCGCCGCCGGAGGTCAAGTTCATCGCCCGGAAGGAGCGGATGAGCTTCTACGACGTCATCGCCCGTTTGAAGGCGGCCGGTCTCCAGTCGATCCCCGGCGGCGGCGCGGAGGTCCTCTCCGACGATATCCGGAAGGACGTCCTCGCGTACCCGAAGTGCTCGGCAGAGGAGTGGATCGACATCATGCGCCAGGCGCACAAAAACGGCCTCCGCACCTCGGCGACCATGATGTACGGCATGGGCGAGGAGATCGCGGCGCGGGTCGAGCACTTTCAGCGAGTGCGCGACCTCCAGGACGAAACCGGGGGTTTCACCGCCTTCATCTCCTGGACCTTCCAGCATGAGCACACCGAGATGCCGGACGTGCCGGAGACCTACGCCGAGGAGTACCTGCGGACGCTGGCGGTCTCGCGACTGTTCATCGACAACATCGACCACTTCCAGACCAGCTGGGTGACCCAGGGCAAGAAGATCGGCCAGCTCGCCCTCTCCTTTGGCGCCGACGATATGGGCTCGATCATGATCGAGGAGAACGTCGTCGCCTCGGCCGGTACCTCCTACCGGATGAGCCAGGACGAGATGGAGCACCTGATCGAGAGCGCCGGTTACACCCCGAAGCAGCGGACGAACCTCTACGAGAGACTGGTCACCCGCGAGGATACGGCGGCGCTGGCCAGGAAGTACCGGTATGCCCTGACCCCGGCGAACCGGGACCTGGTGTCGGGGCCGCTCTTGCCGGTGGTGGCGTAGGCTGGGCTGGGGGACGGCCCCTACTCCCACGGGATGTCGGGCATCCGCAAACGTTCGACCTCCCGCCCTTCGCCCAGGACGCTCTTTTCCAGGATCTCCTCGACGTCGTCGACCGTCACCCGGCGGTACCAGAGATTGTAGGGCCAGACGGCGACGGTGATCCCCTGGCTGCAATGCTTGAGGCAGCCGGTGCGGACGACCATCACCTGGTCGCGGATCCCGAGCTCCTTCACCCGGTCCTTGAAGCGGTGATAGACGTCGATCGCCCCGCGCGGGGTGCAGCTCGGCTTCCGGGCGTCCGGTTCGCGTTCGTTGGTGCAGACGAGGATCTGGATCTGGGGCTTGGACATGGGGCGGATTCTACTCCCCGCCAGCCGGGATAGAATGCGGGCCTGACCCCGTCGGAGGCCCCATGGTCCGCTTTCTCTTGAACCCCGCTGCCGGGCGCGGCGCGGGGGCGGCCCACATTCATCGCCTGCGCATCCTCGCCTCCCGAGCGGGAGCGGGCCTCGTTTCCAGCAAGGGCGCCGCCGATCTTGCGGAGCAGGCCCGGCGAGCGGCGGCGGACGGCGTCGAGCGTCTCATCGTGGCGGGTGGGGACGGCACGATGCACCACGTCGCGCAGGGGCTGGTGGGGACCGACTGCGCGCTGGGGGTGGTGCCGCTCGGGAGTGGCAACGATCTCGCCGGCACCCTCGGCATCCCTCCCGAGCTCGAGCCGGCGGTCGAGCGCGCCTTGACCGGGCCGGTGCGACGGATGGATCTCGCCCGGGTGGGGGCGACCTGGTGCATCGGCTACGCCGGGGTGGGTTTCGACAGCGAGGTCACCCGCTTCGCCAACGAGGTCAAGATCCTGCGCGGGCCGCTCATCTACCTCTATTCGGTGATCCACACCCTCGCCACCTTCAAGCCGCCCACCATGCGGATCGAGCACGACGAGGGGACCTTCGAGGGGAAGGCGATGTTCGTCGTGGCGGCGAACCTGCCGCGCTTCGGCGGCGGCATGAAGATCGCCCCCGAGGCCCGGATCGACGACGGCCTCCTGGACCTCGTCATCGTGCGGGAGGTCTCGCGCCGCACTCTCCTCAACGTCTTCCCCAGGGTCTACACCGGCAGCCACGTGACCCACCCGGCCGTCACCCTCGTCCGCACGGCCCGGGTGTCGATCACGCTCGACCGGGAGATGACGCTCTACGGCGGGGGGGAGCCGGTGCAGTCGGCCCTGGCGGGAACGCCGATCACCGTCGAGGCTGTGCCGCGGGCCCTGGCGGTGATCGGCGGCAGGGCGGCCGACTTTACGGCGCGACCGGAAACTCCACCCCCTGGGCGAGCGGCAGATCGGTGCCCCAGTTGAGGGTGCAGGTCTGGCGGCGCATGTAGGCCTTCCAGGAGTCCGAGCCGGCCTCCCGGCCGCCACCGGTCTCCTTCTCGCCGCCGAAGGCGCCGCCAATCTCGGCCCCGGAGGTGCCGATGTTGACGTTGGCGATGCCGCAGTCGCTGCCGGTCGCGGCGAGGAAGCGCTCGGCCGAGCGCATGTTCAAGGTGAAGATGGCCGAGGAGAGCCCCTGCGGCACCGAATTGTGGATCGCGATTGCCTCGTCCAGGTCGTCGAACTCGAAGAGGTAGAGGATCGGCGCGAAGGTCTCCTCGCAGGTGATCGGCATGTGTGGGGTGGCCTCGACGAGGGTCGGCTCGACGAAGAAGCCGGGGCGGTCGACGCGCTTGCCGCCGTGGAGGATCCTGCCGCCCTGGGCCTTGATCACCTCGATCGCCTTCATCATGTTGTCGACCGCGACGCCGTCGACGAGCGGGCCCATGAGCGTCCCGGCCTCGGCGGGATCGCCGATCCGGATCGAGCCGTAGGCGGAGACGAGCCGCCGCTTCATCTCGGCGGCGATGCCGCGCTGGAGGAAGAGCCGGCGGGTCGTCGTGCAGCGCTGGCCGGCGGTACCCACGGCGGCGAAGAGGACAGCGCGGAGAGCGAGGTCCAGATCGGCGTCGTCCATCACCAGGATGCCGTTGTTGCCGCCGAGCTCCAAGAGCCCGCGGCCGAGCCGGTCGGCGAGCACCTTGCCGATCTCCTTGCCCATGCGCACCGAGCCGGTGGCGGAGATGAGCGGCAGCCGCCGGTCGGCGACCATCGCCTCGCCGACCCCGCTCCTGCCGCCCAGGATGAGATTGAAGATCGGCGGCGCGCCGTTGGCGCGGAGCACCCGGTCGGCGATCTTGGTCACCGCGAGGGCGGTGAGCGGCGCCTGGTGCGACGGCTTCCAGATCATCGAGTCGCCGCAGATGGCGGCCACCGCGGCGTTCCAGGCCCAGACGGCGACGGGGAAGTTGAAGGCGGTGATGATGCCGACCGGACCCAGCGGATGCCACTGCTCGTACATGCGGTGCTGAGGCCGTTCCGAGTGCATGGCGAGGCCGTAGAGCTGGCGGGACATGCCGACCGCCAGATCGCACATGTCGATCATCTCCTGCACCTCGCCCAGCCCTTCGCTCACCACCTTGCCCACCTCCAGGGTCACCAGACGGCCGAGCTCCTGCTTGTGGCGCCGGAGCTCCTCGCCGAGCTGGCGGACGACCTCGCCGCGCCGCGGCGCCGGCCAGGTCCGCCACACCTCGAAGGCGCGGACCGAGGCGGCCGCGACCCGCTCGTAGTCCGCGGCGGTCGCCATGTGCACGGCGGCCAGGGGCTCTCCCGTGGCGGGGTTGAGCGACTCGACCCGGGGGCCGGAGGTCTCGATCCAGGAGCCGTCGAAGGCCCCCGGGTTCTCGGCTTCGAGCCCCAGGGCCAGAAGGGTGCTCGAAAGACTGCTGACTGTCGTGGTGGCCATATGTTTCTCTCCTGAAGAGGGGTAGGAAGGGTCAAAGAGCTAAGGATACCGCAACTGTCAAGACGAGGCCGGCATGGGGTTGGTTTGAACCCTGACCGATAGAATGCCGGTGCGATGCTGCCATTCCTGCCCGCCCTCCTCGCCGGACTGTTCGGGGTCTGGTGCGGAACCTTCTCCGGCGGGGCGACCTGGGCGGGGAGTGCGGCGGCGGTGGTGCTCCCGCTCGCCTTCCTGGCCGCGGTTGGGGTGGACGCTAAGGACTCTCTGCGGCTCGGCCCGGCCGGCCGGCTGCTGCCGGCGGCGCTCTGGATCGCCCTCGCGGCGAGCGTCTGGGCCTCGCCGGTGCCGCGGGCGGGACGGGTGGCCCTGGTGCTCCTGCCCGCCTACCTGGCCCTGCCCGATGCAGTGGCCCGCTGCTGGCGCTCGGAGCGTGCGCGGCAGCTCGGCCTGCGGGCCCTGTCCGGCGTAGCGGGCGGTGTGGCCCTGCTGTCGCTCGCCGGGCTCGTCTGGCTGCATACCGGGCGGGCGTCGCTCCCGCTCGGCCATCACAACCTGCTCGCCGCCTGGCTGGTGATCCTCCTGCCCCTCGCCATCCTACCAGCGCGGGAAACGGGGGGCTGGCGCTGGCTGGGATGGGGGAGCGGGCTCGTCGGAGCTGGCGCCGTCCTGGCGAGCCAGTCGCTCCTCGGGATCGCAGGACTGACGATCGAGACCCTCGCCGTGGCGCTCCTGCTCGTGTGGCGCCGTGGTCTCGACCGTCGAGCCTCAGGTCTCACTGCAGGACTCGCTCTCCTGCTCCTGCTAGGCGGGGCCGTGGCGAGTCCGCGGGTCTGGCGGATCCTGTCCGGTGCCGATCCCTCCGCCGGGGCGCGCGCCGTCTACTACCGCGGCGGCTGGGAGGGCTTTCTGGCCCGGCCGCTCCTCGGCTGGGGCCCCGGGTCCGCGGCCTGGACGGTCGCTCGGTTTCTGCGTCCCCGGCCGGGGTTGAACCCGCCGAGCGAAGTGGTGGGCGAGCTTCACTCACTGCCTGTCGAGCTGGCTTACGAGTTGGGGATCACGGGGCTTCTGTTCGCCAGCGGCCTTGCCGCGATTTTTTTCGTCCGCCGGATGGCGGAGCGCCGCACGGCGTCGGACCCGCTCCTCCTCGTCGCCGGGCTCCTCGGTCTTCTCGGTGGGGTTGTGGTCGCTCTGGGAAACGCTTCCCTTGCCGTTACCGCCCTGCCCGTCGCGGCGGCTCTCGCCGCTGGAGCGGCTCTGGCAGGAGAGGCCGGAACCCTGGGGTCCTCGGAGCGCTCTGGGGCCAGCCTCCGCCTGCCAGCATTGGCCTACGGGGTGGTCGCCCTCCTCCTCCTCTTCCCTCTCCTCCTCGCCGGTTACCACTACGATCAGGCGATCGCCGCGCCGATTCCCCAGGAAGCCCGGAGCCAGCTCGCCCGAGCGGTCGATCTCGATCCCGCCTTTCCACTCTACCGGGCGCGGCTCGGCTGGCTGCTTCAGGGGGTCGAACGGGGCCGGGGAGCCGATCTCGCCCTGAGATCTGCAGAACAGGCTTCTGGAGTGGGCCCGTTGTGGCTCGCCGCCGGAGTCCTGGGCTTGGGCGCTGGCCGGCCCTGGGCCCCGCGGGCGCTGACTGAGGCCTGCACCCTCGATCCGCTCTCCCCGTTCGCCCCCTACTTCCTCGCCGTCGCCGGGCCGCGCTCTCCGAACGCTCCCTTAAACGCTTCCCACGCTCTCCTCGCCGAGCCGCGGCTCCTCGCCGCCCCTTTCTGGGACGTCCACGGTCGACT
Organism: uncultured Acidobacteriota bacterium; assembly: GCA_963757335.1. GTDB lineage: Bacteria > Acidobacteriota > Thermoanaerobaculia > Multivoradales > UBA5704 > DASQPA01. Next base: position 18,578 of record CAVWRJ010000002.1, on the reverse strand, counting down.
GCGGAGCGCGGCCCTGCAAGAGGCTGCCTCCCGCGAGGGGATCGACAGCGGGTGGCGAGCGGCCCTGGTGACCGCCGCCGGGCGCCTTTCGCCGGGGTCCGTGGAGGCTCCGAACGAACCGGGATGGTTGGCGCTGGAGATCGATCAGACGCCGTCTCTCTCCCTGTCTCTATACGCCTTTCGCCGTCCATCTTGGCCCCTGGAGTGGCCGCTGGTCGAGGTCCGCCCGGCTGCCCTGGCCATTCTCGATTTGCCTCCCGCCAGTGCGCTCGAGACCAGCTCGGCCGCTGCCTTCCGCTGCTTGCCCTTAAGCGGGCCGGATCTCCACAGAGCCTGTGGAAAACCGTGCGGATAAAGGGCCTCCGCAAGCCCGAAAGGCCCGGCGCCACGGGGCTTTGGTCCGCTTTGAACACTTTTTTGTGCAGTTGCCGTAACCATAGACCCCTCAGCAGTTTGCAACATTTCCAGCTGGGGGCTCCGAGCCCTTCGTTCGCCGTCCAGCCCGAGAGGTCGCGCAATTTTCCACAGGCTGGCGAGGCGTCCCTTTCGCAGGACGGCCGGAGGTCTAAAGGCTTCTTTTCAGTGGGAAGCGAGGCCGCGGAGCCAGCGCAGCGGAGCGGTCGCGAGACGTCCGAGCCGGAAGCTGGGGCTGGCCTCGACGCCGGCCAGAACTCGCGCTACCTGGTCGAGCTTCTGCTGGAGATCCTCCGCGTGGCGGCGCTCTGCCGCGAGCTCTTCGGCGAGGTTTGAGCTCCGGTGCTCCTCGGCTTGGAGAGCTTCGCTCAAGCGGGTACGCTCCAGGTAGCCAACCTGGCTCTGGGCCGCCAGGACCACCTCTTCGGTGGTGTAGAACGGCGGGAGATCGGGAGGGGGCGGACCTTCGAGCCGGACCAACTCGGCCGCGATCCCTTCGAGCGTGAGATCCGTATCCGAGAGGCCGGGGAGGCGGTCGCGGTAGCGGTAGAGATCGGCGAGGTGCCGGTCGCGGACGAGCCGCAGGTTGAGGACGGCGAGCCCCGCCTTCCGGACCCCCTCCAGGAAGTCGCCGAGGCGCATCCGGTTGAGCGAGATCTCGTCGTGCAGATAGGTGCCGAGGTCCATTCTCCGCAGAGGGTGGCCGGCACCGAGCCCTCCTCCGAGCAGGCGCTCGCGGAGCGCTGCCGGCTCTCCCCAGAGGTGCTCCCAGGGCTCTACGGGCAGGTGGGAACCGGCCGAGGAGTAGTAGAGCGGGTCGGTGAAGATGGCGAGTCGCCCGCGGTAGGGCTCGACGAGGCCGGCACAGACCTCGAAGGCCCGTTCGAGCTGAGGCAGGTGCTCGAAGACGTTGTTCGAGAGGACGAGGTCGAAGCGGCGGCCGAGCGAATCGGCCTTTTCGATCCCCATCTCCAGGATCGAGAAGCGGGCCGTGCTCGGCAGCCCGAGTTGCGCGACGGCGGCGGCCAAAGCGTTCGGGCTCTGAGCGACGACGTCCAAGCCGAGGACCTCGCGCGCCCCGTGGCGCAGGCACCAGAGCATCTCCGTCCCAGCTCCCGCCCCCACCACCAGCACGGTCTTACCGGCGGGGTCGGCGATCGGGGTGAGGAAATGGTCGCAGTGCTCCTGGGCGGCGAGGATGAACCTCAGGCGCTCCTCGTCGCTGTCCGCCTGGATCTTGGGCTCTGCGCCGGAGCTCATCGTCCGGGCCGCCTAGCCGGGGATCGGCTGCACCCGCGTCTCGGTGGGGTGGGGATGCCCGAGGTAGATGGTGCCGACGAAGGGGCCGGCCATGAACTTCGCCGGATCGATCTGGCTCTGCAGACAGATCCCCTGGTGACCGTCGGTCAAGAGCAGCCGGGCGGCCTCGGCCAGGGCCGAGGAGGTGGTCGCCTGGATCGCCTTGAGCTGGCGGGCGCCGACCCGGAAGGGGTGGATGACGAAGGAGCGCTCCAGGCGATGCCGGGTGCCGTCGGCCGCCTTCCCCTCGACCGCGGAGTAGATCACCACCTGGTCGTCCTCGACGAAGGGGACGGTGGCCTCCATCTGCGCTTGCAGGTAGGCGGCGGGGTCGCTCCCCTCGGGGGCCGCGGCGAGGAGGCCCTCCACCCAGGCGTAGTGGCCGGGGTAGCGCAGGGTCTTGTAGTCGAGGTTCCTGACTTTGCCGGCGAGCACCTCCGGCAGATCGGCCGCGCCGCCCGAGGTCAGGGCCTCCTCGTAGGGAATGCCATGGAGGACGATGGTGGCGCGGTCGGCGAGCGAAGGGCGGGTGGTGCGCTCGAAGTCGCGCAGCACCGTCGCCGGCTTGACGTACTCCGTCGCCACGCCGATCGGGCTCCAGGTGAAGCCGTAGTAGTGCGGCGGGTGGGCGGTGGCGGTGAGCGCGCCCACCCGGAGGGTCAGGCTCTCCGCCTGGGTCGCCCCGTGCTCGCGGCAGAAGCGTTGAAAGAGGCCATGGGCGAGGACGTCCACGAAGCCAGGGGCGAGGCCAGTCTGGAGGAGAAATCCCTGCTCGGCGCCGAGGGCGATCTCCCTCACCTGCTCGGTCTCCTCCACGTATTCGGTCAGGTTGGCGTAGTGCAGGTGGTTCTGCCGGGCGAGGCGGGCGAGGCGCGGCGCCTCCTTGCCCGGCAGGCAGTCGAGGAGGATGTCGCCCTGGCCGAGCGCCTCCTCGAACACCGGGCTCGACCCGGTGGTAGGCAGGAGGAAGGGGAACACCTCGCCGGGGCGCTCCGAGCCCTCGCGGATCCAGGCCGCCGCGGTCCGCGCCTTCTCCTCGTTCGAGTCCCCGAGGTAGACGTCGACCTCGAAGTCCCCCAGCTCGCGGAGCAGAAGCCCCGCGGCACTCCCCATTCCGCCGGCTCCGGCGATGACGACCTTGTACCTCTTGCTCATCGTAAGCGCCCTGTCCCTTGTCGAAAGATCAGATCAGCTCCCTTCTTCATCCGGCCGCGGAACGGCCGGGCGCAGACCTACCTCTTGGTGGCTGCTCGGTTTCCCATGGCCGGGGAAATGAAGGGAGCGGGAGCTTCCCGCTCCAGCGGAAGTGCCGGCATCGTAACACCCGCCGCAGGGGGAATCAACGAACGCCGGGACTGGAAGAGGCCCGCCGGCGGACCGGCTGGCCGGCGACCGCGGTGCGGTTCCGGCCGGTCTCCTTGGCGACGTACATGGCCGCGTCGGCGAGGCGGAGGAGGGTGCTCTTCCTCTCCTCTAACGGCATCTCGTCCATGATGTGCTGCTGGAGGGTCGCCACCCCGATCGAGCAGGTGAGGCCGTTCAGCTGCAGGGGCTCGGGCTGGATCTCGCCAGGGGCGGCGCAGAAGGTGGTGGCGAGGATCTCGGCGCGGATCTCCTCGGCGATGTCGACGGCGCGCTCCAGGTCGGCCCCGGGGGAGAGGAGGACGAACTCGTCGCCGCCGTAGCGGGCGGCCAACCCCTGCACCTCGGCGAGCTTCCGGCGCAGGAGGTGCCCCACCTCGCGGAGCACCTGGCTGCCGGCGAGATGCCCATGGGTGTCGTTGACTCTCTTGAAGAAGTCGAGGTCCAGGAAGAGGACCGCCAGATCCAGCTTCTCCCGCTGGCAGCGCTCGATGGTGTTGGAGAGCGCGATGTGGAGGTAGCGGTCGTTGTAGAGGCCGGTCAGGTTGTCGCGCTTGGCGATCTCCTGCGCCTGGCGGCCGTCGAGGACGTTCTGGATCGAGATCGAGATGTAGCCGGCGAAGATCTCCAGGAGGTTCCGGTCCTCGCCGCTGTATGAGGAGGAGTTCAGCCGGTTGATCAGCTCGAGGACGCCGCAGACCTCCTGCTCGATACGGATGGGGATGGCGATCAGCGACTCGGTATGGTAGCGGGTCTGCTCGTCCACCCCGCCGTAGAAGAAGCGGTCTTCCCGCGCCGCCGGGGTGACGTAGGCCTCGCCGGTCAGATAGACCCGGCCGGCGATACCGCGGTGGGCCGGGATCGTCTGGCCGAGGAGCCCCTCCGACTTGTCGCCGAAGGCGGCGATGAAGGTCAGCGAGTTGTTCCGCCGGTTGTCCTTCTTCTCGGAAGGATTGTCGAGCAGGATCGAGCCCGCCTCCGAGGGGACGAAGCCGTTGGCCCGGCGCAGCACCTCGACCAGGTTCTCGGCCAGCGAGAGCTCCAGGGGGAACTGGGGGTTCGCCCGCCGCCGTTCGAGGAAGCGTTCGAGCTGGACATGATCCAGGCAGTGGAAACCATCCATCACGCGGAGATCCTCCTGGTTGCTCGGGCCGCGCACCAGTGAGAGGGCGTCGCTCATAGGGCCACGACCCGAGGCGCCTTCCTCTCGCGCTCCAGGACCTCGCTCGTCATACAGGACTCCAAACGACAGCTTCGATTCAGATCGACTTCACCCACAATAGCAGAACTCCCGGGAAGACGAAACGCCTGAGATGTGAAAAAGACGGCGGAAAAGGTCGAGAGGGCCATTACAGACGGCGTAACAGCCTTCGAGAGCGTGCCAGCGCCTCGCTCTTTAAGGCGCCGACGGTCGAGAGCTGGGGTGCCTGACGCAGGTACTGGAGGTCGTCGGCCAGCTCGCCCAGCTCGCGTGCCGCCTCCGGGTCGGCGCCCCTGGCGGCGAGGATCTCCCGCCAGCGGGGCGCCGGGCTCGCCGCCGGGATCTTCCAGCTCTCGGCGAGGAAGTCGCGCCAGGCCGCCTCGATCTGCGCCGCCGCCTGCCGCGGGCGCTCTTCGGCCTCGGCGGCGCGGAGCCGCTCCGCGAGGCGCCGCGCGGCCGGCCGGTTCTCCGCCCTCGTCGTCCCTGGTCGTTGGCGGCGGACCCAAGTGACCACCAGGGCCAGCCCGAGGGGGACGGCGAGCCAGGGGAGGAGACCCCTCCAGGTGCGCCCGCCTCGGTAGAGGATGCCGTCACGCGATCCGGCCTCCGTGGAGCTCACCCCACCGGCCGCCGGCTGCACCGGGCGGGTGTACGGTCAGGGTGAGCGGCGGGGCGGCGGCTACCCGGTAGACATGAGCGGCGGGGTCGAAGAAGGGGACCCCGGGGGTGGTCACCTGGAAATTCCCGGCCCGCTCGGGGATGACGGCGTAGGTCCAGGTGCGGACGCCCCGCACGGCGTTCCCGGCCAGCCGCTCGCTCCCCTCCTGCTGAGGGGGGAGGACCTTGAGGCCCGGCAGCGCGCCGAGCGCCGGGGCGGTCACCCCCTGGAGGTTCCCCTCGCCGGAGAGGGTGAGGGTGAGCGCCGCGGCCTCCCCGACCCGCACGGCGCGGGGGGAGAGGGCGGCGGCGAGGGCCATCCTCCCCACCGCGCCGCGGAAACCGGGCGGGGCCGGCGGCAGCGGCTGGACGTCGACCGAGAGCGCCTTGGTCTGGAGCTCCATCTCGTCGGGGCGTTCGAGGGCGGGCCCGAAGAAGCTCCGCTCCAGGGTTCGCGCCATGACGTCGACCCTCGCCGGCTCGATCAGGTGCGGCCCCGGGCGGAGGGGGAAGAGCGCCTTGCGCAGGAGGACGACCCGGCCGTAGCGCGTGCCGCCGAGGTCCACCATCTCGGTGGGGAGATTCTGGGGCTGCGGGATGTCGCGCACCCAGAAGCCCTTGAAGGTGGGGAGGCTCCGCGGGTTGACCGCGCTGACGTCGTCCCGGGTGTAGAGGGAGACGGTGTAGACGGCCTGCTCGCCGACCACCGGGCGCTCCGGGGTGACCTCGGCGCGCAGGAACACCTGCGGCCCCTCCGACCGGGGCTCGGTCGGCTCGATCAGCCGGCGGAGGGGGAAGTGGCCGCCGAAGAAGCGGTCGAGCGGGTCCGGGTCCTGATCCTGGTCCTGCTCGGGTGGCCGGGTCGGTTCCTGCTGCACCCGGATCTCGCGGTTGGGGAGCTCGATCGTCTGGTCGCTCGAGCTGCAGGGAGACCCCGAGCACCCGCGCCCGTCCCACCCCGCGCGGCCGGAGCTCCCAGGAGAGCCGGAAGGAACGCGAGAAGTTGCCGTTGACGAAGCTGATGCTCTCCGACTGGAAGGGGCCGGCGGCGATCTCCAGGTTCTCCATCTGGAGGACCGGGGGTTTGAAGGCGAGATGGCTGAAGCCGCCGCCGTGGACCTCGATGCTGAAAGTCGCGGCCTCGTCCACCCCGATCACCTCCGGGCCGAGCGCGGACTTGACGTCGATCGTCGCCCTGGCGGCACTGGCCAGGAAGAGCATCAACCCCGCGGCTAAAGTCCATCGCCGCCAGATCCTGCCAGTCCTCACCAGTCCCTCCCCTTGACCGCGCGGCGCTGTGCCCGCTGGGCGGCCTGGGCGCGGCGCTGCTGGCGCTCCAGGTTCTCGACCGATTCGAGGAGGGCGGCCGCTTCCGCCGCGCTCATGTCCGGCTGGTTTCTGAACTGGGGGAGCGGCTGGTCGCCCGGCCGGGGCTGCGGCTGCCCCTGGGCGCCCGTCCGGTCGGAGTTGCCGCCCGCCTGCTGCTGGCTCTTGCCGGGATCGGCGGACGACGAGCCGTTTTTCTGCTGGCTCTGCTGATCGTCGCCGGGGCTCTTCGAAGCGTTCCCGCCGCCGCCCTGCCCCCCCTTGGCGCCCGACGGTCCCTTCATCTGCTTGTCCGTGCGCTGCCGCTCCGCGAGCTCCAGATTCCACTTGGCGGCAGGGTTCCCGGGCTCGATCCGCAGGGCCTGCTGGTAGGCGGCGATGGCGCCGTCGAAGTCCTCGTCCGCCAGGCGGGCGTTCCCCAGGTTGTAGCTCGCCGCCCCGGCGAGCCCCGGCCGGTTCACGCCTGAGGAACCGGCGGCCTTTACCGCCTTGGCGAGGATCTTGGCCGCCTCCCGCTGGTCGCCGGCCGCGAGGTGGACGGTGCCGGCGTCGTACTGGACCACCGGGTCGTCGGGGGCGAGGCGGAGCGCCGTGTCGGCTTCCGCCACGGCCCGCTTGCGGCTCTCCTTGTCCCCCCGCTTCGCGTCCGCGATCGCCGAGATCGCCGAGTCGGTCCGCTCGCGCGGGTTCCACAGCCAGCGCTCGACCGCCGTCGGCAGATGGAACGAGGGGAGGGAGAAAGGGAAGGGAAGGGCCATCCCCAGCGAGCCGGCCAGCAGGAGCGCGGAGACGAGCGCGGAGAGGAGCCGGCCGATCATGCCGCCCGCCTCCCGGCTCGCGGCGCGAAGGGGCCGACCGCCAGATAGAGGAGGAGGGCGAGGGCGGCGGCCGCCGCCGGCCACTGGAAGCGCTCCTCCCGGGTGTTGACGGTGTCGCTCTCCAGGGTCCGCTTCTCCATCCCCTCGATCCGCCGGACGACCGGGGCGGGATCGGTCCCGGCGCTCGTCACCCGCTCGTAGAGGCCGCCGGTCGCCCGGGTGAGGGTCTCCAGGGTCTCCTCGTGGAGCCGGCTGTGGACGAGCTTGCCGTTCTCGTCGAGCTTGTTCTGCCCCGTCCCCGGCACCGGCACGGGTCGCTCCGCTCGGGCTGCCGATGCCGAAGGCGTAGACCACCACCCCCTCGTCCTTCAGCCGGTCGGCGGCGGCGGCGAGCCCGCCTCCGAAGTCCTCGCCGTCCGAGAGGAGGACCAGGGCGCGGTGCTTCTGCCGCCCCTCGCCGAAGAGCTTCAGAGCGGCGTCGATCCCCGGCGCCAGCTCGGTCCCCGGGGTCGGCATCGAACCGGGCTCGACGGTGTCCAGGAGGAGGTCGATGACCGCCCCGTCGACGGTTAAGGGGCGCGAGCACCACCCCGGTCCCCTCCGCCTGGACGAGCCCCATCCGGTTGCCCGGCATGGCTTCCGAAAGGCGGCGGACGAGCACCTTGGCGGCGGCGAGCCGCGAGGGGATGACGTCGCGCGCCCCCATCGAGAGCGAGGAATCGACGAGGTAGACGACGTCGACCCCCTTCCGCTCCACCTTCTGCTCGCCCTCCCCCCAGCGCGGCCGGGCGAGGGCGAGCGCGGTGCCGAGCACGGCCACCGCCAGGGCGGCGACCGAGAAGGTCATCCGCCGCGGTCGATAGGCGGCGAGCAGCCGGTCCCACAGCCCCCGCGAGGCCCACGCCGCGTCCGCCGCCAGCCGCCGCCGCCAGAGCCACACCGCCGCCAGGGCCGCCAGCGGGGCGAGGAGAGCGAGCCAGAGGAGGCGGGGCTCGGCGAAGCTCATGGCTCGGCCGTCACCCGGAAGCCGGCGGTCGCGAGAGGCAGGAGGAGGAGCCCGAGACCGGCCCAGAGGAACGGCGGCGAGGCCTCCCGGTAGCGGACGTAGCGCTTCACCTGGAGCGGCGTCTTCTCCAGCCGGTCGATCTCCCGGAAGATCCCGCGGAGCGCCTCGCGGTCGCCCGCCTTGTAGAACCGCCCGCCGGTGCGATCGGCGATCTGTTTCAGCAGCACCTCGTCGACCGGCACGTCCATCAGGACCCGGCGGACCTCGCGCTGGCCGGTGATCGGGTTGGGCAGGTTGAGCGGCACCGGCACCCGGCCCGCCGAGCCGACCCCCACGGTGTAGACCTTGATGCCGAGCCCCTTGGCGAGAGCGGCGGCGGAGAGCGGATCGATCTCGCCGGCGTTGTTGGCCGCCGTCGGTCACCAGGAGCATGACCTTGCTCTTCGCCTGGCTGTCCTTCAAGCGGCGCGGCGGCGTTGGCCATCGCGACCCCGATGGCGGTGCCGTCGGGCAGGCTGTTGAGCTCGACCGCGTCGATCAGCTGGCCGAGCATCTGGCGGTCGGTGGTGAGCGGCGCCCGCACCATGGCGCCGCCCGAGAAGACGACGATCCCGATCCGGTCGCCGGGCCGGTTGTCGACGAACTCCTTGACCACCTGCTTGGCGACCGTCAGGCGGTCCTTGGGCTGGAAGTCCTCGGCCCCCATGCTGCCCGAGATGTCGAGACAGATGACGATGTCGATCCCCTCGGTCAGGCTCTCCTCCCAGGCGTAGCCCAGCTGCGGCCGGGCGAGGGCGACGACGAGACAGAAGAAGGCGAGGAGCCGGGCGTAGAACGGCAGATGGAGCCGCAAGCCCCCTCCGCGCCGCACCGCCGCCGCCGGCAGCCGGCTGTAGGTGAGGGCCCCCAGGGCGCCGCGGCGGCCGGCGGCGTGATGCCGGAAGGCGAGCGCCGGGAGGGCGAGGAGGAGGAGGAGCCACCCGGGGTTCGCCAGATGCGGCAGATTCGGCAGGTTCATCATCCCGCCTTCTCCAGCCGTTCCCCCGCGCCGGGGGCCGCCACCGGCGGCGCGAGATGGCCGGCGAGCTCGCCGCCGATCTCCCGGGCGGCCCCGAGGCGCTCGCCGGAGACCGTCTCCGAGACCTCCTGGCGGGCGAACTTGACCAGATCGCAGGCGCGGAGCAGCTCGACCGTCCGGCGGACGAGCGCCGCCGGCAGCCGCCGGGCGAGGAGCCGGCGGTGGATCTCGGAGGTTGTGCTCTCGATCGCCGGGAAGGCGAGGGTCCGGCCGAGATAGGTACGGAGAGCGAGGCTCAAGCGGGTGTGGAGGCGGACCGAGGGCTCCCCGGCGAGCCGGTCGAGCCCGGCCAGAAGCTCGTCGAGCGGCGCGAGCGCCGGGACCACTGCGGCCGCCACCCCCTTCCGGCTCCGCCGCCAGAGGAGATAGCCGAGCCCCCCGCAGGCGGCCGCCAGGGCCAGGGTGCTCCAGCCGAACGGCGCCCCGAGCGGCAGGGAGAGGGGGGAGCCGCCGGCTTGGGGGCCGGGTCCTTCTCCCCTTCCTTCTTGACCGGCAGGACGGAAGCGAGGGTGAGCGCCAGGTTCCCCGGGCTCTCGGCCTGAACGGTGGCGCCGCGGAGAGGGACCGCGGCGGCCACCCGCGGCAGGGCCACCCGGCCGGGCTGCCAGGCGGTGACGACGATCCGCTGCCGGTAGACCGCGGTCCCTCCCGTCTCGGAGATCCGGGCCGGCGCCCCCTTCTCGACCACCTCGGCCTCTCCCCAGCTCTGCCCCCAGGCGGGAAACCGCGGCTCGCCGGCCAGCTGGGCCGTTGGCACCCGCAGGGTGAGGAGGACCTCGATCCGGTCCCCCACGGTCGCCCGCCCCTGCGCCAGGGAGACGTCCAGCCGAAGGCCGGCCGGCGCGCCGACCGCTGCCGGCATCGGAGTCGCTGCCGTCGTCCTCGTCGCCAAACCGGCAACGAGGATCATTGCGAGGACGGCGAGGGTCCACTTCGGCGCCCTCATCGGCCGAACCTCTTGCGCCGCTGCTCGAAAAAGGCGAGGAGGGTGTTGATGTAGGGCCGGTCGGTGCGGAGCTCCAGGTGATCGACCCCCAGCTTGCGGGTGAGCCGCGAGAGCTCCCGCCGCTCGCGCTCCCGCCGCTCGCGGTGGAGCCGGCCGGCCCGCCGGCTGCCGTCGACCAGGGCGACCTCGCCGGTCTCGGCGTCCTCCAGAACCACCGGCCCGGTGAGGGGCAGCTCGTTGTCCCGCGGATCGACGATCTCGACGACGATGACGTCGTGCCGCGCCGCGGCGGCTTTGAGGGCCGAGGGGCAGGCGGCGTCGAGGAAGTCCGAGATGAGGAAGAGGACGGCCCGGCGCTTCAGCGTCCCGAGCACCGCCGAGAGACTCTTTTCGAGATCGGTCTCGCCGTGGGCCGGCCGGTCGAGGATCTCCCGCACCATGCGGAGCACATGAGTCCGCCGCCGCCGTGGCGGGAGGAACAGCTCGAGCTTGTCGGAGAGGAGGGCGGCCCCCACCCGGTCCTGGTTTCTCACCGCGGCGAACGCCAGGAGGGCGGCGATCTCGGCGGCCATCTCGCGCTTGAGGATCGCCCGCGAGCCGAAGTGGAGGCTCCCCGAGACGTCGACGGCGAGGAAGACCGTCAGGTCCCGCTCCTCGACGTACTTCTTGACGAACGGGCTCCCCATCCGGGCGGTGACGTTCCAGTCGATGGTGCGGACGTCGTCCCCCGGCTGGTAGGGGCGGACCTCCGCGAACTCCATGCCGCGCCCCTTGAACACCGAATGGTAGTCGCCGGCGACCCCCTGGTCGACCAGCCGGTTGGTGGCGATCTCGATCCGCCGCACCTTGCGCATCAGCTCGGCCGGGAGAGGCGAGCCGGCGCGCCGGGCCGGCCGCAGGCTCGGCTCCGCCGCCGCTGCCGGGCGGCGGGCTTCGGGGCGCGCGAAGAAGCGGAACACGGCGGGCCTTAAGCTTAGCGGCGAGCCTCAGGGCACCTGGACGCGGTCGAGGATCCTGCCGATCAGGGCGTCGGGAGAGATCTCCTCGGCCTCCGCCTCGTAGGTGGGGACGACGCGATGACGCAGGACGTCCGGAGCGATCTCCTTGACGTCCTCTGGGATGACATAGCCGCGGCCGCGGACGAGCGCCATGGCCTTGGCCGCCCGGGCGAGGAACAGGGTCGCCCGCGGCGAGGCGCCGAAGGAGATCAGGTCCACGAGGTCGGGGAGGCCGGCGGCCTTGGGGTTCCGGGTGGCGGCGACGAGATCGAGGATATAGCTGCGGAGCTTGGTGTCCAGGTAGACCGAGTCGGCCACCTCGCGGAGCGCGAGCACCCGCTCGGCGTCGACCACCGGAGTGGCCTTGAGCTCGCGGTCGACCAGCATGCGGTCGAGGATCTCCGACTCCTCCGACCGGGTGGGATAGCCCACCTTGAGCTTCATCATGAAGCGGTCGATCTGCGCCTCGGCCAGCGGGTAGGTCCCCTCCTGCTCGATGGGGTTCTGGGTGGCGAGGACGAGGAACGGCTCGGCGAGCGGGTAGCTCCGGGAGCCGAGCGTCACCTGCCGCTCCTCCATGGCCTCGAGGAGCGCCGACTGCACCTTGGCCGGAGCGCGGTTGATCTCGTCCGCCAGGAGGAGATTGGTGAAGACCGGGCCGGTGTGGGGGATGAACTCGCCGTTCCGCTGGTCGTAGATGAGCGTGCCGATCAGGTCCGCGGGCAGCAGGTCGGGAGTGAACTGGATGCGCTGGAAGCCCACCGAGAGGGTCTGCGCCAGAGTCTTGACCGCCAGGGTCTTGGCGAGCCCCGGCACGCCCTCGATCAGCACGTGACCGCGAGCGAGGAGGCCGACCAGCAGGCGGTCGAGCAGGTAGTCCTGCCCGACGATCACCTTGCGCAGCTCGGCCTCGATACGCTTCAACGCCAGCGTCTCGCGCTCGACGTCGCGGTTGAGAGTGAGAACGTCCGGTTCCATAGGCTTTCCTGGGGAGTGCAACGGAGGTGCCATCCCGGCTCTAGAGGGAACCGGGTCCACCTCACCCCCGAAACGCGCCAAATTGGCACTCTCTCTCCCGGCGGTGAGTGGCGGCCTGTCGGCCCGATGGCCTCCGGCGGCCGCCGGCGGTCGGCCGTCCCGTCCGTCCCCTCTGCTACCCTGCTCCACGTGCGCTCTCCCTTCCTCAAGAAGTCTCTCGGCCAGCACCATCTCGTCGATCCGGGCCTCTGCCGTCCGCTGGTCGAGTTCCTGCGGCCGGAAGGCGAAAGGGTGCTCGAGATCGGCCCGGGGGGAGGGGTGCTGACAACCGCGCTCTTGGCCGCCGGAGCCCGGGTGCTCGCCTGGGAGGTCGACCCCGAATGGGCCGCGGTCTTAAAAAGCCGTCTCCCCGACCCGCGCCTGGCGCTCGTCGTCGGCGACGCCCTGAAGATCCCCTGGAACCGCCTGCCGGCACCGACCTTCGCCGCCGGCAACCTCCCGTACAACGTAGCAACCGCCCTGATCGAGCGTCTCTTCCCTCACCACGAGAGAGTGCCCCGAGCCGCCTTTTTGGTACAGAAGGAAGTCGCCGACCGCTTGGTCGCCGGCCCCGGCGACGAGGCCTACGGCTCGCTCTCGGTGATCACGGCCGCCTACGCGGACGCCCGGCTGCTGGGACGGGTCAAGAAAGGCAGCTTCCGGCCGCCCCCCAAGGTGGAAGGGGCCTTCGTAGGGTTCACGCTGCGCGCCCCGCCGTTGCCAGCGGAGGAGATGCCGGCTTTCGTCGGGATGGTGCGCCTGGCGTTCAACCAGCGGAGGAAGACGCTGCGCAACGCCCTGGCGGCGGGATGGGGGCGGGAGAAGGCGGAGGCGGTGCTAGGGGCGGCGGGGGTGGGGGAGCGGGTGCGGGCGGAGGAGGTGGGGCTTTCGGGGTTTTTGGCGATCTATGGGCAGGCCTGCTCCCTGCCCTTGCAGTCCTAGGAGAATCACCCTACCATCGAAGCATGACCCGGACTACTGTTTCTCAAGAGCAGCTTGCCGAGAAGCTTGGCGAGTTCGTAAAGCGGGCGCGGCACGGTGAGCTTGCGGTTGTCGAAAGCCTGGGCGAGGAGCAGGTGGTTCTGTTGGATGCTCTCGATTACAGGCTTCTCCGCGCCTTCACGGCTTGTGCCGCGCATTCGGAGCCTGCGGACATCGACGTAACCCCTTGTGAGTTCGCCACAATCCGGGATTTTCTCGCCGAGAAAATCAACGTTGGCAGGGCGGCTGAACTGCTTGGCCTGCCACGCCTGGAGCTCATGGACCGCTTCCATCGCCTCGGGATCCCCCTCCGAATCGGTCCTGCCTCCCTGGAAGAGGCACGGGCCGAAGTCGCCGTAGCCCTCAAGCACCGATAGCGTGGAGCAACGGAATCGGCCTATCGCCGTCCTGGTCGATACGACGGTTTTGAGTAACTTTGCGCACGTCCAGCGTTCGGATTTGCTGCAGCGGATCTATCCCCAGGCTGTCGTTCCACCCGTAGTGCTCGCCGAATTGACAGCCGGAGAACGATTGGGCATCGTGCCCCTTTGTGATTGGACCTGGCTGAAGATCGCTCCTCTCCGTGAGGAAGAGAGCGCCCAAGCCAGGGAATTCACTCGTGAAATCGGCCCTGGTGAAGCCGCCTGCCTTGCTCTCGCGAAAACGCGCGGCTTCCCTTTGCTGACAGACGATGGTGGTGCTCGCGCCCTGGCTGGCTTGCTCGGGATCGAGATCTCTGGCACCTTAGGAGTGCTCGCCAAGCTGGTACGGGAGAAGGCCCTCAGCCTTGAGCTGGCGGATGAGCTATTGACGGAGATGCGGCGACGTGGGTACCGAAGCCCGGTTCGTTCTCTTTCGGAGATTCTCTAACACGGTGTCGATCGGTGAAGGAACATGCAGAAGAAATTTAACGTCATTGTGGAGCGGGACAGCGAAGGCGACTACGTCGGTTCCGTCCCTGGCCTGCGTGGCTGCGATACCCAGGCGAGGTCTCTCGCGAATTGGAATTGCGGATGGGTGAGGTGATCGAGCTCTGCCTGGAGGTCGAAGGCGCGGCAGACGCTTGCGCCGATGGAGGAAGGCTCCTACCATGAGTAGCGTCATGGTCCGAACCACGGTATCTCCGGAAGAGTTCGGCCAGAGAGTTCGCGAGATGGTCGAGCGCGTGGAGCAGGGCGAGCTCGCGGCCATCGAGAGCGCGGGCCGGCAGAGAGCCGTGCTGCTGGACGCGACCGACTATCGTCTGCTCCGGGCACTTGCGGCGTGTGCCTCCGATCCCCAGGCTGTCAGGCGGGCCATGAAGAGGTCTGCTCTGCGGACATCGAGACTCTTCGGGATTTCCTCGCGGGCGCGATCAGTCTCGGCAAGGCTGCCGAGCTTCTGGGGCTCTCCCGGTTTGATGATAGAGCGCTTCCGCCGCTTGGACGTCCCTCTCGGCCTAGGGCCATCCTCCCGCGAAGACGCGTTGGCGGAAATTGCCGTCGCGCGCAGCCTCCCCTGAGTTCAGGGCTACCCCCGTCGCATGCGCGAGCTGGCGGACACGACCGTCCTCAACAACTTTGCTCAAGTCCGTCGTCCAGATCTCTTGCAATTGGCCTTTCCTGGTCTGGCGCTCCGCTCCGGGTATGGAGGAATTTCTCTCGGGCGAGCGGTTGGGACGTCATGTTCCAAGAGAACCAATACACCCGCGGCTACAGGAGCCCTGTTCTTTCTCTCCTTGACGATCTTGGTTGATTGGAAAGTTGGCGCCCATGACCGGAACGTCGGCGGTCGCCGCACTTCAAGCAGTCCCGGCGGGAGTGTTACCTGTGTCTTCGTCTGTCCTCTTCCTGCCGCACCAACTCCTCCACCGCCCGCCGAAACGAAGCCCCGTCGATCGCCGGATATCGGTAGAGCCGGGGCTCGATCTCCGCGAAGCGGAGCAGCAGCTCGGCGGGGTCAACCAGGCCTCTCTCAACCATCTGGCGTACGTCTGTAAGATCTTGGGCATGGCCGCGCTCCAGCTTGGAGAGCGCCTGGGCATAGAGATCGTAGTGGTAGAACGAGAGCCGGCCCTCCCGGGCGACGAAGAGGCTGCGCTCCTGCCAGCCGGCCAGCTCGGGGATGAAATGATCGGGGGAGGCGAGCTCGATATTGATCTCCAGCGTCTCCTTGAGCCGCGGCAGGGCGCGAAAGAGCCGGTCGGTCTCTGGGTCGATCTTGATGTCCACGTCGACCGTGCTCCCGCGCCAGCCGAGGAGGACCGCCGTGGCGCCGCCCGTGAAGTAGAGCCGCACGTCCTTCTCGGCCTCGCCGCCGAGGGTCTGCATGAAGCGCCGGAGGGTCGGCTCGTCTACCAGCCGCCGCATTCCGCCGCTCGCTCGAAACTGACCAGCCGCCGGATCAGCGCGTTGTACCGGGAGTGGGCGGAGTCGCTGTCGGTCTCGGCGAGCTTCTCGTAGAGCCGGTGCTCGGGGTCGGGGAAGACGGTCTCAGGGAGGGGGAGGCCGATACGGCGCAGGCGAGGCGAACCGATCGAGACGAGGAGCGCGGGGAGCGATTCGAGGCCCTGGGCGAGGTCGGCGATCCCCTGCTGGACGAGATCACCGCCGGGGAGAGCGCTCAGATCCATGCCGAGCAGTATAGGACCTCCCCTCTCATCCGGCATCTCCGGCGTGGATCTCCCTTCAAGCACCAGGTCGCGGTCTGAAATCGGCATGTCCCTGCTCGACCGCATCCAGGAAGCTCTCCCGGTTACCGGGATAGCTATCTCAGCGCCTGGCGAAGCTTTCCGGGCCCTCGGCCAGCCAGCCCAGTGCCTGGCGAAGCTTTCCGGGTCCTCGGCAAGCTATCCCAGGGCCTGGCGAAGCTATCCCGGCCCTCGGCAAGCTATCCCAGGGCCTGGCGAAGCTATCCCGGCCCTCGGCAAGCTATCCCAGGGCTTGGCGAAGCTATCCCGGCCCTCGGCAAGCTATCCCAGGGCTTGGCGAAGCTATCCCAGCCCTCGGCAAGCTATCCCAGGGCTTGGCGAAGCTATCCCAGCACCTGGCGAAGCTGTCCTACTAGCGTTCGACGCCTGTACCTCGAGCGGCTGCCCCTGCGTCTGCCGGCTCTGCCCCCTTCCGAAGCCGAGGCGTAGCGCCGGCACTCATCCTCGACGCTCTCATTCTACTCGGTGGAAGACGCAAAGACCTGACGGGTCCCCATCACGGTGAGCGCGATGACCGCAAGACCGAACGTTACGAAGTTGGAAATCACGTGGATGCGACTGTAGACCCAGACAACGTGCGAGACCTCGACGAGGTCTCCGTGAGAGCCGAGAAAGTAATGTCCGCCCTCTTCGTGGCCATTGAAGGCATCGCCTCCGAACCACCACGCTCCGGCACACAATAGAGCGAGGTTCACGAAGGCGACGAAGCGTACGGCGAAAAGCACCCGATCAATCCGACCTGGCCGTGGCACGACCCAACCTCCCGTTCGCCGATTCCTCGGCGCGATTCCCGGATGAACCGACATGCCCTCAGCCGTCAAGCAGCCCGCCCTCTTCCGCGAGCAACTCGCGGACCTGCCTGGCCGGCATGGCGAGAACGCCCCAACTCTCCGCCACGACTCCCTGCGGGCCAAAGGTTGCCGCATTGCCGTCGAGGTACACAGCGAGCGCATCGCACACCACGTCGGCGATCGGCTTGCCCTGGCGGATCGCCTCGCTCCGGGTGCGGTCGCAGAGGCTCTCCTCGAGAAGCGTGCTGAACTTCCGTCGCATGTCATGACGGTATCATTACGACTGGATCACCGCAGGAGCAAGAGCGCCTTATTCTGGCGGCGAACCCTCGGCATGCAGGACGTCACAGGATGGCTCATGTTATCCTCGGTGCATGACGATCAAGGCCCGGGTTCACACGGTCGATTCGTGGTAGAAGAGACCACGCAACTGCCTGAGGGAACGGAGATTGAGCTCCTGCCACTCGATCCGGGTGACTGGCTCGACCCGGACGACCGTGCTGCCCTTCATCATGCCCTCCTGGTCTCTCAAGAAGACATTGAAGGTGGCCGTCTTGTCGACGCAGAAGAGGTGCTCAGGGAACTGCGGACAGCGTGACACGGCGCCAGATCCGTTTCACGGCGACTGTGTCCACATATTCCCGCAACGTGCCTGAGTTCCTGCGGGAGTCACGGCTCGATTGAATCCACCCATTATGCAGAACTGCCGGCGGAGAAATCCGCACGGCACAGGATCAGATTCCGCGAACCTCTACCCGCAGATTGAGGCTACCAGCATGCTCGATCACACGCGATTCGCGCGCGTGCCGTATCCGATACATCGGTTTTTTGCAGTTCCTTCTGGAGCTTCAACTGTGCCTCCCGAAGGCGTGCTTAGCCAGCTTTCCGCAACGGCGGAATCGCTTTACTGGGCCGGTTTACCACCAAATCATGGTTCGCCTGAAGACTGATCCAGAACTCCGGAGTCGTATCGAACGCTTGGGCCAGAAGCCAAGCCGTTTCCGGGGAAACTCCGCGCTTGCCGCGAACGATCTCGTTGATCCGCTGTACCGGGACTCCGAGATGGCCTGGAGATGGCCTGAGAGTGCAACCTGGGTGAGCCTCAGAGGGTCAAGAAACTGCTCTTTTAGGATCTCTCCTGGATGGTTGGGAATACGATTCTCAGGTAGCATATTCTTACCTCTTATCCGCTTCAGGTCGCGAGATGAATTGAGCCTATCGAGCTTCTGCTACGCGGGCCGGAAAATCTCGGATGAGTTAGGCGAGCTTCCGCGCGGTCGGCACTTTCGGAGGCAGCGAAACGGTCCTCTGCCCTTCCGCCTGCGCCGTGGCCCGCAACAACCGGAAAAGGCCCGCGATGTCGCCGCCCGCCTCGGCCACCAACTGCTCCCGTACTCGATGCAGCTCGTCGAGAATCTCGTCGTCCGCCATGTTCCCTATCCCTCCAGTAACTCCTCAGGTGTGCACAGGACGGGCGCCTCATACCCGGCGCCTTGCAGCAATTGCTCGATGCGCTTCCGCGTGACGGCATTTGCGATATGCCGACAATTCCACGTCAGGAGATAGTCCATCCCGTGGACGGCAGCTATGGCGATATGGGCGGCATCCGCCCGGGCCTTCGCGGAACCAAATCCGCGCGGAGAATCTGCTCGGTGAGCGCCTCCGCTGCGTCGGTGGGCTCGAGAACGGGAATCCCCGCGACCGCTGCCAGGCGGCGGGCAGCCGCGTCGGGGTCTCCGGCGCGGGCCTCCAGCAGGACCAGCTCGGAGATATAGAGGTCGAAGGCGGCTCGGCGCGTCTGCCACCACAGGTGCGTGAGGCGTTGATGCGCAGCCGTGATCACCGATTCGCTCGGCCAGGCTACCAGATAGCTGGCGAGAGACGTCTCCACATACACCGAAGGCTTCACTACTGAATTCTACTGCCCCTCGTAACCCCGTGCCACTCACACCCGGGCTTCACTCGGCCTAACCCCTCGCTCGCCTATTCCCCGGC
>CAVWRJ010000001.1:0-105655 GCA_963757335.1 uncultured Acidobacteriota bacterium | reverse complement strand
CCTCCCCCCTGGGCGGGCGGGTGGAAGGGATGGGGGGAGGATAGGAGGGGGGTGGCATTGCGCCAGTCGCCCCAGTGTCCTGGGTGTTCCAAGGCTGACGAACCACTAGATCTCTTCGGGCAGAGCGGCCACCGCGGACTCCCGCGCCCGCTGCCGGGACCACCAGGCATAGGCGGGGAGACCGAGGGCGACGAAGAGGAGCCCCCAGAGCGACTCCCGGGGTTTTTCCACCAGGGTGTTGATCATCAGGAGGAGCGAGGCGAGGATGAAGAGCGCGGGGACCACGGGGTAGCCCCAGGCGCGGTAGGGGCGGGAGACCCCGGGCCCATCCGGCCGGGTGCGGCGGAGAACGAAGACCGCGGTGCCGGCGGCGATGTGGAAGAGCACCCCGGCGAAGACCACGTAGGTGTAGAGCTGCTCGTAGGTGCCGGAGAGGGTCAGCACCACCGCCCAGCCGCTCTGCGCCCAGAGGCTGCGGCCGGGAGTGCGGTGGCGGGGATGGATGGCGGCCAGCGAGCGGAAGAAGAGGCCGTCCTCGGCCATGGGATGGTAGATCCGCGAGCAGCAGAGGATGGTCGACGACAGGCAGCCGAAGCTCGACAGCAGGACCGCCGCCCCGAGGAGCCGCGCGCCCCGGGGACCGAAGAGGGCGGCGGCGGCGGTCTCGCCGATACGCGCGGTGCCGGCCATGGCGGCGACCGGGAGAGCCCGGACGTAGACCAGGTTGAGCAGGGTGTAGAGCGCCACCACGGCGAGGGTCCCGGCGATCAGCCCCAGCGGCAGGCTGCGGCCCGGGTCCTTCATCTCGCCCGCCGAGAAGGTGAGGTTGTACCAGCCGTCGTAGGTCCACAGGGTGGCGATCATGGCCACCCCGAAGGCGGCGAGGAGGAGCCGGCCTCCCCCGAGGCTCCCGGCGACCGGGGAGACGAGGCTGACCGTTCCGGCCGCGGTCCCGCGGGTGAGCCCGAGGACCACGAAGAGGAGGATCGAGCCCACCTTGACCAGGGTGAGGAGGTTCTGCACCCAGGCCCCTTCCTTGAGCCCGAAGTAGTTGATGGCGGTAAGAAAGACGATGGCGAGCACCGCCGCCAGCTGGCCGCCGCTCAAGGTGAAGGTCCAGCCCCCGAGCGGCAGGGCGAAGAGGATGTGGCGGGTGGAGAAGAATGGGAGGAAGCTCCCCAGGTACTCGCCGAAGCCGACCGCGATGGCGGCGATCCCCCCCGACATGATGACAAGAAACGACGTCCACCCGTAGAGGAACCCCCAGAGGGGGCCGTAGGCCTCCTTGAGGAAGTGGTAGATCCCCCCAGCGCGGGGGAAGAGTCCGCCGAGCTCGCCGTAAGTGAGGGCGCCGGCGAGAGTGAGGAGGCCGCCCAGGACCCAGGCGAGGAGGATCAGCCCCGAGTGCGGCAGGGCGCGGGCCATGTCCCCAGTGGTGATGAAGATGCCCGTCCCGACGATCGAGCCGATCGTGATCAGGGCCCCGTCCCAGGCCCCGAGCCCCCGCACCAGGCGACCGGAAGGGGGGTTGTCCTTAGGGAGCATCAGGGAGCATCCGCCGCCTAGTCTAGCAGCAGCCGGTGCGGGCTCAGTTGGGCTCCGAGGACCGGCGACTGGCTGCGCGGAGCGCCCGAAGGAGCCGGCCCGCAGGGTCCAACGGAGCCCGTACCCAACAGCAGACGGCAGGCCCTGGTATGTAAATTGCTCTGTACCCTGAATCGAAGCTGTTCCGCGGCGCGGAGCAGAAGACAGCGAGAAAAGGAGGAGTCACATGAAATACCATCATTCGCTCGCGATGCTCCTGACCCTGGCCCTGCCCCTGACCGCGGCCTGCCGCGGACAGGTCCACGAGGCGACCGACCGCTCGCTCGGCACCCCCTACAGCGCGAGCGTCCAGCACCTGGATCCGGCGAAGGCTCACGACATGGTGAGCGACGTGACCCTGGGCAAGAAGGTCTCGGCCGATGGCAACATCACCTCGGCCGACCAGGCCAACAAGTTCGCTCCCGGGGATCCCGTCTTCATCGAGATGAAGGTCGGTGGGGCGCCGGCCGGGACCGCCGTCAAGGTCGCCTGGTACGACTCGAACGAACAGAAGGTGGGCGAGGACCAGAAGGCGGTCGGCAAGCGCGCCAAGTATGTCGACTTTGAGGCCAAGAACGCCGCCTCCTGGCCGCAGGGGGACTACCGGGCCGAGGTCTGGATCGGCGATCAGAAGGTGAGCACGCAGCAGTTCACGATCGTCGACCGCAACAGCTAGACGAAGCTTTTCCATCCGGGCGGCGGGGTTTCACGAGAGTTGTCCCGCCGCCCTTTTTGTCTTTGAGCGCGCCGCTTTGAAGCGCGCAGAAAAAGAGGAGAGAACCATGTCGAGTAAGAATATGCGCCATGCCCGGCTCGTCGCGCTGCCGCTGGCCCTGATCGCCGGGCTGGGCTTCGCCGGCTGCCGGGTTCAGAAGACCGAGGACGGCAAGGTACCCGAGGTGCAGGTGAAGGAAGGCAAGCTGCCGAAGTACGATGTGGAAACCGCCAAGGTGCAGGTCAAGCAGCAGCCGGTGAACGTGGACGTCCCCAAGGTCGAGGTCAAGAAGGACACGGTCCAGATGGACGTCCCCAAGGTGAAGGTCACCATGCCTCCAGAGAAGACCGAGCCGAAGCCGCCCGGCCGGTAGAGTCCTCACTCAAGCACGGGGGCTTGCCGGCGAGCCACTCGCAGAATTGCCCTCTTCCTGTTGCCCTCCTAAAGCCGGTACGAGCGCCTGGGATTGACGCCCCCAGGCCGCCTTGCCCTCCCTTCTGTACCTTCATTGCCATTTGGGAATGTTAAGCTGCAAGGTCTTGACAACTCCCGCATCTGCTCTAAACTCCGCGACCTGTAATTCTCAAAAGAAGGGCCGTACGAGGTCTTCTCGGTAGCATCTCGAAAGTGGGTTTCACGGTTCTCCACTTTCGGTGCACTACTTGAAAGGGGACCGGTGAAACGGCCCCGTTCGACCTGAAGTCTTATTTTTTTTCTTGGGGGGGAATCATGGTCTTTGAAGGGAAGGACTCCGTCCGTCCAGTCTCCGTGCGCAGCGAGGGTCCGGCCGGGGTGCCGATGCCCGAGCCCTGGCGCGTCAAGGTCGTCGAGCCGATCCGGCTGCCCAGCCGCGCCGAGCGCGCCACCCGTCTCGTCGAGGCGGGCTACAACCTGTTCAAAGTACCGTCCGAGGCGGTCTTCATCGACCTCTTCACCGACTCGGGAACCTCCGCCATGTCGGACCGGCAGTGGGCCGGCCTCATGCAGGGCGACGAGGCCTACGCCGGCTCGCGCAACTACTTCCACTTCGAGCGCACGATCCAGGAGGTCTTCGGGTTCCCCTACCTCCTGCCCGTCCACCAGGGGCGGGTGGCCGAGAACCTCCTCTTCTCGACCCTCGTGGGGCCGGGGATGATCGTCCCCAACAACAGCCACTTCGATACGACGAGAGCGAACGTCGAGGCCAACGGCGGCACCGCGCTCGACCTCGTGATCCGCGAGGCGCACGACCCCGCCGCCGATCACCCGTTCAAGGGCAACATCGACCTCCCCCGGGTGCGCCGGCTGTTCGAGGAGACGCCGAAGGGCATCATCCCGCTCGCCATGCTGACCCTCACCAACAACTCGGGGGGTGGCCAGCCGGTCTCGCTCGCGAACGTCCGCGGCATGTCCGAGCTCTGCCGGGAGTTCGGCATCCCTTTCTACATCGACGCCTGCCGCTTCGCCGAGAACGCCTGGTTCATCAAGTGCCGGGAGGCCGGCCAGGGGCACCGGTCGGTCGCCGAGATCGTCCGCGAGGTGTTCAGCCTGGCCGACGGCTGCACCATGAGCGCCAAGAAGGACGGCCTGGCGAACATCGGCGGCTTCCTGGCCAGCCGCAATCCGGAGCTCATCGAGACCCTCACCCAGCGGCTCGTCGTCATCGAGGGCTTCCCGACCTATGGCGGCCTCGCCGGCCGCGACCTGGAGGCGGTGGCGCGGGGGCTCGAAGAGGTGCTCGACGAGTCGTACCTCGCCTACCGGGTCGGCCAGGTGGAGGCCTTCGGCCGGCGGCTGACCGAGATGGGCATCCCCATCATGCGCCCGACCGGCGGCCACGCGGTCTACATCGACGCCCGCCAGTTCCTCCCCGAGATCCCCCCCAGCTCTTCCCGGCCCAGGCCCTCTCGGTGGCCCTCTATCGGGAGGGCGGGGTGCGCGGGGTGGAGATCGGCACGGTGATGTTCGGCCGCACCGACCCGGCGACCGGCCGCGAGATCCCGGCGCCCATGGAGCTCGTCCGCCTCGCCATTCCGCGGCGGGTCTACACCGACTCCCATCTCGCCTACGTGGCCGGGGTGCTGGGTCGAATCCAGGAGACGCGGGCAGATCTCAAGGGGCTGCGCTTCACCTACAAACCGAAGACGCTCCGCCACTTCACCGCCCGCTTCGAGGAGATCGAGGCGCCGGTCGAGGCTCCGGTCCTCGTCTAGGACGAAGAGTGACAGGAGCCCTCCCTCCTGTCTCCCCCCGCGTGGGGGAGGGGCCGCTCGAGCGTGTCCCTCCCCCGAGCTGGCGTTAGGCGTTATAGGCTAAGCGTGTGCGCAAGCTCCTCCTCCTCGCCCTCGTCCCGCTCCTCCTCTCTGCCCTCCTCGCCGCCTGCCACCGGCCCCGGCCGGCGACCGTTCCCCTCCGCGTCCTGCATCACGACCTGGCCGGGTCACCCGGGGGCGCCCACCGCGACCTCGTGGTCTTCCTGCCCGGGCGGGGCGACCTGCCGGAAGACTTCGAGCGCCGAGGGCTCCTCCAACTCGCCCGCGAGCAGGGGCTGGACGCCGACGTGCTGGCGGTCGACTCCCATCTCGGCTACTTCGTGGACCGGAGCATCGTCATCCGTCTGCACGACGACGTCATCGCCCCGGCCCGGGCCCGCGGCTACGAGCGGATCTGGCTCGCCGGCATCTCCCTGGGCGCCCTGGGGTCCATTCTCTACCTGCAGGAACATCCAGGGGATGTGGCGGGGGCGGTGCTCATCGCGCCCTACCTGGGGGAGAAGCCCCTCTTGGACGAGATCGAGAAGGCGGGCGGCCTCCGGGCCTGGCGGCCGGCCCCGTTCTCGGGTGGGGACTACCAGCGGGAGACGTGGAAGTGGCTCCAGGCCCACTACGCCAACCCCGCGGCCGCCACCGTCTCCGCAGCCCCGCCCCTCTGGCTCGGCTACGGCAGTAAGGACCGCTATCGCCAGGGCGACCGGCTGCTCGCCGCGGTCCTCCCGCCGGAACGGGTGTTCACCGCCCCGGGTGGACACGCCTGGGGACCCTGGCGAGCTCTATGGGGGAAGCTCCTGGGCGCTGGAGCGCTGCCGCGGCGGGCGGTGCAGTAGCGGGCCCGGGGGGCGCTCCGCGCAGCCCGTCGCCCGTCCGCGGATCTCAAACGGACCAGTCCTCCAGAATCCGGACACTCGGGCACCATCCTTGCTAGATCTCCCGCGTCATGGAGATGTGGCCTGACCCGCACGCGACCTCCGCGGATCGCTTCCGTGAGTTCGCCCGCTCGCTCCTCGAGCCGCGGCGGATGGCGTCGGTCGTGCTCGCCGCCATCTTCATCACGGCCCTGACCTTCGCCGTCGCCTGGCAGCACTGCTTCTTCGACACCTGTCCGGACGTCTCGCGGCTGACCGCCCTCCAGCCGGACAGCTCGCCGGTGCTCCTCGATCGCGACGGTCACCCCTTCGCCGACCTCACCCAGGGCGAGCAGCGGGTCGCCCGGCTGCACAATCTGCCCCAGCATGTGGCCCAGGCCTTTCTCGCGGTCGAGGACCGGCGCTTCTACGAGCACCGCGGGATCGACTGGCAGCGGGTGGGCGGCGCCATGCTCGCCGACCTCCGGTCCGGCGGCTTCGGGGAGGGTTTCAGCACCCTCTCGATGCAGCTGGCGAGAAACGTCTTCCCCGAGCGCATCCCCGGGCAGGAGCGGAGCGCCCGGCGGAAGCTCCTGGAGATCCGGGTCGCCCAGCAGATCGAGGACAACTTCACCAAGGACGAGATCCTAGAGCTCTACTTGAACCACATCTACTTCGGCAACGGCGCCCACGGGATCGAGGCGGCGGCGCACCAGTACTTCGGCATCCCGGCGCGCCAGCTGAGCCTCCCCCAGGCGGCGCTCCTGGCCGCTCTCCCCAAGGCGCCCACCCACTACGATCCGCGCCGCAGCCCCGACCGCGCCCGCGACCGGCGCAACCTCGTCCTCACCCTGATGGAGCGGCAGGGGCGGGTCTCGGCGCGGGAGGCGCGGGAGGCGCGCGACTCTCCCCTCGGCCTCACCACCCCGGCCCTCAAGAAAGACGACGTCGGGATCGCGCCCTGGTTCGTGGCCGAGGTCCGCCGGCAGCTGGAGGAGCACTTCGGGGACGGCCTCTACAACCAGCCGCTCCTCGTGCGGACGACCCTCGACCGCGGAGTCCAGCAGGCGGCGGAGGAGGAGCTCCAGACCCAGCTCCAGAGCGCCGAGCAGGGAGAGGGTGGGGAAGCTGCGGAGCCTTCCGATGCCAAGGACGATCTGGAGGGGGCGGTCGTCGTGATGCAGGTCGCCGACGGCGACGTCCTCGGCTGGGTGGGGGGGCGCGACTGGGCCACCTCGCAGTTCGACCGTGTCGCCCATGCCGAGCGGCAGCCGGGAAGCGCCTGGAAGCCGTTCGTCTATGCCGCTGCCCTGGAGGCGGGCTACCCCCTCTCCCAGCCCCTGGTCGACCGCCCGCTCCGCGTCCGCTTCGCCGACGGACGGGTGTGGACGCCGAAGAATTTCAGCGACCGGTACGACGGCGAGGTCACCCTCCGCGACGCCCTCGTGCGCTCGAAGAACGTCCCCACCGTCCGGCTGGCGACCAATGTCGGCCTGGCCCGGGTGAACGAGCTCGCGCACCGCGCCGGGATCGCCCGACCGATCCCCCAGCTCCCCTCTTCCGTCCTCGGCACGGTGGCGGTCTCGCCGCTGGAGCTGACCGCCGCCTACACCACCTTCGCCGGCCTGGGGACGCGAGTCGAGCCGCGGCTGATCCAGCGGGTCGAGCGGCTCGACGGCACCGTCGTCTGGGACCCCAAGCCGCGGCGGCATCCGGTCCTCGCCCCGGCCGTCGCCTACCTGATCGACGACACCCTCCGCGAGGTCCTGGAGCGCGGTTCGGGGGCGGCGGTGCGCCGGGCCGGCTTCAAGGGCCCCGCCGCCGGCAAGACCGGCACCACCAACGACGCCGCGGACGCCTGGTTCGTGGGCTACACCCCCGAGCTCGCGGCCGGGGTGTGGATCGGCTACGATCAGCCGCGGCCGATCTCCGCCCAGGCGACCGGAGGGGAAATAGCGGCACCTCTCTGGGGCCGGCTGATGGCCCGGGTCTACGCTCACCGCCCCCTGCCTGCCGCCTGGAAACGCCCCAGCGGAGTGGTGGCGCGGGAGGTCGATCCGGCGACCGGACGCGGCCTTTCTCCCGGCTGCGCACCCACCCAGGGGAACCCCTACACCGAGCTCTTCCTGGCCGGCCGCGAGCCGAAGGCGATCTGCCCGGGCAAGACCGAGGCGAATCTGGAGATCGCCTCGAAGCTCCCCGACGACGAGGAGAGCGCGCCGGCTCCGGCGAAGACGGCCGCCACGAATTCCCCCAAGATCGCTTCCGTGCAGCCCCCGGCCCCTGCCCCGAAGGCCGCCAAGATCGCCGCCAAGATCACTCCCAAGATCGCCCCCAAGATAGCTAAGGTTGCGAAGACTACAAGCGCCGTCCAGGTTGCCCAGGTCCCCCGGAAGGCCGCCCCCGCGGCACCGATCGTTCCCCAGACCCGGAGCAAGCGGATGCCGCCGGTGTCGACTTCGAAAGAGTCCGACGAGCCCACCGTCGTGGCGGACCGGGCTGACCCTGAGGCTCCCGACGAGGCTCCCGACCTCTCGGGCTGGTGGGAGATCACCAACCAGATCGAGTCGACGAGCTACCCGGCCTACCAGGGCCTGCGCCTCACCTACCGGGTCCACTTCGAACAGGAGGGGGACCGCCTGGTGGGGAAGGGGGTCAAGAGCCGGGAAAACGGCCGGCCGGTTCCCGCCTCGGCGCAGACCCCGATCACCCTCTCCGGCACCCTCACCGGGCGTACCGCCCGCATCCTCTTCACCGAGCGCGGTTTGCGCCGCACCACCCAGGGCAGCTTCCGCTTCAAGGTGGCGGCCACGGGGGAAACCCTGGCCGGCAGCTTCGCGAGCGGTGCCGCCGATACGAGCGGTCCCGCGCTCGCCCTCCGCGAGAGGTAGCCCACCGCCTCCCCGCCCCCCCCGACAGACCCCTCCAGACCCCGCCGGCCCCCCCACGGCTGCCCGGTCTCCCCTCTGCGCGCTTGACTTGGCGCGGCGCTTTCCCATATCTATGCCGCCTCTTTGCTCTGGTTCTTCCCGCCACCGGCTCGGCGCACCCTCTAGGGGGTAGACGCCGCCGTAACCGGCGCGGGGAAGTTTGAGCTCCGACGACGTGGAGGTGCGTATGTGCCAGCCCCTGACCCACCACGACGCCCGGAGGCGGCCTTGACGGTCGCCCGACGGCCCACGATCCTCCTCCTCGCCGCCTGCCTGGCGGTCGCCGCGGCTCCGGCCAAAGCCAGCCAGGAGACCCCCGCGGACCTCCTTCTCTTCGCCCTGCCGGGAGGTGGCGTCACCGCCTTCCAGCGACCGGCTCCACCCCAGCCGCTCCCAATACCGGCAATGCCGGCAGTCCAGCCCCAGGCCGCGGTGGCCGCCCTGGTCCCAGCGATGCCGGCCCCAATGGCACAGATGCCGCAGATGCCGCAGACGCCGGTTCAGATCCCCGGCCCGCCCATCCTGCGTTTCAACGCCCACGACTCTCACCCCAACACCCCGTACAGCGACCTGATCTACAAGGCGGCGCGGCGCCATGCCGTGAACCCGCACGTGGTGGCGGCGGTGATGGAGGCCGAATCGGACTTCCAGCCCAAGGCGAAGTCGCGGGCCGGCGCCTGCGGTCTCATGCAGCTCCTGCCCGAGACGGCGCGGCGTTTCGGCCTGATGCGCAAGCGCGACCTCTTCAACCCGGCCAAGAACATCGAGGCCGGGGTGCGCTACATCGGTTGGCTGACCGAGCGCTTCGGCGGTGACCTGGCGCGGGTCGTCGCCGCCTACAACGCCGGCGAGGGGGCGGTGGATCGCTTCGGCGGCGTGCCGCCCTATGAAGAGACCCAGAGCTACCTGCGCCGGATCTATGGCACCCTCGGTCTCTCCTCCCTGGTCTCGGCCATCCTTCCGCCGGTCCCGCAGGCCGTCTTCCCGATGGCCAGCGCGCCGGTCGCGAGCCTCGTCGAAGGCGGCCACTAGAGGGTCTCCCCACCCCCTCCCACCCGGGAGGGGCAGAAGGGGATCTGGTCATTTTGAATCCGAGGACGGGCGACTGGCTGCGCAGAGCGCCCGAAGGAGTCCGCCCGCAGGTTCAAAATGACCAGGTACCGAAGGGGGATTGGATCTTTCCCCGATCCTGCTACCATGGGGCCGTGCGTGGACACTTTCCCACACCGCTCGCCGCTCCTGACGCGGGTCGTCTTCGCCCTTTTAGCCGCTCTTTTCGCCCTCGGCTCGACCGAGGTGCACAGCGCCTCCGCCGATCACCTGGCGGGGCGCGGTGTCGGGGTCGGCGTCCAGGTC
Source organism: uncultured Acidobacteriota bacterium (assembly GCA_963757335.1). Taxonomy (GTDB): domain Bacteria; phylum Acidobacteriota; class Thermoanaerobaculia; order Multivoradales; family UBA5704; genus DASQPA01. The sequence continues at coordinate 95,970 of CAVWRJ010000001.1, read as the reverse complement.
GCTGAGGGGGCGAGCCATCCGCTGGAGTCCCGGCACGTCGAGGGCTCGGAGACCCGGGTCCATCCACCCTGCCCTGCCTGCCTCTTGCAGCTGCAGACGGTCGCCGCGGGCGTCACCGCCCCCGCCGTCCTGCCCCTCCCCTCCGGCGAGGATGCCCTGGCCGACCCGGCCAGGGCCAGCCGGCGGAGCCCGCTGCCCTGCCTCGGTTCGCCCCGCGGTCCTCCCGCGCTCTCCGTGCGCTAGCTCCCTCTCCCCCAGCTTCAAACGACGGAGAGAGCTCCGAGGAGGGCTCCTTGACACGCTTTGCTATCTGCTTTTGCTGTGTGATTTTCGGCTGGACCGCGTTCGTGCCGTCCGCCTCCGGGCAGGGGGCTCTGGTGCCGCTTCGCCTCTCCCGCCGCCAGGCGATCGAGGAAGCGCTGGCGCGGAACCCGGGGATTCTCGCCTCGCGCGAGCAGGTCGAGCAGGCGCGAGCGCAGGTCGCTGTCGCCCGCGCCTTGCCGGAGCCGAGCCTCGCCGCCGATGTCGCCGGCCAGACCCACGCCTTGAACCCGGGCTCCGGTAACGCGAGCGACATCGGCCTCGGTGTCACCTTTCCCTTCCCGGGGAAGATCCGGCTGCGCGGCGCGGTCGCCACGGCGGCGCTCAGGGCGGCCGAGTTCACCCTGGCGCAGCTGCGCCAGCAGGTCGCTTCGCAGACCGCGCAGGCGTACGACGCGATCCTGGTGGCTCTCCGCCACGGCGAGGACCTGCGGCAGAGCAAAGAGCTGGCGCTCGACTTCCTCGCCAAGACCAAGGCCCGCTTCCTCGCCGGAACGGTGCCCCAGGTGGACGTCGTCAAGGCGAAGGTCGACGTGGCGCAGGCGGAAAACGATGCGCTCGCCAACGAGCGCTCGCTCGTCACCGCCCGAGCGTCGCTCAACCGGCTCCTCGGGCGGACCGGCGGCGCCCTCGTCGAGACGACGGACAGCCTCGAGGTGCCGGCCTCGATCGCCGAGCTCGAGAACCTCGAAAAGCTCGCCGAAGCGTCCCGGCCCGAAATCCAGAGCCTGGAGATCCAGCGCCAGGGGGCGCGGGCCGCGACCCGGCTCGCCCACCAGTACTGGCTCCCCGACATCAACGTGACGTTGACCCGAAATGCCATGGACGGGAGTCCCACGACCTTCACCACCGGGATCGGGCTCGGCTTCCCGATCTTCCTCGGCCAGCACCGGCAGGGCGAGGTCGCCGCCGCCATCCACCGGGAAGGGGAGCTGGCCGCCAACGCCGTCGACATCGCGGCCCAGGTCAGCCTGGACGTCAGGACCTCCTACGCCGCCGCCTCGACCGCGCTCCGCCAGGCCATCTTCATCCGCGACGAGCTGCTGCCGGAGGCCCGCGAGGTGTATCGGGTGGCCTCGGTGAGCTATGGGCTCGGCGGCTCGTCCGCGCTCGACCTGCTCGACGCCAAGCGGACCCTCCTGGACGCCGAGAAGCAGTACGTGGATGCCCTGGGCGCCGCGAACGATGCCCAGGCCGCTTTGGAGCTCGCCGTGGGAGCTCCCCTTCCCCCCGCATCCTCTGGAAACCAGCGCGGAGACCAGCCATGATCAGCAATCCTAGCCGTCGGTGGACCTTCCTGGGTGCGTTCGCCCTCGCCGCGTTGGCGCTCCCCTCGGCTTCCTGTGGGCGTCAGCCCACGGCCGGGGCCGCGGGCGAGAAAGCCGTGGCCGAACCGGCTATGCCGGTGACATCGGCGGGATCGGCGGGCTCGCCGGCATCGGCGGCCGGCGAGCGCCCCAAGGAGCTGACCCTCGACCCGGCGCAGCGCCAGAGGGTGCGCCTGGAACGGGTCGGTCTCTCCTCGTTCCGCCCCTCGATCGAGACGACCGGCACGGTCGCCTTCGACCAGAACCGGGCGACCCAGGTGCTGGCGCCGATCTCGGGTCCGGTGGCGCGCCTGGAGGTGCAGGTGGGAGCCGCGGTCGCCCGCGGCCAGACCCTGGCGACCGTGGCCTCCCCCGACTTCGCGACCGACGTCAGCGCGCTCCGCAAGGCCGAAGCCATGGCGAAGAACGCCCGGCGGGTGGCGAGCCTCGACGAAGAGCTGTTCAAGAACGAGGCGATCGCGCGGCGGGACGTGGAGCAGGCCGAGACCGAGGCGGTGACCGCCGAGGCCGACCGAGACGCTGCTCTAGAGCAGCTCCGCGCCCTCGGGGTGGACAAGAAGACCCTGGACGATATCCGGGAGAACCGTCCGGTGGCCGGAGGGGGTGGCGCCATTCGCTCGCCGCTCGCCGGCACGGTCGTCGAGCGGCTGATCACGCCCGGACAGCTCCTCCAGGCGGGGACGACCCCGTGCTTCACGGTGGCCGATCTGAGGACGGTATGGGTAATGGGGAACCTCTTCGAGTCCGACCTGCCGCTCGTCGCGCCGGGCGACCGGGCCGAGATCAGGGCGGGTGCCGGCGGGGTCCCCGTCGACGGCAGGGTGGACTATGTCTCCGCCATCGTCGACCCGACGACCCGGGCGATCCCCGTCCGCATCGTCGCCCCGAATCCCAACGGCGTCTTCAAGCGCGACCTCTACGTGGGCATCACCCTCCGCTCGAACCGCGAGACGACCGGCCTCCTGGTGCCGGTCGCCGCGGTGCTCCGAAATGACGAGAACCTGCCGTTCGTCTTCGTGGCGAACGCGAGCGGCACCTTCGCACGCCGCCGGGTCGAGATCGGGTCGCGGGTGGGGAATCGCCAGCAGATCACCTCGGGCTTGAAAGCCGGCGAGACGATCGTCGCCGACGGCGGTCTCTTCCTGCAGTTCGCGGAGAACCAATGAGCACGGCGGAGCATCCGCAGACAGCGCAGACCCCGCAGACGCCCCGGCCGGCCTCGATGATCAACCGGATCGTCGCCACGGCGCTCCGCCAGCGCTTTCTCATCCTGCTGGCGGCGGTGCTCCTCCTCGGCGCTGGGATCTGGTCTTTCGAGCGGCTGCCGGTCGACGCCTACCCGGACCTCTCGCCGCCGATGGTCGAGATCATCACCCAGTGGGAGGGCCATGCGGCGGAAGAGGTCGAACGCCTGATCACCGTGCCCTTGGAGGTCGAGATGAACGGCCTCCCGGGGCTTACGGTCGTCCGTTCGATCTCGCTTTACGGGCTCTCCTCCGTCCGTATCACTTTCGTCAATGGCACCGACAGCTACTTCGCCCGCCAGCAGGTGTTCGAGCGGCTGCCGGATGTCACGCTGCCGTCCGGCATCACCCCCTCGGTCTCGCCGCTCTTCTCGCCCTCCGGCCTGATCTACCGCTACGTGCTGGACAGCCCGGACCGCTCGCCGATGGAATTGAAGACGATCGAGGACTGGATCGTCGCGCGTCAGTACAAGTCGGTCCCCGGCGTCGCCGACGACTCGGGGTTCGGCGGCCAGACGATGCAGTACCAGGTGCTCCTGGACCCGGCGAAGATCGCCGGCACGGGCCTCGCGGTCCCCGTCGTCGTCGCCGCCTTGGGCGCCAACAACGGCAACGCGGGCGGCGGCTTCTACTCCCAGGGCGGGCAGTTCTACTACGTCCGCGGGCTCGGCCGGTTGAACACCCCCGAGGACATCGGCAACGTCGTTCTCGCGGTGCACAACGGCATTCCGGTGCTGGTCAAGGATGTCGGGAGGGTAGTCATCGGGGAGGCGCCGCGGCTCGGCCAGTTCGGCTTCAACCAGAGGGACGAGGCGGTCGAGGGCGTCATCCTGATGCGCCGGGGCGAGCAGGCCCAGGTCGTCCTCGAACGCCTGGAGAAGAAGACGCGGGAGCTCAACCGCTCGGTTCTCCCTTCAGACGTCAAGATCCGTCCCTACTACGACCGCCGCGACCTGATCGCCCTCACCACCCGCACGGTCGAGGACAACCTGCTGCGCGGCATGCTCTTCGTCGTCGTCGTCCTCATCTTCTTTCTCTACGACTTCCGCTCCGGCCTGATCGTCGCCGCGACCATCCCGCTCTGCCTGTTCTTCGCCTTCATCTGTCTCGACTTAAAGCACGTCCCCGCGAACCTCCTGTCGATCGGCGCCATCGATTTCGGGATCCTCGTCGACGGCGCGGTGGTCATGGTCGAAAACATCTTCCGCCGGCTGGCGCTACGGCAGGGGCAGTCGTACTCCATCCGGGAGGTGATCTTAGAGGCGGCCGGCGAGGTCGACCGGCCGATCTTCTACGCGGTGGCGGTCATCATCGCCGGGTTCCTCCCCATCTATGCCCTCTCCGGCCCCTCAGGAGAGCTGTTCCGGCCGATGGCGGACACCACGATCTTCGCTCTCTTAGGCTCGCTCGTGCTCACCCTGACGCTCCTCCCCGTTCTCTGCTCCTGGGTGCTCAAGAAGGGGGTTCGCGAGCGGCACAACTTCGTTTTCGAAGCGATCAAATCGGCCTACGCCAGGGCCCTCGACGTCTGTCTCGCCTATCCCTGGGCCACGACCCTGGTCTCGGTGCTCCTCTTCCTTGCCTCGCTCCTCCTCCTCCCGGGGATCGGCTCCGAGTTCATGCCGCATCTGGACGAGGGTGCCCTCTGGGTCCGCGCCACGATGCCGGCCACCATCTCGTTCGAGGAGGCGGCGCGGATCTCGCCCCAGGTGCGGGCGATCCTGCGCTCCTTCCCCGAGGTCACCGTGGTCGCCTCCGAGCTCGGCCGTCCGGACGACGGCACCGACCCCACCGGGTTCTTCAACGACGAGTTCTTCGTCGGCTTGAAACCCTACGCGGAGTGGTCCGGTCGGTATCGCACCAAGGCGGCTCTCGTCAAGGCGATCGACGGCAAGCTCCGGGCCTTTCCGGGGATCATCTTCAACTACACGCAGCCCGCCGAGGACGCCGTCGACGAGGCCGAGACGGGGTTGAAGAGCGCTTTGGCCGTCAAGGTCTTCGGCCCCGACTTGAGCGTGCTCGAAGCGAAGGCCAGGGAGATCCGGCGGGTGCTCGACGGAGTCCGCGGTATCACCGAGGTCACGGTCGTCAAGCAGCTCGGGCAGCCCAGCCTCACGGTGAGCATCGACCGCGGCAAGATCGCCCGCTATGGCGTCAACGTCGCCGACGTCAACGGTCTGGTCGAGGCGGCGGTGGGCGGGGCCACGGCGACCCAGGTGGTGCAGGGCGAAAAGCTGTTCGATCTCGTCGTCCGCCTGGAGCCGCAGTTCCGGCAGTCTCCGGAGGCGATCGGCAACCTTCTCATCGCAACCCCGGGCGGCCAGCAGGTGCCGCTCAAGGAAGTGGCGGCGATCCGGATCGAGAACGGGGCGTCCTTCATCTACCGTGAGAACAGCTCGCGCTACATCGGCATCCAGTACTCGATCGAAGGCAGAGACTTGGCGGGTGCCGTCGAGGACGCGAAGCGACAGATCGAAGCCCAGGTGAAGCTGCCCACCGGCTACACCGCCGTATGGGGAGGGGAGTACGAGGACTACACCGCCTCGCGCCAGCAGCTCCGGATCATCCTGCCGCTCACCATTGCCCTCATCTTCCTCCTTCTTTTCCTCCTCTACAGCAATTTCAAGTTCCCGTTGATCACGGTGCTCGCCGTCCTGCTCTCGGCTCCGATCGGCGGTCTCCTCGCCCTGCGGCTCTCGGGCACCCCCTTCTCGGTCTCGTCGGGCATCGGCTTCCTCGCGCTCTTTGGCGTTTCGGTACAGACCGCGGTCATCTTCATCTCCTACGCCAACGAGCTCCGGACGGCGGGGATGGCCGTCGCTCCGGCGACCCGCGAGGCTGCCATCCTGCGGCTGCGGCCGATCATGATGACCGCTTTAGTGGCGGCCTTCGGGCTCCTGCCCGCCGCCCTTTCGTCGGGGATCGGTTCCGACTCCCAACGTCCTTTCGCCCTGGTGATCGTCGGGGGTCTTTTCTCCCGCCTGCTGATCAGCGTCTTTCTCATGCCGGCGCTCTACGCCATCGTCGCCCGGCCGGGAGATCACCTGGAGGTCTGAGCGGTCGGGCGATAGGGCCAACCTGCAGCCGTTGAAATGGTTTCGAGCTTTTTGGCATATCCTAGAGGTAACCATCGCGCTGACAACTCGGACCTCCAAGGAGATGCCCATGCCCCACGCTCGTCGCCGTTTCGCCGGCTGGCTGCTGCGCTCCATCGTCCCGCTCCTGCTCGTCGCCGGCGCGGTCGCCCCGGCGGCCGCCACCTCGTTCGTGCGGATGGAGGACGGCGCCCTGGCCGATCAAGCGACAGTGATCGCCGAGGTCCGGATCGACGCCGTCCAGCCGGCGTCGGCCGGCCGCGTCAGCCGCGCCAGCCGCTCCGGCATTGGCCCGGCCACCGACTATCAGGCCGCCATCGTGCGCCTGGTCAAGGGCTACACGAAGGGCAGCTCGATCGTCGTGCGGGTGCCGGGCGGGGCGGGGGCGGACGGTCTGGACCTGAAGATCTGGGGGGCCCCGGTGTTCCGGGAGGGCGACCGGGTGCTGCTCTTCTTGGGCGACCGTCCCGACGGAACCTACGGCGTCCTCCAACTCATGCTCGGCGCCTTCCATACCGCGGAGGTCGGCGGACGGCGGATCGCCCTCCGCAACTTTGGCGAGGCGACGGAGCTGGCCTTACCGGGCAGCGGCGGTGGCAGCGCTGGTCTGGCGGTGCGGGGAACGGGGGAGGACCGGCCGCGCGACCTCGACCGCTTCGCCGCCTGGCTCGGAGACCGTGTCCATGGCACGGCGCGGCCGGCCGACTACTTCGTGGACCTGCCGAAGAGCGCACTCAAGGCCCTGACCGAAAAGTTCACCCTCATCACCGGCGGCGGGCACCACATCCATTGGTTCGATTTCGGTTTCGGCCAGCCGGTCTCCTTTTTCGCCCACCAGAGCGGCCAGCCGGGGCTGCCCGGGGGCGGCTTCGACGAGTTTCAGCGTGCCATCGCCGCCTGGAACGCCGAATCGCACACCCCGATCCAGTACGTCTACGCCGGCACGACCATGGCGAGCGCCGGCCTCACCAAGTACGACAGCATCAATACCCTCCTCTGGGACGATCCCAACCACGAGATCACCGGCGTCTTCGATTGCCAGCAGGGCGGCATCCTCGCCGTCAGCAGCCCCTGGATTCTGCGCAATACGACCGAGCAGTTTCAGGGCGAGACCATGGCCCAGATCGTGGGCGCGGACATCATCACCAACCGGGGGCTCACCTGCTACTGGAGCGCCTTTTCGAGTATCGCTTCGAAGCTTGCCGAGCAGATCCTGGCGCACGAGCTCGGGCACACCCTGGGCCTCGGCCACTCCTGTGGCGACCTCGACACCCCGCCCTGCAGCACCGCCGACCCACTCAAGAACGACGCCCTGATGCGCGCCTTCGTCCACCGGGACGACCGCGGCGCCCTCCTGGGCGACGACGACGTGACCGCCATCCGCTACCTCTACGATCCGTCGCCTCGGACTTTCACCGCCTGCCGGCCGAGCACCACGGAGCTCTGCCTCGACCACGGTCGCTTCAAAGTCGATCTCATCTGGCACAACCAGTTCGACGGGTTCAACGGCGGCACCGGCCGGGCCGTTCCGGCGACGGACGCGACAGGCTACTTCTCGTTCGGCGATCCCAGCAACATCGAGGTTCTCGTCAAGGTCCTCGACTTCGGCGGCGGGGCGATCAAGGTCTTCTACGGCGAGCTCACCAATCTCTTCTTCACCATGACGGTGACCGACACCCGGACCGGCGCGGTCAAGCTCTACCGCAACACCCTAGGGGACTGCGGCGGCATCGACCAGGGCTTCTACAGCGATCGGGCCGCGGATCGGACCTCCGAGGGTGAAGCCAGTCTGGTCGGCATCGCCGGCCTGGGCCTCGATCCCAAGCGGGGCGCGTCGGGCGGCTGCCGGCCGGACCGCACCACCCTCTGCCTGCTCAACGGGCGCTTCGCCCTCCGCGTCCACTGGCAGAATCCGTTCGACGGCTCGAACGGCGAGGGCGGCCCCAACCCGCTCTCGAACGTCGTCGGCACCTTCTTCTTCACCGACCGCAACAACGTCGAGCTGATGACCAAGGTGCTCCAGTTCCCCGACCGGGTGGCCCTCTTCTACGGCGCCCTGACCGACTTCCAGTACACCTTGACGGTCGACGACACCCTGACCGGCAAGGTCAAAACTTACCAGAGCACGGCGGCCCGGCTGTGCGGAGGGCTCGACAACAGTGCCTTCTAGAAGCTGTGACGAAGGTCGGGCCTGGTATGATTCCATTAACCTGATCGGCCAGCATTTAGCTGCCCGACGCACGACCTCTCTCTCCTGAGGAGATGCCCATGGCCTCGGCTCGTCCCTTCTTTCTTCGGGTGCTGCGCTCCGTGGCGCCCCTCCTGCTCCTCGCTGCTCCGGCGGCGGCGACCTCCTACGTGATGGTGGACGACGTTCACCTGGCCGACCAGGCGGCGGTGATCGCCGAGGTCCGGGTCGATTCGTCCCAGCCCTCGCCCGCCCGCCGGAGCGCCGGCACCGACTACCTGGTGGACGTCCTCCGCGTCGTCAAGGGCTCGACCGGCGGCAGCTCGATCGTCGTCCGGGTGCCCGGCGGCAAGCGCCCCGACGGCATGAGCCTCAAGATCTGGGGCGCCCCCGAGTTTCGCGAGGGCGATCGGGCCCTCCTCTTCCTGACCGAGCGCGCCGATGGGACCTACGGCATCCTCCATCTCATGCTCGGCGCCTTTCACTCGGCCGAGGTTGGGGGGCGTCAAGTCGCCCTGCGCAACCTTTCCCAGGCCACGGAAGTGCGCCTCCTCCCCGGCGGCGGCAAGACCGCGGGCACGGGAGCGGACCGGCCGCGCGATCTCGACCGCTTCGCCACCTGGCTTGCCGACCGCGCCCAGGGTGTGAACCGGAATGCCGACTACTTCGTCACCCTCCCCAAGAGCGCGCTCTCCAGCCTGACCGCGAAGTTCACTCTCTTCTCGAACAGCGGAGAGTACCTGCGCTGGAGCGACTTCGACAGCGGCGGGAGCGTCACCTGGGTTGCCGACCAGGGCGGGCAGGCGGGAGTGCCGGGGGGTGGCTTCGACGAGTTCAGGAATGCTCTCTCCGCCTGGAACGCCGACCCCCTCACTCCCATCAACTACGTCTACGGGGGCACCACGACCGCGAACGTGGGCATGACCTCCTTCGACGGCATCAACGCTATCCTCTACGGCGACCCGAACAAGGAGATCGACGGCACTTTCGATTGCGCGGCCGGCGGTGTCCTGGCGTTCGGTGGTCCCTGGTTCGGCGTCTCGAACGAGCGCTTCAACGGCGAGGAATACAACGTCATCGCCGGCGGCGACATCGTCGTCAACGATGGCATCGACTGCTACTTCAGCCGCAGCCGTACCCCCAACAAGGACTTCGAGGAGATGGTGACGCACGAGCTGGGGCACACCCTCGGCCTGCAGCACTCCTGCGGCGATGACACGAGCCCCGCCTGCAGCACCGACGCCAACAAGAACGACGCCATCATGCGCGCCATTCTTCACGGCGACGGTCGCGGCGCCCGGATCGGGGTCGACGATCTCGCCGGCACCCGACGTCTCTACGCCGAGAAGGACTCCGGCAGCTCGACCTGCCGGGCGAGCGACCGGGCGCTCTGCCTCTCCGGCAAGCGCTTCCGGGTGGAGCTCTCCTGGGTGAACCAGTTCGACGGCTCGACCGGCATCGGCCGGGCGATCTCGGCGACCGACGTCTCCGGCTACTTCTCCTTCGGCGACCCGAGCAACATCGAGCTGATCGTCAAGGTCCTGAACTTCGGCAACGGCAACTTCAAGGTCTTCTACGGCGAGCTCACCAACTTGAAGTTCACCATGACCGTCACCGATACCGTAACCGGCAACTTCAAGACCTACAGCAACACGTCCGGCGATTGCGGCGGCATCGACCAGGATTTCTTCGCCCACGCCGGGTTCGAAGGCTGGAGCACGACCCAGGGCTCTGCCCTCCTCCCAGGGGCGAAGGCGGCCGCTTCAGGCAGCTGCCGGCCGGACCGGCAGGTCCTCTGCCTCTTGAACGGCCGCTTCGCCGTGCAGGTTGACTGGCAAAACCCGTTCGACGGCTCGAGCGGGCACGGCGGCCCCCATCAGCTCTCGAGCCTGGTCGGCACCTTCTTCTTCAGCGACTCGAGCAACGTCGAGCTGATGACGAAGATCATCCCGTTCCCCGACCGGTTCGTCTTCTTCTATGGCGCCCTGACGGATTTCAAGTACAACCTGACCGTGACCGACACTCTCTCGGGCCGCACCAACACTTACCAGAGCACCCCGGGGAAGCTCTGCGGTGGGCTCGATAACAGCGCGTTCTAACAGCGCGTTCTAAAGGTTTCTACCGGCCGCCCCTCGCACGGGGGGCGGCCACCCCACCTCGCGCATCAAAAATCGCGCATCAAAAATCGAAAGTCGCGACCACCGGCGCGTGGTCGCTCGTCCCTAAGTCGGCGAGCACCCGACAGGCGGTCGCCCGCTCGGCCAGGGGCTCGCTCGCCAGGACGTAGTCGATCCGCCAGCCGATGTTTTTCTGCCGCATGCTGCGCCAGGGGGCCCACCAGGTGAAGAGGTCGGCGTTCTCGGGGTCGAGCGCCCGGCCGACGTCGACCAGCCCCTGGCCGAGGAGGCCGGCGAAGCGTTCGCGTTCCTCGGGGAGCTGGCCGATGGCGTTCTTCTTCCGCTCCTTGGGGTGGACGTCCTGGTCGCTCCGGGTGACGTTCAAGTCCCCACCGAGGAGCAGCCGCCGGCCGGAGGCGCGGAGCTCGCCCGCCCAGCGCTCCAGGGCCTCCAGAAACTCCATCTTGGCCGCGAAGTCCTTGCCGCCGTTGGGCACGTAGACCGAGGCCAGGGTCAGATTTGCGCCATCGGATACGACATCGGCGGCGACGATCCGGGTCTCGTGGTCGAAGGCGGGATGGTGGAAGCGCGGCTCCTCCGGGAAGGTCTCGCGGCGCAGGTGAAGGCTCACCCCCGAGTAGCCGCCGGCGCCGTGCCAGTAGCACCAGTAGCCGGGGAGCTGGCAGAGGGCGGCGTCGAGCTTGTCGGGGGAGGCCTTGATCTCCTGCAGACAGACGACGTCCGGACAGTCGCGTTCGACCCAGGCGACGAACTGCTCGGCCCGGGCGCGGATACCATTGACGTTCCAGGTGGCGAAGGTGATCGGCATGGTTGGGGATCATAACTTCCCGGCGGGCGACACGCGAGCCCCCAGACCTCAGTGTCCCGGCGTCCCCAGCGCGTCCACCTCGTCGCGGAGGCCAAGGAGCTCCCAGCGCTGGAGGGCCAAGGGGACGTTGCCGTTCTTCCATACGAAGTCGTGGAAGGCGCGGAGATCGAAGGCGTCCCCCTTCTGCCGCCGGGCGTCGGCGAGCAGGCGGAGGATCTGGACCTTGCCCATCTGGTAGCTGATCGCCTGCCCTGGGGTGGAGGCGAAGCTCGCCGCCTCGTCTCTGGCGGTCTCGGCGTCCATGGGCACCGTCGTCCGCAGGTACTCGGCCGCCTGGTCGAGGGTGATCTCGCCCAGGGCGAGCCGGACGTCGACCTCCACCCGGAGGGCGCGGAGGCGCATGAAGCTGTAGACGATCTCGCGCGTCCGCGGGCTGTCGTCGAAGAAGCCGGCCTGGAGCATCATCTCCTCGGCGTAGAAGCCGATCCCCTCGTTGGCCCCGGAGTCGTAGTAGTGCCGGCGGAGGGGGTCCTCGTGAGCCCAGGAGAGGGCGAGCTGGAAATAGTGCCCGGGCACCCCCTCGTGGACGAGGATGGGTCGCGGGTCTCTGGCGGTCGCCAGCCGGAAGTAGGAGAGATCCGGGGCCGGCGGCGGGATGTAGCTCACCGCATCCTCCTGGAGCCGGGTGGGGGAGGTCAGGTCGTCGGTCACCCCCGCTGCCAGGTCCGCCAGGTAGGGCGGCAGAAGGAGGTTCCGGTAGTGCCGAACCCCGGCCGGCACGGTTAAGAGCCCCTTCTCGGCGAGAAAGCGGCGGACGGCGAGCTCGTCCTTCGCCTCGCGGGCGATCTGGGCGTCGGCGTCTCTCAGGAGCGGGAGGTCGGGGAGGCCCCGGTTGCGCTGCCGCTCGAAGGCTTCGAACGCCACCGCTCGCTGCCACTCCTGCCGGCCCAGGCTCAGCATCTCCTCCGGGGTGAAGGGGAGGAGAGCGACGTTCCTCAGGAAGTAGAGGTAGGCGTCGCGGCCGAGCGCCGTCTTCTCCGGGAACCCCGGCAGGCGCCCGCGGAGCCAGTCCCGGTAGCTTTCGAGGGCCTTGATCGCCGGAACCGCCGCGGTGTCCAGGCGGTGGGCGAGGTCGGGAGGGAGGAGCGGATCGAGCGCCGCGACCGCCGCGTTGACGGCGGAGTGGACCTCCCCCAGCCGGCCGAGGGCGAGCCGCGCGAAGGGGGCGACCGCCTGGTCGAGGTTGCCCGGGGCGTCGTAGAGAACCGCCGGGATGCTCTCCATCCGCCGGACGATCTCTTCGCTCCGCGCGCGGTCGAACGGCGGTGGCGCGAGCAGGCGGTCGAAGACGGCGCCGATCGTCTGCTCGATGTAGAAGTTGGGATCGCGCCGGTAGGCGCGCTCGTAGTCGAGCTCCCACCGCACCCGGGCGATCGCTGACCCGGTGAGCCGCCAGTCGACCTGCCGCGGCACCGGCCAGGCCGCGGTGTCGAGCGCCCGCCACCGCGCCTCGAACCTCCCCAGCGCCTCCCGCCGCGCCGCGATCGTCGGCCGCGACCAGTCCGGCACCCAGCCGGCGGGGCGCTCGATTCTGGGAATGTCGTCCCCCGAGAGCGGCTGATGCACGGCGCGCCAGGCCCAGAAGTCGCGAGCGAGGTCGTCGAGCGGATCGGCGGCGGCCGGGGCCGGCCAGGCGAGGAGGGCGAAGACGGCGAGGAGCAGGGCCAGGGCGATCCCCAGCGGAGCCAGGCGGACGGGTCGCATTGCGATCTCCCAGTCAGGGGTCGATACAGGGTCCGTTTGAACCTGCGGGCGGCCTCTCGGATTCAAACGGACCCAATAGCCTCCATCCTACGCGGGGGATGGCGGGTTGTGCTATCAATTCTCCTCAAATGTTCCTGTTCGACGTCCTGGGTCTCGGCCTGACGCTCAGCACCCTCGCTCTCCTCGGGCTGGGCGGCTATCTGCTCGCCCTGCGGATGCTGGGCGAGGAAGAGGCGAGCGCCGATCTCCTGGGGCTCGCCATCGCCACCCTCCTCGCCGCCAGCGCCGAGGCGGTGGGGATCGGCCTCCTGCTCGGGGCTTGCGGCCTCCTGCGGCTGGAGCTCGGGCTCTCTCTGCAGACGATCCTCATCCTCGTCCTCCTCCGCCAGGCCCGCGGCCGGGGGATCGATCCCGCGACGGGAGGGCGGCTCCTCTGGACCCGGGCCTGGGGGAAGCTCAGGGAGCATCCGGCGTGGAGCCTCCTCGCCCTCCACGCGGTGGGGAGCGAGGCGCTCCGCGGCCTGCTCCGGCCGCCGCTCTCCTGGGACAGCCTGATGTATCACCTGATGCTGACCGGGCGCTGGCTCCAGGAGCGCAACTTGAAGCCGGTCTTCGGCGCCTACCCGGTCAACGATTACGGCTTCGTCCCCGCCAACGGCTCGGTCTGGCTCTGGTGGTGGATGGCGCCCTCGCACAGCGAGCTCTACGTCAACCTCGCCTTCCTCGCCCACTGGCTGCTCCTCGGCCTCGCGACCGGCGGCATCGCCCGCCAACTCGGGGCGCGCAAGCACTGGCCGCTCGCCGGCTTCCTCGTCCTCGTCACCCCCACCGTGGTGCGCTTCGCCGCCACCCAGTACGTCGACATCTTCCTCGCCGCGGTGCTCCTCGGGGCCGGCTACTTCGCCATCCGCTGGATGCGTGACGGGCGGACGGGCGACGCCGCCCTCGCCGGCTGCGGGCTGGGGCTCGCGAGCGGCGCCAAGCTTTTGGGTGTCCCCTACGCCCTGGTGCTCGCCGGGATGGCGGTGGTCGGGGCCCGTGGGGGTCGTGGGGAGTGGCGGAAGCGGACGGCTCAGGTCGCCCTCGCCGTGCTCTTGGCCGCCGCCCTCGGTAGCTACTTCTATCTGCGCAATATCGCCTATGGCGCCGGGCCGCTCGCCATCGCCTGCGAGGGGCGGATCGGGCCGCAGCCCAAGGGGGCGGTGCCGGCCCTGCCGCGGCCCGATTCGGTCCTCGACCGCTGGGAGACGGTGGGGAAGACCCAGGTCTTGGACGCCTTCCTGGGAATCACCCGGCCGCAGTCGATCGAGCTCGGCGCCGGCCCCCAGGTTTTAGTCCTCCTCCTCGCCTTTCTCGCCCTCCCCTTCGCCCTCCCCGGGGCGCGGCGGGAGAGCTGGCTGGTGGCGGTGCAGATCGCCTTCGAGCTCCTCTTCTGGCTGGTGGTGCCCTTCGCCAACAACTTCCACATCTTCGCCAACATCCGCTATCTCATTCCGGCGCTCGGCCTCGCCATGGCGGGCGCCGTGGCTCTCGCCGAGGAGCGCGGGATCGAGGAGCGCTGGCTGACCGGCATCGCCTTCGCCCTCGGCTGCCAGGGGCTGCTCGAGCTCCACGCCGAGATGCCCCACGGGGTGCGGATCGCGGTCGCCGCCGGGGACCTGGCGGCGGTGGCCCTCGCCTTCTCCCCCGATCTCCGCGCTCTCGTCCGCCGCCGGGCTCGCTCGTTCGCCGTGACGGCGCTCGTCCTTGCCCTGCTGGGTGCCCCGGCCCTCGCCCGTTTCCGGGTCGCCGACCGGCCGCGGGCTTTAGCGACCGAGTGGACCTCCCACTCGACCTCGGCCAAAATGTTTGCCGGCGGCTGGGGCTGGCTCGACCAGAACGGGGGGGACGGTACGGTCGACGTCGTGGGGGCGCCCGGTACCTACTTCGTCTATCCGGCGATGGGCCCCTACCTGGAACGCAAGGCGATCTATATCAACGTCAACCGCGCCAACCTGGACGACGCCGCCCACTATCCCAAGTGCGACCCGCGGGTCGACCCCTCGCCCGAGGCCTGGATGGCGAATCTGGCCGCCGCCCGAGTCCGCTTCATCCTGCTCTGCCGCTACCCGGAGTTCGACTTCCCTTTGGAGCAGGGCTGGGCGCAATCCCGGCCGGACCTCTTTGCTCTCCGCTACTCGGACAAGACGAGCCTGGTGATCGAGTTCCTGCCCGAGGCCCGCCGCCGGGCCGCCGAGAGGTGAAGCCACCGACGCGGCCCGCCCGACCTCCCCTCCCCAGTGCGATATCCTTCTCTCTGTGAGCGAACCGTCCACCCCGCACGAGGAAGAGGTCCTCGGGAAGGCCTACGACTCCCGGCTGATGCGCCGGCTCCTGGCGTACATCCGGCCCTATGGCTGGATGACCGGCATCTCCCTCGTCCTCATCCTCTTCTCCTCGCTGCTCCAGCTGGTGGGCCCCCTGGTCACGGCGGTGGCGGTCGACCTCTTCATCCGGCCTTCAGGAGGGGCGGCGACCTCCTCGGCGGGGGTCTGGGTGCGCCGCTACCTCCTGGCGCACGGCGTCCTGCCCGCCCGGATCGCGACCCAGGGACTTACGGGGGCGGCGGGGATCTATCTGGCGTCGGTGATCCTCGCCTTCTTCGTCCTCTACGCGCAGGGGTACGTGATGCAGCTGATGGGGCAGCACATCATGAACGACCTCCGGAAGCAGATTTTCGGTCAGCTCCAGCGTCTCCAGGTGGTCTTCTTCGACCGCAACCCCATCGGCCGGCTGGTCACCCGGGTGACGACCGACGTCGACGCCTTGAACGAGCTCTTCACCTCCGGGATCGTCGATATCTTCGGCGACCTCCTGCTGCTCGCCGGCATCATCGTCATCCTCTTCTGGCTCAACTGGCGACTGGCCCTCATCTCGTTCGCCATCGTCCCCCTCCTCCTCCTCCTCACCCTCTGGTTCAAGGTGAAGGTGCGCGACAGCTTCCGGGCGGTGCGGGTGCGGATCGCCCGCATCAACGCCTTCCTCCAGGAGCACATCACGGGGATGTCGGTGATCCAGCTCTTCGGCCGCGAGGCCCCGGCCTACGCCGAGTTCGCGGAGATCAACGAGGCCCACCGGGTGGCCAACGTGCGGTCGATCGTCTACTACGCCATCTTCTACCCCGGGGTCGAGCTGATCACCGCCGTCGGCACCGGCCTCCTCCTCTGGTTCGGCGGCGGCCAGGTGGTGCGCGGCGCCATCTCGCTCGGCGCCCTCATCGCCTTCCTCCAGTACGCCCAGCGCTTCTACCAGCCGCTCTCCGACCTCTCGGACAAGTACAACATCCTGCAGGCGGCCATGGCGAGCTCGGAGCGCATCTTCAAGCTCCTCGACACCCCGGTGACGATCGCCTCGCCCGCCGTCCCCTATGCGCCGGAGCGGGTCGCGGGCGCCATCGACTTCGAGCGGGTGGTCTTCAGCTACAAGGAGGGGGAGCCGGTCTTGAAAGGGGTTTCGTTCGCCATCCGGCCGGGGGAGACCCTGGCGGTCGTCGGCCACACCGGGGCCGGCAAGAGCACGCTCGCGAGCCTTCTCCTCCGCTTCTACGACGTGAATTCCGGGGTGGTCAAGGTGGACGGGGTGGATGTCCACGAGTGGGACCTGACCCTGCTGCGCCGGAGCATCGCCCTGGTCCTCCAGGACGTCTTCCTCTTCGCCGGCACGGTGGCCGAGAACATCCGCCTGGGCGATGCCGGGATCGACGACGAGCGCCTGCGCTGGGCGGCGGCCGAGGTCCATGCGCTCCCCTTCATCGAGCGCCTGCCCGAGGGGCTCGCGAGCCCGGTGCGGGAGCGCGGCGCCGGCCTCTCGGTGGGGCAGAAGCAGCTCATCGCCTTCGCCCGCGCCCTGGCCTTCGATCCCCGCATCCTCATCCTCGACGAGGCGACCTCCTCGATCGACACCGAGACCGAGCAGCTCATCCAGAAAGCCCTCGAGCGGCTGCTCGTGGGACGGACGAGCATCGTCATCGCCCACCGCCTGTCGACGGTGCAGAAGGCCGACCGCATCCTGGTCCTCCACAAGGGAGAGGTGCGCGAGCTGGGCACCCACCAGGAGCTCCTTGCTCTGCGCGGCATCTACCACAAGCTCTACCTGCTCCAGTACAAGGAGCAGGAGATGGCGGGCGCGCTGCTCTCCGCGCCGCGGCCCTCGTAGATCTCATCCGAGCCTCACTCCCTGCCGAGGACCGCCGCGGGTGCGATGCGGGTGGCGCGCCGCGCCGGGAGGAGGCCGGCAGCGAGCGCCATGGCGAGGAGGAGGAGCGCCGTCGCGGCGTAGGAGAGGGCGTCGGTCGGCGAGGTGGCATAGAGGACGGCGGGGAGCGAGCGGGCGAGCTGGGCCGCGGCGAGGAGGCCGGCGGTCACCCCGAGGCCCGAGAGCAGCAGGCCGCGGCGGAGGACGAGGACGAGCACGCCGCGGGGCTGGGCGCCGAGCGCCATGCGGACCGCGATCTCCGGCGTGCGTTCGCCGACCCCCGCGGCCAGAAGATCGTAGACGCCGATCGCGGCGAGGGCCAGGGCGAGGACGGCGAAGAGGGTGAGAAGGAGGAGGCTGGCGCGCGGGGCGGCCAGGGTGGCGGCGCGGCGGTAGGCGAGCGGCCGCACAAAGGCGATCGGCAGGTCGCCCGCGCTTCCCGCGCTGTTCGCGCTGCGGATGCTGCCTCCGCTGCCGATACCGGCGGCGATCGCCCGGCGGACGGCGCCGGCGAAGCGGGCGGGATCGCCGGCCGTGCGGACGACGAGGGTGAGGGTCCGCCACGGCCGGCGCGGGTAGGGGAGGAAGACGGTCGCCCGCGGCGGCGCGTCGGGGGCGACGTCGGCGATCTCGCCGACGATCCCCACGATGGTGGCCGGCCGTTCCGGATCGCCCAGGTCGAGCCGCTCGCCCAGGGCGCCGCCGCCCGGCCACCAGAGCCGGGCGAGCGAGCGGTCGATCGCGACCTCGAAGCCG
This sequence comes from uncultured Acidobacteriota bacterium, assembly GCA_963757335.1. Taxonomy (GTDB): domain Bacteria; phylum Acidobacteriota; class Thermoanaerobaculia; order Multivoradales; family UBA5704; genus DASQPA01. The sequence continues at coordinate 78,095 of CAVWRJ010000001.1, read as the reverse complement.
TCCCCCTCTCCGCGCGGCGGGCGGCCGGCGAGGAGCGGCACCCCCAGGGTCGCGAAGAAACCCGGGCTGACGCTCCGCCACTCGGCGGCCACCGTGCGGGGACGAGGCGCGTCGGACGCTCCCGGCGCCCCCGGCGGCCGCCAGGTCACGGCGAAGGGCGGATCGGGGTGCGCGCCGCTCCAGGGTGAAAAGCTCGTGCTCCCCACCGCCTGGACGCCCGGGAGCCGGGCGAGCCGCGCTTCGAGCGCCGCCGAGAGGGCGCGGCGGGCGTCCGGCGGGTAGCGCTCGCCGGTCAGCGCAAGCTCGGCGGTGAGCAGGCGGTCGGCGGAAAAGCCGGGATCGACCGCCCGCAGGCGCAGGTAGCTCCGGGTGGCGAGGCCGGCCCCCACCAGGAGGAGGGTGGCGACGGCGATCTCGGCGACGACCAGGGCGTCGCGGAGGCGCCGCGAGCGCCGCGGGGTGTGCGGGGCGGCCGAGCGCGCCGCCGTCCCCAGCTCGACCCGGGAGGCGGCGAGGGCCGGGGCGAGGCCGACCGCCACGGCGGCGACCGCGGCCGCGGCGAGGAAGAAGCCCACCGCCCGGCCGTCCAGGGCGAGGCCGGCGAGGCGCGCCGCGGCGAAGCTCGCGACCGGGCGTATCGCCCCTGCTCCCTCTCCTACCTCGGCATTCGCCAGCTCGGCGAGCGCGCCGAAGCGCTCCCGGACGAGGGCGAGGGCACCGGTCGCGAGCGGCAGGGCGAGGACCGCAGCGAGGACGGCCAAGAGCGCGCCCTCGGTGCCGAGCTGGCGGAGGATGCGCCCGCGGCCGGCGCCCAGGGCGGCGCGGAGCGCCAGCTCCCGGCCGCGCCCGGCAGCGCGCGAAATCAGCAGGTTGGCGACGCAGCAGGTGGCGAGGAGGCCGAGGAGGAGCGCCGCGGCGAGGGCGAGGAGGGTCCGCGACTGCGGCTCGGCGCCGACCACCCAGTCGGCGAGCGGCGTCACCCGGACCCTGCCGGGGCTGGCGACCGCCGCCAGCTCGCGGCCGGCGGCGCTCCTCCCCACTCCTGGCTTGAGCCGCGCCACGACGGTGAGGTCGTGGCGGTCGCGGCCCGGCTGGCGGGCCGGACCGAGGTCGAGGAGGAGCGGCATCCAGAGGTCGATCCCCGGCGGGAAGGCGACGCCGGGCGGCAGGACGCCTCGGACCCGGAACGGCCGGCCGTCGAGCGCCAGGGTCCCGCCGACTAAATCCGGGTCGCCGCCCAGCCGATGCCAGAGCCGGTCGGAGAGGACGACGACGTCGTGAGCGTTCCCGCGCTGCTCGTCGGCGGCCTTGAGCAGCGTGCCGCGGGCGGCCCGGAGCCCCAGGAGGGGGAAGAGCGAGGCGGTGGTCTCGACGCCTCTCACCCGTTCGCCGGTTTGGAGAGAGAGGCCGCGCCGGGCGGGCACCAGGGCGGCGAGGGCGGCGACGGCGTGGCCCCCGCGGCCCCCGTTCGCAGAGATCCCCGAGATCTCCGACCGGTGCCAGTCCAGGTAGTCGAGCCGGGAGACGGCGAGGTCGTTGCCCTGGCGGTCGATCTCCCGCAGGCGGACGAGGCGGTCGGGGTCGGGGGAGAGGAGCGGCCGGAGCACCAGCGCGTCGCAGGCGGCGAAGGCGACGGTCGCCGCGGCGAGGGCGAGGGCCAGGGTGGCGACCGCGAGAGTGGCGAAGACCGGCGAGGCCATGTGCCGATGGCAGGCGAGCCGGAGGTCCAGGCGGAGCTCGGCGAAGCTCTCGGCCCGGCGCAGGTCGCGGTCGCGCAGGTGGCCGATCCGGCGGCACTGGACGCGCACCCGATCGAGGTCGCCGAGCCGGGCGAGGGCCGCCGCCCGCGCCGCCGCCGGCTCCATGCCGCGGGCTAGGTAGTCGTGGATCCGCATCTCCAGGTGGAACGCGAGCTCGGACTCGATCTCGCGTTCGACCGGAGTCTTCCAAAGGAGCGAACGGAACCGTCCGGCGCTGGCGGCAGGCGAGAACATGGATGGAGAGCCTTCTTGTTTACGCCGGCAGCAGCACCTTGGAGATCGCGCGGTTGAACTGCTTCCAGTTGGCGGTCTCGATTTCGAGCTGCCCTCGGCCGGCCGCAGTCAGGCGATAGAACTTGACCCGGCGGTTGAGCTCGGAGAGGCCCCAGTCGGACTCGATCCAACCCCGCCGCTCCATGCGGTAGAGGGCCGGATAGAGCGATCCCTCCTCGATCTGCAGCGCGTCGTCGGTCGCCTCTTCCAGCCAGCGGGCGATGGCATAGCCGTGGCGAGCGCCGCGCGACAGGGTCTTCAAGACCAGGGCGTCGAGAGTCCCCGGGAGGAGGGGGAGCGCATCCTTGCTCATCTCTCTAGGGTGCAACAGGACCCCTAGAATGTCAAGGTGTCGCGATACCTTGACAAACTAGGCATCGACGATCAATCTATACCTAGATTGACTAGGCCATGGAGGCCAGTCGATTCCAAGCGCGAGGTGACTCTCATGCAGCGACTTCCTTCCCGGACCCTCTGCTGGCTCCCCATCCTTCTCTCCACCCTGCCGGCGCTCGCGAGCCCCCCTTCTTCGGCAGCGCCGGCGGCATCGGCGGCACCCCCGGCGGCGCTCTCCACCCCTGCCACCTGGACGGCGGTGGGGCCTGCCGGCGGCGCCGTGAACGGCCTGGCCGGCGATCCCTCCGACCCACGGGTGGTCTATGCCGCGACCTCCGGGGGCATCTACCAGAGCACGGATCGCGGTGCGACCTGGACGCCGCTCGCCCGCCAGATCGGGCAGCAGGGGGTGTACGCCCTGGCGGTCGATCCGCTCCACCCCGCCGTCCTCTACGCCGGCACCGCCACCGAGGGGGTCTGGAAGAGCGCCGACCGCGGCGCTTCCTGGGTGCCGAGGAACGCCGGCCTGCCGGCGCTCGCGATCTCGGCGCTGGCGGTCGACCCGGTTCATCCCGCCGTCGTCTATGCCGGCCTCGCCGGTGGTTACCCGAGCGGCCCCTATAAGACGACCGACGGCGGGCGCACCTGGAAGCTCTCCGGTACCGGTCTCCAGAACGACGTCATCCAGAGCCTGGCGATCGATCCCGCGAACCCTGAGACCCTCTATGCCGCCGGGATCTTTACCGGCGTCGCCAAGAGCACCGACGGCGGGGTCACCTGGAGGGAGCTTGGGGCGCCCTTCACCGGCGCTCTCCGGGTCGCCGTGCGGCACCACCCCGGCGGCACCTTCGTCTACGCGGTCACCTCCCGGATCGGGACGCCCCCGGCGCTTTACCGGAGCGCCGACGGCGGAGAGACCTGGGATGACATCACCCCCGGCCCGGTCGGCAGTGCCGGCGGGATTGGAGACATTGGCGGGATTGGCGACATTGGCGACCTCCCGCTCGGCTTCGGTCCCGGCGGGCTGCTCTATACCCAGGGGGCGAAGAGCACCGACTTCGGCGATCACTGGACGGCGACCGCCACCTTCGGGGTCAACGCGACGGCGCTCCTCGTCGATCCGGTGACGCCGGCTACCGTCTACGCGGCGAGCGGCCGCGGCCTCTGGAAGACTACGGATGGCGCCGCCTCCTGGGCGGCGGCGAGCCGGGGGCTCCACGCAACGGCGGTCCGGTCGGTCGCGGTCAATCCGGCGAGCGGCGGCGTCCTCGCCGGGATCGCTGGCGGCGGGCTCGTACGCCTCCGGCAGAGCGCCAAGAGCCTGGACCCGGGCTCCTGGCGGCCGGTCTACGGCGAGACCCCGGGGTTCCTCGTCTTCGACCCGACCCGGCCGAGCACCGTCTACGCCGGGCTCAACGGAGCCGGGCGCCTGGGGGACAACCGGGTCGCCAAGAGCACCGACGGCGGGATCAACTGGGATCTGCTGGCGTTGAGCGACCCCTGCCTGGTCCTGGCCGACGTCGCGGTCGACCCCACGGATTCGGACACCCTCTATGCCGCCGGCCTGTCGAGCGACACCCACGCCTGCATGCAGCCGCCGGCCCTGACCTTCAAGAGCATCGACGGGGGGGCGACCTGGCAGCGGCTGGGGCTCTCCGCCGCCCAGCGCATCCTCGTCGATCCCTTCGCGCCGCGCACCCTCTACGCCGTCGGTTTCCTCCCGCTGTTCGCCGTCTACCGGAGCGCTGACGGCGGGGCGACCTGGCAGCCGGCGAGCTCCGGCCTGGGGAGCGGCGAGCCCATCGACATCGCGCTCGACCCAGGAACTCCGGGGCGGCTCCTCGCCAGCACTACTGAGGGCATCTACGAGAGCCTCGACGGGGCGCACAGCTGGCGGCAGCTCAACCACGACCTCAAGAACGTGACCGTCCTCCGCGTCGAGCCGGTCTCCCCGCACCGCCTCTACGCCGGCGTGACCGGCGTCGGCACCTTCCTCAGCCGGAACGGGGGCCTCGGCTGGTCGCCGCTCGACGACGGGCACCTCCCGGCCCTCTTCTCGGGCGCCCTGGCGCTCGATCCGACCACCCCCGGGAGGCTCTACGTGGGCACCCAGGGCGCCGGGCTCTTCCGGGTGGATGTGGCGGGCACACCCTAGGGCGGAAGGGGGGCGACCCGCGGGTCGCCCCCCGGTCCGGCTTCCGCTACAATCGCTTCAGAGCCTCCCAGTGAACCGGCGAATCGCAGCGACTCTCCTGGCATTCTTTCTCACCGGCTGCGCCAGCGGTTCGAGCACGGTGCGCTCCACCACGGCGGCGGTCGAGAGCGAGGAGCAGCTCGCGGCCGATCTCTCCCGGCTGCTGGTGCCCGATCCCGCCATCCTGGCGTCGGTCCTCGAGCGGGCGGCGGCGACTCGGGACCGGCGGTTGGTGACCCCCTTGATCGAGCTGCTCCGGTTCCACCCCCAGGTCGACCTCGAGGGCACTCTCGTCGCGATCACCGGGGCGCACCCGGGGAAGCGGTGGAACGACTGGTACGTCTGGCTGGGCGAGCACCCGGAGACCCCCGTCCCGGCCGGTTTCGCCACTTGGAAGGGGGAGCTCTACGGCCGACGGATGGACCCCAAGCTCCACCGTTTCCTGGACAGCAGACGGCCCAACCGCATCCGGATCGAGCTCGTCCAGTGGGGGGGCGTCCACGTCGACGGCATCCCCGCCCTCCAGAATCCCCGCTTCGTCGCCGCTGCCGAGGCCACCTACCTCTCCGACGCCGAGCCGGTCTTCGGGGTCGAGATCGCTGGCGATGCCCGCGCCTATCCGCTCCGCATCCTCGACTGGCACGAGATGGCGAACGACGTCGTCGGCGGAGTACCGGTCGCCCTCGCCTATTGCACCCTCTGCGGCGCGGGGGTCCTCTACGACGCCCGGGCCGGGGGCCGCACCTTCACCTTCGGCTCCTCCGGCTTCCTCTACGAGAGCAACAAGCTGATGTTCGACCGCCAGACCGACACCCTGTGGAACCAGCTGACCGGCGAGCCGGTGAACGGCCCCCTGGCCGAGGGGGTCCTGGCGCTCAAGCGCCTGCCTGTCGTGGTCACCTCCTGGGGGCGCTGGCGGGGGGCGCACCCGGCGACCCGGGTGCTCGACATCCACACCGGCTACGATCGCGACTACACCCCGGGCAAGGCCTACGGCAAGTACTTCGCGAGCCCGGACCTCATGTTCCCGGTCTGGAAGCGGAGCCGCGCCCTCTCCGACAAGGCCTGGATCTTCGCCCTCCTCGTGGGCTCCTCCCCCAAGGCCTACCCGCTCGACGCCCTCGCCCGGGAGCGGGTGGTCGACGACACCCTGGGCGGCACTCCGGTGGTCCTCCTCGCCGATCCCACGCCGCCCGAAGCGCGCGAGGTCCGCGCCTATGCGCGCGGCGCCTTCCGCTTCAAGCCGGGGAAGGACACCCTCACCCCCGTCGATCAGGAAGGCCGCCCCTGGCGGGCGACCGAGGAGGCCCTGGAAGGCCCCGGTGGCGAGAAGCTGCCCCGCCTGCCTGGGCATCTGGCGTACTGGTTCGGGTGGTTCTCGTTCTATCCGCGGACGGAGATCTACGGGCGCTAGGCGCCCCTCTTCAGCCGAACCGGTTGTAACTCGGAGCGCAGACTTTCGATTTCGTTCGCCAGCCGGACGAGGTCGCCGCGTATGGAGCCCTCGGCGAGTTGGGCGACGATGTGCTGATTGAGGCTGACGTCCTGGCGGTGCGCCTCCCGCGCCAGGCGCCGGTGGAGGGCGCGGGGGAGGCGGAGGAGCAGCCGGCCGCTGTAGTTCTCGTCCGCCGCGGGGAGAGGGATCTCGTCCCCGTTCGCGAAGGCGGTCTCGATCCAGAGCCCGCGAGCTTCCTCGATGCGCTCGTAGACCTCGGCCAGACTCTCGCCCTGGGTGAGGCAGCCGGGGAGGTCCTCTACCTCGGCCACAAAGCCGCCGTCGGGCTCCGGATGGAGGGTCACCGGGTAGTGCAGGGCGAGATACTCGGCGAGCGAACGTCGCGCGGTTTCATCTTTTCTCATACCAACTCTCCAGGTCGAGCAGGGCGGCGATCCGCCGGAGATAGGTTCGGCGAACCCGTCGGCCCGCCAGCTTGAGCACCACGAAGATCCGACCCCGGGCATCGCGGAAGATGTGATGGCTGCCGCTGGCGCGAACTTCGAGGAAACCAAACGCCTCGAGAAGGAGGCAGACGATCTCGAAATCGAGGTCCGGAGGGTCCTTGAGGAACCGTTCAACGAGCTTGACGAGCCGCGACATCGCGACCTCCAGTAGATATCACAAGCAGTATCATTTCGCAATCCTCCCCAGGGACCGCGTCAGGTGCGGTCCCCCTTTCACTGGAGAGGACGGAAAAGACGCTTGAGATCGCTCAGCCCGGTTTTTGTCGAGCCCGTTACGGGGTAAAGTCTCCCTCCATGGCCACAGCGCCGAGCGTCTACCTGATCGATGCCTCCCCGTACATCTTCCGGGCCTATTTCTCCCTGCCGGACAGCCTGCGCGATCCGGCGGGGCAGCCGGTGCAGGCGGTCTACGGCTTCGCGAGCTTCCTCCTGAAGCTGATCGCGGACGAACGCCCCACCCATCTCGGGGTGACCTTCGACCGCAGCTTGAACACCAGCTTCAGGAACGACTTCTATCCCGCCTACAAGGCCCAGCGCGCCCTGCCGCCGCCGGAGCTCGAGGCGCAGCTCGCCGCCTGCGAGGAGATGGCGGCGGCGCTCGGCACCGCCACCTTCGTCGACCCCACCTACGAGGCGGACGACTTGATCGCTACCCTCTGCGACCGCCTGGCGGAGGGCGGGGCGGACGCGGCCTCGGGAGCCATCACGATCGTCACCTCGGACAAAGATCTCGCCCAGCTGGTCGATCCGCGGACCTCGCTCTACGATTTCGGCAAGGGGACCCGGATGACCGCGGCGGAGGTCGAAGAGAAGTTCGGCGTCCGGCCGGACCAGGTGGCCGATCTCCTCGGCCTCGCCGGCGACTCTGTCGACAACATCCCCGGCGTCCCCGGGATCGGCCGGAAGACCGCCGCCGATCTCCTCTCCCGCTTCGAGCACCTGGAGGATCTCTACGAGAGGTTGGAAGAGGTGCGGCAGACTCCCGCCATCCGGGGCGGCAAGTCGCTCTACGTCAAGCTCAAGGCGTCGCGCGAGATGGCGATCCTCTCGAAGCGCCTGGCGACGGTCTCCCGGGAGGCGCCGATCCCTGCCGGGGTGGGGCTCGCCGACCTCCTCTACCGGGGCGCCGACCGGGCGGCGGTCGAGGCACTCTGTCTGCGCCTGGGGTTCAAGACGCTCCCCAAGCGGATCGAGCGCTGGGGTCCTGACTCCGCTTGATCCTGCGGGCGGGCTCCTTTCGCGCAGCCAGTCGCCCGTCCTCGGAATCAAGCGGAGCCAGACCCCAGTTTGGCACTGGCGGCAACGGAGAAAGGAGAGACTCGGGATGGAACCCCTGATCGAGCTCCACGACCTCGCCCGGAGCTATGGCGACCGCCCCGCCGTGCGCGGGGTTTCGCTCTCGATCGCCGGCGGGGAGATCTTCGGCCTCCTCGGTCCCAACGGAGCGGGCAAGTCGACCACCTTGAAGATGCTCGCCACCCTCCTCCTGCCGAGCGCCGGCCGGGGGCGGGTCGCGGGCTACGACCTGGTGAGCGAGGCCGACTCGGTGCGCCGGCACATCGGCTACGTTCCCGAGGGGGCCGAGCTCTACGACGTCTTGACCGGCGGGGAGTTCCTCGACCTCGTGCGCGACCTTCACCGCCTGCCCGAGGCGGTGGCCCGGGACCGCCGCGCTCCCCTCCTCCAGGCGTTCGACCTGGGCGCCGACCTCGGCCGCTACATCGGCGAGTACTCGAAGGGGATGAAGCAGAAGCTGCTGCTGATCGCCGCTCTCCAGCACGCCCCCGAGGTCCTCCTCTTAGACGAGCCCCTGGACGGCCTCGACGTCAATGCCCAGGAGGCTTTAAAGCAGATCCTCCGCGAACGGGCGGCGGCCGGCGGCGCCGTCGTCTACTCCTCGCACATCCTGGAAGTGGTCGAGAAGGTCTGCACCCGGGTGGCGATCCTCGTTCAGGGGACCGTTGCGGCCCTGGGAAGCCCGCGGGAGCTCGTCGAGCAGAGCGAGGACGGATCGCTGTCGCAGCTCTTCCTGCGGATTGCCGGCGAGGCGGGGAGAGGCGAAGGAGACGGGGCGCGCGAAGGGTCGGCGGGCTCGGCAGGTTCGGAGCGCCCGGAGGACCTCGCGCGGTGACCGACCCGCTGCTCCGGGCGCTGGGCGCCGATCCATGGGTGTTCCGCTCCGTCTACCGGGTCCAGAAGCTGATGCTCGGGCGCCGCGCGCGGCTCCTTCAGGTGCGCCGGAAGGCCGTCTCGTTCTCGCCCTTCGCGACGCTCTGCCTCTTCGCCTTCGTCTACGGCATGTCCGCTGCCTCCATGACGCTCCTGGCGTCCCCGCACCTCGGCGCCGGTTTCGCCCTGACCCTGACTTCCGCGTTCCTCCTGATGATCGCCTTGACCGACAATGCCGAGGTCCTGGTCCATCCCGGCGAGCATCTGGTCCTCGCCGCCCACCCTCACGACGACCGCTCGATCCTCCTCGCCAAGCTCGCCTCGGTGGCGCGGAGCCTCGCCGTGCTGTCGGCCTTCCTCTTCGTCCCCGCGACGATCGCCCTGAGCTTCCTCGCCCACAGTCCCTGGGCGGGGCTCGCCTTTCTGGCAGGGGCGGCCGCGGACGGCCTCGCGGTGTCGACCGCCGGCATGCTGGTCGCCGTCCTCCTCGTGCGCGCGGGGGGCCGGCGGGCGATGGACCGCCTGCTGCCCTGGGCCCAGGGGGTCTTTCAGATCGGCTACCTTCTTGCCATCACCGGCAATCGTTTCCTCCCCGCGAATCGGCTGCCGGGACGCACCTTCGCCTTCCTCTCCTGGCTGCTGCCGCCGTTCTGGTTCGCCGCTCCGTTCGAGCTGGCGACCGGTGGGTCTCGGGCGGCGTGGGGCCGTCTGGCCCTCGCCCTCGGCAGCCTCGTCCTCCTCCTCTGGGGCGGCGGGCGCCTGGCGGTGGGGCTCGGCCGCCGGCTGCTCGAGCCGGAGACCCGGGCCGCCGCGCGGCGGCCGCTCCCGAAATCTCCGGCTCGTTCGTCGAGCGGCCTCCTCTCCCACCTCCTGCGCTTCGAGGGGCTGCGGCTCTTCGCCCTCCTCCGCATCCATCTGCGCTCCGACTGGCGGACCCGCTCCGAGGTCCTGTCTCTGCCGTTGACCGGGCTCTTCCTCATCCTCGTCTATTCCGGTTCGAGCGGCCTGATGGGGGGATGGTTGATCCCCTTCTTCTACGGCTGGCTGCTCCTCGTAAGCGCCGACACCCTGACCCGCAGCCCACGGCCGGAGAGCCTCTGGTGGCTGCTCTCGTCCCCGATCGACCGGACCCGCTTCTCCCTGTCGACGATCCCCCTCCTCCGCGTTCTCCTGCTCCTCCCCCTGTCGGTCGCTGTCGCCTTCTGCGATCGGAATTTCGGCTTCCAGGCGGCTGGTGCCTGGCCGCAGAAGCTCCTCTGGCTCGCCGCTTTAGTCGTCTACGGCGACCTCCTCCTCGTCGCCGGCAAGATCGTCTTCCCGGAGTTCCCCTTCTCCCAGCCCTCGCGGCGGGAAGGGGGGGCGGCCGGCGGGCGGATCCTGGTCATCCTCTCGGGCAGCCTGGTGAGCGGCCTCGGGACAGTCCTCTTCTTTCTGAGCCAGCGCTTCTTCCCGTCCGGCGCCCTTTGGGTCCTCTCGTCGCTCCTCTTGCTGCATCTACCCGCGGCCGTCTGGGCCCGTCGCCGCGCGGCGCGAGCGGCGGCGGGGTTGGAGCTGGTGCCGTTGGGGTGAGGCCGCTCCGCCGAAAAACTCGCCCAACGGCCCGATAAACTCGATTTTCGCCTGGATAAACTGAAATACAAGGCCGAAAAACTCGCTATTTGCCTGGATAAACTGAAACACGAGCCCGAAAAACGCCAAAATCGACACGCGAAACTCGCGTCGAGGTCCGTAAAACGCCAGACTGGCATCGTGAAACTGTTTTGCCGAGCGAAACGCGAGTTTTTCGGCGCTGAAGGAGAGTTTTTCGACCCGTGAGCCGACTTTCTCGGGCTCGCGCGGTGGCCTCTCGTCGCCCGAAGCCCCGTGGACGCCCTCTGGATGTCGTCCCACGGGGGCGCGGGTGGGCAAAGCGGAGGAGCCCGAGTCCTTGTCGGAGCTCCTGCCGGCTTTTTCGTACCGTGGGTCCGAAGCGGCGGGTCAGGCGACCGTCGCCGCGACCGTCGCCAGGTACAGGTCGAGGTTGTCGTAGGTTTCGGCCGCCCCGTGCTCCATGCCCGACTGGATCACGGCGTCGCGGATCTCCTGGGACTCGTAGAGGCAGTGGATCGTCAGCGTCGTCTTCCCGGCGCGTTCGACGAAGACTCCGGTGATCAGCGATTCTCCCGGGTAGCCTTCCATGCACTCGGTATGGACGTCCCGCTCGGGCGGCACGATCTCTCGGTAGACGCCCGACATCCGCATCGACTTGCTGCCGTCGGGCAGCCCAAACACGAAGAGCCATTTGCCGCCCACCGTCAAATCGACCTCGCAGACCGAGAGCGAATAGCCCCGGCACCTAAACCACCGCTTGAGCAGCTCGGGCTTGGTAAAAGCGTCGTAGACCAGGGTCCGTGGGGCGTTGAAGACGCGGGTCATCACGATCTCCCGCTCCGTGGGGGTCGTCACCTGTAAGTTTCCAGTGTTCGGCATTACTCATCTCCTCTTTCGTTTTTTGCGTGGATGTTGTTGGGCTCGGTGGGCTCGGTGGGCTCGGTGGGCTCGGCCTGGAGCTCGTCGAGCAGGGCGTCGAGGCGCTCGAAGGAGGCCTCCCAGAACTGGCGGTAGCCTTCCAGCCACTCGGTGGCATCGGCGAGCGGCGTCGCCACCAGCCGGCACGGCCGGCGCTGCGCCTCGCGGCCGCGCGAGATCAGCCCGGCGCGCTCCAACACCTTGAGATGTTTGGAGATCGCCGGCTGGCTCATGGCGAAAGGCTGGGCCAGCTCAGCGACCGACGCCTCCCCCGAAGCCAGCCGGGCGAGGATCGCCCGCCGGGTGGGGTCGGCGAGCGCCGCGAAGGTGGCGTCCAGGTGGTTGGGGGCTGCGGTTCCATAACTCGTCGGTTCCATAACTCATAGGTTATATATAATGAGGGGGGATGTCAAGCCCCCAAATGGAGGAGATTGGGAAAGAGGCCCGGGGCAGCGATGGTGCGCCAACCTTGACAACCTGTAACGTCGCTAGTTACACTCCTCTCCGTGATCCAGAGCTTCCGGCACAAAGGGCTCAAGGAGCTGTTCGAGACGGGCTCTAGTCGGAAGGTGCGGCAGGATCTACAGGCTCGAGCACTCCGTAGGCTTGACGCTATGGACGAGGCCGAGGATCTGCTGGATTTAAGCCTGCCGGGCTTCGACTTTCACCCTTTGCGGGGCAAGCCGCAGCGTTACAGCTTGCACGTCAACGGTCCATGGTGCATCACCTTTGAATGGGATCAGGGCCGTGTCCTGCAGGTAGACTTGGTGCAGTACCATTAGCGAGGAAGAGTCATGGCCCTAGACACGACACAGCAGGGGAAATCTCGCCGCCAACCGACTCACCCAGGAGAGCTTCTACGCGAGGACGTTCTGCCGGCCTTGAATCTTTCCGTCAGCGAAGCAGCACGCCAGCTCCGGGTAACGCGCCAGACCCTCCACCGGGTCTTGGCGGGAAAGTCGGCCATCAGTCCTGAGATGGCTGTCCGGTTGGGCAAATTTTGCGGTAACGGTCCGGGGCTCTGGCTTCGAATGCAGCAGCGCTTTGATCTATGGCATGCAGAGAAACGCTTGTGCCACGAGTTGGAAGAGATCCCCGCTCATCGGACGCGGTAGTGGCTGGATTGTGAAAGCACTCGCTCCCCACTACCTTCCGCCAACTCCATCAATACCCCTCGACTTCCGGGTCCCACCCGAAGACTTCCACCATGGTCTCCCGCGGAAGCCAGAGCGAGGCCAGGCGCAGGCGCTCCTCGCGTTCGGTTAGATCGGGTCCGTACTCCGCCCGGATGCGGACGAGGGCGAGCTGCTGGACGGCCCGGCTCATGTCGAAGGCGCGGACCAGCCGCTCTCCCGGCGTCATCCGGCGGTAGCCTTCGAGGAGGATCTCTTCGACATCGGGCGGGGTGTCGGACGGGACCGGGCTCATCGGCTCATTTTAGTCGGGAATCGCCCCCACTCCCCCCGCGGGGTACACTGTCCCCATGGCCGAACGCGTTTGGGAGGAGCTCTCCCGCACGCTGCGCAGCAGTGCGCCCTACAGATCCCTCCTCGCGGGGGGCGGGGACGTCGTGCGCCTGCCGGTGCCGGCGGCGGCCTGGATGGGGGAGCTTCTGGCGACGGACCTCGGGCGGCCGCTCCTCGCCATCGTGCCTCGCGAGGGGGACGCTCTCACCTGGACCGAGGCGGCCCAGCTCTTCGGCCGGCGGGACGGGACGGTCTACTTCCCCTCCCCCTCGCTCACCCCCTACCAGGAGACCGAGACCTCGCTCCTGGTGCGGGCCCAGGAGGCGGTCGCCTTGGACCGGGTGATCTCGGGTGCTGCGACGACGATCGTCACCACCCCGCGCTCCCTCTTCCGCCTGCTCCCCACCGCCGCCGCGTTCCTCTCGACCGTCCTCGAATTGCGGCCGGGCGAGGAGTGGCCGATCGACGAGCTCGCCGCGCATCTCCTCCGCCATGGCTTCTGCCGCACCGACCTGGTCTACGAGGTCGGCGACTTCGCCGTGCGGGGCGGCATCTTCGACCTCTATCCGCCGGGGGAGGGGTCGCCGGTCCGGCTCGACTTCTTCGGCGACACGATCGAATCCATCCGCTGGTTCGACGCCCAGTCGCAGCGCTCCGAGGACACCCTGGACGGGGTCCGGGTGCTGCCGCTCTTCCTCTTCCCGGGCGGCCCGGAGGAGGCGATGGAGCTCGCCGACCAGGTGGCCGCCCAGGCTGGCGACGATCTCGACCTGCTGCCCGAGATCGCCGAGCGGCTGACCGATCTCCGCGAGCGCGGCGGCTTTCCCGGCTGGGAGAACCTCCTGCCGCTCCTGGTCGACGCCGGGAAGATCGGCTCGCTCGCCGACATCCTTCCCGAGGCGCTCATCTTCGCCGTCGACCCGCAGGCTTTAGAAGCCGAGGCGGTCCATCACGCCGAACGGATGGCGGCCGACTTCGAGGCCCGCCGGGAGCACGGCCGGCTGGCCGTCCCGCCGGAGGCGCTGGAGAAGCCGCTCGACGACGTGCGGGAGGTCCTCGACCGGGCCCAGATCCGCCTGCGCGACCTCGTGCTCAGCGCGAGCCCGGGGGAGAAGGTCCTCGACTTTCATGCCGTGACGACCGATCTCTTCCATGGCCAGCTGCCGCGCTTCCCCCAGGAGGTGGCGACCGCCCGGGCGCGGGGCGAGCGCTGCATCCTGGTCGTCTCGCCGCTCCATCGAGACCGCATCGAGGAGCTGCTCGAAGGGCGCGAGGTGGCGATCGGCCAGGGCGGGGTCGAGATCACCGCCGGCGAGCTGGCGCGCGGCTTCCGCTTCCCCGCCGCCGGGGTCGTCGTCTACGGCGAGCAGCAGCTCCTCTCCCAGGCCAAGCTCCAGCGCCGGGTGCAGCGCGCCCGCTACGGCCCGTTCGTCTCCAGCCTGCGCGATTTGAAGATCGGCGACTACGTGGTCCACTCCGACCACGGCATCGGCCAGTTCGTGGCCCTCCGCTCGGTGGGGGCCGAGCCGGACAACGCCTCCCTGCCGTCGACGCTCAAGGATCTCGCTCCGCCGCCCTCGGCGACCGAGGTGATGGAGATCTCCTACGCCACGGGCAAGCGCCTCCTCCTCCCCCTCTCGCGGCTCGACCTGATCCAGAAGTACAGCGGCATCGAGGGGGTGGCGCCGCGCCTCGATCAGCTCGGGGGCACCTCCTGGAACAAGACCAAGGCGCGGGTCAAGAGCAGCATGCGCGACATGGCGGCCGAGCTCCTCAAGCTCTACGCCGAGCGCCAGATCGCCCAGGCCCCGGCGATGCCCGGCGACAGCGACCTCCAGCGCCAGTTCGAGGCCGCCTTCCCCTACGAGGAGAGCCCCGACCAGCTGGAGACGATCGCCGTCATCAAGGAGGACCTGCAACGCGAGCGACCCATGGACCGCCTGCTCTGCGGCGACGTCGGTTACGGCAAGACCGAGGTGGCCATGCGGGCCGCCTTCAAGGCGGTCGACGGCGGCTACCAGGTGGCGGTCCTGGCGCCGACGACGATCCTCGCCGACCAGCATCTGGAGACCTTCCGCCGCCGCTTCGCCGACTTGCCCGTCTCGATCGAGATGATCTCCCGCTTCCGCTCGCCGGCCGAGGTGCGGGAGATCAAGAAGAAGCTCAAGGAGGGGAAGGTCGACATCCTGATCGGCACCCACCGGCTGCTGTCGAAGGACATGGAGCTGCCCAAGCTGGGCCTCATGATCGTCGACGAGGAGCAGCGCTTCGGGGTCGCCCAGAAGGAGCGCCTGAAGCAGATGAAGAAGGGGGTGCACGTGCTCGCCATGTCGGCGACCCCGGTGCCGCGCACCCTCCAGCTCTCGCTCGCCGGGGTGCGCGACCTGTCGGTGATCGAGACCCCGCCCAAGGACCGGATGGCGGTCGAGACCGCGATTCTCCCGTTCAACAAGGAGGTGCTCCGCGAGGCGATCGAGTTCGAGATCGAGCGCGGCGGCCAGGTCTTCTACGTCTACAACCGGGTGGAATCGATCGAGAAGATGCTGATCGATCTGAAAGAGCTGGTGCCCGGGGTGCGGGTGACGGTCGGCCACGGGCAGCTCGACGAGGCCGAGCTGTCGCGGCGGATGCACGCCTTCACTCGCGGCGAGTACGACGTCCTCCTCGCCACGACGATCATCGAGAACGGCATCGACATCCCCAACGTCAACACCATGATCGTCCACCGCGCCGACCGCTTCGGCCTCGCCCAGCTCTACCAGCTGCGCGGCCGGGTGGGGCGGAGCAACCAGCTCGCCTACTGCTACCTCCTGGTCTCCGAGGACCGGGTGCTGACCGAGGTGGCGAGGAAGCGGCTGGCGGCGATCCGCGAGTTCACCGACCTCGGGGCCGGCTTCCGCATCGCGGCGCGGGACTTGGAGATCCGCGGCGCCGGCAACCTCCTGGGCGCCGAGCAGAGCGGCCACATCGGGGCGGTGGGGATCGAGACCTATCTGAAGCTCTTGGAGGAGACCGTCCGCGAGATGCGCGGCGAGGAGGTCGCCGAGGCGCCGTCCGCCGCCATCGACCTGCCGGTTCCCATGGCGATCCCCGAGAGCTACGTCGAGAACGCCAACCTGCGGATGGAGCTCTACCGGAAGATCGCCTCCGCCGAGGAGTCGGAGGAGGACGTCCTGGCCGAGCTCACCGACCGCTTCGGGCCGCCGCCGCCTTCCGTCCGCTCGCTCATCGAGGTCGCGGCGCTCAAACGCCTCGCCGAGTCGCTCCGCGTCCAGTCGATCTCCGCCAAGGGCGGCGAGCTGGTGATTCGCCTCCGCCGGGACGCCCGGATCGACATCGACCGCCTGATCGAGATGGTCTCGACCCGGCCCGGCGCCGCCTTCAGCCCGAGCGGCGTCCTGACCCTCGCCGCCGGCCGCGGCGGGCAGATGGTGGCGATCGCGCGCGAGACGCTCTCGGCGCTCGCGGGGTAGGGATAGCGAGCATGGCCGTCCCGCTCCGATTCCGCCGCCTCTCTCTCCTCCTCCTCGCCCTCTTCGCCCTCTCTGCCGGCCTCGCCTGCCACCGCGAGCAGCCCCCCGCCCCCGACGTGGTAGCGCGGATCGGCGGCAGGGACGTCCACTACTCCCGCTTCGAGGGCTACCTGAAGCACTCCATGGGCGACCCCGACACGGTGCTCGCGAGCGACGTCCTCTCCGAGCTCTTCGACCAGTTCTTAGACGAGCAGCTCCTCGCCCGGCTCGCCCTCGAACGCGGGCTCGTCCCCTCGATCGACCACCCCCGGCAGGCGGCGGATGCGCTCCTGAAGACCGATGCGAGCGCCGAGCCGAGCGCCGCCGAGATCGCCGAGTTCTACGCCGCCCACCACCAGGAGTTCGCCCGTCCCGAGCGGGTGCGGCTGCGCCAGATCCTGGTCGAGGACCGGGTGGCGGCGGAGAAAGCGGCGCGCCAGATCGCCGCCGGGACCCCGTTCGAGGAGGTGGCCCGCCGGCTGACCCGGGGGGAGAGCGCCGGTGGCTTCCAGGGGGTGCTGGCGCGCGCCGACCTCCCCCCCACCTTTGCCGATGCCATCTTCAACCTGAAAGCCGGCCAGGTCTCCCGGGTGATACCGGCCGAGTACGGCTTCCACCTCTTCCAGGTCGTCGAGCGGCTGCCCGCCGAGGTCGCCCCGCTCTCCGAGGTCGAGGACGGCATCCGCGCCCGGCTCCGCCAGGCGCGCTCCGACCGCCGGCTGGCCTCGCTGGTGGGGGAATGCCGCAACCGGTACACTGTTGTGGTCTTCGGGAGGAATCTCCCGTTCAACTACGAGGGCGTCTACAGTGGCTCCACAAAAAAAGCTCAGCGTCGCTAGCCTCCTGCTCCTCGCCGTACCCCTGACGGTGCTGACGGCGCCGCGGCCGGCCTCCGCCGAGGTCCTCGACAAGGTCGTCCTGCGGATCAACGACGAGATCGCGACCCTGGTCGACTACCAGAAGCGCAAAGCGGAGATGATCGACGACATCAATCACAGAGAGCGCGATCCCGCCGAGCGCCAGCGCCTGCTCGGCCAGGCCGGGGAGATCGTCTTCAAGGACCTCTATGAGGAGCTCCTCCTGCGCTCGCGCGCCGGCCAGATCGACGTCGAGATCACCGACGACCAGGTCGACCGCGCGATCCAGCAGCTGCGGGAGAGCAACGCGATCAAGAGCGACCAGGAGTTCCAGGCCGCCCTCGCCCAGTCGGGGACGACGCTCCCCAAGCTCCGCGAACGCCTGCGCGGCGACCTGCGGCTCCGCGAGGTGCTGGGCAAGGAGGTCAACAGCAAGATCAAGGTCGACGAGGAGGACCAGCGGCGCTACTACCGGAAGCACGTCGACGACTTCCGGGTCCCCGAGCAGGTGCAGATGAAAGAGGTCGTCGTCCTCGAGACGGCGGTGCCCTCGCCCGAGGAGCGGGCGCGGATCGCCGGCGAGATCAAGTCCGCCGTGGCGGCCGGCAAGCCGCTCGACAAGGCGGTCGAGCCCTACCTCGCCAAGGGGCAGGTGAGCGCTGTCTCCGACCTCGGCCTGGTCTCCCCCGGCGACCTCGATCCGACCCTCGAAAAAGCGGCCTGGAGCCTGCAGAAGGGCGCCGTGAGCGCGCCGGTCATCGGCCGCGGCGGTCTCCACCTGCTGCAGGCGATCGACCGGCACGAGAGCCACATCCGCCCCTTCAACGAGGTCGCCGCCACCATCCAGCAGAAGGAAGAGGAGCGGGTCTACCGCGACAAGCTGGCCGAGTACATGGCCGAGCTCCAGAAGGAGTCGCTGATCGTCGCCGACCCGCCGGCCGAGGCGGCCGGCTTCCGCAGCCTGCTGGGGCCCGTTCCGGCGTCGTCCGATCCCCTGGACGTCTTCAAGCCGACGAACCCCGCCGCCTCGGCGAAAGCCCCGGGCGTCGCCGCAGCTCCCGGAACGGCGGCGACCGCTCCGGCGGCCCCAGGAGCGTCCGGGAACCCCGGGAGCGTCGGGAACGTCGGGAGCGCCGGGAACTGTGACGCCGGACACCCCGGCGAGCGGGACCATGAAGCTCCCCACCGGACCGGCGCCCAACACGCCGGGAGGATTGCCCACCCCCAAGCCGACCGACCCCGGCCCGCCGATCGAGACGCCCCCGCCGCCGCGCTAGGGCCAGGCGGGGCCCCCGTGAGCGTGCCCGGGCACGCTCACGGGGGCTTAGAGTAGGGCCTTGAAGGGGAGCCGAGGGTTCTTCAGCTTAATGCTAAGCGTCTCTAAGTCTGCTACTCTCGCCCGTCTGGGGGAGAGGTCCTGTCCCCTTCGCCCGGTCTGGAATGGTACAGGCCGGATCGGAAGTCGGAGGCTGCGATGAAGAAGAAGAACCCAACCCGCCTGGTTCTCCACCGCGAAACCCTGCTCCACTTAAACGAGCCCGTGCTCGCCAACGTCCAAGGCCAATATTTCTTGAGCGCCTACCGGACCTGTGACGTCCCGTGCCAGACCAACGAGGTCACGGCCTGCGTGGGCGCGCACTGCATCCCGGAATAGACTCGGCTCTCTCGCGATCCCCCCGCCCGTCGATCGTCCGCAGGGCGGGGGGATCCGGCCTTCCCCGGCCGGTACGGCACGATCCCCTTCAAGCCAGGTCATAGCGGACGGCGATGCCGTGCCGCTCCGCGAGCGTTCTTGAGCCGGCGTTCGGCTCCCCGCTATGCGGTGTAGCCGGCGGTGACCCATCGCGCTCAGTTACCGCCTTTTCTTCCTCTTTGGGGACCTTCGCCGTGAAATCCGGGGTCTTTGGTGGAAATAAATGGACAAAAGTGGTCGTGGCTGCTAGGATTTCGCCTCAGACTGCTGGCATTGGCGGGTCCCATGTTCCGCGGAAGCGCTCCTACCAAGATCGACGACAAAGGGCGGCTCAAGGTGCCGACGGATTTCCGTCGGTTCATCGAGGAGCGGTTTGGAGGGGACCTCTTCGTCACCTCCGTCCTCGGCGACTCGGCGCTCCTCTACCCCCTCCCGGTCTGGGAGGAGATCGAGGCGCGGCTACAGGCGATGCCGTCGACCGACCGGACGAAGTCGCGCTTCCTGGAGCGGGTGAGCTACTACGGTCAGCAGGTCAGTCTGGATGGGCAGGGCCGCATTCTCGATCCCGCAGATTTTGCGGGAGAGCGCGGGGATGAATGGCGACGTGGTGGTCTCGGCGCAGCTCGACCACCTGGTGGTCTGGAACCATGACCGCTTCGTCGCCCGCCTTTCTGAGCAGCCGTTCACCGAGGACGATTTCCGCGCTCTTGCCGAGCGCGGGATCTAGCGGGCTTCGTTGTCCCGCACTGGGGAAAGAGCGCCCTTGCATGGGGAGCACCTGCCCGTTCTGGTCGAAGAGACCCTGGAGTTCCTCGCTCCCGAGCGCGGCGGTCTCTTCGTCGACGCGACCGTGGGCCTCGGCGGGCACGCCGCGGCGCTCCTCTCCCGGTCCAAGGCGGCCCGGCTCCTCGGCGTCGATCGCGACCCGCAAGCCCTCGAACGGGCGGCGGGTCGCCTTGAAGAGTTTGGCCAGCGGGTCCACCTCGCCGAAGGCAATTTCCACCAACTGGAGACGCTCCTTGAGGGGCTGGACCTCGGGCCGGGGAGCCTCTCCGGGGTGCTCGCCGACCTCGGCGTGTCCTCGCTGCAGCTGGACGTCGCCGAGCGCGGCTTCAGCTTCCGGCGGGACGGGCCGCTCGACATGCGCATGGGTCCGGGCGGGCGGACCGCCGCGGACATCGTGAACGGGAGCTCGGAGGGGGATTTGGAACGGATCTTCAGGGACTACGGCGAGGAATGGCAGGCGCGGCGGATCGCCCGTGCCATCGGGCGGGCGCGGAGCGCGGAGCCGATCGTGACGACCGGCCGTCTCAAGGACGTCATCGCCCGCGCCAAGGCCGGCAGCCGGGGCCGCGGTGGCGACCGGGACCGCGAGGGGCGGGTCGATCCCGCGACCCGGGTCTTCCAGGCGCTCCGGATCGAGGTCAACGAGGAGCTCTCGGGGCTCGAAGGCTTCATCGAGCAGACGGTGCGCCTGCTCGACCAGGGCGGGCGGCTGGTCATCATCTCCTACCACAGCCTGGAGGACCGGATCGTCAAGAACTCGCTCCGCGACCTGGCGCGCGGGCAGGTCGACCTGGTGACCGGCCGGCCGCGCTCGGAGAGCCAGCTGATCGAGGTGCTGACCAAAAAGCCCATCCGGCCGAGCGACGAGGAGGTGGGGTGGAACCCGCGCTCCCGCTCGGCGCGCCTGCGGGCCGCCCGCCGGCTGTGAGAGGACTGCGATGAGGGAGTCGAGGAGCGAGTACGCCTTCACGCGCCCGGTGGTCAACACCTACCTGGTGCGCGAGCGCGACCGGCGGCTGTTGCGCGAGCTGGCCCTCGTCGTCTTCGTGGTGGTCTGCCTGGGCGGCGGCCTCCTCGCCTACACCTGGATGCACCTGGAGGTCTTAGACACCGGCTACCGGATCGTCGATCTCGAACGCCGCCAGCGCGACCTCGCCCAGGAGGAGCGCCGGCTGCAGCTGGAGTCCGCCTATCTGGCGAGCCCGCCGCGGATCGAGGAGCGGGCGGCCAAAGAGCTCGGCATGAAGGGTCCGGAGATGGAGCAGGTGATCTTTTCCGAGGAGCTGCGGGCCGAGGAGCCGGCGGCGACGGCGCTGGCGAGCACCCTCGTGGCCGGGGGGCCGCAGTGAAGAACCGGGTGAACCTGGTCGCGGTCTTCGGTCTGCTCTGGGTGCTGCTGGTGGCGGGACGCCTCTGGTATCTCCAGGTCTACCGCTACGACCACTACGCCGGCAAGGCCCGGCGGCAGCAGACGACGGTGGTCGAGCTCGACGCGCCGCGCGGCACGATCTACGACGCCCACGGCCGCGAGCTGGCGGTCTCGGTGCAGGTCGACTCCGCCTGGGCCGACCCGGCGGACATCCCCGATCCGCAGGCGACGGCGAAAGCTCTCGCCCCCATCGTCCATCTCGACGAGGAGGTCCTGGCGCGCCGGCTGTCGCGGAGCGGTGACTTCGTCTGGGTGGCGCGCAAGCTCGACCCGCCGGACGCCGAGGCCATCCGCCGGCTGGAGCTCCCCGGCATCCACTTCCTCCCCGAGAGCAAGCGCTACTACCCGATGCGCGAGCTGGCGGCCCAGGTGCTCGGCTATGTCGGCACCGACAACCAGGGCCTCGCCGGTCTGGAGCTGGTCCACAACCGGGAGATCGCCGGCCGGCCCGGCCGCCGCACCCTGCTGCGCGACGCCCGCCGCGGCACGGTGATCGCCCCGGGCCTCGCCGCCGCCGACCCCGAGCCGGGGCGCGATCTCTACCTGACCCTCGACGCCACCATCCAGCACATCGTCGAGCGCGAGCTGGCTCTCGCGGTGGAGAAGAACCGCGCCAAGACCGGCAGCATCGTGCTCCTCGACCCCGCCACCGGGGCCGTCCTCGCCATGGCGACCTACCCCTCGTTCGACCCCAACCGCTACGGCGAGTCCTCGCCGGGGCAGTGGCGCAACCGGGCGATCATGGATGCCTACGAGCCGGGCTCCACCTTCAAGGTGGTGACCGCGGCGGCGGCGCTCGGGGCCGGCATCGTGCGGCCGGAAGAGGTCTTCGACTGCGAGATGGGGGGGATCACTCTCTACGGCATCCGCATCCGCGACCACAAGCCCTACGGCCGGCTGACCTTCGCCGACGTCATCGCCAAGTCGAGCAACGTGGGGGTCATCAAGGTCGCCCTGCGGCTGGGGGACGAGCGGCTCTACAAGACCATCCGGGAGTTCGGCTTCGGCCGGCCGACGGGGATCGACCTCCCCGGGGAGAGCCCGGGCATCCTCGCCCCCTTGAAAGCCTGGCGGCCGCTCAGCAAAGCCTACATCGCCTTCGGCCAGGGGGTCTCGGTGACCCCCCTCCAGCTCACCGCGGCGCTCGCCGCGGTCGCCAACCATGGCGTCCTCTTGACCCCGCACGTCGTCGCGGCGGTGGGCAAGGGGGAGACGATCGAGAACCGCCACCCCGTGCCGCCGTTCGCCGGCCGCCCGATCACCCCGGAGACCGCCCGGGTGCTCGAGGGGATGCTCGAAGGGGTGGTGACCGGCGGCACCGGCAAGAGCGCCGCGGTGGCGGGCTACCGGGTGGCGGGGAAGACCGGCACGGCCCAGAAGCCGGGGGTCGGCGGCTACGCCCACGGCAGCTACATCCCGAGCTTCATCGGCTACGCCCCCGCCGGCCGGGCGGCGCTCGTCGGGGTCGTGGCCATCGACTCGCCCCAGGGCTTCGAGTACTACGGCGCCCAGGTGGCGGCCCCGGCCTTCGGCGCCATCACCCGCCAGGTGCTCCTCTACCTGGGGGTCCGCCCCGAGCGGACGCCGCTCGCCCACTGGCCCGGCGAGCTGCCCGGCAACCCCGGCAATCCGATGCTGGCGAGCCTGCGCCGGCCGCCGTCGCCGCAGTCGCCGGCATCGCCGGCATCGGCCAAGGCGCCCGCCACCGCCACCGCCCCCGACCCCGAGCTGGACATCGAGGAGCTGGCCCCCGCGGACGCGGTGGCTCCAACCGCTCCCACCGCCCCGACCCCGGCTACCGCTACCGCCGCTCCGCTCCCCGCGACCGTCCCGACGGCGGCGCGGCCCGCTCCGCTCGCTCCCCGCTCGATCGCCAAGCCGGGAGGCCGCCCCCATGCGACTCTCTGAGCTGGTCGCGGGCCTCCCCGTCGAGCGGTGCCTCCGGGATCTGGAAACGGTCGAGGTTCGCGGCGTGGCGCACGACTCGCGGGCGGTCGCCCCGGGCGACCTCTTCGTCGCCATGGTGGGCGAGCGCCACGACGGCCGCGCTTACGCCGACGCGGCGGTGGGCCGCGGCGCCGTGGCGGTGCTCGGCCCGAGCGGTATTGGCGGCATGGGCGGCATGGGCGGCGTCCCGGAGGGCTTTCCCGTCCCCTGGCTCACCGCCGCCGATCCGCGGGCGCTCCTCGGCCCCCTCGCCGCCCGGGTCTACGGGCACCCGGACCGCGAGCTGCTCCTGGCCGGGGTGACGGGGACGAACGGTAAGTCGACGGTCGCCACCCTCCTCGCCGCGATCCTCGCCGAGGCGACGGGGAAGCCCGCCGGCTTCATCGGCACCCTCGGCTACCGGCTGGGCGGCCAGCCCTTCCCCGGCGAGCGGACGACTCCGGAGGCCGCGGACCTCTTCCGCACTCTCCGCGAGATGCGCGCCCAGGGCGGCACTGGGGTGATGGGGGTGGCGATGGAGGTCTCCTCGCACGCCCTCGACCTCCACCGGGTGGACGGGGCCGAGTTCGACGTCGCCATCTTCACCAACCTCACCCGCGATCACCTGGAGTTCCATGGCGACATGGAGGGCTACTTCGCGGCCAAGAAGCAGCTCTTCGACCACCTGAAGCCCGAGGGCCGCGCGGTGGTCAACCTGGACGACCCCTACGGCCGGCGCCTGGCGGCGGAGATCCCCGGCGCGCTTACCTTTGGTGAAGGAGGCGACGTGGCACCGCTCGCGGTCGAGCTGGGGGTGAAGGGCATCCGCGCCACCCTCGCCACCCCGCGCGGCGAGCTGACCTTCCGCTCGCCGCTCCTCGGCCGCTTCAACCTCGAAAACCTCCTCGCCGCTGCCGCTGGGGCGGAGGCGCTGGGCCTGCCGCACCCGGCGATCGTCGCCGCCTTCGCCGCCCAGCGGCCGATCGCCGGGCGGATGGAGCCGGTCGACCGCGGCCAGCCCTTCCCGGTCTTCGTCGACTACGCCCACACCGACGCCGCCCTGGCCGCGGCTCTCCGCTCGGTGCGCGAGCTCGCCCAGACCAAAGTGGCGGTGGTCTTCGGCTGCGGCGGCGAGCGCGATCCCGGCAAGCGGCCGGTGATGGGCCGGGTGGCGGGCGAGCTCGCCGACCTGCCGATCGCCACCTCCGACAACCCGCGGCGGGAGGACCCGCTCGCCATCCTCCGCGCCGTCGAGGAGGGCCTGAAGGCGAGCGGCAACCGGGACTACCGGGTGGTGCCGGACCGCCGGGAGGCGATCCGCGCCGCTATCGCCGCCGCCTCCCCGGGGTGGGCGGTGCTGGTGGCGGGCAAGGGGCACGAAGGGACGCAGGACCTGGGCGGCAGCAAGATCCCCTTCTCCGACCGGGAGGAGATCGCGCGGGCCCTCCTGGAGCGCTATGGCTCGGTGTAGCGTCGCCGAGGCGGCGGCGGCCGTGGGGGGCCGGGTGACCGGCGATCCGGAGACCCTCTGGGAG
Source organism: uncultured Acidobacteriota bacterium (assembly GCA_963757335.1). Taxonomy (GTDB): domain Bacteria; phylum Acidobacteriota; class Thermoanaerobaculia; order Multivoradales; family UBA5704; genus DASQPA01. Next base: position 53,689 of record CAVWRJ010000001.1, on the reverse strand, counting down.
GGCGCCGCCATCGATTCGCGGGCGGTCCATGGCGGCAATATTGGCGATGTCGGAGACCTGTTCTTCGCCTTCCCCGGCGAGCAGACCGACGGCCACCGCTTCGTGGCCGACGCCTTCGCCCGCGGCGCGGCGGCGGCCATGGTGCAGCAGGAAGTCGCCTCTCCCGAGCGGGGTGCCCTGATCACCGTCCCCGACACCTTCCGCGCCCTCCATGATCTCACCCGGCATCTCCGGGAGCGGGTGCCGCAGAAGCTCGTGGGGATCACCGGCTCGGCCGGCAAGACGACCACCAAGGAGCTGCTCGCGGCGATGCTCGCCGTCCGCTACCGGGTGGCCCGCACCCCGGGAAATTTGAACAACCTCTACGGTTTCCCGCTGTCGCTCCTGAACGTCCCCGACGGCACCGAGTGGATGGTGGCCGAGATGGGGATGTCGACCCCGGGCGAGCTGCGCCAGCTGTCGCTCCTCGGCCGGCCCGACGTGGCGCTCTTCACCGTCGTCCGCCCCGTCCATCTGAAGTTCTTCGGCACTCTCCAGGCGATCGCCGAGGCCAAGTCCGAGCTGCTCGCCGGGCTGCCTCCCGAGGGCCTCGTCGTAGCCAACGCCGACGACCCCGAGGTGTCGCGCATCGCCCGCCGGCGGGGTGGAAAGATCGTCTGGTATGGATTCGGGGAAGGCGTCGACGTCAGGGCGACCGGCGTCTCCCCAGCCCCGAACGGCGAGGTGGGGAGCCGCTTTCACCTTCATGTCGCCGGCGCTGGGGGCCGGAGCGTCGAGGTCGCCCTGCCGCTCCACGGGCTCTACAACGTCGGCAACTGCCTGGCCGCCGCGGCCTGCGCGCAGGCCCTCGGGATCACCCTGCCGGAGATCGCCGGCGCGGTCGCCGGGGTCCGGCCGGCGGCGAAGCGCGGGGTCGTCCACCGGCTGCCCGGCGGGGTCACCCTGATCGACGACTCCTACAACTCGAACCCCGATGCCGTCGACCAGGCGCTCGCGGGGGCCGCCCAGCTTCCCGGCGAACGGCGAATCGCCGTCCTCGGCGACATGCTGGAGCTGGGCCCCGAGGGACCCCGCTTCCACCGCGCCGCGGGGGAGCGGGCGGCCGGCCTCGGCTTCTCGCCGGTCGCCGGAGTGGGGGAGCTGGCCCGCGAGCTGGCGGCGGCCGCCGCCGCCCGGGGGGCGGCGGCGCCCTGGTTTCCCGACGCCGCCGCCGCTGCCGAGTGGGCGGCAGGCGAGGTGCGGGACGGCGACCTGGTGCTGGTCAAGGGCTCGCGCGGGGTGAAGCTCGAAGCGGTCGTCGACCGCCTGCTCGCGGCGCGGGGCACGGTTGCCGGGGCCGGCCTGACGGGAGGGGGACACTGATGCTCTACCACTTCCTCTTCCCGCTCCGCAACCACATCCAGGCGTTCAACGTCTTCCGCTACATCACCTTCCGGGCGGCGATGGCGATCGTCACCGCGCTCCTCCTCTCCTGGTTTCTGGGGCCGGCCTTCATCCGTCGGCTCCGCCGGCTGTCGGTGGGGCAGAACATCCGCGACGTCGGGCCCAAGGCCCACCTGGTGAAGGCGGGGACGCCGACCATGGGCGGCCTCCTCATCCTCTTCGCGGTGATCGTCCCGACCCTCCTCTGGGCGACCCTCGACAACCCCTACATCTGGATGGTCATCCTGGTGACGATCGCCTTCGGCCTGATCGGCTTCCTCGACGACTATCTGAAGGTCAAGAACCGGCGGAACCTGGGGCTCACGGCGCGCACCAAGCTGCTCCTCCAGATCCTCGCCGCCGCGGTCATGGGGGTCGCCCTCCTCCTCCTGCCGCACGGCTACGGCTTCGACTCGACCCTCACCTTCCCCTTCGTCAAGCGGCTGGTGCTCCACCTGGGGGCCCTCTATATCCCCTTCGTAGTCATCGTCTTAGTCGGGGTGTCGAACGCGGTCAACCTGACCGATGGGCTGGACGGCCTAGCGATCGGCTGCACGATCGTCGCGGCTTCCACTTATGCGGTTTTCACCTACATCGCCGGCAACCGGGTGATCGCGGGCTACCTCCAGGTCTCCTACGTTCCCGGGGTGGGCGAGGTGGCGGTCTTCTGCGGTGCCCTGGTCGGCGCCAGCCTCGGCTTTCTCTGGTTCAACTCTCATCCAGCCGAGGTGTTCATGGGGGACGTGGGCTCGCTCTCGATCGGCGCCGCCATCGGGAGCGTCGCCGTCCTCGGCAAGCAGGAGATCCTCTTGGTCGTCGTCGGCGGGGTCTTCGTCCTCGAAGCGCTCTCGGTAATCATCCAGGTGACCTCCTTCAAGCTTACGGGCAAGCGGGTGTTCCGCATGGCCCCCCTCCATCACCACTTCGAGCTTTCCGGGTGGGCCGAGCCCAAGGTTATCGTGCGCTTCTGGATCCTCTCGATCCTCTTCGCGCTCCTCTCCCTCTCGACTCTGAAACTCCGATGAAATCATTCTGGAGCAGCGGCGAGATCCGCCAGGCGCTGGTCTACGGGCTGGGCCTCTCCGGCCGCGCCGCGGCGCGTTTCCTGCTCGCCCGCGGGGTCTCGGTGATCGGGGTCGACGGGCGGTCCCGGGAAGATCTGGATCTGGGGGACCTGGCGGCCGATCCGCGGCTCTCTATGGTTGCTGGCGGGGAGCCGGACGAGCTGCCAACCTCCGGCTTCGGGCGCTCCGATCGATCTCGTCGTCGTCTCCCCCGGCGTACCGATGCCCCGGCCGCTCCTCGCCGATGCCCGGCGCCGGGGGGTGCCGGTGATCGCCGAGGTCGAGCTCGCTTTCCCCTTCTTGAGCGGCACGGTGGTGGCGATCACCGGGAGCAACGGCAAGAGCACGACGACCGCCTTGACCGGCGCCATGCTGCGCGCCGCCGGTCTGACGGTCGAGGTCTGCGGCAACATCGGCGAGCCGCTCTCAGGGTTGGTCGACGGCCCGCCGGGACGGGTCTTCGTCGTCGAGATGTCGAGCTTCCAGATCGAGGGGATCGTCACCTTCGCCCCGCAGGTGGCGGCGCTCTTGAACATCGCCGAGGACCATCTCGACCGCTACCCGAGCTTCGGCCACTACGCGGCGGCCAAGCGGGCGCTCTTCCGGGAGATGGGGCCTGAGGGGGTGGCGGTGCTCAACGCCGACGACCCCGAGACCCTGAAGGTCGAAACCCGCGCCCGCCGCCGGCTCTTCTCGCGTCTCTCTCAGGTCGAGGACGGCTGCCATATCGGTGGGGATGCCGGCGACCGGGTCCTCGAAGTGCAGCCCGGGGGTTCGGCCGTCGAGCTCTTCGCCGCCGGGGACGTGCCGCTCGCGGGCGTGCACAACCTGGAGAACGCCATGGCCGCCGCTCTCCTCGCCCGTGCCGCCGGGGCCGCGCCGGCGGCGATCCGCGCCGGTCTCCGGGGCTTCGCCGGCCTGCCGCACCGGATGGAGAAGGTGGGGGAGGCGAACGGCGTCCTCTGGTACGACGACTCCAAGGGGACCAACCCGGCGGCCACCGCCAAGTCGATCGAGGGCTTCGCCGACGGCACGGTCCACCTCATCCTCGGCGGCCGCAACAAGGGGGCGGATCTCGCCTCGCTCTCGCCCCTCGTGCATGGCAAGGCGCGCCGGCTCTACCTGATCGGCGAGGCCGCCCCCGAATTCGCGCAGGCGCTCGGGGGCGCCGCCCCCTATGAGGTCGCGGAGACCCTCGACCGTGCCGTCCGCTCGGCCGCCGCCCAGGCCCGTTCGGGGGAGGTCGTCGTCCTCTCGCCGGCCTGCGCCAGCTTCGACCAGTTCAGGAACTTCAATCACCGGGGCGAGGTCTTCACCCAGCTCGTCCACGACGTACTTGCGACGCCCGCGACGCCAGAGATCGGAGGGGGCCATGGCCAAGAAGCTGGCCTTTGACAAGGTGCTCTTCACGACCATCATGCTCCTGGTCGGCGCCGGCCTGGTGATGGTCTACTCGGCGAGCTCGGCGATCGCCCGGGGCGGCGGCCACGGCGGCAGCTTCGTCAACCCGTTCCTCGTCAAGCAGGCGATCTGGGCCGCCCTCGGCCTCGGCGCCATGGCGCTGGTCATGCATGTCGATTACCGGCGACTCCAGCGTCCCGTGGTGGTGTACGGCTTGCTCTGCGGAATCCTCGTCCTCCTCGTGGGGGTGCTCTTCTCACCCGAGCTCAACGGCACTCGGCGGTGGTTCTTCTTCGCCGGACTGTCGCTCCAGCCCTCGGAGCTTGCAAAGATTGCCCTCATTCCATTCCTCGCCTACCAGATCGACCGCAAGCTCGACCGGGTCAACCATCCAGACCTCCTCTTGCCGCTGGCGCTCTTCACGGGCTTGACCGCCGGGCTCATCCTGCTCGAACCGGACATGGGGACCGCGGTGCTCCTCGTCACCACGGCGTTCCTCATGGTGTTCCTCGCCGGGCTCTCCTGGCGCTACGTGCTGGGGATCGGCGCCGCGGCTCTCCCCATGCTCTGGTTCCTCGTCATCTCGGTCTCCTACCGGCGAGCGCGGCTTTTCGCCTTTCTGGACCCCGAGCACGACCCCCTGGGGACCGGCTTCCAGGCTCTCCAGTCGCTGATCGCCGTGGGCTCGGGCGGCGTGCTCGGCCTGGGGCCGGGACGGAGCATCCAGAAGCTCTATTTCCTGCCCCATCCGGAGTCGGACTTCATCTACGCCATCATCGCCGAGGAGATGGGGATGGTCGGGGCGCTCGCCATCGTCGCCCTCTTCGGGGTGCTCGCCTGGCGCGGCATCCTCGCCGGCCTGCGCGCCCCCGACTCCTTCGGCCGCTACCTGGCCTGGGGCTTCACCGGCATCCTCGTCATCCAGGCGCTCTTGAACGTCAGCGTCGCCATCGCCCTCCTGCCGACCAAGGGCATCCCGCTCCCCTTCATCTCCTACGGTGGATCGTCGCTGGTGGTCACCCTCTGCATCTGCGGCGTTCTCCTCAACCTCTCCCAGCACGGATGAAGACGACCGATGCCATGCCCGCGCCTCCCAAGCCCTCGCTCCACGCCCTCCTCGCGGGCGGTGGTACGGGCGGTCACGTCTTCCCGGCCCTCGCCGTGGCCGAGGAGCTTGGGCGCAGGGGGTGGCGGGTGAGCTTCACCGGTCTCGCCGGCGGCCTCGAAGAGCGCTTGACCGGGGAGCGCGGGGTGCCGTTCTACCCACTCCCGGCGCGGCCGTTCCTCGGCAAGGGGCTGGGGGCCCGGGCGCGCTCGCTCACCACCCTCTCGGGGTCGGCGGTGTCGGCGATGCGGCTCGTCCGGCGGCTGGGGGCGGACGTGATCCTCGGCACCGGCGGCTATGTCTCGGCTCCGGCGGTCGTCGGGGCGCGGCTCGCCCGCCGGCCGATCCTCCTCCTCGAACCGAACGCCCGGGCCGGGGTCGCCAACCGCTGGCTCTCTGGCTACGCCTCCGGGGCGGCGGTCGCCTTCCGGGAGACGGTCCGCGACCTGAAGTGTCCCTGCGTCGTCACCGGGGTGCCGGTCCGCGCCGCCTTCTTCGCGGTCCCCTCCGCTCTCCCTCCCCTCGCGCCGCCCCGGCTCCTCGTTCTCGGCGGCAGCATGGGGGCACGGCAGGTCAACGAGCTGGTGCCGGCGGCGGTGGCCCGGCTTCTCGCTGTCCTCGGGGGTGGAGCCTCCCTCCGGGTCCTCCACCAGGCGGGGGCGAAGAACGTCGAGGAGACTCGGGCTGCGTACGCGGCCGCCGGAGTCACCGGGGGGACCGGAGCCACAGTCGAGGTGGTCCCCTTCCTGGAAGACGTCGCCGGAGCCATGGCGGAAAGCCATCTTCTGGTCTCGCGGGCGGGGGCGATCACGGTGGCCGAGATCTGCGCCGCCTCCCGGCCGGTGCTCTTCCTGCCGCTCTCGATCGCCCAGGGGCACCAGGTCGAGAACGCCCGGCTGTTGGCCGATGCCGGGGCGGCCGAGCTGCTGACGGGCGATGCGGCGACCCCCGACGCTCTCGCCGAGCGCCTGGGTGCTCTCTTGGGGGACCCCGCCAACCCCGCCGGAGCCGCGCGCCTCGCCCGGATGGGCCGGGCGGCGCGCGCGCTCGCCAGGCCGGGCGCGGTGGCGGCGATCGCCGACCGATTGGCCGAGCTGGCGGAGCGGAGGGCCGGGCGATGAGCTTCAACCCCTTCGCCGACCTCTCGCACATCCATTTCGTGGGGATCGGCGGCGCCGGCATGAGCGGCATCGCCGAGATCCTCCTGACCGACGAGCGCGAGCTTCTCGTCAGCGGCTGCGACCAGGCGCTCGGCGAGGCGACCCAGCATCTCCAGAAGATGGGCGCCACCATTCACCAGGGGCACACCGGGGATCATTTGAAAGGGGTCGACCTGGTGGTGATCTCCTCGGCGGTGGCGGACGGCAACCCGGAGGTCCAGGCGGCGCGCTTCCGGGGCATCCCCGTCGTCCGCCGGGCCGAGATGCTGGCCGAGCTGATGCGTTTGAAGTACGGCATCGCCGTCGCCGGCACTCACGGGAAGACCACCACCACCTCGCTCGTCGGCACCATGCTGACCCAGGCGGGCCTCGACCCCACGGTCATCGTCGGCGGCCGCCTGCGCCTGCTCGGCACCGGCGCTCGGCTGGGCGAGAGCAACTACCTGGTCGCCGAGGCAGACGAGTTCGACAGGAGCTTCCTCCGCCTGTCGCCGGTGGTGGCGGTGATCACCAACATCGACCGCGATCACCTGGATACCTACAGAGACTTGGACGAGATCCGCGACGCCTTCGTCACCTTCGCCAACCGGGTGCCCTTCTTCGGCCGGCTGATCGTCTGCCTGGAGGACCCCAACATCCAGCAGATCCTCCCCCGGCTCTCCGAGCGCCGGCTGGTGACTTACGGCTTCTCGCCCCAGGCGGATCTGGCGGCGGTCGACATCGAGGCGCTGGGCGGCAAGAGCGCCTTCGGGGTCCGCCTGCGCGGCGCCCTCCTCGGCCGGCTGGAGCTCCCCCTTCCCGGCCGGCACAACATCTTGAACGCCTTAGCCGCCGTGGGGGTGGGGCTCTCGCTCCGCCTCGGCTTCGACGACATCGCGAGCGGCCTCGCCGCCTTCGAGGGGGTCCACCGCCGCTTCGAGCAGGTGGGCGAGTGGCGGGGGGCGGCGGTAGTCGACGACTACGCCCACCACCCGACCGAGGTGACGGCAACCCTCGACGCCGCCCGCCAGGCCTTCCCCAAGGGGCGGCTCCACGTCGTCTTCCAGCCCCACCTCTACTCGCGCACCCAGGACCAGGCCGAGGGCTTCGGCCGCTCGCTCCTCCTCGCCGACCGCGCCGTGGTCACCGACGTCTACGCCTCGCGCGAGGCGCCGGTCCCCGGGGTGACGGGCGAGCTGGTGGTCGAGGCGGCGCTACGGAGCGGTCACAAGAACGTCCACTACTGCCCCGACTGGCGCGAGGCCTCGGCCCTCCTCGCCGAAGGGGTGGCCCCGGGGGACGTCGTCATGACCTTGGGCGCTGGCGACATCTACCGGCTGGCCCGCCAGCTGGTCGGCAGGGAGGACGCATGAGCGGCGGTTTCGAGTCCGCGGCGCTCGCCGGCACCGGCACCGGCGGGCGGGTGCTCGACTTCAAGCGCCGCCAGGCGCCGCCGCGGCGGAGGAAGCGCAGCTTGTGGCTCGCCCTCGCCCGGCCGCTCACCACGGCGCTCGCGCTCATCGCCCTCCCCAGCGGCCTCGTCGCCTGGGTGCTCACCTCGTCCCGCTTCTGCCTCCACGAGCTGGCGGTCGAGGGCACCCACCGGGTGCCGGCCGAGCAGGTGCGGCGGTCGCTCGCCCCGCTCCGGGGGGAGAACCTGGTACGGCTGCCGCTCGCCCGGGTCGAGGCGCTTCTCGCCAGCCAGCCGTGGATCGAGAGCGTCGAGATCGAGAAGATTCTGCCCGACCGGGTGCGGGTCTCGATCCGCGAGCGCCGGCCGGTCGCCCTCCTCGCCGGTCCCGGCGGCACCGTCACCTGGGCGGACGCCTTCGGTCATTCGATCGCCCCGGTCGTTCCGGGCGACAACCGGGAGGGCTTTCTGGTGATCGATTTAGCGGGCGCCGCGGCGCGCCCGCCCGAGGCGATGGCGAAGGCGCTGGGAGCGGCGGCCGAGCTTCGAAAGGCCAATCCGGACTGGGCTTCGTCCCTCGTCCGGGTGGACGTTCTGGGCGACGAGGACCTCCGCCTGCACCTCCGGGACCTGCCCTTCCCGCTCCTCTTGCGGAGCCTCGACCTGGTCTCGAAAGTGCATCGCTTCGAGGCGCTCCTGCCCGAGCTGGGGCGCCGGTACACCGCCCTTCAATCGGTCGACCTGCGCTTCCCGCGCCGGATCATTATCCAACCAGCGATCCAACCAGCGGTACAACCTGCGGCTACCGCACAAAAACCTTTTACCAACGGGGGAGCAGGCTGACATGCCGAAGCCAGAACCGTATTTCGTAGGGATTGACATCGGATCCTCCAAGGTGGGGGTGCTGATCGGCCAGCGCGACGACAAGGGTGGGCTCGAAGTCGTCGGCAAGGGCTTAGCCCCCAACCGCGGCACGCGCAAGGGCAACATCGTCAACGTCGAGGCCACCGTCGACGCCTTGAAGCAGGCGAGCGAGGAGGCCGAGGTAATGGCCGGGGTCGAGATCTCCCGCGCCTACGTCGGCGTCGCTGGGGCTGACATCAGGAGCGTCAACTCGCGCGGCATGGTCTCGGTGTCGAGGAAGGACCGGGAGATCACCCGCCAGGACATCCAGCGGGTGCTCGATGCGGCGAAATCCGCGGCCCTCCCCTCCGACCGCGAGATCCTCCATGCCATCCCCCAGGAGTTCGTCGTCGACGAGCAGGGGGGGATCGGCGATCCGCTCGGCATGCTGGGGAGCCGGTTGGAGGTCATGGTCCACCTGGTGACCGGCAACACCACCCGCTCGAAGACTCTCCTGACCTGCGTCAACCGGGCCGGCATCGAGGTCGTCGAGATGGTCTTCGAGCCGCTCGCGACGGCCGAGGCCGTGCTCACCCCGGACGAGCGCGAGCTCGGCTGCCTCTTGATCGACGTCGGTGCCGGCACCACCGAGTACGCCCTTTTCGCCGACGGCGAGATCCAGTACAGCGCCGTGGCGCCGATCGGCGCCGGCCACTTCACCAACGATCTCGCGATGGTGCTCCGCACCCCGTTCGGCGAGGCCGAGAAGATCAAGATCAAGCAGGGCTGCTGCCTGCCGAGCATGGTCACCGACGACGAGGGGATCTCGGTGCCGACCGTGGCCGGCGGCTCCTCGCGGGTGGTGCCCAGAAAGGAGCTCTGTGAGATCCTCCAGCCCCGGGCGGAGGAACTCTTCAGTATGATTCGAGAGGACCTTTTCAAGCACGCCAGCGAGGACAGCTTGCGGGCCGGAATCGTCTTGACCGGCGGCGGTGCCCAGCTCGACGGCCTCCTGGAGCTCTCGGAGCAGACCTTCGACGCCGGGGTGCGCTACGGGCTGCCGCGCGGCCTCGGCGGGTTGGTCGACGTCATCAGCAGCCCGACCTGGTCGACCGCCTCGGGCCTCCTGCTCTACGCCCGGACCGCCGAGGAGAGCCAGGGCAAGGTGCAGAAGAAGCAGGGCTGGAGCGTACGTGGGATGGTGGGGAGTCTGCGCGGCATGTTTGCGGACCTCCTCTAGGGGTCACGAGCTCGAAGAAACGGTAGTATACAAAGGGGGTTTCACGATGATTCTGTTCGACGACCACGACGCTCTTAAGGAGGCTCTGATGCCCTTGGAAGAGACGGATGGGATACCCGCTCGGATCAAGGTGATCGGGGTCGGGGGGGGCGGCGGCAACGCCGTCAACCGGATGATCGACTCGCAGCTCCGCGGCATCGAGTTCATCGCCGCGAACACCGACCTCCAGGCGCTCCGCAAGTGCCGGGCGCCGCTCAAGCTCCAGCTCGGCAACCTGTTGACCAAGGGCCTGGGCGCCGGGGCGGACCCGGAAGTGGGGAGGAAGTCGGCTCTCGAGGACACCGAGCACATCCTGGAGATGCTGGAAGGTGCCGACATGGTCTTCCTGACCGCCGGCTTGGGCGGCGGCACAGGGACGGGCGCGGCACCGATCATCGCCTCGCTCGCCGCCGAGATCGGCGCTCTCGTGGTGGCGGTGGTCACCAAACCGTTCGGCTTCGAGGGGCGCCGCCGGCTGCAATTGGCCGAGCGCGGCGTCGAGGAGCTCCGCGGGGCGGTCGACACCCTGATCACCATCCCCAACGAGCGGCTCCTCAACTTCGTCGAGCGCGGCACGCCCCTCCACGAGGCCTTCCGCATCGCCGACGACGTGCTTCGCCAGGCGGTCCAGGGGATCAGCGACCTGATCACCGTCCCCGGCGAGATCAACGTCGACTTCGCCGACGTGCGGACGATCATGACCGGCATGGGCATGGCCTTGATGGGCACCGGCGTCGCCAAGGGCGAGCACCGGGCGCTCGAAGCGGCCCAGCGGGCGATCTCCTCGCCGCTCCTGGAAGAGACCTCGATTCAGGGCGCCCGCGGCGTCCTCATCAACATCTCCGGCGGCCACGACCTGACCCTCCACGAGGTCGCCGAGGCGGCCCGGATCATCGCCGACGCGGTCGACCCGGACGCCAACATCATCTCCGGCATGGTGATCGACCCGACGATGGAAGACGCGATGAAGGTGACGGTCATCGCCACCGGCTTCGACTACGCCTCGGGCGAACGCTCGCGGGCGCAGTCGCCCATAGCGTCCTTGAGCCGTCCGGTGATGACCCCGCAACCCCTGGCCGCCGCGCCCGCCGCCGAGCGTGAGCGCGAGAGAGACCGGGACCGGGATCGCGAGCGGGAAGAGGCGGAGAAGCCCCAGCAGGTGGACGTGCCGTTCTACCGGAAGGTGATCGCGCACGCCAGGGGCGAGGATCCGAATGGCTTCGGGCCCAACTGGTCGAACGTCGACGACTACGACATCCCGACCGTGTTGCGCAAGCAGATGGACTAGGCCGGCGGCCGCCTCAGGAGGTGGTCTCGATTCGTCGGAATTCCGCGGGTCCCGCCTGGGGTCCGCCTGGCCCGATCTCGGCTGCTCGCGGCTCTATCCTACTTGTTGTAGGATTGGTGCCATGCATACAGAGAAAGTCTCCCTCACCCTGGAAGAGGAGCTCCTCACCGAAGCTCGCGCGGCCGTCGGCTCCCGAGGGCTTTCGAGCTACGTAAACCGCGCTTTACGCCAACAGTTGCAGCACGATCGCCTCGCCGCCCTGCTGGCGGAGCTCGAGCAGGAGAATGGGCCGATCGAGCCGCAGGTAGTCGAGGAAGTTCGTCAAGAATGGCCGGCACCCGGAAGGGCCACCCAGCGCCGCAGCGCCTGATTCTCGATTCCGGAGCGGTCATTGCTCTGGCCCGGGGAGATGCGAGAGCGCGTGCTTTTGTGGCCAGAGCCCTGGAGCTCCAGGCACAAGTCGAGATCCCCGTGGTGGTCCTGGCCGAGACGGTCCGCGGCGGACCGCGCGACGCTCCCGTCAACCGTGTGTTGAAGGCGGTCGGCTCGGTGGCGGAAGCGCGCGAGGTCCACGGTCGCATCGCCGGGCAACTGCTGGGAGCCGCCCGTTCGGCCGAAACCATGGATGCTTTAGTCCTGGCTCACGCCGTGGAGGCGGGAGGGGCCCATGTCCTGACCGGGGACCGCGACGATCTAGAGCGCCTCGCGGCGTCCCACCCGGAAGTGTGGATCCATACGCTCTGACCTCTACGGCCTCTCGACGAACGAGTACTCGAGCTCATACGAGTGCTTGCCGTCGACGATGTTGATCGTCATCTTGCCGGCGAGGCCCACGAGCTGACCGGTGCCGGAATCGGGCACGACCGTGATGAGGAGCTCTGGGACCCCGCGGGTCATGGTGCCGCTGTGCTGGAGCGCGAAGGTGCCGGTTCGGCCCTGCAGCGTTCCGGTGACCCGCTCCATTGCGACGTACCCGGCAGAGCCTTTGACCTCCGAGCTGATCGCCAGCATCTGCCCCTGGCTCGTCGCTTCGAGATCGCCATGGAACTGCTTGTCGATCGACATCCGGGCCACTGTGGGGTCGCCCGTCTGAGGCTCCAACTTGACGTCGAACGGTCCGCTTGCATGCATGGTCACGAGGATCTCCTTCTGAAGGGTGACGCGGATGCTCTCTTCAGGGCGTCATGAGGATCCTGCTTGTAAGATGGGGAAGAACTCTGGGACATTACGGCCCGCAGTTGTGGCATACTTACACGTCTGAATCGGAATTCCGATCCCCGGGGAGGGGTTGTAGAGTTGGAGAGACAAACACCCCGGCGAGCCTGACCCTACGGGGGCAGGACAGACATCAAACGACATCCTGGAGGTCGTAGCGGATGACGGACAGTAAGCCCACCTTGGCCAGAAGACTCCTGCTCCCCACCACCCTCCTGGCCCTGGTCACCGCGGCCTCCTGTGTTAACCGCGCCGATCTGCCCAAGCTTACTGCAGCTCCGGTGCCAACCTCTCAGGCCGCGGACATCGCTCCCCTCCCGACTCTCCCTCCGGCCGCCACGCTCTCCCCCCTGCCCGTTCCGGCTTTCGCGGATCCCGCGGCGGAGGAGACTGCGGTGGAACCGGCGACCTTCAGCGGCAGCCCGGCCGGGCTGGCTCCGAAAGTCCTCCGGGCGGCGCTCGACGCCGTCGCCTGTGCCCGGGCCCGCGGTATCTCCGGCCGGCGCGACCTGCTGACCGTCATCGACTATTCCCGGCCGTCGACCGAGCCGCGGCTCTGGGTGCTCGACTTGAAGCGGGGGAAGGTGCTCTTCCATGAGCTCGTGGCGCACGGGGCGGGGAGCGGCGACAACTTCGCCACTCAGTTCTCGAACACCATGGACAGCCGGCAGACGAGCCTCGGCCTCTTCCTGACCGCGGGCACCTACGAGGGGGGGAACGGCTACTCGCTCCGCCTCCGCGGGCTCGATCCCGGGGTGAACGATCAGGCGGAGGAGCGCAACATCGTCATGCACGGGGCATGGTACGTCAGCAACCAGCACGCTCGCGAGCATGGCCGGCTGGGCCGGAGCTGGGGCTGCCCGGCGCTGCCGCTCGAAGAGGCGCGGCCGGTGATCGATGCGGTCAAGGGCGGGAGCTTCGTCTTTGCCTATGCCAATTCGAGGGGTGCGATGTTCGCGTCGTCGCAGTCGCGGTGCGCGGCCCGTCCGGACAGCAAGCCGGCTCCGGCCCGACAGGCGCTGGTCGAGGCGAAGGCCGCCGCCCTCGCCTCGGTTGCAGAGCCCGTCAAGACCGCCCAGCCCTGAAGCACCGTCCCGCTCGGCACCCTCTAACATCCGCCGGCATTCTCCGGCATCGCCGGTTGCTGCTCTAGATCTCCTCCTGGAGCGGTTGCGGTCCCGGCACGATCCCCGCGATGTCCGGGTCCTCGCCCTCGGCGCCCGGGGGCCGCTCGAGACGCTCGCGCTCGCGCTGCTCCCGCTTCTCCGCCTTCTGTTTCTGCTTCTCTTTACGGGCCAACTCTTTCTTACGTTTCTCGAAGGTACTGTTGGATCTTCCTGCCATCTACTTACCGCTCCTTACCAACTCTCCGTCGGTTGCCAGTGCACATAGATCGTGGCACAAAGGGCTAGTCTAACAGGTCCCGCCGGGAGACCCTAAGGCGACTTCGGGTACTGGGTCCGTTTGAATCCGAGGACGGGCGACTGGCTGCGCGGAGCGCCCGAAGGAGACCGCCCGCAGGTTCAAAATGACCCAGTATCCGATTTCGGCGACTTCTGCGGCAGGGGCGGCCGGGCCACGTATTCGTTCGGGCCGACCCGCTCGGCCTCCAGGATGTTCGGATCGTAGGGCCGGCCGAGCTTGAAGAGCCGGGCGGCGAACCAGGCGATGGTGAGCGTCGGGATGGGGCCGGAGAGGGGGATCAGGGCCTCCACGGTCGCAACGTTGCGGAGCGCCTGCAGCTTGTAACGGTTGAGGATGAACCAGATGAGGGGCGCCGAGAAGGTTTCGAGACCGAGGTCGAGAAGGTCGATCCCCACCACCAGCCCCAGGGGGACAGCGCGGACGGTCGAGAAGAAATCGGCTCCGGCCGGCACCCGGATCTGCCGCAGCCGGCGGTGGACCGCCGCGAAGAGGAGGGCCGCCAGAGTGACCGAGACCACCGCGACGATCCCCAAAAGAGCGAGGATCGGCTTCCAATCGACATGGAACCCTTCGGGCATGGGCGGGAGTATGACAGCTTGGGGCCATCCGTACATCTACAGAGGTTGAGTCGCGGCCTCGATCCTGCATAGGGCGAGGCTGGAAGAGCCCGGTCTGGATGCCGTCCAGGAGACCGGAGATCGCCCCGCTTCCATCGCTCCACCGCGCCGATGCCATCCGAAGACCGTCATCGTTCCCAACTCGCCGGGCCCCTCCTGTTCCTGGCTCTCGCCGCGACGGCGGGGTGCGCGAGCTTAGGGTCCGGACGGTGGGGAGAGGCGGCGCCCCGTTTCGAGCCGGGCCCCCGGGGCTCGGAAGCCTCCGAGGCCCGCCGGGTCCGCTTCCTGGAGATCGCCGTCCGCGAGCTCCGCCACCCCGAGCCGGGCTACGGCCCCTCCGCCTCGCGCTATGGAAGCGGAGCTCTCGCGGCGGCGGCCCTCGCGGTGCATGGAGAGGCTACCGCGGGAGATGCCGCGCGCTGGGCCGAAGCCACCCTCGCCGGGTGCGCCGAGCGCTGGGACAAAGTCGAATGCGAGGGCGCCCGGCTTGGCTTACAGCGGATGGTCCTCGACTACCCCGGGGTGCTGCCGGCCGAGCTGTTCGCCCGGGTGCGCACCGTGGCTTCCGAGTCGGCATCGCCGCCGGGGGAGGAGGCCGTCCTTCACCCCTGGAACTTCAAGGAGACCGAGAACCAGCGCTTGATCAAGCTCGCCCGGAGCCTGGTGGCGGAGGTCGTCGCCGGCACTCCGGAGTCGCCCGCGGCGCGCGCCTGGGGGGCCTATGCGGCGGCCTTCCTCGCCGCCCACGACCGGGACGGCTGGTACGAGCAGGAGAGTCCCGGCTACATCGCCTTCTCGATCACCGCCCTCCTCCAACTCGCCGACCACGCCCCTCAGGCGGCGGTGCGGGAGGCGGCCAGCCGGCAGCTCAACGTGCTCTTCGGCGCCTGGGCGCAGGAGCAGGTGGGCGGCTTTCCGGCCGGGGCGAAGAGCCGCACCTACGTCCACTGGGCTCTGGGGGAGAGGAACACCCCCTGGCAGGCCTGGGCCTGGCTGGCGGGCGGGCGCGGCCGGGAGGAGCGGATCTTCTTCCTCGACGCCACGATGCTCGCGGTCTCGGCTTACCGTATCCCCCTCCCCGTCCGCCAGCTCCTCGCGGCAAGGCGGCAGGAGGCGCCCTATGAGATCCGCGCCCGGCGCTCGATCGAGCTCTCCTCCCGCCGCGACTTGGACGCCGCCCGCTACAGCTACGCCACTCCGGACTACATCCTGGGCGCTGCTCAGTCGCTCGCCGGCCTGCGGCTCTCGGTCTCCGGCGGCCAGGAGATCCTGGCGACCCTCTATCCCGAGGGGCCGGATTTCGCCCCTCTCTATCTCTGGAGCCGCACCCGCAACCCGACCTCCTACCGCTGGCGGACCTGGGCCGGGCAGGACTTCGCGGTGGCGGACAAAAACGTCGTCCTTGCCCGCCTGGGAGCGAACGGCGAGGCGACCGGCCACGCCTTTCTCGCCTCCCCCTGGTCGCCGCCGGTACCGGTGGGGACGGGGGACACCCTGGTCTCCCGCTACGGCGACACCTACGTGGCCCTGGTGACCGCGGGCGGCTGGGACGTGGCGACGGCCCCCCACCGCTTCCCCGCCTACTACGCCGGCGATCCCGCCTTCCGCAACGCCTGGGTCGCGGTGCCGGTACGGCAGCCGTCGGACATCGCGATGGAGGTGGGGCGGCGGGCGGACTACGGCGACTTCCGGAGCTTCGCCCGGCACGCGGCGGGGCTCCGGCTGACCGTCGAGCCTGGCAAGGCCGGGGAAGCCGGGGAGCTCCGCTTCACGGCGAGCGACGGCCGGCGGCTCGTCTTCGTGCCGGGGGAGCGGGCGACGATCGACGGCGTTCCCGTGGATGCCGCGCACTATCCCCTCCTCGCCGGGCCCTATCTCGCGAGCCAGGGATCGGAAAGCTGGTCGTTCGCCTTCGGCGACGACCGGGTAGAGCTCAAAAGACCACCGACGTAAGGAGGACTCGCCATGGATCTCAAGGCCGGCTGGCCGCTGCTCAAGGAGACTGCCACGAAGGGGTTGGACGACGACGTCTTCTCCCTCGGGGCGGCGCTCGCGTACTACACCGTCTTCTCGCTGGCCCCCCTCCTCTTGATCGCCATCTCGGTCGCCGGGCTGGTCTACGGCCGCGACGCCGTAGAGGGCCGGCTGGTGGGCGAGATCCAGGGAATGGTCGGCAAGCAGGGGGCGGAGGCGGTGCAGACCATGCTCGCCCACAACTGGCGGTCGGGCTCGGGCGTTCTCGCCACCGTCATCGGCATCCTCACCATCCTCTTCGGCGTCTCCGGCGTCTTCGGCCAGCTGCAGACCTCGCTCAACAAGATCTGGGAGGTCGCCCCGAAGTCCGACCGCGGGATCAAGGGCTTCTTGAAGTCGCGCTTCCTCTCTTTCGGGATGGTCCTCGGGATCGGCTTCCTGCTCCTGGTCTCGCTCATCGTCTCGGCCGCCCTCTCGGCCGTCTCCACCTACGCGATCGGCCTCGTGCCCGGCCTCAAGGTCCTCTTCACCGTGCTCTCCTTCGTCGTCTCCCTGGCCGTCATTACCCTCCTCTTCGCCATGATCTTCCGCTATCTGCCCGACGCCAAGGTGTCCTGGGAGGACGTCTGGGTCGGCTCGGCCGCGACCGCTCTCCTCTTCACCCTTGGCAAGTCGCTGATCGGGCTCTATCTCGGGAAGAGCAGCGTGGCCTCGGCCTATGGCGCGGCAGGCTCGCTCGTCGTCATCCTCCTCTGGGTCTACTACTCGTCGCAGATCCTCTTCCTGGGCGCCGAGTTCACCCAGGTCTATGCCAAGCGCTACGGACAGGAGATCCAGCCGGACCGGCACGCGGTGCGGGTCAAGCAGGTCAAGGTGAGCGAGGAGGAGGGGGACCATTTCGACCAGGTCGCGAAGGTCGCGGAGGCGAAGGAAGAGGACCGCAGGGTCGACTCTGGCACCCCGGTTCCGGCGAGACGCCAGGCGGCCGGTCGCGGCCAGCGGAGCGCGAGCCGGCGAGAGGAACCGACGGAAAAGACTTCGCCGCCGATCCTCCGCAACACGGCGGTCCTCCTCTTCCTCGCCCTCCTCCTCCGCCGGGCGGGCAAGCGGGTGCTCCTGGCGCCCGACCCGGCACCAGAGAAGCAGTAGAGAAAAAAAAGCGGGGGCGCCTTACGCGCCCCCGCCTTTTGACGTGCAGCCTTGCTTGACGCTAGAAGCGGAAGCGCAGGCCGAGCTGGGCCAGGCGCTGCTCGCCCTGGAGCGGGTCGCCGGCGAAGGCCGTCGGCTTGCCGAAGGCAGGGTTGGGAGTGGCGTTGCCGTTGGCGTCGTAGAGGAACTCGGTGCCGCGGTACTTGACGGCGTTCTTGGCGTTGAAGAGGTTGAACACCTCGCCGATGATCTCTACCGCGTAGTTGCCGCCGAACTTGAACTCCTTGCTGAGGCGCAGGTCGAACTGCTCGAAGGAGCCGAAGTAGGCGGAGTCGACGTGCGAGACGCCGGGCGCCAGGTCGTTGGCGAAGCCGTCGCCGTTCAGATCCTTGCCGGCGAGGACGGTGTAGGGGGTCGCCGAGTGATAGCGGAAGATGCCCGAGACGCTGAACCCGTAGGGCGCCCGGTAGGAGCCGGCGAGGGTCACCCGGTGGCGGGCGTCGGTCTCGAGCGGACCCGTGCAGGCGCCGCACTGGGGGTTGAGGGGGTTGACCGAGGCATCGCGGCGGCTGGCGCCGACGAGGTCGGCCTGGTAGCCGGCGTTGGTGAGCCGGAACTCGTCGACCCCGGCGAGGACGTTACCGGTGGTCTTCGACAGGGTGTAGAAGCCCTGCAGCTCGAAGTTGGTGAGGCGGGCATGGACGCCGACGTTGAAGCCGTCGTACTTCGCAAAGCCGTTGCCGGCCCAGATCCGGAAGTTGCCGAAATCCGAGAAGCGGCGGGTGGTGGTACCGGGGATCAGGGGGTTGGCCCTAAAGCGGTACGGGATGTCGTTATAGCGGATGTCGACGCCCTCGAGGTTGAAGCCGAGCCAGTTGTTGACCTCGAAGGAGTAGCCCAGGGAGGCCTGGTCCGAGCGCGGCGTCGCCAGGTTCGGCGAGGCGACCTCGTTGGGCGGCGTGACCCCGGGGTTCTTAAGGCCGTTGGGCGGCAGCGGCTGGCCGGGGTGGAAGAAGGAGCCGTCCGGGTTCTTGATGCCCTTGGGGTCGGCGGCGTTGAAGACGACTCCGTAGTTGGACTGCACGGCCGAGGCCGGGAAGAGGATCGTGGCGTTGGTGTAGGGGAAGTCGTAGTACCGTCCCCAGCCGCCATGGAGGAGGTGCTTGCCGTCGCCCTTGGCGTCCCAGGTGAAGCCGAGCCGGGGGGCGATGTTGTTCTTGTCGTTCGGGAGCACCCCGCCCTT
The DNA here is from genome assembly GCA_963757335.1 of uncultured Acidobacteriota bacterium. GTDB lineage: Bacteria > Acidobacteriota > Thermoanaerobaculia > Multivoradales > UBA5704 > DASQPA01. The sequence continues at coordinate 35,114 of CAVWRJ010000001.1, read as the reverse complement.
GCCACCCTGGAACTCGCGCAGGTAGGCCTCGTTGTACTGGGTCTGGGTGGAGAGCTCCCGCCAGATCGGGTTGTTGCGCTGATCGAGGTCGAAGCCGGCCCAGTAGTCGTAGCGCAGGCCGACGTTGATCGTCAGGTTGTTGGAGACGAACCAGTCGTCCTGGCCGTAGACGCTGTACTGCTTGATCGGCGTCGACGAGCCCGAGAAGCCGCCGAAGATCGTGATGTCGGTGACCGGCGAGGTGAGCGAGTTGTTGAGGAGGGTGTAGGTGCCCGCCTTGCCGATCGAGAAGTCACCCCGGAGGAGCGGCTCGTTGATGTAGTTGGCGCCCACTTTGAAGTCGTGGCGCTTGTCGCCGATCGTCGTCGACCAGCTGAAGTCGTCCCGGTACTGGTACTTCTTCTGCTCGGTCGACTGCGGCGTGTTGCCGCTCTGCCCGAAGAGCGAGCCGTTGGGGAAGACGAGGGCCGGCAGGTTGGAGTCGGCGCTGATCGTGTTGACGAAATGGGTGTACTGGAAGAGGGCCTCGTTCAGGGCCTCGGCGCCGAGCTGCACGGTGTGCCCGGCGAGGATCGACTTGTAGTCGTTGGCGATCGTGCCGAGCGCGGTCGGGTCGGTGAGCGGCGAGGCGCCATACTTGTCGGCGTTCTTCTGATAGCCGTAACGGACCTGGAGGTACTGCTTGGAGGAGATGTCCCAGCTCACCTTGGCGGTGCCCAGCTCGTCGGTGAAGGGGACCGGGACCGAGCTGCCGTTGCTCGGCAGGACGGGGGAGTTGACGGTGTAGGAGGTGTCGCGCTTGGTCTTCTCCCAGGTGGCGAAGAAGTGCGCCGTGTCCTTGACGATCGGGCCACCGAAGGCGGCGCCGTACTGGTCGCGCTTGAACGGCTGCTTGCCGCTGCCGGCCAGCCGCTCGGTCTCGGTCTCCGTGTTGAGGCTCTTGTCGCGGCGGAAGCCGTAGACGCTCCCCTCGAAGGCGTTGGTGCCGGTCTTGGTGACGACCGAGAGCACGCCGCCCGAGGAACGGCCGTACTCCGCCTTGTACTGCATGGTCTGGATCTTGAACTCCTTGACGCTCTCCAGGTTGAAGTTCTGGAGGGCGCCGCCGATCGTGTCGTCGGTGTTGTCGCCGCCGTCGATCAGGTAGTTGACGTTCCGGCCGGTGCCGCCGTTCAACTGCACGACCTGCTGGCCAGGCTTGGTGGGGTCGCTGTTGACGCCCAGGGTGGTGCCCGGGGCGAGGGTCGCCAGGTTGGCGAACTGGCGGCCGTTCAAGGGCAGGTTCTCGAGCTCGTTCTGGGAGACCGTGGCCCCGATCGAAGGCGAGGTCGCGACCAGCGGCGCCTCGTCGACGACCGTGATCGACTCCTCCAACTTGCTCGGGTTCATGGTGATCTCGAGCTTGCGCTCGGTGGCGACCGTCAGCTGCACCGCCTCGACGTTGACGGTGGCGAAGCCGGCGAGCTCGGCGCTCACGTTGTAGCTGCCGACCTGCAGGGCAGGCAGCCGGAAGGCACCGTCGGACGCCGTCACCGTCGTCCGGTTGAAACCGGTTGCCGTCTCGGTGACGCTGACGGTGACGCCGGGGAGCGCCTCCCCCTTGTTGTCCAACACTCGGCCCACCAGGGCCGAGCCGGTCGCCGACTGGGCGTAGACCGCGGAAGGCAGAGCGGTCAGGCCGAGCGCTACCAGAAGGGCCATCGCCGCCATCCAAACGGCGGGCCTCTTCGCGGGTTTTCTGATCAGCTTCATAAGGTCGATCTCCTTGTCGTTAGATCCTCTACAAAATGGCAATGAAAAAAGAAGATGAAATCAGCTCGCGAAGCCGGGCGAAACGTATCGGGTGATGCTCACCTCCTCTCTGCCGGGGTCGAGCCCGCTTCGCGATCGGAAAGGCGGGCGAGAAGCTGTTCTGCGGCGCGGCGCTGGGTCTCGTACTGCGGGTCTTTCCCAGCCGCTGCCAGGAATTCTCGGTAGGCCGCGCGGGCGGCCCGGGTGTCCCCGGCCATCTCGTAGGCGATGGCCCGGTTGAGGCGCACCTCGTGATAGCCGGGAGCGAGGGTCAAGGCGCGGTCGAAGTCGGCCAGGGCGTCCGTCGGCCGGTTGCGGTCGACCTCCACCGTCCCCAGGCCGTTCCAGGCCTCGGCGTAGCGGGGGGCGAGCGTCGTCGCCTGGCGGTAGGCTTCCAGGGCGGCATCCGGCCGGCCGGTGGCGCGGCGGACGTTCCCCAGGTTGTTGTAGGCGCGGGCGTCCCCTGGATCGAGGGCGATCGCCTGCTGGAACTCCCGCTCCGCTCCCGCCGTCTGGCCCTGGGCGAGGAGGGCGATGCCCAGCGAGTTGTGCTCCTCGGGGCGCGCCGGGTCGAGGGTCAAGGCGCGGGTGAGGACCCGCGCCGCCTCCGCTGCCTGGCCGGCCTCCTCCAGGGTCACCCCCAGGTTGTACCAGGCCTCGGAGTCCCCCGGGGCGCTCGCCACCGCCTGCCGGTAGAGGGGGATCGCCCGGGCGAGCTCGCCGCGCTCGCGGTAGACCTGGGCGAGCTTGCCGCGGAAGACCGGGTTCCCGGGATCCGCCGCGACGATCTCGGCGAGGATCGGCAGGGCCGCGGCCCCACCGCGGCGGGCGTCGCGGAGATCGCTATTGGCCTCCTCATAGCGGCGGAAGAGGGCCACCCGGTCCTTGGGGTCGGCGGCGTTGACGGCATTGGTGGTATTGGCGGCGGCGGCCTTCCCGCCGGCCGCACTGCCGGCCGTACCGCCGGCATACCCCAGACTCTCCAGCCGGGCGCGGGATTCGGCGTCGAGCGCCGGGGCTTCTGCGGTGGGGCGAGCGGAGCGGGTGACGCTCGCCAGGCGCTCGGCGAAGGCCGGGATCTGCGCCTGGGGCTGGGCCGCCCGGCCCTGCCGCGCCGCCAGATTGTCCCCCTCCCGCGGATCGCGCCCGAGGTCGTAGAGCTCCGGCCGTGGCGCCGAGATGTACTTTCAGGTCGCGGTGGCGGAGAGCGGCGAGCGGGCTCCAGCCGAAGATCGCCGGGTAGTGGGTCTCGGCATAGAGATCGCCCGCCGGCGGCTCCTCGCCGCGCCTGAGAGCCGCCGAGAGATCGCGCCCGTCGAGGGGCTGGCCGGGATGCTGGCCGGGGTGTTGGCCGGGGTGGGCTGGCTCGCCGAGCGGCTTGCCGAGGAGGCCGGCGAGGGTCGGGGCGAGGTCGACGAGCGAGACCGGGGTGGCGATGACTTTCCCCGCCGGCAGCCCGGGGGCGCGGAGGAGGAGCGGCACGTGGAGGGTCGGTTCGTAGAGCAGAAGGCCATGGGTCAGCTCGCCGTGCTCGCCGAGCGCCTCGCCGTGGTCGGCCGCCACCGCCACCACCGTGCCCGCCGCGAGGTGCAGACGGTCGAGCTCGGCGAGCAGCCGGCCGACCTGGGCGTCGGCGAAGGCGATCTCCCCGTCGTAGGGCTTCCCGGGGTGCCGGCCGGCGTAGGGCTCCGGCGGGGTGTAGGGGGCGTGGGCGTCGTAGAGGTGGACCCAGAGGAAGAACGGTCGCCCGGGGGTCTCCGGCTTTTCCCTCGCGCTCGCCGTCTGGAGCCAGGCGAGGGCGCGGTCGACCACCTGGTCCCCCCGCCGCTCGGCGTCGAGGCCGCGGCCGCCAGCGGCGTCGCGCTCCATCTCGTCGTCGTAGACCTCAAAGCCGCGGGCGAGCCCGAAGCGGTGGTCGAGCACGAAGGAGCCGACGAAGGCGCCGGTCCGATAGCCGGCGGCGGCGAGCCGGGTCGACAGGGTGGGGAGGTCGGCCGGGAAGCTGCCGGCCCCGTTGTTGCGCAAGCCGTGGTGGGGCGGCAGGAAGCCGGAGAGCAGGCTCGAATGGGCGGGGAGGGTGAGCGGCACGGGCGAGGAGGCGGCGGCGAAGCGCACCCCCTCGCCGGCCAGCCGGTCGAGCGACGGGGTCTCAGCGCCGGCATATCCGTAGGAGCCCAGGTGGTCGGCGCGCACCGTGTCGAGGGTGACCAGGAGGAGGTTCTGCGGCCCGCTCGCCGTCCCTCCCCCCGGCGCCTCTCCCCGGCAGCCGGCCATGCCCGCGATGCCGGCCATGCCCAGCGAAGCTCGCGCCGAGCACCAGGGCGCGGAGCCGCCTGCCGCGCGGCCTAGGGGCGCGACCGGTCCTGCCTGGGGTCTCGGCGGACATGCCGCGATCTGGGGTCGTTGGACCTGGCACGGGGATGATGATTCCTTTGCGGGCCCTGCCGGAGGCGCCGTCGTCCGTTCATGGCTCTTCCACTACCTAGAGTGTCCGCCACCGCCTCCCGCGGGTCATACGTACATCGGGAGCCGCGGGTTGCGGGTCCTCGGGTGGGTCAAGCGGCCTCTGGTACCGTGGAGAATAGCGAAAAGCTCCGGTCTCGGGAAGCCTGGAGCCTGGGCGGCCCTCTGCTACGATGGAGGGGCAAGACCCGCCCTTTGGAAGGAGGGACTGGAATGACCGATGGTTTGGATGCAGCGAAGGCCCAGCGCAACGCCCTCGAACGGCTGGGTGCCAAGATCCCCGGCTACCGGGGTTTTCAGGATCGGGAGCTGCGGCGCGATGTCGACAAGCTGCAGCGCGAGCACCTCTCGGGGGAGCTGGCGCGGCAGAAGGGGGCGCTCCGCGAGCGCGCCCGGGCCTATACGGAGGGGGGGCATCTGGCCGCCCTCGGCGGTTTCGACCGGCTGGATCGCGAGCTCGACGGCCTGTCGCAGGCGATCCGCTTCAGCGACTACGGCGCGACCGGCCTCTTCGACGTAGTGAAGATCGGCGAGCCGGAGCTCGCCCAGCTCTATCAGTTCGACCTCTCGGTGCTCGCCGACCTGGGCGAGATCGAGAGCGGCATCGGCGCCCTGCCGGCTCCGAGTGGGAGTGGCGGGGACGATCCCGGCCCGGCGCTCGACGCGCTCCGCGGCCGGGTGCGCGCGCTCGCCGACAAGTGGAAGGGCCGGGCGCAGGTGATCGGCAACGTGGTCCAGACCGGGCAGGCCTCCCAGAGCACGACCTAAAGGAGAGATGACGATGGATGTGATCCAATATCACGACCCCACGGGCCAGACGATCGTGGCGCGCTGGCCGGCCGACGGCACCGCCGCCGTCCGCCTCGGCAGCCAGCTGATCGTCGAGGAGAGCCAGCAGGCGGTCTTCTTCCGCGACGGCAAGGCCTTAGACACCTTCGGCCCCGGCCGCCACACCCTGGCGACCCAGAACGTGCCGATCCTGGCGAGCCTCTTTTCGATCCCCTTCGGCGGCACCTCGCCGTTCCAGGCGGCGGTGGTCTTCGTCTCCACCCAGACCTTCCTCGACTTGAAGTGGGGGACGAAAGAGCCGGTCGTCTACCGCGACAAAGAGATCGCCATGGTCCGCCTCCGGGCCTTCGGCAAGTTCGCGGTGCGGGTCGTCAACGCCCAGCAGTTCGTCAACTCCGTCGTCGGCACGGTGGGCGCCTACTCGGCCGACCGGGTCGAGTCCTACTTCAGGGACGTCATCGTCGCCCGCCTGACCGACCTCCTGGGCGAGAACCTGCAGACGATCTTCGACCTGCCGAAGGTCTACGACGAGCTCGCCATGGGCCTCAAAGCCCGGGTGGCCGACGACTTCAATAAGTACGGGATCGACCTCGTCGACCTCTTCCTCGGCGCCATCACCCCGCCCGAGGAAGTGCAGAAGATGATCGACGAGAGGAGCGGCATGGGCGTCGTGGGCGACATGAACGCCTACCTGAAGTTCAAGACCGCCCGCGCCATCGGCGACGCCGCCCAGCAGCCGGGCGGCGCGGCCGGAGCCGGGATCGGCCTCGGCGCCGGAGTGGGCGTCGGCATGATGCTCCCCCAGATGATGCGCGACGCCATGCAGAGCGGTGGCGCTCCCGCCCCCGCTTCGCCCGCCGCACCCGCTGCCGGTTCTGCTCCGGCTCCCGCCGCGCCAGTGCCCGCCGGAGCCGCCGGTGCCGCGACGGAGGGAGGAGCGGGGGCGACCCCCGCCTTCTGCAGCCAATGCGGCACCAAGCTCCCCCCGGGCTCCCGCTTCTGCCCGGGCTGCGGCGCCAAGGTCGCCTGAGTCTCTCCGGCCGGCCCGGGATCGCGCTGCGGTCCCGGGCCGGTGCGACATCCGCCGGCTCGGACGCAAGAAGTTCCCTCACACCCTCCTCTTTCGCCATTCCTACGGAACACCATGCGCCTGCTGCGAGTCACCGCGCGCCTGCCGCGGAACACCATGCGCCTGCCGCGAGTCACCGCGCGCCTGCCGCGGAACACCATGCGCCTGCCGTGAGTCACCGCGCGCCTGCCGCGGAACACCATGCGCCTGCCGCGAGTCACCGCGCGCCTGCCGCGGAACACCATGCGCCTGCCGTGAGTCACCGCGCGCCTGTCGCGGAACACCATGCGCCTGCCACGGAACACCATGCGCCTGCCACGGAACACCGTGCGCCTGCCACGAGTCACCGCGCGCCGGCCGGCTGTGTCTCGTGGCGAGCCGTCTGTGTCTCGCGGCAGGCAGCTGGTGTCTCGCCGTCGACGCTTAGTGTCTCGCTGTCGATGCTTAGTGTCTCGTGAGGGGAGTTAGTGTCTCGCGGCGGGTGCTCGTGTCTCGCGGCGGGTGGGTCCCTCCCCCTGGGCGGGAGGCCTTACTCCAGTAAGGTCTGATTATAATAGTTTATGGGTAGATGTCGTGAGTGAGAGGAACAACCAGGGAACAAGGAGAGAAAACATCCCCCGACTTTTGTCTCAGGCTGTTTCAGCGCATCGCACCCTATCTTACGCCTGAGCCTATCGCTTTGCGCGGTCGGCTGTGGGGCCACCCGCCTATCCCTCGGCCCTGCAAGAGTTGAGCAGGGCTGCGCTCTGGACGACGGTGGCGCCCGGGCTTCCCACCTTGGCGGACTTCGGTATCCCCCTGGCGCCCCGCCCCGAGGTCGGCGGCGCAGTTGGTGGTCAACGTGGAGGCGGTCTAGTCTACGGCGAATCCAGCGCCGGCCCTTCAGCGGTCGGCTCCATAGGCAACTGCCCGGCGGCGTGGTCACGGCTTCCTCCCGGCCGGTTTCGTACTCTTGGATGCAGCCTGCTTCGGGACCTTCTTGGCGGATAGCTTCTTCGCGGTGCCTCTCGATGCCGGCTGCCGCTTGCCTGCCTTCTTTTTTTCAGGCGGTTTTGCACTCTGCTTGAGGTCTGCCTCGGTCAGCACCTCGCACCACTCGTTTGCCCGTTGCCGCTGAGCATCCACGAGCCATTGCGGAGGTGATGGCGGATAGGGCCGCAGCTCTCGCCCGCCGAACGCGAACCAGACGACGGCGCGCTCGCCCACATACTGCCGGAGCAGATCTTCGCGAACGTACAGGACGTCTCCATCGAGTCCGTCGACGCCTCTGAGCGTGACCGTAGCCCGAGTTCCGTCGGCAAGGAATTGGTCAAAGCTCTGTGGTGCGCTGCGGAGATCGAACCGGCTAGAGAAGCAGCGCGATGGCACTCGCGCGCTGCCCGCACGGTTCATCTCGCTGTGGTAGCTCTCCCAAGCGTAGTCGTGCGCGAGGACCTCGACCTCCAGGTTGCCTGTGCCGACGCGAACGTATTCTCGATAGGCATGCTCCGGACCGGATTCGGCAAGCACTTCGGCGGCAAAGCTCGGGTGCCAGGGGATCTCGCTGGCGAATGTGTAGTGGTCACTCGGGACGTCACGAGCCGCCCATGGTCGTGTGCCAGCGTTGAGGGCGGCCACCAGTCGCGGTGCGCTCTGCTCGGATGTCACCAACGCAGAGATGAAGGCCCATGCCTCACGCCCGAGGACCCTGTCCTCTGCCTTAACAAAGCCGTGAACGGCAACCCAAGGCCCATCGTGCTCGCCGATCCTCTGCCGAACGAGGAGTGTGCGAGGCACGGATGTCTGGCTCTCTCGGACCCAGCGCTCGTGGCTCTTGATGGACGGAGCCAGCCATGCCAACGGGACGGCCACCTCCCCGTCGACGGGCGGTTGTTCGGGGAACGAGGGATCGATGTCAACGTCAGAGAACGGCCGATCGCCGCACGGTAAGAGCCCTTGTGCTTCGAGCAGCCCGGCGTACGTGAAGAAGCCGATCCAGCCGTACTTCTTCCCGTAGCGTTCTGCGCGAGGCCGATGCCCACGGCCTTCAGACCGAAAAGCATCACCCGCGATGGCACGATCCAGCGTATCGAATGTCGCAGCTCTCCAGCCGAGCGCCCACACGGCGCCGAGCACGTGGGCAACGGCCGCCTGGTGCCCCTGATGACTCATGTCGTAGTTGGAGCGATCCTCGACTAGGCGCCCCAGCGTGTAGTTCTCGAAGTCCATGTTGAGCGTCCGCCCCACTTCGTCGGCTCGTGGGTCGTCTTTCGCGATCGGCGACACTGGCGCGGGCATACTGAACGACCATGTACTGCGCAAACGCTCGGGAAGTGCAGACGCGTAGAATTTCTCAGCGCACGCGAGGATGCCCCGTACATAGAGGCGCGCTAGGTAGTGATTGGTTGGCGCGGTCGCCGACGAGTCCACGAGCGCATTCGCAAGCCGATCGAGAAGTGGCGCCAGATGGACCTCGAAGTCGGCGTCTGCCTGCTGGTGGCTCATCACGACGCCGTAGGTGGCCGCGAGCATGCGCTCACCGACGTAGGCGTCGTTCACGGCCAACGAGTCTATGGTCAGCTCAAAGAGCCCCTCGGGGTCGACTCGACCGAACCAGTAGAGCACGCGAGTCGCTTGGTCCCGCAGCTGTCGAACCGTGCTCGTAAGCGTCCACATGACCCAACGCGCACGAAGCCGATCGCCCGTCCGCGTTCCCCCTGTCGGCACCGACGCTCCAGGTATTCCAGGTTGCGGAGCACTTCGTCTTGCTTCCTCCGAAGCCACTCCGTCCAGCGCAGATCGCGGTCCGCGACGCTCATCGGCCGCAGCACTCGGTCTAGTGCCTCCGCGTTGAGCGGGTGATCTCGCGTTCCTCGCACCTCCCAGAGCTGCTCGAGAAGCCCGGCGTCTCCTTGCCGCACGACGTCAAGTAGGGCCTCGACCGTTGTCGCGTCCAAATAGGCCGCTTCGAGCCTCGCAGCGGTGCGCAATGCACGAGAGCGGAGCGGCTCATCAACCAACTGCCAGAGCTGCTTTGAGTGGAATCGCCGAGGGATCTGCCCAACCAACGAGTACACGACATCGTTGGCGAGCGGATGCCGGTCGTTGTAGTCGCCCGCCAACAACGTCGTCGTTGAAGGCTCTCGGATCCATGTCTCGAAGCCGACCTGTCCGTGCTTCGCGAGCAGCGCGTTGGCGATGATGTGCCCTCCGAGTCGATCGTATACGGGGACGTACATGCCGTTCCCTGTGGAGGGCATGCGCAGCAGGACTCCTTCGTGCTCGAGCGCGCGCACGAGACTCTGGTCCCACGGCCGCTGTGCGTCGTTAAGGGCCCGGCGCAACTCGTCGATGTCTAGGGAACGACTGCGCGTGTCCCAGAGAGTGTTGGCGATGACCGCTAAAGCCGCGCGAACGTCTTGCGCGAAGTACCGGTGCGTTCGAGGCGCCAGCTCAGCGACACGATCGCTCACTTGATCAAGGTAGCGGTCAAACACAGCAGTCAGAGAGCCCGGCATCGCGTCGATACCGACCACTTTTTGCCGCGTGGGGTTCGTCACCTCGCAGAAGAGCCGCAGGGTCAACGGGTGCTGAAGGAATCCGGGCAGCGACACATCAGTCGCGTCGATCTTCCAATAACGAAAGTGCTCGCGGATGGCCTCGAGCGTTTCCGCCCCATAGCCCTTGATCTCGACGCGTCGTGTTCCATCGGCAAGCGTCTCGCCCGCAAACTCAGGTCGCAACGTACAGACCAACATCACGTAGGGGTACTTCGCGAGTGTCGTCTCCAGCGCAGCGAGCAGGGGCTTCCATGCACGTGGATCTTCTGACTCGTTGAGCCCATCGATGACCACCGGCAACCGGTGGTGAGTGCGCTGTCCGGCGGCGTCCACGGCCGCGAGAAGAGACTCCATGCTCTGAACTGGCTGAGCCGCGATCGACACCCGTCGCGCCAAGTCGTCGAGCGTGTGGTTCGCGTGCAGGTCACGACCATGCAGCAGCACACCGTGAGGGCGCGCATCCGTGCCTGCCGTGAGCTGCGCTGCAAGTTGCGTCTTGCCGCAGCCTGCTGGAGCAAGAACCGCGACGACCCGGGACGAGAACGCAGCCTCGATGTCGGTGAGCAATCGCAACGTCTCACGACATCCCGTCACGGCGTTCGTCGCATACAGACCGGCCCGGTGGTTCCCAGAACGCAGTCGTCGAGGGGCCGTGGCGACGGCGGGCGCAAGGACGCGTGGCTGTGAGGTGAGGTCGTCGCGAAGCAGGTCGAGATCGCCATCGCGGATCCCAGTAGCGATTCGATCGAGCGCATCAGCAGACTGCCTCGACGTATCGACAACAGTCGCCACTAGGGGCGCAAGGGCTGTGGGCACCGTTGGCGCGCCCTCCATGAGTTGCACCATCGAGCGCAGGTCTACGGCGAGCGCGCGGAGCTCGTCCCAGGAGCCTGACTCACCGAGCATGCGGCGCAACTCGCGCTCAGCATCTACGACGTGGTGGACTTCAGGTTGCCATCTCGCTCGAATTGGGGCGACCGCCTGCTCATGCCGTTCCCGAAGGAGCTCTGGCGTCAGTACAAGCTCGCCGAAGTAGGTGCCACGCAGAACGGCGGCTTGACCCACGAGGAAGTTGTCGATCTCGTCCGCCGTCCAGAGGTGCAACGTCATCTTCGAGGCGATGCCCCTGAACCATTCTTGGTCGGCGCTGGTCAGCGGGCGGCGCGTCCACAAGACCCAGTCCGTTACGCCAGGAACATGGGTTTCCGTCTTGCGAATTCCGTCCTCGATCTTGGCTCGCCGGGTTGTTCCCAGGTCGCCGCTTGCCGGAAGGTCGTACCACTTGCACTGCCAGCCCCACCAACGGCCCGGGTCCCCAAGAACGTCACAACGTCGATCCAGCTTCAGGTGGAACTCGACGCCTGGCTGGTTCGCGAGGGCGCGAAGCACGCCAAAGCTACCGAAGTTGTGGCGCACGACGCCCCGACAGAGCAGCTCGAAGTTCTTCTCGGCGCTCCCTGGCAACCTGGCGAAGGCGTCCCAATTCAGTGCTGGCATGGCGGCTCCATGCTCAACGACCTCTCCCGTAACTGGCGTCGGGATGGTTGTGAGCGGAGTAGACCTCGATGCGCGCGCCGCGATTGAACATGACCTTGAGGAAGGCGGAGATGTCGATTTCCTCCGTTTTGAGGACGATCTTGTTTCCCTCTACTTTCACGCTGACTTCGTAGGCGAACTGCTCAAGCTCCCGCGGCCCGATCGACGAGACGTTCAGACGGTCCAGCAGGTCGAGCATCTCCTTGCCGTATCGTTCCAAGGGGCTGCCCTTGTCCTGGTCTTCCTCGACCTGCTTCGTGAGCGCGTCGATGATCTCCTTCGCCTTCGTTGCTTCGGTCGCGTCCTCGAAGTGGCCGATCATCACCAGGTTCGCGGAGTGCTCGGAGCCATGCTGGTACCAGATCTTCATGTGTGGTTCTCCCCGAGGTTGTGAGCAAGTTGATCAAGCGCGCTCAGCACGCCTTCACCACCGATCTGCACTCCGGTCGCGTGGTACGAGCTCGACTTCAGCACGCCCGCTGCGTCGATGTGCGCATAGGCGCGAAGACCTCGCTCTGCCTCGACTGGGTCACAGGTGCGGAATCCCTCCGCGCTTCCCTCGCTGATGCAGAGCCTCAGACTCCCTCGATACGCCTCGACCCACCCTCGCAGGCCCTGCAACGTGTCGTCGTCGAGCCGAGAGCAGCTGCGGGTCGCCATCTGTGGAAGTAGCAGCAGCTCGCAGCTCCCGAGGTCGGCGGCGATAGCGACCGCTTCATCGAGATCGGGTAACGTGTGTTCGTTCACGACGAAGTTTACGCCGAAGCTGGCGATAGTTCGCACGAGTTTCATGCGCGCGAGCAGGTCGTGGAAGGAGCGTCGCCGGATGGATTCGTAGGTATGGCCGACTCCATCCATGCTCAAGCGGATGAAGTGGACGCTCCCACGAAGCTCATCGGCCATGGCTTCGTCAATGTGGTGCCCATGCGTGGTGAACGTCACAGAGAGCTGCGACTCGCGCGCCGCATGCTGACACAGGCTGGCGAATTCTGGGTAGAGCGTGGGCTCACCTCCGCCAAAGCCGACTCCAAGAGTGCCGTTCGCATCCAGCTCGGCGAGCCAGGCCGTAACCATGTCGTACCGAAGCTCGGCTCGGGCCTTCGGCGCGTAGCAATGAGCGCAGGCCAAGTCGCACCGGTTCGTGAGTGCAATCGAGACGTGACGAGGCGCCCGCGAGTATAGTGAGGCTGGAACAGGGATCTCGTCGAGCAGGACGTTCAGGCCGGTGGTACGGTTGAATGCGTGGAGACCCGCTGGTCCACAGCGCAACTTCCAAAGGTCAGTCTGTGGGTTCTTCGCTAAGGAGTTCACGGAACCAACACACTCATCCGGTCGGTTTGTATGCTGTGTCGTGCCATAGTTGGTGCCGCAAATGCTCGCTAGGATCTCTGTGCCGCTAACGGGACTGCCAATGAGCGGCGGCTTGCCGCCCTGTCAGCAGACTACCGCAGTGGGCTCAGTTGTGCACTCGCGCTGCTGGCGATCTCAGCAAACTGCTCAGGCCAAGGCTCGAATCCGCACTCTGGGATGAGCCATCGCCTCCCGGCGATTCAGCCGTGACTGACCTCTAGGGGCGGAGGAAGTAGAGAAGGCTTCGGACGATCCACCAGAGCCCCACCAGCCGGAAGATCCAGAGCAGGTTCCGCACCCCGAGGAGAAAGAAGTTGTGGACCGGGAAGGGCACCGCCGCCCGTTCGACCGGCCGGCCGAGCCAGGGGCCGAGGGCGGCCAGGTTCACGGTCACCCCGACCACCAACTGGAAGAGGGCGGTGATCGAGGCCAGGGGAACGGCCCTGCCGAGGGCGGTGGCGGCGAGGCTCCCGAGGAGGAGGAGGAGGAGGGGGAGGAAGATGCCGGCGCGGAGAGCGAGCTTTAAGGCGTCGGCGAAGGCGAAGAAGCGCGCCGCGGGCTCCCGGTGGCCGGGGCAGCAGCGGGCGGAGAGGGGCCGGGCGCCCGTGGCCAATTCCAGGGTCTCGCTCTCCGCGGGGAGGGCGCGGTTGCACCACAGGCACTTGGCGGCGAGCGCCCGCGCCATGTAGGGACGGGCGAGGAAGCGGTGCCCCACCATGAGGATCACCCCGGCGGCGAGCGAGAGGCCGACCGGCCGCGGGTGGCGGACGAAGAGGAAGAGCACGAGGGGGATGAAGAGGAAGAGGAGGACTCCGGTGAGCTGGAGGCGGAGGACGGAGGGGCCGGGGACGGCGGCTTTCGCGCCGGGGCCGGACGGGGTGGGGTGAACGGACATGGGAGGCGGATTATCCCACGGCCGGCAGGGTGCTATCCTCCCTCGGCTCATGAGCACAGGCGGTCCGAATCCGCGGGGCCCCGCCCCAATCGTCCCGATCGCCCCGGTCCTGATCGTCGCCGGGATGCACCGGTCGGGGACCTCGCTGGTCGCCTCCTGGCTCGCCGCGGCCGGGGTCGACCTGGGGAGCCGCCTGCTCGCTGCCGACTCCGGCAACCCCACCGGCTACTTCGAGGACCTGGGTTTTCTCGACCTCGACCGCCGGATGCTGCTCGCCGCCACCCCCGAGGGGGAGCCCGGCCATCCCGACTGGGGCTGGACCGAGAGCGAGCGGCTCGACCGCGGCCGCTTCGCCGCTTTCGCGGACGCCGCCCGCGCCCTGCTCGCCCAGGCGGCGGCCCAGGCCGCCCCATCTCCGGCCGGCATCTGGGGCTGGAAGGACCCGCGGACCACCCTCCTCCTCGACTTCTGGGACGGTCTCCTCCCCGGCGCCCGCTACGTCCTCCTCTACCGTTTCCCCTGGGAGGTCGCCGATTCCATGCAGCGCCTGGGGGCGGCGGTCTTCCTCGATCACCCCGGCTACGCCTACCGGATCTGGGCCTTCTACAACCGCCAGCTCCTCGACTTCTACGGCCGGCACAGCGAGCGTTGCCTGCTGCTCTCGACGAACGCTCTCCTCGCCCGGCCGGAGCGCCTCCGGGAGCTGCTCCGGGAGAAGCTCGGGATAGCTCTGCCGGAGACCCCCCTGGCGACGACAGGCGGTCTGTTCTCCCAGGTCGGCGGTACCGACCCGCTGATCGGGCTCGCCGCCGCCGTGCACCCCGAATGCGCCCGGCTCCTGGCGGAGCTCGACCGCGCGGCGGACCTTTCCGGCGCGTCCGGCGCGGAGCTCGGGTCGGCCCCGCCGGCACCGTTTGCCGGCGCCCGGCGGCTGACGGCCGGCGACAGCACTCCGGTCGACCTTTCGATCGTCATCCCCTGCCACGACGACGGCGAGTTTCTCATCGAGGCGGTGGCGAGCGCCGAGCGGAGCGCCCCGGAGCGCGCCGAGCTCCTGATCGTCGACGACGGCTCGACCGCGCCGCGGACCCTGGAGATCCTCGCCGTCCTCCGCCAGCTCGGCTACACGGTGATCGTTCAGGCGAACGCCGGCCTTGCCGCGGCACGCAACCGGGGTATCCGGGAGGCCCGCGGCCGCTACCTCCTGCCGCTCGACGCCGACAACCGCCTGCGGCCGGGTTTCCCTGCGGCGGCGGTGGCGGTCCTCGACGCGGCGCCCGAGGTGGGGGTGGTCTACGGCGACCGCCAGGAGTTCGGCTGCCGCTCGGGGAGGATTGTCGTTCCGGAGTTCGACCTCGACCGCCTGCTGCGCGCCAACTTCATCGACGCCTGCTCGGTCCTCCGCCGGGAGGTCTGGGAGCAGTGCGGCGGCTACGACGGCACCATGCCAGCTATGGGCTGGGAGGACTGGGATCTCTGGATCGGGGCCGCCGAGCGCGGCTGGCGCTTCCACCGCCTCCCCGAGGTCACCTTCGACTACCGGGTGCGGCCGGGCTCCATGGCGTCCGGTCTCCTGAGTGCCGAGGTCGGCGAGCCGCTGCGGCTCCACATGCTCGACAAGCACCGGGATCTCTACCGCCGGCGCCTGCCCCGGCTGCTCACCGCCCAACACGAGGCAAGCCTCGTCCAGACGGAGCTGGCCGACGTCGCTGGCGAACGCGACCGCCTGCGGGCCGAGCGGGACGGGGTCGTGGCCGAGCGGGACGATCTCGCCCGCCGCCTGGAGGAGACCGAGCGGCGTCTCGCCGTGGCCCAGGTGGCAGAGGAGGAACGGGGGAGGCTGGCAGACGAGCGCTACCGGCTCTACGCCGAGCTCGCCGCCTACAGGAACCGGGTGGAGCGGATGGAGGGGACTCGCGCCTGGCGGCTGCGGGAGTGGGTCCTCGGCCTGCGGCACCGGCTGCGGCTCTGAGCTGTAGTAGCATTCTGCCCGCTTCGCTCGGTCGCAAGAAGACCAGCCTCAAGAATAGAGATGCCGACCTCACCCAACATCCTCTTCTTGATGGCCGACCAGATGCGCGCGGACGCGCTGGGGATTGTCAATGGGTGGACCCGAACGCCGAACCTCGACCGGCTGGCGCGCGCAGGTTTCCTCTTGCACGGGGTCGTCACCAACTCGGCAGAGTGCATTCCGGCCCGCTTCAGCCTCGCGCTCGGTCTCTATCCCCATCAGACCGGCGTGTGGCAGAACGAAACCCGTACCCTCAACCCCCGGTACCCCAACTGGATGCAGGCGGTCGAGCGGGCCGGATACCGCACCAGCCTGTTCGGCAAGACCCACCTGCATCCCCACGAAGGCGATCTGCGCGACCGCGTCGATCTCATGCACGCCTATGGGTTGCAGGTCGTGGACGAGACCGCCGGCCCTCATGCGAGCATGCATGTCCTGAGCAACATGACGCAGTCCTGGCAGGAGCAGGGGCTGTGGGAGCGCTTCCGCGAAGATTTAGCCGACCGCATTCGCTCGAAGCGCTATGTCGCCCGGCCCTCGGTGCTCGGTGCCGAGCATCATTATGATACCTACGTGGGGCGCCAGGCCGCGAGCTATCTAGCTGGCCTCGACGGTCAGCAGCCCTGGTTCTGCTGGGTGAGCTTCGGCGGCCCGCACGAGCCCTGGGATGCTCCTGAACCCTACGCGAGCCTCTACGCAGAGGCGGACATCCCGCACCCACGCCGCGGCTCGCTGGGCACGAGCAGGTGCGCGGCCTGCTGCGGCGGGCGTTCGACTCCGGATTCTACAGCCCGCCGCTCCTGCCCGACGAGGTGCGCGCCATGCGCGCCAACTATGCCGGCAACGTGACCCTGATCGACGAGCAGATCGGGAACATCCTGGAAGTCGTTCGCCGGCGGGGCGAGCTCGAGCGGACGTTGATCGTCTTCACCTCGGATCACGGCGAGATGAACGGCGATCAGGGCCTGGTCTACAAGGCCAACTTTCTCGATCCCGTCGTCCAGGTTCCGCTCATCGTTCGGCCGCCGAACCTTGACGCCGCGAACGGGAGCCGCGAGCTCTCGGTGATCGCCGAATGGATGGATGTCGGCGCCACCCTTGCCGACTATGCCGGCGGCAGCCTCGCCGGACTGTCGCACGCCAAATCGCTGCGACCATTGATCGAGGGCAGGGCGACCGCCCACCGGGAGTTTGCGGTCAGCGAATTTCTCGGCGACACGGCGATCGTCGACGAGCGCTTCAAAATCGAATTCGGTCCAGACGACCGTCCGGCGCTCCTCTTCGATCGCGCCGGCGATCCCTTAGAGCAGGTCAATCTCGCCGACGACGGTCGGTATGCCGGCACGCTGGCCGCGCTCGGAGAGCGCCTGATCGCCTTTCGTGCCGCCACTCCCGCCCCTGCGGTCAAGGCGACCGGGACCTGGATGGTGGAAGATGGGAATTTGAGTGTCGCGATGGTCTTGCCGCGCAGATCCTCGATCGTCTTGATCGTGCTGTCGGACCGCGTCATGCCCCACATCGAAACCCCGCCGACGATCTTGGCGATGTTCTTGATCTTGCCGCCCTCGCGCGTTGCGTTGACCGACATGCCGGGACTGGTCACGCCGATCTGGCCGCGTCCTGACAACAGGATCGGCACGGGCAGCGCGATGCCGCCGGCGGTCGAAACATCGGCGTCGAGGCCGTGCTTGGCGAACAGCCCCTTATCGGCAGCGACGTAGAGCGAGGCGTACATTCCGAGCCGGACGGCTTCCGACACCAGGACCTTGCTGTCGGCCGCGAAGGCCGAACTGGCCAGGCCGGCGAAAGGCGCCACAGCGGTACCGAGGAGCGAATATTTCAAGAGATTCCGTCTGTCGATCACGTCTTTGCCCCTGTGCCGAAGGTTGCCGATGTTACTTGCCGGGTAGGCTGCACAAATCTTAGTCATGATCAGTCAACGCATAAAATTCTTGCATCCGGTATTTTTATTAACAAGACAGAAAAAACAGATATATTCATTAGCAATGCTAATGAATATAGACTTACGACAGCTCCAGGCCTTCGTGGAGGTTGTGCAGACCGGCAGCTTCAGCCGCGCTGCCCGATCGCTTGGCATGTCGCAGTCCGCACTCAGCCAGTCCGTTCGACAGCTGGAGGACGAACTGCAGGTGAGGCTGCTCGACCGCACCACGCGCAGCGTCCAGCTCAGCAAGGTCGGCGCGGATTTCCTGCCCGGGATCCAGCGCCTGCTGGCCGATCTCGACCACCAGCTGCAGGACCTGCGCGATTTACGCGAACACCGCCGTGGCCACGTCACGGTCGCCTGCGTTCCTTCGGTCGCGCTGCGTCTGATGCCGGTGGTGCTGGCAAACTTCCAGCGCGAAAATCCGATGGTGAGCGTGACGCTCAAGGAAGTTTCGCGGCATCAGATCATTGCTGGCCTGCGCAGTGGCGACGCCGAACTTGGTATCGCCAACGTTCCGGGCGAAGATCCAGATCTCGATGCGACGAAATTGTTGACCGACAGCTTTGCGCTGGTGATGCGGCGCGACCATCCGCTCGCGTCCCGAGACGTGGTGAGCTGGAAAGATGGCGTCGCTGCGGGCTTGATCGCGATGGCGCCCGGCACCGGCATTCGGCTGGAGATGGAACGCGGACTTGCGGAAATCGGCAGAAGCGGTCCGCTGCACGAGGCCGAGCATCCGGCGACCCTGCTCGCGATGGTCGAGGCCGGCGTCGGCGTGGCGCCACTGCCCAGCCTCGCCTGGCCAGCGGCCGATCATCCGGTGCTGACGTTCCGCAAACTGGTCGCCCCCGTCATTGAACGAGAACTTTATCTGATCAAACGTCTCGGACGCGACCTGTCGCCGGCCGGACGCGCACTGCACCGTGGTATCCTGCTCGGCGCGCAGGCCATCCGTGAACACGCGGCAAAAGGTTGGTAGCCGCGGTCCGCCACGAACGCAGCGTGATTTGGGCGAGCCAACTCTTCCGGTGCAGTGAAGGCTGCCGTTATCGCAATCCCGCGCGGCGAAGCCCTTCCAGATAGTGCTCCTTGTCGACCTCGCGCCCCATCGGCATTTCGGTCGCGATCCAGGCCAGCGAAATATTTGGCTGGGCCCGGCGAAGCTCCTGCAGGGCAACCGAGCTTGCTTCCGTATGCCCGGCCATGCCCGCGGCGGCCGTCAGCACCCGGTGGGCGCCGACGAAATCGCTGCGTTGCCGGATGGCTTCGCGGGAAAAACGCATGGCCTCGTCGTAATTGCGCCCGACGAACTGGGCATAGGCGGCGATGCCGCAATAGATCGCGGAAAACGGATCGCGCGGGCTCAACCGCAGCGCGCGCTGCGCGGCGAGGTCGGCTTCCTCCCAGTGCCCGCAATACGACAACGCCAACCCGTAGTAACCCTGCGCCAGGGAAAAACTTGGATTGAGCTGCAGCGCCAATTCAAATTCGGCCAGCGAATCGTCAAAGCGCCGTGTGAACAGATAAACGCAGCCCAATGCGTTATGCGCCCAGGGGTCCTCGCTGTCAGCCAATATCGCGGCCAGCGCCGCCCGCTCGGCAATCGGTATCGTCGTCGCCATGTCGGCCCAACCCATATGGGCGCCAAAGGTCTGGCTGGTGGCGAGAACGCCGAGCGCCTGGCCGTAATTCGGGTCGATCGCGATCGCTTTCTCAAGCAGCGCCTGCGCAACGACATTGTCCTGCCGTGTCACGCGCCAGTAATACGACAGTGCCCGCATCACCAGATCCCAGGCATCCATGCTGTCGGGCGGTTTGCGGCGGGCGCGAAAGCTTTCCGCGGCATAGAGCTGCGGCTCGATCGCGGCAACGATGGACTCGGTGATGTCGTCCTGCACGGCGAACACATCCGTGAGGTTGCGATCATAGTGCTCGGCCCAGATGTGGCTGCCGGTGGTGACGTCGTTGAGCTGCGCCGTGATGCGCACCTGCTCGCCGCTCCTGCGCACGCTGCCCTCGACCACATAGCCGACGCCGAGCTCCTCGGCGACCTGCTTCATGTGGACAGCCTTGCCCTTGTAGACAAAGGAAGAGTTGCGCGCGATCACCAGGAACCAGCGCAACTTGGAAAGCGCGGTGATGATGTCCTCGCTGATGCCGTCGGAAAAATACTCCTGCTCCGGATCGCCGCTCATGTTGGTGAAGGGCAGCACGGCGATGGCCGGCCGGTCGGACAGCGGCAAAGGATTGGCTGCAGGGGGCGATTCGTCAGCTGGATCGGGGAGCCGGCGCCGGTTCAACGCCGGTTGGACTCCTCGTGCACGAGCCGACGAAGCGAAGGCCCTTGCGCGCGACGGTGCGGATCAGCTTCTGTTCCTTGCCGTTGTCACCGATCGCCGTTCGCGTGGCGTTGATCCGGCTGGTCAGCGTTGATTCCGATACGATGCGGCCCTCCCACACCGAAGCAATGAGATCATCCTTGCTGACGACGCGATCGCGATTCTGCACCAGATAGACCAGCAGGTCGAATACCTGCGGTTCGACGGCGACGGGCTCGCGATCCGCGACGCAGCTCGCGCCGGTCGGTATCGAGCGTATGATCAGCAAAGACAAATTGCACGTCGTGCCTCAAATCCGTGCCGCCCGCCCGAAGGAATAATCAAGGCTGTCTCAAGCCCAAGTCAAGCGCAGGACAAAGTCATTTGGTCGCGGCCCCGGCATCATCCGCCGCTCAATGCAGCGTCAAAACAGGAGCGAACATGACCACCACAACACATGCCGCAGCCAAACCCGCAGCGCCGGACACCAGACACCATTCGCGACCTGGCGGCACTCAAGACCAGGCAACATGCCGCCTGGTCGTCAGGCGACTATGCCATCGTCGGTACGACATTGCAGATCGTCGGCGAGGAGCTCTGCGAAGCACTCGATATCAGGCCGGGACAGAAGGTTCTGGATGTCGCGGCCGGAAACGGAAATGCGACCCTGGCCGCCGCGCGCCGCTGGTGCGATGTCGTGTCCACGGACTACGTGCCGAGCCTTCTTGAACGCGGACAACTTCGTGCCAAGGCCGAAGGTCTGCCGGTCGAGTTCAAGGTGGCGGATGCCGAGGCATTGCCGTTTGCCGATGCCGCCTTCGACGTCGTGGTCTCGACCTTCGGCGTCATGTTCACGCCCGACCAGGATAAGGCGGCCAGCCGAGCTGCTGCGGGTTTGCAGGAGCGGCGGCAAGATCGGCCTGGCCAACTGGACGCCGGAAGGCTTCATCGGCCAGCTTTTCAAGACGCTGGGCAAGTACCTGCCGCCGCCGGCGGGCGCGAAATCACCCGCGCTCTGGGGCACGCCGTCGCGCATCACCGAGATGTTCGGGGCGGCGGCCGCCTCGATCAAGGCCGAGCGCCGCCATTTCACGTTCCGCTATCGCTCGCCCGAGCATTTCCTGGAGATATTCAGGAACTATTACGGCCCGATGCTGAAAGCCTTTGCGGCGCTCGACGAAACAAATCGGCCAGGGGCTCAGCCGCGATCTGCTGGCGCTGATCGGCCGCATGAATCCGCCACCGACGGCACCATGATCGTTCCAAGCGAATATCTGGAAGTCGTCATCGTCAAGCGCTGAACGCATCGTACTCGCGCCGGAGAACGATGCGGACGGCTGATCGCCGATGGCTGTTCAGCCATCGGTCGCTCACCGACGCGCAGCCGTAACGAGCGAAAGACGAAATCATGATCGAAGACAGGCGCGGCAATATCGACTACGACGAGAGCGGGCAGGGGCCGACCATCGTGCTTGTGCCGGGCTCCTGCAGCACCGGCGCCGCGTGGCGGCCGATCATCTCCCAGTGGCAGAACCGCTTCCGATGCGTGACGACGAGCCTGCTCGGCTACGGAGGGACCGCCGAGCGCCGCACGCTCGTCGATAGCGACATCGGTCATGAAGCCGAAATTCTTGAGTCGGTGATTCGGCGCGCGGCTTGTCCGGTGCACCTCGTCGGCCACTCGTTCGGCGGCCTCAGCGCGCTTGCGGTCGCGCTCCGGAACAAGGTGCCATTGCTGAGTCTCGCGATCCTGGAGGCGCCCGCGCCGGAAATACTGCGGCAGATGGGAGAGTACTCGCAGTATCGGTCTTTTCGCGAAATGACCGACATCTATTTCAGCCTGTTCCAGGCCGGCGACCGCAACGCGATCGAGCAGATGATCGATTTCTACGGCGGCGCGGGCACGTTTGCCGGTTGGCCGCAGCGCGTTCGCGACTACGCCATTGAGACCACGGCGACCAACATTCTGGATTGGGCAAGCGGCTATGGCTTCCGGCTGACGCGGCCTTCGCTCGCCAAAATCGACATCCCCACGCTCGTGCTGTGGGGCGAGAACAGCCATCCGGCGGTTCAGCGAACCAACCAGCTGCTGGCCCAATGCACCAGAGCCTCGGCCGTTACCATCGGCGGAGCGGCCCATTTCATGATTTCGACTCACGCCGAAGAAGTCGCGCGAACGCTGGCGCAGCACGTCTCCGCAGCTGACAAGACCACATCCACGGCCATCGGCACGGCGACGCCAGCTTCGCGGATGCTGCGCGGATGACGGTCGCGCATCCACAAAGGCGCATTCGTCTCAAGAGCATCTCAAGGGCATTTGGACAAAAATCGCAAATCCCTGAAAGTCTTGGTCCGCCGCAACGGCTAGGGATAGGCAAGCAATCAAGCCCAATTTCTCGAAGGACCTCGACATGACGATGCTCAGCAATATCCCCCAGCTATCCGCTGGCCTCCTCACGAAACCGGAGCAGTGTTGGCAGTTTTCTGGTGTGGCTAGGCCGCCTCGTTGATCGCCTGGTTGCCGCGGCGATCGCGCGGCACGAACGTCAGGCGCAGCTCGCCGCGCTGCGCCTGTTCAGTGACCGGGAACTAAAGGACATCGGCATCTGCCGCGGTGAGATCGACTACGGTCTGGACGAAGCTGCGGAAACACGGGCGCGGTAGCAGCGTCTCGATCGATGACCGCGACGGCGCGCCGGGCTGCGGCCCGGCGGGCGTCCGCGCTGACCTGCCGCTAGTCCAAGCCCGCCCGGCGGAAGGCCTCCAGATAATGCTCGCGGTCGGAGTCCAGCTTCCATGGCAATTGGCTGGCGATCCAGCCGAGCGAGATATTCGGTTGCGCGCGGCGCAGCTCTTTCAGAGCGGCCGCGGCGACGTCGACTTGTCCCGCCATGCCGGCGGCAACCGTCAGCACCCGATAACCGCCGGAGAAATCGCTGCGTTGCCGGATGGCTTCGCGCGAAAGCCCGATAGCTTCCGGATAGTTCTTGCCGACAAACTGCGCATAGGCCGCGACACCGTAATAGATCGCCGAGAAGGGATCGCGCGGGCTCAGCCGTAACGCATGCTGCGCCGCCTGATGGGCTTCCTGCCAGCGCCCGCAATAGGTCAATGCCAATCCGTAATAGCCGTGCGCCAGCGAGAAATTCGGGTTGAGCTGCAGCGCCAGTTCAAACTCGGCCATTGAAGCGTCCAGCCGCCGCGTGGAAAAATAGACGCTGGCCAGCGCGTTGTGCGCCCAGGGATCCTGGCTGTCGGACAGGACCGCCGCCAGCGCGGCGCGTTCGGCGACAGGCGCCGCGATGGTGATATCCGCCCAACCCATGTGAACGCCAAACATATGACTGGTGGCGAGCAAGCCGTTGGCCTGGCCGTAGTGCCGGTCGATGGCGATCGCCTTCTCGAGCAGTGCCTGCGCCACCATATTGTCCTGCCGGGTCACCCGCCAGAAATGCGACATGGCCCGCATCACCAGATCCCACGCATCCAGGCTATTTGGCGGCTTGCGCCGGGCACGGAAATTTTCCGCGACATAGATCTTTGGCTCGATGGTGGCGACGATGGCATCGGTGATCTCGTCCTGAACCGCAAAAACGTCGGTGAGATCCCGGTCATAGTGCTCCGCCCAGATGTGGCTTCCCGTCGTCGCGTCGTTGAGCTGCGCCGTGATGCGCACGAGGTCGCCGTCCTTCCGCACGCTGCCCTCGACGACGTAACGCACGCCAAGTTCCTCGGCGATCTGCTTCAAATGGACGGCGTTGCCCTTGTAGATGAAGGAAGAGTTGCGCGCGATCACGAAGAACCAGCGCAGCTTGGACAGAGCGGTGATGATGTCCTCGCTGATGCCGTCGGAAAAATATTCCTGTTCCGCGCTCGCCGCTCATGTTGGTGAAGGGGAGCACGGCGATCGCCGGCCGTTCGGGCAATGGCAGAGCCGAGCGCGGCCACGCTTTCCTGCACCGGCGCGGCGGCCGGTTGAGGGTCGCGAAGTTGCTCGATCACACTGCCAACGAAGCGAACGCCCTTTCGCGGAATTGTCCGGATCAATTTCTGGTCCTTGCCGCTGTCGCCGATGGCTGTACGCGCGGCATTGATCCGGCTGGTGAGGGTCGAGTCCGACACGATCCGGCCCTGCCAGACCAGGGCGATGAGATCATCCTTGCTGACGACGTGCTCCCGGTTCTGCACCAAATAGACCAGTAGGTCGAACACTTGCGGCTGCACGGCAATCACGGCTCCGCCGCGGAGCAACTCGCGGCGCTCGGTATCAAGCGTGTGATCGTCAAATGTGAACTGCATGAATGCTCCGACCGGCGGGTCTCAAGAAATAATCAAGTTCGTCTCAGGGATAAATCAAGCGCCGGGCAAAGTCTCGCCGCCGCGTTCCGGGCATCCTTCAGGTGTCGCGACGGTTGTCGCGATCCCCTTTATTGCCCAAACCGGAGACGATTATGACCGAGTCTCAAGCCATTAGCCCCGACTTATCGGGAAATCGAATATTCAGATTTACCGCATTTCTTTACGGGTTTGTCGCCTATCTGGTGTTTTTCGTCACATTTCTCTATGCCGTCGGCTTCGTGACGGGCCTGGTGGTGCCCAAAGACGATCGACGACGGCCCGGCCTCGTCGATCGCCGAAGCGCTCATCATCAATCTCCTGCTGATGACCCTGTTCGCCGTGCAGCACAGTCGTGATGGCGCGCAAGCAGTTCAAGCAATGGTGGACGCAATATGTGCCCAAGCCCGTGGAGCGCAGCACCTATGTGCTGTTCGCGAGCCTGACGCTGATCCTGCTGTTCTGGCAGTGGCGTCCGATGCCGGAAATCCTCTGGCATATCGAGGAGCCGGAAATGGCGGTGACGATCACGGCCTTGTCGTTCGTGGGCTGGCTGATCGTGTTGAGCAGCACTTTCCTGATCAATCATTTCGAGCTGTTTGGATTGCACCAGGTCGCCAACAATCTCTCCGGTCTTGAGACGCCGACGCCGCGCTTCCGGACGCCGCTGTATTACAAATTCGTGCGGCACCCGATCTATCTGGGCTTTGCCATCGCGTTTTGGGCGGCGCCCACGATGAGCGTAGGGCATCTGCTGTTCGCCGCGGTGACCACGGCCTACATCTTCGTCGGCATTTTCCTGGAAGAGCGCGACCTGGTCGACATGTTCGGAGACGAATACCGCCGCTACAGGGAGCGCGTGTCGATGTTGCTGCCCTGGCGCGATCTGACCAGGCGATGAACCGTCCCGATCACGGCCATTGATCGAACCAATCGCCGGACCTGGCCTCGTTAACCGATACCGATAATCCTGAAAGGAGAAAACATGCCTCATCCTGGAAATTGCTTCTGCGGCGCCGTTGAACTGGAGGTCACTGGATCACCGGAGGCGATGGGCTACTGTCATTGCAGCTCCTGCCGTTCCTGGTCCGGAGGACCCGTGAACGCCTTCAGCCTTTGGAAGCCGGAGGCGGTGCGGATCACGGCCGGAGCCGAACATGTCGCGACATTTCAGAAGACGGAATTGAGCCAGCGCAAATATTGCGCGAAATGCGGCGGCCACCTGATGACCAATCATCCGCCGATCGGCCTCGTCGACGTCTTCGTGTCGACCATTCCGACGCTTGAGTTCACGCCCGGCGTTCACGTCAATTATGCCGAAACCGTGCTGCCGATGCGGGACGGTCTGCCGAAGCTGAAGGATTTTCCGGCCGAGCTTGGCGGTTCCGGGCAGGCGATCCCGGAGTAGATCGTCACGCCGCCGGTCCGCGGCGAGGGCGTGCTGGTTGCTTGCAAGCAAGGCTGCTGTGGAATTCATGGCCCGATCAGCTGCCGGATGGTGCGCGCGACATCCCGTTGTCCTCCGCCAGGGCATCGAGGATGGTGAAATGATTGCGGCCGGGAGTTTCCACCAGCGTGGCCGGCCGCGCCATGCGCTTGCCATGCATCGACCAGATCGGAACTCCAGGTCTTGAAGCCGTTGGTTTCGTCGCCGCCCACCATCGCCAGCAACGGCATCAGGGGGGCGGTTGGCGGCAGCGCGCGCAGGCGAAGCAACGGACTGACGGCCTCGGCTTCCTCGACCGACAGAGTGAGATCGCCGTTGATCGATGTCCGCAGCAGCGGCCGCAGATCGTAGGCGCCGCTGATGCCGACCAGGCCGGCGATCGGTCCGCTGCCGCGATCGGCCTGGTCCAGCGCCAGCATGGCCGCGAGCTGACCGCCGGCCGAATGGCCCGCGACGACGATCCTGCTGCGGCGAGATGCGGTCGATCACCCAGGCAAGGGCGGCTCTCAGCTCATCGACGATGTCGCCGACGCGAACCGCCGGAACAAGATCGTAACCCGGCATCACCACCGTCATCCCGGCGCGCTGGAACGGCGTGGCGATAAAGGACACGTCCGACTTGTCGAGCGCGCGCCAATAGCCGCCATGCACGAAGAACAGCACCGGGGCGCTTCCCCTGGCGGGGAACACATCGAGCAGGCATCGCGGCCCCTCGGCCATAGCGCTGGTCGAGCAGACAGGCGCCGCTGGCGCGCACGGCGGCGCTGCGGCGCCGATGACCATCATAGATATCTTCGCGTTCGGGGTGCCGTCGGCGGAGCGCAAACTCGGCTTCAAGCGTCTCATCTAGAATGGTGTTCGTCATGTTGCCCTGGATGATGATTGTCAGAGACCGAGATAGGCGGTGCGAACCGAGGGATCGCGTCGCAGCGCGCTGCTCTCGGCGGCGCGAACGATTTCTCCCTCGGCGAGCACATAGCCCTGCGCGGCGCTGCGCAGCGCCAGATTGGCGTTCTGCTCGGCCAGCAGGATGGACATTCCTTCGGCGTTGAGGCGCCGGATGGTGGCGAAGATTTCCTGAACCACGCGGGGCGCCAGTCCCATCGACGGCTCATCGAGCAGCAATAGCCGCGGCCGCGACATCAGCGCGCGCGCGATCGCGAGCATCTGCTGCTCGCCGCCCGAGAGCAATCCCGCAGCCTGCTTCTGGCGCTCCGCGCAGCCGGGGAAACAGCTCGAAGACCATCTCCATGTCGGCCGCGACCGCGCGATCGCGACGCGGCCACAGCCGGCGAAAAGCTCCCATCTCCAGGTTCTCGCGCACGCTCATCGGCGCAAAGACGCGCCGGCCCTCCGGCACCAGCGCGACGCCGGCGCCGAGCCGGCCGAAGCGGAGGCCTTGCCGACTATCCCGGTCGGCGATGGTGATACGTCCGGCGCTGGGCCGCAGCAGGCCCGCGATGCAGCGCATCAGCGTGGTCTTGCCGGCGCCGTTGGCGCCGATCAGACAGACCGATTGCCCGGGCGCCACATGCAGCGACACGCGGTGCAGCACCTGGATGTTGCCGTAGCCGGCCGATAGTTCGCTGACGCTCAAGCATCTTCGGCCTCACCGAGATAGGCCGCGAGCACTTCGGGATGGCGGCTGACCTGATCCGCGGTTCCCTCGGCGATGCGCCGGCCGTTGTTGAGCACCAGAATGTCGTGCGACAGCGCCATCACCATCCGCATGTTGTGCTCGACCAGCAGCACCGTCATGCCGTCGCGGTTCAGACCGGTGATGATCTCGCCCATCCGATCGGCTTCGGCATGCGGCAGTCCGGCGGCCGGCTCGTCGAGCAGCAATAGCCGCGGCTCGCAGGCGAGCGCGCGCGCCAGCTCCAGTATCTTCAGCTGGCCGAAACTCAGCGTGCCCGCCTGCGCGCTGGGCCTTGTCGGCGAGACCGAAACGATCGAGCAGGTCCATCGCCGACGCGGCGATGGCGTCGCTCCTCGGCCCGCGAAGCCCGGGCCCTGCAGGATCGCGCGCGCCACGCCCGCGAAGCTGCGCATATGACGGGCCGACCATGACGTTCTCCAGCACGCTCATCTCGCGGAAGATCTGCAGATTCTGAAAAGTACGGGCGATGCCGCGCCGCGCCCTCTGGAACGTCGGCTCACGGTCGATGCGCTCGCCGTCGAACCAGATCTGGCCGGAGCTGGGCGCGGTGACGCCGGCGATCATGTTGAACAGCGTGCTCTTGCCGGCGCCGTTCGGCCCGATCACCGCCTTGATCTCGCCGGCGCTGACACTGAAGCTCAAATCGGCGACGGCCGTTACGCCATCGAAGTGGCGGGACAGCCCGTCGACCTGCAGCAGTTTCGCGGTCATGACGGGCTCCCCGGCCGAAGGCGGCGCATGACGGCACCGGGCACGTTGGCGAGGCCGCCCGGAAACGCGATCAGCACGATCGAGCATGCCGACGCCGAACAGCATCAATTCGGCATCCTCATAGTCGAGCAGCAATTGCGGCACGATGGTGTAGATGATCGCGCCCGAGAGCGGCCCCCAATAGGTGCCGGCGCCGCCGAGCGCGACCATCACGATCAGCAGGATCGATCCGGAAATGCCGAACGTATCAGGTGAAGCGTATTGATTGACATGGACGTAGAGGCTTCCCGCGATTCCGGCCATTGCGGCGCTGATCACGAAAAACAGCAATTTGGTGCGGAAGCTGTCGATCCCGATCGCATCGGCGCCAAGCTCGTTGGTCGCGACGGCGCGAAGCGCGCGGCCGTGGCGCGAGTGCAGCAGGTTGAGGATCGTCAGCATCACCAGCAGCGCCGCCAGCCAGACCAGCGCAAAGGCTTTCGGCTCGCTGTCGAGCCGGAAGCCGAACAAGCGAGAACGGCTGGACGCCCAACAGACCGTTGGGACCTCCGGTCAGCGGGATCAGTTGATTGAACAGCACCACAAGAATGGCGTTCCAGCCGAGCGTGGCCATCGACAGATAGTGACCGCGCAGCCGCAACGCCGGCAGGCCGATCACCAGCGCCGCCAGCCCGGTCGCCAGCGCCGCGCTGGGCAAGCCCGAGCCAGGCGCTGATGCCCAGCTTGACGTTCAGGATGCCGCTGACATAGGCGCCGACGCCAAAGAACCCGGCGTGCCCCAGCGAAATCTGGCCGCCGAAGCCCATCAACAGATTGAGGCTGGCAATCAGAATGAGGTTGATGAGCGCCATATTGGCCAGCGAGACGATATAGGCGTTGGGAGCGATGAACGGAATCGTCAGCAGCGCGAGCCAGACCAACAGCAGCAGCAGACCATCGGACGGTTGCCGCGCCGCCGGTCTGGTGGCGGATCGCAACGGCCGATCGGCCTCCGGCATCGCTGGCGCGATCACGGGGGCAGAACCAGCTTCGGACGCCAGTGGAGCTGATGCCACGATGGTTAAACCTTGACGATGTCGGCCCGGCCGAGCAATCCCGAAGGACGCACGAACAGGATCAACAGCAGAACCGCAAAAGCGATGGCGTCCTTGAAATCAGACGAAATGTAGAAGCTGCCGAAGGCTTCCAGCAGGCCGAGCGCCAGCCCGCCGACGACGCGCGCCGGGCAGGCTGCCGACGCCGCCGAGCATGGCGGCGCTGAAACCCTTGAAGCCGAACATGGCGCCCTGATCGTACGAGGCCAGCGTCAGCGGCGTGATGATGGCTCCGGCCAGTGCGCCGGCGAAAGCGGCGATGCCAAAGGACAGCAATATCGTGGTCTCGACCTTGACGCCGACGATGATCGCGGCCTCACGGTCGGCCGCGGCCGCGCGAAGCGCCTTGCCCAGCATGCTGCGCTCGAAGAAAAAATGCATCACGACGAGGAATGCCAGCGTGAGGCCGACAATCCACAGGGTCTGAACCTGTATAGCGATGCCGCCGATATTGATCGCCGCCGCGCCGGAAAATCCGGGATAGCCGACCGGCTTCTTGCCGAGCACCAGCATCACCAGGCTGCGGCGTGCAGATCGACAGGCCGATGCTGACCAGCGTGATCAACAGCGCCGTCGGCTTGCGCAGCGGCCAGATCACCAGGCGCTCGGAGAGCAGACCCACGATGGTGACCACCAGCACGGCGAGCAGACATGCCAGGCCAACATTGCCGACGGCACCGAGCAGCAGGGCGGAAATCATGCCGCCCATCACCACCCACTCGCCTTGCGCAAAGTTCATCGCGCCGGTGCTCTTGAAGACGACGTTGAAGCCCGAGCGCAATCAGCGCGTAGATGCTGCCCGTACCGATGCCGGCGACCAGTAATTGCAGAAAGGTGGACCCGGTCTGCATCGCGGTTTCCGTTCAGAAGGAGCAGCGCATGCGGTTGGTTTCAAACACCGGCAGCACGACGTTGAATTCGGCGAGCCGGGCGCGGGCGTTGCCGACGTAATTGATCAGCACCTCTTCCTCGGCGGCGCGGCTGGCCGCGCCGAGACCCGGCGGCGGCGATGGCGGCATCGGCTTGCGCTTCGACGCTGGCGTGTTCGGGCGCGAGCCAGGGGCAGTGATAACCCCTGAGTTCGGTATCGCGGACATGAACCGCGAGTTCTTCCGCGATGGTCAGGCGCTCGTCGGCGGTCCAGTGCGCCGCGCGCGATGCCAGATAAAGCCAGCCGAACGCCGCATGACGCTCCTTGTCGGCGATCACCCGGTCGAGTACCGCGGCGATCGCCGAGTTGGTGGCGCCGGTTCGCCATGCGCGGCAGAGCTCCAGCTCGAGGCCGTCTTCGAACGCCGCGTGTACCGCGACGTAGCTGTCGAGGTGTTGACTCGGCATCCAGCACGCGCCGGTGCAGGTTGCGGTTGAAGACGGTCTCATAGCCGCGTTCCGCCGGACGGGTGACGCGACCGCCGAACGCCTTCCGCGATCTTGTCGAAGCACTCGATGTGCCAGGCTTCTTCGGTGTTGCGGGTGGTGAGAAAGAATTTTGGATCGATCTCGCGTCCGGCCTCCATGCAAAAGCGCACCAGTCAGCGCCGGCGTCTCGGTGAGCCCGGTGGCTTCGATCCAGCCTCGTCGGCTCCAGGCCCGTCGTGCGGCCAGCCGCGTCGGCTCGTCATAGCGATCCGGCGACAGCGCGTCCCAGTCGATATCGCGATGCGGGTTCCAGCGTCCGGCCTTGCCGCTGTCGTAGAGCTCCCTGATCTCCGGCAGCGTCACATTCATTTCGAGCGGAAACCGCTTTTCGACCAGAAGTCGCAACGGCGGCTGGATCACCTGATCCGCGGCGTTCGTCATCTCAGATGGTCCCGAGCTTGGGATGGCTGAACGGCGGCAGGTTGATGCCCGAGCGGCCGCATCTGGTCGCGAATTCGTTGCAACGTCGCGATGAAGATCGGCTTCTCGAGCTCTTCGACGGTCGAACCGAGGCCGGCCTCATACGTGATGCGGTCGGCTTCGACCTCCTGGCGCGACGCGGGATTGCCCGGCGCGAGCCAGGAGCTGTGATAGCCGTTCAATTCCACCTTCTCGACCATCGTGATGACCGACTCCTCGATCATCTTTTTCTGTTCGGGCGTCAGCGTCTCGCAGATCGCCTCGAGAAAATACCAGCCGAAGGCGCAATGCCGGAACTTCGTCGCGCATGATGAGGCGAACGATCTGCTTCGCCACCGGGTCGCGCGTGACGTCGGCGAGATGACGAAAGACGTCGAAGGCGATTTCCTCGGCGGTACAGACCAGCGCCGCGATGATGCCCTCGAGCGGGACGCTGGCGTTGAGCGCGGCCTTGCGCACGCCATGCGTGGCGACCGAGCCTTCGAACAGTTGCTGCACCGGCTTTTCGATGTAGCCGCCCAGTCGCTCGGCCATGGCATGGCATACTTCGGCGTGGCGGGCTTCTTCCTGGGAGCGGATCGTGAAGAACAGCTGCATGTCGGACGGCCGGTGCTCGACGCCGAACCGGACCTGCAGCGCGGGGCTTTCCGAGATCGCGCCGTACTCGCTCCAGGCGCGCCGGCTCCAGTACAGCCGCGCGGCGTAACGCTGCTCCTCGGTATAGATTTCCGGATCGAGCTCATCCCACGACACGTCGGTTTTCGGGTCCCATTGGTTGCGGGTGGCGGCATGGAACAGTTCGCGGATGCGCGGCAGGTCGGAATTGAACGTCAGCGGAAATCGATTCTCCGGGCCATCGAGAAGCGTCTCCATCACTTCGACCACCTGTTGCGTCGTCATGTCACGAGAGAGCGTCATAGCCTTTCCTTTCAAGCTGGATGTCAGGCCGAAACGTAGAATCCTATTTGTAGTCGACGAGATTGAACCGGCCGTCGCGCCAATTGATCAGAACGATGTCGCGCTTCGACAGGCCCGAATGTTTCTCCGGCGAAAAATCGAACACGCCGCTGATGCCGGCGAAATTCGCGAATGCCCTCGAGCCCCTCCGGAAGCTTGGCCGGATCCCCGCCGACCTTGCTGAGCGCCTGCTGCGCCAGCAGCGCGGCATCGTAGGACTCGGCCGCGTAAAGGCTCGGCGGCCGGCCGAACCGGGCGCTGATAGCTGCGGTACAGCTTGAGAATGCCGGCCTTCAGCGGATCGCTGTCCGGCAATTGGTCCCCGACCGGGAGTTTGAGGCTGGCCAGCAGCAGCGGCGTTGGCGGCCTCGCCGGCGAGCTCCATGTAGTCGGCGGAGACGAAGCCGTAGCTGTGGATCAGGTTACGGTTGTCGAGCCCGAGCTGCTGCGCCTGCTTGAGGAACACCACGCCCGCCGGCGTCACGGTCCAGCAGATGATCGCTTCGGCGCCGCTGTCGCGGATGCGGGTGAGCTGGGGCATCATGTCGGTGTCGGCCGGCCCGAAGGATTCGTACACGACGTCGAGACCGCGTTTGGGGCCGATCATCTCCATCTGCGCCACGGCGCCCTGTCCAAATCCGCTGGAGTCGGCCAGCAGCGCGACCTTCTTGATCTTCTTCTTGTCGAAATAATCGGCGATCCGCTCCAGCACGTCGCCGTCGTCGACCGTGCTCTTGAACACCCAGCGCCGCTCCGCGACCGGCGTGACGATGGCCGAGGGCGCCTTCGCTGGAGATGAAGGGTATCTTGGCGGCTTCGGCCAGCGGCGCCATCGGCGAGCGCGATGCCGCTCATATTGCCGCCGCTGAGAATCACTTCGACGCGATCCTGGCTGATCAGGCGCCGCGTCGCGGAGATCGCCTTCTGGGTCTGGCTCTCGGCGTCATAGAAGGTCCACGCGATCTGGCGGCCGTTGATGCCGCCGGCCGCGTTGATTTCCTCGACGGCGAGTTGAAGGCCCGCCTTCATGTCCTCGCCGAGAAAGGCGGCCGGCCCCGTCACCGACAGGATCGATCCGATGCGCAACGGTTCGTCCGCCGCGCGGGCCGCTCGAAGGCTCGACGATGCCAGCGCGGCACCGGATAAAAGCTGCAAGAAACCGCGTCGTCCAAAATGCACGATTCCCCTCCTCTTGATCGGATCGCTGATCGGCACCGTGCTGCGCCCGCGCGCCGTCGGATGTCGTGAGCAGCGCTTTCAGTCGTCGTGAACCCCGCTGCGTTCGACCTCGCCGCCGGAGCCGGAGCCCTTGCGCGAGAGCGGAACGTTCAATGAATATCGAACGAGATCGCCGCGATGAACCGTGTGGCCGGCCATCACGAGGCGCCCCGCATCGTCGCGATAGCGCAGCGTGCGGGTCAGAATGGGCGCGCCCGGAGGCAAGATGAAGATATTCCACTTCTTCCGAGGCCGCGATGCCGGCTTCGATGGCGAAATCGCCACTGCGCAGATCGAATTTTTGCCACAGCAGATGCAGCGGCGAGCCTCGGGCCGACTCCTCGGTCCAGTCGGTGACGTATTCGGCCGGCAGACAGCGGTAATCGATCGCGATCGGCACCCTTGCCGCGGCACGGACCCGCTTGATGAACAGCACCATCGCGCCGATCGTGAATTTCAAGGATAGCGGCCATATGTTCGTTCGCGGGCCGGCGCTCGAATACCAGCAGCGTCGATTGCATCGGCGTGCCGTGGGCCGCCCACTGCTGCAGAAAATCCATGCCGGGGTCGAACCGCTCTTCCAGCTTGCGCCCGGAGATGAACGTTCCAAGCCCGCGACTGCGCGTCAGCAGCCCTTCGTTGACCAGTTCGGACAGGGCCTGACGAACGGTGTCGCGGCTGACGTTGAAGCAGCGCGCAGAGTTGCTCGTCCGAATAGAAACGGGTTTTGGCATGGTCCCAGCGCAGGATCATGCCGACCAGCCGCTGTTTGAGCTGGGCGTAAAGCGGCAACGGCGATGCGCGATCGAGCGGCGGATTTCCGTGCTCGCCGTCGGATCTCGTCAAGTTGGGGCCAAGAGCCATCGCCATAGGTTGGATTGTCGGACTAACCATACATTTAAGCAAGCCGAAATTTCAGGGCTATCTTGTCGCGCCGTATTCGACGGACGCACGCGCTAGGTCCGCCCAACCATTGGGATCCGGACGTGGCGAGCTTCAGCCTTGGTTGAAAAGGCAGCCATCGCTTCGTTGGCGATCGCTGTAAGGGCCGGTGAAAGGACGCAGCCTCTTTCTCGAACCGCGTCTCAGGTTGCGGGCGCTATCAGTCCTACTCTCATATCCTTGGCGACATAGACGCAGGTGTCATCGGCAAACACGCTGCCGTTGGCGATTCCAAGCGCCAGTTTGCCGCGCCTTACCTGGCGCATGCTGACCTCGTAGCGCACGCGCTTGATGTCCGGCTTTATGTCGCCTCGGAACCTGACCTCGCCGACGCCGACGGCGCGGCCCTTGCCCGGTGAGCCCGACCAGCCAAGCCAATAGCCGAGATCTGCCACATCGCGTCCAGACCCAGACATCCCGGCATCACCGGGTCGCCGGGAAAGTGGCAGTCGAAAAACCAGAGGTCCGGCGTGATATCCAGCTCGCCGATGACATGGCCCTTGCCGAATTCGCCGCCGTCCAGGCTGATCTCGGTGATCCGGTCCATCATCAGCATGGGCGGCGCCGGCAGCTGGGCATTGCCCGGGCCGAAATAGCCGCCTTCGCTCGATTTGAGCAGATCTTCCTTGGTGTAGGACGATTGCGGAGTGTGAAAGTCGCGAGGGTTGGACAAGGACAATATCCTTCGGTGTTTGGCTGGCGGCTGCTGAACGTCAGCGGGAAGGCCCACCAACCGGCTTCGCGTTGCAGGTGAACCGAACTAACCAAATTGGCTACGTCCCGCGCTACTGACAAGCGCGTCGGTACGCCCAGATCTCAATTCATGGGCTTCAGCCAGGTGCAACTCGCCATCCGCAGCCATCCGAGGCGGCGCGGGCCCGGGGCCGTGCGATCTGCCGTGACCGCAATGGCGACCAGATCCGCTGCTTTCGCGCGAGTCCTCGCATCGCAAACGTGCCGACCAGTTGCAGCTGGCGGCCGCAGCGTCTTCGGCGAATGTCTCGGACACCAGGATCGGCTGTATTGCGTCGTCGCAGAGCTCTTCGATCCGGCTTGCCTCGTTGACCGCGCGGCCGATCACGGTGAAGTCGAGCCGCCGCCCGGTGCCGACATTGCCATAGACCACCTCACCGAAATGCAGCACGAGGTCGACCTCGAGTTCGGGCAGTCCTTCCGAACGCCGCCGGTCATTCAACGCGGTG